>CAWCSI010000009.1:0-8863 GCA_963798135.1 Candidatus Bathyarchaeota archaeon | reverse complement strand
CCGGCGCCATTTTTCCAGTCAGTTTTGAGGTTATTTTTAATAAATAGGCGCAATTATGGTTTATTTGTTAATATTTCTGAAAATCGGGGGAAAATTTTTACTGGTAAAAATAGACAAAAGTGGGCCAGTGAGATTTACAAATTTTTTTAAGCAAATCCCATAATTCTCTACTATTAAACAAATGGTGGAGGCCGTGTCTTAAACACACAAAAGAGTTCAAAACCTATTAACAAAATAAGAAAGATTTCCATTAGTGAGCTTAAAAATTGATCTGTGTAAAACGTTTTAGTATTGAAAACAGTTATCATTATCTTTTATTTTGACAAACTGTTCCAAAAAGCTTTTCTAAGAGTATGTGCGGTTGTCCCAAGACTTCATATGACAAGCGTAAGCTTGAACCTCAACCCATGCCTTAGATGGTACAGTCAGCGTTGCCAGTGTCTTCTGTTGCTTAGCGGCAGTAGGCATGAAACAGAAAAATCAAATAATTTTCTTTTTTTAACGAGGCTAAAAGGATACGCTTGAAACTCTGTTTTCCATAGGCTTAATTGCCTTTCTTCCTGCAATAGCGATTCCTATAATAGGCGCAAAATTCAGAAATAGCATAATTGCAAGGCAAATTGCACTCATTTTCACATGCATAGCCAGTGTCTTCCTTTTGGTTGTCGCTTTGGACGTTATTTTGTCTGGAAGAAACCTTTCCTTCTTTGCTTACCAAATCGTACCCACGCTTCAATTCTCTTTCCTAATAGACCGATTGTCCGCATTTTTCATCCTGCTGGTATCCATTGTATCCTTGCCAGTTGCAATTTATTCAGTTCATTATGTTGAGCACGGAACGCATGAAGGGCGAAAAAATTTCATAGTGTCTTTCATGAACATATTTATCGCATCAATGGTTCTCGTGATTGCTTCGTCAACCATGTTCTCGTTTCTGTTTTTCTGGGAAATCATGGCTTTAACTTCATTTCTTTTGGTCATGACGGATTTTGAGATCAAGGAGACGAGCAAAGCAGGAATTTTCTATTTTGTCATGACTCAACTGAGCACGGTTTTTCTGCTTTTTGCGTTTTTATTCATTTACAATGCAACTGGGTCTTTTGAAATTCAGCAAATAACATCTAGTCCATTGATCATATCTGTTGCGTTTATTTTCCTTTTCATTGGCTTTGGAATAAAAGCTGGAATAATTCCTTTCCATAAGTGGCTTCCATACGCTCATCCCGCAAGCCCTTCTAACATTTCAGCGTTAATGTCTGGTGTAATGATCAAAGTTGCTATCTACGGTCTAGTGCGGTTTGTTCTGCTTATGCCTATGGAATTGTGGTGGGGAATAGTGATTCTCATAGCAGGAACCGTCTCCGCAATACTCGGAGTAATATACGCTCTAAAGGAACACGACATAAAACGTTTACTTGCCTATCACAGCATTGAAAACATAGGAATTATTCTAATAGGCATCGGATTATACGTCATTTTTGCCCTTTCAGGGCTCCAAGCAATCGCTACATTAGCCCTTATTGGTGCACTCTTCCACACTTTAAATCATGCAATCTTCAAAAGTTTACTCTTTATGACCTCAGGATCTATAATTAATGCTACCGAAACAAGAAACATCGAAGACATGGGTGGATTAATTAAGCGAATGCCCTATACTGCCTCGCTGTTTCTCGTAGGGGCAGTTTCGATTTCTGCGTTGCCCCCTTTCAATGGTTTCGTGAGCGAACTCATGATTTTCCAAGCGTTCTTTCAATCCTCATTTTTGGGCAATGCAGCTTTAGAGATGCTTTTGATTGCTTCACTCGCGGTTTTTGCATTAACCAGCGCTTTAGCCGCTGCCTGCTTCGTGAAAGCGTTCGGAATCACTTTTCTTGCTTTGCCCCGTTCAAAAGAAGCAAAAAATGCTAAAGAAGCGCCCAAACTCATGTTGATAGGTCCAGCTTTACTTGCAGCCCTATGCGTTTTCCTTGGGATTTTCTCTTTCCAACTTTTTGGATTTCTCGGATTCACCTTCCCCATCCCTAACATGCTACTGATAGGGTCATTATTGGCTGTGTTTTTTGTTTTGGCTTGGTTGGCTCTTCGCTCCACGGCGATGAAGAAAGAGCGGATTGCTGAAACATGGGGCTGTGGGTTCCCAACACAGAACTCAAAAATGGAGTACACCGCTTCAGGTTTCTCAGAACCTATAGTTACAATTCTAAAATCCATTTTTCGGACCCAGAAAAAGTCTGAACGCACCTACTTTGACGAGGAAAAAGTCATTTTCAAAAGTGGCAAAGCTGAAATTCACCTAATGAAGTTTTTTGAAGAATATCTGTATCTTCCAGTCGCCAATTTTGTGCGAAAAATTTCTTTAATGGTTAATAATGCACAGCGTGGTGATGTTGACTTGCAAGTGGCATTTGCCTTCGCGACAATCTTTGTACTTTTGTTGATAATTTGGTGGTTTGCATGAACATTACCTTACTACTATATGGTTTGCTGAACGTTTTGTTTGTGTTGTTTGTTTCTCCACTTTTCATAAGCCTGATCAAAAAAGTTAAGGCGTATACTCAAAAAAGAAAAGGCCCACCCATACTTCAAACATATTACAACCTCGCAAAACTAATGAAAAAAGAAACAATCTACTCAGAAAACTCTTCATGGATAATGAGGGTTACGCCTATAGTTAACATCGTTGCTTTGCTTGTTGCAAGTTTATTCGTTCCCTTGCTGGTTATTCCGCAACCCACCGATTTAGTGGGAAATGTCATTCTATTTCTCTACCTTCTTGCTCTTGCGAAGTTTTTCATGGCTCTTTCAGGGCTTGACGCTGGAAGCACCTTCGGCGGTATGGGCAGCTCCAGAGAAATGGCAGTATCTGCATTAATTGAACCAGTAATAATTGTTGCTTTCGCTGCCCTCGCCTTCGCCTTCAAAACTATAAACATCCCAGACATGTTCCGCGACGCATTAACGTCAAGCGCTCTTGTTGACCCAGTTCTGATTCTAATCTCCATCTCAATCTTCATCATTATCATCGTTGAATCGTCAAGAGTTCCTGTGGACAACCCAGAAACCCACCTTGAATTAACAATGATTCATGAAGCAATGATTTTGGAGCAGTCGGGCAAAAACTTGGCAATGATGGAGCTATCCAGTGCGATGAAACAGATGCTGCTCATGGGTGTTTTAATCAATATTCTATTTCCATGGGGACTAACAACTGAATTTACCCCTGCTGCAATTTTATTTTCAATAGGCGCATTTCTAATCAAGGCCATCATAGTAGCTTTTATAATTGGTCTCTTTGAGTCTTCCATTGCTAAATCACGTCTGTTTCGTTTGCCAGGGTTGTTCGTCCTTGCAATTTTTCTTTCAATTATAACTTTGATAATTGAGGTTTTCAGATGATAATTGCTCCTTTCCAAAGCGCATTACAGATTCTAATTGTTTTGATACTGGCGGCCGCTGCTATCATAATTGTAAAACGTGACATCTCTTCGCTAGTAAAAACCTACGCTGCACAATCACTGCTTCTTTCTATAATGGCTGGGCTTTTGTTTATTGAAACAGGCAGTATATCCCTACTTATCTTAGCCATAATCATCTTAGTAAGTAAAACCATAATTATCCCAAATTTCATGTCACACATTCTAAGAAGACTTAACATAAAAAGAGATGTCGAATTCCACTTTCTTTCCCCAACGCAATCGCTTTTCGTGAGCGTAATCATCATAGTCTTCGTTTACATATCTTTCACGCGTCTTTTGACTGAACTTAACCTCTTCAACTCCAGCCTTTTTTTTCTTGGCGCAACAATCGGAATTTCCATAGTTTTCATGGGAATGATTGTGATTTTCACAAGAAGACAAACAATCACAAACGTCGTGGGTTACCTAACCATGGAGAACGGAGTTGTTTTATTCAGTCTTTTCCTAACTGAGTTGCCGCTTCTAATTGAAGTCTTGATAGCTGTCGATTTAATCATGATCACGCTTCTGTCAACGATCTTGGCTTTCGGTATAGACTCGACGATAGAAGAATTCCACAGTAGACTAAACCCCTTTCAAAACACTCGAAAACAAAACACAAACGATGCTTCGAATCATCATTTTGTCTATCTTCGAAGTTTTTTTGAAAACAAAGACAATGAGGACGATGAACTTTGATACTCTCATTAACAACGATACTTTCGCTTTACGCCCTAATCGGGTTAGCAACAATTCTGCTGCTAATATTTTCGAAATCGCATAAAACCATCAATAACTTGTCAATGATTTTGCCTGCGGCTTACATTGCGCTTGCCCTATACACTTTAGCTTCTGATGGGCTGCCAAATTACGACTTAGGGGGCAACTACTTTTTCATGGACCACTTAGGCATATATGAAGTACTAATTTCGGGTATCCTGTTTTTGCTAGCAGCTCTTTACGCGAGGAGTTATATTGAACGATCAATGGAAATTGGCGAGATGAGCCACAACACCCTCAAACTATTCTATGTGGCATTCAACCTGTTGCTTGTTGTGACAACATATGCATTCTTCTCAAATAACCTCGCGCTCTTCTGGATACTTGCTGAGTTAACAACTGCTTTTTCAGCTGTTCTGGTTGTAATTCTGAATGCGCCTAAAAACATAGGTGCAGCCCTCAAGTATGTTTTCATAACGTCCACCTGCATGCTGTTCTCTTTTATCGGCTTAATTCTGATATTTACGTTGACTCAGAGCAACCTTGGTGTAGGAACTCTAAACTGGAGCACCCTTATGTCTGTTGCAACCAAATTGTCACCAGGAATTCTCTTCGCCTCGTTCTTATTCACCTTCGTAGGCTTTGCGGCAAAATCCGGGATCGTTCCTTTCCACGCTTGGTTACCAAGCGCACACTCTAAAGCTCCCGCGCCAGTAAGCGCCATCCTTTCAGGTAGCATAACCAGCGTAGGAATCTACGGCATAATTCGAATGTACGCAGTAGTAGCCCAAACTTCCGAGCTCCCAAAAATCTCGTATTTCCTAATAGCATTCGGGATTATCAGTATGGTCGTTGCTGTATTAACAATGCTAAATCAAGTAAACCTAAAGAAACTCATTGGCTACTCAACCATAGAAAACATGGGTTTCCTCCTAGTCGGGCTTGGTTTAGGTACTCCGGTGGCGGTATTCTGGACCCTTTTTTATACGCTTGCGCACGCTTTTACCAAGGCATCGCTATTTTTCTCTGCAGGAATGCTACATCATCAATTTGAAAGCGTAAGGATGGAACATATCAAAGATGCCTTAAAACTGCAACCCTTCGCCTCGTGGGCCCTCATACTTGGCGCAATAGCCATTATAGGCATGCCTACATCCGCGATATTTTTGCCAAAACTCTCAATACTTCTACAAGTCGCTTCGTTTTCGCCGTATATGCTTTTTGGGTTGCTCATCGTTTTCCTTTTTGCAACCGCGGCATTCGGGTTGTTCCTAATAAAAATGTTCTCACAAAAAAGCGAAGACGGCGCACCTGAACTAAAAAGATTCAAAGCTCCACTAACCATGAAGCTACCCATAATTATTCTGTTGGCTATGGTATTTGTTCTCGGAGTGTTCATCCCACAGCAACTAAACGATTTACTCAAAACCATTGTTTCAGAACTTGGCATAAGGTGAGATTTATGAAGCTAAATATTGAATTAGAAAAGCTATTTGGAAAGAACTTGAAAACTGTTGAAGGATCAAACAGTGAACTCTACTTGAGGGTACATGAAAACGAAATCCAAAAAGCGGTTAAATGCATTCATGAGAACAGTTTCGAGCTAGTTGTTTTGTTCTGCGCCCAAAACTTCTTGGACCAAGGCTTTACTTTATTTTACGTTTTTGAAAAAGATGGATATAATGAAATTTTGGTCTTACAATGTCTTTTAGAAAGCAAAAACTCGGTTTCAATTGCAACTATCTTTCCATCTGCATGTTGGTACGAACGTGAGATAACCGACGGTTTTGGCGTTGAGTTTTTAGGTGCATTTGACAAACGCCGGCTATTTCTGCATGAATCTTACCCATCTGATTTTCATCCTCTCCTCAAATCATTCAAAAACGGAAAAATAGAAACTCGCCCGGCCAGCACAGAAGAATACCCATTCAAATTAGTTGAAGGCGAAGGAGTCTACCAAATACCCGTCGGACCAGTCCACGCAGGAATCATTGAACCTGGACATTTTAGATTTAGCGTTATCGGAGAAACCATTTTCAACCTTGAAATCAGGATGTTCTACAAGCATCGGGGTTTAGAGAAGCTCGCCGAGGGTATGACACCCCAGGAATGCGTCAAGATAGCGGAAACCGTGAGCGGCGATGAAACTGTTGCAAATGCGGTGGCTTTTTGTAACGCGGTCGAAAAAATATCAAACATTACGGTGCCAAGGCGGGCTTTGGAGCTAAGGACAGTATTTTTGGAGCTTGAACGAATCTACTCCTACTTAGGTGACTTGGGCGGTATGATTGTGGATATAGGTTACCCTGCTGGAGCAAGTCCATTTTTGATTCTTAGGGAAGAAATCTTTAGGCAAAATGAAGCGTTGACTGGGTCACGATTCATGAAAGGCTTGGTTACTGTGGGCGGTTTAAGTAAAGATGTTCCCGAGCAGACGCTAAGGAATCTCTCGAATTTTCTAGTATCATTCTCTAAGAACCTAGGCAAAGCAGAAAGCATCGATACAACATTCTCGTTAATTGACAGATTCGAGACCACTGGCAAAATCAAACCAGAAATTTTAATCCCCCTCCACATTACCGGCCCAATGGCTCGCGCCTCAGGAAAAATTACTGACACACGCATAGACCATCCCTATTGTTTATACAGCGAGATGAACTTGAAAAGAAGAATGCTCCAAAACGAAGATGTTCTTGCCAGGTTTAGCTTGAAAATGGAAGAAATCCTTGATTCAATCAAAATAATTCATGAAGTACTTTGCAATTTAAACAGTGGCGAAGTATCTACACTTTACGAAATTAAAGATGGATATACGTTGTCTATTGTTGAGTCAGCGCGAGGACAAAACGTTCACTGGATCTATATTAAGAATGGTTTAGTGGACAGATATAAGGTGCGGACTGCATCGTTCTGCAATTGGCAAGCCATTGAACACGCAGTTTTAGGAAATATAGTGCCCGATTTTCCATTAATTAACAAGAGCCTGAACCTGTCTTACGCAGGCACGGATCTGTGATTACAATGTCAAAACGACTTTTGTCGATTTTCGAAAAGAAAGCAACAGAAAACTTTCCTTTCAAAGACGAAGAATTCGAAGCAGTTGGCTTAAATCTCAAACATGCGGTCGATAAAATTTTTGGTAGAAGCCTTGCAATCCGCGAGTTAGATACTGGAAGCGACAACTCAACTGAAATAGAACTCGTTAACTTAACTGCTCCACACTACGACGTTGAACGCTTCGGTGTAACATTTGTAGCTTCACCACGACATGCTGACGTTCTAATAGTCACAGGAGCGATAACGCTTAATATGGCAACTGCTGCCAAAAAAACCTACGATGCGATGCCTAACCCAAAATTCGTTGTTGCTGTAGGTGACGATGCATGTGGCTTGGGAATCTTGAATGATTCTTACGCTGTTTTAGGTGGCGCAGACAAGTTATTTGATGTTGATTTGAAGATTCCCGGAAACCCGCCTTCACCCAAAGATATCCTGAAGGGAATATTGACGCTGACAAAGAAAATTCGTAATCAAAAAAATAGTTTCTAGACAGGATTGAGCCTACAATAATTTGGGTAGAACAAATTTTCTTTGAAGTTTTCATAAATACTTGGTGGAAAGTAAACAAGGGGGAAAAGAAAGACTTAAATTCCATTTTTAACCGCTCAGAAAAGTAATGGCAAGACCACACTGGGGTTTGAACCCAAACTTTTAGGCGGATACAAGTTAGTAATAACTAAAAAATGATTTTTACTGGTAAATTGGGGTTAGGATCCCCTCCCGGCGCCAATTTGCAAGTAAAGCATTTCTAAGATCAGTGACCAATAATATCTTAGTCTTATCCTCTCAAACTTCGAAATTAAACGATCCTGATTTTGTCATTGTCAATGCTGGCAAGCTTTTTGTCTCTTGTCAGTAAAACTTCATCATGCGCCAATGCAATACCCGCAATAAGCAAATCGTTTTCATTTACCATTCTTCCAGAATCTTGTAACTCTTCAAAGAGTATGGCGGCTTTTTTAGCGGCCTCTCTGTCGAAAGAGCAAACGATCGCGCCAGACAGAAATCTTTCAGCAGCATGTTTCTTTATTTTAGTCTTGTGTCTTAGCAGCTCATATTCGGTTATAGTTGTAGTTTTGATATCTTCTTTGTTAAAGATTTCTTTCACTATGGCAACAATTTTTTGATCGCCAACTAAAAAATCTATTATGACACTTGTATCCAGAAATGTCACTCAAATGTCCTACCGTAATTTGCTTCTCTCTCGGCAGCTATTTGCTGCTTTAATTGCTCTAGGGTTTGCTTATCATCATTTAAGATACCAGCCAAACTCATGATGTCTACTTTCTCTTCCTTGGGGCAAAGATTTTCCTTGATTACCTCTGAAAAACTTTTTTTACCTTTTCGTTTTAGAAGAAGTTCGTAGACTTCGTTTGAAACGGAAATTTGTCTTGCCATCATTCATCAATACATAATGTATACATAAGTGCTGATAAGTTTATTCCCAAGCTCTGCCTCATACCGTGCATAGTCTCATTGCTGACGCAATAAAAACCGAAAGCGGTTGTCGCCACTTCAACCATTTACTAAACAAACATTTACTATAAATCAGAGCTAGAAATTCTTCTCCCGCGCCAATGTCTTGAAGCTGTACTCTTATGCAAATTTTTTTTGACAGTAAAACTTCT
>CAWCSI010000008.1:0-15476 GCA_963798135.1 Candidatus Bathyarchaeota archaeon | reverse complement strand
TGTATTAAGTCCTAAAACAGTAGAGGAAGCGTAGCCTCCCAGACCATTGGTCACAAGCCATTCATTCCTTATCGATTCATCAAATTGAGATAAACTATCTTGAGAGAAAGTTATGCGGGGGATAGTCATCAAAAATTCCTCGACTCATTAATTACGTTGGCTTTTTAAAAAGCTTTGTTGGCGCATAATGAAACATATTAAACGAAAAGAAATAAAAAATTAAGTCACTATTCTTAGGGTTTAACCGTATTAGCCAATGTTAAGGGCTATAAAGCGGTTTTAGCGCAAAATAGCTTGGCTGTAACCTTGCTTCCTGTTATAGTCACTATGCAACCACTATAGTTTAAAACGAACAATCCTTTTGGTGTATTTGTAATAATATCATTTCTAAAGGTTCTGACATGAAAAGAAAATATCAACTTTTAAAGAATAGGAAAAACAGTTTTTATAAAACTGTCGCCACCTCGACTATTTTGAGTATTTGTATTATTATGTTATTGGCTTTCATTCTTCAAGCTCAGGCCAATGCTCAACCAACAACTAACCCTACTTTAAGTTCTTCTCAATCTGATCAAATCCAATCAAAAATTCAGTCTCAACTTCAAGGGACAGAATTTGGCACCAACAAAATGTATGTGGGAGTTTGGGTTCTTCACATTTACAGTTTTCAATATACCGCTGGCACTTACACTTTTGATATGTATGTGTATTTCTTCTGGACTGACCCCAACATTTCAACTGCGAATTGGTACTTAACGAACGGTTACGCAGTCACTTCAGCATCAAAAATTCTTGTTGCTGCCAATGATACAGGTAGTATTAAGTATGAAATATACAGAATAACGGCAACTTTGAGCAATCCGCCAGACGCTAAGAACTATCCATTTGACCAGATCACTTTGAAAGTTTCTTTAGAAGTGTTAAATCCCGGATACCCAGTAAATCTCTATTGGTTACAGAACGCAACTGGTGTTGATTCTGGGTTTGTTAACCCAATTTGGAAAACAACTAACATTCAACTATCTTCAGCAGAGCATTCTTACCCATTAGGCGTTTTGGCACCTCAAGTTGAAATGACAATAACTCAGGAGAGGATTAAAGCATCGGCTGCTCTATCCACCCTTTTTCCACTTATAATTTTTTGCGTAGTGTCCGCAATCTCGTTCCTATTCAACCTTAAAGATGGACCCTCAGTTGGATTGAGATTAGGGTTGAATACATCTATGCTAATCACAACAATACTATTCATTCTGAGCATCAGTAACGCTGTACCGCCATCCACATCTGTATCAATATTCGGAATGATCACAATTTCAGTCATTGTATTTTTGGCGCTGAATCTTGTTGTAACGATAGTGGGGTTTGCGCATTTTGTTAAATTTAAAGATGTAAATTCGACATTGAAAATTAATCGATGGGGATTTGTAATTTCGATAATTTTACCGGTTCTTATGTTTATCTTATTATTTGCCATAAGAGCTTAGCATGCGCGTACAGATGAAATTTAATTTCGGAGAAATTTAACGCGTATTGTGGAAATAAACGCGAATGGGACCAATTTCTATAAACACAAAAATGAAAACATTAAGATAAAAATAGTTGTTTGCGTTATCTTACTATTAATCGGAAATTTCTTAGTTCGTGCAATAATTAACAGAAAAAATCGCTTTTAGAAAAGTTTCCTATTAGTTTTGGGAGGATTTGTAACGAGTGAGATACAGCCAATTTTCACAACTGTTGCTTTAGACATAAAACTAATCGCTGAGATATCCAGCGTTATCATAGTAGGCATCGGCTTAGCCTTGGCCATCTACATTTTTATCCGAACAATAATTTCCAAGCAAACAACCAACTACAGTAAGCTTCGAATAACATTGGGAAGATTCCTTGTTGTCGCGTTAGAATTTCAATTGGCAGGAGATATCGTTGGAACTGCGGTTTCACCCAGCTGGGAAGACATCGCTCAACTAGCAGCAATAGCACTAATCAGGACTTTCTTAAACTATTTCCTAAACCGTGAAATAAATATTGAAGAAATAGGAGAGAAAAATGCAGAAAATTTAGTAAATGGAAAGAAGAAAGATAACGCTATAACATTAACAGGAAAAAAAGATTAAAACACCACTTTTTTGGAAAAATGCTTTCTGATTAGTAATTATCAAGCCATTAAAAAACAATTGAGAGATAATTTTCCCGATTCTTCGAACTCAACGGATGAGATCAAAGTATCGGTGAGTCAGAACTGGCCACTCTTGGAACATAACGAACGCCCACTACTCCAGCAGCTATGCTTTCAAACCCAATTACTATTAACGCAATTGCCAGCAAGACAGCTAACAAAGTGATACCAAACCCTGGGTAAATGATTACTGTAACAGACAAAATCACCATAAGTACGCCTGAAGCAATAAGTAAACCACGAAAGCCTCCTGAAAGTTTTCCTTCAGTTGCTCCGATAGCTATTCGACCAATACCATAAAACAAAATGCCTATGGCAATTAAGAAAACTACAGTGGTTGCAGCAAGTAACGGGTAAACCATAACCACAATGGCAATTACGATGGCAAGTAATCCCATAAATATGGCAGTTATCCTCGCATTGCCAGAAACGTGTCTTGCCGCTAATCCCCAAACTAATCTAAACATGCCTGCAAAAAACAAGCCTAAACCTAGCAAAAAAGTTATGGTTGCAATAGTCAAACCTGGATAGCCAAGAACAGTAAAACCAATTATTACAGCTACAAATCCCAGAATTACCTCCAAAATTCGGATGCCTATCGGGGCTTTAGTTTCCTGCATCATACAAAATTCCCCAAAAATTGGTGAATACTCAAAATTTTTCTTATGATTTCTATAAGACACATCAAGAAACTGCTATAAAAGATGTTGTTGTTACACAGAGCAACCATAAACCTTGCCCGTGACAATGTCTCGCCAGAAACTTGATTTAACAACTTATAATAAGAATGCTGCCTACAAAAAAGCAAGCGTATCCAAAATCTTGTTGCTGCTCGGCACCCACAAGCGTTTATATAATCTATCAATCTCAAAACAACTCAGAATCCTGACCACAAGAATTGCTTTTTTTAGTTTTGGGCAAATAACGATTCTGCCAATGTGGTGTTGACGAGGTTTTCTCATGGAAAAGGTAAGAGCTTCACGCAAAACTCGGATTTCAGAAATAGCTAAGGGAATAGTTGCCATAGTTTTTGCTTTTATAGTTTTGCTCTTTCCCAAAGCTGGCCTAGTATTAATAGCCATTTTGTTTGGGCTCGATTTAATTATCGTTCACTCGATTAAAGTGTACTCAGATATCCGAACGGATACTCCGCAAAAAAGACTTCGGGAAACTAACATAGGCATAGATACGTTGGCTATTGCTATAGGAATTATACTTTTGATTGCTCCAGAATTATTTATTCGAATATTAATTGTTCCTATTGTAATAGGCTTGTTTATTTTTGGTGCAGGAAGAATAGCAAACGGCGGATTTGCAGAAGGTTTGACACAAAAGCGTCGAGGATTGACCCTTGCGATAGGCTTAATCATGATCATATTAGCTATAATAATACTTATTTTTCCTGCAGTCGCGCTTTATCTTTTATCTTACGTATTGTTTGCCGCTTTTTTATTGCTAGGAATTGAAAGCATTATTGCTGGAATAAAAGGAAAACAAAAAGCACAAAAGAGACCCGAAAAATCTGGTGCGCCAGAAAGTGGCGAACTCGGAATGGAGCAAATCAAAAGAGTCCAGCGAAGATCCAAAATATTTGGTGCCTTGGAGGAATCTTTTGGCGAATTAAGAAATGGAATGGAAAAGGCAAAAATCATACCTCCAAAGAAAATCAAGCCGGAAAAAAAGGTTTTGACACTTGAGCAAATCCAAAATATTGTCCAACGATCGTATCAATATGTTACCCTTTTCAACTTGATAAACAAGTTCGCCATCGACGAAACTAACCCAGCTTACAATAGCGGCTGGAATAAGATAAAAATTTACAGCAATATAGACCAAAGTATTGGAGCAATATCTCGTCCCAGCAACGATACCTTTTGTCTAATGGCTGTGCTTGACCTTCGCAAAGAACCTGTAATCCTCAAATTTCCTTCATTTGATTCCAAGTATGTTTCTATCGAAATAGCTGGTTTTGACCACTATTGCAGAGTTCCTCTTTCCTCAACGAAACACGATTTGACAAAACCAACTAACCTCTTTTTCTACACAAAACGTTCAGGAAATTATGAGGGTCAAAGCGTTGATGGGATGAATTATTATGTCGAAGTAGATTGCGACTTCACAATAGTATTGCTTCGAGTCTTATCAAAATCAACCGAAACTAAAGTTTTGGAGCAAAATCAAATTCAGATGAAAAAAGTTGGATTGCACTCGCTTTCCCAATTGCAAGGTCAACCTGAGCAACCTTTGATCGAAGAGAATTTACCTGCGTTTGGTAAAACTGATGAAGACACCTTTGGAACCAATTTGATAGAAGTGATGCAATTCATTATGAACCACACATCATTCGATCCAAGCGTTGGGATGGACCGTGCCTTGTTAGCGTCGTATGAACATTTGGGTGTTGTCCCAGGAAAAATTTACAACTCAGAGAAAATGTATACTATAGATGTTAAGCAATTTCGTGAGGCAGCGCGACAACTTGTGAACGAGGCTCATGTAAAATATAGAGATGCAGAAACGCAAGCACGTATCCTTCCCCAGCTGTTTGGACCTAAAGGGAAAATTGATCTGGAAACAGAATATATACAGTCCATTGTAGGACCAATGGGTTTACCAGCAGATCAAGTCATGTATTTTCCGCTTCTAACGAAAAATGGGAAACCATTCAATGCGTTGTATGATTACGTTTTGCATATAGGCAAGGATGAATTACCGCCTGCTAAGATATTTTGGTCAGTTACATTATACGATCTGAAAAATGGCTTTTTCATACCTAATGACAAAAAGAAATATTCAGTGGACGTCGATGGGATGAAACTTAAAGCTGATGGAAGCATCGATATCCATGTGAGTTCTAACAAACCGGTAGGCGTTCCAGAGGAGAACTGGCTCCCTATAAACCGGGAAAATATAGAGTTAGACGTAGTAATGCGATTGTACGTCCCTGATCAAGAAAAAATAAAAACAGGATGGAAACCACCACTTATCGAACTGATCGACTCCCAAAAAAACAATTCACAATGATAAATTCTCACAAAATATTTCTTAATCAGCGTCGAAAATCCCGTGACAATTACAATTTCAATTCTTTAGTCTTCTAAAAAGAAAACTAGGCATCAATCTAATATCTGAGGTAAGCAAAATTGGAGTTGTGATTGCACTTGAAGCCAGGTCCCAATCAACTGAGTCATCACCCATTTGAAGCATTGAAAAAATCTACATTTATTGAGATTTTGTATGAAGAATGGGTGATGGCAACCAATAGCTGTATCAAATTACCTCTGTTACTGTTGTCTTACAATCACATATTCTTAAGAGCAGAAATTTTTTGTTATAATAGTGAGCCCTTAACAGAAAGGAACTCTTTTTGAATAATCATAAAAAGGTGCTGTAGGCTTGGCTAAAGGCGAAAAGAAAGGCGGATTGAGTCCAAGTGCGATTATTATTCCTTTAGCGCTAGCCCAATTTGTTTGCAGCTACGCAGGATCTAATATGAACGTGTCTATAAGCGATATAGCACGTGACCTAGGAACGTCCATTAGCGGAGTGCAGGCATCGATTTCATTTTTTACAATGACAATGGCTGCCCTAATGATCCCAGGCAGTAAACTAACAGATATTTCAGGTCGAAAGAAAATCTTTCTAATTGGGTTGAGCATTTATGCAATTGGTGCGCTAATTGGTGCGCTTGCCCCAATTTTGGGCGTTTTGATCATTGGTTACTCTTTTCTTGAAGGCCTTGGCACAGCGCTTCTAATCCCGCCTGTTTACATCTTGGTGACAACTACTTATTCTGGGCTTGCTAGAGCTAAAAATTTTGGTATTGTTAGCGCTGCTGCTGGAATAGGGGCGGCGGCTGGTCCACTTATTGGTGGAGTTATAACCTCCACTTTTGGTTGGCGTTACTCATTCCTTTTTCAGATCGCATTAGTAATAGTTGTTATCATACTTGGTTTGCGAATTGTGGAACCTCCGAAAGAAGGCCCCAAACACCATTTCGATGTGGTTAGCGCAATACTCTCGGGTATTGGCCTGGTTCTTATCGTAGTTGGCCTTCAGACGACTTCAACCTATGGTTGGCTAACGGCAACCCAGAGCCTAACAATAGGCAATACCGTCATTATTCCTGAAGGCTCCATATCCCCCTTCCTAATTTTCCTGATTACTGGTTTTCTATTCAACGTTGGTTTCTATTATTCTCTTAAACATAGAGAAAAAATTGGAAAAGAACCACTAATACACACCCGCATACTCCACAATCGCACATCCAACTTGGGACTCGTAACACAAAACGTCCAATGGCTTGTGTTACAAGGAACGTTCTTTGTTATTTCAGTTTATCTGCAAACTGAGCGAGGATTTAGCGCAATTGAAACTGGACTAGTATTGACTGCTTCAACTATTGGAGTATTGTTCACCTCAAGCTTTGCAGCCAGATTAGCTCGGAGACGATCACAAAGATTACTAGTGCGAGGTGGTTTCATCACAACAATCATTGGCATAGGTATGCTGTTTTTGTTTGCGGACCAAGCACTCTCTGGCTCAGTCGCATACTTTTTGCCAGGATTATTCTTAATCGGCGCAGGTATAGGCATAATGTTAACTTCTTCAGTAAACGTAGTGCAATCCGCATTTGGTGAAAAAGACCAAGGCGAGATTTCAGGCCTCTCTCGAAGCATTTCAAACCTCGGCTCTTCGCTAGGAGTATCAATCGTCGGCTCGATTCTTGTGAGCGATATTATTCACTTGTATGGCGGAGCCGTGGCACTTATGGCTGCAATTGCCTTTATTGGTTTGATTGCTGCAATTTTACTTCCTAAATCGCCTATTAAAGCTGCTGAACTAACTAAAAGCGGTAAGCAATGAATATTCGGCAACTTCCGACAAGTGATTCGACGATACTTAAAGATCTTTGCTTATTAACACTCCCAATTTTATCTTTGCTTTTAAAAACCAAGAATCGTTGGGACTTGCGAGTTTTTGTTTAATACCGGATATTCATTCCATTGAGTGTTTCAATTTTTTAGGGGATGTTCCTTTTGTTGGAATGATAAACCGTTCTATTGCTGCTCTCAGTCAAAACCGAATATCTCAGAATTAGGAAACATAATTATCAAGGAATTTTTCTTCTGATTATTAATTTCCACTTCTTGAAATCAGCTATGTAGCTTCAGGAAATCAATCGAAATACAAGAAATGCAATAGATAGCCAAGAAATAAAAAAAAGTGTAATCAAGCCTGACCGTCTAAATACCTGTTTGGGCTGCAATCCGCCCCGAAGCTATCGCATCCTTGAGTGCTTGATGGTCGCGCTTGGTCTGATCTGCATAGCAAACTGCAAATTTTGCAATTGCATAATCAAATGCCACTCCTTTCTCAAGATAACCTGAAATCTTTGCGGGGTCGCCTGCTCGTGCATGAGCCCGTGCAAGGCAGAGGCTGCATGATCTTAAGTAACTAGCAAAGCCGTTTACGTCCAGTAATGACATATCAATAGATCCTTTCATGTCCTTTAGCTGACGCCAGTAATATTGGCGGTCTGATCCTGCACCATGGCTCCAACCTAGGAAAATATCGCTTGCTGCCTGCATTAGCCTTTGTCCGGTTACTACACGCTGGGCTTGATTGGTAAATTGTCCATGCTTTAGGTAAGGTTCAAGTACTGAGGGTCCTGCTTCTTTTTGCTGGAGTACCAACATATCATTTTCGCCTCCTCCTTTCAATAGCATGACTGTGCATCGTGTTCCAACGCTGCCCACACCAACAACACGTAAAGCGCCATCAACAATTTCGAAGCGGGATAGCAACACACGTCTATCTTCAGGAAGACTTTCTAAATAACCAGACCAACTCATTTCGAGGTTTTCTTTTGTGAATTTTAATTGTTCTTGATCAGTTAAAATTTCGGATGTACGTATGTCACTAAAACGAACTAACAAAGGTGGACTGCTTATAAATTGACGTTGACCAAACGCCGTTTTTGTGAGCTTGAGGAGGGTTTGCTCTTGCGTTCTTGCGCGAGCCTTCTTAACCGCTTCACTGGCGACTTTTGCGCCTTTCTTTGAATATCTATAAAACATTCTCAGCAAGTCCTTTTCATCTACGTGATAATACCAGATACCAAGCGTAGGCAACTTTGTAAACGCCTTCATTGCCTCACGGTAACTTTTAGAAACAAGCTGCGCTATATTCAATGTTTCAATTTCTTTGAATCCTCTTTCTCTGCCGGCGACGACTGCACTGACCGCTAAACGCTTGAGATCCCATTCCCATGGACCTGGATAGCACTCGTCAAAATCATTCATGTCGAATACTAGCTTTCGCTCCGGTGTTGCAAAAATGCCAAAATTTGATAGATGTGCGTCACCACAAAGCATAGTTCCAATCCCGGTAACAGGCGTAGTGGCAAGATCAGCTGCCATAACTGTTGCAGAACCACGTAGAAATCCAAATGGCGAGGTTGACATACGTCCATATTTTATCGGTAATAAATGCTTAAGACGTCCTTTGTCTTGTTCAAGAAGTAATTCAATAGGGTCAGGACGGTCACTTCTGAGTTCCCATCGACCATGGTTTTCCCAAGGTACCTGATCGCATAAAGATTTTCCTTGTTTCCAGCGCTCTTTCCTACTCAAGATTTGGTTTGGCACTAAATCGGCCATATTTGATTCTTCCTTTATTACATTACCATCTGAGGTTCAGACCTCTTAAGACGGCAAGAAAAATGAGAATACACAAGTGCTATTCCTTCTAGAAATCCAATTTAAACAAAGTATGTAGTAATATTTGAGCTTTTAATGAAAAGCCTAAAAACCCTAAACTTTGAGACATCTACCAAGGAAAAGATCGAAAATAAAACAAAAAAAGAAAGGTTGACGTAATTTTATCCGTCATTGAGAAAATATTTGCAGTTGGGACGATTTTATTTATTGAGTTGACCTGTGTATTCTCACCCATTCCTCTGGAGTAATCAAGTTATCAAGTTGTCGAAGTTCTCCGAGCCCAAATCAATTCGCACCAAGTTGATTTTTCCATTGAACTTTCTAAATCAAGTATACGTAGTTACTAGCATGATGCAATAACAAATGATTATGAATGTTTATGGCTGTTTATGTAGCAAGGTGAAAATGTTCTGAGCCAAGCTTTCATAAGAGTTGATGCTTCAAAGGTTCTGCGAACAATAGCCTTTGAGAGCGGCTTTGTCTTTTGCATAAAAGGCGGAATGTATACGGATCTCACGACTACAAACTTGAATGAATTTGCTAAGAAACTTGAAGACAACGGAAGTCGAATCTGTTGAGTTTCATTATCCTCGAGGTGACTTCCGGTTTTGGATAACTAAATCCCTTGGAGACGAAGAACTTGGTAACAGGTTATGTTTTATTGATAGAAATCTGCAAGTGGAGAATCTTAAACGGGAAACTTCAAGCCTTATTAACGAGCGGGTCTTCAAACTCACCAGCTTACTTGAATAAAGAAAAAACATAGGTTCTAAGATTTTATGCCAAAATTTGATACTTATGACGAAGCAGTCATCGATGCTCCGCCTACAACGGTTTTTAAAATTGTCTTGGACGAACTTTCAGGCATCACACATTTTATACCGGGGTATGAATTTAAGCCGAAAACTCCAATGGACCGCGAAGGCGGGATTGACGATGCAAAGGCTAGCAGCCACGGGGTGTCCGCCAAATTTTCCGCCAAAGTGACAAAAATCGAGAAAGACAAATCAATTGAACTCAAACTCGCGGGAGACCTTATAGGAACCGAACTTTGGACGTTTGATCCAGTGGATGGAAGAACAAAAGTAACTACTCGATTGAACGGAATGACAAACAAACTTTTGTTTACTGTTATCTCACCCATCGCAAACATCGGAAAAATACATTCGAAAGCTATGCAGAAAGGATTCAAAGCAATAAACACTTCACTTCACAACAAGTAGCCATGACCGGTAGGTTTTGGGTAGTTGCCCGCCAACCAAGGTAAGCAAAAACGAAGAATAGGAGGGCTAATACGAACCACATGGGTCCTGCCGGAGTGTAGAAGTTAGTGTTAGAGAGAAAAGCGAAGAAGGAGCCATGGAACCATCTTCTCCAAACCGCCAAAAAATATTCTGTGGGTGGGTCAATTAAAACAGCAAAAATTACTTTAAGACTACCTAACCTAGTAAGTATGTCTTTTAGGAACTGTTTAGATCTTTTGCGATCATGTGAAGAAACAGTAAAATATCCCGACAGCAGAAACATCAGCCCCATAAAGAAAGCTTGGCAACTGCTACAAAGATTACATGCACAGCGTCAGATGGTATGCCTGCTTGTCCTTGGAAACCGTAAAAGAGCCTGCAGCACTATATTGTTGTGACGAGTCCGCCTGGATGCCCTTAAAATATTAAACAATCCTCAAATTTTATTTTCTTCATTTTTTAAATGTTTCACCAGCGATGTAGGTGTCAAAGAATTCTTGGAACTTAACGATTTTGCCCTCTTTTAGAGTAATCAGGTTAATGAAGTCGGTTGCATACCTTTTACCTGTAGTTTTGGGTAGGCATTCAATATAGCCGACCACAGCAACTGTATCATTATCGGCCAAGAAACTACTCGGCTACAAAACAAGAATTTCTTCTGGTTCTCGAACAATGTTTAACCATTCCAAGAAGCCCTTTATGCAGATTCGTTTGCCATCTGCAGGATTAAATGGATTAAGGGGGTTCTTCCCAAATAACATCCAGCGCTATGCTACCAATAATTGAATTTAGTCGCGTTTTGCAAATGCCGCATACATTTTTTGAACAAGGCTAATGTTCTATTTTGGCTACTCATTCCTCGCTACCATTTTAGAAGGTTAGCGAACCCTTGCCTTAATCGTTTATAGTAATCTTTTCTGGTTTTGCAAAAATATTTCTGAAAATTAGTTCTCACACAGTCTGAAATGGGTTTGGAATCAGAAGATGTTCGTTCTGCTTTGGAATTAAATTGTATTAATTTTGAATGAGAAACTAATTTTAATTTTTCTTTAAGCCTTCAACTGTCCAATATTTTCGATCAGAATCTATTATCGCTTTTTTCCAAACATTCTTGTCTAAATCTGCCCTCTTTTGTTTGCTTCAATTTGTTAACCAAAATACTTTTGTACTATTAGAGATTTTAATATGTAGTAACACTTTTTGCAAATTTTGTGTTACTTAGATAGGCGTTTTAGGCGGGATTAATTTGGTGCAAAAAGAAGCACGAGGTCTCACGAGCCACGAGAAAATCAAGATAACACTAATTTTCACTACAATCATAACTGTAACAGCGATCGGCTTTTGTGCAGCATTTATTATCGGACAAATCGCAGTTGTTCTTGCAGGCCTTGGCATAGTAGCTTATGTTTTTGGTTTGCGTCACGGTGTTGACGCCGACCATATTGCAGCCATCGATAACACCACAAGAAAACTCATGCAAGAGGGAAAACGCCCCATCACGGTTGGCATGTGGTTTTCTCTTGGACACTCCACCGTAGTAGTAGTTTTCATCATCGCCTTAATTGTGGCAACGAGGGCTGTCATAGCAGACATTCCTACCCTCGAAAGCACAGGCGCCATAATCGGAACCTTGGTGTCTGGAAGCTTTCTTTGGATTATCGGCTTTATTAATGCAGTTATCCTCGTCGGAATCTACAAAATCTTTCAAACACTAAAGCAAGGCAAGATTAACCAAACGGAACTCGATGCTCTCCTTGAAAAACGTGGATTCATGAACCGCTTTTTCCATCCACTCTTCAAACTCATAAGCAAACCCTGGCACATCTACCCAGTTGGGGTACTTTTCGGTATAGGATTCGACACAGCAAGTGAAATTGCACTTATTGCCATAAGCGTTGGTATAGGCGTTTCCACGAACATTCCCGTTTATTATGTGCTTATTCTTCCATTACTTTTTACCTGTGGTATGGTAACTATCGATACTGCCGACGGCGTTGCAATGAGATTAGCCTACGGCTGGGCATTCCTCAACCCAATACGAAAAATATACTACAACTTGACGGTCACAGTCATCTCCGTGCTTGTGGCATGGGCAATAGGCACCATAGAGCTTCTGCAAGTGCTCTCAACTGAACTAAACTTCTCAGGCTTTTTTTGGTCTTGGCTTAATTCTATAGATTTTGAGATTATGGGTTTCGTGATAATCGCCATATTCGCGGTTTCCTGGGCAATTTCCTTTGGTTACTGGCGATATAAAAAATACGACAAAATGAACAAACAATTAATTTAAAAGCGATATTTATAACATTGTCAGGTCTTTGACTCGGCAGCAGTAGTAGCAACTAATCTATCTTTGAATTCAATCTGGCTTCATAACTTTCCAGTTGCCTAAAAAAATTAATCCTATACATTGGGCGTTATCTTTTGAGCTTTCAGTTCTTCAGCAGTATATTCTTTAATTATGCCATGAATGCCCTTGCTTATTATCCACATAAAGACATAGGACAAAACGAAAACTGTAACGAGGACTACTGGTAAGGCGAATAGTTGCAGCCCAAGTTGATGTAAGGCTTGAATGCCACCACCAAATAATAGACCGTTTGGTAGACCTGAGCCGCCTCCAAAAGAAGCGTATGAATATTGCGCAAAGAACGCCACCATAATAAAGCCAAATATGCCGCCGAGAAAGTGACCTGAAAAAAGACCAACTGGATCAGTGAACCATTTGGCTCTTTGAAATAGTTTTTCGCCTAAAATGAATACAATCGAGCCTAATATTCCAAGAATTACTGCGCTACCAGGACCAATATAACCTGCGATCGGGGTGATAACGATTAAACCAATAAGTATGCCGTTTGCAGCATACATTACACTGGGCATTTTTCTTTTTTCGAGGTACTTGAAAAACATTGTAAACATAAAGCCAGTTGCAGCAGCCAAGAAAGTGATCATAACCACAATGTAGGATTGGATATTTAGCGCTAATGTGCTTCCTGGATTAAAACCGAACCATCCGAGCCAAAGCAGAAGAATTGACAAAGATAACCAAGGAGTGTTTGGCTTAACCTGCACTTGCGGGCTTTCACGGAACCCTTTCTTTTTTTCCTCTTGCCAAACTCTTAAAACAATAGCAAGACCTGCTGCTCCTGCAGCTCCATGAACAACCAATCCACCTGCAAAGTCTCTTACACCCATCAGGTAGAGCCATCCTTGCGGATTCCAAATCCAAGCAGCCGGCAAAGACCAAATGAGAATGAAGTAGGGAATTGAATAAAGAAAGAATGCTTCCAGCTTCATTTTTCTTAAAACAATAATGCCGACTAACGCAAGGGTTACTGTGGCGAAAGCTGTTTCAAAGAAGAAATAACTAGGAAGAGTAACTAGGTTATCAAAATATTTAGGACCCATTGACCACCAAACTTGCGTGAAAATATCTGCAGAATTGCTTTGGAAACCACCCATGAACGGAAAATTATACAGCGGATTACCCATTAACCCCCCGCCGATTGTGGGTGCAAAGGCAACACTAAAACCGAGAAACGCCATGAAAAAGAATCCTGAGCAGGATATCATAATATTCTTCATTAAGGCCCTATTGGCGCCTCTGCCCAGTTCTCCTCTTTCCAGTATTCCAACTGAAATGGTCATGAGGAAAACAAGTACGCCGCATATCAAAACCCAGAGGTTATTAAAGAGATTCTCTGACGGGAAGAGAAGCAGACATTTCGGCGGCTCGCGCTCCATTAATGCAAAATTATTGTCGAAATCAGTCCCAAATGGTTCGCTAATATTAATACTCCGGAACTGCCTAACGGTAGTAATGACAACGTTGCTTGTGCTATTGTTGGAAAAATTTTTGCGCCTAAGATTATTAGCCATGCTGTGAATACAAATGGGCCTGTTAAAGTCGGTAGATTGAAACGACTGGTTATTGTGCCCATGAAAGCCGTTACTACAGAAGAGAAAGCAGTAGCGAAAAGCATTACAAAGAAGTTAATTGGTGAACCGTTAAATGGACTTATTGGCCAAAGGAATCCAAGGAAGACACCCATTACTGCCAAGGCCGTTAAGGTTCCGTTAAAACCGTATAGTCCACGTAGGATCGCAGTTCTATCAGCTTGGAAAGCTATCGCTGCTAATGTTGCAGAAAGCGTTCCTATGAATGCTGTGATTCCAGCAAAGTATATTGGGTATTGCGAAGGGAACCCATAGGGGGTTAATGAAAGGCTGGCGAAAGTTAATCCTATGAAAATTAAGACGCCTGTCTTCCAGTTTTCCTGAAAGAAAACTTGCGCGATTCCCGTAAAAATAAGTTTTACAAACCCGCCGGCTGAGAATTCATTCAGTTTTATGGGCTCTTTTTTCCCAGTATCATTAGGATCTTTGAGTAATGTGCTTATTTGTTTTGTTGGAGGTGGAGGTCCAGCTAGTTTCAGCCTGGGGAACTTGTAAGCTGCAAACAGGAAAATCCAAGTTGTTAGTACAAACGCTGAAGTTTCAACAGGAAGACCAAAAATTTTAGTGAACCAAATTAAAGATGCAGTAATAAAACCCGTAACTAAAGCCCCTATAACAGCTGCGGTTGTTGCTGATCGCCCTTTCTCCAGGAATGTGTCACCTAAGGCGATAGCCGTTAAAACGGAGTTAAACCCAAATATTCCATAAATTAGCGCATTGTCAGGCGAAGACAAAGAAACTGGCACTACTTCAATGCCTAAAGCCAAACCAACCAAGCCACCTGCTATTGACCCAATGACGGCAAAGGCAGCTGCCCTCTTTGAGTTAATTGCGAGAGCAATTACAAAGATGATTCCCACCAATGCTGATCCCATGAAGAAAACTTGCCCGACTCCATTAAAAATGAAATTTATTGTACTTGAAATTGGATCCACGAAAAATCACGCAATAGAAAATGTTTGTTTATAAAGATTTATAGTTTTGTAGTTGCACGTTATCTACTACAATTTGACCGATGCAGATTTTCTCGCAATTCTTTATTTTTAACACCTTTTTTTGTTGTATCATCGTGGAGTAACATACTTTTAAACCGTTGTAAGAAAACTGTTCTAATGTAGTTTCTTAAAAAGGTGAATAAAATGAAGCTAGTTCCACGAGAAACAGAAAAAATGATGATTTTTACGGCTGCAAGAATGGCTGAGCGAAGAATGAAGGACGGATTAAAGCTGAATTATCCCGAAGCAGTTGCAATCATTGCTGATTTTGTTCAAGAAGGCGCGAGAAGAGGCACAGGGGTTGCTAAAATAGCTAAAGATGCTAGGCATGTTTTGACGATGAATGACGTGATGCCTAACGTAGCAGACATGGTAAGTC
>CAWCSI010000007.1:0-170193 GCA_963798135.1 Candidatus Bathyarchaeota archaeon | reverse complement strand
CGTGTTAAGTCCTAAAACAGTTGAAGATGCATAGCCGCCCAGACCATTTGTTATCAGCCATTCATTCTTTATTGACTCTTCAAATTGAGCCAAATTATCTTGAGAAAAAGTTATGCGGGGGACAGTCACCAAAAATTCCTCGATTCATTAGTTACGTTGGCTTTTTAAAAAGCTTTGTTGGCTCATAATGAAACAAAGATTAGAAGAAGAAGAAGGACACGGTGCTACCACCAGCTGTCCTCCTTCTTCTTTAATCTAAACGGGAAGAACCATAAAATTCTAAGCGACTATTATTCTAATTTAAGCTTAACTTGGTTAGTCATCGTTAAGGGCTAAAGAGCGGTTTTAGCGTAAAATAGCTTGTCTGTAACCTTGCTTCCTGTTATAGTCACTATGCAACCACTATAGTTTAAAACGAACAATCCTTTTGGTGTATTTGGATTAATATCATTTCTAAAGGATCTGAAATGTCAAGATATCAAGTTTTAAAGAAGAGGAAAAGCCGATTTCATAAAACTGTCGCCACATCGACTATTTTGAGTATTTTTGTTATTCTTGCTTTGGCTTTTATTTTTCAAACTCAGGCCAGTGCTCAATCAACCAACTCTACTTTGAGCTCTTCTCAATCTGATCAAATTCAGTCCAGAATCCAGTCACAACTTCAGGGATTAGAATTTGGCAACAATAAAATGTATGTGGGCGTTTGGGTTATTCATATTTACAGTTTTCAGTATACCGCTGGCACTTACACTTTTGATATGTATGTGTATTTTTTTTGGACTGACCCTAACATTACTACTGCGAATTGGTACTTAACGAATGGTTACGCAGTTACTGCAGCATCAAGAATTCTTGTAACTAGCAATTATTCAGGCGATATCAAGTATGAAATTTACAGAGTTACGGCTACTTTGAACAATCCGCCTGATGCTAAGAACTACCCATTTGACCAAATCACGTTGAAAGTTTCTTTGGAAGTGATAAATCCCGGCTACTTAGTAAATCTATCTTGGATACAAAACGCAACTGGGGTTGACTCCGGGTTTGTAAATCCAATTTGGAAAACAACTAACATTCAACTGTCTTCAACAGACCATTCCTATCCCTTAGGCGTTGTAGCACCTCAGGCTCAAATGGCAATTACACAAGAAAGGATTAAACCATCCGCTGCTCTAGCCAGTCTTTTTCCACCCATAATTTTTTGCATAGTGTCCGCGATTTCGTTCTTATTCAACCTCAAAGATGCACCATCGGTTGGATTAAGATTAGGGTTGAATACATCGATGTTAATCACGACAATATTGTTCATTCTGAGTATTAGCAACGCCATACCTCCATCCACATCTATAAATATATTCGGAATGTTCACAATTTCAGTTATTGTATTCTTAGCACTAAATCTTATTGTAACAATAGTAGGTTTCGCGCATTTTGTTAAGTTTAAAGACGTAAATTCGACATTGAAAATAAATCGATGGGGATTTATAATTTCGATAATTTTACCTGTTCTTCTATTCATCTTGCTATTTTCCATAAGAGCTTAGCGCGTTTATAGAAATAACATTTCTTTTCAAAAATACTCTGTTTAAACCGAAAGTGGGCATTAAGATAATAATAAATGTGTGAATTATCTTACTATTATTAGAGTTTTTGCGAACTATATACATTAATTAACTCAAAATTGTTTTCTCAGCAATAGTTTTCAAATAGTTTTTTGGAGGATTTACCACGATTGATATACAGCAGATTTTCACAACCGTTGCTTTGGACTTAAAACTAATCGCTGAAATAGCCAGCGTTATTATAGTTGCCATCGGGATAGCCATCTCGCTTTACATTTTTGTTCGAACAATAATTTCGCGTCGGTCAACAAACTACAGTAGACTTCGAGTAGTATTAGGAAGATTCCTTATCGTTGGGTTAGAATTTCAATTAGCAGGAGATATTATTGGAACTGCCGTTGCACCTAGCTGGGAACAAATCGCCCAACTCGCAGCAATAGCCTTAATCAGGACTTTCTTAAACTATTTTCTGAATCGTGAAATAAGTATTGAGGAATTAGGAGAGCAAAAGAGAGAAAATTTGGTCAAGGAAAAGACGAAAGATAACTCTACAATAGTAACAGGAAAAACGGATCAAGTAACCAAAGATCTTTAAAAGAAGAAATAAACGTCAGTTGGTTTTGAAAATCTAATTCTTAAGAAAAATCCCTTTCTGCTTAGCAATTATCAAGCTATTAAAAGAAACTTAAGAGAGGGGTATTCTCGAGCTTTGTAAGTTACAGATTGATGGTTAAAATATTTTCAAAGTATCGGTTTGTCCCCACTGGCCACTATTGGAACGTAACGCACACCCACCACTCCAGCAGCTATGCTTTCAAACCCAATCACTATTAATGCTATTGCCAGCAAGACAGCCAACAAAGTGACGCCAAATCCAGGGTAAATGATGACTGTGATAGACAAAATAACCATAAGAACGCCTGAAGCAATAAGCAAACCACGAAATCCTCCTGAAAGGTTCCCTTCAGTTGCTCCTATAAATATCCTACCTATCCCGTAAAATAAGACACCTAAAGCAATCAAGAACACCAAAGTGGTTGCAGCAAGCAACGGGTAAACCATAACTACAATGGCAATCACTATTGCAAGTAATCCCATGACTAAAGCAGTTATCCTAGCATTGCCAGAAACGTGTCTTGCAGCCAAACCCCAAATTAACCTAAATAACCCCGCAAAAAAAAGTCCTAACCCCAGCAAGAAAGTTATAGTTGCAATAGTCAAACCCGGATAGCCCAGAACCACAAAACCAATTACAACAGCTACTAATCCCAAGATTACCTCCAAAATTCGGATGCCTATCGGGGCTTTAGTTTCCTGCATCATACAAAATTCCCCAAAAATTGGTTAATACTCAAAATTTTTCTTATGATTTCTACAAGACACATCAAGAAACTGATATAAAAGATATTGTTGTTACACCGAGCAACCATAAACTAACCCGGATCAATATCAATATCTAAGCAAGTTCTAACAAACCGATCGGTATTCCAGAGAAGAGCTGGCTCTTGATAAACCCGGAAAATAAAGAATTAAATTTAGCAATGCGATTTTATGTCCCTGATCAGAAAGAATGAAGACTGTTTTAAACACTCAAATATCTATCTGATCGACTCGCAAAAACCAATTCATAAGCATAAATTGTCAACACAATATTTCTTAATTAGCATCGAAAATCCTCTTACAATTATAAATCAATTTTTTAGTCATCTAACTAAGAGAAAGCAAGGTGAGCAAAATTGGAGTTGTGGTTGGACTTGAAGCCAGATTCCAATTACCTGAGACAGCACCCGCACAATCTCTTTTTTATATGTTGAAAAGTTAATTCTGAAGTCTATTTTGTGTAAATATTGGAAAAACGGGCATTTTTTCCTGAATGCCCATTTATAGTTTTATCTTTTGGGGGCAAACGCACTTTGAAAGTTATGACTTTGTTACCTTGACTCTCAAACGAAATTGTACTGCGTGTGCCTAAGCCATCCGCTTTTGTTTTCGGTCTCAATCGATCATTTACTTGACGCATCAAAAAGAATCTACATTTTTTGGAGATTTTTTTATCCAGAATAGGTGATAGCAACCAATAGCTGTATCAAATTACCTCTGTTACTGTTGCCTCACAATCACAAATTCTTAAGAGCAGAAATTTTTTGTTATAATAGTGAGCCCTTAACAGAAAGGACTTTTTTTGAACAGTTATAAAAAGGTGCTGTATGCTTGGCTAAAGGCGAAAAGAAAGGCGGATTGAGTCCAAGTGCGATTATTATTCCTTTAGCGCTAGCCCAATTTGTTTGCAGTTATGCAGGATCTAATATGAACGTGTCTATAAGCGATATAGCACGTGACCTGGGAACGTCTATTAGTGGAGTGCAAGCAGCGATTTCATTTTTTACAATGACGATGGCTGCTCTAATGATCCCAGGGAGTAAACTAACAGATATTTCAGGTCGAAGAAAATCTTTCTAATTGGCTTGAGCATTTATGCCATTGGTGCGCTAATTGGTGCGCTCGCCCCATTTTTGGGCGTATTGATCATTGGTTACTCTTTTCTTGAAGGCCTTGGCACAGCGCTTCTAATCCCGCCTGTTTACATCTTGGTGACAACTACTTATTCTGGGCTTGCTAGAGCTAAAAATTTTGGTATTGTTAGCGCTGCTGCTGGAATAGGGGCGGCGGCTGGTCCACTTATTGGTGGAGTTATAACCTCCACTTTTGGTTGGCGTTACTCATTCCTTTTTCAGATCGCATTAGTAATAGTTGTTATCATACTTGGTTTGCGAATTGTGGAACCTCCGAAAGAAGGCCCCAAACACCATTTCGATGTGGTTAGCGCAATACTCTCGGGTATTGGCCTGGTTCTTATCGTAGTTGGCCTTCAGACGACTTCAACCTATGGTTGGCTAACGGCAACCCAGAGCCTAACAATAGGCAATACCGTCATTATTCCTGAAGGCTCCATATCCCCCTTCCTAATTTTCCTGATTACTGGTTTTCTATTCAACGTTGGTTTCTATTATTCTCTTAAACATAGAGAAAAAATTGGAAAAGAACCACTAATACACACCCGAATACTCCACAATCGCACATCCAACTTGGGACTCGTAACACAAAACGTCCAATGGCTTGTGTTACAAGGAACGTTCTTTGTTATTTCAGTTTATCTGCAAACTGAGCGAGGATTTAGCGCAATTGAAACTGGACTAGTATTGACTGCTTCAACTATTGGAGTATTGTTCACCTCAAGCTTTGCAGCCAGATTAGCTCGGAGACGATCACAAAGATTACTAGTGCGAGGTGGTTTCATCACAACAATCATTGGCATAGGTATGCTGTTTTTGTTTGCGGACCAAGCACTCTCTGGCTCAGTCGCATACTTTTTGCCAGGATTATTCTTAATCGGCGCAGGTATAGGCATAATGTTAACTTCTTCAGTAAACGTAGTGCAATCCGCATTTGGTGAAAAAGACCAAGGCGAGATTTCAGGCCTCTCTCGAAGCATTTCAAACCTCGGCTCTTCGCTAGGAGTATCAATCGTCGGCTCGATTCTTGTGAGCGATATTATTCACTTGTATGGCGGAGCCGTGGCACTTATGGCTGCAATTGCCTTTATTGGTTTGATTGCTGCAATTTTACTTCCTAAATCGCCTATTAAAGCTGCTGAACTAACTAAAAGCGGTAAGCAATGAATATTCGGCAACTTCCGACAAGTGATTCGACGATACTTAAAGATCTTTGCTTATTAACACTCCCAATTTTATCTTTGCTTTTAAAAACCAAGAATCGTTGGGACTTGCGAGTTTTTGTTTAATACCGGATATTCATTCCATTGAGTGTTTCAATTTTTTAGGGGATGTTCCTTTTGTTGGAATCATAAACCGTTCTATTGCTGCTCTCAGTCAAAACCGAATATCTCAGAATTAGGAAACATAATTATCAAGGAATTTTTCTTCTGATTATTAATTTCCACTTCTTGAAATCAGCTATGTAGCTTCAGGAAATCAATCGAAATACAAGAAATGCAATAGATAGCCAAGAAATAAAAAAAAGTGTAATCAAGCCTGACCGTCTAAATACCTGTTTGGGCTGCAATCCGCCCCGAAGCTATCGCATCCTTGAGTGCTTGATGGTCGCGCTTGGTCTGATCTGCATAGCAAACTGCAAATTTTGCAATTGCATAATCAAATGCCACTCCTTTCTCAAGATAACCTGAAATCTTTGCGGGGTCGCCTGCTCGTGCATGAGCCCGTGCAAGGCAGAGGCTGCATGATCTTAAGTAACTAGCAAAAGCCGTTTACGTCCAGTAATGACATATCAATAGATCCTTTCATGTCCTTTAGCTGACGCCAGTAATATTGGCGGTCTGATCCTGCACCATGGCTCCAACCTAGGAAAATATCGCTTGCTGCCTGCATTAGCCTTTGTCCGGTTACGACACGTTGGGCTTGATTGGTAAATTGTCCATGTTTTAGGTAAGGTTCAAGTACTGATGGTCCTGCTTCTTTTTGCTGGAGTACCAACATATCATTTTCGCCTCCTCCTTTCAATAGCATGACTGTGCATCGTGTTCCAACGCTGCCCACACCAACAACACGTAAAGCGCCATCTACAATTTCGAAACGGGATAGCAACACACGTCTATCTTCAGGAAGACTTTCTAAATAACCAGACCAACTCATTTCGAGATTTTCTTTTGTGAATTTTAATTGTTCTTGATCAGTTAAAATTTCGGATGTACGTATGTCACTAAAACGAACTAACAAAGGTGGACTGCTTATAAATTGACGTTGACCAAACGCCGTTTTTGTGAGCTTGAGGAGGGTTTGCTCCTGTGTTCTTGCGCGAGCCTTCTTAACTGCTTCGCTGGCAACTTTTGCGCCTTTCTTTGAATACCTATAAAACGTTCTCAGCAAGTCCTTTTCATCTACATGGTAATACCAGATGCCAAGCGTAGGCAACTTTGTAAACGCGTTCATTGCCTCACGGTAACTTTTAGAAACAAGCTGTGCTATTTTCAATGTTTCAATTTCTTTAAATCCTCTTTCTCTGCCTGCGACGACTGCACTGACCGCTAAACGCTTGAGATCCCATTCCCATGGACCTGGATAGCACTCGTCAAAATCATTCATGTCGAATACTAGCTTTCGCTCAGGTGTTGCAAAAATGCCAAAATTTGATAGATGTGCGTCACCGCAAAGCATAGTTTCAATCCCGGTAACAGGCGTAGTGGCAAGATCAGCTGCCATAACTGTTGCAGAACCACGTAGAAATCCAAATGGCGAGGTTGACATACGTCCATATTTTATCGGTAATAAATGCTTAAGACGTCCTTTGTCTTGTTCAAGAAGCAATTCAATAGGGTCAGGACGGTCGCTTCTGAGTTCCCATCGACCATGGTTTTCCCAAGGTACCTGATCGCATAAAGATTTTCCTTGTTTCCAGCGCTCTTTCCTACTCAAGATTTGGTTTGGCACTAAATCGGCCATATTTGATGCCTCCTTTATTACATTACCATCTGAGGTTTAGACCTCTTAAGACGGCAAAAAAAAGAATACTCAATTGCTATTCGTTCTAGAAATCCAATTAAACAAAGTATGTAGTAATATTTGAGCTTTTAATGAAAAGCCTAAAAACCCTAAATTTTGAGACATCTACCAAGGAAAAGATCGAAAATAAAACAAAAAAAGAAAGGTTGACGTAATTTTATTCGTCATTAAGAAAATATTTGCAGTTAGGACGATCTTATTTATTGAGTTGACATGTGAATTCTTACCCATTCTTCTGGAGTAATCAAATTGTCGAAGTTCTCCGAACCCAAATCAATTCGCACCCAGTTGATTTTTCCATTGAATTTGTTTCCTCCTTCTTTAAAATCATTAGAAATGGGTGCTCCGATTTTATCACCAACCATGCACGTCGAATCAGCAGAGAAAATTACTGGAACTGTGTGTTCTATTCTGCCATCAGCTATCTTTTTCCCATCAACCAATAACGATACAGCGCCACCTTTTCCAAGTCCAGCGCCATCATATTTGAACTCCATTTTGACTTCATGTTTTCCTTGCGAAAATACATTTGACGCTTCTATTTCATATATTTGCAGTCCCAAAAAGTTGTAGACGTATTTTAGATGCCCATTATGAACAAACAAAGCCCAGCCGCCAAAGTTTGCTCCTTGAGCAACGATAACTCCTTTTGCATCCGAAGACATAATTTCAATTTCAGCCGTTATTGAATGAGACTTATTCTTCAAATTTACCACTGAAGATTCAGTTAAGACCATACCTGGATACAGAAACTGCGTTTTCCCAGGCATAACTTCAGGCCGACCCGCAATTTCAGCATTAAATCGTTCTACAGCACGATCATCCAATGGCAAAACATTGTATCGGGTTGCTTCTATCAGCCACTGCCTTTGCAACTCATGCAACTTCTCCGGCTCTTTTTTAGATAAGTCATCTGCTTGCGTCCAATCACTTCTAGTGTCATATAGTTCCCAATTGTCATCATCAAACGGTAGATTAGTAGCTCCCGTTAATAACCAAGGCGTTCGATGTTTTGTTACAGCTGTCCAACCCTTATAGTAGATGCCTCGATTTCCAAACATTTCAAAATATTGGACATCATGCCTGTCTGCGGCATTTGCATTTTCAAATGAATAGGCCATGCTAACTCCCTCCATCTGCTTTTGTTGCACGCCCTCCACAAATTGCGGCTCTGGAATTCCGGCAATCTCAAGAATTGTTGGAGCAACATCAATGACATGGTGGAATTGGTTTCGCAGCTCACCTTTGACTTTTATGCCCTTTGGCCAACGAATAATAGTCCCATTTCTTGTTCCACCAAAATGAGAGGCAACTTGTTTAGTCCACTGATAAGGCAGCACATAGCATGAGCCCATCCAACAGCATAGTGATTATACGAGGTTCTACCGCCAAATTCATCCAAATGGGCCAACAAATACTCGGGGGTTTCAAGCGATGCTGCTCCGTTAAAGTTTGTCATCTCATTAAAAGTACCATTTAAAGTACCTTCAGCGGAGGCGCCATTGTCTCCAATAATCAAGAAAACTAATGTATCATCAAGAATTCCAAGTGATTTGAGAGAATCAAGCAGTTTTCCAACATTATAGTCGGTGAATTCTAGAAAGCCAGCGTAAACCTCCATCTCGCGTCTAAGAACTGGTTTAAGTTTCTCTGGCATATCATCCCAAGCCGGAATCTCCGTATGCCGCTTGGTGAGTTTTGCATCTTTCGGAATAACGCCAAGTTGTTTTTGTTTCTCTATTGTTCTTTTCCCTTAGGTTATCCCAACCATCGTCAAATTTGCCCTTGTATTTATCTGCCCATTCTTTTGGTACGTGATGTGGTGCGTGAGTTGCACCTGGCGCGAAGTAAACAAAGAAAGGCTTTTCTGGAGCGATTGACTTTTGCGTTCGAATCCAGTTGATTGCTTTTTCAGTCATATCAGTTAAAAAGTGATAATTTGGATCGTCGGGTATTTCTACTCTTGTTCGACCATCGTAAACTTCAGGGTACCATTGACTTGTTTCCCCTGCTACGAATCCGTAGAATTTTTCAAATCCTGAAAAGGTCGGCCAATGATCAAATGGACCAACGGGGCTTGTTTCCCAAACGGGTACTTCGTGACATTTTCCAAAGAAACCGGTTGAATATCCATTGTATTTTAGTATCTTTGCAAGTGGCGCACAGTAGTTTGGTCTCATTGAGTTATAGCCTGGAGCTGAAGTTGCAATTTCTGTGATTGCGCCCATTCCGACCGTGTGATGATTTCGTCCTGTTAAGATTGCGGCTCTAGTTGGTGAACATAAAGCAGTTGTGTGAAAACGAGTATATTTTAATCCATCAGTTGCTAATGACTCAGCTACCGGTGTATTTATTGGACCACCGAACGCACTTGAAGCGCCAAATCCTACATCATCAATAAGTATGAGCAAGATATTTGGGGCGTCTTTTGGTGGGCGAATTGGTTTTATAGGTGGAAACTTGGAGTCCGGATTTTTTGCATCATAAACGATTGTTCCTTTGTATGGTTGGTCAGGTATTGGAAGAACTGAGCGTTGAATATTTTGATAAGCGTTATCATCATTATTTGTTTTATCTGACAATAAAAATCTCCAAAATAATAACATCTTTGACTAAATTAAAAGTAAGTTGTAGTGTTTACACAGCAACAAAGGCCAAAGTTATATAATTGTATAATGAGCGATTTAAATTCGAAAAAAATGCTATTCAATTTTCGCTTTTAGGCAGGTCTTTACTTAAATAAGTTAGGAAGTAATAATCAAAGTATGCAAATTGAAATCAAGTATTCATGCTCAAATCATTCTCATTTAATTCATAACATAGGAGCTTAGACCGTGCTTGAGAAACGATTAAATAAGTTGATTGAAAACGACCCATATCTTGTTCCATTTTCAAGCAAGATTAGACAACGACTAGAACATGTGGAGTTTACAGAGGGTCGTCTAACTCAGGGGAAAATAAGCTTAATGGATTTTGCTTCAGGACATGAATATTTCGGATTGCATTATCAAAACGAAGAATGGGTTTTTCGTGAATGGGCTCCAAACGCAACGGCGATTTATTTTGTAGGAGATTTGACAGAGTGGAAACAACGAGAAGATTTTGCACTTAAAAGAATAAGAGAAGATGGTGTTTGGGAAATTCGATTAGGCACCAATAAACTCAGGCATCATGACCTTTATCGCCTCCGAGTTCACTGGCCTGGAGGAGAAGGAGACCGAATCCCAGCATATGCCCGACGAGTAGTCCAGGACCCAACTACGCTAATATTTAACGCGCAAGTATGGGCTCCGGAGGAGCCATACTGCTGGAAGAAACTTGATTTTAAACCAGCAGACGAAGCACCATTTATCTATGAAGCCCATGTGGGAATAGCTCAAGACGAAGAAAAAATCGGAACATACAAGGAATTTACACGTAACGTTCTTCCAAGAATCGTTGACGCCGGCTATAACACCTTGCAGTTAATGGCTATCCAAGAACATCCTTACTATGGGTCTTTCGGTTATCAAGTTTCTAGTTTCTTTGCTCCTTCTTCTCGTTTTGGAACACCTGAGGATTTTAAAGAATTAGTTGATACAGCACACAAACATGGGCTAACAGTGCTCATGGACATAATCCATTCACACTCTGTGTCCAACGAAGTAGAAGGATTAAGTCGCTTTGACGGTACGCCATTTCAATATTTCCATGAAGGTGAACGTGGAACTCACAAACTTTGGGGGTCTCGATGCTTTGACTATGGTAAACCAGAAGTAGTCCATTTTTTGCTTTCAAATTGTCGATATTGGCTTGATGAGTTCCATCTTGATGGTTTCCGATTTGATGGTATAACAAGTATGCTTTACTTGGATCATGGTATCTATAGAATTTTTTCTTCATATGACGATTATTTTGACAGCAACGTTGACGAAGACGCTACAGCCTATTTAGCATTGGCTAATCGACTTATTCATCAGGTTAAACCAGGTGCTACGACAATTGCTGAAGATGTCAGCGGCATGCCAGGTTTGGCTAGCAGTGAATCTAGAGGCGGGTTTGGTTTTGACTACCGATTCGCAATGGGGATTCCTGACTATTGGATTCGGTTAACAAAAGAAATTAGAGATGAGGACTGGCCTATCGGTCACATTTGGTATGAACTAAACAATCATAGAAAAGACGAAAAAACCATCAGCTACTCTGAATCGCACGACCAGGCGTTAGTAGGAGATCAAACGCTTATTTTCCGAATGATTGGAGAAAAAATGTATTATCACATGACTGTTAATGATGATGACTTTCAAGTTGCTCGCGGAATAGCCCTTCATAAAATAATTCGCTTGATTACATTAGCAACTGCCAATAGTGGCTATCTCAATTTTATGGGCAATGAGTTTGGTCATCCAGAATGGATTGATTTCCCTCGTGAAGGAAACGGTTGGTCATTTAAATATGCTAAGAGGCAATGGCATTTAGTGGACGATGTCTCGCTTAAGTATCATTTGCTTGCTCACTTTGACCGTGACATGCTCACTGTTGCCAAGAAATATCAAATTTTTAAATCACCTATCACGCTTCTACACGAACATTCGGAGAACAAAGTATTAATCTTCAAAAGAGCCAATTTGGTATTTGCCTTCAACTTCAATCCAACTCAGTCCTACACGGATTATCAGTTTAAAGCTCCACCCGGCGAATACCAGATGATCTTGGATTGCGATGAGCGAAAATATGGAGGATTCGAAAGGTTACAGCCTCCTAATCAAAAGCATATAACCATGAATAATCATCTTCGAACAGAGGATTATTCTCAGCTTAGCCTTTACCTACCTGCTCGATCTGCTTTTGTCCTCCATTACTTACATTAGTTTGAGTTTCAATCCACTTTTTTCGCAAGGCCATCCAAGCATTTCATTGCTTTGACCATTAAAACTAAACACTCAGACAGGATTGCAAAACAACCGCTTGGAATAAAGGTTAATAGACTGTTCACAAAAGTTTTGAGTGATGAAGAATGGCTTATCAAAGAGAAGCTAACCAAGAGCTTGAAGTTGACTTTCCACTTGAATCTATATGGGATGCTATCCCTAAAGCAGTAGCTGAGCTTGGTTGGGAAATAAAACAAAAAAACGACACCATTCATGAACTAACAATTCGAACTGTCGGAAGTTTTGCGTCATATGGCTCAGACCTTCAAGTAAAATTAGCGCAAGAAAACGAGAAAACAACCAAGGTTGCTATTGAAGCAGAAACGACTGTTACAACAATTACCGCAGTACTAGATACAGGCCAAACTAACGATCGCATCGATCTATTCGTATTGACGTTAGCTAAAATCATGAATAGCTACTAGCTGCAAAAAGCAATTGCCGGATGAAGAAATATGTCGATTTCCATAAATTGCAAGCCCTATAGGATTAATGTGATTGCTGATTTACTACCACATAGAGTTATAGCTTCAGAAGCAAGTGCTAATTTGGCTCAATACACGAATGGGACGTTCTGAAATTGGAAAACATGAAAAAATTTACGCTTCAAGAGTTAAGTGCTTTTAACGGAAAAGATGGTAAGCCTGCGTATATTGGCTACAAAGGCAAGGTATATGATGTAACTTACGCTGCCCAGTGGGATAACGGGCATTTCGGTCATCAGGCAGGACATAACTTGACAGCAGAGATGGAAATGGCACCCCACAGTAGCAGCGTGCTTGACGAACTCAATGTAGTGGGTGTTTTGTCTTAGCACCATATACTATTGATAATCGTAAAGAATATGGATGAAACATAAGGAGAAAATGAAATTACAGCTAATATTTAAGTTGCAGTTTCCATGCAATACAATTTTCCTTTGAAGTCTAAAATCATTATCATTTTGTAATATTTGAAAAAGCAGCTTATCTATTGTTGATTTGAATCAAGTTTTGATGAAGTCTTAATACAATTCCACAGCAGAGGCAAAACCTGGCTTTGGGAAGAAAGATTAAAGCGTGCTTTTGTCGGACCTAGACCAACTTTAATTGAAAAGCTGAGGAGGGCAACACTTCAAAAAGATCTTCATCAGTTTTATCGTCGCCTATTGCCATTATGAAATCCCACTTTTGCTTTGAAAGCCACAGCTGCGCTGCACGTCCTTTATTGATTCTAGCATCTTTTATTTCGATAACTTTTTTTCCTTCCACTACTGCTAAGCCAAGATTGGATGTCAGACTTTCTAAGTCGTCTTTCAATTGGTTTGCCCTCAAAAAACCCAGAAGCGGTTCGGCTTTGAGATAATGCCAAACCAGTGAGTATGCCTTATCTTCTACGAAAGAGCCGGGTGTGCGATCGGTATATAATTCAAGCAGTGGGAGAATATCTTTTTTCCATTCTATCGAGAGTGCTTCTTCAATATGAATTTCTCCTGAACGCTCTTTTACCCATGCACCATGCTCAAAAACGAAACCAATGTCTAAAGGAGTCAACCAGCTGGTTAGCGGGTCCTTGTTTCTGCCACTGACAATTACAACTTCATTATGTGGATCTTCAGATAGTCTTCTTAAAATCTCTATTGTTTCAGGAGATGGCTTTGCCTTGTCGGGCGCGTCGGCAAGGGGCACCAGAGTTCCATCGTAGTCAAGTAGAATCAATCTTTTTGAACTATTCGCATATTTTTCAATCAAATCATTTTTCATCGAAAATGTCATAATTCTTTCCATGTTAGCTTGTTGAGAAAGCCAAGCCTTTTCCAAGCTATTTAGAAAATCATCTATCCAGTAATGTACGTCATAACGTTTTAATCGTTTTTGCATAATTCGGTTTCTTTTCTGCTGTTCTTCCTGAGGCATTTTCAATGCTTTTTCAATTGCATCGATTAGCTCTTCTTGGCTATCAGGATTAACAATTATAGCTTCACCTAGTTCTTGGGCAGCTCCAGTCATCTCTGAAAGGATTAAAGTTCCTGTTCCATCAACTTTGCTGGCGATGAACTCCTTTGCCATTAAATTCATTCCATCACGCAATGGGGTAACTCGAGCTACATCAGCCACAGAATACATGGCCACAAGCATTTTAAACGGAAGAGGACGACTGAAATAGCGTATAGGCATCCAGTCAGTTGTGGCATATTTTCCGTTGATTCCTCCAACTAACTCGTCGATACGTTTTTTCAATGCAAGATATTGACTTACATTAGTTCGCGAGGGGACGGCAACCAAGTACAATGTGATTTTTCCTCGGTACTCTGCTTTTCTACTGAGTAAAGCATCGATTGCTTCAAGTCTAAGTGGAATACCCTTAGTATAATCAAGACGATCGAAGGAAAGGATGATTTTTTGTGACCCTGCAATTTTACGCATACATTCGACCTGTTTCTTAACAGCTTTGCTTGAGGCAGCATCGTAAAAGGTTACATAGTCAATCCCCATTGGAAACAAATCAACCTTGACTAAGCGTTCTCCAGTCTGTACCTCGTTCAGAGTCTGGTCATAGCCTAAAATGCGTCGAACACTTGAGAGAAAATGTCGCACATAATCATAGGTATGGAAACCAACCAAGTCAGCACCCAAAATTCCACTTAAGATTTCCATTCGCCACGGTAGAAGGCGAAAAATTTCATAAGAAGGAAAAGGAATATGCAAGAAAAAACCTATTTTAGCGTCTGGCAATTTTTTCCTAATCATTTCTGGGAGCAGCATTAACTGGTAATCTTGAATCCAAAAAACATCGTCGGGTCTAGCTACTTCCAATACTGCATCGCAAAATTTCTCATTAACTTTCTTGTAGCTATTCCAATAACTTTGATCATATTCTGCGTATAAATTAAAGTAATGAAACAAAGGCCAGATCGTATTGTTGCAAAAACCGCCATAATATTGTTTTAAATCGTTTGTGGTCAAGAAAACGGGATAACATTTTTCTTTTCCCAATAAATCAATAATTTGTTTCCTTCTCTTCAGACGGCAATTTCTCCCCACTGTAGCCAGGCCAACCAATCCAAAGACTTTCTTTTGATTTGTAGACAGCACCAATTCCAGTTGCTAATCCGCCTACGCTACGTTCAACTCGCAATTTGCCTTTATCCTTTGAAAGGTTCAGAGGCAACCTATTAGAAACTATCAATAGTCTACCCATTTAAAACAACTCAAACAAAAAACAATTTGATGTCTTGGCAAAACAAACAATAATAATTCTTTTAATTTTTCGTCCTTATTTAATTTTCCTTCAAGTTGAAAGGTTGAATTTTAATTACCTCAGGTTAGGATTTGATGAATCAGAGTAATCACTATATTATAGGCACGCAGATTCATTTGATTTTGTCTTCGCTCAATTTTTCAGTAAATATTTCCCAGCGATTTGTTAAATAGGCTACGGAGTTAGCTTCATGATAGAAACGCTATTAGCGTAAAGAGTTGCAGTTTGACCGTCAGCAACAACAATAGTTATCTGTGAACCATTCACGGCCTTAGACGAATATCCTAAAGTATTTGCAATATAACCTTCAATGATGACCGAAGAACCATTCCATTGCAACATGTAAATGGTATCGTTACCATATTTGATAGTATTTTGGGTGATAAAATTCCCAGGTGATGTATATGAAGAGGATGTTGTAGCTTGGGAATCTGCAAAGCCGATGATAAAAATAATTCCGATTGCTAAAATAGCTGCGCATCCAACGGGTATTCCAATAAATTCATCCATTTTAACTCACATTTTTTAACTCATTTTACTTTTCTTTTATTCATTTTGATTGAGAGGTCAAGCTTACTATGTTTACGATTTCGGTAATTCTTCGAACTTTTTCCGTGGTGAGGTCGCTTTAAAGTAGTTATCGTAATCGTGTCTTGTCGAGAAACTTTGAGTGCAAACAGAACAACAGCATAATACATCCTCTGAATTTGTTACAACTGGGATCGATACGTCTCTTTTGTCGTTGTCGCCACCACTTATTCCTACGCACCATTCAGACATAAAAGTCAACTCGATCAAAAATCAAATAGCTATGAAAAGGGAAGAATCTCATAAATGTGTGTGATTGGCAGGAGTGGACAACATGACACAGCAGACACTGCTTTAATCGAGTTTTGTAGTCTGACCGGCAGCGACTGGCTCGTTTGTTTTAACAAAAAAGCCTTGCCACGTTTATTGACAAATATGTCCTAAAAACAATATACAATCTATAGTTCGAACGGAATGATGATAAACATTTTCTTTGATGTTTGCAGAATTTAAACAGAAAAAAAGGCATTAGAGTAGAAAATAGTTGTCGAACTTTAGTCTCGCATTAACATTCCTTGCAATTCTTTCTCCAGATCACGGAAACGCTCACCGCTCACATCCACAATTACTTGCTTAATTACGCCGCCTGTGAACTCAAAGGGCGACTCGTAATCGCTAGATGCTGGTTCACCAACATCTTTACCAACATGAAGTTCTGCACCTGTTATTGCGAATAAGCCAGGCTGTGTTTGAATCTTAGCTTCAGCCACCATCTGATTGTTAATGTACAATGCTGCCATTCCAGCGGCGCTCAATTCTTCTTGACCTTCTTTTCTAAAACGAATGCCAAGTATGCATTTGCCTGTTGGAATGTTGATGTTTGAAGTGATTTTTTGTTCTTTTTCGCCAAGCCAGTTGTAAACATAGTTTAATTTGCCGTCTTTTACGTAGAGCGTATGTCCGCCAAATCTGCCTCCATGTGCAAACAAAACTCCTTCAGCCTTGTCTGATTTAATCTCTACTTCAGCCGCAATGTTATACGAGCGGCCATGGATGGAAACGGCGACTGATTCGGGTACACCAGCAATGTCGGGGTAGTATATGTAACGGTCACGTGGTTTAGAAGGTTGAGGACGCGGCACTAATATGAGTTCTATCGGCGTTCGATCTTCTAATGGTAATCCATTGTACTTGCCCGCTTCAGTATACCATAGACCCTTTAGTTCTTCCAGCTTATCAGGGAACTTATCGGCCAAATCATGCATTTGATTACGATCTTCCTCAAGATTATAGAGCTCCCACGTATCCTTGTTAAAATTACTCCAGCCACCAATTGCCGGGTGAACAGTATTTGCGTACCAACCATTATGCCAGATGCCTCGTGTTCCAAGCATAACATAAAACTGCGTTTCTTTTCCAGTGTTTGCTTTTGGATCCTCAAAAGTTTTCTTGAAGCTAATGCCCTCAATAGGGCTCTGGGTATAACCTTTGACAACGGTTGGGGGTTCCATGCCTAGGCAGTCATAGATTGTGGGCACAATGTCGATTGCTTGGATGTATTGATGGCGAATTTCCCCCTTAGATTTTATGCCTTTGGGCCAAGCTACAGAGGCAGGCATCAGCAATTCCGCCTTCATAGTTAGCATAGCGCTTCCACAGCTTAAATGGTGTATCAAAAGCCATTGCCCAACCAGTACAATAATGGTTATAAGTTTTTTCAGAGCCAAGAATGTCCAGATACTTTATGTTCTCCTCGATCCTGTCTGGAACGCCATTCATAAATTTATTTTCATTGACCGAGCCGTTTGGACCACCTTCAGCGCTAGCACCGTTGTCTGAAACAACTACAATTATTGTGTTTTCAAGTTGCCCTGATTCTTGCAAATAATCAAGAATTCTACCAATTTCCGAGTCGTTATAACTCACAAAGCCAGCGTAGACCTCTGCCATTCGTCTGAACAGTTTTTTCTCATCTTCAGAGAGTGAGTCCCAAGGTCGCACGATATCTAGTTCAGGCCATGGTTTTCCATCGGGGCTTTTTAGATCTGCATAAGGATTGATAGGTGGCAGCTGGGTATTTTCAGGCATTAAACCCATTTTCTTTTGATTATCCAGCACTATCTCACGGTACTTCTCATATCCCATATCAAATTTGCCCTTGTATCTGTCAGCCCACTCTTTCCAGACTTGGTGAGGAGCATGTGCAGCGCCCGGAGCATAATACATTAGCCAGGGTTTGTCTGGAGCAATAACTTTTGCATCGCGGATGAATTGAATTGCTTTGTCGGCTAAATCTTTGCAGAGATGATAACCTTCCTTGGGCGTATAAGGTGGTTCAACACGGTGATTATCGTATGTTAAATCTGGGTAATACTGATCTGATTCTGCGCCTAGGAATCCATAGAAGCGCTCAAACCCTCTTGCTAATGGCCAAAGCCGTTTGGGGCTTGCCATGCTAGTTTCTTCACCGGGTGTTAAGTGCCATTTACCAAGGGCATATGTGTTCCATCCTCTTTCCACTAAAACTTCGGAAATTAACGCGTTTTCTGGCGGGATACGTCCGCTGGATCCTGGAAAACCTGTTGACGCTTCTGTTATGCATGCCATGGCGTTGCTTGTGGCATTTCTACCTGTTAGAAAACAGGACCGCGTCGGTGAACATAGTGCGGTTGTGTGGAATTGCGTATATAGTAGTCCCATGTCTGCGATTCGTTTCATGTTAGGAACGTTGATTAGGCCACCATAGATGTCAAATGCTCCAAATCCTACATCATCCCAAACAATGTACAAGACATTTGGTGCGCCTTCGGGAGCTTCGGGAGCTTGATAAGGAGTCCAATCAGGTACGGAATCTCGCACGTCAATATTTATTTTCCCATTAAACTGTTTACTGCTCAAAAAAAACACCTTAAAACTTTCAATCTTTAACCGATACTGAAAATAAAAATAAGTGTTGTTGCATGAGTGCAGTAACAGCCACTTTTGCCTTATCAGTTTTAACATTTTGGATAAAATATTTTGCTCTTTTTTCACAAGTTAGCCACAATTATGCAAACGCTATACAATAAAGCTTACAAACGCATGCTCGCTAAACAAGCTGATTTTACTAGCGCCGCAGGGCATCCGAACTTTTAACTATGGTAGTTTCTATTTTCTAACCACCGAAGATGGAGTTCCGACATCAAATAATCTACAAGCTCAATCGATAGTTATGATGGAACCGCTAAAAAGTACATTATACATAACAATCCTAAAAGAGAACAAAGATTGATAATCTCAAAAATAGAGGAAGATTTTAAAAAAAATCTTAAGAATATAGTCATCTTTTTCGATTCCTAGCGAATCGGATCAAGTCGATGAAATAGTTTATCGTCCTATTAGTCCAAGGATTGCGCCGATAGCTATGAGCCAGCCTATGTACCATGCGCCTAATAGACTGACTATTATTGCAATAATTATTAGCCAAATTGCCGGACCTGCCCTATTAACGAATCTAGCGGATCCTGCGGCCAATAAGCCTAAAATAATCATTGCAATTCCCCAGAAGAATGTGCTTATTGCGTATAAGCGGATACCAAATCAAAAGAAATATTCCAAAAGCAGCGCCTATGCCAAAAATTATCAAAATTATTGCTCCAATCATACATAGAATAAAACCAATATTTGCTAATGTTCCTGGAATGGTTTTCACCTCCTAAAACAAAGTTGCTTAAACGGCAACATATTTACCGTTTGCAGCAGAGCTTCTCTACTTGCCGTATTAGAGAGGACTAACGGGGCATTTTAAACATTTGTGACTGTTATTTGGTAATAACAATAATAAAATTGGCGCTAATTTGACTGTCAAGCGTTAAATTGTGGCAATATATTTTAAATTGTGACAATATATTGTTAATTTAAAATTGTAGAAAATTGAGTAACTCCCCCTGCGAACCAACAAACAACCTCACATGATAGAGCAAGAAGTAACGAAATCATAAACTCTGAATTAAAAGAAACATCAAATAAGAATCAAAACCTACAAACAAAACTGTAACCCAATATCCAACTAGACTTGACAAAATTCAGCAAATTGACGAACATAATTTTTTTAATCTAAATTTGTCAAGTTCAAAATCGTTTTCCAGATCAATCAGTGCAGTCATAGATAATTTCCGTGAACATTGCTGATATGAAATCGTTTCTCAAAGTGAAGAATACATTAAGAGAATACCGAATAGAATAACTAATTCTGAGTCTAATCAAGATAAAAATGCAGAATTTCTTTTTAAAAGGATAAGAATTACAACTACAAATTGCAGATGAAATCTACAAAACTCTTTATTGTAATGCCTGTTAAGTTTCGTAACTCTTGGAGTTAAAGCCATCGAAAATGCATATGAGCCAATTTTTTTGCGCCAACAATTGAAATCCAGGTTTGAATTAAATTTGTATTAATAAGTTTTAGAAATTAAGAGAAAAAAAACACTTAAAAGTATTAAAGCCACTTTTCATAAATTATATGGTAACTCCTATATGTTGAATAAATTCAACAGTTAAGGAATCCCTTGCTAAAGTGGATTTGTGAAAAATTTCGTATACATCTGGGAAAACGAAAGGTATTGGCGGCATTGAAGGTAAGAAACAATATTGGGTTATTCACTATATTTTTTTACTAATTGCCCTTCAGTTATTTCAAGTAGAGTTTTATTTATTGTTATAACATCGCTTATGGCTGAAATTAGTTCGACAGGCATAAAAACATGATTAGATCCTCGATTCACACTGAGTGGTCCCATGCTTCCGGAAGTTTTTCGATATCCCATTTCAACTGCTGCTTTTTCTGTGAGTTTTAATAACACATGAGTTATTTTCCAGGTTTGCATATCGAATTCGACATCTTTGACGTCACCAATTGAGTCACCATTAACTCCAACAACTTTTTTTCCTGTAAGTTCATTTACACTTACCAAAAAATCACCAATATAAAAAATCCGCATTCTCTCTATTAATAATTTCGGTTCTTTTAAAAATAACAAATCAAGAGCTAATTTATTTGAAATGATAGCAATTTAGCCCATGACTGTGGCATGCCTCAGTATTTAGAAGCACAAACATGTTGTAGTTTGCATGCAATCACGAATGTTCTTAAATGCGGATGAAAAACATAATTTGGTGAAAAATTTGACTAAAATAGACAAGATAAAAGGCAAAAAAGTCGTAGCAAAGAACGGCATGATGATCGGCAAAGTAGAGGACATAGAAATAGACGATAATAACTGGGCAGTAACAGAGGTCGAAGTTAAACTTGAAGATAATGTTGCTAAGCTATTTGGCGAAAAAACCTTTATGAAGAAAAACATGGTACCAATGCCTGCTCATCTCATGGGTCCAATTCAAGGCGACACTGTTTACTTGAGTGAAAAAGTTACGGATATTCCGTCTCTCGTAGCTCAAATCGAAACCAAGCGCGCTATACTATAGTATCATTTCATGCAACCTACTTTTTTTGTAGAAATACGCCGGCTTAGTTACAACGAAAAAGTATCGAATATGCCGATTAACCAATTTTCTTTTAATTTTCCTTTTTTCTTTCTTCTTTTTCTTTATCCAATATTTTAATATTTGATAATTTTATTGAAGTATCTTCTTTGTTTGTGGCTAAAGGCAGCACGATTTTTTATCAGACCTAAAATTGAATTGGAGAATCAGTGCATATCACAAAATACTGATCTACTTTAATTGCATGATTTCAGAAGCCTCTTGCCCCAAGCAAAGTAAACCTGCCATACGTTCCATAGGACCTTTCGAATGCTTGAAGAAGGCTTTTAGACCCTCACAGAGCCAATTCAACCCTTCTTCACCATCAGGCGTCGACAAAACTCGATTTTTTGGGCATTCACCGTAACAAGTAAAAAGAAATTCGCATTTTTGGCAGTATTGTGGAAGTTGCTTCCATTTAGCATTGCCAAATTCACGTTGTTTCTTGCTTGAAACAAGTTCTAACATGGAGTTTTTTGTTATATTCCCTAAGAAATATTTTGGTTCAACAAAGTGGTCGCATGAGTAAACATCGCCGTTGTGTTCAAGTGCTACACCTTCACCACATCTTGGACTAAGTATGCATAGAGATGAATAACCTTGGACATATGACGCTAATATTCCATCAAATAACTGAACGAACACGCTACCAACATCGTTTTTAACCCACTCATCAAAAATCTCAATTAAAAACTTTCCATATTGCGCAGGCTGTACCGACCGTTCAGTTATTTCGCATCCTTCCTGATTTCCAAATTTGTTGTCTCTTTCAACAATTGGAATAAACTGAATGTAAGGAGTTTTGAGTACGTCACGGAAAAATCGGTAAACCTCCAGCGGATACCGACTGTTTTTTGCGTTAACTGTGCAAAGAACATTAAATTCCACATTATATTCTTGCATTAGTCGAACAGCATTAACCACTTGATCAAACACAGAATTACCTTTTTTGTCTTTTCGATACGCATCATGAAGATTTTTTGGACCATCGATACTTAAACCGACCAAGAAATTGTTTTCATGAAGAAACTGGCACCATTCTTCATCTATTAAAACGCCGTTTGTCTGCAAAGTTTTTTCAACCTGCATACCTGGGCGAGAGTATTTCTTAATTAGCTCCACAGAACGTTTGAAGAAATCAAGACCCATCAGTGTCGGTTCACCACCTTGCCACGCGATCGTAACTACAGGTGCCTGGTGACCCTCTAAAGTCTGGCTGATGTAGCTTTCCATGATATCATCAGACATGCGAAAATCGCTCCTAGGATAAAGATAATTCTTTTTTAAGAAAAAGCAGTAATCACAGTTAAGGTTACATCTCGAACCTGTGGGCTTTGCCATCACATGAAAAGCACTAATTAATTGTTTATCTTTCGCTGACATTCGCAATAACCTTTTGATGGTACACTGGAGATGTAGAAAACTCTCAAGTTAAATCATTAGATAATTAAGGGATATGTGGTTTAACAGTTTTTGATACTGTGGTTGTACAGTCACAAATCGTTTATAACCAGTTAACCGTCAGGTGCTCTTAGTGAAGTTAACTTGTTTGGGAGGTGTAATTTTTGCCTGAATCCGATAATATAACAGATAAGTTACAAAAGATAGGCCAAACTGCACAAGACTACAAAGATGCAATTGTTAGCCAGTTTAAGGATATGGACGTTGAAGTTAAGGGTTGGAATTTTACAGTTGGAAAAATGGACAAGGAATATATCGTTGAAGTAAATCTTAAGTTGGGTATTCGCTCAAAAAACACTAAATAAAACTAGATAGGCCTTGACAATCTTTTCTTGTTAATAAGCCAAGATTCTAGAGTCCAAAATATTCCATCTTTCTTGCAACCATTTACTTGCTTTAGAGCATAAGCCTCCTTTGAATTAAGATCATTGAAGAGTTTAAGTTTAAAACAACAAAATTTTTGGAGATTCAAATTGTTCTCTTACAAAATTTCAATAACAATTTACTTATTTAAGATACTTATAGCCTACAAAGTAGGTCGAAGATGAATAAATTATGCCTTACAATTTTACTTTTGACTTATCAACTGTTCCGTGTCATTTCTATAATGAAATTGTTTTGGCTAGCCAACCTGGAAAGCAGAAAAAAAATCAACCCATAAGTCAAGACTTAATTTTAAGATATAGAATCCAAGAAGCGACTGGACTAAATTTATCCGACGCAGCGGTTTTGTTGGAAGACTTAATTAATGTACAAAAAATCAACAATTTGGAGAGAAGTAAGTTTTTGCAAACTGAAAAAAGAGCTTTGTTCTTACCTCACTGCTCAAGAAAATATATGGATAATCGTTGCAAAGCAATTTTTGACGAGGACGTTCCATCTTACAATTGTACTCACTGTTCGCCGGACTGCTTAGTTAATAAAGCAGGTCATTTCGCCAGAGAAAAAGGATACGATGTTTATGTCTTGCCAGGTGGCTCTTGTATTCCTAAGATTTTGAAAGCAAATAAGTATGAGGGAATTGTTGGCGTTGCCTGTGGAGAAGAAATTAAAATTATCCCACTAATATTGAAAAGCTTAGGTGTTGCTGGTCAGGCTATCCCACTAATAAGGAATGGATGTGCAAAAACAATCTTCAACATTGAAACGCTCGTAAATATTCTTTAACATTACAGTCTAGTCAAGGCGTATGATTGAACAATTCAAAAGTCAGTGTGATCGAATTTGTTAAATCTTTGATATACAAATTTAATTAATTATGATAATAATTCAGGCAAAATTATGTAGTTACCCCTTGTTTTTTTAATAATTTATTTCGATCAAGTATTTATATCATCAACTTTTTATTAATTGATGGTGTTTTATATGGAAAATACACGTAAAGATATGATGAAATCTTCTCATGCCGCTGAAAGAGCAGCTGCTGAAACTATTAGTGACACAATTATTGCAGTTCTTGACAGACTGGCTGGAAAGAAATCTGACCTAAAACTTAGCTTTGAGGACCTCACATTTGATACTGGCATTTTTAAAGCTAAAATGAATGGTGCTATCGTCCTCGAAACCACAATGGCAAAAGAACTAGAAAAAAGTTAATTCGCAAACTTTCTAAGGCGACAAAAGTGCAACTATCCACTTTGTTAATTGAAAGTCTAAAATCGGGCAGCATAACGATAAGCGAGAAAGATGTTCCCCAATTAGAAATTAATGTTCGAAACAAAAAAATAGACATCAACGCGACGAACAAGGAGTTCATAAAAGACTTGGTTAACGGAGCAGAGCCAAGTAGGGGAATAAAAAAAAGACTACAAAGAAGTGTACAGGAAATTAAAGTTGTTAGAGAAACACGCCCCCTGATTAAGGACATTGTTGAAGACCTTCGCAAGGAAGGAGTAACTTTAACGCTCTCTTACAAAGGAGACAAGGTTGCGACAATAGGTTCTGAGGCAAACTCTAAGCTAACTCAAATAGTTACGGGAACAAAAGGCATTGAAATCAATAGCCCTCGCAAACTTGTCGAACTTGGCATTTCAGCATTAGGATGAAATTTCAGAGTTATCAACTCTTTTTATTTTTATGATAGAAAAAACTTTTCACGATAGTGATTAAATTATTTAGTTATGGTCTAAAACGATTGGATTTTTGGATTTTTTGTCGCGATCGATCGCGATTATCTTGGGATTAATGTCTTTTGGCCACATACATTGGCACTTGTGTATCTTTCTTGAGGTTCATTTTGTTCTTTTGTCCATTCTTATAGCAATTTTGTTAAATTAAGTCAGAATGAGATTTTTAGCCAACATTACGTGTATTGCAAGTTCTGTAATCAAGAATTTTTCGAATTTATTGTACAACCCAGACAATATAGGAAACAACAAGAAAACCTATTCCAACTCCAGACATTAAAAGGCCTAAAAGAAATCGGTATCTGCCTGCGCTTTTTCCAAGTTGCACCCCAAACCAAAACAGCCACAAAATACCCAACGAATTGGAAATGAACCACGCAAAAAGTTTGTCAGAAAAAACTAAAAACGGCAAAGCAAGAGTAAAACCAGTTGCCATGTAGATCAGTATTATCGACAGCCAACCTAACAAATCATCTTTTGTGAGGATTCGGTCATTTTTCAATGATGCTTGATTAACATTAGCAATTATGTCTTTGGCAACGGCTTCTTTGCCTTCTTTGTCAAAAGAAACTAAGAAAGTTTCATCCAAACTGGATTCAACTTTATCTAAAATTTCTGGGTCGTTTTCTGTTTTTAAAGTTTTTAAGAATGTCAACTTGTTACGAATGTTATTTCTTTCAATTGAGCTCGAGAGCGCATAAATGAATCCATCGATGAAACCCCAGCCAGCACAAGCACCAATATTGACGAAAACAAGGTAAAGAAATCCAGAATTAAGATCCGAAAGAGCGACATATCCGTTGATAATTATTACCATAATTACAGCAAAAGCTACTTCGCCAATTCGATCGGTAAAAGAAAGATTTTTTCTGATTAATCTGCGGGCCAATTTAAACCCTAAATTATTATTTGTTCAAACTATTATTATAACGTTAGCTGAATTACAAATATAGTCAAAATATTCAACTGTTATGGTAAATATGTTTCAAGTTAATATTAAAATTTTTAAATGATTAAAATCATTCATTGACAAATTAGAAAAACTAAGCACCTGATTAAGGGAAAGACCGCAATCACGAAATAAAATTTTAAGCAAAATAAAAATAAGAAATCATTATTGCGAATAAAAAAAGAGATAGGGTTATTTTATAAACCCAGAGCCTTCTTTTTGGCATCAGCAAACTCTTGATCTGTGAGTACACCTGATGCATGAAGGTTTGCCAGTTTTTGCAATTCAGCAGTAACATCCGTGGTCGGCGCAGATGTTGGAGTAGCGGATGGAGCAGCTGGCGGTGGTGCTTGCTGCGGTTGTGCTGCTTGTTGCTGCTGTGCCTGTTGCGCTCCTTTCTTTTCTCCGGCACGCATTCCTGCTACAAGCATTAATCCTCTTCCTCTCATGTTTAGTTGCCTCCTCTTGAAGTTAATTCTCTTTCTGCTTCTGCTACCGTTTCTGGTGGAATGCGACCCATGTCGATCAACTCTGCCTTTGCATCAAGAAGTGCCTCTTTAAATCGAATTGCCCAGATGTTTTCGACCAACAAAATACCGGCCGAACTGTTATTCTCCAACGATTCTGCAAGCGTGGTTATATCGCCTTCATAAAACCATTCACCAGTATTCGCAACTAATTCTGCCAATGCACCTGATTCCTCCTTCAAATCCTTCGCCTCAGTAATAGCTATGTCTCCGTTTTCATCTTTGAGGACAAACACGAAATCCAATATTCGAATAATGTCTCTGTTTTCTAGATCAACAAGTTCAGGTATGATTTTACCACTGAACCTGTTTCCGGGAAACTTTACTATAATATAGTCTACCGGACCCATGACCTTGCCGCGTCTTTCGTTCATTGTTGATTGATAGTTTTCAACTGTCAAAAAATCACCAAAGAAAGATGAAGACAGTTATTAAAAGCAATATGTGATTACATGATGGCAACCACAAATGTACATAGATTTTTAATTTTCATTTCATTATTTCACCTTATGTATCTTTGTTACCAAAAATGAAGATGAAAGATTTTTAGATCGAAATTAACCGATTTTTAAAGAAGTCATAGTCAGTGAACCTGCTACTGGTTTATCATTAAACAGAATAATTTTTTCATCTTCATCTTTAAGTGCCAACGCGTATAGAAGCGGTAAATAATGTTCAGGCGTTGGAATTGCCAAATCAAACGCCCTGCCCTGAGACTTATAATTAATCAAGGCTTGATGGTTATTAGTTAAAATAGAATTTTTCATTTTTTCGTTGGCTTCAATAGCCCAATCATATCCATATCCAGACTCAAAGTTTTCCCAAGCAATCAAACCGAGGTTATGAACCATGTTGCCACTTCCAACAATAAGGACACCACGTTTACGAAGAGATGCAAGCTCTTTTGCTAAATCATAGTGAAACTGTGCAGACTTAGAATAATCAAGACTCAATTGAATTATTGGGACATCAGCTTTGGGATAGAAATGTTTTAAAACAATCCAGCAGCCATGATCAAGCCCCCATTGATAATCTAAATCTGCTTTTGTCTTTTTGATTAAACTTATTATTTCTTTGGCTACAGCTGGGTTTCCTGAAGCAGGGTATTGCACATCGTATAGTTCTTTTGGGAACCCAAAAAAGTCATGAATAGTTCGAGGAGTATCCATTGCCGTAACAAAGGTGCCTTTTGTTTCCCAATGTGCAGAAATACAAAGCACAACGACTGGCGTAGGAATTGTCTTTGCGATATCTCTAAATCCTTTTACAAATTCGTTTTCTTCTATAGCGTTCATTGGACTACCATGGCCGACAAACAGAACAGGCATCTTTTCCACGCTATTCAAGTGCTTATCCCTCTGTCATCTAAAGGTAAGTTCATGCGTACCATACAATAAATGAAGAGACAAATAATGAATAAACTTTTTTCTTCTGCAAAGAGTGCCCAATTTTTGGTTTGATTCTTTGTGCCAATAGAAGCAGAAAAGGAAAGGTTGTTATTTTAAGCATAAAAACTGCAAAGTAGTGTGATTCCAGACTCAAGATATACCAAATAAATGCAAGAACTTCAACCGATATTCCAGAAAAACAACAAATATAATTTGCACCACTATACAAGCATATTATGAGCACTTAAATTCAAAGTACGCCCAAGGGTGATAACAAGGTGCCAAGTATGGAAATTAACAATGAATGTAATGAAAACTCCAAAGAAAACATTAACAAAACAAGTAACCAAGAATTACCAAAGAAATACATAAAGTGCCCCGAGTGCGGTGAAGCAATCCTCATGGTTCCAACTTTAGGAGAAATGATTGCATCCATTGAGAGTCACATAGTTTCTCATAAAACTCACCATCATCCCGACCTGAAAGTGCCTCACCTGAAAGTACCAGCTATTCAACTAGATTTAGCCCAGCAAGCCATACTACAAGCGTCAGATATCGCGATTCCGTCTCAGAAACCTTCAATTTGGCTTTAAAGAAAAACATGATGAGCCACCAAAAAAGGTAACTCTAAACGCTTTACCTTACTTTTGCAACTTGATCAATTTTCTTCTTTTTCACAGAAATTTCAGTCTCTTTCTTATTTTAAGGCTAAGGCATCTGCATCCGATTTAGGAAACCGAACATGATAGAACGTATAAAGGGATTTTTTCTGATAAGGAGGGTCTTATTTCTTGTTCTTATTTTGATCGCGTCCAAATGAACTTGAAATAGCACGACCAGTTTGCGAGATGCGAATAAAGTAGAATTGTGACAGTGCGGTAACCGGGATTTGAACCCGGGTCCTAGACTTGGCAAGCCTATGTACTAACCAAGCTGTACTATTACCGCATTTAATGCATGCAACGCAATATTCTAAACACTTCCTAATAAACTATAGTTCTCAGTTCTTTGAGACTTTTCGATTTCTTTTCTATTATTAAGTGACTTTAGGTCAGGGACATTCTAACTAGAGACTGGATTCAACTCATACAGAGACCAATAACCACTAATTAGTTCCGGTTCAAAGCTAGGTATCTGCAAAACAACCGTATTCAAAAACTTAATAATCAGTAGCATGCCTCTGGCATTATGGCTACAACAAATAGGATTTTCTTTGTGGTTAAAAATGATTGCTTTTTTAGAGCTAACAAACGTTAATTCAGCAGATTTTGATGATGCAATTGCCATTTATGCCGGTTCAATCCCTGCTGAGGAAAGACAAAGCCTCAATGTTATTGAAAAGAGAGTCGCAAACAAGAAAGAAAGAATGTTCACAGGTCGCTTATGCAAAGAAATAGTCCTAGTAGCCCTGATGTATCCACTTGCAGGTACAAGATTTATTTTACTGGATTATTTGGCAGTTAAAGAAGGCTATAGAAACAAAGGATTTGGATCAACTTTTGTTAAGAACATTTTTAGATTAAGCCAAGAAAAAAATAAGACTTTCATCATTGAAGTGGATGACCCACGAGCTGGTGACGACCTGGAAATAAGAAAACGTAGAGTTGCGTTTTATAGAAGAAATGGGGCGAAGGAAATGAAGGATGTGAAATATGTTTTGCCACCTTTTCAAAATAGTTTGTCCACTCAAATGGTAATTATGCTAATTTCTTCCAATGCAGAAACTTGTTTGCAAGGGAAAATCGTCAAAGAATTATTCATTCAAATTTACAAAGAACTCTATTCACGGGGTGAGAATGATTCTTTTTTAAAGTCTTTTTTAGATTTGGTTCCGCAAACAATCGAAGTTGTTTGATAAAATAACTTGATGGTTCTCCAATGATTTATTTAGAATTGACTCCGAGGCTAGAATATTACAATTTTCTTCGAAGAATCGGGTTCTATTCGTGCGTCCCAAAGATGATGCAGAGCTAAAAATGGATGATATAGAAACATCTTGGGGCCAGCAGATCCCATTACCTCCATGGCTTTTTGTTCAAAATTAGGGGGGTAACATCTCAGACATCTGCCGCATGCACTTTTCCTTTCTTGAAACGGACATTTTTCAAGGTGTTTGAACACATATTCTTTGTACTCTGCACATTCGGCACACAGTTCAGCCCTTCCTTTGTGACGGTCCTTGCAGTATATTCCAACCATGATTGCAACGGTTTTTTTCTCTCGTTTCAACATTTTATCGTATTTAGAACGTTGAGGGTGAATTTGGACCATGGAACGACAGTTATGTTTTTCATAATTAAATGTTGTCGATTACGTTTTCGATTCTCTAAACCTCATCAACAAGCAATTTTTATTATAATATCAAAAAATCTATACTAAAAACCAAACTAATTGACTTTATTTTTAGACCCTCAAATTCTAAATCAATACACATAGTAAATATCCATAACTAATTTTAGGAACCAACAACATAAGTGAGATTGTAACAGTGTTCTTTTAAGCAGCCTATCATCGCTCTCATTAAAACAGTGAGCCATGGAAAATACCGATTGAAGTAAGACCATTTCTAATATTGATAACAATTTTTGGGTTTAAAGAACAAGTTGAGTAGGAAAGTTAAGGAGTTTTAATTATGGGTCTCTCTGATTATTTTGGTCGATTCTGGTTTGCATCGGAACCTGTTTTCGGAATTGTAATGACTCTTTGTTTTCTTGCAATTCTAAGAAATCAGGCTTTATACGCTTTTCCAACGTTGATTGATCGGGCCGCAAGATATGTTGTTACGGCTGCGATTACTTGTTGCATTGCTTGGGGAATAGTTGATGGCATTTTCTATGTTTGGGAGAACCATCACCTTGCGGCAAGAAAAAACCAAGCTGCTAATTATGCAAAGGTCCAGAAGGAGAAAGATGTTAGCCTTAAGATGGTTGAGGAAGACCTTCAAGACACATACATAGACCTCTTAGATGAGGATGAAAAGAAAAATATCTATGAAAACGTTGTAGCCAATCTATCAAAAACTGAGTCGAAAGAGAAAGTACCACTTAAAGATGATATAATAACAATCTTTCTTGACATGTGTCTAAATCTTGGCGCTTGCCTAGTTATTATTTTTCCGCTCATACTGCTTCGTAATGTGCTATTAATCCCTCAGTTGCTAAATTTAGCGGTTGTCATAGCGGTTATTCTAATGTTCATCATTGGTGTCTGGACTGAAACGCGTAAGGGCTTATGGATTAAGGCTAGGAAAGGAACAATTTATGCTGCGCTGGGTATAGTCATTACACTATTGACGTATTTCTTAGGAGGGTAATTTCGTATTTTTAGCAGGAACCAAAAGAATGATTCCGAGAATAAAATGGAGCTTATGCAATATGACTCTGGTGTCTATTGGTTTAGGGATTATTGGTCTAATCGGCTGAAATTAAACCGGAACATTCAGGCTGAAGATTTCAAAATAGATGTTGAAAAAGACTTTTTTAGTAAAGAGCTTACAGTCGACTCAGCTCTTTCGGGGAATTGCAATGTACAATCTGCCAGTAATAATTTCGTCAATCTTGTTGACCCGTTTAAACTTGCTCATCAGTATGAACCCCACCGCATTTCTTTCAAATTCAATAAGTCCGGTCTAAGAGACGAATTGCCAGATCCTAACTACAAAATAAACGACAAACAGATAAAGAATGTTATTGAAGAACCGATCATGCAGTCCAAAGGTGAACTAACTCTTTGGCAGCAATTCTATTTCCGAGTAATTATTCCCTCATTTTTGTTCATGTTGGCTGTTTGGGTTGCTATGGGCTATATTGTTGCCTGGTTCCCGCAACTTATTCGATTTAATTTGTTTATAATGGCGTTCTCGTTGGTTGCTTTCCTTTATTTGACAGTTAGAGTTTTTGTTAAGACAGGCATATCAGAGAAAACAAGAAAAGTAGAGGGAGCTAAAGCAACCATCTACTTATATGATGGAAGAGAGGCAGAAAAGGTTCATTACAGGAGTTCTAAGGATAAACCAAACTGGCTTGAATCAAAGCCATATTGGGTTTTTCGCTACTTGTATAGGTGGCGAGCTGAATTAACTTTGAGCAACGGAATACCGTTTATTCACGCCGTAAAAGATATTGAGCGTTTAGAAGTCTGGTTGGATGCAAAGACTGGAACAATCGAGTGGATAGTTAGTGATTATCATTGGCGGGAACTATGGTATAGAGCTGATCCGAACCTTTCAGAAATCCGTATATGGCTTGCATCGAACTTTCACACTCCACGACCGCTAAATATTTCAATAGACGGCAAAGGGACTCTTGCCGACCTTTACAGAAAAGGGAATCCCCTTTCAAAAGAATGGATGAAAAATTTGGAGAATCAAAGGATATCTCACTCCAAATTTGTTTCCATGATGTTTGAGAAAAAGAACCTTGGATTTATCGACAAAGCTATAGCCTCTGAACTAAGCGGGCTTTGGTGGGAAAAATTGAGATATAAAAAAGGAGCAGACAACGAGATTTATAAAACCAGTGATTTTTCGGCAACTGGCGACCAACCCAACCCACCCTCATTGCCACCAAGAATTTCTTCAATTTTGATGCCTATTATGCCCGCAGTCATCCTTCCTGTAGCGCCAACCCAACGATCCATCATGTCTCCGGTCTTGGCATCAACATCTTTACTCTCAACTTCACAAACCAAAGATCTAGCAGTTGAACAGACGACTACTGCGAAAATTACCTTGGCACCCACATATTCGCCGCTATCCACAAAAAAACACTCTGGAGGATTCCGTAATGCAGGAATAGCCGTAGGAACTATTGCGTTAGTAGCTGTTATCGGTTACTTTATTATCAAAAAAGGAAAAAATCCTGAACTCGTTGAAAAGCAGGCACAGACTGAAAAATTAAGCTCCAATTAATGAGAAAAGTTAATTGGCTTACGACTTAAAAACCAGGAATTGGTTCATATTTTCATGTGTTGGATAACTTCTGTTGGCTCGTATTTTGTGCGCACAATCTCTTTCATGAAATATACTAATTACTCTCAAGGGATATAAAAATCCAATTTGATTTTCAAATTGAACCCTTCATATTATGCAAAATTTCGGGAGTCCATTGTCACTTTTCTTTGCGATTTCTCTTATCTCTGTTGCCATTCCTTTTTTCCTTTATTTTTTGTTTGGTTTGTTTGTTTTTTGGTGTCTTTTAGTTTGTTTTTCGCTTTAGTTTTAATCTTAATGTCCCTCCTCTATTATTGAATTGCATTGCACCCTTATGCGCTTTGCCGTTCTTATTCGCGATTTTATCCATTTCTCCATAGAGCATAAGTGAAAGGAGCTTTAATACAATTTTGTCATTTCCAGATATGAATAATGATCATAAAAAAATTGGTGTATAGGGCATCGATTTATTTTAAATGCAGACAGGCACCTCTAAAATCCAATGCCTGCAATTCTGGTAAATGATTGATTTGTTGATAACATTAGACAATCACAAAACTATTAAATTCTCAAATAACAAGAATTGCTTGGAAGCATTTTTTTGAAAAGAGAAGAAGCAATTAATTTAATAAAAGAAATTACTGACGAAAAATGCACCAATATAGTTGGACATGACATTATACTTTCCTTGCCCAATGCTAATGACAAATTATCTCAAGGATACCAGTTGCACATAAGAACCATTCTTGACAAAGCAAGCCTACGTTGCCTTCAAGTCATTTTAGACCAGGATGGATACGCATTTAAGAATGATCACGAAAAAGGCTTAATAGTAATTTTTAAGCCAGCAGGTTCACGCGAGTATCCAGACAATAGAGGAATTATGTAGTTCTAACAATCAAAACGAAATTAATTCTGCTTGGCAGCAAAAAAGTACTACTCGACTATTTGGTCGCAATCACCCTTTATTGACATACAGGATACTACGCACAATTGCGTTAATACTTTATTTTCATATGATAGAAGTAAGGGTTAAAATATGAGGCGATCAAAACTTGAAATTTACGTTGATATTCTTGAGGTCTTAGCGCAAAGAGGACCTCTAAAGTTAACGCATATTATGTATAAATCAAACGTTAACTGCAACATTCTAAAACAATATTTGGGCTTTTTAATCAAACAAGAACTTATTGAAGAAAGAAAATTTGGGAAAAGTGGCTTAGTTTATGCAAACACTGTTAAAGGAAAAACAGTTCTTAAATCATTCAGAGATTTAGCAAAATCCCTTCCGATAGATGATGAAGAAACCAAAATCGTGCCAGCCCTATACTGAAAAAACCAAGTGCCAATTTGTTTAGGTAGAGAGCTCACGCACATTAACTTGTTTGAATCATCAGACTAAGCAGTCCAACTATTGGATGTTAGAATTAAATAGTTTAACAAAGTTGAAAATTTAAGTGAAGCCAGTTGATGTAATAACTAGTTCCATCTGCAGATTCATGAATTCACTATAACGCACCATAGCCTCCTTGAGGAGTTCTTGATCAGATTTTTGTAATTTGATAAAAGGTTTAGCAGTAACAGTTACTTTGCTTTTTTGAAATGTATGTTTCCAGGTACCAATTATTTGTCCATCTATCAAAATCGTATTTTGGAACAACGGGTTGTGGCGAGCATCTAATCCTGCTGCAAGTGAGGAGTCAAATATGTCGCTTCTTTCCGCGTAGCCAATGATATATTCGTCGAAATTTGGCAGCAGATAAACTCCTGCATTTGAAGATGACTTATTATTTTCCGAAGCAATGAAAAAATATTCTTTTTCATCTATTACTGCACGGTCTAGCTTTGGCTCCAACATTTCTACGCTATCTTTGGCTCTAGCTGTTGATAGACCTGACCACCAACTGTAATCTTTGATTGTTGCGGGACCATGACTCAAAAAATACCGTTTTGTCAGTTCAGCCAATGCTTCATCATGAGTTAGCTTTTTTGTTTGTGGCGCTCGTTCATCAAGAAGTGCGTAAGTGTGCTGCTTGCCTGTCAGGGCGCCACTACAAATAACTCCTTCAACCTCAGCATGCAACATGATAAAAGTTAGCCTCAGGTTGTTTAATTCAACGCCTATATTGGATTGTTTTAGGACAGAGGCGATTTCTGGTCGAGTCAGCTGTTTATTGCCCTGCAGGATCTTAGCTATTATTGCGTCTGTTTTTTTGAGCAAAACAGTATCTAACCCTGATGCGCGATACCAATGGGCCATCTGCTGATGAATCCGTTGCGCACTAAGTTGAAGCATCCAATAGATATCAGCTGGAGTTACAAATTGCCAGGTTGGTCGCAGAACATGAGTGCGAAGTATCTTTCCATCTGCAAAAGCTTCATCTAATGACTTATCAGTTAGACTGGTGGAGCGCAAAGCTACTGCCCATTTTGCAGCGGAGTAATCTTGAGCCTGCATAGAACCAAACCATAACACAACTTCTTCAGGACGTTCAAATGAGGCAGTAGGAATGTGCTGATTAGCGAGTCTTATGCGAGTAATATCTTGAAAATTCATTAGTAGGTTTCTCGGTTGGATTGAACCAAGTGGGGTTATAATTACCTTGCCAACGGGGCGTTGAGTCGAAAGATTTTAAAATCTTTAATATTTTAAAGCATAAGTAAACAGAAACTTGAGGGGATAAAATATGACTACTGAAGGAAAAATTGAACAATTAATTAAGCAAAAAAGGGCTTTTTTAAAGGCGTCGGTGAAGGATTATTCTGCAGGCGGCAACGATATGCTGGATGACGTTGCAGCGGTTCTGGATGAGGCAAAAACAGAAATTAACAATCGACTGGAGCTAGCGAGTTGTTTGAAGGAAGAATCTGAAGCGTCTTGGCGTAAAGAATGTGTTTTGGCTTTTGAAGAGTGGTTTGAGAAATGGTTTGGTAAAGCCTAGTTTCCACTTATCTTTTTTGTTTAGAGGAATCCACTTTACGATCTTCGGATTAGCAAAATATCAGATTTCTCAGTGAGCTAATTTGGAAAAAGAACAACCTATTCCGCTAAGCAAAATCAAAGTTATTCCTTTGGCATCGGAGAGCTTCGGCGTTCGCAGCATGTGCACGCTTATAGAAACACCTGATGTCAAAATGCTTTTAGATGCTGGAATATCACTTTGCCCATACCGTTTCAGCCTACCCCCACATCCCATCGAGTTCCAAACAATCAACAAACTACGCCAAAAAATTGCTGAAGCTGCAGACAAAGCCGAGGTCGTTACAATAAGCCATTATCATTTTGACCATCATACACCCTCATACGAGGATTGGGTAGTAAACTGGACAGAAAAAGATGAAACTGCACGACAGATTTACCAAAACAAAATCGTGCTAGTAAAGAATCCCAAAGAAAAAATTAACGCGAGCCAAAGACAACGGGCTTGGATGTTCCAGAGAACAGGCGGAAAATATGCTGCAAAATTGGAAGTGGCAGATGGAAAAACATTTAGTTACGGCGGAACGGTGCTTCGGTTTTCAGAGGCAGTGGCTCATGGCTCAGATGATGCGATGTTGGGTTGGCTGGTAATGGCCATTGTCGAATGTGGTGGAGAACGGTTTATGTTTGCTCCTGATATTCAAGGTCCAATGTCTGGCCGTACGCTTGAGATTATTTTGAAGGAAACACCATCGGTGATTATGTTGGGTGGTCCACCATTTTATCTTGGAGGCTTCCGAGTTGAAATGAATCAGTTGGATCGGGGTTTAAAGAATCTTGAGCGTATTGTTGAAAATGTACCTATTGTCGTTTTGGAGCATCATGTCCTCCGAGATGAATCTTGGAAACAAAAAATGGCACAAGTTTATGAAAAGGCGGCTTTAAACCGGCACAAGTTAGTTACTGCAGCGGAATATGCAGGAAAAGAAAACTTTTTCCTCGAATCCAAACGCAAACAACTCTACGCTGACTCTCCTCCTTCACTGGAATTTAAGCATTGGATAAAAACATTAAATAACAAAACAATTTCTAAACCCCCAGTTTAAGTGAAAAACATTGTTTGATTTGAGTTTGACCGCATTTATTGCCTCATTTGCATTGATTGCTTTAGCAGAGATGGGAGATAAAACTCAGTTTTTAGCCATGTCTTTTGCGGCAAAACACAATGTTTACAAGGTAATCCTTGGAGTTTTCTTAGCGATCGTTGCAAATTTTGCGTTAACAGTCGCGATTGGCCAATTATTAACCACAATAGTGCCCACAGACATCATTTCGTTAGCCGCTTCTTTTTCCTTCATTGGCTTCGGCCTGTGGACCATCAGGGGAGACAAGCAGAAAGCTGAGAACAGAAAACCTTCACGGTTTGGAGTGGTCGCAACTGTAGGGTTAGCGTTTTTCATTGCGGAGTTTGGCGATAAAACCGAGTTGGCAGCAATCAGTTTAGTTGCGCAATATCAAAACGCCCTCAGTGTTTTTCTTGGAGCAGTCTTAGCGATGTTAGCTGCCGATGGAATAGGAATAGTTGTTGGTGTAGTTTTATGCAAACGGTTTCCCGAGCGACTTTTTAATTGGCTTTCAGCAATAATATTTGTCATTTTCGGGTTAGTCGGTTTATATGAGGTACTTCCTAAAATGATCGGATTAGGTTACACTACACTAACTCTAACTATAGTGACTATAGTTACAATTTCTGCGATGGTGTTTTTGGCTCGAAAACAAAAAATAGCCGATAACTCAACGAAAAATTTAATTTGCAAAAATTCTTGAACTAAAATATTAGTAAATGGAAAAAAAGAAAAATGTGTTAAGTAACCTGAAGCTTTTTGGTTTCTTTGGGTTCCTTCTTTGGCAGAATAATTTCAAGTATTCCATTGTTTAGGTTTGCTTTTGCATCATCTGACTTGACTTTTTCAGGTAGCTCAATTCTTCTGTAGAAGCTTTGTGCAGCTCGTTCGCGCCTGATATAATTTTTGTTTTTCTCTTCTTCCGTCATCGTTTTTTTCGCGTGAATCATAACTGAGTCATCGGTGAGTTCTATGTTGACGTCTTCTTTGTTGAAACCGGGCAAGTCGGCGGATAAACGAAATTCTTTTCCTCTATCCTCCACATCCACAGAGGGCATCTTCATCTTAAACGGCATCATTGGAAAACCAGGACGTTCATGCATCCACTGTTTCATCATCGGCGGCATTGCCCAGAAATCCTCAAATTCCCGCTCAAAACGATTCATCATACGGTCAAAATCTTGCTGATAAGGCATGATTGATTGGCCTTGTTTTCTAATTTCGCTCGCTTTCTTTTCTTTTCCACCGTAATAATAGTACATTTTCTTTTTCTCTTCAGACAAAAAAAGGTCACTTCCATTTTAGAACCGAGTATTCGCTAGTTATTAAAGTATGTGTTTGTGTGACGCTAGCATCAAAAAATCTGGCAAATAAAATAATACATGTGAACCAAGAAATATTATTTAAAAGTGTTTTTAGGCAAATTCGGATTTAACTTAGCGCAAACTAAAATTGTCGGAAGAGAGAGGGGGAACATGGCGCTTGCGTTTCAGTTAGCCGTTGATTTGCCAACGCTTCAGATTTTTTAGGTCCTCCGCGTTTTATACACCTATACTGAGGCTTGACAATAAAAAGAAATGTGACTGTACTAGCACTACAACAAGTTACAACTATGGATGCTTAGGTCTTCTGATGGGCATAAGAGCTGCTTTAGCAGCACCTTTCTTTGAAGCTGAAGTCCTAGGTTTTAACATAACCACCGCTTTCTTGAGATCTAATGGAGTAATCACACGGAAGAATGTTTTGAAATCAGGATCTAACTGCTCTATTACCATCGTGGACATGTAACGAATTCCGCGTAACCTATCCACAATAGCCTCTAGATCAAGCTCACCGTTTGCCAACGCATCTTTAGCCGCTTCCAAAGCTAACTTAGTATTATAAACTGCATGTAAAGCTTCTACCTCACAATCAGGCGACCGTGCAACATCTGCAGATTTGCCTACGCCACAATCAAAAAGCAAAGTCACCACGTCTTGGTTAACAAATGGAGAATCATACGGCAAAACCAATGAATATTTTCCCTCTGCCGCTTCAAAGCCTTTCAGGGCAGCTCCTAATAGACCTGTGGATTCATCAGCATCTGAAATAAACCTAACTTTGGGCGAAACAACTTTAGCGTAGGAATCAGCGCGTTCTTTCGAGGTTGTGACAATAATTGTTTCTTCAGCGAGTCCCTTCACGGATTCAGCAACATGCTTTAACAAGGGCTTATTATCTAGAAGCAACAATCCTTTGTCTTCCGCGAACTTGCCTTTGCCATCAACAGCTAAAATGATAACGGACTTATCCAAACAGCAAACGTCTCCAACCATAAATTGCAAAACAAGTTAAAATCCTTTCAATGAAATTGCTTCATTTTTTTCGATTAGTCATAATAAAAATCAAAAATTTTGGATAATGCAAAAACGACAAATATGTGATGGTTGAAACCTAAAAACGATAGCTTCATCGTTATTCATCTTTGTTTTGGGGATTTCAGCTACAATAATGTTAAATGTAAAAGAAAAATTCTAAATAGAGAAAATTAAACCATCTAATTTACTTCGTTATCCTCAATTTTCCTTGCCATTTCTGCCAGAATTTTTGTGAAGGGATGATCAGGTTTATCCTGAACAAAAATTAGATTGCCTTCTGCCCGTAGAATTTCGCAAAAGCATGGTACGACGCCGAGCATGGGGACCTGATAGTTTGTTTTCACTTTGGCAGCTAACTCAGATTTCTTTGCTGTGGCGGAAGCATCAAGCACCTTGTTGAGTACCAGTCCTGTTTTTTTCTCGAAGAGGTTATAGAGTTCTTTTAACATGCGTTTGGTTCCGTCTACGTCACTTCGGTCGCCTGTTGTTGCTACTACAACAAAGTCTGCGGCTACAATTGCGTTTATACTGCTATACTGTAAGCCTGGGCTTGTGTCAAAGAAAAGGTAATCAAAACCTTGACCCAAAATCAAAGATTCCCTAAGCGCCAACAACCTGCCTAAAGCCCGCATTTCCCATTTTCGATCTTTAGAAGACATATCTCGAATAGCTTCAGTGGAAGGATTAGCCAAACATGCAAAAAACTTGCCGTTGCCAGCAACCTTACTACTTAAGTCCACAAGAACTGTCCCGATTTCGGCAGTGTTATTTAAATAATCATTAAACCAGACCTCAGAATTCTCAGCCTTCAAAATAGCAAACAAACTTGGAGCCCGAAAATCCAAATCAAAAATGCAAACCTTCTTACCGTTCTTTGCAAAGGTCGCGGCTAAATTAACTGATAGAAGCGTTTTTCCTGTTCCGCCTTTGTACGAATGTACTGCAACAATTTTACTCATAGTCTCAACCCAGTGTCTCCTTATCTACATAAAAATACGCTTTGCGACCCTTCCTCTCCTTTTTAAGATAACCCATTATTACAAGCTGATTAAGATATGCGCTTTCTACTGCTCTGGCGCGACTTGTCTGGCGAGAAATTTCTTCGGCTGTTGCTCTAGGACATCTGCAAATAGCCATTGCGGTCTTTCGCAGGTGATCAGGCATAGAGAGAAGTGTCATAACATCGAGTGACGCCTCGGGTAAAGCTTGAGCAGATTTGGGGTTGTCGCCGACGTTTTTCTGAATTTCGATAATTACTTCCATTTTATCATTTAATTTTTCAAGGCTTTCCTCAATTTTTTCGAGAATGTTTAGAGGCCTTTTAGTTATTGTTTGATCTTTAATCACAGGCTTCTCTCCAACTGTTTTGCAGGTATACAGTTAATCTTAAATCTGTTTATTAAGTATTACGATACAATAATATTGATTAATGAACAACAAAATTTAGTAAGAATATAGATATTAATTTGCACAAAAATAAGTAATAAAAATTAATCAAGAAACAAAATCGAAAAGGGTTTAGTAAGGAACCATTGCTTGGTTCCGTGCTTCCTCTACTATAGGCAAAACTTGTTTTAGTTCTTTGAAGTACTTCAGAACAGTTATTCCTCGTTGAGTAACGGCGTAAACAACTCGTCGTTTTCCAACTATACGTTCTTCAACCAAGCCTTGCTTTGTGAGGAAATCAAGGTATTCTTTTAAGACACTGCAATTAACGTTCGCTTTGTACATTACATGCGTTAGCTTTAGCGGTCCTCTGTGGGCCAGAACTGTAAGAATGTCAACGTACATTTCTAGTTTTGAACGACGCAATTAATAGTCCTCTTGTTTTTCCCATTATTCATGTTTTTAATATAAATCATTTATGTATCACTAATCAATGGATAGTCCATGCGTACTTGTTAATTATCGGCTTTAGCGCATACATTTTTTAACACATTTAATCTATTTTCGAATGCTGTAACCAGGTCATCTATCAATATTTCACGCAATTCTGTCGTTAAACCGCCGATTTCTGCATGGAAAACGTTAGCTAATTTTGTTTCTATTTCTTTCCTATCTATATCTTGATTTTGTTTCATTTTACTTTCCTCCAATTGTCCATACGCCAAAATAGCCCAGGCTATTTAACTAACTTATGAAATCAACCTATGAATCCAAAATTAATACTCACAATAAGAGTGACCTAATGGTTTTTTCACCTATTTTTTAGTATTCAATAACTACTGTTTCAGATCTTAAATTATTGCAAAATACAGCAATTAAGCGTAAAATAGAGTGTAATACATACAATTCATTGGAGTACATACATCATTTTAAAATAGTTGTTGTGGCTTTACAGTCACATAATCATTTAAATGTGCAAGGCAATCCTTATGCGTTAAAAGCAAAATCAAAAAGAAACGAAAACGTCTTTTTAGGAAGTTGTTTTAAATGTTTGATTCAATTAAGGAGAAATCTTGGAAAGTTCTTCTCATGAAAGGTCACATATTAAATGACCAAGTTAAAGCTGAACAATGCGTAAACTGCAAGTCAACAAGCGAGGTTTTAACAACTAATTATAGTAATCCCAACTTATTTTTGTACGGTTGCAGGGACAGCAAATGTAGGCATAAGCTTTTACGGTTAGATTTTAACTTGGATATGCCTCAAACCCATGCATAGCTCGATTATTGACAAAAACATTTGTAATTGTCATAGTAAATTCACATATTTATTTTTTCAAGCACCAAAGCTGAGGCCACAGATTTTTTAAAATACTTGTTATTAATCGAACTTTTCAACACCAATAGCTTGCCACCATATTTTAATAATCTTAACACCTAAATTTTACCAGTGAAAAAAAATGGAAACAATAACACCTTTTATGATACCTGAAAACGATGTAAATAAAACCCGCAAAAAAATTGCAGTCGAATTTCTGAATTTAATTGCTGCAGGAAAACCAAAAGATGGACTAAAGTTTTTTGCCTCAGATTGTAAAACTCATAATCCATACATAATTGGCGGAATGAATGAATTAATTGACGCAATGATTGCAGTTCAAAAACAAGGCTCACAAGGAATAATAAAAGGATCAACGGCCGACTTTAAGCTAAGTATTAGGCATGTACTTGCTGACGGCGACCTAGTTGCGGTACATACAACACTTGCCAGCTCCAAACCAAGCGAAGGAGGCTTAAGGCAAGTTCATCTTTTCCGATTCAGTGGAGACAAAATTGTCGAATACTGGGACATCACCCAAGATATCCATGAAAACATGCCTAACGCGGATGGAGCATTTGTATAACTATTCAGTCGCAGATAGCCAATTTACCAATTTAACTTCTAAAATAAGCTATTTTATTATCAAGTTTCTGAAAATTACTGTCACCAGTTTAGAAAAAAGTGTTTTTCGCAATATGAATTTTTATGGAAAAAGCATATCCAGTATAAAAAACCAGCTTTTGGGAGCAAGCAAAAGCCTCAAATTGCGATTTTAATTTTTCAAATAATGGTTAATTTATTTCTTTACGTGCAGTTTTATTTAATATTTCTTCACTTTCAATTACCTCTCCACTAGGCTAAGATGCAGTTTCTGGAATTACCTTTTAAGCACTATAAACCATATGCACGAGCCCAGCTGATGCCTATGAAATCAAAAGAAAATACTAAAGGTGTAATTCATGTCTGATAATGACTATTATAATTTAGTTTGGTTTACTGATTATTTTGGGATTGGCTATTCTATAGACAAAAAAGGTTGGTCAGTATTTCCCATATTTAGCAATCCGTTAAGTGCCAAAATGATATGGAATGATCAAATAGAATCTGTGGATGAACAGACTCTTAAAATGCGATTTATCGAATATGAAAATGAATACAAATTCATTTTGTTCCCGTTTCCGTTTGAAAAAGATAGAGTAAATTTTGGATTCTATCGAAGCATAAGCTCTTTAAAGACATATAAAGTGTTCAAAAGAAATTTGCCTATCAAGGCTTTTTTTACTTTCGGAACATTTGGTGATGGATTTAAACCCAATATCTTAAACAAATCAAAAGTAGTTTCCGATATTCAATTCTTTAAAAAAGCAGATGTTAAGGAGAATTCTATTGAATGGATTGCTGAGAAGAGCCAAGAGAAATGAAGCGAGGAGTTTGGTAATAATTCCAATTTATGCGGAGAACTTTAGAAATAATGGAGCTGGGTGTTAAATGACGAAAGGAAAGCCTTGGCCTATAACAGATGAAAAACAGTTGACCGATTGGTTCAATACGGGCACTAAAGACACGCGTGTACTTGCTTTCTCTTTTGATGGTAAATACAGCGAAAATGCCATTTATCAGAAACTATTAGATTTAGGAATTATTCAGAAAGAAGAAGAAGCTGAAAAAAAGGGCACTTCTTCTTCTTCTTCTTCTTCTGCTTTGACTTCCGGTTGTTCTCCCAGTAAACTTCAGATGCCCGATGAGCTTCCAAGTATTGAAGAAGCCCTTAAGGCCTTGGCAGCTGCATTAGTGTCTTTAGATACACCTGGTCTTGCCAGAACAGAAGTTTTAAGGTTGAGATGCATTATAACGGGGACTAAAATCTACCAGGGACTGCTTGCAGACTACATTAACTACCGAGGTCTTGAATCTGAACTTTTAATGTGGAGAACTAAATATGAGGCGCTTGCCAAAAAAGTCCAGGAAAGTTGAGGCTAGAGCTTTTAGACCCAATCGATTGTTTTTTGAACGCAATCAATTGCTAAAAGACATTGAAACTGCTGAAGCTGCTACCAAACTAAAAGTAAAGTCTGAGACAGCCGATGTTACCAAATTTTTAATAGATTACTGCAAACTCAAACCCTACAAGCATACCCTTGAAATTGCCAAGCTATATCAAGAAAACCAATTCATGGCTTTGCGTTTGCCAAGACAAACTGGCAAGAGCACAACAATAGGCGCATTAATTCTGCAAGATGCATGGACACATCCAGAGTTATACGTCGGATTTATTGGACCTAGCTGGCGACAAACTAAACTAAATGTTCGAAGAGTAGCTAGTTTTTGCCGTAATCTCCCAAAGCAAGGCCTACATGTCCAAAGAACAAGAATAACTCTTCCAAACGGCAGTGTCATAGAGGCTTTTCCAAACAACGCAGATACAATAAGAGGAAACACTTTTGACCGACTTTGGTGGGATGAAACCAACTTCACTCCTAACGACGAGGATTTGTACGACGCCATCTTGTTTACCTTAAGCACAAAAAAAGATGCAAAATTCATTGCAACCAGTACACCTTTTAACACAGACTCTTTGTTTTGGAAGATGTGCAATCATGAAGACTTTTCAGATTTCGGGCGTTACCATATTTCTTGGGAGCAAGCTCTTGAACCCAATGGACCATTAAGCACGTCTATAATTGAGAAGATTAAGCGTCAATTTGGCAATGACTCAGCTAGATGGCGTCGCGAGATGGAGGCTGAATGGTGTGAAGACGAAGATGTTTGGCTGCCTCAAAGCCTCATTGTTAGCTGCATAGAAAGCGGGCTAATCCCTTTTGATTTTCTATCCTCTCCATTATTTAGTGAATTTTTCATTGGCGTTGACTTTGGGAAGGAACGCGATTACAGTGTAGTAGTTGTGGTAGAAAAGCGAGGTCAAGTAGTGCGAGTGGTACATGTCCATCGTTTCCCTTTACATACTGAATATGCGAGCGTTATTGGATATGTTAAGAGTCTTCAGGACCGTTGGAAATATGTACGTTATGTGTATGCGGATGTCACAGGAGTCGGTAACTACATTGTTGAGGATATGTTTCGCAGCGGCATTTCTGGTGTAACTGGTATAACTTTTACCGTTCAGTCTAAAGAAGAAATGGCAAATATTCTAAGGGAAAAAATGCATGTTGGCGAAGTAAAAATTCCATACGTCCCAACAAGAAAAAGCTCAGACATTGATCTTACAGCTGAATTAAATGTTGAAAGGTATCAGCTAATGAAAACAGGACACATAGGGTTTAGCCATGCTGATGGTACTCATGATGATGTCTTCTGGAGTATAGCGCTTGCTGTTCTTGCTTCCGTTCATGCACCCATGCCAGGAAGATATGCCGGTTTTCTAGATCATTAGTAAAAGAAGCCACATCCTGTTTCAATAGAAATTAATAAAAAAAACCGTCCTTCCCATTTTGAAGTCACATACAACAGCATAAAGAGCTCTTTTTCTGGCAGAATTAAAGTTACTCTTCAATTAAGAAGCAGAGAAACGCAAAAAAACACGAAACTTCTATAAAACTTGGTATTTTGCAACTACTTAGAATTTTTTTTAGTGATGCAAGTTTTATAAAATTTGCGATGGCAAAAATCCATTTGTTTTCAGCGTTTGTGTTTCTTGAAGTAAACCAACAGACCAGCAACGACGACTACAATTATTGATCCTTCAAAAAATAGCAATAGCTACAGTTGGATATGATTGTTTTTTAGGCTCGGCTATATTGAAATTTACTATTTGCGAAATACCTACCCCGCAGGTTTCCAAATTTGTTTGGATTTAGCAAGTTTTAAATGCGGCGTTATCCCACTTAGTATTGTGGGAAAGATGGAGCAAGTTGTTAAAGTAGATTCCAAAGGCAGAATCTGCATACCAGCAGAAATAAGAGAAGAAATGGGAGACACCATCACCATAAAGAAAACCCAGCGCGGATATCTCCTTTTACCAGGAAAACAAAAGGATTTTCTAGAAGAATTCAAGAAATTAATAACTTCAGAGCCACACAGAACGGGCAAGCCCGAGTGCTGGCCTCCTGAGAAAATGAAGGCAATCTGGAAAGGCACCTAAATGATTGCAGGCTTGGACACAAACATACTATGTTATACGCTAGACAAAGCGTACCCTGAAAACAAAAGCCTCAGTGGTTTACTTTTGAATCTGTCCGAGGAAAATAAGCTTGCCTTAAACCCAACTGTTCTCCATGAGACATACCACACACTTGTTTTTGGGCAAAAATGGTCTTCAGAGGAAGCAGCATTGCGACTTGATGCTTTGCTGAGGCATCCTTTTATTGATTTCTTTAGCCAAACAAAAAAAATAAGCCATGTTGCCCTTAACTTATCAGTAAAGCATGCGCTCGGAGGAAGAGATGCCCTTATAATAGCCAGCTATACAGTAAACAAAATACCAGTTATCTACACCCATGACAAAGAACTTCTGAAAATACAAAAAATAGCTTGGAAAAATACTAATGTAATTTTTAGAGATCCAGTAACCGAAGGCTAACTGGGTCTACCCCTAACCCATCAAGCTTACCTTTTGCCTGTTTACTTCATGAAAGCATCATTACAAAAGTTCGACTTAACATCAAATGCAGTATATTTTTTTCTTGTCTAAATGGGCTTTGCTTTTCCTGAACTGGAGCTTAATTAATACCGACATTTTGATGTTTTTGTCTAACGCTTTATTCCCTTGTTATCCTTGTAAGCCATTCTCTATTGCGAACAATTTGCCTCGTTTTTACAATCGTTCTACAATCAGCCTAATGCCTTCATGTTGAAAAGATAAATTGAAGTTCTCTGGTTTTAAGAAACTGAGTTACGCTGGGAAGTACGCAACTTCTAATAAAAGCCTTCTTTAATTAAACCTGGTCCTTGGCAAGCACTCAGATTTTTTATTGACGCTATTTTATTCCAAGTTTTGATGTAAAAACTTGATCCAAAATTCAAGGTTATTTTTCGTTTGTTTGTTTCTTGAAATAAAGCAACAAACCAATCAATACAGTCACGATAAGCAAAGTTGGAATTAACCACAATAAAAACTCCATAAAAATAGGTGTGGCGGTATGTGCAGAAGTGGATGCTAATTCGGAGAAGGGTTGCATTGTTGGAAGTGTTTGGAGGGTGGGAAGATTTTTTGTCCAATCAGGAGTCGTTAGAATTACTTCGTTTATGTCAAAGGGTGAAATACGTGGAAATCGATCTGAACGAGTAGTATCAACAACATAAGGTACATCGCCAATGCCATTGCCACTTGTGTCTGTTCCATTGTAATTATTCCAATAATTGCCAACTGTGCCATTATCGAAGTAATCTATTTGGTTTACAGAAGAAAGAGTTGAAACTTGGAAACGGTTGTCAACAAAATTATTACAATAAAGAGTTGCGCTAATGCCGTTATATCCAGTATCTATTCCCCAAACGTTATTGGCAATTTCATTTGCGTAAATAGTGTTGCTTTTTCCAGACTCTAGAATGCCTTCTCCATTATGCGTTATCATATTTGCACAAACAAGATTATTTGATCCAGAAAGTTCAAGGCCAAATGCTAAGTGGTCAAACAAGTTGTAAGCCACGATATTTCCATTGCCAGCTATGATGCCTCTTCCATCATTCTTGTCTTCAGTTACGTTATTGCCATGGACAAAACAAGAAGACGCCTCCAAATCGATTCCCTTGAGATTGTTTGTTGAAATTTCACAATAAGAACCATGTAGCCCTATTATACCTGGACCAAAAGTAGCTGTCCCAAAACTATCCCTTAAGCCAATGGCATTGTTTTCACAGATTTTACAATAATCACCAGTAATCCCTATGGCTCCTAACACCGTGTTTCTTGAAATTGTATTGTAAGAACCAAAAATGTTCAAAGCGTTTGCATTGTTTTCTTCTATTCTGTTGTAAGAACCATTTACAATTAACGTGGTTAGGCTGTTTTCAGTAATTTTTGACAAAGAACCATATATTGAAAACGCTGGAATTGACAGATTAGATCTTATAATCTGAATGTTATCTCCAACAATAGATCCTTCGCCTGGACTTGAGATTGTGACGCCTGAAATCTTAATTTCGTTTGCGTTAATTGTTATTGAATTATTCCAAATCGTGACATTTCCATCGTAGTATCCATCAAGTCCCCATCCTTCGTCTTTCACTTGGTGAGATTGTGGATTCAAAATAATTAGTGTACTATCAGTCCCTTCGCCTATTAATGAAAGCGTCTTATTTGTTTCCAAAGGTTTTTCGTTATAGGTACCACTTTTAATAAAGATAGTATCGCCATTTGTTGCGTTTCCAATAGCAGCAGTTATAGTTGGGTATTCATCCGGAACAGTAATTGTTTTAGATTGGGCTTTAACCGTGGCAGATTGAAATGTAACCAGAGATATTAGGAAAACAAACATAAGTACTAATGATAGAGCCTTACACAAGCTACCCATAGTTAGCCTTAGAACTTATTTTGGATAAAAGGTTTCTCGTTTCTTGACTTGTTTGGAGTTAATGCTGTTAGGTGATGTCAAATTGTCGGTAAAACTTAAACTTTCAGTTTAAAAAATTAAAGAGAAGAATTCCATTTAGCACCAGCTATGACCAAATGGGCTACACTTAACATAACAAAAACGCCTGGAATAATAAAAAAAATAATTTTGTCTACTGTTCTACTCAAAATAAAGTTTTCGAGTAACCAGATAATTCCTGCTAAAACGATAAGAATGATTCCTGCAGTAAAATAGTCCGAAGCTTTTGATTTACTCACAGTTATCGGTTAATATTTAGGAGTCCAATTTGCATAAATAATTTTGCATTTGACAATTATTGCGAGTGGCTAAGAGCCGGAAACAGTGAAATCTTGGCTTATAGAGGTACTTCCAGCAGGAACTTTTACCGTGAACAAGGTATCAACGAGATTCCATCGTATTGCGCCATTGGGTGCTGTACCGTTATCAACGTATACACAATAATTGAAATAATTTGGGAGATCGATTGAATATGTTCCGTTTTCCGTTAGTGTTGCATAGTAAATCAAAGAATGCGCTGCTAAGTTTTGGAATTTCAATTGGGACCCAGTTATGCCTGAGTTGCCACCTTTAAATGTTCCCGAAACTGTAATGATTGGATTGGATTTAATTGCTTCCGTAGGGACAGTGAAGTCTTTGGTCATCGATGTACTTCCAGCAGGTACGCCTACACTATAAGAATCACAGTTAATCCAGTTATACCATTTTCCATTACTTTCATATCCATTACTCTCGCTAACCATAACAAAATACCCTCTATTATTAGGAACAGAAATTGAATAAGTGTTTCCTGTTAGCGTTAAGTTGTAGTGATTAGTGTTTGGGTCTCCTTGGTCTAAGAATGCAATTTGGGACGGGGTTATGCCTAAGATGCTTGCATCGACTGTTCCCGAAACCGTAACTAAAGCACTTGGAACTGAAACCAATATAGAAATGCTATGACTATTTGCGCCTATTTTAGCTGTTATAGTTATGTTATAGTTGTCTGTTGGTGTTGAACTTGGAACAGTAATCGAGAGCACACAACTAAAACCGTTAGGTATGAATAAATCGGGAAAAACACGCGCAAAATAATCATTTTCGTAAGAAAATGATGTTTTAAAATCGAAGTGAATACCGCTTGAACCGCTATCTGCACTCCATATGACATCCTGCGGATTTACGCTTGAAGCGTTTCCGCTAACTGTTGTTAGGGTTATTGTATCAATTAGAGAATGACCTTGAGTTAGGTTAAAACTGGGGATATTGGTGGATATGTTAAAGTCGTATGGAACAGCATTCGTAGTTGGGCTTGTTGTAGGGTTAGGTGTTGGAGTAGGTGAAGCAACAGAAATAGGAGAGTTTAAACTGTTTACAAGAACTGCTCCAAACGCTATAACTAAAATCACTATAACAGCTATTGCTATAATCATGCTTTTGCCAATTTTCTTTGTTGGCAGAGTCATTACCACTTAACTATTCTATCCAATTAAGGTTTTAAGTTTTTGGCATTGCTTACCGTGGGAAAAGGTTCACTTGCCTTTATGTTTGATTAGGGTAGGTAAAGTTTTTGGTTATTGCTGTTTGTCCTGCAGGTGCATTAACGGTAAAGGTTGTAATGTACTGAGTTTCATGGCTTTCTGGATTAAAAACAAAGAAACTTATGTAGACGTTATAGGCATGTCCATTCTTTAATGTAACTGAAAAATTTCCGACTGATGTACTGTCGCTTTTCGGAGCAAAAGTAAAGTGGAAAGCAGTTATAGTGCCTGTTTGAGTGTCTGTAAATTCTATTGTTTGAATAGTTGCCGCAAGAACAACAGCACCACTAACTAATGCTTTCCCTGACACTGTCACATTGTCTTTTGAGAGGCTAACGTTTCTGCTCAGAACCGTAATGATGCAAGAAGCATTTGCCGTAGCAGTTTGGCTCGATGCCTTGACAGTCACAATGTAATTTCCTCCTTGGGCAGAATCATCAACATTAACTGTTAGCGTACTGTTGAATGAAGAAGAGCCGTTTGCAGGGTCAAAATAACAATTAATTTTACTAGAGTTAACTACGCTTGTTAATTCAACATTTTCTGGATTGCCAGCTAGACTAATTTTAATTGGAATTTTGGTACTGTTTCCTTGAAGTAACTCTGTTTGATTTGTTGAGAGGCTAAGGCTAATTCGTGTGGTGGTCAATTGATTATATATTATTACTACTCCAATCGATGATACTAAAAGCACAACTATGATAATTATAGCAATCAGGATGTTTCTACGTTTGGTTGAAATTTGATTCATCCTTGCCTTTAACTTTTTTAAATTGTGTATTGAATATATGATAAATTGCTTTTAATTCTATTCATGAAACGTATCGTTCCCACTTTGGAAAAGCGTTTGAAATGTAGGTATTAGCCTTAAGACGTGCTTTATTTTCCCTTATGAGCGTGCGTATTCCGCTCTGTATACTTTAGATTTGACTACTGAAAAAACCTAATCTGTGAAGCGTAAAAAAGTGTGTGTGTGCGCTGAAATTTTGGCAAGCAATCGCTCAAGCTCCTTCGGTCTTCGCCCCCTTCATCCAAAAGTTGCGGAGTATTCACTTGCTTGAGAAAAGGTCGTTTTTTCAAATCAGAGATTTTTTCGATGCCTACATAGGACAGCAAAAAAGAACAAAGAAAGGAGCAAAGGCAAAATCATAAACCAGGATAGCTCTGGCACATTTTGGGGTGAGGAGTTTGAATTATTTGTGGGCGATGATGAAGGCGCAAAGTTTGTTGCTGTTGGAAGTGTCTGTGTTGGGGATGAAGTTGCAGTTTCGTTGGGGTTAGGACTTGGAGTAGGAGTTGATCTAATTATTACTACTGCATTTGTGCAACTTGGGCAATTTCTTGCGTCGCCGCTGTAGCATGCAACTATAGTTGCAAGTACTCCAGTGTTGTCTGTGTAGGTGGTTGTACTATTTCCAGATACTAATTTTGTAGTTTTTTGGCTAAATGTCCCCGAGTTGGTGTTTGTTATCCAAGTTATGGTTCCAGTGGGGTTGTTTCCAGTTACAGTAACATTTAACGTTACTGGTGAAGTACCATATTCAGAAGTTACAGAAATTAGTGTCGGCTGTGAATTAATCAATCCTGGATTGTCACCGAAAGCGTATAGATCTCCATTATCCGAGCCGACGTAAACTATTCCAGTTGCAACAGCCGGAGAAGCCCGCATTCCGCCAATTGTAGCCGTCCAAACTAAGGCTCCTGTCGAAGAACTCAAGGCAAAGAAGTTGCCATTGCTCACTCCCATAACCCCGTCAAAAACAAGTCCGCCTGCAACAACAGGGGAACCGAATATCAAGCCATGAGCCGAATAGACCCAGACTTGACTGCCCGTCAAAGCGTTTAGCGCATACAAATTGCCGCCCGTTGAAGCCACATAGACTATGCTATCATAAACTGCCGGGCAAGAATCCACGGGTCCGCTAGTTAGATAACTCCATAATTCGACTCCAGTGGAAGCGTTCAATGCATAAATATAGGAAGGGTTTAAAGCAGTCATATTGCTGTCATCTGAGCCGACATAAACAATTCCTTGGGCAACTGATGGAGAGGATTCAAATTGACCGCTTGTGGTGAAATTCCATAATTGGATTCCAGTTGACGCGTTAAAGGCATATGTATTGTTGTCACTTGAAGCAGTATAAATCAAGCCATTGACTACTGCAGGAGGCGTAAACGTAGTGCAATTAATTTGGTAGATCCGAATTTTTGTTCCAGTTGTTGCATTCAAGGCAAGGATGCCATTGGTGTTAAGACCTGGGCCATAATAGGCGAGCCAATCATTTACATAGAGTACGCCGTCGGAGATAACTGGAGCAGAGGAATCAGCGTTTGTTTTGTAGCTCCAAATTTGTGTGCCCGTTGAGGCATTCAAAGCATAGAAGTTCCCGTCGTCAGAACCTATGTAAACGATGCCGTTAGAGACTGCGGGGGATGAACGCACATACAAGTATCCAGTCGTGAAATTCCATATACTCGCGCCAGTCGTTGCATTAACCGCGTAAACGATTCCGCTGTCTGAGCCAAAATAGACGATACCTCCAACAATGGCTGGTGATGATACCACGGGAGAAGGACTGGAACCCCACGAATCGGGTGTTTGAGTGTTGTAGCCCCAAAGCGTTTGGTTGGTTGTTGGAGCGGTTGAGTTTGAAGTGCCTAAATGACTTGGGTCTCCCTGAAACATTGACCAGGAATCTGCAGCTGCGCCTGAGCCATCGCTTTGTTGTGCAGTGACGTCCTGCTGCCAAAAGAAGCTCATACAAAACAAACTGATTATCAAAGCCATGGAGAGAAAAGTTGAAATTGTTTCTTTTTTCATCGACTTCCCCACTAAGCCACTATGTAATAATACATTATATCAGTTTATCGCTAACCGTTAAAGCGTCCTGGGCTGCATTGAGTTTATCGGCTGCATCTTTGGCTTGCTGATTATTCGGACCATATTTTGCCACTGCAGCATTATATTTTTCCTGAGCTGCCTGAACCGCATTAGTGCTTTTCTCCACGGTCACATGTGCTCTGTCTAAGAGACTTCAGCATTTTCGATACTGCCTATACTCATAACCATCGTGGCGCCACTAGCTGCTAAACTGCTCATGCTCAAAGCGGTATTTTTTAAACTGCCCGAAGCATTGACCTGAGAACTCGCCAAATTACCAGAACTCTCAGACGCAGAGGAATAAGCCGCGTTAAGATCATCTGCCTGCGAAGCTGCTTCAGCATAGGCCTGCCCCATCTCTTGAGTCACCGTTGTCAGAGTGTAGCTGCCATCTTCAGTTTGCTGCATTATCGCGCTTAACCCGCTCATGGAGTTGCTGACTTCACTTAGGCTTGAGTCAATCTGTTCGCTGGCATCCGCTAAAACAGAGCTTGCTTCATCAGTTGCTTGAATCAAAATATCGATTTTTTCACTCATTGCTGTTGATTCACTTCACCATTCAGTCAGTTAGGAAAAAAGGCGCTCCACATATGGCACACTGTTGTCTTCCTTGAAATGTTAAATGAGAGATTTACGTCAAAATTAACTGTCTTGAAGATAAGCTAAAATTGTACTCAGGTTGCATGTGTGTATTATGAGTGATGATAGGCTTGCTCAATTGCACGAAATCCTGAAGGATACTTTGAGCCGAAAAATACTGTTGCAACTTGGCGAACATGGACATTTGACTTTCGACGATTTGATAAAGAATTTGAACATTGAAGATACTCAAGAACTTAGTTATCAATTAAACACTCTTGAAAAATTGGCAATTGATGGTGAAAATTTAATAATTAAGCAAGCGGATCTGCAATATTCACTTACCGAAATGGGTCATTACGTATTAGATGAAATGATTGCCTTTCCAGAACTTGGATCAAACGGTTACACAAAGAAGATCAGGAAGAGTGGACTTGACACCGGCAGGGCAATTTACATAATAGTGGGAACATTTCTGCTTGGTTTTATTTTTTGGGCCATAATTATGTTGTATTCAAACGCAAGCGGTTTTAGATGGAGTTTCTCAGACCAATACTTTGATTTTTTTGCTTTAGCGACCCTTATTGGTTGCTGGGTAGCAGGCGGTTTTATTGGTTACTTGATAGGCAAGAAAAGGAATTACAAATATCCAATGATGCAGAAAGTGCCTTAGAACGATTGTTAGTTTCTTCATTCATTTGGGTTGCCTTGCCTCATTAAACCAGCCAAGCCAAGAAATCAAAAAACAAATTTGGGATTCTGTTAACTCACCAATTTCGCTAAAGGTGTAGCCGAATTCATGCGCGATTAAACCTACATTTTGGGCTCTGGGATTTAGGGCGATGTCGTCTTTGGTAAAAAACTCTTGATTCTCTCTCCCAATGCGCTTCCAAGCCGAGCCACTTTCTCTATAGGCATAGCTTCAACTTGCTCCTGTGTTAAGTTGGGATGAGCTTTTTTGAGCATAAGATAAATCATGTGTGCTGTTCGGTCTTCTTTGTTTTCAATGCTGTTGCATTCGCGGCTTTCCTTGTAAGTCAAGGCGCCATAGCGAATTAAACTCAACTTTTCATCGTAAATCTCGCGGAGAACTTTAGCATCCTGCACCGCTTCAAACGGGTCAAAGTTGCCCTTAACCGCATCTTCATCAAAATGTCGTGTGGCTTTCTCAAAGATTTCCTGTTCTGTCGGCATTTTTACCACGTGCCCACTGTCACTGATTGTGCTTCAAAACTGATTTTGTGGCCTACAATTCCGTCTTGTTTATGGTCGATTTCTGCGCTGGCTAAGATGCAGTTGTTGTAGGTTTCTTTGGGGTTGCCTCCGCTGCTGCCAACCGGACCGAAAATAATCGTCATTGGGTTGTTTGCCAAAAACAGGTTAACGTATGTTTCATCAACGTACATGATGTCTGCGTCGATTTTGAATTCTTTGTTGCCGCTGAAAATCACTGATGGGATGTCTCCGCCACTGTTTGCGCAGGAATAGTCTTTGACAACTTTTGCTGAGGGCTTAGTTGTTACGCCTTTCAAGTAACCAACGGTTGTCCCGTTTACTTGCAGAACTGCTATTCTACCAATTTGGGGACTTGTATTTGTCAAATTTTCTCCTCCATAATATTTTTGTTCTCGTGAAGACGTTAAGACGCCAAAAGGTGCAGATAGTACGCTAAAACATCAGGCGCAAATAGAAAATAGAGCCAAAACAAAACGGCGAGATCGCCGTTAACCGAGTTATACGGACAAATACTAAGTAGGCTTTAACTTTCTTCTCGACATAATAATGGCTGCTAACGTAACAGAGATTGATAAAGCAACTACAGCTACAATAGCTATTTCAAGCCAATTCGCCCTTGGTTGGGTGCCACTCCCAGTGCTGTTTCCATATGCTTCGGTAGTGAGAGGAGTAGCTGAGGGTGTTGAGCTTGGGCTTGGCGGTAGCTGGTAGCCAATTGGAGTATACTGCCAAGTGTTCCCCAGGTAAATCTGCCCAGTTCCTCCCCCAATACAATACAAAACATCATTAACTACTGCGACGACTTCCCCGGAAGTAGCATTCGGCAATGAGGCAGCGAAACTCCATGAATTGGCAACTGGGTCATATACCACGTTTCGATTTGATGCCTCAAACGAGTCGCCCACCCCGCCCAAAACGTAGATCCGAGCCGGAGCCAACACACCTGAAGTGGCACCTGCCGCTGAACCAAAAACCACTGTGGGAACTGACGCACCCAAGCTCCAACTGTCGGTCGCTGTGTTGTAAATTTGAGTGAACGCTACGCTGAGAGGAGGATAAGAACTTGGTGGAGGTGCAGGTGTCCCTAGACCAATCATCCCTTGGAAGCCATACCATTCGTCCTGCCCGCCTATAACATAGATTTTATCACCCACGACAGCGGAGGCGTAGGCGACAACTGGATAGAGCATGGCAGCAACAACATTCCAAGAATTATTGATTGGGTCATAGGCTTCTGTTACATTTACTGTGGAGTATGCGCCTCCTGTTCTTCCGCCCATAACGTAGATTTTGCCGTTGGCTACAGCAGCGTTCATTTCTCTTATAGCGGTGGGCATTGGAGCCATGCTGGACCAACTGTTTGTAGCAACATCATAGGCTTCGTTAATTGAAGAGGAATATTCGCTCTCCCCAGTGGATCCGCCTATCACGTAAATCTTGTTGCCGTAAGCTGCTTCGCCAAAGTTGTCTCTCGGAGTAGGCATGGGAGCAAGAGATGTCCAAGTGTTATTGACCGGGTCATAAGCGTAGGTATAGGTTTTTCCCATGACGTAAATAGTGCCATTGACTACTGCAGCGCCCGAGCCACCAACAGCTGCTGAAATTGGTGCTTTGGCAACCCATGAATCTGATATCTGATTTGAGAACAGTGGAGCCACTGACGGTGATGAACTTGGGGCTACAGTATCAGTGGCGTTTACTCCGTTGGCAACGAATAGGTTTGCAAAAAGAAAAATGGTAACAATTATTGTCGCCTTTAGATTCAACGCTATCCTCTGAATTAGCATGCCCTGTTTGATTATTAAAATATTCGTAAGATTGTTTGGCTGAACATCTTTTAGCTGTAAATCAACTTCATTACTACGCTCACTAAGTTATCGAGTAAGAAGGTAAAGATAATACGCCAGAGCATCTGGTGCAAATTCTGTCTTGCGCTTAGCTATGAAATTGTCGCTGAGGCATTCGGGGCTAACATACCATTGCGCCCTACACCAATGCTTAATTTCTGCAGGCGAAACCTCGCTAACCCAGCGCCGATACTCCTCAGACGCCAAAATTACAAGTAGACCAAGCCATTCCCGATAATAGCGGTCATCCTCGCCAATTGCTAAGAGAAGCTTTCTTGACGTCCGGAGTAACCGAAGAAAATTGCCATCCTCTAAGGCACCGCTTTTCTCTCGAAAGACACCTTGGGCACGCTCATGACTATAGGCTTGAAGCATGCGCTCAAACATACGATCCACGATAACTGATTGGGGAAAGGTGGGTTCACGCTCAGGCAAAAACCGATCCAGCAACCGCATGGGAACATTAAGCAGAGCTTTCAGGAAACGCAAGCGTAAATCCAAATGCAACACTTAATCACCGTAATGGTTTTTCAACTTGAGGAAATGATGTTCTAAAGATTAGTCGTAAATAGCCCGTTAAGCATAAAGGGGCTTGAGAAGTTGTTACGGGAAGGATGATGAGGATGAACAAGAAAATTGCTGCAATAGTGTTAGCGATAGTTCTTGCTGTAGCCATTGGTATATCTGTTTTTCTTTACGTTGAGAACCAAAAAGAACCCCAACAGCAAGGCACTTTCACGATCATTGGAACTTTGGCATACGCTCCTGGGCATGCAATTTATCGAGGCATATCAGTTACAAACGTTACTCCGAGTGTTTCACCCTATCCAAGAAATTTGACATTCACCGAAGTAAACGGAGTGAACTACACGGTTTCTTCTTTTGTTTATTTGAATTTTTCAAACAAATTCAGTTTTCCCACAAATGGCTTTGCAATTGACTATCCGGTTGGATTCGCTCAAGGTGACTTGGTCAAGCTTTCAGGCGAGATGAGCTTTAATCCAACTTTCCAAGGATACTTCATGAATGTTACAAGTATTGTCCATTACACTTCTTAACGAATGTTCTATATTCCCACGTACTCGCTCCACACATCACTGAAAATCTCAAGAGCATTATCGCTTGTTTCTTCAGCTGCCGTATGCACGTACGGGTTAGCTTTTGTTCCTGGATGATGCACATGCCGAGTGAAAACTAAGCCGCCAAGAGTCGACTCAAACGCTAAGCAACGTGCGTTAACTGGGTAAATGTCATGAGGCGCTGTCCCTTCTGAAAGTAGAGCGCATAATTGGCGGTTGGACCAACCGTTGCAGTGTTGCCTTCAACTGTTTTAGTTATGCTCATAGCCAAGAAGCCACTGCGCCAAGGAGCATGCTCATACAAACTGTTAAAACAGAAATCCGCCAACTTGCCGACAAAAGCAGGCAAAACGCGCTCAGGCAAATCATGCCCAGCCAACTCCAAGCCTGAACCCAGTCGGTTAACTGAAATCTCAATCATTTGCTGGACTTCCGCTTCCTGCTGAAAAAATAAAGAAGCCAACCTACCAAGAAAATCGGAATTGCAATCGGGAATAGAAGAAGTCTAAGTTTTTGCTTTTTCAGTTTATTTCACCTCAATCTAAGTTGGCAAATAAAGTAGAAGCGCTTGAAACCGAACGACGCCTCCATAGTACAATCGGTTGTTGAATTTGATGACGCTTGGAGCAAATCCTGTTAGATTTGTATTTTTTACCGTCCCCGCTAACGAACGATCTGCCAAGACTGCGTCGACGGCTGCGCTTAAAATGGGAATGATATCCGCAAACCAGTTGGCAGGTTCAGTTTCCCTGATTACGCAGACTACGCTGAAGTTGATGTCCACTTCGATTAGGTTCTGTGCGACGCTTTTGGCTGGAGACGGCTCTGGGTTAACTATGGCTAAGGGCAGGTTGGTTATGCGAACGGCTTCGCCTACGTTAATTGCTTGGAACTGTTGATTTGTCGCCAGAACTGCTTTTACTTGATTAAAAACGGCCTGATACGCGTCGTTAAACCCATCCATGCTCATTACTCCACTGTGAACAGGCTACGTTGATATTGGGCAAGCATCCGCTTTTGCTCTAACGTGAACACGTCGGGGATGATGAATTTAACAGTCCAATCGCCAACCTTAACGATTGGGCTTAGTTTGCGTTGAAGCATAACTTGTAGAATACTGCTTGCCAAAGAGAGGCAAACAAAATTTACACTTTGAGGAGTCACCGCATACCCAGCTGTTTACTGAACTTTTACGCCCTGGTAATATCGGGCGGGAATTGCATTAACGAATTTGACGCAACCAAAGAGCATTTCAACGTTGCATTTGGGAGTCCAACTTGAATATCCCGTTGGAAACTGTTGACCTGAATCCGTTTCTCCAGGTGTGTTACTCCAAATATCAGGCTGCCCATAGCCGGCTTGGTTAACATCAACCTCGGTTACGCTGAGAACTGGCCAGTTGTTTAGTTGTGCCGTTAGAATGTACGGGTATGGGTAATAGGTGGGCACAGCCAAATAGTAGCCTGGATGCAGGGCATATTTTACATCTATAATTTCATTGAAGCTCAAGCCACCTGCTGCAAAGAATCCGCTTGGCACATGGCAATGGTCATCAATTACGGCTGAGGATTGCGTTATTATATTTGCCAGAAAAGCGATAAAGTTAGGGTCACTATTGCTGCTAAACCCAAAGTCAGTACCCTTTATCTGGCTGTAATTTAGCAAATCAGTTGTAGATGCATAACTCAAGTCTCAAAACCCCTGTTAGTTAGTGATTACTTTGGAGGAACTGCATGACGCTTCATCCCGTTCAAATTAATGTTAATCAAAATCGTGAGAGACAAAATTTTTCACCTAAAGTGCGAAAGCTTATAAGAAAATTGAATCTAAACGAGTCTTTATGAATTTGAAGAAAATCTCATCTGTCTTAATTCTATTCACTATAGTTCTTGCTTTGTTATCAGTTAACGCGGTCCACGCTACTGGAGTCATAGCTGCAATAACTGTGGGAACCGGGCCCCAGGGATTAGCTTATGATTTTGGCAAGGAAGAAATTTTTGTAGCCAATGAGGAAGACAACACAGTCTCAGTCATATCAGACAGCACCAACACCGTGATTTCAACTATACCCGTTGGAACCGGTCCAAGCGGTTTAGCTTATGACTTTGGCATGGGTGAGATATTCGTTGCTGATAGCCAGTCAGGTATGGTTTCTGTCATTTCGGATAGTACTGATACGGTGGTTGAAACTATTAATGTGGGAGCAAATCCAAGTGGCATAGCTTATGATTCTGGCAAAGGTGAGATATTTGTGGCTAATTATGGATCCAACTTGATGTCGGTTATATCGGACATTAATAACACCGTAGTTGCAAGTATAAACGTAGGAAGCTCTGGTAGCCCTCAAGGCGTAGCTTATGATTCTGGCAAGGGCGAGATATTTGTTGGTCTTGAAAATCCCGCAACTGTTTCAGTCATTTCAGATAGGACAAATACTGTGGTTGCAAACGTTAACGGCGTTTATTCCTATGATTTGACATATGATTCTGGGATGGGCGAGATATTCGCGACCGATCATAATGGAAGGAACTCAGTTTCGGTTATCTCGGACAGTATTAACAGTGTGGTTGCAACCATACCAATATCCACCGGAGAAGAATCGTATGGTCTAACCTATGATTCCACCAAGAATGAAGTCTTCGTAACCGACTATCCTAACACTGTCTCGATAATATCAGCCAACAATAATGTTATTGCGACAGTACCAGTAACTTCTTCCGGAGGGACCGCTCTCTGGGAAATAGCTTATGATTCTGCAAAGAGTGAAATGTTCATAGCTAATACTGTTAGATCCGATATTAGCGGAGCTTTTCTACTCAATAATGTCTTGGTTGTATCGGATTCTTCCAGCACTTTTGCTTCGTCAAGTCCTGTGTCTGCATCTCCTAACCCAGTAACCTCTGTTTCGCCAACGCCAACTATACCGGAGTTGGGCACATTAGCGGTTATCTTGGTGCTCGCAATAATTGTGGCGATGACATTTTGTGCAGTTTCATTGGCGATGAAAAAAATCGACCTGACCTAAGCTCTGAACCCAAGTTTGGTTCAATTAGTGATTACTTCTAAAATGCTGCGCCATTTCTTGACAAGTTTTCTTCTCTTTTTACCGATGTTTTTCTTAAAGGTGCAAACATATGTTGTTTCTAATGGAAAAATGGCGCCGCTGATTCGGCCTACACGCAGGATTTCGCATTTTTTATTTAGAGCTTTTTGAAGTCGCATGCACCAGTGATGCAGCAAAGGTGTGGTCTTTTTAACTCATAGCCGCAAAGCCCAACGCACCTAGGCGAGAGCAAAAAGCGCTTAACAGTTTTCTCTTTTGGCAATGTCACAATTTTGAATTGATTACCGGAGAAATCAACTGCGACAATTACGTCAGTGCCCATATTGAGCATTGGCACATAGCCTAAGCCGTAAGCGAATAATTCTGCCTGGGAGCTTGACTTAATATCCATAACTTTGTGTCCTTTAAAATCTGAATTTATGAACGGATCCCAACGGGACGGTTGTTTCGCTGTCTGGAAGGCGATTGCTAATCTCAGCGAAAATCTTTGCTTGAGCACAAACCCCGCAAAGACCTTCAGCATCCACAACTTTCATGTTTCGATTACAAACTTTGCATTGAGGCAAAGAAGATTCTCCCGATCAATTTTAAGCGATAATCAGTAATCATTTGAGAAACCGAGCGATAATTATTCTAACTTGATTGACTCGGATTTTCGATGCCTAAGCACCACACCAACAAAGAACAAAGAAAGAAGCAAAGGTACAATTGCAGACCAAGAAAACTCTGGAACAGCCGGTGTCGAAGTTGGCGTAGGTGTTGGAGTAGGCGATATGGCTGGGCTCGTTGGGGAATTCGTCAAATTCTTCAGTGGAAAAGAAGCTGTCTGCGGCGCATTTGGTATGGTAATATTTGCCCATGAGGGTAGTTGGATGTTTATATTGGATATGTTAACGGGGGACATTAGAGGGTAGTTGTCTTGTTCACCGCCGCCGACATAGTACGCGGCATCGCCTATTCCAGTAGAGCCTACTTCAGAGGCGTTAGGGTAGTTGAGCCGATAATCGCTCCAGTAGTTTCCTTGCCCGCTTAGGCTCCAGTTATCACTTTGAGGTCGAAGCGACATAAGATAGTTGAAGTTGGAATTTGCAGGGTTGGGAATTATGATTTGGGCTTGCTGGGTGTTGCTGATAAAGTTGTTATCGTAAACGGTGAAGTTTGCCCCGTGAAACTGGCTGGAAGTCGAAACTAATAAGCCTACGTTGTTGTCCGCTATGTAATTTCCATAGATCAAGTTGTTCGAGCCCGGGTTTGTGAGTGCCCCCTCCACGTAGGCTGCCAATGCGATTCCGGGACCAGAATTGCTTTCAATGATGTTTCCGACAATTACGTTGTTTGTGCTTTGTTCCAGGTTTACGCCTTGGCTGCAATGTATTATTGTGTTGTTTACGACTATATCATTGTCCGTCGCGAAAATTCCTCCGCCACCGCTCACTATGTTGCCGTAATACAGGTTGTCGCTTTCTATAGTGTTGTCGCCGATGCTTTCAACGGCGTTGCAGAAAACGGTGTTATGCGAAGCTGAGCCGCTTATGCCGATGCTGCCTGTTCCGTTGTTACCGTAAACCTGAGAATAGGTACATTGGACATTCATTACGGTGTCTGCCGTGTTGTTTGAGATTGTGACGTAGCTTCCTTGTATGTTAAACCAGTTTTCCGCGAAGTTGTTCAGGATGTTATCCGAAATAATCAGATGGTTTCCAGAAAAAGAGGAGCCGCCGTAGCAATTCAAGGTTAAACCTGAAACCACCAAGTTGTTGGCATCGAAATTGATCGCGGTGGCGACCATGCCCACGTATTGCCCAAGAATATAGAATGGCACACTTATCGGATGCAGATTTACGACTGTGTTGGCTGACCCTTCACCTATCAAAGACACGGTCATGTTTGATGAGAGAGTCTGCTCATCGTAAGTTCCTGATCGAACAAGTATAGTTTCCCCGCTTGTGGCGTTGCCTAAAGCGGCTGATATCGTCGGAAAGTCATCTGGAACAATAATGGTCTTGGATTGAGCATTTGCTCGTGGCAGTGGCAATAATAATAGCGCTGATAACAAAACAAGAGTAGCTATTAGCGCCAACCGCTTGTGCATACTGTTCCTCTTTTGAGACAATTATCATTTAAGTTAATAAAAGCGTTCTTGTACAGGTTTCTTGAACAAAAGGTTAGTCAAGTTTTGTTGACCAACTTTAAGGAAAACTGAACGATTACTTGGATTGCTCACAGTCTGGCTAGCATAATTATCGCTCCATTTTAACATTAATTATCAAAGGAAAAAAAGGGAAGATTGAACGTACAGAAACAGTGCTTAGGTTGCACTTGTAATCATTTGCATGGAATCTGCGATGCCAGCTGAGGCGCCACCGTCAACGTGGGTTATGACGTAATTACTCAACGCTGTTGGCAATCGGTATAACTCAACGAGAGGTGCCTGTTGCAATGCAGCCCAGATAGTGCTCAGACCTTTAGTTCCAACATATGCGATTGCTTTGTTTCCTTGGCGTCCTTGGGCAGTGTAGAAGTATGGATCAGCATACCATTCGATTCCTAAGGCTTTTGGAATGTCGCCGTTTTCCAGCAAATTGTTGAGTGCACCTGTGAATTGTTGGACTGCATAGCTTGTGGTAAATGCGTTCCACATGGCGTCAGGGCTTGTGATGATTTGGTCAACTTGGAAGCTTTGTTTAGCAACTTGCTTTATGCCAGCTACTGCATCACCGAACTGCAGATTTGCGCCTGAAGCAGCACTTAAACTGCCACCGCCTGCACCGGATAAACCGTTTAGGACGTATTGGAAGATACCCTTAAGAACAGCTGTACCGTGTAATTTGCCGATCTGCTCAACAAAATTAACTGCAGAAGTATTGACAAGCAAATCAGAGAGCAATGAGCACTGGCCAAAGGGTTTCAATGTGATTGTTCGGTATGTGGGGTTTGGGTCTGCTGCGTTTATTGCGCTTCCTTCTACCCATTCAGCATAGTCATGCGCTAACAAGATTTGTGTGTTGACGACTTTGCCTGAGCCCTGAGGAACTGGAGCATCCATGCTTACTTCGCGTAGGTCACTCCATATCCCCCACTCGAGCAAGGCTTGCATCTGTACCATAGTTGGCAAAATCACGTTAGAAGTTGAAGTTAACAACTCCATTACCGTCATTTTACCAGCATCTGACTCATAGAATCCTGCGAGTTTTTCGCGCATCTGGAGCCGATTCATTTTAAGCAATTTAGACTCGGATCTGAGGCTTTCAAACTTGAAAGGAATAGACATAATTTTTTTCTCCATCGGAGTATATCTCCCACATTTGCCTTGACAGAGCCGTGTGTTAGCGAGGAGGGAAAACCTGCCTCATACCCAGAAGAACGATAAACCTTGGTTACTTGAAATAAAAAATATGGTGAGGAGACGGCTTTTTCTCTTGCTCGTTATTAAGAAACCTGAGATTATCTACATTAAATGAAAGGGGTTGGAAACTATCTGCCCTGTAGCAGCGTCAACACAAATTGCGTCACCCCACGGAGGAATGATTGGAAGGCTTGTTACGATTAGCTTTTGAAGGCCTATTTCCCACACGTACTGACAAGTCGTGTTGTTGCTATGAACATCTGAATAATTTGCAGGTAAACTACTCAACTCGAAAACATTCACCATACTTTCATTTATAATAGCGCCCGTAGAGTTGGTTGTTATTTCCCAGAACGCAAGAAAAATATTAACGGTCAAACCTTGAAGTGACGTTTTGTTCCAGCCATGAGCAGGCAAGCCAATTTGAAGAGCGGAGTACGCTGAAATCGGCGGCGAAAATGACGAATTAACATCTATTAAAGGAATTACTCCAAATTGTTTGTAAAAAGCTGCTGCCTGGGGATCAGCACTGCTGAAGAATGTCACTTCTTTTTGGAGAGATTTGTTTTGATTGTATTCAAACAATGCAATCGCAGAACTGCTAACTAATAAAACAACAAGAAATATGGAAGCTGACTTTAACAGCATTTTCTTACTCAGCCATGGCGTAAGCTTGACGGTATTTTTAGGTACCGCCACCGATTTTTCCACAGTTTGAACTGTTAACAGTGCTTCTTTTCCTTCGCTTGAAAGACAATATTTTCCGTATTCATCGGTTTTTATTAAGCCATTAAGTTTGATTAGGTGATGTTGAAGATGCCCGCTGCTATCAATCGCTGTTTTCTTCTTTAAATCCGCAAAGCCAAGAGCCCCTTCACTTAGAGCCTTTAAGATAACAATGCGGGTAGGGTGACCCAAAGCATCGAAGACTTCCGCACGTTGTCTATCCCGCTCTACGTCGCTGCCATCTTCCACTTTTAATCAACCTTAAGCCCTCATATCCACTAAACTATTTAATGCCTCGTTCGTAGACACGCGAACAAAGACAATTTATGCTGAGTCCAGTTTTCTGGACAGAGCTCATTTTACTTTAGGGTAACAGAAACTTTGGTTTTTGAGAAAAGAAAAACGCAAGCTGTAATATTCTAAGGTCAAAACTTAAATCAAGATTTGAGTTACTATTTTCTTGAAGGTAGATAAGTTGGTTGCTTGCCCAAAATGCGGTAAATCGCTTCCATCCCGCAAACTGTTAATGTTGACAAATCTAAACGCTATAACATGTCCGACATGTTCATCTAAACTTAGGGTGGAAAATAAAACCGCCAGCAGCGGGGTTGGTGCAGTTCTTGGTGGTTTGGGAGGTGGACTTGGAGCGTTGCTTGCTATCTTGTGGTTGGTGACGGGAAATATCGTATTTGTAGGTCTCATTATAACTGATGTAGTCGCGGTTTTCTTGTCAGCATGGATGTGGGAACTTCGATACTTGAAGCTGAAACTGGATTTGCCTCAGATCAAAACCTGATATGGTCGTTATTTTATTTTTGGGTGATTTTCCAGAAAACAATAAACCTTGGTTACTTGGAAAAAAAAGAAAATATGATAAAGAATCGCGTTTCCTTTTGCTTGAAACTAAGAACCTGGAAGTTACGATAAAGCCCAAAAAGTATTGAATGAAGGTTGGGGTTTTAACCTAGCCACTATTAGAGGGCGCTTTCTTGCTTCTCAAAACCAATATCAGCACAACAACTATGGCTGCCGCACCAAAGCACAATAATAAGACAAAGTCGATCAGGGAGCCAAAAAGCGATTGGAAAAATATTAAGTTGAGAAGCGAGGTAGCAAAGGGAGAGTTTGGATAAATATATTGGTAGACAGATTGAATGGATCCGTCATTTGCCCAAACAAATACTCCAATACCGACAGACTTCGAGGGTAAGCCCGTGACGTTCAATTCTACGTTGTAGAGAGGATAAAGTGTTGAATCATTACTCAACGCACTTGAGAGGCTTGTTCTATAAACGCCCGTAACATTTAGGTTAGAAATGGTCACTACGGTTCCATTCCCGAAATTATGGTTATAAGAATACCCCTTGACAGCGTCTTCGGCTATGTGTATGGCCTGGTCCTGGGTTATATTGATGCTTGTATTTCCGATTTGTTGCCAGACTCGGTAATCGTCAAAAAAAACGTCCCCGCTAGAATTGCCCATGCTAACAGTCACTCCAGCATACTCGACTCCATTTAGGTAGTTGCTGAATCGATATTCGGCAAGCAGTGGACTTATTGAAATTCGAAGCGATAAATTGCCAGAGACTTTAAGTAAGTTCTTTTCTGAACCGACTTTTTTCATAAGATCAATCATTTGCTGAACTTGAGTGTCGTTGGTCCATGCATAGTACCGTTGCATTATGGCTAAGGTGTCGTTGAAACGGTCGGTGCGCGGATGAAAGTACGGTTGATTAATGCCGCCTGGGTCAAAGCTGCATGACCCTAAAGAGTCATTGTAGAAGTTGAAGCCGACATTGCCTTGCACCCCAAATATGCCCAGTCCACTGGCTGGCTCAAGAGTGTAAAAGAGGCGATCATTTCCCTGACCAGAGCTGTTGTCAAACAATGAAATCTTGTAGTTTGACATGTCAACCCCTATTACATCAGAAAGAAACAGGAACGCCTTGTTCTGCAGCCGGGGGGTTGCCGAAGCGCTACAAGTTTGGGTGGCAAACGGCAAAGCAATTAAAAGAACACATAAAAGAACTGACAATTTCCTGTTTTTAAGAATTTGTCGCCCTAACGATTCAAGCTTCATGATAAGTTTCTGTATGCTGCCAAACGCTTTTAAGTTTTAAGTTTTTTCCCGAGTCAGCCGCTTGTCGTTTGATGGTTAAGTTTTGTTATTTTGGTTTAGGGTGAAGTATTGCTTGAGCAGCCTCTAAGACGTCCATGGCTGTGGATCGCCAAGCCTCTTGACGACTATAACCTGCGTTGGGGTATTCTTGGAATCACTTGTGAAAAAACCGTCTTGCATCACTAACTCTTCGGATGTTGCCAGAGAGAGAAAACTCACTTTGCATAACCAGAAAAGAACATTGGTAAGCAAGAAATCGCTAAAATTGCTGCCACTATGCCGCTTCTAAATTGGTTCTACGATGACTAAGTAGAGCAGCAACGGAGAGCACGCAAATTAACAATGGAACAATTATTATGGCCGGAAACTCTGGAACATTTGGTGAAGGTGTTGAAGTATTGGTTGGCAATATGGGAGCTGCCGAAATTGTTGGGGTTAAGGTTTGCTGTCCTGCTGAATGGATAGCTTGTATGATTGTTCCATTATAGTCTGTTGGAATGTACTGTTCGGTTATTTCGTAGAAGCCTTCGTTTGCCTGCGCTATTCCGCCAAAGACATAGATTGAGTCGTTTAAGTTAACAGCTGCCAGGGTGTTTGTTACATAATCGTGAGTAGTTGGGAAAGCAGTACCTAATTTCCAGTTATCGGTGGCTGGATCATAGATTTCGTTGGCTGTTACTAGGCCATCCGAATTGGCATCAAGGCCGCCGATTACATATACTTTCTTGGAAGCATTTTCGCCTGTTGTTGCTGAACCTGTGGCTTGCCAACCACCTTGGGGAATTGATTGTCCGATACTCCAGCTATTAGATGCCGCATTGTAAATTTGGTTGAATTGCACATTAGGAGATACAGGGTTCTGCTTCGAGCCTAAGAATTCGTCTTGTCCTCCGATCACACATATCCTGTTATCAACAACTGCAGAAGCAGCCAACACAACAGGATAGGGCATTGATGCTCCACTGGTCCATGAGTCAGTGATTGGGTCATAGATTTCTGTTATGTTAACTGTTGATTGTGCCCCCTCAGTTCTTCCGCCTATAACGTAGATTTTTCCATTAACAGAAGCTGCCTCTACTTCGCTTCGGTTGGTAGGCATTGAAGCTTTGGTTGTCCACGTGTTGGTTGCAGGATCATACACTTCGTTTGTTCCTGTAGAAGCGGCAAGTCCGTTTGCGTTGTATCCGGTCACTCCACCGATGGCATAAATCAGGTTGCCGCATGCGACTAACCCAAAAGATGTTCTATAGGTTGGCATAGGCTGCTTTGGACTCCAAGAGTCAAAACTTGGATCGTAGGCATAACTTAGAGACTTCCCACCTGCTTGCCCGATAACGTAGATTTGCCCATTTGCGGCTGCTGCACCTTCAACATCAAAGGCAACTGGGATAGGAGCTCTCGTTATCCAATAGTCGCCCGAAGCCTTAACTGGAGAGAGTATGATTAGAACCGAAAATGCCATGATTAGAAGGATTGAAACAATCGCTTTTTGCACATTATCGACCTTAAAAACCAATTGATAGAATGTGGCTTAAAAATATAGGCGAAAGCCGTTCTGTTATGGAGAATTTGTCCACACTGGAGTTGCAGTCCAATTATTTATGGTTCCTTCGTGATAAATAACCAAATGAATAATAGCTGTTTTGCCACTAGTTAAGTTTTCTAGTTGCAGTGAACTGGTACCATAGGCATAAGGGGCATAAGCATCAGTTTCTTTATCAGACCCAAAACCTGCAGGATAACCAGAATTTCCACCAGCCAAAGGAACAGTCACGTTTACAATCAAATTCCCATTATTATCATAACCAACAACATGCAAACCAGTGTTGAATGCGGTACCTCCTCCAGTATTAGTTACTGAACCAGTAACCTCAACCCAATTGTATGGGCTGCCTCCTCCCATATCAATCCAAGAATATTCTTTTGTTGCCAATGTACTTACAAGATTTGGAGAGGTTACATTTGCTTCTATGCTTGCTACTTCATTCGTAAGGTTTGAAATTTGGTTATTTAGGTCAGTTATTTGGTTGGTTAACAAGATTATCTTTGCATTTTTTTCATTAACCGCAGTAATATAATAAAATTCTGTTCCAACAATTGCACTAGCAAATAGAACAACTACTAAAAAAATGGAGACTACCAAATTTATTTTGCTTTTCCGTTTGTTTTGCATATTATATCGTCTAGGCTGTTTTTGTTTAAGGAGAATTTGTCCATAAAGCGGTTACAGTCCAATTATAGGCTGCCCCTTCATGAATAATATTTTCATTAATATTTGCTATTTGCCCACTCATTAGAGTCCCAATTTGTGAAGAAATAGAGCCAAAGGCGTAAGTTTCATTATTACTACCAAAATAACCTGATCCCAATGGTATTGTAACATTTGAAACTAGGACACCATTTAAGTCATAACCAACCACATGAATCATAGTATTATACGCTGTGCCTCCGCCAGCATTAGTTACTGTTCCAGTTATTTGTTCAAAATTATATGGGATGGTATAGTGAGGACCACCCGGATATTCTGGAGAGAATTTCACTATCTCTTGCGTTGTTAATGTAGTTACAAGATTTGGGGATGTTAGATTTGTTATTTGAGTTTTAAGATTTGCTATTTGAGTGTTTAAATTTGGAATTTCACTATTAAACAAAGATATCTGGGACTCTTTTTCATTCAATATGTTGTTATAATAAAATATAGTTCCAGAAATTGCACTTACAAAGAGTATAACTATCAGAACTGGAATGACTATTATTTTCTTATTCATTATATCAGATAATTCTATCAATGCTTTGCAGATTTAAGACTTATCAAGCATCAACAAAATGTGCCTAATTTTCTTTTGTTTTTTCTTAATCACAACTATCCATAGTGAAGTTGCTGTAAAGAGAAAAGTGATTATTAGCATTGTTGATGGAAACTCTGGAACGGTAGGGAATGCAGATGGAAAATTGTTTGCAACGTAGCCAGTCACATAGGCATAAGTCCGAGCCACATCATCTAAAACTGGAAAAAGGTAAGTCTCACTGGGCTGAATTGTATAGTCAATCAAAGCCTCCGTTCGGTATGGTTTCTGCCCAAACACTGTAACGCTGTTAACAGGGAAAGTATTATTGTTGAAAACAGTAACATTACGGTAAGTGTAATCAGTCGCACCCATGTGATGCATTATACCAAAGTTATCTGCGTAAATATCATACTCTGAAATATTGTGGTATCGCTGATAGAAATTCGGGTTGTAGGCAACTGAGACCATGTTGCTGTTTAATGTGTTGTTATAATATTGATGATATGTGCCTTCGTCAGATTCTACTGCGCTGAAGTTTAAGATTTGCAAGTAAGCTTCTGTTTGAGGAACAATTAATAATTGACCATTGATGATGTCGCCAAAATTGTTTTGGGAAACATAGATTTTTAGGTTATGGGAGCTAAATGGAAACGAAATTGAGCTTGGAATACTTAGGCTAATGTTCTCTTTTTGGTTTGGACCAATATTGATTGATGTTATTGGTGTGCTGAAATTCTGCATGTCATGCCATAATTCCTCGCTTTGCAGAAAGGTATTCGGCGAGGTTAATTCATAATTAGAATTCCACAATCCCAAGTTTGGATTAATCACATCTGAGTTATCAACCTGTATAGCCAATGTAAGATTACTAAAAGAGGAAATTGTGGGGTTTAAAAGAACTATATTTCCCTCCGTAAAGCCTACTGTAGCTGTAGTAGAACCACTCAAAGGGCTCCAAGGTCCAGAAATGTAGCTTGCTACGTATAGGCTGGCATGCCCATCCTTGCTTGCTAAGACAAGGTTTGATTTTTCAACAAACAAAACAGCCGTCAAAACAATGCAAAGAATGACTATTACTTTAGCAAGACGTACCCTTTTCGTAATCGTGCCTCAATTCATAATAATAGTGTTGAATAACTTTTAATTCTATTCATGTCTAACATTCTGATCCAAACGTGGAATACCGTCTTTGAGTGTTGCAATTTAGCTAAGTTTGTTTTGTTGAGATTTGTTTGTTTGTTTTTTTGAAGTAAACTAACAGACCTGCAATCGCCATTACGATTATCAAGAATGGAATTGTCAGTACTGGTAGCTCAGGAACTGTTTCTGTTGGAAGGGGGGAAACTGTGGGTGCTGCAGTCTCTGTTAAGTTCTGAGTTTCAGCAGTAGGCATAGGGGTTTGGATTGGCTCAAGTGCATATTCTGACGGGGCAAAGACTGGTGCTGTCCATTGTGGCACATTTACTTTAACAGAGGTAATATCGAAAGGTGTCATCAAAGGGTAATTATCCTGACCGATGCTTCCAAAAGGAAGACCTGTATTGGCGCGTGTGCCGACCGTGTATGGTTGGTCCGCTATTCCGTCTCCGTTACTGTCAGCCATTCCTTGAGTTAAATTGCTACCCCAGTAGTTACCAAAGTGTCCATTATCCCATGCCTCGTAGCCTGGGTTGCTTGTAAAAACCATCACTTCAGGTGGGTTAACAAGAAAGTTGTTTTGGTAGAATTGGTTGTTCCCGGCATCTACTGATCCGCCGTGAGTTCCACCTATTAGGATTAGGTAGGTAAGAGTGTTGCCGTAGAAGACGTTGTTGAAGCCCATTAAAGAGAAGGCACCGTTGATGTAGTTTCCACAAACAATATTGCCCGAGTCGTAGTTGTCCCAGGAAACACTGCAGTTAGAGAGCATGTTTTTGGCAATGAGTGTTCCTGTGGTATTGTATTCCAACTGGATTCCAGTTTGACTTAGACCCAGAACAGTATTATTGTAAACGGTGTTGTTCCAGCCTTTTACGTCGATGCCAGCATAGGCTGAAGCCACATTATTTGAAGCTATTATGTTACCGTCGCCTGTGCATTCAATTGCGGTGGACGGTCCGTAAGGGTAGTTGCCCACAGTGTTGTTTGCTATGACCTGGTGGGAACCTGTCATCTGGATTTCCTGTGCCATCACATTGCCAACGATTTGGTCTCTGTCTCCTTGACCATATATCCCCAACATGCCACCTTGAAAAGTGAAACCTGAAACTGTGACGTCATCAGCATTGATACGGAAGGGTGCACTGCCGTATAGATGTGGCCAATAGCCAAGATATCCTGAATCAAGGCAGTTTATGATTGTGGTATCTGCTCCTTGCCCGATCAGCATCACTGAGCAGTTAATGGTCATCAAATGTTCATTGTAGATGCCGCTTCTAACGAAGATAATGTCGCCGTTGTGGGCATTGGCAAGGGCATCGCTTATGGTATGATACTCATCGGGAACGATTATTGCGTATTTCTCAGCTTTGACTGGAAAAAGATTGATTGCTAATACTGCCAGCATCAGAACAATAATTAATGTCAAACCCTTGATAGAGGCGCCCATGACTAATCACCAATTTGTTTCTTAAATAAGAGTCTATTCATAAAGAGTCTTAACTATGATTAGTTAAAGTTTCTTTGATGTCTTAGAATCAAAGTTACGAATAGCATTGAGAGAAACCGGGCAAAATTGCTAACCAAGAAAACTCGGAAAAAACGCTTCAAGTAATAGATTTTGTTGTTCAAAATTTACATTGGATCGGCAGAAACCAAACGATAATTGGCTAAAAACATCATAGAAAATGAAAGCTGCTATGATGAGGGATAATTTCATTAAAGTTATTTGATGCGTCTTTGTTTTATCCTAAAGCTTGTCCAAGGCAAAGCGAACAATAATCCGATTGGTAAAGTCCAGATGGCAATTGAGCGCATTCTAGAGATAGAAGCAAACCCATATTCAATGTTCTCGGAGTGGTTTATATTAACAGAATTTCCATTTGGATTGGAAACTATAACTGTTAAATTCACAATTTCCGTTGGTGAATAATCTAGCCGAATGTTTTTTCCTTGTCCTTGCCACAGAATTAAGCTGGGATTAGCTTGAATGAATTCGTCGAGAATTGCAGTTTTGGGAGAATTGTTCTGATTTGCGGGTTGCTCTGGATGATTTGTTCGTATCCAATTTTCCAATACAGCTCTGTTTCCATTCATCAAGTAAGCTTTTACTGGATATGTGGCATTTATTGAGATTAGAACGGCATTTTGAGGATTTAGGTTTTGAAGAGAATTTGAATAGTAATATGGAGTAAACAATGGTCCTTGCAGGATATTGAAGGAATTGGCTGGAATTGTCCCTGAACTTGAACTTCCGTTTACAGTTATAGGCCCAATCCCGGAAGATAACAAAATTGCCAGAGAAACAAAGATCATCACTGATCCAAACCTGCCTAAGAGTAACAATGAGCGTTTCATAAGTTGAGTCTCCGGCTAAAGTAATAATATGACAAAACAAGAAGCGCCGCAACAATCACGTAACTTACAAAAATAAAAGACAATACGTTAGCGTAAGATGGTACCCAACCTGAGCTGATATATGTTGAAATGGAGGTCGACCTTGATGCGGATGATAAGTAAAGTGACAAAGAGTAAGTCGGGGCGAAGCAGGAAATTATTTGAATAGCCAAGGCAGAATGAGCTGCATAAGAAATCAAGGAAGCAAAACTAACAGAAAGATAAAGACCAAAATACAAAACAATTCCAAAGACCAATGTGATAGCACCTTTCCTCACAATCAAGGTCAATAGAACAGTGATGCAAATTACAATCAAGAAATAAGCCAAGTTTGCTAAATAACTCAAAGCGACCGTACTAAGATAAGACGATACAATTTGTGGAGCGATTATATATAAAGCCGTTGTTTGCACAATTACAAAAAGTAGCAAACTTACACCTAAGGCAGAAACAAGTTTTGCAGTTAAAATATTTCTTCTCTTCAATGGATACGAGAAGTATGTTTGAATAGTTCCCCTCTCTAAATCGCTTCCAAAGCCATAAGCGACATTTTTCAGGACCAGCACAAGAAGAATTAAGGTTGAAAAGCTTGTTATTCCAGCAATTGAATTTACCAACATGAAAGCACTATAAGCTCCAAGGTTTGTTTCAGATATTGCCGAGAAAGAGCCAAAACTTGCTAAAGCAAATGTGCCTACAACGTACAAAAAAGCAAAGACTTCAAGGACAGGAAACCTATAATCCTCATGTAATGTTGCAGAGAAGACTTCCAGAAATGGCTTGCCTTTCTTGTTTTCTTTCATTATTATTGACCTTCTTTATTGGGTTGAACTGCCTGTTTATAGAGCGCTTCTATTGAAGCATTTGCGGTTTCGATTCCAAAAATTTTAACTTGAATCCTTCGTGCGATCGCTGACGCGTCTTCATACAAATTTTGCTCTTTCCCAGGTTCAACTTGAACGGAGATGTCTCTTTCATTTGCAGTCAACTTTTTAACATAGGAAAGTTTGCCAATTTCCAGCCCCAGTTCTTCAGTTTTCTCTGCAGATATTCTAACGGTTGCAGCGGTATACTTCTCATACAGATCTGAGATTTTTCCTGATGCAATAACTTTGCCCCTGTCAATAATTAGCAGAGAATCACAGATGTGACTCAATTCAGGAAGTACATGTGAGGAAATCAGGAAGGTCACATTTTGCTCTTTTCGAAGTTGAATGACTAAATCAAGAATTGACCCCCGAGCTTGAGGATCAAGGTTAGCAGTCATTTCATCAGCAATTAATAGCTCTGGGTTATGAATCAATGCATGACCGATTGAAAATCTTTGAAGCAGACCTTTAGAGAGGCTCTTAACCTGCTGATTCTTATGATCAATTAAATCCACCGTTTTCAAGATATCTAAGGCTCTAATTTCATCAACACCAAAGATTCGACAGCACCTTTGTAGGTATTCCAATATGTTTTGATGAGGGGGAAAGAAAGCTTTCTCATAAACTACCCCAAGACGACCACGAATTTTATCATTATCCCAAGGGTTTTGACCAAAAACCTCCACTCGACCTCGATCTGGCAAAAGAAGCCCCAAAATTATTTTGATCGCTGTGGTCTTTCCAGCTCCGTTGGGACCAACAAGACCTGTTATTGACCCTTGAGTCAAATTAAGGCTCACATTATCAAGAGCTTTTATGCTTCCATAGCTCTTTGACAAGCCCTCAACTGTTACTAAGGACATAAGCCTACATCGTTTCGTTTGCAATTTAAGTCTTTGTTAAGAGAGCCAACCGTTGAAAAAGTCTAATTGCTCAAATTAGTGGTTTTTCGACGCCTTCTATAAAGCAGAAGAGAGGCAAAGAAAACCGCTGAAAAGACCAAAATAACCGCAACTATCGTAAGAGTTTGGATGGAGACAATTACAGGCACCGTCTTGAAAATAATTGATACGTTATTTGTGCTGGAATTTGTCGTGAGAAATACATAGTAGTTGTTGGCTTCTTGTGTATAATTTTGGTCGTTTTCCAGTTGGTTATTAATGTATATTGTTGGTTTTGTGCCGAAGGAAATTACGCTTTTAGGGATAGTTAAGTTGGTAAAGCCTATAGTGCTGCTTTGCTGAGTTATAGTTAATGATACTGTGGTTGTTTTAGTAGATGTGTTTGTGTTGATGGCAACATTTGAGATTTGCGAGTTTGTTATGTTCCCTTTTGTTGCAAGATCAACTGTTGAGCCGTTACTTGCGATTGCTACAATGGTGGCTCGGGGCTCGGTGACAGTAGCATACCCTACACTAATCATGCCCTCCAACGACCTATCACTGAAGGCTATGTAGGGGTTGCCATAAGAGTCAAATGCTATAGGACCTGATGCGACACCGTTTGCATCTATGGTTTGGTTGTCCCATTCGGCGCCTGTCCATGAAGAGTAAATTAAAGCTCCGGCAGAATCATAATAATTAATGTGGGGGTTATTTTGTAAATCAAACGCTAAGTTACTTTGAGTATTATAATCATTCGAGGCAAGTGTTTGCAGGTTCCAAGCAGAACCATTCCAACTTGCATAACCCAGATTTTCTCCTTTTACATAGGTGAAGTGAGGATAACCATTAGAATCAAAAGCCACGTCATTGAGTGAAGTAGCATTCACTAATGCTGTTTGGTAATTCCATGTTGACCCATCATAAATGGCATAAATAATATTGGATGATTTGAAGCTTCCTTGCAGGGAATCTAGCTGATCAAAGAAAATTATCTGTGGATTATTATTTTTATCAAACCCCAAAAATGGATAACCAAGATATTCATGAATTTGTGAGGCCTCAGTCACTTGCCCCGAGCTCCAACGATATCCAATCCACTGAGCATAATATATAGCACCTAAATCTGCAAGATATGCCATATGCGGGTTGCCGTTGGAGTCAAAGGCAAGAGACCCAGAATACCCACCATTGCCTAGATATTGTTTGAAATGTCCAACTTGACCCATTCCAACTAGCGCACATTAAAGGTTCATATCCAGTCATGCTCCTGAACAGTATGTGCGGAGTATCATTAGCATCTAATACAAAATCCTCCGCTGCTGCTTCTTTTATGACTGTTTGTATGTTCCAACTTATACCGTTCCAACTTGCATACATTACGTCAGGAAGATTGGCGCTAGCGTTTGGACCTAAATCAGCGCCCCCGTATTCAGCGACGCTATACACGATATGTGGATTGTTATGGGAGTCTATGGCAATATAATGACCGTTCCCTCCAGCATAATCACTTATAGTCTGGCTGGTCCATGATGGCCCAGTTTGCGCTGATGCCACATGCGTTAAAGTAATTAAAGAAGTCAAGAGCAATGTAACAATCACTAAACCGAAAACTTTCATCATTCAATTTTGCCTGCTTTGTGTTTCTTAAAGTAAACCAACAAACCCCCCGCCACCATTAGACAAAGCAACATTGGAATTATCGATACTTGAAACTCTGTCACGGTTGGTGTTGGGGTTGTGGCATTAACAGTATTGATAACTGGTTGCCATAGAGGATAATTATCAGAATTATTTTGGTCTATAACGTATGGAGTGTTGCCTATTCCAGTATGATTAATTTCAGTTGCTTCGGGATATTGTGTTAAGTAATCGCTCCAATAGTTGCCCACCTTACTATTATTCCATGAAACAGCATCTGTTACATTTTCGATTGCTCCATAAGTTGCACTAAGGTTGCCGAAACGGTAAGTGTGTTCTATGAAGACGTTCTGAGAATTATTCAGGTTATTGCTGTAAACTATGTTGCCTGACCCTAACATTGTGCTTATTGTATTTGAAAAAAGAGCAAAGTTGTAAAGGTCAATACCTACGCTATTATTTATTATATTATTTTGGAAAACAATAGAACTACTGCATCCTTCGCCAAACTCGATGCCAAACCCCCGATTATTGATTATATTGTTTCCGTAAACGCAGAAATGTCCATTCCAGCGAAGGTTAATACCCTCACTGTTATCATAGATGTTATTTTTGGCAATTGTGACATTACAACACGAATCAATGATGATGCCATCGCTTCCAAATATGTAATTGTTAGAGACGGTGCTGTTTGATGAGCTAACATAGATGCCGTGGCTGTTAGTTGCTGTAACATTGTTTTGATAAACAAAGTTGTTTTGTCCTGAAATAGAAATTCCTGAGGCTACGTTTTGATATACTGAATTATTTTCTCCTATGACATCTACACCCGTCCAAACTGTAGAAATAATATGGTTATCGAAAATCCTGCATCCAGAAACGTTTAGGTTATCTGAATCGCCTAACAGTATGCCGTCTCCTACATTCATGACATTATTGTATCTCGTGTTATCAAGATGAGGGTCCACACCACTTTGGTAACCAACAATTTGTCCAAGCGTTACATTATCGACTGCTCCTTCTATGGTGAAACCTGAAATTGCAACATTATTGGATTTTACTTGAATTATGCATTGCCAGTTGTAAAAGTAGTAGCTTTGAGGTCTAATGATTGCTTGCTGGTCGTCACCAATTAGCTTTAGAGGCTTGTCAACGATTATATCATTCTCGAAATATGTGCCTCGTTTACAAACACTGTATCTCCTGTGCTTGCGTTTTTTATAGCTTCTTGAATTGTTGGAAAGTCGTCTGGTACAGTAATGGTTCTTGATTGGGCTTTCACGGTAGTTGGTGGTAAAATAACCAAAGACAGTAAGAACAATGCAATTAGTACGAAAGCGAAACCTTTACTCAAGCTACCCATAATTAGCCTTAGAACCTGTTTTGGATAAAAGGCTTCTCGTAAAAGGTTCTTGACTGGACTTAGGCAAGGTTTGCTGCCTTTTGGAAACTCGATATTGAGGCACAGTTTTGAAGAAGGTGTTATTTTCTTAACAAAATGATCTGAAATATTTCTCGGAAAACATACAAAATTAAGTTCTTATTAAAAAAGAAAAAATTGTTGAAAAACAAAAAAAGAAAATAAAGAAAGTTACTTACTAGCTAACTGTTTTTGCAGTTCGGCATATGTTGCTTTGATGTCTTCTATTGAGCCTTCGTCTTCAATGGTTGATGTGTCGCCAAGTGGTGCTCCGGTTAAGACTGCTTTGAGTAGTCTGCGCATGATTTTGCCGCTTCGAGTCTTTGGCATTTTGTTTACGAATACTACTGCGTCGGGTGTTGCAATTGGACCAATTGTGGTTCTTACGTGTTTTATGAGTTCCATTCTGAGGGCATCTGAGGGCGCAAAACCGCTTCTCAAAACTACGAATGCAACTGGAACTTCACCTTTCACTGCGTCTTCTTTGCCCATGACTGCTGCTTCTGAAACTGCTGGATGAGAAACCAATGCGCTTTCAAGTTCAACTGTTCCGATTCTGTGTCCTGCCACTTTGAGAACTTCGTCTGATCTGCCAAGAAGCCAGAAGTATCCATCAGGGTCACGTACTGCGTAATCACCTGAGAAGTAAATTCCTGGCCATCTGCCAAAGTATGTTTGTTTGAAGCGATCGGGGTCTTTCCAAATTTGCTGTAGCATTCCTGGCCATGGTGACTTGATTACTAGTACTCCTTTGGTGCCTTGTGGAACAGGTTGTCCTTTTTCATCGAATATGTCTACATTAACTGAGGGCATTGGTAGGGTTGCGCTGCCTGGTTTTAATGGTGTTAGTTCTATGCCTGATGCTGGAGAAATCATGAATCCGCCTGTTTCTGTTTGCCACCAGGTATCGATTATTGGTAGTTTTTCTTTGCCTATGATACGGTAATACCATTTCCAAGCTTCAGGATTGATTGGTTCACCTACGGAGCCTAAGATGCGTAGTGAGCTAAGGTCATGTTTTAGTACTAAGTCTTCTCCGAATTTCATGAACATGCGGACAGCGGTTGGTGTTCCGTAAAGGATGGTTACGCCGTGGGTTTCGATCATTTGCCACCAGCGGTCTTGTCCTGGGTAGTCTGGTGTGCCTTCAAATAGAAAAGCGGTCATTCCGTGGCTTAATGGTGCATAAACGTTGTATGTGTGTCCAGTAATCCAGCCTATGTCTGCAACGCACCAGTAAATGTCCTCCTCTGTTGGGTTAAAAGCCCATTTCATAGTCCAATAAGCCCAAACAAGATATCCGCCTATGCCGTGCTGAACACCTTTTGGTTTGCCAGTGGTTCCTGAAGTGTACAGAATGAACAATGGGTCGGTGGATTTCATGCTTTCTGGTTCTACATAGGCATTTGCACCGGCGTTTGCAAGAGCGTCATGATACCAAACGTCTCTGCCCTCTTTCATCTGAACAGCTTGACCTGTACGTTTAACAACAATTACTTTTTCGATGTTTGGCATAAGTGGTGTTGCACGATCTGCATTGTCTTTGATGCCAACTGGTTTTCCTCTTCGGAAAGAACCATCTGCGGTAACTAATATTTTTGCTCCACAGTCATTTACTCTGTCAGCTAATGCTTCTGCGCTAAAACCTGAAAAGACAACAGTGTGGATTCCACCTATTCTTGCAGTTGCAAGCAATGTGATTGGCAACTCTGGAATAACTGGAAGGAAAACTGCTACACGGTCGCCTTTTTTGACGCCGAAGTCTTTTAGGGCTTTTGCAAGTTTGTTTACTTCTCGGTATAATTGATAGTAAGTGTAAGTTTTTACTTCGCCCATTTCGCCTTCCCATATGTAGGCAAGCTTGTTTTTTCGTGGGCCTTTTATGTGTCTGTCTATGGCGTTGTAGCAGATGTTTAGTTCTCCATCGGGGAACCACTTGTAAAATGGCGGGTTTGAATCGTCAAGGGCTTTACTGAATGGCTTATACCAATCAATGGCTTTTGCTTTTTCAGACCAGTATTCTTGCGGGTTCTTTAGGGCTTTTTCGGATTCTTCTTTTCTTTTTTCGCCGTTAGAAATCTTGGCAATACTTGGATAATACCTTTCGTTGAAGGGTAAACTAGCTTCTGTCATTTTCCTCAACCTAAACTGTTCGAAATCATAAGGCGTAGAGCATATAAGTTTTTCACTTGATTTAACAGAAAATAAAAAAAGAAAATAGTTGTTTTTTAGCTTACTGGATAAATTGGCAAGATGGTTTTGTGGTGCGTTTCATTTAGAACTTCAGCAATACCAAGATACACTGCACTTAAGCCAACTATGACGCCTTCGATGCCTACGAATGTGTTGAATGTGATGGACCCTGTTTGACCAAAGTTGTTAGTTATTTCTCTTAATGCTAACATGAAGAACAGGAGAGTTAAGCTGCCGAATACGAATTGTAAAGCGCGATTAGCTTTTAATGTTCCAAAGAACATGCCGAAGGTAAAGATGCCCCACATTATGAAGTAAGCTGCAAGTGAAGATGAAGAAGGCGCGAAAGCAGAGAATTCAGGTATCTTTGGTAAAAGTAATATCATAACGAGACTCCACCAGAATAAGCCATAGGATAAGAAAGCTACAGTGCCGAAAGTGTTGCCTTTTCTGAATTCCATTGCGCCAACGATAATTTGTGCAATTCCGCCGTATGCGATGCCCATAGCTAAAACCACGGTATCCAATGGGATAACGCCTGCGTTTACCAAGTTAAGAAGAACAGTTGTTAAGCCAAAGCCAAGAAGTCCTAGTGGTGCGGGGTTTGCCAATTTTGCTAATAGATTATCATTACTCATTTGTTTTTGTTGCTCCGATTAATGTTTTATCCCTTCAATGACATCGTTTTATTTTAAAGCTTTACGGTGCCTTCCCATGTTTACCTAATATATATTTGACACTTTCAGCGTAAAGTTTATTGTAACGAATAAATTATACTAGAACCTACATTTTCTTAAGAGCGATTTGATATTTATGAAGTTTGAAACAAAAATCACAGAGATTATACCACGAACTACCGACGTAACTAGCTACCGATTTCCCAGACCTTCAGAATTAACTTACAAACCAGGCCAATATTTTATGATAACCATAAAACAGGAAAACAAAGAGTTGACACATCATTTCAGCTTCAGCAGCAGCCCAACAGAAAAAGAACATATTGAATTTACCAAAAAATTTACAGACCACGAATATTCCTTGGCCCTAAAAGCAGCGAAGGTCAGCGATTGGGCACTTATAGATGCTCCTTATGGACAATTCACCTTTGAAGGAGAATACCCCAAAATCGCTTTGCTTGCTGGAGGGATAGGAATAACTCCGTTCGTGAGCATATGCAAAAATGCCACCGACAAACAGCTGGATGCAAAAATTACGCTTTTCTACGGATGCCGTACTGAAGGAGATATTGCATTCAGAGAAGAATTTGAAAGCATGCAAAATGAAAACAAAAATTTAAAAATGGTTTGCATTATCAACCAGCCTTCAAATGAATGGAAAGGGGAAATTGGCATAATCACTGGAGACATGATTAAGAAAACGTTGCCCGACTACAAAGAAACGATATTCTTTACATGTGGTCCCCCGCCTATGGTTAAAGCAATGGAAAATATCATTGAAAGCTTGGGATTGCCGAATACTCAGTTGAAAAAGGAGTATTTTACAGGTTACCCATAATCGCCTTGAATATAGCTTGCAATTTAGATCGCTAAGAATATGGCTACCTATGAGTGCGGAAAGGTCTAAGTTAATTAACTAAAACAGTCAACAAAAAGATGAACCTGCGTGAAGAGAGAAAAAGAAAGTTATGGATAGAATCTGCGGGTAGTTCTTGGGAAAGGTATGGCGTCTAGGATGTTGTCTAAGTCCAGCATCCATGTGAGCAGTCTTTCTACGCCCATGCCAAAGCCAACATGCGGTACGGTTCCATAACGTCTTAGGTCAAGATACCATTCATACTCTTCAGGCTTCAAACCTTGTGCTTTCATACGTTCAATAAGCATATCTTTGCTTTCTTCTCTTGCGCCGCCCGTACTGATTTCGCCAATGCGTGGAACCATCATGTCAACTGACATTGCAATTTCTGGATGCTCTTTGTAAGTTTTACAGTAAAACGCTTTAATTGCTGTTGGGTAATCATAAACGAAGAAGGGTTTGCCGAAGTCTTCAGCCAAAACCTTCTCGTCCTCATAACCCAAATCTGATCCCCAGCTTAAGGCTGGATTTTTCAGCTTTAACCTGTCGATGGCTTCAGCGTAGGTTATGCGTGGAAACGGAGTCTGCACCGTTTTGAGCTTGTTAATGTCGGCACCAAGTTCAGAGAATTCTTTTTGGCAGGTGTTGCCAATGGTTTGGCAAACATGGGTCATTAAGCCTTCTTCAAACTTCATGAGGTCATTCATATCGGCAAAGGGCCATTCGCCCTCCATGTGCCAGTATTCGGTTAAGTGCCTGATTGTTCTGCTTTTCTCAGCCCGGAACGAGGGTGCAATGCAATAGACGTTTTCTAGCGAGTAAATTAGGATTTCAAGGTAAAGCTGGCTGCTCTGCGTTAGGTATAGGTCTTGGTCGAAATATTTCAAGCCGAAAAGTGTTGACCCACCTTCAACAGCCGCTGAAATAAACATTGGCGGCGAAACTTCAGTATACTCTTGCTGTTTGAAGTATTGGCGTGATGCTTCGAGCACGTCAGCTCGAACCTTCATCATTAAGTTCATTTTGCGGCTTCGAAGCCATAGATGACGCATATCACGAATGAATTCTTCACTCTTATCTTTCGCAATTGGGAAGGTTTCCGCTAAACCTATAATTGTGATGTTTTCTGTGCTGATTTCGTAGCCGCCAGGTGCACGTTTGTCTTCCTTAGCTACGCCTTCAAGCGTTAGCGAGGATTCAATTGTTAAACGCTGAGCATCAGTCCAGGCTAGGCTGACTTTTTTTACTGTACATTGGATAAATCCTGTTGAATCTCGGATGACTAGGAAAATAAGCTCTTTTCCTTCACGTTTACGGTAAACCCAGCCGCGAACTGTTACTTTTTGGTCAGGGCAGCATCCTTCTAATACTTTGCTTATTTTTTGTAGCACCATAAACATCGACCGTTTCCAATAATACTTATTTTCAACCCTAAATGCCTATCGATTTAGTTCCCACAGAAGAAACAAACCTACCCAAATGTAGGCATTACAATTTTGTTTTGATTCAGCAAACGTTTTTTTGAACTTATTTTGACCAATTAGCTTGAGATCATCGAAGAGGGAGAAACTTTCAACCTTCTTCTTTGATAATGATGTTTCTTCAAATCGTCATGAATCTTTTCACGGTTTCATAAAGTATGCTTGTTCCGTAAACAAGGTTTTCAATTGTTATTCGCTCGTCAATTCCGTGCATTCGTTTTTCTAATTGATCATTTGGTTCATCTGGAATCATAGGTTGATACCCGTAACATACGCTGCCAGCCTCTCTGAAAAAGCGAGAGTCTGTGCCGCCAGTTGTCATGGTTGGTGTGATTCCACAGTTCGGCTCAAATTCTTGTAGAACACTTGTGATTGTCTTGTAAAGTGTTGTTTGGGTGGTTGATTCTGAACCATCATGTTTTTGGATAAACTCAAAGCTTAGCTTTTCTAGGCCAACCTCTTTGAGCAAATCTTTTATTAAATTAAATGTTTCGTTCACATCTTGCCCTGGAAGAATACGGCAGTCAAACACCGCTTCGCAATCTGAGGGAATAATGTTCTCTTTGACACCGCCATGAATCATGGTCGGAGCGATGGTCATTTTGGTTCTTGGCCTAATTTCTTCTGCCAATGCGCTATCTTTTTTTGCTAACTCGTCAAGAATTTGCTCACTTTTCAAGGGATTAGCAAGCAAACGTGTAAAAACCGCGTTGAGTTCTGGGTCATGCTTTCCCATTTCGGCAAGGAACTGCTTTAGGGTTGGCACGTATGAGGTTTCTGCTTGATAGTTTCCCAGTACATCAACGACTTTATTCATGCGCATTACGGCGTTGTCTGCCATGTGAGGTTTCGATCCGTGCCCTGGGGTTCCTTTTGCTTTTATTTTGAGCCACAGAATTCCTTTTTCAGCAGTCTGCACAGGAAACACGTAACCACTTTTTGAAGGGAAAGCTAAGCCGCCGCCTTCATTGATAACGTAGGGGCACCAAACTTTTTCTTTGTGATTTCTCAACAAATAGCCTACGCCTTCTTCGCCGCCTTGTTCCTCATCAGCCGTAGCGGCCAAAACCACATCGCCTTTTAGCTGAACATTGTTTTTCTTTAAAAGTTTCATGACTAATATTTCGATCGCCGTCATGCATTTCATATCGTAGGCGCCTCTGCCAAAGACATAGCCATCTACTACTTTGCCTTCAAATGGGGGTACACTCCATTCTTTGGGATTAGCTGCAACCACATCCAAATGTGATAATAGAAGTAAGTTTGGTTTTTCTCCTGATCCTTTCAATCGAGTGATTAAACTGCCTCGTCCAGGCGCTGACTCAATAATTTCAGATGTGAACCCTTCCTTCGCAAGGTACTTTGCTATGTATGTTGCTGCATGTGTTTCATTACCTGGAGGGTTAGTGGTGTTTATTTGGATCAAATCAGATAGTAAATTTGTTATTTCTTGCTCTATATCCCTTAAGATTTCATGTGACAAGACTTTTAGCGCTCCACATGGTGACTAAGCGGTTTTTTCTCTTAAAAGTATCTGTCACCATGTTACTGTTGCCGTGTTAGACTGGAACAATTTTTTCATTTATTCAACAATGACTTTATATATGATGGAAAAAACGCTATTGAATGTACAAGATGATTGCAATGAAAGAATTGAAACCCATAGACTACAAAATACTTTTTGAATTAATGAAGGATTCGCACAGAAGCGATAGGCAGCTTGCAAAGTCCCTCGGGGTTTCCCAACCTACTGTAACAAGAAGAAGAGCAATGCTTGAAGAAAACTTTATTGAAGGATACACAGTTATTCCCAAATTTGGGCAAATCGGGTTTGAAATAGCTGCATTCACGCTAATAAAAAGCAAACTGAAATCAGCAACAGGAGAAGAAAAAACCAAAGCCTTACACAAAATGAAAGAATGGTACATGAAGCAACCCAACGTAATTTTAGTTTTAGATGGAAGAGGAATGGGCTGGGATGCAGCCTGCATTTCACTGCATGAAAACTTTGCAAACTTCGCTGAATTCATAAGGGCGCATGATTCAGAACTTTCTGAGTGGGTAGTGGAAAGCCAAACGTTCCATGCTGATCTAAAAGCTGGAATCATAATAAAGCCATTCCACCTCAAATATTTGACAGCGCCAAAATAGATTGAACCCCAAAAAAAACTTCTTTAGTAAGTAAAATGCATTCAATATTTTACTTTTTTTAAAATATTTTTCCTAAATATTTTCAGTTTATCTTCAAAATAGCTTCGTTATTTGCGGTTAATCCATTTTTCAATACCTAAAGAACTCTTATTTCAGGTTGATGGATTTTTTGTTTATGACAACTTACAAACATTTTTCTCCCTACCAAATTGAAAAAATCGAACAGAACGAAAGCAACTATTCTTATCTTATGTTTGTTTTTTTTAGCAACCGTTTTTTCGGAAGCTTTGGCTTTTTTGTTCGCTCCACATCTACTGCCAAAACAATCTACCGAAAATATACTAGTTGTTAATTGCATTTAAGATTTGGTATAACTATTTAATCTTGTTTCAATTAGACATATTAAGTGTGCTGATCCCGAAAAAGACTTTGTTTTGTTGAGAATTAATAAAAATGTTGTGTTGGAGGACTGGTTGTTGTTTGTTGGCAAACCAGTGCCATCCGTCATCGAGGAGAAAGGAGAAGGCTTCGAAAACGGAAAATGTAATCGGCTATTTGGTTTTCCTTCAACCTTAACTAGTCCTCCAATCACGAACAAGATTCAAAATACAATAAAATATTATAAGCCTTATGAACTCAAAATAAAGAATAGAAATATTGATTTAGTTTATCGCTAAAACGCCTTCAAGAATGCTCCTTTCAGGAACATCCAGTTGCCTAGATAAAAATGACTTCAGAATAGCAGATAGCTTTGGAACAGCACCGCTATAAGAAATAATTTGATTTCCTTTTAGAGCGTCAGCCTGGAAAAGCTTCTCTTCTTCTCTATAGCTAAAAGTCAAAGTTTGAGCTTGAAATGCTAACGTCTGAAAATCCTCCCATTGTTTACACTTAAAAATCACCGATGGCCCATTTTGAATCGACAGAGCAGGTGCAAATTGAACACTCCTTTCCGCTACCGCTAAAGGAAGAGGTTCTTTTGGTGCGATTGATAAGGATGAAATTAAATTTGTTACTTCTTTTTGTAAGCCATTAATTTTTTCTTCGACTTTTTCTACTTTGCCGTTTATTTGTCCGTTGTCTCCAAGTTGTTCGGTCACGGTTGCTAGCTCATTAATCAGCTTATCCAGATCTTTTTCGTGTTCTTTCAAGACGTTCACGATAAAGTCTACAGCTTCTAATGCTTCATCTTTTGACTGAGGATTCCTTGCCAATTTATTACCCCGCTAACAACCTTCTGTATGCGGAACGATAAATAAAGCTAACGAATCCTCAAGCAATATCTCAGATAACGTTTTCTAATATATGACGATTCAAGACATGTAATAGGCCGCGCTAAATAGCTAAATAAAATTAGACTCTGCTGATGTGCAAAAAATACCCAAGTAACATCTTACAGAATCTTCCATGTACAGTTAATTGCTTTTGAATCACACGATAGCATACATGGAGTTCTATTAGTTTCGGGCCTACAAGGTGCACATGTATACTTTATTTTCTTTCTATGCTCTTCTGTAGCTGAAGCAACAATCTTATCCTCAAGGTCTATAAACATGGTTTCGAGCTGAAGTGCTGATTGTGGACACTTTTTCACGCACTTGCCACAGCCAATGCATTTGTCAGTATCAATTGTTATATAGTATTCACCTGATCCGTCGCTATAGCCATAATTCGTAATCAATAACTTGTCCTCTAAGTTTTTTGTCCTTTCTCATAAAGTGCCTTGCCGAAAATCGCTGCGCCTAACGCGCCTGCAACCATAGGATCTAAGCCGTTTTCTCTCCAATTGGGCATAGGCAAACATTTTGTCCCCAAAACAACCTCTATCCTGCTAACAATTCCAATATTCTTTGATTGCCCACCCGTTATAACTAATTCTTTTTCTAGACCAACTCTATTGATCAGATTAGCCATACGAACAGCCATTGCTCTCGTGTACGCTGCCAAAACCTTCTCTTTAGACCAGCTTTTACGTAGAAGCCCCATGGCTTCGGTTTTTGCAAAAGCAACACATGTACAACTTACTGGGGGCGGTTCCTCATCTACTTGAAGTGACATTTCCCCGATCTTCTCAATCGGAATCTTCAGGAGATCAGCGAAGACTTCCATTCCTCTGCCAGTTCCAGCTGCACATTTGTCATTCATCAAAAACGAAACTACTCTACCTGTTTCATCTATTCGAATGGCTTTGATGTCTTGTCCTCCAACGTCAAGAACTGTTCGAACGCTTGGTCCCCAAATATAATTGGCTCCTTTTGCATGGCATGCAATTTCTGTTATAGCTTTGTTTGCCATAGGAACATTGACCCTCCCATAACCTGTACCGACTATGTATTTGATGTCACTTGCCTTAAGACCCGTACCTTTAAGAGCCCAATCTAAAGCCTTAGTTGCACTTTCAGGACTATTAGAACCAGTTCGAGTAATACCCCATGAATATGCTTCTCCGTTAACCATTATAGCAGCCTTTGAACCAACCGACCCTACATCAACACCAGCCGTTATAGTGTCTTTGTTTGTCCATTTTATCCCTGGCATTATACGCTGATATTCTTTCCAACGCCAGAATTCTACGTCTTCTTTAACGGTAATTGGTTCGCTCACTTTTGCGTCTCCTTAGATCTGTGAGCAGCTATTAAAGCCGCTCCAAGTGCGCCAACATAGTCAGGATATTCAGGTATCAAAACTTTGACTCCTAATTTTCGATTTAATGCTGCAACAAAACCGACATCCTTAGCTACTCCGCCAACCAGAACCACATCCGGGTTTACTCCCAATCTATGAACCATCGACGAAATACGATCAGCCATTGCGTCGAAAACTGCTCTTGCTATTTCAGGTTTAGATTCTTGGCGATGAATCAGTGAAACTACGTCTGATTCACCGAAGATTACGCATGAAGCATTAATGGGGCTAGCCCGCTCCGCCTTAAGCGACAACGGACCCATATCCTCCAATTTTACTTCTAAAGCACGCGCCATTGCCTCAATAAATGCACCCGCACCGGCGGCACACCGCTCGTTAACAACAAAATCAGCCATAACCCCTTTCTCATCGCACTTAACTGCTCTAGCTTCTTCAGCACCAACATCGATAATAGTTCTAGCTTTTGGAAAAAGGTAAATAGCAGCTTTGGCGTCAGCACCCATCATACTTATTGTGCTGTTCGCGTAAGGCGCCAAGTTCATGCCTGAACCGGTTGCGACAAATAAACTAACGTCAGATTTTGCCAGACCCGCTTGATTTAGAGCTTCGTCCACGGTTTGCTCGGCGGCTTTTGTTGGATCAAAACCTGAGAACGCTTGTTTCCTTGACAAAACAGCGTCATCTTTTAACACGACCGTTTTGACGGATTGTGTACCTAAATCCATTCCGACAGTAATCATGAAATCACTTGTTTAGATTTCAACTCTTGCGGTTAACATTTCAAGGAATGCTTCAACCCGCGTTTTCATTTGCCCGACGTCTTCTCGGGTATAATCGGTGTCAAGGTAGTAAACTGGTATGTTTACTTTGTCAAGAGCCTTTTTTATTCGGGTATATTCCATGGCGTAAAGCATACAGCCGCGCACCACATAATAAATGACGCCTTGAATATTGGATTCCTTAACTTTGTTTAAAAGCCAGTTAATCCTGTCTTCATTGCCATCTTTTGAAGTGAAGCATGGGCACGTGGAAGCCATCAAATACCTGTCGCCAATAGCGTTAATCATATCATCCATGTTCCATTCATCCACACCTACGGGGTCATTTAGAATTCTTTCACCTGAACAAAGTTCATCGGCAACAATAATGCCCTGAGGATTTGATTCTTCAACAAGAGTTGGCAACTTCCAGTTATCTGGCCAAAACATTGGAGTACCTGTTACCAGTACACGTGGAGTTTCAGGTGAGCAAACCCATTCTTTCCTCTGAACTTTCTTATCAAGCTCATCACATAATGCTTCAGTTTTTTCGGTCCAACGCTTCTTATCATCCCACAAGTACGATTGGTTCACAAGCATAGCATCTCTACCCATAATAACAGGTGAACCTTTGCGTAAATCCTGTAAGCGACGAAAAGCTCGGGTAGCTCTCTGACTTTGCTCGATAGCTTCTTTGAGGTTTTTTCGCGTAATTTTGTTGCCAGTAAACTTTTCGAGCTGTCCTTTCATATGCCATAATTCATCATTCCAAAAGCGTCGCGAGTGCTCTGCATCTTTAACTCTTGGAATGTTCATTTCCCAAATAGTTTTGTAATCGCTTAAAATCTCACCCATTTTTGTCATTCCATCGCACGTTAAAACACTTATAAGTGCGTCGCTTTGCTCAAGGAATGGTGAAAGTTCAATCATTTTTGCGCCTATGGTTGAACGGATAACTGGGCAAACTTCAACGGGTACAACTCTGTCCCCAATTTTGGAAGTGTCATACCAACCTGAATTTACTCGTACAGGGATGGCGTCCGCTGCTGAAATCAATTCGATTGGAGCAAATAAGCATGTGTAACCTATAACTTTCTTGCCTTTCTGTTTCTCGGAAGAAATCTCTTTTTGGCGTTGACCAAATAAGTCGGCCATCTCGTCAAAATAGTTCATAGCTTGGGGTCTTTTAGGATCAGCCTTCTTCATGCGCTCAATGTTCTCAGCAATTATTTTTTGGGAGGCAGCTTTTATGCTGTTTCTGAGTTCTTCCATTTCTTTTGCGGGAATTTCAGGCATGTATTTCTTTTCAGTTTTTTCGGTATTCATTATTTTATTCACTCGCTTGTAGATGGCTCCAGCCAGTTTCTTGATTTAAATAAAGTCTTATTACCAAACTTCAATTTTAGCGTATCTTCATACGGACACATTTCCGCACAACGCAAGCATAACAAACACATGGAGGTTTCGATTGTTCCACCTTTCTGCTCGTACACCTCTGTTACTTGCGATTGACAGACTCTCTTGCAAACGCCACACTTGGTGCATTTTTCTTCATCTTTTTCAAGGTGGAGCAAAGGCACCCACTTAAATCCGTTGAACCTGTTAATAACACTTAATGAAACGCCTGTAGGGCAGAATCGGCACCAAAACCGTCTAAAGAAAAATGATCCAACTAGCGTTATACCAACAAAAGCGATAGCGAATACTAAATTAATATTTTTTCCTAAATAACTGAAAAATTCTTGAACGTAAGGAAATGTCAAATTAATTTGGAAAACAGGTACAGCAGCATTTGTCCAGGGTACCACAAACGGTATCAAGGGGTCAATTAAAACACTGTAAGGACGAAATGGTCCAGCTAAAAGCTGAGCTTCCAAAATAGCCACATTTGTGCTTGGAGGAGGCTGAATTAACCATAAAGCAATTGGCACAAATAAAAAGAACAAAAATATCACGTATCTTGATTTATGCAAAATCTTGTTTAAACTATCAGGAATAAGGTGATAACTTATTTTCAACGCTTTTCGAGCAAAAACGGTCAGGTCCATAACCAAGCCCAATGGGCACAACCATCCACAATAGAATCGACCTAAAACAATGGTGACCGCGAAAATAGCTATAAACACATAAAGAAGTGGGATAGTGAAGGTGAAAAAGTAGAAGAGCGCTGCAAAAGCAATACTTTGAATAACTAATCTTATGTAGGTTACTTTTGTCGCCAAGTTTTTCTTCCAAATTAAAACAGCGAGGACTCCGCCTACTGCGAGTCCTGCTAATACTATGATTAATAGCATATTGCCTATTATGTCCCAGTTCATTGTTTTTCACGTTTTTAATTATTTTTAAAGTTGAATTATTGCAGTTATTAATGTGACAGCTCCAAGCAGTATTAGTATTCCCGCACCAGCAATTGAAAGCCATTTTCGAAACAAAGGTGCTTTATTGAGAAGCCACCCGGTAAGTCCTCCAAGTAAAAGTATTGGAGAAATAGTTGTTCCTAGCCCGAACAATACGGCTAAACCTACGCTTCCAAGTGGGCTTGCAAAAGGTAACGAATAAATCAAGAGCGCTATTAAAGGTGGACAAATGATTAATCCTCTACTTAAGCCGAGGGAAAAAGCGCCATAATCGAATCCAAATCTACCTGTTTTTCCATTCAAACCAAAGTTTTGGGTTTGTTGGGCACTGCAGGTTTTCTTCGTTTTTAATGTGAGTAGAATATAGCCGCCTATTAGTATCGTCACTATTCCAAAGGCAATTGATGAGTACATTTGAAATGGAGAAATCGTTGAGGCGGAAACAAATAATCTAAATAAACCGCTAAATATGCCTACTAAGCCTCCGATTAAAGCGTAAGCTGCTATTCGCCCAGAATTGAAAGTTAAGGTTATGCCTACTCCCTTACGAAAATCTGCGCCGGTACCTGCAATGTAGCTTGCTACGTATGGGAGGCACGTTGCAGTGCAAACCGCGAATCCATATGTTAAACCGCCAATAAGCGCTCCAAGATACGGATTAGAGATCTGGGGAATTAAAGACATGATAGTACTCTTGTAAGTTTTAGTTATGCAAATAAGAAAATAGTGATTTAAAGGTTTAGCGAATTTTGGATTTAGGGTGTTTTAGTTTTTTAGGGCAGGTTTGACGTTAATCCTCAGTTTGCTGGTGGAATTACTCGGGTGTTGTATTGTTGGAGATATGCCAAGTGTGCTGCGTCGTATGGGTAGCTTTCAGTGGATGGATATGGATATCCGCTCATAGCCATAAACGGCATTGGGTCAGTTGTGAAATTAAACCCATATCCCCATTGTCCTGGAGGATCCTTAAACCAGGCAGAGACGAATAGGAAATAATCTCTCACCATACCGGGCGCAGGTGCTGTAAGGTTAGCGGTTGGAAATTCAAGCTCAACTTGGTCACCTTGTCTGCCTATTACAAACATATCATCGGCATTTTGAACCAACGCTGACACATCGCCATATTTTGTAAAGTTTCCAGAAGAAGTAGAATTAGTACTGCAGAATTGGCTAAGAGTTGCGATAGGATTGATTTTTTGTACAGTTATGTTTTGTTGAGTACTAGTATCTATTCCAATATAGTCATAGGTTACATTCCAAAAGTTGCTTATTCGAATTTGATAATCAGTTATGCCTTTTGGAAACACTCCGGTTAAGTCCACCACGAAAGTTCTAGGATTGGAATCTGCAGGTATAGGTATTTGTTTGTCTTGTGAAAGTCGTACCCAAGTGCCATTTGCAGCTTTATACTCCATATATGAATCAGGTGTAATTGCTGTGCCATTTGGTACGAGTCCTTGGGCAGCAGCAGTTTTGAACATGTCGATCCAATTGTAATAGGATTGGTATGGTCCCCAATCTACAATTCCAGTAAATACAAGCTTTATTTGCTGAGCGGCAGATAGATTTCCCAAGTCAACTGTTAACTGGTTTAATGTTATATTATTCCATGCTGGATTTTGAGTGCCATAGGTGCCTGGGGTGAAAACTCCGTCCTGTTTCAATATGTCTGGAAGAACATTTTGTCCTTTTTCATTGGTTGCTGCAATGGGTGATAAGAGGCTATTTGAGTTTACAGTGTAGATTTGTCCTGTTGAACCTTTGTTTAGATAATTGGTCATGGATGTGTACGCGTCTGTTCCTGCAGGGTGATCAACAGCAACCAAAGTAGCTGAATCTAAATAGAAAAGTTCGTCCCATTCTTGGGAGAGAATCATATCAAAGTAATTGTTGCCATTGATTGTTTTTGTAGACATTGTGCTCTCGTCAAGTTTTACGTAATCCCACGGGTTTCCTCCTGTATTTGTTATCGCTCCGTTGTTACTTATTGTTCCTAAATAGCCAAGCCATCCCGAGTTAGCCACATCTGTAACATAAGAGTATCCTGTTCCATTCCAAGTGTACAATGAGGGGCATGATGCATATCCGCTGATTACGTTGTAAGTTACAACCAGAAGTGTCCATTTTTCCACGTCGACTGTTCTTGTTGGATTATTTACACCGTCGCTCCAACTTGAAAACGCAACTACACCTGTTCCAACATCATATGGCGATGGCACAGATATACTGTGCACTCCTACTGACACTAGCGCAGTGTATGTTGTGCCTACTGGTTGATTGTCAAAAGTAAAAGGTAAAGATTTGGAGCCACCGCCTGAACGGGCAATTTCTATAGTGTGAAAACCCGTCTTGACAACTGAGAAAGATCCAACCAATGTGTTCAATTTTACTTTATGTTGTCCCTCAGTTGTTGCCGTCGCGTTGAGCGCCACAGTTTGAGTTTCGCCAGCAGCAACTGAGATTTCTGAAGTTTGCACAACTGTGCCGTCAACTGTTAATGTTACTCTAAGTTTGTCATCTTGTGCGCTGGGGTTTTGTGCAGATGCAGTTACGGTAACCGTATCATTTGCCCAAATCTCAATCGGGTCATTTACAAGGTTGGATAAGATAATTTTGCTTGACTCTGGAAGCGCTGGATTAATTGTAAAAGCACCAGTCAGATCACCAACTTTAACAGTATAGTTGCCTTCTTTTAATTCGACATCATTAAATTGAGCTATTACAGAGTCGCCAGCTGCAAGGGTTAGATTTTCAATATCCCTAACTGAACCGTTTATTAGAAAATTGACTGTGTCATTTCCTTCAAAATCACCTACGTTGGTTACATTAACTGAAACCAATACTGAATCACCAAGAGTTGCATTTGGTGAGCTGATAGTTAGATCTTTAAGGGTAAACTTTGCTGGTTTAGTTCCCTGTGCTAATAAGCCATCGTTTTGAAGGTAAAAAAAGACGCCGACTGCAGCGCCTACAATAATGAGGTCAATTATGAAAATTGCTTTTAGTTTAACTACTGCTGATCTAGAGAGCATCATTGCTTCCTCTCAAATTGATTGTATAAGGTAGTCAATGGCAATTAAACATTATCCCAAACCAATTTTTTGGGGACTTAGTCTATTTCTTGGAAGAAATCAATTCTTTAATATTCAAAAACTATTCAAACGATAAATGAAAGCTATCTTTCGCAAATGGATTTGAGGTTTAACATCTTGAAAACCAGTCATTACATAAAAATGTGATCTGATAAGTAATCCGTTCATAGTTTAATTAACTTTAACTTTGCAGCGTCTACTTGGTTTCAAAATTTTTTCAAGCGTTAACTTGTTGTTGTTGCACCACAGTCACATAATTAAATATATTCAGCAATTTACTCAGTTGTAATGAAGCAAGCAACTAAATCAGGAGAAAACAAAATTGCTTAATTCTAAAAAAAATCTTAAAACTTTTGCTTTGATTTTCATTTTGTCTGCATTTGTTATTGCAACAGCAGCTCCGAACATCGCAAGCGTAAAAGCACAAGCCCAAGGCTCCATTACAATGTTAACTTCAGCAGGCGGAACAACAGATCCAGCAATGGGATCCACAAATAATTATCCTGCTGGCACAGCGGTTACGTTAACAGCAACCGCTGGAACTGGTTTTATTTTCCAGGAATGGGACATTGTAAGTGCCTCAGGTGGAACTGTAGATCTTAACAATCCCACGACCCTCACTGTAGACTCAGGAGCAACCTATGCGGTCCAACCAGTATTCACACCAATTCAACAAGCTGCACCTACTGTACCTGTAACGAATTTTGCTACTGCTGCAATTGTAGTAGTATTAGCTGCAGTTGGAGGAACCACAACACCAGCCGCAGGAACTTATGCTTTAGCTGATGCTACATCACTTAATCTACAAGCAAATGCAGCGAGCGGCTTTACATTTGATCACTGGGTAATAGGCGGCGAGCCAATGAACCACGGAGCATATTCATTTACAGACACCCCCACAGACAACCCGTACAATGTTAATCACGGTTACGGAAACACTTACACATATCAACCAGTCTTCAAGCCAACCAGCTCAACAACATCTCCAACAGTCCCTGAATTTTCAGGTGCAGCAGCCATAATTGTGGCTTTAGCTTTAGTAGCTGTGGCATTCGGAACATATGCAATCAAACGAAAAACAAAGTAAATAAAATTCCCTTTTTATTTTTTTATATTAAAACTTCGTACTTTAATTTTGATAATAACGAATTCAATTTTTGTTTTCAGTTTTATGTGCACTCTGGTTCAATATGAACAGTAACAACTGAGTTTGCAAAACGCTCTTTGGTATCCTTTTCAACTTGTGAGGCGATTTCATGCGCCTTTTTTATTTGAATTTGCTTGGTGAAACAGCAGTCAATGTTGATATAGCGTTTCCCTTCGGCCACATATGTTACTACTCTCTTGATTCGTATGTGAACTCCAATGCCTTTGGTAACTTCGTTAACAACATTTTTGAGTTGAACTTCATTGATGTCAGTTACTGGGCCTGCTATGCTTGAAGGCTCAACATGAACAGTTATGTTTTCAAGTGGTTTAATTTCAGCATATATTCTTTGTTCGATAGTTTCGGCTATTTTGTGTGCTTCTTCAACTGATATTTCAGGGTTAACGTAAGCATGTAAAGTTATGTAGAATTTTCCGCCAGTGTAAATCGTTGAGATTTCATGAACTTCCTTCACTCCATCCACCATTGCAAGCCTCTGAACTAACTCGTCCATTTTTGCATCTTTTTCAGAGGGTTCAATATGAATGGTGGCGTCAACGTTTCCAAAAGCTTCCTTGAGGTCAAATTCAATTTTAGAAGCTAAAGAATGTGCTTCCTCAAGAGGCATGTGACTGGAAACTTGTATTGATGCATCAACAAAGATTTTTGAACTTACTTTGCGAACTTTCAAGCTAACTATTTTTTCTACACACACGTTACGCGATATCGTTTTGCGTGTTTTTCCAACTACTTCCTTTGATGCAGTATCACTGAGTTCCATGATACTAAACCGCACTAGTTTAATGCTTAGATAGCTAAGCAAAACACCAAGTATTATTGATGCTATGGAGTCTCCATAGTAGAAGCCCAATGTAGCTAACCCGAAACCTAACAATGCAAGCATAGTTGAACTTAGATCTGAAATTGCATCATACAATCCCACGCGCATTGATGGGCTTTCTATGTGCTGGCTTCTTTTAAAAACCGTGACCCTCAGCGCCGCGATGAATATGGCGTAACCGATGGCGATAAAACCCGCGTATGCCACACCTGTCGAGATTCTGCTCCCTTCCATTATTCTGATTGCTGCTTCATAGAAAATCAGGAATGCCACTGCAATCAACGTGATTCCACCAATGAGTCCACCTATGTCCTCGAATTTTTCGTGACCGTAAGTGTGTTCTTCATCCGGCGGCTCCATTGACGCTCGAACAGCAAAGAACAACATTATAGTTGATATTGCATCTAGTAGACAATGTAGGCCGTCACTGAGGATTGCTAAACTATTAACTATTAAGCCGATTGAAACTTCAACTATTACAACGCTGAAAATTGCAACTGCTGTAATCTTTAACGCTTTTAGCTTATAGTTTCCTTCGCGAGTGCCTTGCATTACCTGAATCAACATAAGCTCTTTACAAGAGCGATTTAAGAATTACGGGCAATTTAACGACCATCAATGTGAACAAATGTTTCTTTTAACTTCTCAATTTTTAAATAATGCTTAAATCGATTTTATTGCAATGAATTTGTCACCGCTTTTCCGTGGAAACTCAGCCGTCCTTGCTTCTGACGGCATCAGCTATTCCATTATCAATCTTTGTCTTCTTAGAGTTTACGAACCCAGCATTAAAGAAGCATAAGTTGTCAGACCACCTCAAACAGCGGTACCTTATTTTTATCAAAAGAAAAGAAACCTGGAAGAAAACACACGTCAACGTCTAATTTTCATTTTTAGCTGTTCTTTTCCTAATTGTTTGCCAAAATAACAGAAACAATTGGAATAGTTTGTTGCTCTTCATCTTAAATTTCCGTTAAATACTGAAAAAACAAAATATAGTTTTTTATAGTAACATCGCCCATTTAAAAAACAAGATATGACTATGTTGGTGGCTAACCAAAATGACTAGTGAACAAACGATAATTAAGAGCGAACTGAAAAAATATGAAGCCGCCAAAATTGTTGGCTTAATATCAGATACTCATGTTCCCAAGAGAGCAATGTGTGTTCCAAAAAGAGTTTTTGAAGTTTTTGCAGAGGTTGACTTTGTTATTCATGCTGGCGACTTAGTGGAATTAGCAGTTATCGATGAGTTGGAGCAAGCAGCGCCCGTTTTGGCAGTTCAAGGCAACATGGATTGTTTGGAAGTCACAAATGCTTTGCCCAAGATTAATTCCCTAAAGATTTTTAATTGGAAAATAGGCGTCATCCACGATGCCGAAAGCGTTTATGGACCAGGAAAAATAGGGGATATAGCCAAAGAAAACGGCTTCAACGTTTTGGTTTCTGGTCATACGCATGTTTCTAAAATCAAATGGGAAGAAGAAACCCTCTACATAAACCCTGGAAGCCCAACTGACCCAGCATCAATCCTTAACAAGCCATCAGTTGCGCTGCTGAAAATAACAAAAGACAGCATAACTCCACAAATAATAAATCTTTAACCTGCCAAAATAGCCCAGTTAAAGATAAGTTATAGTGTTATTCCAAAAAGTAAAGATGCCGCCAATTGGTCATTGTTGACAGCATAAATTTTTCCCTATCAAATCAGCCTTTCACGCCTGTGAAAGCCAAGAAATGACAATGCAAACGCCAACAAAAACGCAATTACGCCAAAAAGTTACAACTCAGAGATTCAGACGAAGTGTGGCGTTACAGCATATTTGGGAATTACTATAACAAAAGAAGGAACCATGATCACAAATATCGTTGCGAAATACAAAACCAAGGCTACAGCCATGATTTTTCCGTGACGGGGAAACTTGGTAAACATAAAAAAGCGGAAACAAAATAAAATTTGAAACGCTAAATATAATATGAATATTATAATCGCACTATAACCTGGGTACACCATTTTCCATTATCAAAAAGTCGAAACAACGTATGATTCACTTTCACTCACCCCTCCCCTGCACCAAAAATCAGTTTCTGCAACCGCCTTAAAAGCAAAAACAGCCAAAAGGTGTTTCTGAGGAAAAAAAATGGAACATTGTAAAAACCCCTGGAAAGACACCTGCAATAGCGAAAACATCAAACTCTACATCCAAATAAAAGGCGAAAACCTGCCCATTTGCCAACAATGCTGGAGCAAAATCGCAGATCAAGAAGAGGAATGGTAAAAATGGAGAATTTTAGCGCCAACAGTGCAAGATCATTCATTGGAAGAAACGTTAACCTGCACCTAAAAGATGGAGCAGTAATAGTAAACGTTCAATTGACAAAGATTCACAAAGGTGTAGGAAAAAACAACAACCTAATAGAGTACTCTACATTCAGGCAACCGCAAAGCCACCCGTGTACCGCTTAAGAAATGTTGCTTGGGCAGAAATGCTTAACATGAACTTGATGCAAAATTCCGCCTGAAAAGCTCTTAATGAAAGGATAAAAACACAAATACCAGCCGCAACATTTCATCGTTTATGCATTGCTCAAACTGCGGAGTATGCTGTACAGAAACTGAAATGTTGCTCTCCAAAAAAGACATCAAACGCTTAGAAAAGAAAGGTTTTAGCCAAAACCAATTCGTCAAATTTGACAAGCAAGGCTATGCTGTTCTAAAAAATCGCGATGGCTACTGCGTCTTCTATGACCTCAAAAATCGCCAATGCAGCGTTTATGTTGATCGACCTGTCAGGTTGCAGAGTTTACCCTGTTATTGTGGATGAAGAAAAAGGAATAATTCTTAGATGATATTTGTGAGTCAAGAGACAGTCGATTACTCAGGAAGAAAAAAACGTTAAAGGGTAAACGAGTGATTAAGCTTCTAGAAATAATTGATGCTGAAGCAGTAGAAAGACGCATTCTAAAGTGTTATTATAAGATTTATTTCTTTGTTGAGTTTGCTCTGTTTGCATTGCCAGCATATTACTTTTGTGTTTTTTTGGGCTTCAATTTCTTTGCTTGGAATTAGGCTTGTTCTTACCAGTTTGCCACAGGAATCACAGACAAACTGTACTTCAGCAACGCGTTCGTTGTTTTGGAGAATTTTTAGGGGCAAAATTTATTTTCCTGCTTTGGTAGCTTTTTCCTTTGCCATTAGGTATTCGATGTATTCTTTCATGGTGCGGTTTGTTTCTTTTGCTCTTTTTTTGATGTCTTCATGAAGCTTTTCTGTCACTGTTATGCATTTGTATCCTTTTCGTGGCAAAAGTATTCAATCTCCTTCCGTACTTTACAGTACTCTGGTAATATATAATTAACGGTAAATCAGCCGCTAACTGTGCTGCTATTCTTAAACCTTAAATAAATGTACGTTCGGTTAACTATGATTCAGAGAGGGAACACAAACGCCGAAAAAAGGCTACAAAAGCATCACTGTTAAGACTGAGGTCTACGATTATTTTTTCAACGAATGGCTCAAAGTCAAAGACGAATACGCCATAAAAAAAGGCATCCACAGCTTCTCAGCCTACATCACCTACCGCTTAGCCCAACTGATAAACGAAGACAAAAAATCAGCAACGAATAAAACCGTGCTAAAACTCCTACAACTTTAAATAATTCTTGAACTGACTTAGCAACGGTGAAATTACTATGCCTTGCTCAGTAATTGTTGGCGCCTTCTGGGGAGACGAAGGCAAAGGAAAAATAATCTCGTATTTAGCCCTAAAAGATAACCTTGATTTCTGTGTTCGAACAGGCTCAGTAAATGCAGCCCACACAGTTTGGTATGAAGGCAAAAAATATGCCTTACACATGGTTCCAGCTGCATTCATAAATCCGAAAACCCGTTTGCTGATTGCTGCAGGCGCAAACGTTGATGTTAAAACCTTCTTTGATGAAATGGACACTTAACCAAGTTAACTGGCAAACGAATTGGCATAGACCAGAACGCCTCCATAATTGAGCAGAAACACAGCGAACAAGACAAGGCAAGCGCTGTCAACAAAGGCATCGGAACTACTGGGCGGGGTGTTGGACCTGCCTTGGAAGAACGTGTTAGACGCACAGCAAAGCTTGCCAAAGACATTCCTGAACTCAAACCTTATCTCGCTGACCAAGTAGAAGAAGTTAACGATGGTTTAGACGCTGGCAAAAGTGTGCTTCTTGAAGGTACACAGGGCTTCATGTTATCGCTTTTCTTAGGCGGCGGCTACCCATATGTTACTGGGAGAGACACAGGTGCATCAGCCATCGCTTCAGAAGCAGGCGTTGGACCCACAAGAGTCGACGACGTCATTATAGTTTACAAGTCATTCATAACCCGAGTGGGCGCTGGACCTTTACCTGGCGAAATAACCAAAGAAGAAGCCCAGAAACGAGGCTGGTTTGAAGTTGCTGCTGGAACAGGCCGCGATCGACGTTCAGCACCCTTTGATTTTGACTTAGCAAAGAAAACCGCCAAAATAAACGGTGCCACACAAGCTGCCATGACGAAGCTCGACTGCATTTACCCAAGCTGCAGAAGCGCCAGAAAATACAATGACTTGCCCAAAGAAGCAAAAGAATTCATAAAAGAAGTGGAAACAAAACAGGAGTACCAATCACTTTGATCGGTACTGGACCTGAAGCAATGGATATAATTGACCGCCGAAAATAGCAACTTTTATTTCCTAACAAGCAAATGCTCTTTCGAGGCGTAATGTATGATAGCGTCCAAGCGTTTTACTCAAGCTTCTGCCAGCTTGCTAATTCTTCTTTTTGCTTGTAGGGTTGCTTGTTGGAGGAGTAGGCATTTATTATGTAACTTTTATGCAAATTAATAGTTTAAGCACTCAGGTTTCGAATCTTCAAAGCCAAGTTTCAGGTCTAAGAGGGTTCCAAAATGTGACCTATCAAAACATCACATATTGTGCAGAATGGCACGTCATTTGAAAGCTTATATAAAAATGTCATTAACTCGGTAGTATTAATCCAGGGGGACACTAGTAGTGGAGGTGTTCAAGGTTCAGGTTTTGTTTACACATTTACAGACAAAACTGTGATTTTAACTAACGACCATGTTGTTAAAGGGACATCTAATCTAAGTGTCACTTTTCCTGACGGGAACGGCTACTCAGCCTCTGTTCTAGGTACAGACCCATACTCTGACTTAGCTGTTCTCTCTGTAAATAATGCTCCTGCGTCAGAGTTTAAACCTCTAACTATTGTCAGTTCCTCATCGTTGAGTGTGGGTGAACCTGTTATTGCCATTGGAAATCCCTATGGACTAGTAGGGTCATTGACAACAGGATTGGTAAGCGCATTGGGAAGAACAATCACTGAACCAGATACAGCAGGAGCGTATGCAATTGCTAACATTATCCAAACGAGCACGCCCATAAACCCTGGGAACTCAGGAGGACCCTTGCTAAATGAGGCTGGAAACGTTGTCGGTATTACAGCGGCTATAGTTTCTGACTCGCAGGGATTAGGTTTCGCGATTCCCTCAGACACTATACTGCGTGAAGTTTCCGCTTTGATAACTACGGGTTCTTACAGTGGACACTCTTATCTTGGCGTTCAAGGAATTGACATGGATTATTCGTCCGCGCAGCAAATCCACGCAAGCGTTACTTATGGCTGGCGAATAGCTCAAGTAGTTAGCGGAGGACCATCAGATGGCAAGTTGCAAGTCGGCGACATCGTGATTGCTCTAAATAACCAAACAATTAGAAACAACGATGACTTAGCAAGCTATTTAGAGCAGCATACTTTACCAGGCGACGGTTTAACTTTAACAGTAGTTCGAGGAAACTCGCAAACCCAAGTAATTGTTGTTCTCGGAGAAAGACCCGCCCCACCCACATAAAATAGTCTCCAAAATTTTATTTACTTTTTTATTTAGCAAATGTTTTTGTAATAAAAAAAAGCCAATTTCTTAATTCAAGCGACTTATTGCCGTATTTTTTGCTTCACACTTAAATCAAAGATAAATAGCTTGTTCCACCGAGTGGACTAATTTGCTTTTTCATTTGGTTTTTCTCCCCTCTACTCTATGAAGTTAATCCCTCAAGAACTCTTCGATTGTAAATTAAGCCTTTATCATAGGCTTTTACAAGTTAACTTCAACTATTCAGTTCTTCACTTGAAACAAGAAATGTTGGGTACTCCATTGAATCACCTGATGTGCCACCTGTTTTTTTGTGACCTTTCGTGCATCTCATTCCATATCTTGTTTTTGTTTCATTTTCCCAAACCTTTTCAGTTGATCCGCCACATTTTGGACATTTAAAATCTTTCATATATTTTCATCAAAAACTGAAAAGTCAACAGTAAATAAGTCTTCGCTATGTTCTTTCGCTCTTTGAGCGTGCTGTCGGCTTGTTTCTGTTTTCCTTTAATTCTCGTGAGAAAAAGCAAAAAGGCTTTGTTGGTGTCAGGTTTTGGCGCTTTTTAAAACAGCTTAATGGTACTTAGTTTATGTCAGTAAAGAGGCATTTCTACTTTGAATTTTGTTCCTCTGCCTACTTGACTCTCAAAACCAATATTGCCGCCTTTGAATCTTTACTTGATTAACCTCTTTAGGTTCAAGCAGCATGAGCCTTCTCTTAATCTCGGTTTTTACTTCAGAGTCAGTCTCTTTTTTCAATGCAGCAATCAACAAAGCTTTGGCCTGCTCTAAGCTATTTTCTTTGAAAACCTGAACGAAAACACTATCTGTTTTCACTGTTCCTAAATTTGCAGGTAGCATGCAAACAAAATTTTGAGGATAACTCTTAGATTTATTAGAGTTAATTACTGCGAAACGAAAGCTTTTGCGCAAATAATTATGGTCGTAAGTATCATACTTGAAAACTAGCAGCATAACATCCAAGTTAGTAAACCTTGAACTGAACAAGACTGTCCAGTTAATATCTTTAGCTCAACGAATAAACCGCTAACAACATTATTGGTTTGTTAAGCAATTTCTGATCTATAAGCCAAAAATTAGTTTGCAACCTTGAAATTATTCAAGAGCAAAAATTGTAACAAATTCTGATTTCAATTTGTGACAACATCGTTTTATATTCTTTTTAAACATGGAGTGATAAGCGGGAAAGTTACATACCACATGTTTGGCGGGTCTGGCTGCTAATGCCTTAAAGTGTCGCCCCTCTCTCTTTTTGACACTTTATGGATATTAGCACGAGGCTAAATCCGTTTAACGCTAATTTTTGTTAATACTTCAGATTATTCGCTTTTGAAAAGTGGAAATACGAAAGCAGTTTTGAACGTTGCTATGGCTTGAAAATGCATAAACCTTTTCTTGTGTCTTCTTCAATTGAAAAATTGTATTTTTCAAGAAATAACTCAATCCCCAAGCGGTCATACTCACCTTTAACGCATAGCTGATACCTGTCAAGCTTCCTCTGTTCGATAAGCACCAAAGATGGTCGAATTAAATGTCCAGCACTCAATTCCTTGAGAAGTGCTACCGCTTGTTTCCTATCCAAAATGTTTACCCCCAAATCCTTTGGGGATTACAACATTAATATGATTTGCTACGTTCAAGCAATATTGCCATGTTAAAGCAAAACAAGACTTAAGGAAGGGTTTGACAAAAATAGACAAAAATATTTTTCTGAAATTTTGCTTCAAATAACAACTTTATTAATATAGGATAGCTAAAAATGGATCAAATCAAGCAAGTTTTATAAAGAAAAGAGTGACAATAGAGCAAACGCTGAGGCTTTGGTTATATTGACGAAGGTTATAGATATTTGCATTTTACTTCGTTTTTCTCCTCACCATTGGCCCAGAGCCTCAGCAAACCTAATCAAAAAAACTATACGTGATGAAAAGTTTTTAGTTAGAATCTTAATTTGGAGCAAAAGCAGATTCTGAACACATAGCCCTCAACAAAATAAGGCGGTCTGTAAACCCGCAAAAAGCAATAACTACTTTTTTAACTTAGGTCTATAAATAATAAGTAATTGATGTTCTGGTTCATAGTTCATTTAAAGTTTGTATTTTCGTACAATCAGCTTAGCAGACTCTAAATGTTCATCCTCAAAATCAGCCTTAACATGCAACTGGTAGCCGTGAGATAAAACATTATTTCCGTTAGGAGGCATGATCATAATGCCATCGACACTTAAAATTTCACAAGCTTCAGAAACTTCTTTGAGTAAGCTTGTTGCTTCTTGTCGATTCAAGTGTACGCTCACTAAATCTCTTACGGTTCTCATATTATATAATACTTGCCGATAGGCACTATATCGCACATCAGCAAAGTTAACGAAAGCGTAATTAGGGCTTGAAAATAATGAGGTAACCCTCAAGCTGTGTATAATTGAGACCTCTATTTTTTAGAAGAATTTCAACTTGTTCGATGTCAAAATCCCCTTTAATTTTCAGTTGAAACCTAGCAGGTTTTCTCTGTTCCATACAAACAAGCGAGGGTTTCACTAACTTCTCTTTTAAAGTCAAGTCTGTCAGTAAAATTAATGCGTCCCCTCGTTTCATAAACTTCCCAAAACCCCTGGGAACTAACAAAGATAATAACTTTATTCCGTTCACAGACATATTCAAACAAAACGGGCTTGAAACGGATTTAGCTGAAATAATAAAATACCCAAAACATCTATTTGTTGTTGCTTGAGTGTGCCAACATTCTTTCTTATAGCGGTTGTTACTTGTGTAAGTGGTAATATACCTCAAACGTGACACTGCATGGCTGTCTGTCCAAAATGTGGCAAAGAGCTAACTAAACCAACAAAAAAGTTAGAAAACCACATCTTTTGCCTTGAATCCTACAAGTGTGATAGATGCGGAATTGCGTTTACCTCAAAAAGGGATTATTGATTGTAAATTACCCTATCGTTACTTTTGAACGAGGTTATTGGGTACTGATTGAACCGTAATTATTTGACATTTTTCTTATGGCTTATAGATGGATATGTATTTTTGTTCTTTATTTTCTTCAATTGTAAAGCCATATTGTTTTGCATATAATTCTATTTTTGGGCGATAATAATCACTCTTTATTTGAAGATGAAAACGATTAGGAGTTCTTTCTAAAACATGGACAAAAGAATATTCTACCAAGTCAAGTGCAACTAGTTCCTTAAGAAGACACATCGCCTCTACCCTATCCAAAAGGTTGTTCCCTAAAGGTTTTGAGAACGTACAACACTAATAACCCTTTGCCACGTTCAAGCAATATCACAATATTCAAGCAAAACAGGATTAAGAAAAGGCTTGAAAAAAAGAAATAACATTACTTAAGCAATTTTATTTAGAATATCTCTTAATCTTGCCTTCCTTATACAACCCCACGCCACAATCAAGGCACTTAACAGAATCTTCATTTTCTTCAAGACGCATACTACCACAATGAGAACACTTTTGATCTAAAACGTTATTCAAACTTTTCATAGGCTGTAAACCACGATATGAGATTTAAGATTTGTCTTTATGAAAATTCTTTATCGCACATGTGGCATTCTATTGGATATTTGTTTGTAACATTCATCAAATTTATTGCGCATAAGTGGCAGATGTAAAGTTGGCATTTAGGGCAACAGTAGCTTGCTCCACCAATCATTCTGCCACAAGTATCACAAGGTCTTGTTAGGTCAAACATAGTTGGCAGTGAAGAATCTTCAACTTAAAAGGCAACTGTTGAAAAGAGTTTCCAACAGAGTGGAGAGATCGGTTAAAATGATGTTTGAAGGGAACAGTTAATCTTTTTTCATAGAAATGGTCTTTGTTGATGTTTGAGAAGCTCATTCAAAGCGCAAGTTTCTTTAACTAAGTCAACTTCAAGTTGTCCAGAAATTACGGAATTCCACATTGTAAGATACGTTTTAACTATTAACGTGTAAATATCCGTGTTTTCTTCATCATCGTTGATAATATTTGCAATCGAAAGCAAGTCTTTTGAAGGAGTCTCGCCCATTGCTACATAACAAGCCTCAACATAGCCTATGAACAACATAAAAGGTGTTCTAAAGGATCCTTCTTTGACAGAATTCCATATCTCCAATAATTTATCTGTTTCAAAACCGAGGTACTTTTTCAGACCCTCATGTGTCATAGCGGAATTAGCATAAATATCAATTAAAAAGTCCTAAAACTTTGAACTGAATTTCTCAGACAATGCATTGTAATCCTCTGCGCTCATATCACCTAAAACCGATTTAGAAGGAATAATTCTTTCAACCAAAAAATTAACGTTTGGCTGTAAATGCTTAATCTCATGCGCAACAACTGATTTTAAATAGTCTTTTTTAAAAATTTTGATTATTTCTGATTTGGTGAAGACACTTACGTGAACGGTAACTTTACCTGTTGCCCCATTAATCTTAATAACATAATCATCTTGGGTTTGTTATCAATAATTAACCAAATCTTTCTATTCGGCAATTGATAATGAAACTCTTTTTTCAGCATTTCCAGCCATTCTTTGGGAAAAATCCATTTCTCTTCAGATTTTACCATGACTTTCATTAAATCTAAATAATACCTAACAACTTAAAAGATTTGTACTCTATCAACCGAAAGGTAACCTGTTGAGAAAATTTAACTTTATCAATCGCAGAGGTAACAGAGCTTTAAGAGGCAAGCCGCAGAAACGACACTGCGCAATAGAAGAGGGTTCACTGAAAGCCATCAGAAAATGCTTAAAACTGCAAGCAATTAGATTATACAGAGTAAAATAATGACGCTAAATAATGTTAACCCAGTTACCGAAGAAACTCTTGAAGAGGACTACAAAAGACTACAGCAAATAGAAGCAATGTACAATTAAAAAGTCTACAAATTGAAAAAATTTGTAAATTTCGTTTAAAATTATTTTCCTTCTCTTCTCTTTTTCTTGTACCCTATTTTGCAGTCATCATATCGTGGTACGCATTACCATGTTCTTCCAGATTCAAAGCTCAATAGCCAAGAGTCTATGCTGTCAGTCATCTTACTCAAAAAAGCACACCTCCCGGCACTAAAAGACTTTTGCAATCAAAGTGGCTTGAACAAGCAAGCCCTTGTAATTTATTAGTGGTATCGGGCAAGGGTATTAAAGATAAATAGTGGTAGTGCAATTTCGTTACGTTATTGGAGAAATAAAAGTTGTCTGTAGCGCAAAGAAAATATCAAACAGAAATCGCAGCGTTGGCAGATAAAACCGTTTCTGTTGTGACTACTAATGGTAAAACATTCACCGGCACATTAGTCGGTATTAACCCTGACAATATGAGTCTTAGCATAAGTGATGCCAAAGACGAATCGGGCAAGGTAGTTCATAAAATATTCATAAACGGAAATGTTGTCGCTCAAATATCAAGCGCAGAAAAACCCTTTGACTTAAAATCCTTGGCCTCAAGACTTGAAAAAGTTTTTCCAACGATGGTTAAACTTTATGATGACCAGGGATTTATCTGGGTAATGGACAAAGTGAAACTAACCGAAAAAGGCGTAATTGAAGGTTCAGGTCCAGCCGCTGACAGAGTGCAAAGAGTTTACGAAGCATTCATGAGCGAAACTAAAGTCTAAATAAACCAGCGCAGTTGTTGCTCTTCTTTCTTCTTTTCTTCTGTTATGCTTCGGATAATGCCAAATGATTCTAAAGTTCTTTTGATTTCAACGCCTGTTTCTTCAAGCGTGGTCTGGTCTAAATTTAGGTTCAGGTATTTTCCAAGCATGTTCAACGCGGATCTTGCAGCGTTTACGTCTGGATTCATACCAGGCGTATCTACTAGCAGTGAGAAACCTTTCATATCTCTGATCCCTGCTAAACCAATTGATAAACCAGCAATTCCAAAAACGTGCCCCACCATCACCTTGGTTCCCAAATCCAGGGCAACCTGCATTGTTTCTAAATCCGTTGCCGTGCTATAAATTTCGGGTACGGGTTGAGTCTCTTCTTTTTTGAAGCCTCCAATGGAGATAACGAAGTGGCAGCCAAATTGTTGCGCTAAATCGAGAATTTTACCAACCAACTCATATTGTCCAACAGTTGTAAGTGCCTGAGTATTGCCAAACCAAATAATCAAGTCACGTTGACCTTTCTCTCGTTTAACGTAGTAGAGTTCATTTATGGGCGTGAGTGCTCGACCATCGCCAGTGGTTACTGCAAAATCTTGGAATGAGGAAGAGAATATTTGTATAAATTTTTTGGCTTTCAGCTCTTTTATCATGTGTAATGTTGTGATGTTGGCTACAAAGCCTATGCCAGGTAAGCCTTCGATAAGGATTGGATTGTTTAATTTTGGTTTTTCAATTATGTCTATTGAGCAAACCACGGTAAGCATCTCTCTTTGGTATTAGACAAATCATGGTTGATATAAGTGTGCCTAATTTGGAAGTAGCGAATCTTTCCTTAAAAGGAAATGATTTAGGAGTTTGAGGTTTCGGATAAATTAGATTTACGACTAGGCTACAATCAAAAACAGTGTTTGCAGAAAGTTCGATCTATCGCCTATCTTCCAGTTTTTTGAAGCTAATGTTTTTTATAACCGAGCAGCCCATCATGTTTAGGCTTCAGATTTGAGCTTTGAAATTAAAGAAAAAGACTTGCTTGGAAGAATAGGAAAACTAAAAACTAAAAACGGAACAGTGGAAACCCCACTTCTTTACCCAGTAATTAATCCAAGCATCCAACTTGTTACGCCAAGAAAACTCCAAGAAACTTTTGGTTTTGAAGCAGTAATAACAAACGCGTACATACTCAAAAAACGGTTTGGCGACAAAGTGTTCAAAGAGGGCTTGCATAAACTTCTGGATTTTGACGGGGCGATAATGACTGATTCAGGAGCCTACCAAATTCTTGTTTACGGCGAAGTTGACGTCAGCCAAAAAGAAATCGTTGCTTACCAGGAAGGCATAGGCAGCGACGTCGCAACCATGCTTGATATTCCTACAGGATGGAAAGTAACTAAAGAACAAGCTCAAGAAACCGTTGCTGAAACTTTACGCAGAGCTAAAGATTTTTTCAATTTAAAAACTCGTGACGACATTTTGTGGGTTGGACCAGTACAAGGCGGAAGACATCTAGACCTTGTCGCTAGCTCAGCAATAGAAATGGGAAAGTTGCCATTCCAAATTCATGCTTTGGGAAGCCCAACTGAAGTTATGGAAAACTATCGTTATGACGTTTTAGCCGAAATGATATTAACCGCTAAAAAAGGGTTACCCATCGAACGTCCCCTGCATCTATTCGGCGCTGGGCACCCTGCGATGTTCTCTTTGGCGGTTGCATTGGGCTGCGACCTTTTCGATTCAGCTGCCTACGTGTTATATGCTCGAGAAAACCGTTATATGACTGAAAATGGGACATGGCGGCTAAATGAGCTTGATTATTTCCCGTGTTCCTGTCCCAGATGTGCTTCGGAAACGCCAAGAACGCTTGAACTGAAACCCAAGAGAGAACAAGAGGTTTTCTTGGCTGAGCATAATCTTTACGTTTGTGTTGCAGAGATGCGACGAATTAAGCAAGCTATTCGAGATGGCAGATTATGGGAACACACGGAAATGCGGGTTCATAATCATCCAGCACTTCTGTCCGCTCTCAAAAAACTTCGCAACCACGAGGATTTCCTGGAAAAGTTCAGTCCATCAGTAAAATGCAGCGGTTTCTTCTATTTTGATTCGGTTGGACTTGCAAGGCCCGAAATCACTCATTATCGCAACCGATTAACCCAACGATATGACCCTCCGGCCAACGCGAAGGTTCTCTTTCTTGTTCCCCAAACTCGAAATAAACCGTTCCATAAAGCCCCTGAATTTAAGAAAATCCGTCAACTTCTTCGAGGCTTGGGCGAAGAGATAGCATCAAAAATTCATATCTGCGTTTACTGTGCGCCATTCGGCGTTGTTCCATTAGAGCTTGATGAGGTTTACCCGCTTAGCCAGCATGAAACGGCTGTGCCCCTTGACTTAGAAACGGTGGATTATGTTGCAAACCAGACCCGAGAGTACATCAAACGCACCGCCTATGAAGGCGTTGTTTTGCTTAATGATGCTAAACTTTGGCAGGATACCGTTGAAAAAGCTTGCAAGTCAACGTGTAAAGCGAAGGGTGTATCGTTTGATTGTGTTGATACAAATGTTAAAGGTACAAAAGAGATTTTGACTGATTTAGAGGCTATTTTGCGAAAACAGATAGAGTGTGAAGTTTAGTAATGTTGACTTCGGCTGTTTTAAGTAAGACGCATCGTTCAACTAATTTACCTCTCATTCAGCAATAACTTGATGCGGGCTCACGAAACTTTTTTACTACCGACAGCCTAAACCCTTCATATGGTCACAGCAAAGCAACCTCCCAACACCAATGAAACAGAAACTATTCTTCCCATATTTGGCGACTTTCATATTCACACAATTTACTCCGCTGACTCCCTTATTCAACCCAAAACACTCGTTGACATGCTTGCTACACACAGTTTCATCAAAGTTGCTGCCGTTACAGATCATGACAGCGTTCGCGGGTGCAAAGCCACAGTTGAGTTGGCTTCAGCTTACCCTGACATTTTGATTATTCCAGGCGTAGAAATTAGCACGCCGAAAGGTGATATGTTGGTTTTGGGAACTGAAGAGTTGCCTCCTAAACCTTGGACTCCTGAAGTTGTGGTTGATTACGCAAAAAGCATAGGTGCTGTTTCTATTGTGGCGCATCCTTTCCGTGAGTATGGGATGGGTGATTTTGCGAGAAACTACAAAGTTGACGCGATTGAGGTGTTAAATGGAGGATCTTCTGCAGCGGCAAATAATGAGGCTAAGGAGCTTGCTAAAAGTATGGGTTTGCCAGGTACAGGCGGAAGCGACGCACATCAAGTATCAGAGTTGTTTACAATGTGTACGAAGAATTGATGCTTCATTGAATGTTGATTCTGTTTTGAAGGCGATTAAGAAGGGTTCTGTATCTGCTCAAGCCTCAAGAGGGTCAATACATTTTTAAAACAGCTTAGTTAATTTTTAATCGTTAACTGTTAACTACAAGGATTGGTCTGATTGCAGGTCGGATTTTTAGGTGGAGCCAGAGAAGTTGGCAGAATTGGTATAACTGTTAAGTCACAGAAAAGCAAGGTTGTGTTAGATTACGGTGTCATGCTTGATCGTGAACCAGGTTTTCCAATGCATGTTCCACCCAAAGAGTTAGACGCAGTGATTTTAACTCACAGTCACCTTGATCATTCAGGCGCCATACCAATCTTTTACATCAACGATAAGAAAACCATTAATCACAAACAAACTTAATTTGGAATTAACTCAGGTTCTAATTCAAGATTTTATTCATTTATCAAGTTACTATTTGCCCTTTGAGTATCTTGAACTTAACACTATGATGCATAACAGCAAGCACATAGATTTTGGCGTAGAAGAAACCGTCGGCGACATGAAAGTTAAACTGTTTCGATGCAGGTCATACACCTGGAAGTGCTCAGGTGCAAGTTGAAGCGGATGGCAAAAAGATTCTCTTCACCGGCGACTACAACATGGAAGATAGCAAAATGTTGAAGGGCGCAACAATGGATTATGGCGATTTTGATGCTGTTATAACTGAGAGCACTTATGCAAGTGAAGATCATACTTTGCGTCCTGAACTTGAGAAAAGTTTTGTTGAAGCAGCAACCGAAGTTGTTGAGCGAGGCGGAACTGTGTTGGTTCCTGCGTTCGGTGTTGGACGCGCTCAGGAGATTGCTTGCGTTTTATCAGCAAATCATTTTGAGTACCCAATAGTTTTGGATGGGATGGCTCGTGAAGCAAGCCGAATAATGATGAATTACAAAGAATTTCTTAGAGATCCTAAACTTTTTATGAATGCTATGCACTCGCTGGATTGGGTTGATGGATGGCGAGATCGACGAAGAGCAGCTAAGGAGCCAGGCGTGGTTATTTCGCCTGCAGGCATGTTAAAAGGTGGACCTTCTCAGTTTTATGTTTCCAAAATAGCCAAAAAAGCAACTAACGCAATTTTCCTTGTCAGTTATCAGATTCCAGGAACCCCAGGGAAACAATTGATTGGATAAGGGTGTAACTTTGATTGATGGGAAAGTACGTAAAGTTAAGGCAGCAGTATAAGCACTTTGATTTCTCTTCTCATTGTGGAGCAAGCCAGCTAAAGGAGGGATTACGTCGTTTGGGAGGGAAACCCAAAGTTTTCTGTGTTCATGGTGCTGAAGGTAATTGTGAATTGTTTGCGAACTGGGCTAAAACTGAGCTTGGCTTGGATGCTGTAGCGCCAAGAACTGGGGAAACATACGAAATTTAGGCTTTTGCCATGAAAGTAGGAATCTTGCCTGTTGGTGAAATAGCGCCAGATGTCTTAGTTGAGCTTGGGCAAGGCATAGAAAAGATCTATCCAGATACCAAGTGCTCAGTAGTTAAAGATCCTTTGAGCCTTTCTAAACAGGCTTTTGATAAGAAACGTAATCAATACAATTCAAGTGTAATTCTTAGTGATTTGAGATTTTTTGCGGCTAACGAGAGGTTTCATCGGGTTTTGGGTTTGGTTGATGTTGATGTTTTTTTGTCTGGTTTGAATTATGTTTTTGGTGAAGCAGATGTTGGGGGAAGGGTTGGTTTGGTTTCTTTGTGGAGGCTTAGACCCGGGTTTTACCATGAAAATGCTGCTCCAGCTGTCTTTAAGTTGAGAACCTTGAAGGAAGCGGTTCATGAGTTAGGGCACACGTTGGGTGTGGTGCATTGCCCGAGGAATTTTTGTGCTATGCATTTTTCGAATTCTATTTTTGACACTGATAAAAAGCAAAGCTTATTGTGCGACCAATGTTATTTGCAAGCGTCGTTAGCTATTAGCAATTTAGGGTAAGCAACGTGACTGAGCAACCTAAGGAAGATAGTTTCAAGTTTCAAATAATTTATTTGGTTCCGATACTGGCAAGCTTAATTTTCGGTTTAGGCTGCGCTTACTTGCTGGTGCCACAAGCCAGTAATAGTGTGCCAATCACTCCGATTCCAGATAACACGCCTGCAGGACCCTTTGGCAACGCCTTGTACTTTGTCGTTCTGGTAGCTATTAGCGCGACGTTGTTTTACATTTTGCTTAAGCGAAAAAGCAAGAAAATCATCAAAACCTTAATCGTTGTTGCTATGACGACTGCGTCTTTGCTGTTGGCGCTGGTTTATCTGTCAACAGTATTTTCGTTTTATCCAAGCTTAAGCATTCTGCTAATTCCTCTGTCAATTTTTATTGCGGTACTTTTTGACCTTGCCGTTTTCCGTTTCGGCAGCCTTCCAAGAAACATAGCGGTCGTAGCGATTGGAGGAGCTTTAGGCGTTTTCTTTGGGAAATTTATTCCCCTATACAGTGCAGTCGTAATTTTGGCGTTTCTTGCGATTTATGATGTTATTGCGGTTTATCGGGGTCCAGTGGGGAAAATTGCGCAGTCATCAGGGCTTGATGAGCTTCAAGGTCTAAGTTTCTCATTTAAAGACATCCAGATGGGACTTGGCGACTTAGTTTTCTACTCGATGCTAACGGGCGTTATGTTCTTTAGTTTCTCAAGCATTCTGCCCACAATAGTTGCGATCTTTGGCATCTTAGCAGGTTCGATTATAACTTTCTTTATGCTTGAACGAAAAGGCATCTTTCCAGGTTTGCCCTTCCCAATCATGTTGGGGTTGGCTGGCGGTTTAATTACAGGCTTTCTGATCCTTCCGCTTCTGTAACTTTTTAGTATTGCTTAGATAAGATGGATCTACTGGTGTTTCTTGTGCAGTTTTTTTCTTCGAGTTTTGGGTTGATTTTTTTATATAGAGCTTAATATCTTTGCAGATAACGGAATAATTTGCAAGGATTCCCAAGAAAACGCAAGAATCTACAAGAAAATGCTAAAAAAGCTGATGCTTAACAACTATTTCTTGTTCAGTTTATTTTGCGTCACTTTTTAGGTTTGGAGACTTGATTTGTTTGCAGGGTACGTCATTATCCGTCAATAAACGTCACTATCCGTCAATATTGGTCTTAATTCGTCAAAAAACGTCAAAATGTCATTCGAGTAAAGAAATGAAAAGTTGAGAAAGTTCTGAAACACACCAAAAATCCACAGGTGAAATCTGAAAGAAATAACGGTTCCTGAGCGATTTGTGGAGCTAGTAGAAGCTTTTATAGGATATGTCGATGCAACTTAAGCAAAACGGTTAGATAATATGAGCAAGCTTGGCGGCTTTATCAGGTTAATGCGACCAATCAACTGTGCAATGATGGGATTCGCCGTTTTTGTCGGCGCATTGCTAGCATCATCAAAACCCTTCCAAGGCACATGGCTAAACATAGTGTTTGGCTTCTTCACAGGCTTTTTGCTTTGTGGCGCCGCCATGGCAATCAACGATTATTATGATCGAAGCATCGACGCAGTTAACGAGCCAACCCGCCCAATTCCAAGCGGCTTAGTCAAAGTCAAGGAAGCTTTAGCATTTGTTGCCGCTCTTACAATAGCTGGTTTAGTTTTAGCTTACTTATCAAGTGCACTATGTCTTTTAGTTGCGGCAGCCGCATGGGTCATAACAGTGGTCTACGTTACTGTGGGAAAACGCAGCGGGTTACCTGGAAATTTTTTAGTCAGCACATGCGTAGCCATACCCTTCATTTACGGAAGCATCGCCGTCACAGGCGCCTTGCAACTCAATGTCTTGCTTTTCGCCTTAATGGCGTTCCTAGCAAACACGGGCAGAGAAATCACAAAAGGCATAGTTGATGTTAAAGGCGACAGCGCCGAAGGCATCAAGACATTAGCCGTGCGGTTTGGTGAAAGAAACGCAGCAATCGTTGCTGTAGTTTTTTATGTTTCTGCCGTGGCTTTGACGCCTGTAACATGGTTTTTGCATCTTGTAGGAATTTGGTTTATTCCCTTTGTTTTAGTAACTGATATCGGGCTTGTAGCCTCATCGGTTCTTTTGCTAAGGAATTATTCGCGTGAAAATTCGCGAAGAATCAAAAAACTGGTTCTTATCTGGTTCATTTTTGGTTTGTTAGCCTATATTTTTGGCAGTTTTAAATAAAAACGTGAGTTTTCGTTTCACGTATATACCAGCATGTTAGCAACCATTAAAAGCCCATAGTGCAGAATCACCCATATAGAGGATGTTAACATGTCTGAACGATTTGCTAAAAAATGGGAAGCAAAAAGAGAAGGAGAACCATTCGGTAAAACTATACATGACACGATTCAGCCACCGCCACCACTAAAAACAGCCTTAGATTTGGCTTGCAGAAAACTTGACATGCAAATTAGCAAACTAGACCAAGCAAATGAGCGCTTTACACAAAAAGACAAAACAATGTTTGCTAAACTAGTACAAGCCTACACAAACCATGATTCAGCACACGCCAACATATACGCCACAGAATTAGCTGAAGTTAGAAAAATGTCAAAGCTAATCATGAATGCACGCCTTGCACTTGATCAAGTAGCACTAAGAATAAGAACAGTTTCAGAACTCGGAGACGTCGTTGCTGCATTAGGACCATGCGTTGGAGTACTACGCAGTGTAAGCACAGGCCTTGGCGGAGTTTTACCTGAGGCAGAGGGCGAACTAGGCGACATAGGAAACATGCTAAGCGGCTTAATGTTTGAAGCAGGATCAAGCAGCGGAATGTCACTAAACTTTGACAATGTAAATGAAGATGCATCAAAAATCTTGGCTGAAGCAGCAGTAGTAGCAGAACAAAGAGTTAGCTCAAACTTCCCAGATTTGCCTCCTGGAATGCCATCTGGCAAATCAACCAACACAACAAAAACTTAAGGCAACCTAAAGTTTATTCTTCTTGCCTTTTCTTTTTTCTTTTTTGAAAACTAATATTTTCTAAGAAAACATTTTCTGAATAATAAATACTGCTTTTAAATCCATAATTCTTAATTTACTAAAATACAATAAACTTTTGCTTCTAGTTAAAACCCAGTGATAATATTGAGTGAAGGCAACTTCAAAGAAAAATTCATGAATATGTCAACAAAACAAAAGATATTCATATCTTTAATTGTAGTTGCCTGCATCATGATTTTTTATGCAGTTGGAATCATAACAAACTTTTTTGGGCAGCCAATGTTCTCAATGTTTTTCATAGTAAGCAACGAAACAGCCCACACTCTTGTTGTCTATTTAGCCATTGGGGTAGCAGTTGCGATAAGCATCTTGGCATTAATCATCCACTTTAGAAAACCCAAAACTCTTGCGGCAGAAGCAGCAATCAAACCCACCGACCCGTTAATGCAAATACTTATCAAATCTGAACCAACAATTAAGGCAACCCTACCGCTAATTCAAATTCCAATGAAAACACCTCAAATACCAATCAAAATATCTTCATCAGCATATACCTATAAAATGTCAAGCGACTCGGAGAGGTATGCTGCAAATCTTGCTGCAAAAAAGAAACTTAATTCCAGCCCAGCCCCACAAATAGCCCCAACACAACCCAAAGTTGAAAAAGTAATTAGTCCGGAAATCAAGGCTCCAGAAATTCAAAAAACTCCAAATAAGCCGGAAGTTGAGCCGGAAATTAAGAAAGAAGATAGTAAGACAATAAACCAAGGCAAAATTATTTGCCAACATTGCAAAAAAGAATTTAGCACCCCAATGATGATGCTTGATTACTCAACCTCATACCCAACACTAGTCAGCCATTGCCCCTACTGTTTCCAACCCGTAAGCTATAAAAAAACACCCTGATAAAAAATCAATCACTAATTCTTTTCTTATCTGTAGAAAATTAGTAGCAGAGGCATTATTTTATTAAAAGCCGGGTTTCTCTAGAAATATTGTTCTAAAACCTTTTTCATGTAATTGCTCCAAACCAAGAAGTAAAGCATCTGAGTCATAACCAATTTGGGAAGCAACCGTTATTATTGCTGGTGACCGCGTAAGTTTAGCAGTTTTCATTAATGCCTGCATTGCAGGATTTTTTTTCGCAGCTTGCAAGTTAGCCACTGACTCAAACTCCAATATACTTTTCAGTTTGTGAGAAGTTTCAGTTTTTGACAATTGAAGTTGGCTTATCGATCGTTTGAGTCTTCGCATTTCAAGAGGCTGCAAAACCCTTTCTTTGGGCGCCTCGATTGTAATTTTCTCGGTTACTTCAAGCGTTTTCTTAAGAGCTTCCCGTGGGCTTATCGGAGCGGTAGCTGCAAGTACTTCATGACTGTTATAGACCGCCAAGGCAGTAGGCAAAGCTTCGGATGCCAGCGTTAAGGCTGACATGACTAAATTGTAAGCAAGCTTATCAGCGTCTCGTGCATTCTTGGCAGTTAAATCAGCAACAATTATGCCAACATGCCCTTGGGATTCAGAAAACTCTTTCACAATATACTCGTTGAGCATGTAGGTGTGTTTCCAATCAAAAGATTTCCAGCTGTCACCAGGCTGGTATGGGCGAGTGCCTTGAAATTCAACGCCAAAATTGCCTGCCTTCGAGGATAATCTGGGGATACCAGTCGCCGTTCCCGCTCCTTGAGATGTTTGTTCCAAAAACTTGTTGGCAAGCCATTTAGCGTATTTGGCTCTTGGAATTATATTCAAATCCATAGGTTGTAGAAGTTGGTTTGTTACCATTAAGCCGCGAGAGTCAACAATGGATGCTTGAACTGAGATTTTTGATGGACCTGCTAGAGGAGGAGTAAACTGTAGATTGATCTCTGCACTTTTTTCACTTGGGGTTAAAATAGTTGGTTCTATCTTGACCCATAAATCTGTCGATTGTAAGAAGAGTTTGGTGGGGGTTTGACTGTTATTTTTTATTTTAATTGTTTTAGAATCTGATTCGCCTGCCAATATTCTGCTCCAAGTTTTGCTTTCGTCCAAAGCATTCAGGGGCACTTTTCTGAAAGTGTAAAGGAGAGCTGTTGCAAGATAGATGAATAAAGTAGTAGCGGTCAACATTAAAGTTAAATTAAATAGAATAAGTGAAGCTATCAAAATAGCGCCAAAACAAGGGGCTAAGCTTTTAAGAACAGTTGTAGTGGTTCTTCCAACTTTTGAAAAAGAAAAAGATTGCGTGGAAGCATACTGCTTGAGGCTTGAATCAAACAACAATAAAGCAGGAATTATAAGCAACACTCCAAAAACTTCACCAACCAAAGCTTGAAACGCTAATGGTGCAAAAATTAAAGTGGCAACAACAACTACAAGATTCAAAGATGCTCTTGGCGGTTTGTAACTGCAGTTTAGCTGAATGATCAAAAGCGTTAACGCTATCCCAAGTTGAAGCAATGGAGAAAATAAAACGGTGAATAATAGGGCTATTATCAGGTATATTCTGGCAATTGTGCCAACATTCAAAAGCCCCATTTACATCTATCCGCATCTAAATTTTTGGAACCGGAACCTCACCAATGACTCTATCAACTATCATTTTAGGGGTAATGTTTTCCATTTCCGCTTCAGACTTAATATGGATTCTGTGGATAAGGGCTGGGAAAGCTAGCTTTTTAACGTCGTCGGGAAGAACGTAATCTCTTTTTTCCAAAAACGCTAAGGCTCGAGAGCCCTTGAATAAAGAAACTGTTGCACGGGTGCTTGGACCTGACGCAATATCAGGATCTTCGCGTGTTCGTTGAATGATAGATACTATGTAGCTTGAAACTTCCTCAGAAATATGGATTTTTTTTACTCTCTGTTGAAGTTCAACGATTTGTTCAAGTGTGGCAACTGCGTTAAGATTAGGGTTATCTATGTAGTCTATTTTTGAGATAACTCGTTGTTCATCTTCTTTACTTAAGTAGCTGCTCCAAACTCTAAACATGAATCGGTCGGCTTGCACTTCAGTTAAAGGATAAGTGCCTTCAGACCCATAGGGCAATTGGCTTGCAATAACCATGAATGTCTCAGGTAGCGGATGAGAGGCGCCTTCAATTGTAACCTGTTTTTCCTGCATTGCTTCAAGTAAAGCGGCTTGTGTACGAGGTGTTGTTCGGTTTAACTCATCAGCTAATACTACGTTTGAGAAGATAGATCCGGTTACAAAACGTGATCGGCCGTCTGGTGAATAAACGTTAAAGCCAGTAACATCTGAGGGGAGCATATCTGGTGTAAATTGAATTCTTTTGAATTCTCCACCTAATGTTAGAGCAAAGGTTTTAGCTAGCAAAGTTTTGGCGGTTCCGGGTAAACCTTCAATTAAAACGTGCCCTTCGCTTAACAAAGCTACAAGGAGCATCTGTTTTATGTCTTCTTTGCCTATAACAACCTTGTTTAATTCATCCAAGATTTTGCTAGGAATATCCTCTTCTGTATTAACGTTTCTTGGCAATTCCTTCACCCTTCCGATATATGGAGATTAATGATAACACAATTATCAGCGCTATTAAGCTTAACGTTCCAGCTGGAGACGAAACAGCTACGTAGACAATTTCAAGACCTGCCTTTGCAGTGTCTAATGCAGTTGTGGGTAAATGTCCTTGGTCGATGAAAACTTGAGCGGATCCATTTATTTTGACTATGTTAGTGATGAACTGCAAATTGTTTCCCATGTTTAACATGCTATTAATCAGTATGCTCGGGTCAGCTACAGCCACAATATAGCCTTGGCCTATTTTTTGGTAAGCTGCATACGGGAATGGACCGTTTGGATCACTGCTTGTTGAGACGCCGGTACCGTTGATATCAAGAAAACTAAAGCTTGACGTTGAAGCAATTACGGTTGCGTTTGAAGTGTTGGTTAAGATTGTTGGATGATCAAGTACAACTTCGCCAACGTTTGCCGTTAAAGGGCTTGTTGCAAAGTTGGTTATTAAAGGAAATTGTTCATTTTTATAATTAAACAAAGGATCAAGCATCGGTGTGCCGCTAAAGGTCATTTTTGTTTGGATTGCGTTTAGGACTTGGTTACCATAGCCATAGTCGTCGAGAACAACTAAAGTTCCGCCATTTGTGATAAAATTATTTAGTTGGTGTAATTCGGTAGGAGAAAAGGGTTCATAGGACACAAGAAGAAGCGTTGTTCCTGAAGGATTGGTTGGTAGAGTGTTAAAACTCTCTATTGTCGTAGCTTTCATTTTTGCATCTATTGTGGAAAAGCCATTCCAAAAAGGATTTTCAACCCTGAAATCGCCATTGGGTGGGTAGAACCATATTATTATGGTCAACGAAAGTATGAGAATTAGGGTTAAGGCAAACAAGAGTTTGCTTGTTTTCATTTCTCTATCCCCTTCTTGATTTCGTTCAATAATGCTTCTGCTTTCGTCACATCCGACTCTTCTGGAATACGAGGTGAATACAGAGCTCTTTCAGCAAGTCCTGTCAGCTCGTTAAATTGAGAAGCAACAGGATCGAGCTTTTGCTGAGATTCTTGCAAGAACTCGCGTAAAGTCATATCCAGTTTTGATGAGATTCCTGTTGCCGTTTCAACCATTTGTAATGATTTCGAATAAAATTCCAAAATCTTGCCTTTGGGTTCTTCAATGTTAATCTGGAAGTTAGAAGTGGGTGTAGGTTTCGCGTTATTTGTGATTGAGGACATGGATCTTTCTTGAATAATAATTTCTGATTCCTTTTTAGATTTGGTCTTTGTAAATTTCGTAAAGGCAATACCTATCACCGAAACTGATGACACTAATGCAACGGCTAAGCCTACAGTATTTAACGCCAAAACGCTTGTTTGCTTTTTTGCTAAGCTTTGCCATGGTTCTTGGGGCACAACGGTTATTTTGAGGTTTTGAAATCCGCCTAATCCAATATTGAAAGGTAAATTGAAATTAACGTTAAAACTTCCATTTTCCAAAGATTGCGTAACCGCACTAGCCGAATCAAACTCTACGGTTATGTTAGCATTGTTTAGAGGACCTGAAACAGTTTGTACTGTACCTTTAACTTGAATTTGAGATGGCAAAAATACAAGAGATGGCACTTGAACATTTACGTTTGAATCCATTTGTCTAATGCTAATTGTTTTTTGCTGAAAAACTCCAGCGTAGATACCGCTTGGATCAGCAGCGATTGTTATGTTATGTGAACCAATAGCCTCTTGAGAGTTTATGATAGTTTGAATTGAAAAAATGCCGTTTGAGTTACTTTGCTCTTGATTAATTATGTTGTCATCAAGTAGAATATTGATTGTTCTTCCACTTAGAGGAGTGCCGGTCTGCGAAATAACTGAGCCGCTAACACTTAAAGTCAAACCAGGGTACGCGACGGTAGGGAGAGAAACATTAAGATAGGTATCAAAAAATGTTACGTTAATAGTTAAAGGCTGACTAAGAGAAGATTCTAAATTGTTTACGTCGCTGCCTGATGGAGTATAGAGCGCTTGCGCGGTCATAACATGGACATAATTGTAAGAAACAGTAACCAGGGTCATGAATGATCCTTTTGAATCAGTTGTGGTGCTGGCAACTTGTGCGCTGCTCAAAAGTAAGGATATTTGTTTGTAAGCTAGAACTTGACCATTTGATGTCAAAGTACCTGAAGCATAGACACTTCCTCCGACAGCGATATTTTCAGTGCTAAGGCTTAGTTTTAGAGTCGTTGGTTGAAGTTGTTGCGCTTTAGTTTGTCTGTAAGAATTGATATTTTCCATCAATGTATGGTATTGATTGATAAGGTCTGTGAGTCTTTGAAGTATGCTTTGAAGTGAATTGTAAGCTTGGGCTACTTTGCTCTCCGCAGGAGCCGCTAAAACACCCAATTGCTGGCTTAGAGTGGTTGTTGCGTCTTGTAAGCTGGATAGAAGAATCTGGGCTTGAGAAACAAGAACACCTGCTATGTTAAGATTTGTTAAGGCTTCATCTAGGCGGTTTTGACCTAGAAGCAAAGAAGCATTGTCCAATGTTAAATGTAGTTCATCGAGAATACTGATGAATTGTTGTGTGAGATTGTTATATCGGTTTAAGATGTAGGTTAAATCTGCGGGAACGGAAATTTGGCTTAACTGCTGCGATAGCTTGCTTGCGTTGGCATATTGTTCTGATGAGATAAGGGTGAATACTTGCGCATATTGACTAAGGAATGAGAAGGAGTCAATGCTGCTTTGGGTAGTTGAAGGGTCTTCATGGGGGATAAGTCGTGTCCTAGCTTCGACTGTTAGGCAAGGTAGTATTAGGGATGTAATAAAAATAAAGAGTAACAGCGTTGCAATGCGCTTCATATTAGACTTCCCGCCAAAATCTGAAACACTTTTAAAGCAACGATAAGTGCAAAAACTATGAAGAGCCCATAACCTACAAAATTGATGATCTTCTGTGTCTTTGCATTCAGAGGCGAATGTAAAAGGGTTAGAATAAAAAATTCAACAATGTAAATTGATACAAACAGGTCAAGTCCGCTTGCGGAATAAAATGACAGAATAAAAGTTGTTAACGTGTATGTAAGAGTTAATGACAACATGTATCGTTCGGTTAATCTCAGAGGTTTCGCCTCAACACTTTTAGCTTGAGAATTGATTTGCCCTTGAAAGTTTGCTCATCACATACGAATACAGGCTTGTCAATGACTTGAGCCACAACTGAAGCCACAATAGAAGCTAATGGGGTTCCTAAACTCTCATAGATCCACATTTTTCGATTTTCCAAACGTGGGTTTGAAATCTCAACATCAATAACATCTTCTTTTATGTTAATCTTGGCGCTGTCTGCTAAATTTACAGTGCCAGCCAAAATGCTTGTAAGAGTTGATTCAAGGTCAGCATCTGTCGAGTCGGGATTAGCTGCTATGTTTTCTGATACTGTTGAGCCAGGAGTTGTAATTAGCAAGCCCATATCGTCTGGGTTGAGTCCATGTTTAACAATCAGACGTTTAGGGAAAACAATTTTTCCAAGGTTTGAAGGATGCGGATTTGAATGTAATGGGATTAGCGCTTGAGGTTTGCCACTTGTCATTGAAGAGGGCAGGTAAATTGCCTTAGATTTCAGTCCAAGTTCTTCCACTAGGGCTGAAATGTTTTCTGTTCCTGATTGAAGCAAAATGGCGCTGACTTCAGGCGGAATTTTAGGTTGGCCAGCGGCTATGGCCAAGGATATGCTTGCCAAAATTAACGTTGACATGCCCAATGCCGTAAAAGGGATTGAATTCAAAACAAAGTAAGAGGCTAAGGATAGCAACAATCCTGTTAACGCCAAGCATAAGCCTAGCATTTTGTACGTATTCATTTTTGCCTTTCCCTCTCCCTTTGCTTCTTAACTTAGAGATAGCCTGTTCCCCAATCGGCTAAACCCTATATGACCATAATGTTCATTGAAGCTTTTAATAAATCTTAACTGGCAAGAAAAATTAAGCCTACGATATATCTAAATTGATTATTTTATTTTACTTAATTTGAAGTAGCTGAATTTTCTCACAAATGCTGCTACACCCATGACTTCGGAGAAAAGCGCCAATGAAATCATTATGGGTGCTAATGTTATTCCCCAAGGTGTGTAATTTAGCGCTAAACCGACAAGGGGTACAATTGCAAGGCTTAAGCCAATTGATAGAGCTAATCGTTCAAGCTCATCTATTTCTCCGCCTCTTGGATACAACGCAGATATCAGAGTTGCTCCAGGAAGAAATAGAATAAAGATTCCGCCTAGAGCATACCTGACATAGAGTAATGATGAAGTATTAATGAGGAAAACTGCTGAAAGCGTGAAAACCACCAACGCTGTAAGCACCCAGAACCAAAGGTTTTCAAGATGAAAAACATAAGTTGTGAGGTTAGATGGCGGGTTTGCTTCTGAGAGTTCCAGCTCACCTCGCTTCCACATTACATAAACTGTTTTGGCTGCATCTTTGAACTTTAAGCCTTTATCTTTTACAAGAGTATTAACCAGTTCTGATAGCGTAGGGTTGCCCAAAGAGAGTGCCGTTTCCTTAACTGCCTTCTCTAAATATGCACTTATCATCTCTCTCTTACCGACCCCTTCATCGCCAGTTATTCCGTCAATTTTTATATATGCCTTGCGCTTAAACAACGATAGTTTAGGGGAGAATGAGGGGTTGAAAGTTTCATCAAAGTTAGTAATAGCTTTGCTATTAACCCTCTTGTTTTCGGCAATTGCCATAACATTTGCTCAACCCGTATCTATTAGCGATAATCAAAACTCTTTAGATAATGCTTACAAATCAATTGTTGATGCATACAATTCTGGTGCAGATGTAAGCAAATTAATAGTCACGTTAAATCAAGCGATAAATTTGGCTTCTCAAGCTCAGATCTTAGCGAGCTCTGATTCTCAACAAGCGCAAATCTTAGTATCACAAGCTCAAATTATAGCTCAAAACGTTACTGCCCAAGCCTTAGCAGCTAAACTAAACGGGCCAGCAATAAGCCCAATTGTAGTGGCTATATCTGCTGTGGTACTGGTGATTTGCGGTTGTCTAGTTTACTTCTTTGGACCTAAGTTTTTGTGGAAGGGTTGGTTTAATCTTCGAAAGAATTATCATGTTAAATCCCAGAATGCCTCAGGAAAAAGCAAGGGTCTGACAATCACATGGGAGGAAGTCTGCGCGGTAATTTTGGGTTTAACAGTCATAATTGCTTTGATTGCTACCGTGCCATATTTTCTTCCAAAAAGTTCATCGGAGCAGTTTTCGGAATTAGGTATTTTAGGTCCTAACATGAAACTTGGTGATTATCCAACGCAAGTGGTTGCAGGCCAACCGATAAGTCTCTTTGTTTATGTTGGTAATCAGATGAGCCAGCCGATGTATTACAATGTTATGATTAAACTTGGTGACAATAACACTTCTGTAGATCCATCCCCAATAGCGCCGATCCAGGAGTTTAGCAGTGTTGTTCCATACAATGGGACTTGGACTTTTCCTGTGAACGTAACTTTAACGCAGACTGGGTTGAATCAAAGAATCCTATTTGAACTATGGATATACAATCAAACATTAAATCAGATGCAGTATAATGAGAGATATGGTCAAGTTTGGCTTAACGTGACAGCTCCAGCAACTTGATCTCCCGATTTCTAAACGAAAATAAGAAAAGAAATTAATTTTGGAAAACAAGGTTTCTAGTTATTTTTCATCGACTGATTTTGAGCCATGCTTTTCTTTTTACAAATGCAAAAGAAGTGAGACTAGTTATTAGAAAAGTGCCGCATGTGAAAGCAGCGGGAACCGCTATGGTGGGATTTTGGGTGGCCCAGAGGCTTATTGCTAGAAAAACGTAAAAAGAAAATATTCCGGTAATAAATTGAAGTATATGAATTATTTTTCTTCGCCGGTAAAACTTGGTTTTTAATGTTTTCAAGTTTGAATCCATTTTTCTTGAAACATCCGGAAGATCATCCAAAAGCAATGAAAAGCCGGCTAAAAAAAGAAGTTTTGCCGCATTAACAGTTACGCTTTCATTGTACACAATAAACAGATCAATTAGGGGAACAGATGTAAACAGCATCACAAAAATAGCAGAAAATATCAAAACAAGAAATCCGTAAACGTAGTGGTGGAATAAGAATCGCCCCGTGTGCAAAGTTCTACCTAAACTTGCACTTGGATAAATATTCAATATCGCCCCAACAATCACCAGAAAGAAAACGCTCCCATTAATTATAAATGGGGAATATGGCTGCCAATATGGAAAAGAATGATAATGATTAAATATAATTTGTGCGATGGCTGCCAAAGTTATGAGTGAATTAAGAATCAAGGATATACTAAATATTTTTTTAGTGATTATCCAAACTGATGCGACCATTCTAAACCTTCAGAAACTATTGTTCTGCAACTTTAATCTCTTGTGAATTCTAAGCTTAATATTAGTCAAGATTTTGTGCCGATTAAGTTTTTAGTATAACATGCTTAGCCTGTTTTCAACAAAGCTTTTGTAGTTAGTTAGCTTGTAGATGGAATCCATCTGTGTAGGTACCAAACGTGCGTCTTGGATGGAAACTGCTCTTAATCCTCATTCCCTGTATAATAGCAGTGACACTAAGAATCTATCCTTACCTATTAACTGGTGCACCATGGGGAGTTGACAGCTGGACTCTAATAAGGAACTCAAACCTTCTGCTATCTAATTCGCCAACACCGCTCGCAGGCAACCAAATCTTTGACACCTACAACATTTGCTGGCCCGCAGTTAGCATCTTTGGAGCCGTGTCCTCCCTAGTTTTCGGTGTTGTACCTTTTAAGCTGATGCCGATTTTAATTCCGCTTATTGGCTCGTTAACTACGTTTTTTCTTTTTGTGGTGGTTAGAAAGTTGTCGGGTAATTTCCTTCTTGCCTCTGTGGCAGCGACCATTTTTGCCGCAGCCTCGTTTGATGCAATATTTACCGCGTCCATAACCAAAGAGACCTTTGCACTGCCCCTCTTTATGGTCGGCGTATTGTTGCTTCTAAAAAAAGCGAAAAAACCCACCTTAATTGCTTTTGCGTTTGTTTCGCTGGGCCTTATTATGGCTCATTTTGCTTTAGCATTCATTCTTTTTCTTTTGGCAGCTGAAGTTTCCATCGTTCCTTTTTTTATGCGAACCAAAGGTGAATCGATTCAACCCCAAAAACTTCTTTATCCAACAATAATGGGACTTGTTGGTCTTGCCTACTTCTTCCTCTACCTAAACGCAGCCCCTGTAGGCATATCTTTTACGCTTGCCGATGGCTTATCTTTGTTTGCTTTCCTTACTCTGTTAGCTGGTTTTCAAGTGGGGTTTGGATTGCGTTCTGGACGAAATAATTCATCTAAACGTTGGGCATTTCCGATCGTTGCCTTAGCTGTTGCTTTTGCTTTGCTTTTTGTCGGAACCAAGACCGCTATTTTGCCAATTGCTCCGACACTTACTGCCGATTTAGTGATTGAAGCGGCACCCTACTTTGCTGTTGCAATGGTTGCAGTTGCCGGATATTTGTTATTCAATAAATCCGAAAACCGATCATACGCTTTTCTGTCGCTTTGGATCGGTGTCCCTTTGGCGCTGGTGGCTTTTTCTGTCTTCGGAGCAGGTCAAGGAATAGGTTTAGTCTATAGGCTGTTTACTTTTCTTTTTATGCCGCTTGGAGTGTTTGCAGCGTTTGGCTTGATAAGATTCGTAAGGGGTGGAGGCAAAGTTGGTCACGTTGCAAAGGTTTCTTTGGCAATTGGATTTATGTTTGTGATTGTTTTTGCTCTTTGTTTCCAAAGTTACTCTGCAGTTGTTGAAAATAACAACTTTTTAGGCGGAGAGTGGGGTTTTAAACTGTCGGATTTGTCGGCGTCTAGTTGGGTTAATGCATCTCTTCCCTTGAACGCAACGTTTTTGGGGGATTCTCATGTTTGGGGGCTTTTCCGTTACTTCGGCCTCAAATCAAACATAGATTCTGGATATGCTTACTTAATTGGGGTTTCAGCTTGGAATGGTGAACCGCTTTTTACATATTCGCTTATGTCCAAGAACGGTTACGACCTTGCTCTTTATGGTGAACCCTTACCTGCAGATTGGTCTGCTAAACTGACTAATGATATGTCGCTTGTTTACTCAAATGGTAACGATAAACTTTGGGTTAGGTAGTTTTAGTTATTGGGTAGAACAACAGTTGGTGGTGGCACCGGGTGTTGTTCTTCTTTGATAGAAGAAGGAAGGATGGTGGTAGCACTGCGTCCTACTTCTACCAGATTTTCTTAAAAGAAGAAGCCTGAAAAAGCGCTTTTTTTCTTTGGCTTTCAAAACCTGTCTTTTGTGATGGTTTTAGCGTTATGTCCTTACAAAGGCAACAGCTAATAAGCTAAAAAGATGCATAAGTCGACCAAGAAAGTGAAATAGCCTTGTCTTCGCTTGCATTCCGCTTATGCATCGGCAAAACCAACGAGTTCATAATGCAAGTTCTAACCCTAGCCACAATCGTCGGGTTAATCACAAGCGGCTTATCCATAAGCAACATGGCATATGGCTTCTTTAACACTGGAACTGCCACAAGATTTGCCGTCGTGACTCTTAGTCTTCTATCTGAATTATCAGGCATCTTTTGGGTTTGGCTCTTGGCAGCTTGGTCTCTTCTTGCTGTTTCTTCATACGTAATTGGCCTTCAATCGGTTCGTTCCATGATTCCAACAATAACCATCCTTTGCCAAACAGGGTCATCAAGGAAAATGTATCAATCAATGATTTCACTTCGTTTGCTACTTCTAGCCACATTAAGCTGGCTTTTCGGATGGGTCGGCGGACTTGTCGCATCTCAAATGTTCTACAGACTTGCCGCATACGCAATAAAAGCGCCCTATGCAATCCCAACTCTCCAACTCACGGATCTTTTGAATCTTTTCGCACTAACGTTCACAGCCGTCTTAGCAGGTGGTTCATACTTCGTAATAAAAACTCAGACAAATCGATACGAAAGGAGACAAATAGAGCATAATGCGTTTTTTCCTTCGGTTATTGTCAAAACGTGCTCTGATTCCGTTTTTAATCTGTGTTCTCACCGTCTCCGCCGTAACCTCGACAACAGGCCTTCTTCTGATGGGAGCTTTGTCAACTGTGCCTTATTCAATTGGTGAACGCGATAACGTGATCGCATTATATTCAAACAGCTCACAACTGCCCCAAACAAGTTTAATCCCAATCCAGCTTGCAACAAATCTGAGCAGCGTACCCGGGGTTCAAGTTGTTAGCCCTGAAGTCCTTGCTACAGTTGCCGTTGATAACCAAATTGTCTATCTTAGAGGCATGAATATGACCCTTTTGAAGGATTTAGACATCGCGAAGTTGGTTTCAGGAGCATGGTCTAATCAAGAATTAAACGCCAGTGTCATGGCAGGTCAGCAGTTAGCAAACCGTCTCCACCTTACGCCAGGAGATAACATCACAATACAATCCTCATTTGGAAACTTTTCCAGCATTCTAACACTGTCGGGAGTTTTTAGCACAAATGACGCGCTCAATGACGAATTGATCACTCAGCTTCCAATTGGTCAAATCATGCGTGACTCTACCGAATATTATGTGTCTATCATAAGAATGGAGGTTGACCCCACAGTTTTCCATTTCAGCTCCGTCCAAAACCTTCTAGGTGGAAGCGAAACAAACAGCACATCAAATACGAACACCGCGCTACAGAATCTTCCCATAACAAGCATAACAAATATCGGCCAGTACTTGGTAGGAAACCCCCTTGACGCTATGGGGCAAATACTTTCAAGAAGCATCGGCTTATCGGAGACCGCACTTTGGGCGCTATTTTTAGTTGTCTTCACAACATCTGTTCTTTCGCTTTATTACAGTTTAGCTTGGGGTATCAAAGAGAATGTTAGTCTCTTTTCGGTTCTCTCCGCTCTTGGCATGACCAGGCGAGGACAGGTTGGTCTGTTCTCGGCATTCTCTGCAGCGCTCGCTTTTGTTTTTAGCATTTTGGGTTATGCGTTAGCGAATGCGATGTTAATGGTATTTGCAAATAATGGTGGCTTGCAGGTTCTGTTTCACACAATGGTTGTCACCTTTAACCCGTTAGTTCTACTATTTTCTGTTGCCCTTATTACTTCGACAGTATTGGTTAGCGTTTGGAAAATCAAATTCGACGAAGTACACGAGGAAACCAATTCTTAAAGCAGCAATTTTTTCAAATAAAGCTATGCTTTGAGTTCGAGGGTTCCATGCAAAAGATGATATCGAGTTTTAGCCACCGCCGACTCCTCAACACTTGTCGTAGTCATCAAGATAGATGTTCCGAACTCCTTGTTTAGCCGTCTCAAGAGGTCGAATAAGATCTCTGCGTTATCTTCGTCAAGATGCGCCGTAGGTTCATCAGCTAATATTAAAGGAGGCTCATTCGCCAAGGCTCGAAGCACAGCGACTCTTTGCTGCTCGCCAAGACTCATTTGATGAGGAAACCTATCCGCCAAGCTCACCAAACCAAACTTATTGAGCAGTTCCAAAGCCCTCTCTTTTCTCTTGGCAGCATTCACTTTTTTTAGCCACAAAGGTACCTCAATGTTCTCCGTTGCAGTTATGTGAGGAATCAAATTGAGCGACTGAAAAACAAACCCAATTTTCTCAAGCCTTAGCTTCGCACGTTGCTTCTCGCTCAAATCGTTTGTTATTTGACCAAAAAGAGCCAGTTCTCCTCGATCCATCTTCTCCAGAAGACCGACGATTCTTAGAATGGTAGATTTTCCAGCTCCAGAACGTCCCTGTATTGAAGCAAAATCACCTTTGTCCAAAGAAAGCTGAGCGTTCTTTAGAACAAATTGATCATTAACGTAAGTCTTCCAAACGTCTTTCGCTACTAAAATTGCCAAATACGTTCCTCCCCAAAAAATTTGGAGTCCACATTTGCCCAAATATGCATGCCCATATTCTTCCTTTACTCTCGGCTTTTGGAACAATCACCGCATTTATAAAAATTAGGCAAGAATGCCGAAAAGGGTCATCTCTTATTGTCTAATTTCTATTCATAGGCGATATGTAATCAATGTCGAAAATCACTGCGATGAGATTGTAGTAAAAACGTAGGAGCAACTGCTGTTCCCGTCTTAATCTAACAATAACATAAAGAATAGATCGAATAAGTGGAAATGTTTGGTACGGATATTTTTGCTTTTTTAGAAGCTTACTGATAATCCTTAATGTGCAGGACTTTGAAGAATGCTTTTGCTTTTTGATATTGTTCATCGTCAGCTGTAACCAGTTCTGTATTTAGGTTTTCGGAAAGCAAAATATATGAAGCATCGTAAATTGGTAAATTCAGTTTTCCCGCGATATCTAATGCTTCAGAGATTTCTACCCAGTTGAACTCATGTAAATTTATTCGCATGCCCTGTAGAACTTTCAGGGCTTCTCGCGCGTCTTCTTGAAGAATTCTTTGGCGTATAGTGGCTTTCCAAAGTGAATTGGCAACTTCTTGCACTACAAAGGAAGGCGCATTTAAGTTGACGATTCCTGAAAGATAATCCTTCTTGAGTCTAACTGAGTTTTGCTCACAAGGTTCCCCTGACAAAACCCATTTAACAACTATGCTTGCATCAACCACGTAGTTACGCATTTAATTACTATCCCTGTCTTCTCGGATCCAAGACACAATTTCCTCTGTTGAAGTCGGCTTAGTTCGTTTTCTAATATTATCGAGCTTTTCAGAAGCCTCTATCATATCTTGCTGTTCAATCTTGTTTTGGACACATTCTCGAATATATTGGCTCCAATTGACTTTGACTCGTTTCATCTTTTTTTTCAATTCGCCGGGAACTTTGATCGTGATTACGTTCGGATTTTCCATATATATCTCAGGTATAGTTGAACAGTATTACTAATAAGCATTACTTTGTATTTTGGCAAATGTTTTTAATTGAACTTAGCAAAGATTCCTGAAAGAAATAAAAGCTGTGCCAAATTCTATGCTACGTTTTCGTCGCAGAATGGAGGGAAGCTTTTTGTGGCAGGTAGTTGTTTTCCGCAGTTTGAGCAAAAAGCGACAGATAACCAAAATCTAAAGATAATTTCATTTGTTTCACAATCAAATTTAGCTGTAAATTTCTCCATTTAAAGCCAAGTGCGGCATTTCCAAACTTTCTTAAGCATACTTCACAGATAGAAACACGTTGATACTGCAACTAAAAAGCGGTAATTCAAATAAATGGAGCGCAAATCGGTCAATGAACAAAGCAACACAACTATTAGGTCTAAGCGGAATCGTTTTTTTGATATGGGGCTTAGGCACTTTTACACATCTTTGGTCTAATCCATTATTTCATGTCTTCTTTATTGTAAGTAACACTGTGGCAAATGTTTTGTCTTATGTGGGGATAGGTATTGGAGTTTGTTTGCTTGCATTCGCTTTAATAATTTTTTATCGAACAAGAAACGAAAGAACAAACAGACTCAAACAAGTTAACCCCAACCATCGTCTTAAGAACAAAGTTGAATTCAATGAAGGCTACTTACAAAGAAAACTATCGCAGCAGAAAGATTTTGAAGAGAATCAACCGTTTATTATAGTAAATGGGAATCGAACAGAACTTGGTTTTGAAGATATAGAAAAAATTGTTAATTAGATTTTGTTGTAACTGTTGATCCAAAACCTTGGCTTAATTATAGGGTAACACGCTTAATCCGTACGAATTTTGCCAAAATGTAAGCCTCTATGTTTAGGAGGCCAGATGTTGTTTCAAAAAGACTTGAGAGCTATTATTGTGAAGAGTTGACTGAACAACGTATTTTGGATCCGTTTCGCAACTAACTCACATTCAACATTGTTTTTGCAATTTTTTTTATGTTCCTCAATATGATCGTCGATAGCTGCGCCCATTTCACCAGGATCAGCAATCACTGGAATTTCCAACCCACATTCACATTTGATAATCGAGTTATCTTTGTTGGATACTGAAAAGTCTTTTATATAATTACCCAACTTTTTTCGCCTGTAACCGTTTTTATTTACGGACTAAACATATAAGTCTTTGTCGAAGTCAAGCAAAATTGCTTTTTTTAGGCAATTTCTTCGATACATATTATTGTATATATTATAGTACGAGCAATTGCCAAAATTGTCTGGATAAGTCAATTGTGAAAATGCTTTTCAGGGGTTTAGGCTTAGAATTTTAATTATATTATTTAATCTTTGATTGTCTCAAGACTTAAATATTCATAGTGTCGAGTACTTGTAAGGGCTGTCAATGGACTACCGAGCAATTATCCGGTCTGAACTTAAGCAAAACATCCTGCTCAGCCTTCTGAAGGGCAACAAAAAACTTTCAGAACTTAAGGCTGAAATGGAATCAACAGAAACTACGATCCTCCACGTGTTAAAAGAGTTTGAAAACCTTGATTTAACCACCAAAGAAGCAGGTGTTTATAGTTTAAATTCGCTGGGTTTTATTGAAGCTTCAATCTGTGAGGATTTTAACGGCGCGACAGAAGTTTTAGGAAAATATAAAGACTTCTGGTTAAATCACAACGTCAGTGAAATACCTTCAAATTTCATGCTCAGATTGGGCGCTCTCAAAGACTCAACAATAGTCAAAACCGAGAGTAGCGAACTAGGAAAAGTGCATGAAACTTTCTTGCAGCTCTTACTTAATTCTAAAAAACTGAAAGGAACTTCCCCTATCTTTCACCCCGATTATGTAGTTGCTATGAAAAAACTTCTTAATCAAGGGGGAACTGTTGAGCTAATTTGTACTGGCAAAGTACTTAAAAAAACTCTTGAAAGTGCATCTTCAACCAATGAAGCAGAACTTATTCAAAAATTCATACTCGAGGAACATCTAAAAGTTTACTTGATTGAAGACATAAAAGTCGCATTGACTGTAACAGATAATATTTTTTCGTTGGGGCTTTTCAATTTAAACGGGGAATATGACTACAACACAGACCTAATGTCGATGAGTCCAAAAGCTCTCCAATGGGGAGAAGACATTTTCCAAGATTATCTCAAACAAAGTAGCAAAGTTAACCTGCAGGACTTAACTTAATGCGGGAGTTAGTTTGATAACTAAAGCCTTAAGGTTTTTAACTACAAACTCAATCTTTTTGGCTTTTAATGCGTCTTTAGTCGTTTTTTTCGCAAATTATCTTTATGGTGATCAATCTTCTTTTCCGATCTATCTTGCTGCTTTTCTGAGCACTTTAGGTGTTTACGGCATTAACAAAGTTTCTGACCTCAAAGAAGATTCAATTAATAGACCCGATTGCAAGGCAAAAGGGTCATTATATATCATCCTCTCCATAAGCGTCTTGCTGGTTAGTTTAGGAATAGGAATTTTTTCAGGCGTGTCAACTCTATTAATTATTTTAGCGCCGTTAGCTATTGGTTTTATCTATAGTTTTCAAATTGCAAAATCAGTGCCCAGGCTCAAAGAAATTACTGGAATCAAAAGCATAGTAGTTGCTCTAAGTTGGGCGATCACTGGAGCTTTTCTTCCCGCAATGCAGTCAACATCAGATAGTAAAATTATTCTTGTATTCTTGTTCATTTTCGCGCAGACTCTAGTTAATACTATAATTTTTGATGCCGTGGATATTAGGGGAGACCACTTCTCTGGAGTCAAAACCATTCCCATAGCGTTAGGTAGAGTAAAAACTCGAAAGCTTCTTTTTATCGTAAATAGTTCTTTGATAATCTGGTTAATGTATTGTTTAGTTGAAGGAGTTTTCTTGAGTTTTATTCCGGCAATTCTTTTCGGAGTTATCTATGGATATGTTATGATTTGGGCGTTTCTTAGGGAAAACGCTCCTAGATTTCATGCTGAATTGTTGGTTGATGGTGAATGGGTGCCTATTGTTTTCTTGGCAAGGGTTTTGATTCTTCGATAAGCCTTATCATTTCTCATTTCTAAGCAATTAAATCGAGAATTCAAACAGATTAACCAGTCAAAAATACAATTTTTAATAGTAATAATAAATATTAAACCAAAAAATTGAAATTAATTACAGCTTATATGCCAGAAAGGTTATCTCTTGCAAACCAAGCAAGTAAAGGCTTAATATAAAGCACATTATAATGTTATCAGCTCCCCCATGAAAACCTCTAAGCTGCAAGCATACATAGCGATAATTGAAATGCTACAAAAGAAAGGGCCAATGGAATTAACCCAAATTTCAAAAATAACGTTAATAGACAACAAATCTTTGGGGGAACATGTAGAGTTCTTGTTAAGTCAAAAAGTCCTTGATAAACAAGATTATCTTGGTTCTCAAGTTTATGATCTTGCGCCTCTTGCTTTTAAAATACTCAAGTTTTTTGGCAAAGAGATAAGTGTGGAATAATTACTGCATCTTTATCTAGCAATGATGCTCGAATAATTCTTTTGTTAATCTCCATATGAGGAATCCTAATGCCGAAACAAAGAAGCATGCGATTGTAAAAGTGTCTACACGAATCCACGGCACAATATGTGAAAGCCCCATTGGCAGGAATTCTGGATGAATAAGTTGAATGAGCACACCATAAATCCAAGCCAATAATCCAAATAAGAAAAGGAGTTCTCCACAAACCTTAAAGACAATTAGCTTCGCGTGAGCAATCATAAGATTTATTTTCCTGGTTCTTAAGGAAAAAGGTGGATGGTCTAATAAGAATTTGTGCAGAAATTTCATTTTTGTGATTTTAACTCATTTTGAAATAGTGCTGGAAGGCTCCTCCGATGGAGGCATGGTCAGCACATCCATTTTTGATTGATTAATTTGAAGTTTATTGATCTATTCGTTTTGCTTTGGTTTGATTTTAATTGACTGTATGATATCAAACATCTTACGATGTAGCAAATGTAACCTCAATCATACAATCACAAACCGTTAAGTTAACAAACAAACAACTTTAAATGAGAACAAAACCTTGTCTACTTCTAACTTTTCCGGTAACGGTTCTTTATTGAAAAACACAGACAACCTCTTCAAATTTATCAATAGCCTTGATGATGGTTTTGAACTGCTTGAAGTAATTTATGACAACCAAAGCAACGTTGTTGATTTTGTGTTTTTGGCAGTTAATCCTTCTTACGAGAAACAAACAGGACTCAAAGGCATTAATTTGTTGGGAAAAAGCAAAAAAGAAGTTGCAGCAGCATCAGAGAAAAGATGGCACGACTATGCTGTAAAAGCCCTCAAAACTTCCCAAATACTCTGTTATGAATATTACAACGACAAAGTTAACGGATACTTCGATATCCAATTCATACCTTTACCGCCAAACCAAATAGCCGTACTTTTCAAGGATATAACAGAGCGCAAGAACACTGAGGATGCACTGACACAAACCACAAAAAATCTAGAAAACATAATACAACAATCGCCCATCGCTTTTGCCCTCTTTGATAAAAACGGTTTTCTCATCCAAGTAAACGATGCTTGGGACAAACAATGGCAAATACCACGTGACCTCGTCATAGGCAAGTACAACATTCTGCAAAGCAAACAAATTGCCAATATTGGCGTGCTTCCCGATGTCCAAAGAGTATATGATGGAGAAACAATAAAGTCTTCTGAACTTGAGTTTGACGCATCAACAGAGCCTCAAGCTCAAGGTTTTGGCAGAAAGAGATGGTTAAGCATAACTGCTTATCCAATAAACCATGAATCTGGAACAAACATCGTTGTTTTAACTGAAGACATTACTGAGCGCAAGAGAACTGAAGAAACACTTAGGAAAAGTGAGCAGAGCTATCGTGAGTTATATGAGAGTTTTGATGAAGCTTTCATAGTTACAGATTGGGAGTTTAATGTTAAAAATTGGAATAAAGCAGCTGAAAGAGTAACAACAATACCAGCGAAGGAAGCGTTAGGTAAAAAAGTCTATAGTGTCTTACCAGAAATGCTAGTCTGTAGATGTGACGCCTTACTTTGAATCACTGAAAGAAAAAAAGCCTGCCCGTTTCATGATGAACGTAGTCAGCAGACAGACCAAAAAGGCATCAGTTTTTGAGATTTCAACCTATCCATCAGACTTAGGCATTACAATCATCGTTGAAGACAAAACTGAGCAAGAAGAAACAAAGAGATTATCAGTCATAGGCACTACAGCAGGCATGGTTGGTCATGATATTCGCAATCCACTACAAGCCATTTTGAGCGAAACCTACCTGCTCAAAGATGAGTTAGGTGCCATACCTGATTCCAAAACAAAAGAAGGAGTAACTGAAAGCATTGAAAGCATTGAGAAAAATATTGCTTACATAAACAAGATTGTGCAGGACTTACAAGACTACTCTAGAGCAATAACTCCTGAGTATTCAGAGATGAATTTGTCTAATGTGTTTGCAAGTATTTTTAAGACAGTCAGCCTCCCAGACGCAGTTAGACTTTCGATCAATATTCACGACTTAGAAAAGGTTAGCACAGACCCACTGCTACTTCAAAGAGCCCTTACCAATCTTGTAACCAATGCAATCCAAGCCATGCCAAACGGTGGTAATTTAGAAATAAAGGGGCAAAGAAAAGATGGCAGGATAATCATTTCTGTCGCTGATACAGGCGTTGGTATACCGATAGAAATAAAGCCCAAACTGTTTACGCCCATGATGACAACAAAAGCCAAAGGTCAAGGATTTGGCCTAGCAGTTTCAAAGCGTTTAATTGAAGCACTCAAAGGTTCTATCAGCGTAGAAAGTGAGTTAGGCAAAGGAACAAAGTTCATTATCGAACTGCCAGCCTAAGGGTGATTTCAAACCCCACTATGAAACTTTTTTTTCTTAATACTGCCGGTTTGGAACTGCTGCTAAAATCAGATTAACTATTTGCATAGCTCTGGATTTCCAAATTACCGTAAGTATGGCTTTGTTCTAAATTGGTATAGTTTCTTCAAGAAACGCTTTTCAAATTAGGGTTTGACAAGGCTACGGCAGTAGTTGTTTATGCCTAGCAGAAATGTTTACCGTAGCCAACGATAGGAAGAGAGCAAAAGCAAGTACTACAGCCAAACGTTTGTTCTCCAGCCATCTCTTCCATAAATTGCTGAGAAATAAGATCGATAAAAGGTTATTTGTTAACAGTTTACTGACTATTCTCATGGTTCTCAAAATCATTAAAAACGAAACAAGAGTTGCTTGCTACCTAATTGAGGCGACAAAAGTTCAATGGGAATTTGAAATCATTGCTAAGCGGAAAATCCTTATTAGCAAAAATAGAACATAATTCAACTGAAAAGGCGAAGAAAAGATTGGTTCAAAAAAGTTTTGACGTAAAGTCACTAGAAGAAGTCAAATTGCAACTGCAATCGCTGAAGCCTACATTGAAGAAACGGTTCAACGTTGAAACTATTGATATTTTTGGTTCTTTTGCCAGAGAAGAACAAACGGAGAAGAGTGACTTGGATATTTTGGTAACCTATTCAGCAGCTGTTAGCCTTTTCAAAATTTATGATTTAAAACAATATCTTAAGCGAAAGTTACACATGAAAGTAGATGTAATTTCAAAAGAGTTTCTAAATAAGCACATCAAAGATCAGGTGTTAAATGAAGCTGTCGCCGTATGACTAAAAATCTGGAGCACCGAGACCCTAAACTTTACGTTTAAAGAAATTATAGAGTATATCGATGACCTAAAAGAAATAACATTAGGATTAACATATGAGTCGTTTATTCAACAAAAAATAAGAATGCATGCATTGAAGGATGTTTTGCGCGACATTGCTGAAGCTGTCTGGGCAGTTTCAAAGAACAAAAAAGTGAAGGAGCTATTCTATTACTATCATATACCTTATGAAAAACTATGCGGAATGAGACATGAGCTTACGCATGAATACTTTAGTGCAGATTGGCCTTCTATATGGAACACGGCAATAACTGATTTACCTCATTTGCAAGAACAATTCAAAAAAATTCTTAATGAGCTAGTTTTTTCCAAAGAATGAATTTAGTTATAACTGAACAAAAGTTCTGCGCTTCTATGAAGAAGCGAGAAACATAAGGAAACACACAACTTAACTATTTTTTAATTGATCTTGGTCTTCGCAGAATACGCGGAATTTTTTTTAGAGGCCACAATTTTATAAGTTTGCAATATTTTACAAGCCAATTATTTTTAGCGTTTGTGTTTCTTGAAGTAAACCAACGAACCTGCAGTCACTAATACGACTATCAAGAATGGAATTATCAATGTTGGAAACTCTGGAACGGTTGGAGTTGAAGTTGAGGTAGATGTTTCTGATAAAGTCGAAGTGGAAGTTGGTGTTGAATTGGAATTTTGGGTCGGTGTTGAAGTAGCCGAGCTTGGGCTTGATGTTACAATCGGGTTAATTACGCTTGGCGCCTCAGGGTTAAACGCTGTCAAAAATGGTGTGAATGTTACGACACCCAAATTGAAGTCGTTTTTGAAATCATAAATTGATTGATTAATCGCCTGTTGGTTGGTTGTTCCCCACCAATTATTGCTTAAATCTGCGTTATTAGATTCTTGCAAATCAAAAGAGTAGTTAGAGCTGCTTAACAAATTGTTATATTTAATTATTGGAGTTGCGGTATAACCAAAACCATTTAAATATATTCCGACGGAATTCCCTGAAACTGTGTTGTTTAATATTGTTGGGCAGTACTGTTGACCTAGCCCTCCATTAACATCAGTAAGGCTAATACCGATACCATATGAGTTTCCCGTGACAATGTTGTTTTCAACTGTCGCATAGCATGGGAGATTTCCACCGAAAACTCTCATGGTGTACAGGCTGATTCCAGTTTGACACCCATAAATAATGTTGTTAAAAATTGAACCATAACCATCACACGCAATTCCCCCCTGACTAACCGTGTTATTGAATATTTGAGGCGTACCTTGGGGACTGCCCGATATGATTGAACCGTAAACGGTATTGTTGGAAACTGTACATGCTTCTGAAGGCGCTGTTACGGCACCTAAAGAGACCGACCCAAGAACGATATTACCTTTGACGGTATTTCCAGAAATTACCGATGTATCTAAAGGAGCATTACTCTGACCAAGCGATGGCATTGAGGACTGGCTGTTAATGTTGCCAGTTACAACGTTATTTGAAATTATTGATGAAGTGAGTGTGATTTGGCCGTTTTGGCTGTTTATTATACAATTATCAATTTTTATGGTGTTGATACATGAGATTGAAACTTGATTGATAATTGAGTTTTCGATTATGCAGCCAGTTTCGCTTTGTTCATTCCAGCCGTTGCTAATGGTTGTAAACGTAATTTGCCCACCGTTTAAAGTGATTTTTGAGTTTGCGCTTCCTACTGCACTCAATGTGCCGTTTACTCTAAGGTAATAATTACTTAGATTTGCGGTTGTTCCTGCTTGTATCGTTAAGGTCACGCCTTGGTTTACAGCCATGTTGCCTGTGAATATGTATGGGCTTCCTGCTTGGGTCCAAGTTGTATCTTGGCTAATTAAACCACTTACATTTGTGCCACTTTGAGCTAGTCCAAGAGGCAAAGAGACAAGTGTCGATAAACTTGAGGTTGCTAAGATTAGAAAAAGCAGTATTGGTAAGCTTTTGCTTAGAGGTCTCATGCTTAACCAAGTGAAGGGTTTGCGATAAAAAGCTTCAGTAAAAGGTTTTTTGACTGAAAGAAGAAGAAGCTGAAAGGAAGGGCACTTCTTCTTCTTCTGCTGCTTGTGAAAAAGCTAAAACAAGATGCAAAATCAACTAAGAAGAAACTGGTTTCTGTCTTGACAATACATGAACTCCATCACATTAGTATGAAACATAGCGGAAAAGAAGTTGCTTCTCTGCGGACTCACACTATAGTTGCTGAATTCACGGTTGTGGGTGTTGACTACGCTATTGCAGTGCGCAGTGCTGAACTCAGAAGTTCTCGCAATATGCCCATGGCTGACAGCATAATTGCAGCTACATCTCAAATGCACGGGTGCACACTCATTTCAGACGACGCCCATTTTAAAGGAATCCCAAACCTCAAAACTATATGGTTTATTTAAAGGCCCATAATCCTGTTTGTTATCTTCCCCATCAAAAGAGTGCACGTCACATGTAGTTTCGCACGTTTTCCCACAAAGGCTAGGCTGATGCTAAATGGAAGAGCTTTTGGCTTATTTTTTGTAGAAAGGACTTTGTGTTCTTGCATTTCATCTAAAATCGATCAAGTTAATCCTGTTTTTTCTTACCTTTGTTTCTCATTGCTTTGATGCCAATGGCAACAGTTTTGGCTTTTCCAGTTAGTCCTCCTTTAAAGCTGGCATTGGTCATTTCCCTATAGTCGTTTTTAGATATTGGGACATCACTAATAGTTCGCATTGTTTCAGGAGATATTGTTCCATTAACCAGCTCAGCACCAGCTTGTTCTAACTGCCTCAATATTGTTATCGAGCAAATGTGGAACGTTTGCTGCCCCAGCGGAGGGAATTAGAATTTCGCCTGCCCAAGTTAATCCCATGTGCATCATAATCTTCTTAAAATGTTCACTCATTAAGGCAAAATTCTCCATATCTGGAAAACCACAAGTCGAAACCAAGACACCTTTTGCCTTAGGTGCATACCGCTGAGGGTGATTAGTTAACCCATTATCCATTAAAATCTGGGAAGAGTTCCAAGTTTACAAAGAACCTATCTATCACGTTTTTTACAGTAGCGGGAAAACCAAAAACGTACACTGGTGCAGCGATAATAAAGTAATCACACTTTTTGTAAACATCGTATATTGATTGAAAATCGTCTTTCTGGACACATTCACCTTTGTTTTTTCCTTGCCAGCAGCCCCAACAGCTTGTGCAGGGTCCAATCTTCATTTTATGCGGATAAAACTTGTGAACTTCCACCTCACCCATTCCTTTAAGCAAAGTGTCTAATATTTTCTCGGTAAAAGAAGGGCTTCTCAGAGAACCCGATAAAGCTAAAACTGTTGGTATCTTTTTGTCAGATATCATCAGTCGCCACTCCCGCTTGGGTATGTCTCATTTAGTAAACTTGAGACATTAATTAAAAGACTTTTCTCATGTGTGCTGTTGGCTGGATTATTTTAGTCAGAAAAGAGAACAATGAAATCTTTGGAAGTATTTTCAATCTTTTGCCTCTGAACTTTTTGTGATTAGGTTTTGTGATTTGTTAAAGAATTTACAGTATTCATGATGAATGCAAGAATATCCGTTGCAAAGGACCTTTTCATCTTGTTTAACCTCTTCACTAAACTCACTGGTTGAATTATGCGTCACTAAAGTTCGAAAAGAAGTATACCAAACTACTTTTTGTGTTGATGACCTGTTGTGTAGTCTGAGAGGTATCATTGCTCTAATCGGTTCACCTTGAGGCGATATCTGTCCATTCTTAAAATTGGACCTTACAGGGTCAATCTTGAATATGTACTCAATGTGGTCGCCTTTCGGCGCTCTAATTGCTAAAAACTGTGGTTTACAAGTAATTGGTTGATTGACAGTATAGACTTCCCTAAAAAAATTTAACTTAAAACTATACTTACCCGGTTCATCAACAATATCAAACTTCCTGGGTTCAACTTCAATAATTATTACTTCATCTTCCATACCAAACCCGTGACACATAATATCATTAATTTGGAGTTTTAAGATTTGTCTTCAGCAAAATAGCAATCTGAGTCACTTAAACTGAATTAATTAATGGATAAGTTATCAATAAAATTGTACTTTTCAGTTTACTAAGCAGGTTCTTGAATCCCATTTTGAAGAACAAGAAAACTCTGAGTTAATCGCCGCGAAATATACAATCTGAAATAGAAAAAGTTGCCGAAAGCTGTTTCCAGATTAAATTTTCAGGAAACAGGGGTGTGCTCTTGATGCTTATTTCGAGTTTCGTTTTCTTACAGTTATCATGATACTTAGAGAGACAGCGACGAGTAGTGTTAGAATTACTGGTAACGAAGGAAACTCTGGAACGGCAGGTGTTGGTGATGGTGATGATGGATCTTTCGCTGTTGGGGTTGGGGTGGTTGTTGTACTTGTAGGTTGTTGCGTTGGATTAGTAGAAGGGGTCTGTGTTGGGCTTTCGGTTGGAGTAGGCGTTGGAGTTGGGTTAGATGCAAAGGTCGCTGATACTGTTGTTACTCCATTAATGTTTTGAACGGTGTAAAGGCTAACAGCACCAACAGAAGTCCCATTTACTATGACACCAGAGATATGGTAACCGTTATTTGCTGTTATAGTGAAAGATTGACTGCCACCATAATTAGTGCTGATAATTCCACTTGGAGTAATAGACCCGCCATTGCCTGCTGACGCAATAATGGCGGTTGGTGCTCCTGTGCTTGGCGAAGATAAGAACGGGTTAAATGTCACTAACCCTAATGAGAAATCTTTGTTGTAATCATAAATAGAATTGCCTATTGCTACACTATCGGTTGTTCCCCAATAGTTGTAGCTGGCATTCTCATTTGTACTGTACGGTTGGTTGCCTGATACCAGAACATTGTAGTTGCTATTGTTGTAAATGTTATTCTGCAAAATGTTAGGAGTGCCAATAGAGTTATAGAAATTTATCCCTATCGCATTATTAATAATGCTGTTGTTTTGAACTAAAGGTCTCCCAGCAATATAGTTTTGAATCATTTCTAGGCCAGTGCTACAATTCATTATTAGATTACCCGAAACTGTTTGAGTTCCCGAATGCTCAAGAAATATCCCTATTGAAGCTCCTGAAATTGTATTGTTTACAATCGTCGCACCCATATCTCCTTGCGGAGCGACTTGACCAATGTCAACTCCGGCACCAACAAAATTATTATTGCTGATAACTACCTGAGTCGTACCATAGCCTGAACCATACGAAACTCCTGCATTGCTATTGTAAAAGGTATTATTGCAAATTAAAGGAGCAACCAATTTATTTCCTTGAGGACCAGCAAAAACGCCAGCATTAACAATTGTATTATTGCTAATATTTGCCGAGACTCCCATGCTAACTCCTGTTGAGTTTAAAACTGAATTTCTAATTATGCAACCTGTTCCAGAAGATTCAGTCCAATCTGTGCTGTATGGAGTGAAGGATATTTGTCCATTCTTGAAAGTTATTGTATTAGCACTGTTTCCGATTGCTTGTAATGTCCCGTTTACTTCTATATAGTAGCTACCAAGATTGACGGTAGTTCCGGCTTGAATTGTTAAGGTTACGCCATTGTTTACAAGAACATTACCTGTTAAAATATATGGACTATTTGATTGCGTCCAGGTAGTATCCGTCGATATTATTCCAGCGACAGAAGTTCCGCTTTGTGCTTTGGTTACTTGGATGGGGCTTAGTAAAATGAAGGAACCGACAATCAGAATTATGAAAAGTAAACTTAATGATGCCTTATTCATCGCACTCACGCCTATAAAAACTGCCTAATCGGCGGTTGTTTATATAAAATTTCAGTAATTAGACTATTAATTATTGATAAGCAAAAACTAAACCTTGGAAGCAAGGAATCGTGATTGACTGAAGTTTTCTCCAGCATACTTATTACAAGTTCTAAAGAAAGAATTTTATATGAAATGTAAGAACTGCGGTCATCTTATCTGTGTTGTTAGTGAAGTTGGGAAAGACACAGTTTACAAACATAAACAATCAAACCACAGTTTTTACTGTCCATGCAGAAAACCGGATCCGCCTTAATCTTGTAATGTTGTTTTCACAATTGGAGGAAACTGTCAATGTTAAGTTAGCCAACACAAGAGAAGTTTTTTTCGACTCAGTAAGTGCTGAGTTAGTTGCATATAATCTTGAATAGTAGTTTCTTCTACAATAAAGTGGAGTTAATTATGCCGCTTGACCTGAATGGGAACATCACTCTTTCTCTTTCTATTATAATTCTATTCATGCTAGTATTGGGTTTGCCTCTTGTTCGTGGAATCAACAATAAGAGGAACCTCATGAAGCATGGTTATCTCACGACAGTTGCGATGTTATTGGAAACGATTTTAGTTTTTGTGGTAATGGTGCCAAGTGCCCTGAGTAGCTCTAGTGCAATTCTTTCTCTTTCACCAGCTTATGCGATTAATACTTGGCTTCATTTTGGTCTTGGAATTGTTGCTGAGGTATCAGGCTTTTGGTTTATTGGTTTGTGGGTTGTTTTCTCTCGTTCAAATATGCGATGTGTAACTGCTAGGAAGTACATGATGCCCGCATTAATTATCTGGATAATCGCAATAATTACAGGAGCGTTAATCCATTTGCTTGAAATGTTCTAATAAGTCCTCTTAGTTTTTTTTAATTAAAGGAAACCTTGTATTGTCTTAGAGGAAACCAAACCTGAGCAATCTTAATTCTGTTTTCAGATTTTCTTATTTTACAAAGTTTTATTAACCTTAAATGCTGTACGCCCAACAAGGCAAAAGGTTATGGAAAGAGCAGAAGCGGTTGCGCTACTCAAAGAGTTGAGTGTTGGATTGCTGATTCAACCAACTATGGTTATGATTGAGAAAAAAACCCCTGACCGCTATCAATTAAGAATCCAAGGTAACTACGACCGGAAAGAAATAGAACAGTTTGTTCAAAAATTTTCTTTGTCAGTGAAAGAAGATATAGCTAAAAATTACTTGTTTATTTTCAAGCCTTAGCAAAGTAGTTAAGGCAGGGGAATCGGCAGACATTAATAGAATAGGTGGAACTCACTTTGAGATGAGGCTTAAACTATGTTTTCTTGCATCTCACTTAAGTTAAAACCAACTTTTGATTTTAATGATAATATAGATTTTGATAAAAGCTCTGAGCCAAAATAATTCCTCTCAGGTCGTTATATGCAAATTATGAGATAAACTATTTTTTGAGAATGAAATTTATGAGTTTTCTTGAGTTATGCTCTTCGACTCAGAATTTCCTAAAGTTATTTTAATACTGATTTTTGCTTTTAAAAAAAGAAAAAAGAGAGATTTGGTTTGTTTTTTATGGTTGTTTCTTGATTGCCCTTAGGGTTAGGACGCCTATTATTGCGATTACAATAATTATGGCGATTGCCGCGGCAACTATGTATGTCATTAAATCAGTTGTGGTTGCGACGTTTGATTGAGCTTGATTTGTTGGTGGTGTTGTTGTTGTTGTAGCAGCGCTGGCATCGAAGGTTGTTGCAGCTGACGATGGATAGTATGATTGTGTACCTGCAAAGCTAGCGATAACCGTGTATGTGCCTGGGATGTCGGGTGTCCAAGTTAAGCCATAGGTTCCATAAAGATTGCTTGTGGTGTTTCCGATGATTCTGTAGTTGTTGTTTGAGTCAATGACGCTGATTGTAATTGTTACTCCTGTTGAGTTGGCTGGGATTGATTGTTGCATGTAAACGGATTCCATCCATTGGGTCATGCTTGTATCAGAAACGCATGGTAGGCCGTTTGGGAAGTTAGCTGCTACTGCTTCTTGTTTTGAGCCTGCAGAGATGTCAGTAATTGTGCCGCTTATCGTTATAGGTGTAGCTGTTGTAACTCCAACGCTTGGTGCTGTGACTGTTGTTTGGGTGGGTCCCGTGCCGTAAGTGTATATTTGGTTGTCGTAGGAGTTGAAAGCTGTCATGACGCCATCCGCGATTGCTGGGCCACTTGTAACATCGAATCCAAGAATGCTCCATACGCCTTGTCCATTAGTTAGGTTTATAGCTAGTTGATTGGCGCCGCGGAACATTGGAGGACTGTATTGGTGACCTTCTGGTACAAATAATTCGCCGCCTGCAACTGAACCTACAGTGAATGTCCAAATTGGCCATACACCATAAGGAGTGTCGGATCCTGAAGGACCGCTGATTTCTGTCGTGTTAGTGTTCCAAACTAATATGCCATTCGTCATGTTGATAGCATATATTGTTCCACCGAAACCCCATACGTAACTAATGCCGTTTGCGGAGACACCTTGATAGCCGCCTAAGTTGTCATATGCATCAGGGTTTGGTAGCGTTATTGGTCCCCATACTAATGATCCTGTTGTCATGCTGTATCCATTTGCTATAGCTGTGTTATAGTTGATTTCACCGTAGACGCCTGCAGTTGCTGGAATTGTATATATTCTTGTGTTTGGTGTTTCTGTCCGGTTGGTTATCCATAATTGGGCACCGGTATTTGCGTCATAGCCTGCTTCGATTTGGAATCCTGTTTGGAAGCTTCCTGTTCCTCCTGAACCTGCTGAGACCATAAGTACTACGCCGTTTGATATGCAAGTGCCGCTTACTCCTAATGTTCCAGGCAGTGCAACTCCTGAGATGTTGGTGGATAATGGTGCTGACCATTGAATTCCATAACTGAATGGAATTATGTCACCTTGAATAGGTTCCCAGTACCATTCCGATTGTCCTGCGTATGAGTATCCTGGAGTTTTGGGATTGAGTTTGTCAATGCATTGTGTTGAGTTCCACAGGTTTAGTGTGGGTGCATGGTATACGTTTGCTGTGCTTGAGTTGACATAGTAACCTACCAGGCTTCCTGTTTGGTCTTCTGTAATCGTCATTCCAGTGCCGTTGACTATCGTTAGGACGTAGGCTCCAGTGAGGGCATCGTATAAGGTATATGTGGTTCCAGTGTTTGGAGGCGTATTGGGGTGAACAACACTTCCTACGGCCCCGTGAGCTGTGGTAGGTGAGATACCCCAAAGGTATGTTACGGCTCCGTATTGGTTGGGTGTTACATAGTTAAGAATTTGACCGCACAGCAGATCTGTGGTAGCATTCATTGTCCATAGCGTTTGTCCCGTGTGTAGATTTATTGCATACCAGTAAGTTGGTGTAGATTGTGAGTTTGGATATTGCTCATAATACAGTATTCCATCCATTATTACTGGGGCAAATTTTGGCTGGTATTGTTGCGGTGCGTTGAAGTTACTTGTGTCAGTTCCAAGATATTCACCGCCTATGAGACCTCCCGGCGCTGCCGGCTTTGTCCATAGCAAGTGAGCAGTGGTTGGAGCAGTTGTATACGGGTTATAGTTTCCTGATGCATTGTATTGACCTGTAGTAGAGAAAGTGGATGCGCTAAGTCCCAACCAGTTTCCGCTAATAGTATACCAATAATCATTCACTGATTCTATAGGGCGAATCCAGTAATTTGTTGGAAGGGGATTCTGGGGAATAGATGGCACTGGTTCCTGTTGAACGGTAAGAGTAGTTGTAGCATTACTAGGCAGATATGTGTCATTAATGTTAGCGTAAGCCGAGGGTCCTGCTGAAGTTGGGTCAAGGTTATTGCCTGCTAATACTTGTCCTGGAAAACTGAAGAAAAAACTATACGTGCCAAGCTGCGTTGGTGTATAATCTGCATGAGTGCCTCCGGTATCGTCAGATGTGAAAGGCCCAAGTGTTTCAGTATTTCCATCAGGCTTGGTAACGACAACTTTGAAATTTTGCCATCGATCTCCGTAAGTTCTGCTTGCGTCTGGTGGGGGGTTATTGATCCACATTCCAATGTTAACTGTTTGACCTACACCCGCTGGGTTTGGGGCTACATTAATGTAAGCATATGTTGGAACTTGCCATGGCGGTGAATGCGCAGATGTACTTGAAATGTAATTCGTTGAAGCTGTCATTGAAAGTACGAAAAAAACAACTATCGCAATAGTTGAAATTTTGGTTTTCAGTTTTTGCATTTATATTTTTCTCCAAATTATTTTTTCTCGAAAAGAAGCATAAAATAGACTTCGTTCGCAATTGCCCACTCTTGTGTCTTAAGTATAAGTATTTTACCTAATGTTCACCATTCAAGAAGAAATTTTATTCCTTTGCTAAAAGAGGAAAAATACCCGTAACTCCCATTTTTTCTTAAATCCTCTTTTCAAGCTTCAATCTAAAACCCAATTGTCCGTGCAAACAGAAACAGACGTCACAGATTTAATATAGCCTCTACCCGCAAGATGTACTTGTTAGCAATCGGTGAGTTAACTGAATAAAAAAACAAAAGTCGCATTTACTTTATTTGTGCTAAGTATTATTCTTGGTTCTTTTGTTACTCTTGTTTATTTGTTCCAGTATTACCCTGAAAGTCCACCCAACCTAAACCTCCACGGCATGATTGAAGTTCAGAAGGTAGATTGGGACAACGCCACGGGCAAAATAAATGTCTATATTCAAAACTTTGGCCTTGCTCAAGAGATAAAGGAAATCCATGTCAACGGGAAATTAGACGAGCAAGCTGTGATTGATCTAAATGGCACTCTCGAGAACAACCATACCTGCGAAGTAACCTTATCTGAAACATTTGCAATCATGCCATCGAATATAACACTCGGAGTCTACGCAACCAAAAGTTACACGATTGAAACTGTATCTTTCATCGAATTTCAAATGCTGGGATTATATTGGAATGAAAACACCCAAAAAATTCATGCTCTAATAACAGACACTGGCAGTTATCCCCAAGTTAACTTTGGCACAGTTTACGTTAACACTGTAGCGGATAATGGAGCAGTAATCAAGGAGATTAATAACTCAAGAGTTCAGGGGAAAATGTTTAATATTTCTCTATCTGGAACGTACCCATCTAAGCCTTCAACAATGCTTTTAGATTTTACAGCGGATGGAGTCATGTTCAATCTGACTTCTCCTTTTACCACCGATATGATAATAAATTCGCCAAGTTGGAATGAGAAAACTGGTGAAGTCAAGTTTTTGGTTTATAGTCCATACTTTAATCTTGAAGGGGAAAAAGCAACCTCTTTTGATGGAGTGTACGTTAATGGAGTGTTGGATAACACACCAATTCTCAATAGAGTATACCCCGAAACATTCGAAGCAGTTTTGTCAACAAGGTATCCAGTTGCTCCAGCTAATTTAACTATCGGGGTCGTGACTGATTCTGGTGCGTTTGGCGAGGAGCATTTTGTTTGGATCTCAGAAGGTTTCTACCTTGAATCACATGTTTAGTGAGTACTAACTTGTTAAGATAATAAATTAGCTAATGCAAGTTTTCCAAATTGTATATTATTCTGCTCGTACTCTTAGTTTATTGGCGCAAAGAAATGTCTTCTTCTAACATCGACGCTTATGGCGCCTCAACCAAAATAAAAGATGGCAATTGTGAATTTATTAGTAAACTTGCGGAAGCTTTTGAATTATTAGAATTAGTTTATGATAAGCAAGATAATGAGCCTGATTTTGTTTTTCTTGAAGTTAATGCTGCATACGAGAAGCTAACAGGATTCAAAGCAGAGAAAATAATAGGTAAGCACAAAAAAGAGGCTGCTCCTGCATCGGAACAAAGATGGTACGATTACGCTATCCAAGCACTCAAAACGGGTGAAACACTTCAGTACGAATACTTGAATCCTACAATAAATCGATACTTTGAAACGCAATTTATACCCGTATCAACTAACAAAATAGCCGTGCTTTTTAAGGACACAACTGAACGTAAAAAAAACGAGATTGCCGTTAAACAAAGCGAGGATAGGCTCAAAATTTACCTTGAAAGTACTCCTAGCGCTGTTTTTGTTGCAGACCCTAACGGAAAATATCTGTTCGTAAATGAAGGTGCCTGTAGATTGTTGGATCTCTCAAAAGAACAATTGCTATCGATGAATATTTCACAAGTGTTATGTGAAGACTCTTTAGCTCAAGGTTTGATGCAGTTTAATTTGGTTAAAGAAACAGGGCGAAGTTACGGCGAGCTTTGCCTAAAAAAAAGAGACGGCTCACCTGTTTACGTTATTTTGACTGCAACCAAATTACCCGATGATAACCTAATTGCTAATTGCGAAAATATAACTGAACGGAAGGAATTGGAGAAACAGCTAAAAGAAAAAGAACGCTTGGCGGTCATTGGTCAAACTGCAGGCATGGTAGGACATGACATTCGAAATCCCTTGCAGGCTATTGTTGCATCGGCATATTTAATTAAAATTGACTTAGACAATTTACCTGAAAGTGAAGAAAAAAACAATGCACTTGAAGAGTTAAACTCCATTTTTGAACAGGTTAATTATACGGATAAGGTTGTTTCTGATTTACAGGATTATTCACGACGAGTTGAACCCGAACTTGAAGAAGCGGACATCAAAACGGTAGTTACAGATGCGTTGTCAACACTTAATGTTCCCGATAATATTGAAGCACGTGCGCATTTTGATAAGAAAGTAAAGAAATTAAAGACTGACAAAATAATTATGAAACGTGTTTTGTTTAATTTGGCTACTAATGCTATACAAGCTATGCCCCAAGGTGGCATCCTAACAATTAATGCCGATGTGGATGAAACATCAAGTAATCTTATCATAACAGTTGAAGATACAGGTGTGGGCATACCTAACGAAGTACGCGATAAGTTGTTCACACCCCTTTTTACAACCAAAGCTAAAGGTCAAGGTTTAGGATTGGCGGTCGTAAAGAGATTAGTTGAAGCGTTAAATGGTAAAGTAAGCTTTGAAAGTGAAGAAGGAAAAGGAACAAAATTCACAATAGAACTACCTATCAGGAGTTGATTTGCAAACCCTCTGGCGTTAGGCGGGGATGGATGTGTATCAGACTCCAATGGAGACTTCTCCCGCATAAACTTTTGTTCATTTCAGAATGGTGTTTTCTTCCAGTCTACTTGTGCTAAAACCAACTTTTGCTTCTAATCGCATTGCAGTTTGGGCAACATGACAGGATGGTTTCATCCAGAAATTCAGTAACAGTTTCTGAACAACCGCAACGGCATTTATCATTATTTATCATATATTCATCTCCAATTTACTTTAGGCAGTGATACATAAACCAAAAATTTGAAGTTCAGCGTGGCTTATTGCGTGGCAGTAAGAACACAAAACCAGTTTTTGGATATCTTGTTTGCGCTGTCTAGATAATCTTCTCTTAGGTAAAATATATCTATTTCTTAACTTCTTTGACAATCCGCATCATTTAGGAGTCAGTTTCTTAGCCAGAGAGTGGTGTTTTGAACAATGTCCAGAAACGGTTCTCCAAGAAACCCCGCATCTACTTCACAAAATTGAGAAAACTCAAGATTTGAGCGTTGCACACCACTCATAAATTTTCTTAATCGTCTCATCCTTATTCAATAAAGGTTTCACCAAAACTAAGTCGCTCACTATAACAGAATTTGGCATCAGCTTCTTTGTTTTCTCAACTGCTCCACGAGGGTCATTGCCCACAGTAAAGAATAAAGCTACTTTCTTTCCGGAAAGGTCATGTGTGGCAACATAAGATCTGATCGCAGAACTTGGACTCCAAGCCCAAATGGGGGTGCCAATAACAATTAAGTCGTAGTTTTTAGGGTCTCTTTTTGTTTCCGCAATTTTTGTTTGGCGATTGCCTGTTGCGTCTCTGCTTGCGGATAACCAGCCAAGTTTGCCTTCTCGGTTTTTCAAGTCAATAATTTCTTCTATGTCGGCTCCGAGTTCAGCAGTGATTTCTTCTGCAACAAATTTAGTGTTTCCAGTTCTACTGTAATAGACAACTAAAGTCTTCATCGCTAATCCCTTAGTTGCTTTAATTGCATTCGTTTTTAATAAAAGACTTGCCTCATAATCAAAAATCCAACGACTACTGACATAAAATCTTCCAGCCTAAAAAAGCGACAGAAGGCTGATTGTAGAAAATACCTTAAAAAAAAACATAATAAAGAAAAAAAAGATAGCAAAAACCAAAAAATTTAAGCTGCCTTGCAAATCAATCTTTGCATCAGCTTACATATTGTATTTTTACTAATGCGTTTAAGCGGTCATGGTCAACATAATGATGTATCATAGTCCATTGAATCGACATTAATTTGCCACTAAAACCAGCATAAGAAAACGTTTGACCAACATGACTTTGCAACCAGGCACTCATATACGGGAAGCTACCGTCCGCATAACGAAAACTCGCCCAAGCAGACTGCGTAAAATAAACATCAAACGTTATGCTTGCAGTTATTGTGTTTCCACTTGCTGAAATAGAAGTTATTGGATACGTTTTTCAAAAAGCAATAATTAGAGATAACATAATTAGAAGCAATTGGGGAAAAAAGAAATCAGCAGGAATCCTCCTATCTTTCGAATATCCTAAAGCAATCAAAAAAACAATTTCTTTCAAAGAGCACAAATAAGTTACTCTGTCAATTAAGTTATATTGTGTTCAATATTGGAAACTGGGATTGTCTCAAACGAAGGATCAGACAACTGTCCCTCTTAGAATTAGTAAGAAGTCCATGCGTCATAAGAGAATCTTCCAAAAACTACACATTGACAATTGAAAACAAAATTAAAAGTTGCAAGTCCCTTCAAAGTTCAAGAACGTTTGTGTTTACAAGTGTTACCTACAACTGAAACATAGCAAAAAAAGAAAAAAATTGTTGTTTGTTTAAGCTGACGGCTTCGTTTCTTCCGTTGTCGCTTCGGCGGTGATTTCTTCGATTGGTTTTGGAGGCGGTGTTGATGCCATTGTATAGCCTATCCATGCGCCGATTCCAAGTATAGCAATGAATGCAGCGGAAACTAGGATCAGAACAGCGTTTAATCTCGCGTCTGTTGTGTTTAAGTTGAATAAACCGGGGTCAACCATTAGAACAAGATAGCCTACGACTACGATAATGCAAACAGCTAAAATAGCTCCACCTATTGCTTGATCTTTACCCATCTCTCTATCAACATCTCAATTTTTAAATTGCAAACATTATATCTAAAAACATTAATAATTGTATTGGCAACCAAGCTACCCTTTTCTAATTTGAAGACCTAAACAGCCTAAGCACGTTTTAAAAGCAAAAGTTATATGGCAATATGGAGCTAAGGCTTGATGATTAAATATGCCAAACGCGCCACTTTGCCCTTCATGCTATGTTGAAATGAAGCCTAAATGTAATAGTGAAAAAATAATTATTTACCATCAATGCCCAAAATGTGGCATGCGAATTTTATTCACCCATTCAGGACACTAAGCAGACGCTGGCAAATCAAGAATAACCCTAACGCTTTCCAAAAGGATAGGCGCTAAAGTAGGACTTAGCCAAGCAGCGTTTTTCTTCAAAGCTGCGCACTCTTTCTGGATCGAATTTAAATCTGCCTTCTTTGCTTTCAAAACCTCTTTTTCCAGTGATTTTAACATCTTCCCAATTTTTTCTTTCTCACCAACAGAAATTTGAGCGGCAAGAAGTTGGTCACGGGCTTGCTTGAAAGCATCTGCAACTTTTTCAGCAAAATTAAGGGGTTCAGCTGTTTTGAAGGCTTTGTCGTTACTTTCCATGGCGTTTTGGCTAGCTGAGGTTTGAGTGAAAACTAACCTGTCTGCATATCGTTCTTGGTTCTGAATCGTTTCTATGCCGTCGGTTGTAATTTTGGCAAATGTCCATTTACCGCTGGCAGATCCAGAAAAAGTAACTAAATTTCTTTCAGCTAAAAAAGACGCGCAATCATCCATTTGCTTTACAGGAATTTGAAGGGTGGCTTGTATTATGGCTCTATCCACTCCAGGATTTGCTGGATCATTGTTGAGGTTTTTATAAAGTAACAATAAAATACCAAGAAGAACTTGATTGTCAGATGCAGACACGATTACTCAACTCTCTTAGCGATTGTTATGGCTTGCTAATGATTTAATACTTGTGCAAAGAGGATAAATACCAAAAATGCTGTAAATTTATATTACAAAACTGAAGAAGCCCTATATTTTACCGCATATACCTGTGAAATAATTGTTAGATGATCAAAATGCAAAAACCCAACTCAATGCATTAGAATGGAAAATAAAGAAGTAGGATTCTTTAAAGTTGCCGAAGCAAGAGTTACTTTTTGTTTCCGATTCTTCTCCATTCATTTGGGCTTTGAAAATTCACTTGAGGACCCTCTCTCCATATAGCATCGTAGCCTTTCTGGAACTCTTCGCTGGACGACCATTTGTGCTTCCCAATTTTTTCTCCTTCGGGGTCTTTTCCATTTTGAGACAACTTTAATTTCCCAAGTAATCTTTCCCTTAACATAAGCAGGGCCTCATCGAGAACTATTTTACTTTCCTTTTTGGAATTGGTATTTCAATGCCCCAGGATCGTTCGAGGGCTTTTCTACATTTTTCTTCAAATTCACTTTCAGTATTTTCTACCCATTTTTCTCTTATCATTTCCTTCTCCTCTTACGTCACTTGAGAATTAGAAGATAAAAGCAATGTTTCAGACCTGCACATAAGCCAAAAGAGCAAATATTACGATAATCAAAGCGTTACTAAAATGGAATATGACATAGTTTTTCTGCAACCAAAAAAAAGGTATAAGAACGCACTATTCTAAACCATCAAACTATAATTTCGTTTCATCAAGTTTGTTTTCTTTTGTAAAATAATATGCCTGTTGTTGATGCTAAAAGAACGCGTTAGGTTAATTTGATATATAGTTTCTATGTTGAAGAAACCTTGCTTCCAAACAATTTTTGCGTATCCAACATCCTAGACTACTGGAAAATTAGTCGATTTGGACACGCAAGCAAAGGAAGGAATAATTCAAGGATAAATGAGGGGTTGAGAAATAGTCTGAGCCGCAATCGAGTAACGGTTTCTCTGAAGTATCGACTAGCTGAATGAAGAACATATTTTCGGCTGATTATTTTTTTGCTTTCAGCAAATAATTGAGTAGGATAGACATTTTGAAACGTTAACCTTAAATCTATTATCACTATTAAATATGCAGATAGGAGAATCGTTTTTTTGGCGCTGACAAAAACCAAAAAAAGCTCTTGCTTTCTGGTGGCTTTATTTCTGTGTGTTTCAATTTCAACTGAGATAATAGTGACGTGTAATGCAACAACAGTGCCTCTATCTCCGGTATTTGAAGTTACACCTAGACAAGTCAGTTTTGATGAAAATATTACCGTTGACGTAGAAGTTTCTGTTAATGTCCCCTCAAATGTTTCTGCTTCCGAACCAGTTCTATCAGGAACTGGGGACGCCGCATTGGAGTTTGCAAATTCATCCATCATTTTACAACCTGGTCAAGTGGGAACACTGGAATGGATTTATGATGCAAGCAAACCCGGATCAATAGCTTTTGGAACGACCTTGGTTGTTAGAAATCTCAACGATAACACAGTATCGTTAACACAACAACTAAATTCGCCACAAATTGGAGTCACTCGCGTATCTCAGGGTTTTGTAGTTGGGATAATAATTTTGACTCTTTACATATGTCTATCTTCCAGATTTGATTGGTTCAAGCCAAAAGAATCTTATATCGATCTATTTGGGGGCGCAGTCGGGATTCTTTATTCACTCATGTTCCTGGGGTTAGGCTACCTTTTTGCAATTCTCTGCTTTAGCCTCCAAGTTAGCATAGATATTGCAGTTTCCATCTTGGGAGTTATTCTTATTTTATTTGGACTTACTTGTTGTTTTTCACACAATTATTTGCATATACACAATCGGGATTGGCATATAATTCAGAAAAGTGAACGAAAAGGTCTAACTGAGTTAACCGGTCTCAACCTAGTTATTTTTGGCTTATCAGGCTTTTTCTTAGCTTGGCAAATCTGGACTGGCTTGTTCATTATAATCGCGCTAGGCATCGTGGCGATAGCAAAAGAAATTATCGAGATGGAATTGCAATGAAAAATGTTAGTCATGTAATTAAACAAATTAAATGGAGGAAAAATAGTGAGCCAAAACAAAAATGATTCTAAATTGGTTAAAATTGAAATAAAATACTTCACAGAAGAAACTGCAAAAGATCCCTTCCAAACAGATTCCATTAAATTCACAAATGAAGGCTTAAAGTCGCTCAAAGAAATATGTTCCGATCCGACGAACGCTATCGTTTTAGCTGTTCAACTGGCACTAAAACTCAAGAGATTTGATGCTGCCGCTGCCGGTGATTTCACAATAGAGACTAAAAATAAAAAAGGCGACCTAAAAGTTCCAGACTGGAAATAACAGAGCAAAGGAGAACTTAATACATTGTCAAATGTGCAAGTTGAAAAAACTATTGATAAAGATCTACTCGAAGGTCAAGACACAATTGCTGTCAAGAACAAGGATCAAATAGATTTAGTTGTGGATGAAGATATTTCTAATGAGCCATCTACCAAAGCTGTAATCGAGGAAATAAGTTTAACCGAAGCGGCAGAAGAACCCAGAAAAGAAAGGGCAAGGGAGACAATATCATTTCTTTTAGTATTTGGGCTTCTTGCATTATTCTTTGCATCTTTCGTCTTCGCCGGAACAGTTGACGACGCGATTAAACTTATCCAGGCGGTAGCATCAGCTCTCACAGGATTAATCGGAGCAGTCTTAGGATATTACTTCGGAGCGACTACAGCTGAAAAGAAGAATGAAAATAAATGATTATACGTTAACAGCAACTTTTCAAAATCGCTTAAGTTACATCTAAAATCCCATTGATAGAACAAAATTCTTAATCAAGTATTACAACATCTGCCGTGCTAAATTGCTTAGTGAGTTACGATATTTTTTCTTTGGAGGTTACTTCAATTTCGAGTCGAATAGGTGTTTTTTCAAATCTTTCCTAAATCGTAACATCATAGCCAAGGCCTAACTCCTCAACCGTCCTGTCAATATGAACCTTGAACATCTTCGCCTAAGGAATCCTTTGTTTTGGTCATGCTATCAAGGGGAGAGGAAATCACGGGAATAAATGATGGATTAAGAAGTAGCCTTAGTCGAAAAAGAATAACCGTTTCCATGCAATACAAAGGGATAGTTTTGAATCGAGGACAAACAAGATAAGAAGATAGATGTTCATGGGTCTTTTATTCTATGCTCTCTTAGGTCCTTGAAGTTGTTGAATTCAGATTTACAGCGGGGACAATAGTAAAACATGTCACTCTTACGCTGTGGACTATGGATAGATGTAGTAGTCATAATTTTTTTTCGCCTTTTCTTTCAACGACGGTTGCATCGTTAATTAGAGTATGTGGTTCAAGTTTGTGCCAACAGATTATCTTTGAATGGTTTGCGAATAGCGAACTCTTCAACGTCTTTCATAAATTCAGGATCTATTTCTCAATTATTTTTTCAAATAGCTCCAAAAAAGTCTCTTCTGACTGTGCTCCTATAATTTGATATTTGTCATTTATGATGAATGTGGGTACACTCCAAATGTCGAGTTTCTTAGCTTCAACACAGTTATTAAGGAAACTATTCTGGTACAAGGGATTCCTTAAAGAGTCTTCGACTTCATTCTTATCCAAACCAACTTTCTGTGCAATTTCTGAAATAACCGCTTCTTTTCCAATATCCAAGCAACGTTCAAAATAAGCTTTGAATATTTCATGAGTGAATTCTTGATTCTTCCCGACTGTTCTAGCATATTCTCCCACTATCAATGCTTTTTTTGAATTCGAGAGGAGTTTAGCATCAGAGAAGTTGAGACCGTATTCTTTTCCTCTGCACCTGAGATTTTCATACATCTCCTCTATCCCATAGATTCTTCCTCTCAGGTCTACTCCTTCTTCGGGAGTTTCAGGATGAATTTCGATACCGATATGTTCCATTTCAATTTCGAATCTGCTTTTGAGTTTTTCAATTATTGCTTCACCAAGATAGCAAAAAGGACAGATATAGTCTGAGTACATCTTGATTTTTATCTTCATTTAATCACCTTTAATTTGTTAGCTTTATTTTTGAAGGTTAAGCATCTCCTTAACGAGAGCCAAGCCTTTTTGAGTTATGATGTAGTCTCCTTTCGATGCTTCTTGAGCTATAAGCTTTGCAGTGACTAGCTTTCTAAGATGGAAAGCGAGATGACCAGCTTTAAGGTCAACTATTTTTGACAACTCTGAGAAACTTTTCTTCCCTTCAAACAGACTAGATAGTATTTTGAGCCGTGAATCATTTCCTAAAGGTTCAAACAAGTTCTGCAAAAGAAATGGAATATCTAAAGACTGATTGTTAACTATTTTATCGTTGCTAACGGTTTTGACTAAGACTATTTCTTGGTACGCTCTTTTTTCACGCTTTAGCTTCTTATCAAAGTTGGAGAAACAGTTTCCGCATTGTTGACCTTTGGTCTTTTCAACCATCAACTCGTTTTCGGCTATTTTTTCATCTAAGTCTGCGAGAGCAACTTCTGGTCCAGACTGTTTGATAACTTGTGCGTTTTCTTCTATAGTGTTTTTGTAGTGGTCAAGGCATTTGTCTCTGTTTTGACAATCTTCCTTTAGTAACAGAGCAATATCTTGATTTAGAGATTGAGACCTCTGACCGGCATAGACCAATAAGTGATTTTGCGAAAGGGAATCTTCAACTGCGCGAAGACGTTCCTTCAAAACAGTCTCTTCAACTCTGTTCATGTCTGCTCTTAAGCCTTTAATCTCAATCTTCAACTCAGCGATTGCATCAACTACGTAATCGGATGATGTGTTCTTTCCTTTGTTTGTCAATAAACTGTGCTTCCCTTCCGTTAACTAAGTATATTCTAATTCCCTAAAAGTATATTAGCGTTTTGCAGTTATGTTTCCATTAACAGGATGTATGAAATTTGGTTAGTATACCTAAAGAAGTAATGGATGTTTTAAGCGCAAGTGATTCAGCGAAAATGATTGCAACTGTAGACGCTAAAGGCATTCCAAACGTAGTTCCATTATGGTTTGTAGTAGTAGACCCCGAAACTATTGCGTTCGCAGAAGTTTTCATCAAGAGAACAAAAGAAAACCTTGAAAAAAACAAGCAAGTTGCTCTTGCAGTGTTCAAAGGACCAATGACAGGCTACCAACTAAAGGGAACATTCAGTGGTTTCCAAACAAGTGGACCAATTTTCGATGACTTCGCAAAGAAGAGTATGGAAACTATGAAAATACAAATAAAAAGTGTTGGCATAATAAAAGTCACTGAAGTCTTCTCTGCTTCGCCAGGACAAGGTAGCAAAAAACTATCATAGATGAAACATTTACAAAACGCTGAAACACTCTTTTTTTTGTTGTTTATTTTGAGTTCTACATAGGTGATTTGAGATGTCAGGTGAGATAGAAAAGCAAGTCGCAGAAATCATTAAGGAAAAAGCCACTTTTGAAAAAATATCGAGCATAATTGACGTTGCTGGGAAGGAATTCCCTTGCTTAACATGCTCTTCAAGAAATGAATGTGGAAGTTTTAAATGGTTTACCAAATGGTTTGGAACAAAACATAACTCTTGACAAGAGTAGACATTTCGCAGGTCTTTGAGGGCTATTCTTTTAGTTTTGCAGCGAACTCTTCTGCAAGTTTTAGGTCTTCATCGTTTGGTCTTCCCTTGTTTATTCCACCGAAATACTTGAGGAACTTGTTAGTGTTGAATCCAGCGCACCCAAACTCATCAACTATTGTATATCCTTTCGATTGAAGGTTTTCTTTGAGTACCGTATGGCATTTGCTTGTGTACTGTTCCACCCTTTGTTGACCTGAAATGCCAACTGGGATTCCACTGGTTGAGAAGACAAATGCTTTCTTATCGGTGACCTGTGGAAGTTTATTTGCAAAGTCAAGAAGTTCTTTGTAATTTTTCCCAGAGTCTATCCCTGACCCAAAGCCAACTAAATCATAGGTTGGAACCTCCTCTGGGTTAGTTTGTCGGGGAGACTTTACTTGTGCATCGAGAACTTTTGCCATGGCTTCAGCTACTTTTTGGGTGTTGCCGTGATGATAAGAATACACAACTATCAAACACTTCATGGCAACTTCATTTTTCCTTGACTTTCTTCTGGGAAGAGTTGCTTTCCCTTTTCTGTGACTTCGACAGCACCCACTTGTTTGAAAATATTTAGGTTATCGGTTACATTCCAATACTCAGCGAGTTTTCCATCAACTATACGATAGATATCTACAGCTTTGGAAGTTATTTTTTTTCCAGTCGGAGCTAATCCCATGAATTCTCCTTTATGCGTCCCAGTGTAAGAGAGAAGAACCCATACTTTATCCCCTTCAGCAATGATGTCTTCAACATTTTCATACCAGTCAGGAAAAGCGTTAATACCCATCAAAATTAGTTGTTTGAGACCTTCTCGACCGATATTTTTTTCATGGTCTATATAGTCTGGGGACACAAAATTATCCACTAAATCCAATTTTCGAGCGTTGTAGGCATCAATAAATCCACGAACTATGGCTTTGTTGCTTTCTAATGACATTAGATTCACCTCAGACTTTTGGCAAACTCTTCTGCACTCTTGAGGTCGTCTGAGTTTGGTCTATCTTTCTTAGTTCCACCCACCAGTTTTAATGGACCCCACGTGTTGAATCCAGCACAATTAAATTCGTCAGCAATTGTATAGCCTTTTGATTGGAGTTTTTCCCTAAGAAGTGAATGGAATTTGGGTGTGTTTTGAGTATTTGCAGATGTGGAGAAGATGAATGCTTTCTTGTTGATTTGCTGTGGAAGTTTTTCTGCTAGTTCTAACAAGTCTTTGTGATGTTTCCAAAAGTAAATCCCTGAACCAAAGCCGACAAGGTCAAACTGATTAAGTTCTTCTAAATTAATTTGTTGCGGAGTCTTTATTTCTGCATCAATCACTTTCGCTATAACTTCAGCTACTTTCTGGGTGTTGTTGTGATGATATGAAACTAAGACTATCAAAGAGTTCATGACATACTCAACCAATCGACTTTCATGGTTTGCGTTGCTTTTAGCTTCTTTCCTTATCAAGAAAAATGGAAAACTCTTTAAAGGAAACAAATAGAATTTGTGAAAGTGAACTGACTGCATGCTAATCGAAAAAGGAAAATTTACTCAGAATTCATTGAAGGGCGAAGTTGCCGTTGTAACAGGCGCTGGACGTGGAATAGGTTTTGAAGCAGCAAGAAGCCTTGCTTGGCTTGGCGCTAATGTAATAATAGCTGAAATCGATGAGAAAAACGGCAAAGCAGCTGAAGAAAAAATCAACAAAGAATTCGGAGAGGACAAAACTTTTTTTGTTAAAACCGACATTGGCAATGAAAAAGAGATTGATAAACTATCTGAAGCAGCGCTCAAAAAATTCGGGAAAATTGATGTAGTCATTAACAATGCCACAGTTTTTCCGATGGGAGCCGTAAAGGACACACCTGTTGAGTCGTGGGATTTTAGTTATCGCGTAAACTTGCGGGGTCCAGTTATTTTGGCAAGAAAGTTCCTTCCAGCAATGATCGAGCGTAAGCACGGCGTTTTTGTCTGTGTTTCTTCATCGGGAGCTGCGCCTTTTATGGGTGCTTATGAGGTTTTTAAGACCTCTCAAGTTGAATTGTCAAATACAATTTACGCCGAAGTAGAAGGTGATGGAGTTTATGTTTTCACTATTGGTCCTGGAATCTCCAAAACCCCCGGCTTTGTTGAGGGAGGCGGAAAAGTGGCGTCTCTAATGGGTATGAGTTTGGAACAATTGTTTGAGCTAAACAAGAATGCGCAAATTTCTCCCGAGGCTGCAGGTGTAGGCTTTGCCATCGCAGTTGTCCTCGCCAAGAAGTATCATGGACAAGAAACCAGCTCCATACAAGTGCTAAGGGAAGCTGGAATACCCTTAACAGACCAAGAAGAGCCTCAAGTGGAAGAACAGAAACCAAATCAACCAAAAGAAGAGCGGAATATAAAATCAAGCGAAAACAGGAGTACTTCTGAACTCTATGAGGCAATAATGAAAACTTACCTTGAGCAATCGGAAGGTTGGAAAAAACGTAATCTCTTCGAGCGCCAATGGGTTTCAAGGGACTTCAAGAAGACGACAGGATTATCCATTGATGAAATGCAAACAAGCCTCAAAACCTTGGGGAAAAACCTGAAAACAAACACTTCACCAGCAAATTTCATCGAACCACTAAATCAATTAGCGGTTTACTATGTGCATCAGCAGGAACAACTCAAAGGGTTTGAGAAGAACCCTAAAAGACTAGATGAGAACTTGAAAATTATTGACAATTGGGTAAAAGACGTGAAAGCTCTGGTTGCTTCACTCAAAGACTGATTAGAATTCTAAGTTTTTGCTTTTTTTCCCGTTTTAAGCTATTTTTCTTGTCCAATCGCGTATAGCATCCAAGTTCCTAAAATCATAAATCCTAGGTTCAGTTTCCGTGTAAAATTGTTTTATGGTTTTAGCAATCTTATGTTTTTAGCTAAGATACACCAATTCATGAGATAATCGTTGACCTATTTTGTCGGCTGAACTATTTTGTAGTTAACGGTGAACTCTTCCCATGATTTGTCTGCGTCAAAATATGCATCCATTGAGGTCCAAAGGTCGCAGGAAATTAAGCAAACTTAATCAAGATTTTCTTCATCTAATGGGTCTTTGTTTTTCCTGCGGTCTCTTTCTGTATCGCAGACTGAACGAGGTTTTGACATTAGAACATCTCCAGACTACACTTAGACGAAATGATGTCTTTAGTGTAGCCAGCATATTCTATATACACTATTGTGACAAATTGGAAGTTCAGTGACTCCCCTAATTAATAATTAGGCGAGTGCTTTCTTGCAAAGAGCCATCTTCATTGTTTGTTGGCTTTCCAAGTCAATCCGCATTCGAGGAGAAAGGAGAAGGCTTCGAAAACGGAAAAAGTATTGCAATTTTCTTTGGAAAGTTTTCAACCTCTGATGTCAACTCTTCAGACGAAGTTGTTTGTTTTATTATAATAGTCTTGTTAATTTTAGATACATAGTTTCTCTCTCCATTTAACGGACAAACAAAAAGTCTGTCGGTCTGCCTGAAATATTCAAAAAGCGCACCTTTCGGTATAACTTTTAATTTGTTTGGGAGATTTAAACCTTAATCCAAAAAGTAACAGCTAATTGGTCACTAGCAGGGTTGAAATGGGCTAGGCAGATGGTGTATCTTCCCTGAAAGTGACCCAAAAGGGATTCACTCGGCAACCTGAGAGTAATTAAAAGGTGGAGATAAAGCAAATGTACATAGAATATGAAGACAATAGACTTCTATTCATTTCTCTTGATTTTATCCCTTCAGTTATAAAGCGAACTCTTCATCAAGCCTACTAAGTCAAGGTTCAATCCACGTCAAATCTTTTCCACCTTGCAAATTATCATGTCTCCAAATGATTTGTGCTATAGAGAAATTCCAAGTATAATGTCCATCTGTATCCGCATGATGTATAAGTTGTATTGTGGTTTCATCTATACTCACAACAGGCATTATGTGCCAACCCTGACCATTGCCCAGGGCCAATGAAATCAAGCAAGGTTTTTGCTCTTCTAAAAGAGATTTGATATGGTTCACTTTGTCTATTCCCTTGGTGAAACTTTCCACTTTAATATTAATAGAAGGATATGCACTTCTAATCTTCGCTGAAACCGAGTTGAAACTGTTGTCTTGTCCAAGGTCAAAATCTTCTTGAAAGGTCTCCAGATTCACTCCTTGAATATTCAAATATCGAATTAGCCATTCATACCCCGTTGGAATACAACCAGTTTCGTGACGTTGAGGAACTATGGTTTTGGTCCAGTTAGATAATTGTACCATTTGTCAACAGAATTGTATAGAAAGTAATAACAATTTAAGACTTATTGCAAACAATGTGGAGCTGAAAATTTTTTGCTCTTTGCAAGGTGAATGCACTCTGTCTCAACTTTTTTCTTTGCAATAATACAAGCAGTGATTGCTATAATCAGAATTGCCATCCCAATGATTATCCACTTTGCATTAAGGGAAAGACTTAACGGTTGTGGAGTTGAGGTTTCTTGAGCTGGATTAGTTTGTGTATTTTGTGCAATCACAAGTTGACTGAAAAATTGGGGTAACCATTTGGAATATCGATAGGACAGCGAGTAGTCCAAAGACACTCTACTACGCATGCTTCATCCGGCATCCATAAGGTAAAACACTATGTTCTCTTGTTTTCTTAATTAATACTTAACCATTTTCTCTTAGGCACATAGCAAGATGATTGGAGTTCCGAGAGGCTTCGAGCGACTCTTGTCGTAAATTAAAGATTCTTGGTTTCGTAACATTTGAACCTTGCTTACTTTAGCTTTCTAAAAGTATCATGCAAGACTAAAACAAGCAAAAAGAACCACTAAAATGTTCGCTGTGTAAGTTACTCTATCTTGATTGAAAAAACCTAGACCAACTATTCCAAATGGGAAAAAAATTATCGCTGAAACCCATTGAATTCAGCTAGTCCTGTTCTACTTATTAGACGAAATCATCTAATAGTTGGACTTATTAGTTCCTTGCATTGTTTTATGTTGCTTGAGGGTTCAGCCGGTTGAATGGGCACGACGAAACAGAGCTTGAATATGCGCTTCGGGGAAAAGCTTGGCGTGTATATTGGCTACTTTTGAAGGAAGGTAAGCCAATGGGCGTTCGTGAAGTTCAGCGTGCTCTTCATTTTAGCAGTCCCAGTATTGCTTTTCATCATCTTGAACAGTTAAGCTCGTTGGGTTTGGTTCAAAAAGAGGGAATTAGCGGTCACTACTCCTTGGTCAGCGAAGTTAAGATTGGAGTCCTTCGCCATTACGTAAAGCTTGGAAAACTCCTGTTTCCCAGATACTTCTTTTACGCCTTATTCACAACATCGTTCTACGCGTTGTTCGTGGCTTTTTTGTTCACAGGTTTTACTCGAGATAACTTATTCATAATTTCATTTGGCGCAATCGTCTGTGCAATATTTTGGTATGAAGCGTACCGAGTGTGGACAATGAGGCCATTCTAACTCTTAGAACAGGCTGTTTGCAGGCGTAGCATCAAATAAAATCCAAGTAGGTAACCGATCCAATCAGCCATTTTGTAACGATTTTAACCTACGCACATAGTGTTTACTCTACCTTTTCCAAATAAGAGAGTGATAGCTTTGAGGACTACAATCAAATTGGCATCTATACTCACTGTAGCCGTATTAGCACTCTGTATAAGTGCGTTAATGGTTCATGCGCAGCCTCAAAACGCATCAATTTCCACTAAAATCTTAAACAATAAAGAAGCAATTTCTCTTCCAGAGTTTCCATCTTGGATAATTCCCTTGTTCCTGAGCATGACGATTTTTAGTTCGTTGATTTACTTCGAAAAACGCAAACCCTGAAAACATGTGCAGTCCAACCTGAAGTAAAGCAAACTTGGTCGCCACATTTTGCCCCCGCTAAATCGTTATTAAGTTGTTTTCAGGGGATTATACATAAATCATATATAATTTGTTATAATGATTTATAGTCGATTATAATGAAAGAAGCCACCACAATTCAGCTTAAGAAATCAGTTGTTAAAGAGCTAAAAAGCATCAGAAAATACCCAAGAGAAACATACAATGAAACCATTTCCGAATTAATAAAAATCGCCAAAGATTCCAAGAAAAAAAGCCAATATGACGAGTTTATCCACAAAATACAACAAGCAAAAATGAAAGAAATATGGGACAATGAGGAAGATGAGGCTTGGAAGGATGCTTAAGCCCGGAGACATCGTCATTGCAAGAGTACAGTTTACCGAAACATCCGAAGTGAAAACTAGACCAGCTGTAGTTCTGTTCGAAGAATTAGGAAATGTTGTGATAGCAGGTATAACCAGCAATCTCAAAATGAAGGGAATATCTCTAACCAAAAGTGAAGGAGCCATACGAGACAGCGTTATAAAATTAAATTATATCTTTACCATCTCAGAAGAAATGGTTTCAAAAGTGGTCTTTCATTTAAGTAAAGAAAAGAAAAGCCTCATATTTGATGAGCTCACAAATAGACTTGACGGACTCAAAAACTAAAATTGGTTTAAGCTTAATTCTAAATCTAAAACCATTTGGCTTCACTTCTTTTTGAAGCAATTCAGAATCGCAAAATTAGAATAAAAAATAGATCACTCAAACATGTAGTATGCCAAATTTAGAACAGTACGTTACATGAATAGAATTAAAAGCCGTTCACCACACTATTATCAATAATTGAGGAACAATTACGAAAAAGGTAAGTCTCGTTGCAGTGACAGTCATACTTTGTGTTGTTTTAACAGCTGTTTTGTTTGTTGAAAAAATAAACCTTGTCTTAGCAAGCAAGGATGAGCATGCCAGCCTGTACGTAGCAAGCTACATTTCTGGACCTTGGGACCGTTGGAGTTGGAATCCAACCCCCAGTACTTCTACTACGGAAGGATATACAATAGGAAACGTAATCCTTGTAAACCCCACAAGCCGCTCTTTTAGTAATCTTAGCCTGTCCACGCAGATTGATAGTTCAGAGACAATTAGTCCACTTCTAAGATTGTGGGATTCCAATTACATGTTAAAAGAACCGAATTCATCAATTCAAAGCGAGTACATAATTGAAGATATGCAGAAGTTCAGCACTCAAATAACATCTATCAACATTGGACCAAACCAAAAAGAGTCCATTTGCCTAGATTTTCCAACCTCAATTTGGTTTCAATTTTATTCTCATAACCTGAAAATCTATGTTTCCCAAAACAATTTTGGCGACATCATCAACGGTCAATTATTAATTGTTCCTCAAACCGAAGCTTACCTGCAAATCACAAACTTCAGCGCAGTAGAATCTGACCAAGACACGTATCATCAATACTTCAACAGCACATTAAACAGCAACATGGTCACTGTTGCCTACAACCCAAATTACTTTGAGCGATACCACAATATATCAAAGGAAGATATTTACGCAGATAACTTTGGCATAATGCATCATATGGGTGCGCTTGATTACACGTACCGTAACGTTACTGTTTTCAACAATAACACTTTCCCTGTTAACAGCGTTACAGTATTTGGGCAGGAACCATATCGAACAGGTGCTTTGATTGACTATGCAATTCAGCCCAATGAGACTTACCTTTTTCCAGTTTCAGACGATGTGCTTCCAACTTCTGCCTACGTGACTGGCTACGTTGCAAACAATTCGCCATCGGCGTTTCCATCCCTAACTCCTGCCGTTCCAGAGTTTTCATGGTTAGCAATCTTGCCCCTGTTTTCCTAGGCCAAACTTCAAGCAAAGCAAGAATTATGTTTTTGAATTATATTCATTCTATTCTATAGCTCCTTTTAGAATGGTTCAAAGCTATGAATTAACTCAGGTTAGCGACGCATTCGCTGTAAGACGTGTATTCAGTCTCACTAATAGAACTGCTCACTCCTTCATCAACTTTCCAGAATAGACGACTGGCCCGGTCGGATCGCCGGTCGGCGAACCGCCCTTTGGCTCGACCGTTACGGCGAAAGTCGCCTTTTCCAACGAAATTCCCGCGGGGCAGCGGCATTTTCATCGGATCACTGGCCACGACGCCCATCGATTTCGCGCTTTGCCCTCGTCAATATACCAGAGCTCCAGGCTCTTGCCGGAAGGGGCCTCGGCCGCGACCGGGCGAACGAATACATTGCCTTTGGCGTGATCGACGCGAACGATAAGCGCCGGCAGAGCGCCGCCGCGATTGATGACGGCCACATAGGAGGGTTGCACGCTCGGGTGGGGCAAGACCTCCCGGTCGGCGACAAAAATGGCGAGCGAGGCGGCGAGCGCGCCCGCAGTCAGCGCCACGGCGCGCCAGCGGCTGAGCGAACGTCGGAGCGCGTCTGTCGCCGCGCCATCAGCCTGACCGCTTTCGATCATAGTGAAGGCTTCCCTTTGCGGTCCGGGGAGGGCGTTGTCGATGCGCTCCCAAAGCGACGGAGGCGGCGCAATCTCGGGGACTATGGCGCAAAGGGGAGCCAGTCGCGCCTCCCATTCAGCGACGGCGCGGAGCGCCGCTTGATCATGCGCCAGCACGCTCGTAAAAGAGTCTCCGCTCATCAGCATGCAGCGTTCCGAGCACATATTCCGCCGCCGGGATATCGTCGTCCTCGCTCATGATCTCGTTTCCAGGCAAGTCTTCAGTGTGGCGAGCCCGCGATGCAGCCAGGTCTTGATCGTATTCACGGGCTTATCGAAACGCATCGCGAGTTCCTCGCGCGAATAGCCCTCGTAATAGGCTAAGAGGACGCAGCTACGGGTCGCTTCGTCGATTTCGCCGAGGCAATGACGCAGCGCCGAAAGATCCATTAGTTCGGCCTCGCGATCGCGCGCCTCCGCGATCCTTTCGTACCAGTTGGCGTCTTGTGGATCGGCGTCAGCGGGCGCCAGGCTTTTCCGACGCAAGACATCTATAGTTCGATTGCGCGCTATCGAGTTGAGCCATGCCAAGGGCGCACCCGCCTCTTGCGAGTAACTTTCTGCATTGCGCCAAATCCTGAGAAACACGTCTTGGAGTATCTTCCGCCAAGGATCTGTCACGGATGATACGCAAGATTATTCCGAAAAGTTTCGGCGCAGTGCGATCGTAAAGCCGCCTGAAGGCAACGCGATTGCCGCATCCCACGGCAAGGATCAGGTCTGCCAGATCGGTTTTTCCGTAGCTTTGCAATAGGCTTCCCCTAGCTCGATGCCGGACCGCCACCGACCAGATCTTGGAACTTTAGCAAATCGAGAGGCTTAGGGTAAAATAGGTGAGAGTTGATCGAAAGACTACGCGAAATATTGCCTGAATGGCCTTCGCCAACGGCTGTCCATGGGCCTGGCCAGGAGCGAAAGGCGCCGCGGGCTTGGGCAAGTCGAGGGGTCCGGAGCCTGATCGTCCGGAGCCTGATCAAAGATCCAAACCGCAGCGCCCGCGCCGTATTCGCGTTTTCTTGTGGGGATGAACAACCGCAAAAAGCTTGGAAGACGCCGTTGTGTTGTTCGCAATAATTTTTTTGCGCCTGTTATAAGAACTCCGCAACCGATCGATAAGGAGACCTATGAGCGATCTCGCGCCGGAGCAATACAAGGAAACGCTGATCTTTCTCGCCACGGCGGGCGTCGTGGTGCCGCTATTCCACCGCCTGAAAATAAGTCCGATTTTGGGCTTTCTCGGCGCGGGCGTTTTGCTCGGCCCTTATGGGCTCGGTGCCCTCGCGCAAAGGGTCGTCTGGCTCTCGCCCTTCGCATTGCAGAATGTCGAGCAGATCGCGCCAGTGGCCGAGTTTGGCGTCGTCTTTCTGTTGTTCATGATCGGTCTTGAATTGTCGTGGAAGCGTTTGGCGCTCATGCGCCGCTTCGTTTTCGGCTTCGGCGCGCTGCAGGTCTTCGGCTCGGCGGCGGCGCTTGGCGCCTTGGCGCTGATGCTCAACGAGCCGCCGATGTCGGCGGCCGTGCTTGGTTTGGCGCTGTCTTTGTCTTCGACCGCGATCGTCATTCCGGTTCTCGCCGAGACCAAGCAACTTGGGACCACAGGCGGTCGGACAATCTTCGCCGTTCTGCTGTTTCAAGACCTGATGGTGGCGCCGCTCTTGTTCATGGTCTCGATGCTCGGGGCTCGCAGTGGCGACCTTGGCGTCGCCATTGTCTCCACTCTCGTTCCGGCGCTCGCCGGATTGAGCTTCGTCGTGCTCGGCGGCCGGCTGGTCCTGCGGCCTCTTTTTCATCATGTCGCCGCGGCCGGCTCGACAGAATTTTTCATCGCAGCCTGCTTGCTCGTCGTTATCGGGACTGGATTGGTCACCGCAATGAGCGGCTTGTCGATGGGCCTTGGCGCCTTTGTCGCTGGCATTCTTCTGGCCGAGACCGAGTACAGGCGCGAGATCGAGGTGACGATCGAGCCCTTAAAGGCCTGCTGCTCGGGCTTTTTTTCGTGTCGATTGGCGCTGGACTTGATCTGTTCGCACGTGTTCGCGGCTCCGCTCTCAGACATTCGGGCTCGCGCTTGGTCTCATCCTCGTCAAATTTTGCCTCACCTGGCTCGCCGCGCAAATTTTGCGGCTATCGCCGCGCGTTGCCGCGGAAGCGGCGCTCTTGCTCGCGCCGGGCGGGGAGTTTGCCTTCGTCATCATCTCCGCGGCGATCGCCGCGAAAGCCTTGCCCGCCGCTGTAGGCGCCTACGTCATGGTCGCGGTGACGCTTTCGATGTTCGCGGTGCCGGCCCTTGGCGCTCTTGCGCAGCGGCTGCCGCGGCCGCGCGCGCCGAGAGTCCATCGTGGCCCCGGCTTCACCGGCTGAAGGTCAGGCGCCGGAAGCGATCCTGGTCGGCTATGGCCGCGTTGGACGGCTGATTGGCGAGATGCTGCGCGCATTCCATTCGCTATA
>CAWCSI010000006.1:0-216321 GCA_963798135.1 Candidatus Bathyarchaeota archaeon | reverse complement strand
AAGGTCTCCTCAACAATCCGGGCACCGACGAGCTCATGGTCGCGGCGCTCGACCGCGAGCTGCCGCGTGGTCGGCGGCGCGCCCTATACCGACAACAATCCTCCCCGGCCAGATCGACCGCGTCTTCGAGCTGGCGCGCGACTACGACATCGACATCGACATGCACCTGGATCGGCCCGACGGCCGATGGCATGGATCTCGATCACGTCTGCAGGCGCACGCAGGAATTCCAGTATGGCGGCCGGGTCGCCATCGGCCACGTCACCAAGGCGGCGAGCCTCCCGCCGCCGGCATTCGACACCATGGCGAAGCGTCTGGCGGATGCGGGCGTGGCGCTGACAGTGCTGCCCTCGACCGATCTCTATCTGATGGGCCGGCAGCGCAAGCACGACCACAACGTCACCCGCGGCGTCGTGCCCGCGCACAAGCTTCTGCACCACGGGGTCAATTGCTCGCTTTCGAGCAATAACATCCTCAATCCATTTACGCCGTTCGGCGATTGCTCGCAGATGCGCATGGCCAACCTCTACGCCAACATCTCGCAGGTCGGAAAAAAGGCCGACATGCGCGAGTGCTTCAGACATGGTCACGCGGCGCCCAGCCGAGATGCTGCGGCTCAAGGATTACGGGCTTGCGGTCGGCAAGTCGGCGACCTCGTGGTCCTCGAATCCGCAAGCCCTGAAGCAGCGGTCGCCGAGCTCGCCCCGGTGCTCTACGCGTTCAAGCGCGGCCGCAAGACGGTGTCGCGGCAACCCGCGACCCTGCACCGTCCGCAATGACCGTGCACCGATCCCCACAACGCCTTTTGCCGCCACACCAACGTCGAGCTTCCCGGCGCGTCCGAAGGCACGCTGCGCGGCTTGACCTTCGCGGTCAAGGACGTGTTCGACATCGCCGGCCAGCGCACCGGCAACGGCAACCCGGTGTGGCTCGAAACCCATGCACCCGCCGCGCAGACCGCCTCGGCAGTCGAGCGCCTGCTGACCGCTGGCGCCCGCATGGTCGGCAAGACCTACAGCCGACGAGATGGCGTACAGCCTCAACGGCGAGAACGTGCACTACGGCACGCCGACCAATCCGCGCGCGCCGGGCCGGATTCCCGGCGGGTCGTCGAGCGGATCGGCGGTCGCGGTTGCCGGCGGCCTGGTGGATTTCGCGCTCGGCACCGATTGCGGCGGCTCGGTTCGTCTGCCGGCTAGCTATTGCGGGATTTTCGGCATCCGCACCACACACGGCCTCGTCCCCGTCGACGGCGTCGTCGATCTTGCCGCAAGCTTCGACACCGTCGGATGGTTCGCGCGCGAACCGCAGACCTTGCGGCGGGTCGGCGAGGTACTGCTGCCTGCCGCACCCACCTTCGTGCCCACGCGGCTGCTGATTGCCGACGACGCCTTCGCTTTCGCAGGTCCCGAAGTCAGCGCGGCGCTGGCCGAAGCGGTGGACCGCCTCAAGGCGACGTTCACCCATCATCGGCACATCCAGGTCTACACCGGCGATCCTGCCGCCTGGTCGGGAATCTTCCGCGTCCTGCAAGGAGCCGAGATTTGGCGCCGGCACGGCGCGTGGATCGACACCCACCGGCCGAGGTTCGGTCCGGGCATCGCCGAGCGATTCCGCTGGACGCGCACCATCGATCCTGCCGAGGCCGAGCGCATGCGTCCGCAGCGCGAAGGCGTCGCGCGCCACATGGCCGACCTCCTCGACGGCGACGCGCTCCTCTGCCTGCCAACGGCGCCAGGCATCGCGCCCAAACTCGCGACCCCCCAGGAGGAGCTTGAAGGATTCCGTGCACGCGCCTTTGGGCTGCTGTCGATCGCCGGCCTCGCAAGGCTACCGCAGGTCACGCTGCCGCTTGCCGAGATGGGAGGCTGCCCGCTGGGGCTCTCCCTGATTGGGCCGAGCGGAAGCGATCGCGGTGTGCTCGCGTGGGTGGCGAAGGCCCTTTCGTGAACGGGTGCCCATCCGGTTTTTCGGTTGTTTCGGTTGCCGGGCGTTAAGAGCAAAAAGCCGCGCGGCACCGCGCCCGCTTGACAGAAACCAATACTTACGTACCCTAAAGGCCCGCAAGTCGACCACGCGAAGCCCAAATCGGTCAAAAAACCACCGCAAAGGGGCGTCTAGAAAAAAAGGGAGGTGTTACCCCAGCCCCCAGCTGAGCCAATATGATTCACCGATCGCGGGAGGCCGTGCGCTGAAGTCCGCGCCGGCCACGATACAGAAAGCGCGATCTGCAGCATGCCCGGCAGACATCCGTCGGCCGGTACGTAATGGTTGCTGAACCCAGCGACCCAGACGACCACCACCTAAGGGAGGAGACTGAACATGCATGTTCGAGCCAAGCTGATGACCAGTGCAGCGACGCTGCTCGCGGCCACAGCTCTCACGGCGACCGCCTACGCGCAGGAACTCCAAGTCACTTGCCGAGCCAAACAAAGACTGGGAGACCTTCCACGGCAGCTACAAGGGTTGGAACTACAGCCCGCTCAAGCAGATCAACACCGAGAACGTCACCAAATTGAAAGTGGCGTTCATCGAGCAGGTCGGCCACTCGACCCGCGGCCTCGAGACAACGCCACTGGAGAAGGATGGGGTCCTGTACTACTCGGGGTCTTATAGCAAGGTGTTCGCGGTCAAGGGCGACACCGGCGAAATCCTCTGGTCGTACATTCCCAAGCTCGATGATGAGACCGTCGCGCGCCAGACCCATTCGCCGTACAACCGTGGCATGGCCATGGGCGACGGCAACCTGTACGTCGGCACCGTCGACGGACGGCTGATTGCGGTCGACATGAAGACCGGCAAGCCGGTGTGGGATACGAAGCTGGTCAACTCGCAGAAGCTCACCGTCGGATTCACCGGCGCGCCGCTGTTGGTCAAGGATAAGGTCATCATCGGCTGCCAGGGCGGCGAGTGGCCGTATCGCGGTCCGATCTTCGGCGTGAACGCGAAGACCGGCGAAAAGGTATGGGAGTTCGACACCGTCGGTGGCACTGATGAAGCGAAGAAGACCTGGGGCAACGAGACTTGGCGCACGGGCGGTGGCGGCGGATGGATGCCGGGCACCTATGACGCCGAAACCAACACGGTCTGGTGGGGCACTGCCAACCCGGCGCCGCTCTACGATTGGGCCGGCTCGAACTGGAAGACCGAAGGCCCGCGTCCGGGCGACAATCTCTACACCACTTCGGTCATCGCGCTTGATCCCGACACGGGCAAGCTCAAGGCCTATCATCAGGAGCTGCCGCACGATGCCTGGGACTTCGACAGCGCCGTGGGCGAGTTCGTCTCCATCGACCGTGGCGGCAAGAAGTATTACGTCCATCCCAACAAGAGCGGTTACGTGTTCGTGTATGACCGCGCTCCCGGGTCCGACGGCAAGCTCAAGATCGAGAACGTCTACAACCTGCCCAAGGCCAGCAACTTCGTGAAGAACATCGATCCGAAGACGGGCGAGCTCGAGGGTCGGCGTGACATGCCGGAGGGCAAGCAGACCAATCTGTGCCCGGCGATTGCCGGTGGGGTCAGCTTCAACTCGGGCACCTACAATCCGGAAACCGGCCTCTACTACAAGATCGTCAACGAGTGGTGCATGAATCTTGACATCGTCAAGACCCAACCGGTGACCGAGCCTGCCGCGCAGCTCAACATTGGTGCTACCTTCAACTTCACCGATCCGCCCGGCGACAAGCAGCACGGTCACGTCGATGCGCGCGATCCGATCACCGGCAAGGTCAGCTGGTCGGTGAGGTTCCCGGAACCGCCGCTCGCCAGCCTGCTCTCGACTGCCGGCGGGCTCGTCTTTGTACCCGATGCGCGTGGCTGGCTGCGCGCGCTCGATGCAAAGACCGGCAAGGAGCTGTGGAAGGCTAATGACGGCAACCTGCACAACGGTGGCATCATCAGCTACGAGGTGAACGGCAAGCAATATATTGCGACCGTCACCGGCTTCCCGAGCATGGTGAGCGAAGGCTATCCGGCGCAGTTCCCGGATGCGCCGTACAAGTACATGGAGCAGAACACCGGCGCATTGATCGTCTACACGCTGGAATAAATCTGCTGCACGCATAACAGGAAGCCGCGGCGATCCCGCGGCTTTCTTGTTTCTTATTTTCGGCGCACCGCCACACGGCTTTGCGTCGGTTATTATGACCGAGGTCGAAGGCTTCTGGTCAGGCCCGGGCGGAGGTTGCAGGTCGGTTCGAGGCCCATTCAGGGCAATCGGCCGCGTTGACCTCAATGGCCCAGCGGGCTACGGCGAGCAAGACAGACATGAATAAGCGATGGATTAATGCCGGCGGCGCCATGCTGTTGGCGGCGGGATTGTGCGGCTACGCGTTGGGCGTGCGGGTGGCGCGTGCTGCCGAGACTGCGGCGCCGGCAGCCGCCGCCGATGCCGTCGCGCAGGTCTCGCACGGAAAGAGCCTTTTCGTCAGCTACGGCTGCGGCTGGTGCCATGAGGACGGAGGCCGCAAAGCTGGAAAGTGCCCGGAGCTCATGAACACGCAGCGCGACGACAATTTTATCCTCACGCGGATCGCCACCGGCTCGGAAGGGAAGATGCCCGCGTTCGGCACTACGCTGACGGGCCCTGACCTACAGGCGCTGCTGGCGTATATCCACAGCCTGAAGCCGGAGACCAATCAATGACGTTCACCAAACCCCGATCGGGTGTTTTCATCGGCATGCTCGCCGCGACAGCGTTCGCCGCGGTGGCTGTGGGACCTTCGTCTGCCGACGCGCGCACGCTCGAAGCGATCAAGCAGCGCGGCAAGCTGATGGTTTGCGCTAATCCGAACGCGTTGCCGTTCTCGAGCAAGAAGGGCGATCGGCCGGGGTTTGAGCTTGAGCTCGGCGAGGCGCTGGCGAAGCAACTGGGCGTCGCTCTGGAAATCGGCTGGGTGATCTTCCCAATGCACGTGGCGCGGATCGATTGCGACATCCTGTTCGACTCGATCGTCGATCGCGAGACCGCCGAGGATGCGCATCTGCGGCTGTCGCGACCTTATATCGAGAGCGGGGTGGCGATCGCGGTGCGTCCCGGAATCGATGGCATCAAGGGCTTCAGTGATCTCAAGGGTCATCGCGTCGCCGCCATCGTTGGATCGCTCGCCAGTGTGAACCTCGGCAAGAAGGGACTGCAGACGATTCCGTTCACCTTCGAGGACGAGATGCTTGAGGCGCTCGGCAAAGGCGAGATCGACGCCGGCCTCGCGACCCCTTCGACTATCGGCTACTACAACCTGACGCACAAAGATGCTCCGGTGAATATTGTGCACGGCGATGACAGCATGCCGGAGCTTCGGTGGCAGGTGGCGGTCGGCATGCGCAAGGCCGACGATGCGCTCGTCGCCGCGGTTAACGCCGCGCTCGACCGCATGCTGGGGGACGGAATCGTCCACCGCATATACGCGAGCTATGGCGTCGAGCAGCGCTTGCCCAGCAAGCCGTGAGCGCCGATCCGAGCACGCGGGAAACGGGCAGAGAACGATCCGAGCCGGCTCTAATCGGGGTTACGCCTCGACTTTGCGCTCCTCGGCCGATGGGCGGCGCGCGGGTCTCGATCGCCACGTTGCGAAGCAGGCGCGCCCGGCGAGGCGAGCTCGATCGCCTCCTCGATATTGTGGCGCGCCTGCATCTCGTCGCGAGGACTTATCGGGCCGGTGCCAGTGCGGCAGCTTGGCGCTTCGAATTCCTCGGTTACTCGTGAGGGCCGTACTATTGGTGGGAAGAATGGCCAGCCGTATCTGGGCCTGAACTCGCGGAAGTTTACTGTAGGCTTCGCCGGCGCGCCGCTGTTGGTCGAGGATAAGGTCATCATCGGCAGCCAGGGCGACGAGTGGCCGCAACCGCGGGCCAATCTACGGCTTCAACGCAAGACCCGCGGGAAGCACTGGGAGTTCGTCTCCGTCGGTGGCACGCCGGAGGCGATGAAGACCTGCGCAACGAGATGTGGCGCAGTTCCCGTTCCACTGCTGTTTGAGCATCGTAGTCCGCAATGATCGCCGCCTCGAACGCCTTGTAATCTTCAGCGTCTTCGAGTGCACCGATCACCGGCCGGATCAATGCCGGCAGTTTTCCACCATCCGGCGTCGATGACGCGTGTCTTTTGCTGAATGATCGCTTTCGCCACCCGGTCAATCGCGCCATCCGTCGCGAGCGCGGAAACGAAAGGGCTTCGGCTGGTTCACGGTGGAGTAGGTCATGGCTGTACGAAACCTTGGGCTTGTTCAACGGATACCGGGTTCGCCGGCGACCATGGTCGAAAGTCGCTCCGGCAGGATAGGTCCCATAGACCTTGACGCGAAGCAAACAGGAGAGCGCGGTGCAAGGAAATCCTCATGCTGCGTTCGACGTGGCGGGGGCTGAAAACGTGGCATGGTAGAGATGCGGTGGCACTCGCAGACGAAAGAGCGAGAAAACTCGGGAACACAAACTTCGACCCACACCGGCGCGTCAGCCCTCGGCCCTACTGATGAGCGGGGACGGTAAACGGAGCGGACTCTTCAGAGCACAGCCACCGCGCCCGTCCTCAACTCTACTCATTTGAGTCTCGTTTGCTGAGCGGCTGGTCGGGCTTCCCAATCCGTTCCGTCTCGGCGGAGGCAAGGGAAGTCGCGGTTATGCTGTCCGTTTTGTCGGCTCTTGTTGGCAGCGGGTGCATGGTCAGCCAGAGCGCGCGGGCGGTGACCGTTGGGTCAATGCCGGCATTTTTCCACCATGCGGCTTCATCGCCGAAGCGATGGGCATCGCGATGATGGCCGCGGCATAGCGGCACGGTGAACTCATCGCTGACCTTGCTACCGAGGGCGCGCTGCTGCGTGAAGCGCAGATGATGGGGATCTGATGGCTTGCGCCCGCAGATCAGACACGGCTGTTTGGCCACGAACCTGACGTGATCCCGGTCACGAATGCGGCGCGGCTCAGGATAGGACAGATGGAACTTGTCGATCCTTGCGGGCCGTGACTTGCGGACAGATCCTCGTGCCTGTTCCGCGTTTGAGCGGGACATGACCGCAGGCGCGTCTGTTGCGCGTTCCACACACGTCAGCCTAGCGTGGAAGGCATCTTCAATCCGCCGCGCGTCGGCGGAGTTCAACGCGTTTTTCGCCGGAAGGATACGGCGAGCCCAGATGGCAGCATCCTCGCCCGACGTGATGTTTTTGAGTTCGGTCATGAGCTGGTCGCGCAACACCGCTGATAACTCTGCCTTCAGATGTGTGTTGGCAGAATTAATGCGCTCATTGGCAGCCCGGTTGGCCTGCGCCTTTTTTTGATCCCAATATATTGGACGTCCGCGGCTTCCGCCATTAGACGATGGCCCCTTATTGTCAGCTTCCGCGGGCCCGGCTGCGTTGAGGTCAGGGGCATCGAGGTCATCTTCGCCTGCAATTCCCACCAGTGCGAAAAGAGCATAACGGCGCGCATAGGTGAGGGCTGCGCCCATCCGTTTCGGGCTCGCCATCTCATCAAGGGAACAAACCGGCCAATCCGATGAGATCCATTCTCCGGATGAATGACACAGCCGGGTCGTGACACTTATGAGTCCCGCTGCGTGAATGATCGTCGTTGCCTGTACGGCCGCGATCTCATGTTTGCCCAGGGTTTTGCGCACAATCTCCAGGCCGCTCGACAGCGGTGCGTAGCGGAAAATCTGCTCGCCGCCGCCCTTACCGTCTGCCCGGATGGTGGCGACCATCGACTTTTCCGGATTGACCAGCTCGATCTGCGCCTTGGCGAGGGCAGCCGCTAAGCTGCCGATCGAGCTGCTAGACTGCTGCATGGCCGTGCTCAGCCTTGAGGAGCTCGAATGTGATGGCGCTGGATTTCGAGCGCCGCGCGCGCACGCCATGCCCGACCGCCTGCTGGGCGTCCTCAGGAACCAAGCTCTTTAGTTCGGCCTTGGCTTTTTCGTGCTCGAGATGAGCCGGTCGGGTCTGGGTAAAAATCGCGGCGAACTCAGCCCAGGCATTGGATGAGCTCATATCGACAACTCGGACCGCCTCGATGGGCAGCTTTGGTGGTTCGAGCCCGAATAGGGCGGGGGGCTCGCCGCTCTCCACGCAGCGCCAGAATTTCCGCTCAGCGGTGAGAAGGAGGTGCTGGTAGAGCGGATCAGCATGGGTGGTGATCTCGACCCATTTGCCGCCGCCGGTGATCACTGACAACACGGCTGATCTGGCCGCCACCACCCACATATTGTGCTGCAGCTGCGGTATGTACTTCTGCACCGCCGCTTCTTCCGAGAACGACCAGGGCAGCATGAACTTGGCCTCGAACACCGCGCCCGTGGCTTCGATCCGCCCGTCGAGGGTGGCCCCCATCCAACGCAGGGCCGGATGCCGGGTGTGGCGCTGCACATCCGTGAGCACCTGACCGGAGTTGGCCTGATACCAGCGGCGGTTGAGGTCCTCGGTGGCGATGCCGAGCTGGACGACAAGATTGCTGGAGAGGTCTTTGGGTTCGATCTCGCCCCGTTTTTCCTGCCATAGGCGGAGGAGGGCCGCTTCATCCTCACCCATGATCGTCCGGGCGTCAGAACCGCCGATATAATAGCGCCGATCTGCAGAACGGCGTTTTGTGGATGGTCTTAGGACCACGCCTGTGATCGGTGCGTCATTTGGGGTAAGAACGGAATCAGCCTCGGCCATGGGTTTACCTCCGTGGCTTGGGTTAGAGCCAGTGGGAAGTGACCGCTTCCCACCGGCTCGCCTGCATGCACGGCTTTATGTGTTACAGATTTATGGCCAAGAAGTCAATTGCCGTAACACATAAAAAGCGAGGACGGCCAGCTACGGGACACGACCCCGTCTTGACGGTACGGCTACCGCCCGCAATTACGTCTGCTATTGAAAGCTGGGCTAAGCAGCAAGATGACAAACCTTCCCGCTCGGAGGCGATTCGCCGCCTGATTGAGTTGGCACTGGCGAGCAGATTGAAAAAGCATACCAGCGGCAACAAATAGACCTCTGCGCGCTGCCGACAGACTAGGCGGCGACGAATTGCGAGCCCCCTGCCGCCCTCAAAAATGTAGGCGGGTACAGAGCAGCCACGCTGAAGGAGTCAGGATGTCATGCCTGATGATTGAGGCAATCCTCGTTTCGAGGCGATCGAAGGTGGCCTACCAAATAACTATCTCGAAATTGAATATTGGTCGCCGCCAACATCTCGATAAAGGTAGACGCACGAGAGAAGTCCGCTGATAGCGAGGAAGTTGCGCACGGCGCTCATAAATTACGTAATAGCCCCGAGCCAAGGCTACGGAGTATCGTTTGCGCAGAGCAGGGTTAACGAGTAACTAAGATCACCGCTTGGTTGCGGCGATCATCGGAAAACGCTTGAGTGGATGATGATGATAATCAGATTGAGCAGCCCAAGGCCGCACCCCTTCAGACTTCATAGAAGCCGCGTGATTACGCCTCAGGTCACGGTGTGTTATTGTCTTAACGGGTCGCTCCCACGCTGGGCGCAACAGATCCAAGTCCGTGCGGGCGAGTGGTTCGCATTCCATGCCGTAAGGCCAGGGGGCCTCCTCAAATTCGCCTCGCGGCAATCCCCACCAAAGATCAAAATTTTGTTTTGATCGCATAAACTGAGAGACGTCGGAAAGATCGGGAAGTGTGAGACCCAACAATGCTGCAGTATAATCGGCGAACGTGAACCAGAGCAGCCACGGCGGGGCTGCTGCAAAACTCTGTCGAGTTTTTGTCTTTCATCCAAACCAGGAAATGACGACATTACAAAGTGCCGAACAGAGTTGCCCATTCTGGAGATAGAATCTCTATCATGCGCCGGAAAGGTATATTCCTCTCCATCTAGACTAGAACCTATCTCAAAATTACCGACTGCTGTCGATCCGCTATAAATGCGGAATGATTCGGCTAACGAACGAACAGTGGGAGCGCATTCGGAAGCATTTTCCGGAGGAGCATATCCCCGATGGACGTCCAGGGCGTAAGCCGATTCCGACCCGTCATGTGCTCGAAGCGGTGCTGTGGATTCTCAACACAGGTGCGCAATGGCATATGCTGCCGCAAAGCTATCCGAACTACAAAACTGTGCATCGACGCTTTCAAGCTTGGTGCTGCAACGAGGTTTTGCGTCGGGTTTTGACGGACGTTGCCAATGATCTTCGCGACAAAGGCGCGCTGGATGAAGAAGAATGCTTCATCGATGCGACGTTCGTCATGGCCAAGGGTGGCGGGTCTGAAGTTGGAACAACGAAGCGCGGGAAAGGCATGAAAATCATGGCGATTGTGGATCGCCACGGATTGCCGCTCTCGGTCAGCACGCATGAGGCGAACCATCACGAAGTCCGCTTAGTGCAGCTATGCTTCGACTTCTACATGATCGAAGCCAAGCCCAAGAATTTGATCGGCGATCGCGCCTATGACAGCGATCCGCTGGATGAGGAGTTGCGCAACGACGGCATTGAGATGATCGCGCCGCACCGTTCCAACCGCCGTAAGCCGCCCACGCAAGATCGGCGACGGCTAAGTCGTTACATGCGACGTTGGCTGGTCGGCGTGTCCAGTGAAGGGCACGCTGTCATGTCGGTGAAAGTCCGACCGGAGCCAAAAGACTCAGGCTTCGAAGCAAGGGAGGCGCCGTGGCGCGAGAGCAAGACGGCGGAGCCCTCCGACAACATGCTCGAAAGGAGTATGCGCGAAGCATCAGGTTGCAACGTACAGTGAACGCAGACGTAGCCTCGTTACACGATCAACCGGTGGCCGAGACGGTCGATAACGCGCGAAGGCAGCAAGGGCCGACGAAAGGAGTCCGAAACGGCGGTCCTCACCGGCGGGGTATCAGCGGCGACATGATGCGAACGACAGCGTGTCAACTGGAGAGACCCTCGACGCCCGGCGGGAGAAATCCCGCCGAAGAGACACTTCCTATAACCGTGAGTGGGAAATGGAAGGGTAGGCGTCAGGGAGTCGGATCGGGTCATAAGGTACCGCTGATGGGCGTGCAGCAAAACGCGCCCGGAGGGAAGGGCCCGGACCGATGAGGAATTCCGTTTGTCCAAGCGAGGCAAGGGGTGAGATGACAAAGGCACCCATCGCGTTGCAGGAGCTGCGACGGCGGATATATTGGAAGGCGAAGTCGGAAAAGGCACATCGCTTCTGGGGCATCTTCGTCCATGTGACACGGAAGGAGACCCTCGAAGAGGCCTACCGTATAGCCAAGAGGAACGGTGGTGCGGCTGGGATCGACGGTCAAACATTTGAGGCCATCGAAACCGTCGGACTGGATGGTTTCCTTGCGGCTATAAGGGACGACCTCGAAACAGGCAGGTACAAACCCCATCCTAACCGCCGGGTGGACATCCCCAAGGAACAGGGAAAGTTCAGAACGCTCCAGATTCCTTGCATCCGCGATCGCGTGGTGCAGGGAGCGCTGAAGCTAATCCTCGAAGCGATCTTCGAGGCTGACTTCTGCCCGAATTCCTACGGGTTCCGCCCTAAGCGGTCGCCGCATCGTGCCCTGGCGGAAGTCAGGCGCAGCCTGATGCGCAGGATGACAACGGTCATCGACGTCGATCTGGCCAAGTACTTCGATAATGTTCGACACGACGTACTCCTGGGCAAGATCGCACGCCGGGTGCAGGACCCGAAAGTCCTGCATCTCGTCAAGCTGATCATCAAAGCTGGTGGAAAGAAAGGCGTGCCGCAAGGCGGTCCCTTCAGCCCGCTGGCCGCGAACATCTACTTGAACGAGGTGGACTGGTACTTCGATGACCTTCGCCGCAAGACGGCGGAAGGGCCCTATGAGGCGATCAACTATCACCGCTTCGCGGATGACATGGTGATCACCATCAGCGGGCACTGGAGCAAGCGGGGCTGGGCCGAACGTGCCCTGCAACGTTTGCAGGAGCAATTGGAAACCCTGCGGGTCGAGCTCAACCGCGAGAAGACCAAAATGGTCGACACGTTGAAGGGCGAAGCCTTCGGGTTCCTCGGGTTTGATCTGCGCCGCGTGCATAAACGGAAGAAGGACGGATACACAATCCAGATGACCCCCAAGAAGAAGGCTCGAAAGGTCGTGAAAGCCAAGATACGGGACATCATCCGGAGCGGGGGCGCCACCCCCGTGGCGGTAATTGTTGCCCGCGTCAACGCAGTCGTGGCCGGTTGGGTCAACTACTTCCGGGTCGGCAACTCCAGTCGTGCCTTCAGCGAGGTGCGCGATTATCTGGAAATGAAGATCCGCACTCTCCTGACGCGACGCAAGCGGCGGCGAAAGACCAGCATCGGATGGTGGAGATGGAGTAACGCGTATGTCTACGGCGTGCTGGGGTTATACTGGGATTGGAAAATCCATCCCTTGCCCTCCGCAACGGCCTACGCGTGAAAGTGGCCGCCATGACCGCGACGACACATAACCCTTCCGAAGAACCTTGTTGGGTGAGCTGCTTGAGGGAAAACTTCATGAGCAGTTCTTATGGGGAGGAACTGGAAACGGGCCCAGCCGCAAGGTCCGGCACCGCGCCAGTTCCTCACCCGACAACGCTTCTTCGCCTGGATACAATGGCAACGTCGCATCCTCGTCCGCTGGGAATACCACGCCCACAACTTTCTCGGCTTCGTCCAGCTCGCCTGCCTCGTTGTCCTCTTCAGGCGATTTTGAGATAGGTTCTAGCGAAACTTTGCATATTCTGGTCGCAATGCGCTCACCTGCGAACATAGCTATTGTCCAATCTTCGCCAGTGCGGTTTGCCACTTCCCGCTCATGGATCACGCTCGCTGCCGCTCATCTTGCGGCATGTGATAGCCTCAGCTTTAAGAGATAAGCCGAGCATTCTGTGATTTTTGTCACAGCCCTCCCGCTGAAATCAATGCGATGCTCGCAATGCTAAGAGGGGATAGCACCATGAAAAGGGTTCTCGTCCTCGTCGCCGTCGCCTCGTTCGCTCTGGTTGTTCGCAAGTTGCAGCGCGTTGGCAGCAATGGCCTGTATGCCGTTAAGAATAGTCCGGCCCCCTCTTACCAACTCGTGGCCGAATCAATGAGGCTAAAGTAGCGAAGGAGCAGCTTGTCATGGCCAGGATGTTGTGGATCGCCAGCCTATCGGTTGCTCTTGCGTCAACCGCTGACGCGGTAAAGGCATCTGCCGCGCATCCGCTCGAGTCGCTGGCCGCCACCGCTTCGAGCCTCGGACAGAAAGCGCTCGACGATCCTGCCTGCTTCGCCTTAGTGGAATCGCTAACCACCGAGATCGGGCAGCGTCTTGCTGGCACTGAGGCCCATAAGCGGGCGGTGGCATGGGCCGAGGCCAAGCTGAAAGCAGGCGGCTTCGAGAACGTGCACTCCGAGCCATTCACCTTCCCTGCCTGGATCCGCGGCGCCGAGAGCGCGGAGATCGTCAGTCCGGTGCCGCAGCATCTCGCCATTGCCGCACTCGGCGGCTCAGTCGCGACGGATGCCAACGGCATCGAGGCAGAGATTGCGCTCTTCCGGACCTATGCCGAGCTGCTGGCGGCGCCGCCGGGATCGCTTGCCGGCAAGATCGCGGTGGTGACGCAGCGCATGGTGCGGACGCAGGACGGCAGCGGCTATGGCGCGGCCATCCCGATCCGGCGCTCCGGCCCCTCCGAGGCCGCAAGACGCGGCGCCGTCGCCTATCTGCTGCGCTCTCTCGGCACCGATAGCCATCGCCTGCCCCATACGGGCGCTCTCAACTACGACGATGGCACGTCGCGGATTCCGGCGGCAGCGCTGGCCATTCCGGACGCCGATCAGCTCGAGCGGCTGGCGACGCTGGGTCCCGTGCGGGTCCGGCTCCTGCTGACGCCGTCGGTTCATGAAAACGCGCCGTCCTGGAATGTCGTCGGTGAGGTCAAGGGCGCGGAGCGTCCCGACGAGATTGTTCTGATCGGCGGACATCTGGATTCCTGGGATCTCGGCACCGGCGCAACAGACGACGGCGCCGGCATCGCTATCGCTTTCGGCGCCGCTCGGCTGATCGCCGGCCTGCCGAAGCGCCCCAGCCGGACGATCCGCATCGTCCTCTTCGGCGCAGAGGAGATGGATTTCAGCGGCGCCGCCTATGCCAAAGCCCACGAAGGAGAGATCGGCAAGATCGTGGTCGCCGGCGAAGCGGATTTCGGGGCGCGCATAGTCTATTCCGTGCAGCTCCCGCTGGGCGCCGCCGACAGCGATTTCGGCCTTACGCTGGGCCGGATCATCGCGCCGCTCGGCGCCAACCTAGATCGCCGGCCAGCCCTTAGCAGCGGGGAGGATATCCGCGAACTCCAGAAAGCCGGCGTGCCAGTGGTATCGCTGCGCCAGGACGGGCTTGATTATTTCGACGCCCACCACACCGCCGACGATACGCTCGACAAGATAGACCCGAAGCAGCTCAACCAGGCAGTCGCAGTGTGGTCGGTCTTTACCTATCTCGCCGCGGCGACGGACGTGGATTTCAGGAGCCTCACAGCGAAGGCGAAATAAGCGACGCGCTGGGGGGGACGCGTAGTGGAAGTCGTCACGTCACCAGGAAGCGCAAGACCAACGGTTCGTCATTCAATCAAGCCGGACTTCAGGGGCGGCGGGCGGCTTTGACATCCGCGGGAGTTACCGCATCTCGATAATTGTTGCTGAAGTGCGTCCGCACATAGTTCACCACAGCGGCCACCTGATCGTCGTTCATCATGTCGCCCAACGGCGGCATCGCTCGCTTCCCGTTGACGACGACATCGAGCATATATCCCCTGGCTTTGAGAGTCTCGTTGCCTGCGATCGACGGATACGCTCCGGCGCCGGTCGCTCCTTTGCCATCGGGCATGTGGCAACCCTGGCAGACACTCGCGTACAGTTCTTCACCGCTCTTTCCGGCGAATTTGAAACCCGCACTGAGTGTGGATTCGGATGAACTGTTCGTTGCGTTCTGTGCCAGCGCCGCCGGCGAGATAAGCGATAGAAACGTAGCGATCATCGGCGCGACCAACGACAATGAATCGGCGGGTGATATCGAGCCATCTCTCACTGGTTCGGCGCGCCTCAGCTACATTACTTCACATTTTGACGACACGAGCGTGCAGCCGCGAGATGGCGTCGAGCGATGAGAGGACAGCACCCTCTTGCCATGCTGGAAGGTATGACGCGTGCTCGCCCGCCAAGACGATCCTGCCATCGATTTGGCACAGGCTGTCGTAATGCTCTGCCCTCGCTTTTTCGGTCCAGTAGCCGGCGCATCCGAGCGTGAACGGCACGCGATGCCAAGCCACTGCGATGCCGTTTTCAAACTCGTCCTCGTATTGCGGATGAATGCGCGAGCCCAAAGCGACAGCGCGCGCAACCCGTTCTGCGGGCGGCATTGATGTAAATTCGTATGAGTTCGATCCCTCAATAATGTAAGCTCCCAGCAATACGCCGCGGCCGCTGCGATTAAAACCCGTATTCGGATATGCGATTTGCCGGATCGGCAAATCAGTGTAGCTGATGCCGCCGTAGATCGCCTCGTCTTCCTCCCAGAACCGGCGCTTGAATTGCAAGCCGACTTTGACGGCCGATGCATAAGGCACCGCATCGATAGCCGCCTTCATGCGGGCTCCCACGTCGATTTGAATTTGGCTGAGAATAGAGAGCGGAATGGTGCAGATGCACCAGTCAGCTTTCGCCAGTTGTGCAACCGCGGGAGCTTTGCCGTCCACGTAGGTGACCGTGACGCCGCCGTCATCCTGCTGAATCCGAACAACCTTTGCATCATAGCGAATGAGATCGCCGACTTCCCTGGCGAACGCCTTGCCGATCATGTCCATGCCGCCCACCGGCTGAAACATCGTGGTCTGCAGTTCATGCACCGCAAAATTCTGCAGATATCTCCAAAGCCGCGACTTCAGGATGTCCGACAGGTCGATCGGTTCGCCGGCGACAGGCGCCGCGCCAAGGCCGCCACCGGGACCTTTAGCATAGCCACGAAATCGGGCCGAGATCAGGTTGGCTTTGTAGGCGTAGTTTTTATCCAGCGCGCCCCACGATCTCAACGCCTCCAGCAAAATCTCTCTGTCTTCCGATGAAACAGCTTCATCGAGCCTACCCTGCTCGGTCGCCTTGGCAAGCAACTCAGAGACCTGTCCTTGAAAATCGGCCTTGATCTCGCGAATACGCTGCGGCTGACCGCCGAACGCGCTGGACGCGTGCAAAAGCGCATTGTGATTGAGTTCGATGAAAGGCTCGAGCGCGACGTTGAGACGCTTGCAGTAATCAAGCACGGCACGATGATGATAGGGAATCCGCCAAGGCCCTGGATTGAAATAAAGTCCTTGCTCAAATTCGCAGGTCTGCGTGAAACCGCCAAGTTCGGTGAACGTGTCGCCACCACGCAGTGTCCAGTTGCGGCCTCCCGGGCGGCGATTGAATTCCAGGACCTGAACCTTGTAGCCCGCCTTGCGCAACTCCAATGCCGCCGTCATGCCGGCCAGACCGGCACCGAGGATCAACACCGAGGCGCCTCTGACATCGCCGCCGAGCTTAATGGGGCCTTTGTAAGCTGAATCCGATGCGAATCCGAGGCTGGACATCGCATGGTACATCGCCGCGCTGCCGGCGAGTGTCCCGATCAGCGCTAGAAGATCGCGCCGGCTTAAAGCTGTCCCGCTGCCGACCTGTCTCGCCGCTCTAAACCCGATAGCTTCCGTCACCACATGCTCCTGCAAAGACAGTCGCGTCGATGTACCGAAGCAAGCCGTGGACGATCCGCGCGGCGGCTCTCGCTCTCCTCGGCGTCATAGCCACGCAGATCAGAGGATTTCGACTGTATCGTCTTGCGCGATATCGCCGCCCGTGACTACCTCGGCAGAAATGCCGCAATCACCAACACCCTGCGCGCGGTCGGCGTGCAAGGCAAGACCAAACGGGCGAGAACCCACTCCCCTTATCCACTCAAAACGAGCAGCTATATGCATAGGACATCGAACCGTGACTACCTCGGCTGAAATTCCTCCAATGGCGGAACTTAGAAGAGTTCTTAAACATGAACTTGAAAAAGCTGGTTTACTCACATCGGTTGATTATTGGAAAAATGCTCCACCTTATCGGCAACATTCACCGAAAAAATTTGATCAAACTCTGACGCAGATTGGATTGAAAGTGGTGAAGGACACCAGTGTGGGTTTTGGTCCATTTACCTTATGTAGCCATAAATTATTTTCGGATGGATTAGCCATTAAGATACAACAAAAGCTTCAGGGATATGCCTACAAAGGATATCCTATTCTGCGCTCAAGTGGGTCACAATATATCGTTTTGGCAGCAAAAAAGTAATTGCTACGTCCATATTGAACCCGGTTTGCTCTAAACAACGTTGTTGGAGTCCAAGATTTAGTCAGTCCTAAGCTATTAGATTTAAGGTAGTTTGTCCTATGAACTTTATTTGTTCTTCAGTAACTCCTGGATGAATGGGTAATGAAAATACCTGTTTTGCGGCTTTTTCCGTTTCAATCAGTTTTGCCCCGCCATAATTTTCACGGTAAAATGGCATTTCATTCACTGGGTTAACATAGTACGCTTCTGCGCCAATGCCTTTATGTCTTAGTTCGTCCAATAGCTTGTTTCGTTCAATTTCAGTACCGGCGGTTAAACGTGCAGTGTAAAGATACCAACTGTGCTGTTGGTCTTTTGTTTCGAAAGGCAATTTCAGCTTCTGAGTATTCCCAAGAATTTTTGTCAGTTCCTGCGAGTTTTCACGTCGCTTTTTAACAAATTGTGTTAATTTTCCAAGTTGAACGCAGCCTATTGCGGCTTGTATTTCTGACATGCGATAATTATTACCAAGGATTAGTGAAGCATATTTGGCTTTTTCTCCGTGTGTCCGTATCATCCGCAGATTTTCAGCAATGTCATCATTGTTTGTTGTTATAACCCCGCCTTCACCTGTAGTTATGTTTTTGCTTGCATACAAGCTCCAGCACGCAGCATCAGCGAATGTTCCTGCAGGTTTGCATTGATAGGTTGCCCCGTGTGCTTGTGCAGCGTCTTCTACTAAAGCTAATCCATATTTTTCAGAAAGTTCTCGCATAGGTTTCATATCGGCTGAGAATCCGTAAAGGTCTACCGGGAGTATAGCTTTTGTTTTCTTTGTTATTGCTTCTTTTACTGAATTTAGTGATAAGTTGTATGTTTCAGAGTCAATATCGGCAAATACAGGTTTTCCTCCGGCTAAGACGACAGCTTCTGCAGTTGCTACAAACGTGAAACTGGGTAAAATAACTTCATCACCCTGCTTAACACCGACAGCCATGAGGGCAGAGTGTAAAGCTGCAGTGCCTGTGTTAACGGCCACGGCATTTTTTACGCAGCATAGTTTAGCAAAATTTTCTTCGAATTCTTTTACCATTGGACCAGCCCCAAGACCGCTTGTTAAAACGCCGCTTCTTAGGACTTTGACTACGGCTTGGACTTCAGCTTCATCTATTTTTGGTAAATTAATCGGTATCAAGTTTTTTTCCTCACGTTAGTTAAGGTGAATACAAGCAGGATGTATTTAATTTTTCAGACTTTAAGATAACTAATCACCTATGGCTGAAAAATGGAGAGAATTGCTGGATGGGTTTACTTGCTCTTAACTGCTATGAAGGATTGTCCTGAGTTGTAAACCAAACTATAACTATGCATGATGTTTTGCGTTGTATTCTGAAGGGAAATACCGTTGCTTTGAAGTGTATTCGCTAACCCAATGGAATAGATAATGCTATCATAGTTTGTAATATTTGTCAATGCGAAACGTGGTTGGAGATTCGTATCGATCTCAGCCTTTCCTTGGATTTGAGGGAGCATGTACCATCGCATGCCAGAGTCAGCTATTACTGTGCTGAACGGATTCCAATTATACTTTTCAATCATGAAGTTTGATGTGGTGAGATTATCTTTTGTTTGAAATGTTATAGGGTAACTTGTGAATGAGGTGTGTATTGGAACTGCGACAAATAGTAATATGACTACTAAAAATAGAGCGATAATATAGGGTTTAAGCTTTGTTCCGAGAAAATACATGGCGCCAAGGGATATTGGGATAAACAAAATGCATATTGCCCTTGAGCCTAAAGCGGATAAAGCAACGCCCAGTACTGTGTACGCTAGTCCTCCAAGGAAAATGGAGGCATCTAAAGCTCTTAGTTTTCGTTTAATTAACAGAAAAACGAAACCAATTAGACAAATCAAAATAATAATGACTGTTGAGGCTCTTGATAATGTCTGAGAAAGCGTATCAACGGGTGTAGGAACTGCGGATGTAGCAGTTAACGTTGCACTAACTATTGAACTATACTCAGTTGGCAGACGGAAGAGGTTAGCGATGTTTAGTCCTATCCAGTAGGAGCTTAAACTAAACTGAGTTATAACAAAAATGTTAGTAGCGACCAAGCAAATCTCGGCGTAGAGCTTACTTCTACTCACAAAACTCCGAAACAACAGATAAAGAATAAAGAATAAAGCGACAAAACTGTGAGCGATCGAGATACAGAAGAACAAAATTAGTATTGTCACGATTACAGATGTGGTTTTTTTTCTTGTTTCCAACATGAAGAGCGCAAAAAGCAACGCGAGTGCAAACGAAAAAGGAACAGCCTGGAAGTTTAAAAAGTAAAACATTGCAAAGAAAAATGCCGGAACGGCTATGATTGCACCGTTTTTGTTCAGTTTTGATGCGTAAACATATAAAGACGCGGCTATTAGTCCGCCGATTAGTGCATATAGGAAAAATTCGAAACTGATAAGCGTTAGACCGGTGACGGAGGTTGCAATATCGGTTATTAGGAAAAAGGAAGGCCATTGATAATATTCATGGATAAATTGAGATGGATCCAAGCTTTGAGTATTTATAAAATTTTGAGATAATCCTCTAAAGTAGAATGAATCAGATGTAGGCATTGTAAAGTAAAAAAAGGATAGAGAGTAAACAAGCAGAATAATTGCAACAGTTATAGCGCATTTTACTGGTTGGTTCTTTGAAAATACACCAATTATGTAAAGGGAGCCTAATACAATAGGAAGACTGATCCAATAGAAAACAGGTATGTGATTAAATGCAACATCCCCAGGATACTGCAAAGTTATGGGATAACTTACGTACCAAGAGTAGAATAGCAGCGCTAGCCCAATTATAAGGGGGATAACTGCGAACTTGCTCTTACCCAAAATATCCACACAAGTGTTTTTTCATAAAATGGTGATTTTCTTAAGTTACTGAGTTGCGTTTAGATTTAAAGTAACAAATCTGCCATTATAATTCAAACTGTTCAATGTCGAATTATAAATTGAAAGTTCGACTAACAGATTATAATAGTATCCCGTTCTGCTGGAATCCCAAACTGATGTTTTATTAATTTGCAAATCCAAGCCGTTGATGGTTATATCCGATATTGTTGAATGCCCCATTATCGAAAGTAATGTTGTTTACTTCGAATGTTAAGGGCGTCTCCCACGTTTGCCCATTCATTAAGAAGGTTTTATATTCATACAAGGTTGGAAGTGAACTTGGCGTTCCAAGTGTTGGATCAGGTAGACGATCATTTTGAGATGATAACTTTACCGAACACGTGTAGTAATTAGACGATCCAACGTAATTAGTCACTCCTAGATAAACTGAATAAATTACTCCTGCTTTTACGTTGAAAGGAAGATTATCAAATGAGTGATTTTGACCGAGCATATAGATCACAGAGAACTGCTCTCCAACAGGGGGTTTTACTAAAAGAGCTATTGTTGGCGAAGCAAAAAGTAAAATGCCGATTAAAGTAATGGCGATAAATAAATTTCGATAGTCTTTAAGCTGCATTTTCAGCCACCACAGGTTTTGAGTTTAGATATTTTCTACTAAATCCATTTTTGACTCGACGCCAAACCAAAAACATTGCAGCAATGAAAATAATTGTCGATATGACTGAAAAAAATACGGTTAATAATGAATTATTTTGTGATTGAGTAACACTTGAGTTTCTAAGTCCTATTGCGTCGCTATTAACTTGATTAGCTATTGTTCGAGCATTGTTGGCTGATGAAGTCACATTTTCTAAATTACCTACGTTATAATCGTTTTCAGCTTGGGCCAAAAGCGCGCCTGCGGTATTAAGCTGTGTTAATAACTGCGTTACCTTACCACCTGCTTTTTCAGCAGCCAAAACATTTGTGAAAGCTTGATTAATAGAAGCGTTGGCCGCCTGTATGCTTACGGTTTCGTTACTAGCTTTCACAGTTGGCAAATGGAAAATAGGTATAATTGCTAAAACTGAAAGAATTACAACTGCAATTATGATAAAACGTTTGTTCAAACCAATGCCTTCAAATAATGAATACGAAAAGCGGGCGGGCGCATGTTTTAGAAATAAAATAATGACCATAGATTAACTAAGAGCGAAAAAAACTCTATGAAATCCCTTCCTGAAGGAAGCAGATAAGAAAAAATAATGAGCCCTAACTCTCTTGACCCCTTAGATACATCACCAATTAGACCACATTTTTCCTTTGATTTCATTTAAAGTTTTCGTAAATTCAAAAGCCGTTCCACCAAGGCTAAGAGTTGCAAAAGCTTGATAAATCCAAAGCAAAGAGGTGATATGCTTAATTTTAGCGGAGATTACTCGCTGATGTAGAGGCGTTAACTTAATCCCTTCCAATTTTATGCTGGAAACAAGGTTTAGTGAAGATTTGAACGTTGAATTAACAAGATTTGATGTTTTGGATTGGTCAATAAGTTGTTTCCATCATTATTCTTTTCAAGATTTCAGCACCATGTTTAACTCCCAATTTTTTTTGTCCCAACCTAGGTCTATACTGTATTGGCGTTTCCAGAATGGTGAAACCTTGACGCTCAACATGATGGTTTAGCTCTACTTCTATATCGAAACCACTCGATTTTACCTTCCAATTTTTTAGTATTTCGGCTCGGACTACTCTTAAGCCTGTTAGCGGATCAGTTAATGGAACGCCATTTAATAGGTTGTGAGTAAAGGCTATGAGTCGATTACCGATGTAAAAAGCGTCGTGCATTGCTTTTTTGTCAAGGTGACCATTAAATCGGTTTCCGCAGACCATGCCAGCGTTTGGGTTATTTTCTAAAATGCGAATCATTTCATGAACGTGTTCGGCTGGGTAAGTGTAGTCGGCATCAGTGATAACTATGTATTTAACCGAGGGATCTAGGTGTTCAATTGCCAACGCTAACGCCTTTCCTTTGCCTATGCTATCTTGGAGAAGTATGTCAGCACCCATGTTCTTGGCTATTTCAACGGTTCTATCCGTGCTTCGACCGTCCACAACAAGTACAAGAGGATTATTGAGCTCAGAATTTATTTCGGCTATTGTAAGCCCTATACCCTCTTCTTCATTCAATGCGGCAATTACAACCTGCATCGATGGAAAAAGTTCACTTTTTGTTTGCAACTAATCAACGCCTTACTTAACAAGCCTTTGTTTCACAAGCAAGAGGTCTAACGGTTATTTAAGATTATATATAAAATAATGGAATATTACGAAATCCGATTTTCATTTTTTTGTTTTAATCTGCGATTAGATTCAAAAATTATGAGCTAATATTAGGCATTAGCCTCAAAGATGTCCACACGTAACCAAGCAAACGTTTTTGTGAAATTGATACAGCTTTAGAATCCTGCTCTTCAAAATGGAAAGAAAAGAAAAGCTAGATTACGAATAAACATTTTTTATTGCGTAAATTTAGGAAATGCTGGTAACTTAAAACGTATATTTTTCAAGTTTTTCTGCAGCAGTACAAACAGAACAGAAGCAATTACAATACCGGCAATAACAATGACTGCCCACAGTGGAAAATCAGAAGGTGCAGTTTTTGTCTCAAAAGCAATTGACAACTCGTATGTGGAATAGCCTGTTTTGAACCATACGTAGTAATTTTTAGAATCATGAGTGTATCCTTGGTTTTGTGCTACTCCATTATTAACATAAACAGTTGGAATCGTTCCGTAGGGTACTGCAGAAATTGGAATGGTAATATTATCAAAACCGTTGGTGTTACTTTGAGCAACAACTGCCAAAGATATTGTTGTAGTGGTGTTAGATCCATCGGTATTTATGGTAATGCTTGATATCGACGAACTGGTTATGTCGCCTTGAAATATTAGAGTTGCATTTTTGCCGCTTTCAGTCAATGTAGTTAAAATTACTGAGTTTGGGATTTGGGTAGGTGAAGGAGTGGACGTTGGATTAGGGCTTGTGCTGGAAGTTGGAGTTGGCTGAGATGAAGATCCTGGTGGTGATGTTGCTGCACTCGTCACTTTAAATGAGTTACTCGTACCTGAATAGACACCATCAGTGGCAGTAATTGTTGCGCTTGAACTAGCGGCGTTTGCGGTAACCGAAGTTGTCCCCACACCGCTGACAAAAGCTGCCATAACTGTTGGGCTAATTGACCCGGCTGAATATGTCAAAGTTGGCGAACCAGTATAACTAGTAACAGTGTTGCCAGAAGCATCCACGGCCGTAATTGTTATGGTGAAAGAAGAGCCCACAATCTGAGAATCTACAGTATTAAAGGCAAAGTGATCTATGTGACCAGCGTTAACAGTCAAACTCGTGTTGTAAGTCTTAGAAGCATAAGTTCCAGTAATTGTCCATAAACCAGGATAGGCGGAAGTGTAAACGTTATTGCTCCATGAACCTCCAGCACCGGAATTAATACTCCAAGAGGTTATTGAAGATGTAACATTCCAAGAGTTACCATAGGCGTCAGAAGCCGTGGCTGAATAAATCGTAGTCGATCCTACAGTAACTACTATGTTAACAGGAGAAATCACAACGTTAGTCGCAACAGCAGGGTTAACTGTTATGTTACTCTGGGAACCGATAATCGCGCTATTGACTGTGTCAATGGCTGTGATTGACTGAGAACCGATGGTCTTTAAAGTTACAGCGAAAGAACCTATACCATTTGTGAGGCCAGCATTCGGAGGCAAAACCGCCTTGTTATCACTTGAAGTTATCTTAACTATCCCACTGTAACCATTAAAAAGATTGCCGTATTGGTCTTTAACAGTGACTGTAACAGAGCTAACAGAACCAGCTGTGGCGGGAACGGAGAAGCCAGTTACCACAAAGTGAATACCAGAAGAAATAGTCACCTTTATGCCAGGCTGAGAACCAGTAATCGAACCAGCAGCCGTATCAGTAACCGTAACTGATTGAGTACCAACAGTCATCAAAGTAACGCCATTAGTAAACGTATGATTACCAAGATCTCCAGGTACGAACGCATAGTTACTTGGTAAACTAACACTAACCCCAGAATCCGAAGAGCTGAAATGAACTGTGCCAGTATAACTCGTTGCTGTATTCCCATTGGCATCCTTAGCGGTAACCGTTATAGAAAAAGGCGTACCTGCGACCTGAGAAGTCCCACTTGAAACCGCCAAGTGAGTAGCAGCACCTGTATTAACGTTGAAGGTACCGCTTGTCCCCATCGTTGTTCCTTCTGTTGCTGTTATCGTAACGCCTGTACCAGCTGAGGTCACCGTAACTGAGACAGTCTTAGTGCCGCTCACAAAAGCGCCGCTTGAAGTTGGATTAATTGTGCCAGCTGAATAAGTCAACGACGGATTTCCAGCGTATGAAGTTACCGTATTACCAAAAGCATCTTGAGCGGTAATTCCAACATTGAAAGCTACACCTGCAGTTTGAGTACCAATCGCAGCAAAAACAAACTTGGAGACACCAGCATCGTTAATTGTAAACTGTGTAGTAGCAGAAGTTAAACCTGAATATGCCACAGTCAACGTTGGAGAAGCAGTAACTGTGTCTTTGTAATAGAACCCAGCGGAACTGCTTGAGCCAGCAGCAATGTTAATTGAAGTAATCGTTGTACCGCCACTATTGAAGAATATTCCACCACTTGAAGTAGTTGACAAAGTAACCGTAATTGCGGAAGTCCCTATAGAAACTGGGTTGCCATATTGATCTTGGCGTTGAACTACAATCGCTGTGGGTGAAACTACACCTGCAGTCAAAGTTTGAGTTGTACCAGCAGTATACACCAACTTTGAAGCCATTCCAATGTTGACTGTGAACCCACTGCTTGTACTGATTACGCTTGCATCTGTTGCTGTTATCGTAACGCCTGTACCAGCTGAGGTCACCGTAACTGAGACAGTCTTAGTGCCGCTCACAAAAGCGCCGCTTGAAGTTGGATTAATTGTGCCAGCTGAATAAGTCAACGACGGATTTCCAGCGTATGAAGTTACCGTATTACCAAAAGCATCTTGAGCGGTAATTCCAACATTGAAAGCTACACCTGCAGTTTGAGTACCAATCGCAGCAAAAACAAACTTGGAGACACCAGCATCGTTAACGATAATCGAGCTACTGGCCGTAGATATTGACCCATCCGTGGCCGTGATGGTCTGAGAAGGGGCTGTCTTGAGAATAAAACCAGAAAACGTGTGAACCCCATTATCACCGCTGACAAAAGTGTATCTACTTGAAGAAATATAGGGCAAAGTTGCTGAGGAATCCGAAGAAGTGAAATAGATCGAACCTGTAAAATCTGTCTTCAGGTTTCCATTACCGTCATAAGCCGTTACAGTTACGCTGCCAAAACTTGAACCAGCGGTCACAGAACCTGGCGTGCTTAGAGTAAAGTGATTTAGAACACCGGGGTTTACTTTGAAAGAATTGCTTGTTCCAGAGGCAGCACCATCAATAGCAGTAATAGTAACGATTAAACCGGGACCAGTAACATTGACCTGACCCGTCCAAACACCATTCGAAAAGCCACTAATAACAGTTGGACTAATAGTTCCGGTTGAAACACTCAAAGTCGGCGTACCAGCATAACTTGTTACGGGGGAACCCATTGCCTCAGCCGTAATTGTTATGCTAAATGGCACACCAGACGTTTGTGGACTACTAATAGTGTTGAATACAAATTGACCCGAAATTTGAGCTTTGACTTGCATTCTCGCTAATGCGCAGATTGATAACGAAATTAGAAATACGATTATTAGAATTTGTATTTTCTTCATGTTTTTTCTTCTGATTTTATTTTAGATTTCGGTTTACAATCAAAAGATAGCTTGTTCGACTGTTTTTAACCTTTTCCACAATTTTACATACTTTAAGGAAAAAACTTTGCGAGCTGAAAAGATAAATTTGCAGAGAAGATTTAGGCGTTATGTATTCTGGGAATGTTTTGGTTGTATTGAAATGGCTGAGCGTTTTATTTATTTGAAATTCATAAGGCTTTTATCGGAGACTATATATTAATTCTTAAGATATTAACAGAAGTGTGATGGAATGTTAAGCAAAGATTGTGATGGATGCTCAAAACAATTGTGCGAATGCAAACGCCGTTATAGTTTAGTGATAATTGGCGAAAAAGTGTACTGTCCAGATGGAACAGCGCACCTCGTTGACAGCTAAAAAAGCAGGGCAATTCTGACCCCATTAAATGTTTTCTTTTATTTATTGATTAATTCATAAGACCAATTTTATTCAGGGCAAGTGCTAACTGAAGAAAAACTCAAAGCAATAAGTAAATTTGATGTTTCTCAATTGAATTAGTTATAGTTCAGGTTGCAATTTCCATTTTACCACTTGAAATGCTTCCAGTGTTTTACCGTATTGTCTTAGTTGGTAGCCTCTGTATTTTGCTAAATTTGTCATTACCTCACCCGCTGAATATTCACTTTTTTGTTTGGATTCGTGTCGGCTCAAAGCCAGTATTTTTTCATCCAGAGTATCGCTTATGTCGACAAACATTTGAGGAATAAAGTCATTCGTACTCGTTGTCTCATACATTAATACATTATTGATGTTGCGGGTGGCTGCAATTGCTGCTCTACCTGCATTTCTATGATCCTGATGCCTATCAGTTATGCATGGAAAAAAAACGATGTCAGCCTTTACTTTCATTAGTTGGTTCTCTATCCAAGAAACCACTTCAAAGTCGTCCTTTATCATGCCATCTTCAAAGTCTGCAACAATCAACTCTGCATTAATGATTGCTGCTGCGGCTTTAGCTTCGCCCTCTCTAACCTGCTTATCTCCACCTTTACCGCCTTTAGTTAACAAAATAATTACAACGTCATTTCCTGCTTTCTTGTATTTGGCTAAGGTTCCAAAACAACCGCCTTCTACATCATCAGGATGCGCCCCAATGGCTACTACAACAACCATTCTAACACTGTCCATATACAATTTTCTAAAAGTATAATATTTGATTTCTCATTTATCTCTTTTCAAATATCAAAGGACTTCTTATTTGAATCCATTAACAAAAAGGACCATCACTTCGACGAAACTAAAACCATGATAATAGCCCATAAATATTTGGTCCAAGAATATAAAAACTCAAACCTGAAGCTAGCTATTGCCTATTCCGATGGCAGCAAACTTTATTTTATCTTTGAATTCTTCTGCATTGTAAATTCTTCTTCCATCAACAAGCGCGGGATTTCTCATATTTTGGATAAAATCGTCAGGTTTGAGTTTTTTGAATTCAGGCCACTGCGTTATTAGAATGGCACAATCGGTATTCTTCAGGCAATCTTGTGCTGATGCACAGTATTGAATTGTGTCTTTGAAGATTTGTTTTGCTACAGGGATTGCAACTGGGTCGTAGGCGTTGATTTTTGCTCCTTTTTCAAGAAGACAATTAATTATAGGTATTACGCGAGCTTCACGCATGTCGTCGGTGTCTGGTTTAAATGCTAAGCCTAAAATTGCAATTTGTTTTCCTTTTAGAGGCCCGATTAATTCTTCGCATAACTGGATTGCTCTTAAAGGCTGATTCTTGTTAACGTTTTCAACAGATTCTAAAATTTCAGGGTTATAACCTAAACTTTTGGAACATGAAATTAGAGCTTTGACGTCTTTGGGGAAACATGAACCGCCATAACCTATGCCAGCGTCTAGAAAGAGGGAGCCGATACGTTTGTCTAAGCCCATTGCTTGTGCAACGACTTCAACATCGGCGCCAGGTATTTTTTCACATATATTTGCAATCATGTTGATGAAGCTTATTTTAGTAGCTAAAAGAGAATTGCTGGCGTATTTTATTAGTTCAGCAGTTGAAAGAGTTGTCCTGATCGTTTTTGGACACGTCTTATCATAAAAATCCAAATATAGGTTTTCTATGATGTCACCTGATTTTTGGTCAAGTGAACCTATAACTAAACGGTCTGCATGAATGGTATCTTCAAAAGCGGAGCCTTGCCTAAGAAACTCTGGATTCATGCATAACCCGAAATCTATCGTTGCTTTCTTCCGTGACTCGCTCTCCAAAATAGGCTTGACAACGTTTTGGGTTGTGCCCGGAATTACTGTACTTTTAACAACTGTAACATGGTAAGTGCTTTTTTGTTTTAGAGCTTGGCCAATGTCTTTTGATGCCGATTCAATGTATCGAAGATCTATACTACCATCAGATTTACTAGGTGTTCCAACGGCAATGTAGGTAATGTCACTTTCTAAAACGGCTTCTTTTGTTTGGTTAACTAAACATTTTAGTGTCCCATTCTGAATGCTTTGGTTTAGCATCAGGGGCAAGCCTGGTTCGTGAAAAGGTGGGATACCCTCTTTGATCTTTGTAACTTTGTCAGCATCGACGTCTGAGCAAACTACGTTGAAGCCTTTGCTTGCGAACCCAACAGCTGTGCATAAACCAACATATCCCGTCCCTATAACTGAAATTTTGGTTTTTTGCATATCAATCAGCGACACATTTTTAATCCTAATAGCAATTCGCATTAAATATATACTTAGTTGCAGTAGGAAATAGTTTGAAGAGAGATTGTATGATTCGCAAAGTGATTGTTCCTGCAGCAGGCTTAGGCACTAGGCTTTTTCCAGCGACAAAAGAGCAGCCAAAAGAAATGTTGCCAATCTTTTCAGCCATGTCTAATGGTGATTTAGCGGTAAAACCTGTTTTGCAAATTGTTTTTGAGCAGCTTTATGATGCAGGCCAAAGAGAATTCTGTTATGTAGTTGGCAGGGGAAAACGCGGCATAGAAGATCATTTTACTCAAGATTCTAACTGCATTAAAACCCTTGAGGGATTAGGAAAAAGTGGCCAAGCGGCTGATCTTGTTGGTTTCTATGAAAAACTTGCTACCTCAACAACTATGTGGGTAAATCAGCCTGAGCCCAAAGGTTTTGGAAATGCAGTTTTGATGGCTCAACCTTTTGTTCAAAATGAATGTTGTTTAGTTCATGCAGGGGACAGTTGCATAATATCAAAAGATATGGATTACATAAAGAAGTTGCTTGATGCTTTTGAGCGGTTTAACGCAGATGCAGCGTTTATTGTGTTAGAGATTGAAAATCCAAAACAATATGGTATTGTTGAGGGCGTTGAAATAGAACCTGGAATAATAAAAGTAGCGTCTGTGGTTGAGAAACCTGAAAAACCAAAAACGAACTGGGCAATCATAGCAATTTATGCTTTTCACCCGATTATTTTTGAATCTTTAAAAGCAACAAAGATTGGGAAAAATGGTGAAATTCAATTAACTGATGCTATTCAAAGGCTTATTGAGTGGGGCTTAAAGGTTTATGCTGTAAAATTGGATAAGAGCTATTCGCATTTGGATATTGGCAGCCCCGAAAGATATTGGGAAGCTCTGAAATTATCTCATGAACGCTTTTGTGGTGGAAATGAAAATGTTAGATGATATCATTCTTGAAGACATTTCAAGCGTGAAGGCTTTCATTAAGGAGGATGTTTTTGATCAGAAGAATGTTTTGGTAACTGGAGGAGCTGGCTTTATTGGAAGCTGGCTCTCGGACATTTTGGTTTCTTGCGGGGCTTATGTTAGTGCGGTGGATGATTTTTCTACTGGAAGAAAAAGAAATATTTCACATCTAAGAAGTAGCGATAGGTTTGAAGTAATTGAGTGTGATTCCTGCACTTTCAAGAGCGATAAGAAATTCGATTACATTTTTCATTTAGCTGCTCATGCGTCTCCTGAAGAATATCAGCTTAGACCTATCAAAACATTGAAAGCAAGTTCTTTTGGAACAGCCAATATTGCGGAGCTCGCAAGAAAATGCGATGCCACAATGCTTTTTGCATCAACTTCCGAGGTCTATGGAGATGCCGAGGTATTGCCTACGCCCGAATCCTACTGGGGAAAAGTTAACCCTATCGGTCCAAGATCATGTTATGATGAAGGCAAACGTTTCGCTGAAGCTTTGCTTGTAGCTTATTTTGGTCAATATGGATTGGACGTTAAAATCCCCAGAATTTTCAATACTTATGGTCCTCGTTTGCGGGAAGATGGGTTATATGGCAGAGCTTTATCCCGATTCATTTTACAGGCAATGACTAATCAGCCAATCACAATCTATGGCGATGGGAAACAGACCCGGTCATTCGGTTACATAACAGACACATTAACTGGATTATTGCTTTTAGTGGCAAGCTCAAATGCAAAGGGAGAAGTTGTGAATTTAGGTAACACCCAAGAAGTAACAATACTTGAACTGGCAAAAAAAATTAAAGAAATAACAAAAAGTGTTTCACCTATAGAATTTCATCCATTGCCTAAAGATGATCCTAAAAGACGATGCCCAGATACACAAAAACTTGAGAAACTTGTGGGTTGGAAGTCAAAAGTGAGCCTTGAAGATGGACTTAAAAAAACAGTAACGTGGTTTTATAAAAGATAACAGAATTGCATTTTGATTAAGAAAAACTTCAATTATAATTGCTTTGACATTTCAGATTCCACAATCAGCCTACACAAATTAGGTTAAATCAATTTTAATTTGTGGAATCTGATTTTTGTTCACACATGGAGTCTTTTTGGACACGTCAAGGTTTTGAAAATTCGTGCAATTTTTTTGGTTGTGTTTTGAGTTGCTTTTTTGGTTTAGGCTCTGAATTGTTTGTAGGTTGCGTCGTGATTTGTCGAGTTTTGTCGTGTTCAGTCGTGTTTTGTCGCCATTAGTCGCATTTTGTCGATGTTATGGATTAATGTAAATGGCGAATCTGAGGCTGGCGGGATATGGAATGAAAGTGCGATGCTTCTGGGGAGAAAAATGTTTTAAAATTTTGGCTTATTTTTTGGTTGCTTTTCCAATTTAGGCTTTGATTCATTTGCAGGTTGCGTGCTTAAAGGTGCGCAATTGTGCCGGATTGTGCTGAATTGTGTGGAATTGTGCAGAATAATCAGAATAACACATCACTGAATCAATATCTGTTTTTGATAGTAATCAGGGCAGATTTTTTTTCTAAATTTTGTTCTTTGTGATCTGGGTTTCTTTTAGGTTTTAGGGCTTGAGTTACTTGCAGGCTGCGTCACTACGCGTCTTTATACGTCTCTACGCGTCACTACGCGTCTTAAAACGTCACTACGCGTCACAAAAAGGCAATTTGAAGAACAAGTTACTGACACAAAGGCTAGCATTGGACACTCAAGTTTTGCAATGAGGGTTGGAAAAATGTAAAAAAAATAGATTGTAATTTTGAATCAAGAATTTCTCCATTAATCAAAGTCTATGATTTTTTTTCCAGCTTAGTTTATTAACCTATTTAGGTAATCGATTTAAGATACAAATGCAGGAAAAGCCGGATTACCGCCAGCTTTACAGCTCTATGCTTGAAGCTTTTAATGCAGTTAATTTGAATTATTTTGTTGTTGAGTTAATTCACAATAATAGTGGTAATGCAGTTGATTTGATTTATCGCGACGTCAGTGTCGCAACTGAAAAGTTGCTGGGAAAAAGCAAAGAGCAAATAATAGGCAAAAGCAGAAAGGACCTATTTGGAGAAGTAATTGATGAGTTTCCAGAAAGGTTTGACAATGTAGCTAAATCCGGCAAATCTGCTCATTTTGAAATGCATGGCTCAGGCCTTAACAAATATTATGATGTTTACGCCTGGAGAAAAACCGAAAAACAGGTAGCGGTAATGCTAACTGACATCACCGAACGCAAAGAAGCTGAAGAAGCACTTAAGCAAAGCGAGCAACGCTACAGTGCACTTTTCAATTCTATACCTGAAGGTTTTTGTCTTGTTGAGATAGTTCGCGATAAGAACAATGTAGCTGTTGATCTTCGCTTTCTTGAAGTTAATGATGCTTATGCAAAGCTGGTGGATAGAAGCAGAGAGCAGATTATAGGTAAAACTACCCGGGAATCGTTTGGAGCTGTAGAGGATTACTGGTACCAATTATATGATAAGGTGGCTAAAACTGGGGAATTTGTTCATTATGAAAACTATGTTCAGCTGCATGATCGGTACTATGAGGTTTATGCTTGGAGAGCAGATGCGGCAAATCACGTTGCAATCTTAAATTCCAATATTACTGAACGCAAGAAATCAGAGAAAGCCCTCAAAGAAAGCGAAGAACGCTTCTCTGCTGCCTTCAATGCAAGCCCTGTTGCTTTAATCGTTTCGCGCTGGAAAGATGGACGATATCTATATGTGAATGAATCGTTTTTGCGATTATTCGAGTATACCTCGGGTGAAGTCATAGGTCGTACCTCGCAAGAATTAAATATCTATGCTAACCCCCAAAAACGTTCAGATTTTCTCAGGCTTATTGGCAAAGGACAAGCCCGTAATTTAGAGATGTCATTTCGAACAAAAAGTGGAAAAATAGTTGATACCCTTATTTCAACAGAAAAAATAGCTGTCAAAGGGGAAGATCAAATTGTTACTTCGCTAGTGGACATTACAGATCGTAAAAAGCAGCAGGAAAAACTCGAAGACCAAGCCTCCCTTATCGATCTGAGTCCAGATGCAATACTTATCAAAAACATGGATGATACCATAACTTTCTTGAGCAAAGGCGCTGAGGAAATCTATGGTTAGACAAAGGAGGAGGCAATCGGTCAGAAAAGCCGTCAACTTTTCAAAACACAATTCCCAGAACCCTATGAAGAAATACTTGCTGCCTTGCATTCTGAAGGCAAATGGGCTGGAGAGAAAATTCACACTACAAAGAATGGCAAACAAATTATTGTAAATAGTAGATGGCTTGCTAAACGTAATGAAAAACGACAGCTTATGGAGATCCCTTGAGACAAACGAAGACATAACTGACCGCAAGAAAGCTGAAAAAGAGCTAAGACAGACCCTCGATAGGTTCTATTATAGTCTCTCAAGAATGCATGGAGCAGTTCTGCTTGTCTCAGCAAAGAATAGAGTTGAGTTTGCAAACCAGGCTTTTGTTGAAATATTCAAGTTAAAAGAGACACCTTCACAACTCCAGGATCTTTCTGCAGAAAAGATAATCAGCAAAATCAAAGACTGTTATCTGGATCCAAGCAAAGAAACATCTAGGATACAAGAGATTGTTGCTTGCGGCAAGCCTGTAATAGGTGAGGAAGTTGAAATGACTGGGGGAAGAACTTACCTTAGAGATTTCATTCCCCTCAATACTGACGGAAAGATGGTCAGTCGTTTATGGCATCATATAGAAATAACTGAGCAGAAACAGGCGGAAAAAGCGCTGCAAGAACGCACTGAGCAGTTAGAGTCAACGCAAAGGAAGCTAGAAGAAAACGCCGTTTTGCTAGAAGAGTATGCAAACCAGATGGAAGAAGTAGCTAAGCAAAGACTCAATCAACTAAAAGATGCAGAACGATTAGCCGCCATCGGTGCAACTGCAGGCATGGTTGGGCATGACATTCGAAATCCATTGCAAGGGATGACAAGTGATGTCTATTTAGCTAAAACAGAATTAGCTTCTTTGCCTGAAACCGAAGAGAAAAAGAATGCCCTTGAGAGTCTTGACGAGATTCAAAAGAACATTGATTACGTTAACAAGATTGTCGCTGACCTACAAGACTTCGCCAGACCGCTAAATCCACGCGCACAAGAAACAAATATAAAATCGGTATTAACCGAGATGATAAGCAAAAATGGGGTTCCAAAAGACGTCAAAGTAGACGTGACAGTTGAGGAAAAAGCGGAAAAAATAATGGCTGACCCAGACTACCTCAAACGCATTTTATCCAATTTAACATTGAACGCAGTCCAAGCCATGCCAAACGGCGGTAAACTGACCATTCATGCCTATGTTGATAAGGTGACTAATGACATTTTGATAACTGTTAAAGACACAGGAATCGGCATTCCTGAAGACATTAAACCGAAGTTGTTTACTCCTATGATGACTACAAAATCAAAGGGTCAAGGGTTCGGCTTAGCAGTTGTTAAACGTATGACAGAAGGCTTAGGCGGGACAGTATCCTTTGAAAGCACGACAGGAAAAGGCACAACTTTCATTGTACGTTTCCCAGCCCCAAAAAGAGCTAAACGGTAAATGGACCTACAAGTCCTGAGTTAATACGAACTCTTCCGATTCTTTAAGAAAGAGTTTATGTTTTTTTAGTATAGGCTCAATAATTTGTCTTGAATCACTATCAAGGTTGCATTTTATTTTTATCTGGTAGCCTTTTGATGTGGCAGAAATTGGTGGGTTATCCACAGAAACGCTATTTATTATGACAGAGTCGCTGCAGGCTTCTAATATTTCGTGAAGTACAGCTATAGCTTCCGTTCTATCCATTATTCCCCATTTTCCCGTTGTAATTATTGATTCCGTTCGCCTTTATGATTTGTGCGTACACATTAGTCAAGAGGTAGTTTTTTAAGAGGGATGCAATATCTTCTGCACAAAAACTTTTGGCGGGAGAGCACTACTCCAGGCTATACTGAGTTCCCCCCTTCACTCAAAGTTGCGGAGTGCGGCATTATAGTATGGCACATAAAGGGGGACAACGAAATCTAAGAGTCTATAAATCAACCAAATAGTGAGAAATTTACTATTGGATCACGTCAAAGTTATTTGAGTCCCATAGAACTTGAACCAAACATGTGACTGTATTACGGACTGGACGGGATTTGAACCCGCGGCTTACCTGTGACAGGACATTTTCCCGAATTAATTCAAATTATTGCCTTTTTTTAGCGATTTCACAGGTTTTTAATATATTCACGTCCATTTTTTAAATCATTGTTTAATTCGATATTAAGCGGTAACTTGTTTTTCCGTAAATTATATTAGCGTATTCAGTTTCAGATTTTAATCGTTTAGAAGCGTTTGTTTGGTTGATAAAAATGCGGAAATGGTTCAGAGTTTTGGTGATTTTTGTGCTGGCCTCTGCTCTTTTTGGGTTCGCGACGGTATTTGAATCGGTGGTAGGTGTGGGCTCAAACAATCTGGACGCCTATTCTTGGCCTATGTACCAAAACGACCTGAGGCATTCGGGATATTCCTCATCTTCCGGTCCGCTGGGTAATCTAACAATCTGGAAATACACGACAAATGATACATTCTGGACTGCACCAACCATAGCCAACGGCACACTTTACGCTGGCTCCGACCAACGTGGATCCATTTATGCATTAAACATCTCCACAGGTACACTACTGTGGCGTTACACAACACCCGGTGCAATATCATCATCGCCAGCCGTAGTTGACGGTATATTGTATGTAGGTTACGTGGGCGGTTTTTGTGCCCTAAACGCATCAAATGGCGGGTTCCTTTGGAATTTCGCCACACCCTATCTCAGCACTTACGCCTCCCCCGCTGTATTCGATGGCGTGGTTTATACAAGCGCTAGTGATACAAACGTTTATGCACTTAACGCCGCAACAGGCTCGAAAATCTGGAGCTTCCCCACTAATGGCACGATTTTATCAGCTCCAGCCATAGACAACGACCTTGTAATCGTTAGCTCAAGTAATATGAATTGGGCAATCGATAGCAATGTATATGCATTACATGCATCCATGGGCTCTTTGGCTTGGAATTTTACTGGTAAGAGTCGATTCTGTGCATCGCCTGCTATTGCAGATGGCATGGTCTTTGTAGGGTCAGAGGATGGTTATCTTTATGCGTTAAATGAGTCAACAGGGGTAAAACTTTGGAGTTATGCGGCTAAGTTATGGAGTTACGATGGGTATGGCTACAGAGCTGGAGGTTATGTTGGTTCAGCAACAATAACCAACGGTAGAGTGTACTTTGCCGCAGAAAATGAAAACACATCGAGCTTGACTAACATTTATGCGTTAGACGAGGAAACAGGCGCAAAAATCTGGACCTATCACATGAGCGGTTTCGTTAACGGGGCAGTCGTAGTGGCAGGCAACGAGGTCTTCCTAACTGGAAACGACAGATACATCTATGCGTTGAATGCCCAAACTGGATGCGAGGTCTGGAAGTACATGACCGGTAGTGGATTTATGTCCTCTCCATCTATTGCCAACGGAACAGTCTACGTCGGGTCCGACGACGGCAGCCTATACGGTATCGGTGGAAACACCCTCTCCTATGCACCCAACCCTACAGCAAAACCAACCGCTACACCCGGCCCAACGCCAACTCCTTCACCCACACCAAACGCTTTCACTCCACCAACATCCATTTCTCCGTCCTCACCAACCCCAACCCTGATACCAACACCACCAGCATACGTTGGGTTTGAAATATCTGGAAACATAACTAGCTCTCAAATGTCTGACGTCAGTCTATTAACAAATCAGACAACAACCAAAATCTCCTTTACAGTAACAGGAGAAAGCGGCACGTTTGGCTTTAGCAACATAACGATTGCAAAAAGCCGAATACCATATTCAACAACGCCTGTAATTTATGCGGATAACACAATCGTTCCAGAGCAAGGCTACACTCAAGATGCAAATAATTATTATGTCTGGTACATAGTCCACTTTAGCACTCACCATATCCTAATAGAGTTTAACAGCGATGCTATTATGGCGCCTCAAACAACTAATCATATTGGTGGAGCCGAGGGAGTAATTAATTTTCAGTCTGTGATCTATGGTATAGCTATTGCATTTGTGGTTGTGGCTACGGTTACCGTTGTCCTTAAATTAGCGTTAAATGAAAAGAAAAAGCCTTGATCGAGGGATTTTAAAGATTAATTGTCTGTTCTGCTTGCGGAATCTGCCACAACCAACCAGCAATCCAAACCGAGCAGAATCCAAAAAAGCAGTCTTCCGTTTTGTGCTGGTAGACGATGATTATAGGGGGCTGTGCCTTCGTCTAATTATTAGAAATATGCCAATATTTTAAAAATTAAAGCAAAATTTGTGGTGGACCGGGCGGGATTTGAACCCGCGGCTTCCGCGTTGCGAACGCGGCGATCATACCGAGCTGATCTACCGGCCCTCTGAGACGATGCAGTGAAAAAATACCCAGACGTGCACATTTAGAGCTTTCGGTTAACGGTTTCTAATCAAAAAGAATTTGGAAGAGATAGCTTATTCTTCGCCGTACCCATGTTCTATTCTGCCATGAGTTCTCTGGTAGTTAGATGCGTGTGCTTCTTTGCTGCCGCCAAAACAACTCATATGTTTTTCTAGGTCGGCTTGTGTTAGAAAAATGCAGGCGCAGTGTGGGCATTTGTAGCATTTGTTGTTGTTTTTTTCTTCCGCCATATTTTTCATCCTTATTTAATGGATGTTGATGAATATTTTTTTGCCATCCAATTCGGATTCATGCCATTCTGCATCGCGTTCTTCGCTGCGGCTGTTATGCATATACACTTTTCTGGTCCTTACCAATCCAGCCATCTCCTCTAAATATGGTTCAAGAAGTGTCATGCTTTCTGAGTCCAATTCGGCAATGTGGACTGATTCTAAAACATCTGTTGGAGTGAAGCCCATTTCTTTTCGCAGAGCTTGGACACGTCGTGCTAAATCCCGCATTATGCCTTCACCCAGCAAAGTGTCGTCACGTTGCCCACTAACAAACACTGTAATGTCACTTTCTTGACTTGAAACCCAGCTTTCGCCGCCCACATATTCAGGAACCTTCTCAACATATTCAACGGCTTTAATGTTTACTTGTTCCAAAAACAAGGCCTCAAGACCTTTAAGCGCATCTAATGTTTTTTCTGGCGCAACTACTATTGCTTTGCTTAACGGCCATCGGCGCTTAAGTTTGCCCAATTGTCTTGCGGCATAAGCTATTGAAACAGTTTTCAGCAGAATTTCGAATTGTTCTTCGAGAGGTTTGTTGCGGATTTTCTCGTTTGGAGTTGGCCATGAAGCAAGATTAACGGTTTCGGGCAGTTGAGGTTCTAATTGGCGATAAATTTTTTGGTAAAGTGCCTCACTTAAGTACGGGGTGACTGGGTTGAAGAGCAAAGACACAGTTTTTAACGTGTGATGAAGCAGTGCATAGATGGTTTGGCGCCTTTCAAATGTTTCAGGCTCATCTGTCCAGAGTTCTTTTCGAATCATTGGCACATAGAGTCTGCTGAGCGTTTCAATTACGAAATCATCTAAAACGGCTACTGCAGCGTTGAATTCGCATCTTTCGAGCTTACTTGTATATTCTTCGATTTTTTCTTGCAATTTTGAAAGGAGCCATAAGTCTGCTGGTTGAAGCTTCTTTGTCGCCATCGCCCAATCTAAAGTGTATTTTTTTGCGTCAAATTCATCGAAAGAGGCGTTTTGCATGAAGAATCTGCTTAGATGATAAAGAGTTGATAGGACTTGGTAGGGACGGCGGTTGAGTTCTTGCATGTCAAAATTCATGAAGTCAATAGGTGAGCATTTGCGCATCATGTAGAAGCGGCAGAGGTCAGCCGAATTTTTTTCCAGAAGTTTGTTTGTTTCAACCACATTTCCGAGGCTTTTGCTCATTTTTCTACCTTTTGAATCCTGAGTTAAACCTTGAAACAGAAATGCTTTGTAGGGCGACTCCGCTTTCCCAGTTAAAATAACATGTTCAAGCAGCAAAGAGTTTGCCCATCCACGGGTTTGATCAATACCTTCGGTTAAGAAATCGGTTGGCACAAACTTTTCCACTTCTTTGTCGCTGAAGCGTGCGTAAGGAGAGGCGCCGCTGTTATGCCACGTATCCAGCACAAAATCTTCCCGTTTCATGGAGCCTCCGCATTTGTCACATTTGAAGGTGATTCGATCAACCCATGGCTTATGCAATTCAAAGTTTTCTGGAATAGCTTCCTGAGCATTATCAAGTAACTCTTTTTTGCTTCCGACTATTCGTTTGTTGCCGCATTTTTCGCATGCCCAAATTGGAAGCGGTGTACCCCAGATGCGTTCTCGACTTATGCACCATGGCTTGCCTTCTTTTAAGAATCCGAGAAAACGGTTTTTGGGTTCATCAAAGAAGTAATCAACTTTTTCTGCTGCCTCAAGCACTTTGGCGTTTAGCTTGTCGGTTCGCAGAAAGTATTCCTTTCTTGCTAGCCAAACAAGTTTGTGGTGTGAGCGCCAGCAGGTTGGGTATTCATGCTTTTGCATAGTAACTTTAACAAATGAGTTACGGTTGCGCAGTTCCTCAACTACCAGCATGTCTGCTTCTCTGGCAAAAACGCCGACGAATTGTCCAGCGTCTTTGGTGAATTTCACTTCATCATCGAATGGTGCAAAGATGGGAACGCCTCTGCGTTGGGCGGCCCAAAAATCGTCTTCTCCATTTCCAGGAGACAAGTGCACAACGCCTGTTGCTGTGTTGACGTCGACGAAATCTTCGCCGATGACTTTGTGGACAAGGGGATGCTTGGTTTCATTTTCTGCTTGTTTTGGAATCATATCTTTTAAAGGATAATCGTAGCCTATTCCCTCCAAACTTTTACCCTGCATGGTTTCGGCAATTTGATACTTTGTTATTTCCAATTCTTGCATGACAGGTTCGACACGTTGCTTCATCATTATCCAGATTTCGTCGCCAACCTTCACCTTCACATAATCTTCATCTGGCTTAACTGCAAGCATAGTGTCTGTGACTATGGTAAATGGCATAGTTGTCCAAACAAGGAAAAACTCATTTTTGCTACCGGCCACTTTAAACTTGAAGTAAAATGAGGGGTCTTCGACCTGTTTGTAGCTGCCTTCGTAACCAACTTCGGCACTGCTCAAGGAAGTTTGGCATCCAGGGCAATAAGCAACTACATAATGTCCTTCTTCAAGGAGATTTTGATCCCATGCTCGTTTGAGGATTTGCCATTCACGCTCGATGTAGCTGTCTTTGTAGGTCCAGTACGCTTTTTCTTGATTAATGAAAACGCCTAAATTTCCATCTGCTTCTAGCCACATTACATGGTATCGGAGGATGGCTTTTTTGCATTCCTCAATAAAACGTTCCATTCCATATTTCTCAATGGATTCACGCTTGTTCCTGACACCAAGTAGCTTCTCAACTTCGAGTTCTACAGGTAAGCCTTGGCAGTCCCATCCAGCCCAAAACGGCATGTAATAGCCCTCCATGGTTTTCCACCTGTAACGGATGTCTTTCATTATTCTACCACGAGCATGACCAATGTGTGGTATGCCGTTAAGAGTGGGAGGACCTTCAACGTAACCTAAATAGCCTTTAGCATTCTTTTCTAAAAGCTCAAGTTTCTCGCGAATCTGGTTCTTCATCCAGAATTCACGCATTTCTTTTTCTAACGCGAGTGGAGCATAATTTGTTGGTAAGCCTATTAAATCATTTTCTTCGGAGTCAGTCACGGTTTTCATCCCGTACCGCAAAATAGGATAAAAGACTATATAAAAGTAAACGCTTCCCCGAAGATAGTAATCATTAGATATAAGGTCTCCCCAAAAAAAACTATACTGGAACATCGAAGACCCAAGTGCCTTTGAAGGTACAGAAGAACAAAAACTCGATAAATTCAGAGAAGTTAGAGACCAAATACAAGAACGTGTCTAAGAGTTCCTGAACGCTAGAGACAAACCTGTACAAGAATAAAACTTATTTGCAGTATAAAGCTTTCCGTTAAAGTGTCCTATTGCAGAGGCTATAAAACTAATAGTTTCTTTAAGCGGTTCGGTGGAATGAATGGTAGACCAAATACAAAAAACGTCAACATGCTAAAGACTTCGCTTTGAAACTGAAAAGGTAAACTCAAGAGACATTAATAGAAGTCTGGTCATCATATTCTATGTACATTGGCTTTATCTCCACCTTTTAATTACTCTCGTGTTGCCGGTTGAATCCCTTTCGGGTCACTATCCGGGAAGATACACCACTTTCCTATCCCATTTCAACCCTGTTAGTGACCAATTAGCTGTTACTTTTTTGCATTAAGGTTTAAATCTCCAAAACAAATTACGAATTATGCCAAAACGTGAGCTTTTTGAAAATTTCAGGCAGACCTGAGAGTCTACCTCAAACTGAAATAAACTTCAGTACAGGTATCTTAGTTGTTTATGTAGTCTATGGAGTCAAACGAAGAGAGCAACTACATATCTAAAGTTAACAAGGCTATTATAATAAAACAAACAACTTTGTCTGAAGAGTTGACATCAGAGGTTGAAAACTTTCCAAACAAAATTTGAAATACTTTTTCCGTTTTCGAAGCCTTCTCCTTTCTCCTCGAATGCGGATTAGCTTGGAAAGCCAACAAACAATGAAGATGGCTCTTTGCAAGGAGACATTTGCTAATTATTAATTGCTTGGAGAAGCCACTGAGGTTCCATTTTTGTCATCAATAGTGTATATAGAATATGCAAGGTACCCTAAAGATGTCATCGCCTCTAAGAATATTTTGGAGATGGACTGATGTCTAAACACAATACTCAAAAACCTCGTTCAGTTTGCGATACAGAAAGAGACCGCTTACAGAACAAAGACCCCTTAGCTGAAGAAAATCTTGATTAGTGCAATATGAAAAAGTTAATTGCACTTCCAAATAAATTGGAAATGGAAGCGGTAAATTGGCAGTTTCGGCAAACACTTTGTTTGCCCACAATGTGGTAGACAGAGTTTATCGATTCATAGGAAAACGTATGAGAGAGTAATTGGTTTTCTTGTGATATTTGCCAACTCAATTCATTATTTGAACCATCAAAAGAAGCATATTAGGATGAAAACAAATCTTTAGAATAGTTTATTGCAAACTATAAATTAGAAAAGCATAGACTCAGATGAGCTATTACTCGTGTTCATTGTAGAACAGATTGAATGAATGCTTGCATTTAGGATTTCTGCAAACATGCCTAACGGAAACAATTGTTTTATCCATAGCATTTTTAGGCTTTACAAATGAATATTCTATCTGTTTGCTGTTGGGTTTTTGCACTCTAAATATCCAGTGGCACTTAGGGCACTCCAAAGTGACAGATTCCTCTGAAATCTGATTTTCTGCAATCTGAGTATTGTGGGTCATTGAGATTCACATCATTTTATTGTTTACAAATATGGAGATTACATGAAAAGGCGTTTTTATCCTCACACGTCATAGTCTATATACATTTTTAACTCTGTATTTAATCAGGCAAAATGATGACCTGAAACACAGCCTCTATTAATTCATTGAACTAAATGAATAGAGCAAACAGCCATTCCCCGAGTCAAAAAAACCGTAACTGGTTGTGCTCGGAAACAGGCTTACAGATTGTAACTACGTGAAGTGTAGGTTCAACACTTTTTTTATGAATCGCATGTATCCCTGTAGGTACGACAATATTGATTTTGATTGCCCATTCTATATACACCTATTGAGCTTCGGTTAACTTCGTAGGGCAGTGTTATTAGTCATGTCCTCTCATAAGAGATTGAGAATGGTATTTTTGAAAAGAAACGAAGCAGTTGATTTATTGAAAGAATTAGTCGTTGAACATTTAATTCAGCTGTCTTTAGTTCTTATAGAGCAAAAAAGTCCTGACAAATATCAATTGCAGATTAAAGGCAAATATAACCTGCAACTAGTTAAGCTGTTTGTTAAAGACAAGTTTTTTTTGGAAGAATGTAGGGGCTACTTGATTTTTAACAACTAATTATGCCAGGTTTATTGTTATCTTTTGAACTTCATAATTTTAAAGATGGTCTTGTTTAATAATTGGGAGCATTTGTTTTTGTTCCTTAAAGTAACTGAGGACTGTAATACCTTTATGGGTAATCGAATAAACTGTTTTTTTAATGCTGACTTTCTCTTGGTCAACCAAACCTTGAGCTAAAAGAAAGTCAACATATTTTTTTACCTCATTGTGGTTTATTTTAGTCTCACAGGCAACATCACTAGTTTTAAGCGAACCATTTCGGGCTAGAGTTTTAAGAATGCCAATGTATATTTCCAGTCTAGTTCGTGCCATAGCGAATCACTGATTAGAGTATCAATTAACACGAATTAAGTCGTAGTTAAAAACTCTGAAAATATACTCTATATTGTATATAGTAACTTTCTTATCGCTGAATGAGTTAACCATTGTCGTCTCTAATATTCTCTTGTCCACCAGTGCCATTGGTTTCTTCCCCAGATAACCCACATTAAACCTATCACAAGAGCAGTTATGCATAAGGTGGCAATGAATACAACAATATCTTGAAAAAGATTATACCCTTTTGACCAGAACAATGCGAAGAACAGGATGAATATCAGCCAAGCAAAAACGCCAACTATGGACACAATAATAGGTGTGAAAGGAAAACCTGACTTTTGGCGAGTCTTATTCCAGCTTTGTTGGTCTTCAGCTTGTTTCAGGTAATTTTTCATCATAGTAATAATCTATTTACAATGTTTTGAATATTTATGATTGACGGTGATGTGTTGACCTTCACTTTCATGATGGTTTCTTACTCTAAAGTGTTGCATTGATAGTTTTAGAAATTGTTTTCCTTCATCATAGTCAATGCTTGATTTGTCTCTGTCTTGTGATGCTTTGGTCGCACTTCTGTAAGTGGTAGCGCACACCGTCTAAAATGCAACAGCTACACCGCTTCACAGGCATGGTGGAAGCAAGGTTTCTTCAACATCAAAACCGAAGAGCTATCTTTTCTATTATCTGAATGAACCTGACTTTCTGTCAAGGTTTTTTACCCGATAAAACAAAAACATGCACATTCATTACTGCAAAACCAATTATCCATAGTATTGCTGCATAAAACATAAAATCGAAATAAGCAAGTACACAACCTAAACTCAGAAACATAACGGCAAAAGAACCTATGCCTCTTTTATTTGTGCTCAAACTGCTCAATATTCTTCTAATCATTCAACGGAAATTAGGCTTATGAATCTAAAATATGAATAATAAATAGATGGTTTGCCCGAATATTTTCTTTAGTTCATTATTTAGAATGATGATAAAATACTATTCAGGCGGAGTTACACACACTATCGACAAAGCGATTAAATGTGTGAACAACGAATACTTCTTCGGTGAACTAAACGACCGACAAAAAAAATTTTAACAGTATTGTCGGGGAATGGGTAAATATAAAAGTAACAAATTGATTTTCGCAACTTAGGAAATTATTTCCCGAGTCAGGATAGTTAAACTAACAGCTTAATTATATGCAGAGTTGACATTAGCATATCAGCCAAACAATGTGAAACGAAGTGCAGGATTTGGATAAGTTTCGTTTAGCCATCTTCAATACCCAACCGCCCAATTTGTACGTTGGAGGGGTAGAACGACGCATAATCGAAACTTCCAAACGACTGCAAAGTCAAGCCAATATTGCAGTTTACAGCGGCACTAAAGCAGGCTTTAAAGAGTCAACTATGATTGATGGCATCGGTTTCGTGCCATTATACTCAACGGATAGAATTTTTCCTTTAGACAACTGGTTCTTTAACAGAAGTACCGCTAACAATGCCAACACTTTTGACGCTGATGTTTTTGAAGCTCATGCAGTAAGCGGCTATGGACTACTAAGAGAGCTAAATAAACAGGGCATCAAGAAGCCGTTCATACATACGATTCACGGCGTCCTCGCTGACGAGTATGAACAGGCAAAGAAAAATGGGTTCCAATCTTTTCGAGGCAGGATGGCTAATTATTTCATGGGCAGACTTGCCAATCTGGAATCGGAAACAGCCAAAAAAGCGACTTTGATTGTCACTATTAGCAACTATTCACTTGGAAAAATCAAGCAATTCTACCAAGTTAATGAAAACAAAGTGCGGATTGTCCCAAACGGTGTTGACGTTGAAAAATTCAAGCCATTTGCGGATAAAGAGGCGGCTAAGCGTCAGTTTGGAGTTGGCGATGAGCCATGTGTGCTTTTTGTGGGCAGTTTAATTCCTCGGAAGGGATTGCCTTTCCTGGTTGAAGCAGCAAAAAAAATCGTTAAAGAAAAAAGCAACACAAAGTTTCTGATTGTTGGCGAAGGACCTTTAAGAAAACAGTTGGATAATTCGCTTGAGGCTGCAAATTTGACGAGTAATTTCAAGTTTTTGGGCAACTTAAAAGACGACAAGCTTCCAGCAGTGTACAATTGTGCCGACGTTTTCGTTTTGCCATCAATTCAGGAGGGTCAAGGTATTGTGTTGCTTGAAGCGCAAGCCTGTGCTAAACCGATTGTAGCTTTCAATATTGGCGGAGTCAACGAAGCGGTCCAAAATGGGGAAACGGGTTTACTTGTTAAGTTGGGGAACACTGACGAGTTTGCCGAGGCAGTGTTGAAGCTCATTTCGGAAAGGAATCTGCAGGATAAGATGGGGGCCGCTGGGCGCAAGTTTGTCTTGGAGAACTTTACTTGGGATATTTGTGCTCAAAAAATGCTTAATATTTACTATAACGTTTTAGGCAGAGACATTCACTGATTTGGCCAATTTTTTGAAGTCGTCCTCGCTCATCCATTCGGTCCAGAGGTAACATCTGATTCTTTCATTGGTTAGGCCGAGGCGTTTTGCTTCTGCAACACAATATCGGTAAGCTTCAATTTCAGTGGGTCGCTCCACGTAGTCGTAGCGGGGGTCAAAGAGTTCTTTTCCCTCCATGAATTGCTTGACGTGGCATAGTTCATGGATTAAATCCAAGTAAATGTCAGTTTTGTCGCCGTTGTTGAGATAGTTTTTGCTTATTACAAGGTGTCCATCGGATCCGTCAACGTACATGTATCCAAAAATCCAACTCAACTCCACCGTGAGGTGACTTAGGACTTCACTGGTTTTATCGCCGAAAATACCTTTTACCGCATCGACCTTTTCGAAATCTTTGAAGAAATCTGAGAAAATTACTTTCCGATTTCCAATGCCCAATATGTTAATTGGCAATTTTCTTAGCAAACGCAGTATCCTAAAGCCTACATATTCTATTGAGGTCAAGTGGAAAGTGGCTCCTACTTGAAAGTTGAAAGGTGCTCCATTTTCATTCCTCGATGCGCTAAATCTGGAAGATCTTCCACTGAGCCTATGCTGGCGTCTATGTTTCGGTGGATTGGGTGGCTCCATTCGCCTTCGGGTGAAAGGTTAAACTGTAAAGGCACGTCCAATCTAATCTGGTACTTTTCGCTTAAGTTTTTAATTAATTTTCCTTCCTCTGCAAGCTATTCTGGCTGATCTGCAGCTTTGGAGCAGTTGTGGAGCAGCAAACGAGCCGACGGCATGCCAAACCGCTGCGTCCTCAGGTGAAGCGATTGAGTAAAGGAAGAATTGTGGGGAAGAAGGTGTTTCTGTAAAGCTGTAATCTGAGAGTTTGTCGCCAGTGACTGTAAAGCTGTCGTCGCATTCTGCTACTGCTACGTCTTCGGGGTCCATTGCGTTTGGGTAAAGCTTAGTTGTTTTATATTTGATTGTTTCATCAAGCAGTTTGTTTTCGTTAAAGTGGACTTTGCCTCTGGCGGCACGTTTTGAGCCGTACCCCTTTTTGGAATGTGGTATCGTTAGCAGTGTTGTGCGTTTAGTCATGCTTCTTCCCATGCATGTGTAGGCTTCTTCAATGGCTTGGTAGTCATGGTGGCTCTCTGCAATGATGTGATGTATTACTCCGTCTTTGTTTTCTTCTTGCAGGGTTGAGAGCGGCATACGCAAAGCGTACATCGAGAGGTCCATGCCAAAGAATTTGGAAAGGACTTCAAGTTGTTGATACTTTATGGAGTCACAAAAATCCAAATATGAACCATTAGAATTTCTCAGACCCTCGCTTAGTAGTTCTGCTTCCCCTCTGGATATTAAAGAGCCATCATACTTTTTCACGTAAGCGTCATCAACCTTAAGATGATCAGTTTTAAGGTTTGCAGCTGGAAAAGCGCTTTGACCGCTGGCAACTATGGATTGTTTTAACGGATTTATTGAGTAGCGATCTGCCTCTACGTCATCAGTGTTTAGGAGAAAGGGCACGATGTAGCCTTGCGAGGGTTTATGCAGCAACTCTGCAATCGCAGAAACGTCGCTGCCGTCTGGCTCATGGAAACCACCCTCTAAAAAGTAGTTGGCGCAGGTTTCAAGCAGTCGTAGTCCCAACAATGCCTTGAACTTCCTCAACGGTCAACTGTGGATTGGTGTATTCAACCGAGCCTCGAAGATAAAATCGTTCATCAGAGAAGTGAAAAGAAACTTTTTTGCCATTTACAATGCGAAACAACGTTACTTTACGGTTAATATTCAGACCATTAGAAGCCTTGGCGCCTTCAACCAGAACCTTCACAGTTGAAAATGAAGTCTTCAAAAAATCCTCAAGCAAGAACTTACAATAATCTTCACTCATAACTTAACCTCGTTCTAAAGATTCAGCCAGATATATACAATTTTTTGCTGTAACTTCACCAAAAAACATTCTCGCTACAGAAAAATCTTCCCTAAAACCCGCATGTAAAAGCACATCAAAAAGCGCAGTTTCTCTTTTTGGCAATACCAAGTAAACGTTTTTGCCCATTAATTTTGCAAGAACCGCCTTAATTAAAACAGTTGCAGCTTCAAGGTTGCCAGCTTCACATATTAATGGTCCAATCCAAGCCATTGACCAGTAAACCGTAGCTGCCACGTACCCAACAATCGAATTATTCTCAGATATATAATAGCTTAAGTTGCCTTTTTCTAAAATGATGGATTCCAAGCAGTTTTTTCCTGCTGCCACCAAAGTATCGAGAATCAAACTCCTCAACCATGCTCATTTGTTGTTTATCCACTTTAGGCAGGGTTTTAGATGCGATTGAATCAAGGGAATCCACGTGTAGAAGAGAAAAATCCATTTCTTTCTTGAAGCCCAAGTTGCCATAGAAGTTGAGTAAGTTTGGGTAAGCATATAGTCCAATTGTTTTGGCGCCTTTGTTTTGCAAATAGGTAACCGCATGTTTTACTAGGAGGCTTCCTGCACCTTTGGTTCGGTATTTTTCGTTAACTACTAGGTTGCCAAACCATCCTATGTTACCAAAACTGATGCAGGTGGCTATTCCTATTTTTTTGGAGCCGTCTAAAGCAACATAACATCCTTCTGGTTCAAGTGAAGTCATAAACTCAAAATCTTCAGGCGCCATATTCCAGTTCATAGTGTTGGCTAGGTCGGTGGCAAACTGAAAATCAGCAGAGCTCATTTGCTTCACGTGAAACATAAAAAATACATTAGAACCACTAGAAATTAAGCATTTAAACATTAAAGAATTATTAAGCAACATCCTTTGGGTAAATCGAGGAAGAGAAAACTTATTTGACAATTAAAGCTAATATTTTATGGAGACACATTTATGGCTGAATCAGAAAATTTCGTTCCCGTTTTAGATGAAAAAGACCTAGAAGAAGGCACCATGAAACTTGTACGAATTGAGGGTTTACCCATTTTACTAATAAAACAGTCGGATCAAATTTACGTGATCGATAACCGCTGTCCCCACATGGGCTGTGCTTTCTCAGGCGGAACACTCGACGGCACCATAATTATTTGTCCCTGCCATGACTGGCGCTTTAACCTTAAAACAGGCGAATACGAAGAAGACCCTGAAATTAAATTAATAAGTTATGAGTGGAAAAGTGAATCGGGAAAAATCTGGGTTAAAATGGAAGAATAACCAAGAAAGTTAAGCTTTACTTCCAAATCCTAAAATCTAAATTTTCACTACAAACAAATCTGCGATATTCAGAGGGTAATTTCATGAGGAACGACGAATGCATAATAAAATTTCTAAACAAAGATGGAAAAGTACTACAATCTTTTCAAAGAGACAAAGAGGGCTGGTTCGAAACCAGTTCCAAAGGAATAGTTAGACGATGCACAGCCGAACAAACACTATCACATCTGTTACCCCCACTTGCCGGCGCCAGTAGAGCAATTGTAAAAGTTGAGAGGATAACACTTAAGGGATTCTAATCTGACGGGCACGTAATGGCTTGGCCTTTAAATTTGTATTCTTTGCAAAATTCCCAGAAAGCCTCGGATATTTTGATGAGCGGTCTTTTGGGTTTTACAATATAGAGTTTTCTTGGGTTTTTAGCTTCCTTAATTTTAACAATTTTTACTAAACCTGCTGCATACGCTTTTTTTGCAGCTATTGATGATATTATGCTTATGCCTCTTCCCTCTGAAACCGCTGTAACTATTGATTCTGTGCTTCCAAGCTCCAACGCAATTTTCAATTGTTCTAAACCGAGTTTGTTATCTTCTAGGAGGCGCTCGATTTCTTTTCGTGTTCCAGAAGTTTCCTCACGATCAATGAAAGGACACTTTATTATTTCACTTAGCGCAACTAAAGTTTGTTTGGCTAATTCGTGATTGCAGGGCACAATAAGAACTAGGTCTTCTTGTCCGACTTGGATGTAATCGAATTTTTCCTCGAAGCCCTTTATAGTGCCTACAGCAGCAAAATCAACATTACTGGCTCGTAAACTACTCAGGCTCTTGAGACTGTCTTCAGCTTTAATTTTAAATTTCACATGCGGATAACGATTTTGAAACCCAGCGGTTAAACTTGGAATAATATGCTCCTCAGGTATTGTACTTGCAGCAATACTTATGGTTCCAGATAGGTTTTGTTTGGAGGAAGATATTTTTGCTTTTGCATTTTGGGCTTCTTGAAGCATTTTTTCTGCTGTTTCTTTTAGCGTTGCGCCAGCGTCGGTAACTTCTACTCCGTTGGCTGTGCGTTTGAATAGTTCTGCGTCGAAATAGGTTTCTAATGCGGCTATATGGTGGCTTACTGTGCCTTGGCTTGATCCAAGTTCTTTAGCTGCCACTGAGAAGCTTCTTGTCCTGGCTACGACTAGGAATGTTTTGAGGTAATCGAGCCTTATAGTTTCCATTCGGTTTGTCTCTTGTAATGTTGTTAGAGGGTTGTGTGCTATTTGTTTTGTGTTGAAAGAAGAAGAAACGGGGGAGCAGCATTCTTCTTCTTCTTCTTCTGCTTGCGTTGTGGCTTCACGCTTGTATGACTGAGTAATGCTTATATCAGTTTTTTTAATAAACATTATTAAAGAAATTTGAGGCTGACAGCTTTGGTAACCTTCACAATCATAATTTACGAAGCTCCATATGCAAAAGAACGCGCCCTTTCCGCCCTACGATTCGCATGGACCTGCGACATTGAAGGACACAAAATAAGAATTTGGCTGTTTGAAAACGGCGTCTACCTCGCCAAGAAAGGCCAAAAACCCGCTCAAGGATTAACCAACTATGGACAAATGCTAGAAGACCTCATGAAAGGAGGCACTGAAGTGAAAGCCTGCGTTGTCTGCGCCGATGCCCGCGGCTTAACCCAAGCCGACTTGCTTGATGGAGTCAAAATTGCTACTGTTCACGAACTTGTTGATTGGACTGTTAACAGTGACAAAGTTATAGTGTTTTAGGCGGCTATTTTGTCAGTTGAAAAGTTAGATGTTAAGGGAAAAATGTGTCCGATGCCTGTTGCTTTTACTAAGCGTAAGCTGGAGACCATGGCTTCTGGGCAACTGCTGGAAGTTGTCGGTGAGGGGGAGTTGGAGTTTGATAATGTTCAGCGTTGGGTTAAGAATAATGGACATGAAATTATTGAAGCCGCTAACCTTGATGGGGAGTTTAAGGTTTTAATTAAAAAACGCTGATTAAATCAATTTATCTAATAATTATTATTAGAAATTTTAATAAAGCTGTTACGTAATACGCTCCCTATCGGTTTGTGGGTAACATGGCAGAAAAATACATACCAATGTGGAAAAACCTTGGAATGGACATAGAAAAACACAATCAACTCCTAAACATATTAGGCCAATACTACACCGCCGTTTATTTATCCCAAAAAAACAGACCCAAAGGCATGGGCTACTTTGACTTTGTTATATCAGAAATTCACGGCTTAAGAATAAAAGAGCTCAATGACCAAAGAACCGCTGGAAAAAAAGTCATTGGAGTATTCTGCATTTACGCACCAGAGGAACTCGCATATGCAGCAGATGCGACAATGGTGGGTCTGTGTGCAGGTGCAGACTTCTCAGTTCCTGACGCTGAAACAATTTTACCCCGAAACCTATGTCCCCTGATCAAATCGTTCTACGGGTTCAAACTAAACCGCACATGCCCCTACGTCCAATCAAGCGATTTAGTGGTTGGAGAAACAACCTGTGACGGCAAAAAGAAAGTTTACGAACTTCTAAACGAGCTTGTTCCAACATATGTTTTAGAGGTTCCACATAAACCTGATACACGGCAGGGCAAAGCAGCATGGTTCAAAGAGTTAGAAGCCTTCCAAATTAAGTTAGAAGAGCTTACAGGCAACAAGATAACTGCTGAAAAACTCAAAGAATCGATTGAATTAATAAATAACAAACGTAAGGCACTCAAATGCCTATCTGATTTGCGGGCGAATTCACCCTCACCAATCAGCGGGTTAGATGCATTACTCATCTATCAAATCAGCTTCAACGATGACGTCAAACGGTTTACAGCAAAAGTGAATGAGCTCTGTGATGAACTTGACGAGCGTGTAGGGAAAGGCGAAGGTGTTGAAAGTAAAGACGCCCCAAGGCTTATGATTTCAGGGTGTCCAATGGCTATTCCTAACTGGAAAGTCCACAGCATAGCTCAAGCGGCTGGTGCTTCAGTAGTTGTTGAAGAAAGCTGTGTTGGCACACGTTACTTTACAGATTTAGTTGAACCGAAAGGAGAAAGCTTACACGATTTACTTTGGGCTATTGTCGAAAAATATAGCCAAATCCCATGCGCATGCTTCACACCCAACGACAAACGAATAGAAAGCGTAACTAAACTTGCTAAGCAATTCAAAGCTGAAGGCGTAATTTACTATACACTTCAGAACTGCCACGACTACAACGTTGAAGGAATCAAGATTGAGCGTGCATTGAAAGCACAAGATTTGCCGATGCTAAAGATTGAAACAGACTACGCAATGGGGGATTCCGAGCAGATAAAAACAAGAATCGAAGCTTTCCTCGAAATCATCCAAGCAAAAAAGCAAAAATAATATTTCCCCCATTTTTTGGGATTCGAATATTCTTATCTTTAAAGATGTTAAGTAATAATGAATTAAGTTGAAGGTAAACGAAATTGGATTACCGATTAACCAAAGTAGTTCCAGTTCATGGTTGCAGCTGCAAGCTTCCACAGTACCAACTTGGTGAATTGTTAGAAAAGGCGGGTTTATCAGGCGGCTTTGGTGCGGACGTGTTGGCTGGTCCATGGGAAAACTCCAGCGTCGTAAAAATCGCAGACAGCATTGCAATTTTGAACACGCTTGATTTTTTCACGCCTATGGTTGATGAACCTGAAATCCAAGGAAGAATCGCCGGCAGCAACGTTACAAGCGATATTTACTCTTTAGCTGTAACCAAAATTGCCAGTGTTCTCACAATCATGGCTTTTCCCGAGAATATGCCAGATGAAATAGCTGTGGGCATGTTGAAGGGGTTTGGGGATTTTTGTCGTGAAATGGATGCTCCTGTTGTAGGTGGTCATACAATTAGGAATCCTTGGCCTATCATCGGCGGTGCAGCAACGGGCATTGGTGATCCAGAAAAAATTGTTTACACCCGTGGAGCGCAGGTCGGTGACAGGTTGTTTTTGACTAAACCGCTCGGGATTGCTCCGGCTATGGCTGCTTACCGTTTACGAAAGGAAGAGGAAGGCAAAGAACTCCTCAAAGACGTACCCGAGGATCTAATTGATGTTGCAGTTAATGAAGCAATCAATGTTATGATTACGTCTAACAAACCAGTTGCAGAAGCTATGCAGAAAGTTCCCGTACATGCAGCCACAGACGTAACTGGCTTTGGACTCAAAGGTCATGCAGCCAACATGGCTGTGCTGGGCAAAGTTGACATTGTGATTAATCAGCTCCCAGTTATTCGAGGTACACCTGTTGCTGACGGAAATTTTTGGATATCCGCTAATTCAAGGTGAAGCGAAAGAAACTGCGGGTGGAATGCTAATCGCTATAGCTGAAAAGGATGCAGATGATTTGTTGAGTGAATTGGACAAACGGAAAGTCAAGCATTTTGAGGTAGGCTATAGTAACAAAAGGGATGGAAATGTTAACGTTCTAAAAAATGTGAAAGTCATTGAAGTATAAGTTTTGAGCGTTAACCTTAATTCTTCTTAAGATTAAGTAAGGGATGGTGGCTACCGATGCCTGCTTTGGATTACGCAATTAAACTTTGGATGGTAAACGAGAAAGGCGAGTCAGTTTTCGGTAACGGCTTAGCCGAACTTCTTGAAGAAATAGACAAGCAGAATTCTGTCTTGGAAGCCGCCCAAGCAATTGGGGATGTCGTATCGATATGCTTTGCACAGGATTACTTTGGCTGAGAATAGGCTTAGGTCAATCATTAGTTACTCGGGTTCGCGGCGGTGCAAAAGGGGGTGGGTCTTCGGAGGTTACAGATTTTGGAAAAGATCTGGTAACACGATATCGGAATGCTCAAGCAGAACTAAAGAGAGTTTTAGCTAAAATGTCCTTAAACTGAATCGCTCAGCCAGTCATCTTTATTCTGTCTTTTGAACTTTTTATTGTAGTGTCTTTTTTGTTGTGGGAAATGTTTATATTTTAACATTAGTCGATATGACTAAATGATAACATCGAGATGAATGAGAATGAACACCAAATACATAGCGATAATATTAGCAGTCATAATTATAGTTGCTGCCACAGTAGGCTACTTAGCATATGCAGGAACATTTTCAGTGAAAACGCTAAAACCACACCTACACCAACACCAACCTAATCGCCTACTCCAACAGCCTCACCATCACCTACCCCAACAGCTACAGCTTCACCCACCGCAACCCCAGTTAATCACGGCTTCTCCATCGCCATCCCCAACTCCAACCCCAACACCTTCCCCAACTCCCACTCCAACGCCTACACCAACTAACGCACCCACAAGCCTAACAGTGTTCGCAGCATCAAGTCTACAAACGTCATCGCAAACATGAGCACAACATTCAAAAACCAATACAACTGCCAAATCACAGTCAACTCAGGCTCATCAAGCACATTAGAACAGCAAATTGTTGCAGGTTCACCATGCGATGTATTCATGTCAGCTGACACCAAATGGACAACAGCACTCAACAACCGCAAACCTACTACTAAACAATAATGCCACACAATTCACCACAAACAAACTCTGCGTAATCATAGCACCCGGCAACCCGAAAGGAATCACATCAATGGCAGATTTAGTTAAACCTGGAATGAGATTAGTTGTAGCTGCATCAACTGTGCCCGCAGGCTCATACACAAACACAACAATTTGGAAAATCGATTCAACCTGGGGCAACTCAAGTAGTCCACAATACGTTAGCGGTGGCGCCTACGTAAACTACAACGCTAGCTTCTTCGGTAACGTTAAATCCTATGAAACAACCGTATGAAAACGTTGTTGGAGACGTTGGCCTTAATACAGGCGCATATGACGCTGGAATCGTATTTATCTCCGATTGGGCATACGCCAACATGACGGGTTCTGGAGTCCAATTCATGGCAATAGACCCATCAGTAAACACCATTGGCAACTACGGCATAGCAGTTATTGGCGGAACAAGCAATGCAAGCATGGCGCAGATATTCATGAATTACTGGAGCACAACCGACGGGCAAAATCTACTAAAAACATTCGGATTTGGACAATAAAATGAAATATATTAACTACTTTTCCACCCCTTTTTTAATTAACCAATCGGTGCAAAAAAATATTGAAGCACTCATTCGCTAAATCGTTATCAGACAAAATCATTATTGCAATTCTCATACTCATAGTATTAACCTATTTCCTTTTTGTTGTCTTGCCGATAGCTGCAGTCTTTTTACGAATTGAACCCAACCAAGTTAACGAACAACTTCATAACGCTGCAATCATAGAAGCCATAAAACTAAGCCTTATTCACCGCTGGAATCGCAACTTTCATTGCGTTGGTCTTGGCGGTGCCGACAGCTTATTTCATGGCAACAAGAAATTTTCATGGAAAAGCATTCCTTGACACCATAATTGATTTGCCGATAGTGTTGCCGCCTGCTGTAGCGGGTGTTGCGTTGCTTTATGCTTTCGCCCCAAGAGGCCTCTTAGGACCAATATTCAATCATTTCGGAGTCATTTTGCCTGGTAGCACAATAGCAGTTATCATCGCAGAAACTTTTGTAGCATCTCCATTTCTTTTACGGTCTGCAAAAACAGGATTTGAAAGCATGGATCGCGACGTCATTAACAGCGCCAAAATGTTAACCGACTCCCGACTTAGAGTATTCTTCACTGTCACCCTGCCCCTTTCAATACGAGCCATAATTTCAGGGGCTATGATGACATGGGCAAGAGCATTGGGCGAATTTGGTGCAACACTAATGTTTGCAGGAAACCTGCCAGGTATAACCCAAACAATGCCGTTGGCAATCTACGTGTTCCTCTACTCTGAACCGCTGGCAGGAGTCATGTTATCCATTATCTTAATAGTTATCGCGTTTGCAGTCCTTATCACCGTTAAACTTCTTGAGCAGAAAAGGTTTGGAGCCAAAAAATGATTCAAATTGATTCAATCACAAAGTCATTTTCAGAAAAAAACATTTTGAATAACCTAAATCTTGACGTTAAAGAAAAAGAAATTTTGTCTTTGCTTGGACCAAACGGCTGCGGAAAAACAACTCTACTAAACATACTTTCAGGCTTAACAAAACAAGACAGCGGCAACATCTACATTAACGACATTTTGGTTAGCGGAAAAACAGATACAAGAAAAGTTCACCTCAAACCATCTGAACGCAAAATTGGATATGTATTCCAAACAGTGTCGCTTTTCCCGCACATGCGAGTTAAAGACAATGTAGCATACGGGCTAAAAGCGCTACATTTGCCTAAGCAAGAAGTTAAGAAAAGAACTGAAAGTCTTGCTAGACTTTGTAGGACTCCGTGAGTACGCAAAGTTTTATCCAAGCCAACTCAGCGGTGGACAAAAACAGCGTATTGCATTGGCGAGATCGTTAGCTACTGAACCTCAAGTTCTTCTTTTAGATGAACCAGTTTCTGCTGTTGACCCGCAACTGAGGGAATCTTTTAGGCTGGAACTCAAAAATTATTTACAGGCACTAAAAATCACTGTAGTTTACGTAACCCACAATTTGTCTGAGGCATTCATTATGTCAGATCGAATTGCAGTGATGGGGAATGGACGCATCGAACAGATAGGCGATAGATCTGAGATTTTTGATAAGCCCAGTTCAGGATATGTTGCCAAGTTTCTGGGAATTAACACGTTTGATGGCAAAGCAATAAAAATTCGGGAAGAACTCCTGGAAATTGACGTAAACGGCGTCATAATTATAGCGTCTGCGATGCCTGGCCTTGCTGGAAAAAATGTTGTTGTTACGATTAAGCCTGAAGACATATCTATTTCAAAATCAGTTGAGCAGCCCAATAATGCGGTGGGAAACTCTGTTGAAGGCATTATTACGGAAATGGTTCAAATGAGGTCAAATGCTCAAATCACGATTGATGCAGGTTTTTTGTTAAAAACAAGAATTTCTTTAAGCACCATTAAAAATATAGGGATCAACCTTGGCGACAAAATATATGTATGTTTCAATGCTGACAAATTAAACGTATTTAAAGAAAATAGCAGTGAATAATTTTTGGTTAATTGAGTTTTCAGAGAGACTTTTAGATCTAAACATTGCCTTCGCAATGACAGTGTTCATGTTCGTCAACGTCAGCAGGTTCTGGGAATAAACCGAAGAAAGTAAATTTATGCTTTTTTTTCTTTCTGGGCATTATTGTTATCCCTAATTAAGAAGGAAATTATTGAATATATAAACATATTTTTCTGTCACATCAGGTTTTTGTTTTGAGAAGAGATTTATTTTAGCGATGTGATATCATAATAATATCGAAACATAAAGAGCACAACATACATGCGAAATAGCAAGCCACATTTAACACCTACAAATTCAAGCACAATTTATAAAGCTAAGCAGGCTGATTTTCCAAAAGGAGAGTGAACGAAGAACGGTTTTAGTTGTTGCCGCTGTCGGCGTTAGCGGTTCAGGGAAAACAGTCACTTTAGAATATTTAGTTTCAAAGCTTTCATCTGAAGGCTACAAAATTGGCTCAATAAAACATGTCCATCACAAAGGCTTCACTATGGATAAAGAGGGCACAAACACCTGGCGTTACGCAAGGGCAGGAGCCAAAGTGATCGTAGCTGTTTCGCCCGAAGAAGTAGCCATCATTAGGAGAACTGAAATGCCACTTGAAAGTTTAGACCAAATGACAGCACTTCTCGAGGGTGAAGATTTAGACATTGTTTTCTTTGAAGGCTTCCACAGTTTAATTGCCAAAAGAGCAGACGTTCCCAAAATTATCACTGCAGTAGACGAAAAGGGGCTTGACAAGACTTTGGAGGGTACAGTTCAGCCGATTTTGGCGATTGCAGGAATAGTGGCTCAGAACTCCACAAGCAACACCTATCATAATATTCCGATAATTAAGGTTCCGGAAGATGGGCAAAAGCTTATTGAATTAGTAAAATCCCATTTGTTACAAACCAAAACAAAAAAATCAAGCAACTGAGGAACCATCGATGGGCAAACGGGCTGCGCTAATTTTGGCAGGAGGAAGAGCCCGCAGATTCCAATCAATTGACAAAGTCTGGCAGGATAAAGCTCTCGCTGTGCTTTCCGACAAACCACTTTTGATTCATGCCATAGAAAACGTCCAAGGAGTAGTTGACGAAATTGCAATATCCGTTAATGATGATAAACGGAAGGCAAAATACGCTCAAACCCTCAGGGAGCATGCCCTAACAAACATCAAAATAATAGTCGACGAAGAAATCAGCGGCATCAGTGGACCTAACGTTGCAATTCTGTCGGGGCTAAAAGCGATTCAGGCTGATGTTTGTCTTACGTTGCCCTGTGACATGCCATTTCTAAAATCCTCCGTTGCGGAATATATGTTCAGAGAAACGGAAAATGCCGAGGTGACGGTTCCTATGTGGCCAAACGGCAGATTGGAAACGCTTATAATGGTGCTTCGAAGGAAAAGCGCTTTTGAAATTGTCGAGACACTTTGCAAATTAAAGCGTCCACGCTCAGACGACATTCCAAGAGGCGCCTCAAAAATTAAGCTTATCTCCCCAATGAACCACATAAAAACGCTTGATCCAGAACTCAAAAGTTTTGTAAACATCAATTTTAGAGAAGATCTCAATCTGCTTCAAACACGCCGAGCAGAGGGCGCAGTTACCGAAAACCTCCAAGTGAACTTGGGAGTTTTCTCTATTTCTGATTTAAAGCGTCTCCGAGCTGGTGCCATAATGATGCAAGAAGAAAGCTTCTCAGAAGCACAGAGCACGTTTGCCGCTTGTGCCAGCAATTTTGAGTTTTCAAACACATTTTTTTGGGCAGCTTTAAGCGAGGAAAATCAAGGTGACGCAATTTTGAAGTTGTCACAGCAGGAAGTTGACCCAAAGGAAGCTGTTGAGCGGGATTTTAAGGGAAAAGAAGCTTTCCTGAGAGCAGCAAACAATCACCGAGTTGAATCTGAAATTTACGAAGAAAACAATTGCTGGTTGCTGGCGGATCGAGCACGAGCAGATAAAGCATGGTGTGAATCATGGGTTATGGGAAAACATAGTCACGCCCATAGGTACCCATCAAAAGTGAAGCAAGCTTAGGAAATTTGCGATAGCTCCAATTTGCCGAACAAATGAACTTCTACATTTGTGCCTTTTGCCAAGTTTGTGTGGGGGGGAATAATTGTGTACCCGTTAGATTTGACGATAGTTGTTAGGGCGCTTGAGCCACCTTCAACTTGCTCAGCCAAAAGTTTGCCTTCAATGCTTTTTAGGTGAAGAAACAGAAACCTGAATTGTGGTCCAGAATCGACTTCTTCAGAAAGTTCAGCTGTTAAACAGGGTAATAAGCCATCGCCGTCTAAGCCGCAGTAGAAGCGGATTAATGGGGCAGCAAAAAGGTAAAACCCTCCAATGCACGAGCCAATATGACCGGGCAACATAACAATAGGGTTACCGTTTACGATGCCAAAGCCTGAAACCGCCCCTGGCCTCAATGAGACGCCCTGCACAACCACGCCTGGTTTGCCAAGCATGTTTATGGCATCTGGAACAAAATCTTTCATACCCACAGACGTGCCGCCGATTGTAACAACGATGTCCGCTTCGACTAACGCGTCCCCTATTTTCGCCTGCACTTGATCCATAGCGTCAGGCATAATCCCAATAATCTCTGCTTTTGCACCCAATTCGGAAGCCAAACCCGCCACGACTAACGCGTAGTTGTTTGCGATTTTTGAAGGATCTTTTCTGCATTGGTTAATGAGTTCGTCTCCGCCCGACAAAATGGCTATAACAGGTTGTTTGAAAACTTCTGCCTCGTTTAATCCGATGGATGCGAGTAAACCGATGTCTTGGGGTCGCAAAACCAGCCCTCGCTTAAGCAGGAGGCCGCCTTGTTTCACGTCGTCTCCTAGCGGGATGATGCCTTCACCCGATTTAATTTCGCGGACGATTTCGATTTTGTCGCCATTCAAGCGGGTTTCTTCAACTTTAACAGTTGAGGCTGCGCCTTTTGGAATTGGTGCTCCACATGCTACGTAAATGGCTTCGCCGCTTGCCACTTGGGCCGTGTTTGGGTAGTCGGCTGGGAACAGTTTGCCAACTGCTCTGAAGACGGCTGGCTTTGAGGTTGATGCGCCAATGGTGTCTTTCGGGTCGATAGCGTAGCCGTCTATGAAGGTTTTATCGTAAGCGGGTATGTTAATGTTTGAAATGGCATCTTGTGCTAAAGTTCTGCCTAAGGCCTGAGCTAACCCGACTTTTTCCTTTAATAATTTCTTTGATTTCACAGCATCCAAAAGCTTTGCAACGGCTTCTTGGGGATCCGAGCGTTTTGGCAGCCTTCTAATATCAGGTCGATTCACATCATGGCACCTACAGCAAAATTCTCTCCGCGCCCGTGTAAACGTTCATGCGTTTCCCACGAACAAACCCCACCAATGCAATATTAGCTTTTTCAGCTGAAGAAATACCTGAGTTCAAAACCGCCGCCACCGACGCTACAACTGGCAAACCCACTTTCGCCGCCTTGTAAATCATATCGCCTGGCACACGTCCAGTGATTACCATAAAGCACTGGCTAAAATCTTCCCTGTTCAGCGACGCCTGCCCAATAACCTTGTCCACAGTGTTATGCCTGCCCACATCCTCCGAAAAAGCCACGATTGTTCCATCAGCTTTCACAATGGCGGAGTCATGTAGTCCCCCCGTTTCCTTGAAACCTTTAGCGAGGTTGTTGATTTGGTTCATAGCATCTAAGATAGTTTGAGCTTTAATTTTCAATGTGGATTTTACCACAGGTATTTTTTCGTCGTGTTGATAGGGTGAAGTGCTGGCTTTGATGAGAGGGATAATGCGGGTGCTTCGGCGGCTGTTTTTCATGCGCTCACTCAAATTCACGTGCGTTTTTAGCTTAAGTTGGCATTTGTGCTCTTTTTCGTCCGAGGTAACGGATTCGATTTCGTCAACTGACTTCAAAATTTCGTCAGCCAGCAAATATCCAACAGCTAACTCCTTAAACTGCGAAGGGGAACACCAAATCACAAATGTATAACTATCGTTAAGCGAAATCTGAAGAGGAACTTCTTCAGCAACACAATCCTTGGTTTTCTCTGCTTTCCCTATGGATAAGTCAAGCCTAACCATGTTAACCTGACGCATAACCCAGTCCTCTTGGCCGTTGTTTTTGAACTCAGCGCTGTTGATAAGCTATTCGGCTACTCTATGGTGTTGTTCTTCTTTGATAGAAGAAGAAGGAGGGATGGTGATAGCACCGCGTCCTTCTTCTTCTAATTTTTCTGGAAAACGAAGAATACTATATTGGGATTTATGATGAATTTTCCTTCTCCGAAGAAAACGTAAGTCAGCTGTACCTAAGCGACGATATCGAAATAATATGGAGAGAAAGAAGCGCGATGGCTTAAACATTTAAAGTGCTTAAGCTGAAAAGAAATTATAGGTATTTTTCGTATGTTTTAAGCTGCGGATTATTCATTTTGTTGACGAAGATTTTGCCGGTGCCGTGTTCAGATAGGTCGCCTAGAAACACATAGAATGGTCCTGCAACGTTCGTTGTGTCGTCTACTTTGACCTTGGGTTTAACGCCGTCTATGGTAAAGGTGGGCATAACTTCGGGTATCGTACCTGTTATAACGATTTTGCCGCCTGTCATGCATGCACCTGCGCGGGTATCAACGTCTTTGTCGACTAAGATTGCCCCTTCGCTCATGTGATAGCCCAAAAATCTGCCGGCACCACCTGCGATTTTGAGTACGCCACCGTGTAGGTAGCATCCGCAATCACTGCCGACTTTGCCGTCAATAACTATTAAGCCGCCTTTCATGCCAGTGGCTGTTCCGCGGTATGGTGAAGCTAAATAGTCGCCTGCATCTCCGTGGACTTCAATTAAGCCGCCTTTCATGTCGTTACCTGACCATCCGCCTATGTTGCCATTTATTGTGATTTTGCCGCCAGCCATTTTTTCGCCTGTGTGCATTCCGCAGTCGCCGTTGACAACTATTTCGCCTGTTTTCATTGCTTGACCAATTCGTTTAACTTTGCTTACGTCGCCGTTTATGGTTATGTATGGTGTTTCAAGGTTGTCTTCTTTGATTTCGAAAAGGTCGCCGAGTTTTAGGTTTTGGTTTCCTTCGGTGACGGGCATGTTTGTTATTTCGGTTGTGTCTTTGCCTTTGAATACGTCTGGGCTGATGCATGCTGCTTGAACAGGTACTTCGAATTTTCTTTTGGGAACTAAGATGATCATTTTAGACACTTGCCTTTACTGTCAGTTTTTCTGGAACCCTCAGGTAATGGTCAAACACCGGATAATTTTCATATTCGATTGTCCAGTATTGCTTGAATTTGCGTCTCATTTCATCATCAACTACGCAGGGATCTTTAGTTTGGACATCAAGCCACATGGTTCTGCCAGGTGTGGTATTGTTTACTACTTCGCCATCTTTCACAACGACTTTACCGTCTTTGATTGTGTAAGCTGCATGTTTGAAGGCTTTACGTGCCGCCTTGAATTTTTGAGCTATGTCAGTTGTTTCTGGATTAATGTTGTATATTGCAATGTCTGCGTCTGCGCCAACGCCAAGCTGCCCCTTGTTTGGAAGCCCTAAAGCTTTTGCTTGCCCAGCGCGAGTCATTATAGCTATTTCATAAAGTGTCATTTCACGATCAATTGTTGGGAGCAAACTCTTTTTCTGAGCTTTCTTGTTACAATGTTTCAGTGTTGCTTCGCGTGCTTTTTTGCTGTATAGCCAAGCCAGAACACGTGGGTAAGCAAAGAAAGGTCCGCCGTTGGGGTGATCTGTTGTCATGAACATTTTCCATGGATCCTTAATGAGCAACGCTAGTTCTAATCCAATAGACCATTGCAATGCGTTTACTGGGCTGTTTTTCTTGTAGTGGAAAGGTATGATTCCGCCACTGGTTTCAGTTTCGATGTCGCTGTTGACCCATTTGTTGTGACCGCCTAACTCGTAAAGTGAAAACTCAAAAGGTCCATCAGCAGTCATGGTTGTAGTGTCAGTAAATATGACTTGACCCATGTCAAAAGTCATGTGGTTATGAGCGTTAATGTAGTTGGATATTTCTTCTGAAGCTGATTGGAAGTGTGCCCAGCCATCACCTGCAAAGCTTGCAAACTGCAAGTGAGTAATGTGGCCAATGGGTTTGCCATTGTATGGCACGCTTTCTAATGCCTTCATCGTTTCCATTGTTGTTACGTAATTGCCAGGTAATCCAAGATTGTTAGTATGGAGATGTATAGAGTGAGGTAAGTTGAGTAATGCGTTAACTTTTGCTAAACCCGTGATGATTTCGCGGGGGGTAATGCAGAAGTTAGCTACCTGATCATCTATACTATGGACGTTGTGTCCAAAACCCCAAGATTCTAAGCCTCCTGGGTTAACGATTTTTATTGCGTAACCTTTGGTTATATCTAGCATCCAAGCGACGTGTTTGGCGCATTCTTCAATGTTGCCTTTAGAGAGATTTTCTAATACAAACCACCAGTCGCCAAGTAGAGGATAAGTGGCTTTGTCAAGCAATGGTATGTCATTTAATTCTTCATGGGTATGTTTAGCTTCCAAAGGAGCCATGGATGGATTCATGACAGTTGTGTAACCCATGCGTGAATATCGATAACCAGTAGTGAAAGTAGATGGAATAGAGTAACCGGTCCCGCTACGGGTCATAGCAGTTTTGCGTTCCACATCTTTCACGTGATCATCTGGACGAATTATTCTGCCAGTGTTAACTTCTCCACCGGCAATGTGCGTGTGAATGTCAACACCGCCGGGCATAACGGTTAAACCCGAGGCGTCAATTACTTGCGCTTTGCTACTGACCTTTTTGACTATTTTGCCATCTTTGATCGCTATATCCATTTTTTCCCCGTTAATCTTGTTAATTGGGTCAAAAACGAAGCCATTTTTTATTAGTAACTCAGTCATTTAAGCAACCTCTGCTTTTTTTGTTTTCTTTCTTTGTTTAATTTCAATCTTCGGTGCCAATTTGTTACGTGCTTTAAGTTCAGCGTTAGTTTCAATTTCTGGATTTTGGGCTTTGATTGCTCGAACTTCTTTTAGTATTTTCGTTAAGAGCTCTTCGTCGTTTAGAATGCCCTTTGGCGGTTCAACAACTTTGTGGAGCAGTATTGGAACATGATCCATGCGGTAAGCTGTTCCCTCGTACTCTATTCCGCACCATTGAGTTGGAAACACTACATCGCCAAGCCTTGAGATTGCATTCATGTCAGGGTTAATGGTGATCAAGGGGTGCTTCATCATGTTTTGCATGGCGGCTTTTGGAAAGTTCGCACCTGGATCTGATGAAATGCAAAGTGTAGCATCATTATCGCCGCGTCTAAGCAAGTCAATGGCTGTGAATTCACCAGGATTAAACTGTGGGTAGCCTTGTGAGAAATCAATCGCATATGGATAGCCCGTTTGCCAAGCGAAAACCACGTTTGCGCCTGTGACATTGAAGTGCCCGCGCATTGGAGATATAACGAATTTAGTTTTTCTGTTAAGATCTCTTGTTAATGCGATTGCTATTTCGATGTTCCTAAACCTGCCTGCGCTTTGAGTTAATCCAAGACCGAAAAAGATAACGCCGAAATCGCAGTTCACCATGGCGTCTGTAACTTCTTTAAGGTATTCAACTGGAACACCGCCAATCTTGTCTACATCAAGTTCTTGATCAGCAACTAAACATCTCATAGCATCTAGAATTTCATAATCTTTGTTCGGTTCTACTTGAAGGAAATAATCAGCTGCCTCGGCAGTTATCGTTTTCCTAACATCAACAACAATTAGCTTACGCCCATTTTTGTTAATTGCTTTTGGTGGCGCATCTACAGTGCAAGATTGTGGATGAACTGGAGGATTATAGCTTCCTAAAATTCGCTTTGAAGCTGCAGCCATTTTTTTCTGGCTTGAAGCGCCTTTCAATTTTTCCATATAACTTTTCCATTCGCTGCCTTCAAAGCGACCTTCAGTGAAACTTGTATATCTTTCAAGATGCCTTGGATGTGAAGCCCATGGATCGCATGCCCAGTAAATCACTAGGTCAGCGCGGTGTCTAATTTGACCAAGAGTACAAGATGGAATTCCAATTTCTTGTGTAGCCATAACTGATGGGCCGTGGCAAACGCTGCAACAATTATCTAATGCTGAGCCTAATTCTTCTGCTAATTCAACACCAATTCTTTGTGCTTCGCTAGTTGAGCTGCTCCAGCCAAACAGAAGTGGATACTTTGCATCTGTAAGAATTTGAGCTGCTTTGTGGACGGCTTCATCCATTGTTACTGGAACTAATTTGCCATCTCTTCTTATCATTGGTTTTAGAATTCTTTCCTCGCTTTTGTACCCATGGACCATTTTTGCTTCACATTGGGCACATCCATTCTTCATTTTTACGATTTCGTTATTTTCCACTGTAACTTCTAAGTCATCACAAAGACAACCGCATATTGGACAAACAACGGAGTTTATTATTGTCATAACAATTACCGTCCATATTCTTTCATTAAAAGCTCATCAAGGCTTAAGACAACTTCATCTGGAGCAGGTTGAACTTCAACTGAAAAACCCTTAAACATGGGCATGCCCATTCCGAAAGTTTCGTCCCCACAAATTGCATTTGCCCATAAACCGGCGGGTATGAAAACCATTCCGGGTGTGATTCCGCTTGGAAATTTTACTGCTTTAACGATTACTGCCCCATACTTTGAGGTTACTTGAACGTTTGATCCACTTTTTATGCCCAGTTTCAGCATGTCAGATTTGTCTATAAAACACACTGCTGAGCTGTCGAAGTATTCTTTAGAACCTTTTCCCATCTCTTTCCCGACGCCTTGATCAATTGTTCTTCCAGTAATTAGAGTAGCTTGCAATTTTTGCTCTACCATGGTCTAAGACCTTATCCCAATAGAGTTTATGGAGTTATATTTAAAATTAAGTTTGAGAAAATGTAAAATTCACCTTAACAAGAAGCAATACTAATGGACAGTTACTATCAAAATAACCTCTAGTCGATATATTCCTCGAAATGAAATTTACAAAAAAAATAATTGTTATTTCAGTTTGGCATGTTCAGCTTTAAACACGGCGTTATATGTCCGCTTGTGACCGTCGTTGATGAAGAAAGTTACTTTTCCCGTGAAGGTAACACCTCGTAAACGTCTTAAATCTTTAGTCATGTCTGGCTCTGTATCGTCAAACCAGCACATCACGTAGTGATCGGCTACTCCCTCTGGAGTTGAGAGGTAGTCAGCGTCGCCCATGAGTGTGAAAAAATCTTCAATGCTCCCCGAACACCCCGACCCGCCACTTTCACAAGTTATCATTAACCTTTTTGCTTTAACAACTACGAAGGGGTCTATTTCTGGGGTAACATCTCTTTCTTTGAAAATACATAAAACAGGTTTTTTATAAACAAATTGAGACAATCAAACGCCTCAAATAAGCTAGCCCAACCCAATTATTTAACCATATTGCATAATCTTTAGAAGCTTTAGTTTATGGTTTGAAAAGTGTTATCGAAAATTTAAAAAGCCAATGTTTCCTCACTTAAGTTATGAAATTGTCTTTTAGAATCGGTTCAGTTTGGGGAATCCCCATTGAACTTCACCTTACTTTTATTCTTCTTATCTTAGCAATTTTAGGTTTAGCCGTCTATTTCTCAGATATTTACTCATTTATTCTTGTTGTTTTCTTGTTTATCTTTGTTTTTTTTCATGAGCTTGCCCACTCAATTGTTGCAAGGCGACATAACATTAAAGTTCGTAAAATTGTTCTCTACCCAATTGGTGGAGTTTCAGAAATAGAGGAAATACCAGAAAACCCTGCAATTGAGTGGCGAATGGCTATCGCTGGACCATTAACAAGCATAGTGCTTGGAGCGGTTCTTGTTGGAATGTACTATTTATTGCCAGTGAAAATACAGCACTTTAGCCCTTCATCGGTAATTGTTTCATCAGGAAACATACTTCTGGATTTAGGCTATCTGAACCTGCTGCTTGGAGCATTCAACTTGATTCCGGCCTTCCCGATGGATGGCGGTAGAGTGTTTAGGGCGTTATTGGCTGAACGCATGAAGTTTTCAAAAGCAACCAAATACGCAGCTTACATCGGCAGAATATTCGGCGTTATAATGGCTGGAATTGGATTTCTATTTTTTAATCCAGTGTTAATTTTGATCGGCGTTTTCATTTACATTGGCGCAAGTGAAGAAGCAGAGCAAACAATTGTGTCCACAACTTTGGCTAGTGTTAGCGTGAAAGATGTTATGCAATCTGAGATAGGTTCAGTTCAACCTGACCAAACTATTGATGAAGCTTTGGAAGTGATGTTTCAATCAAAATATCATGATGCACTTGTGGAGAAAGAAGGGATTTTCCAAGGCTTAGTCATTTGGAACGAAATAATAAAGATTCCAAGGGACCAACGCAACAACATAAGAGTTCAGCAGATGCCCCTGAAGAACATTTCAACGTATCTAGATGAGCCTGTTTTTGATGCATACAAGCTTATGACTAAAGAAAAAATTGATCTTTTGCCCGTGGTTGATAGGGAAATGCCAACAAAAGTTGTCGGTGTCCTAACTAGTGAAGCTGTAGCTAATGCCTATGAGAAAGCTAGAACCCCTTGAACGTCAACTTTTTCCGACGAATCATGGAAGTATATTGAATAAACCGAAGAAAGCAGTATAATAAATCCCTACTAACATAGCCACGATCCCAAATATTACTAATGCAAGGCCCCGGTTCCGATTTTCGCCAGCTTCAAGCCTCCAAGTATAAGCTCCAAAAATTATTGCAACTGAACCGAAAATTTCTGGAAACACAATTAGCCCAATTATGGCGGAAACCGCTCCTAAGACAAAAAATAACGATGAACTTCTTTTTTGACGCATGAAAGGCGATGCGTTTGGTGATGATTCAGGAACCGAATAAAGATTAGACATTAACATTATCTCCAAATGTTTCTGAGGCAGCGCCCATTTAATTACTTTCCTATACCATATTGAAAACAGACAGAAGACTCCGGTTATTTGAGACCCTAATGTTTTGGCTCCAAACTTTCAAGCGAATAACGCAAAATTTCAAGTTTGTGGGTTCATGTGTTAAGTACATTTTCCTCATTGCCTTGTCGACTTGCTCCACAATTGGGGCATTTGTCGAGTTTTTCATCGTAAACTGTTCCGCAATATGAACAACGAATTTTTGGACTTTCTTTTTCAATCTTCATTTCGACGGAACCATTGTTTAACAGCACATCTATGTTCTCAGCGTAAGCCCATTCTTTAAGCAACTCTGGTGCTTTCCATCGGGTATTGCCATTTTCATAGTGTATTTGGTGAAGCCTCTTGATTCGAGCATTCTTTCTCTTTCTTCGGTGTAGCATGTTGAAACGTACTTAGCAATGCTGGCTCAATGCTTGTTTGGGGTTTGGGATGTTTTTTTCCTTTGTGAGAGTTGTAAACTGCCCAAGCTGCAAAGACCGCTACAAAAAACCGCCTATTACAAAAGGCCAAAGACCGTAGTTGGTGTAGACCACATACAATCCAATTGCAAGAATTAATAATAGAACTCCAACGCAAGTGTATATTTCATTTTTTACTTTTGAACTCATTATTTCACCAGTTGAGACGTTAAAGCTAATGTAAAAATGAACCCTGAAAACAGTCGAAGGATATTGTTGCTTTCTCTGAAACCAAAAAGCTGTGAAGTCCCGTCTACGAACATGGGCAACATAAGTAATACTACAGCAAACAGTGGAATCTGTAATCGAAAAACAACCAACCCGATGAAACCAAGAAACCCCATCAATAAGCCAGTACACCTAGAACATAAGGGACTTTCATAACCCAAAATAGTGAAACTCCTATCTGGCAATCTATGACAAAGAAGCGCCAAACCAAGCCTTCTTTCACCCATTGTAATAAACAAAACTGGACCAGCTCTATCATCCCATTTAAAATCAACAATCCGCTTCCTCGCTAAGGCTGTTGAGGGCAAATAAAAAGTCACCGATAATAGGAACTATTTATTTTTCAATTCTTAACTCTATCGGGTTAAAAAATCAGGAAGAACGACAGTTGGCGGTAGCACCTGGTATTGTTCTTCTCTATAGGAATTGAAGTTGCAAATCACTTACAGATTCAACTAATTGAAAAATGCCTCCTTGTAACAGGCAAAACGACTTGCCACGTCCATTGGCGAAATTAAATTTATCTGATGGAACCTAATTACTTTTAGCAATTGAAAATAATCAACGTTGGATATAGATCTGTCAATTGCTACCTGATAATTGCTGAGAAAGCAAAGCTGCTCATAGATGTCGGTTGGCCGGGTGGGATGCAAGAACTCAAGTGGAGCCTGGCAAGGCATGGACTTTCTGTAAAGCAGGTAACTCATGTTCTGGTGACACATTATCACATGGATCATGGCGCCATCGCTCAGGAAATAAAAGACAAAGGTGCCAAGCTTATTGTGATGCAAAGCCAGATAGAACACCTCAACACTCAGAAAAAATTCATCAAGCCACCGCAGGTGTTCCATGAAATCAAAGCAGAGGGCAACATATTTATGGCATTTAGCGAAAGCCGAGTTTTCCTCAAATCCCTCAATATAGACGGCGAAATCATCTCAACTGCGGGGCATAGCCAAGATCACATTACTTTAGTTATCGACGAGGGCATCGCTTTCACAGGAGACCTCCCGCCTGAAAATGGCTCACCCGAGGGATTAGAAGCCTCAAAGAATTGGCAGCAATTGCATGCGATGAAAGTCACCAGAATATACCCTGCTCATGGTTCTTACGATTTACCACTTTAATCCCAGAAAATTGGTAATTTCTGGTGGGACTGGCGGAAGCCTAAACCAACTAACAACAGTAAGCAGCCTACCTGCATCAAACACTGGTCTAGCAGAACATAAACAATCCCTTTTTTTCTTTTTTGTTCTAATAATTTAATTTGAGATGAAGATTTTATCAATGTCAGACTTCCTATAATTGGGCTTTTTGTTTGTTTCTTTTAATCTTTATGAAGAAGTTCAATTATTTTCTTAACTACGTCTATACCCGAAATCACACCTAGCAATTGTCCTTTGCTGTTGACAACAAAAATATGGTCTTGCTGCTTTTCCACCATGAGTTGGGCAGCCTCATCAAGGCTAATATCTTCCCTTATTACTATGGGCTTATGCATTACGGTTTCCGAAAGAGTCATCGATTGCTTTTGGATATCAATATATCCAAGATCTTCAAGATTGACAACGCCAATCATATGACCAGCCTCATCAATTACAGGAAGAACCCGCAAAGTGGTTTCCTCAAACTTATTTAACGCTTCCTTGATTGTGATGCCTTGATATAGCACTATTGGTTCTATAGTCATGACATAGCTGATCATTGAACTTTTTAGTTTCGCCGGCACCAATTTTTTTGCTTTAAGATAGAACCTTTCAAGGGCTAGCTCTTCTGTTTTCAACTTGGTTCGCGGCTGGACAGGATAGAACGAGTATTTTCCTGAAATTACGTAGCTTACTGCGTTAGCTAATAATGCCGGTATAGCAAGCAGTCCACCCAATGTTTCAACGACAAAAGCTACCGGCGTTAACAGTATTTTGTGTGTTCCCCCGAGAAGTGATGCCATGCCCACGGCTATGAAAACTACCGCGTAGCTTGGACCAAAAAACTGAGCAAAAATGTAGCCTATTCCTGCGCCAACAACAATCGTTGGAAAAAACAGTCCGCCGCTTCCTCCAAAATTAAGCGTAACTGTTGTCGCAAGTGTTTTTAATAGAACAATTGCAACTAAAACAAAAATGCTAAAGCTTGTTCCTTGGATTATTGCTGTCGTAAAGTTTAGTCCAACGCCTATAGTGTAAATCGATAGAATACCGCAGAGACTCAACACGACTGCGCCTACAAAGATTAACCCCCGGCTTCCAAATCGTTTTTTAAGGTTAAAGCTTGCCCTTTCTGTCCAAGAAAATGACTTAACGAAAAATATTGAATATAAACCACAGATTAAACCAAGCAATAATGAAAGACCTATTACATTCAAGTTAACCGTTATTCCTGGTATTTTTCCAAAGATTGATTCGCTGCCCAATACAGCCACTGCGAGCAGATAAGCGGGTACTGAAGCAACGACGGCTTCAATGAAGGCTTCTCTGTCCAGATCGTTCTTATAAGGAATTTCTAATGCGAAAAGAATTGCCGTCAGAGGAGTTCTAAATACCGCTGCTAAACCTGCTGCGGCGCCTGCAATAAATAATCTTCTGCGGAGGTCAGATTGGATGTTGAGGCGTGTGGATATGGCTGAGGCTACGCCGCCTCCTGCAAGCAAGCTTGGGCCTTCTGGTCCTGCGCTTCCACCTAAACCTATTGTTAACATTCCAGCCGTTGGCTTAACGACTGTGTCTTCTGCGCTAATGTCTCCGTTTGTTAGGTGATACGCTTCCAGTACTGTGTGAGTACCTGAGCCTGTAGTTTTGGTTTTTGCAAAACGCTTCACCAACAGATAGGGAATGCCTAATGCGGCAAATGATAACGGCACAATGATTAGTATTGAGTATGCAAGAGCGTGTTGAGTGAAATTCCAGATTATTTGGTAGAGGAGGTAAAAGCCTATGGATACAGAGGCAGCTAATACGCCAACGCCGCCTACTAACAAGTAATATTTTATGCCCTCGCTATATTTACTCATTAAAAGTTGTCAAACATTAAAAATAAGATATAAAGCTTAACGGTCTTTTGTGAATAAACTAAGTTAACTAGAATCAAAAGTTCTTTTTTACACCTTTAGGAGCACTTGAACTACGGAATGCGTTCAATAATTTGAGATCGGATTTTTAAATATGAGGCATAAGCATGCAAGAAGAACTAACTCAATAGTAGTAAATGAAAAAATTATGATTTGATCGAGCCTGAAGCAGTTTGAGTCTCTAAAATAAACGCCGTCCTCAACTGGGATGTGCAGGTTTTATCTAGAGCTGTTTCACAAAAACAAATATCGCAAATCAGTCAACAAGTTTACAATTTTGAAACCCCAAATGGGATTTATGCTCAAATTTGTAACAAAAAAAATTAGGAGAATGGGATGAACCGGGTTACCTTCAAAGGGTGTAAGTCTTTCTCATTTCAGCTAAAAGAGGGATCCCAGCACCATTTTTACCTGCAACATTTTTAGAGATACGTCGGGCGGCGCGTGCGAGAAATTACCCGAAACGGTATTGCTTTCTTTCAATCGATACGACTAGGATTAATTCTATTGTTTGGAGGTCTCGAGTTTAGAATCAGATATTGTAATCGTAGCTCTTGAAATCAATATCTAAATCGACTACTCTCTCGGGTCTGCCTGACTTAAGATTTTCGACAAGCTCAATTGTTGCTCTTGAATCTAGATGATTTAAAGACCAGACATTCTCGACAATGAAAAGATGAAAATCCAACCGCTTTATCCCGTCTATCTCAAAGTCCTTGAAGATTTTGAAATAACTTCTCGGCACCGCAATTCCATAAAAAGTCCATATGTCCCTTTTTTTCATACTTCGTACCATTTCACCGATAGCAAACAAAATGTCTCTCGATTGCATAATACCCAAGTTTTCTTTATTTTCCCCCACAGCAATAATTATGAAGGTTTCTTTGTTCTTTATGGCTTTTACATTAATGCCTATTCCAAATTTATTTTGGATCGTTGTAACACTGTATCCTGCAGTTTCCAAATGGTTCTTAACAGAATCAACAACCTCTACCAAAGCTAATTGCCCTTTATCTGAATAATTATTTTTTGCCATATTTCTAAACCACCAACAACACATTTATGGCTCCGAAGCAAAAAAAGTAAAAACTTTTTTTCTTCATTTAGAAGTGATAAGTTTGGAGCACTCACTTGTTACTAAATTTTTATGTTTCGAACAATATTAAGCTATTTTGAAAAAATGAAATCCCATATGAGATATTGATTGCCAGAACACATGACATTTTAGCGGAAGGGAAACTAATTATTTGTGACTTGGCATTCTTTCATGCGAGGCTTTGATTTTATGTTAACCAAGGATCCTGTTTGCGGAATGCCTTTAGACCCAAAGAAAGCAGAGTTTACCTGTGATTTTCTAGGCAGGCAATATTATTTTGACAGCGAATACTGTATGACAAGTTTCGTTGAAGGTGCCAAAATTGCTTATTTTTCAATGGAAATTGGAGTGGACTCTGATATTTCTACTTACAGTGGAGGGCTTGGGGTTCTAGCAGGTGATGTAATTAGGTCAGGTGCAGATTTGAGATTACCTTTGGTTGCAGTCACTTTAATCAGCAAAGAAGGTTATCTAAAACAGAAATTAACGCTTGACGGATGGCAGCTGGAATCTCCTGATGAATGGGATCCCTCAAAGTTCATGAAGCTGTTACCAGTGAGTGCAATTGTAAAGATTGAGGGCAGAGAGGTCAAAATTGGGGTGTGGGTTTATGAACAAGAGAGCCTAACGGGCGGAACAATCCCTGTACTTTTCCTCACAACTGATGTTGAAGGAAACAGTAATGCGGACAGACAAATTACTGATTTTCTATATGGCGATGGTGAAAAATATAGATTAATGCAGGAGATAGTGTTGGGAATAGGCGGATTGCGAATTCTTGAGGCATTAAAAATTAATGTTAAGAAATATCACATGAATGAGGGTCATTCCAGCCTACTTACCCTTGAACTTCTAAAAAACAACAACTTGAACGCCAATAAGGTAAAAAATTTATGCGTTTTCACTACTCACACTCCTGTGGCAGCAGCATTTGACAAATTCCCCTATGACCTTCTCTCAGAAGTGCTTGAACTCGAGGTTTCCCAAGAAATCCTCAAGAAATACGGCGGACAAGACAAATTCAACATGACACTATTAGCCTTAAATCTAAGCAAATACACCAACGGAGTCACCGAAGCTCACATGGAATACTCGAGAAAACTCTTCCCAGGATACCACATACAGGAAATAACAAACGGTGTTCACTCCTATTATTGGACGTGCCCTCACTTTAGAAACTTATTTAATAAATATATTCCCCGATGGGCCAATGAACCTGAGCTTCTTGTAAGAGTTGATGCCATCCCCGAAGAAGAGCTGTGGGATGCTCACATGAAAGCGAAGCAAGAGCTACTGGACTTTGTTCTAAAAAGTTCTGAGCTCGAGTTAGATTCCGACGTTTTAACCATAGGCTTTGCAAGAAGAGCAACCGAGTACAAACGAGCCACTATGATTTTTTCAGACTTGGAAAAACTTGGAGAAGTTAAGAGTCAAGGCAGGATTCAATTAATTTTCGCTGGAAAAGCGCATCCAATGGACGTAATGGGAAAAAACCTTATCAAAGAAATTTTCCAATACATTGAAAAATTGAAAGGCAAAGTAAATGTCGTTTATCTTGAAAATTACAACATGGAAATTGCAGCAAAACTAACTTCAGGCGTTGATGTTTGGCTCAACACCCCGTTGCCGCCATATGAGGCTTCTGGAACCAGTGGGATGAAGGCAGCCCATAACGGTGTCATCAACTTTAGCGTTTTGGACGGGTGGTGGATAGAGGGTTGTGTGGAGGGTCTGACGGGTTGGGCAATAGGTCCCTCGCCTAAACAATGGCTCAATGAACAAGAAACCCGAAGGAGGGAGATAGCTGACCTCTACAACAAACTGGAGTACCTCATTATTCCAAAATTCTACCTGCAACGTGACGATTGGGTAGGCATGATGAAAAATTCAATAGGCAAGGTCGCCTATTACTTCAATAGTCATCGAATGATGCGAAGATACGCCACAGACGCATACCTTTGACAATGTGTTGAGGAATTAGAAGGGCCTAAATTTTAAGAGGCAGCTAAGTTATGGTTCAAAGTTCTTTAACTACAGAAGAGGCAAAAAAAGCAGATATTAATGAATTATTTAAAACGTTAGCAGTGGATCAGAGGGGTCTTTCGTCTTCAGAAGCGGAAAAACGGCTTAAGCAATACGGTCCTAATGAAATTCAAGAGAAAAAAGTCAATCCGCTTCTAAAGTTTCTTCGCTATTTTTGGGGACCAATTCCATGGATGATTGAAGCAGCAGTCGTAATGTCAGCGATCATCCAACGGTGGCCCGACTTTGCAATAATCTTGACTCTGCTAATGGTAAATGCTATTGTAGGATCTTGGCAGGAACGAAAAGCTGGAAATGCAATAGAACTGCTAAAACAAAGATTAGCCTTGAAAGCACGTGTCCTGAGAAACGGGAAATGGCAAGAAACACAAGCTGAAAAACTTGTGCCAGGTGACATTGTTAGACTGCGTTTGGGCGACATCATTCCCGCAGATGTGAAACTAATTGACGGAGACTACCTTTTAGCAGACGAATCTGCACTAACAGGAGAATCTCTCCCAGTAGAGAAACATCGATCTGACATCGGATACGCAAGCTCCATCGTCAAACAAGGCGAAATGAACGCGCTTGTCGTCAACACTGCCGCCAAGACTTTCTTCGGCAAAACTGCCAAACTTGTAGAGCAAGCTCAAACCCCAAGTCACTTCCAAAAAGCCATCAGTAAAATAGGCGATTACTTGATTTTCCTAGCGATAGGACTCGTAATAATAATCGTTTTAGCATCGATCTTTCGAGGTCAAAACATCTTAGACATCATTCAGTTCGCGTTGATCTTAACTGTTGCAGGCATACCTGCAGCACTTCCAGCTGTGTTGTCAGTCACTATGGCTGTAGGCGCCATAGCTCTTGCAAAAAAGGAAGCCATCGTCAGCAAATTAGTTGCAATCGAAGAAATGGCAAGCATGGATGTGCTATGCTCAGACAAAACCGGCACCATCACCAAAAACGAGCTCACATTGGGAGGAACCAAACCATATGCCAAATACTCAGAAAACGATCTCTTATTGTTTAGCTCGCTCGCTTCAAGAGAAGAAGATCAAGATCCCATTGACAAAGCAATCTTTGCAAAAACCAAGAGCACAACTGCTATTTCAGAAAGAATTGAAAACTTCAAAGTAACGGGTTTTAAACCCTTTGACCCAGTCATTAAGAGAACAGAGGCGACAGTTCAAAGAGAAGATGGAAGCCAATTTAAAATAACCAAAGGCGCTCCCCAAACAATTTTAGCTTTAATCGATGACAAAAAATCAATCAACGATAAAATGTCAGAAGATGTCAACGAATTCGCTAAGAAAGGCTTTCGTGCCCTAGGTGTGGCTCAAACTAATAACGATAATAAGTGGCAATTTGTGGGTTTAATCGGTTTGTTTGACCCGCCAAGGGAAGATTCAGCCCAAACAATAAAAACGGCTCAATCAATGGGTGTGAGCGTGAAAATGGTCACGGGTGACCACATTGCAATTGCTGAAGAAATTTCAAAACAAGTAAACCTTGGAAAAAACATCGTGTTGCCTGATGTTTTTTTGGACAAGTCTGATTTTGATGCTCAACAGGTGGTTGAAGGGTCAGAAGGTTTTGCGGAAGTCTTTCCTGAGCATAAGTACAAAATTGTAGAGCTTCTTCAACAAAAAGGACATATTGTCGGTATGACGGGCGACGGAGTAAATGACGCGCCAGCTTTAAAGAAGGCCAATGCGGGTATTGCTGTTGAGGGTGCTACAGATGCTGCGAAGTCAGCAGCGGATATTGTTCTAACCAAGCCAGGGCTTTCAGTCATAATCGATGCGATAAAAGAGAGTCGCAAGATTTTCCAACGTATGACCAATTATTGCACCTACCGTATCGCTGAAACTATAAGAATTCTGCTTTTTATGACAGCATCAATTATCATTTTCCAGTTTTTCCCTATCAATGCATTGATGCTTGTTTTATTGGCACTCCTAAATGATCTTCCGATAATGACCATAGCTTATGACAACGTAAATTACTCGAATAAACCTGAGAAATGGGACATGCGAACTCTGTTGGGAATAGCAACGTTTCTTGGAATAATCGGAGTTTTCTCAACTTTTGGAATACTCTACATCGGACTAGTTGTGCTGAAACTAAACTTTCTGGTACTTCAATCATTCATTTACCTGAAACTTGCAGTGGCTGGAAATATGACTGTATTCGTCGCTAGAACTAAGGGTCATTTTTGGTCTGTGAAGCCTGCAAAGCAGCTTCTTTTTGCATCCATTGCGGTTCAATTAACCGCTATAATAATCACAGTATTCGGTATTTTGCTTCCGGCAATGGGCTGGGAACTAGCTGCTCTAGTGTGGGGCTACGCATTTACGTTTTTCTTCATGACTGACCTTGCAAAAGTACGCCTATACAAAGTACTAAACCACACAGGCATTGCATTCAAGAGTGATGATGCTCATTTAAAGTTTCATTAAGTAAATAATATAATAATTCATCGCTTCGGCTTAGAAAAATCGCCTGCGGCTCTTGGGGAGATGACGTATAGCAGGGCAGTGTGACTAAACTTATTACCGCCGCTCTACAAGGGCTGTCTATATAATCCCAACTGAAGTTTAGTAAGACAGTTGGCGAAAAACATCAGAACCAATTAAAATCCCTTAAACGCCCCCATCGTCAGTAACTGGAAGTCGTCTTGTTCTACCTTCGACCATAATTCTGGCAGCTTTTTTCAAATAACATCAGCGTCGATTGTTATGAGAGGCGATGACATACCTCTGATATTCCAAGTAGTGAGGCTGGTTCGTTGCGATAACTCTTATAACAAGATCTCTCTCAATAAAATGCCAACAGTAACGGTAATTTAGCCTTCAACAATCAATAGACTGCCTCTATCAGATTCCTTCATTAGGTTAGCTGCTTCAAAGACTGTCTGAATCGGACCTATAAAGACGACAGTTTTCATAATCTCTTAACTGTGCGAATAGTCTTCATAATACGCCGATGACGGAAATAAGGTTTTCAAAAATATACAACAAGTCCACGCTACAAGTTTGTTCGTATGCGCGCTTTGATGATAGATAAGAAATTGTAAAGAACTGACAAATTTAATGCTGTTTTGTTATAGTCCCCAGCTTTGCGCTGCAGTTTGATGTGGTGGTTCTTTCTTTTGTGTTTTTTTCTTGTGATGTTCGTCAAATTTGTTAATTTTTACAGTTGTATCTTCAATTGATACCCAGTGAGTAAGATTAAGGTCTCGATGATAAATGAACTTGTTTACAACGTGTTCTAGTTCCATTAGTGATACTTTGTCCGAATCCACCTTTAACTTGTCTGTAGCTTGAGAAACAGAAGTCTTCAGGTGTAATTGAAGGAATTGAATGAGATTGGCTTTTTCTTTTTGCAAGTCGCCTAAATCAATAAAGAGATTTTTTTGTGGCTCTGTCTTATGTTTAAAGAGCATAGGCTACCCCCGATGAAAATGGATCCTCTAATATTAAACACTATACCAAGATCTTGAAATAGGCTAACGTCGCAAGACAATTAGCATGCTCTTACATGTTTAAACCGATTCACGGATTGCAGGTTAGGCATTGAATTCATCAGGTCACATTGCGTGCTAATTTCTTATCAAACTGAATAGAACCAGAAAGTATTGGAACATCGTGGAGATGGCGATGATTTTCAACAGCCTCTTCGTGTCCCATTAAACGGAAGAAATGAATCTTTAATTGATCCGTTATGAGGAAACTGAGCAGTGCGTAGCCCCATACGAAGGCAGCCAAGCTCCACCCAATCGGAGCCATGAAAACGCCATAAACCGCAAATAACGTGCCAACAACTTGGGTTACTTCTGTAGCTATAAATAGGATGCTTGCTGGGAGTGGTCGTTTCCAAAAGTGGTTAACACCTGTACGAGCCAGATAGATTGTTAAGTGACCAGCAACCGCCATTTTAAGGAAAATTAACGTTTGCAGAGTGCTCGCGCTCAAGTGAAAGACTTCTAAGCCAATTAGCAAAACACCGAAGCTTGAGATAACACCGGTAGCGCCTAACAATGAAGCAACAATTAGTACGCCTCGCATGTTCCATCGTACTGGTTTTTCCTGGACTCTTACATTGTCATAGGCGATTGTCATTATTGGGACATCGTTTAGTAGCGCAAGTATAACAATCATTACGGCGGTCAAAGGATAAAAGTTAAAGGCAAGAATTGCAAGTGACAAAAAGATTAAAACACGAGAAGTTTCAGCGATTCGATAAACCGCATAGTTAGTCATCCGTTCAAAGATTTTTCGACTTTCTTTAATGGCATCGATAATAACTGAAAGCCCTGGCTTAGTTAATACAACGTCTGCCGCAGACTTCGCTGCATCTGTTGCTCCAGCAACGGCTACTCCCGCATCAGCCTTTTTCAGAGCGGGAGCATCATTAACGCCATCGCCAGTCATACCGACGATGTGGCCGTTTTCCTGCATCAACTCCACGATGCGATACTTATGTTCAGGAAAGACCTGAGCAAACCCATCTGCGGCTTCAATAATTCCTTTTACCTCACTATCAGGCTTATCAACAAGCGAAGATGCAGGCACAATATTGGTTCCTAGATTAACTTCCTGAGCAATTTCTTTTGCAATTGCAATATGGTCTCCAGTGACCATCTTAACGGTTAAACCCATTTTCTGAGCTGTTTTAATTGTTTCTGCCGAGTCCTCACGGGGAGGGTCATAAATTGCAAGCAGTCCCACAAACTGCCAGAAGCCTTTTTCGTCTTGTTTAATGACTCCAAGCGCTCTATGCCCCTTGCTTGCAAACTTGTTTATGACTTCATTAACTTTATCGGCGATTTCTTGATTGTTAGGAACAAGCGAAAGAACCACTTGTGGAGCGCCTTTTGACACTTTAAAACGTGCGCCATCCCGACCCTCAACTGTGGCTTCAGTTTTCTTTGACACTGGGTCAAACGGTTTAAAATCAACAATATTATACCGCGGAAGAACATCAGCCACTTCATGAACCTGTTTAGCTTTAGCGATAACAGCGTCGTCAATAGGATCATGGTTTTCTTCTCTTGAAGCCAACGTTCCATACAACAAGGCATCATCAATCTGAAAGCTTCCAAATGCTTGAGCCTCTGCAACAGTTAATTCATTTTTTGTAATAGTGCCAGTCTTATCTGAGAATAATACATCCACGCCTGCCATTTCTTCGATTGAAACCAGTTTGCTAACGATGGCTTCTCTTTTCGCAAGAGCAATCGCTCCGACAGCCATAGTCACCGTCAGGACTGCGGGCAAAGCTACAGGTATTGAAGCAACAACTAAAACCAAAGCGAACTGCAAGATCTGTAGTGGGTTAGCATGCCTAAAGAGAGCAGCTATAAAGACGGCTGACACCATTATTGCTGCGAGAATAATCAAGTAGTTGCCAATTCTTACGACCGCTTTTTGAAAGTGACTTATGCTTCGTGCTTCTGCAACTAGTTTGGTTGTTTTTCCAAAGTAGCTACTGACACCTGTTGCAACCACTAAAGCATCCATTTCACCCTGTCTGACTATAGCTCCCGAATATGCTATGTCAGAAGTGTGTTTTTCAACCGGCAACGATTCGCCAGTGAGAGCTGACTCGTCCGCAAGGAGATAATAACCTTTCATTAACTTGACGTCTGCGGGGACAATATCGCCTAAACGAACACGAACAACATCGCCAGGAACCAGTTCTTTTGACGGAATTTCGCTCCATTTGCCATCTCTGAGAACACGGGCGTTAGGAGCGAGGCGTTTTTTGAGAAGCTCAATTGCATTGTCAGCTTTCTTTTCTTGCCAAAATCCCACTATTGCATTCACGATAAGCAGTGTGAAGATAATAGCGAAATCGTCAAAGTGCTGGATAACTATTGAAAGTGCTGCGGCGATTTCTATCATCCAAGGGATTGGCCCCCAAAAATAACCTATGAATTTCCGAAAGGCACTGATTTTTTTCTCTGGAATTTCGTTTGGTCCGTACTGTTGCAATCTTGCTGCAGCTTCCTGACTAGACAGGCCAGTGTTTACATCGGTTACAAATGCAGGATCATCTTGTTTTTTCGATTGCGGACTTGCCAGATCAAGGGCCTTCTGTGAAGATTTTAAACTACATATTATTAAGTTTACTCATATTCGAGTAATGAAAAGAGGTTTTTCCACCTCGATATGTCTTTCGTCAGATGACCAGTTGGGTTTATCGAATCGTAAAACTTGTGGTTTGACCCCTAATCGATAGACAACAAAGAGCTAATTCCTTTATTTTATTATATTTACTTATACGCTCTAAAAAAATCTTGAATCCTACGACCATAAGGATAATCAAAGAAAAAAACAACACTTTTCCTATTTGAGAACGTTAGTTAACTTTATGTTGGTTCAAAGGTTACTTCAACAATGCAGCCCGCTAAGCTCTCATTTTTGCTCTGCAAAAGAGCCATCGTTAACTTTGGAACATTTATTCTGCCTGCTTTAGTTATTTTTGCGTAAAAAAATTGCCAACCGCCAACTTTTAGGAGTTGTTCAGGTTCCATTTTAAACGGCTATCGGATAACTTTTGGAATTTGAGCCTGTTTTCTTGTTGAATTCGGCTTTAAATGGGGTTTTTTGAGTTAACGGCATGAAACCTCAACTTTTCTCATTTTTGGTACAATCCGACAAAATTTGACACAATTCAACACAATCCGGCACAACTGGACACATTTAGGGACGCGTCCTGCAAAGATTTAAGCTTTGCTTCAAAAAAGCAACCCAAAACACAAAGAACAAAATTGGCACAAAAACTAACAAGTTCTGCCTTAAAACAAAAGAAAACTAATGGCGTGAAGGCATTACTGACCTTAAGGAAAAAATTATTTTCAAGATACTTTGTGGCCAGCCTTTTTTGCTTCTTCATCTGTTTTCTTTCCGAGATTATTCATTTCATCGCTTGCTTTTTTTGTACAAAAAAAGGGAACCAATATGCACTGACTTCTCAAACCAATCAGCTTTTTTAAAAGAAGGTGACGTAGTTCTGGACATTGGAGCCAACATCGGTTACTACGTGCTCTTAGAGTACCAACTGATAGGAAAGAGCGGAAGAATCTACGCGATTGAACCAGTATACAACAATTTTGAGCTACTGCAAAAAAATTTGCGATTAAATAATCTCAAGAATGTTTCTGCGTTCCAATTTGCTTTCGGCGAATAAGATACAAAAAGCAAAATTTACGTGTCAGACAAAGCGAACTGGTGCGCAATGAATAAAGATGTTGTCAAAGGCACAATTATTGGTGAAGAAGAAGTACCAGTGGAGACAGTCGACACCTTCTTTAAGGACAAAGAATCGCCGAATTTTCTCCGCATGGATGTAGAAGGTTATGAATACCAAATACTCAAAGGAATGACTAACATTCTCAAAGAGACCTAAAAATGCTGATGGAGCTTCATCCATGGCCGCCTTACTTAGAACCAGAAAAAATGCAAGAATTGCTTGATATTCTTGAACAAAAAGGCTTTAGAGTCCGATTTGCAGTTTTTGAAGCTAAGGTCTTAGAAAACATAATAATCAGGAGTCTGCTAAAGAAGACGGGAAGTAAACTGCCGCTTGTAGTTTCAAACGTGTCCATACGAGATTTTAGAAAGATTTTGGACGAAAACGAAGGAATAGCCAGCCCAAACGTATTTTTCGAGAAAATTCCCAACTCATAGCTTATAATTTGTGTGCATTCGGACAAGATAACAGTTTTAAGCGTTTGCTTGAAGTAACTCTAACTATTCCAGTTCTTCAATTGAAACAAGAAATACGGGGTATTCTTGTGAACCGCCTGATTTGTTACTGGTACTTTTATGACCTTCCTTACATTTCATTCCGTATCTTGTTTTGGTGGCATTTTCCCAAACCTTTTCAGTTGATCCTCCGCATACTGGACACTTAAAATCTTTCATATATTTTCACCAAAACCAAAAAACTCAAAAGTAAATAAGTCTTCGCCATGTTTCGTCAGATCTGTATGCGTATTGTGGCTTGTTCCTTTAAGTCTTCCTATCGTTTGAAAACAACTTTTCAGCGGGGATATCAAAGCGACTTTATTGTTGCTGTTAGCAGCCACCAACAAAAATTTATTTTCTTGAAACAATCAACATTCTTTGCGGACTTTTTAATCCTCACCTCACAAGGGGTAGCCTTCCCATCTAAGTATGGTTTGTGTCAGGATTAAAAGAAAGCCCGCTTTTCTTTTTTTACTAAAGTTCTTCACAACACTTAAGGCGCTTCTCTGCCTTGATTTAGCCGTGAAGGAAGAAAGTGGCGAAGTAATAATATACAAGTCCAAAAGAGTTTAGATTACAACCCTGGAATTATGCAAAGAGCAGATTAACTGGCACACAATGTGGTTTCAATTTGTGACAACATCATTTTATATTCTTTTTAACAAAATAGATTAACAATCGGGAAAATTAAGAGCCACATTGTTTGGCGGGTTTGGCGGCTAACGCATTAAAGTGTCGCACCCTCTCTCTTTTGACACTTTGTTGATGTTAGCACGGGGCTAAATCCGTTTAACGCTAATTTTGGTTAATGCTTATGGTTGTTCGCTTTGAAAAAGCGGAAATGCGAAAGCAGTTTCCAACGTTACTATGTCTTGAAAATGCGGAGACACCCTTTTGTTGTATCTTCTTTAATTGTCAAATCGTGCTTTTGGGCAAATGCTCTAATCAAATCCACGTTGTAAAAACCAGTTATTTGAAGTTCATAACACTCTGGTTTTCTCTGTTCAATACGAACAAGAGAGGGTTTGACTAATTTCTCCTTTAGCGTTAACTCTGTCAGCAGAATTAATGCATCCCCTCGCTTCATGTAAGCAACCCCAAACCCTCTGAGAACTTATAGCCCTAATAACACTTTGGTACGTCCAAGCAAAACAAGAATTGAAACGGGATTTAGCTGAATCCAACTAAAATCAAAGCATCTTAATCTGTTGTAGCTTGAGAGCGCCAACATCCTTTCTTATAACGGTTGTTGCACGTGTAAGTGGTAACCTCTTCAAACGTGACACTGCAAGGCTGTCTGTCCAAAATGTGGCAAAGAGCTAACTAAACCAACAAAAAAGTTAGAAAACCACGTCTTTTGTCTTGAATCCTACAAGAGCAACAAATGCGGACAACTTTTAACGAAAAAAGGATGTACTAACCTTCACAAACAAGGACATTTACGCGTTACTCTTTAACCAGCAAATCTTGCTTTTTCGCAATATTATTTATGCACTCCTTCGATTATCGGCAATTTTGATGCGAATTTCAACTACATTTAAATCCAGTTGTTTCGTGATAGAAACGAATCAGGCGATACATCGATATCTATGCCTAAAAGCTCTCTAGATGTATGATTGCGCCATTTTGCGTTATTTTTCCAAATAAAAGTGTCCCGGTTCATATAAGGCTTGTATTGGTGGTTCTGACCCAAAAGCTGGTGGGGCTGGAGAGATTTGAACTCTCGTCTATAACGCCCGAGGCTACAAGCCTAGACCAAGCTAGCCGACAGCCCCCCAAATTTGCGTTTCTTTTAATGTTTTTTTTGGGTTCATAAAATAATGTTGCCTTAAGCTTTAAACTTTAGTGGTTGAAAAATACGGCTTTTAAAAAACAAAGTCTTTCGGGATTTTAGCTGATTTGAGCGGTTTCTGATGGTGCTGGTATGACTGAGGCAGCTGCGACCGTTAGAGGTTTTGCAACTCGGTCATGATATATTCTGGCAGCTACGCATAATGCGGCGGCTGTTATTGCAAGGTAAAAGGGTAATTGAAAGCCTGCTGAGACCAAAGCGCTTATGCTCAAACCGTTGGGCATGAATTGTGATGGCAACGCCAGGTTTGATTTCCCTACTATTGGAACGTTTAGACCGATTACGCCGGCTATGGCTACCATAGCTATTAATCCAATAAAGAAGGATATCACTATGTAAAGCGGTTTTTTGTAGGAGAAGCATAGAAGCTCTTTTGAGTAAGACTTGTTTGGAAAAATGGAGTAAAGAAGCATTAACGCACCTGCAACTACGAAGATAAGTATACTTACGAGATTCCAAGCCCAAAGTAAAGGTACAGTGAAATTAAGATTTAGGAGAGCGAAATTAGTATTCACAGGTGAGGCACTAATTTTCAATAAGTTGTTGCCGATTGTTAACTGCCACCATGGAATGAATAAAGAAATTACAAGAACAGCAAGTATGACTATTCCAGCGGCAAGCCCGAACCAGTTAATGCGATTTTTCATGATAACCCACCTAATGCTGATTGAATGGAAGATGGGTCGATGCTGTCAAAATGGAGTGTAACACCTCCGACAGTAACATCAAGATTTTTCAGCACAATATTATTAACATCTATTTTGCCATTGTTTTGTTGACTAATTTGATTATACAGATCCTGAGGGATAACTCCGGTGACATTGATTATTGAACTTTCACCCGGTTGAATATTGATTGGTTGAGGTATCGAAATATTACCCATTAAGGAACCGTCCTGTTTTGACTGAATCTGTACGGAAACTTGGTCAACTGAAATCGAGTTAGACAACGGGTTAGTAGCATTTATTGCCACGTTAAAGACGCCCGTATCGGGATTATACTGCGGATCGCCAATTTCTTGAGGCATTTGAAAGTTGGTGCCTGTTAAATTAATCGGGTTATTTGAGGAGGACGAAGGATCTTGACCCTGAAGGTTTTGGCTCAAACTTTGACCTATATTAGAAAATTGAGGAGGCATAACTAAGCCCAATAAATTATTACTATTAGCGATTACAACATATGCAAATGGACCAACAATGATTGCTATTGTGAGAAGAGTTAATGCGATTTTGACTTTATTCATATTAACCGTTTCCTAAATAGTACGATTTAGCATTTAAAATTTACTTAGCTCTACTCAAGACTCCTCGCATAGCTTTTCTTTGTAGGGTGTTGAAATGACCTCTTTCACTTTGTTAGTAATCACAGGACCCAAACCATGCACAGCTTTTGACCAGTCATCCACATTAATTAATGCATTCATAGGAGTTTGATAAGCATCCAGTATGGCGGTTGCTTTTTCTCTCCCAATATTTGGCAAACTAGCTACAAAATAGACTTGAGAATCCGAGAGTGTTTCGCATTTTTTGAATGCATGAACCACTGGACTTCTTTTCTCAACAATTTGTTCTTGCCTAGCGGCCGTATAAAGAAAATCGATCGTTTCTTTGTAAGAGGATGTATTGACAAGAGAGATGCCGTTTTTGGCTAAATTGAACATGGCACCCCAAACTGCGCTAGGATTAATGTTGCTGTACTTGTAAATTATGGGCATATAACCTTCAAGCACGACAAGTGATTTGGGATAAACGTCTTTAAGAGTGAAAATCTGCTCGAAAAGGTAACGTCGGGTCAAAGTGTAAACAAAATCGCTAACCGTCTTACGTTCAACAGCGCATTGATCAGAGAGAATATAGTCACCTTTCTCAAGTAATTGAGTTTTAATGTTGACTCCCCGTTCAACTAAGCCTTTGACAATTTTTTCAGCGCTGCCTGCTTCACGGCTGTCCACAATTATGGTCGGTTCCTCGCCGTTCTTCTTTTTATCATTCATGAAGGGAATCAACGTTTCAGTTCCAGACACATTAATCAACTCTTAGAGTTGCCGAATGCGGAAGCAATTAATGTTATTTTCGATTTCCAAAGACACAAGCCAAATTCAAAAGCAACATCAAACGTAACATGCAAGCTGAAGACTAAATAGCCTAAATAAAAAAAATTTCGTTTACATTGATTATTCGTATCTGATTAAGAATAAAGGTTTCTTTGCTTCTTCGCGCCTTATCTTAAGTGGAATGTTTCTCAAGGACACATCCGCAGACTTTCCATCCAAAGGTTCCCTTTTAACGCTGCTGAAATTCTTTTGCCCCAAGCTGGATTTTTCATTTTGACAATCCATCAACCCACACCCTACGTAAGTGACTCATAGACATAACATATATGCAGTTGTGACTGTAACAACACAACAACAAGTTTGAGTGTTTAGAGAAAAAACAAAACATATGAATATTATGTTGAAATTAGTTTTTCTCAAAAACTGATTCAAAATTAATTAAACAAAAAATAAAATGGAAGGGGTTTATGGTCCCTTTTTGGTTACTTCTTTGATAACGCCTGCTGCTACTGTTGTGCCCATGTCTCTGACTGCGAATCGGCCTAGTTCTGCAAAGTCTGTGTATGCTTCGACGGATATTGGGTGCAATGGTTCCATTCGTACCCAGGCAGCGTCTCCTGTTTTTAGGAAGCTTGGGTGTTCTTCGGTTACTTGGCCTGTGCGTGGATCAATTTTCTTGATAAGTTCAGTGAATCTGCATGCGATTTGGCCTGTGTGGTAGTGGAGTACTGGTGTGTATCCTGCTGCGATTGCTGTTGGGTGGTAAATTACGATGATCTGGCCAATGAATTCTTTTGCTACTGTTGGCGGATTATCAGTTGTTCCAGCGACGTCTCCTCTGTGTATGTCTGCTTTTCCAATGCCTCTTACGTTCATGCCGATGTTGTCGCCTGGTTCAGCAAATGGGATTACAGTGTGGTGCATTTCTAATGATTTAAGTTCGCCTGTTTTGTTGCTTGGCATGAAAATTAGGGTCTGTCCTGGTTTTAGAACGCCTGTCTCAACTCTACCGACTGGAACTGTGCCAATGCCGGTGATGCTGTAAACGTCTTGAATTGGTACGCGTAGCGGCTTGTTAGTTGGTTTAGCTGGTACTTCAAGCAGGTCGAGTCCTTCCATTAGAGTTGGACCAGTGTACCATGGCAGCTTGGGAGTTTTAGTAAGTAGGTTTTCGCCTGTCCATCCTGAGACGGGTATAAAGTTGATTTTTTCGATTTTGAAGCCTACCATACGAAGCATTCTTGAAACTTCGGCTTTTATTTCTTCATACCTTTCTTTGCTGTAGTTAACGGATATATCATCCATTTTGTTAACCGCAACAATCAGTTGACGAACGCCTAAAGTGAATGCGAGAAATGCGTGTTCTCTTGTTTGACCGCCTGCACCGATACCTGCTTCAAACTCACCTTTTTTGGCTGAGGCGAAGAGAATTGCGGCGTCAGCTTGGCTTGCGCCTGTAATCATGTTTTTGACGAAGTCTCGGTGTCCTGGTGCATCGATGACGGTATAGTTGTATTTTTTGGTTTGAAATTGTAGGAATCGAAGATCAATTGTAACTCCTCGTTCTCGTTCTTCCTTAAGGTTGTCGAGAACCCAAGCGAATTTGAATGTGCCTTTGCCCATTTTTTCGGCTTCTTCTTCAAAGGCTTTGATTGTCCGCTCGTCGATTGCGCCTGCTAAGTATAGTAAGTGCCCTGTTGTTGTTGATTTTCCCGCGTCAACGTGCCCCATGATAATTATGTTTAAGTGGGGTTTGTCTGATTTACTCATTTTTTCATCCTCTATTAATTTTACCTAATTTTATGAATTCGTTAACACATCAGTTCTTCCAATTATTTTAAGTTTCCGTGTCTGCTACACTTGGAGATACGACTGAAAATTCCAAGATTAATAGAAAATTAGGCAAAATATCTTATAACTTCAAACGCAGTGGCTACTCTGAGTGTTAGCAGATAATGGTTGAAGGCATATCGGTGGTAACTACCACTTGGAATGAAGCAGAAAACATTAAGGAACTAATCCTTAGAATCCGATCAACTCTCAAAGATAGACCACATGAAGTAATTGTCATTGACGATAACTCAACTGATGGAACGTTAAGCATTTCAAAACAATACGCCGATGTTGCGCTCGGCAAAGTCAGAGAAGGACAAACTAAGGGTTTACTTTACGGGATGAAATACGCCAAATTCCCAATTATAGTAACGATTGATTCAGACTTGGAAAACAACCCCGAACTCATATCTACATTGGTTAAAAAACTGGATGAATTCGATGTAGTAAATGCATCACGAACAGTTGTTCCCAGGTTTTCAGAGCGATGGGCTGCCAAAACGCTTGGCAAAATGGTCGGAGTATCGGATTTTTACTCAAATTTTAGAGCTTTTAAAAAAGAAGTAACTAAATCGTTCATTTTGAAGGGCGGAGAAACTTTTGGCGGAGAATTGTTGGTTATTTCTAAAAAAAGCGGTTTTAAAATTGGAGAAGTTAAGTATAAAGCGCCGCCCAGACGCAGCAATCCAAGGATTGGTGGAAACATTAGAGCCAATTTGAGAATTTCGGTTGCCACTTGGAAGTGTTTTTTTCTTTTCTTGTTTTGATTTTGCCGCCATGGTTAAGATTATTAGTTTGGGCTGTTTAGTCTTTAAGGGTAGATTTTTTGGTTAATTTTGAGTTACCGCTGAATGGTTCTTGGAAGTTCAAAGGTTTTCCCGAATGTAATGGTGAAGACCTGAAGGTTTTTCGACGCGACTACAATGACACAGATTGGCTTGCAGGAACTGTTCCAGGAACCGTTCATACCGATTTAATGGAAAACAACGTTATTCCCGACCCCTTTGCCAATTTGAACGAGGAAAAAGCCAAATGGGTTCCCCAGCAAGAGTGGTGGTACCGCAAACAGATAGAGCTCTCCTCTGAGTTGTTAGATAGGCAGGCAGTGGAGCTTATTTTTGATGGATTAGACACTTTTGCATCTGTGTGGATGAACGGAGTAAAAGTTGGCGAAGCAAATAACATGTTTACACCTTGGCGTTTCAACATTAAAAACGCTATAAAAGCAGATAGAAATGTTATTGCGGTTTGCTTTAAGCCCGTTTACAAAGTTGCATCTGAATTAGAGAGTAAATACGGTGAAAAATATGGCTCATTACATGTAGAGAATTTTTCAGGTAGACCATACGTGCGTAAGGCTCAATATTCTTTCGGTTGGGATTGGGGACCAACACTGCCAACAGCTGGAATCTGGCGAACCGCAAGAATAATTGCTTTTGACAAAGCTAAATTGGGTTACTTATCTATTTTGCCCTTAGAAGTTTCAGCTGAAAAAGCAAGAATCAAAGCACTTGTTGATGTTCACGCGCCATGTCAATGCAGCGTAAAGGGGAAGTTTATTGTTGAAGGATTTGGGCAGAGAATTGAAAAAGAAGTTGGCAAATCGATTGCTTCAGGGCAAAGTTGTTTGGAAGCTGAGTTTGAAATCGCAAATCCGCATCTGTGGTGGCCACGAGGATATGGAGAACCAAATCTCTACAATGTTTCAATTGAACTTTCCTGCGACGATGTCTTGTGTGAAAAAGCAATTGTAAAATCTGGAATCAGAAGTGTAAAACTATTGCAGAAGCCTGATGATGAAGGCAAAAGCTTCATTTTTCTAATTAATGGTTTGCCTGTTTTTTGCAAAGGTGCCTGTTGGATTCCAGCTGACTCATTCTTACCAAGAGTTACTGCAGACAGATATCAAAAACTTCTTGCTTTATCCGCTGAAGCAAATTTTAATATGCTCAGAGTTTGGGGCGGCGGAGTTTACGAAGACGATTTTTTTTACAATTTATGCGATAAACTGGGGATAATGGTTTGGCAGGATTTCATGTATGCTTGTTGTGCTTATCCAGAGGATGAGTGGTTTCTTAAAGAAGCGGAGAGAGAAGCGGATGAGGTTGTGCGGCGTCTGCGGGGGCACGCTTGTATAGTTGTTTGGTGTGGCAACAACGAGATTCAATGGCAATACAAAACCGTTTGGAATGATATGCCGAAACTCTTTGGGTTGCCGATTTGGGAAAAAATTCTTCCGAATATAATTGCCAAGCTTGACGGATCCCGTCCGTACCGATCAAGCACCCCCTACAGCGATGGAGAAATCAACAGTGAGCATGAAGGCAACAGACATAACTGGGTTGTTTGGAGCAAACAAGTGGATTACCAAGCATATCTTGATGATAATGGGCGCTTTTTATCTGAGTTTGGCTGGCAAGCTTCACCAACGCTTGAACTATTAAAGCAATATTTGGGTAGCGCAGACCTAAATCTTGAGTCTCCAGCGTTGGAAGCGCATGAGAAGCAGGTGGATGGCTTGAAAATATTGAGCACACTTCTTGCTATGCATTATCCAATACCTAAAAACCTTCAGCAGTTTACACTTTATTCTCAGTTAAATCAGGCTGACGCATTAAAAACGGCGGTGATACATTGGAGAAGCCGCATGTTCAAAACCAGCGGATGCCTAATTTGGCAACTCAATGACTGCTGGCCTGTGATAAGCTGGAGTCTCATTGACTACGGATTAAACCCTAAACCCGCTTACTACGCTGTTAAAAGAGCTTTTCAACCAATCATTGCCCCGTTAATTGTTAAGGACGATAAAGTTTACTGTTATATTGTTAATGAAACATGCAATAGCGCAGACTTGGCCTTGCGGTTTGAAGTCTTAACGTTCAATGGTAAGCATCTGTATGAGGAAAATAAAGAAATAAAGATGCCCACTTACACGTCGCTTTTGGTTTTTGAGAGCTCTCTGGAAAAGCTTTCGATTACTGATGACTGCACGTTAACTGTTAGTCTTGAGCAAAATGGCAGGGTGATTTTTGAAGATTCCAAAACCATCAAGGAACCGAAAAACTTGAGCTTACCTAAAGCGCCAATTAAAATAGTCGTCAAAAAAATTGAAGCCAAAACTTTTGAAATGATCTTGCAGTCTCCAGTCTATGCCAAAGCCGTAAACATGATACTTACCGACAAAGTTGTCAGATTTAGCGATAACTTTTTTGATCTTATACCAAACAAGAAAAAATCAGTTAAGTGCCAGCTTGAAGAGGAAATGAGCGCCGCCGACTTTGCAAAAAAAATTAAATGCCTATCTTACCCTTTCAATTAACCTTTCCAAAAGAATTGGGTTAGGCTAAATAGTATCCCATACAGGCGGCTAAACAAGGGGTAGGAATAGTTGTTCTCATTGCAAATTCTAAGCTGGCTGTTGCAACAATGAAAAAACAGCAACGTTGATACCCATAGGGCAACAAATAGGCGTTTCCGTTGCTTTAAGCGATGTTGGTTGCATTAGGATAGCTGCAAGATTGAAATTATTCTTCTCTCAAAATTTGTGGCGCCTTCATCATTAACCCAGTTGTAATGTTACTTTTAAGTAATGATTTAAGACCTATCCACTCAACCAAAGGATAACCAACAAGCACTTGGCACCAATAAGTCAATAATCGAGTTAGCGTAGTTGCAGCGGCAGCAATAACAAGTGGAACACCATATAACCCGAAAAGACTTGTCATGGTAACTTCTACTGCGCCAATTGGGAAACCTGCCGTTACAGATTCAACAGTTGTGATAACCGAATAAATAGTGGCTAGATCAATGAAGGAAATGCGTGTAAAATTGAGCGAGTAGAAAACCATTAGGAAAACAATTATGTTAAATAGCCAAGCGATAATTGAGAAAATAATTGGTTTTACTAAGCAACGTGGGTTTGCTTTAAAGGTTCTAAATACCTCAGAAAAAGAAGATATGGAATGAGAAATTTTTTCTTCAGCATGACTTAAGGTTACTGGATTTTTGGTTATACGGCGAGCTATCCATAGGGAAAAATTGATTATTTTCTTTCCTGCACTTTCTTTGAAAGCTACTACAAAAACGACTGCTAAGGCTGCCGCAGTTCCAACTGCCACCAAAATAACGGGTGTAATCATGTAAAATGGTAATTGATTATAAAACAGGAGCAAGAGAAAACTAATTAGCAATCCGCCTGAATAAACAAATGTAGTAATTAGTCGAGACCCAATTACGGTGCCAGCTGCTATTCCAAGGTCATGTTTTGTTTCTTTTTGGACCAAAACTATTCGGGTTAATTCTCCACCGATCGTAATGCTTGGAACAACTAATTCGACAAAATTGCCTATCCAATTGAAAAGAATAATTTTTCTAAGCTTAACTTTAACTGATAAAGACCCAAGCAGACTATGCCATATCATGGAGTCAAAAACAACTGCTAGAAAAAGCGAAGCTATGGCTAATGAGAAATACAATGAATATTGGTAAACGTTAAGTTTGCTAAGGAGACCAAAAAGACCGTCAAACCCCACGAAAAAATACAGGTATAGCATGAACGCTACTAAACCTAAAACCATTAGGGCGATTGATTTGCGTTCAACTAAGGGCGTGTACTTTATCACCTGATCCCATTTTAAGTGTTAATCGTCGGGAAAACAAACCAAAACTCTTCAAGTGTAAGCCTTTGTTTTCAAGATTGTTCGCCAAAAGATGGACTATAACCATATTATTATAAGATGAACTACGCTTTAAACGTCCATACTAATTTGCTGTAAGGAAAAAATGGATTTATCCAATCTTTGTCTTAAGATTTTAAATCTAATGCGATTGACTAAGGTTTTTTTTAACGATTGATAAGCAAGCAACTAAAAACAATCAATACCGAGTTATCTATAGGCTGATTTTTTCGCAAACGATAGGAACACCACAACATTATTTGTGAAAACTAACAAACCTAAAAAATTAAACCTAAAAAAATAATTCGGCCAGCCTGCATAATTAAATTGAGTTTTTGTTTTGTTTAATTGAGATGAAACTATTTTAAAAATTCGCGTGCTTTACCTAAAAACTAAATCATTTACATCTAAAAACATGTTTAAACTTGAAATCAAGGAAATAGACAACATGGTTAGCAAATGGGTTAGACACAAATTACGAATAAATCTATTTTCGCTCAATCAATTCAACTAGAGTTCCGTCTGGGTCTTCAATAAAAGCAATCGATGTGTTAGAATTTAGGTTAAACGGGTCATCTGTGATTGTAACGTTTTCTTTTCGCATGGCAGCGATTGTTTTGTTGATGTCGGTAACTTCGAAGCCTAAATGGTCAAACAAGCGTTCGTCATATTCAGGCTGGTTGAATTTTTTTTGTGTTTTGTAGAAGGTTAATTCAAGAATGCAGCCTTCACCCATCGGGTCTTGAAGAAAAACGATTTGAGCATTTGTCTTCTTGATTTCCATTTTGCTCAGAACTTTTAAATCAAAAAATTTAGAGTAAAAATCAATTGATCGCTCTAGGTTGCTTGTACGAATACTTGTGTGAACAAACATTTGTTAGACACCATAAGTTGCTTATGTTTACGAATGCAAGCTTTGTTATAATGCTTTAGCTTTACCGTTTCTTTGGTAATTCATCTAAAGTTTTATTGACAAGCGCATCTGCCATGTCAATAAAACGGTTAGTTCTTGGGACATTGACGAAACAAACTTTCTTAAAGGAGCCCTTCAACTCTATCGCCCGACACCATAGTTTCCACAATTCTGGATTTTTTACCTTATATTCACCTTTGAGTTGTTTTCCAACTAGTTCGCTGTCAAGGTGACAGGTGATTTCCCCAATCTTTATGGCTTTGGCAAACTCTAACGCCGCTATTAATGCCTCGTATTCTGCTTGATTATTAGTTCGTTCGCCTATAAAGCGTGAATCCTTCTTTATGACCTGCCCCGTTTCTGTCAGAGCAAGGTAGGCTATGGCTGCTGGTCCAGGGTTGCCTCTTGCTCCACCGTCAGAATAAAGCATTAACCGTTCAAGCATAATGTTCCGCTTCTTGCTTTTCTAATTGTGATTTATTATTTAAAGCGTTAAGAAATTATTAATCAAAGTTTAATTCAGGAATTAAAACAAAACTCAGCACTAACTTTCTCGCCTATCGCCAAAAAGATTGTATGTTATTGTTAATGTACAATCACATTCGTTTAAGTGCTAACGTACCTTTAATTCAGTTAAACATGGAGTAAGTAACTTGACAAGCAGTTTACTGGGAACGGCAAAACTAAACTCGCAGGAACTTCAGTTTGCGCGTTTAAAACATGATAGGGATTGGAATACTACTAATAGCGCTCGAAGAGGAAAATTTGACATTATAGCTGAAATTCTTTTGTTTTGTGAACAAGAAAAAACAAAAACAAGCATTATGTATAATGCAAACCTAAATTATTCTCAATTGAAAAGCCAAATCATCTCTTTAACTTCTCAGGGTTTACTTTTCAAAAAAACCAACAAATATACGACAACACCAAAAGGTTACCAGTTTCTTGAGTTGTTCGCTCAACTTAACGATTTACTTGACGAATTCAAAAATATCAAATAATCGATAAAGATATCGTTTTCTTGAATGTGTTCGGATTTCTAATAGTCTTTTAGAGCAGATTTATTACAACAACATCTTATTATCGCTATCAAACTGAAAAGGAAGAAATAATTAGAAAAAAAGATATTTTTCTCTTACTTTAACGATTCTTTCAAAGCGGAAAAGTAAGACAGCACCTGTCCAATTTGTTCTTCAGACATTAACAGGATAGTTTTAACCGCTTCTTTCTGTTTGGGCGACGAAGAAACCGCAATAGTGGCTAAAGCATAATCTAAGCTTGTAAAGAGTGGGTCCCAGGGGATGTTAACTCGTTTTCCTTTTAGGTTGTATAGGGCAAGGACAAATGCGCTGGCTCGGCTTAAGCTATCTTTGAAAGAGTGGATTGCGCTACCAATAGCCGTCGCCTCATAGTCTGTTCCTGAAAGAAAACTTTTGATAACTTTATAATTTTGCTCTAAATTCTGAATCTCAGCAAAAAGGTCTTGCTTAATTTTTGTTTCAGTATCGCCAGACATATTCATCGCTTTCTTGTATGTGGAAATCAAGTAGATAAAACTTTTTTTCATTTCGCATATTTTCCTTGTAAAGCCACCATTCTCTTTTATCTAATTTAACGATAAAGCAAAAACCTAACTCCTGGTTTACTATTTGAAAACACAAAAGTGAGTTTCGCTCAGACAAAAATAAATCAAGTATTAACGATAGAAACTTGTCAAAGCAAAACTCTTAATAGCTAATGACTCAATCTCAAGTTTCATGAGCCAAACCAAGCAAATCGAGCAGAAATGGCAAGAGAAATGGGAAAACGCTCACGTTTTTGAGGCAGACCCAGACCCAAAAAGAAAGAAGATAATGGTTACTTTTCCATTTCCCTACATGAATGGACCATTGCATGTTGGACATGCATTTACGGCTTCTCGGGTTGATGCTTACGCTCGGTTTAAACGGATGCAAGGTTACAATGTGTTGTGGCCTTGGGCTTGGCATTGGACAGGCCAACCATTGCTCGGAGCTAGCCAACGGGTAGCTAGGGGCGACGAAGCCTACATTCGTGTATTAAGAGAAGTTGACGGCGTTCCAGAAGCTGAACTTAAAAAATTTGTTGACCCCCTATACATGGCTCAATATTACACCGACGAAGGACGCTTAGCTGTCAAGGGCGTTGGCTTTTCCATCGATTGGAGACGCGAATTCACCACCATAATGCCAACTTTTCAAAAATTTATCGAGTGGCAATACAAGAATCTAAAAGAAAAAGGCTACGTCACACGGGGAACCCATCCTGTTGTTTGGTGCCCAAAAGACCAAAGCCCCACAGGAGATCATGACCGCCAAATAGGCGAAGGCGTCACCCCTGAACAATACACACTCATAAAATACAGACTAAATGAAAACACGTTTTTGCCAGCAGCAACTTTCCGCCCAGAAACTATCTTTGGCATAACAAACATGTGGATTAACCCAGATGCCACCTACGTTGAAGCGGACGTAAATGGCGAAAACTGGATCGTTAGCCAAGAAGCCGCGGAGAAGCTCAAAGAACAAGAAAAAACGGTGCAGATAAAACGCGGTTTCAAAGGCAAAGAGCTAATTGGAAAAGTTTTTGAAAACCCGGTTACAAAATGCAAGTTTCCCATTTTGCCAGGCTGGTTTGTTGACCCTAAAACTGCAACAGGAGTCGTTTACAGCGTACCTGCACATGCACCCTACGATTGGTTGGCGCTTAAAGATTTGAAAGAAAAACCCGAAGTTCTCAAAGAATTCGGCGTAGACCCAGCAATCCTTAAGCAAATTGAACCGATCTCAATTATCAAAGTTGAGGGTTTCGGCGAGTTCCCTGCAGTTGAAATTGTAAAACAAATGGGCGTCAAAGACCAACATGATCCAAAAGCGGACGAAGCTACAAAAGCACTCTACAAAAAAGAGTTCCATGGTGGAGTTTTGAAAGACAATTGTGGCCTTTACGCGGGAAAAACCGTTCGAGAAGTGAAAGATACAATTATTGTCGATTTCCGCAGGCAAGGGGTAGCTGATTACATGTACGATTTGCCCGAACAAGTAGTTTGCCGCTGCATGACCCAGTGCATAGTAAAGATTCTCTCTGACCAGTGGTTCCTAAACTACTCTGACGCCAATTGGAAAGTAAAAGCTAAAGAAGCAGTAGCTCAAATGACGATTTATCCAGACTCAGCAAAACAATCATTTTACGGGGTAATCGATTGGCTAAGAGAATGGGCATGCGCAAGAACCACAGGTTTTGGAACACCCTTGCCCGGAGAAAAAGGCTGGATCATCGAAACCTTAAGCGACTCCACCGTTTACATGGCGTTCTACACAATAAACAAACACATAAAACAAAACAATATCAAACCTGAAGCGTTACCGCCTGAAGTTTTCGATTTTATTTTCTTCGGCAAAGGGAACTGCGAACAATTAGAAAAGACCTTTGAGATAAAAGCTGACTTGCTAAAATCTATGCGAAGTGAATTCTTATATTGGTACCCCTTTGACCTGAGAAACTCCGCAAAAGAACTAGTGCCAAACCATCTTACCTTCTGCATTTTCCATCATGCCGCTCTGTTTCCCCCCGAGCATTGGCCCAAAGCCATGGGAGTAAACGGCATGCTAATGGTTGAAGGGCAAGGCATGCACAAAAGCAAAGGCAACTTCATAACTATGAAGAGTGCAACCGAAAAGTACGGAGCCGACGCTACCCGCTGTGCATTACTACTAGGTGCTGAAGGCATGGATGATCCTGACTGGCGAGCCGAAAACGTAGGCGATTTGCAAGGAAAATTTTCTGGGCTGCTGGGGTTTGCCACTGAAATAATTATTTCTGCCAAAAAACAAGAAAACACTATGCTTGAACGTTGGCTACACAGTAAACTTCAACATCGAATAAAAGAAGTCACAGCCAACTTGGATGACCTTAAGACCCGAACTGCATTGCAGACAGCACTGTTTGAAACATGGAACGATCTTCGTTGGTACATTCAACGAAAAGGAAACAGTGAATCTAAAGCGCTTCGTGAAGCAGTTATAATTTGGCTTAAAATGCTTGCACCTTTTGCGCCCTTCTTAACGGAGGAGCTTTGGAGCTTAACTGGAGAGACAGGCTTCGTAAGTGTGGCGCCTTGGCCAGTTTGCGATGAAGCAAAAGTGGATATAGCTGCGGAAGAACAGGAAAACTTGGTAACTGATGTATTGTCTGATACTTCCAATATTCTAAAAGCGATGAAAATCACACCTAAAAGGTTATGCTACTATACCGCTCCAAAATGGAAATGGAATGTTTACTTAAAGATTTTGGAGAAAACAATAGCTGGGGAAGCAAAAATTAACGAGTTAATGAAAGAATTCGCTGCGGATACAGATTTGAAGCCCCACATGAAAGACATTGCAGGCATGGTTCCCAGAATAATGAAAGCTTTAACTAAATTGCCAAGCGACAGAAAAAATAACATACTGAAAATCAAAACGGTAAATGAAAAAGAACTCCTAGAAAAAACAGTTGGCTTTTTGGAGGAACGATTCAACACTGAAGTATCAGTTTACAGCGAAGAGGATACGAAACGTTATGACCCTAAATGTCGGGCACCGATGGCTATGCCTTACCAACCAGCAATATACATGGAATAAGCCTAACTTCTTATCACGTTCCTAATTCTTCTATGATTGAGAACATGTCAAATAATGGTTCAATTTAATACTGCACTAAGAGTTTGTTTTTAATTTTCCCAATCTCTCAAACTTAAAATTCAAAAGGCATAAAAATCAATTTAGCGCACGGCAATAGTAATACACAAGGATAAAAGACAATTATTTTTCTAAAAGAGGAAAGTGCCTTAATGGTCAAACTCAATCAAATGGTAACATACGAGATAAACCCAATTCCTCCGTACAACTTTGACCTTACAATCAGGAAACCAGCTGGATGGTCATTGTTTACGCCTCTGGAAGTTTATGAGAAGAAAACTCTATGGACAGCTGTGCATCTGAATGGCACCTTGGTTGGACTAAATCTCAATTCTAAAGGAACGACAAAAAATCCTAGCGTCTCCGCAAGAATATTCATTGAAAAAAAACCATCCGAAGAAACGCTTGATACAATAAAAAAGAAAATTAGCCACTGCATAGGTGCGGATGAAAATCTACGTGAATTCTACAAGCTTGCAAAGAAAGATTCGATTCTAAAGTATACAGTTGATGATTTGTTTGGGATGCACAGTACATCTGCTGGTGACACTATTTTTCCTGATGCAATTCTAGCGATACTTCTTCAGATGGCTCCACTTAAGAGAAGCAACGAAATGATGGATTGCGTGATTAGAAAGTATGGTGAGACAGCGGAATTTGACGGCAAAACGATCTATGTTTGGCCAACTCCGCAGAGGCTCGCTATCTTAAGTCCTGACGCATTATCCAAAAACTGCAAGATAGGCTATAGAGGAAAGCGTATAGTTAAGCTAGCAGAAAAGTTGACAAAAGAAGATTTCCCTACATTTCAGGAGTTGGAGGAGCTGAGCGGTGAAGATGCGAAAAAGAGACTTTTGGAGCTGCCAGGCATAGGGGATTACTCTGCTGACATAATAAATCCTCATGGCGGTTTTCCCATTGATGTCTGGTCAGCTGAAATTTTCAGCAAATTGTTTTTTGGTAAAGATCCATTGAACAACAGAAAAGCCGTTGAAGAAGTAAAGAATGAAGGCATCCGAAGGTGGGACAAATGGTCATGGATGGCGTTCTTCTATATAGTGCAAGACCTAGAAAACCTATCTGAAAAGTTGACTGTAAAGCTGAGATTAGCTTGACTAATTTAGAAAAAAAGTATCAGCTGAAGCAAAAAAATCTACTAATTCTTTAGCCGCTTGCTTCTGGGGGCTCTTCCCTGTTTTTCAGTTTCTCTTCAAGAAGCATTAGTAATTCTTGAGGCTTCACAGGCTTAACTAAATAAGCATCTGCGCCTTCATCAAGCGCCTTCACTCCGGTTTCCAATGATGGAAAACCAGTAATCATTATTTTTACTGTATGCTGCAGTTGCTTTTTTAATTTAGCAAGCAAGTCAGTACCATCCATATCTGGAAGCCTAATGTCAACCAACGCTAAATCATAATGACGATTTTCAGCTTTTTCCATGGCTTCTTTTCCAGTTTCAGCTACCTCAATTTCATAGCCGCTTTTTTGGAGAATACGTGTGAACGTTCGAAGTATTGACTTATCATCATCAACAACAAGTATAGTTTTTTTAGGTGCGTCCACTTTAATCAAACCTTCCTAATTTGAACCATCGATGCTTTCTTCAACCGTATTAGTTGAACGATAAGCTATCAAAGTCCCTGCAACCAAGAAGCCAAGCGCAAGCTTGATTTAAGGCAACAAAGACTTACACCCTTTTGGGATTAAGCTAAAGATGTTTTTCGAGACTAATAAATACTATCCCTTTTGCAATATTCTGGGCGGAGCACGAAAAAGGCTTACAATAAGGTTATTACAAAGAAAAAACTTTTAGAATATAGGTTTTGGAGTATTATTTTTGTCGATCCAACCTGTCTTTTTTAAAATCACTTCAGAAATACCTTCTAGTTACATGCAAAAGCTATTCGACTACATATACAGCCAATACTTGTTAGTTCAAAAACAGCGATTTACCGACATTATCAGAGAAACATCAGCTGAAGGTGTCATTATTTCTTATAATATTATTGATGTCCAAGGAAAACAGCTTCTCAGAGTAGACGCTAAAAGTGGCAGTCCAATTGACCTAAAAATAACTCCTTTTGACGCCTCTGTTACTCAAGAAATGATTGAAGAAGCCAAACAGGATATAGTTATTTCGACTCAAATTTTTAAGGAAAGTTCCAAAAAAGCAACCGTTTATTTTGCTTGGAGAGAAGGTGAAGAAATTGTTCCGGAAGCATATTGGAAGCCTGAAAAATCTTTTAACCGACTCTTTCTTGAAACCCAAGTTTTGTTTTTCCTTGTTTTCATCGTATTCGGTCTTGCAATTTTTATTGCTATGACGGCAGCGTTTCCCAGTTGGTTTTGGGTCGCGCCTCTAATTCTTATAGGCATTCAGTTCATTTTTGTCTTCTTCTCGAACAAGTTCATTGCTAGAACAGCTGACTGGTGCATTACAAAAGACAATCCCATCATACATTTGCTTGAATATTATTTGCCTGTAAGTGAAGAAAACGATTTCAAAAAAAAATATTCGCGAGAGCAACTTTTAGCGATAAAGAAAGAAATTTACGAAGAAATATTAGCTAAACGGGGAGAAATTGATTCTCTAGCTGCACAACAAATATTCGTAAAACATGGAGTTCCATGCCAGCTAGAAAATTTGAAGACTAAAAAAATAAATGTTTACGATATGGTAAAAAATATTGCTGACAGATTCCGATTCCCTGTGCCTAAAATTGTTGTTTCTAACACCATGATTCCTAACGCTGCAGCTTCAGGACCCAGTCCAAGTCGCGGATTGGTTTTAGTAACAACTGGGCTTCTTGTTAAACTTGACGAAAATGAAGTTCTCAGCGTGTTAGGACACGAGTTTGGCCACCTTAGAGGCAGGGATCCGCTGATTCTCTATGGATTAGTCTCTGCAGAGTTTCTTTTTCGGTTTTATATTCTATTTCAATTTTTGCCTCTCATTTTCTCAACTTTGCTATTTTTTGTTTACTTCTGGGCGGTTATGGTTGGAATATTTTTTATTGCAAAATTCTTTGAGGCTAGAGCTGACTTAGTTTCAGCTATTATTGTTGGGACGCCTCTGGTTTTAGCAGGATCTCTTGAAAAAATTGGTTTCCAACGATTATTATACGAGCGAATGCCATCGTTTAGGGTTCAAGAATGGCTCGGTCTGGACCCTCATCCCCCAATTTATTTCAGAGTGCATCGTTTGACAAATCTTTCATCTGAAAACATAAAGCATCCATTACTGCAATCCATAAAAGATGTAATTCGAGGGTTCGTTGCAACCCTTAAAAGCTGAAAAAATAAAAAAGCTACTCAAAAAATAAGAAATGCTTATCCGTCGGCTAAAGCTCTAATTAAACTAGTTTTTGGAGCGCTGAGCAATTGAGTTATACTGTACAGCTAATTTCCCCACAAGAAAAAGACAAACTCTTCGAAATTTACGAGCATCGATTGCACTATACAAGTAAAGCTGAAATTTATGGTTGCTGCATTAAACTTTTAACCGAATCTGAGGCAATTAGAAATAAATGGGAAGACAATTTTTTTACAGCGGACGAAAACAATCGGTCGCATGGGCGGCTTGTTGCCGTTAATGAGCCAAATCAACCGTTAAGCGTTAAATATGATCCTTATACGAAAACTGCATTTCTGATTAATGTCGACTATTACGGATGGATAAAAAGTATAGCGCTTGCCATCGCAAGTGACATTTTAGAAGATGAACATAGAATTTATTCTGTTCATGGCGCATGCATTGATATTGGTTGTTTGGGCGTTTCGATAATTGCTCCTTCAGGAACAGGTAAAACAACCCATTCATGGGGACTACTGCTTCTTAAAAATGCCAGGTTAATTTCTGATGATTGGTATTTTGTTAGGCTCTCAAGCAATCTACCATTAGCATATGGTTCTGAAAAAAACTGCTATATCGACGCTGACTTGGGCAAGATTTGGAACAAGTATGAAAGTTTAGTGGATAAAACGCAGTTTGACCAAAGAGGCAGAGCTGTTGTGAATGTGCGATGGATTGTAGGAGGAGGAGGTGTGATTCCGATGGCAACTTTGCACAAAATAATTCTCTTAAAACGGGATTCTCAAGACAAAAACGTCGTAACTCACCTAAATTCCGCAGACGCTTTGAAATTCATGTTAGAACACAACTTTTGTAATCCGCATCAATTAGTAAAGGACGAAAGAAAGATTGAGCTTAGAAAAAACTTTTTCTTCAAGCTTTTTGAACAAACAGATGTTTATCTTGTGAATACAATAGGAACCCCTCAAGAAACTCAAGATGAGATTAGAAGTTTTCTTTCTTTGAGAAAATAGGTTATCTTTGTGAAAAGAATAATAAGGTTTAGCAGTCGAGTTAGCTCAGGTTTGAAGGAGGAAAAAACGGTTTGAAGTTAATTTACGTAGCAATAGACGGGATGGGAGACTTACCTATCAAATCTTTAGGTAACAAAACACCCCTTGAAGCGGCGCAAACTCCCAACATGGATGCGCTTGCCAAAAACGGCAAAATTGGTTTAATGTATTCCGTGAAGAAGGGTGTTGCTCCTGAGAGTGATGTTGCAGTTATTTCCCTTTTAGGCTATGATCCTTTCAAATATAGTACGGGCAGAGGGGTAATTGAAGCGGCTGGCGCAGGGCTAAAAATGGAGGATGGCGATTTAGCGTTAAGATGCAACTTTGCAACTTTGGGTCAAGATAAAAACATTATTGACCGCCGAGTGGCAAGAAGCCTAAGCACTGAAGAAGCTACAAAGTTAACCCATGCTGCAAACAAGCAAGTTAAATTGGAATCTTATCCAGCAACATTTGAATTCCGAAACACACTAGGCCATAGAGCAGTTTTGCTAATAAAAAGCAAGGCTAAACCTCTTTCAAGCAACATTACAAACAGCGACCCAGCCTACACTGTAGTGAATGGAATTGGAGTTGCAAAAGCCCAAGTTGAAATGGTGCTACAAACTTGTGAACCCACAGATAATACTGAGGCGGCAAGAGTTTCCGCTGGGTTAGTAAACGAGTTTATCGATAAAACCCATAATCTATGGGAAAACGATCCAATTAACTTGAAGCGAGCGTCGGAAGGCAAGCTCAAAGCAAACGTTGTTTTAACAAGAGATGCAGGCCATCTTCTCCCAAAATTCTTCAATATAAACGAACATTACCATGTGGACTTTGCTTGTTTAGCGGATATGCATGCCGAACGTGGCATAGCGCAGCTGGCAGGAATGGACTCAATGCTTTTGCCGCCACCTTCAGGCAACCTCCAAAAAGACTGCGAAATAAGAGTCAAAGCTTTGCTTGACGTACTACCTAAACACGATTGCTTCTACATTCATCTTAAAGGTCCCGATGAACCAGGGCACGACGGCAACTGCACCCTAAAAACACAGATCATCTCGGCGATTGACAAATACTTTTTTGGACCATTGCTAAAGCAGATTTCTCTAAAAGAGAACCTAATCTGCATCACAACTGACCACGCCACACCATGCGAGCTAAAGGTTCACAGCGACACTCCAGTTCCAGTGTTAATTTCAGGTGACAAAATCGAAGATGGCAACGCAACAAAGTTTTCGGAAAAGGAATGCGCGAAAGGAAGCTTAGGTACATTAGATCGCGGGTGCGAATTAATGCCCAAACTTATGGAACTAATGAAAAAATAGTGACGCAGGATGGCTTACTTAAAAGAGCAAACGGAAAATCTTGAAATTTCATACCCAATTAAGGCTATTTGGGAAGCTATACCCAAAGTGCTCGAGAAGCTGGATTGGAAAATCCAGGAAAAAGATGATGCTACGCATTGCCTAACAGTTAAGACTAAAGGTGGCTTCATTTCTTATGCGTCAACGATTAAAGTTGAATTGTCTGTGATGGATGCGGAAACGACCAAGTTGTATATGGTTGCTGAAACTCCTGTGACAACAATTACGTCTGTGGCCGATTATGGTAGATCAAGAGAACGTATCGACCAGTTCGTAGTAGCACTTGGTAAGCTAATGACCTCTTAACCAATTTTTTATTCAAGTATTTGTTTTTAGATATCAGTTTTAAATGGTTTATTTCTAAAGTTTAGCGTGAATTGCTATGTCACAATATATCAACATAACCATTGAAATGTAGAGAATAAACGCTGCCATGAAACCATCAGCCCTTCCATAAAAAATCCTGTAATACTAAAGTTTGAAGCAACAAAAAAGAAATACAATCAACATTGAAAATGATGCAGAAAAAGCCCGACCTCCATTTTGACTACCAACAAAGTCCCCATTTCATGATAAAACGGAAAGTTATATGACTGCTTTCGTCGCATTATCTATAGGCGGCAAAGTTCTGTGGCAAGCAAGCGTCCTCCACTTATCTACAAAGGCAGAAGCATAGGCATAGTTATCTTAACAGTTGCACAACTAATCATTGGAGCCATACATGTTTTTTTTGGATTTTTACTTCTTGTCCTCGAAAACTCTATCCTCCAAGCAACAATTGGTTACGATGTTTACACCATATTGTTTGGCTTGCTAACTTTAGTTTTTGGAGCATTAATTTGGCAGGGCAAAAAATCAGGGTTGATTGGCACCGTGGCTGTTTCCATATTTGTCAGCATTGCTGATGCATTAACGCTTCTTAATTTTCCAAGCATCCTGGGAATCCCAAAATTTGCAACTCCAACAGAAATAATTTACAGCATTATAGTCATCGTATACCTGCTTCAACCGTATGTAAGAAAAAAGTATGGCATCCGCTAGCTCGTTGGAGCTCTCTTCATCCAATCATGGACAAATATTTCTGCCTCACCAGACTCTATGCCCTCAACAATTTTTTGAGCCACGTACTCGGCTGTGTCAGGCTTAAAGGGTGGTCCGTCTCCTCCAGACTCTTCTTCATCTTCGCCGTTTTCCCAGTCCCTTTTGGATGATTTAATAGTATTTTTTTCAAAATCTGTTATGGTAATGTACGGGTAAACCACAGATACCGCTATTTTGTCTCCTTTTAGTTCTTCTCTAGCCGTTAAGCTGATGTGTGATAGCGCTCGCTTGAGTGAAGCATAGATACTCATCCCAGGCAAATACATCAATGCGAGTCCTGAACTGATGTTGATGATTGCGCCTCCCCCTTGTTTACGCATGATTGGGATAACCTGTTGAATAGCAACGACGGGTCCCAAAAAATCAAGGTCAAAGATGCAACGGAAAGTGTCAACATTGATTTTCTCGATAGGAGCGTCATAACCTTGCCCAGCATTGTTCACTAAAATATCCACTCTTCCGAAGTGGTCGTTCGTTTGCTTCACCATGCGTTTAACGTCATCAACTTTGGATATGTCAGCGGGAATTGCTATTGAATCCGAAAGTTCTTTTGCAAGTTCATCGAGCTTGTTTTTTGAACGTGCAACCAAAGCAAGTTTAACGCCTTTTCTAGAAAGCAGTTTTGACGTGGCTAAACCGATACCGCTAGATGCCCCAGTTACAATAGCAACTTTTCCTTTGATCTCCATCTTATTCCTTCAGTCAATTCGTTTGAGAATTTTAGCGGGACGTTTTTCAGGTGCTTTTGGAAATCCACCTTTAGGATAGCCAAAGATGATTGCAGCGTAGATTTGATTGTCCTCAGGCACACCTAGCTCTGTTTTGCCCTTCGCAGAGTTCGCGAAAAGAGCTGCACCGCCTATCCAACAACTTCCAATACCAAGCGTGTAAGCAGCAAGCATCATATTTTGAGCCGCCATAGAACAATCATTTACTGAAAACTGCGATTGAGTCCCCGAAACAAAAACCAGTAACGGCGCACCATAAAACATGTTGTACTGCGGGTTTTTCAATGAGCTTTTAAACCGTTCTAAACCTTCATCTGCAACATCAGGCAAAGTTTGAATCAACTCACGCTTTGCTATATCTGAAATACGCTTCATTTCTTCTTTATTGGTTACAATTGTAAATTTCCAAGGTTGTACATTAATTGCTGAAGGTGCATAAGTTGCCGCTTCGAGCAAAGTTTGAATTGCGGATTCAGGAACTGCTTTGTCTTCGTAGGCGCGGATTGCGCGTCTAGATTTTAATGCTTCAATAACTGGGTTTGTTACCATAAAATTTTCGCCATTTAGTAGGAAATTATTGGTTTATAAAAACAATTCTGAGCGTCTTATTTGGTTTCTTTTCTGGGTTCAAGACTTAAACAGTTTTAGATTGGCGACAAAGGGTTATTTTTCATTGAAAGAAGAAGAAAGTCAAAAGCAAGCATTTCTTCTAATGGCAATTAGAAAAAAATGTATTATAATTGAAAAGTTGGTAACCTTTCGAAATCATGTTGGGCAATTCTTATTCAAGCGTTTTTTTCCTCAAGAGTCAACAAATAAGTTGTTAAGCTTTCGATTGATTGGATTTCTCTACCTACCAATGCTTGCAAGTCAGCCCAAAATCTTGTGTTAGCCGTTATTTTTGCCCGTTCCAAATTCTGTTTTAAACAGGCAGTGGCTTCTTTGCCTCGCCTATCAAAATCCAAAAGAAGAATAACCTCCGATACACCAAGCAACTCTATCTCCGCGATTGCCGACAAAAAAGATTTTCCGCCCGTCTTCACAGTTAAAATCCTGCCACTAAAGCCTAACTCTTTGAGGGTTTGGCAATCTTTCTTGCCCTCAACAATTATTGGCTTTCCATTAGCTGATTCCTCGAATAGTTTAGATAGGATTTGTTGGATTTTTTCCTGTTTTTCTTCAAACTTCGTGGACAAGAAACGTTACCTTGTTATCTTAGCTTGCCGCACAGTCTCTAAACAATTGTTGGCTTCCTTGTTATTGGCAAAGTAACGTCTAACAGGTTCGAGAATATCTGCAAGTTCAGCTGCTACACCATTTTTGAGGTCCATGGGATGCAGTTTACCTTCTGAGTAGGCGGATTCAAGCTCTTGGAAACTTTGGAAATCTACATTCCCGCCGAATTTTGCTGGACGCTCTATTTTGAAGACGGGTTTTTCCCTGAAAACTATGTACTTGCAAATATCCATTATTGGGTTGAATTTAATTGTTTTTTCCGGACAGAAGGCTTTGGCCATTTTCTGCTTGATTTCTTCGGGCGTGTCATAAATGAAGATGCATGTTTGAGGCTTGCTCTTGGACATTTTGGCTGAGGCTACTGCTTCTTTTTCTTGTCCTTCGGGAATCGGCCAAATTGTCGGCTTCTCCAAACCCTGCAATAAATGATGGTGCACAGATGTGGGTTTCCAGCAGCCGATTTTTTCGCCTATTTCCCGTGCAACCATGTTTGCTTTTCGCTGGTCCATGCCTAATTGACAAATTTTCACTTTCATGTGGAAAATGTCTGCAACTTGCATGGGAGTATAAAGGTAATCTGAAACATAATGGGCTTCAGTTTCTTGTCTGCCTGCAATCTCCAATGTGCGAGTTGTTCGGGCGATAGTAAGGTTTTTTGCAATTATGACTGTTTTGGCCCAATAATCAATATCTTTGTATAATTCATCCGAATAGATGAATTCAACTTTGTCGCCTGGGACGCCCAATGCGAGCCATGAATGCCTAAAGAGGTCAGCAGCTTTGCGGATGAGTTCTCGATCGCCGCCCAACTTATTGTTTAACCATGCATGCCATGTTGCCAAAAAAGCTTTGAAATTCACACCTGCCTCAGCGAAGTCTTTCATTTTGTAAGCGCAAATAACACCTGTACCTAAATGCGCTAATCCAGAGGGTTCCCAGCCATTATAGGCTACCGGGTGTTCTTCGGTTTCAAATAGATGGCGTAGGTCTTCTGGAGTAACTACTTCTTCGGTAGGCGGTCTGCAGATTAACTCAATTTTCTTTTCGATATCCAATTGCGCTCATCTTCCCAGTATATTAGCTTTAATGTTGAGTGTGGAACTTAAAAATTTAGTTTGCGTTTATTGTTTTTATATTGTTTATGATTTAATTCTTTTAGTTAAGCGAATCATGTAATTTTTGTCATCCATCTTTTTTATGCGGCTGTCAATTAGCCCCTGTTTTTTGCTTCATCTATTACTTCATTGAAGGATACTATCTGAGGATTTGCGTTTCTTTGTTTGTTATAACAACCCAAATTTCATGGGTATTTATCTTTGTTTTCATCTAAAAACTGCCTTAATTCGACCAAACTTTTGGGTTCAAAAGTTTGCTAATTCAGACAAGAGTTGACACTTCCAATTTTTTGGGGCTGTTTGTCGCCCAAGTAACCTAACACTTAACCGCACAGCTGAGCGTTGCTTTTAGCTTGGCTAAGTTCTCTCGGCTTGGGACTTTTTTCGCCCGTGCCTCACCTGTTCCATAATTGGGTAGAACCCAAATCGTCATAGGCGCAAGATTTGTGTTTCTTACGTTCCCTCTGTTGAGTCCGTCGTTATGGGTGCTCGATTTTGGCAAGGCAATGAAAATAGGTGTGAGGGTGTTGGTTAAACGTTACTGTAAAAGTGAACTGAATCAGATACTCATCCGTTTATTATTGTTAAAATAATTATAAAAACGAATATTATTTTGTTTATTCCCTCTTTGGAACGCCATCTGACTTACTTCTTCTCGGTATTTCGCTTAGAACCTTTCAAGCCTACAAAAATCATGATACTCCCAATAATTACAAAAGAAATTTCCAGTATTTGGAAATAAGGGCTTTCTCCATAAAACTTCAATAAACTTATAATAAAGAAAAATAATGCCAAAAAGAATAGATTAACACCAATAAGCGTGAGGTACAAACGAGTTTCCATTCTTATTTTAGTCATAACTTATTACTCCTGCGCTAGCGAATTTTTATTTTTCGCACTGTGCTCTATTCTCATAAAGATCTGCTAAGTAAGCTTTCCTTTTGACGATTGTACAAATCATAATTTGATTATTATAAGCAGTTACTCAAGCAGTTTTACCTCATTTGTTATAAGTTTATTGTGATTCTAGGAATGCTGGTCTTTTGAACGTTGTATTTTTCTATTCAATTGAAATTTTTTTGCTTTCTTTGAAAGCTGGTATAGTAAACTGCTTATGGCAATGGCGAATGCTGGAGTAACGGGCAATATATACCAGTAAAGTTTTGTCTGGGCGAACGTGAAAACCGAGAGGACAATTGCCATCCATAGAAGAATTAAAGTATCTTCTTTTAATCGCTTAATAAATGCGTTGAAAACGCAAAGCCCTGTCGCAAAAGGCAACAATATTACCCAAAGCAAGTTTTCTCTATTGACTAAGTAGCTAAAATAATAGAAGACCCCTGCAGAGTGACCTTCAACAGGACTAACTGTTCGCGTTACATCAGTATAAATAAAATACCACTGCCAAAACTTCAATCCAAAACTCATATTCATATAGATCAACCATGGAGAAAAAACCAAAAGGCCAACCGTCCAAAAAAGAGTAAAACGCTTAGTGAAGAAAAATCTAAGATTCACTTTTGTCGCGACTAAATAGGAAATGAGGATTAGTGGAATCAACAAAGCCTCAACCTGTTTTGTCATTAACGCCAAACCAAAAAACAGCCCGCTAAAAATTGCATAGCGATTAGCATTTTCTGATTTCTCGCTTAAAACAAAAAAGTAGATGCTGCCCAACATGAAAAAGACTAATGGAATATCAGTCATTGCAAGTCTTGAAAACACGTAAAAAGTGGTAAACGTCCCTAAAACTAGAGCCGACAATAATCCTACGTACCTGTTATAAAGTTTCTTTCCCAAATAAAAGACAAGAACCAAAGACAAGGAGCCTAATACTGCACCAAAAAATCTTGAGGCAAAGTTGTTAACCCCAAAGATTTGGTATGCAAGCGAGATTAACCACATGTTAAGCGGTGGCTTGGCTATCCAGAGATTGGTCATGCCAAAAGCCCAAGGGGTCAGGTAGTGTCCAGTTCTAACCATGTAGAATGCCCATTGAGAATACCATTGTTCATCAGATGGCCAAAGAGGTCCATTTCCCAGATTAATGAAGAAAATTGTCGAAAAAGCCAGAATTGCCACGATACAAAGTGCATCGGCATGTGTTAAAACCCAAGAAACATTTTGATTGGAAAGATTGGCGACTTCAACATTTTGTTTAGCCTTATTTGAGCGAACAAAAAGTAAGATTAAAAAAATAATTACGGCCAGTACTGAACACGTAGTCACATCAAACACAATTACAGTCACGGGTAAAGAGTGGGTAAATTGCAAAGCTACGGTGTCGCTACCAGAATTGGATAAAGCAAAAGCGTAGATGTGACCGTCATCTGAACCAACGTAGAGGATACCGTTGGATATGGCTGGAGAAGAATCAACAATGTTTTCAGTTGCATAACTCCATTCCTTCACGCCCGTTGAAGCATTGAGGCAATAAATGCTGTAGTCTTCGGAGCCCACGTATACTTTGCCGTCTGCGATTGCAGGTGAAGAATAGACCCAGTATCCAGTTGGGCTTTGCCATATTTTCTCGCCATTAGAAGCATTTAAACAATAAACGTTATTGTCCTCCGAACCCACGTAGACGTGTCCAGAATCAACTGCTGGTGAAGAATCCACGGCATCCTGAGTTTGATATTTCCAAATTAAGTCACCTGTGGAAGCATTCAAACTATAAACATAGCCGTCCGTGGACCCTACGTAGACTGAACCGTTGGAAACCGCGGGAGACGACTCAACTGAGTTACGGGTTAGGCAACTCCAAATTTTGGAGCCGTCCGTGGCATTTAAAGCATAAACGTTGTCATCCACCGAACCTATGTAGACTACGCCGTTTACAATAGCAGGCGACGAAGTAACCGCCCCACCAGTTGAGTAACTCCAGAATTTTGCGCCATCTGTTGCATTTAAGCTATAAACGCTGCCATCGCCAGAGCCAACATAAACCGATCCATCGACAACAACAGGAGACGAATCAACCGAGTTACCTGTAACGTAACTCCAAAGTTTTGCGCCATTAGTGTCATTTAAACCATAAACACTTCCATCCCGTGAGCCCACATAAACTGCGCCGTCCACAACAGCAGGAGACGAAATTACCTCACCGCCAGTTGAATAATACCATAATAGTTGACCAGTGGAGGAATTAATGCAGTAAACTTGGCCACCATCGTCACCTGAGAAAACATAGCCGTTTGCGATTGCAGGAGAAGATTCAACATTATACATTGTTGTGAAATTCCATAAAAATTTGGTGGAATTCATTGAACTGTTTCCAATCGTTGAGCCGCTGTGGCTGGGGTCGTTACGGAACATAGTCCAATCAATACTGGAACTGGCGCTACTTGAGGCAATGGACATGCCGTAGGATAAAATGAGACCAGAAACAAGAAGGATTAACATTAACTTCTGTTTTCTCATTGCCATCCAATCAAGAAACAACGTATAAGAATAAATATTAATTGATTTTTTGCGTTTTCAAGTTTCTTTGTATTCAAGATGAATCCAAGAAACTTAAATGGGCGTTTTTCTGAGCACCCATCGCTTACAACAAAAATTTTTCCATCTAACTAATTTTAACCTCTTATCTACGGATTTTGGTAAAGTCTTATTAGCTTACAGAATTTTAATTTAGAGTAATGAAATTTAAGAATGTAACAGTCCTTCTGATTTTGTTGCTAAGTTTACCTCTTTTCCTAAACTGCATCTTGACTGTTAAAGCAGTTGCTATGCAGACTGCGCCCAACCTGTACTTTGGAGTTGATGTTGCGTTTGGAAGTATCGCTGAAACTGAACAAGTAATCGATAACGTTAGTGCTTACACGAATTTCTTTGTGATTGGATGCACTGGAGACTATAATCTAACGAGGCTTACTTTAATCAGCCAGTACGTGTTTGACAAAGGTTTAAGCTTCATAGTTTATTCTGATCAGCCTAATTATCCCTCGAGTCAATGGCTTAACGATTCTAAGAATAATTGGGGTAACAGGTTTCTTGGAATTTATTATTGTGATGAAGAAGGTGGAAAGCAACGTGATCAATCAAATTATCCAGTTCTCCCACAGAGTGCAATTGAAAACATAGCTAACTTCACCTATAGCGACGCATCACAAAGCTACGTCAGTACATTAAGTTGGTGGCTACGCACAGGACCACATGCAATCGTCAATCATTTTGCTTACCCCACAGAATATCAATTGTTTACCTCAGACTACGCTTTTTACTGGTATGATTATGTAGCAGGATATGACACGGTTTTTGATGAGTTTGGCGTTCATGACGGCTGGGCAAATGATAGCCAACAATTAAACATTGCTCTTTGCAGAGGAGCAGCTACTGTTCAGAATAAGGATTGGGGAGTCGTAATAACTTGGGCTTATAATCAGCCACCGTACATGGAATCTGGTCCGGAACTTTACAATGACATGGTTTTGGCATATAACAACGACGCAAAATACATCATTATCTTTGATACTAACGCGAATTACACGCAAAACGTTCTACAGCAAGGACAACTAGACGCTATGAAACAGTTCTGGCAGTACGCTCAAGCCAACCCCAGAACCACCACTCCTGTAAGCGACAGAACAGTATACGTTCTTCCGGAAGATTACGCCTACGCATTTGGAGGACCGAGCGATAAAATTTGGGGACTATGGAACTCAGATGACCTAAGCGTTGACATCTCCATGAGCGTAACCACACTATTGCACATGGACTCTACTAAACTAGACATAGTTTACCCTTCATCAACCCTCGACTCTGCAGGATACAAAGACATAATCTACTGGAACAACACGAGCCTAATGGCAACAGCATCAATAAGCCCTAAACAAGACAATTCCTTGCCGTTTTGCGCAAATTCGATTTATCTTTATGCGGCTGTCGTATGCATTATAGTTGCGGTTGCAATAACAGCTTTAAAATTTAGATACAGACTTCTAGAACCTGGGATAAAAAATGCTTAGAATTTAAGCTATCTTTGGGATTGTTTGAGCTGTTCTTTTCCTAAAAAGGAATAATCCAACTGCACCTGTAATGATCACTATTATAACTGCCAAAGTAATAATTAATTCAATAAATAGGGAAGGCAGGGTACCCGTTGAAGCTGCATTTTGGGTAATGAAGTAAGATAGAGATGATCCTGGTCCAACCTTTATCGTAAACGAACCTGAGACCACCGTTTGTGCTCCATTAAAAGGTTCAGCGAAAGTGTATTTGTCATCAGGATTTAATCCAAGGCTTCCTAATGTAACAGTGAAAGATTTCGACTCAGCTGTGTTCCAGTTGAAAATAGCCAAAAAATGCGTATTATTTTGATACCATATTTCGGGGGTACCGGTTTGAGATGGTGACAAATCAAGAATTAGTGGTTTGTTACCTGTAGATGCTGGATGTTCTAGGGCGTTTATCCAATGTAATCGTGTTGCGTTATATGATGGTAGATTAACGCTTAGTATCTGAACAGACCCTGTTGCATATTCAAGGTTTAGCCAAGTTTGGAATGTTGCATCGTTCATTATTGAAGCGCTTGGAATCATCTGGTCTGCAATATAATCATTGTCTAAGAGAACAGTGTTATTTCCAAGAATCGGAAGTAATTCTAAAGCGGCATTTGCGGCTGCTTGTATGTCGGACCAGGAATTATTGACATCACCGCCGGTTCTTATGCTCTGAGCAGTAGTTATCGCGACAAAATGCAAGCCACAGACTAATGTGTTTGCGGTAGGAGCAGCGGTTCGTATAGCATTTAATCCAAGTTGCATCGCTTGTGTTGCTGTCATTGGTGTATTCAAAATATTGTATCCTTCAAAAACAGCTTCGTAAACATCTCCACCCATAGTATCTATTTTAAGGTAGTTTACTCCCCAAGAAGTAAAGTTTTCAACAACTTTGCGAACATAATTGATAACTTCTGGGTTTGTTGGATCTAAAATGTAGCAAGATACGCCATTAAATGTTACAGTTTGGGGAACTGAACTGGCAGATTGCATTATCCATGACGGATTTTCTTTAATTATTGGCAAATTTTCAGCAACGTAGTAAGGGCAGAACCACAAACCAAATTCTTGACCATTTGCATGCACTATGTTCGCTAAATATTGTATGCCATTGATTACTGGGTTTGCTGGGTCAGCCGGAAAATTAGAGTTTGGAACCCAATCTCCGTATTGTTGCTGCCAACCATCATCTAACTGTATCAGTTTTATGTTAGAATAATTAGCAGCTGCATAGTTTGAATTCGTTATAATTTCTGATTGAGTAACGCTTTGTCCAAATGCTGCCCAAGACCCCCACCCAAAAGAAGAAGCGGTTAAAGTTTCTAACGAAGAAGAATAATTGTTTGTTTTAGATAGAGCCGTATCGTATCCTGTTAATGCATTTTGGACGTTATTTCCTGCTAGTTCACAGTACAGAGGATCGCTTTGTATCCAACTGCCAGGTGTTCCTTGTTGATATCCATTGGTATATGGGCTACCATTTGATGTCATAGTTAACCCTTGAGTTTGAACCATCTCACATAAGCCCAATTCTTGCAAGCCATAGGAACCATCGACTCCGTTCCAACTATATCCTAAATTGGGTGATACTTTTGTTTGCAATAGACCAGCTACAAACCCTTCATTGCTAGTTGTTGACAGTGTATATTCGTATGAAACATATTCCCCATAATTGAACTGAGGGTAACCATTAACAGATCCACTTGTAGAACCGCCTAATTGAGTAAAGAATGGAGGGTTTGAAGTGTTTACTGCTGGATAGCCATACATGGATGAAATAGAAGAACCAATTAAAGCGCCACCGTTTTGCAGGGTTGATTGAGTAAGGAAATAATTCCATTGGCTTATTACTATGGCTGAAGAACAGTACTCAGTTTCTTGGATTACAAAGTAAGGCTTATCACTAAAAACGGAAATCAAGTAGCTCATTGAATTGTGATTGCTGCCGGTAACAGTGAAGTTAAATAAATCACCCGTCCCGAGATTATTCGATATAGGAGTAATTGTTTCAGTGAGTAATCCGTTGCCGCTGATCCAACTCATTGTTCCATAAGCATTCGTCAGAACATTGAACATTAAGCTGTTTTGAAAAACCATATGGTGTGCGGCAAGGTTAGTTAAATTCAGATAGCATTTTCCGGAGATTTGCGCCACATTAAAACTGTAATAGCGATTAGAAAAAAAGTATGAGGAGGTACCACCATAAGAAATATCTGAGTTAGCTTTGACAAGGGCCACACTGTTGGCAAATGCGGAGCCTGCGAATAGTAAAATTACAAAAAAAGCTACAGCTTTAGAATAACTCTTACTCACATTGCTTCGCCAACTAAAGAGAAGGAATAGAACCATTAATAGATAAGATTTTTGTGCAACGTATACTTCAACTAAGTAAGTCTTATTAGACCACTAAAACAATTAACAAACAAGCGGTTGATTAGATGAAAAACAAGTTTTTTAGATTAATTTCGACTGTTGAGCCACAAGCTTCACAGCCGCCATTGCAAGCAGCTTCAAAGAAGCGGTTTGGAAAAAAAATCTATGCCACTTTGGGAGTTGCAGCAATTATTGTGGTAGTTTTAGCTGGGATGCTACTTATTCCGCAAAGCACCGCAAACGTTGTACCTTTAGGTGTTCATTATTCTGTAGGAGAAGAACTAACATATAACATAACAACATCAGTTTCGACACAAGGGTCGAAATCATCCACAAGTTTTGATTCGCAAGGCACGTTGAATATTGAAGTAGTAAGTTTAAATGGCGACACTTACACTTTAAACTACTCAACAACCACAGCTATTCTTGGCTATTCAACAACATCTTCAAAGCTCTTAGATGTAAAAGAAAGCGACATGATTAATGTACTTACATTGCTTCCTGTTGCGCTTCAACAATATGCTAACAGTGATGTCAACGATTCAAATCCAACTGTGACAGCAATATTTAACCAATCTCAAGCCAAAGTTGGAGACACATGGCAAATTCCACTAACAGCAAACACAAACGATGATACAGTAGGTAATCTTACAGTAACCTTCAAAGCAATTCAGGACCTAACCGTTCCAGCCGGAAATTTTAAGGTTTTCAGAATTGATTTTTCAACAAACACTCTGGGAACCCAAAGTTCTCTGTTAAACATAAATCTTGACGTAGCTGGGCAATCTTACTTAGAGTATGGCACAAGCAAGCAAATTCAAAGCAACCTTCAGCTAAACATGAACTCTGGAACAGCGATCAACAATTATAATATAGCAATTTCAATTTCGAGCACTCTGACAAAAGACGTTAAACCATAAAATGTGGGCAAGAAGCCTTTTTTTATTTTCACTAATGAAAGGGCGGGTGATACATTTTTTCCTAGATTTTTTGGTTTAGAGGGGCTAAACGGAAAATGTTGTTTAGCAAAGGCAGAAAAGTACAGCCAAGAGATAGTTCGCAGAATATTTTTTTAGAAGTGAAAAGCACCAATTAATTATCGAAATTCTTAAGCAAAATTTTTTTTGACAGCACGTTAGCTATATCTTTCTAAGTGTTAACGACAGTCATAATGGGTAAAGATTTAAGTGGGACCTTTATGCTTTATGTGCAAGGTAATTTAAATGCCAACTCACGGAAGTTTATCAAAAGCTGGAAAAGTAAGGTCACAAACGCCAAAAATCCAGGGAACACCAAAAACAGCGCCAAGCCCAAAAACTCGAAACAGACGCAACTTCGAGAAAACGGGTAACTCTGCAAAGAAAACCTGGTCAAAACTGGATGTAATTCTAGGCAAACCTGTTTTTTCATGCCTTAAACAGTTTTCAACGTTAGTTTAGTTTATTTATTACTTTACTAACCCTTATTTTGGTATCTTCAACTTTGTCAGAAGAAAAAGCACTCAGAGAAATCATAACTACTCTTATGGAAATGCCAAATCCCACTCGTGAAGATGCCAATCGACTAAAAATAAAAACAACAGGCAAGTATCAGCTCAATGATATACCGTCAAACGCCGATTTAATTTGCCTTTTAACACCAAAAGAAACCAAACGACTCTTACCCATTTTGAAAAGAAAAACTACTCGCGGCATATCAGGAGTAACAGTTATTGCCACCATGACTAAACCTTACCCGTGCCCACAACCTGAACCCTGCGCTTACTGCCCAGGAGGACCAACCCAAGGTAGCCCACAAAGCTACACAGGACATGAACCAGCAGCCATGCGGGGAAGCCAAAACAACTTTGACCCATACCAGCAGGTCATTAGCCGCATTGAACAACTCACAGCTATAGGACATAAAGTAGACAAAATAGAACTTATCATTATGGGAGGAACATTCCCAGCCACACCCGTGGAATATCAAACATGGTTTGTTCAGCGTTGCCTTGACGCGATAACCGGCAAAACTTCTGCAAGTCTGGAAGAGGCAAAAGCAAATGCTGAAGTGAGCAAAATCCGCAATGTTGGCATAACTGTCGAGACGCGTCCTGACTGGGCAAAACAACCGCATATTGACGCCATGCTTGACATGGGGGTTACTCGTATTGAACTTGGCGTCCAAAACCCAGACGACGAAATTTACCGTTTAGTCGGCAGAACTCATTCGGTAGCATGATGTGACAGAAGCTACTCGTATTGCAAAGGACGCTGGGCTGAAAATTGTTTATCATTTAATGCCTGGAATGCCGGGTTCCACCCCAAAAAAAGACATTGAAGCGTTTAAACGGGTTTTTACTGATTCAGCATTCAAACCTGACATGATAAAAATTTACCCTTGCTTATGCATCGCAGGAACAAAAGCCAATGAATGGTATCAAAAAGGCACCTACACACCCTATACTACAGAGCAAGCCTCTGAAGTTGTAGCAGAAATGAAAAAATTCCTGCCTCCATGGGTAAGAATAATGCGCGTACAACGTGATATACCATCGCATCTTATTTTGGCGGGAGTTAAAAAAAGTAACCTTCGCCAACTTGCCAATGACCACCTTCAAGCACAAGGAGGCAAATGTCAATGCATCCGTTGCAGAGAAGTCGGGCATAGAATGCAAATTGACCAGGTAAAACCTGACTTGGAAAAAGTCAAAATTCAATCGATCTGTTATGATGCTTCGGAAGGCAAAGAAATCTTCATTTCAGCCGAAGACTTCGAAAACAAAGTTTTGCTTGGCTATTTGCGGTTGCGTGTTCCTTCAGTGAAGGCGCATAGACCAGAAATCACTGCTGTCCCATCTGGCGATTGTTCGGGAACTTCATGTGTACGGTCCACTTGTTCCTGTTGGAAAGCATACAGCGGGCGCTTGGCAGCATAAAGGGTTTGGCGCAGACTTGCTAAAGGAGGCTGAACGCATGACGCTTGAAGATTTCGGTTTGAAAAAGCTTTTAGTTATAAGTGCGTTAGGAACAAGAAGGTATTACATGCGTTTCGGGTACGAACGTGATGGAGTTTACGTTTCCAAAAAACTGGAGAATTAAGCATGAGTCAACTTGAAAATTCAGGGTACAAAGGCGAAGCAGTTGAGGCCTCTAAAACAAGCTGACTGTGACGTCGGCGACATCATACGAGTTACTAGCAAAGATAAAACTTACGAAGGCATTCTTATTCCCCGTTCAGAACTAGGCGACAGCACTGTTGTCATCGTCAAAATGAAAAGCGGCTACAACATCGGCATCCGAGTAACAGCAGAGGTCAAAATTGAAAAAGTCGGAAAAGGCACAAAACCCACTTTTGCTTCACCGCCTCTGCCAAAACAAAACCCTGCTTTGCCTCACGTCGTGATAATGAGCACGGGAGGAACCATCGCTAGCCGGGTTGACTACCGCACAGGAGCTGTTCGTTCAGCCATCTCAGCAAGCGATCTCTACGGCGTTGTCCCTGAACTTTCAGACATCGCGAAAGTTGACACTGAAATTGTCTTTAGCTTATACAGTGAAAACATCACCCAAAAACATTGGAAAGAACTAGCTGAAATCGTTGCCAAACGAATTGAGTCAGGAGTGGATGGTGTTGTGATTGCACATGGCACAGACACGATGGCTTACACCTCAGCCGCCCTGAGCTTTGCATTGCAAAACCTTGCCTGTTCCAGTAATTGTTGTTGGCGCGCAGCGTTCCTGTGACCGCCCAAGCAGCGATGCAGCAACAAACCTTATCGGCGCAGTAAAAGCCGCTGGAGAAGCCCCATTTGCCGAGGTGGGCTTAGCCATGCATGAAACCGTCTCCGACATTGCTACCGTTATTCATAGGGGAAACAAAGTCCGCAAATGCCACACAAGTCGTCGAGACACATTCAAATCTATAAACGGTTTTCCCATTGCCAAAGTAAAAGATCAACAAGTAACTATGGTAACAAACCAATACCAAAGTCGAGATCCCACAGAAAAAACTCGTTCTTAAGCCGAATTTTAGCGAAAAAGTTGCTTTAGTCAAGTTTTATCCTGGGCTTGACCCGGCAATCATTGACTGGTATGTTGAAAAAGGCTTTAGAGGTATTTTGCTGGAGGGCTCAGGTTTGGGTCATGTAAGCAAATTCTGTTTTGACAGCATCAAAAATGCTGTGGCAAAAGGTGTTGTAGTTGCGTTGGCTTCTCAGTGTATTTGGGGAAGAGTAAACATGAACGTGTACGATACGGGCAGAGATTTGTTATCGTTTGGCGTTGTCCCACTGGACGATATGTTCCCTGAAACCGCGCTTGTGAAACTAATGTGGGTTCTTGGACAAACCGACGATACTCAAGAGGCTATTAAGCTCTTGAAAACTAACATTGCAGGCGAATTCTCGCCAAGAACACTTCCGCAAGAAAATATCATTGAAGGAGGAGAAAAAAGTGGCAATTGATTACGCAAAAGTAGGCTTAAAAGTCGGCTTAGAAATTCACCAGCAACTAAACGTTAACTCCAAACTCTTCTGCAGTTGCCCACCTGAACTCTTCAAAGAAGAACCAGAAATCACCTTCCTGCGCAGACTGCGACCAACCCAAAGTGAACTTGGGCAAGTTGATCCCGCGGCTTATTTTGAGTTCCAAAAAGGAGTAAAAATCCTCTATGAAGCCAACAAAGCAAGCTCATGCCTTGTAGAGATGGATGAGGAACCGCCACACCCAATAAACATAGATGCTGTTGAAGTGGTCTTAACAGCTTCTTTGATGATGAATATGCAACCTGTCGATGAAGTTCATGTTATGCGCAAAACCGTTATCGACGGCTCAAACACCACTGGTTTCCAGCGGACATGCATAATTGCATTGGACGGCTGGATTAAAGTTGGAGAAAAAATCATTCCGATGCAAGCAGCAAGTTTAGAAGAAGACGCAGCACGCAAAACAGGAACACAGGATGAAGGTAAAACCATTCGCTACCGCATTGACCGCTTGGGAATACCGCTAATTGAAGTTGCAACTGCACCGGTGATTTATTCGCCCATGGAGGCTCAGGAAGTCGCTTTTGCTATCGGAAGGATTCTTCGTGATACAGGCAAAGTTATGCGTGGACTGGGCACAATACGACAGGATCTAAATGTGTCTTTGCCAAACGGCGCGTTAATTGAGATTAAAGGTGTTCAAGAACTTGAGTTAATCTCCATAGTTGTGGAATATGAGGTTCAACGACAACTCGGGTTAATCAGTGTAAAAGAGGAACTTGCGAAAATAGGCATGAAACCTGAGGATATAAAGCAAGAATTCGTTGATGTAACAGCCATTTTCAAGGAAACAAAAAGCAAGGTTATTCGAAAAGCAGTAGATAAGAACCAGAAAGTTATGGCGGTTAAACTTCCAAAATTTGCGGGCTTACTGAAACGGGAGTTAATGCCTAATTTCCGGGTTGGAACTGAACTCTCAGACAGAGCAAAGTTCTGGGGTAGAGTTGGCGGAATATTCCACACTGACGAAATGCCAAACTACGGCATCACCCCTGAAGAAGTCGAGGCGTTGCGTAAAATAGTTAATGCTGCCGAATATGATGCAGTAGTTTTTGTTGCTGATACGACAGAAAACGTTTTAGATGCCCTAAAAGCGGTTGTTGAACGGGCACAAGAAGCGATCAAAGGGATCCCAGCTGAAACTCGTACAGCTAAAGACGATGGCACAACACGGTACATGCGTCCAAGACCTGGAGCAGCCAGAATGTATCCTGAAACCGATATACCGCCTGCAGAGATAACTGAAGAAATAGTGAAAAAAATCAAAGAGAATTTGCCAGAACCTGCTGAAAAGAAAATCTCACGAATAATCAAACAGTATGGACTAAACGAAAAGTTGGCTAAACAAATTCCTGATTCAGAATACAACTTGCTTTTTGAACAAATTGTAAATGAAAGGGGTGTTCAGCCTTCAACTGTGGCAGCGTTTTTGACTGAAACCTTAAAAGCTCTAAAACGCGAAGGCATCCAAGTTGAAAACGTAAGAGACGAACAAATTAAAAGCATTTTCAGCGTTATCGGCAGTGGAAACCTAGCCAAAGAAGCGATTTCAGAGGTTTTCAGTTGGCTTTCCAAGAATGAGGGTAAAACAGTGCAGGATGCAGTAGCGTCTTTGGGCTTGAAAATGTTCACTGAAACCGAGTTGGCGCCGATCGTTGATCGTATAATTGCATCCAACAAGCAATCAATTGACAAGTTGGGAAAGAACGCTTACGGCATGCTTATGGGCTCAATTATGAAAGAAGTGCGTGGAAAAGCTACTCCTGAACTTGGTAGCTAAGCTTTTGAAGGAACGGCTCAAATAAGCTGTTTTATTGGTAAACCAGCGCTGAGCCGCAAATCCTAAAAAGGCTTAAAGTAGCTTATAGATAAAGAGGCTTGCTTGTTGAAGCGCATTGAAGCACGAATAAAAACTCCTTTTGGAGAAGTGGTCATTGAAGGTGAAAATCCTCAGGAAATTCTTGACATGCTTGGAATTATCCCCGAGGGTTTTGTTGAGAAACTAAATGATTTTGTTTCCAACAAACTTACACAGTCAGGCGCACAGCTAAAAGGCATAGTTGAACCCACAACTGAAGGTCCAATAATAGTTACGCGTGAAAAACTTACGCATTATGAGGCCGTAGGATTGATTATGTATGCTTCAGAAGAGAAAAAGAGCACTGCCGCCCAAGTTTCTAAACTTTTAGACTCTAGCGGCATAAATGCTATGGTTCCTGCAAGACTAAATGAAATGACAAAACGGGGGCAAATATTTAAGCCAGACCCTAACAAACCTGAGTTCAAATTAACAATTCAAGGAGAGAAATGGGTCGAAGAGGAAGTTCTCTCAAAACTTAGAGGCAAAATGAGCTAAAGGTTTCTTTTCTCTTGAGTAGTGAGCTGTTGAAACCAATTTTATAGAGAAGTAAGGCTGATGAAAAGCTTTGGATTACAACAAGTGATGTTGTTCAAACTAAGGAAGTTATTTTGAGAATCAAACTAAAAATTATGTTAAGGTTTTTTCTCAAGAGAGCGTAAAGAAGAATATATATTACTTACTTGTTGCACAGTTTAATTAGGGATAATTATGAATTTTGCAATGTTACTTCCAATATTATTCTATATTCTTGGTTACGGGATCAGCTTAACACTCTTAATCATACTGGTCATAATTGGCTTGATAATTATTGTTCTAGTCAAACTGTTTCTGGTTCTAATTCCCGCAGTCCTTGTTGCAGCACTTGTGTATTTCCTAACAGGCGGCGATTTGTTCTGGACCGGTATAGCATTTGTTGTTGTTGCTCTATTATCGCTAGTTCCTAGAATCTAATCCCATTTTCAAGTTTCTCTTGAAAAACTTTTTCTTTTTCTGTTTTCTATTGATAAAAAATGTTCTAAGCAATTTGATTTCTAATATTTATTCGAACTTACTTTGTATCAGTACTGCTTCGAAATGATTTGTTGGCAAAAAATTTTCCTTTGTGTTTCAGGTTGATTTTTTAATTTAGGGTCTGCTGTGTTTTCAGGTTGAGTCTAATTAAGTCTAAATTTGTCTAAAAAAGTCTAAATAAGTCGAAAAGAGAGCACTTGAACCCGTAAGGGCTTGGCAGAATTATGATTCTTTTTCTATTAACCCATTGGTCTTTTTTACGGGTAGCTCCCTATGCGCTTTCAATTTCTATTTGATTAAATTTGTTAAGTTAGGATGTTGCTTAAATGAGCCTAGAAAGAAAGCGGCTTGGAAATTAATTAAGGGAGTTTCTTTCTGGATTTGTCTTGGATTGCTGGTCTTTCATAATGCTTTTATATTTGGTGAGAGGTTCATGGATAATACAGCAATATACTAGACGCGGTAATAAAAAATGATGATGGAACCAAGTAAAAAACCGTTAAACGTTCTCATAAAACAGTTACACGGAAATATTGAAGTTGTTCTCAAAAACGGTTATGAATATAAAGGAAAAATGATCAAATGCGATGGTCACATGAACATTCTTCTTGAAGGCGCTAACGAATTAAAAGACGACCAACTAATGACAAACTATGGAAACGTACTGCTCCGCGGAAACAACATTCTGTACATAGTTCTCGACGCTAACAAACATTAAATTGCCAAACTTCTTATCATTCCGGTCACATAGTTGCAGGCTTCCTCAGTTGCTACTTTTAAGTTAAACCTGCGACCGAAAAAAGCAAGAATATTATTTAAATCACGCATAAGCAGTTCCTCAGCATTCGGATGGTCTGCCATCACATATTGTGGCCAGTCTATGATGAGGATATGACCATCAGGTCTTAAGATAATGTTGTATTCGCTTAGGTCTGAGTGGATAACGCGCGCTTTCAGGTAAGCCTTCCTTACATTTCTCAGAATTTCCTTTAGAATTTTTTCAGGTTTACCAATTTCGCTATATTTTGACAGTTCCGCGCCTTCAATCATACCCATAGCTATTACGTGCCTGTTGTGGCTAATCGGTTCAGGAACTGACACGCCATTTTTGTAGACAAGTTGCATTGCCTGAAATTCTCTTTCTGCGGCTATGTGTGATTGAAAAAGCCAAGTAGTGTGTTCTCTTGCGTAGCCTCGTTTCCTTCTTGTTTGTCTAAAACTTATTCTGCCTAATCGATGAAATTTTACGGCAATGCGTTGACCAGCGGGACTCAATGCATCGTAAACGTCTGCTTCTTTGCCCACACCTAAAATTTGTCCAAAAGAATCAATGATGTTAGCTTTAACAAGATTATTTATAGCAAGGCAATCGTACCCTGCATAATTTAAAGTGTAGCCGACATAAGCTCCTTTTGTTCTGTAGATTAAGCCTAGTTTGTGTAGTTTGTCTAAAGTAAATTGGACACGTTCAAGTGGGAGCCTTGCATATTTTTGGATTTGTTCTGTAGGGACATATTCGCGTTTGCTCATTGCAGACTCAATTATGTTAAGTATTCTGAAATCTTCACTTTCTATTTCACGAAATACTTTAACGGCTACTTCAGCGCTTGACACAGTAGTAATATGGTTGCCTTTTCACTATAAACACTCTGTTTCCTTAGCTATCCAGAGTTTTTTGAGTTGGACTTATATTGAAGTAAATCGTTTTATGGAGCTATAAGTCAAAACCGCAGATCATATAATTGTTAAAAGTTTGGTTTTGAAATATGGCAGTAGATCAAGAAAACATTTCAAAGATACTTTCGATCCTTTCGCATCCTTTGCGAAGGGAAATACTAATCAGCCTCAGCGAAAAAGGAGAGGCATCCTTCACTGACCTGCTAAACCTGTTAAAGGTTGATACCGGCAAGTTAAGTTTTCACCTTCGCTCATTAGAAGTGTTCATAGAACAAACCCCGACTGGTAAATACAAGCTAAGCAGGGCAGGGGAAAGCGCCATAAGAATTATACATGACGTTGAAGGCTGGGCAGAGGTTGCAGATGTACAAAGAAAAGAAAGCCGTCTTCCGCTATCGTCATTCAAAAAGAGGACTGCTGCTTTCCTGATTGATTTTGCAATAATTTTAGCTATCACAATGACAATAGTTTTTGTGCCTCAGGTTCTTTCTTTGTCCACGGCAATGTTTCTCAATGGAGGAATAAGCGTTGTTCTCTTCACAACTATAGGACTACTTTGGCTTTACTCAACTCTGTTGGAAGGGTTTAATGGTCAAAGTATAGGCAAACGTGTTCTGGGACTCAAGGTTGTTAGAACTGACGGAAAGAAAATGAGTTATGACCATGCAGCAATTAGGAATTTTGGGAAAATTTTGCCTTTGCTTCCTTTTGACTTAATCATTGGAATCTGGCGAATACCGGATAAAACCTTTATGAGGTACTTTGATAAATTTGCTGGCACAACAGTAATTGACTTGCGCTTGCACTAAAAATCCTCATCTTTTTTGATGTAAAATCTTATTTGCCCGTAGGCAATCATCATTAGGTGAAGCGGTTTAAATGAGCGAAACTGAGCTTAGAGTCTCAAAAATCAAAGACGGAACAGTTATTGACCATATCAGAGGCGGATATGCATTGGACGTCATTAAGATTTTAGGAATAACCGGTAAAGAAAACCGTGTTATGACCATAACTATTAACGTTCCAAGCAAACGTTTTGGACTTAAAGACATTTTAAAGATTGAAGGTCGAGCACTTAGCGCTCAGGAAGTTAACCGCATTGCCCTGGTGGCACCTCACGCATCAATCAATATTATCCATAATTACAAAGTTGAAAAGAAACTCGAAGTTGTCTTGCCCAAAACTATTGACGGCATCATTAAATGTGTAAATCCCTGCTGCATCAGTAACAGCGGCGAACCCGTTCAATCTAAATTTTACGTTAAAAATCAAGAACCTCTACTTTTGAAATGCCATTACTGCAGCGTTATTTTGGAGCAGGCTGATGTTCTTCAGCAACTCTAAACAATCTTTCCTTTGCAAGTTCAAATAATTTTTCAAAATCTTTCTTACAAAAACTGTTTCCTTGACCTATTGCTGGGCACTCGGAAGTAAAATCGAAAACATGCATCTGTTCTTCTTCATTAAATTTTAGTTCAAAAGGGTAAAACATACAAATCAACGGTCTAATCGAGTAAATACAACATTGGTTTTCCTTTAAGAAAAAACATTTGCCGTCACTTGTCTTGTTCATTTCAAACTCGTAAGGAGTTTTATTTTGAATTTCTGTTGTAAAATCAGTAATGTGCTGACAAGTTTGCGACGCGATCTTTTTTGCTTCATTGTCTAAGAGCAGGATATGCCTTGTTTTTTGTTTAGTGTCGCCGCAGCATATGCCACATCGATTGCAATTGAAAGATACATTAGTTGGATAGTTGAAATCCACTTTTAATCAACAAGTAATGCTTGAAATACGTACCATAAAAAACTTCGCTGTTACTTGTGATTTTCTTCTGGAAGCTTACTGCGGTGACCTTCACCATACCGAAATGAGCGGCTAAGGTTTATTTCAAGTTTTTTCTTGAAGACTTCATCCATATCCATGTCGGGGCAGGCTAAGCGACTAGTGCTCTAGAATATAAAAGATGACATCGATGAGTTCTTCAGCTATCTTTTCTTGAGGCAAACCTTTTTTCCAAGCATCGCTAGCTTCACCAAGTTCAATAAAAGCAAAAAGCAGTTTTTTTGGAATATCCTCGAGTTTATTGTAGAATCCTTTGGCTATTACCAATGCTTCAATTTCCTTCTTCATTTCTTCTAATTGCATCTTTTTGCCTCAAGCTTACAAACTATTAATGGTATGCTTTAGCTCTTGTCTTTTCCTTAATTAAAGAATCTTGCCCTCGTAAGCTTACAGGGCATGTGATTGATTTGGCACAACCACAAATTTTTATCTGTCTTTAAACGGGTAAATATTATCTACATACGTAACAAGTCGTTTGGTAGACAAACCTGCTGCCATGATATGGCTCCGTCCCTAATTTGCACTATGGGGCTTAGGCTCCCAAATGTGCATCTCTGGGCATCCTTTTAGGCAAAAAGGGTGTCTACCAAACGGCACCTCTTAACATTTATCTTGAAAAAGAGTGTTGTTATTTTCTTGGATTAAGAAGAACTGTTGATAATGTATCCTCTTGAAGGTAAGAATTAGCAGCTCGCATAATGTCATCCGCTGAAACAGCCTTGAGTTGGTCAATGTAATTTACTAAAGATTTTTCATTCTTAAATTGCATTTCCATATACGCTAAAATATCGGAAGATTGCTGTGGATTATCCATTCCTCTAAGAATATCTGCTATGATCAGGTTTTTGCTTCTGTCTATCTCATCGATCAGTGATTTTTCTGACCGCAACTTAGATAATTGCTTTAGAATTAGATCTTTGGTTTTAACCAGATTTTTGGTTTTCACAGCGCAGCTAATGTTGAAGTACCCCCAATCTACACCCATATTATGGTCCGAATTAACATCATAAGTTAAGGCGTGATTTTCGCGCAATTCAATAAACAATCGAGAACTTGCACCCCCAGTCAGCAACGCACTAATCAAATCTAAAGTACACCCGTCTCTATGGCTTGAACAGACCGTTCTTGCTCCAATGCTAAGATATGTCTGAGCGATTCCAGCTTTTTTCTCAATAACGAGCGCTTTAGGCTTAGCGGATTCAACAGGATACTTCTTTCTTGAAACCGTTTTATCAGTGGTTTTGCTCTCAAATTCTTTCAGGATGTCTTTACTAGTTTTTTCTGAGAAATTGCCGGTTAAAATCAAAATCATGTTTTGAGGAATATAATTCATATTATGGGCATTTTGCAAGTGTTCTAAAGTTAACCGTTTTATTGTTTTGGGAAACCCTCCAACTGGGCGCTTCACTGGATGCACTTTAAACAAGCTCTTAAGTAGTAAATCTTCAATTTTCTCTGTAGGGTCATCTGAGGCTTCTGAGAGCTCGTTAAGAATTATTTTGCGTTCTTGAATGAATTTTTCTTCTTCAAAACTATCATCAAAAAGCAGTTCTGAAATGATAGGGGAAGCGTTACCTATTGTTTGGGGCAGAATATTCATAGTTGCCATCATGTACTCATGTTCAGTGTAAAAATCTAAATTACCGCCTGAGTTCTCAATGCTTCGGGATAAGTGAATGCGTTTTGTTGATCCTCCAGCAATCATGTGCTCAAGGAAATGTGCTGACCCAGAGATTTCGTCAGGTTCTTGATTAGACCCGTACTCGATGGCGATTGATAGCTGGGTAGTATTTGCAGATTCACGGGGAAATTGTAGCACTGTTAAACCGTTTGAAAGTATGTTCCTGCGCCAAAACATGGCAGTAGTCATACCCAAATCAACAGTGCCCTTCTAAAAAACATTAACAAGCAGTATTGCTGTTTTAATTCAAATGCGAGCTTAACATATTGTGCGGATTCGTGCTTAAAAATCATAAAAAGTAAATGAGAGAGGCCATAGAATCAAAATGAACGTTTTGATAGTAATTATGAGACCAGTTTTTTCCCTAAATTTGTTTTTTATGTTGCTTTTTTGATTCAGGACTTGGCACGTTTGCAGGTTGCGTCATTATTCGTCACTACGCGTCACAGAAAGTCACTGTTCGTCGCTAACCTTCACCTTTGCGTCATAAAAAGTCATTAAAATCAAAGATTCCACTAAACTCAACAAAATGGAAAACATCGTTTTGCAGGCTTAAGTTTATAATTTTAGAATTATTGCCCTTTTTGGTGCTCGCTCTCTAAATGAAAATGATGCAGAAATCGGTGAAAGATTGGAGCAGCAAAAATCGCTATAGAAACCAATACTACCAACCCGCAATACAAGGCATAAAATCCAGCAAATATTTTCCCCGCATCCGAATGCAAAGCATTAACCTGTCCCATTCCCCCCATCAACATAGCCGCATTCACGAAAGAGTCAACCCATGAGTAGCCTGCAAACTCATAGTAGCCAACCATACCAATTACCAATGAAACAATTATGATGCCAAAAGAAATCAACGCATACTTGGCTAAACGCCTAAGAAACAAACGCCTCGGCATAAGCTTTTCATGGCGATGTTCAAACATTCTAACGCAACCTTGCTTGATAGCTATTTTATCATTCGTTACCTATAAAAACAGTTTCGGTTAAGCAAACTTTTAATTTAATCTAATCGCCAAAATGAACTAAAGTTGATTCAGTATGGCTAGAGTAAAATGCAAGAAATGCTGTGCCGTTTTTGAACAAGGCTTAGGCGGAGCAGCTTTGGCGCCACATGTAGGCCCCTTACATTATCTGAAATGTCCTGCCTGTAACAAGAGAAGCTGGTTAAATATCTATTCATCAGTTAATGATCCGGTAACTTGGCCTATTGAAGAAAACCAGCAAACGCAAATTGAAAAGCCCCAGTTAACTGAGGAAGAACTGGAAAAGAAACGGATTGAAGAATCAAAATACGAAAAAGCTTAAGTGCTCTATTTTCTGGCCGCGCTAACTGCATAGGATGAAATCGGTTTCATCTAGGTTAAATTATTATGTGTCCTTCGCATACAGCCATTAAACATAACCGGAAGGAGTAGAAGGGAAAAAATGGGTCAATTAATCGGCTTATCTCTTGGCGGACCATATGGAACCATAATAGTAGCAATCGTAGTAGTCGCTGTTGCAGTAACTTTTCGACTTTACATGATGAGAAGCGGCTCGATTCGTGCTAAATGCCCAAAATGTGGCAACGTATTTGACGCCTCAAGAAGCTATTCCATGTTTCATATCGGCCCACTCAAACAGCTAAAATGCCCAGCCTGCTACAAAACAAGCCTAATGAATGCTTATTCTAGAGATCCAATCACTCAGCTAGCAGAAGAGAAAACACAACAACAAATAGCAAACCTATTGACAGATGAAGAATTAGAGAGAAAAAGAATAGAAGATTCGAAATTCGAAAGATCCTAAATCCATCTTAGCGTTGGATGAGATGTATGATTGACACTGAAAACTTGACCCGAAAATTTGGCAGCCTAACCGCTGTCGACAACGTCACATTACACGTTGAGGAAGGAGAAGTTTTTGGTTTTCTTGGACCCAACGGCGCCGGTAAAACTACAACTGTACGAATGCTTTGCTGCCTAATTGGAAAAACTAGCGGGCAAGCACGAATTGGAGATTTTTCAGTTGACAAAGAGGAAGATTGCCTCAAAATCAGGAAAATTGTCGGTTTTCTGCCTGAAAACGTTGGTTTATATGATAGTTTAAGCGCTTATAGAAATTTGGATTTTTATGGGAAACTCTACGAAGTGCCAGATCAGAAGAGAAGCGAAAACATTGAAAAGCTTTTGAGGCTTTTGGGAATTTGGGAGCGTCGAGAAGATGCGGTCGGCACTTTTAGCAAAGGAACTAAACAAAAAATCGCAATTGCAAGAGCTTTGATTCATGAGCCTCAAGTTTTGTTTTTAGATGAACCAACGGCCAATCTTGACCCGGAAGCCTCTAAAACTGTCAGAGATTTCATTTTGGATCTCAAAAAAGAGAGAACAACAATTTTTCTAAACACGCACAATTTGGATGAGGCAGAGCGACTTTGCGACCGAATTGCCATATTAAAAACTAAATTGATTGCGGTTGATTCCCCTAAAAATTTGGAGCGCAGCCTATATAATCGGAAAACGATTGTTCATTTGGAGAGCATAAGTGATGAAGTTTTAGCAGCTGTAAAGCAATTAGGCTCAGTTAAGAATGTTAAAACGAGCGATAACAAGTTAATTTTGGACATGGACAACCCAGAAAAAGACAATCCAGAGCTTATCCGAGCGATCGTGGAGGCGCGCGGCAATATCCAATACGTTACGGAATTACGTTCAACGCTTGAAGATGTATATTTGAAGTTGATTCGGGAGGCTTCAGCAAAATGAGACTTTGGAAATCATGGATTGTAACCCAAAAAGACCTTAGCGTTTTTAAGAAAAACAAGTATGTTCTCTATTCCTTAATTGCCATGCCAATAATACTTGGCGTTGTTTTACCAGTAATCTTCATCTTTGCATTGAATACAGAAATCAGTTCGGCAGCACTCACTCATAACCAGGTTTTTGCTGCTGTAAACCAAATTGTAGGTTTAGCAACAATGTATTTTGTGTTAATTCCATCAATTCTCCCCTCGATAATCGCTTCATACAGCTTCGTGGGAGAAAAAATCGAAAAAAGCCTTGAACCACTCCTTGCAACCCCGACTACAGACGGAGAGCTCTTACTTGGCAAAAGCTTAGCCGCGTTCATTCCATGCATGGTTGTAACCTTGATTGGCGCTGCCATATCTGCAATAATAATAGATGTCTGGGCAATCACAACCCCTCAAATAGGGACCTTCTTAATCCCAAACTCATATTGGCTTTTAGTTATTGGAGTAATTGCACCCTTAGCTTGCATAATGAGTGTTGAAGCCAACATAATTGTATCCTCAAAAGTAAATGACATTCGAGCTGCCCAGCAATTAGGAGGTTTAGTTGTTTTACCGCTGGTATTCGTTGTAATTTTTGCATCCACAAGCGCTCAACTTTCAATCTGGCTTGCTATAGGCGTATCAGCCGCGCTGGCAATTGCAGATATCGCATTGTTCTTCCTTAGCAAAGCAACCTTCCAAAGAGAAGAAATACTAACAAAATGGAAGTAGATTCAGTCAGATTTTAAGCATTTACTGCTGGACAATCACATATGCCTAAACAAATGCGTAATTGCAAGCATGAATTGTTTTAATTTATAAACATAATCCGCTGCTACAGCAAAATATTAAAAGAAATTTTGACAATTGATGATCGGTAACAAAAATGGACAAAGACAGATGAAATATTAGAAGAACTAAGAAAGATCAGAATTGCACTTGAAAAAGCTCCGCCATCTGTGCCGCCAAAGGGTTTCGTAAACGAATTCAAAGATTTTCTGTCAAAGTACAAAGTTCTAGGCTTGGCTGTTGCTTTCATCTTAGCATTGTATCTGGGCATACTGGTTCAAGCCCTTGTCAAAGACTTTATCATTCCACTCCTAGGCTTAGCAATTCCTGGCTTGACAAACTTGGCTAGCTATTCAGTTGAAGTTCTAAATCAAAGTTTTGGAATCGGCGAATTCTTAGTGGCTTTGATTACTTTCATCATAGTGGCTCTGATAGTATTTGTAGTAGTGAAGATAGGAAAACGATGGAAAATAGAATGACCCCAGATTCTATTTTCATCAACTAATTTTTTTTTTCTTAAAAAAAATAACAAAGGAGAAAACCTAACATTAAAGATTGAAAATTACAAAACCCCATTTGAAAAAAACAAAAATCCGTTTTGGCATCATTCGTCTTTTCTATTTAAATTTCTATGATCGATTTTTTCCAAAAAGCATTATTTCAGCTTATCCAGAAATCCTTCTAAGATATTTTCTTCTTTTATGTCTAATTTCAATGACAACCATTTCTTAACAATTGCTGAGAAATTTGGAATGACACCCTCATAAGTGATTATTTGATTTCTTTTCAGTGCATCAACCTGAAAAATCTTTTCGGTCTCCTTATAGCTAAAAGTAAGCGTATGCGCTTTGATGGCTAATAATTGAAAGTCTTCCCACTGCATACAACACAAAATCTTAGGCCTCTCTGAAAAAGCTGATGATACCATAGCAGGGGCTGCCTGAAACTGAAGTGACTTTTCTTTTTCCGCAGATAGCAACGAGTTCTTAGGTGCGTTTGATATGTATTGAAGGAGGTTAGAAAATTCTTTGTGTAGGCTGCTTACTTTTTCTTCAAGCGCTTCAACTTTATCCTTTATTCCGTCTGTGGTATTACCTATCTGATCAGCTACTGTTGTCAACTCATCAATGTTGTTATCTAAGTTTTTTTCATGTTCTTTTAGGACGTTGATAATGAAATCTAAAGTTTCTAAGGATTTATCTTTGGAACCAGGATTCTCTGACATACTTTTATTTTCCAAGCTGACAACTGAGCATTATTTGCTTTTTAAGGGGTATTTCGGTTATGGAATATTTTATTTCGGGTATAGTTTTGCCTTGATTGTTAAAATGAGGCATTCAAGAAGTCGGGCATTCATGTGAACGGCTAAACTATCGGTCGGTTGGCTGTTGTAGTGTTCTAGCTACTACAAGGCCTTATATATCTTCAATCGTCACTCTTAATACGTCAGCATTTTTTTAAAAACTATTTAAAGGAGAAAAAATTTACGAATAAAAAGATCTTCCATGGCGCCATTCTTGAAAGCGTTATGTTAAACCTAATAAGCGAAAACTGCGAACATGGCCTTCACGGCTACGCTATCGCCGACGCATTGAATAAGAAATTCGGAGTTCGCTTAGGACCCTCCACAATTTACCCTGAACTCAAAAACTTGGAAAAGCAAGGACTGCTCTCATCTTGCTGGGATTTTAGCGTAGGGAAAGCGCGCAAACAATATCGAATTACAAGAAAAGGCCAGGGTTTGATGTTGGAGTACAATTCAGAGTTGAAAACCATAATTCCAAGATCTAGGTCTATGGAAGTTACCATCAAAACCCGCGAGTAATACAAAAAGCGAGCTGCATCTTTCGGTTGTGGCTAAATTCTTAGAGAATGTAATTCGTTCCATACACCAATTTTAAATATAAAATTTTCTTCATAAGTGCTAAAGGCTACAGAGCGATACTACACATATTATCAAGTAAAAATATTGCCTAATGTTATCGACCGGATGGAATATAACATAAAAAAGCATAATTCTTCGATGAAAATACATTTCTAAATCGAGAAATTGAACCGAATGCAACTAGCGCCAACACATTTTTTCTCAGACATTTTGTTGAGAATCTCATTTTTGGTAAGGTAAAACGAAAAATTACTAGAAACTACAGAATTTTCATCATCAAATTTTCTTAATATGGATTTTGAATTCATAAGTTATTATATATTCATAATCGTATTTGACGCTAAGCATCTGGAAGGAAACAAAATGAAACAAAAAACAACCAATAACCGGGAGCAATTAAAAAATAAAATGTCCGAGGCTTTAAGTGACCGCATAAGCACGTTGTCGGCTGGTATGCAAGATATTCTGCTAGATGATCTTGTTACAGCTTTTGAAAACCGATTTCAAGTTCTAAATGATGCAGAGTTGAATCTATATTGTTTCGCGAACATAGGAGTAAAAGTTCCAAATGCGCCGATCAAAGCTTGAAATGTACGTCGACATCCTCCAAGTACTGAGTATCAAAGGGCCTTTAAAACTTACACATATTATGTATAAATCAAATGTTAACTGCAAAGTCCTGAAATCACAATTGGACTTCTTAATGCAGAACGGTTTAGTTGAAGAAAGATCTCAAAGAAAAGATAGAGTAGTCTACTCCATTACACAAAAAGGCATGAAAACACTCAAAGCATTTAGAGATATTAAACAAGTATTTCCTGTCGAGAAAGAACTCAAGCATTCGCTTTTCTTGTACTAATAGTCTTGACTTTTTTAATTAAGTCCAATCTACTTCTTCAGATTGATTTTGGTTTACGGATTTGACCTTATGGATCAATGCCATTCCATGGTAGTTATTCTGAAATCAGCAGTCCAATTGTTTTAAATCCGGCTTTTGGATCTTAAACTGCATAATGCTCTTTGGTCTTTGAATTTTGCGCAAGATTGAATTGTAAATGTTCATCATGTGTTTGATTATTTTCTGTTCCAATCAATCGGCAAATTGATTTTAGTGAACCGGTTGTGTAATTAAGTATTGATTTTCCCTCACTGGTTAATGCATATACTTTTTTTGGTCGATCGCCGTTCATATTCCAGCTAAATTCTATGAATTTCTTTTTTTCCATGCTGGATAGCACTGGATATATTGTGCTGGCGCCAAATTTTACGCCGTAGAATTTGTGGATTTTAACCATTAATTCGTAGCCGTGCATTGAATGAGTGCCAAGTAATTGTAGAATAATTAGGTCTAGTAGGCCTTTTGTGAGTTTTGTTTGAACGTTTTTATGTGCTAAGCTCATTCTTTTTCTTCCTGTATTTTTGTTGTGCAGGTGAACAATAAGTCCGTTATCAGACCTATTGTTGCACGAATCTCAATAAACGATACAGCCCCATATAAAACATGCGACATAGCACAAGCATATCAAAACGCAATAGAAGCCCCCAAAACACAACAAAATATAAGCAATCAACCATTAAAAACCCACTGAAAAGCCCTACATAACATCAAATTGGAACTGTACAACACACATACATAAAACAAAATTAAAAAAAGGCGCACTAGAAATTTTCTAAATGTTGCCTTAACGATTCCACATAGGGCACAAAACTCAAATCAGAACTCAGCGCCGAATAATTAAATGAAGGAACACTCTTTCGCAAGGTTTTCATTACCTCAAGTTCAAGAAGTGATGCGCTTGTTCCAAAAATTTGCTCCAGCCCATAAACAAAATCACCTACCCTGTTGGGCAGGTCTTGTTTGCTTAACTTGATTTTATTTTCTATTAAAGAAAAGAACATTTGTTTTGCATTATAGCCAAGCACTTTTGAGAATGTTTGATCTATTGCTTGTAGAAATAGCTCATCAAATTCTGAGGTTTTATAATATATTTGTATTTTTGGCAAGTTTTCAGTTTGTGTTTGATTCACTTTACCGCCCCTTTTATGTAGCTGTTTGTTTGTCTAACTCAACTACAATTAGCTTAAATGTATTAAGACTTAATATATGAATTACTTCAGCTTTCGACATATTACGAAAATCGATATATGCAAAAAAAGATAGAGCCAAATTCAAACATTTATCTCAATTTGAATTACTACATATTTCAGTTTACGAAATACCCTTTAAATCTAAATTAAAATTTTAGTTACTTGGGGATCAAAGGAGAAGGCTTCTCACAAGGGAAAGGGAGCAACCTTACTCCTTATGATAGAATTAGAAGAAAATGTTCTCCCTCTTAACTAGCCAGATTAACTATATTAGAAATAACCTTGAATTATTATACTGTGGGTTCTTTAAGCATCGAATCCCAAAACTTTTGTACTACTTTTTTGTTTTTTTTGGCAAGCTGTGCTTCCTTCAAATTTGCATCTACAATAAGATCCACCGCTTTTTCAAACGGAACAGCAAAAAAATACGTTGGAGTTATTTCGCTTATTGTTTTAATCATTCCTTTATTCTTTAAATTATGTAAGCTGCCAATAAGATCCTGCTCAAACATTCCCAGCTCATCCGTTAGAGAATCCAACTCCCGAGGACCTTCTTTTGAAAGAAAAATATAGACCTCTATCTCGTTTTTTGTCAAACCAAGACCCGATAACGCTTTAATTACTCTTTCACGACTCATTCCAAACCCCCTTCAGTTTTCATTAACAGAAAGAAAAAATGGAGATAGATGTTGAAGCATTTTGTAGCCTATTTTGTTTGATTTTTGCGTTTTCGAGAGATCACGACAATTCCTGCTGCTATTATGGCCAAAATCGCAATTACAGCCACTATTGCAAAGGTTTCTGAAACGGTTAAGTTAGCAGGTGATGCCGTTGTGGACGGTGTAGCGGTTGTTGTGGAACCTGGACTAGTTGTTGGAGTAATTGTTGGGGATAGAATTTCAACAGGTACAGGTGTTGGGGTTGGAGCAGGTTTGGATGTTGAAATGGTTGTTGGAGCGGATGTTGGCGTTGGGGAAGAAACTGTCAGTGTTATGGCGGTTGTATTTGCAGACATTGCCATTGCATCTGTAACTGAACAGAAGTAAGTATATGTCCCGGCGGTATTTTCTGAAGCAATTAAATAAGAAGCAGTTTGACCGGGCAAAATAGTTGTGCCTTTATACCATTGGTAGGTGTATGGTGTCGGTCCGCCTGAGGCAGAAGCAGAGAAGCCTATTGCTTGTCCTGTTTGTGCTATGGCACTAGTTACTGAAGGGTAAGCGGTGAGAGTGTGGCTAAGCAACCATTGATAGGTGGGTTCGCTAACATCTCTTGCAGAATAAGTTCCCATAAAGACATCCATATGTCCATAGCCTTTCAGAGTCGTTCTAGTTACATCTGGATTTGCTATGTTGCCTATAGGTCCGAATCGGTCAAGTCCATATAACTCACTTGTGAAGCCTATCAGCGGTACATTTATGGCTTTGTAGTTGTCGTCAAAGTCGTTTGTCACGTAGGGACAATTATTCCAGTCTTGGTATGCATTAAATTCTAGGTTTAATCTGTCTGGCCAGTACCTGTCCATTCCAGCATATGCGCGTGTCACTGTCGAGACGTTCATATACCCTCCTAGTATGTTAGAGGTTGCTCCACTTAGAATGTACGAACACCACTCTGTGATGTTACTCCAGGATTGGTTAGTCAATGGACTGATCGGGGGCGTTAATGAAGTACCTGGTGGGTATTGCGCTGGAGCTGCTGGATTTGCGAGAGCATATTTCATAAGACCTTGAAATGTCGGTGCAACTGGTGTTCTCCCCGGCAGGTTTGGAGTAATTAATGCCCAACCAGCAGCAGCATTTTCTTGACTCAGTGCTGCTGTTAAATTATAGGAGTTTGATGGGTTAGTGTTGGCTGAAGCATTTCCACCATCAAGCAAAATTATGCCTCTAATATCTTGCGGATAAACCGTTGCATAATTCATCGTTGCGCGCCCACCAAAGCTCTGTCCTGCCATAAAGATCCGGGTAACCCCAGAGGTTGCTTTTGCCATATTCACTGCTTCTTTAATATCGCTAATCCACTGAGCCCAGCCCCAGTTTGCCATAAACCCAAGTTGACTATTGTTTAAAGTGGCAGGAACAAAATGTGTTCTATAGTCAATGGTATAAACGTCAAAACCCCGGTTTGCCCAATAGACGGCTTGGCTTTCATTTTCCATCAATGTAAAGCTGTCTGTAATTGGATTGGATGTTAACGCCGCTCCAGAAAGATATGTTCCTGGGTTTATGAAAACTACACCTTTTGGTACAATTCCTATACTTACAAGTCTATGAAGGCCAATTTGGTCATAAGGTCCGTTAGGTGACAAACTGGCGTTTTTCTGCCAAACAGTTTCCCTTAAGCCAGAGTAGCCTTTCAACGGTCGCGCATCATTTATCAAATTCCATTGATTTGAAGTATCAGCAGAAACATGAGATTGCGTGATGAAAATAGGTAACATCGTCATAACTAAACCAAATATTAAAACTATCGTTAAAGTTGAGTTTGTAATTTTTTTCATTATTTTTTCGCCTAAAACATAGTTGATGAAAATCCATTTAAGATTCAACTAGGGACAAATGACAACAACTCTTAGGAATCGTCACAAAGATTGGTTGGGTTATCAATTTTTGATAGAAACAAAAAGGGAAAAAATTTTTACGCGCATTTGTTTATTACGCGGGACCGATTGGTTCAAGTATCCAAGTTTGGTTTCCATGCATTGTTATGAATGCATCAGATCCAGCAACGTTATTCATGCCCCAAATAATAGTCGTAAAGGTTGCGTCTGCATTGAAACCAGTAATTGAGTAGTGAACGACATAACCGGAGAATGGCCGAAGAGTTGTTTGGTAGAAATCATTATTCACTGAGCCGCCGTATTTGTTAAAGTCTATATGGAAAGCTGGTTGACTAATGGCTTTGCTGTTAAAGGGTTTGGATAAGTTGCTGTAGATAGGTATAAAGTTGTTGTACTGCTTGGGTTGAAGTCAACAGAGATCGAGTTTCCATGTCTCACTACTTGGAGTTCATTGTTATCAACAAGATGTATGTTACTTAGCACTGGCGGACCTGCTTTATAAACTGGAAGACCTCTAAATGCATTCTTTAGGAACGGAATATTCTCTGGACTTGTTGCAAATATTCCAAGAGGAACAAATATGCCAGTGTCAGTTATCTGAATTTGCAAAATTAAGGGTGTGTGGTCATTTGGGTCAAGTGTCGAGGCTTCATAAGTTGTGGCTTGTATGGACATTTTAGGTACGAGGTATCCATTTCCAAGTCCGAAGCTAGGCGAGCTTATGTCGATTAACACGTTTCCTCGCGAATAGTATGTAATGCTTCCACCTAGAACTGTGTCTGTTACATACTCAACGGATGGGTGAATTACTGCTGATGGAAGTACACCAAATAAAAGAATTGAAATAGTTGCGATCGTCAAAATTCGGTTTTTCATTATTTTATTTTTCACCACCTTACCAATTTTTTAATAAAGATTTTATGTATGAAACAATAATAGTTCAGTTAGAAAACATAAAATTGAACTATGGATACCAATCAACAACTGATTTGGGCAGGGGGGGAAATGTTTGAGTGAAGAACCGGTAAAAAAAATTCTTAAAGACTTTGGGTTAAGCGAAAAAGAAGCAGACGTGTACATTTTCCTCGCCAAACACGGCGCCCTCAGAAGCGGAGAAGTTGCTAAATTAACAAAAATAGATAAAGGTGAAGTCTTCCGACTTCTAACAAATCTGCAAACAAAAGGACTAGTAGAAAAAACACTTGAATCACCAACTCGGTTTACATCAACTCCTTTTGAAAGAGCAATTGATTCCTTCATAAAATACAAAAGAGACGAAGCCAACCGAGTTGAAAAAACTAAAATCGAATTAATTAAAGATTGGAACCATCTCACTAAAACAACGGAGCACCCGTCATTAGAGAAATTTGTTGTAATAGAAGGAAAACGCAAGATCTATCCTAGAATAGCCCAAATGATAAAAGAGGCGAAAAAAGAGTTCTCGAGCGTATCAACCATAGCCGGTTATCTACGAGCTGAACAATTTGGCATTTTTGATGAAATACTAAATCACCCACTAAAAGAAAAAATCGAATTTAAATTTATAAGTGAAATCTCAAACCAAAACATAGACTCAATGCAAAAACTTCTTGACAAAATACCGAAAGGATCAAGCAACATTAGAGCCAGAAACCCAGGTTTTGGCTTCAAATTATCACCGCGAATGGCAATCAGAGACAATGAAGAAATCTTCCTGTTCATTAACCCGCAAACACAAGAGCCCTTATCAGAAAAAGACGATGTCGGATTGTGGACAAACTGCAGAACTATCGTCCAATCTTTCGCTACGATGTTTGAAGATTTATGGCAGAACTCCACGGATTTAAAAGAAAACACTCGTAACAATGCCAAGTTATCAATTGAAATAGAGCCTATTGCTGATATAGAGTTAGCCAACGAAAAATACTGTAATGCTCTTCAACGAGCCAACAAAGAAATAATTATTTTGACCTCCTCGCAAGGCCTCATTGAATGCTCAAAAAACTTAGCGTTAAAGGAATGCAGCCAACGAGATGTTCAAATACAAATATTGGCTCCAATAATAAGAGACAACTTTGAAGCGGCTGAAACTCTACAGCGTTTTTGCCAAATTCGGCATATTCCAACAAATTATTCAGAAGCTACAGTAATAGATGAGAAAGAATTTTTTCAATTCAAAGGGAGCCGTCAAAATGACCCTAAATCTGCTTTATACAGTGATAGCCCTGTTTATGTAAATAAGATAAAGACTAACCTCGATAACACATGGAAAATATCTGTTCCTCTATCGGATAAGACGTTAGAATCAATTCTTGGACCCTACAGCGCAAGACCAAGCGATTTTCTCATGAGCAAAAGGAAAATTGATAAGATACAAATTATCGAAATAAAGGAAAAGACTACAGAAAAAGAAATCGTTGAAAAAATGCTCCATGCGAAGAGAATGCCAGTAAAGGATATTTTAAAAGATCTACACATTATGTATTCCAGTGGTGCATCTGCCATTGTTCATCCTCCTGAGAGTTTTAATTTGCCTGATTTAATGTTTGAAATTCAACATATTGATAAAAACTCAGGTTTAGGTCAGGCTGATGCTATTACGGTTTTCATGTGGCTAGATACTCCCAACGGTAAAATGTTTGTGCCAGTGGGGGGAGTTGGAGATAATCCCAAGGGTGTTGCGTTTAGAAGGCAACATTATGCTGGTTTTCCTGCAGAAATAAATCACAGATTAGTTAAAAAAAATGAGCTTGAGATACGCGTGCATGGGAATACCCTGTTTGCGGGTTGGACAGTGCCGATGCCGCTTCTTCCACCAAAATATGTTCTTCCGCCGGCGTGCATCACAATTGAAGGTTACGGGAGTGTTAAGACAAACTCCTACTCTGTTATTCTTCCTTCAGGATTTAGAAACAGACTTGAGTCGAACGGTTTTGATGCATTTGTAACTTTTATGCATCCAGCATCAAAATATTCGGGTCCTGGAACTGATGGTTTTTTCATCAGAGATCTGGTTTATACGATGATTCCGCCACTCAAGCGAAAAGTCTGTTCTTAATATTTTTGGATTTAACCTTTATTTTAGCTCTGATTTTTCTTAAATCATTCTTCAGTTCAAAAGGCAACCCAAACTGAAATAGAATTTTTAGAAATAGTGCCTCATAATTCTTGAACTAAATTTTGGTTGGATCTTTAGCTAATAATAAAATGACGGCAGCTGAAACTACTCCGAAGACTCCAAAAGTCACACCTAACATCTGAAAACCAAACGTACTAAGAGCTAACCCTCCGACCGCTACCCCAATGGATGCACCAATAGAAGCAAACACTCCAGTTATTGACATCATTGTTCCTCGAGATTTAGGCGCCTGCTCGAGGTACAAGCTGTTCCCTGATGATACAGCAATGCCGCCAATGAACGTGGCTACTGCAGACATTATGAAAGCGCTCCAGAAATAGGGCATAAAAACTATCAGAGCAATCAACACGCCTCTACCAGCCCAAGATGCTACGGCCAAGCGTTTTCGCCCTGCTTTGTTAACTATTCGACCCCCAACAATGCTTCCTACAGCATAAACCAAAACCACAGCTAACGTGATTAAACCAACAGTTTGTATAGGAATTAGGAATTGTTTTCTCCAGAAGGTTGCTGCAAAAAACGACCAGATGCCAGCAGCAGTTATAAACAGGTTGCCAAACAAGCAAGCAGCTGCAGATTTGTTCAGCAAAACTTCTTTGAAGCTGCCTAAGTAATGCTGGCTCTTGGCAGGTGCTGGTTGCTGCAGATTGATTGTTTTGGGAACTACAAAGTAAACTAAAGCCAAGGCGATAAAAGAAATTGGTATTACATACCAAAGCAAATATGACCGCCACCCCGCTATGCTGCCGATGAATCCCGCCCAAGCAAACCCAACTCCTGAAGAGAAGATTGCTGCAGAGGTAACCCATCCAATTGAGCTGGCTCTTTTTTCTAAAGGAAGGGATTCACCTATTAATGTAAAAGCCATTGCACCCACAATTATCGTTCCAATACCGTCAAAGGGGTAGAAGATTTCTAGAAATAGAAGGCTTGGAGCAAAAAAGCATCCTAACGCACCAACAACAATGCACAGTCCGCCGAATAGAAGCAGATTTTTATGATTTACTTTTACGCTTAAAAACCCGTTCAATACTCCGAAAACAACAGCGACTATGCTTGAAATAGTTACGATTTGACTAACAATAGCTATTGACGCCAAACTTGTTGAACCCAAAAAAGCTTTAGCTAAATCAACCAGGAACAAACTTGCCAAAACATCTAACATGCTGGTTCCAAAAAAAACAAGCGCCAAAGAAAAAACAAATCTTCGTCCAAGTGGCCTCTCAACGGCTACCTTATCACTCATAGTCCTCATTCTTCAGGCTGTTTTGTATAAAAGATTTATCTATTTATCGCTCTCTCGAAGGCTAACCTATGTCTTTTTCTTTAGATTCTGTAGGTATTTGGATATTTGACATGAACCCTAACGACTGCACGTAATGTTGCTTGTGAGATAGGCACTATCTAAGTTCTTTTTCGAACTCTTCTTTTCTGGATAAAAATTCTTTCGCTGCCACTTTACCCTCTAACACCAAGTAAGCAAGCTCAGCTAACTCGAAATATTTCTCGCCCGGATTCATCGCTTGACCCTCTGACTCCAAGCAACCAATCATAGGCTCTCTTAAGAATTTAACTCCTAAAGTCGACATAGCTCATTCTTCATTAAACAAAAAGTTTCTTTTGATACTGGAATTATCATCAGGTGTATAGCGCGCAAAAATTCAATCTGTTATCTGCAGAAGCCATATTTATAAATGTTTAATCGTCTGTTGAAAACCAGGCATTAGTACTCTGAGAGTTACTGTTTGGCAAAGGGTTGCCTTTTTCTTTTTTGAGCCAAGCTCTCAATTCAACCCACATAGAATAAGAAAATAGAACAATATAGAACAGGCTTGGAATTACAAGAAGCCCTGGAAGACCACTCTCTTGACCTCTCCCTAGAGATAATAGAGGTCCCAGAACAGCGCCTAACGGAATTATCAATGCCCAATTATGATTATGAGGTTTAAAGAGAGTCTGCAAATCACCCAGTTTATACATAATAGGCACTGTGATTGCAAAAAGAGTAAGCTCAGTAATAACAATAGGTAAGCTTTGCACAGTTAAGTCGGTAGCTCCAAACCAGCCGTTCGACAAGGGCCAGAACAATTGGATGCCTCCTGTGAAAAAATCACCTATTAAGATGTGAGAAAGTAGAGCTGCATAGTACGGGATGGCTTGTCTGCGGTAAATAGCAAAGAGTGGAATCATAAAGACCGTTATAATGACTATGGAATGAGTTGGTCCTCGATGCATTAAGAAACGGAGCAAAAGGTCAACGTCTGGAAGCACGGATGCGGCAAGCAGAAGCGGCAAGTTCACTTTGACGTTTGCAAGCTTGGCAGAGCCTTTTCCAATCAGGTATCCTAGGGCAAAGTGTCCTATAGCGAACGTTCAAAAGAACCTCTTAATTATCGAAAAATAAATAAACAGTCTATTAAAGCAATCTCAAAATTCTTTTGTCTTAATTGAAGATAGAAGAAGTACCAAGCTACTCAGCCATTACTCGAATATATTATCTTTTGTTCTTTGGGACTTAAGTCTTAATGATGCGGAAACATAACGTAAATTTATGCCATTAAATAAAAAATTGTCAATAATTCGAAGTTGTTTGTATTTGCCCCTCTTGATTTGGAACAAAAACTAGTTCCAATTCCTCTTTTTCGGGTGTTCTGTTGATTGTATTTAGGGGATGTTTTGTTTTTGGTTGCTTTGATTCTCCAATCCAGGCGAGGCACCAACCGGCTATGAATACAACCATAAGTATGGGCGATAATAGGGCTATTATGAGTTTGTTACTTTTTTTTCTTTTGCTTATGGACTTTGCCATTTTGACGTAGCCACATATATTGTTACTCAATTCTTAATATATAAGCTTTACAGGCATTCACTCACTCTTGCTGGCCGAGAAAAGCGTTAATGATTCAATAACTTTGATAAAGATGGTTTGTTTTTATAAAGACAATCAAAAACCACGAATTGTGTAGATCAAATCGGCTATATTGCCAAAAAAAGCCTAATCAAGTAACATTACGTTTTATAGAAAAAGTAATGTAGACTTATTAGGCTCAATTCAAAAAAGAAGGGAGAAAACGACATGAACCCACGGTTGAATACTCAACTGAATATTTATCGCAGAGCTCTGGTTTGTCATCGATTACAACCTTTAAGCATTCATCTGGATTGCTTTTGCTTATTCATTAAAAACTGGAAAAATATCTACAAAAATAGAAACTATGAAAAATAAAAAAACCAACATTTTCTTCTTGGAACGCAAAATAGGCTCAATGTTTTCTTCTTTTATCTAATGCTTCTTCTCAAGTCTTTTTTACTCATTTCACTTCCCTATCCTCTTCTGGATAATGACTACTGTCGCAAAATGGCTTATTTGTAGATTTTCCGCAGCGACAAATTGTTACGCGGTTCCTTACTTCGTAGAGTTTTCCATCTGCAGAATAAATTGGAATTCCACTTCGAACCCAAAAAGGTCCGTTAGCACCTATAGCTGGATCTTCAACTGCGCCAATAGACTTCTCAAGATCGGGTTCAATTGCCACGCCAGTTTTCTTATCTATAACCACAAGCCTGCCTGAGGGGCAATCACAGGAATTTTCAATCACGTTTTCTTTAGCTTTAGGTTCATCTGACCTATGAACTACATCCCAGATATCGCCTCCCCTATGGCAAAAACGCGCAGACGCACAAAGTACCTCAGCATCCTTGAGGACCAATTCTGGGCTATCAATCACCTTTGCTATTTTCTCATAAGGCTCATTATCACTCATTTCTGTTCCATCAAAATTCACTTTCACGTGGTTACCATCGCAAAATGGTTTATTGTTAGATTGCCCACATCGACAAAGGGCATAGTTTTCAGAAGTGTTCAGTTTTTCTCCGATAACCCATTTGGCTGGAGTGCCTCCATTGTCACACTCTATAATCATCTTCTTCAAAGGGATACCGCCAGAAACTAAGTATGGTCCATTTTTGGTTACTCTTATGCTTCCTTCTTTTCTTATGTTAGAATTTTCGGGCATGGGTGAGCCTCACTTTTAATAAATTATAAAGAAAGTAATAAAGTTAGTTTGCGATGCTCAAAGTGCAATTTAGTGTATAGAAAATCCTCGGCTAAAGGAATTACGGCAGACTTAAGTTTCATAAATTATGAGGCTCGACGAACAAGATTTGCATCGGAGACAAATATAAGGTCATAAATTCTTCCTTGCTCAAGAAGTAATTCTTCAATTAATGATGAAATATCTAAATACACTTGCCAAAAATTCACTAAATGCTTTTAATACTTGCCTGAGTAAATCGTTTGCTAACTCAAACAGGTGAGGCTTTAATGAGGGCACGTGAAGGCGACTTAATTAAAACAAAAAGCAACGTGATTTTTGATGTCAAAGGCTTAGTTCATCCAGAAAGCAAGATTGTTGCTTTTCCCCGTTTCATACCCTCTCCAACTGGCACCAGACAAGGCAAAGAAGGCAACTATGGCAAAGTATACAGCCTTGGCGACAGATTCAAATATCTGCAGGAAAACCATCCTGACTTGATAGTTTTTGACAGCGTTTTTGGCGAAACAATGTGTGAAGTTCCAATCAACCAAATAGCTGAGCATTATAAACCTGAGGAAAAGCTCTGGGCGTTACGCTCAGCAAAAGATCTAAACGTATTAGAAACTAAAGCCTTGCAGCTGGCTGAGACCCTAAAGGCAGAAGCAAACATTCCATGGAGCGCCATAGGCGTTTCAGGCTCAATAATGGCTGGGTTAACTAATGAAAAATCGGACATTGATCCTTTGGTCTATGGAGCTGAAAACTGCCAAAAAGCCTATGCTACATTATTAAAACTGCTCCAAAACATCGATTCAGGCTTCAAACCCTATACTCGAATCGAGTTGCAGGAGCTATTCAATTTCCGCTCCAAAGACACTCAGATGAGTTTCGAAGATTTTGTTTTGGTTGAAAGCCGCAAAGCATTTCAGGGCAAGTTCATGGGAACCGACTTTTTCATCCGTTTTGTGAAGGACTGGAGTGAAATAAATGAGCGCTATGGAGAGGTATCCTTCAAAAACAGCGGGTACGTAAAAATCAAAGCTGAAATAGCTGACAGCAACTGTTCTCTTTTTACGCCCTGCACCTACAAGCTTCACAATATCCAGGTTATTGAGGGACCCAAGTTAGCGCCAATTCAGGAAATTGTTTCATTCCGCGGTAGATTCTGTGAACAAGCAAAAAACGGCGAAATGATTGAGGCACTGGGAAAAGTTGAATTGGTAACTATCAAGAAAAACGGCAACGAATATTACCGTTTGATACTTGGCAACAAACCCACAGACTACATGGTTCTTTCACATAGTCAATGAATAACTTTTAACACTTGTTCATAATAGCGGGGACAATAAGTTAACGTAACTTGATAGAAGATTTCAGTTTGCGAGGTCACTTCTTCCAAATTGCCCTCAACAATCACCTCTTCACCCTTTTGTGCTTGTTGACGGAATTCTTCCATAAAGGAGAACACTCTCCGCGCTTCAAGGGTTTCTTTTGGGCCATTGATAACTTCGAGTGGCTCGATTTCGTAGATTGAAGGAATAAAAGGTGCCTCGTCGTCAGCTGTTATTCGTGCTTTAAGTTTAACCCAGCCTCGTCGTGTTATGCAAGTTCGCGGATTGTATTCGGATTGGATTTCGCTCCAAGCCTTTACGGGTTCGAACTCTGCTTTTATGGTTCTGCCGCTTGCTTTGTCATTATATAAACCATAGATTTGTTTTCTTCGTTGATGCCAGATAAAGTCTGGAATACTAAAGTTTTGGAAGAGCCAATCTTTTCCAGCCATAACGTTGTCTGATTCAAACTCGTTACGTAAACCTGAAGATTTGTCAGCATAAAGGGCTTCGAGTGTTTTTCTCATCCGAGTATTTTCTTCTTTGCCATAAACAATAAAGTCAATATCTGAAAATTTTGGATGATGAAAACCGTGGAGCATAGAGCCGAAGACGCCAAAATTTTCTGTTTTTAAGCCTGAATTATTAATCGAAATCATCAAAACTCGTTCCATAGCTGCTAGCAACTCGTCGGTTGGTCCAGCTTCAAGTAAAACTGCTAACCGCTCTTCAGGTTTTCTTGCTTCCTTAACCAAGTTGTCAGTTACACCTACAAGGTTTAATCCAAGCATTTCATGAAAAATCAAATATTGAGGATACTTTTTTGCTACTATCTTCATGCCTTCGTCATTATAGAATTTGTAGTAAACGTCCTCTTTGCCCGTTCTTGGGGCTCTTGGATCTTTTGATTGAAATATTCTTGATGAAGCATATTCTGCATCGCAAATATATGCGCTATTGGGATGGCTGTAACCGAATACACGGAAAATTAAGCCTTCACTTGTTTCTATGGCATCTCGGTCACGCAGTTTTAAATGATTGGCCAAATGTATTCTTCCTCTGAAGTTGCGGTTCCAACAACTACTTGATAGAAAACTTCGTTTGAACTTGTAGACTCTACTCGTTCGAGTTTGCCAGCCACTTTGATTTCCTTGCCACATCGAGCTACGTTTCTATAAAGACCAATGTTTGATACCACTTGGATTGGAATTTTGTCTATGTCAAGTTCTGATTGGTCATCTTGCGGTTTGTAACTTGTGATTTTGTATGTCGAAGGTCGATACATTGTTTCTGAGTCATCAGTCACGGTTGCTTGGAAACGTACAGGATCAAGAGGAACATAACGATATTCACCGAATTTTTCTTTAACTTGCTCGAGTTTTTTAGTTGCGTTATACATGAAAATTTTGCCTTGATATCTTCCTTGAAATTTTCGGGCTGCCTCGATACGGTTACCCACAATGTAGCTTAACTGACCAATGTTCACAAGCCTTGCGATGGCATCCTCCACCAATCGGAAGTTTTCTGTACCATAAACAACAAAGTCAATGTCCGATTCAGGCGCATGCATTTCCAAAGCGATCGAACCGTGCATTCCCAAGTCGTTCAAAGGCACGTTTGACTCCTTGGATATTAAATGAACCAAATCTATTGCCATCTGCTGAAGCTTGTCTCGTTTAGGCAGGTTTTCAAGCCAAACCAATCGATCTTTGGGAACAAAAACTTGCCGAATGCGATCTAACGGCGCAGTTATAAGCTCTTTATTTCTGAAGGTGTCATAATAAAGGTAATCTGGAAAATTCTTGCGAAATGCTTCTATGAAAGTCTGATAATTTTTTGCAGTGTACAATTTTTCTGCTCTAAAAAGTTGGTTTTCCCCAAATTTCCATGTTCTCTCCAACATTTCAACGTTAAAAAGTTCCTTATATTTTGCAGGAATATATTTTAGGAATGCAAGGACGCGATCATCAGGATGTTCATAACCAAATGTATTGAGTATGAAGCCGTCTTCAGTTACAAATGTATCTCCATCCATTGGAAACCAAATATCTTCAGTCGTAATTATGCACCGCGAATAAAGGTAAAGAAAAGACTAAAAAAGTTATTGCACACCTCGCGGTTGAAAGAAGCCTACTTGAAATATTCCTCTGCAAAAAAAGATATATGACAAGCCATAGCATCTTTTGTTAAAAGGCATTGGTGATATAGAACGGCTACAACTGGCGAAGAAAATAACAATGAAATGGTGGTCACACCTTGGGAAGTAAAAGGCAAAGTAGACTACGAACGCTTAATACGCGAATTCGGCACCCAACCAATAACATCCAAACTGCTTGAAAGAGTGCAAAAACATACAGACAAACTCCATTTACAACTTGAACGCCAAATTTTCTTTAGCCACAGAGATTTAGACACGGTTTTGGACCTTTATGATAAAGGCATAAAATTTGTTCTTTACACCGGCAGAGGACCATCAGGCCCCGTCCACATCGGACACCTCGTGCCTTGGATTTTTACGCTTCACCTTCAACAAAAATTCAACACTCGACTTTACTTCCAATTAACCGATGACGAAAAATACCTTATAAGCGACGACGCTAATCTCAAAAAAACTAACAAGTACTCCTACGAAAACGCTCTCGATCTAATTGCGCTGGGTTTCAAACCGGAAAATACTTTTATAATTTATGATACAAAAGACATCGACCTCCTTTACGACATCACATTGGAAGTGGCTAAACGCATAACCTACAGCACTGCACGCAGCAGCTTTGGTTTTCAAGACAGCACAAACATCGGCTGGATATTCTGGCCTGCCATACAAGCGGCACCGTGTTTCATTCATAAAAAACTCACAGGCGAAAACGTTCCAGCCCTTATCCCAGCAGCTATTGATCAAGACCCCTACTGGCGAGTAACCCGCGACATAGCCCAAAAGCTTGGCTACTACAAACCAGCCCAAATTCACTGCCGATTCCTACCGGGATTAGGCGCAGGAGGAAAAATGAGCGCTAGCATGCCAGAAACAAGCATATTCACAATAGACCCACCTGACGTAGTCAAGAAGAAGATTTGGAATGCCTTTACAGGCGGCAAAGGTACAGCTGCGGAACAACGCAAAACAGGCGCGGACCCAACAATCTGCAGCATCTTTCAATACTACTTCTACTTGTTCGAAGAAGAAAGCGGCAAACTAGCTGAACGCGAACGAAAATGCCGAGGCGGCGAAATGTTATGTGGCGAATGCAAAAAAGACATTGCGGAAAAACTCAACAAGTTCCTGCAAGAACACCAAGAACGCAGGGAAAAAGCCAAAGACGTAATCGAACAATACCACATAAAAAGATAAACTGAAAGAAAGGTTCCAAGGAAGAAAATTCCTTTTTTTTGTTACCAGTATAGTAAACGGTAGACCGTTGTTTAGATAATGCTCCTCCAATAATGCTTGCAGCCGCGCTAAAAGGAATTCCCAAAGTGGCAACTGCGCCTCCTATAATGCTTATAGCCATTCCTACTTTAGCGCCTAAAACTCCGCCAAAGAGGACTCCTACCAACCCACCAAACAATGTAGCGGCTATTACAGCGATAACTACAATCACTATTGCAGAAACCAAACCTGCTAATACGCCAGCTAATGCACCACGAAGTATCCCTCCAGCAAAGATTCCAGCGCCGAAACCTCCAGCCAGCATGCCAATCAAGATGCCAATAAACGGCAACAAAATTCCAAGAGGCAAACCTATAACTAAGGCAACAAAGAAACCAGTGAAAGTACCAAACAAGACACGACGCATAAGCTCACATTTTCTTGGCATGAGATAATAATTAAGATAAAACTTTTTTCGTTCTAGTTGTGATTTCACAGCCTGTTTCTATTGAAGAAGTCCCCACATTAGATCTTGAATGCAATCAAAAAGCTATGAGAGAGAGAAGTTACTTATACAAAAAGTAAACACGAAGGAAAAAAGAAATAACACTGAAACAATTATTCTATGAATACCGGTGATTTATGTGTCTGTCAAAACTCAAGTAAGTATTGCTTCAGCCTACAGGCTTCTTCATCCCATGCACACCGTCCTTGTTTCCTGCGTTGGAAAAGCTGGTAAACCAAACATCACAACCCTTGCATGGGCAATGCCAACATCGATTAATCCCCCGCTATTAGCCATCAGCCTAGCACCTACTCGCCACTCCCATCTGCTTATCGGAGAATCAGGCGAATTTATCGTCAATATTCCGACACTTGAGATATTGCAAGCTGTTTATTCATGCGGTTCATTAACAGGAAGAAGCTTTGACAAGTTCAAAAAGGCAAACTTAACACCGATGCCGGCTAAGAAAGTAAAAGCCCCAGCAATTCGTGAATGTATTGCCCATCTTGAATGTAGTGTGGATAGCAAATTTACCACAGGCGATCATACGATTTACGTTGGTAAAATTTTGGAAGCTTACGCTGATATGGGTGTTTTTGCAGAAAGTTATGATTTAAAAAAGGCAAGAATGCTCTACCATGCAGGTGGCAATAACTTTGCATTACTTGACCCTAAACTCTACAAGTCCTAAGCCACAATACCATTTGGATAGCAATCAGTGAGTAGCTTTCGCCATCGTTACAGGTCAACATTTTCACGTAGTTCTGAAATGTGTGTTTTGCAAGAGCCGATACTGCAACAAGAATAACGCTAGTTAGTTTGTAAATTACATCGTTTAGTCGGGAAGCTAATACGTGACAAAAATCAATTGTGATTTTGGTTAGGTGTTTTTGAGTTCTGAAGTATAAAGTCAACAAAAAAAACTTTTGCCTGCTAACTCTATTTTGATGTGACATGCTGTCTATGTCAAGACAATAACCTCACCAAGAATTCTGTTAGATAAGGCACAGATGGAGAAGCGTTGACATAGTGGGTTACGCATTTAAGCATCTTCGCATTATCCAAATTATTATCAAAGGTAACTGCAATGCAGTACGATAAAGAAGAACTTCAAAAATTTTATCTATCGGGCAAAATTCTCCGTGAAACAAGAGAAGAAATGAGATCTTACGTTAAGGAAAACATGCTGATAATCGATGTCTGCGAGAAAGTCGAAAGTACAATTCGTGCTAAGGGAGGCAAGCCAGCGTTTCCCTGTAATGTTAGCATCAACGAAGTGGCCGCACATTACACGGCACCTCCCGGCGATACCTCTACAATACCTGAGGGCTCTACGGTTAAGGTGGACTTAGGTGTTCATATCGATGGTTACGTAACCGATTCAGCATTCACAGTTAGTTTTTGTCCCGAAGGCAGAAGCATGATAACTACTGCAGAACTTGCTTTAAAAAATGCGACAGACAATATTCACGGGGACATGGCACTTGGCAAAATCGGCAGTTTAATTGAAACAACTATAAAAAACCGAGGCTTCAAACCCATCTCTAACTTGTGTGGACACTCCGTGGGAAGGTACCTAATTCATGCAGGATTATCTATTCCAAATGTGTCACAGCCAGTTTCATTTGCTAAAGTGAAAACGGGGGAAGTCTATGCGATTGAACCATTCGTAACTTTGCCAGAAGCTGTTGGCAGAGTTGATGACAGCCCACGCATAACCATTTACCGCCTTCTAAAGACAAAATCCGTTAAGAGCGAATATTCCAAAAGACTACTCAAATACATTGAGGTTAATTTTAGAACCTTACCTTTCGCTGAAAGATGGTTAACAGGTGTGGTGCCCCAGGAACATCATAAAACATCATTTAACGAATTGATTGCTGCAAAAGCTGTTTTGGGTTACCCGGTTTTTGTGGAAGTAAGCAAAAAACCCGTTGCTCAAGCCGAGCACACGGTGCTGTTAAAAGATAATGGTTGCGAAGTTTTAACTTAGACGTCGTATGTCTTTTCTTTTTCTTTGACTTCCTTGTATATTGCGGTTACCATTTGTTTTGTGTTTGGGCATTTTTGACATGGAGTGTCGAGATCTTTAAATACGTAGTCGCCTCGTTGGAATTCACGTATTGTTTTAGAGCCGCATTTGCATTCGAGTGTGGTCATAACTTTGGGGATTTCAATTTTCATTTGTGCCACTTGTCTCCTTGATTGATAAAGTGTAAACACCGACATCGTCAAAGCAACTAAACCAATAAGCGTTAAAAATCCAGCAGCCAAGGGTTGGCTTGGCGTACTCAAATACGCGTTTGCTGCTAATATTAACGATATTATTGATAGTGCAATGACGATTAAAACTATCATAGTTAGATAGTTTGAGATTTTTTTAGCTGCTGTTGAATTTTGATTTTGGGTCATTGTTTTTGTCCTCCTATTGTCCGACTCCGATTGAGTTGCCTACTCCAACGATAATGACTTTGTCGCCTTCTTTGGTTCGTTCTAAGATGACGTTTTTGACTCGTTCAATTACAGGGTCAACTGCATCGTTGATTTCTTTTCGCATAGGCGAAACTGCATCTCCAATGTCTTCTTTGATAATTACCGCATTGATTGGAATCTTGTATTTTGTCAGTTTGGCTTCAATCTTGAACTGGTCTACGCCTGGTCCACCGATCGCTGCGCCGATGCCTTCTGCTACTTCTCCGACCTTTTCCCCTTCGAGTTTCAAACCGGCGTCAATCATTATAACCATGCCGATTTTGCCTTCGTTTTCTTCAATAACAGCTTCAACTGCATCACCTGGTTTTCCGACATTGCCACCGGGACCTTCAGCCTTTATGATAAGAGCTGTTCGCCCTTCTAATGGTACAGTTGCCATGACGCAGTCCTTTGGAAGTTTGCGGACTTCATAGCCGTGCATGAGTTTTGCCGCAACTAATGGTCCCGCTCCGTCTCCGATTGGTTGACCATAGGCGAATGCTTTGAGGGCACTTGAATATGCTTCGGCTTCTTTCATAACCATGGGCAATATCATTTGTATCTGCATTATTACGTAGAGGCTTAGGGTTTTTTTGCCTTGAATGTAATAGTGGCGTATGACTTTGTAGATGAAGTTAAGTGCCATTGCAGCTTCCAATGTGTTTTCTAAATTGTTCACTTGAACGTCGTCGCATGATGGCGCCATCAGTTTAACTTCATCTTTTAACCGGTCGTCTCTAACGTCAAGTATGTGATCAAGTTTGTAAACGATGCCTGCAGGATCCATGCTTTGTGGACCGATGGTAAAGTATTCTAAGTAGCGGTCAACACGAGCTGAAGGGTCAGCTGTTGGTTTGCCAATTTCTTTTATGGCATCAATAGCGTTTTTGCGCCCTTCCTCTTTTATGAACTTTAATTTATGAAGAGAGTTTTCTACTTCTCTGATCATAACGTACATTTGGATTCTTTGGCCATAGAAAATTAAAACTATGAAGAATACGTAGGAAAGCAAGCTGATAATCTGAGTTATCGAATCGCTACCAGGAATAAGACTCAATTTTTACACCTTCTCAAAAAGCTATTAAAAGTAAGTTATAAAGCTATGCCAAATCTACCAAGATTTTAATTAAAAGAAAAGTGGTTGCCAGCTTTCCCAGGTTCACGTGGCCTAAGACCACACTACAGCTGGAAACGGAACACGGTTTAACTTCTGAGTTCGGTATGGGATCAGGTGGAACCCGTGCCCTTTGACCGGCAAACCTTGCATTACTCTGTATCTTTCCTAAATTAACCTTTCGTTTTTGTATTCAAGAATTGTTCAATAAAGGCGGAATTGCGCGCGGATACGAAACTTAGACTTGAGCAGATTACTTTTTATTTGTTTTAGCATCAAAGAACATTTGTGCGCAGCAATAAGAAGAAAAAGAAACCTGAAAACCATTTTGTTTCACATGTTTGATTGCATCTTCGCTTGGAAACGCAACTGCATCAACTCCCGCTTTTAGCGCTAAAACATCTGTTTCTCCGCGGGCAACACCTTTGGGACGCATACAACCCAAAATTAATGGGGTTTCGGGAAACATTAACCGTGCTGCCAAGGTAACTTTGGCTATGTCGACTGGTCTTGGAGAAGGGGTCTTCGCCATAGCTGTTCCATGTATGGGCATAAAAGCTATTATCACTATAGCCGAAGGCTTAACTTGTTCTATCATTTTGAGCGCGTCTAATTCACCGTCTAACTTGCCCTCGTTTAACCCCACAATAACATGCGGAACAAAAGCAATTTCCGCTTCATTTAGCGCTTTGAGCGAATCAGCATAATCTTTTAAGGTAAAATTGAGGTTGTAAATTCTCTTTATCGTTTCATTTGAGCCAATCACATCTATTAGAGCTGCATCAACCCCAGCTTGCTTAAGCAAAACAGCAGTTTTCAAAGAAATAATTCCTGTATGAACAAAAACAGTTAAGCCAAGCTCCTGCTTAATCCTCGCAAGCGCCTCCACGAAGCCATCAAGAGGCACAGAACCATCAGGCAAACACCCACCACTGACCAAACAACCTTGAGCACCACTCTGCTTCAGCTTACTGCATAGCTCAAACAGCTCCCCCGGTGAAATCGCTGGATGCATTGTTTCAAGCACTTTGCCACCGCAATGGCTGCATTTTAATGCACAGGATGTTCCTGTAACAGAAATGGTGGGAAAACTGATTGGCGAAGAACAAAAATATTTTGTTTTGTAGAAGCTGAAACTTGGTGCATAAAAACGAATTTCTTTCCGTTTTGGTGTAGTTAATCCTTTCTCGAGTAAGGTAAAGAGTTCTTTTTCGTTTAAATTCCAAATTTTTTCAGGAGAAAGCTGAGTCATTCTTTTCAGTCTATAAGTTCTTTCTCGCTCTTAATAGAGTAACGCATTTCGATGTCTAATATGGAAGATTATAGCTAAAGTCTTTTTAGTTGTGGTTGCTTGTTTAATCCCACATACAGATACACAACCAGAAACGCTTGAATGCTTGAATGCTATTTCTAAACAAGAATATTGGGTTCAAAAATGAACAGAAGGGAACTTTATGCGGTATTCAAAGCTTCGTTTAAGGATTGGCAAGCCGACAACGCAGCGTTGAGAGCCGCGGCATTAACGTTTTTTATCATTATTCCTTTGCCTTCGCTATTGCTCATAATTATATCATTTTTTGCATTGTTCTCTAGTCAAACACAAGCAACTCAACAATTGATTCAGCAAATAACTGCGCTTGCAGGTCCAGCAGTTGCAGAATTATTCAAAGAGCTACTTTCAGGCGCAGCATCACCCTTCTCTTCGATATGGGCTGCAATCACAGTCATTGCGTTTTCTTTAGCAGGAGCAATTGGCACCTTTTCTGTTTTGCGTGATACGATGGATGTAATTTGGGAAGTCAAGAGGGCAAAAACCCGAAGTTTTGGAATGAGAGTTAAACAGAGAATCGGACCATTTATTTTGGTTTCTGCGCTTGGGTTAATTGTAATTGCCTGGACAGGAATAGCAACCACTTTGACTGGCGCTATACCGTTTTTTTCAGTAAATGGAACGGTAACGTTTGTCCTAGTTAGGATAGCTCAGGTAATTTTGTCGTTTGCTTTGTCAACTCTGCTTTTTGCTTTAATTTTCAAAGTGATCCCTGAGGTTAAAGTTCACTGGTTAGACGTATTTTTACCTGCAGCAGTTACGGGTATTGCTTTTACAGTCACCAATTATATTCTGGGTATATACATTCAAATTTTCACGGTAACAACAATTGTAGGAGCAGCTGGCTCGCTCATAATTATTTTGCTTTGGATATTTATTTTAAACTTGATTGTTCTTTTCGGAGCTGAGCTTTCAAGGGTTTACGCTGGAACTTTTGGTCCACATCCAAGACAACATTTGCCTGCGTCTTTAGAAAGGATAGTTTTACCACTAGAAAGAGCAGGAGAAAGACTGGAAGATGCTACAAAATGGGTTGAGGCTGAAACTCGGCAAGAAACGGATGAGAAACCAGATAGTAAACAGACACTTAAGAACAGTAACAAGAAGGAACCAGAAAAAGTCGAGAATAATTGATACCAAAGAAGGAGCGCAAACCATTCTCAATGTCGAGTTCTAAAAAACCCCAAAAAACAAACCATCTTTCTTCCAGTGCTCCAAAAATAGTTAGGGAAGATTAATCAAAAAGGTCTTTCTTTTCTATGAAAGATAGCTTTATGAGATTTTGATTTAAAGCTTGAATCCTTTACAGGATGCATTATTACTCGTTTACGTCACTTTGCATTACAAAAAGTCATTATCATCTAAAAATCAAAAAATTATTTTGAACCCCTATCAGATTCGCCCCAATCCGAATCCTCTAACTCCACAACATTAAGCTGCGCATCATCCTTTTTTGGTGCCTTCTGCTCAATTGAGTTCAACTTGAGGATAAAAGGTTCAAAACTGGCCAAAGGTCCAGAAGATCCACTGAGGGTTTATGAATAGAAATTTTAGATTTAGAAAAAAGCTACAAAGCAAGCGTTAGATGGTGGGCCGAGGCGGATTTGAACTGCCGACCTTTCGATTATCAGTCGAACGCTCCAGCCGTGCTGAGCTACCGGCCCACCTTAGGGAGCACTGAAGTTAAATATTATGTTAGTTTATAAGAATTGCCGTAAATCTTTTAATGCGACCCCATTATTGTGATGTCTGGTCAATGGGCTCGTAGCCTAGCACGGATTAAGGTGTCGGCCTTCGGAGCCGGAGATCGTGGGTTCAAATCCCACCGGGCCCGCTCCCTTTTGAGGTCTGAACCATCAGCAGTTTTATTAAACAAACCTTTTCCGCCTTCTAATAAAGTCGTAACATTCTCTAATGGAGTTATAGCGAAACTTGCGAGCTAACCAAAATCAACATACACCTATACTACAGGATAAAGCAATCAAACGCTGGTATGATAATGTGGCGCTGGGGTCGTGATAACTGCCGACGTTAATTTAAAGGCGGCTAGGCAATTTTTGCCTACACTAAAACCTAACCCCACAAAAGCTTCTAGCCCTGCCCGAAGAGGAGCTCTATAACCTGCTTTTAGATACCGTCACAAGAATGCAATCCGACGGCTATGCGGGAAGCTACATTCACTCAACAATAAAGTCGTTAAAGTCAGGGTTAATCCACAACAGAGTTCAAGTCAAGGGGCGGGTTCGGATTGAGGGCTCTCAAGACGCACCGACTTCAAAAGATGAAAGGACTCCGACAAAGCAAGAATCGAAGAGAATCTTTTTGGCTGGCGACGAAAAAGCCTGCATCATTTGTTCATTGATAGCCATGCCGGACTAAGACCTGAATCGATTGGCAACTACAAAGGGAAGGATGGTCTAGTTTTGCGAGATTTACCCGAACTAACCATAAAGGGCACAACGGTTAGTTTCTCCATGAGTCCAACCGTGTTGATTGTCAGTGCTAATTTGTCCAAGGCTGGGCGCCAGTACTTTACACTTCTAACTGGGAAGCCTGTCAATAAGTCAAAGACTATCTAAAGCTCACCTAAGAACCGGCGAGACCCTAAAACCGAAATCGGCTCTTGTAACGCCTAACTTCAAGGATAAGCTGCCTGATGGTGATAGACCGATAGAATGGCTAACAAACAGGATAGAGGAAGTTGAGTTATCGAGAAATATAATTGCACATCACAATCCTCTCTCAGACGATAACATAGACAGGGTTAAAATGTACGTCAAAGACTGGATTAACAGTTTGCGAGCGATCATTAAGCAATTTTTCAGTATTTCAGGATGTTTAAAAAAGAAAAAATGCGGAGATATCGCCCCGTCGTCAGAATTCAAATCCCAGCGCTTCTACATTTGAGTTTTTACTAGTGAAAAGGTGCCGGGATCCCCCGCCCATCATTTTACATGTTGGACCTGTTTTCAAGCTTATTATGCCTAAATAAGCTCAAAAATGCTTATTAATCTATCAATTTTATTTTTGGCTTGTTTTGGCTATTTCCAAAGTATATTTCCGTGTTTGGTTTATTAGATTCTGGGTTTGGACCAGCTGAAATCATGATGACTTGGAAAGTTTGAGAAGGTATCTTAGAGTTATTGACAGCGAGATTGACCGTCAGGAAGAAAACCACAAGAAGCAAGAGGAAGGCGCAAAGAAACAATGAAAAACTTCCGAAATCTAATCCAAAGCTAAGAACAAAAAACCATTGTATAATGAGTTATTGAAAGATTTTATACCTTACCATTCTTCTTCTTCACCCCATTCCTCATCTTTCGGTTCAACAAATTCATCTTCCTCTTCGAACACCACGTTTTTCACCTCACTAAAAAACTGTTTGCGCTTCTATAGCTTTGAAAGCTTTAAGGATTTACATTAATTCAAATGACGTTAAAAAATTAATGATCGTTCAGAAAAAACTGCCTTTAGATTGCCCCATTTGCGTCGAAAAACAGGTTTTTACAGAGTAAAAATTATTGTGTGCTGAGACTCCGGAAAGAGAAATCAAGGAGAAAGGAAAACAGAAAATCTAAACCATAGATAAGGGATATATCCAGAGCCTTTTCAGCCATTTTTTTCCAAATTAATCCAAAACTATTTTCTTAAAAAAAATATTTAAACAGTGTTATTTTTAAATATTAACCATCGATCAACAAAATTAAGTGAAACTATAAAGCAAGGGATAAAAAAATGGAGAAATGAGAATATATCGTGTATTAACTATTTGTTATGTCGTGAATTTTGCCTGTGGAACTGTCTCTTTTTATTGAGTCGATACCTTTTTGGCAGCTTTGTTTTGAATTGTATGTTTGGCTGGTTGCGACAACTTCTCCATTACCGGATTTAAAAACCCAGTAAAACTCTCTATTTTCCGCGCACTTAATTTCGAACTCGGCAGGCATTCTATTAATTCCTCAAATGCGTTATCTTTTTCTTTTCTATTTAAAATAAGCAGTTTAACGATTAATTTCATTTTCCCTTTTATTCAACGCGTGCAGCATTAACAACCTTAAGGCTTATAGTTCATGAAACTGTTACAATTTAGGTGTGCTTGTTCTCGGTGTTTTTGTATGGTTGTTAATTTGACTGCCAAAATTGCACTTAAGGATTTTGATGGCATCGTGGATGAAGACCAAATTCAAACCGTACGCTCTTTAGGTGACAAACTAAAAGGCAGATCTGTCACCCACATAAACTCAACCTCCTTTGGCGGTGGAGTAGCTGAGATTCTATTTAGCATGGTTCCGCTTATGCAAGATGCAGGTTTAGATGTACAGTGGGAAGTCATCAAAGGGGACCTCAAGTTCTTTACCATAACAAAAAAGATTCATAACGCATTACAAGGCGCAAGCATTGCTCTTAGTAAAGAAGAAGAAAATACCTATCTAGAATATAACAAGATGAACTGTGAAGCAACAATCCTTGACACCGACATAGTTATGGTACATGATGCGCAGCCAGCTGCGCTCATTCAATTCTGCCCTAATAAGAACAGCTGCTGGATCTGGCGGTGCCATATTGACCTCTCTATGCCCAACCTAACCGTCTGGAGCTTTCTACAACCTTACATAGCACGCTATGACGCCGCAGTCTTCACGGCCCGAGAATACATTATGCCCAACTTAAGAGTCCCAAAGCTTGTCATAAGACCTCCATCAATTAACCCCCTCAGCGAAAAGAACAGAGAACTCACGGATTCAGAAATACTATCTGTCTTAGACCGGTTTGAAGTGAAACCTGACCGTCCAATCATCACGCAAGTTGGAAGGTTCGATCAATGGAAAGACCCCTTAGGAGTTATCGACGTTTACAGACTTGTTAAAAAGCATATCCCAACCGTACAGCTTCTACTCATTGGGGGAATGGCAACTGATGATCCTGAAGGCTTGCCCTACTTCAAAAAAACCGTACAGCATGCTGCCGGGGATCCAGATATTCACCTTCTTTTGACTGACTTAAAAGGCATGACGGATCTGGAAGTTAACGCTTTTCAAAGCGCGTCGCAAGTGGTGCTCCAGATGTCAACGCGTGAAGGCTTCGGCTTAACTGTAGCTGAGTCACTTTGGAAGGGCATTCCAATCGTGGGAAGAATGGTCGGCGGAATTCCGCTTCAGATATTGGACGGACAGAATGGTTTCCTTGTGGATACAACAAATCAGGCAGCTGAGCGCACGATATACCTATTAAAAAACAGAGCGATAGCTAAACAGATGGGCAGTCGCGGGAAAGAATTGGTAAAAGAGAAATTTTTGATAATCAATCATGTTCGCGATTATTTGTTGCTTTTTGCTGATCTGCTTCAACATCAAACCTAGATTAAACCGATAGAGTGGTAGGTTATTCAAGAAGCTCAAGGGGAAAATGAAGTCGAAGTCGCTTATTTTTCCAAATATTAGGTGTTCGTTGATGTAGTCACATATCTTAATATTTTTAGAAATCTTGGCTCACTACTGAGGTTTCAGTAAAAATGAGTGATTCTAATCAAACGTCGTTTTCCAAAGTTTACGAAGCGTCAACTGTGTCTGATTGGGCAAAAGCGGAACCGCACCCAAGAATCGAGGACCATGCGATGATCGGAGACATGCACTCCGCGGCGCTCATTACTAAGGGCGGTACTATCGATTGGCTCTGCTTGCCGGCCTTCGACTCCGACGCATGTTTCGCTGCACTCTTGGGGACTTCCGAAAATGGGTATTGGCGGATCGCCCCTAGCGACATCCAGGCCAAGACTTTGCGCCGGTATAGGAAAGATACACTGATTTTAGAGACGGATTTCGTCACTGAGACCGGCACCGTCCGCTTGGTCGATTTCATGCCGCCCTGGGCGGGACGCGACCATTCGGAAATCTGCAGGAGTGTCGAGTGCCTTGACGGAAAAGTCCCGATGCGCTCCGAGCTTACCCCGCGGTTTGCCTTCGGACGCGCAATTCCACGGGTTGTTCGGCTCAGAGAGGCCACACAGGCACTAGCAGGACCTGATGCGCTCTACCTTCACGGCGGTCCAACAACAGGCGCCCCGAAACCAGCAACGGACTTTGTGCTTTCCAAGGGAGACATGGTGTCATACGTCCTTTGCGACGCGCGCTCTTGGGAAGCTCCGCCCCACCCTTCAAACTATGCCAGGGCGGAGCGCGAAACTGAAGAGTACTGGAGAATTTGGTGCTCAAAAATCCAGGCGCCCGCCCGATGGCGCGACGAGGTCTTTCGATCGCTAATCACACTCAAGGCGTGCACTTACGAGCCGACTGGTGGAATCGTCGCTGCCCCCACAACGTCGCTCCCTGAAACTCCCGGCGGCGAACGAAATTGGGACTACCGTTTCTGCTGGCTTCGCGACGCGGTACTAACGGTAAACGCACTAACACGATCCGGTCTAGGACAGGAAGCAATTCAATTCTTCCGCTGGGTAATTCGCGCTGTGGCCGGCGACCCAGCTCAAGTGCAGATCATGTACGGCATCCGCGGCGAGCGACGACTCTCAGAGGTCCAGCTCGGGTGGCTTGAAGGCTACGGTAGTGCAAAGCCTGTACGGGTTGGGAACGCCGCTTATGAGCAATTTCAGCTCGATGTTCTCGGTGAGCTCTCGATCGTCGTATATGAAGTTAGCAAGAAGCCTGAAATCCGCGGTTCTCTTGGGCCCGAGGCTGAGAGAGCCCTCTTAAACATCGCGCGCTATGTCTCAAACGCTTGGCGGCGGCCGGACCGCGGTATCTGGGAGATGCGTGGACCGGAGCGTTCGTTCACCGCATCAAAGGTTTCAGCTTGGACCTCGCTCGATCGGGCTATTCGGTACGCAGAAGAAAACGGATTGACTGAACCTATAGATGATCTTCGCGCTGAATGTACAAAAATATTTGAAGATGTATGCCGCAATGGATTCGACCAGGAGCAAAACACCTTCACACAGTACTATGGGGGCAAGGGGCTGGACGCCAGCCTCCTGTTCATCCCCATTTCCGGCTTTCTGCCAGCTACCGACTCCCGGGTTCTGGGGACCGTAGCAGCGCTCGAGCGCGAGCTGCTTCAGGACGGATTGTTGCTACGCTTCAAGCCCGAGGGAGAGGTTGACGGACTCTCCGGAGACGAAGGAGTATTCCTTGCCTGCTCCTTCTGGCTAGCGACCGTTTACCATATGCAGGGGAGGGAGGAGGACGCCCGGAAGCTGTTCGAACGGGTTCTTTCGCTGGCTAATGACGTTGGTCTGCTCGCCGAGGAGTATGACACAAAGGGAAAGCGACAGCTTGGCAACTTCCCACAGGCGTTTAGCCATTTCCCGCTGATCAACCTAGCCTACACCCTCTCAGAACAGAAGCCCGGGAAGCCTTGAAAAAGCCCAATGTACCATTCCCAACAATGTGCGGGTCTCTTCGTGGGATGTTCGGTCTGGTGTGCTGGGCGCAAGAATGGAGTGACCAGGTAATCCCCCTGCCATTTCACAATTAAGGGGGCTTTTTGTGATTGCTCTTGACTAGTCACAACTCATTAAATAGATGAAAATATCCCTATTTTTGTCATCAACTGACTAGTTATCAAGCCATAAGTAGAACTTGAAAATGCGAAATCCTCTAAGGGTTATTTGAGGTGTCTTTCTAAAATGAGCCAAAAAGTTTCTTCTTGGTTTAGAAAAGATAGAACGGAAGGTCTAACCGACGGCATATTTGCGACAGTAATGACCATATTAGTGCTTAGCTTAGTTGTGCCCGCAATAACTGGACCCAACGCCTCGGCAACTTTGCAAGCAGACCTTTATGGGCTTCTTCCTGACTTGTTTGCTTATATTGTTACATTTATTTTTTTAGGTGTTCTTTGGATAAGTCACCAAAACATGTTCAGTCACATTAACACTGTTGATCTTAGGACGGTGTGGATTAACCTCGTTTTGCTTCCTTGCTGTTTGACTTGCTCCTTTCTCCACGGCGTTGCTTGGAAGAAATCCCCTGCAATCCAGCAGTTCTTGCATATGGCCTAAATGCTCTGGTAGTTTCAATACTATTTGATATTCTTTGGTTCTACCCAAGAATTCGACACTTAACACATGAAGAACCTAACCCAAAAATAATTGCAAAAAGAAGCAAAATTGTACTTGTCGGACCCATATCTTATATATTAGCCATAATTTTCTCGTTCTCAACAGTTGAAGTCAGCTTAGGATTGTATGCTTTTGTAACGATTTTCTACATTGTTTTTGGAGGAAGATATTTCGATTAATTTGCCAGGATTTCTGCTTTAAGCAAATCTTAAATCTGACTACCTTCCCCTAAGAAGCATGAGGGAAGGGTAGTATGGTAGACATAATTGAAATCTTAGCAATAGTAATACCCATAGTACTAATTGTGTGGGGTGTTCTTTTGTCGGTTCGAATTGTGAGACCAACAGAAAAAGGCTTAGTTGAGAGATTCGGAAAATACCACCGGTTTGTTGAAGGAGGCATAACTTTACTATTTCCTTTCGTAGACAAAATCATTAGAGTAAACGTTACTGAACGCATGACACCTGTCCAGCGCCAAGACGTAATTACAAAAGACAAGGTCTTCATGGGCGTGGACGCTGTAGTATTCTACAGAATCAAACCAGATGAGATGTCAGTTAAAGCATCACAATATAACGTCGCAAGCTTCACCACTCAAATCGATACTCTTGCCCGAACTGTCCTAAGAGATATAATCGGAGGCATGGACATGAGTGTAGCAAACACTTCCAGACCCATCATCAACACAAGCCTCAAAACAGCACTCGACGAGCAAACGGAAAAGTGGGGCATCGAAATTGTGAGGGCAGAAATCAAAGACTTAGAGCCTCCAAAAGAACTTATCATATCTATGGAGTCCGTTCTCAAAGCGGACAACGATCGACAAGCTGCTGAGAAAACTGCCATAGCACAAGCAACCTTAGCAAGCGGGCAGAAAAACGCGGCGATTCAAGTTGCAGAAGGACAAAAGCAAGCTGCAATTCTCCAAGCTGAAGGACAGAAAACCGCCACTATTGAGATAGCGGAAGGGGATGCTCAAGCGACCAAATTGAGAAACGAGGCTTTAACCACATATTTTAAGGATAGCGCCATAGTTTTCAAACAACTCGACACTATAACGGCATCTTTACAAAATAATACAAAGATTATCGTACCCGAAGGCAAAGCAATTTCATTAATCCTTAATGAACAGGAAAATCTTTCAAAAGCAACCATTATTCCGTTAACACAACCAACGCAGCAACAAAAAAACAACAAACAAATGTAAAGAATAAGCCTTTGACGCCCATCTCTCGAAATGGGCTTACTATTTTTTAACTCATTTAGAAAACTGTTATTGCCAGTTGCAACCACAAATCTGTAAATAATGATTGCAGCCATTTTTTATGTGGAGTTTTTGGAATGCACGTTCAGTCTTCTGGAGAAGTTGAAGAGCACTTTGAAATGAGTGATGGGTTTAACATATTTTGTCGGCATTGGTATCCGTCTGGCGAAGTTAAAGGAGTTGTGATTTTTCTTCATGGCATCGAGACGCATTCAGGCGCATTTAGGTTCATTGGACACGAACTTCAGGAGGCTGGCTTCGAAAGCTTCGCTTTTGACCGTCGAGGCTTTGGAAACTCTAAAGAACCTAACCTGCACAGGGGAGACACGACTGATTTTGACAGGCATTTAGCTGACTTAGGCGAGTTTGTGGACATTATAAGAGCCGAGCATAGGCAGAAAATTTTGTTTATGTTTGGCCATAGCATCGGATGTGCATACGCATTATGGTACGCAGCTCATTACCTTGAGCAATTGGATGGTTTGGTCTTGGCGGCTCCTCCTGTTGTAAATGGCTTTAAGCTGCCTGCCGTGGACACTTTTAAAGTGGTTGTTTCACCGGTTGTTTCCCCTCATTCGACGTATGATTTAGTTGATATGTGGCCGCAGGCTTTCCTTCAAAGCGAAGAGTACAAACTCTTATCTGAAGATGAACTTTGCACCAAAACTTTTGGCTTAGGATTCTTGTTTAGCTTGCAAACTAAGCTGGCAAATAAGATACTTCAACATGCTTCCAAAATTAAAAAACCCGTTCTCATTATTCATGGTGATTCTGACATAGTTGCATGCCCAAATAGTTCAAACCAACTTATAGAAAAACTTGCGTCGAAAGACAAGAACCGGCAGTTGTTTCCAGGAGCAGACCATTGGTTCTATCAAAGCATTATTCCAACGATGAGCTCAAAGTATAGCTTAGATCAGAAAAAAGAAGTATCTTCAACTGTTGAAAGCTGGCTTGAAAAACGATCATCAAAGACCTTATCTACGGAGGTGAAATCATGAATATGATTACAACCAAAGACGGTGCACAAATCTACTACAAGGATTGGGGGAGTGGACAACCAGTGGTTTTTAGCCACGGCTGGCCGCTTGATTCAGATGCTTTTGAAGATCAAATGTTTTATCTATCCTCCCGTGGATACCGTTGCATTGCTCCCGACCGCCGAGGTCATGGACGATCAAGTCAACCATGGAATGGAAACGACATGGACACCTATGCTGATGACCTATCAGAACTTATTGAAAAACTTGATCTAAAAAACGCTTTTCTTGTGGGCCACTCCACAGGCGGAGGAGAAGTTGCCCGCTACATTGGCAGGCACGGAACCAAACGTGTAGGCAAAGCCGTTTTAATCGGTGCAGTCCCGCCGTTGATGCTTAAGACGCCCGCTAACCCAGGTGGTTTACCGATTGAAGTATTCGATCAGCTGCGAGCAGCAGTGGTAGCGGACCGTTCGCAATTCTTCAAAGATCTCAGCATGCAGTTCTATGGTTATAACCGTCCAGGAGCAAAGGTTTCAGAAGGCGTAAGGGAGTCATTTTGGCTTCAGGGCATGATGTGTGGATTCCCAGCCGCTTATTTTTGCATTAAAGCGTTTTCAGAAACAGATTTAACAGAAGACCTCAAAAAAATCGATGTGCCAACATTAATCCTACATGGCGATGACGACCAAATCGTCCCGATAGCCGACTCAGCAATGTTATCTTCTAAAATCGTAAAAAACGCAACGCTCAAAGTTTACAAAGGAGCGCCGCACGGAATGTGCACGACACGCAAGGATGAAGTTAATGCCGATCTGCTTGAGTTCTTCAAAAAATAGTGAAATCAGCAAACGCTCCGCTATAACTTGGCAAATAGTTTTCGCTCAAAAAATACAAAAAAATGAAAAAGGGTTAAAATAAAATCTGTTAAAAAAAGATTTTATCCTTTTTTTAAGATCCATCTACTAGATGGGCTGTTCCGTCTGGGCAATAAACACAGTTACCTTTACTAACAATAAGGTAACGTCTATTGCACGGCTTCATTTGGGAGCATCCGTCACAATCTCGTGATAACATTTCTTTTCCTCCTGTTTATTATTATGATTTTTTTAAATCTGGCTCGGCGCATGTTTGCTGAACTGGCATATAACCGATTCGAACATGATCTTTATGCATCAGATGAAGCTGATAACAAATGAATCGGTCGCTTTTAAACTTATCGTGTTTCTTAAGGTAACAGCTTACCCCATACAGGTTTGCACTTGAACGAAAATTATTAGTGCAAGTCATAGAATATTAAAAGTTGATGCCATATGGAAGTAAATGATTATATAAAATTTGCAAATGAGAATCCAATAAGCTACTTAGCCACGATGGAAGGCAACCAACCTCGTGTCAGAGGATTCCAACTATGGTACGCTGACAACACAGGTTTATACTACAGTTCTGCCGCCGGAAAAGAAATTTACAAACAATTAAAAGATAACCCAAAAGTTGAAATCTGCTTTTTCAACTCTAAAAGCAAAGAAATGCAACAAATGAGAGTATCAGGTACAGTTCAATTTGTAGATGACTTAGAAATGAAAAAGAAACTTCTCGACGCAAGACCATTCCTAAAACAGGCTGGACTAACACCTGAAAACCCAGGACTGATCCTTTTCAAAGTCACCAAGTGCACAGCTCATTTCTGGACATTCGCAACAGGTAATCAACCCAAAAAATTCGTTAGCTTTGCATAGAAGCTAAAATTTTTCTTTATGCATTACTTCACTCATAGATCGCCTATTTCTTGCTGGAGGAGTTTCGTTTGCGTAACCTATTGGAATTAAAGCTACGGGACGCATTTCTTTAGGAGCAATAATGACTGCTCTTATTTCATCCTCTTTAAAAGCGCCAATCCAACACGAACCCAAACCGAGTGAACAGGCAGTTAATAAGATGTTCTGAATTGCAGCAGCAGTATCCTGAATACAATAAAGTGTTTTTCCACGTAACCCATAACTTTCAGCCGCCCGTTTTTCGTCAGCGCAAACCACAATTACAATTGAAGATTCTACAAGGTCTTTTTGCCCGTAAGCTGCTTCAGAAAGCTGCAGCTTTGTTTCCTGTGAAGATACAACTACAAATTCCCATGGTTGAACGTTTCCAGCGGAAGGCGCCTGTACAGCGGCTTCAAGTATTTTTTCAATAGTGGCTTGTGGGAGGACTTGCTTTTTGTAGGTTCTTATGCTTCGTCTTTTTGTAATAGCATCTAAAAGGTCCATGTTCTTTCTCCATGTAAACCATCGATTAATAGTTTAAAAGAATTTCTTTGGGAATAACCGTATTTTTTGCCATAAGAGTCTTATGTTTTGTCGCTGAATACTGATTTGGATGATGAGCACTAGAGTCTGAGCGTATGCAGTGAGAAGGACTCGACGGGCGAACTGACACTTCCAATCGGAAAACTTATCAGTACAGTAGCCATGAAAAACTAAGTTAAATGCCATCAAATTGGCGTAATGTGAATCGAGGTGAATATGAAAATGGTTGAAATGAAAGTCAATGCTTCAGAACTTAAAGGTGATGAAAGCAAACTAGTCGAGAAACTCGCAGATTTTCTTAAAGAAAAAACAGGCGGAGATGTAAGCAACGATGGAAAAGTCGTAACAGTAAAAGGTGAAGGCGAAGCACTCTCAAAGAAATACGTACGAATAATCGTTAAAAAATTCTTGCATAAACATGAGCTAACAGAAACCTTCAAAGTTATCGGCGACGCAGAAGAATTAAAAGTAAAAGAGCGAAAACTCCCTGAAGAAGAAGACTAACTCTTTTTCCCAAATTTAGTTAAACTATTTTTTGTCAATGTTTTTTGCGTTCTACTCTCTGAACAGCCTGTTCCAACGCTTAGCATTAAATTAAAAAAAGCGCTAACTACCCTGTAACACAGGTGAAGACAGTTGAGGAGCAAAAACATCGCCGTCAGCGCATTAATCATAGCTGCAATAATAACTTTTATAACTTTTCTAGAAACTGCATACTTAACTTTTCAAAACATCAACCCATTTGCGTTCACAGCAGCATTAATCGTTGTTGCAATTGGGATAGCATGGTTCAAAAAAACAACCCTCAAATAGCTCAAATCTTTGGCTGACAAGCCTATCTAGCAAGTAAGCAACACATAGCACATATTTGTCAGAGGCTTTGTTATAACAAACATGATTTTTTGCGGTTTTCTATTAATTAATTGATTAAATCATTACAACAACTTGGGTTTCGCCATTGAGGTTTATCAGGAGTCTGTTGTTGGATGATTGACATTCAACAATATTAGCTCCAAAAATGGAATAAAATAAATTATTTCGTTTCAAGTAATTTTCTGTAAATGGCTGCTGGAAATTGTTTGATCAGTATAAGTATAAGTTGTTTTTGTCTAGCGTAGCATTGGTTTTGCGCAGGTTGATTTTCGATGTAAATTGATGAGGTAGTTCCATATGGCACGACCCTTTTGAAGAAAATTACGTTGCTAAAGATTACAGGCAGCTTTGCCTTGTTAAGATAGATTATTTGCTGAGCATTTAATGTAGCAAAAAGATCAAAGGATTAAGAAAAAAATATGATGGCTTACTGCTTTCGTTTTAGCATGTTTTCTAAAATAGGTTTGAGTTTTGCGTTTTCAGCTTGAATCTTTTCTTTGCCCAACGCTTTCATTTGGGAGTCAATTTCTTTGATGACCTCTGCATAGTGTATGCCTTCTGCAGCTGAAACATATTCTACTCGGAACCGTTCTGGACTCATGCCTAGTTTTGTCAGCATGCCTTTGAGTGCGTCGGTTCTTGCTTTCATTTTATAGTTGCCATTGATGTAGTGGCAGTCATATGGTAAGTGGCATGCTCCAACCATAACCATTCCTGCACCAAGCCGCAACGCTTCAAGGACAAATTCTCTAGCTACTCTTCCACTGCACATAACTCTGATAGCTCTTACACTAGGCAGGGTAGTCAAAACGGCTGATGCCTGCTAAGTCTGCACCTGCATAACTGCACCAGTTGCAAAGGATGGCTAAGATTTTTTCTTCAGGTTTATCTTCAAGTGCTGCTCGTATCTGAGCGATAATTTGTGCGTCGGTGAAATGCATTTGGGTGATTGCATGTTGGGGGCATTCGGCAACGCATGTTCCGCATCCATGGCAGTTGGCAGTTGTAATGTTAGCTGCTTTGCCTGGTTCTGCTTTGATTGCGCCGTATGGGCATTTGTCAACGCAAACGCCACATTTCGCTGTTTTGTTTCTGCATTTGGTCTCGTCAACTATTGAGATGATCGGTTCAATTTTCCAGTTGGGTTTACTAATAACTGTAGCTGCCCGTGACGCTGCTCCGCTTCCTTGTGAAACGCTGTAGGGAATATCTTTTAAGCCTTGGCATGCTCCCGCATAGAAAACTCCGTCTGTCGGAGCATCCATTGGTTTAAGTTTTGGATGAGACTCCATGAAGAAGCCATCTGAACCCCGTGATAGGTTAAGGATTCTCGCAATTTCTTCTGAGCCTTTTTTAGGTATAGCTGCAGTTGCAAGCACCACCATATCCGCTTCAACTTCAATTGGGGTTCCAAGGAGTGAATCTTCTGAGTGAACTGTTAAATTGTGAGTTTTAGGGTCTTCATCAATGCGACTTACTCGTCCACGGATGAAGTTTACGCCTCGTTCCCTTGCTCGATCATAGAATTCTTCGTAGCCTTTTCCGGGACTTCGAATATCCATGTAGAAAACATAGACTTCTATGTCTTCCTTGTACTTCTCTTTAAGCTGTACCACATGCTTTAGCGTATACATGCAACAGAAGTTGCTGCAGTATGGGTACTTGTTCTTGTCTCGGCTTCCGACGCATTGGATGAAAACGATCTTATGCGGTTTTTGCCCGTCTGATTGCCGAATTACCTTGCCACCTGTTGGGCCCGCAGCTAAAATTAGTCTTTCAAATTCCATGCTTGTAATGACGTTTGGGTATTTCCCATAGCCAAGCAGGGGCATGTCGTATGGCAGGTAAACGTCGAAACCTGTTGAAACAATTATTGCGCCAACGTCAAAATCTACTTCTTCAGGTTTCTGGTTAAAATCAATAGCTTGGCGATCTCCACAAACTTCTGTGCATTTGAAGCACTCTATGCAATAATCTTTGTTAATTGAGTAGATCAGCGGCACTGTTTGGTCAAATGGTACGGAGATTGCTTTGCGTGTTCCCAAATTCATGTCCCATTCGTTGGGATATTCGATGGGGCAAGCGTCTTTGCATTCGCCGCAGCCTGTGCATTTTTCAGATATTACGTACCGGGGGTTTTTTCGGATTTTCACTTTGAAATTACCGACGTAACCATCCACTTTAACAAGCTCTGAGTTGGCGAAAATTGTTATGTTTGGGTGGCGTGCGCAATCCACCATTTTCGGTCCCTCAATACAAATACTGCAATCTAAGGTTGGGAACGTCTTGTCAAGAGCTGCCATGTGTCCGCCAATGCTCTGCGAGTTTTCAAGCATGTAAACTTTGAAGCCCATTTCGGCTAGATCTAGGGCTGCATTCATTCCGGCTATTCCGCCGCCTATGATTAACGCTTTGTTGGTAACGGGCACTTCGAGAGTTTGAAGCTGCTGCATTAATCGGACTTTAGCAACTGCCATTCGCACTGAATCTTTAGCCCGTTCAGTTGCAGCTGCTGGATCACTTTGATGGCACCAGGAAGCGAACTCTCGGATGTTAGCCATCTCGTATAGGAATGGGTTTAAGCCAGCTTCTGACACGGTGCGTCTAAAGGTGGGTTCATGCATTCTTGGTGAGCAAGCAGCAATAACGACTCGGTTAAGTTTTTGTTCCTTTATGGCTTTGCGTATTTCTGCTTGGCCAGGGTCAGCGCATGTATAACGGTTTTCTTTAACAAAAACAACGTCAGGAATAGTTTTAGCATATTCGGCTACTGCTTTAACGTCTACTGTACCTGCGATGTTTAAACCACAATGACAGACGAAAACGCCGACCCGTAATTCTTCAGGTCTCAAGGGATCAGATTGGTTACAGGTGGGGCAGCTCATGGCATTGTCTCCTTTGCGATTTCCTTCGCTAAGAACCGTTTAGTAACTGCTTTGCGCCTGTTCTGGTCTGCCTGCGTTTTTAATTCTTTAACAGCGTCCATGGGCGAGGTCATTCTTTCTAAGGCTTTATTCCAAGTTCCAGAGTGAATAGGGGTATGATGAATTTTTGTACGTTTAAGCACTAAAGCTTCTTCTACAGGGCAGACGTTTTTGCATGCGCCACAATAAGTACAGAATAATTCGTTGATATGAATTTTTTTGTCTTCACCAAGCATTAATGCGTTAGGAATGGGGCATACTTCAAGGCAGTCTGTGCAGCCTTCAGGGCATTTCTCCTTATTGATGCTGATTGTACCCTCAAATGCTTTGGTGACATTTATTGCGCCAGGAACGCATTTAACCTCGCATATTTTGCATGTTGGACAGTAATCTTTTTGGATTTCAAGGTTAATTTGAACTCTTTTTTTGGCTGTCGGCGAAAGTTCTGCCATGTTTTCAACGGGGTTGCCGTCAAAACCGATTCGTGAAATTCTGATAAGCGAAAATGGACACGCGGTTTCGCATTCTACGCATTCTTTATCGCATTGGCGAGTGTCTACTTTTATGTCACGCACAAGTTGAGGATAACTGTCCTTCGCTAAAACAGAAAGGTCATGAATCCCGTTTAAAGTCATTTTTATGGCTCCATAAGGACAGGTGACATCGCAAATTCCGCAAAAAGTGCATTTAGCTAAATCAACGTCCACGTGGGCTTTTTTTGTTTTCTGACCTTGAACTTTGGTCTGCTTTTCTGTTTTTATGGCTTCTTTAGGACAAGCTAAACTGCATATTTGGCAGCCGACGCAGAGTTCTTTATCAATAGTCAACTTGTAATTTTTAACTTGCAAAACCCATTCTAACGTTAAAGCTTCAGCCGTATCTTTTTTGACGGTTTTTAACGGCATTATTTTATCACCAAGATGCTAATACTTGCTTGATACAAACTGTTTCCAACGCTAATGGGTAATTAGAGTTTGAATGCAGTTCCTTTTGATATAAATATTACTTGAAAAAATATGCAGTTCCATCGATTAAATAAGAAAATAATAGAGTTTTGAAAACCGAAAAACCAACTCTAACGCTTTAGTAAACGTTTTGATTGAAGTTCGTGATTTCGACTCACACCTTTAACGCTGGGCTTTCTTTGCTTAGGTTGTTTTGTAGATTTGATTGAATGCTTTAAAACTACATTAAGAAAAGCACAACCAAAGTCGTGTACGATTTCCAAAACTTGCGAAAGCAAAAATATTAATTCAGCGAAGGATAGACGACTGTCATAGGCAACAGGACAGTAAACATGAGCATAATCAACAGTAAGTGAACGCCAGTCGCAACTTTATAATTGACTGAAAAAACTGACGAGCACAGATAGAATAGTGATGTAGATTTCGAAAATTATATAATGTTCATAACGGTCAGAACGACAGTGACTAAGAAACCCAATCCGCATCCTATAGCGGCCACTCTCAAAATTTCCCTGTCAATGGCGACTTTTGCCGAATACCCAGGCGATGAATACAGCAGTTCAGACGTAATTAGAAGTATTATTGCAGTTACGGCAAGCCATAAACTCAGGTCAGATAAAGAAAGGGGAAAAAACACGTCAGTTAGCTCCTAAATAAAATTAAAAACCACATGGACGCCACAGTTGATAGGAGATAAAACAAGCTCTTTAATGATGACTATTTTGCCTGAAGATTTAGCGCATGCAGAAGCAACTGCGCTCACAACTGGACAACCTAAAATGATTACACTTTGCAAAGGAACCTCACTACGAAATAGGCTTTCATACAAAATTCCTGATGCTTCAAAATTTGCGCCATTTTCAAACAAGCTCAAGTTAACTGACTTGGCAAGATTAAACTGTTCAGTTAGACAACGGGGAAGAAGTTCAGGCAATTCTAGTAACCCGATTTTGCTAAAATCTAATTTTAATCTTTTTTCCATTTGAGCCATAAGTCCAGCGCCTGGAGCAGTTAGAAATACGCCGTGTGTTTTTTCTGACAAAAACTTTCCCGCAGCTAATTCGTCAATTGGTGGCTTTCCACTGAAGTTTTCAGAAATGTATACAACTGGTTCTTTTAGTTTTCCAAGGTATTGAGGAAGATAACTTTGTTCTGGATAAGCAGGAATGTAGTAGCCTTTGCCAGTTAATTTTAAGTCTGTGACCATGCGTTCAATTGTAGAATAAGATGATTTTGCAGTGCCGTCAACTAGAGTGCTTTCAACGTATTTTCCACTTCTTGCAAGAGAAAAAAGTGCACCCCAAAAAGTTAAACCTAATCCGATAAAAGCCATAATCTGCGACGCAAATATAACTGAGTATAGAAGTGAAAGAATGCCCAAGGTTAAAAATAACCCTGCAATCCTCATTGCACTATTACTTTTTTTTGGTTCTATAATCAAGCACTAGTCGCTCCATTTTATCGATAACTAAAAATAAGCTGCTTTATGTTTTTACAATAATAGATTTGTAGTGTTTAAGGTTTATGACTAAACATTTTATTTGCTGACACCAAAGGTTAGAGGAGTTATTTTTGTTTTTTAGTTTTGGTAATGTGGTGATTGTTTTGCCATAGCGCTGAGATTGATATTATCGCGGTTATTGCAAGTATTGTTGCGGCTGCTATTTCAATTATGTATAGTGGCGTTCCTAAGGTTTTTGCTGGTATTGTGCTGGTTGTTGGCGCATTTGTTGAGGATGTCGTATTAGGTGAATCGGTTGGGGTTGGTGAGGGTGTCGGTGACTTTGTTTGGGGAATGCTTGATGGTTGAGTGGTTGGTGAGGTATAAGGTGTGGGTGATGGCGATGAAGCAGTTGGTAACGGACTTGGGGATGGGCTAGGAGCTGGTGAATACAGCACAACAGTTACGTTATGGCTACTGTGTCCATAAGTGAATTGAATTGAGTAATAACCGCCATTATCCGTAGGGACAAAATTGACGGAATTCCCGTCTATACTAACTTGCAAATTGGAAATGTCTGCAATTAGCGTTTTAAACACCGACAGATTCACAAAACCCATTGTGTCAGATGGACCCGCAACGTTGAAGTTTAATGTACTATTGTTCGAGTTAAAAGTAAGGCCTGAAACTGTTGAATTCGAAACTATTATGAGGTGTTGATCAAGGAAAATTAGATTCAGTGTACCTGCGCAATCGGTAGTACTTTTAATATTATATTGTGAGTCAATTACTTTAGAAATTTTGAAAGTCAATGGTCCAACGACGTTGACTGGGAAGTAAGATTCCCAACGATTATTTGCATTAACCCAAAGCATTTGTGAACCATTTACATAGAGTGACCCCTTGCTACTGTCAAAACACATGGAATCATATTGATAGCTTGCTGTAAACCACACAGTTGCATTATCACCAAGTGTGTCTGAAGTTTTGATTATTCCTCCGTTTGTTATTGCTATTTGATCCCAAATTATGCGTGGGTTATTTCCAGTTTGTTTGATCGCAGTTATACCATTGCAATTTACTGCGGAAACTGCCCAAGTTGATCTTGTAACTGTTGAAGAAGTTACAACCATACTTGCCCAGCCGGTGTTATTTATTGAACATTGGCTGCCGTTGATGTAGATGCTTCCTGAAGTGATGCTTGATCCATTTAGCCATTGAGCGTGGAAAGCAACGGTTTGAGTACTTCCTATACCGGCTCGTCCACAGCTAACCGACGAGTTATCTATCGCCACTACTGGTCCAATTTCTTCAGTATACCAACTTGTTTGAATGGGGTCAGGATATACATATTTTGTTACAAATAAGTTGTCATAATGAACAGTTTCGTTATCACTGGCCCAAGCAAACAATGACAAGGAACCTGTGCTGAATGATGTATCTGAGGCATTGATTTCTACTATATAAAGTGGAGAAAATTGGCCTTTTACAAAATTACCATATAGGTTAAGCGCGCAGGAATACCAGACATTTTGTGATGGATTTGTAATTCCTTGTCCAGCGATTGTCGTTTTAGCGCCACTGGATAAAACCGATATTCTATTCTTGTTGTCTCCACCTGATGTGCTTAGGAATGTAACGTAACCGTTGCTCTGTTCACTTGGAGTTTGGCCTCTAACGCAGGGTCCACTCTCAAAAAATGTTCCTGAAGTCCATTCAATATTAACATGAACTGAATCGTTGCAAAAAACAAAATTGCTTGCTCTAAGGCGCTGTCCAAAACCATTTGTTTGAGCAACAAGCTGCCCATTCTGAATCTGCCAAGTACCTCCCACAGGAGGATCCCACTTACTTAAATTCCCGCTAAAATCATCAAAGAACTCAAAAGTTGCGGTTCCATTGCTTGTTGTCGCAACATTGCTTTTGCCATAATAAATGTACATGGTGGATACGGCTGTCGCTGGGATTTGAGGAATCTTAACCCAGAAAGTTGCGTTAACGCCCGGAGTTATTTGTTCAATCCAGAAAGGACATCCAAGTTCAGAATTAACGGAATTATCGAACCATGTAAAACGAACATCACTGAAATCCGTTTGACCATTACCATTGAGATAAACTGTGTCAGCAGTGCTGTTTCCGCTTCCAAAGATCACGGTTAGTTTTATTTGGTAGTTAGAAAGGGAGGTTGCTTGCACTGTTGTTGAGCTAGTTAAGTTTACTTCGTGTGTGTTTTCAAGCCAGGCTGTGTTATCTGTTGTGTAGAGGTAAGCGTGGGATGAGTTTGAGTTTAGAAAAATCATTGGGCAGGCTTCGTCATTTGTAAGGATTGGTGAATTGGCAACTTCTACAAATCCCGAAGTAGGTGAAGGGCTTGAATAAGCAATTGTTTGCCACATTGTTCCTTGCAAGATTTCAGCCATTAACCAGTATTTTCCATCATAAAATGTTATTGATGGGGATCCGAAGGCTATGTTGCGCATTGTTATTAGGTTGTCAGATGCGGTCTTCAAGCCATTTAGGCTACTGGAAATTCTAACTACTAGTTCCTCGGCTATCCCACTTGAATCGTGGCTGTATAGATACCAGTTTTTATCGTTTGGATTTAGCCATATGAACGGGTTTTTGTTTGGATTTCCGCCTGTTTTAATTGTTTGTGAGAATGTGAAGTTAATGCCGTTGGTGCTGGTCCATTGCTCAAGCGTATTGCCTGTGTTGTTTTCGACGAACATAGTGAATAAGCCGTTTGAATAGGTTGTGCTGGGCCATCTGTAAATGTTGGCTTTTGGACCTAATATGGGGTTATGTGAGTATGGCATCCACATTCCAGATGTGTCGTTAGAGTAAAATAGGTTAATCATTGATCCGTTGGCGTCACTGTCATAAGCCATAAACTTCCAAGTATTGTTGTCTATACAGGTATTTACCTGGGTGATGGTGTCACTGTGCACTGGTTGGAAATCGTGGCTATTAGAGGGATTTCCTGAAATTGTGATTGAAGGAGAGGAAAGACCATAAAAATTTTTCAAATTCGGGTTTTGACTATTTGTTAAGTCATGAGCTTGCCTGTACGCCCAACCGCTATAAAACCAGTTAGATGAACTACTTTGAATTGCGTTAACGGAATCTGCTTTAAAAGGATAATTTGTAAAACCATTTATTATTCCAAAAAACAAAATCGTTAAAAGAATTATGATCGAACATTTCACTAATTTGCGTCTAAAATTCATATTAAATCAAGCCCTTAAAAAAGTAGGTTAATGGCTAAAACGTTTGTTGAGAAAGCGCTTATTATTCCTGCATGTTATTAAAATATAGAACAGGATTAAAATGTTCTATACTAAGGGCATTATGCAGGTACCTACTGGAAAAATTGCAAATTAAGTGAAAAAGTTAAATCAATAAAATTATGAATACGTGTATACGTCTACGAATATGGAGCAATTTAATAAAGAAAAAATCAGCTATAATTAATAGTGACCTGCATTACGAATGTTGAAGAGACGATTAGTTAGGTTCTCAAGTACAGTGGGCGAATAATATTGAAGGTGTCTTGGACCCAGGTCTATATAATTATCGAATTCTTCTTTGCTCATCCCGATGTTTGTAAGGAACAGATTCATAGCTGATTCAGAGACCGATTCTGGCTCTTTAGCCAATTTATTCAGCGCCTCCTCTCTAGTCATTTGACCAGCCATAATTAATCGGGCGAATCTCAATCTATCCTGGTCTAAATCTGGAAAACGGCGAATTTGAATATATTTTTGCAGAGGATGGATAAGGCAATCCATATGCTCAGCTTCTGTGGGTGAATTCCAATCAAGTTCTTTTCGTATTGTATCAAAGATAAGGTCGTAGTTCCAGTTAACGTAGTCGGCAAGGTTAAACCAAGCATAAGTGTATGGAGTTTTTCTTCCTGATAAAAAGAATAAAAGATGACCGAATTTTCTGCGTGTGCTGTTACCGCGAAGCAGCCTATGACATTCGTCAGCTAATGGTTCTCCTTTTAATACGCTTCGAACATGAGGAAGAGCTCCAGTTTCAATCATTTCGCGAGACAGAGGCAATTCAGTTCTCATCGAGCTTCCGTTTATAATTACAGGAACATTGTACATATCAGCAATTCTAGAAGTACTCATTCGAATTGCGCTCATGCAAACGGAACAGAAATACCCTGTTTTTCGAATAAATAAGGAAAACAGGCGGTTCATAAGGTCGGTGTTCAAACGATAATAGAGATGTTCTACACCGAGTTTTCGGCATGTTCTATCTATATTATTTCTTGCGTGCATTGACAGGTAACCGTTATCGAAGGTATAGGCTAAACAATTAAGCCCAAGCTCTTTTTTAGCAATGTATAGTACGTAGCTGCTATCTTTGCCTCCGGAAAATGGAATTAACGCATCAAATTCCTTGTGCTGACTTTTTACTTTTGAGCAAATCTTAGTTAGGACTTTTCTTTGCTCCGGAAGTTTTGATTCCCAGCCATTTGTCCAATTATCATAGTCTCTGCATACAGAGCAGACACCGTTTTCATCGAATTTTATCCTGGGAAAAGAACTAGATAGAACACAACGCTTGCAAACTTGACTTTCTAACAAAAATAAGCGCTCCCTAAAACTACGGAAAACCGCTTGGTTATATAATTATTAAAATCAGCTTATAAAGCTGTGTTGTAACAGCGTGTAACGAAAAATAGAGATAGACGACGATTCAAACATTATCCGCCACTTGGCATTAAATATTTTTATTTTCTAAGCGTCAGCAAAAAAGTTTTTTCTACTGATTTTCCGAGGTATTCTCGGATTTTTTAACTTTGCACATTTTTCCCATAAAAAGTAATGGAACATTTAATATTTTGGCAATTATGCCCAAGCTTGAAAACATGTTTTTGAAATTATCTATATCTGTTTGGTTAACTGCGCCTATAAGTGGAGCAGCAGCCAAGTAAACAAATGCAAAAACCACAAAACCGCTCAGTAGTATGATAAGGTATGGTAAATGCAAAAAGCCAATAAATAAATACGTTACAATTGACGCAATCGCTGAGGCAGAAAAAATTTTAGCGGAAATACCAAAGTCAATTTTGACTTTGTAATTTTTCCAGCTCCAATGAAGCCCCCAGATAAGAGCGGGAAGAGTTGAAATAAGTGTTCCAAGTATTCCGCCGATTACTGCTAATGTTGGGCCACCGATTGAATTGCAGTAAGCAACTAAAAGGTATGCAAGTGGCAGACCTACAGCTAAAGATGCAATGCTTTGTTTCATAATTTGATTTGTTTTTCCAATCCCCGTCTGGAAAGTTCCGATGCTAATGTTTCCGAAAAGAACAAGCAAATTAATTATGGATGCAATTGCCAAAAATAATGGGGCGTAAGGAAACTTTGGTGCCGCATTTGCAACAAATAATGAGTTAAATATACCGTCTTTTGGAAATAGGAAATTAATAAGTGGCGTTGAAAGGGTAATTAAAATCATTGTTGCAGGAACTAGAAGCATTGAAGTGTACTTCACTGAAGAAGCAAAAACGGTTTTAACTAGTTCTGGTTCTTTTTCGGTGTTAAGTTTTGAGAAAGCAGGAAATAAAGCGGTTGCAATTGGAATAGAAATGAACGTTAAAAGAACAGAGAAGTAAGCCGCAGCATAATAATTGCCCATCATTGCTGCTCCAGCGTAGACTGCCATTGTAAAGGCAAAAACCTGCGGCAACACGCCTACTACAATGTTTGACACAGTAAGTGGTAAGCCGTAGATCAACATTGGTTTCAAAGTTTGTTTTACATCACATCTGCCAACTTTACATTTATGTAACTGTCTAAACAACACGAAATAGACAATTACGATACTGACAACCCCGCCAGTAACAAGAGAAGCCACAGTTGCATAAACTGCTCCTAAGACGCCGAAACCAAGAATTATTAATAATGGACCAAAAGCAGTCTTAACAACGGCTTGAATTATTTGGGTAAAACTATTGAGCTTCATTCTTTCATAGCCTGTGAAAATTGCGGTTGAAGCAGAAAAAATGGCGCCTGCAAAAATTGAAAGAGACATTATTGATATGTAAATTGAAAGATTAGTTGAATTGCTTGAATCAAGAATTAAAGCCAAAGGTTGAGCAACAGCGAAACAAATCAATGATAACATAGCGCCTGTAATGATTTCAAAAACTATCCCTGAAACGATGACATCATGGATTTCTGCATCCTTCCCAGAAGCCCTCAAATTGGCAATCTGCTGGGTCATGGCATAATTTACACCCCAATCTCTAAAGTAATTGATTATAGATGAAGGAATGAGGGCAATGCCATAAAGGCCAACTTCGGAAACAGGTAATAAGGTAGCCAAAATGAATGTGCCAATGAACATTATTATGGTGGATCCCGCTACCCCGATAAGCAGGTGAAAGCTTCCAGTAGCGGAGGTCTTGCCCATATCTAACGCTTTATCCATTGACATCTACTCAAGTTTTCCATTTATAGAATAATCTGATTCTTATAGGCTTTGTTTATAGCTTCTAAATCTCTAAGTCCATCTATCCCAGTTGAATTTGGGGCTTCATCTTTAACTAAACAGTCAACAAAATGCTGTAGTTCATCAAAGTGCGGTTGATTAAATGAGGAGATACCCTTCCTTAACATCTGATAAGCGGTAGAGACCGCATTCGGAGGCACATGCTTAATTGAAACATTACCAACACTTCCTAAGAAGTCAAGCTTTAATAGGTAACTCTGAGAAAACCAACCCACATTAATTAGTGCAACTGAACCCGAACTGAATCTTGCCAAACACATTGCAGAATCCTCAAAATCCATGCGGAATCTATGACCAAATTGGCTTTTAATGTCAATAACTTCACCAAAATACCATCTAAGAAGGTTAATTATATGACAGCCAAGATCCATCAGAACGCCTCCTCCTGTAAGTGTCGTGTTGAACCACCAGTCAGGAACTGGAGCAGGTGAGTTATCTATAGCTCTGTGAAAGAATGGACCAGAACTTATACAAGTTGCATGGGCGTTTTCAACATCGCCTATTAACCCCTTTGCCACATCGTCTTTTAAGCAGGCGAATTTTTTGTTAAAACGCATTGGGTAGCCAATCATAAGCTTGACAGAGTTATGTTCAGCAGCAGAAATCACATCTTTTGCTTGCTCGACTGTTATTGCGATAGGCTTTTCTAGGAAAATATCTTTTTTGGCTTCTGCCGCTTGCTGGGAACATTTTAAGTGCAGGTGAGTTGGAAGCGAAATTAATACTGCATCAATCTTTGGGTCCTTAAGCAACTCAGTATAATCAGTGTATGTTTGCTTAATGCCTAAAGCCTTCGCTTTGGCTAATGCTTGGGCAGAAGTGTCTGCGACAGCTACAATCTGAGCGTTTGCAAGTTTTAAGCCGTTTCGTAAATGAAGTTGCCCAACCTGGCCTAACCCAATAATGCCAATATTAACAGTTTTCATTCAATCCCTCAGTATTTATTCAAGTCCAAGCTTTTTGCCAAGCCCAGCGCCGACCACAATTTTGTAAGCACGCGCTTTCATTTTCGTTTTAAAGGTCTTTTTTGGATAAAGGGCTTTAAACTGGTTAGGAGACACCCCTTTAGGAATGTAGCTTCTTTTACCAACACCCTCTTGTTCGGCTATTTTAAAATAATCTATTGAATTAGGATTCAAAGACGCAATCTCAGCACAGGCAACATCCATCGCCACAGGATCAGTACTTGCCATTGTCAAACCAACTCTTCGAGTGTGTGTTCCATACATCAAATTGCCATCTATCATACACAGGTCAAATTTCATGGCTTTGTTAAGGGCAACGATGACGTTTCCAAGGTCTTTATGATACTTGAATTTTTTAGGATTTGGATTACAACCAAAAATGTTCTTTAACGCACAAGTCACTTTTATTGGATCAACCATGTACTTTATTTTGGAGATATTGACGCGTAAATCAGCATCAGAAATTATTTTTGGAACCATGAGTTCATATTTTTTTCCATTGCAGGCAACCGAGGTATTATCACTCTCTTGTTCTGAGAGGTTAAGAAGTTTCACATTTTTTTCTTTGGAAAGTTTTTCATAACCTAACATTTTAAAAGCATATTTACATTTCATTGCTGAAGCATCAGATTCCACTATTGCGATATCGAGGTCTTGACTGATTTTTTCACGAATTAAATCTATAAAGGCACCTACGAATTTGGGATCAGTTGTTTCTCCAGTTGAACAATCCAGGTAATAACACATATTTGGTTTGATGACAACTCGATGTATGTCTTTTGGGAAAGAGTAACCGATCAAATCTAGGGATTCTGAAATGCCCAGTTTTATTTTGTCATCTGACGAATTCGATGTTCTCGTAAAACTTACTAAACTCATGACAATCGCTCTTTGATGATTTTTGAATATGAAAAACGAGGCTGAGCGCTGATACTTTTTGATCGCTTCAGCTGTCTAAGTCTCACTATTTCTTTGTTAGCGTTAAATTAAAGTCTTTACATTACCTTCGTTTCTTTATTCGACGGAGTCTAAAGAAATTAAAAAAAGTTAGTGCTTTAGCAATTAACCCTTGACAACTTCAATTAAAGCTCTTTCAATCACGTCAACCCTGCTTTGCCAAGAATTATTTTTCGCAAAACTTGTCCTCTTTTTAATAGCGGCTTCATTGTAAACTCCAGTTTCTTTGGTTGCCAATTCGACTTTGCGAATAAAGTCCTCATCGTCCTTGCCTACATAAACGACTTCAGAAGCGTTTCTTATAACTTCGGGTAAAGCGGTTGAAACCACTGGCTTACCAGCAGCTAAGTACTCGTACATCTTAATCGGATTAGAAGCTAACGTGACGTCATTAAGCTTGAATGGAATTAAACATACATCGATATTGGAGAGGTAAGATGGCAAAGCTCCATAAGGTTTTGCTCCTACCATAATAATATTTGAATGGGCATCAAGCTGATCTTTCCCTGAATTTACAGGCCCGACAAGCAAAACAGAGTAGTCGGGGTGCGTCTTCGCTATTTTGGAAATCAAGCCAACATCAATCCACTCAAAAACTGCGCCGACAAAACCTATGACTGGATGGTTCAAGCTTGGTAAATCGGCAAGTTTCACAGGCACTTTTGTGTTAGTGTTGAAGTGGTCAAAATCGACGGCATTGGGTAAATAGATGCAGTTGGGATTAATTTTTAATATTTTGTCGCAGAGTAATTTGGAAGATGCAAAGCAAGTTGATGAAGATTTGATTAATTTATTTTCCAGGTTCTCAGCCTTGACAAAAGTGCTGGGCGGTACAAATCCCCGTTTAATGCCCGCTGAAACGAAGGATATGATATCATCGGCACAGTCAAACGTTATTCTTGAGTTCAAAGATTGCAATGTTTCTATCAATGGGACAAATTCAATGGAATAGAAAATGGCTACATCGGGTTTAAAATCAATGTCATTCAAGGATGATTTGAAAAGGGAGTTAAGAAAACGATTTTTAACAGATTCAAGCCGGCCCCTCAACTCGGGAACATATAATGTCACAACTGAAAGGTTATCGCTTATTTTTTTAATTTTTGAAGATTGCTTACCTTGTACCCTATCTTTGATAAAAGAGCCTGAGGAAATGTAAATGGGTTCCTCAACGTACACAACTTGATGCCCACGCAAGGCAAGCTCAGATGCTACATGCTGCATACGTTGCCAGAGAAAATTCCAAGGAACAGCCGAAAAAACAAGAATTTTCATTTTTTTGACTCTTTTCCTTTACTAATAATTTTCTCTAAATCACCCAATGGAGTATAAGCACCCCCAAAACTTTTTGATAACAGCCATTTATTGCCGATAGCTTCTGACAAAAATTTACTTTTTAAACAATTTAATCTGAAGAATTCTTTGTCTCTACATAGTTTTTTAAGGTCTTTTGCGGTGTCAAAAAGTAGCCAGGTTATCTGATGCATCTTTGATACGCTGCGCTTCTGCCCGTAAAGTCGGTGAAAAAGCAGTTGGGATTCAACTTGCCTTAAAACATCTTTTTTGTTATCGCTCACATTTCGTGTAAGAGTTTGTCCGTGAGCGAGATGGTATACTTTTGCGTGGGGATTAAAGAAGAGTGTATATCCTTTTTTCCAAATATGCCACCCTAAAAATTGCTCATTTGACAGACCAAGTACCCAAGAATTGGGAAATTCAAACCCTTGCACAGCTTCGTTTAACACCGACATGTTTGCGCCCATGCCGAGCAATGATTTAGTTATTTGGTTTTGTGCCCGATTAGCGATATCAAAATTATAGTTGACTATGCCCGCTTTTGATACGTAAACGAGATAATTCTCTAAACCGTCAAGAGGGCAACTCCAAAGTTTTCTCCCCGCCTCTTCAAGAAAATCTTTTGTTTGAGGGATAACTTCCGAGTTTCCTAAAAGTTGAATAACGCCAAGTTCATTCAAACGAGCTGGAACGACTTCTCCAGCAACTCCACCTACATTTGATAAACTATAGGTATCGACAATGTTTTTAAGCCAATCAGGGGCGGGAACGGCATCATCATCCAAGAAGACCAAGATGTCTCCAGTTGCATTTTTAATTCCAAGATTAAGTGCGTCAACAAAGTAACCGCTTGTTTGAAAAATCAGCCGTATTTTTAGTAATGAATCAAATTTCCTAACGATGTTTTCGGTTCCGTCGCCGGATGGTTTTACAACGACTAAAACATCAAAACCCCTGAAGGATTGATCCTTTAGTGCAGACAGTACATGCGAAAGCAGGTTAGCCCGTTTAAAAGTTGGAATAATTATCGTCACTGATTTTGTCATTAAAGTCACCTTTTTTGAAAAGGCTGATTCAGTTAATAATGAATTGGAAGTCACAATTGGCCTAAGTTCGTTTATCCTTGAGGACCATAGAAGACTGCGCTGCCGCTGTTTGAATAAATAAGGTCAGTTTGATTAAGAATTGCTGGGAGAGTGCCATTGGAGACTGATGGAGCCTGTTGATAGTAGAGACTAATGTAACTTAAGTAAGCATATTGACCGGGGTAAACAACAGTGTAAGGACTTAGACCAATAACGTAGCCTCTGTAATAGAGACCATAGGCAGTTAACGCTGTATAGAGTCCGTTATCACCAATCAAAGTGTTGTTCACAGAGGGAACGTTATTTTGAACCCATTGTGCACCATACATGCTATAGCTGTCGATGAATCCATAGTCTCCATACAAACGTAGCGGACTCATAGTATTCTGGCTTAACGGAATAGACCAACTGTCAGTATGAGCTACTGCATAAACAAAGTTTGTCTGAAATAGAAAATATGGAACTAAAACCGCAACAACCAATAAAGCAACAATAACCGTTTTCTCACGTTTCCGAATTAATTTAGCAAGTGACCACATGCCGATAATGCAGAAAGGCGCTAACACCATTAACAGAATATGGTAGAACCGATCCATGTTTAAAGCATTAGCTAAACCGGGAACAGCAACTAAAGCTATCAGGAAAACAAATGCAACTCCTCCGAATACGATGTAGTCTCTATCAAAATTGAAACGGGTTTTTTTCAGCATTATCGCTAAGACGCCAATTACAATGAATAACTCAGTTAAGTAGGCAAAGCCTCGGCTAACAGTATTCAAAAATGAAGGAGACTGCGCCAGCCCAAGCCCAGTCATGACTTCGCCGCCTCTTGAGGCGGGGTTAAAGAAACCACCGAGTTGACCTAAAACATAACTAGAGAAGGTTACAAAACTATCAAAGACCACCGCACCAGAAGTGTAAATGTACCATCCAAACATTGCGACGAAGAAAAATAATATCATGCCAATTTGCAGATTGAAGCTTGGCCGTCTAAGATAAAACACCGATGCAGCCCACGCAGCAAAAATTAGGAAAAGGAAAATTTCGGCTAAGGCATAATGTGAAAATATTAAGCCAAGACTTAAGATGCCAAAACTTATGAATCTAGCTTCTTGTTTCATTTTTTTATCAAGTAGTACAATAAATAGCAAAACAAAAAACAACTCACCAATCATTTGTCTGTTTAATGCAGTCATCACGGTGTAAAATGAGGTTCCAGCCATGAAAAGGAAAGTTGCCAAAAAAGCAAATTTTTTGCCGATGTAAGGTTTCCATAAAGCGTATAGTGCGATGGGTACGAAGGCAAAAATTATTGGATAGATAATTTTGAAGACTAATGTTGGATCCATTCCGAGCATATTTGAGTAAACTGTTGGAAGGATGGTGATGCTTAACATCGCGTTGTATCTGCCCATTACCTGGTCTGATGCAACGGCGAATATTGGGTTCCATTGAGAATGAAGCTGAGTGATTCTAAAAACATAAAATTCCGCAGGAGAATCTCCCCCATAAGGTAGTATGGTGCTTGATAACATTGAAACTTGGAAAAGCAATGCTAAAGCAATCATAAGAATAGCGAACGGGTAAATTTTTGTCGATTTCTCATATAATGCTACAGCAGCAAAAATTAAGGCAATGCCTAAAGTCATTAGTAATAAATAGAAATTATCTCCTGTTGTTCTAACGAAATAAGCACCGACAAGACTTAATACAGGGATTAAAGCCAAAATCAGATATGATGGACTAAAGTTCGATGTCTCAGGGTTCAGGCTTTGTAGTTTCTTTCCTTGCCTTAGGTAAGCAACTGCCACTCCTCCAAGTATCAGGGTGTTTATGAATAACGAAAGTGGCAAACTGGATAGCGGTAAACTAAACCCGAACATTGGACCAAACTGGTTTATGAGCAATCCAGCAAGCATAAGAAAAGCAACGCTAAAGCCTATAGAGAAAACGACGAATTCCACAGTCCGAAATTCAAGCTTTAATATTTTAACAAGAATAGCGCCCGGAATAAATGTCAAGTAAAAAATGCCAATAACTTCTCTTATAAGCGTGAAGTTAAGAAAAAGCGAAAAATACATTATAACTTGTAGGAAAACGACTATGCTCAGGAAGTGCTTTGAAACATAAGGTTGATTATTAATCATTTTTTTTCCCTCGAAAAACCTATTCTTTAAGCACCGAATTGTAGATGTCTAAAAACTTCGGGGCCATTGTCCTGATATCATGTTTTTTTACTTGTTCAAATGCGTCAGAAGCTATTTTCTCTCTTAATTCACGGTTTTCTAAAAGAGAAATAAGTGCAGAAGCAAGTGCATCAGAATCATGTTGCTTTACTAGAAGACCCGTAGATCCATTTTTAACTGTTTCTGTGAATATACCAAAATCGGGGGCAATTAAGGCTAGACCAGCTGACCAAGCTTCAAGCGACGACAAATACCCAAAATTAGTAGCTATAAAGATGTCACTTTCCCAAAGAAACTTTCGGACATTTGTTTGCTTACCCATCAAAAAAACTGTTTCTTCGAGACCGTACTTATGAATCAGCCCTTGAAGCTTGTCATAAAGGGTGCCGTAGCCCACTATTTGCATTTTAGCACTGGGAACTCGGGTATGTACATTCTTGAAAGCTTCAACCAGAATTTCGGGGGTTTGTGGAGCTTCCAACCTACCCACATATACCACACTATTGCCATTCTTTATGGGAGAGGAAGATGGATTTTTGAATTGTAATGTATCGACAAAATTGATTACAAGGTGTGTTTTTTTGCCAAGCCCCATTTTCTCTAAAATACCAAAGATTTCTTTTGAGTATGTGGTGATTGCGTCGGCGTAATTTGTTAATATGTCCTTTACTACGGGTGTTTCAAGAGGCATACCACCAATTAAAGGATCTCCAACAAAGCTGCCGTGAAGACTTACGACCAGAGGCTTATTGAAGTGTTGGCTCAAATACACGCCAAGCATAATGTATTCCAAGTCGTACAGACCCCATATTCCATGTACATGAAAAACTTCTGCTGATTGTGCTAACCTTGATTTTGCAGCGTCATGGCATAAACTTGCAAACTGCATTTTTTTAACGATAGCCGGTTTTGATCCTAATGCTTCGAAAACTACGCTGCAGACTAAATCGGCTGGGCTAGGTCCAAGTCGATGAACTTTAAGGAAACCAGCATCTTCGAATTTTTTGATGTTCTTTGTAACGGATTGAATCGTTGAACGACCAGTTAAGAGTGAAAACTCGGTGTCTGAATGATTTGCCAAATAACTGCTTAACGAGAGGATATAGCGTTCCACGCCTCCAATTCCAAATGGCCAGAATACTTCCCAAACATGACATACACGCATTTAGAAAACCTCTAGATAAAAAATTCGCTAAGGATGATTATTCACTATTCAGAAAAGTGTTTTTTATTCCCATTGAATATTTTGTTTAATTACTCGGGCAGGTATCCCCGCAACTAAACATTCGGATGGCACATCTCTTGTAACGACTGAGCCCGCAGCGATAACTGAGCCGTCTCCAATTTTTACACCTTTCATTATCATGCTTCGACGACCAACCAAAACATTGCTTCCGATGTCTATTGGAGCAACTTTCACTGAATCTTCTCGAATTATTCGGTGAAAATCATAATCACAGATTTCAACATTCCAAGAAATCGCTACGTTGTCGCCGATCTTGATGCTATTCGAACAAACAATTGTACTATCTGAGTTAATGTAAACTCGTTGACCAAGCTCGAGGGAAGCATCTTCTAGAATTGAGATTGAAACACCCTTACCCGTGTTTAGGCTACCGTTGACTATAAGTTGACTATTTTTTTTCATAAGAAGGGTGCAGGGACTGGTTGATGGATAAAATTGTCGAGGTTTTACTCCCAATAGAAATACGCCATTGTTAACGATTTTCGAATTTTTTTCCATGAGAAGGTTTGTTTTTCCATCAATTAGAAATTTGCCCAGCGTTTTTTTGCTTATCCCAATATTTCCCTTTATGCTTGCGGTTAGGCTTTTGTAAACGGTTCGCAGTCCTATTCTGTCATTCATTACTTCTGACCATTCTGACACTAACATCATGCCCCATAAAATTGATCAAAGTAAGCCATGAACTTGCTAGAAAAATTAGTCATTGAGAAATTCGAAGCTATCTGCTTCATCTCTTCTGACTTATCAGCTGACCAATTACCGATCTCATTATTTATTTTGCGCGATGCTTCTTGAAGGGTTAAATAACGATATTGTTCTGGAACGAACTCTTTCATTCCACCCGAATTATGAACAATGGGCATGCAGCCTAACGCCATTGCTTCAACTATGGAAATCCCGAAATGTTCACCGACCATTGTATGCAAGTAAACCTTTGCTCTTTTTAATAGTTCAATTTTCTTTTCTGCCGAAGCGTCAGGATAAAGCTTAACCCTGTCAGTTAACTTCAACTTTTTAATCAGTTGCTCGAGATTAGCCATCGCTTCTTTTTCGTACAAGCGACCGACAATTGCGAATTTTATGTTTGAATTTGTTTTAGAAGCAATATAGGGGATTCTTTCAAGCATTTTACCTGCTGAAAAACGAGATATGGTAACCACTATATTCTCTTGCGAGTTCTTTCTTGCGTGTTTTCCGATCTCTGAAATGCTTGAGGAGAAAGGAGGGTAGAGTACGTTCACGTTTTTTTGCGAGTACTGTTTTACTTCTCCTGCAGTGTAGTAACTGTTTGCAAGAACCAATTTTCCCGCATAACTCATTAGATTTTTTTCAATCACAACATGAGGAACGGTACCGACTGGCAAAATATGTGGACTGCTAAGATATGGAAAATGCTTGCTGTAACTGTAACGATTTAGAAATGGAAAATGAATGTAACAGACGTTCGTCCAGGGAAATATACAGTTTGTAGATGCATCGATAAATATGTCGCATTTTGATTTCGCTATGTAAGAGTGAAAAATACTTTGATAGAAATCCAGCAACCCTCTTGGAGTAAAAAGAGTTGGTTGCTTGATTGCTTGGATAGTCGGTTCCAGGGTTTCTCCAAAGAAGTTTTTGATAGCGGGAGGATTCACTTCATTGTTAGTGAAAAGAATTACTTGATGATTGTTTTGAGCTAGGGTGTTGGCAATTGCTATTGCAACAAATTCGCCTCCGCCATATACATTTAAGGTTGGATAGAACACACCAATTTTCAATTTTAACCAATCCGTTTCTAAATTTTGGGGAGAAGGCCATTATTGATCAAAAATTAAGAGTTGATAGGGAAAAATTGGGAAAAACGCCCATGTTTTATTGATAAGTTGTTTGCAGGGTATTCATGATTACGGTTGTACTAAGCTTGAGAGCATGCGTTGTAAGGTGGTACAATGGCTTGATAATCTATGGGGAATTCTAACAAAAGTTTTGCAAAGGTTACTTCGCAATCCGCGTTGATGGAGTTTTCAAAAACCTATAAAATACATTCTGTGGATATGGATTTCAAAATCAGGAAGAGAGAGAGGGAATTGAAAAAATACATATCAGGGGATATAGCGCATCCCATAAATCTTAGAAAACTTGCTAAGCCAACTGGTTTAGCCCTTTGCGCACTGTTCATCATAAGCATGCTATCAATATTTGCTGGAACAGGAGTCCACGCGGCAACGCCATCAGCGCTACACACATCAGGAACACAAATTCTCAATCAAGACGGCTCCGTAGTAGCCTTACGCGGAGTCGACTATACCTATTTTATTGACGGTCCCCAAGGCAGCTGGATGCTTCCCAACGGCCAAACCGAATGGAACGTATGGGACACCGCTGCAGTTAACAGCAATCTAGACAAGCTTCAAGGCATGGGCGTCAACTGCGTTCGAGTTCTCGCTACAATTCAGTGGTGGACACAAAACACATCTGGCTTCCAAAGTAACGTACAATATTTCATATCGCAGGCAGCTGCACGAGGCATCTATGTTGACTTTGTCTTCTGGAGAGTCTCAAGTGCAAATGGACAGCCAGCTTTGCCTTATCCACCCTACGATACTAGCGGCGTCATAAACAGCGTGGGCGACTTTGTTAACCTATGGACAAACGTTGCAACTTCACTCAAGACCTATCCAAACGTAATATTTGAATTATACAACGAGCCCAACGGAGACGCAGCAAGCTGGTTTGGAGCAACACAACAATGCATAACAGCCATCCGAGCAACAGGAGCAACAAACCCAATAATAATACAATTCAACTACGGAGTATCCATGGATTATGGCTATGGAACCCTCTACGGTCTAGAATGGGTTAACCAATATCCTTTAACTGATTCAGCAAACAACTTGATTTACAGCACTCACCTATACCGAACATCATTCTACAATGATGCCGCCAGCAACGACGGATACGCATATTCCACAAGCGACATGACCACTGCTTTAACTAAGCTTGGAATCATAGGCTTTAACAAGCCGCTGTTTATCGGTGAAATCGGCGCTAACCAGTGGGCGACAAACATGAACAATGAGAATGCATGGTTAACAAACACATTAGCTATTCTTAATGCGAACGGTGTTAGCTATTGCGACTGGGCATGGGCACCTTGGAATCCTGGAACTGCATGGGCAATTGTTGATGGAAACGCTAACTATGAACTTAATCAGGCAGGACAAATCCTTCAACAAGCCATTGCGGCTGGTATGCCTCCAACTCCAATAGCAACTCCTACCCCTGTAGCGACTCCGACAGCAGCTCCAACACCAAATCCAACTCCAACAGCTTCATCCGATCCAGCACCTACACCAACGCCGGCACCAGCAGTTACAGCAACCCCCGCGCCAACCGCAGCACCCATTGAGACCCCAAAAAATCAAACCGCAACGAGTCCAACACAAACCCAAAATACTAAACCAACCGTGACTACGAATCCAACAGCCACGCCATTACTAACACCGCCAACATACTATGTCCATCAAGTTCATCAAAGCAACAAAAACTCGTTCGATCTGTTCAGTTGGTCTCACTTCAACTCATGGTTTTACTTTTTCAAGTAAACCATTTCTTTTCTTCTTATTTAATTTAAACAACTGTTTGTTGATTAATTTTTTCCGCTTCAGCAATAAACTTATTTAAAAAAGCATTCACGTCACTGTAGAAGTAGTCCATATTAGCTTTGATCTTTTCCTCATTCCAGTTCCACCAAGCAATAGCTAATAACTTCTGAATCTTTTGCGAATCATATCTGTATCGTATGATTTTTGCTGGTACACCCGCCACAATCGCGTAAGGTGGAACATCATGGGTAACGACGGATCCTGCACCAATAATTGCGCCATCTCCTATGGTTACCTGTGGAAGAATTATTGCTCTTGCACCTACCCAAACGTCATTCCCGATTGTAACGAAACCGCCTTTAAAAGGAAGAAAATATTCGGCTTTGAAGCCGTTCTTTTTTAGTCCTGCCAATGGAAAAGTGGATACACGTTTGTCGTAAAACTGAGTTAATGGCACATGTCCCATTGAGGGAATAACGATAACGTCTGGTCCAATTGAGGTGTATTTGCCTATTGTTACAATATCATTAGAAAAACTGTTGTATACATAAGGTGTTCCTGTCGAATGTTCACCTATTACAATTTTGCCTTTAGGGAAAGTGTAGAGGCGCCACAGATACATTAGTTTAAATTTCAAATTCATTTTGGATACCAACAAAAATTAGTAAAATATTATTCTTACTCAAATGGTTAATCTGCTACGTCATTTGGACAATTTTTGTTGTAGTATTTGCCCTGCCTGATTAGGTTGAAAGTCCGAATCACCTGTAACTATACCATATGGAGTACCAGTTTTCCATGGCGCCCAAGCCCAAGCTGAATAACCGATTGAGTAGTCATTAAGAATTGTTAATGTATTGTTATACCATGCGTATTCATTGTTCATATTGCTTGTCCACAGGTTGCAGCCAATCTCACCGATCCAAACGGGATGTTCTGAGGCTAAGGCAAGCAAACCTGTAACATTTAAAGCCCAAAGCATGTCTGAATAACTGAATTTTGAAGTATAGTTTTCAATTGAATCGTAGAAACCGTTACTGTACAAATGAGTGCTGTAAACAATGCTGTTTTTTGTATCATGTAACGAGTTTAATAATGCCCACTGTGCAGATTGACAAGAAAATAATGTTTCACTGTAGTTGAGGAAATCTAAGTACGTGCAAGACCCCCATTGTACCACAATTATGTTTGATGCGCCGGTGCCACGAATTGCATCAATGCACTGTTGAGTAACATTGAACCAGTTTGCTTGTGCGGCGTCATCGCCGTTGGGTTCATTCCATAATTCAAACATAACATTAGGATAAGCTTTTAAGACATTTGCAACGTTTTTCCACACATTGACAAAGTCACGTGCACTGTTAACAACGCCGTTCCCATTATCATAAGGGGGATAAGGTATAGCTGTCTGCGCTGAAGTTCCGTTATTTCGCCAGAAAGTGAAGTCAACGGTAATTCCTCGTGCTGCTGCTTGAGTAATGAAGTATTGTACGTTGCTTTGGAAGTTAGCTGTGTTCTGTATCCACCATTGAGTGGTTGTAAGTACTCGTATGTTGTTAAAGCCCCAATTCTTGATAGCGTCAAGATTATTGTTTAAAGCCGTTGTATCCCAAGCACCATATTCTGTATCACCGCTTGGAAGCATCCAGCTACCAGACGGGTTATCAATAAAATAGGTGTAGTCAACTCCACGTAAAATCAATGTAGCGCCGTTTCCAGTGACTATCTTATTACCGACAACATGGAGCCCTTTCGACAAATCTTGCGCTGGATGATTAGAATTATTCATAAAAAAAATAATCGAAGATGAAACAATCCCAATTAGTAATATCAAGGCTAATATTAACAATAAAATCTTTTTTCGCAGACAAATGCGCTCCCTAACCCAGCCGCTACCGATTTTGAATTTGACCCTTGATAAAGCCTAAGGTCCAAGCCGTATGTTTGAATCCGTAGTGAAACGGCAAGAGAAAAACAATTTTTCGGCATAGATACTTGTAAGCTTGCAAAGAGTAAAAGACACCTGCAATTAATCCAGCTATGGGAGACATCCGGGGTAATGAGTATGCTTCTCTTGTTTGATTAAATGTTTTTTGGCTTCCGTAGCCATACCAAAAATATTTTTTCCACAGTTCTTTTGGCTTAGATAGTCCGCCGTGGAGTTCGTATAGTTCCGCCATGTTGGGTCTTATTAGCCAACCGGCTTTTTTTATTCTTAAAACCAAGTCGGTGTCTTCAAATGAACCCTTTATGCTCTCATCAAAGCCGTTTACTTCATTTATGGCTTTAAGTCTGAAGGTAGTACCTCCGGTTCCTATCAGCTTGTCAGTTTTCCAAATAAAATTTCTTGGTTTAAGGTAATTTCTTTGGTTAACAATGTACGGAATAATTTCAAGCGTTAAAATAAGGTTGCCCGGAACAATCTTGAAAATGCCGGAAGTAATGCCTACTTCTGGATATTTTTCCATAACATCAATTTGACTGCTTATATAACTCTGAGTTAATATCTCGTCTGCATCAACAAATAACAAGTATTCGCCTTCAGCATTTTTCACAATCAGGTTTCTTGCATGACCTAAACCGTTCCAAGATGTTGTGAAGGATTTTGCGTGATGGCCGAGTTTTGAAAGGTACTCACTTATTATTTTTGGAGTGCTATCTTCGCTGCCATCGTCTACAAATATTATTTGCAGGTCTTCAAGTGGGAAATCCTGGTTTATTATACTGTCGACAGCTTTTGGCAACATACTTTCGCCGTTGCGTACGCATATGCCCACAGTTACAAGTGGTTTCATGCAAAGGCCTTCTTGAATGAAACATTGATCTCACCAGATCGTAAGTTTGCATAATAATTTTGTAAAAACAAGATGTATTCCCTGTTGAGTTCTTTAGTGATTTTTTTCCAGTCATAGTTTTCTGCAAGTTTTTTTGCAGCTCCGCCCATATCGGAACATCTTTCACTGTCTTTGAGAAGGGCGATTATGTGACTAGGAAATTTTTCAATCTTGTCTTCAAGTAAAATATTGGTACCATTTTCCGCCAGGATACCTTCTGCTCCAACAGAGGTGGAAACTACTGGAAGACCACTTGAAAGGTACTCGAGAATTTTTAGCCTTGTTCCTGAACCTTCAAGCAAAGGAGCAATTCCAACTTCAGATACAGCTAACAATTCTGCAACATTATCGACGTATCCTGTAAATGTTACGTTGGGCAAAGTCATTTCGTCTCTAATTTTTCCAACGACTAAAAATTTTGCGTCTTTGACTTCTTGTTTGACTTGAGGTGCTATTGTTTTGGATATTATTAGCAAAGCTTGTTGATTGGGCACATACCCCAAATTTCCTACAAACACCACAACTCGGTTTCCATTTAATCCATATTTGTTTTTGATATGTTGGACATTGAACTGTTTAGAAAAAGACTTTGTGTCAACACCGTTTGGAGCAACAGCAATTTTCCGCAATGAAAAACTCATGGAACCCAAAATTTGTTTTTCTCGATCCGAAACTGTTACCAAGAAGTCGCCGTTTTTTAAAGCAGTTTTTTCCAAAAAAGTCTCTGCAATTCGCCTAAGTAAACTTGTGTGTTTAAGTCTCATGGCGTTGAAAACGTCGTGGCAGTCCATAATAACAGGTTTCTTTATCGTTCTATGAATAAAGCTAGAAAGCAATAAGCCTAAAGCCGGCAATTCAATCTGAAGAAAGTCGACTTTCTTAGTCAAGCGGGAGACACGAAACATGAATAACGGATCAAAAAAATATAACGCTGAAGGTTTTGCGATTTTAGCAATTTTTCCAATCAGTCTAAGCAGAGAAGCGGGGCATAAACCTTTTACTTCATAAACCGGAATACCCTCAACAAATCTGAAACCAGAACATAGCTTGGGTAATATCACGCTCACCTCATTTCCGTTTGCTTGAAGCCCTTTTGCAACATTTATTGTCCGCGTTGAATAACCCGAGTAGTTATCCATGCAATCTTCGTAAGCGCTCACCATGCAGATTCTAATTTTTAAGCCCCCTTGATCTTGATCAAATTAGGTTATAGGAAGCCAAATTTTCTTGGTTAAGCCAAATTCTATCCTCAGGCTGTGCCCAAACCGAAAATTTTTGTCCAAACGCAACCGCTAACATCGAAAAGAAGAGCAAAATATTGTTTTCAACAATCTGATAAACATAGAACCTTACCTGAGGCACCAACAGCAGTAACAATGAAACTAGAAATATCGGATTCAGAATCAGCAGAAAAGCGGAAAGAAAATAAAAAATGACAAATGCTATCGGTGAAACGAGGTAAAGAAGTATATTTGGAATAATTGTGGTTTTTGTGGATTTAACTTTTCCTTTTACTAGCAAATCAAAGTATTTTGAAAATACGCGGATAAGTTGGTTTATCCGCCTTAATTTAATGTCGATTTTTCCACGGAAAGTGGATGGAAAACTTGAGTAGAACTTCGCGTCTTTAACAAGCATTGCACGATAATTCTTTTCAATAACGCCAATTATTGTGCCACAGTCATCAGAGCCTGTAGCATAGGGATCAAATTTTTCTAAAGCCTCTTTTTTGAACGCACTAAAGCCGCCTTCAAAGAAAACTGTTGACCCAGCTTTTGATTCTCCAACCCTCATGAAATTAGCTGATTTAAGGTAGGTTTCTTCCATTCGGGTAATCCAGGTTTGATCTGAGTTGAAAAGAATTTTCGGTCCACCTATTGCGCCAACTGAGGGATCAGATAAATACGGCAAAGCTTTCTCAAGAATATCTGAGGGCCAAAAGCAATCAGCATCTGAAATTACGATTATGTTGCCTTCGCAATATTCCAAAGCGTAGTTTAATGCGTGGGATTTTCCTTTTCTTTCACCTTCGACCAAAATTTTGATGTTTTGGATTTTTTCTTTTTCTGAGAAATCATGGGCTATTCTTACCGTATCATCTGTTGAGTCACTGTCAACAACAACAATTTCTAAAGAATCTGCTGGGTAAGTTAGCTTGACAATATTTTCAAGTTTATACTTGATAATTCTTGATTCATTGTAAGTTGGAATAATAATTGAAACTTTTGGTTTGTAGTTGTAATCAATTTTTGTGGGCCAAGATGCTTTGGACTTATGTTTCATGTACAAAAAAATGAAAACTGGTGGACCAAGAGCTAATGCTCCGAAGAAAAACCACACAGGTATTAAAAAAAACATTTGCTCACCTCGTTTTATAAAAATTTTATTAATCAAAAAATTAAAATATCTGAAAATGTAAGAAAAAGAAATTTAGCTATGTTAGCTTAGTTTAGAAGGTTAAGCTTTCAGCGAGAATTCTTTTCATTATTCCCAAGCCGTGTCGAAGCTTCAGTTTTTTCTCGCCTAACCTATCTCGATAATTAATTGGAATTTCAATAATTTGGTAACCTCTACGTTCGACAAGCGAGTTCATTTCAGCTTCTACATCAAACCCTTTGCTTTTAGGTCGCCAACCCTCAAGGACTTCGCTTCTAACAACACGTAAACCAGAAAGCGGATCTTCAAGCTTAACCCCGTTCATTACTGACTGGGCAAGAGCAAGAAGCCTATTACCTAAGTAGAATGGGTTTGTGACAGTCTTGCTTAGGTTATATTGGCCTTTGAATCTGTTTCCGACAACCATGCCCACGTTAGGATTTTTTTCTAAAACCTCAATCATTTTGGGAACAAACTCAGCAGGATAAGTAAAATCCGCATCCGTAAAAACAACGAAAGGCACTTTTGAGCTTAATTGGCGAAAACCTTGAAACATTGCAAGACCTTTGCCTTTGCCCTCTTGAAGCAGAACGTCTGCACCCAAATTCTTTGCTATATCAATGGTTTTGTCCACGCTGTTGCCATCAACCACAACTAAATAGGGATTGTTTAGCACTTTTTGTAACTCGCTGATTGTGGGCCCTATACCTTCTTCTTCATTAAGAGTAGCAATAACCACTGATACACTTGAACGTATTTCAGCCATGAAAAAATCTCCAGAAAAATGGTAAGATAACTTTATACTTTATGCACGGAAACAAGGCTTTAAACTCATAAGGACAAAACATCGCGAACAATTGACAAATTGTCTATATTTCTTCCTGAAAGATCTTAGTTCAAAAAAGTGATTTTTAACTTAGCTTTTCGGCAAGAAAAGCAACCTTTTCTAAAACATAATTCACATCTTCATCTGTTAATCCAACATGCATAGGCAAAGTGATGGTTCTTGAGAGGACATTTTCAGATATTAGCAAGCTGCCATAAGAAGTGACGCCAAGTTTTTTGTAAGCGATTTGAAGATGACATGGAGGATAAAAGATGTTGCCAGTCTCAATGCCAAAGTCTTGAAACATCTGCCTTGTAAATTCCTCTTTGTTAAGTTTGCTATCTAAAGTCAACGGATATTTGTAATAAGCACTTCTGAAACCTGCTTCACACTTAACTGTTCGTACAGAATCGATTTTTTCAAAGGCATGATTGTAAACTGCGGCAACCTGATTGCGTTTAATTATGAATTCGTTAAGACGGTTTAATTGGTATTTCCCTAGAATCGCCGAGATCTCCGGCATCACCATGTGCCTTCCCACGTCAACAAAGTTTGTTTTTCCAACACCTGAGCCATAAAAACTGTACCGCTTTGCAAATTCACTTAGCTCAATGTTATTTGTTACTAACATGCCGCCCTCGCCAGTTGTCAACACTTTCGTAGGGGTAAAAGCAAATACAGCTGCATCGCCAAAAGTTCCTGCTTGTTGCCCATTAACGGTTGCGCCCAAGGCATGCGTTGCATCTTCAACCAAAAAGAGCCCACGTTCATTGCAGATTTCAATTATTCTTTTTAAGTCAGGGTTTGGAAAACCGGAAATATGCGTTACAATAACTCCACGTGTTTTAGGTGTTATGTTTTGCAGCAAGCTTTCAGGATTCATTGAAAGAGTTTCTGCTCTGATGTCTGCAAAAACCACTTTTCCGCCAGCAAAAACAACACTGTTAGGCACTGAAACAAAGCTGTTGGTGCAAACTATTACTTCAGCGTTTGTAATGCCAAAGTAGCGAAGGATAGTTTCGTAGGCGCTTGAATCAGAGTCGAAGGCTACAGCATTCTTTATTCCAACGTATCCTTCTATCATTTTTTCAAAAATTGGGACGTTTTTGGCGAATCTAAATTGGCCTTCTTCCATTACACGTCCTATTTCAGGCAATATCTTGTCTATGTCTTCTTTTGGAAAAATTGGTTTTGAAGAACGAATAAGTTTATTCATGGATTTCACTTTTTAAAACTCATATTTTATTGTAAAAAGATGCAGTTTTTCATCGAGAATTGCGTGTAATATTTGCCAAGTTTTATGTCGATATAGTCGATGGAAGACGAATCCGAAGTGAAGCGGTAATGTTCCTTTATTGTTTGGTTTGAGATATAGTGTGTTGCTGCGTTTGAGGACTGTCCAGTAATGTACATCTTCGCCATACAGCAGTTCATTAAACCATGATGGGCATTGTACGTAGCCGTGTTTAGAAACACGTTTCAATTCTTTGAATAAACTCCAAGGATCATCAAGGTGTTCAATGAGGTAGTAGCTGGTGACAAAATCGAATGCTTTGTCTTTAAAGGGTAAATTGTAGCAGCTGCATTCAATAAACGGTTTACCGTTTGTTACGAGTGTTTTCATGCTTCTGTCTGGAACAGGTTCAGCATGCAGATCGCATAGGACATCAGCTTTTGGAAACGGTTTTGCTCCACAAGCTATGTCAAGGCAATAAGGGGATCCATTATCTTTTGAACTTGCAACCTCGTTGTATCTTTTTTTGCCAAATTTGAAACGGTCAAGTTCAGATTTTCGAATGGGAAAACGTTGCAGGGTAAATGCTTCTTGAGAATTCGATTTTTTTTCTTTATTGCTCATTGATTTGCACTGTTTTATTATTTAGTTTGCTTTGATAACTCGTTTATGGATGAGACAAGGGCATCGTGAATGTAGCTTACGTTTTCTTTTGTTATTTCATAATGCATTGGTAGGCACATTACTTTGTTTAGAACTGTCTCGGAAACGGGTAAATCGCCCATTTTTGTTCCAAAATTTTTCATGTAAAACGGCTGCAGATGACATGGTGGATAATAGACATGGCCAGTTTCAATACCATGTTTTTCTTTTAGCAAAACAGCAAGTTTTTCTCTTTCAAGACCATCTGCAAGTTTCACAGCGTACTTGTAATAACTGTTACGAATGTTTGAAGGAGTTTTAAAAAGATAAACACCATCCACGTCGCCTAAAGCGTCTTCATACCACTTGGCGACTTCATTGCGTTTGACTACGAATTTCTCTAAGAAATCAATCTGGTGTTTGCCGACAACTGCAGCCATCTCGTTTAAACGCCAGTTATGCCCCAACATTACCGCTTGCCTTTGGGCATTTTGACCTATTGTTCTCAAGCAACGAGCTTCCTCAGCTAACTCTGAATTATTTGTAGTTATCATTCCGCCTTCACAGGTTGTCATAACTTTGGTAGGGTAGAAAGAGAAGCATCCTGCGTCTCCAAGTGTTCCAGCCATTTTTCCATCAAACATTGCTCCGTGGGCGTGGGCGGCATCTTCCAAAAGGAAAAGATCTTTTTCAATGCAGAGTTCTTTAAGCTCGTTCATTTGGGGGCATATAAGACCAGCGATATGGACTACGATTATGCCTGCTGTATTTGGAGACAGCTTTCTTTTAACATCGTCAATATCAATGCATAACGTATTTGCGTTCATGTCTGCGAAAACGGGTTTGCCGCCTGCAAATAAAACGGTGTTAGGGGTTGAAACAAAGGTGTTTGTTGGAACTATAACTTCTCTGCCTGCAAGCTTGAAATATCTAAGAGTCACATCTAAAGCAGCGGTTCCAGAATTAACGGATACAGCATGTTTTATTTTGTTGTATTCAGCGAATTTTCTTTCAAATTCTTGAGCTTGTGGTCCATCGGTTAATCTGCCGCTTTGAAGAACCAATTTAATATCGTGAAGAATTTCATTTAAGCTATCTTCTGGAAAGCAAGGTAGAGCTCCAAGAATAGTGGTCATTGTTTCTTTTTCTCCTTATTGGTTGACTGATATTTTATTGCATTTTCCGCCTGTACAAAACAGGTAGTCTACAACTGAGAGGTTGGGAACAAATCCACTGCATGTTTGGGCATAACGTGGATGATTAAATTCTTGAAAAATCAGTTTTATTCCTTCTTGCTCAAACCGCTTATTATCAATGTATTCTTTGCAGCCTTTTCCGCTTAGCTGAACATCGGCTCCAAGTGCTTTACATTGATCAATAATTAATTCGCTTTTTTTGCCCGTGGCATCTAAAGAAGAAGCCAACACAAGGGGCGTTGCTAGTTCTAGAAAACCCATTATTCCTTTTATTAGATGCATATTTAGGTCAATAAGCATGGTCCAATCATGTTTGTATGTCTCTTCAAAAAAATCGCAGTAATCATGCCAGAAAGGAGCTTTACAATAACTATGCTTAAGAGTCAACCAATGACGACTACCCCACTGGGGTTCCCCTTTAGAGGCAATTTTAACCTGATTAATCAGCATCCGCTCATTTGCATGCTCAACAGGAACGCTTAACCATTTAACTCCGTTCGCAGTAAGGATTTTGTTTCTGTTAGTGAAGCCTTGGTATTCATACTGTACGTTATCTTCAATTATGAAAATGTCTGAACGCCTCATTTTATCGAAAAAGCCCAGCCAAGGCAAATAGTTGGGTTGGTGGCCAGCAACAATCATTGATTTCAACAACTTATTTAGTAATGTGCATTTTTTCTACGAATCGAACTACTTCAAAAGCTTCTGCGGCAGGCAAACTAACTTGGCTACCCCTAAAAGAAGCTAAGTTAACCATTGATTCGTACGTAATGTATCTTTTTGTTTTCTGTGAAAAATGGCATTTTAAAGCAGACCATTTATCATTTACACAGTTAGTTATGTCAACAAAGTATGTTGGCGAAAAAGATGGTGTAACTCTTGGAGTTTCGAATGCGAGCAGTTTTGGCGCGTTTCTAAAAGCAGACATAGATGCCCAGCCAACTTGGCGGTGATCTTGATGTATGTCGTTAATTGTATGGGTTAGTATTGTGTCTGGTTTGTTTGCTGCGTAGAAAGCTTCTAGGAAATCGATTGTTTGTTTTGAGCAGAGAATTTCGGTGTCTGGAAAATCGCCGAAATAAACTTCTTTTACTCCAAGAAGAGCTAATGCTTCTGTGCTTTCTTTTGGTCTTACTTCTGGATTTCCGCTTTGTTCTCCTTTAGACATGTAGACAGCTATGACTTTTTTTCCTGCTTTAACGGCTGCACTAATTGTTCCTCCACAGCCAAGTTCTATGTCGTCTGGGTGTGCTCCTATTGCAAGAATTACTTCAGTTTTTGAAGCCAAAATGGTTTTCTCCTTAATTCTCTAAAAATTAGTTTGAAGTTATGGGTTCATTTTTAGCCATAAACTAACGAATCGATCGTTGTATTGGTAAGTGCCACTTGTGTCGTTATACATCCATAGCTCAAAGAAAATGTTTCCAAAGAAGCCTTGTTTGTCAGGATTCCAAGCGATGGTTGTGTCAGTGCTCAATGCTGCGCCGTTAACTACTATATTTTGCATAGTAAGTGTTTCGTTGTTTCCATCAGTGGTGTATTGAAATGATATTTCAACTGGTAATTCTATTGTGCTGTTGTTGGCTACGCAAAATGTAATTTGGCCCAAGGCTGGTTGATCACTGTTTGTATGGTTAAAGCTGTCTGGTGCGGATTGTGTTTGATCGCGGAATTTAACATCAATAAGGTATAGGGCGGTTGATCCTACGTGGTTTGTGATGTCTATGTACAAAGTGGTTTTTTGGTTTGATACAATGTTGTAGGGGTACGTGGCATTATGATATGGACCTAAAATTGAGAGTTCAGTAAGGGAATCTGTTTGGGGAAAAATTACCATTTGCTCAATAGCAGGTGAAGCAACAAAAAGCGCCAAAACAAGAGCAACAACAAGAACCAAAGTTCTATACTTCTGCAGACCCATTAAGTGTCCCTTCCTTTTCGACCTAAAACAGCAAAAACAATTAAGCCTAAACACAAAATTGCTAAAGAACCAAGTATTGACAGAGAAAAAATCACTGAATTCTCTGTGTGAACACTTTGTGCGTTTGCCTTTAACGAGTCTGCTTGAGAACTCAAACCGGCAAGTGCGCTTTGACTTTGACTTGCATAGTTATTAGCTGAACCGTAATCGCCGCTTGCATAAGCTAATTGAGCTTGAGTAAGCAGTCCAGCGGCTTGATTAAGAGTAACCATTAAAGAATCAACGTTGGCTCCAGCAGCTTGAGCTTGTTTAACAGATTCGTAACAGTTTTGAAGATTGATTTGTGCTGAAGAAATTGCGGTTGAGCCGCTTCCTTGTGCAAAAACTGGAGAAGCAAAAAACGTGGCGATTACTAAGAGAATTACAATGGTTGCAGAAATGGAAGCTTTGAAGTCTTTAATCAATCATATCGCCTTTTAACAAACTAAATGTTGATTGCTTCGTGCGAAGATGCTGAAAGAAATTCTTTAATTGGACATAAATTTTCTAAAACTTTTCTTTTTGTAGAAAAATCGTTAAGATGTTTTTCCATGTTTTTACTGCATCGATCATATTCTTTATATGCATCTAAATATTCTTGGCCTTTAAAAGTTAATTTGTAAAACTGTTGATTATTTTCGAAGTCTACAAGCGACGCATTAATAATTTCGTTTAGATATTTCTGCAAGACTTTATAGCTCAAGTTAGCCTGATACATTATCTGGGTTTTTTTTGCGTCTCGACTTACCACGTTAAGGATGTCAGCTATTATGTCTAGCCTATCTCTATAAGTTCCCAAGTTTAATTCACCATTCAAAAATTTCTGAGATTTTAGACGTGCAGCCAACCTCTACTGTTTGTTTTTGGCTGATGTTTTTCCTTTTTTTCTTCTCGATAGAGTTCAGATGGTTTATTTGTCTTCAGTTTAGGGTTGTTTATGTTATTTTTAATAAACTTACCCCATCCCCCGACAGTTGGATCAGGCGGGATGTATCTTTCGGCATTTGTGACTTCGTGTTGTTGTAGGATTTCTTTAAAGCTCAATGACTTGAAGTCTCTTGTTGCATGTATTATCGTGCCTTTATCGATAAACAATGAGTTATAATCATTAACAGCTACGCCTTCAGCTCTAACTTTGTCATCTAGTCTTTCTCGCCAGAGCTTTTTCCATTCAGTTTTTAGTTCTTCAACCATTTCTTTTTGATTTGCAGTCATATCTAGAAAATCCCTCCATGATAGAAGCGGACAAGAAAAACGCTTTGTTTAAATTTATTAAACAAAACTAGCGTGAGGTTAATTCCTCAACTACTTACTTTCTTGTTTTCCTTATTTAAGCTGTAAGGACAAATGCTTCTAGTTTTATCTAAAACAAACCATTATTTTCTGTATATTTACCATAATAATAATGGATTTGATTATTATTTGATATAGAACATTATATCTTTTTGAAGACAATGCGTAACTTGATTATGTGCATTGCGGACAAGTGATGGTTCTATATCGTTTAGTAAATGTTGTTTTTCAAACTTAAATATTTATTGGAAAGCAAATTACCGATTGCTAAATAAGCCTTTGCCGTCAACATGCGTCAATAGAAGCCAATGGTTGATACCTGTGCAGTTAAATATGCCCAAATTATCCATATTAGTGGTTAGTAGGTTTTGATTTTATGACCCTTAAGAGCGAAGTTTTAGCATTATTTTTTGGTATGCTCCTGATCTTGATTACGTTTGGCGATGCTTACCTAAAGCCCTTCATTGGAAACTTGGATACAATTTTTGGTTTGCAATTCTGGAAGGCCCTTGACACCATTTATCCTCTCGCAGCAATCGCAGTTTTTCTACTATACGGTTGGGTTAAAGGAAAAGGATTAAGAGTAAACGTGACAACAATTTTCCTGTTCATTTCATTTCTTGGTGTTCTATTTTTAGTTAATATTGATGATTTCTTTCAAGTTTTCAACATAGCCATTAAGCCATCCGGAGCTTATTGGGTTTTGATGATGTGGGTGTATCCAGTTTGGGCAGGGGTTGCTTTTCTTCTTTTTGGTTTGGAGAATGAAAAAAATAGATCGGTTTAGAAAATGTTGACCATTTGAGTTTAGTTTTGTTTGGCTTGAATTCCTAAAAGCTTTTATCTCTATTGTCGATATTAGCCAACTTGAGAGAGGGAAAAAGAAAATTGGTCAAAAAAACCGTACGTAAGTCGGAGAAAAATGAAGTTGTTGATAATGACCAAGACCAGTTACAAGCCCAAGACGAATGCAATACTGAATGGGTAGTTCAATGGAAACAAACCGTTGAAAGAAAAAAGAAGTAGTCGCTAACTCAGCTTCATTTTATCTATTCAAATTGATTGATTAATTGTTTTTTAGTAGACTTAAACTATTTTTTTGTTTGATGTGGTTGGCGGATTGTAGGTTTGGGCGCGTTTTTGTTCAGCTTATTTTGAGTTTCTTTTGTAATTTAAGCTTTAATTTTTTTGCAGGTTGCGTACGCAGAAGTACACTAAAGTATAAGCGAGTACAAGGAAGTACGAGCGCGTATGCTTGCGGAAATCAAAGCTCAAATTTTGTTGTTTGTGGTTTGGGTTGGTTTTTTGGTTTGGGGTTTGATTTGTTTGCAGGTTGAGGGTTTTTGCGTTGTTTTGCGTTGGGGCGCGTTTATTTGCGTTTTTCTGCGTTGTTTTTGGTTGTTTTTTGTTTCTAAAGCTTTTAGGGTTAATTGGAAGCGTGAATTCTTTGGGATTGCGGAATAATTTGCATGAAGAAGACGCACAAAAGTGATAGCTTGTCGACTTAAGCTGTTTTGTGTGATGAGTAGGATCTGGGAGCAGTTTTTTTTGGTGCACAATTTTTTCTTTGTGTTTTAAGTTGCTTTTTAGATTTAAAGCTTAAATCCTTTGCAGGACCCGTCGCTAGATGTGTCCAGATGTGTCGGATTGTGCCGGAATGTGTTTAATTGTGCCGCAACGACAGAAAATTCAATGTAAACTGAACTAAAATCCAAATGTATAGTTGGGATTTAATTTGGGTGGATTTTTTGTCCTAATTTTTTTTCCGTTGTGTTCCAAGTTGCTTTTTTGAAGATAAGCTTAAATGTGTTGCAGGTTGCGTCTTTATTCGTCACTACGCGTCTCTACGCGTCACTAACCGTCACTACGCGTCATAAAAAGGCACTACGCGTCACCAAAAGGCGAAGAAAAATGCCGTTAACTCAAAAAATTCCATTTAAAACTGCAATTCAACAGGGAAACAGACTGCAAATTCCAAAAGCTATCCGATGGCAATTTAAAATTGAACCGGATCAGCTCCTAAAAGTTGGAGTAAAGGTCTTAAACCAAGGAGGCGGCTGGCAATTTTTCTACGCAAAAATGACCAAAGACGGAAGAGTAAATATTACAAACTTAACGATGGCTCTCTTGCAGAACAAAGATGAGAGTCTATTAGGATGCATTGTAGAAGTAACCCTTGAACCAACATAACATCACTCTACAGAAGTCGCCTAACGGTTCGTCAAACTCGTCTGTTTTAGTGATCATGTAAACTTTGGAATTTGATAAAAGTGTTTTCTTGGCTATTTTTCAAAGAAGCTTATTGAATTCATCAACCGAAAGATCAATTTCTTTTATAATAATTCCTAACATTCCCTTTCCTATAGGTTTGTGTGCTGGAACAACCACCATAATCTCGTTTTTTCTGCAACCAAACAAAGAAACATATTTCTCTTTTTCAGAAAAACGCATGACAATGTGACTACCTTTCTGATTGTTAACAATATAGCCTATATGCATCAGAGCTTTGACTACCTTTTCATAATCTACCAGCTTTAATTTAGACACTAACTTGCACCGTTTCGATCGGCACTGGATCTCCATGCTCCTTTAGAGCTTCAAGATATGCTTGAATTGCTTCTTTGACGTTTTTCATCAGTTCCTCTCTTGTTCTACCTTCAGTTGCACAACCTGGTAAATCAGGAACTTTTGCAACAAGAACCCCATCTTCGTCTTTTTCAATGATTACCCTATATTGAAGCATATGTTTTCATATGGCTTGGAAATTCTTAAGCCTTCGCTTTCAAAAAAGCAGTTCGTCCTTTGAAAAATTTTTTGTTAAAACTTTAGCAAATACTCAGCATAGCACAACGTCTGCACCAACCTTTTCTGATCCAGCCAAACTCTGTCGAGCATCGTATGTTTTGATTAATCAAAATCAGCGTAAAAAAATGTCCTCTGTTCTTAAACTGGAATGATTTCTTCACGATCAAATCATTTAGATGCGTACAACAGCGCAGCTTTAATATCCTCTTTCTTTAAATCGGGATACTCTTCTAATACCTCGGTTTCAGTGACCCCGTTTGCTAAGAGGTGAATAATGAGATTCACAGTGATACGAGTACCTTTGATGACTGGTTTGCCAACCATTATCCCAGGGTCTATAATGATCCTGTCCATCAGTTCTTCCATTCAAATCACTTTGTTCTTATGAACCAATACCAGCAAATATCGTATCGACTCGGTAGTATATGAGCATATACAAACACATTTGAGTTTGATGAAAAGAGTTGCGTCCGAAAGTCATTTAGCGAATACAAAATGGAGCTACAGAAATCCTAAAGAGCAGTCAGGATGGCGAACGTTAATGGAAGTTGTAAAGCAAGGACAAGTATCAAACACAGCATGTATGGACGGTCAGGCAAGGGAGGCCAAGCAAAACGGGAGCTGACGAAACTTAGTTTAATTGAGACTCGATTTTTTTTGGGAGAAAGGGATCGAGGAGGCCGAATTCAAAAGGTCAGAATTTGCTCGGAAGATAAAAAAGTTGAACAACTTATTCAATAACGATTTCTTATATTTAGTAAATTTAAGTTTTTTGTTATCGGAAAAATGCAGAAAAATCAATATCTAATTTTCCGCACTATTCATAATCCATCCGATAGAACAAATGGAGGAAAAATGAATGAAAAAAGTAATAGCAATATCATTTTTAATATTTGCGACAATTCTTGCAGTTTCAGCTGTCGCACCAGCTTTTGCGAAGGACTACAACTTAGACGAAGGAGTTAACCAGGCATACTTGAGCGGGGGTAGTGCAGTTATTGCAACACCCTCTGGATGGCCGACTGGTGGAATTCCTGCGGGAACATTAAAAATTGAAGTACACAATATTGAAAGTGGATCAGTACTGTCAGGAGATCTCTTAAGTGTCCAAATACTTTACCCGCAGTCAGATGGTTCTCTCGTTTGGGTTCCAATTGCCGACTTAACGACTAATCCTAACTCGCTACCTTTCTTAAAGACCCTCATGAGTGGATTACCAGCAACATTGTTACCATTGAATCTAAAATCAGTTTCAGAAAATATCCTATCAGTACAGAGACATGGGAACAGTATAACCGCCGAATTGACTACTCCACAAGTAATCTTATGGCTCAAACCTACTGGAGGCGTTACACTTGTCACTATACCTGCTTTCACAATGACGCTATCTAAAATAGGTGGATCAGTTCATCAAGACAGCATCATTACGTTTACTGGTTATCCAGGAGCATCGGGTTATACAAAATACGTGGATGAAATGGGATTCAACGCAGATGGAACTTTCACTTGTGCTTCATGGGGTTATGTCGCGCATCAGATGACCGACGGCTTCATCATTATGCATGGAATCACAACATTCGTACCGCCAGATTAAAGATAGCTGAAAGAACTTCATAATCTATTTTCTTTTTTCTTTGAGTCAATTTACGGCAATTCGCATAATACCCACAAAATAGAAAAGTAGATCAAAGAAGAGCTTTTTTCACTCACAGAAGTCATAATTAGAAAAGAGTGGATTTTTCGGTATAAATTCGAGTCTGGGAACGGTAAATCAGACGGCATGGCACTATTTTTCTGCTTTTAAAAAATGGGGTGGTGCGGTGATATCTCAATTCTCCGAGGTTCGGGTGACGTCTCCTAGCTTGAGGGGTCAATTCCCACCCCTACACCACTTTTGATTTTTGGTGCAAAACCAAAAGCTCCCAACTTAGGCTGGTGCAACAAACTAAAATTAGCTTGGATATTTTGAACAAAACTCTTTAGGGGTCATTACTTTGCCTTTGAGGTTGGGTAATCTCTCAAAGTGTTCTTTGTTTTCAGTTAGCATCACATCACAGTGCTCTAATAGAAAAGAAGCGGCTATTGCCACATCTTGGTACTCTATTGGTTGCCCTTTTGAGATTAGATATGCATTTAATTCGGCAATAATCGTGGCTGTCTCGCCGTTTAACGAAATCCAGCGGAATTGACCGAGCACTTTCTCTGCTTTCTTTAAGGCAACTTTGTAGTCCTTCCTCAGATATGATCCTGTCAAAATTTCGGAGACGCTTACGGTGCTTATTAAAGCACTATTTGTGCTTGTTAATCGTTTACACAGCTCTATTACGTCTTCTTTTCCTCTATCCACGTCAACGATTATTGAGGTGTCGACGAATACAGTCTTAATTTCTCTCGCACTTTTTTTCTGGGACAATTCAGGGAACCAACCCGAGGCGCTTGAACCTGTTTGTTGAATCGGTGCGGAGAGATTTCAGTAGTTTTTCAAAGTCCACGGGTAGAAAGTCTGTGCATTCCTTCCATGCGTCTGGAGTTGTTTTCTCGATCATTATTTTGTTACCTTCCACTACCTTCATCTGCACTTTATCTCCTTCTGTTATTCCTACCGCTTCCCGTATTTCTTTGGGTATCGTGACTTGCGAATGTCTTGTAACAGTTACTGATGCCATATTTCTCACTCCTGATATTTACTATCAATTCTTGCTAATAAATAATTACTACGTTTCTGTAGGAAATTGAACCACTTCATTTTTTTCTTTTTGGTTTTGTTATTTTTTTGTGTGTGTTGGTCGTTATCGGATCAATGTGCGTAAGAGAAAGTTACCTCATAAAAATGCTCAATTCATATAGACAAAATATACGCACGAACAGAGAAATCCGATTCAGAGAAAAAACCCTGCAAGGACTAAAAATAAGCAATCACCAATCTCATTTCACCTTAAGTTTTGATTATGATGACAGAAGATTTTAATAGGAATAAGAAGGGATTTTCAGTATAAGTAATCATTATTACAAAGCTATTGAATTTTTGTGTTCAATTTGCATGAAGATCTGGGTTTTTTGCATAGGTATTAAATATAACGTATTCAGAAACAAATACTGGCCTTAAAAAAGGCTTATACTTGTAGGAAAAATAAAAATGAAAACAAACAAAATTGCTAAAATAACCACTATTTTTCTAATGTTATCAATGGCTATTACACTTGTTGCTTTGCCAAATGCTAACGCACACACACCTCCATTGACCGTTCCAACCTACGCCTACCTCAGCGTCATGCCTAACCCAGTTGGCATCGGCCAAACCGCATACCTAGGATTTTGGCTTGACAAACTCCCCCCAACAGCATACCAAGAATTCGGTGACCTATGGCATAACTATACAGTAGCAGTTACCAAGCCTGACGGAACATCTGAAACCTTAGGACCATTCACATCCGACGACGCTGGAGGAGCACACACAACATACGTACCCCAGCAAATAGGCAACTACTCTTTCGTTTTTAGTTTCCCAGGACAAACTATAGCAGGAGACCACCCAAGCCCACTGACAGGCACCTATAACCCAGTCTTCGTCGGCGATTATTTTGCCGCAAGCACAAGCGCAAAAGTAATTCTAAACGTACAACAGGAACCGATAGCGGTTTCGACAACAACTCCCCTTCCAACCGGCTACTGGCAACGCCCAATAATTGCAATGAACCTTGACTGGTACGCGATCGCTGGAAACTGGCTTGGATATACTTTAGGGTCAGGCGGAGGAGCCGCGGGCGGAGGCGTTTACAACAATACTGCAAACTACAATCCATACACAACCGCGCCCAACAGCGCCCACATACTCTGGACAAAACCATATTCCTTTGGAGGCATCATGGGAGGAGACTTTGGCGGCAATCAATACGGCAGCAATTATAATTCAAACAACCAATACCAACCTAAATGGGGTGGAATAGTCATGAACGGAATAGTCTACTACAACCTAATCCCCGGCAGTACAGAAAACGCAGCTGGATGGGTCGCATTAGACCTGCGCACAGGACAAACAGTATGGACTAAGAACACAACATCAATATTAAAAACTGGTCAAATACTAAACGTCATAAATCCTAACCAGTATGGAGGCATCCCATACCTTTGGGCTCTACCACCCTCGCCCTATGCAGGTACAACATCTGGTGCTTTGCAGCTAAACAATACTTGGGAGATGTATGACGCAATGACTGGAAACTATATACTAAGTATCGTCAACGCGCCTTCGTCGCCAGTTGTGATAAGCTCTAATCTGACTGTAACAATTGCGCTGGTACCCACGCTTGTGTCAGACACCAACGGTAACCTGATAGGATACTACGTCAACGGCACCACTCGCACAATAAACATGTGGAACTCAACATTAGCCATAATGAAATACGACTATTCATCGGGGCGCAGCGTCAATTCATGGGTCTGGTGTCCTCCACAAGGAGCAAACATTGACTGGACCCTTGGAATACAGTGGTCAAAACCCTTGGCTACCACAATCAACGCACCCAACGGAACCAGCATAGCCATCACACCAACTTTGGCTATTTCTAAGATTGCAAGCGATGTACTAATTATGACAAGCACACCAGATGTCGGCGGCTACTCTTGGAATCCAGGCTATGTGTATGAAGCAGGCTACAGTGCAATCGATGGATCGCTACTCTGGGGCCCGATTTGGCGTGAAGAATCGCCATGGACCAGGATAACGGCGGTTGCTGCTGCTGCAAACGGAGCGTATTTTGAATTTAACATGGAAAATATGGCGTGGAGAGCCTTCAGCACCAAAACAGGAGCGCTGCTGTGGGGTCCAACTGTACTCTCAAACAGCACAAATGATGTCTATGGCTATTATACACAAGGTTACATTGCCGCTTTCGGCGCGCTCTACATGTGTGACTTAGGCGGATATGTATACGCTGTAAACGCAACAACAGGGGCTCAAATGTGGACATTCAACACAGGAAATGCCGGTTTAGATACACCCTACGGCGAGTATCCTCTTACAACTTAGCAGCTGCCGCTGATGGAAAGATCTTCGTCCTCGGAGGCCACCTATACAGTCCACCGCTATATTCAGGTGCAAAGTTATACGCTCTAAATGCAACTACAGGAGAGCCTATATGGGACTCATTTAGCTTCGTCATCACAAACCAACCCAATTGCGCCATCGCAGACGGCTACTTGTTAATGCCAAATGCCTATGACAACCAACTGTACTGTTTCGGCAAAGGTCTATCCGCCATCACAATTAATGCACCGGAAACAACTCAGACACTTGGCACAAAGATTCTAGTGTCAGGCACAGTTACTGACCAATCTCCAGGGCAAACATCATTGGGCATACCCGCAAAAGGAACACCAGCTATCTCTGACTCAAGCATGACCGAATGGATGAAGTACCTATACCAACAACAACCCATGCCAACAAATGCCACCGGAGTGCCAGTAGTCATTGAAGTGCTCGATCCAAACAACAACTACCACGAAGTCGGAAGAACCACAAGCGACGCATCAGGACTATACAGCCTATCTTTCACGCCCGAAGTCGCTGGCACATACACCATAGTAGCTATATTCGCAGGGTCGGAATCCTATTGGAGTTCAAGTGCAGAAACAGCCCTAAACATTGAAAACGGTCCAGCAACTACTACACAACCAGCACAATCAGCGCCATCTTCAGCTGACCAATACATTCTACCGGGCATTATCGGCATTATCGTTGCGATTGCAATAGTCGGTGTAATTCTGGCTTTGCTAGTCACAAAGAAACGACCATAAAATATCAAAACCTACACTTTTTTTCTTTTTCTTAACGCTAAAAAATCAGTATAAATGTAACTTATGTAAACCGCACATTCAACCGATTTAGAACTGGCGGGTTTAAGTCAATAAAATTCATAATTGTTCATTCTCAAAAAATTAGTTTATCTTAGATAGAGTAAAATGACATATAGACTTGAACATAGACCTATTTTGGATCAGAGATTTTATCAAAAATCTGCATTATCAAATCTTTTTCAATCCTGTTAACCTCAGCTTCATTGGCCCCTTCGTTTCTATGTTCTAAAACATGTTTTTCGATAGCTTGGTTCATTTCCTGTGCATCAGGAACTAAAAGAGTTTTGAAACCGCATTTACAAATTATCCTCGATAAACTCGGCTTAGTCATTTGTGCCTCACCAATAAACACCACAATAAGGTCGGTTAAATCGCTTAATTAACAAAGTTCCAAAAGTACGCATATTCCAAAGAGAGAATAATGACGAATTTAAAACAAATTCATAATATTTTGCATAAATTCCAGTCAAGTTAAGATATTATTATCCCTGAAAGGGAAAGCGCTCAAACAAAAATTGATTAAACGTTTATTTCTAGGAGATTATTTAGGTACAACATTCAACCTAATCTGGAAAAATATGTTAGCTGACATCAAAATCCAGATCCAGTTTCATTGCAGTGTTTCTGCATAAATTAGTGTTTTTGATTAGGATTTACTAAGTCCCTGGACTCTGGACCCAATTTTAAGAAAAGATGTAAAAACAATTTCTGCATCTTTTACTAATATAACCAGAACCTTAGCATTTGCTCATTCGTCATTCTTCTTTAGGAAAATTCATTTTATGGTAATTTTATGCCGGTGTTGGGGTTGGGAGTTGGAGTAGCTGTCGGGATCGGAGTTGGGGTTGACGTTGGAACAGACGTAGGTGTAGGTGTTGGTGTTTGAGTTGGCGACGGTGAGGGAGTTGGAGTTGCTGTCGGGGTCGGACTTGGTGTTGGGGTGGCTGTTGGAGATGTGGTCGGCGTTGGCGTAGGTGTCGGAGTGGGGGTTGGAGTAGCGGTTGGTTTAGGCGTCGGCGTTGGTGTAATTGTCGGTGTCGGTGTTGGAGTAGGAGTTGGTCGGAGTGGGGGTTGGCGGTTGGGGCTGGAGTGAATGATTTGGTGTTGGAGTAGCTGTCGGGGTTGGGATGGTGTTGCGGTTGGTGCCGGTGTTGGTGTTGCTGTTCTGAGGTGCTGGTGTAGGAGATTGAGTTGGTGCTGATGTGGGAATAGGGTGGGTGGCGGTGAAAGTGTCGGTATTGGGGTTGGAGTCGGTCTTGCAGTTGGTGCTGGGGTTGGTGTTGATGATGGTTTAGGGTGTCGGGGTTGGAGTAGCTGTCGGGGTGGCTGTTACGGTTGGAGTTGGGGTCATTAGGTTGGAGTAGGTGTGGATGTCGGAGTCGGGGGCTCGGCGTTGGCGACGGTTTAGGGGCAGCAGTTGGAGATGGAATCGGAGTTGCCGTAGCTGTCGATGTCGGTGTTGAGGTGTCGGTTGGGGATGGGTTGGAGTCAATGTCGAAGTTGGAGATGACGTCAAAGTCGGGGCTAAGGTGGGGTTAACGTCAATACGGTGGAGGGAGTGAGCAGTTGCCATGGGTGTAGGACTTGCCAATATCGGAGAAGGAGTCAACGTCGGAGTAATAACTGGGCTCGTAGGCGCAGAAGTTAGAATCGGACTTGCCGAAGTTGATGCCTATATGCCCAGTTGACTAAAAATATTTGGCGGGTCAGACGAAGTCGCATCTTTAAAAATCATAACTGCCATCGGCAACCCTATAAATAACGCAATAACTGAGACAGCTAAAATATACCTTGTTCGCTCGTTCATTTAATGAACCCTAAAAATGAAAAAGATGAATCGTCATCAAAAAGATACGTGACTGTCACCAAGGAGTAACAACTTGCAAGACACCCAAAAAAATTGGCGATTGCTAACCTTTTGCCGGCTTGAAAGAACAGAATCTGCTAAAACACAATCTTTTTGAATATGGTTCTGAAGATTTTTCAGTATATTACAAATGCTGCATTAACCGAGCTTTTCCTGTTTTGGATAAATCACAGAAGGGTCAGATGGGCATTTCGATAACAAGGTGGCTATGGAGGCTATCTAACGACTAAGAGTTCAAAAAACTGTCGATAATAACATGTGCGGAAGACCGCATTTCCATTGGTCTTAAAACAATTTATTGTTGTCTGCTTTGGCAAATTTTGTTATTGCAACTTCTTTTGTGGTTCCAGCTATTGAATAGAACATCGAGTAGTTGGAAAAAAATGCTAATTTAGACCCGATTGTCTAGGCAACGCCTATTTTTGCGGTTTTAGCTTTAATCTTTTTTGGAGCTTATTTGAAACTTGCAAAGCACCGGAAGACCCAGGTATTTTTATTCAATAGGTTTGGTTAAGGCATTTTGGGTTTCATAGGTTATTTTTCTGTATTTTGGGCAAGCTTAATACTCGCTGAGTTGTGCTGATCACAATATCAATATTGAGCATTATTAGACTTCTCCGCGAATTTAAGATAAAATAAGTATTACAGCCTAGCAAAACGCCACGAACCCGCATTTTATTGTTGACTATCAAGCGTTTTATTGTTCAGTATTCAACCTATTGTTTGTAGATATGCAGATTTACCGTAAGTACTAAGCCACCGCAAGTCTTTTATGAGCAAAATGGAATATGTCGTGTTGATTAGTTCTATGTCAAAAAATGTTTTGGTTACCGGTGGGGCTGGTTTTATCGGCAGCCACCTTGTTGACCGCCTGATAAATGAAGGTTATACCGTCCGTGTTCTTGATAATTTATCAACTGGGAAACTGCAAAATATTAGCGGTCATTTAAGCGCAGGCACTATTGAGTTGGTTCAAGGGGACATATGTGACGCTGAACTCGTTAAAAAAACTCTCCGGGGCATCAACCTTGTTGTTCATTTGGCCGCCGTTACGCAAAAAGCGTGCCTTTCTCTGTTGAAAATCCAGATTTCACTTTTAATGTTAACGTTCGGGGAACATTGAATCTCTCTAAATTCAAGCATACAAGAGCATGTCAGCCGCTTTGTATTCGCTTCCAGTTGCGCCGTCTTTGGCGATCCA
>CAWCSI010000005.1:0-128303 GCA_963798135.1 Candidatus Bathyarchaeota archaeon | reverse complement strand
GAGTTGAACCAGAAGATGCGCGGCTGGAGCTCGGCAGCCACACCGTGCTCGGGGCACGCGAAGTTCTGGCTGTAGGTCATCGTCTCACCGCTCTCGACCAGGTCGACCGCGACGAGACCTTCCGCGAGCGCAGCCGCCGTCTCGACGGATCGCGTCAGACGCGTGCGCAGATCTTCCTTCATCACCAGACGGTCGACGACGACCTCGATCGTGTGCTTGAACTTCTTGTCGAGCACCGGCGGCTCGTCGAGCGTGTGCTGCTCGCCGTCCACCTTGATGCGGGAGAAGCCTTCGTTCCGGAGCTCCTCGAAGAATTCCCTGGAATTCGCCCTTCCGGTCGCGCACGACCGGCGCATTGACGGTGAACCGCGTGCCGTCCGGCAGGGCGAAGAGGACTGCTCGACGATCCGAGTCGATCGACTGGTCCGGAGATCGCCCGGCCGCAGACCGGGCAGTGCTGGCGCCCCACCCGAGCGAAGAGCAGACGCAGGTAGTCGTAGATCTCCGTGACCGTCCCGACGGTCGAACCGTGGGTTGCGCGACGTCGTCTTCTGGTCGATCACGAGATCCCGCCAGGGGCTCAGCCCGTCGATCGAGTCCACGTCCGGCTTCTCCACTCATCTGCAGGAACTGGCGGGCGTACGCGGAGAGCGATTCGACGTACCGGCGCTGACCCTCGGCGTAGATCGTGTCGAAGGCAAGGCTCGACTTCCCCGAGCCCGAAAGGCCGGTGATGCAGATGAGCGCGTTCCGCGGGAGCCGGACCGTGATGTCCTTCAGGTTGTGCTCCCGGGCGCCGTGGACTACAAGCTCGTCGGCCGCCATCGAGAGGGCGATCGCATCTTCGCGAACGTGTGTTCGTATAGGGCGGATTTTGCCCAAACCGGCGGTTCGGCGTAGATTCCGCCGGTGACCGCCGCAACGCGGAACCGACCCGCGGATCGTCGCCGCGGCGATCGCGATCTCGTCGATCGGCGACTGGGTGGCGATGATCGCGCTCTCGCTGCGCGCGAACGAGCTGTGGCACGGCGCCGGGGTGGCGGTGCTGCTGATCTGCCTGTGGGCCCCGCTCGCCGTGCTCGCCGGGCACGTCGGCGTGCTCGTCGACCGTGTGGAGACCCGTGCGCTCGCGATCTGGTCGGCGGTCTTCCAGGCGGTGATCGTCTGTGCCCTCGCCTTCGCCGATTCGCTGGCCGCGATCCTCCCGCTGACACTCGTGCTCGGCGCCGGTGTGGCGGTGTCGCAGGCGGCGGAGTTCGCCCTCGTCCCGCTGCTCGCCGGCTCGCGGGAGATCGGCCGCGCGAACGGGCTCGTCGAGTCCGCGCGCTCGATCGGGTTCATGGTCGGTCCGCTGATCGGCGGAGCGCTGGCGGCGGGCGCCGGGTCCCGCATCGCCCTCTTCGCCGACGCGGCGACGTTCCTGGTGATCGCGGCCGTCCTGTTCGCACTGCCGGTCCGCCGGCGCATCGTCCACGCGCCCGGCGCCGCGAAGCCTCGCGCCCGCGACGGCCTGGAGCTGCTGCGCGGCGAGCGCGTGCTCGCGATCGTCCTCGGGGCCGGCGCGGTGACGCTCGTGTTCATGTCGGCGTCGATTCCCGGCGACTTCGCCTACGTCGCGCAGCTCGGGCATCCGGACGCGGGGATCGGGATCGTCCTGAGCGCCGGGCGATCGGGATGATCGCCGCGTCCAATGCGATCCCGCATCGAATCCCGGTCTCGGCCGTCGCCACGGCAACGTTGCTCGCAGCCGCGCTCCAGGGCTTCGCGAAGTTCATCGCGCCGTTCTGGACCGTGTTCTGGTTCATGGTCGTCTGGTGGCTGATCGGCGGCATGGGGCACGGCGTGAAGAACACCGGCTTCCGGACGCTGATCCACCAGCGCGTCCCACCCGAGCAGCACGGCCGCGCCTTCGCCGCCTTCAACGGGCTGCGGAACACGGCCGAGCTCGTCGCGCTCGCCGCCGGCGGCGCGCTGGTGACGACCGTCGGCGCACGGGGAACGCTGTCGATCGCCGGCCGGCGTGTCGGCCCTGGCGGCGCTCGCAGGAGTCGTCGCGCTCGCGCGCCGAGGCGAAGCGCGGGTGGCGGTGGTGGACTAGGCCTTGCGCCAGCGGCCGAACAGCAGGCCGCCGAGCGTGAAACCGAGGCCGAACGTGCCGAATGCGAAGCCGCCGATCGCCACGCCCTTGCGCCAGGCGGACAGGCGCTGCCAGCGGCCGAGCGCTCGCGCTCCTCGCTCGTCAGCTCCTCGCCGCGGCCGCTGCTTGCGCAGCGCTCCGCCGGCGCGGAGGCCGAGGTACAGGTCGTCGAAGATCTCAGTCGACTGCTCGTCGGCCATCCCCGTCACTGTATAGCCTGCTTCGGCAGTGAATACACGCATCCTGCACGTCTCCGACCTCCATTTCGGGGCGGGAGACGATCCGGTCCCCGGGCCGGCGCTCGCAGGATTGATCGAGCGCGTGGCTCCAGAGCTCGTGATCGCGAGTGGCGATCTCACGAATCGAGGTCGGCGGGCCGAGCACGAGCGCGCCGCTGCGTTCCTGCGCGACCTCGGGCTGCCGGTGCTCGCGGTGCCGGGCAATCACGACATCCCGTACACGTTCCCGGCCCGGTTCAGCGCGCCGTGGCGGGAAGTTCGAGCGCGAGTGGGAGACGACCGAGCCGGAGCTGATCGGGCCGCACTGTCCATGTCGTGGGCTCAATTCGGTGCGGCCCTGGCGTCACCAGTCGGGCGGCGTCGGCGACGAGCAGCTCGAGCGGGTGACCGGCAAGCTCGGTGGCGCGCTCGGGGCGCTCTCCGCGTCGTCGCCCTGCACCACCAGCTGATCGGGCGCGCCGTGGCGATCGAGGAAGAAGCTGGTCGCCGCTGGAACACGTGCTCGCGAGGCTCGTCGACTCGGGAGCCGAGCTGATCGTCGGCGGCCACATCGACCAGGCGGCGCGTCAGCGAGCGTCACGAGTTCGAGGTGATCGCCGGTGATGCGCGTGGTGTCGTCGTCTCGATCGCCCCCGGGCTCGGGCAGCCGCGGCCCAAGCGCCTCGGCGAGGCCCTGTGGCTGCCTCGTCTACGGCGCCGACGAACGGTCACTGGTCGTCGACACCTACATCTGGCGCGATGACGACTGGGGGCTCACGGCGACCCGCCGCTTCGCAACGCGCCCGAGCCCCTCGCACCAACCGGTGTCTGACACCACGGTGTCAGACACCTCTTCGGGCTCAGCGCTCGTCGAGCGTGGCGCGCTTGGCCGCGAGCTCCTCGTCGGTCAGAAGACCAGCGCGATGCAGCTCCTGCAGCATCGCCTCGAGCCGGACGCGCTCGAACTGCGCCGGGTTGGGCCGTAGCGCGTTCGGGTCGATCCCGAGCTTCTGCAGCCGCTCGCGCTGCTGCTCGACGCCCAGCCCGACGCTCGGGGAAGGCGAGCGCGCCCGGTGCCAGATCGGGCGCTTCTGCACGAACCGCCGGTACGAACAGGTGCCATGGCGATCCCGAACGAGAGGAACGAGACGAGATAGCCGTTGTCGTGGGAGATCGCGTTCCCGATCGCGGCGCCGACGATCGACCCGGTGAGCCCGATCGCGATCGTCAGCCAGATCGGCATCGGGTCCGGCCCGGGGATCGCGAAGCGCGCCAGACCGCCCGTGATGAAGCCGGAGATCAGGATGGCGAGAACGAAACGAAGGCTCACGCCGGCGCCTCGGCGAACGCCAGCATAAAACGCTTGCTTCACCGTATATGGCGGATGTTGACGAAAAGATGAGATCAGTCACATCATATTTAGTCATGGCCTCAAGGATGTTAAGAGTCGCGATCGTATTGTTATCCAAGTCAACTTTATGGTCTACAAGGCTTGTCCTAATATTTGCGTGGGCGGCGAGATGAAAAACCACGTCTTTGCCTTTAGTGACCTTATCAACTTCGTCTTTATTTTTTAAGTCACCTTTTATAAATTCAAATTTATTGTTGTCTTTCAAATGGGCAATATTTTTCAAGCTACCCTCTGACAGGTTATCGATAACTGCTACAGTATACCCGTCAGACAATAATCACTCCACTATGTGACTTCCAATGAAGCCGGCTCCTCCAGTTACTAATGCATTCATTTTTTCATTTCCTCCAAATTTTTATTACCATTATTTGAGTCTGCCTATTTTCCGTTCAATCCTTTGTATCATGCTAGCGATTGTTGCTACGGTTAATCCTTGAGCGCCCAGAACTAAGAGTACTAAGCTGCCCAAGAAATAGCCACTATGATAATCATTCAAGAAAAGATAAAGTGAAGAGGCATATGCTAAAAGCCCTATTGCAGGAATCAAGGCTAACGCTGCAAGAAATGAAAACAAAATTACAGGATTGTAAACTCGCCCAATATTAATAATTGCAAATAAGGCATTAAAGCCTTGACGCCAAGTTGGAGCCTTCGCTGTGCCTTTTCTGCCTCGATAATTTATTGGAACATACGTTACTTTTCCATCAATCAACATCTGTGCTGCAATTTCTTGGTCCGTTTCAAAACCAAGTCTATTAAAAGTAAATTTCTTCATTTTTTCAGTACGCATTAAGTACATGCCACATGCGACGTCGGGAACGTTGCTTCCCATAACAATATTGAAAGTCTTCGTAAAAACCCAATTTCCTAATCTATGTGTTTTAGAAATATTTGGACTCCTTTTGGGTCTAAAACCTATAATCTCATCATATTCGCTCGCAAGTTAGACAAAACGATCAATGTCGCCTGGATCATAAGTGTAATCTCCATCCATTATCAGGAAGAATGGTGTAGTTACGATATCTCTTGCAACAAGAATTGCCCCAGTCTTTCCTTTTCCATGTTGCCCTACTACTCTTGCACCATGCTCTTCCGCTATCTTTTTTGTGTCATCTTTTGAAAAACCGTCGACGACAAGTATATTATAGTACCCTTGGGAGCGTATTTCATCGATCAAACTTCCAATTGCTTTAGCTTCATTCAAAGTGGGCAAAAGAATCGTTACATCTTGACGATTCTGACAGGCAAAGGTTCTTTCACTTTGTTGCTTTTTTCGTGGTCTGTGCTTTGCGAAGACATTTCAATTCTCTGCTTTTATTTCCTGTTTGTTAATGAATGCTTCGTTGCATTCTTTGTATGCTTCGTGGGTTCCTATATCCCACAAGTAATCTTTCAGTGAATAACCGTAAACGGGTTCTTTTTTGTATAGCCACTCAACGAATCGTCCAGGTTGATCTGCGGGTAAGCCTTCGGCTAAATATTCTGCCAGCCGTTTTTTCACTGTTTTGGGAAAGACGTATACTGCTCCGCAAACCTGGGTAGTTTTTGGCTCTGCTGGTTTTTCGGTGAAGGCTGTAATTTTTCCTTTCTTATCAGCTGAAATGACTGCGCATCTTTTGGCTTCTTCCAAGCTCCTAACCGGGTAAACGGCGACGACAGGGCTTTTTTTCTCGTAGAAAGCATTCATCATGCAAGAGAGGTCGTCGTTGAACATGCCGTCGCCTGCTATGACTAAGACGTCGTCTTCGTCTGCGAAGGCGGTTATGTTTGCCATTGCTTTTATGGCGCCTGGCTTTTTCTCTTCGCTCTCGGAGTCATCGGGGAGTAAGAGGAGGTTTTTGTAGTTTTTTGAGGATTGCCATTCTCTGAATTGAGGCTGAAAATACATATTCGTTGATAGCACGATTTTTCGCAGCGGCGGGTTTAGGGCTTCCAATTTTTCCATTATGTGGTCAAGTATGGGTTTGCCTGCGATGGGTAACAGGGCTTTGGGGGTGTTCTGTGTGAGGGGCCAGAGACGTTTTGCGTATCCACCAGCCAGAACAATAGCGTACAACTACGTGGTCACTGTTTCCTTTGAGACTTCTTCAAATATTATTTCCAGGTCTTGTTCACAGAAAGTTATTTTGAAATTGCTAAATACGTTTTTTCTTCCAAGCAGCCGTGGAACTTCATCAGAGTCGGCAAAAGCGGCTTTCACATCCAGAACTGATTCGCCAATTTTCATTTTTACCATATGTAAATAAGCTGGAATGAGCAACCTGCCAACTCCTATTATTGGGTAATACCCCCCTTGATTAAGCTGGAGCCCTAAGTATTCAGCGTCATTTCTTGTAAACAACGAAATATCAGCGCCACTGTCTATGTAGACTCTGAAGGGTTGCCAATCATTTTGGGCATTTAGAAATATTCGAGCCACAGGCCTCATTATGGAGCCAGTTCTCGCTGGTTCAGCGAGGTACTTGAAAATATATCTTTTCAAAGAATCAATACATCTGCAGTTTGGATATAGAAGATTTCAATTTCTTCGATCTTAGCCTTTGGATATTTTTCTAAAGCTTTTTTTATTACTTCGCTTGAGGTTTTGCCGTCAGCAACTATTTTTCCCTTGTAAATCGCTACATTTTTTCCATTGTACTTTTGGTATTCTTCAGCTGTTATTTTGGGCGCTTCAATGATAATATCAGACATGTTTTATACTCAACTTAGGTATGTTGACTTTTAACTATAAAGCTTTCCAGCGAAACTATAAAAGAAAAAACAATCACGTACAACTAAATAATCACTCTTTTTTAAAGAAGGGTAAAAGCTTTCTTAGCCGTACTTGTTTTAAACCGCAATTATGATTGTAAGCGGGTCTTTTTTTGATGCCATTACAGTATAGTCGCTTTCATCTATTTTGTAAAAATTGTAAATTTTCGCAGGAATCTTGATTAAATATTTGTTTTGCTCAGTAGCCACAGATGCATGAGTTGTAGTCAGAGCGGTTTTCTCTAAACTGTCTATTGGCTTGGTTGACAAAACAAAATGATATGCATCTACCGTATATAAAACCAAGGTTTTAGGTAAATCTATAGAGCCAATAATTTTCTTGTCAATTCCAATCGTGTTGCTACTTACAGTTTCCTGCATTTCTTCCCCTCACAATGGTTCTGCATGGGCTCTTATTAATATTAATTCAACTAAGTCATCAATCTTGCGCTCTCGAACCCAAAGCATTGCATTCATGGCTTGACCCCCACGTTTCTGAAAAGTCATTTCAAATAGAAGCAATTGATCGACAGTTCTTTCATAATGATTAAGCTCATATTGAAGCTTCAAGAAAACTGATAGACCATATTCATCTAAACCGTCTCGCTCATGCCGCAACACCCATTGCTGCTCAACCTTCTTAGGAATTCTGACAATAACTGAAGTCAAAACTAATTCACCAAGAAGGATGGTCAAAGAACGGGGTAACATAAACCGCTGATTTATTGTTCATTTTCTTTGTGCCTAAGATCATAAAGTTGCTTATCCATCTTGGTGGCTTTCTCGGAGTTGACTGGAAAGGCACCCACCATATCCCAGAATGTCTTTTGAGGCGTCAACAAAACTCCGTCTTCTGTTGCAACTACCTTAAGGCGCGTTCCTTCATCAATTTTATATTTCTTGCGGATCGCTACAGGTATTGTAATTTGACCTTTATTTTTAACAATAATCTCACTTTGCTTTTGTACGACAATCTCTTTTTCCAACTTTCAAGCCTGCATTACTTTAGTGCTAAATGACTTAAACATCTTTTTGGTTAAACGACTTTCTTTAGCCAAAGAGCTGCTCATTTTATTCTTTGCATGAGGCTTTGAATTCGAGCCATGCTTGGTCGAATTCTTTGATGGTATCTTCAGTTTTTTGGCTGAAAGGGCATCTGCAAGAGAACTTTTGGCGTGATTGTCACAATGTCTGCTCCTGCTGCGGTTGCTTCAGCGACATCTTCGGGTTTTCTGTATGCTGCCAACGATAATTTTTGTTTTTAGACCGCTTTCTGCTATTATGCGTTTGGAATCTTGGATTACTTTGACTGGGTCGCCGCCTGCGTCTCGGACCCGGCAATAGAATATGCTTGCGTAAGTTGCGCCTGAAAGGGCAGCTAAAACAACTTGGTTGGTTGTTATGAGGCAGGTGACGTTTGTTTTGATTTTTTCTTTGTGAAGTTTGCTGGCAAGTACGAGTCCGCGTCCGTTTGCCCACATTGGAATTTTTATCACAATATTTTTGGGATTCCAACTTGAGTATTCTTTTGCCTCAGCAATTAATGCCTCGTCGCTCTCGTTGGTTTTAGTGACTTCGATGCTAAGAGGCGCATCGATTACTGAGAGGATTTCTTTTACTCGGTCTTTGAAGTTTATTCCTTTTTCACAAGAGAAGATTTTCTGATTTGTGGTACATCCGCTTAGGATTCCCCAAGGGAGGATTTCTTTTATTTCTTTTACATTTGCTGTGTCTATAAAGAATTCAACCATCTAAACTAACTCCTGTCTAATTTTTTCTCTATTTTCATCTATTGATTTGATATTGAAGGTCTCTTCAGGTTCAGTTATTTCTTTTTCAATAATTTTAGAAGCAAAAAGCAAACTATGTGCAATAACATCGGGCTTAATAGCCATAGTCTCCATGAGCCTGCATAAGTCACACTTTACTGCACCAATGAAAATTGATCTGCATCCGACAGACTTGGCCAGCTTTAATATCGGTTAATCCGTCGCCAATCATATAGGACTTAGACGTTTTCACACCAAGCTCTTTTGCCGCTTTCAAAAGCAATCCAGGCTGAGGTTTACGACAATGACATTTAACCTTAAACTCAATGTCTCGCCGCCTCAGGATGATGTAAACAATAATATTCCCCATCTACATGGGCACCATTCTTAGAAAGTGAATCCTTCATTTTCTCAGCGAATCTGGTCAAACAAATCCTGATTCATTTTGCCTTTAGCAATACCAGGCTGATTAGAAACCACAATAACCTTCAAGCCTAAACGATTAAAGGTCTTAATCGCTTCAGCTGCGCCTGGAATCAACTTGAACTCTGTAGGATTTAGAGGAGAATCTATTAGCCCTAAATCAGGGTAGAAAACGAGTTGATTAATTACGCCGTCGCGGTCTAAGAAAACTGCGTCAGTCATTGATCGTCTGTTTCCATTACTTCAGTGGCTTCAAACATGGTGTAGCGAACGCCTGCTTTTGCTAGATATTCTCGAAGCCGTTTCTCAACATAAGCAGCATCAGAATCGGAACTATCAACCCAAACAATAATTCGCTTCAAACCATGTCACCTTCAATAATTGCTTTGCGAAGACCATCACATATCATATGACTCAAAACTACGTGAAAGCCCTCAACTTGAGGTGTAGAGTTCACCGGAGCTACAATGCACGCGTCCGCAACTTCTTTTAGTGCGCCGCCGTCAAAACCTGAGAACCCAATTACTTTTCCGCCATTATCATGAACATACTTTGCGGCTTTGAGAATATTTTGTGACCAAACACCCGCTTTGTCGGAGCCAGAACCGCCGTGAACACTAAGAAGTACCAAGTAGTCGCCTTGGTTCATGAGGTTGCGTAATTGTTCAATGTAAACGCTGTCCCATCCTAAATCGTTGGTTAATGCAGAAACAAGCGGAATGTTATCGTTCAAACAAATAGCTCTAAAACGCTTTTTGTCCCCGACAGCTGTAAATTTTGCCAAGTCACAAGTAAAGTGCGTTGCAGAAGATGCGGAACCTCCATTGCCCGCGATAAACACCTGCTTACCAGTCTTCCAAGCCTCAAACAATAGAGTCATTACGGAACCAATATCTTCTTGTGAAACCCGTTTTGAAACAGCTTCTAATTCCACAAGATAATCTCTAACAAATTTTTCTTTATTCATATTAACACCTAAACATGTAGCGAAATTGTTGAGCCGTGAGGTTCAAAATTAAATGAGATTTCTCGCAAGCCTTCTTTAGCCATGGCTTTTCGAATCTTATCCTTGCAGCTTTCGCAATAAAACATCAAAAATCCGCCGCCGCCCGCCCCTAACAGTTTGCCTCCTAAAGCACCATTTTGTAGGCCTGTTTCATACCAACGATCAATTAAGCCGTTTGAAATGGCTCCCGAAGTTGCCTTTTTAACCTGCCAATGCTCATCTTGCAACCTGCCAAACTCCGAAATGTCGCCATCTTCAAGCGCCTTCTTAACTTTAAAGCCAATGTCTTTGATCTCATGCATAGCATCAAGAGCTTTGGACTTATCCTGCTTCATGTTATAACATTGGTCTTGCAAAACAACTGTTGAACTGCGTTCGATGCCAGTGTAGAAGAAAAGCATGTTATTCTCAAGATCACGTATCGCATCCTCAGGAATCTTTAAGTGGGTAACCTCAACGTGACCATCCCGTTGAATATTTAAACAGACAAATCCGCCAAAAGCTGCGATAAAGGTGTCTTGGTAACCACAGGGCTCTTTTAGAATCTTCATCTGCACAGCACAAGCTTCCTCAGCAAGTGTCTGCCTAGACAAAAACTCATCTTTGTAGGTGTGAAGCGCGTTTAAGAGACCAACTGTGAAACAACTTGAGGACCCTAACCCAGTTTTTGAAGGGACCTCAGCTATGGAAATGATTTCTAAATTACTTTTCAAGCCGAGAAGCTTTAATGATTCCCGAATAACAGGATGTTTAATGCTGTCAACGGGCGAGACAATTTCAGTTATTGAGTAGCTTGCCCTGACGGGTTCTTCAAATCTGCGGTTAACAACCAAATAAATGTACTTATCAATGGCTGAAGTGACGACAAACCCGCCGTACTGATCGCTGTATGATGGCAAATCAGTTCCACCGCCACCTAAGGTTATTCGCAGGGGAGTTTTGCTAACAATCAAAACTTATGCGTTCCAGAAGAATTCAAATGCGCGACAGCAAGGTAACGGGCAAATTCAGCATCCTTACCCCAGCTGCCAGCTAATCGATTACCCAAATTCAGTGCAATTTCACCGATTTTTTTAGCTAAAGAGAAACCTATTGACCTCGTTAATCTGTCTACGATGCTTTCTGATGCAAGTTTTAGCTTTTCTAATATGGCCGTCACTACAGTGGCCAGCTTTGTGCTTTTTATGTTTGCAACGTATCTTGTGGTGAGGTCAAGTATGCCTCTTTCAACTAAATTTAATGCTCTAAACCAGATTCCACGTCTAAGCGCGGATCTTTTAGAAGTTACGATTCGATTAACAGAGACGACGGTACCGCTTGCATCCTTATTGCTGCATTTAGCTTCACTCTGCTTGTCTCTACGCCTACTTGCTGGCGATAGACGGCAAAGCAGCCTCTCTCTCTTCAAGCGCGTTACCCCTCTCTTAATAAAACCTACATGCTAATCATTTAGCATATAAGGTTTGCCAAACGAAAAAACAACCAAAAAATTATTGAAAACAACAAAAAAACGCCTAAAAATTTCACTAACAACCATAATTCACAATTTTTGTACAATTCACATATCAAAAACAGCCCAAATCCAAGAATAAGTGCATTATTTGTTTTTCAAAAACTTGATGATAAAACAACGTTTGCAAAACATTACCGCTATTATTCGTTTTTTTTATTTACGCGATAGACCGAGCAAAGCTTGAATTAAGTTTCCTGCGAAGAACAAGTTTTTGAAGAGCAAAAACGTTAAAGGCACTTGTCAATTCGAAGCATGCGGAATGACCATTGAAGGACAAAACAAATGGAAAACTTTACAAAACGTAAGCAGAAAAAATCAATAAAACCGCTACTTTTTAGAGGCGACTGCTTGTGATTGTATGAATACGCCAACAAAATTTCTTTAAGCCAATAATCTGAATATAAAATATTTATTCTAAAATCGCTCAGGCTATATCCGCTCTCGTGAGAAGGAGTAAATAGTCCAAGCGAGTTAGCCCAAAACTTAAATAGTTTAGGATAGAGTAACATGAAAAACAGGGAACAAAAGAGGAGTAAGAAAATGCCAGCATTGAACGAACCACAAATTAGTGAAGACTCCAACACTACCCTGTTTGCTCAAAGAGAACGTTTACGCGCCGACTACAAATGGATTTCTGCCAACAGCGAGTCTCTTTCGCAAAAGTTTCTAAACAAATATGTCGCGGTTAAAGACAAGAAAGTAGTGGCATCTGATGAAGATGTTTATTCATTACTCAAACAAATAAGAGCAACTGGAAAGAAACCCGATAAATTCGCAGTCGAATATTTCTCTGAGCACCCTGTCTGTTACTTATTATAGGGTGCTTTTTTATTTGGGTCTAATTGCGGATATTTATTACACAAAAGATATTTTAACCAATGCTCAAGTGCCACATGCGAAGATAATAGGATCTATTCGTTGTAGACAATTTCGTGACCAAAGGGATACTGAATTTCTCATAGATTCAGGGGCAACAAAAACCACAATATCTCCATTCCAAGCGGCAATGTTCTTAACAATTGATACTGACCATTTACCAACCTCGCCTAACAATTGCTCGATAGCTGATGGTAGCAATGTTCGCCCAAAAATGCTTCAAGAAGTGGAATTAAGTATAAACAAAAGAGATGGCAGACCAAATAGTGAGGAGATTTTTACTTTAGCTTACATTCTTGTTATGCCTATTCATAAAAGTAAACCATTGATAAAATCAAATAGCCTTTTGGGTATGGATGTCTTGAGCAATTTCCCTAATTGGCATTGGGATTTTATTAACGGCTTTCTTTATCTAAATGAGCATTAGGGTGCTAAGTAAGTAAAGAACAGCTAAGCACCCTTTTTCAAGAAACAAAAATATCGCACCAAACTTAACTCAACATTTGTTCAGAACTCAGATACTTAGCCTAACATAATCTTTCTCAGAAATCAAAAAAACAACTCAAAAAACAAAAAAGGAATTTGAACAAAAAAAGAAAAAGATTTGTTGTTTGCTTAAGCTGACTGCTTATTTTCTTCTGGTGTCGCTTCGGCGGTGATTTCTTCGATTGGTTTTGGAGGCGGTGTTGTTGCCATTGTATAGCCTATCCATGCGCCGATTCCAAGTATTGCTATGAATGCAGCGGAAACTAGGATCAGAACAGCGTTTAATCTGGCGTCTGTTGTGTTTAGGTTGAATAAGCCGGGGTCAATCATTAGAACAAGATAGCTTACGACTACGATAATGCAAACTGCTAAAATAGCTCCACCTATTGCTTGATCTTTACCCATCTCTCTATCAACATCTCAATTTTTAAATTGCAAACATTATATCTAAAAACCTTAATAATTGTATTGGCATCCAAGCTACCCTTTTCTAATTTGAAGACCTAAACAGCCTAAGCAATTTTGAAAAGCAAAAGTTATATGGCAATATGGAGCTAAGGCTTGATGATTAGCTATGCCAAACGCGCCACTTTGCCCTTCATGTTATGTTGAAATGAAGCCGAAATGTAATAATGAAAAAATAATTATTTACCATCAATGCCCCAAATGTGGCATGCGAATATTATTCACCCATTCAGGACACTAAGCAGACGCTGGCAAATCAAGAATAACCCTAACGCTTTCCAAAAGGATAGGCGCTAAATTTGGGCTTAGCCAAGCAGCGTTTTTCTTCAAAGCTACCCACTCTTTCTGGATCGAATTTAAATCAGCTTTCTTTGCTTTCAAAAGCTCTTTTTCCAGTGATCTTAGCTGTTTTCCAATTTTTCCTTTCTCACCAACAGAAATTTGAGCATCAAGAAGTTGGTCACTGGCTTGCTTGAAAGCATCTGCAACTTTTTCAGCAAAATTAAGAGGTTCAGCTGTTTGGAAAGCTTTGTCGTTACTTTCCATGGCGTTTTGGCTAGCCGAGGTTTGAGTAAAAACTAACCTGTCTGCATATCGTTCTTGGTTCTGAATCGTTTCTATACCGTCGGTTGTAATTTTGGCAAATGTCCATTTACCGCTGGCAGATCCAGAAAAAGTAACTAAATTTCTTTCCGCTAAAAAAGACGCGCAATCATCCATTTGCTTAACTGGAATTTGGAGGGTGGCTTGAATTATGGCTCTATCTACTCCAGGATTCGCTGGATCATTGTTGAGGTTTTTATAAAGTAACGATAAAATACCAAGAAGAACTTGATTGTCAGATGCAGACACGATTACTCAACTCTCTTAGCGCTTGTTATGGCTTGCTAATGATTTAATACTTGCGCAAAGAGGATAAATACCAAAAATGCTGTAAATTTATACTACAAAACTGAAGAAGCCCTATTTTTTACCGCATATACCTGTGAAATAATTGTTAGATGATCAAAATGCAAAAACCCCACATACTGTATTAGAATGGAAAATGAAGAAGTAGGATTCTTTAAAGTTGCCGAAGCAAGAGTTACATTTTGTCTCCGATTCTTCTCCATTCATTTGCGCTTTGAAAATTCACTTGAGGACCCCCTCTCCATATAGCATCGTAGCCTTTCTGGAACTCTTCGCTGGACGACCATTTGTGCTTCCCAATTTTTTCTCCTTCGGGGTCTTTTCCATTTTGAGACAACTTTAATTTCCCAAGTAATCTTTCCCTTAACATAAGCAGGACCTCATCGAGAACTATTTCATTTTCCTTTTTGGAATTGGTATTTCAATGCCCCAGGATCGTTCGAGGGCTTTTCTACATTTTTCTTCAAATTCACTTTCAGTATTTTCTACCCATTTTTCTCTTATCATTTCCTTCTCCTCTTACGTCACTTGAGAATTAGAAGATAAAAGCAATGTTTCAGACCTGCACATAAGTCAAAAGAGCAAATATTACGATAATCATAGCGTTACTAACAGGGAATATAACATAGTTTTTCTGCAACCAAAAAGGTATAAGGACGCACTATTCTAAACCATCAAACTATAATTTTCATTTCATCAAGTTTGGTCTCTTTTTGTAAAATAAAATGCCTATTGTTGATGCTAAAAGAACGCGTTCGGTTAATTTGATATTATAGTTTCTATGTTGAAGAAACCTTGCTTCCAAACACTTTTTGCATAATCTGCGCGTTTAGCAAGAAACTGGTTACATCTGTCACCCGCGCAACAATCCCTTTTTTTCTGTGTGTCGAGTTTTCTAGTTAAATCAAAATCTATCTAATTAGTAGCGTTTGCCCTGTTTTTCCTAAATGTTAAACGAATCCGAAAGGACTCGCGCCTCCAGAAGCACATTTATACTGTATCCTTTCTTTTTTGAGAAGATAATTCATATTTGATTATTCTTTTACACACATTGTTGTGCGGAACATAGTGGCGATTCCCCCGCTTGACCCCTCTTTTGTCTAGAGGTTCACAGATAAATCAACGGTTATGCCCAATTTTTTCCTTTGTTTCAAGTTTTCGCAATCAAAAACTTTTTATAAACCGTAACAGCGGCAAATCGCTATTTTGGCAATATTTTATAAACAACCTATTAGCAAATAGGACTTCTGTTGAGTAAGAGTATGCACGCTTCTTACAAAACAAAATAAAATTTTGAGGAAAAAAAATGAAAATTCTAAACAAAAAAAGGAAGCAGTGATGTTGAAGAAATGGGGCTGAGAAGGCGCTGGCAAATGTTAACAAATAACTCTAATCAAGAAGCGATTTTGCATTTTCGCTTTTTCTCCTAAAAAGCCAGAGCCTCAGCAAACCTCCCATAAGGGTGATTCCCAACCGATTAAATTTAGCAAAGAAATTTTGAATTATGTTTTATTGAAGGCAAGTTTTATTTGCTAATTCCAACAATATAGCAAGTGTTGTCTTGTTTTGTGGTGTCTTGAGCGTTAACTCGCTTTATCCTTCTTTTTCAGGATGTTGGAGCAAGGTCAACCCAGTTGAAACCAATAGTTTTTTATGGTTTCTATGAAGTTAAAGTGGCAAATCTCTCGCGAACTTTTTTTGAACGCAATTGATTCAAGAATACTAAAGTATGTTCTCGAGAGGCAAATTCAAACCTGACTCCCAGATTGCTGCTTTCAAAGAAGCTGTATTGGATAACGGAGTTTTGCGGGGATACTTGACAAATAGGCGAAAGATTGGGTGAAATGTTAACCTACAATTCAAGTGGTTTAAACGAAAGTGATTTTTCTGCTTAGGCGATGAATCATATTGCCTATTGTTTTTATTGAATTGCAAAAATTACAAGAACTCTCAACGAATTAAAGCCTATATTTAAAAGCAACCTATCTTATGCTTGAGGATTTTGTCAGAGTTTGATCCGAACAAGTTAACGCTTATTGTTGCAAACACAACACTAACTCAAGGGCAAAAGGTAAATAAAAAAAAGAAGTGATAGTTAATATTTATTTTAGGGTCGTCTTCTGAGCATTATAATTGCTAGTGCTGTGAAGCCTATTATGAAAACTACGATGAGAGCTACGATTCCGTACATGAGTGTGTTGTTTGAGGCCAAGCCTGAGGTGGTTAGTGCTGCTGTGGGCGCTGGTGTTGCTGGTGAGCTAGCATAGAAAACTGTTGAAGAGGAAGACCCGTAATATGCTCCTGTGCCTGCGAAGACTGCGGTGACAGTGTAGTTGCCTGCTATGTCAGGTTTCCACGTTAAGCCATACGTGCCTTGAGCATTGGTTGTAGTTGTGCCGATTAACCTATAGTTGTTGTTGCTGTCTAAGACATAGAGTGAAACCGGAACTCCTGTTGCGTTAGCTGGCAATGGGCCGTTTGCAAACAGATATGCGCCCCATGCGCTCTGGTCTTGGTCAGATATAGCCGGTGTGCCCTTTGCTGGAATGCCGAGGGTAGTTTGACCTGGAGATTGATCAGTAACGCTTCCCGTTATAGTCATTGGTTGTCCCACGATACAGCCTAAGCCTGGAGCTGAAACTGTAGTTGCACTTGGGCCTTGACCGAAGGCGTATAAACATCCGTCATACATGTTTTGGTAGAAGAGGACACCGTCTGCGATTCCATCACCAAATCCTACTGATGCAAAGGTGTATGTTGTAAATGGTGAATAATTCCAAATCAGAGTGCCTGTGGTAGCATTGAGACAAATCAAAGAATATCCGTAGGGTATAGGATTTGGGACTGTATGCTCGCCTGTAGCGAAGTAAAGCTTGCCATCAGCTACAACTATGTTTCCCCAGCAAGGCCATGTGCCCCACTCAGTATAATTGCTGCTTCCAGTGTAATATTTCCATGCTAACGCGCCTGTTGTGGTGTTCCACGCGTATACGTATCCGTCGCAAAAACCTGCGTAATATAGTCCGTAAGCAGCGGATGCACTATAAGCTTGGGCTTCTCCCCAAGGATAAGTCAATACGTTAGCGCTTTTCCATACCACTTGGCATGTAGTAAGTGATATTGCCCACTCTTCGAGGTTTGTGAAGCTTAAGTAGATATTTCCATTCGCGCAACAAGTTTGCAATGTATCGAAATATTGGGGTACTGTGCCATTTGCTATAAATGCCCCGTTCGTTTCATTGTAAGTCGTTACAGTATAATACCCTGCAGCGTTATTGTTGGTGTATACCAGTATGCCGTTTCCATTATTGGAGGGGTCATATAAGTAGGTTATACCTGGTCCAACTTTACTCCATACAACTGCATGCGTTACGCAGCTCCAACATGTTAAGTTGCCACTCGCTGTGTAGTAGAAGCAGTCATTGTCGAAAATGCTTGGGGTGATACTCGAGTTATAGTAGATGGTAGCGCCATTCGTCGGGTCAATTTGGCGTAGGCCATTGCTGGCTACCCATAGGAAATATTGGCCTGTAACGCTTGCTGTTGTAATTTGTGCCGCTCCTTTTACTTGTCCAGTTACTTCTATGAACAGTGTTGCTCTAGGGGGGGTAGCAACGGTATTTGTTGCGAGTGCAGGGGCAGCGGCTGGGCTGTCTAAGTTTACCGAATAAATCGTCTCTCCTGTGTACAGACTGATGCAATGTAGATCGAATAGAGTTTGGGTGCCGTTTTGAGCGATGACATTGGTTGTATACCATATGTAGCCGCCATAAGAGACATAATTAGTGATGCCTGCGTTAGCTCTGTTGGTTGGTGTAAACTCTCCTTCGAGAGCGGTGTTACCTGCGATCCCTCCGATTAGGCCACCGGGTACTACTGAGCTTTTCCAGAGTATATGGCCAGTTGTAGGTCCTGCGCTTTGTAAGTTAGCGTTATCGTTTGCTGCGTTGCCACGGTTCTGAAGCCAGCCTCCGGTAATTGCGAACCAATTATAGTAGTCTGAAGCGACTGGAGCCTCCCAATATCTTTCTGGAAGCGGGACGCTTGGTGGAGAGTTGTCAACGGGAGATGCCTGTACCGTCCAAGTGAACTTTGGACTGGCGCAGCCTGAATGTAAGGAGTCTCCTGCCCAGGTCATCGAAACTGTATAATTCCCGACTTCTGTGCATACCATAGACATGCCGTTGCTTCCGCCTACATCACTTTGAGGCATCACTGTGGTAGTAACGGTTCCATTAGGAGAGGTGACAATGAATGTTTCGTTGTAGTAATATGATCCAGCTACTAAGGGTGGTGGCGAAATCCAGCAATCTAAATACTCCAGTCTGGCCCACTCCATTAATAGCGGGAAAAGCATAAGTCCAGCCAGTGGTTGGATACGGAGGTACGCCGATCGTGGCTTTAGCATTCTGTGTTAGTGATGTCAGTGTTGTAATTGAAAGTATAAAGAATATCAAAATCGTTATGGCTGCAATTTTTTTTAGTTTAGTATTTTCATTTTGTTTTTTCTTCCTTAATTTTTTTTGCCTTGAGAAAAGACTTCCAAAAATCCTCTTCTCTTAGCTACGACTTATTTGTTTTAGCTTAAATAATTTGGCTAATTTTTGTTGGGAACAATTCAGCGTATAAGCGCTATCTCCAGGATAAAAAAGGAATTGAAGGTTCGATTTGTATCAATTAAAAAAACGATTTCTGGCTTCAATATAAAGGGCTGCGCTATGTGGACAAAGCTCTTTTATGAAGCAGCACTTCAGATAATCAAAATTTTTTATTTAAAACCTTTGATAATATCAATTGTTGTCTTGAGAGCTAACTCTCTGTTTTGTTGTCTCCTCTTAAAGTAAAGCGAAAAGTGTTTCAAGCTCTCCCTGGACGCAAAACATGTTTGAAGATTTCAAGAAAAAAGTGGGAAGACTCCAAAACAAGAACGACAGTGAAATCCCTTTAATGTCTGCGGCATTAGCGCCTGAGAAACACAAGAATAAATGATGGATTAAGAAGCAGCCTTAGTCGAAAAAGAATAACCGTTTCCATGCAATACGCAGGGATAGTTTTGAATCGAGGACAAACAAGATAAGAAGATAGCTGTTCATAGGTCTTTTATTCTATGATCTCTTAGGTCCTTGAAGTTGTTAAATTCAGACTTACAGCGGGGACAATAGTAAAACATGTCACTCTTACGCTGTGGACTATGGATAGATGTAGTAGTCATAATTTTTTTCTCCGTTTCTTCAACGACGGTTGCATCGTTAATTAGAGTATGTGGTCCAAGTTTGTGCCAACAGATTATCTTTGAAATGGTTTGCGAATAGCGAACTCTTCAGCGTCTTTCATAAATTCAGGATCTATTTCTCAATTATTTTTTCAAATAGCTCCAAAAAAGTCTGTTCTGACTGTGCGCCTGTAATTTGGTATTTGTCATTTATGATGAATGTGGGTACACTCCAAATATCGAGTTTCTTAGCTTCAACACAGTTATTAGCGAAACTATTCTGGTACAAGGGATTCCTTAAAGAGTCTTCGACTTCATTCTTAGCCAAACCAACTTTCTGTGCAATTTCTGAAATAACCGCTTCTTTTCCAATATCCAAGCAACCTTCAAAGTAAGCTTTGAATACTTCATGGGTGAATTCTGCATTCTTGCCGACTGTTCTAGCATATTCACCGACTATCAATGCCTTTTTTGAATTCGAGAGGAGTTTAGCATCACAGAACTTGAGACCGTATTCTTTTCCTCTGCACCTGAGATTTTCATACATCTCCTCTATTCCATAGATTCTTCCTCTCAGGTCTACTCCTTCTTCGGGAGTTTCAGGGTGAATTTCGATACCGATATGTTCCATTTCGATGTCGAATCTGCTTTTGAGTTTCTCAATTATTGCTTCACCAAGATAGCAAAAAGGACAGATATAGTCTGAGTACATCTTAATTTTTATCTTCATTTAATCACCTTTAATTTGTTAGCTTTATTTTTGAAGGTTAAGCATCTCCTTAACAAGAGCCATGCCTTTTTGAGTTATAACATAATCCCCTTTGGATGCTTCTTGTGCAATCAGGTTGGCACTAACTAATTTTCTAAGATGAAATGCTAAGTGACCAGCTTTTAGCTCAACAGTTTTTGATAACTCCGAAAAACTTTTTTTACCTTCATATACGCTTGCGACAATTCGAAGCCTTGAATCATTGCCTAATGGCTCAAATAGATTCTGCAAAAGAATGGAAAGCTACAGAGTGATTGTTCACTTTTCTTCCGTCTCTAAGTCCTTGACCAACACTATCTCCTGATACGCTCTTTTTTCATTCCTTAACTTCTTCTGCAAATTAGAGAAGCAATTTTCACATGTATTTCCTTTAGTTTTCTCAATCATCGATTGTTTTTTGCGATTTTGTTATCAAGGTCGATTATGGCACTATTTGAACCTGAATGATTAATGATTTTAGTGTTTTCGGCAAACTGTTCTTTGAAGTGTTCGAGACATTTGTTTTTGTTTTGGCAATCAGTTTTTACCAACAGATTGCAAGTTCTTGGTTCAGTCCTTCGGTTCTTTGGTCAGCATAGACAGATAGGTGGCTTTTTGAAAGCCCTTCTTCTATTCCTCGAATGCGTTCTCTTATGACCGTTGCTTCTACCCTGTTCATGTCTGCTCTTAGGTTTTTAACTTCTTTTCTCAAATCATTTATTGCTTCAAGCAAATTAGCAGGTGTTGGTTCATCATTTTCTTGTATCATTAAACTCTGCTTCCCCTTCCAGTATTAAGTATATTCTAATTCCCTAAAAGTATATTAGAGTTTTGCAGTTATGTTTCCATTAACAGGATGTGTGAAATTTGGTTAGTATACCTAAAGAAGTAATGGATGTTTTAAGTGCAAGTGATTCAGCGAAAATGTTAGCAACTGTAGACGCTAAAGGCATTCCAAACGTAGTTCCATTATGGAGCATTGTAGCAGTAGACTCCGAAACTATTGCGTTCGCAGAAGTTTTCATCAAGAAAACAAAAGAAAACCTTGAAAAGAACAAGCAAGTTGCTCATTGCAGTGTTCAAAGGACCAATGACAGGCTACCAACTAAAGGGAACATTCAGTGGTTTCCAAACAAGCGGACCAATTTTCGATGAACTTCGCAAAGAAGAGTATGGAAGCCATGAAAATGCAAATAAAAAGTGTTGGAATAATAAAAGTCACTGAAGTCTTCTCTGCATCGCCAGGACAAGGTAGCAAAAAACTAGCATAGATGAAACATTTTACAAAACTCTCAAACACTTTTTTCTTTTTGTTGTTTATTTTGAGTTCAACATAGGTGATTTGAGATGTCAGGTGAGATAGAAAAACAAGTCGAAGAAATCATTAAGGAAAAAGCCACTATTGAAAAAATATCGAGCATAATAGACGTTGCTGGACAGGAATTTCCTTGTTTAACATGCCCTTCGAGAGATGAATGTGGAAGTTTTAAATGGTTTAACAAGTGGTTTGGAACAAAATATAACTCTTGAAAAGAGTAGGCATTTCGCTACTTTTTGGTTTATTCTTTTAGTTTTGAAGCGAACTCTTCAGCATGTTTGAGGTCTTCGCTGTTAGGTCTTCCTTTGTTGATTCCACCAAAATACTTGAGGAATTTGTTAGTGTTGAATCCAGCACACCCAAACTCACCAACAATTGTGTAGCCTTTGGATTGAAGAGTTTCTTTAAGGGTCGTATGACATTTGCTTGTGTACTCTTCCACTCTTTGTTGACCTGAAATGCCAACTGGCATTCCACTGGTTGAGAAGACAAATGCTTTCTTATCGGTGACCTGTGGAAGTTTATCTGCAAAGTCAAGGAGTTCTTTGTAGTTTTTCCCAGTGTCTATCCCTGACCCGAAGCCTACTAAGTCATAGTTTGGAAGCTCTTCTGGGTTAGTTTGTTGAGGAGACTTTACTTGTGCATCGAGCACTTTTCCGAAGACTTCTGCTATTTTCTGAGTGTTGTGATGATGATAAGAATATACAACTATCAAACACTTCATGGCAACTTCATTTTTCCCTGTCTTTCTTCTGGGAAGAGTTGCTTTCCCTTTTCTGTGACTTCGACAGCACCCACTTGTTTGAAAATATTTAGGTTGTCGGTTACGTTCCAATACTCAGCAAGTTTGCCATCAACTATGCGATAGATGTCAACAGCTTTAGATGTTATTTTTTTTCCAGTTGGAGCTAATCCCATAAATTCGCCTTTATGAGTCCCAGTGTAAGAGAGAAGAACCCACACTTTGTCTCCTTCAGCAATGATGTCTTCAACAGTTTCATACCAGTCAGGGAATGCGTTAATACCCATAGCAATTAGTTGTTTGAGACCTTCTCGACCAATATTCTTTTCATGGTCGATGTAGTCTGGTGAAACAAAATTATCCACTAAATCCAGCTTTCGTGCATTGTAGGCATCAATAAATCCACGAACAATTGCTTTGTTCTTTTCCAATGACATGAGTATTCACTTCAGACTTTTGGCAAACTCTTCTGCAAGTTTGAGGTCGTTGAGTTTGGTCTACCTTTCTTTGTTCCACCCACGAGTTTGAATGGTCCCCAAGTGTTTAATCCAGCACAGTTGAATTCGTCAGCAACTTGTATAGCCTTTAGATTGGAGTTTTTCTCTAAGAAGTGAGTGGAATTTGGGTGCGTTTTGGTATTGGCACAGGTGGAGAAGATGAATGCTTTCTTGTTATTTGCATGTGGAAGTTTTTCTGCGAGTCCAACAAGTCTTTGTGGTGTTTCCGAATGTATATTCCTGAACCAAAGCCTACAAGGTCATACTGATTAAGTTCGTCGGAATTAATTTGTTGCGGAGACTTTATTTGTGCATCAAGCACTTTCGCCATAACTTCAGCTACTTTCTGGGTGTTGTTATGATGATATGAAACTAAAACTATCAAAGAGTTCATGACATACTCAACCAATCGACTTTCATGGTTTGCGTTGCTTTTAGCTTCTTTCCTTATCAAGAAAAATGGGAAAAATCCTTTAAAGGAAACAAATAGAATTTGAGAAAGTGACTGACTGCATGCTAATCGATAAAGGAAAATTTACTCAGAATTCATTGAAAGGTGAAGTTGCCGTTGTAACAGGCGCTGGACGTGGAATAGGTTTTGAAGCAGCAAGAAGCCTTGCTTGGCTTGGCGCAAACGTAATAATAGCTGAAATCGATGAGAAAAACGGCAAAGCAGCTGAAGAAAAAATCAACAAAGAATTCGGAGAGGACAAAACTTTTTTTGTTAAAACCGACATTGGCAATGAAAAAGAGATTGATAAACTATCTGAAGCAGCGCTCAAAAAATTCGGGAAAATTGATGTAGTCATTAACAATGCCACAGTTTTTCCGATGGGAGCCGTAAAGGACACACCTGTTGAGTCGTGGGATTTTAGTTATCGCGTAAACTTGCGGGGTCCAGTTATTTTGGCAAGAAAGTTCCTTCCAGCAATGATCGAGCGTAAGCACGGCGTTTTTGTCTGTGTTTCTTCATCGGGAGCTGCGCCTTTTATGGGTGCTTATGAGGTTTTTAAGACCTCTCAAGTTGAATTGTCAAATACAATTTCCGCCGAAGTAGAAGGTGATGGAGTTTATGTTTTCACTATTGGTCCTGGAATCTCCAAAACCCCCGGCTTTGTTGAGGGAGGCGGAAAAGTGGCGTCTCTAATGGGTATGAGTTTGGAACAATTGTTTGAGCTAAACAAGAATGCGCAAATTTCTCCCGAGGCTGCAGGTGTAGGCTTTGCCATCGCAGTTGTCCTCGCCAAGAAGTATCATGGACAAGAAACCAGCTCCATACAAGTGCTAAGGGAAGCTGGAATACCCTTAACAGACCAAGAAGAGCCTCAAGTGGAAGAACAGAAACCAAATCAACCAAAAGAAGAGCGGAATATAAAATCAAGCGAAAACAGGAGTACTTCTGAACTCTATGAGGCAATAATGAAAACTTACCTTGAGCAATCGGAAGGTTGGAAAAAACGTAATCTCTTCGAGCGCCAATGGGTTTCAAGGGACTTCAAGAAGACGACAGGATTATCCATTGATGAAATGCAAACAAGCCTCAAAACCTTGGGGAAAAACCTGAAAACAAACACTTCACCAGCAAATTTCATCGAACCACTAAATCAATTAGCGGGTTACTATGTGCATCAGCAGGAACAACTCAAAGGGTTTGAGAAGAACCCTAAAAAGCTAGATGAGAACTTGAAAATTATTGACAATTGGGTAAAAGACGTGAAAGCTCTGGTTGCATCACTCAAAGACTGATTAGAATTCTAAGTTTTTGCTTTTTTTCCCGTTTTAAGCTATTTTTCTTGTCCAATCGCGTATAGCATCCAAGTTCCTAAAATCATAAATCCCAGGTTCAGTTTCCGTGTAAAATTGTTTTATGGTTTTAGCAATCTTATGTTTTTAGCTAAGATACACCAATTCATGAGATAATCGTTGACCTATTTTGTCGGCTGAACTATTTTGTAGTTAACGGTGAACTCTTCCCATGATTTGTCTGCGTCAAAATATGCATCCATTGAGGTCCAAAGGTCGCAGGAAATTAAGCAAACTTAATCAAGATTTTCTTCATCTAATGGGTCTTTGTTTTTCCTGCGGTCTCTTTCTGTATCGCAGACTGAACGAGGTTTTGACATTAGAACATCTCCAGACTACACTTAGACGAAATGATGTCTTTAGTGTAGCCAGCATATTCTATATACACTATTGTGACAAATTGGAAGTTCAGTGACTCCCCTAATTAATAATTAGGCGAGTGCTTTCTTGCAAAGAGCCATCTTCATTGTTTGTTGGCTTTCCAAGTCAATCCGCATTCGAGGAGAAAGGAGAAGGCTTCGAAAACGGAAAAAGTATTGCAATTTTCTTTGGAAAGTTTTCAACCTCTGATGTCAACTCTTCAGACGAAGTTGTTTGTTTTATTATAATAGTCTTGTTAATTTTAGATACATAGTTTCTCTCTCCATTTAACGGACAAACAAAAAGTCTGTCGGTCTGCCTGAAATATTCAAAAAGCGCACCTTTCGGTATAACTTTTAATTTGTTTGGGAGATTTAAACCTTAATCCAAAAAGTAACAGCTAATTGGTCACTAGCAGGGTTGAAATGGGCTAGGCAGATGGTGTATCTTCCCTGAAAGTGACCCAAAAGGGATTCACTCGGCAACCTGAGAGTAATTAAAAGGTGGAGATAAAGCAAATGTACATAGAATATGAAGACAATAGACTTCTATTCATTTCTCTTGATTTTATCCCTTCAGTTATAAAGCGAACTCTTCATCAAGCCTACTAAGTCAAGGTTCAATCCACGTCAAATCTTTTCCACCTTGCAAATTATCATGTCTCCAAATGATTTGTGCTATAGAGAAATTCCAAGTATAATGTCCATCTGTATCCGCATGATGTATAAGTTGTATTGTGGTTTCATCTATACTCACAACAGGCATTATGTGCCAACCCTGACCATTGCCCAGGGCCAATGAAATCAAGCAAGGTTTTTGCTCTTCTAAAAGAGATTTGATATGGTTCACTTTGTCTACTCCCTTGGTGAAACTTTCCACTTTAATATTAATAGAAGGATATGCACTTCTAATCTTCGCTGAAACCGAGTTGAAACTGTTGTCTTGTCCAAGGTCAAAATCTTCTTGAAAGGTCTCCAGATTCACTCCTTGAATATTCAAATATCGAATTAGCCATTCATACCCCGTTGGAATACAACCAGTTTCGTGACGTTGAGGAACTATGGTTTTGGTCCAGTTAGATAATTGTACCATTTGTCAACAGAATTGTATAGAAAGTAATAACAATTTAAGACTTATTGCAAACAATGTGGAGCTGAAAATTTTTTGCTCTTTGCAAGGTGAATGCACTCTGTCTCAACTTTTTTCTTTGCAATAATACAAGCAGTGATTGCTATAATCAGAATTGCCATCCCAATGATTATCCACTTTGCATTAAGGGAAAGACTTAACGGTTGTGGAGTTGAGGTTTCTTGAGCTGGATTAGTTTGTGTATTTTGTGCAATCACAAGTTGACTGAAAAATTGGGGTAACCATTAGGAATATCGATAGGACAGCGAGTAGTCCAAAGACACTCTACTACGCATGCTTCATCCGGCATCCATAAGGTAAAACACTATGTTCTCTTGTTTTCTTAATTATAGCCATTTTCTCTCAGGCAATAGCAAGATGATTGGAGTTCAGAGAGTAAGAGCGATTTGTCGTTTGAGATTTTAGGTTTCGTCATTTGCTTGCTTTTTAGCTTTAAGTATCATGGCTAAGACTAAAAAAGCAAAAAGAACCACTAAAATGTTCGCTGTGTAAGTTACTCTATCTTGATTGAAAAAACCTAGACCAACTATTCCAAATGGGAAAAAAATTATCGCTGAAACCCATTGAATTCAGCTAGTGCCGTTCTACTAATTAGACGAAACCGTCTCATAGTTGGACTTATATGTTTCTTGCATTGTTTAATGTTGCTTGAGGGTTCAGCCGGTTGAATGGGCACGACGAAACAGAGCTTGAATATGCGCTTCGGGGAAAAGCTTGGCGTGTATATTGGCTACTTTTGAAGGAAGGTAAGCCAATGGGCGTTCGTGAAGTTCAGCGTGCTCTTCATTTTAGCAGTCCCAGTATTGCTTTTCATCATCTTGAACAGTTAAGCTCGTTGGGTTTGGTTCAAAAAGAGGGAATTAGCGGTCACTACTCCTTGGTCAGCGAAGTTAAGATTGGAGTCCTTCGCCATTACGTAAAGCTTGGAAAACTCCTGTTTCCCAGATACTTCTTTTACGCCTTATTCACAACATCGTTCTACGCGTTGTTCGTGGCTTTTTTGTTCACAGGTTTTACTCGAGATAACTTATTCATAATTTCATTTGGCGCAATCGTCTGTGCAATATTTTGGTATGAAGCGTACCGAGTGTGGACAATGAGGCCATTCTAACTCTTAGAACAGGCTGTTTGCAGGCGTAGCATCAAATAAAATCCAAGTAGGTAACGATCCAATCAGCCATTTTGTAACGATTTTAACCTACGCACATAATGTTTACTCTACCTTTTCCAAATAAGAGATTGATAGCTTTGAAGACTACAATCAAATTGGCATCCATACTCACTGTAGCCGTATTAGCACTCTGTATAAGTGCGTTAATGGTTCATGCGCAGCCTCAAAACGCATCAATTTCCACTAAAATCTTAAACAATAAAGAAGCAATTAGTCTTCCAGAGTTTCCATCTTGGATAATTCCCTTGTTTTTGAGCATGACGATTTTTAGTTCGTTGATTTACTTCGAAAAACGCAAACTCTGAAAACATGTGCAGTCCAACCTGAAGTAAAGCAAACTTGGTCGCCACATTTTACCCCCGCTAAATCGTTATTAAGTTGTTTTAAGGGGATTATACATAAATCATATATAATTTGTTATAATGATTTATAGTCGATTATAATGAAAGAAGCCACCACAATTCAGCTTAAGAAATCAGTTGTTAAAGAGCTAAAAAGCATCAGAAAATACCCAAGAGAAACATACAATGAAACCATTTCCGAATTAATAAAAATCGCCAAAGATTCCAAGAAAAAAAGCCAATATGACGAGTTTATCCACAAAATACAACAAGCAAAAATGAAAGAAATATGGGACAATGAGGAAGATGAGGCTTGGAAGGATGCTTAAGCCCGGAGACATCGTCATTGCAAGAGTACAGTTTACCGAAACATCCGAAGTGAAAACTAGACCAGCTGTAGTTCTGTTCGAAGAATTAGGAAATGTTGTGATAGCAGGTATAACCAGCAATCTCAAAATGAAGGGAATATCTCTAACCAAAAGTGAAGGAGCCATACGAGACAGCGTTATAAAATTAAATTATATCTTTACCATCTCAGAAGAAATGGTTTCAAAAGTGGTCTTTCATTTAAGTAAAGAAAAGAAAAGCCTCATATTTGATGAGCTCACAAATAGACTTGACGGACTCAAAAACTAAAATTGGTTTAAGCTTAATTCTAAATCTAAAACCATTTGGCTTCACTTCTTTTTGAAGCAATTCAGAATCGCAAAATTAGAATAAAAAATAGATCACTCAAACATGTAGTATGCCAAATTTAGAACAGTACGTTTCATGAATAGAATTAAAAGCCGTTCACCACACTATTATCATAATTGAGGAACAATTACGAAAAAGGTAAGTCTCGTTGCAGTGACAGTCATACTTTGTGTTGTTTTAACAGCTGTTTTGTTTGTTGAAAAAATAAACCTTGTCTTAGCAAGCAAGGATGAACATGCCAGCCTGTACGTAGCAAGCTACATTTCTGGACCTTGGGACCGTTGGAGTTGGAATCCAACCCCCAGTACTTCTACTACGGAAGGATATACAATAGGAAACGTAATCCTTGTAAACCCCACAAGCCGCTCTTTTAGTAATCTTAGCCTGTCCATGCAGATTGATAGTTCAGAGACAATTAGTCCACTTCTAAGATTGTGGGATTCCAATTACATGTTAAAAGAACCGAATTCATCAATTCAAAGCGAGTACATAATTGAAGATATGCAGAAGTTCAGCACTCAAATAACATCTATCAACATTGGACCAAACCAAAAAGAGTCCATTTGCCTAGATTTTCCAACCTCAATTTGGTTTCAATTTTATTCTCATAACCTGAAAATCTATGTTTCCCAAAACAATTTTGGCGACATCATCAACGGTCAATTATTAATTGTTCCTCAAACAGAAGCTTACCTGCAAATCACAAACTTCAGCGCAGTAGAATCTGACCAAGACACGTATCATCAATACTTCAACAGCACATTAAACAGCAACATGGTCACCGTTGCCTACAACCCAAATTACTTTGAGCGATACCACAATATATCAAAGGAAGATATTTACGCAGATAACTTTGGTATAATGCATCATATGGGTGCGCTTGATTACACGTACCGTAACGTGACTGTTTTCAACAATAACACTTTCCCTGTTAACAGCGTTACAGTATTTGGGCAGGAACCATATCGAACAGGTGCTTTGATTGACTATGCAATTCAGCCCAATGAGACTTACCTTTTTCCAGTTTCAGACGATGTGCTTCCGACTTCTGCCTACGTGACTGGCTACGTTGCAAACAATTCGCCATCTGCGTTTCCATCCCTAACTCCTGCCGTTCCAGAGTTTTCATGGTTAGCAATCTTGCCCCTGTTTGCGGTACCACTCCTTATTGTTATCAAGTATCGGAAAAATCTAAATTGAATTACCGACTTTTCTCACTGTTGGTTATTATTGCTATGGCTATCATGGTTGCAAGAGCTAGACGCCATTCTTTGACTGTTAAAAGTTGGTTCTAAAATCTTAAAAAGTTTAACTTTAGACATAGGACGCCATTACGATAGTAGTCAGGATAGAAAAATACGTGAAATTTTCCCCTAAACCTTACGATATAATCAAATGCATAATTATTTATGCAAAGTGGACTCCTAAATATTAACCGATAACTGTGAGTAAATCAAAAGCTTCGGACTATTTTGCTGCAGGAATCATTCTTATCGTTTTAGCAGGAATTATCGGGTTAATCGAAGACTTTGTTTTGAGTAGAACGGTTGACAAAATTATTTTTTTTATTATTCCGGGTGTTTTTGTTATGTTAAGTGTAGCCCATTTTGTCGTGGCTGTTACTAAATGGAATTCTTCTCGTTAATTTTTTTCAACTGAAAGATTAAGTTTTACCGACAACTTGACATCACCTAATAGCATTTATAACTCCTAACAAGTCAAGAAACGAGAAAACTTTTATCCAAAACCAATGCTAATGCTAACATGGGTAGCTGGGTAAAGATTTCGCTTTCATATTTATTGCATTGTTCTTAATGTCTTTAGTTATTTTGTCACCTGCTACCGTAGAAAGCCCAATCAAGAACTATTACTGTGCCAGACGACTTTCCAACAATTCAAGCAGCTATAGACAAAGCCAGTGCAGGAGACACAGTTTATGTTAGAATAGGAACCTACTTTATCAATGACTCAGATTTAATAAACATCGAGAAACCCATCAGCAGCTGGCAAATGTTACCGCTTATCCCATCACTGCTACTCGCACCCATGTTCGTCATAATGATGCTTTGTATTCACCACTACGCTTCTGAAAACAAGAAAGTTTTGAGCCAACTATGCTTTTCTTTCGCCCTAATCTGCGCCGCCGTGCTCAGCATCCATTACTACATTCAGTTAACGGTTGTGCAACAGGGAATCCTAAACAACGAAACAGCAGGACTTTGGCAGTTTGCGGCTCCGAATCCTCATTCTTTCTTCAGGACGTTTGCTGCAAAAGGTTACGGCTTTATGGGTATTGCCCTGTTATGTACAGCCCCAGTCTTCCGCAGAAAAATCTGAACGCGCCATAAAGTGGCTATTCATAGCAATGGACTCGTTGGTATTGGATTCCTGATTGGTAATGCAATGGACGCTTTCATGGTAAACATACTCGCCAGCTTCGTTTGGGGCGTTTTATTTCCAACAGACACCATATTTGTAGCCAAAAAATTCAGAAACCAGCAAGCATAATAAACCAATTTTTTTGGTGCTCTAAGCAATTATGGGCCAAGACAAACCTTAATCTCGATTACAATTTATTTCCTTTATCCCAGTAGTAGAGAAACAAATCTTTAACCCACCCGAGAAACATGGGATTCTTCCCAACAAAACTAACATAATCCACCTTCCCATCTAAAAATTGGAAACTTATTCCCGCCTCCTTCTCACTCAGAGCAACATTAAAAGGCAAATCTTCAAAGCTTCTAATTTCAGCAGCCTTCGCCAAACCAGGTATAGTAAGCTCTTTTGGAATAAAACGTTTAGGAAAAAGAAACCGATACGTAACCCCTTTAGAAATGCCTTCTTGAAGAGCCCCACGAATGTTTAACGGCTGCTCCAAACCTCCACCCCACATGTACTTTTCCGCTTCTTTTGCAACGCGCTCCGCCGAGTTAATGTTCTCCATCATGTTTGGGCTAAAGTCCGCTTGGGATAACTCACTTATTCTATTAAGAAATTGGTATGGAAGCCCTCGAACATTATGCGTTGAGAAATATTGACGATGACTGTGAATAAATTCAAGAAATGTAGAAAACTCAAGCACCAACAACCCGTACTCAGTAATAGCATATGTGCCTTCAGGCTTTTTTTGTACTAAAAATGCATCGTTTAGGCGCTGAAGTTGTCTAAATGCTTCAGTTGTTGTCAATTCAAGTTTCCGCGCAAGCTCTCTCATTTTTGCGTCTTGCTTTTTTAGTTCTTGGAGTATACCCAGTCTGCTTTCGCTGGCAAGCTCAAAATAGAGTCTTTCAATTCGTTCCTGACCTTCCAACTTCAACACCCCTACTGTGAATACATTCGTATTGCTGTGTACAAATGCACAACGCAAGCAAATAAAACTAATCTGTTCAGCCGCCTCAATGCCTATTAAAGATGAGAAAAAATGAAGAGAAAATTCAAAGAAAATGAACGCTTCTTCTCCATAGAACTCAAATCTGAGCTTAACCTCAAAAATGTCACTTTTACCAACGAGGATCAACAAAATGTCTTGATTGAAGGCAGCATCGGCGAACTACAACGAGCAGAATTTACTGAAGATATAATCCTGGAAATCATTGGGGACAAGGGCGTCCTAAGGATCAACCTTTCTCTGGACGATATTAAACAAAAAGAAAAGCTGGAAACGGAGGAGTAGGAAATGTTGGATGCTCAAAAAGAGATAGCGCAAACTCAAACAGGTTCCTCTCGTCTGGTTTCGATGGATTTTGTTCGTGTTTTAGCCCTTTTCGGGGTAATTCTCTTTCATGCTTCAGGTGCCTACGCAAACATTCCCTACTGGAGCGTCCAAAATGGCACCTCAAACATCGCTATCGGCATAAGAGAACTTGTCGATGTTTTTATCATGCCACTATTCTTCTTCTTAGCGGGGTATTTCACGCTAAGTTCTCTTAGAATGAAAGGCAGTTGGGGCTTCTTTAAGAGCAAATTCTGGGAGCTAGGGTTTGCCTGGATAGTTATTGTCATTCTTGTTCTTCCATTTTCCTGGTGGATAGTAAACCGTCATACAGCCACAGGCAGCTATCTAACAACTTGGTTCACATGGATACAGAGCATCGGACAGACTCGTTTAGGAGTCTTTGAAACGCCCGCGCAAAGCGTTCATTTACACTTCTGGTTCATCTCCCTGCTCTTTGCCTTCTTCATAGCTTTCCTATTTATCTATAAAATCGTTGGCAACAACTTCGCAGTTAAGCACTTCAGCGTTTCAGAAACCACAACATCTGGGAGAAAAACTGCTCTGGCACTATTGACATTTGGCGTCATTTGCGTCGTTGGCTATTTTGTTTCTCTGTTACTTGTACCTGACGCAAGTTGGCTTACAATAAACTTGTTCCTGGAATTCCAGCCCTCAAAGCTGTTCATCTTCGTTGCATGCTTTGGGCTTGGCATCTATGCCTATTCAAAGAACTGGTTTACCAACGGTAAACAAATCGGCAAGTTAAGCCTCTGGGCTCCAGCAACTATCCTGCTTTCCGCCGCTTTCCTCGTCGTTGGCCAGGACGTATTCCAGAATCCTCTAATCACCACAACTCTTTCACCTGCTTACTTGATGCTCTATGCTGCAGTTCGTTCGTTCCTTCTTCTCTCCGTAATGATTACAGTTTGCTCGCTTGGCGTTCGATACTTTAGTCGCCCCTCCCACGCAATCAGCAGCATAGCCAACAACTCATACTACATCTACCTGCTACACCTCTTCTTTGTCTCAACCTTCCAGGATATTCTGATGATTTGGACAGGATCCATAGAAATCAAAATCGCAATGGTATTTGGAATTTCACTGCTAATCAGCTACAGCATAAGCCGATGGATATTCAAGAAAACCAGTCGCTGGAAGGGACTAATTGTCCTTGCCATAATCTCCTTTGTGCTGCCCGTGGCAGCCACCCTTCTTTAAGGGGTATGATTGATACTGGTAAAAGAGGTTCTAAGCTCCAATTTACTGGCAAAACGCATTAGAGAAAAGGGGTTGTGTTGGAGACATCTCCATTCACAGTGGGTTCAATTTAATGGCAGCTTTGTTAGAAAATGAAAGAGTTAGAATGTAGACAATGAAGAGGGCTATAGTTATCCATTCTCCTACATACAAGTTGACAAAAAAGAAACTAATACAAACTGCAAAATTTACCATTGCCAAGGCAATTCCAAACGCTGGCAACCATCTTATATGCGAAGGCATTCTTCGAACTGCGCTTGCCGAGAATGTAACAAATAACCCAGTGAAAGCGAAGCGCAAAATGGAGAAGAATGAATGAATAGAAGTTGCAACTCCAAGAGGAAATAACGCAGTCACAATAAAAGCAACTGCCATAAGAATTCCAGAGGCTATGGAGGCCCAGATAAAAAAATTAGTCCTCTTATCCTTGTTAAGCCATGAATACATACCAGCGAAAAATAAAATGAGAGCAGAGCTTGTTAGGACTCCACCGATCTTGTAATAGATAGCCCCTGACGGGTTTTGCAAAGGATTTCCAAGATCACTTAGCCAATTTGTCATGGGACTATAAGCTGTCGGATAGTAGAAAAAAGAGATTGCAGTAAATATAATGTATAGGCATACGGCGAAAAGTGAAGCGATTGTAAATCTTTTGATTTCCAAAGTGGCCTAACTCGTTTGTTAAGTTAGCGGGCTATGCTTATAAAATAATCGTTGGGTCATGTGGGACTCAATTTTATAAGCCAGTTACGCAACTGGAGGATCGGTAATCACGATGCAAACCACTCCCTTAAAGTCTAAACGGGGTCGGGAATCGTACTTCAACTCAAAAGCCCATTATCGGCATCGCTGAATCAGATTTCTGGGAAGAAGTGCCTCATGAATGTAATAATTGCTTGATTTTCTCCGGGGTTGAGGGCTACCGGTAATCCGTAACTTGCAGGTTTGGTTATAATCCATCCTTGGCGGATGAGGTCTTTTGCGATTGTTTCTACTATCTTTTTTCCATGCTTGCCAAGGTCTGCTTCTTTAAAGCCCTTTTGAAGATTATCAAAAGCTGTGTGGCTTGCTCCCCAGTTACCTCTCTTGTGAATTTTGAAAAGAATTGCAGCTTTTATCTCGTCATCAGAAAGCATTAGTTCACTTTTGATACTTCCAACGGTTATTCTTATGTACTTTATCACTCTTTTGATAAAGCAAGTCTTCAACATGGAAACGGCTTATCAAGCTGATGAAACACTTCTGCTCAAATACTTAGGCAATAGCCCTACACTACGAATCATAGATTTCTTTTTAGACAATCCGTTCTCCGATTACTCCAAGAACGAAGTTACAAACAACCTTGCAATGAGTAGAGTAACATTCTTCAAGTATTGGAAAGAACTTGAAAAATCTGGGGCGCTAACAATGACCCGTAAAATTGGAAGGGCTACATTGTATAAGCTTGATAGAACTAACGATATTGTAAAACAACTAATTAGGCTTGATATGGTTATCTCAAAAAAAGTAATGGAAAAACAAATTGAGGAAAACCAAAAGTCCATTACCGTCTAAACATGTCAGGGCAATTAAGATTTTTTAGCGAAGGCGTTCATGGACTCAATTCATTTTCCACCTGAAATGTCAGGAAATTTAATTTCAACCCTAACATCCAAAATTGTCAAGAAACTTTACGAGAAAACTTTTATCTAAAACAAGGTTCTTAGGCTAACTATGGGGTAGCTTGGGTAAAACATTCGCTTTACTGCTTGTTCTATTCTTCATACCTCTTCAAGTATCTGCCTTTTCAAACGGGTTTTAAGAGTACCTTTTTCAACCAAATCAACATCCACGCCCAATTCATCTTTAAGGAAAAGGCGCAGTTCAATAAATTTGAAGAGATCCACATTGTTTGGCTCAGAGAACGCGTCCTATGCACAACTTAACCGACGATTTTGATGTTGAGAGAGCAAAACTCTTAGGAAATACAAAGTAAATGTTCGTTAAAGATTGTTTCCGCTTGGGCAGAAGTTCAATTTTCTCTATCCCCAAGTTAGTGTTTAAACAACAAACTCGACGCCCTCTAATCCCTTAAACCACTTATCTCCGGTCAGAAATTTTACTTTAGATTTCACCGCAAGAAAATAGCCTAGAGCGTCAGCGTAAGATATGTTACAGCCATTTTTCTTAAGCTTTAACCGAAGCTTCATAGAGCCCTCAATATCAGCAACTCCAAAATCTATTGTATATTTGGCAAACACTTGAGTGACTTGAGACGCTGCTTCTGCTCCATGAACTTCAAGAGTTCGGTAAAATACTTCCATTAAATTGAGCTTAGTTAAAAAACCATCGTTTTCTTCAAAGTAAGATCTGTAATTTGGGTTATCGCTAAGATAAGCCATTACGGCATAGCTGTCATAGAAGAACCTTGCTTTCTGCAAATTATGCCCAGCCACGTCTCATTTCTTCTTTCTGCTGCTGGAGATCTTTGAAAGGAAATTTTCCTCTGAGGCTGCGTACATCAGATACTTTTCTCACTGTTACTTCGACTTCTTCGCCTTCCTTGAGGCCTTCTTCATCAACCAATGTTTTGGGTAATATTACGCCAAGAGAGTTTCCCCAACACTTAATCTTCGTCTTTGTATTCATAATTATACATGTATAACTTGTAAAATTAAAGCATTGCCCTGATAAAGAAAACAAAAAGTTATTCAACTGATTGCTTACCTCGTTTAACGATGTTTTAAAGATTCACTTGGCTATTGCAAGCAGGCGGATTTTCAATGACGCCGCTCTGTTAAGAATCTTTTTTGCTCCAATATTCTATTTAACAAATCTGTTGCTTCTTACCTGGTCGGAGAGGGCGCAAACAGCTTTATTGGATACATTTTCGTCAGCAAGGAATTTTAAGGAAATGGATATACATTCTCTTCCTTAGCCATTTCAGCAGCATATTTTAAGACAGCCATCACGTCTTTTCTCTCTAACTGCGGAAATTCACAAAGAATCTGCTCGATTGTCCAATCGTTTGCAAGAAGATCCAAAACAAACTCAACTGAAAGCCGAGTACCTCTAATAAAGGGTTTTCCCACTAGGACTTTTGGATCTACTACGTTGCGCCGACAAAATGCGACAGATAGCGACAAATCACGACTGAACCAAAACTCGACAAATCACGACTGAACGCGACAAAACTCGACAAATCACGACGCAACCTGCAAACAATTCAAACTCTAAATCAAAAAAGCAACCCAAAACACAAAGAAAAAACTGCAGAGCTAATTACTACTTTGGCACTTCTCATCTTTTGGTTTTGTCCATTTAAAATTCGCGCTCAGAACATATCCGCTGGCTAATTATCAAGCACAGAAGAAATAGAGTCTTTCTTCGTTAGAGACTAGAATTAAAACGCCTGATTAAGAGAGAAAACATAATAGCGTCAATTGAAAAAGTCAAGCAGGGAGAAAATGGATGGGAGCACAACCAAATAAGGCAACGAATTCTTTTCGATTAAAAATATTGGTTGTGGTTGCTTTGGTTATTATCGTTACAGTAAGCACAGTTTAATTGTCGTTTTATCTAGCCAATCAAATAATGCAAGTTACTATAACAATCGGTATGCAGCCAATCCCGACGCGGCGATTCATATATTGGCAAATGGCGACATCTTTCTTCAAGGGCATGACCCATCTTCACTTCCGATTACACACAATGGAACCACGTATAATCTAGTGAATAATTGCGTCTGGGAATTTATCATAGAAACCAGTAACATCGTTCTAGATGGGCATGGTTTCTCCATAGGTTCAGCAACAAGTGCCAGCAACTACCAAAAAATCGACCTCTCAACCGTATCAAACGTTACGATAAAAAACGTAAATATCCAAACCCATTATACCTCCGTCCGTTTTAACCACGCGTCAAACAGCATTTTAGAAAACTGCACCGCAGACAATATCCTATTTGTGGATTCAAAAAACAATGTAGTATCGAATTGCAGCGGCGGCGAATTAACTTTCCAAGATTCATCAAACAACACAGTTGCTAACTGTAAGGCTGATACATTCACTTTTGAAAAATCAAACAAAAACCTTATCCTCAATAATAACAACTCCACCCTATTTGTCCCACATGATTTGTCACTTGCTGACTCCTCAAATAACTTGTTTTTTGGAAACACCTTCGGAAAATGCTTAACGTTGATAAGTATGACTGGCACCTCGACAGATAACATAATTGTTGCAAACAACATTAACACAGGTAAAATGCAGATAGAATGCAGCTTAACAGGAAACAACACCATTTATCATAACAACTTTTACAATTTTGACTGGAACAGAACCGCTACATCCAACTCAGCCAACATCTGGAACATTAATGGACAAGGCAATTACTGGAGCGATTACAATGGCACCGACAAAAATACAGACGGCATAGGCGACAGTCCCTATGTTATTGATACAAAAAACACAGACAACTTTCCTTTGATGGCACCTGTCAATATTGGGCTTGAAAAAATTCCCGCGATACCTTAATTCCGTTTGTCAGCTCTGATTTTTGCCCCACACCTATTTGCTATCGGATTTAGCGTAGACCTCAACCTCAACCTTCTGAGCAATTTTGCCTATGAAATCAGACAGGCTGCCTTTCCATTTTGGAGTAGAGTTTGCTGTGTAACCTACGGTTTGGGCTATGCCTCTCCAAAGTAGGGCTTTATCGTAGTCTTTAGCGTCTTGAGGCATAAACTCAAAAATTGATCGGCTTGCAACAATAACGATTTTTTTCTTCATACGTGAAATTGCCACGTTGATTCTGTTTAGGTTTAACAGAAATTCGCTTTCGCTGCGGACATAATCAGGGTCGCTAACTGTAGAAGAAATAATTATGAAGTCTGCTTCTCCGCCCTGATACCGCTCAACTGTGTCTACGCGGATGTTTTCTTTACCTTCGAGAAGCATATTTTTCAGAACTCCCTTTTGTGCGTTATGAGGAGTAATTACTCCCACACTGTCAGATGAGACATCGCGTACTAACCCTTGAACAATCAAAGCCTCAACCAAATTAGATTGGAAACTTTCAGCTTCATCATGAACTACCAAAACAAAAATGTTATTTGGCTCCAAAACAACCCCTAAGCCATCCGTTTTAGCCTTCGAAGAGGCCAAAGTCTGTTTCTGGTCAGAGCGAAAATCAATCTGGTCTTTTTCATACACCCACTCCCTCAAAAACTCCGCCACAACCGAATGACACCTATGGCTTTCACAGAGCCGCTCTGCCGGAATATCTGCAGGGTTAACACATTTAATGCGTTCAATTCCAAGGTCTTCGTTGCGTAGTAGACGCAGAAAATCCATCGCTGAGAGAAAAGACGCCATTTCCTCGAGGGTCCGGCGGTCTTCTTTTTCCCAGTTATGAGCAACTATCGGGGGCAATTGGCGGTGGTCGCCTGCAACAAGAATTTGGCTGTTCTTAGATAGAAAAGACCCAGAAAGGATCAGCTCTGGCAAACGCATCATACTTGCCTCATCCACTACGAGTAAATCAAAGAAACTTTCTCCCCACGGAGGCTCCGATTCACCAATTTTTTTCATGAGCCCATACAAACCTGGAGGAGTCAAACACAAAACCAAAGGAGAAGAGTCTGATACATTAGGTGTCAGTGTTGTCTGATTCATCAAGCAATCAGTTAATTCCTTAACGGTTTCTGGATCCTCATTATAATTTAGATATTTGACTCCGTCAATAGGTTTAACCAAGGAAACATCGCTACTTAACACGCGATAAATTTGCAGGTCTTTAAGATCCTTGTATCCAGCGCTGTTGTATTCTTGCCAACAACGAGCTAGTTTGCTTACAAATTCTTGAATCGCTTTGTGCGTTGGCGCAACCATCAATACTCTACACTTGGAACTTACCCGATGGGCAGCTATGTGAGCAAGAACAGCCAACTGCAACGTCTCAGTTTTTCCAGTGCCAGGCGGACCCTGCAACATAACAATCGGTTCCTTACCAAAAACACGTTCAACAAAACGCTTCTGCTCCGCCTTAGGAGGCAAACTCCTACCTTCAACCCAGCTCAAAAAGGAAACAGCAGCAGTTCTTGGCAACGCAGCATGAGATGAGCCCCCACATTTACCCGCCAAATAACCTGCCAATAAACAGTAAAGCACATTATTACTTGCATTATCAAGACATTTAGCAGCCCTATCAGAAATAATGTCATCTGCCAAATCATCTAAAATGTAAAATCTACCCGCCTCAAAAAGCTGCATATACTTGTTTTTAGCTTTTCCAGGATCCGTAGTCGGCAAGTTATGCCAAGCACTATATTTGCTTCCTCTTCCTCGAGGCCAATTAACGACTTTAACAATTATTTCAAGTTTTTTGGTATCAACCCGCTCAACAATTGCCCGAGCGGATTTCTCTACTTGAGATGGCGAGCGTTTCTCTGTTTCCTCAAACTGCCCTTGCTCATTGCGTTTAAGCTCAGTTACAACCATCCAATCGCCAGAGCTTGAACCATCCGATCCTTTAACTCTGCATGCATTAGCAATACAATCAGCCTTGGGCAAACCAATATCCTCATAGAAAAGCTTGCCATGAACAATGAAGTCTTGCTCAAACTCATCAACTGAGGAGCATTGGAAAATCAGTGACCTGCCAGAAGCAACACGTTGGTAAGGAAGCAAAGCATAATGTTGATACATCTCCTGGCGTTTAGAGAAGTATTCTAAATCCAAAAACTCACGGCAACTGCGCTCCAAAGTCGCAGTGCCCAATGAGAACTCTGATATTTTAGGAACAGCAATCGGTTTCTTACCTAATCGTCTGTTACGAATTGAAAGCGCCCGTTCAATATGTTCTAAAGCCAAACAAATCTTTGAACCCATTAAGTTGAGTTCTTCATCAGTTATTCTGCGGGTTTTTTGTGTGTAGTCGCACCATTTGCGTTTGTCCAACAAAATTTTCGCTGGACCCTTCACTTGCTCAAAATTGTCTAAGCGACCTTTAGCCCCCCATAAGTACTCAATAGGCAATTGATCACCAAATCGAGCGCGAGCCGGATAGTAACCATCGTTGGGACCGTCTTTGAGAAAAACTATCGATCCATTTGGGGTTCTGTGGTAAGGCAGAGAATAATTGAATAACCCATCTCTAAAAACTAAGCTTAAATCAACTATTGAGCCGTCTTTGCGTTTTACTCGCCATTCGTTGCGATCAAAAAAGCTTGCTTGTTCAAGAATCGGGAGAAGGCCTGAACTATGAAATTTTAATGCTTTTCGATGCATGACCTCATCTTGAATTATGGAAAACATTGGTTGATCAATGGCTTGCCTAAGACCTAAAAGATCGCGAATCGCCCGTGCACTAATCAAAGAAGGCTGACGACAAACAGCTTTCATAAGCACGTCGCGTTCTTGGCGACTGAAAAAGTAAAGATGAATCGGAGCTTCATCAGGGCTCCCCACGCCATCAGCTACTTTTGTTATTGCTCGGGTTAAGGCTTGGAAGAACTCTTCCATCATCTTTTTTTCTTCATCTAAACATTTTCCTCGATCATCGGGGAGATTTTCAATAACCCGAGATACGAATAATGGTTCCCCCCTATAACGGGTGGAATTTACTTTGGCGCTTATCATTGAGATGACGTCTAACATGTAGTCCCATTCAACAAAAAGGTAAATTCGAATCATGCCATCAGTATTGTACATTAACGCTGAATCTGCTCCAGCTATGGGGCTGTCCTCGGGAAGGCTGCCGTATCCAGTTCCGGTTAACCAAGGCATCCAACGGCTTTTGCTTGCATATGGACTGTTAGGTCGAATGCCCCCTAACATGTACTGGGCACGTTCAACTAGCCAGTCAAGTTTGGCGCCCACAACAGGATCAGTTGATAATTCTTTCACTTTCTCTGGATCTCGAGCACCGATGGCTTTGAAGTCATAAGGATGCAAATCTGAAGTATCAATCAACACCTTTAGTTTCGCAAGATCCTCCAATTGTGCAATCCCATGATGCCCAAGCGCCTTTTGCTCGCCTCTACTCAAATTAAGCAAAGCTATACTTTCATTTTCAACGCCGCAAACTACACAGCATTCGTTAAATCCGCAGTTATCACATCTCCAGCATAACTGATACTCAACCTTCTCCAAAGGAGTTTGACGAATTCTATTCAATTCACCATCATCAGCAAGAAGACGCTCAACATCTTGAACTAAAGGACTGAGCTTGAATTTTGGAAGATTGTTTGCATCTAAACTGTTTAACGGTGTTTCTCTGTTGATTACTCCTCCTTCAAGTTCAACTTTAGACGATAAAGAGCCTAGTTCCTGAGAAAGCAATAGCACATAAATTGCTACTTGAACTCGATGGGCGGTTTGTTCTTTCCATGAGGATTTTAACTCAAAAATTCGCACTTTGATTTTTCCGTCTTTAAGCGGCCAAATCGCAATCAAATCAGCAATGCCCTTAACTTCCCAAATACCGATATGTCCCATCATAGGAACTTGATAAAGTAAAACGGGTCTATCGTCACCCTTTATTTCGCTAGAAAGCTGAGCTTCAATAATATAACGCAAATTGTTCATCGAATCTGTCGCTTTTACCCAGCCGTTTGCATGAGGGTCATACTTGTTGAAATCAAGATAGTGAGCAGCTTTTTCTTTAAGTTCAGCTACTTTTTCTTCTTCAAGCGCTTTTCCAACCCCATATAACAGAGGACTGATGGGCTTGAAAGCTTCGGGCCATGCTCGTTTTTTTAATTCTTTTCCTTCAAACTTTAGTTTAAAAAACCTGGGGCAACAGTCGAAGCGAATGTATTCTGCGATTCCAGACGCGTCAAGCGAAGGCAAGTCTGAAATGGTTTTAAGACTTGAATTGCTTGTTTTTTCTTCCAACTTCGAGCGCTCCCAACTTTATTGAACTGGCAGATTGGTGCTTAAGTGTTGTACTTACGTTTAAAGGCTTATCTGAACATGGTTGTGCGTTAGTTTTTTATGTTTAGACTTGATTCATTTATGTTGTATCGATTTGTTAAGGTTTAGCTTAGATTCAATTTTGACTCGCAAAATGGGAGACTTTGCTTGCAATTTTTAGGTTACAGAATGAAAACAAAGACTACCATTACGGTTTTAGCTGCCTTGCTTGTTTTTCTCTTGCTTGTTACGGTTGTAGGTGTCCATCTGTTTTTTCTGAAATCGGATAGCTCACCTGACGCTTTCATAGGGGTCGATGTAGGATATGGCAATGCAACCGCAGTATACACCATCGCTGATGCCGTGACAGGATATGCCAATTTGATTATCATAGGTTCTCTTGAAGTTACATCAAACACAACCATGCTTACCAATGTCTGTGATTACCTCTATCAGAAGGGCTTTTACTTTATAGTTTACGTGGGTTTTGCCAAAGAAGGAGTTTTTCCGCCTCAAGGTCCAGACCCTTCCTTTTTCCAGATGGCTGAAAATCGTTGGGGTTCAAAGTTTTTGGGAGCATACATGTTTGATGAGCCAGGAGGAAAACAACTTGATCTGCCTAAAAATAGCCCAGATAGACCATCTCCCAGTGCTAATAGTTACTCAGACGCTGCAGTTCATTTTATTCTTGATGTAGGATCTTATCTTTCGCTTTACAAAGAGGTCTACTACGGTGTTCCTCAAATGAACCTGTTTACCTCAGACTATGCGCTCTATTGGTTCGATTACTTATCGGGTTATAATGTGGTTTTCTCAGAGTTATTAGGAGGCGAAACGGACCAATTAGCAATTTCTCTTAATCGAGGAGCGGCACAGTGCCAAAACGAAGATTGGGGAGCTATCCTAACTTTTAGTCCATCAAATGACAGCTCATCACACATACCCGCTTTCGAAAACGTCACTCAATTTTACGACGAAATGATTTTAGCGTGGGAAAACAATGCCAAATACATCATAGTTTTTGATTCCCCAGGCGCGAATCACACAGCAAATACTCCCGATGGGATCCTGACAAATGAACATTTGAATGCGATGAAAAACTTCTGGACCTACGCCCAAGATCATAAACGTCCCCAGATAGATCCAGCACAAACCGCATATGTTCTTCCAAGAGATTATGGCTACGAATTCTCAGGTCCAAGCGGAACCATATGGGGTGTGTTTCCACCCGATAACCTTTCATCAACAATATGGACTGATACAAATAATCTATTGGCAAATTATGGCATGAAACTTGATATAGTCTACGAAACAAGAACCGACAACATACCCATATATTTGCCTTACAAAACGCTCATTTTCTGGAATGGCACAATAATTAATACTTAAAAAAGCACACGAACTTTCTCAGGCAACAAACCCAAATTAAGGGAATTCAACGTAAAGATGACAAAATTATCTACTGTACAGCCCCATTAATTCCCCCTTGGCAATAATATGACCTTCCATGGCTTTTTCAACATCTTTCTTTTTGGAGTTAAGACCTAAACTGAGTTCTGCATCTAACGCATAAACTTTGAAGAAGTATCTGTGAGTGCCGCTGGGCGGACAAGGACCCATATAACCTATCTTTCTAGCACCATTTAATCCTTCTTTTCCAGGAATTGAATTCTCCTCGATTTTACTTTTAGCTGCGGGAATATTATACACAACCCAATGGTCAAAAGTGCCGCTTGGAGCATCTGGATCATCAACAATTAAGACAACGGAATTGGCTTCCTTTGGTGTACCTTCTATGGTTATGGGCGGATTTACATCGTTTCCATCACAAGTGTATTTTTTAGGAATAGGCTTTTTTGATTCAAAAGCTGAGCTCTTTACCTTTAATTCTTGCATAAAACATCACTGAAAAAACAATGGTTATTCTGTTACATAAAAGTTGCCAAATAGAAAATCACAGTTTTACTCTGTCCATTTCTCAACAATTAACTTGGCCACATTCGGGACTAAAGCGGATTTATCATTGTTTTTAAACTTCAGCTTTCCGTAGAAACTCACGTGCGCTGTTTATATTAATTCTATAGAAGATGAAGGTGATAACCATCGAAATTACTCCACTAATAACGACTCCAATGGCGTAGTTTAAAGTGCTAACAGTTGTACCAAAAACCAATGTAAGCAAGTATTGCGCAAAGACGGGAGCAAAAACCGCTCCTCCAGTAATAACGCCGACTATAGAACCTATCAATGACCATTCCTGACGAATCATCCTAGCTCTTCGAGTGCCTGAAAAATCGGGGCCTCTAAAACCTATCTGAAGCGAAACTGATGCAATAGCGATTGACATAAAGAAGGCTTCAATCATCGCTACAACTGCTTTTCGTAAGGTTGGATGGAAAACTATTATACCGATAATTCCTGTTACAAATAAAATAATAACTGAGAATATAATTGTCAAGAAAAATTTGCTTTTAACCAAATTCTTAGCTGAAATTGGTGAAGCATAAATTCTCCAGACCGCTTGCCCTTCCTCACCTATCAAAACTTGTCCTAACAGCATAGCCATACCGCAAGCGGGTATTAGAAAAATAACGCTCGACCAAATTAAGATGTTTGAAGGCCCGCCTCCACTGTTGTTGAAACCAAAGGAATAGAAAATTGAAATTATGACAATTATGATAGGCAAAAAATAAATGCCCAATAACTCTCGGCGCCTAGTAAACGCTCGTAAATCCTTTCGAATTAAAGCTGCTTCAACACTTGAAAAGCCAAACTTACCTAGAAACCCAATTTTTGGAGCATAAACACCGTTTTTTTGCAATGTAATTGCTGGCGGCTCATAGAGCCCAAATCGCTTATTTAATTCAACAGCTAAGAAAATAAAGACCTGCAATGAGAAACGCGGATAAAGCTGTGAACAGGAGGCTTTGTAAAAGCAAGCCTTTGGCAATATAGGCAATTATTAGCGCTGGCCAAACAAAAGGCACGTACCACGCCCCGTTCTGCACCGTAGTTAACCCCGAAATAAAAGTGCTTGTTCCAGAGATTACAGAAAAATAGATGATATAAAATACAACGATGATCAGCAACGAACCTATAAGGCGCACCCATATGGCGGCTCTTCCGCTTGATTTGTAGACCGCGCCTGTAAAACGGACTTGTAAAACTCTTATGATTTCTGTTATTGAGCTTGCAAAGAAAGCTGTTGCAGCTAGAATTACTATTGTTAATAGGGCTTGGAGAATTAATCCGTTTAACGCTGAAAAGACAATTAGTCCAGAGCTTAATCCTACAACAAACGCTGCTGGCCATCCTAGCAAGTTAGATAAAATTGAAGCTAAAGTGTGCTCTTGCCACGTTACGGGCAACCAATACATTACCTGACTTGATGCCTTTCCCGCTAACTGGATTTGCTGAAATAAAGTGAATACTATGCTTATGCCTAAAACAATAGTGGGCAATACTGAGAAGAAACTGAAAGCGGCAATGTTCAAAGGCTGTAAACCCTGCGGTGTGCCGCTTGAATAAACAGCTGATGTAATAAGATCGGCTAATACAGCGCCTATCACGCCAAGTATCGCTGCTACCCAGTAAGGCCAATATGCGATGAAACTGTTTTCTCTATACCTTGTTGTTTTTATTCCTCTAATTAGCCTGCCAGATTTACGCTCAACCTTAAGCAGGTAGAGGACGTTTTTCCAATTCATTTCATTAGTTCCTCAACAACAGCTCTCAAATCTTCTGTTCCGGTCAACTTCAGGAAAACATCTTCTAATCCTGAGCCTGGCAAGCTGGCCGATTTTCTTAAGTCGTCCATGTTACCCAATGCTAAGAGTTGCCCTTGATACATAATTCCTATTCGATCGCATATTGCCTCAGCTATTTCAAGCACATGAGTGGACATTATGGTTGTTACGCCTTGGCTTTTTAGTTCATGCAGAAAATCTTTAACTATTCTTGCAGAACGGGGATCTAATGCGTTAAGAGGTTCATCAAGAATCAAAAGCTTGGGTTTATGAATAAAAGCTGAGATAAGACTGATTTTCTTTTTCATGCCATCAGAATAACTGTTTATCATGTCACCTTCGCGTCCTTCAAGCTGCAGAGCTTTTAGGTACTCGGTTATCCGCTGCTGTTTCTCAGCAGTTGGCACACTGTAAATGTCTGCGATAAAATCAAGGTATTCAATTCCGGTTAAAAACTCATAAATGTTAGGTGATTCAGGAACGTAACCAACTAACCGCTTAACTTCCACTTGATTTTTCTGAACATCTAATCCTAAAACCGCGACTGATCCAGCGGTAGGTTGAATTAAACCCATGAGCAGTTTGAGAGTGGTTGATTTTCCCGAGCCGTTTGGTCCTAAAAGACCAAAGATTTCCCCTGTGCTTATTGTTAAGTTAAGATTGTTAACAGCCACTATTTCATTATAACGTTTCGTTACGTCTCTTAATTCAACTGCATAAGCAATAGACAATCTTTATCGCTCTCTCAACTGGAAATAGAAAAGCCTCGGTATTTAAGGCTAATGCGAATCTGCCATTGCCAAGCAAATAAATGTAAACTAAAACAATGTTAAAACACTAAAAAAGAAAAAAATTGGATTCAAAATCTACTTAAAGTTGAGCTCAAAACTTATCGGAACAGCTTCGCCCCAAGACTGCCGGATCGGACAAATCTTCTGAGCCATTCCATAAACAGTATTGGCTTTTTTGCGTTCCCGTTCATTATCAGTTTGCAAACCCACATTCATTATGAAATGCACGTCAGTGAAAATCAGTTTCTCCATACCTTCAATGTTCATTTTCACGTTTGCTTTTGTTTCTAAGTTTTTGAGTCCTAACTGACTATTATTAGCAATCAATAGAAACAGTGTGTTAATGCATGAAGCCAACGCAGCCGCAAAAATATCTTCCGGTACGCAGTAGCCTTCTTTTCCACCAAACATTGGGGGTGGACTAACCGTAATAAGTTCTTTCCCTTTAATTGAGAGTGTGCATTCGGTTCCGCCTTTCCAAGTTGCTACTCCTTCAAAATTCATTTCTGGCATAAAATCACCATTTATCATTTGTAAAGTAGAGATTTTAATGTTGTGTAAAGGCGTTTCCGCATGTTTTCGTTTATATCCATTCTCTTAAAAATTTAGAAATATGATCCAATTTTTATGGTATGGTGTTGCCGTGAAATATGTAGTTTCTAATTTAGAATTAGCTTAAAAAAACCTTAAATCCACCTTTGGTTCCAATAGCTGAAGAGAAATTTGAAAAATGACGCATGTCATTGAAACTCATCAGCTTACAAAAACGTATGGTTCTCTCAAAGCAGTCGACAAACTGGATATCACGGTCGAATCAGGCGAGATTTTTGGGTTACTTGGTCCTAACGGCGCAGGCAAAACCACAACAATATCGATGCTCTGCACAATTCTTAAACCAACTTCTGGCTCTGCCACAGTTAACGACTTCGACATTGTTAAAGAAGCCAATAAAGTACGCAAGTCCATCGGGATTGTTTTTCAAGAACCAAGCATAGACGACAGGCTGACTGGCAGAGAAAATCTCTTCATGCACGCAAATCTTTATGGCGTTCCAGCTTCTGTGCAGAAAGATCGCATAAACCGAATTCTAAAACTTGTTGAGCTAGAAGACAGAGCCGATGATTTGCTGCGCACATATTCGGGCGGCATGAGGAGAAGGCTCGAAATTGGTCGCGGGCTAATTCATTATCCAAAAGTGCTGTTCTTGGACGAACCAACAGTGGGACTTGATCCCCAAACAAGAGATCACATTTGGAAGTATATTCGCCAGTTGAAAGAGGCCGAGGACATAACAGTGGTGTTAACAACCCATTACATGGATGAAGCGGATAGGCTTTCGGATCGCATTGCAATTATGGATCATGGCAAAATTGTGATTTTAGATTCACCGCCTAAACTTAAGGAAACCCTTGAAGGAGACGTTGTCGCGGTTAAATCAAACAATATCGATGCACTATCGAAGCTAGTAACCAAAAAGTTGGGGCTAGAAAAACAACAAATTGTAGATGGTGCTCTTGAAATCACTGTACGAAATGGAAAATCAGTGATGCCTAGAATTATGGAGTTGGCAACCCAGAATAACATTTATGTTGAATCTATTGTTCTTACGTGAGCCAAACCTTGAAGATGTTTTCTTGCACTACACTGGTAGAACGATTCGAGAAGATTCAGGCAAAGAACTACATGGTATGGCCGCTATCCAAAGGAGAACAATAAAGTGACAGAAATTAGAGGTTTCTACACTCTTTGGTTACGAGAAATCAAGCGGTTTTTACGAGACAGAACAAGGCTGGTTAGTATGTTTATTCAACCATTGCTTTGGCTTGTGATTTTCGGAGCTGGATTTGGCTTGCATTTTGCAATTCCTGGTTTAAGCTATCAGCAAGTGATTTTTCCAGGAATAGTTGGTCAAACTTTGCTATTTACTTCGATGTTTATGGGGATTAGCGTCCTTTGGGACAAAGAATTTGGTTTTATGAAGGAAATTCTTGTTTCACCAGTTTCACGTTTTACGATTTTTTTGGGAAAAATGGTTGGCGACAGTACATCCTCATTTATTCAGGGGATAATGGTGTTTGTTATCGGCATTGCAATAGGATTATCAATTGATCCGGTAACTGTGATTTACGCTCTGCCAATTATGTTGCTTGTAACTTTTGGTTTAGTAAGCATTGGCTTAACGGTTGCAAGTTTTATTGGCACTTTAGAATCCTTTGGCGCTATCCAGACGTTCATTAACCTGCCCTTATTTTTCTTAAGCGGTGCATTGTTCCCTCTAAAAGGACCCGGAATAAACCTTCCAACGTGGTTAACAACCGTTGCTGCATGGAACCCGTTAACTTATGGGGTTGACGCTTTAAGAAACGTAATTTTGGGTTCGGCTTGGACACCATATCAAATTCAGCCTTTATGGATAGATATTGGAGTTATAGCCTTATTTGATGTAATCATGATGGCAATTGGAACGTGGGCATTTAGCAGAATGAAATAAAATAAACTGACTAAAATTTTCTGAAAAACGAAAACAAAGAAAAAATATCTTATTGTTTGTTGGTCATTTCATTGATTTGTTGTTCCATCGCATGTCCACGGCAAAAAACAGTTGCTTTTGTAACTCCTGGAACAGCTTTGGCTGCGGCTTTGATGTCAGCTGCTAGTTTGAATGCTATGGGGCAGAATGGACTTGTCGGAACAAACTCAACAGTGAATTCTCCGGGCGCGGTTTCTTTTACGCTTTGAATCATTTGCATTTCGGCGAAGCTTTGCCCGGTTTCTGGGTCTTGTACTTTGCCTACTTCTTCGCGTACTTTATTTTCTAACTCGCTCATTTTTATACCTCTAACTTAGGTGAAAGAAATATGAAGTGCCATTCATATAAATGATTGCAAATAAGCGAAAATCTAACGGTGTCAGGATTTGGCGTTTGACGCTTCATGTATATTCTGCAAGATTGTTCGTAAGCAATCTCCGGTGAGCATGATTTACGAAAATGAAAACACATTGGCTTTTCTGGATATACGACCCTTAAACTTGGGGCATACCTTAGTTATACCCAAGGCTCATTATGTCGACATCTTTGATATTCCAGAGAACGAGTTGTCCAATGTACATAAGATTTCTAAACTAATTTCGCCTGCAATCAAAAAAGCAACCAACGCCGACGGCATTAGCATTATTCAGCAAAACGGGAAAGCAGCAGGCCAAGACATATTTCACTTACATGTCCATGTAGTTCCACGATTCGAAGGGCAGAAAATGCCTCATTTCAGCGATTTAAAAGAAGCCGACCGATCCAAAATGGATGAAATGGCGAAAAGAATAAGACAGGAACTGTAAAAGCACAAAATTGCGAATATTTGCTGATTTTGAATCAAAACTTACAATTAATAAATTCTAAATATCAAAACACAATAAGTAAAATGAGCCATCGGTGCAAACATTTGCGCGTAATTATCGATAATTCAACCAAAGCAAGCCAACTCTATTATAAACGTGTTAGATGCAAAGTCTGCGATGGAGCAGGCTGGGGCAAAAATAACCCGATTATTTCAAGATGTGAAAAATGCAGCGGTACAGGATGGCGTTTATTTCCAGATGGTCCAGCCGAAAGTTGCCCATTATGCTTGGGCAGAGGTAAAGAATCAGGGTTTGTATGCCAAGAATGCGACGGCTTTGGCGAAGTTAAGCAGCTTTAACCGATAAAATGAATTTCACTTCTCGTTTAGCTTCCAGCAAAATCTGCAAAGTACGTTTTTTTGTGTCCACTGTAGTTTATTTGGATATTTTTATTAGAATGGAATTACATAAGTAATATATCGATTTTTAGGTAGGTGTTATTTTTGGCAAATAAAAAAGGCGACAAATATGAATGCGAAGACTGTGGGCTAGTAATATTGGTCGAAGAACCATGCGGCTGTGAAACATCCGAGATAGTTTGTTGCGGCGAGCCAATGAAACCTGTTAAAGCATCGGAAAAACCGAAACCTAAAGCAACCTCGAAAAAATAATTAGCCCTCAACCTTCATTTTCTTTTTTTACCAAATTCCTACGTTATGTGTTTTTTATTTTATTTTTTAGTAAGCATAAAAAGATAAACACAACTTAGCGCCCTCTTTCTCGAGTTAAATTATGAAAAGGAGAGTAAAAGCATATTTAAAGTTGATTTTAAAAAAATGAGGCCCCTGCAAAACTGCAGGTTCACATTACATCATTGGTTTATCCGATGTGGCCATTTTTGGCATCAACACTTTATCTATTGCATGGCAAATCCCGTTATCTACAACTAGGTCTGGTTTGACGATGTTTGCATCATTAACTTTCATGTTTCTATGCAGATGCCAGCTTTTAGCATCTATCCTGAGTTCTCCTCCATTTAGTGCTTGAAGATACTCGTGTTCTTTCAAGTCTGCTACCATCATTTTTCCTTCAACCACATGGTACATCAAAACTTCCTTGAGTTTCATGGGATCTTTCATAAGCATATCCATGTCCGCTTTGGGTATTTTATTGAATGCCTCATCTGTTGGTGCAAAAACGGTGTAGGGACCTGGACCCTTCAGGGTGTCAACTAGTCCAGCTGCTTTTACTGCTTCAACAAGTTTTGTCATATTACCTGCCACTGCGGCGTCAACAATATCCGGCAAAAATTCACCTCCACTTAACAATTAGATTTTAAAAATCACTATAATTACAGTGGATAAATTGTTCTATAAACCTTACTATTTACCGGTGAAATGATTGTATCATAAAAACAAGATAAAGCTTGACTAACCATGCATATTAAACAGCAGACCTTGCAAAATTGAGGAGTTGAATTTCGCTCAATTTTTTTGAGCACTAAAAAATTTTAATACGAATTAGCCTTTTCCAATTTTTCCCTGTTGTGCCTAAAGAATATCCGAAATGACGCCGTTAAATCGTAGTTTTCGACTTCTTCAAACGGGACCCAATGCAGCTCAATGGCGTCGCTTGCCGCATGGGCTGTGCCGTTTTTGACATGCACAAGATAATCGATAATTACATAATGATATTTCACTTTGCCTTTCTCGTCCAAGTCAACATTGCTGACCACGTCAATTAAGGTGGGATTGTCAACTATTAAACCCGTTTCTTCCTCTGCTTCACGAGTAACAGCTTGTTCTGGGCTTTCGGCAAGTTCAACTAAGCCGCCTGGAATGGTCCATTTTCCTTTGCTTGGCTCATTTCCTCGTTTTATGAGGGCAATTTGTCCCTTTTTAACAACTACTGCACCGACACCTACGACTGGCTGGTCAGGGTACATCCGTTTCACAGGTCAATCCTCGACTGGTTCTATGCTATTCGTATCTTAAAGCTTCTACGGGCTTAAGTTTAGATGCACGCCAAGCAGGGTACAATGCGAATATCACGCTGACTCCGACGCCGAAAGCTAGGGATCCGATAAGAACCTCGGGGGTTAATAGCGGTGTTACCTTAAAGCCGCCTCCACCGAAAATTCCTGTAGCCAGAACTCTTGATACAATATTTGCTAATATCCAGCCTAGAATAATCCCTATTACTGCGCCGATTAATCCTATGATAACTGATTCCCCGAGGAAAATACTAAGCACTGTACGATTCTTCATACCCAAAGCTTTTAGAATGCCTATTTCTCGTGTGCGCTCAATTAGCGAAACAATCATTATGTTCATAATGCCGATACCCGCTACCAGCAAAGATATCGCCGCAATGCCCCCTAAAAATAGCTGTATAGTGGAAAAAATGGTTGAAAGCAAGCCAAGAACAGCTGTTGAAGATATGACGCTGACTTGACCGTCAAAGTGATCAGTTATGAGTTTAGACACGTTGCTGATAGTTGCATTATTACTGTTTTTAAGCTGGACAATTATTGTGTCACATTGGTTTGTTCCAAAGAAACTCTCTGCCTGAGTTAGAGGAATATAAATTCCTGAATCTGAAGGACCAAGGCCGAAGCCGCCGATTTTTTGAAGTATTCCTGAAACCTGTGCAGAATACGATTCATTGATTGCGGGCAATGTTGTTGCGTTAGTCCATGAGACGGCAACGTTGTCGCCTGCATTAAAAAGCAATGTTCCGTTCTGCCCGGGATCATTAACTCGTGTTCCAACTACAATCTCGTTATCTGTAGCATTTAATGGTACGCTTCCTGACGCAGCAACAAAGGTTGTTGGGTACTGCTTGGAATACTGGTTGAAATCTACCCCGTAAATGGTAACTGAACGGTTTATTCCCCCTGCTTCAATGTACCCAGTCCTTTGTATTACAGCCAATGACATGGTGATATCTGGCGATAAAGCGTTAATATCGCTCGTATTACTTACATACAAATTAAACCCTGTACCTCCATTGCCACCTCCAAATCCGCCTCCACCGCCGCCAAATTGTCCTCCTGCTCCCAAACCGCGACCTGATGTGCCAGCGCCATTTGCTGCATTTCCCAAAGGACTAGAGCCAGAAGTTACAATTAATGTGGAAGCAGATAGTCCTTGATTCAATGAATGAGTTATTGTAGACTGCAAGCCCTGGGTAATAGATAGCAAGGCAACTATGGCAGCGATGCCTATTATTACGCCCAAGGTTGTTAGCGCTGCCCTTAGTTTACGGAGTCTAATTGCGCTAAAAGAGTAACCGAAAATGTCATATGTTTTCATTGTTGATTCACCACTTCGGATATTATTTGGCCATCAAACATCTGAACCGTTCGTTTTGCTTCTCTTGCCAAATGTTGGTCATGAGTGACCATGATAATGCTGACGCTGTTTTCAACGTTGAGTTTTTTGATTAAAGATATAACTTCACTTGCCGTTTTGGAATCAATATTTCCTGTTGGTTCGTCAAGCAATAAGAATTTGGGGTTATTTGCTAATGCTCTCGCAACTGCAACACGTTGCTGCTGTCCACCACTCAACTCTGCAGGCTTGTGATTTATGCGATCTTTTAAGCCTACAGTTTCAAGCAGCTCGATAGCTCTTGTTTTTCTTTCTGCTTTATTCAAGTCAGCAATTGCCATTGGTAATTCAACGTTGTCTTTGGCAGTTAATCGTGGTATTAAATTAAAAAATTGGAAAACAAAACCGATTCGCATTCGCAAATCGGCTAGTTGGTTATCATTGAGTTTTGAGATGTCAACACCGTCGATCATCATGGTGCCTGAAGTTGGCTTGTCTAATGCGCCGATGAGGTTGAGCATTGTTGATTTGCCGCTTCCAGATGGTCCAAGGATAGAAACGAAGTCTCCAGTTTCTACTTTGAGGTTTACTCCTCGAAGTGCTTCCACTGGAACTTTTCCAAGCAGGTAAGTTTTCTTCAGGTCTATTGCTTCAACGATTGTTGTCACAGTTTTCCCTCAATGTTCTTTTTGTCTTTGGGTTTGCCACGTATTTATTTGTTCAGGTATCTCCATGAAAGAACAACGCATATCGCAGTAACGACGATTGCAAAGATGCCAACATATGCAAAGTCAAGTAATAGAGGTTTGAATCCATCACTGTACACCATGAGTCTTCTGACTGCGTCGATGGTATATGATATGGGGTTTACTAGTGCGATTGCTTGAAGCCAACTTGGCATCTGAGTGATAGGGAAGTAGGCGCTGCTTGCAAACATCAAGGGTAGCGTTACCAGTTGGAAGATAGCTTGAGGCATCTCCATTCTTGTTGCTCTCAATGTTAGGGCGGTGAAGAACGAGGATAAACCGACGCTAATCAAGAACACAATAGCGAATATTCCGAGTAAGCTGTACCATCCGAAGTTGGTTCCTAAGCTAAGTCCTAATGCGTAAGCAACTGCGACTACTATAGCTGATTGAAAAATTGCCCTTACGCTTGCTGCAAGTACTTTTGATAAGATTATGGCTGATCTTGATACCGGAGTACTAAGGACTTTATTCATGAAGCCTAAGCGCTTATCCCAAACTACTGACATGCCTACGAATGCTGTCGTGAATACCACAGTGAAAGCTACCATGCTCATTGCCATAAATGAGAAGTAATTCGGAGTTCCAAAAGTGTGCATCATAACCTGTGTTGGATTTATTCCTGGAATGCCCGTCACGATGTTACCTATGTTCATTGCTTTTCCAAGTAGAGCTAGCCATAGAATCGGCTGAATTATTCCCATAGCCAAAACGAAGGGTTGCTGATACCATTTCTTGAGTTCACGATTAGTTAAAGCCCAAATGCCATGCATTCTGCTTTTAGAAACTTTAGTTTCTTCTGTTTCGCTCAAGATCGTGACCTCCTCATAGCCATTCTCTGCTGCATAACATTTTCCCGCGATTCCTCTGCGTCACGCATGGATTTTCCAGTGTATTGCAGGTAAACCTCGTTTAAGGTTGGTTTTGTCAAAGCAAGTTTCGTGACAACATGCCCACTTTTTCTTAACGCCTCAATAATTAGTGGAGCGGTTAATTCACCGTTTGAAGATTTTATAAGGTAGGAGCCGAGTTCTTTTTTGACTTCTTTAACATGCTCAATTTTTCTAATTAACTCAGTGATGTCTTCTTCTTTTTGGATGCTTAGCGATATTATATCCCCGCCTAAGCTGTCTTTGAGCTCTGTTGGGGTGCCGATTACAACGATTTTCCCGTGGTCAATTATTGCTATGCGATCGCAGAGTGCATCAGCTTCTTCCAGGTAATGGGTTGTTAAGAAAAGGGTCATGCCAAACTCTTTTTTAAGCATCCTAACATAATTCCATGTTGCCGCACGGGTTTGCACATCTAAACCTAAGGTAGGTTCGTCTAAGAAGAGAACTTTTGGACGATTGATTAAGCCACATGCCAACTCCAATCGCCGCCGCATGCCGCCTGAAAAAGTTTGAACCCGTTTATCTTTGAACGCGGTTAACTCGACTAAATTCAAAAGGTCTGCAGCCCGTTTTTTTGAAACTGACCGTGGAATCCCATAGAGATCAGCGCACAAAAGTATATTTTCAATTCCAGTTAGATCTTCGTCTGCAGTGTATTCTTGGGGAACAACGCCGATGGCAGCTCGCACATCCATGCTTTGTTTTGCAATGTCACCGCCAAGAATGGTAGCTTTTCCTTCGGTGGGTCTTATAACGGTTATTAGCATTTTGATAGTGGTGGTTTTTCCCGCTCCGTTTGGACCTAGAAAACCAAAGATTTCCCCATGCTTAACAGTGAAGTTTATGTGGTCTACGGCGGTTAATGTTTTGTTGTATATTTTGGTTAATCCTTCAACTTTTATGGCTTCATCATTTTCAGACATTTTCACTTGCCCCTGGAATCTTGCTTCTTATTTCCTCAAGTTTAGTCGAAGCTTCATCAAGCACTTTTAATGCTTCATCCAATTCTTTTTCAGAATAGTTCTGCCTCAAAGCTTTGGCTAATTTAATTGTTGAGACAAAGAGGCGTTTCATTGAACCCCGCACTTGCTTTGTTTTTTCATCAGGAATATTTCCGAAAAATCTGTCAAAGAAAGGACTTGCAAGAAACCCTGAATCTTGTGTGAATTTTTCTCTGATTTTTGTCTGTTCTTCTAGAAAATCTTTGCCAGTTTTGGTTAATTCATACCGTTTGAAACCATTTTCGGTAGGGAGTTCTTTTACATATGTATTGTCTTGCAGCCAAGCGAGAAGTGGGTAAATTGATCCTGGGCTGGGTTTCCAAGTGCCTCCAGCGTGTTTTTGGATTTCATCCATTAATTCTGAGCCAGACATTGCTTTTTGGTTGAGTGCTTCAAGCACGTGGTATCTTAGGAACCCTTTTGGGACCATGGCGTTGTGGCGAAGCCAGTTACGCCTGTGGAACATCATATGTTTTTCTTCATGGAGTTCATGTTTGATTTCTTTTTGCTCTTCTCTCTCTTCTTTATCCATTACATATCACTATTGATATCGTTATTGATTTCACATGCGATATCATCTGTGATATTTAAATTTAGCGCAAAATTTTAAATCAATTAAAAGGAAAACAAATTAATTTTGAAAGTTGAAACAAAAGAAAATTAACTTATAACGGTTCCACCGTTTTCCCCATTAACTGCAGCTAAAACATTCTGTGGCTTAAACCCATTCACAACAACCAGTTTCGACCCTTTTCGTCTCAAAACCTTAACTGCTTCAGGGTCGATAACTTGATGCATACCCGCCTTATGTTCACTAAACTCAAGCACCTTAGACAAATCATCAAAAGTCAACCGATCCAACTTAACTGCATCTGAAAACTTACGCGGATCCTTATCGTAAACACCATCTTGATCCGTTCCTTTAACGAGTAAATCAGCGTTAATCCGCTCTGCAACCAAAGCGGCAACTGCGTCAGTGGTGATTCCAGGCTTCAACCCACCCATAACAACAATTTTACCTTCAGACAGGCATGCTTCGGCGTCATCAAGTGTTATAGCAACTTTGCTGCATCCTGCATCACCTATTTTCTTAAGGAAAAGCTGAGCAAACAACCGCGAACAAGAGATTGCAATCTCATCCTGCGCCTGCATCTCCAGTTCAAGTTCTTTGGAAATTTTAATAAATTCCCGGGCTAACGACCCTCCCCCAACTACGACGGCAACTTCGTGCCCTTGCGCCTTTAACGTTTTAATTAAGTCAGCATATTCACTCATCAATTTGGTGTTAACTGGTGATGCTACTACTGAACCACCTATTCGCACAACTAGACGCATAATTAACCATCCGCTATTCGGTTACAATATCGCTTTAAAGTTAAAAATCTTTAATATTAAAACAGAGTTAACTGAAAGATTACGGGAAAAGAAAGTTGACCTTCACAGAAATTTTTCAAATTGAAGCTCTAGCACCTTTCAACTTCGATCTAAGTACTCACATCTTTAACAGCGGCGACAAACAAATCAGAAATTACGCCGACGGTAAATTCACCCAAGTCCTCAAAATCGATGACAAGCTTGCCCTAATAAAATTGACATCTATAGGCACAGTTGAAAAACCCAAATTAAATGTTGAATTGAAGGCAAATAACCAACTAACATTGTTAGATAAACGAAAAGCAGAGGCATCGATAAAATTTATTTTTAATCTTAATTTTGGCCTTTGCACTTTTTACAGTGAAATAAACGAACCCTTAATGCAAAAATTTGCAAAGCAACTGGGTGGGTTAAAAAATCCCACAACGCCCACTATTTTCGAAGCCCTGTTAGATTCTATTGTTGAGCAGCAAATTTCCCTTAAAGTAGCACAAACCATGGAGGGCAGATTGGTTAAGCAATTTGGCGAAAGCCTGATTTCAGACGGTGAAACTTACTATACCTACCCGTCGCCTCAAAGAATAGCACAGGTAAGTGTTGATGAGTTGCGAGTTTGCGGTTTAAGCGAGCGAAAAGCACAGTATCTTCAAGGAGCTGCCAAATTGATTGTTGATGACAAATTAGACCTTGAAAAGCTAAAAACTCTGCAAAATCCAGAAGAAATTGTTTCAAAGCTTGATGCAATCCGAGGAATCGGAATTTGGACTGCTGAGCTAACAATGCTTAGGGGTATGCAGAAGTTGGATGCATTGCCAGCAGACGATTTAGGTCTTAGGCGAATTATTTCAAGTTACTGTTGCAAAGGTAAGCCAATTAAAGCTGCTGATGATGCAAGAGAAATTGCTAAGGAATGGGGCAGATGGAAAGGTTTGGCTGCTTTTTACCTTATAATTGCAGAAATCGAAGGCATCCAAGCTTCCTAAACTGGTAAGAGAAGATGAGTTGGGTTTATCTGAATTTCTTCATTTAAGATTTCTTATCCTGTTAACCTTTTCTTCATCAAATTAATTGCTAAAATAAAGAAGAAAACTGTAACAACAATTATCCATACTGAACTATATAGAATTAACATTGCGGGGCTTAATCCCAAAATGGGCTCAAGTTTTCCTGAGACAAGCCCCCGAGTAATGTTTACCACTTGAGTTAGGGGCAATACTGTCAGGGCAACTCCCTGTGCAGCAATAGGCAAAGAAGTCAAAGGGAAAAATGTGCCGCACAAAAAGAACATAGGCGTCAAAAATAGGAAAGATGGAAAGTTAAAGAAGTCAATGTTTGGCGCTACTGAAGTAAAGCACATCGCAATGGAAGCAAACATTAAGCCCCCGAAAAACGCAAAAGGAATAACAAGCAAAAACAGTGGGGTTGAAATTAACCCAAAAGCGGCCACTACAGCCAAAACAATTGTTGTATTGATTGTTGCTCGTGTTGCTCCCCAAAGAAGCTCTCCTGCCACGACTTCTTCCACGCTGACAGGGGTAGCTACTATAGCGTCGAAGGTTTTTTGAAAATACATGCGCACAAAAGAGGCAAAGGTGCATTCAAAAAATGACCCGTTCATAACCGAAATCGCTACTAAAGCAGGAGCAATGAAAGCAATGTATGATTGACCTTGGATGCTTGGGATGAAACCACCCAGTCCAAAACCAAACGCCAACAAATACAAGATAGGCTCAAGCAGGGAAGGAAGGAAGTTGACGGCTATAGTTTTGGTGAAAACATCAAAGTTTCTACGCCAAACCATCCAAACTCTGAAAGTCAGTTTTGGTTTTGTGAAGCGGGCTGGAGATTTTCGGAGGTTGGGACTAGTCATTCTTCTCTTAAACCTCTTCCTGTGAGTTTAAGAAAAACATCTTCTAAGTTAGCTCGACGTATCGCAACATTTTGCAAGGGATGCTCTTTGAGAAAGCCTTCAAAAACTCCATGAGGTTTATCTGTGAAGATTTGAAGTCGATCACCTAAACGCTCAAAATGTGCATCAGGAAAAGCCTCCTTAAGGGTGGACAAAACATTTTCGGCATAATCAAGTTCCAATACATCTTCACCAGCATGCTTCTTTACCAGCTCGTCAGGGATGCCTTCCTCAATAATTTTCCCCTTATCAATAATGAGAATACGGTCGCACAGAACGGCGGCTTCATCCATATAATGCGTAGTCAAAATGATGGTAACCTGCTTTTTCTTTAAACTGCGCACTTCATCCCAAGCCAAATGCCGAGCCTGAGGGTCTAAACCCGTTGTAGGCTCATCCAAAAGCAGAATTTGAGGCTGATTGATAAGTGCACGAGCAAAAATGAGGCGCCGTTTCATGCCTCCTGACAGGGCAGCTATAGGCACATCTTTTTTTTCTTCAAGCTGAAAAAACTTTAGCTGCGCATTTGACCGTTTTAACGCTTCGTCTTTTGGAATGCCAAAGTAGCGGCAATAAACAGTTAGGTTTTTCAAAACTGTAAAATCAGGATCTAAATTGTCCTCTTGAGGGGCGACGCCAACTATCTGTTTTATCTCTCGACATTGCGCGTTAACGCTGAATCCTCCAACTTTTAATTCGCCCGATGTTGGAGGCAAAAAACAATACATCATTCTGACAGTGGTAGTTTTTCCAGCGCCATTGGGTCCTAAAAAACCTACGCATTCGCCTTTGTAAACTTTAAAGTCTATATGGTCTACTGCCGTGAAATCATCAAATTTCTTAGTTAATCCTTGTGCCTCAATCAGCACTTCTTGGAGAACCATAAATAATCAAAAAATAAGTCGTGATCAGCAACTTAAAATTAACGCTTTAGGGGATATCGCTTATTCGCGTCTGTCATTATGGCTATGACTGTTAGAGAGTTGGTCTCATTAGGTATAGATTCTTTGAACAATTAAGTGAAGCCCGAGATTTTCGAGTGAAAAGAAAAAGCAAACTATTTTGATAATACTTTTTTCCAGAAATTGAATGAAGAAATGGAGCACTAATTCTTCAATAACTAAAAAAGAATAGAACAACTTTTAATTTTCTCAGAATCACAGCACTGTTTGTTGAATTAAAGGTTTAAAGGTAAATTTGCTTTAACTTATTATGGCGTTCTTTGTGAAAGTGCGTTTTTGGCTTCTTGACATTAATCCCAAAGTTGATGGTACGTCTGTTGAGTTGTGGCTTTGGGGAATTGATCAGAGCGGAAACCGAGTGCTCTTTATTGAAAAAGAGTTTACCGCTTACTTTTACGCTGTAGTCAAAGAAGGTTTCGACCCACCGAAAATTGCAGCGGAAATCATGAATGCTTATTTTTCATCAATAGTGAAAGCAGAAGTTGAAATGCGAAAGTTTTTTGGCAAGCCTGTCCAAGCAATAAAAGTTTGCTGTAAAGTTTCAACTGAAACAATAAAGCTTGCTAAGGCACTTCGAGGGTTCGACGGAGTAAAAGAATGCCTCGAAGAGGACATTCGCGCCGCCATGCGATATCTAATCGACAATGATGTGGCTCCATGCGCTTGGTATGAAGTGGAGGCTGAAGAAGAAGAAGAAAAGAAATCAAGCGCAAGAGTTGACAAAGTTTATGTCGCAAAATCCATTCCAAAACCCCTTGATTGTGTCGAGAAACCCCAGCTTAAAACTTTGAGTTTCTCAATGGTAAGTTACAGTCGCGAGGGGTCACCTAAACCTGACAGAAACCCAGTAATAATAATATCCACCGTTGCCAGTGACGGTGAAGAAAAACAATTTACAGCAGGCGATGATAAAAACGATAGGCCAATTATTCAAGGATTCATTGATTATGTTTGCGAGTTGGACCCTGATATCATCATTAGTTATGGAGCTAATGCCCGAGATTGGGAATACCTAATAAAAAGAAGCCATAGGCTCCAGAGAACCTTTGATGTGGACCGAAGCAAAAAAGAGCCGCATACTAGCATCTACGGGCACGTCTCCTTCACAGGGATTGCTAACGTTGACCTAGCCGATTTTATGGATGTTTTTCCCGAAGTCAAAGTTCAAACCCTTTCAAATCTGGCTCACCATTTAGGTGTAATGAAAAATGAGGCGGGCAGGGAAATTGAGGATGTTGAATTTCCAGATTATTGGGAGGATCCACAAAAACGGGAAGTTCTTAGGGAGTTTAGCTTAAACAACGCCCGAAAAATCCAAGCTTGTGCAACTTTGCTGCTTGATTTTGCGATGCAACTATCAAACCTTGTTAGTTTACCATTGGATCATGTTATGACCGCTGCGGTTGGGTTTAGAGTTGAGTGGTTTTTGATTAAGCAAACCCGAAAACTTGGCGAACTCATTCCCCGGCGCGTAGAACAGCCTTATCGCCCTTACGCTGGAGGGCTAGTGCTCAGTCCAAAACCTGGTTTGCATGATAACATAGCTGTTTTGGATTTCAAATCGATGTATCCCAATATAATGATAAGATACAATCTTTCGCCAGACACCTATGTGGCGCCAGAGGAACCTGAACCGCCAAGTGGAGTTTATGAAGCTCCAGAGGTCAAACATCGATTCCGCAAAGCACCGCCCGGATTCTACAAAGAATCATTAATTTACCTAATAGAAGTTAGAGGCAAAATACGCTCGGAAATGAAGAAGTTAAGCCCTAACACGGTTGAATACAGCATTTTAGACGCGAGACAAAAAGCAGTAAAAATCATAACAAATGCCGCTTACGGCTATGCAGGTTGGATAGGAGCAAGATGGTACATTAAACCCGTAGCTGAAGCAGCCTCTGCATGGGGTAGACACACAATTTTAAGTACCACTCACTTAGCTGAAAACAAAGGCTTAACAATTATTTACGGTGACACAGACAGTCTATTTCTTACAAACGACCAGGATAAGCTAGTTGGACTCAAAAGAAAAATTGGCGAGAATTTAGGCTTAGAAGTGGAAGTCGGAGAGGTTTACAAACGAATTTTTTTCACCGAAGCCAAAAAACGATATGCTGGCTTGCGAGAAGACGGGAGCTTAGATATTGTGGGGTTAGAAGTCATTCGAGGAGATTGGGCACAGGTAGCAAAAAAAGTACAGGAACACGTGCTTGAAATAATTTTGAAAGAACAATCACCAAAAAACGCAGTAATTTACGTCCATAAAGTAATAGAAGAGTTAAAGCAGAAAAAAGTTCCTTTAAGCGAGCTCATAATTTGGAAGACCCTGACCAAAGCCCCTGAACAATATGCAATTCGCGCTCCTCATGTGGAGGCCGCAAAAATGCTTAAAGAAAAAGGTTGGCGCCTAAGCGGCGGCGATAAAGTGGGTTATGTCATTTTGGCAGGGACCGGACGATTTTACAGTAGAGTAAAACCCTACATCTTGGCAACCTACGATGAAGTAGATGTCGATTACTACATAACCAACCAGATTGTTCCCGCAGCCGCCAGAATACTTGAGTTTTTTAACGTAACCGAAAAAGAATTAATTAGAAAGGAAACAAAAGAAAGTGAAGAAATCAGAAGCTTAATGGATTACGTTTAAGCTTGAGGAATCGCGTCTTGGAAAGTTACCAATTCAACGTTTAACGCGGGCTTTACTGCTTCTGAAACGCGTGATGCAACGATACGTCTAATGTTTTTGTCAGCTGCAATGTCAACGATTCTCTGCGTAATTATGCCATCAAAAATCACTGTGTCAACGCCTGTTACTTGCTGAAGTTTCTCTGCTAATTGGCTTACTGGTAGTCGTTCAACGAATTCAAATTTTTCGTTAAGCAGGACCGCTTCAAGTGTGCCTAGTAATGCTTTTGCTGCTTGAGCTACTGGTTCGGGAACTTCAACCTTGATGCGATGTGGTGCAGGCGGTTCAGGTTTTTTAGCGGGTTTTGGAGGTGCTGCAGCTTCATTTATCGGAAGTTTATTTTCTATGGCTTCAGCGATTTCTTTGCAGTTGCATTCTTCGATTTCTTTGCCTCTTGGAGCGCGACCGACGTATTTGACATTGGTAACTTGGATCAGCTCTTTCAGTATTAAGTCACCGCCTCTGTCACCATCAAGCAACGCTGTGGCTGTTTTTTCTTTCGTGAGTTTCTTTATTGATTCTGGAACTTTGGCGCCTTCAAGGGCAACGGTGTTGAAAATTCCGCAACGCATCAAATTGATGATGTCTGCGCGTCCTTCTACAACGTAAATTTCTTTCGCAGTGTCTAATCCTGGACCAGCTGGCAAATCTTCTGGACCGTACTTTTCTACTTTGCCAACTTTCATGGTTTCAGAGATTTCTTTGTAAACGTCATCGACACTTGGCATCGACTCTATTGTCCATTTGTGGAGAATTTCTTTTGCCCTGTCTATAATGATTTTTCGCCGTGCTTCCCGTATATCTTCAATTCTGTCTATGCTGACTTTCGCCGAGCATGGACCGACACGGTTGATGCTTTCTATGCTTGCGGCAATGAGAGCGGTTGAAACCCTATCTAAACTTGTTGGAATCGTGATTAAACCAGTGGTTTTATCGTTTTTTGAGTGTAAGTCAATTTCGATTCTTCCGATGCGGCCTGTTTTCTGAAGTTCTCGTAAATCAAGTTCAGGTCCAAAAAGCCCTTCTGTTTGCCCGAAAACTGCGCCTATAACATCTGGTTTTTCAACTACACCTTCAATTTCAAATCGAGCGTGAATAACGTACTTTATCGTAAATGTTTGGGATGTTCCCGTAAGTGTGCAACTCCTATTTGTGAATTATTTAATTATTTGTTAATCGCATAGAGCGAATGTTTCTCGCTATGATGAGATTTTTAATTATTTTATTAGTTTGATAGATTTTAGGTGCACTGTGTTTAATAATACTTGTGGTTTTCAAATCTATGAGTTTAATTTATCATTTCTCCATCTATTAATTATAATAGAAAAGAAATCCATCGATTTTCACATTAACCAAAAGTAGGTTTAGCGAACCAGTTCAGTTAACTATGCGACATCAAAAACTAATTCAGGAAGATCGAGGAGAGAGAGCAAGGTCGCATTTTTGGTTAACTGCCAATTCGCCAAACAAGCTACGCGGTTTCATATGCATGTTTCAGGCAAGTACAACGTCACAAGAAAAAAATAAAAGACTATGTTGTTGTATCTTAGAGCCCACATTGCGGGTGCTTAGCTTTAACCTATGTGACACTTGAGCGCTTGGCTCTTAATTTCAAGCAGAATAACATCATACATGATTGATACTTGCTTCTTTTTCAATGTAATTTTGGCAGATAAAAACTGACTTTCTCCTCTACCGCAAATTTACCCTTTAACTTATATAATATCAATGCCCAAAGGTAAATCCATAAACGGCGAACCATAATGAGTCTACACTTAAACCCAGAATACGAAAAATTACTGCCTAGAATGTCAGAGGATGAATTCGCCGAGCTTAAAGCATCCATACAATCTGAAGGACAGCATTATCCAGTAATGGTTAACGAGGATTTAGAAGTCTTAGACGGGCACCATAGATTCCGTGCATGCATAGAACTGGGAATTGAGCCAGATTTTGAAGTACGCAAATTTGATGATAAATTAATAGAGAAGAAATTCGTAATCGAAGCAAACCTTAGGCGTCGCCACCTGAACAATTTCCAACTTGTAGAGTTGGCAGTTCCGCTGCTTGAAATTGAGAAGGCGTTGGCAAAGAAACGGCAGGCTCAAGGAGGCAAAAACGGGCGAAACCTGCAGTTAGGGTTAGCCTCAGAGGACGGCGAACCAGACGAACCTGAGTTCAAAGCTAAAGCAACTGAAGTGGTCGCCAAAAAAGCTGGAGTTTCAACCCGCACCTTCGAGAGAGGCAAAAAAATATTGGAGGAAGCAAGCGAAGATGAGAAACAGAAACTTCGCGATGGCAAATCCAGCATAACGCACGTTTACAGCGAAATCGTCTCAGGTGCTAATGCAGAAAACAAAAAGAGCGAGCCAATAGTGAAGGAGGAGACACCGCGTGATTTACAAAATAAAGCAGATTTGCTAGAGTTGTTGGAGCGGTTGCATAAGGAGGAACTGTTTTGTCCAGCATGCGGCAATTCTATGTTCCAGTGTAGTAAATGCCATAAAACTTTGGAATCGCTTTTGGAGTTGAAGGGCCCCAAAGCCCAGAACATACAAAGAGACGAAGATGAAAATTCTCTTTAATTAGGCTGAACTCTAGGCTCTCAAACAAAATGGCATAAATAGCAAATTGTTAAACAGAAAAAGCAGTAGACTCTGCTACTTCAAAGTGGCATAGAAATCCTTTACTTTTTGCGAAGCCCCGCTAATTAACGGATCGCCGTGGCCTCCCAACATCACGTCGAAATCGTATGTTGAGATTTTTCCAATAGATTCTCTTGCTTTAGCCGTATCTAAATTAAACTGTTCAGGAGACTCAACAAGCTTACCATTCATAAATCTAAGTGCATCTCCGACAAACATGACTTTTCTTTGTTTGTCTAACAGTGAAATGCTTCCTTCACTGTGCCCATAAGTGAGAATAACTGTTAACCCTCCCACATTGTCGCCCTCCTTCAATCTCAAGTCAGGCTCAACAGGCGAGGGTTTAACAACAGAACTAAAAGCCCTAAAAACCAAATTCTTATGTTTCGGAGGGGTCTTCTTTCCAGCAACAATTTCAGCATCAAATTCACCAACCGCGACCTTCGCGCCAGTTACTTCTTGCATCTTTTTAAGGCTACCTACATGGTCAATATGAAAATGCGTTACAACAATGTTTGACACGTCTGTTGGTTTGCGACCTAACGATTCAATATATTTAGTGATTTTTTTGCTGCTTCGAAATAAACCTGTGTCGATCAAAATCAATTTATATTTATCTTCGATCAGGTAAACGTTGCAGTTGACTCCGTCTATCTGATAGATGCCATCAACAATTTTCATTTTGAATCGCTTCTTAGAAAAATTCAACAACTTAACTTAAAAATGTATCAGCGCTCTGAAGTGAGGGTTTGCTACTTTGATATGTGCTTTCGTTTGTATGTTATAGCTATGGGAAGGGTTGCCAATACAAGGAGGAGTAAAATCGTCTGGATATTTAATTCGGGTGTAACTGGGACTTTTGAGGGTTGAAAAGTTGGTGAATCAGTAGGTATGGCTGTAGGCGTTGATGTTGTGGAAGTTGAGGTTGGTGAAGGACTTGAACTTGATTGTGGAGTTGTTGTTATTTGAGAGGTTTGTGGAGAAGTCTGCATTGTTTGAAGCGTAACTGTAGAACTATATGGTGTGGAGATTAATCCCGCATTATCCGAATATTCGACGGTTACATTTTTTGTGCCATCTCCGCTTTGCAGAGTCCAGGTTTTTGAAGAAACGAAAGGTTCCCAATTTGACCATTGCCCCTCACCGTTTGAGAACCGCATTTGAGAGACGCCGGAAACATCGTCGGTAGCGGATAAGCTAAAGGTAACATTGGAGGTTGCAACAAGGCTGTTATTTAGGTATATTGAGCCTGTTGGAGCTGCGGTATCCAATTTGATTCCTGTTAGAATTGAATGTGGAGTTTCCTTAAGGCCTGTTCCATAAACGTTCCAAGTGCTCCAGTACTCAAGCGTATTATTGCCACTATCACTGTTTATGATTGGTTGCCCATTCCCTGTAACGTTACTGACTGGGCCACTATTTATTGAGTAATAGGTTTCGTTAACATTGTAGTCGGCAGTCAAATTAATTGGAAAAGGTGATGTATGCCATTCATCGACATAGTCAGTGGTTAAGGCTGGCGAACGTGTTATGTTTACACAGAAGTTTGTGACTCCATCATTTATCGTAATCATGTGCTTTCCCGCGGTCGTGGTTGGCACTTGAATGGTAGCATTAAACTGTCCAGTTCCATCTACCACAGCTGTGCCTAAGCTTTCTGTTCCATCCCAAAACAAAGAGACATTGCCAGGGTTAAACCATTTACCTGCAACATTAATTGATTGAACATTTTGAACAAAATCAATTGTAGTGAGATCAGTGTTGTTTCCAAAAAGTCCCGTGGCAGACTGATTATCTACCTGTGTTAAACCCCTTCGTCCTTCTGAAAATGGAACGGTCGTATTGATCGATTTGCCATTGCTGTTGTCTTGAACCCGAAAAACGATGTTATCTGATTTAGGTGGATTATCGCCTGCCAGGTTATTTTGAAGCAAATCTGGAGCATTAAACGGGTAAGTTAAATTTCCAGTAGAATCAGTCGGAACATTACTTGTTAATGTTGTCCAATTGAACGATGAAGAATTTAGCCATGAAATTTTTACGGAACTGTTTGGCGTGAATCCTTCACCGTTGAGAGTGACTGTGCCTCCAGCTGGACCGGTTGAAGGCGAAATAGTTAAGTTAGTACCAAAATTGCAAGTTAATGGACTACCCAATCCTGTAACCAAATCATACCCTGAACCTGCAGAGTAAGCTCCGTTTGACCCTGTAACAATGTCGGTAAAGTAGGAGGAGTAAGCCAATTGTGCTTTGGCGTAAAGGTTTGCATTTGTGGCTGAATGCCCAAGAGCTTGAATTGCTGCCCACTGCGGTGCTCCAGCGCTTGTTCCACCGACAGATGTCCATCCACCTGAAGCAGTAGAATAAACTGCAATCCCCGCTCCCGCGTTGTAAGAAACATCTGGGACAGCACGTTTAGGGTAGGTTACACTGTATGTTGTTTGGTATGAGGGTTTCGTCTCAAAGGCGCTGACTCCGCCGCCGCTTTCACTCCAACCAATCTCAGAAATTACTTTACCATTATTGTTTAGATTAAGTACAGTGCCTCCAACAGCAACTACATTTGATGAACTGGCAGGCCAAAATACTCCTGAACTTGAGCCGCTGTCACCTGACGAAGCGAAGAAGACAGCTCCATAATTACTCGTAAAATGGTAATCCAAAGCGCTCACAGCGCCATTTTCAAGACCGCCCCAACTCATCGAAACCGCAACTACATCGGGACGATTTCTAGCATAATCTACAGCCGAAAGAAGGTCAGAGGAATAACTAGACTTAGCCTCAACCAAAAGTATTTTTGCGTTCGGTGCAATCGCGTGAGCCCATTCTACATCCAAACAAGTTTCGGTCATCCAAGAGCTGTTTGCGATACCAACACCTGGCATTTTTTCTATTTCAAAATATGTGCTATTGGAAGGTGGCAAATTAAATGCATTTGAAAACACCGTTAAATCGCTGTTTACACTAGGCGTGTCGCCAACGTCAATTATTGCAATTGTCGTGCCAGCTCCGCCTGATGGGGGCAACCCATAAGCTGCTCTAATTTGGCTAGGAATATAGCCTGAATAACCCAAGGGATCAACAACTTGCAAAGTATGCATGGGCAACGCTACCCAAATGTTGGACTCAGCTAATGTAGAGTTTTTAATCTGTGGAGAAAAACTAACAATAAATAAGCTGATGAAGAGGAACACGAAAATTTTTGATATGAATGTCTGCTTCACTTGCCTCAATACCGCTTACTGATTGATAAAACAGCTAAGAGACAGCTTCTTTATTATAATATCGCTAAATTGCCGTTACCAAGAAACTGACGAACAACAAAGCAATTCTGGTTTTATCAAGCATAAATAATATAGCACCTTAAGTAACAACAATACTTCGTAGAGTGATATCATGCAAAGGTCTTATTCGCGATTACTGGGTGTAGTTGGAAAGCCAAACACGGGAAAATCCACATTTTTCAGCGCAGCAACCTTAGTGGCTGCAGAAATAGCAAATTACCCCTTCACCACCATTAAACCCAACAGAGGTGTCGGCTACGTACGCACACCATGCGTCCACGAAGAATTCAAAGTAAAAGATAACCCAAAAAATTCACTTTGTCTGGACGGCTTAAGAATGGTTCCAGTAGAATTAATCGACATTGCAGGCATTGTCCCCGGAGCATGGGAAGGACGCGGATTAGGCAACCAATTCCTCGACGAAATACGCAGGGCAGACGCACTTATCCATGTGGTTGACGCATCAGGCGGAACGGACTGCGAAGGAAAAAGCTGCAAACCAGGCGAACATGACCCATTGGAAGATGTCACGTTTCTTGAACGCGAAATAACAATGTGGATGGTAACCATTCTAAAGAAAGACTGGTCAAAAATCGCTCGAACCGCAGAAGCAGACAAAAAAGGCATTGCGTTACCTCTTGAAGACCGACTAACAGGGCTGGGCATAAGACGTCAACTTGTAGGAGAAGCCATCAGAAAAGCAAACTTAAACGTAGACAAACCAACCACATGGTCTGACGACGACTTTTACCGATTCGTTGACACCCTAAGAAAAATGTCAAAACCCACCCTCATAGTTGCAAACAAGATTGATTTGCCCTCCGCTCAAGCAAATTTAGAGAGGATGAAAAAGCTTGAGTACATGGTTATCTCTTGTTCTGCAGAAGCAGAACTGGCGCTTAGACGAGCGGCTGAAAAACAATTAATCGATTATAAGCCGGGTGACAGTGACTTTAAGATATTGCATCCTGAAAAACTTACGCCAGGTCAAATTAACGCTTTGGAAGCTATACGTGAAAAAGTGCTGGTTAAAAATGGCTCAACAGGAGTCCAAAACGCCATGAACATGGCTTACTTTAAACTGTTAAACATGATAACGGTTTATCCAGTGGAGGATTTAGAGCACCTCTCAGACCACAATGGAAGAGTTCTGCCCGACACTTACCTTATTCCTCAAGGAACGACTGCACGTCAATTCGCTTATGTAATTCACAGTGAACTTGGAGACAACTTCGTCTATGCAGTTGACGCAAGGGACAAACGAAGAATCGGCGAAGACGCTATACTCAAAGACAGAGACGTAATTAGCATAGTAAGCGCCAAAAAACGAGCTTAACAATCATTTTCAATCTTCATTTATTCGCTAAAAAGAAGAAAAAAGGTTTTCCAGACTTCTCTTTAAAACAAGAATTTATTTTTTCTAAGCTCTAAAGGCACGGCCGGTTGTTAGAATATTGGAAATGTGGTCTAAAAATGCATCCTTTTGTTTACGAGCCGAAGCGTCGTTTACGATTCTGGAAAGTCCTGATAGCTCTCAACAAGTCAATTAAGCGGAAATCTGGCCAATACACATCTAAAAACAAAAGCTCGCTGTAAGCGGCTTGCCAAAGCAAGAACCCACTTAACCGTTCTTCACCTGAAGTTCGAATAATCATATCGGGATCCTGCTTATCCATATGAGATGTGTAAAGGTACTTTTCAAAAGTGCTCTCGGTCACATCATCCACGTCCAACTCGCCACTTTTAACTTTCAAAGCGATTTTTTTAGTTGCATCTACAATTTCAGCTCTGCCGCCATATGCGAAGGCGAAGTTCCAAAAGAACTGATCATATTGAGCAGTTGCTTTCTCAAGTTCAGCAATAGTTTTTTGTAAACTGTCAGGCAACATGTTAGTTCTGCCCATAACTTTAATGTGAATCTTGTCCCGATGTAAACGCTCATCTTTTAGAAGCTTACGAAACCGCTCTTCAGCAAGCTGCATAATCTTCTCAACTTCATCTGAGTGTCGGGCAAAATTCTCCGTCGAAAACGTATAAAGAGTCATATATTTTACGCCAATTAGATGTGACCAATCTAAAAGCTGCTCCACAATGTCAGCACCCATTGCGTGACCCCACTTATCTTTAATGAGGAAAGGCTTGGTTTCTTTTTCTTTTGCCCATCGTCTATTGCCATCTAATATTATAGCGATGTGTTCAGGTTTTATTCCACTTTTGACCTGTTGCCAAAGCCATTTTTCATAAACTCTGTAAGCGCCGATAACAGAAAGCATTTTTTTAAGCATTAAGCGAGACTCCGCATGTTAAGCCTTCAAGGGCATTTCAATAGGTGTTATTAGTGTAAACCTTGATAGCTTCAATTAAATCTTGCCCTAATTCAAACATGAATCCCTGGAAAATTATTTTGCTTGATTTTTATCTGATTTTTGAAAAAAGTCCTTAGTGGATCTGCTAACAATGAAAATTAGTAGCACCGAAGCAATTCCAATTAGAATCCCTACAATTATTGTGAAAATGAAGTTAGAGAAAACGGGGTTGCTCATGTCAATTATGGTTGATTCAGTACTATAGGCTGCAGTATAAATTATGTTGGCTGTTCCCTCTAGAATCCATCGGCACCATGCAACAGTAACGATTAAGGCAACATTTCTAAGAAGTTTTGGATCTCTCTCAAAGTATAAACGTACACTTCGTCCAAAAAGAACAATAATTAACCCTACCACTAAAAGATTCATAATGCCTTTTATGAAAAACGTTGTTATCTTTGGAGAGTTCGTAAGCCACCCTGCTAAGTTAGTGGGAAAGGGCGCTGCATTGGTGGTAACGCTTGCTATTCCAAGGTAAACGCTTATGGCGACACACAAGATACCAGCGAAAATTGTATAGTTTGAAATTTGCATAGGCAGCGGCGGAGGAGAATAATCTTTTGCCCAGGTGTATAGACCTTTAGCGGACCTGTCAACTCCAAAACCTTTGATTAGCAAGAAACCGCCTAAAACAATTACTATTGCTATACCGTAATAGTATATTGTGCCTGGATAAAACAGGTTAATTCCCCAGAAAATACCGAAAATGAAAACCAAGATACCAGGCAACCCAAGTGCCATACGTGCATACCGTGGGTTATCCACAATTAACCGAAGGTATTTTGTGAATAATGCAGCGGTTTCTTCAATTGATTCGCTATGCTTTATAACTATACGCCGAACTGAAGAAACTGGCACTCTGGATTCTACAAGAGGCAAAATTGCTTCGTCAGAGTACCCATCAGAAACCAGAATTACCTCGTTTGCATAAAACGAGTCAAGTAAGTTATTTAATTCAACAACAAGTTTTCTGTCTGCACTCACGCCGCCTAACTCAGAACCCGATATAGTAGCTACTTCAAAAATTTCTTCCGGCTGTTTTTCATTTTGTAATCTATCATAAAGTCTTACCGCTTCAAACATAGCGTTTGCGTCAGGTTCTTCAGGATCTTTTAGGGCTAAAGCAACTGCACCATCTAAGTTTGCGGTTCTCCCCAAAAGTGGCGTTTTTATTCGTGCTTTAACCTCTAAATCGCCATCTCTGTCAACACACAAAATTAGGATACGCTTTTGCGTGGGTTCTTGCGTTTCCCTTTTAGCCATCTATATCTCTATTCCCAAATAATACTAAGTTAACTCTAATTTTTTGTTTCTGAATCTTCCTCTGTATCATCGCCCAAGGCAAGCTGGAATTCATTCCAACTTAACTTTTCGCCTTTCTTAAGTTTCTCTTTCGCTTCAGCTTCAAGCTTTACTTTAATAGCCTGCTGTTTTTCTTTAACGACTTGCTGGTGTTCTTTTGCTACGCTTTCTCTTTCCTTATAGGCGATTTGTCTTTCGTTATATGCTTGCTGAGATGCCATTCGTCGAAGTTTTTCTTCTTCATATATGGCTGTTTTTAAACCGCGCAATTGCCCAGTTAATTCCGCGATTTTTACATACATTTGAACAATATCTTCCTTTGTTTTAAGATAAGCTTGATGTAAACCGTCAGCTTGGGCTCTGCTTATTTTGACAGCGTTCACTTTTTCAATCATTTTAGTATGTAAATCTTGACTTTTCTTAGCTAAATCGGTTAGTTCATTATGAAATACGTCAGCTTCATCTTCAATGGCTTTAACTTGAACTATTAAATCTTTAATTTTCTTATTTTGAATGTCAATCTTTTTGTAGGCAGAGAGAAGAAGCTCGATTTCCTTAACTTGACTAATTAATCTTTTTTCTTCTTGCAAATCAAGAGAAGTTGTTTGAATCTTCCATTCTATTGCTTCAAACTCTGCTTGCAAGTCCTCTTGGCGCTCATGTGGAACCTTCGTTTTGAGATCAGCAATCTTATCTTTTCGCTTGTTTATTTGCTCGATGACAGGTGTTGCCTTAGCCCGGATAGCGTCACGTTGCTCTTTTAATAGTTTAACTTTTTCATTTATGCTGTCACGCTCAGTTTTTAACTCATTAATTTCTTGATGAGTCTTCTTTACTAAGTCGTTTAGCTGATTTCTTTCTTCAACGTATTTTGGTATTTGAGCATTAGCAGTATTAGCCTGTTCCCTAAGCTTTTCTATTTGCTGGTGGATGTCGTCTATTTTGACGGTTTTCGGTTGTTCATTGCTCATGAGATAGCCCCATATGTAAGTTCAAGCTTATGATGATTGCTACGTTCAAATTTATATTGATTGTCTGTAGGAAATATGATATTTTGTATGCTCAATATCTGTCTTTTCATTATAATTTTTAAATATATCCTAACATAATCCTTAGTTGAGATGCGAGATATGTCTTTCAACTATGACGAACTCCTAAAAAAAGCATGTGCTCAGATGCCCGAAGTTTCAGCAAAACGTGAGCGTTTAGAATTACCAAGATTATATGTTAACACCGTAGGAATGCGAACCATAATCTCCAATTTTAAGGACGTAGCACAAGCCTTAGACCGCGATCCCCAACATATCCTAAAGTTCTTAACCAGAGAAATGGCTACAGCCGCAACCTTTCAAGATTCAAGAGCAATTTTTCAAGGAAAATTTCGCAGTGACAGCTTTGAACGATTACTCCAAAGATATTTAGAAAGCTACGTGATTTGCCCCGTTTGCAAGCGTCCAGATACCAGAATAGTTAAGGAAAAACGCCTCTCTTTCCTAGTTTGCAATGCTTGCGGCGCTAAATCATCAATTAAGCAGCTCTAAGTGAAACAAAAATGGAAGTTTACGTAAACCTCAAACAAGTCGGAAGAAATGTGCTCTTAGCAGTTTGTGATTGTGAACTTTTAGGCAAAACCCTTCGGGAAGGCAAAATTGTCTTCCGCATAAAAGATGAATTTTATAATGGTAGAAAAGCAACAGTTGACGAAGCTATGGGCATGATTAATAATTCAACCATAGTTAACCTTGTTGGCAAGACATGTGTTGACGAAGCAATCTCTAAGGGTTATGTACATCCTGACGCAGTGATAAAAATCCAAGGAATACCACACGCGCAAATAATGAAGCTATAAACAGGATTTTAGGAAAAGCCTGTTTCGCTTAGCGTTCAAAGAGTTGAGGTTCAGAGATCAAAAAATAGTAAAATTTCAGTTTGTTGTCTGCAATTTTTGATCCCTGCATTATAAATTTACAGATTCAATTTTTTTTTAAAAATAATTATTTTGCTAAAGTTAGGAAAAAATTAAATATTTATGATAATTCTTAGAGGCGATTAATCTTGAAATGCATGATTTATGTGCTTAATTAAGAACGATAATCGCATTTGCGGTTAAACATAATTTGAATGAATATATCGATATGTTATGGAGTATTATATAGTGTGTAGTGCTAATCCAGAATCAACGATCTACATACACAGTTCAGGTGTGTCTAAGATGATAGAAAACGCTGTATTGGAAGAAAATTTCACCAATGAAAGCTTGAGTGAAATGTACACTAAAGTTGTATCAGAGGCAAACATTTTTCAGCATAAAAAGGGCTTCATTAAATGCTCACAATGCGGGGAAGAAATTCTTATGATTCCAACTTTGAGAAAAATGAATGAAGCCATAGAAAACCATGTGAAAATTCATAAAGCATCCTCAGAGGAAGACTTTTTTTTGAAGCAAAATACGGCCATGCACGTTCGTTTAGACCTAGTTCATCAAGTTCTCCAAGAAGCTTCAGATTCATTCAGATTATTCTAAATCCCAAAAATATGTGCTCCAACACAGCCATGAAGCAAAACTAATTTGCTACTTAGTTCAAGGGTTCAATCATAACTTTTTTGGAAACAATAGTGTTCTGACAAGTTTGATGTGCTCTTACGATGCCGCCTTTAAGAATTAATTCTTTCGCTTGTGGACCCATATTGAAAATCAGGTCGATTATTGACATGTTAGGTAGAAAGCCATTATATCTTTGTTTATACTCGGGGTGTTCATAGTTGTGCCATTGAACCTTTATTTTTGCTAATGTAAACAAGCTTTCATCAACGTATGCTTTTCCTCCAGACCCCGACAAATAAGAATCAGCGCCAGTGAATTCACACATTGAAACTAACTTTTCGTTTTTTTCCTTGCCGCAATAAGGAATATCAGAAGATCTTGCAAAATTTACTTTTACTGAAAGAATTTCTGCAATGATTTTTATGAGATCTAAGTCTAAGTCGATTAACATCGTATGATCAAAATTTATGACTTCTTTAATTAAAGGAAAATAATCATTAAAATAAGGAGCTTTTTCATAGTTTTGAGTTATTGCGGTTAGATGGTCATTTTTCCATTGGTTTCCCGAAATTTTCACGTCTTTAATCATTTGGGGGTGCCCATGAATAATTGGTACGGTAAGCCATTTCCACCCGTTTGAAGTTCTTATTTTGTTTCGATTATGAAAACCGCCATGTTGATATTGAGCATCGTCATAGATGACAAAAGCATCGCATCTGGCAAGCTTGTCAAAGAACCCAAGCCATGGCATATATTCGGGCTGATGCACAAATATCATCATAGGATTTTCCTCCATAGAGGCTGTAACTTGGGGAAAAAATTGGCGGTTTCAGCTATATTTCAACAAATTTGTTTTCTAAATCAATTAGAACGGGAATTCAGGTTTTTTTCGAAAAGAAACAGTCTCTATCTATATGGACTAATTTTATCAGATATAAGCACTTGTTACAGCCAAGTGTAACTACAACCTAGTTTCACGTGGCTTATTGCAAGCTACCAGTTGCCTCCGTAAGCAGTTTACGTATGGGTAGGTGCTGGGGACAAATCGCTTCACATTGTCCACAACGGATGCAGTTGCTTGCTCGACTAGTGGGTGAAACTGCTTGGGCATATTCTTTTTTAATTTTTGTTTGCATTTGAGAATCTTTGGCAATTGTTGAATATTGATTTAGGAAGGCTAAGGTTGCGGGGATATCGATAGTTTGGGGGCAGTGGCTGCAATATCGGCATTTGGTGCAGCCGATATAACCACATTTATGGTAAAGTTCACTTGTTTTAGAAAGTAACTCAATTTCCTTTTTGTTTAGAGTATTCGGACCTGATTTGTTTGCGCTCTCAACATTGTCTATAACTTGCTGCATTCCGTTCATGCCACTCAAGGCAACTGAAACCTCAGGTTGATTCCAAATCCACTGAAGCGCCCAGTCTGGCGCTGACCTTTTTAGTCTTGCTTTGTTCCACTCTTCTTGTATTTCGGCTGGCGGATTAACCGCTAGCTTACCGCCCGAGAGCGGCTCCATAATGGCTACAGCTAAGCCTTTTGATGCTGCATATTTTAATCCTGCTTTTCCAGCTTGATAATTTTCGTCTAAATAGTTGTATTGAATTTGGCTAAAAGTCCATCCGTCATAGCTATCAATTATTTCCTTGAAAACCTCAAGTTCATCATGAAAGCTAAACCCTAAGTAGCCAAGTCTTCCTTTAGCAACCTGTTTTTCAGCCCACTTAATCATATTAAACTCCTTCACTTTGTCCCATAATGTCTTGGTTAAACTGTGAAAAAGGTAGAAATCGATGTAATTTGTGTTTAGCCGTTCCATCTGTAAATTTAAAATCTCATCTAAATCTTCTTTGCTTTTTACCGAGAAGACTGGCATTTTGGTGGCTATTTTAACCTTCTTGCGATATCCATCCATGAGAGCTTTGCCCACAGTTACTTCGCTATTGCCATTATGGTAGGTGAAAGCTGAGTCAACGTAGTTTACTCCTTGATCAATGGCATATCTGATTATTTTGATGGTTTCTTGCTCGTTGACCTTTGTTTGGTCTTCACCCAAAATTGGCAGACGCATGGTTCCAAATCCGAGTGCTGAAACCTTCCAATCAAGTTTTCCAAAAGAGCGGTATTCCAATTAAGCACCATAATAAAAAGGGCAATTAATGCAATTAATAGTTTTATTGTAGTCTACTGTAACTACAGTTTAAAAAGGAAATTGGGATAAAATTTAATTAACATTGAATCTCTAATATCTTAAAACTGCTGAGCTCCTTAAGATGACAGTTAAATCAAAGATAACTATCTCCAAACGTGTTATTGCCATTCTTCTTGTTGCTCTGCTTGCTTTTTCAGCATTCAACACATATCTAATTCTAGAAAGAACAGGCGGAACCGCAGATGCAGTGGCATATAATTTTGTAATTTCTCCAAGCGGCAACAATTACCAATTAAAAAATATGGACACTGGTTTGTCAACAAATATTCCTACAGATGCGTCATTAGCCGTTAACACTGCACTTTCTCAAGGAAACTCTATTTATCTTAATCCAGGGACGTACATTTTAAATCACGACATACTGGTTTCAAATAAAATGAACGCTAAAATCATAGGCGATGGAGCTACTATAATTGGAAATGGTCACAAAATAATAGTAAGCGGTGACAACTATACAAATTCCGAATATACAACAATTTCAGGCTTAACTATACTAAATGGAACTATAAGAATTGAAAACTCTTTTGGAACAACAATATCTAACATGATTTTTGAAAATACTTTAACAGGTGTAGAATTATCTAATACGATGTCATGGAGTGAAAACACCAAGATTGAAGATTGCCATTTTACCAACGCAACTGAGGGCATTGCTTTCCGAACTCCTCTTTTAGGGAGCAACGCCACCGGCTCTTATGATAGCTCAGAAATTGACCGCTGCTTCTTCAACTTAAGAGACAACAGCGTCGGCGTCAAGGTTGAGCCTTTAGCTGAGTTTTCAGATAGCCAAATGCAAGATGTGAGGATGTGGCTGGGTCAAGATGGGGTGAATAATCAAACTGGACTTTTACTGGATGGAACAATGACTCAATCCCTGCTGGTAGGAGTAGTTTTTGAATCGTTCACCGACCACCCAAATAACATGTACGCCATTGACATTGGACAAACCGCAAAATATCCGCCTGTATTGGACGCTGGTGTTAGTTTTTTGGGCAACTGGACAGCTATGATTCATAACCCACACGGCATATGGATTTCTGGAGTGGGAGCCGCGTTTGAAAGACAAAACGAGAGTGTTCAAGTGGGCGTCAATAGTGAATACGGAGCAAACACGACCATCCAAACGCTTCCGCTAAAAATCTTCACCTTCACACCTAATATTCAGGTTTCTAGCAGTTTCACAAACAACGAAACTATCACCGTTCGTATCCGACTGCAATTTGCAGACAACGTAATCTCAAATAGCGTCACAAAAGTTTTCACCAACAGCACTTCAATTTGGTTAACGAACGATGACATGATGCAGCTGTACCCTTCTCAAGATGTAATTTGGGCTGTCGTTGTTGATGCACAATCAAGCCAGAGTTCAACAAACGCTCTAGTTACGGTCAGTGGCTATGGTACAGCAGGATAAGGCTTTCTCAACCCGAAAGGCTAATGGGTATACTGCTTACTTGGGATATTAAACACAAAGAGAGCGCGCGCATTATTCCCGCTTACTCGTTAACTAAGTTTTTGCGGCTGAAGATTTTTTCGATTTCTTCTGGCTCAAGCAACTTTTTGTCCAGGGCGATTTCTTTGACTGATCGATTTTCTGCTTGGGCTTGTTTGGCGATTTTCGCTGCTTCCATATAGCCGATGTACGGCGCCAAAAGTGTTGCCAGAGAGGGGTTTTTGTCGAGGTATTGGTTGCATTGTTTTTCATTGATGGTAATGCCTTTGACGCATTTGCTGGTAAAAGACGGGACAAAGTTGCTTAAGATTTGGATGGAAAAAAGAATATTGTACATTATTGCTGGCGTCATAACGTTTAGTTCCAATTGCCCTGCTTGAACAGCTAAAGATGTCGCCAAATCGTTCCCGACTACTTGGTATGCTACCATGTCTAAGCATTCAGCCATAACTGGATTCACTTTTCCAGGCATAATGGAAGAGCCTGGCTGTACTGGTGGAAGCACAATCTCATTGAACCCAGTGGTTGGACCAGAAGCCAGAAGCCGCAGATCATTTGCTATTCTGATAAGTTCCAAAGCTAATTCTTTCAGACCGCTTGAAAGAGATTGAGCGGGTCTTAGACTTTGGAGTGCTTCAAAATTGTTTGATGCAGGTGCCAATGGGAAACCAATCAGCTTCGCCAATTCTGTTATAGACAGGCGCTTGTAATCTGGGTGTGCATTTGCTCCGTTTCCAACAGCTGTACCCCCTAAGGCAACGGTGTACAGATTTTCCTGTCTTTTCCTTAGCTCAGCGCAGGCGTTAGCAATTGCTGAACCATAAGCGGTAAACTCTTGTCCAATTGTAATCGGGACAGCATCTTGTAAGTGGGTTCTCCCTGACTTTATAACATGTGCATATTTCTTGCCTAACCCGTTAAAAGCATCCGCTAGCTCGTCGAGGGCATCAAGAAGCGGTTGCAAGGACATAAGAACTGAAATATGAAGCGCTGTTGGGAAGGTATCGTTGGTTGACTGTCCCATATTCACGTGGTCGTTGGGGCTAATTGTTTGATAGTCGCCCTTTTGCTTGCCTAAGATTTCTAGTGCCCTGTTCGCTAAAACCTCGTTAACATTCATGTTAAAAGAAGTGCCTGCACCCGCCTGGAAAACATCAACAACGAATTGGTCGAGGAGTTTGCCAGATAGCACTTCGTTGCAGGCCTCTACAATGGCAGTTGCTTTGGCTTCATCAAGGCAGCCGACCTCCAAGTTCGCAGTGGCGGCGGCTTTTTTAATAAGCACATAGGCGCGGACGAATGGTAATGGCGCTTTTATTCCGCTTACGGGAAAATTTTCTTTTGCCCTAAGTGTTTGAATCCCATAGTACGCCTCTTTGGGAATTAGTCTCTCGCCTAATGGATCAATTTCTTTTCTTGTTTCCATTTACCTCAGCTCACTACTCGGTTTTTGGATGAAGTTCCGCAATTATTTTCTTCTTAGTCTTTAATATCTGCTCAGTTACTTTAATTCTCTTTGGGCACACTATGGTGCACATGTAGTAGCTTTTGCAGCCCCAAATTCCAAAGGGTTTCTCCATTATTTGCATACGTTCTTTTGTATCGTTTCTTCTGGAATCAAAAATGTATTTTTGTGCTCTCAGGATTGCAGCTGGACCAATAAATTTTGGTTCTTGTTCAAGCATAACTGGGCAAGCTGCCACGCAGCAACCGCAAAGAATGCATTTCACTGCATCGTCTATTCGAATTCTGTCTTCAATACTTTGTAAACGTTCTTTTTCCGTTGGGTCCAAAGGGGATGACAAAGGCAAATTTGGATTTATTGCTTTTATTCTTTGAAAAAAAGGTTCCATGTCAACAATTAAGTCTTTAACAATTGGGAAGTATTTGAGAGGTTCAATCAGCAGTTCTTTTGTGTAATCGTAGTCTTTAACTATTTTTTGGCAAGCTAGAGCGGGCATACCGTTGATGCTTAATGCGTCGGACCCGCATATTCCATGAGCGCAAGACAGCCTGTATGCTATGCTGCTGTCTTGTTCCCACCTGATTTTGTTTAGGCAATCAAGAATTCTATCGCTTGGGTTTGCTTCGACTTTAAAGGTGTCGTAATGTGGTTCTTTGTCTGTTTGAGGATTATAACGGTAAATTTTCAATGAGAGTTTCATGTTAGTACTTCCGTTTTTCAGGGGTAAATCGAGTGATAGATATTGGTTTGTAAGTGGTTTTAAGCCCCCCCGGCGTTAGATAAACTAAAGTATGCCGCAATTCTTCTTCATCATTTCTTTGAGGGTAATCGCTGCGAAAATGGGCGCCCCGGCTTTCTTTCCGTTGAAGAGCTGAAAAAACAATTGCTTCGGCCACTTTGAGCATGTTCTCTAGCTCAAATGTTTCTTGCAGCTCATAATTGAACATTTTATCCTTGCATCCTATGCCCACATTCAAAAACCGCGTTTTCAACTGCCGAATCTCCACCAACGCTTCTTTTAGCCCCTCATTATTTCTAAAAACGCTGCATTTTTCAGTCATCAAACGCTGCATTGCCGATCGCAAAACTGGAACATGCTCATTTCCCATAGAACCAAGTAAATCAGCAATTTTGTCAACCACAACGTTTTCGGCTTGTTGTGGGAGAGGGGGTAAAGTTTTTTCTGCTGCATGTGATGCTACGCTGAAGCCTGTTCTGCGCCCGAAAACAACCAAGTCGATAAGTGAGTTGCAACCCAACCGGTTTGCACCGTGGATGCTAACACATGCGCATTCACCAACCGCGAAAAGACCCGGCAGAAAGTTTCCCGATTCATTACTGAGAACATGTCCATCGATGTCAGTAGGGATGCCGCCCATCATGTAGTGGCATGTAGGAGCCACAGGAACAGGCGTTTCACTTGGATCAATACCTAAATAAGTTTGCACGAAAGATGAGATTTCAGGAAGTTTTTGCGCTAACTTGTCTCTACCGATTTGCGTTAGGTCCAAATGCACGAAGTCCTTGCCCCCTACGCCTCTACCCTCGTTTATCTCAGTTAATATTGCACGGGAAATTATGTCTCGAGGAGCCAAATCCTTCAAAGTTGGCGCATAGTGCTCCATAAAACGTTCACCGGTACCGTTTCTCAATAGACCGCCTTCTGCACGTGCAGCTTCGCTGATGAGGATTCCAAGCCCATTGATGCCAGTGGGATGAAACTGAACAAACTCCATGTCTTCAAGAGGAATCATGGAATCCATAGCTATTGCAAAGCCGTCGGCTGTAGAAGCAAAACCGTTGGAGGTTGTTTTGTAGATTTTTCCACTTCCACCTGTTGCCAAAACGACTGCTTTTGCATGAAAAACCTGAGGTTCGCAATTGGCAATATCGTAGCCTGCAACGCCGCAGCAATGTTCGCCTGTAAAGAGAAGCTTTAAAATAAAAACTTCATTATGGAAATTTACCCCTCTGTTCTGGCAATTGTCGTAAAGCGTATCCATTATTGCTCTGCCAGTACGGTCAGAAACATAGCATGCCCGTTTAATTGCTGTTTCACCATAGTTTTTGGTGTGCCCTCCAAATCGGCGTTGCTCAATTTTGCCCTGCATATTTCGGGTAAACGGTACACCCAAGTGCTCAAGCGTTACAATTGCGTTGGGCCCCTCTTTAGCTAAGATTTCGACTGCTTCTTGGTCTGCGAGGTAATCGCTGCCTTTTATGGTGTCGTACATGTGCCATTCCCAATGGTCTTCTTCCTCGTTGCCCAAACTCGCAGCTATTCCACCTTGCGCGGCAACCGAATGGGAACGAGTAACGTGCACTTTACTGACTACAGCAACTCGGCATTGATAAGAAGCCGCAGTTAAAGCAGTGTATAGCCCAGCAATCCCGCCCCCGACAACAACAACATCATATTCATGTATCAAATTTGGATTCCTCAAAATTTATATCTCGAATTTTTCAATTATCCGATTTTCTTTTTCGCCGGTAATTTCAGCGATTACATGAAAGAACTGCTCCAGCCCTGAATTTACGATTCTTGGTTTAAGCAGCTCATCGATTTGGAATACTCCTGCGGAATTTGACATTTTAATTTTGATGTTGATTGGCTTTTCTCCATGCTCAGTATTTTCAGCACATTCCACTTCAACTTTCTCAATGGAAAGCGCGGATACTGCATGAATATCGATTTTACCTGCTTGGAAGGGTATGCGTGCTCTTCCAGCTTCCATATCTAAGGCATCTGCAATGCCAACGATGCCTGCTTCTTTGGTTAGTATTTTGTTTGTCGGTTCATTGCTTAGGGGTTGTTCATGAGTTACGATGGCATGCAAAACTTCAGAGGTAATTATTGCTTGTTGTTCTTCACTGTATGTAGGGGTTAAACATTTTTCAAGGAATTCCAAAGCTAAGGTGACGCTATATTTTTCGTGGTCGCGTCTCTGCACGATCATGCCTAAATCATGAAAGATGGAGCCTAAAACAACAACGACTTCAGCGTCGTCATTTGTCATTTCATAATTTTCAACAATACTTGGAGTTACAAGTTTTTTCTCAACCAGAATACGCAAAAGCTTCAATGCAATGTTAGAAACGATTTTCACATGGGTTGGTCCATGATCGGTGTAGCCCATGCGTTCAATCGCCATGACATTTGCGCATTTCCAATAAGTTTTGAGTTTTTTGTCTTCTTTTATTCTTTCCATCACCTGCTTGAGTCTACTGTTACTTCGATATGGAATGTTAAAGACGTAGGACACTGACGAATCCACCAAGTAAAACAATTATTCGGCGTTTGCATTTAAACTTGCATTAGATTTGTCATTCCGATTTGCTGAAAAGAAAAAATATTCGGATTAAACGTATATGTCACACAAGTGTATCAAAAGTTTGAGTTTCTAGCTCAAATTCGGAATCATGCATGAAAAATTTCCAATTGCTTTTAGAGTACTTTTATTGTCATCTGCACAAGTGAAAAATCTCTCAAACATATCGTTGCTGCTCTCAAATGATCGCACATTTCGCGCTAAGCGATCAGGTGAAATCGGGCCAACTCTACACAAAATCTCCGCTTCATGACCATCATTCTCAAAATCTTCTTCACTAAACAACAAGGTTTCTTCACAGTTTGTTTCTAGAAAATGGGCTAATTCGCGGAAGTTTCTCTTAGATGCTTCATTAGACGGGTTTACGGTTCCTTCGAAGTATTTGGCGCCTGTGGCGGTGATTTGCTTGAGCAGCATGCGTTTTTGCAGTTGATTCCCTCTGTAATCTCTGTGAACAACTGCTTCCCAACTGAAAAAAGTGTCATTTTTGGATGGTGATATGTATCCTGAGGAGAAAGCCACTATTTTGCCTTCAAACTCAGCAACTACACAAGTATCCGAGAAGTCTTTTGCCAAAAGGAAATATGTATATCTGGAATTTAATCCGACATATGGTCTGTTTGCTGTAAGTAAATTGTATACTTCTTTTATGTCATCTAAGACTACGTTTCTGATTTTAAATTTTAGTTTTTTGATAGCTTTAAGCATCACGTGTAACCCCGTTTGTTTTCTTTTCTCTTCTTTCTAATCGTATGTTTCCATTCGGAACAAGTGATATCGTCTCACTTGTTTGGGTTAACAATTTTTCAATTCCTATCTCTGTTTCGCCTTGAGATTTTAGCTGCAGTTTACATTTGCTGCAGTCTATGTTGCAAGCGATCGTTTTGTAGTTGTCTGGTTCTTTGTATGTTGTGATGACTCCTTCGTAATTTCTTAAAATCACTTTGTTTGTGCTCCATGAGACAATGTAGTTGGGCATTACAGGAATTTTTCCTCCTCCGCCCGGAGCGTCAACGACGAATCGTGGTATGGCAAACCCGCTTGTATGTCCCACAAGGCTTTCCATTATTTCCACTCCTTTTCCAATAGGGGTTCGAAAATGACTAAGCCCTTCCGAGAGATCACATTGAAACAAATAATAGGGGCGTACTCTGTTCTCAACAAGTTTTTGATTGAGCTTTTTCATGATTTGAGGACAATCATTTACTCCTGCCAACAGGACGGATTGGTTTCCAATTGGTATTCCCGCATTTGCTAATTTTTTGAGGGCTTCTTGAGAGGCTGCCGTCAGCTCTCTTGGATGATTAAAATGTGTATTTAGCCAAAGAGGATGATGTTTCTTTAACATTTTCACAAGTTCTTTAGTTATCCGGTAGGGAAGAACAACGGGCACTCTTGAGCCGATTCGTATCACTTGAACATGTTTAATTTGATTTAACTCTGTTAAAATCCAATCCAGATAATTATCAGGCAGCATAAGTGGGTCACCACCCGAAAGCAACACATCACGTATCTGATGATTTTTCCTAATATAATAAATTCCAGCGAGAATTTGCTCTCTTGAAGGAATAAGATCAGGGTCGCCAACTTTTCTTTTCCGTGTACAATGCCTACAATACATTGCACAGCGGTTGCTCACCAGAAAAAGCACTCTGTCAGGGTAACGGTGAGTTATTCCTTTGGTTGGGCTATCTTTGTCTTCATGCAGTGGGTCTTTCATGTCACAGTTCGAAATGTTAAGTTCAGCTGGGTTAGGGAACGATTGTTTAAAAATAGGATCGTTTTGATAATTTTCTTTTTCGATTAGAGAGGCATAATAAGGAGTTATAGAAAGTGGGAATTTTTCAATTGTTTTTTCAAGTGCGCTGTGCTCTTCTTCTGTGAAGGTTATCCCAGTAAACTTTTCAAAAGAACGGATGGTTTTTATTGAATTGTTTAATTGCCATCGATAATCTTTCCAATCATTAACCGCTGCTGTCTTAGCTGCAAGTTTTGTTTTGCTGTAAGCTTGATAGTTGATGAGGTTCTTGTTTTCAACAATCATTTTAACCCGATCGCCTCTGTTTATTGATTTTGTAGTTAGCGGTTAAGCGTTTTATCAGTTTTTGAAAAGTTAAGTTCGCAAATAGGTCAAGTTATCGAAAGTAAAGTTGGAGTTTACGTACGAAGCTTGATTGCTAATTTAGCGAGCTTGCCTTCACTAACATATTGAGCTATTGGAAAATTGGTAAAGCATGCTTCTCAACAACGCTTATTTCAAAAGCAAGCCATAACCGGGCAAAGGTGTAAACACTTGCCATCAGCCATCATATTAGTAAATACCGCCATCGGAATGGAGAAACATGTTCTCAAAAGCTTGAAGAGCAACCAAGAGGTGCAGGAAGCATTCTGGGTTAACGGAGCTTATGACATTGTTGTCAAAGGAAAGCTGAAACATTTGATATGCTAAAAGACACGCTTGATCGAATTAAGAAATCATTACCTAAGATACAGAACATGGTTACGATGTTAATTATTGAACGCCCAACAGTCTCAAATTAATAATATCTGGCTCGAATCCTACTTCCAAAACACTAATAGATTTAAAAACCACAAACTTTTTTGAGCAGTTTTTTTCTTTGTGTTTTGGGTTGCTTTTTTGAAGTAAAGCTTGAATCGTTTGCAGGTTGCGTCCCTAGATGTGTCCAGTTGTGCCGAATTGTGTTGAATTGTGTCAAATTGTGTTTAATTGTGCCGGACTGTACCAAAATGAGGAAGCTGAAGCGCCACCCATTAAATCGAAGAACTTCACACAAAACAATACAGCGTAACATCAAACAAAATAGGTATCCAAAAATCTAACAAAATCGTGCCTCTACGAACCCAATCATTCTAAAATTGAATAAGAACATTAGTTATAAAATATTGGCTGATACTGATGCTTCTGTCCTATCTTGATTAAGAAAATCGATATTAAGTTCAGTTTCTTCTTGCATCATTTTTAATCTAATTTTTCCACTTTTGACTTTTCAGGTCGAGTTGGTCAAGTCTTAGCAGAATTTGTTCTTTGCCTGATCGTTGTGAGATGTAGAAAATGCGATTTAACCAGTCATTGGCGGCCAAACGAAAATTGAGCCAAACAGTACCCACTAGCGTTTATAAGCTGCAAACTCCTTGAGTTCTAATGGTCTTTTACGATGTTTCCACGACCTTTTGATTATTTTTCACCAAAAACTCTCGGGGAAGCCTTGGAGCTTCTTGAAGAATCAAGTGACGAAACAAAGATTTTGTCTGGCGGTCAAAGTTTGCTCCCTGCAATGAAAATAAGAAACATCTGTCCAAGAAAGGTGGTGGATATCGGCGGCATCGAAGAACTGAAATATATCAAAAAAAAAGAACCTATTCTTACTATAGGAGCTACTGTAACCATAGCCACTTTGGAAAACGATTTGGAAATCACTTGTTTAACGCGTGTTTTGAAAGAAACGGCTGCTGAAATAGCTGACCCTTTAGTCCGTAACCTAGGCACTGTCGGCGGCAACTTATGTCATGCAGACCCTGTTAACGATATGCCTACAACAATGTTGGCCTTAAATGCTTCATTTAAGTTAGCAAGCAAATCAGAAACACGAATAATTTCCGCTAACAAGTTCTTTTTAGGTACTTTCAAAACTGCCCTCAAACCGAATGAACTTCTAACAGAAATCCAAATTCCATTTTCCGATAGCGCGGTGGGAAATGCGTTTCGAAAAATCAAGAAGGGCTCGGGCGGCTTTACAATAGCCGGGGCGGCGGTGCAGGTTTCTGTTGCAGATGATAAGACGGTTTCGGGTTGCAGATTGGCGTTGGGTGCGGTTGGTCCATGTGTTTTTAGGGCGCAAAAAGCGGAGGATTTGTTGATTGGAAAAGTTCCTGATGATGCGTTGGATGAGGTTGCAGCGGTGGCGGTGGAAATGTCAAAGCCTGTCAGTGACCTTACTGCATCAGCCGAGTATCGGCGCAAAGTGTTGGGTTTGATTGTGAAGGAAGCGGTTGAATTAGCATATAAACGAGCAGTGATGGGCGTTTATGAATAAAATCAAGACAAGTTTTAGAGTCAATGGGGAGTCTGTTGAGTTGGAGCTTGAGCCAAGACGTTTGCTTGTAAGCGTTCTCAGGGAAGATCTTGGGTTAACAGGTACGCATCATGCGTGTGACACCACTAATTGTGGCGCCTGCACGGTTCTCGTAGATGGTAAAGCTGTCAAATCCTGCACTATGCTTGGTGTACAGGCAAACGGCAAAGAAATCCTTACCATCGAAGTGCTCCCAAAACAAGGTGAGATTCATCCATTGCAAAAAGCGTTTACCGAAAAGCAGGGCTTGCAATGCGGCTTCTGCACGCCGGGAATGATTATGACGTCTTATTGGATGCTGACTCAAAAAAACGATTTGACGGATGAGGAAATTAAGCGGATGTTGCATGGCAACTTGTGCAGGTGCACAGGTTACCAAGGCATCGTTGAAGCCATCAAATCTGCCAGAGAATTGTTACGAAAGCATGAGGATGAGCCTCAATGAGTGAATCCAAATTTCTGGTTCAAGGCAAAGGAAAATACGTTGACGACATAACAATCCCTCACATGCTCCATATGATGGTAGCTCGAAGCCCTCATGCATACGCAAAAATTATTTCCATAAAAGGGGGCTTAAATGGCAAAGAGCTCAAAGCCTTTGTAAGCAGTGCTGGAGAAGGAGCCGGCGCAAACATGAGCACTTCTTTAATGCATCCAGCTTTAGCCCAGAACATAGCATACTACGCGGGTCAGCCTGTAGCCGCCGTTTTTGCAGACGACCGTTATGAAGCCGAAGACAAACTTGACGAAATAGATATTGAATATGAAAGACTGAAACCTGTGATGACAACAGATGAATCTCTCAAAAGTAGTCCCATTCATAAAGGAACCAAGTCCAACATCATTCGGGAATCATGGATGGGTGAGGATTTCGAAGACCCCAAATCTCCAGTCGTCCTTGAAGATGAATTTACAAACTCTCGAATCGTAAATAATCCTTTGGAGACGCATGGGTTAATCGTTGACACAGACGGTTCAAGACTAACCATTTACGTTTCCACACAATCGGTTTACAGCATGAAAGAAGGTATTGCCGCATCTCTAAAACTAGACGAATCACAATTGCGGATAATTCAAGCCGACACAGGAGGCGCGTTTGGCTCAAAGAGTGCCATTTACCCCGAATACATTATCGCAGCTTACGCAGCAATTAAGTTCAAGCGACCTGTAAAATGGATTGCAAGCCGAAGCGAAGAATTAGCTGCGATGCAGCCGGGAAGAGGCGCAAATGGAAAAGTGAACTACTCGCCTCTTCCGAGGCGAGCATCCACATCTAATTCTTGTTGATATATTCTTCTATTTTCGCACTAGTAACAACGCCAGCAGTCCTTACAGCATAGCCCTCAGACCACAAATGCCCACCCCAAAGCCGCAGCCTAATCTCAGGAAACTCCTCAAACAACACTCTAGCAGAATTGCATTTCAAGACACGCACCATCTCAGGTATACATAACTTTGGACGAGCTGAAACAAACACGTGAATATGGTCGCCATGATGAACTTTAGCAGCTAACAGTTGAAAGCCGTGATTAGTAGCAATCGTCTTAAGTACTTCCTCCAATCTAACCTCAACTGAGCCCAAAAGTACCTTGCGCCGGTATTTAGTGGCCCAGATAAGGTGGTAGTTAGCTTGGTAAGCACACGATCTTGCTTTCTCCAGGTCTATCACCTCCTTATCTAATGGTGACAGCCTTATCGTTTGGTAGAACTAATAGAACTACGTCCACGTGGTGGACGCATTCATCCTGCCGCTAACGCGGCAGGTATTCTGCTAGGTTTTTTATAAAGATTTTTGCCAACAGAAAAGGCAAGATTGCGGCGCTTCGCGGAGAGGTAACAGTAGATTCGGGTGCTTTTGGTGGCAGCGCTGGTTCAAGAGCACCTTTTTTCATTGCTATGCAATTAACTGGTCCTTATGGAATCGAAAAAACTCGGGTGATTGCAAGGGCCGTGATGACGAATAAGCCTCCGCAGGGTCCTTACCGAGGCGCTGGGAGACCTGAAGCAGCCTTCTTTATGGAGCGCATGGTGGATCTATTGGCTGACGAGCTCAAACTGGAAGCTGACGAAGTTCGACTTATCAACACAACAACTCGGAGCTTCAAGTCACCATTGGGTTTAGAGATTGATGCTTCACGACCTTTCTTCACCAAAGCCATCTCAGACCTCAAGTACAAGGAAAAATCAGTAAGAGAAAACGCGGGTTTGGGCTTCTTTGTTTTGCTACCTGCCGTTTGGGGTGGCGAATCAGCAAAAATAATTGTTAAAAAAGGAAAAGTGGATGTTTGGTTGGGTGGCAATCAGCATGGACAAGAACACTGGGCATTTGTGAAAAAACTACTGAATGAGGAACTCGGCATCAAAGAAAGCTTAGTAACACTCAACGGCGGAGACACAGATATTCTTAGAGACGGCATGGGAACATCGGGAAGCAGAAGCGCCATAGTCGGCGGAGCAGCGATTGTTGCAGTAGCTCGAAAACTCAAGGAGCAGGTAGCATGTAAACATGGAAGGTATTCAGTCGAGAAACTGCTAAAAGATGATTACGAGGCCGAAGTTTTTGAGGACCAGAATAAACAATTGAACTCGTTTGGCGCAGAACTTGCAACCGTTAGCATTGACAAGTTTGGCATGGTTAAAGTGAAGGAATGCGTTGCCTGCTATGATGTTGGCAAGTCCCTTAATCCGAAGATGGTTGAAAGCCAAATAATCGGCGGAACCATCCAAGGCATCGGCCAAGTCTTATACGAAGAAGTAGTTCACGACACTGAAGGGAAACTGTTAACCAAAAACCTCTTTGACGCAGGCTTACCCATTGCGGAAAACATACCCAAATTCACTAATATAATAATTGAGCATCCCAGTTGGATGCCCCATCATGCCAAAGGACTAGGCGAAGCCCCAACAATCGGCGTACCCTTAGCTGTGGTAAGAGCAATCGAAAAAGTCTCAGGCAAACACATAACCCACACACCCATTAAACCCCAGGAACTCATCCAAGCGTAACCCTAAAATTCCAATTTCTAATTCTTAGGTATTGCGGTTTTTTATGCCAACTGATTTAGAAATTTTAATTGAAGCTACTCGTTTATTGGGAAAAGGAAAAATCGTTGCTTTCTGTACTGTTATTGAAAAAAAAGGTTCTGGCCCCAGAGATGTGGGGGCAAAGATGCTTGTTGATGAAGAGGGTAAAAACTTTGGAACCATCGGCGGAGGCAACGTTGAACGCGCCTTAATCGATGAGTCTTTGAAAGCTATAAAAGAGCATAAGTCCAAAACGATCACTTTTAACCTCAACAAAAGCCGAGTTAAGGGTACTGTTGGAACAGGAATGATTTGTGGAGGCGAACTAACCGTGCTTGCCGATGTGATTGAACCAACACCCAGGTTAGTTATTATTGGTGCGGGTCATGTGGCTTTTCCTTTAGCAGCGTTAGCTAACGTGGTAGGTTTTCGAATAGCTGTGGTTGATGATGAACACAAATTAGCCAACAAAGAAAATTTTCCGATGGCAGAAGACATCATTGCTGGCGACTATTCTCAAGTCCTTAGCGGGTTCGAGCTAACTCCTAGAGATATTGTGGTAATCGCTCATGGAGAACCCGAACATGATTACGCTGCTTTAAAAAACATAATTCAAAAAAACGTTGCCTACGTTGGCTTGTTGGGAAGCAGAACAAAAGCTAGTATTCTAACTCAGAGGCTTCGAATAGATGGAGTTAACGAGGAATATGTGAAGAAGCTACATGCACCCTTGGGTTTGGATATTGGAGCAGAAACTCCTGAAGAAATAGGAATAAGCATATTGGCAGAAATCATTCAATCACTAAGAACCTCGCGATTCTAAAGAAATTTGCCCTTTTAATTTGAGTCACTTATTCGAGTATAATCTTCAGGTGTGTCAATGTCCATGATGCTCCAATCAGGAGCTTCGACCATCAACAACTTGTCCACATGGGCATGAATCACGTCTCGAATAGTTTGAGTTTCATCAAGATTCATTATCTCACCGAACAATTCCCGCCTGAAAAGCAGTGGATGTCCCTTCTTGCCATTATGAATCGGACATACAATTAACGCCTGCGAATTGGTTTCCATCTTCTGAACCATGGCTTTCAAAAAGTTCGGATCCATCATGGGTTGATCACCGAGAACCAAAAACGCCGCTTCAACATTAGAAATCACAATCAGTCCTGTTTGAAACGAAGAGACCATTCCCTTTTCATAGTCCACATTTAACGCAATCTTGACCTTTCCCAGCCTTGGCTTAATAACCTCAACAATCTCCTCTAGGTTATAGCCCAAAACAACGACCTGCTCTTTTATTTCGGCAGTTTCCAATGCATCTAAAACATTCTCTATGAGCGTTTTACCGTCCAAACGTAATAGAAGCTTGTTTTGCTTCATTCTCTCAGATTTACCAGCAGCTAAAACAACCGCACCAACAAACATAACTTCACCAAACAAGTCTAATGGAAATCAGTTGTTATTCTATTTTATTGTGAAATAATAAATGGTTTTTCAACCTATGAAGGAGAAAACTATTTGCTAACGGAAAAACACCTCGGAAAAACCACTGTAAACACGGGTTGATTGGGGGAATCAATCGCCCTACCAAAAAACGCATATTCCAAAATAAACACGCTTTTAAGCACGAAAAGCAATTGTTTTCAAATATCTAAAACAGAGGTTTACTGTTTGGGAAAGAAAAAAGTCTTAAGCGAAGGCGCAATCGGCGAACTAGTTTATCCTGCACAAGGCGAAGTTTTAGGTGTAGTTATTAAGCTACTTGGATTTGACCGAATCTTAGTTAAGTGCCAGGATGGTGCTGAACGATTATGTCGTATCAGAGGAAAAATGAAAAGACGTGTTTGGATTCGTGAAGGAGATATCGTTATTGTTTCGCCTTGGGAATTCCAAAGTGACAAACGAGGCGACGTTGTTTGGCGTTACACACACGGACAAGCTGATACATTACGGCGCAAGGGCATATTAACCCTATAATTTTCCACTTTCAGATAAAATCCAATATTTCCTTTAAATTCGCATATTTTCAGATTCTATCAAAAAACTCTTTTTCATAATTCCAAAATTACATTAAATGTTGAGGTTATGAAAAAGGAAAGTATTTCGACTGGTTTTAATAGCCTGAAGCAGTTAGCTTGCTTGAACATTATGTCTAGAAAAGCCCAAGAACGCATCGCCCACACTGAAAGAAGAATAGAACGCAGAGACAAAATGCTAACCCACGACAAATCAAAGGAACGAGCCACTGTAGAAGAAGTTTTTGACCAGACCACTCGCATGGTTGTATTTGACATGCTCAACAGCGGCGTATTCTACGAGCTCAATGGAGTTGTTAGTTCAGGCAAAGAAGCACGCGTTTACTGGGGTACAACCAAAGAGGGCGTAGATTTAGCAGTAAAAATTTACTTAACTTCATCTGCAGAGTTTAAGAGAGGTATGCACAAATACATTGAAGGCGACCCCCGTTTTAAAGATGTCAAACATGACACTCGGTCGCTGATGGCTGTTTGGGCGCAGAAGGAGTTTCGGAATTTGGGAGAAGCTTATGCAGCGAAGGTGCGTGTGCCAAAGCCCATAGCCGTCAGAAGCAATGTCGTAGTTATGGAATTTATTGGGAAAGAGGGTGTTAGCGCACCTTCTTTGAAGGAGCAGCAGCCAGCTAACCCAGAGCGCGTGTATAAAATAATAGTTACTTCAGTTAAACGGCTTTACCAAAAGGCGAAGATAGTCCACGGCGACTTAAGCGAATATAATATTATGATGTGGAAGGGCAGACCTATAATTTTTGATGTGTCACAATCCGTATCTATTGAGCATCCAATGGCTGACTTCATGCTTACGCGTGATTTAACAAATGTGAATAGGTTCTTTAGTAGGTTAAATGTTAAAGTTATTCCAGTTGAAGAGTTACATAAAATGGTTGTTGGTAAATAATGTCCCGTCCAGACATGTTTGTGAAAATTCCAAAAGAACGCGTCGGCATACTGATTGGTCCTGAAGGAAAAGTAAAGAGGAACATTGAAGAAAAACTTGAAGTTAAACTGGAAATAGACACCGAGGGCAGTGTCACAATTGTACTTTCAGAAAAAGCCAAGGACCCATCTTTGATACTGAAAGCCAAAGATGTTGTAACCGCAATCGGCAGAGGCTTTCCACCTGAAACAGCTGACCGCCTAATACGCAACGAAGACGAGATTTTTGACATGATAGATTTACGAGTTATTTTTGGACGTTCAGAATCCGACATAAAACGCATAAAAGGCAGAATCATCGGAGCGGAAGGCAAAACAAGAAAACTGATCGAAGAACTAACTGAAGCCGACGTTGTTGTTTACGGCCACACAGTTGGAATCATTGGAAGTTTTGAGGAAGCGGATGCAGCAAGGAACGCTGTTCAGATGATCGTAGACGGATGCGAGCATCACACAGTTTACAATTATTTGCAGAAGAAACGCACTGAACTTAAGAAGCAAAAGCTTCAACTATGGGAAAAACCACAGGAAAAATAGTCGTTTCCCTTATTTCCCTTAGGCATACCAACTCCATCTTCTTTCGAGCTCGTACATTTTGGAGCTACCTGAAATAGGTCCAAACCTGGACAATACAGCTATAAATCTGCTCAAAAATCGGATCATTTATAAACAAAATTACTTAGTTTAAGTGTATTCTCTGAAAGTGTAATCACAGCTTGTGCATCTCAGGAATTGTGTAGATGATTCATCTGCACCTGCCAAGCATAAGCGTTATTGTTCTCACATCTGGGGCACGCAACTTGTATCGTGGGCAAAACACTCAGTTGATTTTCTTTACCTATCACTGAAACCATATGTTTTGGTCTGTGCTCGATGGTCTTGCCGTTTATTTTTGCACTTTCAATTGAATCTTTTGTTTTTTCTCCGCATTTATTGCGGGCAAGTACAAGCATTGCTTGCTGTCCTGACTTGACTTTCTTTGGTACCATTCGGGAACCGCATTTTAAACAGAAGTTCATTCAACCAATCCTTTTTCAAGTTTTTTCTCCTAATTCCACCATTAGGCATATTGTAAAATAAAAAAAATTGTGATTACATCTTAGCTATTACAAAAGTGAGGGCATACTTACTTGCGTCACAGGTTTAACATGCGCCTGATATTGAACCGTAAGTTATAACAAAATAATTGCTAAGCTCTTCTTTATTTCCGCTGATATGTTTGTGGGCAGAGAGGGCTTTTCATAAAAAAACAAACGCTTTTTAACCGAAACGTTCGCTAATATGAACCAAAAAAGGGGTAAGTTATGAGCGCTGACAAAATAGTGGTGGGTTTAGCTGGAATGCCTGGTTCGGGGAAATCTTTGGTAGTGGAAACTGCACGGGAATTAGGTTATTCTATAATTGTCATGGGCGACGTTATTAGAGAAGAAACTTTGAAACAGGGCTTAGAATTAACACCGCAAAACGTTGGCAAAGTTATGCTTCAACTGCGAGCCGACGGTGGCGTAACAGTTGTTGCTAAGAAATGTATTCCAAAAATAGAATCACAAAAAAACTGCAACATCCTAATTGACGGCTTAAGAAGCTTACACGAAGTAGAAGCTTTCAAAACACATTTTACCAAATTCAGCATTGCGGCGGTTCATGCATCTCCAGAAACGAGGTTCACTCGCCTCTCTAACAGACGCCGAAGCGACGACTCAAACGGATGGACAGTATTTAATGAGCGTGATATGCGTGAGCTTGGGGTTGGTTTGGGCAATGTGATTGCATTGGCTGAACAGATGATAGTTAACGATGCCACCATTGATGAAGCTAAAGATAGGATAGCTGAAGCTTTGCGGAGGATTGAAGCGAAATGGACGAAGTAACAGTAACAATTCATGTTGAAGCGGAAATTAACCCTACTGAAACCGAAGAAAAAGTAACTGCTGCAGTAACTAACATTTTGGGTAACGCTTCAATAACAGTTAAGGCAGATGGCAAACTAAGCATATTAACTGCTGAAGCTAAAGGGCAAGAATCGCTTATTAAACTCCGCAACATAATGCGCAGTGACAGAGTTCGTGATGCCTCCAGAAAAGCACTTTTTCGAAGCATTAGAGGCAGCACAATTAGGTTTTGCTTAAACAAGCAGGTTGCGTTTGCAGGACACATTTCTTTTTGTGAAGAAAACTCAGAGTCACCGCTTGGACCACTAAAAGTAATCATTGAAACTGATAATCCGCAGCAACTTATCGAATGGCTTGCTGAAAAAACCGATAAATAGAAGGATTAGTCTTGTCTGCAAGGGCTAATGTCGCTAAAAACGGTGCAGTATTACTTGGCGACAGCGTGGCTTGTGATGCTTTTGATGAGTCTAGACCTTTACGTATTGTAACACATGCCCATGCAGATCACCTGGGCGGCTTACGAAAAAGCTTGAAATGCTGCGAAAAAGTTTTGATGACCAAAGCCACACGTGACCTCGCAGAAACCCTTGACGATTCACTAAAACTTCATTGCAGTTCAGTAGAAACAATGGACTATGGCAAACCTATCAATTATGGCGATGAAAAAATCACCCTAATTAAAGCTGACCACATTTTAGGTGCAGCGCAAGTACTGGTTGAAGATGTTGGCGGAATAAGAATCGTTTATACAGGTGACTTCAGAATTGACGAAACACCTGTTGTCGACTGTGACGTTTTGGTTGTTGAGGCAACATATGGAACCCCCTCATGCAGGCGAAATTTCGGGGTAGATGTGCGGGAGCTTTTAGTTTCTATGGTCGAAAAACGTTTACGAGGAGGAACAGTTTACGTTTTTGGTTACCATGGCAAACTTCAAGAAATTATGAAACTATTAAGAAAAGCAGATGTTTCAGTGCCATTTGTTATGCCTGAACGGGTTTACCAAGTTACAAAGGTTTGCCAGAAACATGGAATGGATTTAGGATGTTTGTCGCTTTCCACCGATGCAGATGGACAGGAACTTTTGGACAGTAATCTTCCATGCGTAGCATTTTACCATATGAATGCTCGCCAAAAGGTGGGTTTGAGCAATTCCCGGATATGCGTAAGCGGCTGGGAATTCAACATGCCCTGCAGACAAATCGGCGATAGAGAATATTTGGTGGCTTTAAGTGATCACTCTGATTTTGACGGCTTAATGGATTACGTTAAGCGATCTCATGCAAAACAAGTTATCACTGACAATTATCGAAGCCACGGAGCAGTTTTGGCAAAGGAAATTCGCAAGCGCTTAGGCGTCTCAGCAGTTGCCATGCCCCGAAGTGGCGGGCAAACTACCCTGTAAACCCTGCATTTCTGTATAGAAATTAGTTAAAGCTTAAAAGCCGAAAACCAAACTACACCTCTTACAGCAAGGAATTCGAAATGACTAAATCATCTGTAATTTCAGGTTTCTATAAGCTCCCGATCAAAGAGCGTTTAGCAGTAATCAAAGATTTTGCAGGTTTAACCGATGAAGAAATACGTTTACTTGAAAACACAGGGTCCTTACACTTTGGATGTTGTCGATCACATGGTGGAAAACGTTATTGGCGTTTTCCCTGAACCTTTGGGCGTTGGTGTTAACTTTCAAATAAACGGCAAAGACTACCTAGTCCCCATGGCAACTGAAGAGCCAAGCGTGATTGCCGCAGCCAGCTACGCTGCAAAAATGGTTCGAGACGGCGGAGGCTTCCACACCAGCAGCACAGCCCCAGTCATGATTGGGCAAATCCAACTTGTCAAAATCAAAGATGCTAAATTGGCAAAAAAACAAGTTTTAGATGCGAAAGCCGAGATTCTCAAGAAAGCAAACGACCAAGACCCAGTTCTGAACTCGTTTGGCGGTGGAGCCAAAGACGTAGATGCCAAAATTATTGATACCTCATATGGGTCAAATGGTCATTGTAGACTTATACGTTGACTGCAGAGACGCGATGGGCGCAAATGCCGTTAACACTATGGCTGAAGCAGTAGCACCAGTGATTGAGGAGCTGACAGGTGGCCACGTTTACCTGCGTATCATCTCAAACTTAGCAACAAAACGATTGGCAAAAGCATGGTGCACGGTGCCCAAAGAAGCGTTAGGAGGAGAAGCCGTTGTTGAAGGCATTGCTTACGCATCAGCTTTTGCAGCAGCTGACCCATACCGAGCTGCCACACACAACAAAGGCGCTCTCAACGGGATAATTGCAGTTGTTTTAGCGACAGGCAATGATCACCGCGCAATTGAAGCTGGAGCACACGCTTACGCAGCTCTAAGCGGAAAATATACGTCTATTTCGAAATGGACAAAAAACAAAAACGGCGACTTGGAAGGCGTGATTGAGTTGCCAATGGCAGTTGGCTTAATCGGTGGCGCAGTAAAAACTCACCCTATCGCAAGAATAGCTATGAAAATCCTTAATGTCAAATCCGCCAACGAATTCGGCAGAAGTCATTAGCGGCAGTTGGCTTAGCCCAAAATCTCGGCGCGCTAAGAGCATTATCAAACGAGGGCATTCAACGGGGACACATGAATCTGCATGCAAGAAATATCGCAGTAACCGCAGGAGCTAAAGATGACATTGTTGATAAGGTAGCGGCTCAGATGGTAAGAGAACGCAAGGTAAGAGTAGACAGGGCCAAAGAAATCATAGAAGATCTGACAAAAAAACAATAGCTATTCTTTTGTTTATTCACCAAAAAAACATAAAAAAGAATTTTTTTTATTCCAGAATTATTCGTGCATCCACCGTTTTTGCGCCCTTCTGATACGCCAACACTGGGTTAAGGTCTAACTCTTTGATTTCCGGATTAGCCATAACTAGCCTTGAGGTGCTACAGAGTATTGCGACAAGTGCGTCGATGTCTGCAGGTGGCGTGTTTCGAAATCCTGTCAGAAGCGGATAAGCTTTCAGCTGGGTTATCATTTCATGTGCATCATCAATAGTTAAAGGCGCGATTCTAAAGTTTACGTCTTTAAGAACTTCAACAAAAATTCCGCCCAAACCAAACATGATTGTCTGCCCAAACTGCGGATCTTTGATCGCGCCCACGATCACTTCAGTTGAATTTGGCGCCATCTCCTGAACCAAAACACCCACAATTTTTGCATCGGCTTTGTATTTTTTGACGTTTTCCAAAATTTTACGATAGGCGATTGCAACTTCTGCCTGGTTTTTCAAGTTAACTATGACTCCCCCTGCCTCTGATTTGTGGATTATGTCCGCGGAAACAATCTTTAGTACAATGGGGTAACCGATTTCATCAGCGTATTTTGATGCTTCTTTCTCGTTTGATGCTACTTTGAATTTGGTTACTGGGATGCCGTATTCTGTGCAGATTGTTTTGGCTTCTGGTTCAAGTAGGGCTTTTCTGCCGTCTTCTTTTGCGTGATTAATGATTTTTGTTGTTTGGTTCAATTGTTATTCCTCCGTTAATGGTGTGTTTGTGTATGGTTTGTTTTGTGGTTTAAAATTGTTTTGTTAGTGGATTGGAAAGAAGAACAACACCCCTGTGCTACCACCAACTGTTGTTGTTCTACTTCCTCAAGTAATTGTCGTTTGGTTGTTGCATCTGTGTTGTACATATCAATAATACTATGTAGTAAGACATAATACTTAATAGTCAAAAACAGAGCATCCTAAACACTGACCCACCATGCCAAAACAAAGCCTAAAACAATCAATCAACATGCTTAAACAAAAGCTTAGCAAAAAACCAAAAGCAACCAAAACACAAGATAAAAGCAAACCAGCAAAAAACAATGACAAAAATTCCGCACAATCGCCCAAAATGACATTTCCTAAAATAAAATTGCCGAAAATTAATTTTGGCATGAAAAAGAAAGTAATAGAACCCGAACTTCCTTCAGCAACAAAGTCCTTGCCTAAAGGAGTTAAAATAGCAGACAAATATCCTCTATACGAACCCTTTTCTCAAGTTATAATCGTTCAAGATCCCAAAACAGGTGAATACAAATACATTCTTGATGAGTTGCAACTTGACCCAATGGAACGGGGAATATATAATCGCATACTAGAAATGTTACTTGCCGAAATCCAATCGCCAAAAGAAGAAATTGCTGACCCACGCAAGTTCTTCGCCCAAGAAGCCAAAAAAATCGTGGACAAATACCGCATTAGTCTCGGTTGGTTACCTGATGTTTCGTGGTACAAAATTCTCTATCATGCTGAACGTGACTTGGTGGGTTTTGGCAAAATTGACTCGTTAATGCGTGATCCAAACATAGAAGACATTTCCTGCGACGGAGTCAACAAGTCAGTTTACATTTGGCATCGAACTTTTGAAAGTATAGAAACTAACGTCAAATTTGAAAGTGACGAAGACCTCGATAACCTGGTAGTTAAATTGGTCCACATGGCTGGAAAACATGTGAGCTCGGCTTTCCCAATCGTTGATGCGTCACTTCCAGGAAAACACAGACTTGCGGTAGCATATCGAAGAGAAATTACACCTTTCGGAACTGCGTTCACAATCCGAAAGTTCCGAGATGATCCATACTCGATCATTGATTTAATCAACATCGGTACTTTCACCGAAGAAATGGCCGCTTATCTCTGGATTTGCCTTGAAAACCGTGCATCAGTCATGGTTCTCGGTGGGACAGCCGCAGGCAAAACCACTGCTCTAAACGCATTAGGCTGCTTGATTAAGCCAGGCAGCAAAATCATGACTATTGAAGAAACGGCGGAATTGAACTTGTCTCATGAAAACTGGGTCTCACTTATTGCAAGGCAAAGCTACGGTTTAGGCGGCAGCAATGTCGGTGAAGTTGCACTATTCGATTTGGTTAAGACATGCATGAGACACCGCCCAGATCTGATGATTGTTGGAGAGGTCAGAGGTCAAGAAGCATACGTCCTATTTCAGGCTCTGGCGACAGGTCACGGTGGCATGTGTACCATGCACGCTGAAAACGTTCAATCAGCTGTTAGACGTCTTACCCAGAAACCCATGGATATTTCTCCAGCCTACATTCCACTAATGAACATTGTAATGTCTGTTCAACGTGTTCACCTAGTCAAGAATGGCGAAAAGAAAGCTTACCGTCGAGTACTCTCAGTAAACGAAATTATTGATGCAGAAAAATTTGTGAACCCGTTCAAATGGGATCCGATAAAAGACCTGCAAACCATAGATATGGACAGCAGCTTTCTACTCACCAACTTTTGCAGAGCGACTTGGAATAACACGAGAAGAACTCATAGAGGAAATGAACCGACGCAACAGATGTTCTGCGTTGGATGCGGCAACAAAACATTCGAAGCTACAGAGAAGTTGCTTCAATAATCGCTGAATACTACGCAAGACCCAAAGAATTCTACAGTAAAATAGTTGAAGATGAGGAGGTAAAAGCAGTTGCCGTTTCTAGAGAAGTTTGAAGCCCTATCTTTTCGCCTCTTCGGGCGATACGCTCCTTACTTTCTTGAAAAAGTTTTTCCAACAACGAAAGGTACACTTGGAAAAGGGACGCGTAAAAATTTACCCTGAAACCTACATTTCTCTGATGTTTTTTATAGCATTGTTGACTGTTCCTATTTCAGTGCTGGGGTTAACGTTAGCTTTGATTCTTAATTTTTTGCCCCTCCTCGCTTTGGTGCCTGTACCGCTTTTTGTCGTAGTTGGTTTTCTATGTTGTCCCAATGAATAACGCCAGTGAGAGATCATCTGGTTTGGAACGTGAAATGCCTTTTGCGGCGGCATACATCAGCGTCATGGCATCTGGAGGCATAGCTCCATACACCAGCTTTAAACGACTTAACTCAGATGTGAATCTCATGCCAGCTATGCGTAAGGAAGCACGAGACATAATAAAAGACGTGGAAATTTTCGGCGTTGATCCTCTCTCAGCGCTTGAAGTTGCTGCAAAAAAGACGCCTCTTGACATATTCAAAGATTTCTTAGGCGGCTACGCTTCAACCGTCATTATCGGCGGCGACATTGGGCACTTTCTTGAACGCAAAGCTGAAGACATATTCAAAACTCGTGCGCTTCGTGTTAAAGCAGCTGCTGAACGTCTAGGGATGCTTCTTGAAACCTTCATCATCGTCATGGTTATGATGTCGCTTTGCTTCTACATACTTTTCGCGGTTAACAGCATCCAGACGGGAGCACTTCAACCGCAAGCTCAGACCTATCATCAGTATTCAGGCATACTGCTGTATACCTACATGTTCACGCCTATGCTTTCAGTTGTATTCGTTTATCTTGCTCACAGCATGCAGCCGAAAACTCCTATGACCGAAATGCGTCCATACAAAGTATTTGGCTGTTTGCAGTGTAATAGGCATAGTCGTTTTCTTGCTGCTGACAAACTTTATGGGTGCAACTCAACTTCCGCTTTTCACTACTTTGCAAGCTTTAGGTCGTTGATTTACCCATCGCCATTGCTGTTGCCCTCTTCATCTCTGCAGCGCCAGCAGCTCTTGTGCACATAAGATTGGCAAAAGCACAAACAAAGCATGGAAGCAAGGGGTTACAAGCTTCCTAAGAGACCTGACCGAAGTGCGAAAAACAGGTTTATCGCCTGAAAAATGCATCGAAAGCCTATCGCAAACGCGACTACGGCACATTTAGCAAAGAACTTCGCAAAATTAGTTCTGAGATCTCTTGGGGTATACCAATTAAAAAAGTAATGATGGATTTTCTTCATCGTACTCGAAGTTGGATGGTTCAGATAGTCATGTTCCTGCTCGTTGAAACCATCGATGTAGGAGGCGGCACAATTGAAATGATTGAATCTTTAGCCCGCTTCAACAACTTAACTCAAGAAGTTGAAAAAGAAAAGAAAATGTCCGTTCGCCCATACGTAATGATGCCTTACTTAGCATCCATCCTGCTTGTGGCGACAACCATTATGATGATGAGTTTCACAACCGGCTTCGGAGCAACAACCTCAGGAGTTTCAACATCAGCAAACGCTGATAACAGGCTTGATGCAAACAATATTCATGACTGCTGTCATCTTCAACAGTTACCTCATTGGAATTGTCGCGGGAAAAATAAGTGAAGAATCCGTCGCAGCCGGGTTCAAGCATGCAGCAATACTTGTAGTTATTTCAGTGATAGCGGCAAAAATAATTCCGCAATTTGTAAAAATAGGATAGGAGCAAATGAATATGACCAAATGCCGCTCAAATTTACGCAAAAACCAAAAAGCAATTAGCCCAGCCATTTCAACCGTCATCATGACCGCAGCAGGCATTGTGCTGATATTTGTGGCAATGAATTTTGCAAATAACTCCTTGAATACTCAGATGGCCACTAATGAATTCACTTCCAACAAACAATTCATGCTCACAGCTGGACAACAAATAGATGATATTGCTTGGACAACTGGACGTACACAAACAGTTACCTACTCTAGCAAGTTTGGTGGCGTAAATTTTCAACAATTAGCACTAAATTACACATTTAGCGTACACACTAGTTCAGGCTGGGAAAACATAACCACAACTGGAGAAACAGGAATAATTCAGTACAAAATGCTAGTAAGCCAATACTCACCTGGCAACAACTACTTTGAACCACTACAGTTTAACGGATCTTTTCTGCAAAGCGGCTCCTCAGCGCCTGTAACTCAAGTTTTCTGTGAAGAAAAACTGCCTATGAATGATGGAAGCTACACTCGAATAGTAGTAGTTCCAACAATGAGAATGTTGACCTCGACAATAACTGGCAACCAGCAGAACGCAACAAACTACTACAAGTTCTATTTGCCTCTTCTTGAAAATGGCACAAATCCATTCCGTCCTCAATCGTTAACAGTCACTGGAGACGGAATAACAAAAATAGCTCGAAGCGGCGTTGACCAAGTCAACATTGAAGTTAGTTTTCCGCAAACCGGATTTGCATCTTCATTTTTCCACTTTAACAGCACCTCAATAACACTAAACAGCACCACAAATCCCAAAATATCAGCCAACTCAGTAGTTGAATTTTACCTTGGCTCAGTAATCGTTACAATAGGGCGGGCATAAAGATGGAGGGCATAATTTGGCACATGTAACCATCGAATACATGATTATGGTTCCAATTTTAATTATGCAGATATTCATTTTCCCTATGGCTGCCACAATTATTATGAACACCTGGACTGACTCAAGGAGAAATTTGGAGCTTCAAGAAATAGCAGGACATTTAGGCAGCTCAATACAACAATTATACTACTCTAGTAACCATGCGTCAATTTCAAGCGGTTCAATTACTGCGCAGCCCAATACGCCTTCTTTTATCGACGGCTACTCTTACAACATTACATTAATGAATGCCACAACCTCAAACAGCGTCAAAATAATGAATATTACCCTCAATCTAGTAGGCTCAAAAAATGAAGCTTCAAGTGTAGTTACCTTAGGCGAAAATGCTGCTTGGCCTGAAAACTTAACCTTTACCAGTTACAAGATTTCTGTCATAAACGCCACTAAGACCGCGGGAACCATCTGGTTGTCATTTAATGGAGGCAATTAAGCTTGTCAAGCACAACAATGGACCACATGATTTCTCTCGTAGTGTTCATAGCTGCTATCCTAATTTTTATTGGACTTTTTAGTCAAACGATTCAAACTGCAGTTGTTTATGAAAATCACAGATCATTATCAACAAAAGATAGTGATCTCTTGGATACTATGTTACTGAATCCGGGATTACCAGCGAATTGGGGACAAATTGACTGTAAAATTTCAGACATAAGCGGTTTCGGATTGCAAGATCCAGAGTTCACTCAGTACGAGTTGAGTCCATTTTCACTTATGCGTTTGACTTCTTCAACGGGAAACGTTGTTGAATATGACAAAACTAGCCCAAACATATACTATAACAATGTCAGTTTAGGATTCGGCACATCTTTCCTGATACCAAACGCTCAAGCCCTCAATTACTCCGCAACTGCTGCGCTTCTTGGAATAAAAAACACATACGGTTTCCAACTAGCACTCACACCAGATATTACAGTTTCAATATCCGAAAATCAAGCTTGCTCACCTTTGAGTCTGTCGATAAGCGCTAGTGGAACAGGCTCTCCTTTAGCTGGAGCTTCGATAAACTACTGTTTCATTTTAGTTAATTTACCTCAATCTCAAAGCCAATATCCGTCCTACACTTTGCAAAACGACTTCGTCACAACTGACCAAGAAGGAAATGCCAATGTAACGTTTTCGGCGGTAACAGATCCAAACCAAGTTTACGCATTTATCGCGTACGCACATATGGACGGTCTTGAAGGGGTCGGTTATCATACACGAGTCTCGGCAATTGATCAATACGTGGTGCCTATTGTCCAAAGCATGGCATCGCAAGATGTTGCTTTAGCCAACAGCTATGACATTAATAATACAGGCCCTCAAGGTTTTAACCTAAAGTACAACGCCACGTTCATCATTTTAAAACAAGACTATACGGTAAGTGAGTTATCACTTGAATCGGTTAGCAATCAGTCAGGCACTGTTTCCTCGGGCAGTGGAAATCCGTTTCCATTGGTTTCTTTGCCCACCGGTACAACTGGGATTCTGATGGTTACGTATCAGTCAAGCGTCGCTCAAGGCGGCATTGTACTGATGCCCTGGGGCGTGAGTTCGTTAGCTTTTCCAGTAACTTTTGGAGGCAACCCAACGGGGCAAGAATGGGTCTCAACTGATATACGTCAAGTAACAATCGGCGGCGTTGCTTACCAAGCTAAACTTGCATTGTGGAATATCAACGGTAACCAGGTGCCCAGCCAATGATTCGCACAGTAGAAGTATTATTTGTCATAATAATTATTTCTGGGGCATTTATCGGCTCGGCTTACTTCGCGGTTTTGCCAGCGCCAAGACAGGTTTCGCCATTAAATCTTAACCGCTTATCTTTGACGACTTTGCAGATGCTAGATTCAAATCATGATTTAAGTCAAGCTGCATTTGACACAGATAATTCTACGGCGTGGGGTCAGTTGCAAGTAGCACTGTCAGCTTCATTGCCGCCTAACGTCGTGTATAATCTAACTGTCTACAACGTGAACAATGTAGAAGGGCAACTTTATACTCCTGTAAATAGTATTTCAAATGCGGAAAGCCTAGGTATAACCTCAGATGTTTCGACCTATGCTGTGGCTTCTTCAAATGTGACTTTTAATGTTACACCACAGAAAATAGGCGCAAACGGCAACGGTGGAACACTGTATATTTTAAACTGTAGTGATGCTAACGGTTGGTGGATTACTGGTTACTCGGCGCAAAGTTTAGCCCAAGATCTTTACAATCTGTTATCACCGTATTTTGTTAAGACAGTGATGGTTCAGAATACTGCTCAACTTGCGCAGATACTAAACGGCACATCGCTTCAAGGTGAAGTAGTTCAGAACGCTGTGGTTGTAAATACCTGTGGGGAAGCTGTTCCTATTCCGTCTGGTTATTACGCAAGCACTGGAGTCGGGTTCGATTCTGCTAACAATGCATATTCACGATTTGATTATACGTTAGGTCAGAGAGTTTTGCAGTATAATTGGACGTGGGCTAGCATAGTTGGCTGGCCATTTTATTATGTGTCAAATGTTGCATTGTTTTCTAATAGTCAGAATAGCTGGGGAATTTATGGCATGAACATGGTAAGCACACAAGGATTAAACGCCTTTCTTCAAGGAATAGACAACCAAACATATTCTTACTCATCGAGTACTACGGGAAGTCCTGGTGTGGTAAACCTTTCCACTAAAGCATTAAACAGCTGCAATTATTACGGTATTTATCCATCACAATACCAGACCTCGACTAGAGCGTTATCAACATCTATTCTAAACAGTTACCACCTAAACGTAACAACTTATGTTTTTAATACTGTAAGCACTTGGATCCCAGGCGCTATTTATCGACACTCTATTACCGTTAACGGTACAGCTCAATTTTCGGGTGGATTCTTTGCGTTGGGTTTAACACGAACTCCAGACATCAGGCTGACAGTGTTGGGTCTATTGTCTGATTACAATCCCAGTCTTTATCCGTCGGAATATACGGCATTAGGAACTTCTCGTATTGTAGTTTTACAACTTGGTCTAGCTGGAGGAAGCTGATTTGAACAATAAAGGTCAATTTTCAATTATTGCCGCTCTACTGGTTACGGTAATTCTAATAGCGTCAGTTATGACAACTTACTCTGCCATAAGGTATAATGCTGTGCAGGGTCAACCTCAAATCTTAAGTGCTATAGACGAAACTAATTTGGCGCTAAAACAGATTTTAGGCTTCACTGTAGGCTACTATGGCTCTGTTATTCAAGTTACAGGTAACTCTTCATATGCTCAAACGCTTGCCACCAACTACCTTGACAGTGGCTTAGCAAATACAGCGGATATACAACCTGAATGGGGACTCTCCTTTAACGTTACTTCTTTGTCGTTAGCTACTAACTGGTTTTCAAATGCCAGTTACAGTGAAGGAACTTTAAACGTCACTTATGCGCTTACGGGCCTTGGCATAAGTGGCATCGCTTACTCTGCATCTTGCCGACTAGACGCGCAGATCAGCCCTTCTTCGTCAAACAATCAAGTTTGCTTAACAGTAATCAGAGATGAAAATGAACCTGTGATTGGTTTAGACATGTCAAGTTTTAAATTTTACTTATACAGCTATTCAAACTTAACTTGGGGAATGGTAAATCCCCCTGATGAGCCTCTGTCCTGTAGCAACGGTACATATTTTATTGATGTACCATCAGGCATAAACCCGCAAGCTGTAGCTATCCAAGTTCAAGATACCAGAGGCATAACCGTTGCAGCCTCTTCATTTAGCCATTATACCGCAAGTTTGACATTCAACTCTAGCTTTGTGAGCGGTGGAGATTATGTAGACCAATTCAATTCGAAGGTAGATTCCGTTTCTGACATAGGGGCTCACAGTAACTTTACAGCCCAACAATCGGGTGCCAACGGTATCTTTGACAATATAAATGAAGCAAATGTAGCGACCACCAATCAAAACTATAATCCAAGCAGCTACAGTTTAGACGGTCAAACAACCTTAGTTTCGGGTGCACTTAGTAACTTGGCACAGGACGATGGAGCCTACATGACCTTTGGAAGCTACGGAACCGGAAGCTCCGCCCAAACGCTTTACGCCCATCAGGAAACAACCAACATAGCAGGAACAAACTATAACAATTTTCTAGTAACAAGCGCGGACGCTTCTGGAACATCGCTAACGGCATCAATGGCTAATTCGAGGTCTCTTTTGGGTAAGTCAGTGTATAGTCTTCGGGGAATTACTTCGATCCCTGCAAGTACTTGGACGCTATCTTATGATGCATGGAGAGATTCACTTTCCAAAGTAACTTATGACTCATCGGGGTCAGGCACGTCAACAACTTCGCCACTTAGTTGGAGTCATGTTGTGGGAACAGGAAATAATCGTTTGTTGGTCGTAACAATCAGCATTTCTCGCGATAACAACGCAGCTTCACCCGGAAATGTTACAGCTGTAACTTACAACGGGGTTGCAATGACCCAACAAGTGACTGACGTTTACACCTCCACCTCGAACCCTCAAGTCCGATCTTACATATTTTATCTTAAAAATCCTGCATCAGGAACTCATCAAATTCAAGTTACTTGGGTTGGTAGCAGTTACATTGTCGGAGGTTCAGCTTCCTTCGTAAATGTAGACCAAACAAACCCAATTCTGGCTCAAAATACGTCAAAAAACTACGGGGCCACCCAGTCAGTATCGGTGACCGCAACAATTGCTGGTCAAGCAGTTTATGGTAGTATAGGCAGCTACAAGGGTTCATCTTATACCCTCACTGATAATGCGGGTCAGACCAATGTTTGGTCGCAAACATCTCTGAAATACGAAGGAAAAGGAGACGTCCAAATTAACTTGTCACCTGGTTCTTCTACGGTAGGATGGACAACTCCTTCTCAAAATACGGGTTATGTTTGTTTAGCCGTCTTAATTAATCCTGCAGCTTCATCGGCGATTGGACATGTTGGCGCAGATGTTCTCATAAAAAAAGCCGACAACACAATAAGACAAACTATAGCCACCGATGTTGCAACCTCAGGTTCATTGACAACTTTTGCTTCAACGCTTTCAGGAACTTACAATTGGGCAGCATATACTGTTGCGAGTTCGACTGATTACCTTGAAATAGATTATTATGTCGATTCAACAACCACCGATTCTTCAAATGCGTATTTAATGATTGATAATAATGCCTTGGCACTTGCAGATCAAACTAGAATCACAAATGTGATGCTGCCCAATCAGTATACTTGTCAAGCAGAACTTTCAGGGCTCTCCAACTTGAACAACTGGAACAATATTTTATGGGCAATAGATGCTGCTTCAACTTCAGGCAATGTAAATGCTGTTTTCCAACTTTACAACTACAATACTGGGCAATATGCAACTAGTGGATCGGGCTACTTGACAGCAACATTAGGGACAACTTTAACTCAAAATAATCAAAATATAACAATTAATTCAGCTCAATTTAGGGACGCTATTGGAACATGGAAAATAAAATTCACAGTAACTGGTTCCACTTCTGTACCTTTTAACGTTAATGTTGACTCTTCCACGTTCACGGCAGGCTCGGCTACTTATGGGCTTGCACTTCAAGAACAATGGACCGCTGTGAATACCACCTACCTTAATCTTCATCCAGTTCTCTGCATCAACACTGGTGCAACTGCTCCAGCAGGATTAGCGGTTGATGTTTGGTACGGCGGAGCATGGCAACCAGTTTCAAATTCTTTAGCTAGTGGCTGGAACAACATTTCCGTCAGTTCATATTTAACTTCGCCCAGTTTTACTATCAGATTCAGAGCTGGCAACACAGTTGTTCAGAAAGCATGGCAAATAGATTCGGCGCTTCTAAGACCAGAGTCTGATCAAGAATTGTTTTTGGCATTACAAAATCCGTCGGCAACTGTTGCGATAGAGTTGTTACAGAATGGAACAATGCGGTGGTTAGGGCAAAATCTTCAATTTACCACTCAAACGATTCCAATCCCACCTGTTTCGGTGAAAGCAATTCACATCAACGAAACAATTAATGGCATCAACCAGCAAGTTCCTTTCCAAATTGAAGATTGGGCATCCTCATATACTGTTCCGTTAGGGTTAACAAGCAATGCTACTGTTTTTGGAAATAGACAAATGGTTGTTTTTCTAGTAAACACACATGTTTCGGATTTCACTTTATGGTGGAACGGTAGCGACACTGCACAGCAAACACCGTTAGCATATACTAGCTCATATTTTGCCAGCGATAATCCTGGCAATAGCGTGATTAGTAATGGGCAGTTAAATCTTCAATTCAGCGGCAGCTTTACTGTAACCTCAACAGTTGTCGGCACTACTACATCTAGTACATCTAATTTCATGCGCATAAACAATCAACTTAGCACGTATGGGTCAGGAATAGCTTATGTCGTTTACAAAGGTGTTATTCGAGATATAGTTCAGCAGGAGGCTGAATGGCAAAACGGAGTTAGTAATTGCCCAAATCTATATGCTAACATGGTACTTACTCTGCCGGCTAACGCAACGTACTTCACGTATGAGTTGAGCTTAATGTTTATGAATTCAACGCAAACACGAACAATAACAGATCTGTGCCCTATTTCCTTAACTTCAACTGTCGGGCAACCGCAAACAGAAAATGGAACAATTATTGGGGATCCAGTCGTTGCCAGCGGAACTCAGATACTTAGCAACTCTACAGGAGTTTCGGCGCATCATTGGAGCCAATTTACTGATGGCACTAAAGGAGCAGGGATAATGTTCACTGACCAAGCTCTCAAAATGCTCTACGCCTTTGACACTATGCCTCCGTCAACTGCTAGAGGCGCCCTAAAAGCAGACGCAGCAGCGCAAACCATTTCATTGCTTCCTGTAACCCTTAGCCCTGTGTCATTCCAACAGGCCTTAAGTATAACGTGGTGTGGAGCTGTAGCAACCTTTGACGCTTCGAATGTCCCAATCTACGGAGGATATGCTCAACCTGGGTTATGGATTCTTGCGGAATTACCGCCTATAATAACTGTAAGCGTAGGCAACTAGCGGGCGATGATGAAACTTACTTCTGATAAGGATTTAGCGTCCAATTACAATAAATAGTAACAGAACGCTTTTTCTAAGGTATCAACAAAGTGGTAAGATAGGAGATAAACGATGACATATCAAGAAGCGTTCGTAGCAGCAAGTTTAGCAGTTACAATTGCGTGTCTATTTTATGCTTCATGGAGCGACCACAAAACCCGAGAAGTAAGCAATCGCCTATGGGTAATCTATGCACCTATAGCACTTGCACTTTCGCTTTCAGAAATCTTACTTTATGACCCTTCAAAACTGCTTTTATTCGGCATTAGTGCTGGTTTCACTATTGGTCTTGCATTTGTATTGTTTTATGCAGGTGGATTTGGAGGCGCCGACGCAAAAGCCCTCATGTGCATCGCTGTAGCCTTGCCCTTCGCTCCCGTAATCCTCTCCTTACCGATCTTCTCAGCAGGCTTATCACCTATCTCACAAGTCATATTTCCAGTAACCATTTTCGGCAACGGCGTATTGTTCGCAGCAGCTAGCGCAGTTTACATGGTTGGACGAAACGTTGTTTGGCATCGAAAAACTGGCAAAAAAATGTTTACGGGAACACTTGCGAAAGAATCAATCGGAAAAAAAATGTTAATTTTGATAACGGGTTACAAAGTCAATATTTCCAAGTTGAAGGCGAAATGGCATGTTTTTCCCATGGAAGATGTTGAAGATAGTGAAGAGAATGGTTTGGAAAGAAAGCTTGTGGTTGTTCCGCATGATGAAGGGCGAGATAAAATTGTCGAACGCTTATCAAATGCTGCTGATTCTGGAAAAATCGATTCATACGTGTGGGCAACTCCTGGATTGCCCCTTTTGATATTTATAACGGCAGGTTTTATTGTTGCCTTAGTTTTTGGAGATATAGTTTGGTTGCTGGTTAGATTTATCATCGCTTAACAAAGAAAAATGGTTTATTGAAGCATATTCTTGCTTCGCTTTGAATAAGAGAGCGATGCAGTCACTGTAAGAATTGAGCCAAAACCAACGAATGCCAGAGCATATGTTCGGTATGGATAAGACCCTAAGTTTAGATAAGTTACATTGCCGCTTTGATATGAAAAGAAGAAAGCGCTCGCTAGGAATAATGTAATTGCGAATGTTAATAGGCAAACTTCTGTTTTAAAGTTCAATCCCTTTACCCCTTGCCTGATATTACAGACATTCATAACCATAATCTTATTTTAGGTTTGTGGAAATAAACCCTTGCAGGTATTTCTGTTGAATAATGGAGAATGTAAAAAAGAAATTGAAGATTTTTTATTGCAACGTCCTAAAGACTGCCAAGTTGTTGTTTTGCCAGATTTTTTTCTTGATAGACTTATAAATTTAAGTTGGAGTTTTGAGGAGTTTTCTAACTTAGTTGCTGATGTTGCTAAGCGTAAGGGCGGCAGTCTCGACGGTATTCCGCAACTCGACTTGAGAGGTGGAAACGCAGTTAATGTTGCGTCAGCCTTAGCGAATTTAGGCGCTAAGGTTACTCCAATTATCTGCACTGGTCAATATGGGTTGGAACAAATCAGATATTACTTCAAGGATATCGTGATTGATACTTCTCATATTAAGATTTATGAAAAAGCCTCAATAACTACTGCTTTAGAGTTCCAAAATGGGGATCAGAAAAGTAACGTAATGATTCGGGATTTAGGTTCTTTAGCTGATTTTGGCCCAAACGATCTTGATGAGAGCGATTATGCATTGATAGAATCTGCCGATTATACTTGCCTCTTTAACTGGGCGGGCACTTTAAACTTCGGTACAACTTTGGCTCAGGCAGTTTTCGGTAGAGCCAAAGCGAAAGGCAAAAGCAAAACCTACTATGACACAGCAGATCCAACGCCCAACAGCAGCAAAGTCACTGAATTGATAGAAACTGTTCTAAAATCTAATCAAGTGGACATTTTAAGCCTTAATGAGAACGAAGCAATCGTTTATGCCACATTGCTTGATGAAACACTGAATGAACGAAAAAGGGGTTTAGCCTTTGAGGAGTTAGCGATGGAGGCTGCCCGTTTCTTAGCAAAAAATTTGTCTTCAAGAATTGACTTGCACACAACAGCTTTTTCCGCCACTCTAAAAGGAAAAGAAGAGGTTTTAGTGCCAACCTTCAAGGTTAATGTTTTGCGGGCAACTGGCGCGGGTGACGCTTGGACGGCAGGTAATATTTTGGGCGATCGAAACGGTTTGTCGGATGAATGTCGTTTAATGTTGGCGAATGCTGTTTCTGCATGTTATCTTTCTGATCCTGAAGGTAAACATCCCAGTTGGGTAAAACTTTCAAAGTTTCTTAACGAAAATTTAGCAGAATCAAGCTAATTGTTAATTCCCAATTCCTGGGGTAAAGGAGAATTTTTTTTGGATTGATTTTGGGTTGCTTTTTTGGTTTGGGTCTTGATTCGTTTGTAGGTTGCGTGCTTAAATGTGCGCATTTGTGCCGGATTGTGCTGAATTGTGCGGATTTGTGTCGGCAGTGATTGTCGGCGCAGATTTTTTTCCAAAGTTTTTTCTTTGTGTTTTGGGTAGCTTTTTTGAAGCAGAACTTAATTTCTTTGCAGGTAGCGCAATAATTCGCAAGAATTTAAGATTTCGCAAGAAAACGCAAGAATCTGGAAGAAAACCTAAAAAAATCTCGCTTAACAACTATTTTTTGTTCAGTTTATTTTGGGTTGTTTTTTAGGTTTGGGGCTTGGTTTGTTTGCAGGCTGCGTCACTACGCGTCTTTATTCGTCTCTACGCGTCACTAACCGTCACTACGCGTCTTAAAAAGTCACTACGCGTCTCTAAAAGTTATGTAAAATTACCATTAATAAAAAAAATATTCAAACTTCCTTCAATAAGGACAGTTTGCAAATTTTGCTCTAAATATGCTTAGTTTATATGTTTTTGAGTTTACAGTTGCCCAAGTACACAGAAGTACCGTCAAAACACAAGAAAAGATACATGCAGAAAATGCCTCAAACAGTTATTCCGAAAACATCAGCCTTGCGCTATTTAGGTATTACATAAATTGGTTGCTAAACATTTTAAGCACCTGTCTTTATCATCAAGTAAGATAACCTTTCAAAGAGGAATAAAGATGGCTAAACTATTTGGAAGTTCAGGCGTAAGAGGCTTAGCGAACGTTGACTTAACACCAGAATTAGCTTGTAAAGTCGGTTTAGCAGTAGCTGCCCATTCAAAAGCTAAATTGGCGCTTGTAGCCCGAGATACCCGCATTACAGGTTCCATGCTTGAAGATGCATTAGTTTCCGCTTTGCTCTCAAGCGGCACAGACGTTTATTTGGCTGATATAGTTCCTACGCCCACTCTAGCTTATGCCACCAAAGTTTTGGGCGCAGATGTTGGTTTCATGCTTACAGCCTCTCATAACCCGCCGCAATATAACGGGATCAAAGTATTCCGCGGCGACAGCTTGTCCTACACCGATGAAGACCAAGATGCCGTAGAAAAAAATGTTTCACAAGGGAAGTTTAGATTGGCAGATTGGCGCAGTCTAGGCAAAACCACTCCAGTTGACTCAGCGGAAGTATATTTGGAAATGGCAGTTAAAGCAGCTACCCTGCGGAAGCAATGGCGAGTTGTCGTTGACCCAGGATGCGGCGCAACCTTCAACATTGCCCCTGCACTTCTCAAAGCCGTTGGCTGCAAAGTAACTGCTCTTAATGCACAACCTGATGGTTTTTTCCCAGCTCGAAAGTCTGAGCCTACCGCTGAATCACTTCAAGATTTGGCAAACGTTGTCAAAATCCTGGGTGCTGACTTGGGCATTGCTTTTGACGGGGACGGTGACCGCGTAGCTTTTGTAGATGAAAAAGGGGTTTTTGTTAATTTTGACCGTTCATTAGCTGCTTTTGCTGCTCATGCCCTCAAAGGAAACAAAAACGGAACAATCGTGACTAATGTTGAAGCTTCGATGTGCGTTGAAACTATGGTTCAAGCTCAGGGAGGTAAAGTCATACGCACTAAAGTAGGCGACATCTATGTTTCAGAAGCCATCAAGCAGTCGGACGCAGTTTTCGGAGGTGAACCTTGTGGCGCATGGGTACATCCAAATTACCATTATTGTCCAGATGGACCTCTTTCCGCAGTACTTATGCTCAAGGCATTAGAAGACGAAAACAAAACTTTGAGCCAATTTATCTCTCTTGTTCCAGAGTACGTTACAAAACGTGAAAACATCGTTTGCAAAAATGAACAAAAATATGAAATAGTAGAAAAAATCAGTGACCCATTAAAGGCAGCTTTTCCTGCTTATCTGGATTTTTCAACAGTTGATGGTGTCAGATTAGCGTTAAAAGATGGTTGGCTGCTGATTCGAGCTTCAGGCACCGAACCGCTAATCCGTTTAACTGTTGAAGGTGAATCGTTAATAGTGGCAAATAATATAACTCAAAAAGCTACAGCACTAATAAAGAAACAAGTTGAGGCTATAACAAAATGAAAGCAGTTTTACTTGCAGCTGGCGAAGGCATTAGGCTATTACCAATAACGGCGACTCGTCCTAAACATTTGATCAAAGTTGGTGGAAAACCAATTTTGCAGTTTTGTTTGGAAGCTGTAAAGAACGCTGGGATAAATGAGGCAGTAATTGTTACTCATTATATGGGGAAGGCTATCCGGGAATATTTCGGCGATGGTGAAAAGCTGGGTTTAAGCATTAGTTATGTTGAGCAGCCAGCGGTTCTTGGAACTGGGAACGCTGCAGGCATAGTTGAACCATACGTGAATGATGATTTTATTCTTATTTATGGGGATTTGTTGTTTGGTCAAGATGCCGTAAAAAACGTTTTACAATTATACAGTCAAGGAAAAATTGCTGCGGTAATGGGTGTTGTGCCAGTCGATAAACCTGAAAACTACGGCATAATTGAGCTTGATGAGCAAAAAAAGGTTAAGCGCATAGTGGAAAAGCCTGCTGCTGGGAAAGCGCCGTCAAACTTGGCGAACGCGGGAGTCTACGTTTTTTCCCATGATGTTTTTGAACAAATAAAGAAAGTAAAGCCATCACCGCGCAACGAGATAGAACTTACCGACGCTGTTACATTATTGGCAAAAGAAGGCAAAACGGTTTTAGCTGCTGAGCTCTCAAAAGATGATTGGTTTGACGTTGGTAGACCTTGGGATTTGCTTGATGCTAACAATTGGGCGCTCAAACGCATAGATTCTAAAGTTTTGGGAACAATAGAGCAAGGTGCCCACCTTATCGGTCCTGTGTCAGTGGCAGAATCAGCCCGGATCCGTTCAGGAGCGTACATTGAAGGGCCATGTTTCATAGATGAAGAGTGCAATGTTGGTCCAAACTGTTTCATTCGATCTGGAACAAGTTTAGGCAAAAAAGTTCGAGTAGGCAACGCTTGCGAAATAAAGAACAGCATAATAATGGACGGCACGCACGTTGGGCATCTCTCTTATGTTGGCGACAGCATTCTTGGCGAGCACTGCAACTTAGGCGCGGGAACTGTTACTGCTAATTATCGTTTTGATGCTGGGTCAATCAAAATGATGGTGAAAGATCAAGTTGTTAACACAGGCAGACGAAAACTTGGTGTTGTGTTAGGTGATAATGTGAAAACAGGTATCAAGTCGCTGCTTATGCCAGGTGTAAAAGTGGGTGTAAATAGTTGGGTTGGACCTAATTTTATGGTTGAACGGGACTTGCCCGCTGACAGCATGGCTTTTCTAAAGCAGAATTGTGACATAACCAGAAAGAAAACCTAATTTCTTTTAACCCAGCCACAGGTCGGCAAATAATTTGATTTTAAAGCTTAATTGTGTAGCACTAAATTCATCTAAAAGGTCTTTTGCTTTTCTTGTAAGTGAAAAGTTAATTACCCCAAAAAACAATTAATTATCAGCGAATTTTTTCGCACTATTTTTGGGAATGGTTTTTGTTGCAGTACAAGTGGGTAGCTTTAACAGTAACAACAATCGGCGTTTTAATGGTAGGCTTAGACACCCGAATCGTCATAATCGGACTCCCCCAAGTCTCTGCACAATTAGGCGCAAACATTGAACAGGCAATTTGGATAACCCAAGCCTATGTCTTAACAAACACCCTAACGCTTTCGATTATCGGGCGTTTAGGAGACATTTTTGGACGAGTAAAAATCTACACTTACGGCTTTGCATTATTCACGGTTGGCTCTGCGCTCACTAGTCTAGGGCAAAACCCGACAGAAGTCATTATTTTTAGAGGAATACAAGGCGTGGGCGCAGCTTTGGTATTTACCAACAGCATAGCTATTGCAACCGATGCAGCGCCACGAAACCAGTTAGGGTTATTTTTGGGCATAAACCAAATAGCCTTCCGTGCAGGTGCGCTTTTAGGCTTAACACTTAGCGGATTGATCCTTTCATTTTTTGACTGGCGAGCGCTGTTCTACATTAACATTCCAATAGGGATTTTTGGAACTTTCTGGGCTCGACGGCAGCTTAAGGAAACCGCGCTTTTAGACAAAGACAGACACATCGACTGGGTAGGCTTTGCATTGTTTACAGCTTTTTTGTTCTGCCTAATGGTTGGATTAACCTATGGAGCGTATGGAACAAGCGGATTAACAACAGCGTATGCGCTTTTAGCAAGTGCAGCAGCCTTGGTTGTTGTTTTTCTGCTGTATGAAAGACGGCTAGATTGCCCCTTGATTTACCTGAAGGTTTTCAGAATCAGAGAGGTTTCAGGTGGATTATTCGCCTTACTGCTTAACATAATCACTTGGACGGGCGTCCTACTGCTACTAAGCCTACAGTTTCAGCTAGTGGATAACCTCAGTCCCTTGCAGGCAGGTTTAAGAATACTGCCCTTTGAAATTGCCTTTTTAGCAGTCGGACCATTAAGCGGTAGATTAGCCGATAAATATGGTCAATCCCAATTTACAATAACAGGTTTAGTGCTTAGCAGTATTGCTCTTTTTCTTTTCTCAGCTACCACCGCAACAACACCTTACGTTGCCCTTAGCGTTTACATGGTTTTATTAGGCGTTGGCACAGGGCTCTTTGTAGCTCCAAACTTAAGAGCCGTAATGAGTTCCGTTCCTCCTGAAAGACACGGAATAGGCTCAGCACTCTTCACATTATTCTTAAACATCGGCTTAACCGTAAGCTTAAACCTTGCAGTTCTAGTCATGTCGTTCACCGCACCCTACAACTTAATAACGCAAATCATAACCGCCGCAAACCCACAATCTATCCCTGCTGGAGGAATAGCGCTTTTTTTGGCAAGCTTAAAAAACACTTACTTTGCATTTGCAATCGTGAACACATTAGCAATTATACCCGCCGTAATCGGGGGAAGAATCAGAAAATCAAAAGAAATAGGACCCCCTGTGCCGGAAGGTTAAGTTCTTTCTTATGTTGATAACAAAACTAGAAATGAATAGCCAACACTATTAACCAGAACTTTTGCGCAATTTGTTGGTGTGTATTTTAGGCTTCTTTCGCTTGCATTAAATCCGAATGGTCTCTTTCTAATGCTCTGCTGCTTATCATTCGAGAATAACATTCGGAGCAGTATAGTTCCTCATCAATCTCATAAAGCATAGTCGATATAATGCCTAAAGGTTGATGGCAGCCCGTGCATCGTCTAACCTTCTTATTGTCACGGATTATTTCTTGAGCTGGTTCTCTTTGTTTTCGAAAAAAGTTTTCCTCATTTATCAAAAACTTACATCCCCTAACCCATTTTTGTCTCACCTGAGACATAATATATACAACGAGCGATTTGCTAAAAAGCTTTTTGCATTTCCACCCTGTAATTAGCGTTTTTAATTTAATGGATAAATTTTCGGCTTAGTTTCTTTTAATGCGCAACTAAAAACCTGTTTTTTCTAGTCGTATCTGAATACTTTGTATATACGAGATTATAAACAAGCCGTGTTCAGGGTTAAGTTCTGAAATTAATTAAAAAAGCTGTGAAAGTTTGTTATCATAACTGGATTATGTGCGCAAAGAGTGATGGCTAAAAGCTAAATACCGCCTAAACGGTTGACTCTCACAAGTATTATTATTATGTTCTTAATTCCTTAGCATTATGAAGTTATTTTTCAAGGGAAAAATTTTCATAAAAGTTCTATGTGAATTATTGTTTTTATTTGGTTTGCTTGCGTGGTTTGATGGAGTAATGATACAATTAATTCATCCTGAGTGGCTACCTCTGCCTGTGTCCCATCTAGTCCTTTGGATTAGAACAGACACCTTTACTATTTTATGCTTCTTTGTAAGCGCCTTTGGCTTCGTCATTTGGCGATTTATGGCTGGAATTCTAAAGCAAAATGAAACCAAAACAACTTAAAAAGTCTCTTGTCCAAAAGATATTTGTTAACCTAAGCATTTTCGAATTTTAGCTGATTCAAGCAATGCCTTTTTTGCTTCGTCATCCTCTTTTTGTAGATAAGATAATAAGAAATTGTTTGTGAAGTTCTCATGTTTTCTTCCGGAAACACCTTTTGGCCCAAGCTTAATTCCTATTTTTTCTTCAACGGCTTTTAGGTCGTCAATGGTTTGTGTAAATGCTTTTTTGACGGTTTCTTGATTCATGTTGGCTCTTTTAGACAGTTGGTTTCTCATATCTAGGAGCATGTTGATATTTTCCCAAGAAACTAGTTCACCGACAACTTTTAGGTCATACTCAATTTTAATGTAAAACTTCTTGAGCAGTTCCCATTCTTGATCGTTAAGCTGATTTAAAGCACTCATACCGATGAATTCAGGCGGTAGTCCAATACTGTAGAGTGATGCCGCAAATGAAATTGCTCTAGGTAAACACACTCCTGCAACGCACCGGCTGTAACCAAAAAGTCCTATGTGGAGTTTGCGTGCTCGTCTCGCTGGAACATAAGCGGCCACACTGTTTATGAAAGGCGCCAAGGATTCTATTTGGCTCTCATACCGTTGTCTGCATTTAGATAGGACACCTAATAATTGGGTTTCTTCATTTGGAGTTATTGTTTCTGGGTCGCTGTTAGGTAGCCGCAGGTTTAGGGTTGCAACGGCCTCTTTTACTTGCGTAGTTGGATAATCATATCTGAACGCTGACTGGGCCGTGACAGTTGATAAGCCCTTGTATTCTTCTAAAAAGTTATCAACATTATCGGGGGAGAGATGGCCCCTAAAAGGTTTTGATCCAACACCAAGTATGGGGTGTATAGTTGTGTCTTGCTCTTTTTCCATCTGCTTAAGCTTGCTTAACGCAATTTTCGATAGCAGGACGGCACATATTAACCCATAATTTAAAGCGGGGTCGGATCGTGCAAGAAACACTCTTTGCTGCCTTGGTTTAACCGCTTGAATGTAAGGCCTCACAACCTTATCCACATTTACGATGCTATCAAAATCTTCAACCAAAGGGATAACTTTAATGGTTTTAGGACTAAAACTTCCTATCCAATCTCTGGTTGTTATTGACTCAAAAAGCGTTACATCTTCATGGCCAATTATTGCTTTTTTATAATAGTTAAGAAGCATGATAAGTTCTTGAGAATTAGTTGTAAATGGAAGGATTACTTCAAAAATCGGTACAACCTCTCTTCGGTACACTAACGAGGCAACATCGTGTGCTACTGGAATGTTTTGCAACGTTTCAACAAAAAATTTTCGTTCTGGACCTTCAATTTTTGGGTTAGGTATTCTGTAGGTTAAGTAGATATCTTCACCGATTGTGTGCGCGGAAAAGTAATCCCAGTATTTCTGCAAGAGTTTTCTTACAACTCGAGTGTCGGTGTCTTTTCCTTCTGAATCCCACATTACCTCTTGGCAACCAAGAACGCTGTAAGCATAGTAAGCTTCGTAAACTTCAGCGTTGCCATTGATTACTTCATCGCTGCTCCAATCTGGAATGTTTGCATTGTCAGGGTGCTGAGTAGACATCGTTTTTGGAATCAACAGATTGTCCAGTTTACCGCTCATATTATTCGCTCAGCGCACTATTGTTAGGCTTTGCCAAATAGCGTGCTTTTATTTTAATTTTACAGTATATTCCGGCTTTTCCTATGATTACATTTAGAATGGATTTATCGATCAATTCTTAATCTAAGAAGTAATTGTCAAAAAACTTTGCAATGAATCTTTTAAAAAAAGAATAGGGGATTAACAAGGGAAAAGCAATGCTTCTCGTTAACAGTGGCGCCGTCAAAAGGAATCGACCTGCCAGAAGCACATTTATACTGTTTCCTTTTTTGTTTCGCCGACATTTTGTTTTGTCATGGGCAAAATCAAATGGCTAAAAGCTGGGCTATAATGTGAAGTTATCTAAAAGAGGTTACACTAGATTGCAAGTTGAAAGCGATAATATTTGAAGCGATAAGATTGGAAAGAAAGTGAACTACTCGCCTCTTCCGAGGCGAGCATCCACATCTAATTCTTGTTGATATATTCTTCTATTTTCGCACTAGTAACAACGCCAGCAGTCCTTACAGCATAGCCCTCAGACCACAAATGCCCACCCCAAAGCCGCAGCCTAATCTCAGGAAACTCCTCAAACAACACTCTAGCAGAATTGCATTTCAAGACACGCACCATCTCAGGTATACATAACTTTGGACGAGCTGAAACAAACACGTGAATATGGTCGCCATGATGAACTTTAGCAGCTAACAGTTGAAAGCCGTGATTAGTAGCAATCGTCTTAAGTACTTCCTCCAATCTAACCTCAACTGAGCCCAAAAGTACCTTGCGCCGGTATTTAGTGGCCCAGATAAGGTGGTAGTTAGCTTGGTAAGCACACGATCTTGCTTTCTCCAGGTCTATCACCTCCTTATCTAATGGTGACAGCCTTATCGTTTGGTAGAACTAATAGAACTACGTCCACGTGGTGGACGCATTCATCCTGCCGCTAACGCGGCAGGTATTCTGCTAGGTTTTTTATAAAAAAATACACATTAGAGAAGTTATATAATCTTAATTAACTCAAAAGTACTGAAAATAAAGTGAAGTGGACTTTTTTGCCTGATTATCTTGTCGGCACTGGCGGTTGGGCGTACTTCAAAGTTCCAAATAAACCACCTCTGAAAGCCTATTCGGAAATATTCAATTTTGTCGAAGTTAATTATACGTTCTATAATTATCCTGACATTCGCTTAGTTGAGAGGTGGAGAAAAACAGTACCAAAAGAGTTCACTTTTTCAGTACGTTGCCATCAAGAACTCACCCATAAAATAGGCTTAAAACCTCTAGACGATGCATATAGGGTGCTCGGCCAAATGGTAACTTATTGCAGGATTCTTAACTCACCATTTCTCGTTTTGGAAACACCCGCCAGCTATATTCTAAACAACCAAAATATTGCATTAGCGAAGGATTTTTTTTCTTCCATTAAATTGAAAGGAGTTAGGCTTGTTTGGGAAATAAGAGCACCAGTAACCGAACAGGCACTTGATTTGATGAATAATTTTAACATTGTTAACAGCGTAGATATTTCTAAAAACAAACCGAAGTGGTCAGATGTCGGGTATACAAGGCTCTTTGGCAAAGGCAAAAGCAACATCTGGCAGTTTACGGATGAAGAATTGCAAGAAATTGATAAGAACGCCTCTGGAAGCACCGCCAAGGTTGTGGCAATGTCTTATCATGGCCTAAAAATGAACACCGATGCCTTAAGGTTTAAGCAATATAAGATAAATGGCAATTTCATTCCAGTTACAGCTTGTACAGGACTTGAGTCGGTAAGAGCTGTTCTTTCAGAGGACGCAGTTTTTCCTTCATCAAAGCAGTTGCTGATAATCGATCAGGGCTGGAAGGTAGTGGATTTAACCGCTCAAACGAGAATCCATTTGTCAGAGTTACTATCTGAAATTCCTGAAAAGACATATTCTTCACTAGGCGAAGTTATTAACGCTTTAGAGGCTGCCCAATGATTGAATCAAATATTCATTTAGGCACTTCAGGGTGGAGCTATGAAGAGTGGGAGGGTCCATTTTACCGCAAAGGCGAGAAAAGAAAGCTTCGGGCATACTCAAGCATTTTTAAAACTGTCGAAATCGACTCAACCTTCTACCGGAATCCCTCCAAAGGAACCGTTATGGGCTGGCTGAAATATTCCCCATCCGATTTTGTGTTCACCGCCAAAATGCCAAAACGGGTAACCCACGACAAACGACTCGGATTAAAGAGCAATGTAAAAGATGATTTAGAGACTTATTTTGACCTGATGAGACCGCTTCAGCTGGGAGGAAAACTCGGTTGTTTTCTGATTCAGTTACCTCCAAAATGTGATTGCAATATGGAAAATCTTGAGACATTCTTTGGGTTACTTGATCCGCAGTTCAAATACGCTATAGAATTTCGGAATTTGTCTTGGATTAAAGATGAAACCTGGGATTTACTCAAAAAATACGATATTGCATATACCAATGTTGATGAGCCGTTATTGCCTCCGGAAGTTCATTTGACTGCTGACTTTGCCTATTTCCGCTGGCATGGCAGAGGAGAAAAGATTTGGTTTGATTACAGGTATTCAACTAAAGAAATAGATTACTGGGTTCCAAAAGTGCAGGAAACAAGCAAATCCATCAAGAAGATTTATGGCTTTTTCAATAACCATTTTCATGGCTATGCTCCAGAAAATTGCTTATACTTGATTGAAAAACTTGGTCAATTATCCGAGCAACAGAAGAAAGCTCAAAGTAAATCAAAGATAAAACAAGCGGAGCTTGATTCATTCCTAAAGTAGGTCAAATACGTCAAATACTTGCCCTTCAAGAGTATTTCTTATATGAGTCAAATAACAAAGCGACAGGTTTTTTCTTCAACTCTTTCTTTTGTCCCTCCAACTAAGGTAATTATCGTATGTTTGAATCGAAAAGGGAGCAGCTGATAGAACACTAGATGCTTACGTAAGAGTTATCAGTAAGACAGCGCATCGGTCACAAAAGAAGTTTTCGCCGTTACTTGTTACTACAACGTGTTCTCTAAAAATTGGTAATTGTTATTAGCTATTCAAAACATATACCAATATTGTGGTGGCTTAATGGTAAGAAAAAAGCCCTCTAACACAAAAAATCAAACCTCAAAAGCTAACGACACTTCTCTGCAAAGCTCGGCTTTTCTCGAAGATAAGATCATATACGCTATGGCCAACACAAGCGTTATTCTAATGAGCATAATGATGGGTGCATTTTCACAAGTAATTGTGAATGCAACTGGAGCTATGGCGTCAGGAATGGCGGAAGCGATGGGTGGAAAAGAAGCCAGTGACAAAGTTGACCAAGAAATCAAACATGGACTCCCTGAAGTTGATGAAAAAATGAAAGCAATGATTTCGGAAATAAGAAAAGACCTTTACTCTCAAATGGAGCAAAAAAGACAAGAGTTAAAACCGCTGCTTTCTGATCCAGCATCTGAGGTTGGACCAAGAATAGTCGATAAATATGACTTCAAGCTGCCTAAATTAACCCAAGAACTCGACGATAAAGCGCTATCACAGTATTCAAAATTACTTGTCAGTGAAGATGTAGATTTTGCGAAAATGTTCAAAGAACTCACTGAATGGATTAATTCCCTACCCAAACCCAATAAAACAAGCCAACAGAAATTTTGAAAATAATGCTGCGGACACGCAAGCAAAGGCCGAGGAGATTCAAAAATAAATAACAGTATAAGGGAAAACCTTAGCAGAAAACGAATAACCGTTTCACCAAAGTATAAAGCTAAATATTCAGTCACCAAAAACCTTTATCAGTAAATCGGAAAGTCTTTTATTCAAAGGGCCTCAAGTCACTTTGATTGTTTCCTCCCAAAGGTGGCTCATTTGAAAAAGGCAAAGGAACAACCTTCATTGTTGTTTGCCTATCAGCCTCAATCAATTAAACGTAAAATGTACTGGAGTTGAGTATTCCAAAATAGTTTGTTACTCACTTAGATGACGCTTTGTCAGAATGAGAAATAAGATGGTGAAGATTGTGCGGAGATTATTCGCAGTAATTGCTTTGGTTTCGATTGGGTTAGGTTTTTTAAAAATTTATTTGCATTATTTCTCGATTTTTAGGTTTGGACTTTTGGATTATCTAGTTGCTATAGGAGCGATTGTCGGCGGTCTTATGGTTTTTGTGAAAAAAGCAACGCTTGGGATTTCGATGGTATGCATAGGTTTTCTAAGCCCTTGAAGTTTTTAAGGTAATAGTAGATTTTCGTGACATCTTTGATGTTCTCTTTTGCATAATCGCAATTATCTGCTTAACAGTTCCGGTAATTAGATACGCTAAAAAATCTGATTCTTGACTCAATTTGTTTATATCCCAATTGAAGATCTTTTCTTGAAGCTAATATACCGTGTATCGTTTACCTTGGTTTCATAAATGAAACAATTTAATGTAAAGTAGCCTTAACCGAAACGAGTAACCATTTCAATGCAATATGTTCAAGCTGCAGTATAGAAAAGTTTGACAAGTTGTTGATGATGCCACTGAGTTAATTTACATAAAGTTCATGCCAATAAATGCTCGTCGACCAATTACGGAATAATTGTTCTTTTCCTGATGTAAAAAATGGGGGAGTGAGTGTTTGGATGGGGTCAAAGCACGTTTTGGTGCAGATGCGTAAATGGCTTGTTATTTTGGCTAAGCAGCCTGCGCGTCCTGCCAACGTTGACCCAACCAAACGATTCCTGTTAGGGAAACACATACTTCCCGTGAATCTCTATGAATACATTTTTTTAATAAAGGGCTTCTTGTCGCTTTTTTTGTACTTCGGTGTTTAAGTAAATTAAAAGAGAAAAAATCAGAGGGTCAGCGACAACTAAAGATTATGTATCTGGGCGCGCTTTTGCGAAAGCTTAGATTTAGCTAAAAAAGGCTATACCGCACATTAATCACCCATCCTCAAAAGCCTCGAAATTTGGACCTGTTTTGTTTTAGTAAAATAGATTTTTCCGTAAATTTCTCGAAGAGGTACTTTGTTCTAAATATTTTTTTACACAGATTCAAATTAATTTACGTTGTAAATTTGCTCAATTTTGGCACGTGGTTTTTAGCGGTTTTGTGAGTTGAAATGGGGCGCTCGTAGACTTTTTTAGTCACTGATTGAAAAATTACTTCGAAAAAAAGCTATGGATTAACCCAGGTTACTCTTGTACCTTCTTTCTACTTTGTTTTCTGAGTGAATTATCTTAAAAAGAAGTATAGCACCTGCTGGGATAATCATGATGAAACTTTGCGAACATAAATCTGCTTAGTCCATTCACGATTTAAACCTCATGAGGCAACAATGTAAGAGAATTAATCCGCCAGGAAGCGGCGTTATGAGGTGTAACTGGAATGGCGCCGTCGAAAGGACGCGACTCCATATGAGGTAACTTATACTAGAACAATTTCTTCTTTTTTTAAATTTAAATCCTCTTACATAGGAGGGCTATTTCTTGAGCATCACTTTTACTTACCTACGTCAGCCGCTTAATCGCTATACGTTCAAGGCGCCAAAAACTAAGGCGTGGGTAGAAGAGCAGTGCAAAGGCAAGTATGTGCTTAACCTCTTTGCAGGTCCCACACGCTTGATGGGCTGCATTGAAGTCGCCAACGACATCGACCCTGATGTGCCGTGTACTCTTTTTCAGGATGGATGCCCTGGACTGCGCCAAACATCTCAGGGAAAAAGGCGAGTTATTCGATGTTATTTTGCTTGACCCGCCGTATAGTTACCGCAAAAGCATGGAGCTCTACAATGGGCACAAGAATAGTCGTTTCAAGCAGCTCCTCGATGTTCTGCCCGATATTTTGACGCCTCTCGGCTGGGTTATCACTTTTGGGTATCATAGTCGCGTGATGAGTGCTAGCCGTGGCTTTAGGATCCGTGAAATCTGTCTGATTAGTCATGGTGGGGCTCAGCATGATACGATCGCTACGGTTGAGGAGCGAATCCAAGTAACGAAAGGAGAAACCAAAGATGAGCAATAAAGTTAGTTTTGTTCTAAATCGCAATCCGCCCTACATGGATACGACCGTTCCTTATGAGCGGACTAAAGCGGAAATTGAGATTCTACTAAAAAGCTACGGGATAAAGAACATTCGCTGGACCACTCTTGAAGGCCAGGATGATACTTTAGAGTTCATCATTGAAGCTGAAGTGCAGGGTGTTAAGAAGCAATTAGGCGTCGCAGTTAAGCCTCCTCATATTGTTATCAAAAAGAAGCTTCATGGCAAACTCGTCGATACTGAGAACATTAACCAGGAGTACCGGCTGCTGTTTCATTGGATAAAAAGCAAGATTGAGGCGGTCGTTTGGGGTCTTAGCACAATCGAGAAGGAATTTCTCAGCGAGGTTTTGATGAAACTGCCCAATGGCCAGCAGTCAACAGTTGGCGACGTGGTCGTAAATTTGATGAGTAAAGATACGCTGCAGAGCTTGCCTTTCTACAGTTCCCGACAGAGCGAAGTTCCTCGCCGAGTAATTGAGGCTGAAGTAATTTTGCCCTCTGAAGATAATTCGGGAGGTTCCTAGTTTGGGTTATTTTCGTATGGGTCCTCGGAATATTCTTCAGCCTTTGCTTGAGCAGGCTGCTTTAGAACAGCAGTCGCTGGGTGCTCCTGCAAAAAAGACGTTGCTTGAGATTGCAGAGTATGCTGGTTCGGTGGGCGCCTAACTTGTATAGCAGCTGCAGTAACCCAAGCTATTCTGACGAGGAGAAGACTGCTGCTAAGGCGTTGCTGAAAAAGTATGGTTTAGAGAAGCTTGGGAATTTGAGTCCCCGATACAAGAAGGCCACTTTAGAGCTGATAGAGAAGTTAAAAGCTCAAGCGGAGCAACTTTAGGAGCTGCTTTTTTTGGTTGAAGCATCTGATAACACCGCCAACACCCCTACCAACAGGTGTTGCAACAGTTGGCACTCCTCAAAGCCCAAAGGCATAGAAGCACTAACATATCAGATTATCGATGCTTCAGAAGTTGAGCTAAAACCATGTGAGATAGCCCGAAAAATCCATGCTCCACGCAAGCCAACACCTGGTCAATATTCGACTGTTCGCTTTTTCTGCTCCAAACTGCTGCAAAAAGGCCTGATCATTCAGCCTTACCCTGGAGCATACTGCAACAAAATCACCTACGGGGTGCGGTTCGTGCCGCTCTCAGTGCATAACATTAGCTTGCGCAGTTTTGTCTGCCAAGATGTCAAGCATTGGGAGAAGGATGAGTTTGTCGGGGGAGTAAAGATTCATGTTTGTTTTGGGTCTGAGCGCCGCAAAATCAGCGGATACCTCGCCTGTGACGTCGGAGGCATGAGCCATGACGCATGTCTTTTGGCACTTAACCGTTGGTTTGACCTAGTCAACGACCATTTAGGCTTCCAACTTAATGATTTGGAGATTTTAACTTTTGAGTGCAACAAAGACTATCATGGCATCAGACTGGATGGCGTTCAATGCATAACCAAAATTGACCTCTATGGTATGGTTGAGCGGGTGTATCAAAAAGAGGAAGCCCTTGTTCGCAAGGAACGCAAGATCACAAAGCCCATGAGCGTAAACAGGTTTGAGCAAGCCATATCCAAGGGTTTTGCTGACACCGAAAGATCTCAGCATGCATTTGAGCTTCGTGAAGAGGTCAAACGCAACACTGAAGCACTAAAGTACGCTAACAGTAGGCTTTTGCAGCTTGAACGTTTAAACGAGGCAATGTTTGGAGCTCTCACCAAGCTCAACGATGTTTTGGGTAAGCTTGGCGATGTGGGTAGCCCTGTGCCTCTTGGGAAAGGGCAGGATTCTGAGGAGTATGTTCGTTGACAGTTATGGAGTTGATTGTTTGGGAAGTCATGAGAAAAAAAGAGCAAAGAAAAGACAGAAAGAACTAAAGTTGGAACTGAAGAAATTGGGGGTTTACCCATGAGTGAGAAGAAAACGATCCTAAAGGTTCCCGATGCATACAAGGGGCTTTTGGAAGATATCCGTCTGCTAAAATCAGACGAAGCTAACCCTAACAAAATGACT
>CAWCSI010000004.1:0-30138 GCA_963798135.1 Candidatus Bathyarchaeota archaeon | reverse complement strand
AACCACTAGGTTGCCAATTTCCATTGCATTCATGAATGATGCTGGTTGGTATCCGCGTTTTATGAATTCGCCAACCATGTGGGCTGTTGCTACTACTGGTACTTTGGAGGCGTTAGCGAAGTCAATCATGTATTCGATCAGTTGTTTGCCTTCCATGTACCTTTCAGTGGCGTTGCTTCCCACAATAAGAAGGGGACGTTGGGCTTTTTTGATCATTGCTACTGCTATCTCGGGTTTAGTTATGGGGTTTGCTTTTTTAGTTGCTGCTATTTCTGCACATTGCCATGGTTCACAGGACATAATTTTTTCCTCCATTTACTCCTTTATTTTTCGGACCATTCTTGGAAGCAAGGTTGGGTCCGGAATTACTGTTTCTTTCCAGTCGTGTGCTTCAAGGATCTTTGTGAATTCCTCTTTCATCGTCATTGGGACATCAGCCATTGTTCTCACGAATAGATGCAAATCATTTGGCATGACGCCTAGGTATCGTTTGCTTAAGTCAACATAGTGGCTTAGTTTTATGCTGCGTCCTTTCCATGTGTCGTTTGGTCTAATGCAAAGCTTTGCTATTGCAACCATACATTCCTCTTTGGTTTCAGCCAAGTTGAAGAGGTGTTCTGGTGTTGGTCCGACGTTAACTTTGTCGCCTGTGCGTGCATCATAGACTTCCCAGTCTTCTGGGTGATCTTCTCTGCCAAGGAGCATACGACGTATTTTACACCGTGTGGACCGACGAGGACTGGTACACCTAAGCGCCAGAATCCTGCTGCGATTGATGCTGCTTTCTGTGAGTATGCACCCCAAGCTAAGCCGACTGCACCTAAGCGGTTGTGGATGTAATCTGCGATTTCTTCATAGTTGCCTCTTAATGGGCGTTTTGCGAAGATGTTTGCTACTTTGATTGCTGCACCTGCGATGTGGCTGTTTGCTACGCATGAGCCGACGTTTAGGACTCCTCCTGCTTCGAATCCGCCTGGGAATTCTTCGTAGAGAGTCTTGCCTTCGCTGTTGCGGTAGCTTCCTGCGGACATGGCTGAGCATCCTGACAGTACAACGATGTATCGTCTGCTTGCGAATTCTCTGCATATATCGTAGACGTCTTTGCCGCCTTTTGGATAGTTACTGCAACCGACGACTGCAACGATTCCCGGGATTTCTCCGAGAACGATTGGGCTACCGACGTTGCGAATTTCGACGTCTGAGACTGCACCCCTGCCAACGCGGCACAGGTTGTCTTCGCATTCCATGGATTTTTCGCCTGCTTTAATGATGAGGCTGTGAATCATGATTTTTTGTGGGCATGCTTCTTCGCATCTTCCGCATCCGATACAGGTCTCGTAGAGGTCAGTTAGTAAAGATATGTCGCCTTGTGCTGCTGCTTTCATGGCTGCTGGAATTGCGTAGTCTTGTGGGCAGTTACGTTGACAACTCTTGCATTGTGTGCAGGTCTTTGCGATTTGTTTAAGTTCCTCCAAGCTTGGTAGGACGTTCTTTCTCTTGCGCATTGGAGCGACTTTTTGTGCTACGCGGACTGCGACTTCGCCGACTTTTTCTGCGTCGAGAATTAGTACGCCTTTGACTTTGCCGCTAACGAGGTCAGCGACAATTTCGTCTGCTGGGTCGTTTGTGCGGTTCTTGAAACCCACACAGTTCTTTTCTGATGCTGCGATGACGGGTGTGTTAACTTTGGCAGCTTCATCAGAGATATCGGTTCGGATACATTGTTCGTCGAGTACAACTACGTCTGCTAAGCCCGCGCGTATGAACCTTAATTCCCAGCTTATTGGACCGACTATTTTTGCACGGTTGTAGTATCGAGTCGTATCAAGAGCAGTACAGCATAAGCCCACAATCTCAATTTTGTCGTCGACTTTGTTATCTTTTGCGTAATCGATTATTCCGACTGAGGGCATAACGTTGTGGCCGATACACATGATGACTGGTTTGGTTCGGTCGACGCTTGCGATACCGAGTTTTACGAGTGGTGCTTCGGGGTCAGCTTTTGGGAAGCCTAAAGTAGAGATTTGTGCGATGTCGCCGACTTCCATTCCTACGTGGTCAATCATACCGACGTGCATTGCTTTTGATTCAAAGTCTAAGTTGCTGCCTTCTTGACCTGTGTGTCCCACTGCAAGGATTTGGGTGATTTGCTCTTCTGTGTAAGTTAAAATATCATCTAAGTCGCCGAGTGTTTCAGGCTTTATACCGGTAACGAGACGGCTGACTGGTGCTTCAACTTTTACGTTTAATCCACCGACGTCTAAGGGGTATCTGCGGCCGTATTTTTCAATTAAGGAGTGAAGAAGGTGACGTGAGTGGGCTGTGTGGCATGCTGCTCCAATTGCACAAGCTAACATCACGATACGAGAAGATTGAGTTGCTATGTCTAATCCGCATGCGCCGCGTTTTCCAGCTGTCAAATCGCATTTGCCAAAAGTGCAAAGACAGCAAAGATCACAATCGGGCATGTAGAAGGGCTTGTATTTGGTGAGAAGCTTCATGTCCCAATCCCGAAGGGCAGTTATGGAGGGCATTGGGGTTGGACCCATCGGCTCATTATAGTTGTCATTAATAACTTTGCCAATGGATAGTTCAAAATTTTTAATGAGACCACTATTGGTCTTCATTTCGTCGATTTTTACATGGACGTTTTTACTTGTCAAATGTGAAACCTCTGTAAAGGTTTACGTCTATGCTTGATTACAATCTTTTTAAACCTTTCCAGATTTCTTAGGCAAAAGTCACGTTCATGTATATAGATATGCAAGGTTTGTAAAAAAATTGTGTAAAGAAGTGGGATTAAAGATAGCCCAAAGTTTTCAGGATATTCTTCACTGAAAGGTACGCTTTGTTGTCTGTTGGCAATTCAAGCAGGGATTTGCCGTTCAAAACATACTCATCTAATTGGTCATCAGCCTCGATTTTGCCCAAATACTTGAATTTCAAGTCAGCTTCAGCCTGTTTTCCTAGTTCTGCTGGAAAACGGTAACCACCAACTAGGTAGAAGTTTTCGAATTTCATGTCAACTTCTTTAGCTATTTTGTAAGCTCGTCTTACGTGATCTTGAGATTTTTTTGAGTGGTCAAGAATATCAAAGATATCGTTAACGTCGGAGGTTATTCGCCTGTTTAGATTTTCAAGTCCTGCCGGAGAATCGACAAGTACGTACTTGTAGTTTTTCGTTAGAGATTCCAAAGCACCTTTAAGGGCGGTGTTTGGCATGCAATAACAGCCTTCAACCCATTTAGTGCCGACCGCAAGAAAATCAAAGTTTTTGCTCTCATAAAGCCCATTTTCCCAAATACGACTTTCAATGCGCTGGGTTGGGGGAACGCCGACTGTAGTGCCACCTTGCTCAATAAAAGTGCTCACGATCAAATCAGCGATTGTTGATTTTCCCGCTTCTTTTAGATCTACCCCAAGCATTTCAGCCAAATTCTGGTCTGGGTCTGCATCAACCAACAGTAGAGGTGACTGCTCAGCTTCAATTAAGCTTTTAGCCATTAAAGCGGTAAAACTTGATTTTCCTGTTCCACCACGACCAACTGTAACAAGAGTTTTCATACAATAAACCTCAAGTATTTATGCAGTTTTCATAGGCAAGATCTCGAATATATTGTCTATGGTATAGCAAGCAAAATTTGCCAATAAAAATTTTAAATAATTATGTTTACCTAGTAGGTTGATTGTTATTTGGTAGACAGTATCTTTCTGGGTTTGCAGAATAAGAAAATTATTTACAGAATCTGCCATCATCTTTGGTTGTTGAAAGTTTGCTGATTTTTCCGCTGAACCAACCTATTTTACTGGTTCGTCTATAGTCAAACTTTGGAACATAGGGCTTGATGTCTAGTAGAGGAGTAGCATCTATTATGTCTATATCTTTGATATACAAAATGTAGTTTTCAATTGTTGCAAGGCGTACCACCGATATGCCGATTTTATTTGGTCTAGCGGGGGAGCGAGTGGCAAATACTCCATGCAACTTGTCGTCAAGAAATGGCTTAACCATCAAAGAACAGTTCTTCACGAGGTGAAAGTGGTAGAGCAAAATAATATGAGAAAAACCTTCAAGATCTTTCAAACCTTCAACATATTGCGGGTAAATTTCGATGGTTCCCTCGATGCCTTGTGACGCCGTTGCTTGTATTGGAACGTTTTTTGGTTCCTTAAACGGCGAATGCACGACGCCAATCGGATTGTAGGTTAACTCGTTCATTAGACTTCGTCGCCTTAGCTATTGAACAATGCACAATTAAAAAGAGTATTATAGCTGCGCTGAAACAAGAAGTTAAAAAAGAATTGATGCTGTCAAATCGTTTTATGCCGTTTTGTTTATCAAAAGTTCGCATATATTATCAATGGTTTTAACCGCGAGGATTTCCTTGTTTTTAAGCGGTGTTAAGCCGAGCATATCTGCCTCAATTACCTTTTGGTCGTAGGGTACAAAGGAAAGCAGTGAAAGCCCGTTTTTGTCTGCGAAGCTTTGTATTGCCTCCTTTTGGGTATCGTTCATTACTCTATTTCCAATGAGGTAAAGCTGCTTCATTCCAGCTTTTGATGCAAGGTCATGAATGTGTTTGGCGATTTCGAGTGATTTCAAATTAGAATCCGCTACAATGAGTAATGCGTCAACTTGTCTTGCGGTTCCTCTACCGATATGTTCTACGCCTGCTTCCAAATCCATAACAACCGCTTCATTTCGGTCAACTACAAGATGTCTTAGCAAGGCGCGGATGACAGCGTTTGGGGCACACATGCAGCCTGCCTCCATAGCCTGTACCGTTCCCATAACAATCAAGTTTACTCCCATCGGAGTGATTATAGAGTAGTCTCTAACGATATCGTCGACTGTGAAATTCAAATTGTAAACACTATTGAACCCAGTGCTCGTTTTAGACTCTACTAGAGGTTTATTCTCTGTAATAGGCACTATTTTGCGGGTTTCCTCAGCCGACAGACCTAACGTTAAACCCAAATTTGGGGAGGAATCTGCATCAATCGCTATAGTTTTTAACCCTCGTTCAACAAAGCCCCTTGCTAAACCGCCTGCAATCAAGGTTTTACCAACTCCGCCCTTACCAGATACCGCTACCTTCATTTGATCCACTGCTTAACTAAATTTACGTGAGCATTAATTTACGTTTCTTTAAAATCAAAAAATTTAACTCAAATCTTTTTATAGAAATTTTTAAATCTTCAGCCTCCTAATTAGACATTAGTTATCACCAAAAGAAATTTTCTGCGCTAAAATTAGGAGGTGAATTATTTGTTATATGAAGCAACTCACACTCATTCTGCCGATAAATGTCCTTTATTGAGTTCAGAAGGAAAAGCCATGCTTAAGCAATTATTCAGTGCCGACAACATCAAAAAATCAGGCATCAATTTAGTCGCAGCCTACATGAGCTGCCCAGCAGACACTTCAGCTGATCACAAAGGTTTCTTCACAATAGATGCAGATAGCCCGATAACAGTTTCAAAATTCTTCGGTCAGATGAGCAGTTGAAGTAAGACCAGTGCAACCATTAAGCGATGTAGCTAAAAAATTATAGAAACCCAATAATAAATTCGAGATATCAGCCACTGAACCTTGAAAATAAATCCTCTTTTTGTTTACGTGTTTCTACTAAAATTACGTTTACACTCGCGTTATACTGCAAATGCTTTCTTTACTGGAGTGCCATTCCTGCGATTTTACTACTTTAACTCTTCCAGAAGTTTATTGATTCCTTCATCGTTTAAAATTGAAACCCAACCGTACATAACGCGATAATTTGCATAGATTCTGGAAACTCACCCGACTTGTGAAAAACTTCCTCCAAAGGAAGTTTCAACCACCTTACGGGTCTTCTTTATCAATTGTTTTCAAAACCCGTGTTCCACGGCAAAGCCTAAAAATTAGGCGATTTTAGTTCACAACCTTTCTTTTGTTTGGCGGACTATTCACAATTTTTGTGGTGCCGAGAGAGAGCAGCTTTTGGAAGTCAAAGCTTAGCTAACCACTTTTCAGCTGCAGTCGTTGCAGACATTGCCATCTCATCGATAATATCTACAGTTGGTATTCCAGGTTTAGCACCATTACCTATCCAGTGTTAGCATGGTCCTTTGTATTTGGCCTTTTATTAAACGATCAGATAAAAACCAGACTTCTACCATATTTTAGTTTTAATGGAAGATAGCTAAAAAATGGGTAAGCGTTAATTTTTTCATAGAATAATTACTAGTGCATCAACAAAAAAGAGGATAGCGAGGCTGGAAAAGTATAAATCATTTTAGCTTTATGAAATGTCAATACAGCCTCTAATGAGCACCAATTGTTGCAGTGAGTCAACATTGAAATCAAATAGTCTTAAAGAAAGCGGATCAATTGCAAAAAAAGTGTTCCTAATAGCCATAGCAATAGGTATCGTCGAAATTATTGTCGGGTATCTGTCATTAAGTCTTGCCCTAGTTGCCGATGGCGTTCACTCGCTGGCAATGGCAACCGTTTTTCTTATCATATGGATTGGTTTGCGCCTATCGGGAAGATCACCGGACGGCACATTTCATTTTGGTTATTACAGGTTTGAAACCTTGGGAAGCCTTATTGCTGCTTTTTTCCTAGCCGCTTTCGGAGGAATAATAATTTATGAGTCTTATCTTGTGTGGCTTGAACCTAGATCAATAGTTAACACAAGCTTAGCGTTAGCCGTTGCTTTGGGCTCGACAGCGGTAGCCACTTGCGTTACGGTTTGGATTGAGAAAGCTTCAAGAAAACGCGGTTCCACTTCTCTTCGAATGGGGGCTCTGAATGGGGCTATAGATGCAGCTTCTTCAGTAGCCGTATCTGTTAGCATTGTTCTATCAGGCTACTTTGGAATCCAACATGCTGATTCGATCGCAGGAGTGATTATTGCTTTTGCAATTTTTGCTGTTGCTTACTCAATCATGAAAGAGTCTTCAATGGTGCTGGTAGATGCCTGCAAATGTGGCGATGTAGTTAAGGCGATTGGGGATGTTGCTAAAAGTGTTGAGGGAATAAAAGAGATTCATAGTATCCGTATGCGGAAGTTGGGACCGTATATAGTTGGGGACATGCATATTGTTGTTGCAGGACGAATGCTTGTACGTGAAGCGGACTCAATTGCAACCCAGGTGGAAGAAAAGATTAAGCGAGAATTTGGCGATATTATAGAGTTCAAAATTAGAATAGAATCAGACGATACACTCAATAAGCGTTCCCAAGACTTCACTGTTAAACCCAGAGAAAATTGAGAATAAAAAATTTTCAATTTGCAAGATTTACAAATGTGTAAGTTGAACTGCCTACTCAGCGCCAGCAGAGGTATTGACGATACTTTTAATCTCCGCGTTCAAAGCCTCCGGCAAACCAAGAATACTCACATCCATAAAGCCCCTTATAATAAGGGAGACCGCTTGGTCTCGGGACAGTTTGCGGGTCATTAAATAGGTGATTTCTTTTTCGCTAATCTTTCCCACAGCAGCCTCATGCGTTATTTCTACACCTTTTTTACTTGCAATAAGCTCTGGAATTGACTGCATGAGTGATTCATCATCCATGAGTAACCCTCGGCATTCCAAGTGACCTTTACATTCTGAGTTTTTGCCCTCAATCATTCCGCGAATAATCATTTTAGAGCCTTCTACGAGATATTGCGCGACTAACCATCTCTGCTTTGCTGCCTTTCCCGCTCAAAACCGCCTTGGATCCGATGTCAAGTAGACTGTTTTTTTGTCCATATAGTATGCTGTTGAAGCTCACCCGAGAGTCTTCACCAGTGCAGTAAGCCACGGGATACATCTGTACATCTCGGACAGGGCGCATACATACATAATTCGAGACAAAAGTTGCTTTATCATCAATTTGGGCTGCGCTTCTAGGTCGGACCAGTGTGTCTTCGCTCCATTGATGAATCATTGTGAAGTTTAGCATCGCGTTCTTCTTTACGTAAATCTCTGAAATGCCCAAATGTGCTGCTTTAGGAACGGAGGAGTGCTGTACGCAGCTGGTGATTATGTGGGCTTTTGATCCTTCCTCGGCGATAATGATGTTGTGCACTCTTTGCTCTAAATTTCGTCTCAGTAATCATTAGGCAAGATTGTAGAGGAAAAGATATTTCAGCTCCAGGAAGTATGCGCATAAAGTAGCCGCCACTGTAATCTTCAGCCACCTTCTTGGTGAACTCATCTTTGTCTTTGCTCATAAGCTTCCAACGATAGTCCTCTAGCCACGGGTACTTTTTCAGAGCTGTCTTCACATCCATGAGTTCTATCTTGGCCTCATAGAGCTCGTTAACTTTAGCCGCTACTGTTTCTTGGTTTAAATGGAAAAAAGTGGCTGAACGATTCTTCTCTTGCGTTTCTAAACCTGCTTTTTGGGCTTCTTCAAGTATTTTATGTGGAATTTTAGTCAGGTCACTTTGTTTGCTCAGTTTTCCATCCCTCTGGCTTTCTTCTTCTGCAGGCTACGCATTCTTCGTAGCCTACCTGTTTAATGTCCTTGTAAATGCTCATCGGGTCAGTGAAGCAGTGGAATTGGCCCTCAAGCAGTATGCAACCATATGCTGCTTTTACGTACTCAAGTATGTCACCTTTATGCGTAATTATCAACGCTGAACTACCTGAATTTTCAATGTAACGTTGAATCTCACTTGCGATCATTCGCAGGCTCTCTACGTCCACTCCTGAATCAGGTTCATCCAGAAGCAACAGCTTTGGTTTGAGGAAAATTAACTGTAGAATTTCGGAACGCTTCCGCTCGCCACCACTAAAACCTACGTTGGTGTCCCTGTTCAGGAAACCAGTTAACCTGAAAGCTTCAATTTGCTTTGTTTCTTCAGTGCTGAACTCATCAGTTTCACCTCTTGCCCAAGCACAACTTAAGCAAGTCGCCAAGCTTTACACCGGTGATTTCAGGTGGATTCTGGAAGCTCACGATCATACCTAATTTTGCGCGTTCATCTACGCCTTTGTTTGTGATGTCGACTCCGCGGAAAAGTATCTTGCCAGAGACAACTTCGTAGCCTGGCAAGCCCATAAGAGTGCTAATGAGCGTGGTTTTCCCTGAGCCATTTGGTCCAAAGAGAATGTGGCTAACACCTTCTTTCAGACTGAAGTTCATGTCTTTCAGTATGAGTTTGCCTTCAACCTTGACTGATAGATCTTTAACTTCAAGCATTTCCATTGTGGTCAAAATGCATTGCTTTAAGGGAAAATAAACTTTTTCAACGTTTTTGTTGATTTATCTCGTTCAAGCGCGCGTATCAACCTACGTTGTGAACCTCTATCAGCTAAAACGCAAGAAAATGTAATCAACAATTACCACGATATTTTAGTGCGTGTAGCTAAGAGTATTTGACGGTGTCGTTGAATACAAATGAAAACACTGCTGAAAGCGACATTATCAAGGGGGTTCCGTTAGCGGAACTGAATGAAGGTTTGATGCGCCTAACGTCACAATTAGGGTTCCTCCGAATAAAGCTTAGCACTATAGAAGCGCGCATGCGCAGAAAAGAAAGACAAAATCTTAATAGTTTTGAGTTTTACGTCAAATAGTAATTCAGTCAATTGCTGACAATTGCGCAGAGATTTCCCCGTGAAAAATGATCGCTTGCATATTCCTATTGCACACTATAGCGCTTGCGTGTTTCTTTGTACTTGGCACGCGTTAACCTTCCTTCATATGTTCAACTTGATTCACAAAAAGTTCAGTACTAAGGTATTTGAAGGCATGATCTCCCAAGATAGCAACAATTAAGCCCCTCTGAATTTCTCTTGCTTTTTGAATCGCCCCATACATCGCAGAACCAGAGGAGATCCCAGCAAAAAGACCCTCTTTAACAATAAGATCTCTCGTTGTCCTTAACGCATTTTCATCCTCAACCATTATCATTTCATCAACTGCTTCATTGACTTTGCAGATTTCTGGGCAGAATTCCTTCAGACTAAGCAACCCTTGTTGTTTGCTGTGTATCTTCGAAGGTTGCACGCCAATGATTTGAATTCTCGGATTCAATTCTTTCAATTTTCTTCCAACACCCATTACAGTTCCTGAAGTTCCTATTCCTGCCACAAAATGCGTTATCTTTCCGTTAGTTTGCTCCCAGATTTCTTGTGCGGTCGTTTGGTAATGCGTTTTCCAGTTTATGTCACTGGCAAACTGATCTGTCAGTACATACTGCGGGTCTTCTGCAATTTTTCTTGCTCTTGCAATTGCCTCAGTCTCCGTATTGGTAAAGACTAAATCAGCACCCAGCAAATCCAGGATTTTTTTGCGTTCCTCTGAAACGTTTTTGGGCATTACAATGACGCATTTGTAGCCTTTTAGAGCTGCTACCCAAGCTACAGCTATGCCTGTGTTTCCAGAAGTTGCTTCAATAATTATCTTGTCTTTAGTCAATCTCTTTTCTTGTTCGGCCGCTTCTATCATTTTTAGGGCAATTCTATCTTTTAGTGACCCCATGGGGTTAAACCATTCAATTTTTGCGTAGATTTCAGCCATAGGGTTTGGATTTATCTTATTTATTTTGACCAAGGGCGTCTGGCCTATCAATTCGAAAACGTGGTTGGCTACTTTCATCTTTTTTGCTTCCTGTAAACATCTTATGCAACAAAGAATTTAAGAACTGTACTTTTGTTACTTGAAAGCTATCCATTCACTTCAAAATTCGCTTTCAATCAATGTTGCTGTTCTTCAGAAAGAGAGAAAATAGGTTTGCGGGTGACATCCAAATGTAAAAACACGATCTTTCAAAATTTTCTTACTGGCAAAATGGGGCTGGGAACCCCCTTCCAGCACATATAAGCGCAATTTTGGACTTGAACGTGCAAAAATAACCTAAGAGCGCTCATGCTTATTTTGAATTGAACTTCAAAAAAACAGGGTGCTTTAGTACTGGTTATTTGTAACTATTTTAGCGTAATAACCAAAAGAGTTGGCAATTGCCACTCAGCCAAATGGCTTGCGTAAAAGGCGGGTTTTTATCTGATCATTAAGCAATAACCCAAAAACAAAGAACCATGCCAATGCCAAAGCCACGTACATGGGTGATATCGGTGCTAATCCCGGTATTCCAGTAATTGAGATAATTGATGAAATTAGTATGTCTGCAATTATTGCAATTAGAAGCGGCCGACTCGGTTTTGACTCCCAGAAATTGCCTCTTTCCCTAACAACAAAGATAGTGAATAATCCGCCGAATAGTAATATGTCAAACGAAAATGTATTCAAAGCTACGGTGTTTGGTAGCCCCAAGTAGTTAAGCCCCAAATAGAGCAATCCCAGAGACTCAATGACACTCGCAACGCCCAGTATTGCTGCTCTTTTTACAAGAGGCGTAATATTCCATGTTTCAGGTTTTGCTGATGGACGTACGTTATCAGTTGAAAGTGAGATAGTTACAAAGTCAACCAAGAAAAGCAGTAAAACCACTTGGAAGGTACCTACAACGAACAATCCAGTAAGTAGAAACGCAATCATAACAAACAAGACTACTTGAAAGGTTTTTACAATCTTATTAAAAATCCAAGTCAATATCCGCTGATAAATCATTCTACCAGTAAGAACTAAATTTACCACGTTGGACAAGCCTTCTTCAGTTAAAACAACGCTGGCTGAACCCTTTGCCACATCAGTAGCATTACTTACGGCTATTCCAACCTCAGCCTGCTTTAAAGCGGCAGCATCGTTCATTCCATCTCCAGTCATTCCAACAACATGCTTTTCTGCCTGCAACCCCTTGACAATACGATACTTGCCCTCTGGATAAATTTCAGCAAAGCCATCGCTTTTATCAACGACTTCGGCTGAAACCATGGCATCCTGTCTTATAGTGTTCTCAACATCTGCCATGCGCGTAACATTATCACCTAAACCCACTTCTTGCGCTATTTGTTTTGCAATAGGCAGTGAATCGCCAGTCAGCATTTTAACAGAAATTCCCAGAGATCGTAGCTTAGCAATCAATTTCGCAGAGTCCCGCCTAGGCTTATCATAAAGTCCCAATAAACCAACTATCTCCATTTTGGAATCTTCTTTTTCAATCCCTACAGCCATAACCCTGTAGCCTTTATTTGCCAAAACACCCATTTTCTGCTCAATGGTTGCTTTTTCATCTTCTTTGGAGCCGCAAGCTTGCATTACTGCCGACACTGCACCTTTGATAACCCTAAAAGTCTCACCTTTCCTCTCAACAATCGCTTCCGTTTTGCGCGTGGAAGGGTCAAAAGGGATAAATTTCTTCTGCTCATACTCGTCTAACTTGATTTTCTTATCCTCAAGAGCAGAAAAGAAGGCTAGATCAATTGGATCTTGATTTGCTTTTTGGGAAGCTAAAGCGCCAAATACGAGAGCATCATCTCTCGTGTATTTATTCAACTCAGCAATGTCGGCTATTGATAGTTTGTTTTCAGTGATTGTTCCTGTTTTATCAGCGCACAACACATCCATGAGAGCAGCATCTTCAGATGCACTAAGCCGAGTAACCAATATGCCCTTTCTTGCAAGTTCAAAGGAGCCTAACGCCATAGTAATCGTAAACATGGTTGGCAAAGCAACTGGAATTGCAGACACAAGCAAAACCAGAGACAGAGACACTACATCTAAGAGGTTTACTCCTCTAACCCAAGATACTACGGCGGTAAAAACAAGCAAGGAAACAACTAAGACAAGAAGCCACTTCATAAGGCTTGAAATAACTCCTTCCATATGCAACTTGGGTTTAGCTAACAGAACCAGCTGAGTAGTTTTACCAAAATACGTGTGGACGCCAGTGGCTGTGATAACGCCTGTAACCTCACCCTTCCTAACAAGCGACCCAGAGTAAACAATGTCTCCATCTTTCTTATCAATAGGAAGAGATTCGCCGGTTATGGCTGACTGGTCAACCGTTACTTGGGCTTCAAGTATCTTAAAATCAGCAGGAATGAAATCGCCCATTCTAACTCTTATTATGTCACCTGGGACAACCTCAGCTGAATTTAATGTCTGCCAGACGCCATCTCTTAATAAGCGTGCTTTTATCTGCAGTTTCTGCTTTAGGACTGCAACTGCTCGGGTAGCTTGTCGCTCTTGGATGAAGCCCAAAATAGCGTTTACAAGCAGCAAAGCAGCTATTATGTAGAGATCCAAATAGTTGCCTAAAACAAAGGACAAAACAATCGCAACTTCAAGCATCCAAGCAGTTAAGCCCCAGAACTTCTTAGCAAAAGCCAAAACAGGGTTTGGCTGTTTTTCCGCTACTTCATTGCGTCCATAATGCCTTTGCCTTTCCTTAACCTGATCAGACGTCAAGCCTTTTGCAACATCAACGTTTAAAGCGTCGTCTACATGCTTCTCTGAACTATCGGCGTCTGACGCTATAACAGGCAATTTTCAATCTGACCAATCAATTCTTAGATACCTATTGGCTTGAATATTAGCTCATAATGGTAGGGACCTGCACCTGTCTGCTTTATAACACTAAAGCCGTTCTCTAAAAAAACCTGTTTAGCCTCATCTTCAGAGAGACGTTCTTTTAATGGCGGTCCATGTTCTGTTTTTATCTTCTTCCAGTCAACATCAATAATATATGCCGTTGGTTTAGATATACGCCTAACCTCTTGAAAGAAAGCCTTCCTATCTTCGACTTCATGAAGAACATTGGCAAAGAGTACAATATCAACAGAACCTTTAGGAATACCCGTACGGGAGACATCGCTATTTATGAGTTCAATAATTCTAGAGTCGACACCAGACCTGGCAATGTTTTCTTTCAAGGCATTCAACATAGAAACGTTGCTGTCAACGGCATATACGAGACCTTTTTCGCCGGTTGCCATAGCCAGTGGTATTGTGAAAAAACCAGGTCCAGAGCCCAGATCAGCCATCGTCATTCCCTTTACAACTCCGGCATTTTTTAAGACCGTTTCTGGATTGTGCCATTGTTTCCTTTCTTCTGACATAAAGAATTTGACCCGGTCACTATAGTCTTCCATTTTTATTCCTCGATTATTAATTGTTAAATACGAGACCCACACCATACGAAAATAAAAGCCTTGGGTCCAAGCCTTTATGGACTAAGTGACAGCTTTTAGCTAACTACGGGCTGGGTTTGAATTGATTATTTTCTCAATTTCTTCTAGTCCTTTTGTGATGTAATATTCGCTAAAGGTTACATTTGATCCGCTATTCAGATATGCTTCAACCAGGTTAGTTAAAGCAAGTTTAACTTGTTCGGCATTGACTCCACGTTGAATTAGCTTTCCTAATGTAGGTGACTCTCTATTGGTTAACTACGCAAACCACTAAGCGAAGTTGCCAAGATGTTATAATCTAAAGGAGCTCATGATGTCTTTAATATGATTGCTGAAAAATTGCACTCAGCTATACAGTCGCCGCACCCTCTGCAATATGTAGCATCAACAACACTCGGTTCATTGCTATCAATTCGTGTAATTGCCTTGTGTGGGCATGCTTTGGCAGCTTTGCATTCGTTGCAATGACCACATTTTTCTGGTTCAATAAAGGCCTTATGCATAGCCCTCACTTGGAAGGTTTCCACAACGCCTTATTGCGATTTACGACCCGACTGACTACAGCAAACGCCGAAATTCCTAGTAAGCTAACAAGCAACAAAAGCTTAATCACGTTAAACTCCCCCGAGGCTATACTACCTCTTTTGGGTTTTTTGGTTTTCTTGGTCGCCATGTTAAAGCACTATAGATCGTAAACACTAAGAGAGCCACAAACACTGCTGCTTTGATGGCCGTGAAATCTACGATGGCTGAGTAAAGTGCGAATGCTGCGGGGAATCCTCCGATGTATAGTGTGAAAAATATTGCTGTGGGCAGTTTGTAGTTGTATTTGTAGTCTTTAAAGATGCGTCTGCCAAAGTATAATGCTGCCAAGCGCCCCATGCCATGAGTGCATTTTATGCAATTGTAGCATGGACGTAGGCAACCCAGAAGGTGAAGTACACCATAAATCAAGATAAGTGTTAGGATAAAAAACACAATACCTGCTGTGAAATCATATAGCAGAAAAGCCACTGAATCAAGAACAATCCATAGGAAAAGCGCTAGGTTACCAAAGAGAACTAGGTTTTCTGGGAAGAAAATTGGGCGACCGTTTTTTGGTTCTGTCATGACAGCCTCTTCCAAGTGATTGACATATAAGGTTTTTTTAGCACAACAAATTCGCGCGCGTGCAATAAGCTGTTCCAGCGGATAGCCAGAGGTTGCCGCCAGCAAACCGTGATTTTACCGCTTCTATTTTTTCTTCAACACTCGTCATGTGCTATCCTCTGTGGCTGCTATCCCAGATACCGTTTGATCATCGCTTCGATATGCGCTTTGGGGTAAGCGCCAACTAATCTCTCAACTTCTTTGCCATGATTGAAGATGATTATAGTTGGAATGCTCATTATTCCAAAGCTGCTCGGCACTACTTGATTCTCGTCAACGTTCATTTTTCCAAACGCTGCTTTACCGGTATATTCAGCTGATAGTGCCTCAATTATGGGTCCTACCATTCGGCATGGGCCACACCAAGGAGCCCAAAAGTCTACCACTAGTAATTCATTTGCTGAGACTGCTGCTGAAAAGTTGCTATCAGTTAGAACTATTGGCTGTTTTGCAACTGGTGTTTGACCTTTTTTGGCAGCGTCTAGCATTGCTTGAATTTTTCTGAGTCTTATTTGTTCTAATTCATTTTCCTCATACATGCATTAAATACCTCATTTTCTTTGTGATCGGATTTTAAGCTTGTTTTTGAGCATTTTCCCTTGCTACCCAGACCTTGCAGGTTGGAGAGTGGTCACATAGTTCTTCGGGAATACCGCGTGGGCATTCAATTTTTTTCTGCATTACTATACTTCCTATGCTGTAACATTGCAGCTCACATCCAAATATATCTTACGGTATTGTCAATACCAAACAATACCATTTATATGTAAGATTTGATAATCACTTCTTATGGAAAGCATTAACCTACTAACAAAAAAGGGCGCCTCCTGCACCGACTTACTTACATGTCTATACAACCTAAAACCCTCAGACCTTGAAGTCCTCCTTGCAGCTGGCAAAAAATGAAAACGCTACGCTTGACCAAATCGCAAAAATAGTGCAGAAGGATCGAAGCTCAGTACACCGCTGTCTTTCTAAGCTTGTAAGCATAAATTTAGTAAACAAGCAGTCAAAATCCCTCAAAGGCGGCGGATACTACCACACTTACGCTATGCTTGACCCAGCAACAATTAAGAAGCACGCACTCGAGCGAGTAAAAGAAATCACTGAAAGCCTTGAAGCACTCGTAGACAGCTTCGAATTAGACCTTCAAAAACACTTAAAACAAGCGTAAAAAACATAAGTCATGGAAAAGAAAATAAAGAAAGAACATAACGGTGAGAGCAAATGGAATGTGAACGCTGCAAATCATCTATAAATGAAGAAGAGTCCTATGACTTCAACGGAAAAGTTTTATGCGAAGATTGCTACATGTATGAAACTAACCCTCCAAAAGCTTGTGACCCCATGGCTGTGTCATCAGCCTTATCTGTGCGAAAACAATTAGGCCAATCAGGCAGTTCAGGCTTAACTGAGTTACAACAAAAAATCTACAACACCATAGAGAAATACGGTAAAATTACAAAAGAAGACTTAATCAAGACCCTAAACATCAAACCAGAGCAGTTAGAGCAAGAATTTGCTTTCTTTAGGCATTGCGAACTACTCCGTGCCTTTAGAGAAGACGGCAAAATTTACTTTACGAAATGGGAAACAAAAAGCGCTTGAAATTTTAACCCTTAGAAAAAGGCTCGCAACATATCTAACCAGTGCATTCAAGATGATCTAAGTGATAACTGCAATTCCGAAATTCTTTTTTGCACTATGTCTTCCAACTTTTCTCGGAGATTTTCTTCTGGAATTTTCTTGTCTAATTTGTCAATTGTTCGGGCGAGTTCCTCATCGCCGACTGTAGTTCTTAACCACTTCTGGAAGTCACCGCGGTCAAAGTGAAACTTTATCGATTGTGTATCAATGCTTCCCATGTCTCTTAAGAATGAGCAAAGGGACAATGCTGTTTCACCGGTATAATGGCCATCTGGCATGAAGAAATGGAAGCCTTGAGCATAAGGAAGTGGCCTCAGAATTTTCTGAGCCGCTTCTGCATTGCAACTATTTTGAGGGTTATCCAAATTGACCACCAACAGAATTAGAGCAGCTTACCTATGCGCCTTGAGTCATCTTTAATGACTTGCAATTGTTCAGCAGTGGGTTTTCCCCTGACATCGCCTAATCTACCCAAAGTGCTATGTTCAAGTGAGCCATGGAATTCGCTTAAGAACGTACCATTCATCGATAACATTGAAACCTATATGCTCAAAGTATTGTCGTATATCTTTGCCAACTGGAGTTGCCTCGTCAATTCCTGTATGTGGTCCAGAGTAAGTTACGAAGACTATAGCATTTTTCCCTGGAACTTTTGGAGCTGAAGGATTGATTTTACCATTTTGTCGATATTCAGCGAATTTTTTCTTAAGAAAGTTTGTCATTGGTTCAGGAGGATGCCAAGAGTACGACGGGCAACCTACGCAAACTAAATCATAGTCAAAATAATCAAGCGCTTCTGCTTCCTCAGGCTTCTTAATAGTTACTTGAATGCTCGCTTCTTCTAAGCCCTGTTTTATTGCATTAGCCACTTTTTCAGTGTTACCCGTCTTAGACCAGTAAATTATCAGAGCAGTCTTCATTTGTAGGTCCTTAGGACGTCTATTCCGTTTTTCCTTCAAATTCAACCTTGACTGGCGTTGGTTCTTTAAAGATAAACAACACAGGACAATTTGCTTCGGTTCTTCTCCAAGCAGCCTCTAGCAGTTCTTTCCTTGCATCAGAGGAAGCATTAACTTTCATAGTAACACCGCTTATAATCGGTGAATCTGGTGATTTGTCAGCTTCAGCAGTTACTTCAACCATCTTAAGTTTAATGTTACTTTTCTTGCAAACGTCAGCAAAGATTGTCACACCGCAGTCAGCTAACGCCATCAAGCTAAGCTCAAGCGCGGTTGGACCGCAGTCTGTTCCGCCTGCAGCTGTAGAGAGGTCACATTCTACGCTGTGGTTTCGTTGATTATCAACCTTTGAACGTACGTTTTCAACCCATGTTGCTTTTGCTTTTACTTTCGGCATATCATTTCACCATTTAGTCTTCTCTTAAGTTTGGATTTAAAATTTACTGCTAATGCTCATGGTGGTGCGCGTGTTCACATGCGCCCTCTAAGACATTTAGTTTGCCTTCTTTGAAGCCCTCAACTATTTCCTTTACAATTGTTCCAGTGGCTTTGAGTACAGTTATGCCCGCGTCTTGAAGACTGCCTAAGCACCCAGGTCCCATGCCGTGCACTACAAAAATGTTCGGCTTTAAGGCCAAGAGATGTTCATGTGGGTGTCCAGTGCCTCCAACGTGTTCACCCTTGTTAACTTCTGTTCTTACCCCTGCATTGTTGTTTTTCTCATCTAAATCTACAATTGTATAGAATGGGGCCCTTCCGAAATGTTGGGCTAAATGTGCCTCTAAACCAGAATTGTCTTCAGTTGGAATTACTATTCTTTTAGTCATTTTTTTTCCTCTTTTTTCTTTTAGAAATTTCTCAATTCATAGTTTATGTATTAAACTCTATTAATAGTTTATGTTTAGAAAACAAACATTTTATCGGTCTAAAGTCAGATTAAGCGTCTCGGCAGCGCCGGATCCAAAAATTATTCAGGGTTGATGGTTTTTCTGGTTCTCCTGTTGCATTTCGGTTGGAGAAACCATTCTTTCTAGCAGGTTTCCAGTCAGAAAACGAACAGCATCTTTAGTTTCCACGGATTTTGGAAGGACATACATTTGTATTAGATTGTCTCCTAAAACATGGAATGGACCTTCGCCGATGGCTCCCGCCAACACAACATTAACATTTTCGTCAACCAATAGGTTGGCGGCTTGTATACCCTTCTTATGAGACAATTTCGCACCTTCATTCGCTTTAAAGTAGAAATTAACTATTTGGTTTTGTTCAACGTCGATAAAGGCAAAATAAGGCGCGTTCCCAAAATCGAGATTAACGGATGATTCTAAGCCTTTGTCTTCCACTATTGGAATCGCAATCCTTGTTTTTTTTCTATGTGCAAGCCCCACATGAACAGTTACAGACTCTAAGTCTTTGAAACGTTTCTTGATTCTATTTTCTACTTCTTCGGATATAATGTGCGCTTTTTCCAGAGAAAGCCTTTCCTGCAATTCCAGATGCATCTCACCAAAGAACACAGGACCAGATTTCCGCAACCTAACCTCATGAGTCCCCTTAACGCCATTAACACTCTCCGCTATTTCCTTCATTTCTTTAACCATCTGCGGACTCGGAGAAACGTCCATCAAAATTAGCACCGCATCTTTTCCAAACCATAATCCTCTTGCCATCACATAAGCACCCATCACAAAGCCAATCAGAGCCTCTCCAACTGGAAAACCAAGCGCCCCTAGAAAAACGCCCGCGAAAACCAACACAGAAGTGTAAACATCTATCATGGAATGCAACCCTTCACTGATCAAAGCTTGTGAACCAATTTGGTGCCCCACGCGCCCCTTATATTTAGCAAGCAGATAATAGATAATAGCGGATAACGCTGCAACAACTAGAGCTATGTCCGAAAATGAGATAACATAGACCTCAAGAACTTTTGAAAAGACTCCAACATGATCAAAATACTCGATGCCACAATTATCAAAGATACTGTCAGTAAGGCAAATGTTTCTGCTTTATAGTACCCATAAGGAAATCTCTCCGTGGGTTTTTTCTTTGCGATTTTTAGCCCCGTCCAAACGGCTATTGAAGAAAAAACATCTGAGAATGAGTCGATTGTACCTGCCAAAAGAGCTACGCTACCACTTACAACTGCCACAGTCCCTTTTAAGATTCCAAGTGCAAGGAGAACAATCGTGGAAAGCTTTGCAGCTTTTTCTCCTTGTTTAAATAAAAGTCTATTTTTGCCCATTTATTCTCCAGACTCCTTGGACAACAATAGTTGTTAAGAGGGAAAACCTAAGAAGCGAGATAACTTATTCCACATGTTGTTTACTTCTTTTGTTATAGTGCTCTCTGGCGAGTATTCAACGATTGTTTTTTCGTTAACCATAGCCTCAGTAACTTGCGGACTGAATGGGATAGTGCCCACCACATCAATTTCTTTTTCTTTACAAAAACTCAAAATTCTATCAGTGTTTTCAGCGTTTATGTTATACATGTTTATGCAAACAAACGGTTTAACATTGAAGTGTTTTAGCAGTTGTAAGACTCTCTCAAGGTCATGAATACCTGATAGCGTTGGTTCCGTAATTATCAAACAAGCATCCACGCCTGAAATGGACGCTATAACTGGGCAACCAATTCCTGGTGAACCATCTATAATTACTAAATCAATGTTTTCCTTTTCAGCTAAAATCTTGGCATTCTGCCTAACTAACGTGACAAGTTTTCCAGAGTTAGACTCGCCTGGATTGAGCAAAGCATGTGACATGAACCCATATTTTATTCTTGAAGTGTAGGCGTTTCCAGCAATTCTTTCCACTAGAGTTATGGCGTCTACTGGGCAAGCCATTACGCAGACACCACAACCCTCACAGGCAATCCCATCTATACTGATGCCCTTGGATATGGCACCAAACTTGCATTGTCTATAACATAAACCACATCTGTTGCATTTAGCTATATCAACTGAAGCAACTTTCGAACCTTTGAACTCTTGAGTTTGAATTACTTCTGGATGCATTAGCAGATGAAGGTCAGGTGCATCAACATCGCAATCAGCTACAACCAAGTTTTTCGCCAAAACAGCGAAGGATGCAGTTATGGTTGTTTTGCCTGTGCCGCCTTTACCGCTTAAAATCGTCAACTGCTTCATTTACCAACAATCTCCTTTATGTCATTAAACAGCGCTTGGAATTTTATTTTCCACTCGGGCATTTCCAAAATAAAGGGTATGCCTTTCGAGTATAGTTCTGCTATTCTTCTTTGATATGGAATTTCTAACAAAAGAGGAATATTTTCGTCCATACAATAATCGTAAACTTTCCTATCCCCTATTCCTGCGCGATTAACGATTACGCCAAAAGGAATCGTCATTTTTCTTAAGACGGAAACAGCAATCTTGAGGTCATGCAAACCAAAAGGTGTAGGTTCAGTTACAAGAACACAGAAATCACTACTTCTAACGGTTTCAACAAATGGGCAGGAAGTTCCAGGTGGAGAATCAATGATCACGTTTCTATTGGGATCAATTTGTTTTTTGACCGCCTTGATAATTGGAACAGCCATGGGCTTCCCGACTTCTAATTCTCCATAAACAATGTTCAAATCATCGGTTGAGCTAAAGTATAAAGTTCCAATTTTGTGTTTCTCTTCAAGGATTGCTTTTTTGGGGCAAACTATTGTGCATCCACCGCAACTGTGGCAGATCTCAGGGAAAACAAGAATTTGGTCTTTAAGTAAGAATAAGGCGTTGTAACGGCAGAATTTGGCACATTCGCCACAGTAATTACACAAGCCAAGCTCTATTCTTGGAATCGAAGTGTAAACGGGTTGCGTGCTATTTGGTTTAGACTGCAAAAAAAGATATGCGTTTGGTTCTTCCACGTCGCAGTCTAAGAGCTGACATCGCCCGATGGAAAGCGCCATGTTAACGGCTAAAGATGTTTTTCCCGTACCGCCTTTGCCACTTGCAATCGCTAAAATCAATTCATATTCACCATAAATAGTTTAAGAAAAGTAAAAAATGGACTATGTCTCTGAGCGGCCCTTTGATTTTCTATATCCATCAATAGCCTTCTTTAGAGTTTTTATAGACAGGTCAGCGCAATCTTCTGGTAAACCTTCGAGCTCCTTCAATATGTCATCTTCTGTCAGTCTCTTTGCCTGATTGAGGGTTTTGCCTTTAATCATAATAGTCATCGCTGACAATGCAGATGTTGAACCTTGACGACCATAACAAAGAAATTTGGCGTCTTCAACGATTTCATTGTTCATTTTTATATAGAGCCGGATTAAATCACCACATTGATCAAGGAAGACTGCGTCTGCATCTGGGTTTTCTATTACGCCAACGTTCACCTTGTTTTCGTATAACTCGATGACTTTGCTAGAATATCCTAATTCGATGAGCTGTTTGGCTTCTGATTTTTTGTCAGTCATTTTATCTCCAGCAGAATCAAGGTTAATGATGATGGTGTTCTTCATGATCGTGATGCGCTGCGTTCGGGCAGGCTTCATCTAATTCTTTAAGTTTTCCCTGCTTGTATGCTTCAACCACTTCTTTTACGGTGTTACCATTCGCCTTTAACACTTGAATTCCTGCGCTTTGGAACGCCGTTATTCCGCGTGGCCCCATTCCATGAACTGCTAACGCTGTAGGTAGAAGTTTGGTAAGTTGGTCATGTGGTGATCCTGTTCCTCCAACGTGTTCGCTAACGTTTGCGATTGCATTCACATTTGTAATCTCGCCTTCACTGTCAAGATCAACAATTGTGAAATATGGCGCTCTTCCAAAATGTTCAGCCAAAGGAGCGTTTATGCCTTCTTGATTGTCTGTAGGAATTATTATTTTATTTGTCAATTTTTCACCTCCGATACTCAAGTTTTCGTCGATTATTCTCAAACTGATAGAACATATGGTTGGTGTTCATTGGCCCTGACCTCTTTCAACGCCGAAATGGCCTCCAACAGTGGGAACGCCAGTTTTCTTTAATTCGTTTTTCTTGAACTTCTCAACGACCTCTCTGATAGTTCCAGAAGCATCTGTCATTATTTCTATACCTGCTGCCGATAATGCCCTGAAAGCGTTAGGTCCGACATTCCCAGTTATCAGCACGTTTACGCCTTTGTTTGCGATTGTTTGTGCTGCGAAGATTCCTGCGCCTTCCCTTGTGCCTGCTGCCAAGTTTGGAATGGCTTCAAACTGCATAGTTTCAATATCTACAATTATCAGATAAGCGCATCTACCGAATCGAGGGTCTAATTGGGCTTCCAAACTGTTTGAAGTTGAGCTTAAACATACTTTCATTTTTTATTCTCCGATGTCTTAATTAGTAATTACCTGTCTTTTTCGAGAAACTGCAGAGTTTTCTTGACTATTTCAGTGAAAACAATGGCTGTTGGCAGATGGGGGTTCTCTTCTATGAAGGGTACTCCAGTGTCCGAATCATCACATACCTTTGGGTCTATTGGTATTTTTCCTAAATAGGGCACTGCCAAATCTTCCGCTATTCTTTTGCCGCCTCCGGACTTGAAAATATCAATTTTTTTTCCACAGTCAGGGCAAACGTATCCGCTTAGGTTTTCGATGATCCCGATTATTGGAACACCAACTTGTTTAGCAAAAGTTACTGATTTCTTGACCACCGCTTCTGAAACTTCCGAAGGCATTGTCACTATAACTACACCGTCCATATCCGGTATTAACTGCATAACAGTTAATGGTTCATCTCCAGTTCCAGGCGGGAGATCTACAAAGAGATAATCTAATTCGCCCCAAACCACGTCTGACAAGAACTGTTGGATAAGCCTCATCTTTAATGAACCGCGCCAAATCACTGGTGTCTCATCATTTTTAAGTAAGAAGTCCATTGACGCCACCTTTACTCCTAGGCGACCCGTAACTGGCAAGAACCCTCCGTCAGGTGTCTCTGTGAGGGTTTGTCCTTTTAGTCCCAACATCTTTGGGATACATGGACCATGGATGTCTGCGTCAAGAACGCCGACTTTATTGCCTCGAATTGCAAATGCCATTGCTAGATTTGCTGTTACCGTGCTTTTACCTACTCCGCCTTTTCCGCTGATTACCGCAATTTTATATTTAATTTTTTTTAGTTGCTGTTTTAATTTTTGCTGTTTTTGATATTCTTGTTTTTTGGCGTCGTTGCATTGATCTGATGTATTGAATGAATCATATTCTTCAGAGCATTCGTTTGCCTTTTTTTGTTTAATAGTGCTGGCCATTCTTCAACCACTTGAGCGAAAATAGTTTAATAACTAAATAGTATTAATAGATTTTGTTTATAAATGAAACTATTTACTTAAATTAAACTGTGTTAACCCTCGAAAAAAGTAAGGGAACTGCCTTACAAATTGAATGCTTCCTTAAGCGCTTGCACCTTATCAGTTCTTTCCCAAGTGAATTCTGATTCTTCTCTCCCAAAATGCCCGAATGCTGCTGTTTTTTTATAAATAGGCCTCAGAAGATCTAGTTGCTTAATGATTGCCTTAGGTCGCATATCAAAGTTTTTATGCACCAGTTCAAGAATTTTTTCATTTGAGGTTTTACCTGTACCGAATGTGTTTATCATCACAGAAACTGGTTGAGCAACACCGATGGCGTAGCATATTTGGACTTCACATTGATCGGCTAAACCTGCTGCAACAATGTTCTTAGCGATATACCGCGCCATATAGCAACCGCTTCTATCAACTTTCGACGGGTCTTTCCCAGAGAAGCATCCTCCACCGTGCCGTCCAACGCCGCCATAGGTGTCTACTATTATTTTTCGTCCCGTTAAACCTGAATCCGCTAAAGTACCTCCAACAATAAATTGGCCTGTGCCATTAACGATAAATTTTGTTTCTTGGCTTAGCATGTTGGCAGGGATGACTTTTTTTATAACCTGGTTAATTATATCTTCACGCATTCTTTCTCTTTCAATCGCTTTTGTGTGCTGTGCAGCGATCACAACTGTCGTAACTCTATTGGGTTTCCCGTTAACATATTCAACTGTAACTTGAGATTTACCGTCTGGCCGCAAATAGGGTAAAACTTTGTTTTTTCTGCATTCTGCCAAACGCTTAACAAGTTTGTGAGATAGCATTATGGGCAAGGGCATCAACTCTTCTGTTTCATTTGAAGCGTAACCAAACACCATTCCTTGATCACCAGCGCCTTGCTCGTGATCTGTGGTTTCATTCACGCCTGCAGCAATGTCCGGTGACTGTTCCGTGAAAGAGGTTAAAACACCGCAGGTTTCACAATCCAGCCCGTCTTTGGCGTTGTCAAAACCAATTTCCTTTAACGTTGCTCTGATTACTTGTGGTATGGACACATAGCAAGATGTAGTGATTTGTCCAGTAACAATTATGTTCCCTTGCATCACTAATGTTTCGCAGTCAACCCGTGCATTTGGGTCCTTACTGATTATGGCATCTAGGACGCTGTCAGACACTTGATCTGCTACTTTATCAGGATGTCCTTCTGCGACAGATTCTGATGAAAATAAATATCGTTCTTTTTCTTTGCTCGAAGTACTCAATTTCTTTCACCTTTAACTTAAACTAAAGTTTATTAGATAAACATCATTAATACTTTGTGTTTATAAAATAAACTGTGAATGCTTTGGACGAAAAAGGCAAGAAAATAATCACCATGCTTCAAGAAGATGGCAGAACAACATTGAAAGAAATGGCCAAAAACATTGACTTGACGAGCATGGGCACCAAGAAACGACTTGAAAAGCTTCTGAAAAACGGAACAGTAAAAGTAACTGCCCTGATTAACTCAAAAGCCCTTGAACTTCACCCAGCCATAGTCATGTTAGAAATGAATAGTGCTGAAGCGATGCAGCAACTCCTTGACCGATTTGAAGAATGCCCACGAATAATACAGATATTCAAAACCGTAGGAGGCTTCAACCTTGTAGCCATAGTTATAGCAGAAAACCCCCAAACTCTTGAAAGTATATCTATGGAAAAATGTTCAATGAGAAGCGGTCCTGGAATACGCCGCTCCGAATTCTATTTAATAAGCGAAATGTTCTTTTCGCCTTTTCTTCAAATACGGGAAGACTTAGCACAACAAAAAAAGAAAGAAGCACCGTGCGTAATCAATTGTGACCCATTTAATCGTTATGAAAGCAAGAAATGCGTGGGCTGCCCTACAACTACATGTTACCGGTGAACTCTATAGAGGGAAAATTAACTTTTTTAGTGAAAACTCTCCCGGCGGAGAAGCCTTTTGGGCAAAGACCTTTTCGAAAATAGAAACGTACACCAGTATAGATGGTTGCGAAACCACAAATGATTTAGTGTGAGGAAATGCACCCTACACTGCAACTATTTTTTTACCATAGAACCTAAATCGCCGGCTTATTCAGCTAATACTTGCAAGGGCGGATGATCAGAAATGAAAAGATGTAAAAAGAAGATTTAGTTTATTTTTGCTAGCGGGTTCTTGCGGAGTTCTTCAAACATTTTGGGGTCTTCGCGTAAAATTTTAGGTATATAGTTGCATGCTGGGTCTGATGCGAATAGGTCACCGGTGTAGAATTCAGCCCGTGTTCTGCATCCACCGCAGATTTCTCTGTACTCGCACACTCCGCATTTACCCTTGAGGTTGCTTTTGTCACGCAGTTTAAGGTGGAACTCGCTTTTCTGCAATTGCTCCCATGCGGTGCGCAGCTTTGTATCCTTGACGTTGCCCACGCGGTTACCTTCGTTGAATCCACAACTACGATAATCTCCGTTTTCTGTTATGCCAATATAGTTGCCCCCTATTGTGCATCTACCCAAGTAACCTTCGTTGAACCAGTTCCAAAAGTCCACACTGTTCTTCTGTTTGACTATGCGGGCATAGAATGGTGCGTAGACGTTAACTTTGACTTTTCCATAGAGTCTCCGTTGGATTTCATAGATTTCATCGAATGCAACCTCATATTGCTCTGGTGTTGGAGCAAGGTCTATCATGTTTGTTCCTGCTCTGCCCACAGGAACGAGGTTGTGGTAAACGGCTGAGCGAGCATGATATTGTTCGGCTAAGGATGCGGTATGGGATAGTTCATGAATGTTATACCTGGTCATGGTCGTAACTAGGCAGTCCAGTAGTCCTACGCTGCTAAGCTTCTTTATAGCGTGGAGGGCTTTGTCATAGCCGCCTTGCCGTCTAATCTTGTCGTTTGTGGTTTTAGTGCCGTCAATGCTGATAGCAGTCTTCACATTGTACTTTGTCAGTTTGTTGAAGCGTTCTTCATCCCAAGCATAGCCGCTGGTGATTAAACTTACGTTGAGCCCATGCTCTTTCTCCGCATACTCGATAATTTCCCATATGTCTGGCCGAATCAATGGCTCTCCGCCGCTGATTCCAAACCATTTGGAACCGAATGCAGCAATTTCATCAACCATATGTTTGGCTTGCGTAGTTGTGAGCTCTTGGTCTTTAGCGTATTCTTTTGTGTAACTGCAATATGTGCAAGTGCCAACACAGTTGCGGGTACAGCGCCAAACAACCATAAACAAGGGGACGGTGGTAGAATTCATTTAATTCAGGGCCCCGTAAGGCTCTTCCCAAGAATGAGTAACTACCTTTCCTACTAATAATTCCAAGTTTTTTGCGTAACCAATACTATTGTTTAGGTCACCAATTTTTAAATGTAAAATTTTGCTTGTCAACTTTTTCCCCTCATAGTTGCACTTTGAAAAGCAGTTTAATAGCTAAACATTATTAATATATTGCGCTTATAAAATAAACTAACAGTCATGATTCTATAGTGTCAGCCGGTTTGGGGTAAACACCCAAATTGTGGAGGCTATTCTTAGAAAGAGTGATTAGCGACTCAGGGATAAATAAACTAATACACATGCCCGTCAGAGTTGTTCGATCTCCTTTTAAGAAAGCTGAAGGAGTACCTAGCACCTACACAAGAGGCGGCGTCAAGGCGTACCAAGGGAACATAATGATAAATCAACCAAGTGCAGACAAACCTCTCTGAGGAGCGTGTGGCGTATGACCTAAAGGATATCAAATATTTTTTGTTTAAAAAAAATTGAAAAGTATTCTCGTCTGTTTTAAAATAGGCTATTAAGGTTTTGCCTGGGATTTCTTTCTCAAAGCTGTATAGATTGAGATTACTGACGCTGTAATAATTACTGAAACAATTATTGTGAAGAAGCACCATTGACTCCACAAGCAAGGAGAGGATGAGTTCTTCGCAAGATTGCTCATAGAGATCTCTGCCATGGCGCCACTAAATCCATGCCCCATATAAAGTTCGCTTCCTCGGATTATTGGCCCCGATGGATTTTGCACGCCAGAAGTAACCACAACGTTTTGTTCCACGCCATCAACATAAATGTGCATACCTGTGATGAGGCTACGAGTGAAAGTTACGTGTATCCACTGGTTAAGCAAAATAGAGGAGGTAGTTGCAATTTCGTTAAACCCGCCTGTTTCAGTGGTTACATAACCTCGCAAGGCGCCTACAGGTACCGCACTCCCGTTTCCAAGCGTTAATCCGTTTATGGATAGCCCCAAGATTCTAGGAGGCAATTCGGAAGTATCACTAAGCGTACACTTGACGATGATATTATTGTATGAGTAGTTTTCAATTGCATTTACCTTTATCCACGCATCAATAGTCATTTCTCCGGTTGTATCTAAACTTGGGGAGACATTCGCGAACAAATACTGGTTGTCCGTAAAGTTTAGCGCATTACCAAATTTGCCTTTAACAATTGCTGGAGTGTAGGATAGGTTGGCTTCATAGCCTACAATAGCTGCATTCATACCTGTAGAGTCTGATATTACTAGGTTGGGTAGGATTTCTCCAAAATTCCACCGGGCAATAAGATGGTTTGACGAAACGGAAGTAGGTAAGATTGCGGTTGGGATTGCCTCCAATGTTGAGGCGATGAAAGGCAATATGAGCGGATAGCGGTCGATATTGTTGATGCTGACAATAAATGGCGTATCGCCAATTCCATCACTTTCTGGCTGGTTCTGGTTTGGTCCTTTTTTCACGTCAGAGTCTGTATAATTACTCCAGTAGTTGCCTCCCGCTGGGTAACCGTTGTCCCAAGACTGAATGTTATAGCCTGAACCGGTGAAGACGTTTTGGGAATTACTTATAAAATTGTTGTTATAGATTTTGTTGCTGCTTGTAATGAAATTTGGCGCGATGTATATACCTACAAGGTTATTCCCTATAGAATTAGCGACTATGCTGTTACTAGACGCTTGAATGTATATTCCGTTAACTCTATTTTCTGTTATATTGTTCCTATAGATTACTGTGTTTGATGATCCAAGTTCTATTCCCCGCATGTTACCGCTAATATTATTATCAGATATTTGATCCAGATAACCGGTAAGTACGACTCCAGCGCCGTTTCTATTGTTACAAATTGTGTTATTGCATATTATTTTCGAGGAACCGCCGTACAGTGCTATACCGCCTTGAGAGTTATCGGTTATATTATTTTGTGAAATAGTCAGATTAGATTTTCCGCCACCACAACAGACTACCCCCCAGGCAGTATTAACTATGTTATTTCCTATTATGGTGCAGTTGTCCCCTCCTACGCTATTGCTAGGTACGGTTTCTTCACCTATTGTGATGCTGTTAAAGGTGCCTGCGCCTATGCTTATCCCACTAGCATAATAGGACGAGTTTGAATAACTCTTACTTTCAATTGTGAGTCCTGAAATCTCAACGTCATTGGCTCTAACTGTCAAAACGTTATCGCCAGGAGCACCACCGCTTCCAACTACAATGGTGTTTTTACTATCCTCACCTATAATCGATATTTTCTTATCAATTACTGGATTTTCATAGTAAATTCCGTCTTTAACATATATTGTGTCACCTTGAGAAGCATTTCCAATTGCATCCGAAAGAGTTGGGTAGTCGTCTGGGACCAATATTGTGTTCCCAAAAAAAGAAATCGCCTCGTTTTCATGAAATTTCGTTGTTTGTTGGTCAACAGGTGGCTGCTGAGCAATAGATTGACAAACATTTGCAGACAAGATTGAGTTAGAACTTCCAGTTGGTCCATAACTCGCAAGTATTGAAAGAAACAATAATGCAGCAATACAAACACTAAAAACGACTTTAGAATTTGCCTTTCCTCGACGCCCACTTTGAAAGGTCTTGTCCAAACTCTTTTTTCCCGTCAGGGAATTTGACTTAATTTTGAGTTGACTGTATTTCTTCACAGATTTTTTAACATTTTGAGTTTCTTTATTCAAATAGCAACCCTTGATTTTTTTGTGACTTGAGTTTTTTAAGAAAGTTTAACAGACAAACTTTATTAATACATATCGTTTATAAAATAAACTCGTGAATTTATTGTGGATGAAATTGATAAG
>CAWCSI010000003.1:0-520798 GCA_963798135.1 Candidatus Bathyarchaeota archaeon | reverse complement strand
CTTTACGGGTTCTCAGCCGATATGAAACCTATGCGGGAACTTTCTGAAAAATACGGATTAGCTTTGGTAGAAGATCGCTGCACAAGCACACGGGGCAACCTATCAAGGCAAACCTGCAGGAACATCTCGCTGATGCCTGCCTGCTGGAGCTTGTATGCAAGCAAAAACATAACTACAGGTGAAGGCGGGGTCGTAACAACAAACAATGATGACATCGCTGAAAATCTGCGGATGATACGGACACACGGAGAAAAAGCCAAATATGCTTCACTAATCCTTGGCAATAACTATCGCATGTCAGGAATGCAGGCCGCAATAGGCTGCGTTCAACTTGGAAAATTAACCCAATTTGTTAAAAAGCGACGTGAAAATTCGCAGGAACTGACGAAAATTCTTGGGAATAATCAAAAGCTGAAATTGCCCTTCGAAACAAAAGACCAACAGCACAGTTGGTATCTTTACACCGCACGTTTAACTACCGGTACTGAAATTGAACGAAACAAGCTGTTGGATGAACTGAGGAAAATAGGTATTGGTGCAGAAGCGTACTATGTAAACCCAGTGAATGAAATGCCGTTTTACCGTGAAAATTATGGCGGGGCAAAACTAATTGAAACAGAAAAAGCTGCAAGACAAGTATTTTCATTACCCATTCATCCAGGAGTTACCGACGAACAAATAAAATTCATAGGACAAAGTACCTTAAATCTCATAACTTAGTGCTGACTAAATCTTGCACACCAACAACATTGTTTAGAGCAAACCGGGTTCAATACGGAATGCAGCAATTACTTTTTTGCTGCCAAAACGATGTATTGTGACCCGCTTGAGCGCAGAATAGGATATCCTTTGTGGGCATATCCTTGAAGCTTTTGTTGTATCTTAATTGCTAATCCATCTGAAAATAATTTATGGCTACATAAGGTAAATGGACCAAACCCCACACTTGTGTTCTTCACCACTTTCAATCCGGTCTGCGCGAGAGTTTGGTCAAATTCTTTCGGCGAATGTTGCCGATAAGGTGGAGCATTTTTCCAATAATCAATCGATGTGAGTAAACCCGCTTTTTCAAGTTTTTGCTTAAGGACTCTTCTAAGTTCCGCCATTGGAGGAAACGTCATAGGATCAAGCAGATAAGTTGCTCTTAACGAATTATCTGCGGTCAAAATGGCATATCCATTTGGTGCAAGTATCCTCACGATCTCGGACAGTGCCGTCTTATAGTCATGAAGCCAAGGGATTACTCCCAAAGCAACAACTAAACTAAACGCTTCATTTGCGAAAGATAATTTATGAACATCGCCTGTGTGAGCATTAATCCGACTGAGATTTCCTGTTCTGGCAGCATTTTGCAGCGTAAGATCAACCATAGTTTGAGTATGGTCAATTGCTTCCACAGTAAAACCTCGTTCTGCAAGAGCAACGGAAAGATAACCTGCTCCACAGCCGATTTCAAGAACACGCGCTGTTCTTGGAAGCGATAAATCATCTAAATAACTTAGCGCCACAGTTTGTCTCTGCTGATATATAATTCCTTGAATGTCATTGCATTGTAGGTATCCCTCCAATAGGTTGCCTGAGTATCAAAAAGATCATCGACCAGCTCTGGGAAGACTTAGTTTCTGCTTTGAAGGGAGCCAACTCAACATCCTTGACTTTATTCTTCTAATTATCCATAACCCATCAAATATCCTTTATCTTTATTCATAAACATCTTAAGAATCAATATAGAATAAGAACTTTTACAATAACTATAAACCTTGTTAAGAGAAGAAAAAATAACTGGCGAACCTGATTAAAATGTTCCTACTAAAACCAAAACAAGATTACACACAAAAGAATATCTGAAATCAATTGGTGTTCCAGAAATTCCACCAGCAACTAGCCCATTTGACCCAGGTTATGACCTTGTGACCTTAGCAAGTCATATTGAACAAAGCCACCATCTCATGTCTATTCTAAAGTTTCAATGGCCTGCTGGATGATTGCAAATGAAGATGTTACTCGCCAAAAAGATTGCAGTTGCAAAAAAATATAAAGTGCCAACAACTACCGGCGGCGGTCCTTTTGAGGTTGCATATGTTCAAGGAAAATTGCCTGAATATCTTGACTTAGTAGCAGATTTTGGTTTTACACGTATCGAATGCGGTGAAGGATTCACCGACATCTCGTTGAATGCCAAGGAAATTGTGAAAATGGCAAACGACCGAGGCTTAGAAGTTCAATTTGAGCTTGGCAAAAAACATACAGGCGCTTTTACAAATGACGTTGTAAACGGATTGATTGATCAAGGAAAAAGCTGGCTTGAAGCTGGTGCTCTCCAGTTAGTAGTTGAAGCAAGGGAAAGCGCAAAAGGCGTTGGATTATTTGATAATGAAGGCAACCTTAACGTTCAATTCGCTGACCGTTTCGCCAATGCCTTTGGTCACGGAACTGTTATGTTTGAAGCACCAAACAAACCAAGTCAATTCGCTTTATTAGATCACTTCGGCAGAAAAGTTCATCTATGTAATGTTCGAATCGAAGAGCTATTGCGAGTTGAAATCTACCGACGTGGACTACATTCAGATGCTTTCAGCAAAGAAAATCTTCGTCCACAACTTCCTCAATAAAATAAATGGAGAGATAAAGTTGACCGTCAAAAGTAGTTGCTATAGATTGCTTATCGGAATGCTCAAAACAGTACGATAAAGGAACCGCAGTTGTTGTCATTGATGTTATTCGGTCAACAACGGTAGCAGCCACAATTGTGGAATCTGGAAGAAGATGTTTTTTTGCGCCATCAATTGAAGCGGCTGTTCTTCTAGCAAAGAGCACCTCGATAAGCCATTACTTGTAGGTGAAGTAGGCGGCAACATGCCTTATGGTTTTGATTATAAAAATAGCCCAGTTGATATTAGAAAATACCCCGATAATTTCCGACCTGCAATTATTGTATCATCATCAGGCATACCGTTGCTTTATTCTTTGAGAAATTGCTGTTCACTTTATGTTGCATGTTTGCGAAATTACGGTGCAACCGTTAATCATCTTGCTGGACGTTTTGATAATGTCAAATTGTTTGGGGCACCTACACGAGGGGAATTTCGTGAAGAAGATAAGCTGTGTTGCGCTTGGATTGCAGCTGGACTTATGAAAGCTGGTTTTACTTGCGAAGATGCCAAAACCTTGCAACTAGTAAACAATTGGAAGGACAAACCAGTTACGGTATGCGGTGAAGGAAATAGCGCAAAATATCTTATAGAAACAAGACAGAAGAAAGACCTTAATTTCATACTCAAACATGTTAACGACCTTAACTATGCTCTCTCTGTTAAAGGCAATGAAATTGTTAAGATCGCGACTTAGGATAGGCTAAAGAATGTCATCCAAATTCTCTATACAGGACACAACAGTTCCTGTTGTTGTTTTATACACATATCATTATGGTCAACTAGGAGTTTTACGCACATTTGGACGACTTGGCATTCAAGTTCATGGCGTAGATCCACATTCATCTTCACCTGGATTATTTTCAACTATATTGCAAAAAAAAGTTCCTATGGGACACTGACGGCAACGATCCTCAAGCCTCAGTTAAATATTTACTATCAATTGCAAAAAAGATTGGGAAGCGTTCTATTCTGATACACACAACCGATAGTGGTTCAAGCTGGCTTGCAGAGAACGCTAGCTGCTTTAAGTGAAGGCTATATTTTTCCAAAACTCTCAACCACAACTTGTTCATGCACTTGCTGACAAGAAAGAAATGTATTTTTTAGCGAAAAAGTTTGGAATTCCCACTCCGGAAGCATGTTTCCCTACATCATTAGATGAAGTTCAAATTTTTGCAGAAAAAGTAACTTTTCCAGTAGTCATGAAAGAAATGTATCGTAGCAGGTCACCACGGTTTGGCAAACGAATGTTCATAGCGAAAACTAAAGCTCAACTACTGAATCTCTACAACCTTCATGAAGACTTCTCTGATCCCAGCTTTATGCTTCAAGAGTACATTCCAGGCGGAGACGATTCAATTTGGATGTTCAATGGCTATTTTAATGAAAAATCAGAATGCCTCTTTGCCATGACAGGCAAGAAAATACGTCAATCTCCAATCCATAAAGGAGTCACATCTTTAGGAATTTGCCTTCACAATTCTGAGGTTGATCGGCTAACAAAACATTTCATGAAGAGCATAGGTTACAAAGGCATACTTGATATCGGATACAGATACGACGCTCGAGATGGAAAATACAAAGTCCTCGACGTTAATCCACGAGTAGGCTCCACTTTCCGTCTCTTTGTTGCATCAAATGGGTTAGACGTTGCAAGGGCTGCATATTTAGACCTAACCGGTCAGCCAGTTCCGAAAAGTGAAATTATTGAGGGAAGAAAGTGGTTTGTTGAAGACAGAGACTTGATTTCAAGTATTAATTATCATTTTGAAAAAACCCTGACATTTAGGAAATGGTTGACTTCATTTCGAGGCGTTGGAGAGGGTGCCTGGTTTGCATGGGATGACCTTCTTCCCTTCTTTATTCAAAGTATAAGGTTTTCAAGAAAGATTATTTCAAAAACAGATAAAAATACGTTGAATCCATATCAAATTATATCTCATTAGCGGTTTTTCGTTTATTTAGGATATAGATAATTGATTTGAATCGACAATTATAATTTTTATTAAGCTTGCCACTAATAGTGCTTCTACTAAATTAAAAAAAGGCTTAGAGACTATTTGGGCATGCTTAAATGACAATAAGCCAAGATTCATCAATTTGACCGCCTAACGAGAATTCAAAAAGAGATGGCCCGAAGAAACCTATAAATTGAAAGTGGTTAAGAATGAACAAAAATCTATAATGAAATTTCTTGGTGATGAAAATGGTATTTGCCTCAAAAAACATTCTAGCGGTTGGAGCGCACCCAGATGACATAGAATTAGGCTGTGGTGGAACAATATGCAAAGCTATACAAGCTGATTCAAAAGTTGTTGCCTTGTACATGACAAGAGGCGGCAAAACATTTGATACTAATGTGCGGATGAACGAAAGCATAAAAGCTATGGCTATACTCGGCGTCAAAGATGTTAATTTCGAAAATTTTCCTGACACTGAAATTCCTGATTCGTATCAGGCTATAAACTGCTTAGAACAATATTGTAAAAAATATCAACCTGACATCGTACTTACTCATTCGGTTAATGATACTCATCAAGACCACAGACGGGTAGGTTGGCTAGCCATGGCGGCTTTCAGAAATGTTGCAAAGATTCTTGCCTTCGAAACGCCCAGAGTAAGGCCAGCAAACTTTTTGCCAAGTTATTTTGTCAACATTACCGGATTTGTGGATAAGAAGTGGGAAGCATTGCGATGTCACGTTTCTCAAAACGAAAAGCGGTACCTCGCATATGAATCAACTGTAAATCTGGCGTCTTTTAGGGGAAGCCAAGTTGGGGTTCAATCGGCAGAGGCTTTTGAAATTATTAAGTATCTAGATATTTGACAATATGCTGAAGAAACTGGAGTTATTTAAATGGATGAAAAATATAAGGTAGCTGTCGTTGGGTTAGGCAAGATGGGCTTATTGCATGCCAGTATATTGAGCACTCTGCCAAACGTTGAACTAGTTGCACTTTGTGATAAAAGCTCATTGATAAGAAAATTCAGCCAAAGACTACTCAAGGGAGTTAAAGTTGTTGCTGACTCAGATAAAATTTTAGATTACAATCCAGACATCGTTTATATAACAACCCCCATTCCCTCCCATTACTCAGTGATATCTGGCTTATGCTCCAATGGCGAGTTGCCTCACTTGTTTGTTGAGAAAACGCTCGCTTCAAAATACAGTGATTCTGTTAAGCTAATTGAACTGGTCCAGAAATTTAAGAAATCAAATATGGTCGGCTATATGAAAAGGTTCGCAGTTACATTCAATAAAGCCAAAGATTTGATGAAGCAAGAGGAAATAGGTCAAATAGTTTCATTTGAAGCACATGCTTTTTCATCAGATTTTTTTGGACTCGAAGAGAGTATGCAAGCCTCATCAAGAGGTGGAGTTATAAGCGATTTAGGTTCTCATTCGATCGATATGGCTTTATGGCTATTCAATGAATTTGAAATCAAATCTGACTTAGAAAATAAAGTAACTAAAGATATTGCGTATTTTAATGTAGAGACTTCCAACGGGATTAAAGGAAAGTTTAACATATCATGGTCAAAAGAAGGCTATCACATGCCTGAAATTGGAGTTTCAATTATCGGAGATAATGGTAAAATTAAAGTTAACGATGATGTGGTAGAATTGCAGTTAAATTCTGGGATAACAAGGATCTTGGCATAGACATGATCTCCAAGACAATGTCCGCTTTCTTCTGGCCGACGCCGAATACTATCGGGAGGACGAATATTTCGTTAATTCAATAACTGAAAAATCTCAAATCGAAACGGATTTTGTTTCCGCCTCCAAGGTTGATTACATTATCGAAAAAGCATCAAACAGAGCTGAAGACACTTGCAGAAAAATCAAGATAGAATATTACTAGTTGGAGACAATCCTTTTCACGGCATTAGTCACCTCTCCCAAGAAAGGGTTAGAGATCGCGGTGCGCCCATAAATGATCCACTGTTTGCCGCCAATTTGGTTGCAACTTCTATCCACAATGGCGCTAACGGCTTTATGTTTTCAGTTAGCAATACTACTCTATCAATATTAGACATATTATCAAAGAACACTTCTTTGGACAAAATCGATCTCTATCCCCTTGTTCCTTACGCTTATGAGTACGTTAGACTCGCCACTCATGCTGGAGGAGTACCAGGTTTAGCAAAAAACGTGGCGAAGCAAATTGTAAAATCAAGAAATGCTTCAGCCGCATTTTTTGGTTTAAAAGGAATCTTGACAACAAACGGAATGGACTTAATGAAAGCCTATCTTGCATACGAAATTTCTAGAATAAAGATTTCAATGCATAAGAAAGGAATTTTACGGTCAATATTTTTGCATGAAGTAGTCACTGATATGTGTCTAGCGTTAAACATGGGTTCAATTTTTAAATCTTATATTGAATTTCTGCAAAATAGAAAAATTACGCCAGGTTTTGAGACAAGAAATTTCCCTTTTCTCATAAAAAAATTAGGTGAATGGGGCATTGACCCAGAGAATATTTTGATCGCAGCGCCATTTAATAAAATTGGTTTCTATATGAATCCATCTAAAATTGAATGTGAAGCGTCCCTTGCCACTCTCAAAAAACCAAACGTGATTGCTATGAGTATTTTAGCCGCTGGCTATCTTAAGCCCTCAGAAGCCATTGAGTACGTTAATGACTTGCCAAACATTAACGGCATAGTTGTAGGTGTTTCAAAGGAGCAGCAAGCGACTGCAATGTCCCAATTCGCAAATAGTAGGCGTCCATGACCTAAATTCCTAGAATATATCGCTTAGTTTAAGAGCAAACGCTAATACTAGATACGGGATGGCAGATGGATCGAACAGCGCTATGTATGCTTGCTCCCGAGTTCTTGCCTGTATGGGGTGGCACCGGTTCATACACAGTGGAACTTCTAAAATCGCTTCCAAAAAACGTAGACATTGATATAATTACACTAAAACGAAGCATTGAGGGAATGGTAAATGGCCAACATAATGACGCGTACGTTGAATCAATACTAAAAAGACAAGTAAATGTTCATTATTTAAGCGAGTCACATGAAACGTTCTTTTACAATCTTTCATTTCAAAGTGCGTGTTTTTTTAGAATTCCGTTAATAAGTAAAAAGAACAATTTCGATATAATTCACTCACATCTTGCTCATATGCCCGACGTTTATCTTCAAATATTTAGACAAACCAAGATACCTACCGTTGTAACTTTACATGGAACAATTCAAATGCTTAGGGACCATGCCGTAATTGCACGAGATTTATTTCACGATCTTGAATCTGGCGAGAAATCTATACTGCGATTTTATCCAGTAATTAGACAGCTTCAAGAATTTTATGCCAAAAGGGTTTCTCACTTTATCGCTGTTTCAAAAGTTACTAAGGAATTAGCCATAAAACATCTAGGCGTAGACCCAGGCAAGATCAGCTTAGTATACAATGGAGTTGACCCTGACTTATTCCATATGCCAGATGAAGATGAGCTCAATCAGAGAAACTCTACCTTAACAATTGTTTATGTTGGTACGGATTATTTCTAAGAAAGGAATTGATGTTCTTGTTCGAGCAATGCCAGAAGTCCTTAAATTTTTCCCAAAAGCACGTTTTCTTTTTGTAGGCGGCGGCAATGTATCATTTTATAAAGAAATGATTGAAGGCCTAGGTATTCATGAAGACAATTATTTGTTTACTGGTCACATGGGTTATCTTGAAAGGTCAAAAATAATGCGAGAAGCGACTGTTTTTGTAAATCCTTCTTTCTTCGAGAATTGTTCGATAAGTATTCTTGAAGCTATGGGTAGCGGCTGTTCGGTCGTTGCCGGAAACGTCGGGGGAAATCCCGAAATCATACAATCAGGCCGAAACGGTTTACTTGTCCCTCCATTCGACCATGTAGCTTTGGCAAAGTCCATTGTTTCTCTTATAGGTGATGAGTCTGAAAACAGGCTGCTAGGAAAAATGGCGCGAATGACTGTAGAAGAATCGTTCTCTTCAAAAAAATGTGCAGATGATACTTACAAAGTTTACCAAAAAATACTCAACTCCCAATAACCCTTGGATTTCGTTAAAATATATTCAAAACTTTCCAATTTAAAAAACGAAAGATAGCTGGTTGATTTATGACAATAACTAATGAGACTCCTTCAATAAGCGTCATTTTAGCAACCAGAGCCGACAAGATAGAGCTACTGCGAAACTGCTTGAAATCATTGGAAAGACAAGAATTTAGGGACTTCGAAATTATTATAGTGGCAAAAAAATTTCCGCCAGAAATTCAACACATGTTGCAAACTGGTGAAGTGAGATTTGTCGAAGAAAAAGGTTCAACCCTTGGCGCTGCTAGAAATATAGGCGTAAAGAACGCAAAGGGGAAATTGATATCTTTTATAGATGATGATGCCGAGGCATCGCCGGATTGGTTGGAAAAAATAAACTCAACTTTTCGTTCAGTTTCCTTCAATTAGTTGTTTGGGGGGGCCGCATTTTACTCTCCAAGACAAATCAGAGAAATCACAAAGTAAACCGTTAGACTTTGTTGAAGGTCTTTTTTTCGAAGGGCATTCACAGATAACTTATTTTGATAAGTTCGCAATTGGTAAGATTGCAGGTTGTAATGTAACTTATAAGAAGTCGATTTTTGAAGAATTAGGCTGTTTAAATGAGCGTTTGAGAACTTGTGAAGATTGGGACCTTAATGCCAGATTAATTGAAAAAGGCTACACTATTCGTTTTGATCCGCAAATTTGGGTCTGGCATCGCAGACAAGGGTTGTCACATGCTTTCAAAGGTAGTTCCAAAAGTGCACCATTTTTCTTGTCTTGGCGAACAATAAAGCTTGCAAGGTATGAGCCTATCATTGCTTCATTTTATGGATCAAATTTGCTCTTCATTCTGCTTATTGCAACCTTATTCTTTTCCCTCTACGCGACGCTCATCTTATTCGCAGCATCCTTGTTAGCATATGTTACCTTCAATGCTGTTAGAACACATACATATAATCGTAAGATTTTTTATTTTCCATTGGTAGTTTTTCTAACAGCAGCAAGAATATTGGGCTTCTATTTTGGCTTAATCAAACACGCGAATTTTAAATTACACGTTCTATTTTCACGAACAGAACAACTGCGGTAATTAAGGCCGCAAATGTAGCTGTAATGAATATACCTAAGAAAATGGGTAATTAGTCACTATCCCAACTTCGTAATAACTAAAACTCTCGATAAGGTCTATTTTAGATGAAAGTGTGCTTTGTTACTAATATCTACCCACCAGATTCAGTCGGCGGTCCTGGAGAAGTTGTTTATAACCTTCAGAAATTTCTAATTGAACAGGGAGTAGACGCGTACGTATTTACATGCGGCACGTACGATCAAAGATATCCAAAAACAATGAGGACTTTTGGGAGTAAACGGCTTTTCCCAATTGTAAGTCCACTCTTTTTTAAAAGAATTAAGAAAAGTAACTTTGATATCATAAATTTCCATAGCGAAAGCGGCATGGGTCTTGCACCCTTGATGTATTTTAACCGATCTACTAAAGTAATAACAACTTTGCACAGTGAAGTTCTGACTGAAAGTAGTTCAATAAAAGCTATTAAAATCGCTGATTCAGTCATAGAAAATCTCAACCAGGATGAACTAATAACAAAACACCTGCTTGCCTTAATCAAAGTAACAGGTATTTACATGGATGTTGCGGTATCAAAGCGAATCATCATGGTATCCGAAAAAACGAAACAAGATTTTCTTAAACAAGGTCAAATAAGTGAAAACAAAATATCAGTAATTCACAATGGTGTAGATTCCAAAAAATTTAGTCCCAAAGATCTTGGGAAACAACATAAGAGAAGTTAACTCTTTAAATGATTCTCCAGTTATTCTAACAGTAAGCGGCAACATTTTCCTCAAAGGAACAACGTTCGCAATTTATGCTTTAAAGCGAAGTCGTAAAAACGTTTCCTGGTGCTAAACTTATTATTATTGGCGTCAATGACAAAGATAAAGAGCGCCTTTTACCCGATTCTAAAGAATCTCGGGATTCAAAAGAATGTTATTATTAAAGGTCCTGTCCCAAATTTTGAAATGCCTTTTTACTATTCATCATCCGATATTGTTCTGTTTCCCTCTCTTTCAGAAAATTTTCCTATAGCTGTTCTCGAAGCAATGTCGAGTGCAAAACCAGTTATCGCCTCAAGAGTTGGCGGAATCCCAGAAATGGTAAGTGACGGCATGAACGGAATTCTGGTTAGCCCCGGAAATATTGAGCAAATAGTCTCAAGCTCTCCTACATCTGCTTGAAAATCCATTAATTGGGAAAAAGATGGGTGAAATGGGAAGAAAAATAGTTCAAGAAAAATTTGATTGGGACAATAATAGGCAGAAAATACTTGAATGAATTCGAAAGTGTTATGTGAATGTCAGTGTAATAGTGGTGAAAATTTGAATATTTTATGTATCTATCCTGGAATGAGCAAACAACTAAACGATAACGCTCATATGCTCATCAGACTTCATGAAAAAGGTCTTAAATTGGTAATTGTTACAGGCAAGTCTATGGCCCTAAAAGGGAAAGGAGATCTCCCACTTTATGAAGACATGGATGGAGTTCTCATTCATCGACTTTACGAAAATCCTCAAGAAATGTTTCTTTTTCCAGAAAGAAAATTAAATCAGATCTTGAAAATAGCTGATAGTCTTAAACCTGATATTATACTATGTGAGCCAGAACTTAATATGCGGTTAGCTCTTCTTATTCAAAAACATTTGAAAAAACCCATAGTTTTGCTTGTTGAAAGTGCTGGGCGCATTTTGCAAGGCGAAGTACATAACTCAATCAAGATGAAGACTGTTATGTCTTTTCTAGGAATACCTCACGGCTCAAAATTCTGGTCTTGGTTGTGTGAAAAAGCTGACATTTTGATTACGAGTAATCCAAAAGATCAGGCTATTCTTGACCAATTATCAAAACACAATAAACCGGTTTTTTATCTTCCTTGGCCTTCCTACATACCTGAGGAATTTGAAAATTCGCCTAGACGAGAAAATGGTATAGGGTCTGTACATTGGTTCACTTTATCCCTTCAAAAATACGCAAGAGTTTGAAAATAGCTTGCCTATGATTTTAGAAAAAACGAAAACTCAACAATTTGTTGTGGTTGGCTCGGGACCTGATGTTTCAATAATAAGAAAAATTGAAAAAAAATACGGTCATTCAATGCGTTACATAAGTCATTTGTCGCGAATTGAGGCATTACAATTGATGTCACAGAGTTTTTACGCATATACACCTGTAAAAATAGGCGGTTGGGGGTTTATCGGTGATTGTTGGAGCACAAAAACTCCGATTGTAATGACACATAATGACGACGATTATGTAATTAACAACGTAAATGCTTTAGTTGCTGAAAACGAGATTGACCTCGTCGGATCTATTAATCGCCTTTACAACGATAGTGAATTATATTCTACGCTTCAGGGTAATGGATTTGACGAATATAATGAGAGAAAAGCGTCAGTCATAGGCGACAGATTATATGATATTTTAGAAAAGTGTTTGTAATAAGAGCATTTGAGAATTTTTGTATTTTTGTTGAACAAAAAAAGCGTTAAAGTTTCCAGTGAACGTTGTCGTTTATATTGTGCCTTAATACACAATAAACTATGCTTGAGAAACAAATCCTTGCAATACTGCTTTGCTTGATAGTTTGTCTCTCCTCTCCAATACTTAGTGTAATGGCTTCAAATTTGGTCCAAGTCAAAATAACATTCCCAAGGCAATATCTTGCTTAGCCAAAACCAAACTTTTTTCGGCAATACAGCAATTGGTACTAACTTGGCACAAAATGATGCCAATGCACAATCAGTTTCGTATTTTGTTTGTTCGGCGACAGGCTCAATTACTGACATAGTGGCATACATAGATGGGGCATCGTCTGGAAAAGCCATAGCTGCTTTATATGCTGTAAATGGGAACTCGGCTGGCGCATTGCTAGAGCAATCCAGTAGTATGAGTATAGGCACGAGTTTTTCATGGGTTGACTTTAGTCTTTCAACGCCCTTTAGTGTATCATCTGGATTGACTTATGGACTTGCAATAATGGGAAATGTTGTTCTTAATATTGGGGATTCGCCAATTCTGGTCAACGCGACCATAACGCTGTTGGTTCCTACTCAAATGGTTTTGCTAATCCGTTTGGAGGTGTATGGGGAACCGACAACGGATCAATGAGTATTTACGCAAAGGGTGGCGGTTCATTAACTCCAACACCGACTTCGACGCCAACCTCTGCTCCAACATCTACTCCTACATCTGTTCCTAACGCAAATAATTTGGAGCCGCTAACTGCTTTCTATTCTGACATGAATGGCGCAGCTTCATCTTACGCTTGTATTGATAACACAGTTCTTCATAATGGAGATCCCAGCATTAGAGAAGGCCCAGATTATGTGAGGCAAACCCGAGAAGTCGATGGTGCGTGGTTAAATGTCAAGCCGGGTGACCACATAGTTTTTAGTTGTTGGATTAAAACCGCTGCTTTCTCTACTTCATATACTTGGGGTGAAGGGGGCAGTATTGGTATGGATTTCTATATTCACAGTAATTTAGGGTATGGCATAGCAACTCTTAATAGTGCAGGAGATCAGGCGGGTCACCCTAATAATAGCGAGAACGTGAATGATGTTTGTCGTGTCAAGTGGGGACATGATTGGACGTTGGTTACTTGGGATATTAATGTTCCAACTCAATTCTTTAACTATGTAACTATTTCATCTAATTCGCTTCCATATGCACCATACACGTGTAACTCGGTTCAGATTGATTCAATGGTTCCATGGTTTGAGGTTCGCGGCGTAACCGATAATGCATATGCATGGTTCGCCGACCCAACATTATACATTAATCCATAATTCTCAGCTGGTTAGATCAACAAAATTTTTCCCAAATTATTTGGCGAGTATTTAACCAAATATATATTCAATTCGAAAACAAAAAAGTTGAGTTAAACTTGAATATTTTGTATTATACGGAACCAGAGTTGCATGCAGGCTCAAAAGGCGGTGGCGTTTCTATGGTTGCCTCAAACTTAACAAGGGCTATAGCTAGCCAAGTTAATGTAACCTATTTTCCGTCGAATACTGTACCTTTGCGAAGTTATTCCTTTAGACTACTGAAAATCTACAGCCGATTTTTAGGCAAAGACTTTAAAATTATTCATTTTAATTTCAATCCAGTCATTAATAATGGAAGTTATTTGATGCTGAGATTGGCAAAGGAGATGGGTTCTAGTACTCTTCTAAACATTCACGGTATTATTCCGGTAGAATACTTGTTGGATCACCCTCATACGCCCAAGTTTCGCTCAATTATGGAAAAATCTTTGAATGACACTCTAAGGGCCTGCAAACACGTGGACCAAATAGTAACCTATTCTGAATTTATGCGAAATCAAATAGTCAAGTGGTATGCGATAAGTCCTCAAAAAATTGCTGTTATTCCTAATGGAGTAAACCTAAAGAAATTTAGTAATTCCAAAACTCGGATTTACTTAGAGGGCGATCCCGCAATTTTATATGTAGGTTATTTATCGAAGTTCAAAAGCGTTGACCTTTTGATTTGTGCAGTTTCGAAACTTCGTTCTTTGCTTCCAAAAATGAAATTACACATTGTCGGTCACGGTGACAAGGAAAATGAGCTAAGGTTACTTGCGAAAAATAAAAATGTGGATGACTTAGTCATTTTTCATGGGCAAGCTTTTCCGGAAACTGTGCCCATTTATTATAAGTCGGCAGATTTTTGCGTTTTTCCCTCTATACGTGATTCTTTTGGTTTGACCCTTCTAGAGGCTCTTGCTTCCGGGTTACCTGTAATCGCCTCTAAAAGGGGAGGAACTCCAGAAGTTATTACAAACGGCGAAAACGGATTACTTTTCGAACCTAATGATGATAATGCATTATCTGATGCCATTCTAACTCTTAGTCAAGATTCCGATTTGAAGAGAAAATTATCTCATAATGCCTTGCAAAGTATGGAAAAGTATAGTTGGGAACGCATTGGAGAAAGGTACATTTCCTTATATAATCGTCTGTGCGAACGAAGTTAATTGGGTCAAAATAACTATTGCTGAAGGAAAATCAAGAAGGCTTCTTTCATAAGCGTTTGGCTCGTTTAATTCCGTACATTTCTTCATTTAATCAAAAGTTATTGATGTTTTAAGGATAAGGAAAAACGATTTACAGGTTAGATGCTTCTTTTTGTGTTTGAGGAAAATTTTATGAGCACTGAAACAAAAGTTACTGTTGCATTATCTATTTACAATTCAGAAGACAATATTGAGTTGTGTATTAAGTCCATTTTAGCGCAATCGATGACTAATTTTGAAGTCTTGGTGGTTGAGGACCCCCCTTTCGATCGAAGTGGACAAATAATCAACTCATTTAAAGATGAGCGGATAAGGTACTTCAGAAATAAAAAGAAGCTTGGTCTTTCAGCTAGTAGAAATAAATGCTTAGAACTTGCGAAAGGGAATTTTATTTTCTTTACTGATGATGATTGTGTTGTTTCTTCAGATTGGATTAAGCAGGGATTACTTTCTATTCACAGATACGATTGTGTAGGTGTTGAAGGAAAAACTTACTATGTTTCAAAGTCGTACGTACCTACAATGTCAGATAATGTTGTTGAGAATAAAATAGGCGGACAATACCCAACTTGTAATATGCTTTACAGGAAAGATATATTAAATCAGCTTAAGGGCTTTGACGAAAGATACACCTACATGGAAGATAGAGACCTTGCGTTGAGAGCGAAAAAGTTTGGAAAAATAATTTTTAACCCTCATATGATTGTTTATCATCAGAAAAAGATTTTTAGTCCTAAAGATTTTGTTGAGACAGGAAAAGAAGCCACGAACCGAGTTTTTTTGCGAAAAAAATTAAACGATAAATCATTCTTTTTAGGGCGTATATTGTATCCCATGAATCTAATTGCCGTTTTTGTGCCTCCTTTGATTATCAGTAGTTTTTTCAGTTCCAGATATCGAACAAAACAAGACTTTTCTCTGTTTCCTTTCACTTATGTTCGATTGGTTTACGAGCGATTAAGTTTCTGGGAAATGTGTGCACGAGAACGAATTTTCCTCATCTGATAGAAAGAGAAGATTTTAACATAAATCTTGCATGATTTATTATCAGTTTAAAAAAAGGAACTAGGGCTAACCCTATGGATGCGAGTAAGGAAGAATGATTTTTGCTATTAGAGATGGTGACGAGCCATCCCAGAAAACACGTTTCATTATACAAATCTTAGAAGAAAATCATAATAAACATGTTATTCTGATTTCGAGAAAAAGTGTAAAAAGAATAGACAAAAGGAATACTAATAAGATAGAACTCCCGCCGTCAAAGGCAAGCATATTTGCATATTATTTTTTAATGATACTGAAAAGTCCTCAAGACTTGAGCGACAGTTTGCAAAGCCGGCTATTTAATAAACGCAGACCTGTCATGCTTATTGGCGAAGGATTCTTTTCCGTACTTTCCCAAGTGTTGCACCATTATTTTGCAGTGGCGCGCAAAAACGAAATTTTACACTACTTTGAAAAGTTACAGTCACCAAGCGTCTTTCTGATAGATGAATTTTTGAGCGTAAAGACAATTAATATGAAGATGCTCAAGCGGTATGGTTACGTTATTTACGTTTCCCAAGACGTCGCATATAACCGCTATGGTTTTCAAGACAGTGTAATTGCAAAAACCCTAATGTATAGGCTAGAATATGAAGCAGTTACATCTTCAGATTTAGTTATAGCTTCAAGCGAGAGAGACAGATTAAAATATATAGAGATGGGCGCGAAGAAGGCGATTTTTTACCCTAATATTTATCCACTCAAGCAGTTTGAACCAGGTATCAAGGATAAATCTCCTAGCATAACTATCGTCTCACGAGGACACTGGGGTGCCAAAGCCAGCAAGTCGCTAATGGATATATTCAAGGCATTATCTTATGTTGACCAGCTTCTAAATGTGAATGTTATCGGCGTTAAGCCCGAATATATTCCAAAAAATGTTCATGTGCATCATTACGACTTTCTTCCAACAAAATTAGACTACTTGAATATGTTAAGCAAATCCTGGATAGGCATAAACATAGGATTTCATTTGGCTGGAACAAACGAAAGAAAATATGATTACGCGATGGCAGGACAAGTCGTCTTTTCCGATAACGTTGGTGCTCGGGGAGATCTTCTACCCCATGAATATGTCTATGTTGACGTTCAGGACTTAGCAGCAAAATTAGTGCAATTACTGCAAGCTGGAAGAGAAAAAATACTTCTAATGGGCGAAAAGAACAGGGAACAAGCACTATTAATAGCTGAGAAACAGCAGCAAGAGGTTACAAAAACGATTAATGATTTGGTACTCTCATCCGAACACGGATATTACAAAAAAACTTAAACAAACAAAAGTGTTATCGTTAAAGAGAAAATTTGGAGGTGGATACTTATGCGCGTATGTCATGTCTGGCAAAATTTTTATCCAATAGAGTTCGGCGGTGTAGAACGTTATATACTGGGTTTGTCAGATTTTCTTTACAAAAAAGACAACACACAATTTTCCTTGATATCTGACAAAGGTGCTTATGTTCCACTTTCTCAAGGACTCCGAATAGCAAAATTTCAAAGAATTAACTGTGTTGATGTAAATAGACTTGGACCTAACATATCTAGCATTATTGATGGATCTTATTTTAGAATACTGCATCGGCGATCAAAAAATTTAGACAACATGCTTGGAAACAGTCTTTTCCGAGAAGCTGAAGGAATTCAGGGGGTCGATGCAGTTGACATATTCCATGTGCACGGATTTTGGCAACCGCTTTATCCTTCAATCGGGCTTAAACTAAGCCAACGTTTTCATAGACCATTTGTATTGACCCTTCATGGAGATTCAACAAATCCAAATGATCCTTTTGCAATGCCTCTTCGGGCGCCAACCACGGTTGATATACTCAAGTGTGCTGATGCTATTACCACGTTTTCCAAAGAAACTTTTAGAATCTTACAGGAAATTGGCCTTGAGAAAAAAAGTTGGTTAATACCGAATTTTATTGATACACTCGCATTTAGACGCCCGGCCATTAGTACTGGCTCTACTGATGGCACTAGGATAGTGATGATCTCTAGATTGAGTAGACCCAAAGACCCAATTACGCCTATTCGCGCTTTTGCTCAAGTAAAAAGAGAATTCCCTGAGGCAACGTTCACAATCGTAGGATATGGTCCTCTTTATAATTATATGACTAATTTGGTTCGCAATTTAGGTCTTACCAAGGAAGTAACTTTTGTTGGCATGAGGTCTAATGTTAACAATTTCCTTTGGAATAGCGATATTTACATTGGTACTCGAGGTAGCTACATAACCACTCTTGAAGCTTGGTCTGCTGGTAATGTCGTTTTGGCTCCAAAATTTGGAATTATGGAAGAACTTATTTCTAATGGCACAGATGGCTTACTAACCAGTCCTGGTAATGCTGAGGAACTTGCTAAAGTAATAATAGATCTAATAAAAAACAAGAGTCTTCGATCAACACTTGTGAGTAATGGTAAAGCTGCAGCAGAGAGGCAAGACATTCGTAACGTCGTTCCGATAATTGCTAATATCTACAAATCTCTAACTTGAGAGCGGGTTTATTATTTTGTTAGAAGCGCGATCTATGTCACTAGAAAAAAACAATCCCCTTGTTTCAATAATTATTTTGAACTTTAACGGAGAAAGCTATTTAGAAAAATGTCTCATTTCCGTTTTTGAAACAAATTATCCCAATTTCGAAGTAATCTTCATAGATAATGCCTCAACTGATTCGAGCTTAAGAATAGTTGAAAAAAACTTTGCAAACGACCCTCGGTTGAAAATTTTTAAAAACAACCAAAATCTTGGCTTTAGCGCTGGAAATAACTTTGGTTTTAATCAAGCAAAAGGTCAATACATTGCTTTTCTAAATAATGACACAATTGCGGAACCCCACTGGCTTAGATGCTTTGGTTAAGACATTGGAGAAAGATAATACAATCGGGTTGGCAGGAAGTACTATACTTTCAATAGATGGTGCAAAACTTCGTGGAGCAGGAGGACTTTGGAGCGACAATCTCTTGTTTTTGTGTCCCATTGGCGCTGGAAAAGCTGGAGACTTTCATTTTATTCCTAACTTTGAAGTATCGTTTGCCACTGGGTGCTCAATGATTTCACGAAAAAAGTTTATTGATCAAATCGGATTATTTGATCCTTCAATACCTTACAATTATGATGATACTATGCTATCTGTAAAAACCTGGCTTGCAGGTAAAAGAGTGGTATCGGTATCATCTTCAAGAATACGCCACATTGGAGGAGCAACCACAACGAAATTTTGGAATGTTCAATCAGTAACTTTCTCTCATCTAAGGGCTAAAATTTGTTTGTTATTTGATGTCTATTACAATTTAACAGAATTAGCAGAAGCTTTTGGTGTTCTTTCGTTTTCGATTGCTATTGAATCTATTTCTTCTCTAAGAAAAAGAAATTTAGCCAAAATAATAGGTAATATCCACGCATTTATCTGGGTACTTAAAAACCTGAAACACGTTTGGACAAACAGATTGGACCATTGGAAAAACGCAAAAATCTCACCTCAAATGTTACTTGAAAAAGTTATTCGAATAAAAATTAAATTTCCACTTTCTGCAATACAATCAAATCTAACTGATTCAATCTATCGCCATGAATGCTTGAAATATGAAAATTCTATAACTTAATTATTACTTAATTCATTTTCAAAAACACTAACTACAAAAAACGTTATTTTTTGAGGAGGTTAGCATTATTCACAATCTTTTTCTAACTTTTGATACTGAGGACTTCATTAGCGAAAACTCTATTCAAGCTCTCCATGATATTTTGACTAAATTAAAAAAACATGAACTTGAAGGTCTGTTCTTCATAACTGGAAGCATGGCTGAAAAACTATCTGCTTTTCCCGCTACCAGTAGAATTGCTAAAAGAGCATCAAATTGGTTATCACACATCCGGTCATTCTATTCATCCTACCCTTTTTGAGTTTACTGATGTTGAAAGTTACGAGACTGCACTTCAAATTTCTCTAATTCGAGAAACTAGTCACATTAATCCATTTACAGGTGCAGATTGAAGGATCCGGTGGAATTCAAGCGCTTACAGAGCTCTTTTACCAAAAAAAGAAATAGTTTCCTTTCGCGCACCTGGATACTGCTGGACTCCGCCACATCTTGGACGCAATGAAAAGCCTCAGGCATAAAATTTGATTTCTCAACAAATATTTCGATTGATCCGATCAACTATAAGGAAATTACATTTTATCCTTACACAATACTTACAAACTGGCAGGGTGGAATCCGTGAGCAGTATCACCTTCAACGTATCTTATCTAAGCGCAAGACTTCTGTTTTGACAATTCATCCTAGTACAATGGTTAACAGACTTGATTGGGATTTAATCTACTACCCCAAAAACAACAGTTCAGAAGTCAACCCTACAACCTTAACTCAGCCTTTCTCAAGGACCCCAAACGACATTAAATCTAAATATCAGAAATTTGATTGGTTGCTTAGGCATCTAGCAACTCTTCAAAAATTGAACCTATTAAACGTTACACCTCCAATTAAAGAAGCCAATAAGACTCTTTTTCCGAACAAAACAGATGTTGATAAATATTACAAAATGAGTATGAATTGGGCGCTTGGCTTTAATTATAGACCAAAATATCTTCACAATCATTTTGCTAAATTCTTCAATTCCGATTCCTAACAATAATATCCTTGATCAATGTAACTCATTGCCATAAATTCTAATTTCAGATTTTCCATAGGCGGAATAAATCGTGAATCATAACAAAATTCAGCTTATGTCCGTGCTAAATTCGTTTATTTAAAGTAATTATATAAAATAGTGTCAGTTTGCTAATGCTGAATGACGAAAATGAAGCACATAATGCTCGATACTTTTCTAGTCGTGCTAATAAAATTACTTTTAAGTTTATAATATTGGACTGAGAAGTCGATGATTAAATCAAAAGAGGACCTCAAATTCTACTTGGCTGCAGATAAGCTTGCGCTTGCAATAAAGCATGAGCGCCCTCGGATTTTTCAAGACGAAACTTGGAAATTTGAGAGGTTACTTAGGAAAGTCGAATACTTGGAAAACTGTGGAAATCAAACTACCGATAAAATTCTACGGTCAAGAGCTAAATTTGGTTTACACAAACTCAGTGTAAAATTAGGCTTTTCGATTCCTCGTAATGTTTTCGGGCCTGGGCTATCAATTGCTCACGGAGGTCCAATAATTGTGCACTCAAAAGCTGTGGTAGGTGAAAATTGCAGGATAGATCGGTGTGTCTCAATTGGCAGTATTCATTTTCCTGCTGGCGCTCCCAGAATAGGTAATAACGTTTACATTGGCCCTGGAGCGGTAATAGATGGAGACATTGAGATTGCCGATGGAATAGCTATCGGGGCGAATTCGTATGTTAACAAATCCTTTACGACGCCTGAAATTACCATAGCTGGATGCCCGGCGAAGAAAATATCTGATAAGGGTTCCATTGTTTGTTGGTTTCGGGCGACTGATATTTTAAAAGAATCTGCGAAGTCAAAGTAGCAATTAAAATTTTTCTAATGATTCTGATTATGGATCAAGTATATCATGTAATAATCTTCTTGGCAGAGTATGTCTTTGAAGCTTGATTTATTTAATATTCTTGAATAAAATGCTAGCAATCGAAAGTGGGCTAAATACATACGGAAAAACATTGCAAAGAAGACTTCGCAATCTGCGGTAGCGCGCTTCACAAAAAGAGATAAAATAGATTAGCGCTAACTGGATGGCTGACTCAGAAATTCAGAGAGGGAGAAATATGAATAGACATACAATTAACATAAAATCAAAATATTGCAGCATAAAAAAATTGAAAAAATCAGCTTCAATATTCATTAGTGTTTTGCTGTTGATAACAATGATCTCACTCTTCACATTAGTCAACGTTCATGCTCAATCGACTTTTACTTTTGGGAATACTGTGGTTGGTTCAAGCTTAGATACTAATGATGCCAATGCTCAATCGGTCTCTTACTTTAAATGTTCAGCATCTGGCTCGGTAACTGACATTGTAGCTTACATCGATGGTGCATCATCAGGAAAGGTTATTGCTGCGTTGTATGCAGTTAGCGGAAGTTCAGCTGGTGCATTGCTGGCGCAGTCAAGCGTCCGTTAGCTTGGGCACAACTTTTTCATGGGTTGACTTCCAACTATCAACATCATATACAGTAACTTCAGGCACAACCTATGGACTTGCGGTAATGGGTAACGTCCCAGTCAATATTCGCTTAAATGGTGGAACAGGCCAACGTACTGGTGGTCCGGGCTATGGTTCTTTCGCAAATGGTTTTACTAATCCTTTTGGAACTGTTTGGTTTAACGATGTTACGGACGGCGCCATGTCTATCTATGCGACGGGCTCTGGTTCACCAACGCCGACATCTACTCCACTCCAACATCAACGTCTACGCCAGCCCCAACAACAACCCCAATTCCAACCTCAACCCCAAAACCCACATCAACTGTTTTTGGGAATACTGTGGTTGGTTCAAGCTTAGATACTAATGATGCCAATGCTCAATCGGTCTCTTACTTTAAATGTTCAGCATCTGGCTCGGTAACTGACATTGTAGCTTACATCGATGGTGCATCTTCAGGAAAGGTTATTGCTGCGTTGTATGCAGTTAGCGGAAGTTCAGCTGGTGCATTGCTGGCGCAGTCAAGCGTCGTTAGCTTGGGCACAACTTTTTCATGGGTTGACTTCCAACTATCAACATCATATACAGTAACTTCAGGCACAACCTATGGACTTGCGGTAATGGGTAACGTCCCAGTCAATATTCGCTTAAATGGTGGAACAGGCCAACGTACTGGTGGTCCGGGCTATGGTTCTTTCGCAAATGGTTTTACTAATCCTTTTGGAACTGTTTGGTTTAACGATGTTACGGACGGCGCCATGTCTATCTATGCGACGGGCTCTGGTTCACCAACGCCGACATCTACTCCAACTCCAACATCTACTCCGACGCCGACACCAACTCCAACCCAGGGTAAGACGAATTCTGTAAACTTGGAACCTCTCAGTGCATTTAATGGAGACCTGTATGGAACTGCTTCGTCATACGCTAGCCTTGACTATAATACGTTGCATAATGGGAATCCAAGCATTCGAACAGGTCCAGATTACGTTAGAGGTACGAGAGAAGTTGATGGCGCTTGGATAAGTGTTAAGCCAGGTGACCATATTGTATTCAGCTGCTGGATCAAAACCGCAGCCTACGCAAACAATAATCCCTATGCCGGAGCCAGAATTGGCATGGACTTCTATGTTCAGTCATCTCAGGGATGTGGGATCGCAACTATTGATAGTGCAGGGCATCAAGCGGGACATCCTAGCGATGTTGAAAACGTGGCGGGAATTTGCCGAGTACCATGGGGACGTGACTGGACATTAGTAACCTGGGATTTGTATGTTCCAACAACTTATTACACTTACGTTACCACAAATGGAGTTCATACTTGCAATCCAGTCCAGATTACTTCAATGGTTGCATGGTTCGATACACGCGAGACAAATTACAATGCCTATTCATGGTTTGCTGACCCGTCATTGTACGTCAATCCATGATTGTGAAAAACTCATAAATCCCATTTTTTTTTAAAATAATAATTATTTTGCGATAAAAGAAATACTTGTCTTGAATTTTTATGAGCAAAATTATTGAGTTGATACGGCTAAGATCGACTGACCGTTCAACATCTGCCGTAAGAATACGGCTAATTGATTATCTTCAAAATAGTTTTACAAATAATGATTCAAAAATTTTACCTAAAGGATCATGCGATATTAAGATTCCACATATAACAAAGATAGGTGGAGGGCTCTCAAACGATGTTTATTCTGTTACTGTCGAGTATACTTTTGAAGGTGCTAAGTGCACGACTGATATTGTTCTTAAAACTTACTTAAGCAACATGGAACCTTTTGATGCCATTCGCAGGAAATATGCCTACCAAGGGGATGTATACAAGTGGGATCGCGAATATAACATAATAAAAAATCTTTCTTTAGTCAGTTTTCCAACTCCAGAGGTTTACTCAATTGAGTCTAATTGTGATTTGCTTGGTTATCCTTTTCTTTTAATGAAAAAAGAAGATACAGTAAAGCAGAGCATCAGTGACATAGTAGATGTTTTTGCATCAACCCTTGCCCGTCTGCATAATTTTAAACCCAATATGATTGGTTTCAATTTCCTCAAACAACCTAAGGATGAGTACGATTATGCCAAGAGTTGGCCTATTAATTTTACGACATATTTGAATATTGAGCGCAAACATGACAAAAAACTTAAGGAAAATTTTAAACTAGCTATACGTTGGCTTTATTCCAACGCAGCTAAAAACAGCTGCCCTCAATATTGTTTAGTGCATGGAGATTACCACCCGGGCAACGTTTGCTTGACGAAAGATTCCCGATTTTTAGTGTTAGATTGGGACTCAATCGAAATAGGTGATCCAGCACTCGACGTAGGTTACGCTTATCATTTTATAAAATTCTTTACTAACCCTAATAATCCAAATGAAGGAGAATCAGTTGCCAAAAGATTCCTTTCAGTGTACGAAGATAATTACAAAGGCAATATTAGCTCAAGAATAGAGTTTTACAAGACCGTAGGAATATTGGGAACGTCAATATTTTATAGCTCAGGACTGTCGAGCCCTGTTTATGCGCTAAAATATCATAAACGCAAGTTTCTGCAATTATTTGCACCATTTAATGGTGCACTTATCCTCCTTTTATTTCCTTTTATTAAATGGCCATTTGTTGCCCGGCAAATGGGAGCCGAAGTTGATCTTCTATGGTTAAATTATTATAACGAGTTTATGAATCAAGCAAAATTCAAAGAGAACACTTAAGGTACTTAAAACTCTCTCAACTTTTTCATTTTTTTTATCGAGATCACCCTTAAAAAACGGCTCAGACCTCAGGAAGTTATTCGTTAGATGAGCTTATCCTTCCTGTTAGTCCATAAGAATTGTAAAATCGAGATCTGGGAAAAACATGATTCGTTTAAAATCATTAATTGTCACTTCAAGAATAGAAAGTGAGGCAAGAGAAGTTTCTATTTTCAGAAAACTATGCAAATATTTTTCTATTCCTAGAGCTCGATAGTACGTCAAGCTTCCTTCCAAAAGGTGTAACAGAAATTGCTGCAACTGAGCTTAAGAGACTAAATACTCGAAAAATTGGCAACGCTTCTTATTCCTTTATGCTTTCTTATAAGTACCAAGATCAATTGCAGCAAAAATACCTTATTTTAAAAATATATCGTAAAACTTTGGATCCTGTTTTTAGAAAACATGTAAATAATGAAAATATTGACAGATGTTTCAAAGAATTTCAGGTTCTGAAAAGTCTCGAGAAAGTTTATTTCCCGGTTCCTAAAGCACTTGCATGCGAGACAGATACGAATGTCATTGGAAATCCTTTTTTAATCATGCAAAAAGAGGAAATTAGCCCAAAAAACATTTTTAATATAAAAATGTTTGCAAAGGAATTAGCAGTACTTCACAGTCTAGATATTGACAAATTAGGAATTACTGCTATTAAACTACCTAAAAACTCTTATGACTTTGCGAGAGACTGTCTTATTTACGTGAGGTTATATCTGAACATATACCCAAAACATAACAAAGAATTGATGAAGGATTTTGAATTCGCCATAAATTGGCTTAAGTCAAATTTGCGCGATAATAGGTGCTCCAAATACCGTCTTCTTCATGGTGATTATCGAGCGAGACTCAATGCAATCCTGACCAAAGACGGAAGAATGCTCGTAACTGATTGGGAAGATGCGCAAATAGGAGATCCAATGTACGATGTTGGTATTGCTTACGTTCGAAACGAAGTAGATTTTGGGAAAAAAACTGCGGACCGATTTGTTCAAGAATACTTAAGTTATTTTGATGAGGATGTTTCCGAAAAAATACGCTTCTATAAACTGATAGCATATTTACGTTTGGCTGTTACGCACAGCTCGGTGCTGTCTGCTCCATTAAGGGCATACGAAATAAGAGGAACAAAAGCTTTACTTCTGTTTCCCTTTATTCATTTACCATTTATTAAGACGGTTGCAGGCACAGATTCAGACATTATCTGGGTTAAGAACTTCAGAAAATTTGTTAAAGAAAGCTTTTGAGTAAGAAACTTAGACTCTTTCTAGTTTATGAATTATGTATTAAACCAATATGAAAATTGCGAAGTTAAAGTCTCTTTACTGGCGGTCATGGCATGGAAAAGCCTTCTGTTTCTATCATCATTGTCAACTTTAACGGAAAGCGTTTCTTGAAAGAATGTCTTTCTGCGGTGCTCGGCGCAAATTATCCTAACTTTGAAGTTATCGTCGTTGATAATGCTTCCACAGACCAAAGCGTAGAATTTCTTAGCAATTCATTTCCGGAAGAAAAACGACTTAAGATTATTATCAATCAAGAGAATTTAGGCTTTGGGCCTGCTAACAACGTTGGTTTCGAGGAAGCAAAAGGGGATTACATCGTTTTTTTGAATAATGATACTTCAGTGGAACCTGAATGGTTAGCCGCCTTGGTTGACGCAATGGAAAACGATGAAACGATAGGTTTGGCTTCATGTTTGTTTCTCAATATGGATGGCCGAACAGTCCAAACGGCGGGCATTCTGAAGTGCGATTATATGATGCCTGGCTATTGGATTGAAATGAATAAGAAATTATTCAGGGGAAGCATTTCCTAAAGTTTTCGAGATATCATCTGCAATGGGGGCAGCGATGATAGCGAAAAATAAATTTCTACAACAAATCGGGGTTTTTGATCCAAAATATTTCTATTACTACGACGATGATTATCTTTCTTTCAGAACTTGGATATCTGGTAAGCGAGTCGTAACAGTTTCAGGATCCAAAGTACGTCACTTTCTAGGCGGCACTAGTGGGAAAAATGATTTTCTTAAATATCGTCATGCATTTATTGGCAGCACATCTCTTATTTTCGATATTTATTGGAACCTATTCGATTTAACGAAAGGTATGTTCGTTTTTTTTGTGTACAAGTTTTTTTACGATTCACTTTTAAATGGAAAAATAGTGAGATTTCGTGGAAACCTTTCCGGTGTCTTTTGGCTTCTTAAGAACTTAAAGTATGTATGGAAGAACCGATTGAAATATTGGAGCACAGCAGAAATAGCTGAGAATACTCTCCGATCTAGAATGATCAAAATTAATATTCCTAGTTCGGTTTATCTCACTCAAAGGTTGTTCAAAATCTATTTTAGGAGTGAAATTGAAAAATATAGAAAAAACCTATTCTTGCAAGCCGAGATGGAGCTCCAACATGAAAGGAAGTATTTCTAGGAAACTAAAAAAATGCGTCTCTTTATTTTGAAGAGTTTGATTAATAATTATTACCTAAAAAATATTGTATTTTGAGAAATAAAAGACGTTAGATGACGAGAACGAATTTTTTTTGTTGAGAGGAATAATAAAGATATGAAAATTATATTCACAGGCGCAGTACTTCAGCCTTCATGGCCTGGAGGTGAACCTGTTATTTCTCGGATGTTAGACCAAGTTTTCTCAGCGCAGGGTATTGAAGTTTCCAAATGTTTCGTACCGCGTAATCACACCGCGAAAGTGGAGCTTGAATCCCTTGACCTCTCAATCTGTTACGAATCATGAGGTCGTAGGTATTTATCGTCGTCATATCGAGAAAATCCGACCAGACCTCGTCATGACATGGTCTGACTACGATCTCTCCGCTTTTTGGGCAAGTGTGCTGTCAAAAACGCCAACGATTGCTCAGGCTCAGATTCTTTGGCCTGTTTGTCCAACAAGCTGTCTTTTCAATGAGATTGATGAGTCACCGTGTACCGGGCCAAGCAAGAGTTGTGGTCTTTGTTTGGCGAAACGAGCAAAAGTGGTTGGAGAAGTAGTTCGTGTTCCATACATTGCATGTCTGCCTTTTACTCAGCTTTCAATGTTGAGAATTAATAATATTAGGTCTAAACTTAAGCATGCTTCGGCAATTGTTTGTGACAATCTTTTTTTGAAGAAAGTGATGTCAACATTGCACTTTGATGTTTCTAAAGTCAATGTGATTTACAACGGGGTGGATTTGAAGATGATCAAACCATCCACTTCGTTTAAGAAACCAAAAACTGTGCTGTTTCTTTCTCATCGGACTAATAGGCAGAAAGGTTTTCATCATTTTGTTCAGGTTTCCAAAAATCTGAAACCAGAGTTCTCTGAACGTACGATTTCTTTGGGTTGGACAAACAGAAGTCCGAGGCGATACTTTTGAGGTTCAGGAATACATTCGGAATAAGGAAGATCTGGATGAGGTATTTAGGTCCAGTTATTTGCTTCTTTTGCCTTCTTTGTGGCCTGAGCCGATGAGTTACTCTGTCATTCAGGCTATGGCTCATGGAAAACCAGTAGTTGCATACGATGTAGGAGCAAATAGCGAAGGTATAGTCCATGGTGAGACTGGTTTGCTCGCTGAATGGGGAAACACAAAACAGCTCTCATCTCACGTCGCCACACTTCTAAAAGACGAAGAGCTTGCTGTTAAGATGGGGAAAAACGCCAGGAAGCGAGCTGAAGAAATGTTAAGCTTAGATCGGATGATAAATCATTACAAAACGCTTATCGAGAAAGTTTTGCTAGACAAGAAAACAGCTACATAACCGATAAAAGCTAATTTAGTAACAATAAAAATCCAACAAGTTTTTGGTAACTTAGGCGTGAAAGATATTAATACTATGCATTTGCGATTAAAGCAAAGAAATATCTGTTTAAAAGGTTTAGAGCCCTTTTCTATTACTATTAAAATTGAATGCGCTTTGATTTTTTTCCCGATAAAGTATCTTTTCTAAAATTTACGGTGCATCTAAATCTATTGATTAAAATATTTTAAGACTTTGTAAACGAAAACAAGATGTATAGTTTTCGACATATTGAGCGGAAGGAATAAGATTAAAATAATTACGTATCGGTAAGAATTAGGAGAGCCCCGAATTATGTACACCAAAGAAAAAATTCAACAGGAACTGGATGAACTTAAACTTAAATATGGGGAATGGAACTTCGATATTCCTCTTCCTTTTGGCATCTGGACTAAAGGAAATCAAGGCGTACCTCAGACAAGACTTAGGAAAATAGTGCAAATTGTGAACGATCTTTCTCAGAAGCCAATTTCTGAATCCCGCATTCTCGATTTAGGTTGCTCAGATGGAATGTTCTCTATAGAATTCGCATTACATGGGGCAGACACAATTGGCGTAGAAGCGAGAGAAGCCAATATTAAGAAAGCAATATTCAGCAAAGAAGTTCTAAACCTTAAAAACTTAGAGTTTCGGCAAGATGATATTAGAAAAATATCTGTTGCGTCTTACGGGAAATTTGATGCAATTATTTGCAGTGGCGTTTTCTATCATTTGACTGCTATTGATGCAATTAATCTTATCAAAACTATGTATGAGATGGCAAATAGACTTTTAGTGCTTGATGTCAGGGTAGCTCTTGAGCCAATCGAGCGAGTAGAGCATAAAAATGAGCGAATACTGGGGCACCATATTCCAGGAACACCCTGAAAATGCCACAGCAGAGGAGAAAGAGAAACGTCTCTTTTACTCAATAGATAACATGACTAGTTTCTGGTTCACCCGACCATCCTTAATCAACTTGCTCAGCAAAGCAGGTTTTTCGTCTATTTACGAATGCTTTACTCCAGCACATATGAATTTTGGAAAGCCTGGAATTCATCATCGGGATCATCTTACTATCGTTGCAATAAAGGACGAAATAAGTGAGCTAAAAACTTCTCCAGATGTTAATGGTCTTCGAGAGAATTTTCCTGAGGGCAGTCTCACTTACGCTCCTGAAAAACCAAGGCCTTTGTACAAAAGAGCGCTATCTAACCTCAGAAAGAAAGATAATCTAACATTTGTCCGTGAGTCATAAATATCAGCTTTAAAAGAGGATAGCTGAGATTCAAAAATATTAATGCGTTTACATGTCGCGCAAGCAAATAGAAAACTAATTTAGTTGAAGGATTCATTTTCTGGTAGAAGATTATAATTCAGAAAGAATAAATGTTCGTAGCTTTTCATGATCTATAGTAAGAAGACTCTGTGCTTCTCTCTAAAATTAATATTTACTCCAGAATTGAAACGATATGCACAAAGTATATTAATGTTCTGGGACTGTAGTCAATTTGAATCTATTATTAAGAGAGAGGCGCAAACTTTGAAAAAGAAAACATTATCCATCATTATTGTACTATTCTCTTCACTATCCTGATGGTTTCCGTGTTCCTTGGAACATTAGAAATGGCTAAGGCAGATACTCAAAGTAGTGATTCAAACGGAAATCCCGACACATGGTCAATGTTCCACAATAATTTAAGTCACACTGGTAATTCCACTTCAACTGCTCCAACAACAAACCATGTTTTGTGGAGCTACACAACAGGTGACGCTGTGGAATCTTCTCCTGCTGTTGTTGATGGCGTAGTCTATGTAGGTTCAGATGATGGCAAGGTTTATGCTTTGAGTGCTGCAACAGGCGCTTTAATATGGAGCCACACAATCGGCGATAAAGTGCCTTCTCTTGGCTGTTGCAAACGGTGTAATTTATGTGGGTCGAGTAAGTCCGGACCTCTCAGGCAGAGGTGCAGTTTTCGCTTTGAATGCTTCAACGGGCTCTGTGATTATGGAACTTTCCGACCGACGACGCGGTGTCTTCTTCTCCTGCTGTTGTTGATGGCGTAGTTTATGTAGGCTCCGAAGATGGCAAAGTCTATGCTTTGAACGCTACAACAGGCAACTCGATATGGAGTTATACGACCGACGATGAAGTGACTTCTTCTCCTGCTGTTGCTAACGGGGTGGTTTTTGTAGGTTCACTTGATGGTAAGGTTTATGCTTTGAATGCTGCAACAGGCGCTTTCATCTGGAGTTACACTACAGGCAATTGGGTTGCATCTTCTCCTGCTGTTGCTGGCGGCGTGGTTTATTGTAGGCTCAGGTGATGGTAAGGTTTATGCTTTGAGTGCTGCAACAGGTGGCTTTACTGTGGAGCTACACAACAGGTGACGGTGTAGCTTCTTCTCCTGCTGTTGCTGGTGGCGTGGTCTATGTAGGTTCATATGATAATAAGGTTTATGCTTTGAGTGCCGCAACAGGCGCTTTATTATGGAGCTACACGACCAATAATGATGTGTCTTCTTCTCCTGCTGTTGCTAGTGGCGTGGTTTATATCAGGTTCACTTGATGGTAAAGTTTATGCTTTGAATGCTACAACAGGTGCCTTAGTTTGGAGTTACACAACAAGTAATTGGGTGGACGTCTTCTCCTGCTGTTGCTGGTGGCGTGGTCTATATAGGTTCAGATGATGGCAAGGTTTACGCATTCGGATCTTCTCCAACTCCAACAGCGACTCCAACTCCAACTCCTACTCCTACTCCAACAACGACTCCAACTCCAACAACGACTCCAACTCCAACACCACTCCAACTCCAACTCCTCAACTCCAACAACGACTCCAACTCCTAACCGTCCAACTCCATACAACTAACACGTACTCCAACTCCAACTACTACATCACAACTCCTACTCCAACTCCAACTCGCCCAACTACCTACTCCAACTCCACAACGATCTCTCAACTCCTACTCCAACTCCAACACCTTCTGGTAATCCAGGCCAACTCTACTCTGTTCCTACTCCTTCGCCACTCCGATGCCTCTTCCTTCTTCTACACTAACATCCTCGCCTTCTCCGTCTCCTACTGTTCCAGAGTTTCCGTCACTCATCATTGTTGCAATTTTACTTATCGTATTGGCAGCCTCAATGTTGCTCTTCAAGAGAATAAACCTGAGAAATTACTCGTAAGTGAGAAAAGAGGCTGAAAAAATGGGATTGAAGGAAAAATGAGCAAAGGCAAATACGCGACGGTTCGACATCACAAAAGGCTATTAGACAAAACATAAACATGTTTGACATCTTTTCAAAAAGCCAACATAACCTGACAATAATCAATGTCAGAATACTCAAGAAGCTAATCATTTTACAAACACTTTCGTATATGCTCGCATCTAAACGGCTACCATAAAATTAGAGCAGTTTCTTGAATATTAAAATTTATAAATATATGTGGTAAGTGTAATCTCAAACAAGTGACATCGGAGCCTTGAAAATTGTTAAATCAAATTCCTTTATACAAGCCTCAAAATACCATAGGCGCTGAGGTACTAGATTCGATTCGAGAAGTTCTTGAATCTGGGTGGCTGACCATGGGTCCAAAAACGATAAAGTTTGAAGAAGTCTTTGCAAATTATATATCGTGTAAATATGGTGTAGCCACTGATTCTTGTACTTCCGCCTTGTACCTGGCTTTGGATGGCTTAGGAATAAAGAAAGGCGACTCGGTAGTGGTTCCAGTAAATACTTTCGTCGCAACCGCAAATGTTGTTAGATGGTTAGGCGCCGAAGTCTTGTTCTGCGACGTATTGGAAGACGGCGAACTTGATGCCTCAAAGTTAGCAACTCAACTCGAAGAAAATAACAAAATCAAATGTGTAATACCCGTTCACCTATATGGTTTTTCATGTAACATGAAACAGATTGTTCCCTTGGTCAAGAAACATGAGCATAAAAATGGTGGAAGATTGCGCTCAGTCGGTCGGTGCAAAATTTGAAGACAAGAAAGTTGGCAGTTTTGGAGATGCAGGTTGTTATAGTTTTTACGCAACAAAAAATATAACAACTGGGGAAGGAGGGATGCTGGTTACAAGTAGTGAAAAAATTAAAGACAGAGCTCTCTTAATAAGAAATCACGGTCAAAGCAAGACTCCAAAGGAAAAGTTCGCTCACTGGCGTTACGACGTTACTGATTTAGGCTTCAATTTTAGGATGAGCGAAATTGACGCCGTAATTGGACTTAAACAAATGGAAAAACTTGACCTTATCATTGAATCTAGACGGAAAGTAGCAAAAAGGTATAAAGAAGAATTAGAAAAAATCGATGGCATTGAAATGCTCCATGATCCAGAGTCTGACAATCTATCGACAAGGCGTTTTCCATCTGCTAGAAGTCAAAGTTGAAAAACAGTACCCTTTGAAAAGAGACACGCTCTATGATTTTCTAAAAAAAGAAGGAATAACAACAGGAGTTCACTATCCTCCTCTACACATGTTTTCTTACTACAAAAAGACTACAAAATACCGAAAAGGAGATTTTCCGCAAGCAGAAGAATTGTATTCAAAGATTCTTTCACTTCCAATGTTTCCATTTATGACGGAGCTTGAATTTCAGACTGTAATTAAGGCTTTAAAGGCAGGAGCTCACACAAGCTAGGCATTATTTTTAATGCCCAACTTAAAGAATGAACATAAACTGATCTTAGTATTTGATGATGAATCCTTGAGTGCAAGTTTTAGAACTTGTTTAGAACGATAACTGATAGAAGATAAAAATGATTAAGCATCATTTATTTTATGGGAAATGGCGTAAATAATGAAAGTTCTCTTCACAGGTGTAGTACTGCAGCCTTCCTGGCCTGGCGGAGAGCCTAGCGTTGCTCGATTATTAGAAAATATTTTCACAACCCAAGGTATTCAAGTATCCAAATGTTTTGTTCCGCGAGACCGACCGCGGAAATGGAGTCCTATAAATCCCTTCACTTCGCAGTCAGTTATGAATCAAAAAGCTGTAGGTTTGTACAAACGTCAAATGGAGAAAATCCGACCAGACATCGTTATGACCTGGTATGATTATGATATTTCCGCTTTCTGGGCTAGTGTACTTTCAGGAATACCTGCGATTGTTCAGGCTCAGATTCTTTGGCCTGTTTGTCCATTAAGCTGTCTTTTTAATGAGATTGATGAGTCTCCTTGTGATGGTCCAAGCAAGAGTTGTGGTCTTTGTTTGGCAAAGCGAGCAAAAGTTGTTGGAGAAATGCGTTCTGCTATACCCTCTATTGCGTGCTTACCTTTTACTCAACTTTCAATGATGAAAGTTCATAATCTTAAATCGAAACTACGTCGTGCTTCCGCGATAGTTAGTGATAGTCTATTTCTGAAGACGATGATGGCAGATTTAACTACGATACTGCGAATGTCCACGTGATTTATAATGGGACTGATTTTAACAGCATCGAGCCTGCAATCCCTAGTAATAAACAAAAAATAGTGCTGTTTCTCTCTAACCAAATCAACAAACAAAAAGGAGTCTACCATTTTATTCAACTTTCAAAAAACCTTAAACCAGAGTTCCCGGATGTTCGTTTTCTGTGGGTTGGTCAAAACGAACTATTAGGTGACACTTTTGAGACTCAGGGATACATTCGGAACAAGCAAGACCTGGAGGCTATGTTTAGGTCTAGTTATTTGCTTCTTTTGCCGTCTTTGTGGCCTGAGCCGATGAGTTACTCAGTTATACAAGCTATGGCTCACGGAAAACCAGTAGTTGCCTATGACATAGGAGCAAATAGTGAAGCAATAGTTCACAGTAAAACTGGTCTACTTGCCCCATGGGGAAATATTGATCAACTTACATCTCACGTTCGAACACTGTTACTCGATCAAAGCCTTGCCGCTCAAATGGGCCAAAATGCCCGAAAGCGAGCAGAAGAAATGTTTAGCATAAAACGCATGACAAACGCTTACATGAACCTTCTAGAAAAAACTCAAAGTACTCGCGCATAACATTTTATTTTTCGGATTGAAACAAAAATTATTCTCACCAAATTAGCGGTTTAATACTGTGATAACGAAGAAATAGCGCAATCCTATTTCGCAAACTCTGAACAAACGAACCGACATTTTCAAAAGTTGATGGATTTCTGAGAAAATTGTTGGACTCAAAAAAGCTCGAAGACTATTTGCGTGTAAAATCGTATAATGAGGATTCTAGCATAGTCCCTAAAGATGCTACCAACGTTAAAGTTTCTAACATTAGAGCCGCTTTCAGGAGGCATGACGAATAACACTTGTTCTTTCTTGCTTACATTTTTCCAGAAAGGATTTGAGCAACGTTTTGATCTTGTCATGAAAGCTTATTCTGAGAAGGTTGGTTTATGGTCTAAGATTCATCATGCTGACGAAGATATTAGACCATATGTAAGAGAATTTGAAGTTCTGAGAAGTCTTGAGAGGGCTGATTTTCCTGTACCACATGCCTATCTTTGTGAATACGATTCATCTTTTTTTGGTTATCCTTTTTTAATAATGCAAAAGGAAAAAATAATCAAACAAAGCGTTTTCCCGATGGATCGTTTTGCTGCAACGCTCGCAAGTCTCCATAATTTAGAAGTAAAGGAGTTAGAGATTAAGTCTCTCAGATTTCCTATTGATAGTGGTTCATTCGCCAGAGAACGGCAATTTTGTCTGAAGCAATATCTAAATGAAACTAGACATTATCGAGCTCTAAAAAAAGACTTCAATTATGCAATAAACTGGCTTGAATCAAATATTTCCAATAATAATTGTCCTCAATATTGCTTAATTCATGGTGAATACCACCCTGGTCATGGTTTACTGACTAAAGATAATGTCTTGAAAGTAATAGACTGGGAAAGTGTCCAAATAGGCGATCCTGCGTTTGACGTCGGATATGCGTATCACATACTTAAACTGATGTACGATAACAAAAATTTAAACTCAGGTGAAGGAGTTGCTGAACGTTTTGTCTCAGAATACAGCAAGAATTTCAAAGGCGATGTACACTCTCGGCTTGAATTCTATAAGATGGTCGGACTTTTAGGAGTCGCTGTCGTAGTTAGCTCATGGATATCAAATCCGTTGGAGGCGTACAAAAGTTTTGGAACCAAATCCTTTGCACGTGCGCTTGCATTTCCTTTTATTCACTCTCAATTTTTTGCAAAGAGCTGGCTAAATTCAGATTTCTTAGTTTCCTATTTACAATACAGCCAAGATTACATTAAAACAACTTTGAGACGATAAATCAAGTTAGCTTGCTCCAATGAACTTATAAAGAAACAGGACTAGACAACCGTAAATGGTCGATTCTTAATGGTTCGTCAAGAAGAGGTCAGAGTTTTTCAAACTGTAGATGACATCAGAGAGTCGATTGATCAGATTTCGAACGATAGTTTCTTTACATATGGATGGTTTAAGACTTTAGAATCCTTTGGACTGCTTCCTGAACCGCTTTACTTAACTGCGAGTTATGAAGGGTCAACAATAGCGATTGCACCTTGCTTCATAGACAAGATTAACGACTTCTTTAGTTGGGGACCAAATATACTGCCTTATCTTCGTGGACTCCTGAATGTTTGTCAAAGGCTTGGATTATACAAAAGCAACGTATTATTGTGTTATTCACCAGCCTGTTGCCGTACTAAAATTTTATTTGACAACAACCATAAAGACCAAACGGTTCTAAATTTGCTTTCCAAAAAAATCGATACAATTTGCAAGGAAAAGAGAATTCTGTTCAGCTCATTTCTTTTTGTTTCTGAATTCGACGAACTTTTAATGAAAAATCTTGAGAGTCTAAATTACACGAAATTTCCTAATATCGTAACTTTTTATCTTGATGTCAACTGGTCTAATTTCGATGACTATTTGGACAGCCTGAAACCTGGAATGAGAAAAAAAATCAGACGTGAGATCAAAAAATGCTCAGACAATGGGGTCACTATTAAAGAAGAACCAATAACTGAAAATATTGCAGAAAAACTTTCAGATCTCGCGGCAACTGTTTCTTCGAAATACGATCCTACAAGCAATAATAAACTCCCAACTTCTTTTTTCTTAACCCTGGAGAAATATGCAAAAGATAAAATAAGATTGTTTGTGGCTAGAAAGAACGATGAAGTAATTGGATTTTTGCTTTCGCTGCAACACAAAGAAGTACTTGACGTTTACATGTATGGCTCTGATTATGCGGCTCAGACAAATACATTCTTCACCTATTTCAATCTCGCCTATTACAGCCCCATTCATAATCCAACATATTTGTTGGATCACACACTACTTTGCCACTATTCAAATCATATGCCTTGGTATCTGAGAACCCGGCATCTTGTAACTGTTTTAGTTGTTCGCTAGGTGTGCTAAAGTAATCTCTGACAAGAAAATCTTTGTATCTAAAATAGGCCATCATGTGTTGTGTTTTTCTTCCAGTTTGTTTTATGGCTGGCCATACTTTGTGATTTAACAAGAAATTGTATGTACTTCGATACAATGTTGCTGGGTTTTTTGAAAATCTAAAGGGTGGCTTTAGTTGCCAAGAATTTAGGTTAAGTGTTGAAAAGCAAAAATAACCGCCCTTTCTAAGTACCCTTCGAATCTCACGCAGAATTGCCAGGCGATCTTCGTGTTCCACAGCGTCTATTCCATTAAAGCTAAACAAGACAAAGTCAAAATAAGCATCGTCAAAAAGGCTCAGATTTCTAGCATCCGCCCACTCAAGTCTGTATTTTGGGAATTTTTCCCGACAAGCCTTTATCAAAGCGCTTGAATAATCAACCCCAACATATTCTTTGACCAAACCTGCGAAATGCTTGGTTGTGCGCCCAGTTCCCAACTCCAATATCGAGCATCCTAAAAGAAGGCAGTTCACTCCTCAATTCTTCAAGTATAGACCTTTCAGGGATTTGCAGTTCAATTTGAGGCAGATAATCATCTACAAAATCGTTGGATTCATACACGCGTTTTACTTGAAAGTTACTCGAGTCATTATGTCTTAAAATTAGCATTGTAATTTCTATATTATACTCTAGAAATAACCTTATTGATTTTTTGCTTATTTTTAACATTGTTCTAATTAATATTTGGCTCTTTCCAAATAATCTTTCTCTGTTCTGGAGTGATAAGATTTTATATTTTCGGTTAAACCAAACCTAGTTTTTAGTCTTATTACTGATCATTGTTTGACGTTGTTCTTTGAATCTATTGACTGATTTGATTGGACATCCCTTATCTTAATGAATCAGCTCAACACAATTTTACTAATATCCAAAAAGTTTAAGAATATACATTACCATTCGTGATTCCAGTAGGTATGAAATTGCAACTTCTAAATTTTGTCAAAAGCTGCAAAGAAGTTGTTCAACAAATTGTTACTCAAAACATCATAACCGCTGAAAACAACAAAATAGTCTATGAATCAGAGGATGTTACAAGATTTTATGCTGAACAAAGTGACCTCCAAAAACCCGAAACAACCATATTAAAAGAATTAAGAAATAAACTGCCCAAGATGAGCATGCTCGATATTGGTGTTGGCGCAGGCCGCACCACCACGCACTTTGCGTTTTTAGCCAAGGAATATCTTGGAATAGATTACTCCAGTCAAATGGTGAACGCTTGCATCAAAAAATTCCAGGGTTCCCCCAAAAAAATTTCTTTTCTTACTGCTGACGCAAGAACAATGAAAAGTTTCAAAAATAATTCATTCGATTTTATCTTATTCAGTTTTAACGGCATTGACTATATGGACCATGAAGATAGAATGGCAACTCTGCGTGAAATACGGCGACTCATCAAGCCAGGTGGTTATTTTTGTTTTTCAACACATAATTTGAACTTCCTATCAAACAAATGCTCAATTCAGCTATCAAAACACCCTTCTATACTTGCATCAAGCACGTACAAGCTTTTGCAGATGCGACTTCTTAACGAAAAAAGAAGCTTGGAAAGCTATTAGAAATTCTTCACAAAATCCACGGCATCATATGGTTAACGATGGAGCTCACAATTTTCAGTTGAAAACTTACTACATTACACCTCATTGAGCAACTCAAACAGCTAAGCGAATTAGGCTTTTCAGATATCAAAATGTATAGTTTAACTGATGGAAAAGAGATTAAGAATCCAAATAAAACAATGGATCACTGGGTGTACTTTTTGTCCAAAGCTTGTTGAAGATGCGATATTCTAGATTCGACGCACTATTCCATTCGTGAGTTAGTGGAATAATTTTATGTAATTTGAATCTTAATCTGTCAATTTAAATGGTGATTGAGACTGACGAGAAATTCTTTTACAGAGTTTGACAACGCAAAAAGCCCTTAGCGGCAAACTGATGTTTCAATCGTAAATGTGCGTCTAGCTTCACTTTCAGAATGGGACCTAATTTGGCGTAATTGTGAATACTCAACATATTTTCACTCTAGGGAATGGGCTGAAATATGGAGTAAATATACGCCAAAAGAAAAATGTCCTTAACCCCTTTTCTTGTTATGTTCTCAGATGGCAAAAAAGCTTTACTGCCTTTTTCATGCGTAACAAAAGAAGGAATAATTCCAATTTTAATGGGCACGACAAGATTTATGTTTCATCCCCTGAGTGTACTTATGGTGGCTGGATCTCTGCAGATAAACTTGACAACAATCATGGTATATTATTGTTAAATTTGATAAAAAAGAAATTTAATAATTTATCTTGGAGAGTTAATCCCTTATGATGATGTCGCCTTAAATTCTGATATTAGTATCAGTGATGAAGGTGAAACTCACGCAATTAATCTGGAAAAAGGGTTTGATGTAATTGCATCAAATATGTCTAAGGGTCATAGAACTGCTGTGAAACAGGCAATTCGAAGTGGTGTTTCAGTAAGACATTGCCTCCTCAATTGAGGATTGGTTAAACTATTATCGAGGTTTACGAAACCTCTGTAAACAGATGGGGAAATCGATTGCTCGGTGAGAAATATTCTTGGGAGCTCATTCCACGACTATCTTTGAGAAGGAATTCACCTAATGTCGAACTTTGGTTAGCTATTTATCAAGATAAAGTTATTTCAGGGGCACTTTGTTTTCATTCAAAAAGGCATTTTGTTTATTGGCATGGTGCATCATTAGAAACTTACTTCAATCTTAGACCAGTAAATCTTCTATTGTACGAAGTCATTCAAAATGCATGCGAAAAAGGTTTCCTTGGTTTGATTTCAATCCAAGCGCTGGGCTTAAAGGTGTAAAAGCTTTTAAAGAAAGATTTGGGGCACAATCCATGAATGCCCCAGTTGTTGTGTCAAAACCTGGCAATCTGTGTCTATTTGCAATTGAAAAAGTCAATCCTTTAATTGTTGGCATAAAAAAAATAAGCCGAATTGATTCAACAACATTACATTGATTTGATTCTCACCTTTCTCCGTGGTTTTTGAAACTGAAACTTTGTCATTAACTGTTCAAATCAAACAAATGTTTGTCTTCAAAATCTAAGCTTGCATGTTGTTCACTGAAAAAAGTTAGTAATAATTACGCGCATATTTTGAATTTTGATAGTTTTTCTTTTTTAAAGAAATTAGAAATTGGAACAACGCTTTTATGAAACTACCGCTACTCAGTATAGAGATCGGGAAAAAAAGATTTCAAAAAAAATCTTTGATTTGTAGTAAGTTACGAGTGAAAATTGATGGACAAAGCGATGGAAATTGGCAAAACCACCACTATTGGCAGCGTACAACTGTTTCTTGGCACATCAGCTTCTACCATCATAAGAGCTATTGGTACAATAATACTTGGCTTATTCATTTTACCCAGTGATTATGGACTTTATGTAGTTGCTTTAATTCCTGCTTCTACTCTTGCTGTGGTTCAAGACTGGGGTATGGGTTCAGCCCTAACAAGATTCATTGCAAAGTACAGAGGAACAACTAACGACGTGGAACAACAGAACGTAATTAGTGCAGGATTAATCTATGAGGTCACAACAGGCACTGTTCTGACTTTAGTCTCATTACTATTAGCTAACTTCTTTGCTTATACCATGGTCAACGAACCAGCTTCTGCATTTTTAATTGCGCTCGTTTCAGTAACAATGCTTTCAGGGGCAATATCATCAGGGGTCGCAAGCATCTTTACGGGATTTGAGTACATGAAACTCAATAGCTATCTATCTGTTATCTCGGCGGTTGCTTACACCGTTTGTGCTCCATTATTAGTGTATTTAGGGTATGGGGCGACCGGTGCAATAATTGGTTTTACCCTATCTTCGGTAGTCCAAGCCACAGTGGCTGGATTTTTGCTGTATTTTTTTATCCGCAAACGATTCTCCACTTTTAAAGTCAAGAAAGTTGAGTTAGTTCGGACTTTAAAGGAACTATTGAATTATGGAATTCCTTTAGGTATAAGCAGCGTTGTCAGCAGCTTGGGGAGTCCAATATTTGCTTTTCTTATGGCTAACTACGTAAATAATGTAATGATAGGAAACTACAAAATTGCTACCAATTTTGTGATACTTTTGACCTTTGTTACAGCTCCCATTACAACAGTTCTCTTTCCCGCATTCTCAAAAATAGATAACAATCCGAACAACAGAAATCTGCTTAAGACAGTGTTTAACTCGTCTGTTAATTATACAAACATCCTTCTTAGTTCCATTCACGATGGCGATGATAGTGCTTGCTGAACCACTTATCGGTTCAATATATGGAGATAAATGGCCCTATGCACCTTTCTTTCTGTTGTTAAGTGTAATGTTTTATCTGCTTTCGTTAACAGGATTACGTACTATGACCAGTCTCTTATCTGCAATGGGAGAGACGAAACTTCTCTTGAAGTTAAGTGTTCTTAGCTTAATAGTGTCAATTCCAGTCGCCTTTCTATTGGTTCCTACAATAGGCATTGTGGGAATCATTCTCGGTCTACCTTTTGCAGCTCTCCCTAGTACTTTCGTGGGATTATATTTCACTTGGAAAAAGTTTGGGGTTAAAGCAGACTTTAAAGCTTCTGGAAAAATACTCTTAGCATCTGTGCTTGCTGCTCTGCCTGTGTATCTTTTTGTAACATTTTTTGCTGCTCCTATGTTGATCTTATTAGTTATTGGTTCTGCTCTTTTTCTTGCAATATATTTGCTTGCTGCTCCTTTAGTGGGCGCAATTAGTTTATCAGATGTTAACAATCTAAGATCAATGTTTTCAGGATTAGGCAAGTTTGCTAGACCAATAGATTTAGCCTTTGGCATAATTGAAAAAGTGATCAACGTGCGAAATAATTGGCAACCTGTGAGAAAAAGCATAATTTCGGACAGTTCAAATCCGGTTTAACAATAATAGAATCTTTAATCAATATGAAAATACAGATGGGCATCGTAAACTTGAAACTTTTTTATAAAAAACCTAGGAGAATACCTGCCGCGTTAGCGGCAGGATGAATGCGTCCACCACGTGGACGTAGTTCTATTAGTTCTACCAAACGATAAGGCTGTCACCATTAGATAAGGAGGTGATAGACCTGGAGAAAGCAAGATCGTGTGCTTACCAAGCTAACTACCACCTTATCTGGGCCACTAAATACCGGCGCAAGGTACTTTTGGGCTCAGTTGAGGTTAGATTGGAGGAAGTACTTAAGACGATTGCTACTAATCACGGCTTTCAACTGTTAGCTGCTAAAGTTCATCATGGCGACCATATTCACGTGTTTGTTTCAGCTCGTCCAAAGTTATGTATACCTGAGATGGTGCGTGTCTTGAAATGCAATTCTGCTAGAGTGTTGTTTGAGGAGTTTCCTGAGATTAGGCTGCGGCTTTGGGGTGGGCATTTGTGGTCTGAGGGCTATGCTGTAAGGACTGCTGGCGTTGTTACTAGTGCGAAAATAGAAGAATATATCAACAAGAATTAGATGTGGATGCTCGCCTCGGAAGAGGCGAGTAGTTCACTTTTTGATATAGCGCCGAAGGAGCCATAATTGGTTATGTTGTACTGCTATGATATTTTAAACGGTATTCGTATTGATCTTTCTGTTTTCTTCATATTAAGAAAACTTGCCCTATCTTAAAACAAGCAGATCTGAGCTAATTGGGCACTAAAGCCGTTACTACGCTTCGGCGTTCCTTTTAATAGGCAATTACTCATGCTTTTTTATTTTCTTATTTCTCATGTTATATCATGAATATTAGACATTCCATTAAACATAGTAAATTAACTCACAAAAAGACGAAAACAAAGAAAGAACATTGAAATTAACACCCTTGGGTTTTTCTAAATTTAATTTTAGGCTAAGGTTAAGTTAACCTGATTTAATAATTCAAAATTTCGTAATTTTTTTTAAATCAATACTGTAATTGCAAGACTTTTTTTAATCTGACATTATTTATTAATCCTTCCAACTCTGCGACAATATTTCCTTCAAATAACACCATTTGGCTGCCTCCAGGATTATTAACTATAACAGCAATATCTAACAACGGCTACTCTTTTACCTCGTGGTCTACAGACTCAGGAAACATACAAATTCAAAATCAAAATTCCGCTTCAGCCACAGCCAATATAACCGGACCTGGAACGATAACCGCCAACCTGTCAAGTAACCCAACCGAAACTCCTCCCTCAACTTCAACACCCACTACTGAGGCATCTCAATCGCCTACTCAAAACAACGACCAACCACCTTTTAGAGTATCCCCCTCCTCTACACCACAACCTACTGATACCATGCCAACTACTGGGGCGCCCAAAATAGGTCGGGTCAACAATAATGTTGAAGAATACCTACCACTTATAATCTCTGCAATAATAATTGGAACTATTGTAGCAGGTTTGGTTATAGTTAATGAAAAAAAGCACTTAAACATGCGTAATTTTAAGATGTAGGGAAATTTTTTTTCCTCTTTCTAATCTTTTAAAAAATAAACAGAAGTCACAAGAAATTGTGGATGTTAAGGGTTAATGTAAAATGTTGGGTCTGCAAACCATGCATAGGCATTATCAGTTACTTCCCGAACATCAAACCATGCTACCACTGAGCTAATTTGCACTGGGTTGCATGAGTGGACTCCATTGGTTGTAACGTAAGAATAGTAAGTAGTAGGAACATAAATGTCCCAAGTTACCAAAGTCCAATCACTTCCCCATGAAACACGGCAAGTTCCGGCAACATTTTCTGCATCATTTGGGTGCCCTGCTTGATGCCCTGCATTATCAATAGTTGCTATTCCAGTTCCCTGAGAACTGCTTAAGTAAAAGTCTAACCCGATTCTGGCGCCAGCGTAACTATCGGAACTTTTGAAAGCGGCAGTTTTTATCCAGCAACTAAACACTATATGGTCGCCTGGTTTTACGCTTAGCCATGCTCCGTCTACTTCTCTTGTGCCCCTAACATAATCTGGACCCACTTTAATGCTTGGATCTCCATTGTGAAGAACTGAATTGTCAAGTGAGGCATAAGATGACGCAGCTCCATTCATGTCCGCATAAAAAGCATTCAAAGGTTCTAAATTATTTGGGTTTGGTGTTGATGTCGGTGTCGGTGTGGGAGTTGGGTTGGTGTTGGAGAAGGCGTAGATTTAGGCGTAGGAGTTGGCGTTGGAGTTGGAGTTGCGGTGGGCGCTGGAGTCGGTAAAGGAGTAGATGCCTGCGTTGGTACAGGAGTTGGCGTTGATGTGGGAGTTGGTGTCGATGTTGGTGTTGAGGCTGGTGTCGGTGAAGGCGTTGGGGCTGGGGTAGGTGATAGAGAAGGTATTGGAGTTGGTGAGGTTTCAGGGGTAGTAGTTGTTGGTGCTGGAGTTGGGGTGGTTGGGCTTGGAGTCGCGGTGGGTGATTCTGTGGGCGTTGTTATCGTGTAAGCGGGTGGTGATATAATGAAGGACGACGCAAAACTTTGTAGCGGGGGTGATGTTTCAATTGGGGTTTGTAACATTGCGGTTGGGTTTGATGTTGGATTTGAGTCTGTTTTGGGTAATTGAAGAGAGTTAGTTGATGGTGTTGAGTGCACAATTGGGTTCGGACTAGGGGTAAGTGATGGTGTCCCTGTGAGTATTCCGGGGGTCGAATCTATTACAGTTGTATTCGTTAAAGAATTAGTTCCGGGTGCTCCTCCTTGTGCTGCTGCTACAATGAAGATTGACAGCAAGGTAATTACTAATAACGCACTTATCCAGAAAACTGTCTGTTTTTTGAGGTTCTTAAAGTTGAGTCGATACAGTTTCTTAATTTTGATGAAAAACAGAAATAGTAAACTAAAAAAGAGAACTATTATTTTTTTGAATTTGCTACTATAGATCGTATATATTTTATTCAATTTTACTCTCTCTCTCTCGGGGATGTGGCAATCCCTTAAGCGCTTTTTTTATTTTTATTAGTTTTTGAGAAATGGAACGACGTACTTTGTCAATTTCAACAAAACTCTGTTAAACTTTGTTAATTTCCTTTAACAAGCTTTGTTAAGTTTGATTAACAACCAACTAAACGATTAATTCCCATGGCTAACCTAAACAATTTGAATTTGAAAATTAAGTAAGTGATTAATATAAGCGAAATTGTGTAACTATTTATGTTAGTTTTAAATTTGTTTTAAAGAGAAAAGGTGTTTAGGGTAAAATGAAAAAATTAGGCGTAGCGGTTATAGGTACTGGATTTTGGGGTAAAAACCACGCCAGGATTTACAAAGAACTTGAATCAACAAACTTGATGGCTATTTGTGATGTGAACGCTGAGAGGGCAAACAATATAGCTAACCAGTTTTCGGCGAAAGCTTACACTGATAGCGAAAAAATGTTAAAAGATGATGAGATTGAAGCAGTGAGTGTTTGTACTTGGTCAACTGTTTTGGCGCAAGAAGCACTCAAAGCGCTTGAGGCTGGCAAGCATGTTTTAGTAGAGAAGCCAATGGCGGCCGATTCAAAACAAGCGATGAAGCTCATTGAAACGGCTGAAAAAAATGGTTTACATTTGACTGTAGGATTTCTAACTCGTTTTATTCCTGGAATTCAGAAAATACGCGAAATGATTGTCAATAAAGGAATTGGAGAATTAGTTTGCGCTACTTCAAAGAGGGTCACACAATGGCCCGAGAGAATCGGTGACGTAGGCGTGATAAAGGACACTACAATACATGATATTGATGTGATGAATTATTTAACAGGCAAGAATCCGATTGGTGTTTTTGCTAAAGTTGGAAGTATGAGGCATAAGCGATTTGAGGATTACGCTCACATAATGCTTACATATGAAGATGGCAAAAGCGCCTTCATGGAGACCAATTGGCTGACGCCTTACAAAACAAGAACATTAACTGTCACTGGGACTGAAGCAATTATGAAACTTGATTACATGAGTCAAGAATTATCTATTGAGAGTGAAAAGCAAACGGTACAACCGCGGTACCCTGTTGTGGAACCACTCAAACTTGAATTGAAGCATTTTGTTGAGTGTATTAGTGAAAATAAGAAACCAATTGTGTCAGGAACTGATGGCTTAAACGCTTTGAAAATCGCTGAAGCAATAATTTCTTCTTCAGCTGCGAACAAAGTTTGTCATCTTTAATAATAACACCACTTATCATTTTCTTTTTTCTACGTTATCAAAGTTATCATTTTATTGTTAGGGCTTAATAAGTCAGAACCTCTAGAGAACGGTGAAATGGTATACTTGCAATCAACAAACTTTAAAAACATCTTCTATAAATAAAGATTCAAATAAAATATGGAGAGTACTATAAATGAAGAAAAAAGTATTACTATTAACGATTGCTTTCTTAGCTATTATGTTATTGGCTTGTTCGCTAAACTCTTTCAAAGTTGCAAAAGCCGACATAATACTGAGTGACAACTTTCAAAGCGGTAATCTAAATGCATGGACAAGCTATTCGGGCGCACTTGCAATAAATAGCCAAATTACAAATAATGGAGAACCTTATAGCGTACAATGCACCCTTTCAGCGGGACAAGGCTCAAACATTGACTATCAACAGCTGCCTCAAGTTACAAATCCAATAGACATAAGAGAATATGTCTATGTCAGTACTGTCACGACTCCATCGACAATCGGAGACTACTATCAAGTCGGCGGCTTTGCTAGTGTTGGAGGAGCAGATAACGGTGACGGAGAGCTTATCGTAACAAATGTTGGCGGAACGCTATACTGGGGAATCTTTTATCGTGAAGCTACTGGTGTCGCAAATCCATCCGGCTTTTCAAGGCAAATTAGCACCTCTAACCTCACATCAACGGCCGTTCCTGTTACTGTTGGCTGGACTTGCATTGGAGCTAGCACACACCACCGGGACAGGTGGAGTGGCAAACGGAGAAGAAAAGTTATATGTCAACAATAATCTAGTTGTTGATCGCACAAATGTGTTGAACAATGGTATTGGCGTTGGCGCTAGATCGCCTTATTTCGCGATCATCGGAGGAAGCCAGACTATTACCAGCCTAAATGGCGCACAAACTACTACATTTCGGACGTAATAGTCAGCAGCAGTTACATCGGACTAAACCAAAACACGTTAACAATATCGTCTAACGCTGGAACCGTAACCCCTTCAACTGGATCATCTTACGCAGAAGGTCAGCAAGTCACAATAACAGCTACCCCACCAACAACTGCACCGGGCGAGCGATATGTTCCCAACGGGTGGACTGGGTCGGGTATCGGAAGTTACTCAGGTGCTAATAATCCTGCAACAATTACAATGAACAGTGCTATAACTGAAACATTCACATGGGAACACCAATACGAGTTGACGATAATTTCGCCCCAGGGCACCGTAACTGGTAACAATACTTGGTATGATGTTGGTAGTTCTACCACCACTGCGATTAGCTCCACAAATAGTTGGAAATGCTCAAAATAGCAGCATACCAATTGGGACTCAATACGTATTTGCAGGCTGGAGTGGTGCCGCTTCAGGTACAGGTTTGACATCAAATCTAATTACAATGAGTGGTCCCGAAACTGCAATCGCAACATGGACAACACAGTATTACTTGACTACAAGTACGGCACATGGTACTATAACTGGCGCTGGTTGGTACAATGCAGGCGCTACTGCCACCGCAACTCTTAATGCCGCAATTTCTCCTGGAGCCACAGGTGTCCAATATCGCCTTTACTAATTGGGGTACTGATGCCACAGGTGTTGCTTTAACTTCAAACGCCATTACTATGAACGGTCCTAAGACAGCTACAACTCTCTGGCAGACTCAATACAACTTAACGGTTACGCAATCTGGCGTTGGTTCAGATTATACGGGTAACTTGGTTACAGTTAACGGAAATACCTATGACGAATGGCTACTCAACTTGGGCAAACGCAAACGCTGTCTACACATTTAACTACAATCCTCAAGCGGTCGTTAGCAGCACTACAACACAATACCTAATCACTGGAGTAACCGGTAACACCACTGCAACATCTGTAACTGTTCTCAGCTCCTACAACTGTAACTGGCACTTACAAGGCTCAATATTACTTAACAGTCACTTCACAATACGACTCACCGTCACCAACAAGCGCTTGGTATGATAGCAGCACAAGCATAACTGCCTACGTTTCCTCGCCTTCTTCAGGATACAGTTGTTCAGGTTGGACAGGAACTGGAAGTGTTCCAGCTTCAGGATCATCAACTGTTGCTTCACTTTGCAATCACTTCCCCTTCAACTCTTACTTGGAATTGGGTAAGTCCCAACCTCATCAACCCCAACACCAACAACAGCTCCAACTGCAACGCCAACTCACACTGCAACTCCAACCGGTTCACCCACAACACACCCAACAACAACCCCATCGGTCCCTGAGTTTTCAAGCGCAGCAGTAATCATCTTAGCCTTAGTATTGGCATCTGTCGCTCTTGGAACTTACGCGAGTCGACGAAAAACAAAATAAATACATTCTTCCCCAATTTATTTTTTTTATCTTTTTTTGTAGTCTTCTACTTGCAGGCAAATGAAATTAGGTTTACATATTTTCAACTATGTTCGACGGAAAAAATCATTTTTATATATTCATTATTTTAATCGACATTTTTTTCATCTTATTACTAAATTGACTAATTGGGCACACACAATAGCTGTTTTCGACATATTCCTAATTCGAAAGATGCCTTTTAAGAGTATTTTATCTTAAGACAGCGTCATGGCAATCTTGGAATTACAGCAAATTTACAACATTGACAACTTTGAAGTCTCATGGAATAAACTACTCTCAAGTAGTTTTGATAACAATCCTTTCTTAACATATGAATGGCTTACCTCTTGGTCAAAGCATTTTGGAAATGGAAAGGAGTTAAAGCTTTTCACGGTTGAGAATAATGGACAAATTTCCCTTGCTGTTCCAGTTACATATGTCACACACAAATTCCTTGGAACGAAATATCACGAAGTACAATTTGCCGGTGCTCCAGAATCTGACTACCAAATCTTTCTAGTAACTAATTTGCAAGAAGCTTCCAGAAACATAAACCGCTTGATAGAAAGTATAATTGAAGACTCAGGCGCCGACAACATATCATTTACGGATGTACCTGAAGATTCGGCGACTGCAAAACTTATTGAAAGCATCAGCGAAAAACATGTTGCCGTTTCCAGTTCTACAATTAATCCATGTCCGTTTGTACCTCTCCCCAACGATTGCGAGACATTTCTGAGCAACTTGGGTTCAAACATGCGTAGGAATCTCAAAGTTTGGGAAAAACAAGCGATGAAGGATTATCGCATCAAATTTGTTCGATATGATGAATTCGGCGATATCAACGAAGCGATGAAGATTTTCTTTAAGTTGCATCAGAAACGTCAAGTTTCAAAGGGTGAGTGTGGTGTGTTTGCAAGCGATATTAATCAAAACTTTCATGTGGATATTGCAAAAAGCTTTGCAAAGAGAGGTTGGTTGGCTCTTTTCTTCTTAACCTTCAATGACAATCCTGTTGCAACTGTTTATTCCTTCGAGTATGGTCAGAAACTCTATGCCTATCTTTGCGGATTCGATCCAGATTACTCAGTCTTTAGGCCTGGGCATTTAGCTTTCAACAAGATTATGCAATATGGAATTAAGAAAAACCTTACGCAATTTGATTTTCTTCGTGGGAATGAAGAATACAAAGCACGTTGGAAGCCAATGGTGCGCAATAATCTAAAATTCAATATTGCAAATAAGGGAATTAAAAGCAGATTCTACAACTGGAGTGTTGAGTCTAAGTCGCTTTCGCATCTATACGAGGCAAGCACTTTTTTAACAAGGGCTTCGAACCATCAAATTAAGTGGCAACCTGGCTGAAGACATCTGCTTGGCGAAATCTGCTTATTCACTTCCAAGGTTTTATCTACATTATTTTTATATATTATTACGTAGCATGTCGTATTAAGGCTAGTAGTTTGAGCAATAATTCAACAGCTAAAGATTTAACGAAAATAATAATTAAGACTATTAAAGAAAGGCAGCCTAAATCTGTTGAACAGCTTGTCAGCATGTTAAAGGGCTCTGTTGACGTTCCAGAAAAAGAGTTGTTTGCTCAAATAGTTAAGCTTCAAGATGAGGGCGTTTTAAAGCTTGAATTTGAGGAAAGTTTCTCAAGTTATAGTCTTTCCAGTTCTCTTTGGTACTTGTTAACGATTGCTCTTGGAGTGATCGCTGTTGCATCGGTTTTTGCCATTCCACAGAATGCATATCCATGGATTTATGCACGAAATATATTGGGTCTGATTTTTGTTTTTTTTCTTCCAGGGTACGCTTTTATAAGAGCATTTTTTCCCAGTACAGTTGAAGATATATCTGTAAAAAGCATTGAAATGATTGAAAAAGCCGCGTTAAGCGTTGCTTTGAGTGTCGCAATCGTCTCAATTGATGGTTTGGCACTGTACTATTCTCCCTTTAAGCTTGATTTAAATGCAATCGCGGTTAGCATATTTGTGATTGCTTCAATCTTTGCTACAATAGGGTTACTTAGGGGAAACAAAGTCAGCCAGCAACAAAAGGTTCTTGACAAATTGGCTTTGATAGATTAAGATTAATTTTCTTGATGAGATTTGTGTATTCATTGAGCAAATAAGAAATTCAAGTTACTTTTTGCGCCATCGTCCTCACATTAAATTTGTTGGCGTGCACCTAAAGCCAACTACATTTCGCTAAATCAACTCTCAGCAAAAATTAACCTAAAATCTAAAATACTGCCGGACATTATTTATTAAAAAGAGAGAGGGAAATTAGGTGCTAAACTCCATTTATCTTGCACAAAGGCAAATTCACACATTTATCAGATTTTTCTTTTGTCCCTTCATCGTTTTGTTCTCTCTAATTTTTTGCGTATCAGCAATTCCTTTTGTTGGAATGCCCCGCCCCTTCAATTTTAATCTTTTGTTAATCTTTAGTTTGGGAAATGCCTTAATTTTTTCTCTTCCATTCTTCTTGATAAAATTAACGAGTTTTTCGTTAACCGAAAAAAATTGTTATAATCGCGACCGTGCGATGAGATTACGGAAATATTTAGTTGTTCCAATTATGGTTTTTTTTGGTTTTTCAGCTTTCATAATTGAATCGGTAACATCTCAAGTTAGCAATCTCACTAAGCTGACGGGTTTTCACATTGCTTCAGCTTTCACGGTTGGTCTTTATCTCTCTGTAATTTCTATTTCCTTTATCGTTATCTTTGCAGTTCTCTTTTATTATTCACGATAATGATTTTTGACAAATGGTAAAATGTCGCATACTTCATTGTGCCATAAATCGATCAACCAAGTTATTAGTTTGGTTCGGCAACTGCTTGATATGGTTATTTTATTGCTATTAATTTTTCCATTTCATTCCCAAGTTTCTTGAAGAAAGAAGAAGTAAGTTAATCGATTATTATTGGTCAATTTATGAAAAGCTCACATAATTCTACAAAACTGGCAAAGTTCCAGAGACAATATTGTTTTTTAAATGGTAATATGTTTCGAATTCATATTCCTGAAATCGGAAATATGCATTGGTTATGCATCATTTTTTAAGATCAATAATAGCAAAGCTTTCAAATAGTTTGGTTTGATCTATTTTGCGGGAACATGCATAGAAAACTATTCGCTTTATCTTTATTCTTCTGTTTGGCTTGCTCACTATTTTTTTCAGTAAGGGTTGAATCTGTTTCATCTAACAGTGCGGATTCTCAGATTTACTTCGGCGCTTTTGTAGGACCAAGTCATAAGGATTCACTTGCACAGCTTCAATCCTTTGAAGCAACTGTAGGTAAAGGCGTGGCAATATGGAATTGGTTCCAATATTGGAACCGTCCTTCAGACTCCGAAAATGATCCAAACTTCAATGCAGCATGGATGGATGAAGCTAGGGTGCATGGTAGCATTCCTATGGTAACCTGGGACCCCGGAGATGGAGGAAGTAGCACTGAATACCCCACTCTTTTGAATATTATTAATGGCGATATGGATTCCTATATTACAAAGTGGGCTCAAGACGCTAAATATTGGGGGCATCCATTCTTCATACGTCTGATGCATGAATTCACAGGCAGCTGGACCCCGTATTATGAGGGAGTAAATGGAAATGCTCAAGGACAATTCGTTCAAGCGTGGCAACATATTGTAAATATTTTCAAGACAGAAGGAGCTAATAACGTAAGCTGGGTATGGGAACCAGCATGTGTGAGGGATTCAAAAGCCACTTTAACAGATTACTACCCTGGAAACTCTTACGTGGATTGGACTGCAACAGATTATTATAGTGACGGTTCAACCTCTTTCACTCAAGGTTTAAGTGGTGAGTATAATGCAGTGCAATCAGTTGCTCCAAACAAACCATTTATGCTTACTGAATTTGGTTGTACTGGTAGCAATTTGGCAAGTTGGTTTAATGGTATGTTTAATCAAATTCCAACTGGTTTTCCTAATCTTAAGGGCATAATAGTGTGGGAAGATACCTCGGATAGTCCATTTGTTGGTGTCGAAACGGCTTCAGGTTCTTTGTCTGCATTTAAGCAGGGAATTGAATCAAATTATTATAGTTCAAACATCTACTCGTCTTTAGCAACATCACCTCTTGCCGCTTTAGGCGAAACCTCACATCTTACGCCTGCACCATCGTCTCAGCAGACTAGTTACCCCAGCGCTTCAACTAACGCGTCAACTGCAACATCCAAAACCTCCAATCCTCCAAACACCCCTACCTTAGAGCTTGGCATTGGTATCCTCACAATTGTAACCCTCGGAGGTATACTTTTTGCAGCTTTCTTTTTGAAGAAAATTCACGGGAAAAAATATTAGAACGTTCAAAGCTTAATCAAAATCAATAACACAAAGAATTCTGCACTTGACTTAAAATTTGAATGTTCACTATGTGCACTCAAATGTGAACATAAACTTTTAACTGAAAATGCCATTTTGATTTAACGGCAACCTTATCAGACCTTTCCTGACCTTTTTAAACCGTTTTGGACCTTTTTAGGCCTTTCTGAACCGTTTTAAACCGCAACCTGCAAAGGATTTAAGCTTTAAATTAAAGAAGCAACCCAAAACACAACTGAACAAAATTTTTGTCTTGAAAATCTGCTTCCATATCCTGCTAAGATAGCTTGATTCTATGGACTTCCATTGACTTTTCTGCTATTGCGGCACAATTCGGCAGATTTTGCACAATTCAGCACAATCCGGCACAACTGCGCACATCTACGCACGCAACCTGCAAATGATTCAAACTCCAAATCAAAAAAGCAATCTAAAACACAAAGAAAAAAATTGCAGAATTAATTATTACTTTGGTACCTCATTGGGCAAGATGGTATCATGCATACTTTTGTCATTTGTTGATTGCGCTATTTTTTATTGTGTGCCTGTTATTGATATTTGCACGTTGAAGTTGGTTACGTCAACTATTGATGAAGACGCTGTTAAGGTGAGCTTTGCTGCAACTGATTGTCCGGGGTTTATTCTTGTGCCTTCTTGGTTCCATGTTAAGGTCATGTAATTATTGGCGCTTGATGGGCTCCAATTTGAAGGATTCATAGATAGTGCCAATGAGACTCCTTGGCCTGTGTTTTTGATGTAGATGGTTTGGCTTGTTGTTCCTCCACATGTTAGGTTTCCCCAGTTGACTGATGTGATGGGGGTGTTGCATGCGCTGTCTGAGTAAACGCCAAGGCTGGCTGAAACGTTGATCCCGCCTGTTGAACCTAGGTTTTGGCTTGTGGTTAATGCTGCGTAGGTTGTTACTACGAGCGCTAAGCCTATTACTGTTAGGGCGATGGATAAGATTATTTTTGTGCGGTTTTGTATCAATTGTGATGACACACTCTCTCTTATATATTGAGTCTCAATACTTGGATGAGGCTTTAAAAACATTATGCCTTTCAAAAAAAAGAAAAATTCTGTAGAGCACTTATACACATCAAAACGATTTAACGCCAATGATGACAACTTCTATTTTAATAACTCAGTAGATGTCCTACACAAAGTCAAAACAACTCAAATTGAACTCACACCAGCCAAATCCTTATCTTCCACTTCAAAAATTTGTTCGTTGCTTAGCCAACGTTCTTCTTTCCATTTCAGCGTGACTGTTATTAAGCTCGCAATTAATTTCTTTAAGCATCTGATGATTCAGGCATGAAAACAAAATTATTTCTCTGCGCAACATTAGCCGCTCTGCTAACATTATTGATGGCTTCTTCAGCCTTTGCCACTACAGTTCCAACCTTTACCCTTTCCTCCTCGTCATCACAAATACAATATTCTCTACCTGCTGGAACAAGTTTTAACGGCTCAATCTCAACTACTGGTGCTATTCGCTTTTTCGTAAGCGCACCCAACGGGACAGTAATCGTTAACTTGAGTTTAATCGATAAAAACGCTGCATTCAGTTTTGTTGCGCAGCAAAACGGAACTTACACATTATATTTCGAGAATGACCTGCCCAACTCGGTCCAAGTGAGTTTTTCGTACGTAACCAACCCAGACATATCCGGCAGCAACAACTCAACAGGAATATCCACTGTCTACTTGCCAATATTCATAATAATAGTGGTCGTGCGGTGCCATCGTTGATATTCTTTGTGATTCGCCGAAAAACCAGAAAACAAACATTGTAAATTAATGATAATATGGCGCTTTCAAAATCAAGTTAATGCCACTTAAAGTAACTCTGATTTATGCTATCAAAGACAATTCCACATTAGCTCTTACTAAATTAGCTCATTCGATTCAGATATTAGGCAATTTTAGGTTTCAATTGCTTCATCTGCCTGCTCTTTTTCAGTTTTTGTCTATTTCTTTTCTGGTCCGCTTTATCCTTTTTCTAAGATCTTCCGGTCGGGCGGCAAGTAAATTACTTGCACCAATAATTTGGACACATACAAAGCCCACAAATAGGGGGAACCAGAATCCGGCACTTCTTAGGACGACTGCTGCGATGCCGCTTATTCCAGGGTTTATTCCATAAAGAATGAAAATTGTAGCCAAAAGGATCTCAAGTGAGCCTACAGAGAAGCTTGCTGCTGCGTCTTGAACTGCTGTGGCAATGAAGAAAACAACAATGTAGAACTCCGGATTTGATGCAGGTATTCCTAAAGCGTAAAAAATTAGAATATATACTAATAATCCAAGAATATATGAAATTGAATGAAAGAAAAAAGGTTTTATTAATAATCTTGGATTTTCACGGAAAGTTTTGAACCCGCTGTAAAAATCTGAAAGTGATTTTCTGGTGTTTTCTATTTTTTCTAAACTGTAATGTTTTGGTCTAAAAATTTTCAAAAATTTAAGATAAAATAATGTAAAGTTTCTCGCCGCCTCTTTAAAAAATGCTAAGTAAAGAAGAGCCACCATGTAAATTGTTACTCCAACCAAAAACAAGATGAAAACGTTTGTTATAGCTGGTGAAACAGTTGGTTTCAAAAATATCAGCACTGCTCCACTGTATAATCCAGCAGTCACCACTGTATAGGCAACTATGCGGTTTGTTATGGCTGCGGCTGCCAAAGCACCATAGTTTTTATTTGTTTCTTTCTGAACCAAGTACAGTCTTGTTAATTCACCGCAAACCGTGGCGCATGGAATCACTAAATCTGTAAAGTAGCTAACCCAATAATACAGGTAGGCTCGTCTGTAGGAAATTTTGATACAAAGACTTCTTAAGATGCTGTTCCAGGCTACTGACCAAAAAAACACTGAAGCAAGCACTGCAATAAGCGCAAAAGAATAGTAAAATGCGTACTGTGACGAGTTAATATTACTTAATACCGTTGTTATCTGATGTATGCCAATAAAAAAGTAGAGGTAAATGAGGAAAACTATCAAACCTGCAATCATAAATAAGAATGATTTTTTAAGAGAAAGATACTTCCCAAAAGACAAATTCGATTCACGCTGTCAAACTAAGGTCGGTTGCCATTGTTAAAACAGTTTTTAGAGTTATAACCTTTTTCTGTGACGCACAGAAAGCTTGAAACTTGAGTTTTCGTGGGAAAAAACAAATATCAGCTGCCCATTGAGCCTGGACGCCAGAGCTTTAGAAACAAAAAACAACCAAAAACAACGCAGAAAAACGCAAATAAACGCGCCCCAACGCAAAACAACGCAAAAACCCTCAACCTGCAAACATTTCAAACCCCAAACCAAAAAACCAACCCAAAACACAAGCAACAAAAATTAACACCCAACCAGAAGGAAATATGACTTCAATTCTGACACAGTGAAGAACTGCTTAACCCAGAAAAAAATATTAGAATAATTGCCGATGATTACTTATTGTTTAATTCCTGTTTCTTTAGATGAATGGCTGCGACCGTCGCATTTATGTTTTTTTCTTCAACGACAAGTATGATTTGCGAAGTGTGAGGTGCGAAGATACCTCTTTTGATGTTAATGCCTGATATTGCGCTAATAGCCAACGAAGCGACTCCTGGAGAATCTTTCATTCTATCACCGATCAATGTCACAACGCCTAAACCGTATTCTATCTTCATGTTTTCGTCAAAGCCTTTAATTTTTTCCTCGTTTTTCTTAAGAAAATCTGAGTCCAAAAAAAGGAAATCACGTATCTGATCTCCCGTCTCCATGGGTTCTGCGCCCAAATCCATAAAATCATTTCTTTTTTCCCAGATTCTTAATGCATCTTCCAGTGACCTGCTTTTCTCGTCATTCATCGACAAGATTGCACAGCGGGATTTGCCTGTTAAACACTTCACTATTTCTCCCCCAGTTGTTTCAGCTTCAATGACTGAATACATTTGAGGTTCATCAATCGGAACTATTCGAAGCGGTTGGGCGAAGCGTCTAGCCATTGCGATTGCTGGGCTTTGCACAATTTTCATACCCATCATTGAAGCTTTATGAGCCTCGTTATATGTTAGCGCCAAAACATGCTCAGTTTTCTGTCCACGCACCACTTTAGGGTCAGCACTTTGAACTGGTACATCTTTGTACAGCAAAGATTCAGTTTTATACAAGTCCTTCAGGAGGCAAGAAACGAAAACCGCCGTTAAATCGGAACCACCTCTGCCCAAAATGGTTTCAAGCCCATCAGCTGTGACGCCTAAGAATCCTGCTAATGAAACAGTTTTGCCCTCTTCCAACGGCTCAATTAAAGTGTGAATTCTTTTTTTGCTTAACTCATAATTGGGTGCAGCGTCTTCAAAATTGTCATCAGTAACAATTGGCCAATCTTTAAGTGAAACACTGCAAGAATCTACGCCATTGCTTTTCAAAATGTAATCTGCCAACGTAGACATGGCGAGTTCTCCGCCGAGTGTGAGAATTCTCGCTTTGATGTTGCCGCTAAAACGCTTGTTAATTGACTCCAAAGCCGCTAATGTTAAGGCTTTATAGTTTGCTAATTCATCAAATGCAGACTTTTGCACGGTCTCATTAACATAGGACTCTGCTAGTTGCTCATAGATTTCAAAAATTGGGTCAAGAGGCAATGTGCATGATTGTGCATAAGACTCGCCGATCTTAATGAGTGCGTCCGTGCAGCCTGTGGGCGCAGAAAAAACAACAATTGGGCCAAAGCCATCTTTTCGGTTGATTTCTTGTATGCGTTTTACGATTTTGGGAATCCCTTTGCCTTCAACATCCAAGAGGCTACCACCGAATTTAGCAACTGAAAGAGCCTTTAAAGCACATTCCACCTGATTTAAATTAACAAAGAATAATCTTGTTTACCCATTTAAATTTTCCACAGTCTATGCTCTTTAAAACTCAATCTCGTCGTCGGAGTCTTTTGATTTTTTTCTGCTAATTGTAAGGATGGCAATTAATGTGATCCCGACTATGGCGGCTGCTGCTATTGGCCAGAGTGGATAGTTTTTGCTATTTGTATAAGCTTCATTGGGGTTGATTGAAGGGGTAGTGGTTGGCAACGGGATTAATGGTTGGGTTGGTGTGGGTTGGAGTTTTGGAGTTGGCGATGGAGAAGGACTGGGTGAAGGTGAAGATGGGAGGTTAGGAGTGATCGGTGGGTTAGTTGGTTGAATTGTTGGTATGGGCGTTTGTGTAGGCTCCGGTGTTGGTGATGGAGTTGGTGTTAGCGCTTGGGTTGGGGCTGGTGTTGTCGCCGTCACTATTGGACCGATAATTTGAGTTGGCAAACCAAGGGTAACATTTTGTCCTGATGAGCCGCTAATGAAATTGAAGTAGAAGGTGTGATTTCCTGCCAAGAGACTATTGGTTCCAAATGCATATAGTCCGTTTGAGGCGGATCCGCTATAAAGGCTCATCAAGTAACGAACGTTATCTATGTAAACATATTGTGACGAAGAATTAGCGCCTCTTGGGTCATTATAATTGACGAAAAAAGTGTATGTGTCGTAGGTGAAACCTTTTGGTGGATTTACGGTACCACCTGATAATGTGGCTGATCCAGGTGTTGGAACTGGGGTAGGCGATGGCGTGGGACCTGTAACAGTTGGACCAGAAAATTGAGTTGGTAAACCAAATAAAGCAGTCTGTCCAGACAAACCGCTTGTGAACATGAAATAGTAGGTGTGACTGGTTATAGAAAGTGCTGTTGAGTATTGGTATATTCCATTAGAGGATGTACCCATGTACAAACTCATTGAATGAGGGCTGTTGTCAATTTCTACTAATGCTGAAGAAGGATTCGAACCACTTGGATCGACATAAGTAATGTAATACGTGAAATTTGTTGAAGCAGCTCCGGATGTTGGGCTAACATAGCCGTTTGATAATGTTGGAACTGGACTTGCCGTTGGTGTAGGAGCAGGCGTTGGAGTAGCCGTCGGTTTTGGTGTTGCCGTTGGCGTGATAGTTGGCGTTGGACTAGGCGACGGTGTAGGTGTGGGCACCACTTGAGCTTTTCCCGTTTGGATCATTTGAGTTTCAGCTAAAAAAATTAACATTAGCGTTAAAAGTATAATCAATGCTAAACCTGAAGATTTGATTACCTGCTTTCTATTAGTCATTTTGCTCAATCTCTAACCCAAAAATTGCCTTAAACTTGGGAGTAAAAATTCATCATTATAATGGTTTGCCGAGGTTCAGTAAGTTCTTGAAAAATAAATAGGCTTGTGGGTTCATCTTTGAACAACATTTCATTTAAAAAAATTGCCTACCGCTCATTTTAGTGATTTAATTTGTTTTTCAAAAGAAAAAGAAAATAAGAGGCAAGATAATCAAGTTAAGGTAAGGTTATGTTTAATTATGTATGACGGTTATGTACTTTTTTGTAACAACGCTTCCCAGGAACAATGCTTAAGCAAAAAACGATATACCTGCGCCGACAAGAATTCACCTCGTTTAGAAGAAATCAAAACAGGCACAGTTGTTTTTCTCTTTAACACCGAGGATAAAAGTTTGCTTGGACCCTTTACAACTTTGAGTAAAGGTGACGAACTGGATGCAGGCACATGGGTTATGGATGTTGATGAAAAGACCATGCCAACTGAAGATTTTAAGGTAACATGGGAAGATTTGCATATTCTTCAAAATGCACCTGAGACGCTCCCCTTTCTGAAAGACGCAAAAACATGTAGACTAACAACCACCCAAACGCAAAGAGCTTTGGATTTGCTGAAACAGGGTCAACTCTATCTGTACGTAAAAGATAAAGAAAAGTAGTCACAGAGTTTATTGTGATTGTATTTTTTTTGCTTCTAAACTAACAATTTTGTGGCAGTTTATGCAACGAGTAAACGTTAACTCGAACCCATTTAGAATGTCAAAGCTTCTTTGCGTGTACAATCGTTCTGTCTCATGACTACAAATGCGTTGGCTAGCGTCAACTAGCCTTTCTTCATCCATTCTCCTTCTCCAAATTTTAGTAGCTTAAATAAATTTATAACTGTTTTGGAACTACTGTTAAATTCAACATATTGTTTTCAACTTTGTTATGTTTTATTTGGTTTCAAAAACTAAAATGAAATGTGAAGCATTAAATACCTAAATACTTGTTTTGGATTGACACGAAAGGCTCCTTGGAGAAATAGGCTTGACACATAAAGGTCCCTTGTTAATTGTACCTTGGCGATGCACATTCCAATGTGAAAGCAACTGTGTACACTGCATTTCCGCGGGTAAATCAGCTGTCCCTGATGAACTGAACACTAATGATGCCAAAAAAATTGTGGACCAGGTAACCGCTTTGGGCGCAAGCTTTTTTGGAATTACAGGCGGGCAGCCTTTTCTGCGTAAAGACCTTTTTGAAATTCTCGATTACGCGACAGAAAAAGGTTTGAGCACAAGCATCATAACTGATGGGCGTCTCCTCGATGAAGAAAAATCCCAAAAAATTGTCAAGAATCAAACCAAAATCTCAATAAGTATTGATGGCAAAGAGCAAACTAACGATGTTATCCGTGGCAAAGGCGCTTATGCGGCTGCTGTTGCAGCGATAGAGCGGTTTTCAAGAGAGAAACTCCTAAACTGCCTGGTCTATACATTTGCTAACGCTGATGGAGTCACCAATGTAAACGAAGCAGACATGCGTCACGTTTTGGATTTAGCAAGAAAATATGATGCACGCTGGGTCGTTTTCCACGGGATGATACCCTACAGCGAAGACAAAAAAACTCTTAAAGCTGACCCGACACCACAACAGTACGAATGGATTTGCAATAAACTCTATGATTTAACCGAAGAATATAATGGAAAACCTGGAATTAACATTTACATCCCTTTTTACGCCCGCGTGGCAAAACAGCGAGGCATGCCTGACTTCGAAAACTGGTACAACAAGTTTTTCTTGGGGCGATGCTTCTTTGGCAAATTCATGAGTGTAGCCGAAAACGGTGATGTCATACCATGCAGCTACAACGACTTCTACCGCCTAGGCAACGTCAAAAGCAAATCGCTCAAAGAAATATGGGGTGAGATGCAAGGCAGCGAATTTTTCAATAAAGTCAAAGACAAAGCAAATATCAAGGGCAAATGTGGCGTCTGCGAATACAAAGACCTATGTGGAGGCTGCCGATCCTCAGCGCTGTTTTACACAGGAGACATTTTAGGTTCAGACCAAAGATGCGCCTATGTTCCAAAAGTTTTGAGAAGCAAAAAATAGGTGCTTGACTTGCCTAGTTTTTTGCCGTCCTTTTTTTCATGAATATGTTTCCCTCAAACGGAGTGCCTAAATCTCTTTTTTACGGTCTTTTAGCTGTCAGCATGGCGATTTTGGCAGCTGATTTTTTGTTTGTTTACATTCCGCTTTCAGGATGGATCCTACAAGCAGTTTTTTTTGGCGTTTACCTCGAGTACTTAGGTACTAAGAAAACAATTGTCGTAGTTGCTGTGCTGGAAATTTTTTTTATGGCAAGCTACGGAAGCACAGTTGCTGTTTCAACGTTTCTAAGTATTTTCAATACACAATTTATAATTCCAATAATAGTAGGATTATATTTTCTTGTTTTAGGAGTTGCCCTTCTTTTGGGTTACATAACAAACTTCATGTTCCATAAAATTCACCTTTTTGAAAGGCTAAGCCTAAAAACAAAACGTAGTTAATCCTCATTGTGCATTTCAAGCATCAAATTCTAGAATTGAATTAAAAAAGACAATACTTGTGCGACATCATCACGATTACTTGTAAATCTTGGCGCTATTTTTAAAAATTAATTATAGGGAGTGGCGTGCATCTAAAAAAATACGGAAGAGAGAGGGGGGTAAAGGGAATCTTTTATCAGATGCACGTCACACAGTCATGAACTTCTCAAGTGCTGACGGAAAAGGGCTCCATAACTTCTTCTTGACTTGCCATAATTTTGCTGCGCTTTAGTTTTGGGATACGCCATTTTCTGTGTGTCTTTGCTGGTTATGAAAACTGATCCGCCGTTTCTCAGATGCTCTTTAACTTGAAGAAAATCTACCTGGGTAGCTTCTTGAACTTCCACGTCTTGGCTGACACCGTTGTCTAGCAGCAGAATTTGAAATACTGTTGACTTCGCTTTTTTGTTTGCAATCAAAAATATCCTTTCCGCAGTTGAGAACAGATTATATTTCTTTCAAAAAGTTTTAAAGCTATGTGACTGTCAAAACACAACCACAAGGTTATATTACTGCAAAATATACGGCAGAATTTGATTCGCATTCAACGTTTTAACAACCAAATCGGGATTTTCTGCTTCAAGTTCTTCTTCACTATAAACGCCTGTGGTAACCGCAACGCAACCCATTTTTGCAGATTTGGCGGCCTTGACGCCGAAAATTGAATCCTCAAAAACCACGCATTTTTCAGGGCTTATTTTTAGTTCAGAGGCAGTTTTTAAGAAGATTTCTGGGTTAGGTTTTGAATGGGCAACAGAATCAGCTGTTACGATGACTTCAAAATATTTCTTTAAGACATTAGCCACGACCATGTGCAAAATGACCGAGTGATTATTCATTGATGCTAAACCCACTCTGACTTTGCCATGTAGGGCTTCAAGCATTTCTCTAGCGCCAGGGAATAGTTTCACTTGAGGGGTTAGCTCAATTTCGAGTTGGCTTTTGCGCTTAATTAACTGTTGAACTAATTTTTCGTCAACTGGCCTCTTATTTGACAGCATCACGTCTCTGAAAGTTTCTGCTGCCCCGATTCCGATTCGGCGCTGAATATATTCGTCGGTCACTTTGATGTTTATTTCGTTTAGGGTTTTTTGGAAAGAGATAACTATTACTTTTCTTGTATCCGCTAATGTGCCATCCCAATCGAAAATCGCTGCTTCAAACATGGTGAATCTTACTGCAAGTTTAGTTTTTCTCTAATAGTTTGGCTTTTCTTGGTTGCTTCTTCGATTGCACGTATCATTGCGGGTCTGATTTGGCTTTGTTCAATCTGATAAATGGCTTCAATTGTTGTTCCACCGGGAGTTGTAGTCATGTCCTTGATTTTCGCTGGGTCCTCAGGCAAGTCGAGAACAAGTTTTCCAGTACCCATCACGGTTTGAGCAGCACACCTTAAAGCAATGCTCCGCGGCAATCCAACTTTCAAACCTGCGTATGTTAAAGCTTCAATAATAATTGACATATATCCTGGTCCACTACCGCTGACCGCCGTTATCGCATCCATGTATTTTTCATCCATTTCCTCGAATACGCCCATCATATTTAAGATTGTTTTAACTTTCTCTTTATCCTCAGCTGTAACGTCTGATTCGCAGACGAATGCCGTGTAAGATGCTTGCACTAATGCGCCAAGGTTAGGCATTATGCGAACGATTCTTGCTTCCGCAGCATTTTTCTTCAAAAAGCTCAATGGAACAGTAGCAGCTACAGAAATCAATAATTTGCCCTTAATTTCTTTGCTGATTTCTTTGAGAACCTTTTCCACATCACCCGGCTTAACAATGATAAAAACAATATCTGCATCGCCAGAGGATTTTTTGTTATCTGAAGAAGTTTTTACTCCAAAAACTTCAAACTCTTTGAGTCTTTCAACTTGTATATCAACTGCTGTTATTTTGCCGGCATAGCTGCCTTTAACTAGGCTTTTGATTATAGCGCCGCCCATCATGCCGGCGCCAATTACAGTAATTTTGTCGTTCATAATTGGTCACTTTACTTAAAGCACTGTAGTTTTTGCTCTTTAAACTTTTGTTACTAAAATTAGCTGCCGCTTGCTTCTTTAAGCAATTTATGAATAGCCGTCATTGGTGCGTTTGTTCGGATGCCTCGGGTGTTAAAATGTGTCTGAACTGCCTGGAAACCGTTGTTGCGAAGTGCAGTGACGAAGCCTTGTATGGATGGCGAGGGCAAGCCAAGTTTTCCGCTTAATTTGTCAACAACAAAGTAAGTTATTGGGGCTGAAGCTTCTTCTTTAATTTGGTTGAGAAGTTTTGTGATTCTGGCGCTATTTTTGAACGCCACTGACCTATTTTCTTTCATCATTAAATCGATGAAATTCGGGTCGACGATGCTTGCAGTCCACAAGGGACCAGCATAATCCATTTTTGATCCACATTCAGGGCACTGGAGGATGCCAAAGGGGTGATGTGAGATTTCTCGGTGATAACAGTTGAAGCAATGCAGGATATATCCCAATGCTTTGACGCTTTCATCAGCTTTCTTTGCGCCATAGGAAACTTGGGTGTAAGCTCGAATGTAATGTTCGCTGCTGTGGCTGAAAAGCACTTTTATTCCGATGTCATGCTTCGCGGCTAAGGTGACTTTGCAGCCAAGTAGAAGCCGAACGGCAAGTTCATGGCAATACTCCGTTCGCAATGGTTTGCCGCCGTATTTTCGGACGCATGCTTTCGCATGTACGCCGCACAATGGCGCAAGGTCGGTAGCTGTTGAAGCTACTAAGCCATTATTGCGAATGGCTCGAAATGCGGAATCCAGAAATGGGGCGGGTGTTCCAAACGGGTCAATATCAATAATATCAAACCTTTTCTTTGGCGATGCGTTGCAGCTTAAAACTGCGTTTGCATCTTTATGCTTAACCGCAATTTTTTCTTCCAATCCATTTAGCAGAACATTGTGCTTTGCAAGGAGGTAAGCATGCTCATTTATGTCGCTGATTGAGACTCTTGTAACGCCCTCAATTTCTGCGGCGAAGCGTACTCCGCGGATGCCTTGGCTGGTTAAAGGGTCGCAAATGGAGATTTCATGGTTAACCATGCGTTGGAAAGCCTGAAATGTCAAAACCGTTAGATCTCGGTTGAATTCCATGACTGGGTTGTAGAAGACTGGTGCTCGGGAAGGCGCATAATCAGAAGGGATGACGCCATAGTCGGAAAGTTTGGGCACTAACACTTGCACTTTGCCTTCCCTGATTATTTCGCTTGGAAAATCAGCTATATACCCGTCTTCAACCATTGCGGTTTGCTCCAAAGTTTGTTTATGAAAAGAATTTTATTGCCTATTAGACTTCTGGTTGACGTGATGTGATTTGGTTGCAGAAGCGGGTTTTGCTCTTGACTGGTGCTCCAGGTGTTGGAAAAACAACAGTGATCACCAAAACGGTAGACGCTCTAAAAGCAGAGGGAATTGGCGTTGGCGGCATGATAAGCCTCGAAGCAAGAGAAAGCAACGTGCGGGTTGGCTTTGAAATCATAGACTTAATCGCTGGCAAGCACGGGTGGCTGTCGCACGTCAATTATAAGAATGGACCGTTAGTTGGAAAATACCGCGTTAATATTGAAGATTTAGAAAATATAGGGGCAAATTCAATCATTGATGCCACAGAAAAATGCAGTGTAATTGCCATAGATGAAATAGGCCCCATGGAGCTATTTTCCCAAAAATTCAAGCGAGCTGTCAAACAAGCGTTAGAAAGTGGTAGACTTGTGTTAGCTGTCGTACATGCAAAAGCCAAAGACCAGCTTATAAATGAGATAAAAGAAAGAAAAGATACCGAGCTGATTATTGTTACATTATTTAATCGCGATAGTTTGCCCGAAAAGTTGAGACAGCAAATCTTGGCAGTTCTTTAGCAGTCAGCATGTTATATGTATTATAGCTACAAATTTGCGTTGCTCTTTCACTATTCTATCAATTACTTCGGGTGTAGGCAAAACTGTCGCCTTGTATTTGTCTAAAATTTCCTTTGCCTGCCGTGTTATAGGCAAGGAAGCTTGATGTCCTGTTCCAATGTACAAAGCTTCAAACTTTTCTTTTTTCAAAAATTCCAGTTCCCGCTCAGATAGGGGAGTGTGACCGTATTCTGGTTTTAGGTCTTTTGATTTTTTCTTTTCCCTCTTCGTAATTGACCCATCTGAATGGATTACAATGTCTTTTTTATACTCTTTTTCGTTAACCTTAATCGAGCCAAATTTTGTTTTTAGCGTCAGATTCTTCATAGAAAACGCCAAATAATGATTCGTCAACATGTACTTTTGAATTATGCTTGCGACTATTGCTTTTTGGATTTTGCCTTCGATTTTGTTTTTTGTGTCTTAGCTGGTTCGTCCCAGTATTTATCGAATTCTTCCGGTAACATAATGTTTAAGCTTTTTAGCTGCTGGCTGAAAGCATCAAGTGCACATGGATTATTGAGGTGGGCATGGTAAACCTCGATAAGTAGGTCTATTGCCATTGATTGAGAGATTGGTTTTTTTGCCATTAACGTTAATTCTTCAGCGGTTTTGGCTAATTCGTCGCTTATTTTTTCAGGTAAATTAAGTGTCTTCATTTTGATCACTTCAGACTCTTTGCTATTTGTTGGGCTTCTTTTTTAATTTTCGCCAAATCATGCGGCGTTGGCTTGCCTCTAATGTCGCCAAGCTTTCCTAGTGTGCTTAAGTCTTCTCTTCTATGAAACTCGCCCACCACGTACCATTCAGCAACGACGTTAAAGCCAAAATGCTCAAAATACTGTCGCATAGTTTTTCCCGCTGGAGTTGCCTCATCAATCCCTGTGTGCGGACCGGAATAGGTGCAAAAGATCAAAGCGTTTTTGCCTTCGACTTTTGGGGCTGACGGCTTGATTTTTCCTTGGTTACGATACAAGTTGAGCTTAGCTTTTAGCAAGTCAGCCATGGGCTTAGCGGGTTGCCATTCAATCGATGGAGAACCAACACAAACCAAATCATAACCAAAAAAGTCAGCGCCAACAGCTTCCTGAGGATTTTTCAAATCAACCTTAAACTTTGCATGCTCCAAGCCATCTTTAATCGCATTAGCGACTTTCTCAGTATTTCCAGTATTGGAACAGTAAACTATTAACGCTGATTTCAAACTAATCACTGGAAGTAAGTATTTTAATGATTTATAAAACATTTTTTTCTTAATTTAAGCCTTAAGAATTTGTTTCTACTATCGGAAGAGAATGCGTTTTTCCTAAAAAGACGCACAAAATGTTATCCCGATAAACGTTGTTACTTCAATAATGGCGGTTAGAAGCTCACCGCTCAGAACCAGCTGACCTAAACACTTATTCAAGGGGTTTTGCATTTCCCCTTTCTTCCTTCTCTCCCTTCTCAGGGTCAAGCTGGTTCTGGTCCCCTTTCAATCTAAACGCGGCTTAATCAAGCCAAAATTTATAAAAAACCTAGGAGAATACCTGCCGCGTTAGCGGCAGGATGAATGCGTCCACCACGTGGACGTAGTTCTATTAGTTCTACCAAACGATAAGGCTGTCACCATTAGATAAGGAGGTGATAGACCTGGAGAAAGCAAGATCGTGTGCTTACCAAGCTAACTACCACCTTATCTGGGCCACTAAATACCGGCGCAAGGTACTTTTGGGCTCAGTTGAGGTTAGATTGGAGGAAGTACTTAAGACGATTGCTACTAATCACGGCTTTCAACTGTTAGCTGCTAAAGTTCATCATGGCGACCATATTCACGTGTTTGTTTCAGCTCGTCCAAAGTTATGTATACCTGAGATGGTGCGTGTCTTGAAATGCAATTCTGCTAGAGTGTTGTTTGAGGAGTTTCCTGAGATTAGGCTGCGGCTTTGGGGTGGGCTTTTGTGGTCTGAGGGCTATGCTGTAAGGACTGCTGGCGTTGTTACTAGTGCGAAAATAGAAGAATATATCAACAAGAATTAGATGTGGATGCTCGCCTCGGAAGAGGCGAGTAGTTCACTTTTTTCTAAAATCGCTTTTGAATATTCTTGAGCACATTTCTTAAAAAGAACGTTCTTTTCATAGAGCGCAGTTTTTCCTTTAATTTTCAACGGTTGATTTCCGGTGAGTTCCGGATCTGCTTCATCTGCGCACCCGCTTGAACAGTCTATCCAGTAAGCGTAAAATGCTTGACATAAAGAGCATTTGAAAACTATCAAGTCAAAATCTCCATATTGACGAGATTTTTCAGGACCCCGACAATAAATTTCTTCAAACGTTTGATTACATTTGGGGCATTTATCGGGAATTATGTCAAGATCTTCAGTAAGCGTTTGAATTTTCATTTCATCTGAGAAATCTACTAGTTTTTCATTTGTTCTCGAGTTCATTTCTTCAATTATTAATTTTTTTTCCAGACGGCATCCTCCCTCTTTATCGTTAACATTTTTTAACAAAAACATTGTGCACTACATTATTGAAATTTCAAAAATGTGATCGGAGGCAATGATTAACAACTCTCTCTCAATAGAAGACCAAATTGTGCTCATTAAAACCCCTAAAAACTACCCCATGGACTTGAATATTGTTTATGTACCATGCTAACAACTCGCACTCCGCAACTTTTGGACGAAGGGGCGAAGACCGAAGGAGACTGAGCGATTGCTCGCCATAATTTCAGCGCAGAAGCAATAAGCTTTCATTTAAAAACATGCTCATATTAATTTAAATAGCCTATTTTTGGCAGTTTTATAACAACTTACCGCCATATATTTGCAATATCCAACATAGAAGAAGCCTATGAAATTCAATCTTTAATAAATCCAACCTTAAAATAAACCTTTTCAAAAAGGAACACCCGCCCGAAATTGAAACTCTATTGCAATTCACTTAAAAAAAGGTAATTCTACTTACGCAACCTGAAAAGGATTTAAGCTTTAAATCAAAAAAGCAAGCTAAAAACACAAAGAAAAATCAGGCAAGAAAATAATCCCGGAAAAATGCGGCCTTCTGTCGGTTCGCTTAATCTGGGGTTCTATTGAAACAATAGTACTAGACGATTTTGGATTAGTCAGCTCGCTCGATTTTAACTGTTGAGGGTTCATAAATCGAAGGGTTTGGTATCATTTCTATAGAAGTGTTCTGTTCGTCGTTTTGATGGTTTTGTTTTTTGTATTCCCGGTATAATCCGCAGTAGTTTCCGCCTTTTTTTGTGCAGGTGAAATTTGATTTTGAGAAGGATTTGCAGGATTTTGAAAACGCGCAATTTTTTTTCCGCAACAATGACAATAGCAGCAAATTACTTTCGGCTTCTCTCTTTCTTTTGTATTCTCTTTGTTGCTGTGACAAATCAATCTTGTAAGCGGTTCTTTTTTTGTATCTATTTAGCTTATGAATTGACGATCATTATCACAGGTCTTAATTCAAGAATCAAAACCCAAGCGCATTGGCAGTCACATATTAGAGATCGAGGTTAACCTTAGATTCTTACGATTGGTATGATGAGACGTAAGACTCTTTAACAAGCCTTAAATACCCAAACACCTGAAGGGAAGGTTGGTAATTAACATTGAAATCAAAGTTTACTGTTGCATTAGTGTTAAGTGTTTTATTGATAAGCGTTGCTGCATCAATTTATTTGGCAAGTGCGGATGTTAGTGCAAATAATCTTCATCCAACTGCTAAGCCTACTCCAACAGTAAAACCAACACCAACTTTAAAACCAACACCAACTCCGACACCTACCCCAACACCACAATACAAAAGCTTCACAGTCACAATGACGGGAACCGCTCTTGATGTTAACACTCATAAAACTGTTCCGGTTTCACTCTCAATGAACGGCAAAGCCGACGGGACCCTAAAATGTGTAGTCACACTTAATGTTAAAGGCGGCGACTTGGCTGTTGCAAACTACGGTAGCATATCTGCATCATCTGGATGCGGACTCATAATAGGCCCGTGCAACCACGTTAGCTTTGACGTTACTTTCACTGGCAAATACGGTGGCAAAACAGCATGTTGGTTCCTGGATGGCAACGTAGTATCCACAAAAGACAATACTTTGACTATTAAGCTAAGTGACGCTTGTGCGGTTCTTCCATTGCAAGGTTGCCCAACACTCAAAAACGTAGCATTAACAGGGACAATAACCCTCAGCTACTAATCAAAACCCAATCTTCCTCAACGGGTTCAACCCATAAACTCTCAAGCATCCACTTCTCATTCTAATTTTAACTCAGTTTCCTCATAAAGCAAATTATTCTGCATTCAATTTTGAGATAAGCATTCGATCATCTTTTTTCAATTAAACTGTCACCACAGGAATAATATCTGCCAGACATAAAACGTAATTTAACAAAAAGATTATAACGAAAACTACTAAAAGTATACTGAGAATTTTAAATGAATTTTCCAAATTAGAATTATTCTGGGTTTTGAGTCTATTAGTTATCCAGCAAATCCCTGCTGCCGCCAAAATTTCTACCGGAATAAGATAGACTAGCCTGTAATACAAGAAACCTTCTGGAGAGACTTTTAACAAAATCAAAGATGGAACTGCTACAAGTAAAATAATGAGTTTATCGAATTTCTTATTAAAATTCATAAAACAAAACATTCCAATAATAGATAATAGAAGCAGAATCGGTGCAGCAAAAGCGCCACTTACCCAAGACTGGACCATATTTGACAGACCAGCCGGCACATCAGACAATGCAGCCCCAGGCATAATATTTCCAATTACCTCTGTCCCACCGCCAGTTACTCCAGCTCCAAAGGGAAGCAAACTGTAAATTACAAAGAAAATCAAATTGATAATCAAAACAAAGACGGAACTCGAAACCTCCGCTTTTTGCAAAGTTTTCTTCTTCAAGAATGCCCAGACAACTGTTAGCACCGCGTAAAACAAAATCACGTTCATAAAAATATCCCAGGTATAGGGATGTGTGAGTAGCAAAACTATTCCTAGTAAGGATGCAATTAGAGTGTAAATGAAAGACCGTTTCTCAAAACTTTTTAACAAAAAGCCAAAGAGAACAAACCCCTCAATAACAGCCACCCAATTGGCTAAGCTATATGCTGAAATACTTACTGTCAACTGAAAAGAAACAACCGAAAAAAACCCAGATACCAAAGCTACCGTATCATTTTTCAATCCCACTCGTACAAACCAAAAAACAACCAAACAAAGCCCAGCTGCACAAAACATTGGAACAACTCTGACAACTCCTTCCGGCGACAAACCACTTACATTTTGCAAACCGTACAATAGTAGAAGAACAACAGGTCGATCCGTTTGCCAAGCAAACGATGGCCCCTTATGTGCCATATCCTGCAACCAATTGTAATAATTGATTGAATCAGACCCAGCTAAAGTTGACCCAGAAAGATGAACCCAAGGATAATACGCGACAAATAGTCCAGCAGCCACTGTTAACAACAAACCCGAAAACAGCATTTTTCGACTTAGCTTTCCAGAACCAAGTGAACCTTTCAAATCAAACTGCTCACCCAAACCTTTCAAAGACGAAATCCTTGAAAACCCAACCTTAACTAGAGGAACCCACAACCAACTATACAATAAAACGACAAAGAACAAGGCAATCCATGGATAAAACACATTAAACAACTGCATATCAAACAATGCAAATCTCCAATGGCTAAATGAACTAAAAGGAAATTGGTAATCTACAAGATTCCAGATCCATGTCACCAAAGCACCCAACTCAAAAAATATCGAAAATCCAATTACAACGCATAATACAATCGCGAAGGTATTGCGTTTTGACGTGGCTCCAAAGCCGTAGTAAAGTGACAATGCTGCTGTCGCTATTCCAATTGGAGCACTTAAGAAAATGCCCCACCATGCATTAAACAGAAAAATGCTCAAAGACAAAAGCAAAAATGAACATAATAGGATCGTCCAACGAGATTGACTAAAAACCTTTAGCACTCTTGCGAGCAGGATTTCTGACACTATAATAAGAAGCGATATTGCCCAAATCCAAAAATCCGCTGCTGGCGTAAAAATAATTAAGTCGATAATCTTTGGAGAATAATCATAAAAAAATTTTATTCCCAACAAATTTATGAATTGGACCATCCCAAAAAGAAGACAAATTGACGTGACCAAAATCATGAATACATAATTCAGCGTTAAAGCTACGCGCGAAATCGGCCACCGCATTCCTTAACCAACGAGACATTATCGTTCAAAACTTAATTATAAGCTTTGGTCGCAATGAAACTAAAATATGCGCTCAAAGCAAAGGCTCATTATGGAAGCATAATCAAAATTTAGCTAAAATATAAAATGTTAACCTACAATAAGGGTGGTTTGAAGACCAATATCTGGAGCTGAGTCAGAAGCAATAGCAGTCACCTGATCACCTGAAAGCATTTGATAAGAACTATTAATTTTCCACTCCGCCTTCGTTGCCAACTGAAATTCGTTAACAACCGCTGACAAACCAAGCGAGTTGCCAGCGATACTTACTTGGCAAGAAGTCACATTTCCACTCTGAAGGTCTTGAATACTGCCAAACGTCCCCGAAGAATTCGTTACCGTCTGAAACTGATATGTTTTCAAAGCGTCAGTTGCATTCTCTAAAATTACTATTGCAGTCCAACTTGCGGTTTCAACCTCACTCAAACTCGAAACCTTATCCTTCAAACTGATAGTTACATTCAAGGTATTTCCTGGTGTTTCCAACTTTGCACCAACAATATCAATCATTGCAGGATAACTCGTTCCAGCACTTACCAAAACGTCTCCTGAAGGGTCAGTAAAACTTGGAGAGGCCTGAACTGATGATTGACCAAGGAAAAAAGAATAAAACCCAACTGAAGCTAAGGAAAGCGCCAAAGCCACCACGATTAATAAAATCAATTTGAAACGAGTTGATTTTAAATGGTTAGCTAGGCTCTGCATAGCTCAAAGAGATGACCGATCGTAGATAAAAACTATCGCTATGATTTTTGATTAAACTCTACTCAACAATTTCTTTGTTTTAATCTAATCGTGAACTTAAGTTTCTACTGTTTTTTGTTACTTGGCAGGTAGGTGTTATAGCGTATATCTTATTCATTCTGGAATTATAAAAAATATGACTAACAAAGGTAAAGAAGTTTCTATATTTAACGGAACTCCTAAAGTTATGATTCATCTATCTATAGCTTGTGAAGATATAAGGGAAAAAGTCAAAAATTTGACTAATAGCAATCAGTATTTTACTTCAAAAGAAAAGCTAATCACTTTATGGTGTTGATAAATTCGGAGTTACTTTTGGCTCAAAAGGCATTGACATTTGAACATCATTTTTGTTCAGACCTTTTCTAAGCACTCGGAATGTCTCTGTTGCTTGACTTTCTTTGGAGACGCCAACGACCATGCCGCTTACGCCTTGAAGGCTTCCCACATATTCTACGGCTTCTTCTGGTTTTAAGTATCCGGCGGCAAGAATACTCATGGCTATTACTTCTGCATTGTGAGCGACTTTTATTGCTTCTTCGCACTCTCTCTTGGAGGGGCACATTTGAAAGCCAACTTTGTTAAAAGAGGAAGTAAGTGTTAACTTGCTGAAATCGATGTTCCATTCGTCAAATTTATTTACAAGATAGGCGAAATTGCGGGTTTCAAAACCAGGTCGAATATTTGCTTTTTCCATGAATTTAATGTAGGACTTAAACAATTGCTCCATACTAAGCGCCAAAGCCATATCGGTTACTATTTCATGCAACATAACTGTCTTAATCGAAGCATCGTTATTGATAACAGATTTTATTCGTGAAAGTTCGTACTTCACGTAGACTTTTAAAAGTGCTGAGGGATTGAACCGCATAAGTCCACCCAAATTTTGCGCGATGACCGTGGCATTTTTAGAAAAAATCATTTCTTTGCCAAGTTGCTTTGCCAATCCAGAAACGCCACCAGTCTGAGTGGACCTTCTGACATATTCGTATGCGTAGGGAACAATTGCGTATAAGTTTAGATTTTCAGTTTTGTAGCCACTAAGCTTTTTTATAATTGAGAGTGTGGTTTCACTTACCGAAAACATGAAGCCGTTAGCGCCATTTTCTAAGCTAAGCTCTACAAGATTAGCTGCTCGGTCAATATTTTCTTGATTTTGACTGCTAGAACGTGCTCTTGCTCTTTCTTGAGACAGGTGACTGATTCCATGGAAGGGATTGTCTCCAACTAAAAGGTTCATGGGTTTAGTCATTTGCTACTTTTCTCCTCACTTGATCTAGTAGATGGTCAACTTTCAAAGCGCTCTTAAAATCGGAACTTGTATTTTCTCTTGAAATCACTGAGTCGATAAATTGTTTATCTTCACGGAAATATTCCGGACCGCCCAAAAAGAAACCTACGTTATCATCAAGATCCATTCTGTACCATTTTTTAGGCTGGGTATCTTTAAGCGTAAGCGTCACTTCATCATCGTTTACTTTCAATGTGCCCTTTGTTCCTTGAATTGACATGCCAAATTCAGGCATACGATAGCCGCTTTTACACCAAGAAATTTCAAATCTGCCATCGACACTGTTTGGTCCTGTGACTTCAAAGCTTAAATCGTCAATTGAATCTGGAGCAATTCTGGAATTAATCTTGGCAGAATATACATTCAAATCTCCAAAAAACCAAGAGGCCAAATCGGCTACGTGCGAGCCGAGATCTTCAAGAGCGCCGCCACGAGCTTTAGACATTTCTGATCCTTTTGGCACATCTGCAAAATCTGATGAAAATGCATATGCATCAAAAGAGATTAATTCACCTAAATATTTGCGGTCCAAAATCGTTTTGGCTTGATTAAAAGTAACCCCAAAGCGTTTCATGTAACCTACCATGTTAATTCCGAGTTGATTTTGGGACAATGTAAATAGCTCTTCAGATTTGCTGTAGCTTGATGTAAGAGTTTTTTCTACAAACACATTTTTTGCGATGGCTTTAGAGTAGATTTCTTTAATGATTGGATAATGTGAAGGAATTGGGGTTAAAACAAAAATTGCGTTAAGATCCAGATCAACAAAATTGTCGATACTGTCTGTAACCAACGCGTCACTAAAAGACCGTTTTGCAATTGTACGCATAAGTCGGCTCTTATCGCATAAACCTGAAACCTTAACGTTGGGGAAAGTATTCAAAAGGCAAGCGTGCATAATACCCATCTTGCCCAAACCCACTACGCCAATCTCAAGCTGTTTTGAAAAATTGTTAATCATTAGACCCTAAAATCTCCATTAAAAACACTCAAAAAACAAACATTAACAATATTTTAAAGCTGAAAAAGGACTGATAAAGCAGCAAGGAAATAAAATACAGAACAGTTTAAAGATGTTCTACAAAATTCGCGCCGAATAATGATTAGAGTTACTGCCCAGTAATTGTTAGCGATCAGCTATGAGGTTAGATATAGGAAAGATTCGGTACAACCCTATTTGGTTTGTGATATAAGTCATCAAAAGAAGAAATTCAAGTCTGACAAGAAATCATCTCTCAAATGATTGAATTAATTAACAACAATCCGGCGACGACGCAGCAAAAGAGCACCTAAATTTAGACTGGGCATTATAGCTATGCAATTGAATGAGAATAATCAAATAAGAGTCTGTCTCAAATTAGTATCAAGTTCATTAGATTTAATCGAAAAAGCAAGGTAGCACAATAAGTCAAATTAGATGGGGCAAAGAAATTGATTTTAAAAAATAATTCTACGATTTTGTTTCAGGGTGATAGCATAACGGATGCTGGACGAAAACGCAATCATAACGAATCATTTGGGGACGGATACGTTATGTTGACTACAGCTTGGTTGTCTGCGTTGTATCCTGAGTATCATATGAAGTTCGTTAATCGTGGGGTTGGTGGAGATGGAATTAGGGATCTTAAGAATCGTTGGAAGAAAGATTGTTTAGATCTTAAACCCGATTTGGTCTCGATTTTGGTTGGAGTTAATGATGTTACTTGGAGAGGCACTTCAACGGAGAGCTTTGAGGCAGATTACCGTAGCATTTTGGAGCAAACTCGGCAGTTGAAATGCCAAATAGTTCTGCTGGAACCTTTTCTTCTTCCTTTGGTCGAGGATTTTCTTGAATTGACAAAAGAGTTGAATAAGAAAATAGAAGTTATCAGGAAGATAGCAAACGAATTTGAAATCAAGGTAATTCCATTAAATGATATTTTTTTGAAAGCCTGCGTTAAGAGGGATGCTTCGTTTTGGTCGCTTGATGGTGCGCATCCAACTCTTGCGGGACACGCTTTAATTGCACAATCTTGGATCAAAGGCGTGATAGATGAATCTTAGCGATTTACTGTACTCAGCATGAAACTCATTTCCTAAATTGTGTTTAAGAAAACATGATGTGGAATTAGAAAGTAGTTGTGCCGTCATCATTCTCCAATAATCTTGGTTGGCAAGCACCCAAAGTTGATTAAAACCATTTGCGATGTTTTTCTTCGGTCTGATTTTATGTCTTTGAGCATGATGATTCATGTGTCAGGTGCCGTGCAATGTCTAAAAGTCATTGTAGTTTATTTAATGTTGAGAATTAATGGCATAATGCAAATGTGTTAGCATGGGATACAATTAAATTCAATTAAATGCATTACATTTATGAAGGCACAGAATGGTGGCAAGAGAGAAAAAGCGTCAAGTCTGCTTTCGGATAGAAGACTCAATCGTTACTGAAATGGAGAATATTCGAAATAAGACCGGTGTCCCAGTTAGCACTCAAATCGAACTCAGACTAAAAGGCTTCACAATAACTAGCGTAAAAAAAGAAGGCACCCCTCAAGGAATCCTTCAATGGTATGAAAGTTTTCATCAAAACGAAAACTATGCAAAGAACCTCGATGATACAGTAAATAGGATGCGCGAGCTGAAACTCAACTAATGGGTTGCTTAGACACAACTTTTTTCGCAGATCTATAGATGCACAGTTTATGTGCCCTGCTAACAACCCGCTCTCCACATCTTTTGGTTTATGGGGGCGAAGTCAGCAGGAGCATTGGAGCTTGCGCTCGTTTGAATTTCTGCGCAGAAGATATAGCATCACCCTTAAAAATCTACCCATAATTACCAAAAAATAATCTACAGACGCCACAAAATATCGCTACAAGCTACAACTACAAAAGCCATTGCAACACTCCAAACTAAGAAAAGCCTAAAGCTTCAAGATTTAACAAATCAAACCTTAAAACAAACCTTTTCGGTCAAGCATACCCTCTAAAAATTGCAGCTTTCTTGCAATTTATAACAACAGTAAAATCATCTTTGAAAACTCGAAATGAATCCTCTAATCCTGCCTCATTGAAGCTACCTTTTAAGGTAAGGCATTACCAAAGAGAAAAATAATCAATTTAGAAAAGATAATAAAGACTGTGCTATTTGGGTGATTCTTTTGTCCATTTGCCCGATTCCCATTTTGTGAAGGATGTCGGTGTTACTTTGATTATTGGTATGTCGCCTTCTTTCCAGCCGCCTGCTTCGGTTTGGTATTCGGGGTATTTTTCTTTTAGAAGGTCATGTGCGTAACGGTATTCTTTGCCGTTCCAGATGATGCTTGCTTCTCCTTGGACGCGTATGCCTTTGATTGTGGACCAGTTGTTTCTGTCGTAGTCGTCAAAGCTTAATGATACTTCTGGGTTTGCTTCTATTTGTTCTAGTTTGGGTGTATCGGGGTCAGATGCGATGTAGATGTTTAAGCCGTCGAATACAGGCCAGACGGGCCTTACGATGGGCTCACATTCTTCTGTTGCTGTTGCCATTCTGCACACGGGCAATTGCTGCATGAACGCGATATCTTTTTTTGATAGTTTTTGTACCATTCCCAGAACCTGCCAAAATCTCTATCTCTATTGTTGCTAACGGGAGTATTTCTCTATTTCTGATTTTATAAAGAATTGAAGCATAAATATGGGCGAAAAAATTGTAATTATGGCTATTTTTATTTTTGAGACTAACGAAAATTATTTTTTCGACACAGAGCACCAATCGCTTAAAAGATTAAGCCAAAATAGGTATGCGGGTAATTTTAATATATCCAAATCTGAAATATCCCTTTTAAGCCTAACAACCAGCTTCTTGTTTGAGGAGAAAGGAGAGCTTCATAGACGGGAGAGGGGAATTTCCCCCCTTAATAATTAACAACTAACACGCTCAACAAATTATTGTTGCATTTGGGTGTGCCAACAAAGGTTTTTAAAAAATGGCTAACGTCGTTGTACGGTGAAAACTTTGGTAAGTGTTATGAATTTGATTGGAAAAACCGTTATCACAAAGAAGGGAACGGTGCTGGGAAAAGTCGCGGATGTAGAATTGGATGACCAAACTTTGATGCCGGTAACATTTTATGTTGATCTAACTGATGATGTTGCAAAGACCTATGGTGCGAAAGGCGGCTTTATGAAAAAATCGATGATTCCTTTACCTACAAAAATGATAAGTGCCCCGATACGTGACACAGTTATGTTATCTGAGGAAATAACAAATATTGATGAACTTCGCAGCAAAGTAATAACAACTGGCATACTTTAACTGTTGAATAAATTCTGAATCCCGCCCTCTTTATCAGAAAATTGTGGTTGGACCTGGAGCTATTATCGGCTCCAAGTTTTTTATTTCTTTAATCTTAATTTTAGTCTTTTTATGCTTTAGATAAAACATTTAATATAATCTAAATTCATTAAGTGTTTTTTGGTCTGAGCAACAGCTAAGTAGTTTAGATGTTCAGAAAACTTTAATTAAATTACCTTATACTGAGATGGCTGAGATTGACCACTCAGGTGTTCAAATAGAACACTTCAATAACAATAGGACGGGCTTAGAAAATGTTGTTGTGCGGGATTGCCCTAGCCTGGTAGGGGGCAGGCCTGCTAAGTCTGTGGTCGAAAGGCCGCGTGGGTTCAAATCCCACATCCCGCGCCAATTCCATTTTTCAAAAAAATTAAGTATACTTCAAAAGCAATCACACTGCATTAACAAAATCGTCTCAGATCTAAGATTATGCAAGACCACTAAACCCTGCTCAAAGCCGATGTCAAGGGTTCTGTGAAGCTCTGAAATGACGCCGCGTTCCTGCAGGGTGCATTAACAAACTTAGTTAAAAAAAGTGTGGAAAAAGTGTTTAGTTTTTACTATTTCAGATACTGGACAAGGTTTACCAGAACATGTTAAGGCTAATTTGTTTAAGCCGCAATCTAAGGATCTCAAAAGGAACAAAATTCAATGTAGAACTGCCAATCGTTCAGTAGCTAAATAGCCACTGTAGATTGAGAATAATTATCGTCGGTCGTCTTTTTTGTCATCTCGCCTGTCCTTGACTACTGCAACCTTAACTATTTTTCTCACCATTCTTCAAACACCTCCCACCTTTTCACGAATCAATCACTTCACGGTTGTTAATACCGATATGTGTGAACACAATGTATGAACAGACCTCGAAAGCTTTAGCTTGGGTGCTTGAAGCAATTATGCCGCTCCAGCAGAACTGCATGGTAATTACAGATTTTAGTTCCGCTGATAACGGTTTTCTCGAATGGTGTTGGCGTAGCCTTTTCTTTTGATTAAGTTATTTTTGCTTCAAAGGTTTTCGGGCTATGCGGCGCGCCTAAATAGGGAAACTCATCCAGTAGGCCAGTGTGTGGTCCACATTTGTCCCAAGTCAGCCTGCCATTAAAAACTGTTAGAAAGACGTCTTTTGAATCATCTGTGGGCGTTCGCCCGTTTCCAGGGTAAGCCGCAGGCTTCTTAGGATCGTATGGCAAAACGTCAGGCAACAAACTCCTGGCTGCCGCCTCTGCCCCCGCCGAAGTGTAACCTCCAGTATGCTCAAGGACATGTGCAAACATAGCCACGAATCTCTCGTCCTGCGCAGGTTCGCCGTCAAGATAAGCTGCTCTTTCGGCATCCGCCATAAAAGGGGTTTGAGTAGGTCGCGCTCCTCGGTCAGCTTGCACCCAGCTGCCGTCAACTAGCACGAGAGACCTATGCCAAAGGTTGACACTTACTCCGCCGCCAAGAGCGCTGACGGGCAGCTCCAAGGCTATGCTGCAAACATCTTTATCTGCGAAAAAGTCTGTTCCCGTGAACTGCATTTTGTTTTGAGCACCCATCACGTCAAAGAAGAACGGGTCGCTGCGCCAACCAGTAAACAAGCGATATGCGCCAGACTCCGTTATCAGAGCCTCGCGTCCCATCGACACTGGCGCTCTTTGGAATATGACTTTTCCTTCCTCGCCTCTGCCCGCGGCTTCAGGTCCCTCTGCACGTCGCACGGTTGCCGTCATTGCGCTGTTGCCGTTGTGGAAGAAGCGCGTTCGATAAGCGATGTCTGCGACCATGTCCCCGTTCGTATCGATCCTTAGTTCATAGAGTGCCTCCGGTGCGAAGGGCTCGGTGGTTGTCGGTCCAGGTGGATTAAGCCCAAACGAAGGATGTATGTTCGTAATTATGATTGACTTGCTTGGATCATTGGGTTTTGGGAATGCGAAAAGATCGGTGATATCTAAACGGGCATCTCCCCGGGGAAATCCGAAATTCGGTCCAGAATAATGGTGTGTCATGTTTTTAATCTCCCTAAAATATAGTTTAGGCTATTGAATCCTCAAACATACAAACTTTTGTGGTTGCATCAATGGAGCTACACTGGAAAAAATGGCTATGGAGTGGTCGTCTTATTTCTGGGGTTAACTGTTACAACAAATTCCGATTATCGGAGCTTTTCAGTGGAATTTGAAGGTGTAAACCTCGCAAGAAATTAAAAAGATTCAACGGTAATATCAAAATAGGTAGTTCAGAACTTACCTTCTTTGCTTAAACTATTGCCTTTCTGTTCCCACGTGTGCTGAGCCGCCAAATGAAGAGTGCTTCAACAAACAAAACTATACACGCAAAAACGATAAACATGAGCTCTAAAGGAAAAACGAAACCTGAAATTTCCAAAGCTGATAAAACTGTTGAAAAAACCATAAAGATCCCGCCAAGAGCGAAGAGAGTAAGATAGCCTTTTCTGCTGTTATTTTTCTTTTTAAGCCAGCCTCCAAGATAAACCAGCACAATGCCTGTTAAAAGAATCATGGGCGTAATGATTTGAGTTGAAAAAAGAAGGTGTCTGCCCGCCATCGCAAAATCAGGATTCAACAAAGCATAAAGAATTAGTAAAGAAAAAGATCCTAAAGCTAACCACTTATCGAATATTTGCCCGTTCGCTGCAGGACCATAAGTTCTCCGCCATGGAATAGCTCTTGACTCCTTTAAATCTGGATCTGAAAGCTTTGTCATTTCAGGTGAGTCTTCATTGATAAAGCAAACTCGATCCGGCGGTTTTTGATCAACCAGCTCAAGTTTGCACCCATCATTTTCTGACTTTGCCATTAACGCGTAACGCCCTCGTTTCACAAGTCTTGAAAAGGGAAAAAGCCATTCTACACCTTTGTCTTTCTCTGTTGTGAACGAATCTAAGAAGCTGTGAAGAAATGCGCCAACTGCAAGCCAAATATTCACAAAGAACAGGCCTGAGAGAAAAAGTATGTTGTGGAAAAGCGCTCGATGATACTGCTCTTCACGGAAAGCTTTTGGGCTTACAAAAAGGTATTCGCGGTCTAGGTCTGGTATGAAGCTGCCTATTCCTGCTAAGAGGGTGAAGTAGGGGTTGCCTGTGAAGATGGCTGTGATCATGCCTGCGAAAAAGATGTGGGTGCCAAGATTCAAAAATAAGACCTACTAGAGAAGCTGTGAATGCAAAATAAAAAGATTTGGCGTTTAGCAGCCTGATGGAATTTAACTCTAACTTTTTCTTTGAGTTCTATTTGATTTTGTTTTTTGATCTATGAAGAGCGTGATTTTTTGATTTGATGTTAGATACTTGAAAATCAGAATGCATGTTGTTAGCCAGAATGCGCCTAAGAAAACTGAGCCTACAAGGTCGCCATACCAGTGGACGTTTAAGTATACTCTGTCAAATCCTATTAAAGCGGTTACTAAACCGTAGAGTCCAGCTGTTAGGGCTTTAACTTTTTTTGAAGGATTGTAATTTTTCCAAATGAAATATGTCAAGATTCCAAAGAAGACTACGCTGCTTGTTGTGTGCCCGCTTGGGAAAGAGTAACCGGAAGCAAAAATAATGTCCATTTGGGGGTCTTGGGGACATAATTATTGTTTTGAATAAAGCCACAAGTGCTGCATCACCCGCCATAGCAAATAACAACAGTAATCCATATCTTCTTCAAGTGGAAAACAAAAAAGACGAATGCTAGAACAACGGAGATTATTGCTAATGACAAGAGTGTCAAATGTTATGGATATGATTTGGGCAGTATAATTGAAGAAAGTCATGGTTAATTGATGCCGACCACAAATTAATAGTTAAATTAACATCGATCAAAGGCGCCTCTAAAGTAAGCAACTAATGCAAATAGAATCAGGAACAGAGTGGAAAACAGAAAGATTGTTTTTTGCTTCAAAAATATTCAATTTAATTTAATGTAAGTTAGCGTTAAAAGCTTATCTTCCTTTAATAAATTTCAAACAACTAAATTATTTTTATCACTGCAATTCTCCAGACTTATTCTGTTTTTTGAAGGTTAAAACCAAAGGTATCGTAGCCACTGAAATTGCAGCTGAAACAACAAAAACCAATCCATCAAACCCAACGGAGACGCCAAAAGAAAAAGCGGTTGCAGCAAAAACAGGTGAAATTGTCTGTGCAAGACCTGCAATTGCCCAAGCAACCCCCAAACTTCCTCCTTGAGCATCCTTAGGAGTATTCAAAGAAATCAACGTGTTAAGCGTAACGATCTGTATTCCAAAGCCAAAGGAAATCAGTGCAGCAACCACAAAGAGAAATGGCAGATTTCCAACCGCAGCTAAAGCTAAAAGTCCAAAAGCAAGAACCCCTATGCCAAGCAAAGTCAGGTTTAATCGGCTCAATTTCTTGCTAAGCGTTGGTAGCAGGACCGCTTGGGTAAAGACGCTTATAGCGCCGACGAAAAAGAAAACCAATCCTGTCTGCAGTGAGCCAAACCCGAAAACAGTTTGTAACCAGGGTGAGAGTGCTGCCTGTAGAAAAACAAAAGCTACAAAAAACAGAAAGTAAATTCCCAAAAGTAAAGCTATTTTCTGTTTTCTTAAAACACCTAACAAAGCTCGGAAGGAAAGCACCGTTTTCTTTATGTTAAAACTTGCTGGTTCAGGCAGCCGGAAATATGCTACGATCAAATTTGTTAAAGCTAAGCCTGAGGCAAGAAAAGAAGGTACTCCATAGCCAAATAGGCTGCTAAGTGTTCCGCCAATGGCTGGTCCTAAAATGAATGCTATGCCTGCGGCTGCTCCGAGAAGTCCAAGGTACCTTAGTCTTTGGTTTGGGGTGGTGACGTCTGCTACGTAGGCTTGTGCTACGGGGACGGTTGCAGCTGTGGTTCCTGAAAGCATTCTGCCTAGGAAAAGTATCCAAATTGTCTGTGCTGAGCCAAAAATGAAGTAGGCTACGCTGGCGACTGCTAAGGCTATGAGGAGGATTTTTCTTCTTCCGTAACGGTCACTGAGCCTGGCGACAATGGGTGTGAAAACAAAAGACATAGCGCTGTATGATGCTAGAAGAACACCGTATAAGAGAGCGGAGCCGCCCAAGGAAACAACGTAGAAGTATAGGTATGGAACGACTATGGCGAAGCCTAAGTTGTCAAGAAAAACCACAAGGAAAAGAACTCCAAAAGCTGTCCTGCTGGCAGAAACGCCGCTGGCTCCACCATTTTCGTCTACCAAAAAATTCACTAAAACAATTTAGCAATATTAAGCAGATAAGCGTTTTCTAGCTTAGGCGCTTTGTTTTAGTGTGGGTTTTTGTGTATTTTTTTTGTTTGTGTTTTGGGTTGGTTTTTTGATTTAAAGCTTGAATCTTTATTAGGTTGCGTCGCAATTTGTCGTGTATTGTCGTTATTTGTCGATTTTTGTCGATATTTGTCGCAAAAAGGGTGGAGAAGGTGTTTAGGTGCCGTTAACTCACAGAGTCACTTTCAAAACATTAATGAAAAAACCGAATCGAATTTCAATTCCAAAAATCATAAGATGGAAATATAAGATGGAGCCCTCTGAGGTCTTAGAAATCACAATAAGTGTGGATGCAGCTATGGGTGTGAGAGAAAATTTTCTTGGCAAAATGCGCAAAGACGGGCGAATAATTATTCCAAAATTACAAGTAGCCTTACTTAGAGGCGATGACCCAAGTCTAGACGGCTATGCTTTAGAAGTCACCCTTGAACCTGCATAATTCAACCAGTCCCTTCTTACTCACATCCATTTAACATTTGCTAAGTTTGGTGGTCGGATACCAGATTCTGGGCAAACTGTTCTTTTCAGGTCATTTAGGATTAAGGTTCGTCTTTCAATATCTAGATCTATCCATCGTAAGCGTTTTGCTTCTGCCAAGCACATTGTTGTTTCTTTTAGTAGCTAAAGGAAGGAGTATGCCGAATCCCACATCTAAATGTCTTTGATAGATTCATTTATCTTCTTTAGTTCTTCTATTCTATTTGCTTCCAATTCGTCTTCTCGCTTTCTATCCGACAGTTCCTTCGCTCTCTTAGCGATACAGGCAGCGTTGGCTTGCTCTATATATTTATCCATCCATTTGATATCGTTTTTAAGACCCCCAAGTGTTGCCTTAAAACTAAGCGTATTATCGGAGTTTAATCGGGCATTTGATGGATGTGTTTGGTTTGTTTGGCAACTAATAGGGTCTCTAAAACGTTGTAACCATTCTGCATTCGGAGTGGCACTTAGCCGAATACGAACCCATAAATCAGCGCCATCTTTGCTAATTACTTCTGCTGAACCAACCCTTTTTATGTTTGAAGTCTCAGACATCGCTTACCCTCTTTGAGTAAGTAAACAATGCACTCAATTAACATTTTTGCTTGAAAAATTATAAAGACTTTTAACTGGTTTTTACAACGTGGATTTGATTAGAACATTTGCCAAAAGCACGATTTGACAACTAATGAGGATACAACAAAAAGGTGTCTCCGCATTTTCAAGCAATAGTGGGGTTCAAAACTGCTTTCACATAAACGCTTTTCCAATGCGAACTATAAGAAGTATTAAGCAAAATTAGAGTTAAACGGATTTAGCCCCGTGCTAACATCAATAAAGTGTCAAAAGAGAGAGGGGGCGACACTTTAAGGCATTAGCAGCCAAACCCGTTAAACAATGTGGCTCGTAACTTTCTTGCTTGTTATTTTATGTTGTTCGAAAAGAATATAAAATGATGTTGTCACAAATTGAAGACACAATTTGCGTTGAAGTAACAGCAAACGCTCAACAAAACCCACAATATTGTTAGCGGTACTTAACCCAGAACATATCTAAGTTGTTTTGTCAATTAACTTATTAAATGCCTTCTTACCTTGAAACCAACCTGTAAGTATGTCAGCAATCAAGATTATGGTAACTTGTTAGTACTCTGACTTTTTGAGGTGGTGGATTGTTTTTTGCGAAATTTCTGGTCGAAGAATAGGTTGTTTGCTATACGTTAACTATATAGAGCAATTTTAAATACCTAGAAAATTATTACACGTTTTAGTTGAACTTTGAACCCAAAGATTTTGTTAGTTGGCTATAATGGAGCAAATAATACAGGTGCGGAAGCTAAGCTCCTTGTCGTAATTGATGAGGTACGTTCAATTCTTGGCCCCAACGCTATAATCACCGTGCCTTCGCTTAATGTAGCCAACTTGAGCAGATATCTCGCTCAAAGCGAAACTTTAAAAATTGAATCCGTTAGGCCGTCTCTATTCTTTGTCGATATTAAAAGATTGGTTAAGCAAAATGACCTAATTTTGCTTGTAGAGGGAAGCTGCTACATGGACACCTGGGGACAGGCGCTTCTCTGGTTTTACCTTCTAGCAACCAGATATGCTCACTCCATGAAAAAAACCTGCATCGCATACTCCGTAGACGCAGGCAACGCTTCGCGCTTTAACAGATGGTTAATCCGTAGAGAAGCAAGCAAAACAGACCTTATAATGTCAAGAACCCAGAACGCCGCTGAACGCCTAAAACAGTGGGGTGTCAAAGCACCAATTGAAGTGACGGCGGACAATGCGTTTGCTTTTCATCCCAATTCAGCTGATAAAGATTTTTTGAAGAAGGTTTGGCCTGAAGCATCCCACGTTGTTGGAGTTGCAGCTGAAGACATTTACCGGTGGCCCGTAGTGATGCGACCGTGGGGTCGAAAATCAAATTGCTACAGATGGCCCTACTATTACACTCATACAAAAGAGAGTTTTAGAAAAAGCGAGTTATTAGCTGATGTTTTAGCTTTCCAAGCAGACGAAATTATTGAAGACTATGGCAAATATGTTGCGCTTCTTAGCATGGAAGGTCTTGATTGTTCTTTCGCAAATAAAGTTCAAAGTCTGATGAAGCATGCAGATAAAACCAAAGTCTTTTCCTCTTCAAATTACAACGCTTCCCAAATGACAAGCATACTTCGAAGCTTAGATCTTCTTATCACATCAAGATACCATGCAGGTGTTCTTTCATTGGCCAACCATGTTCCTCAAACAGCCATCGGACACGACCTTCGAATCAAGGATCTATATTGTGATTTAGGAATTGACGAATTCTTCGTAGACCATGAAGACCAAGACCGATACAGACTACTAAGCGAAAACGTCCAAACACTCTTCTCTGAACATGAAAAAATGCGAAATTGGCTACATCAAGGATACATACAGTATGAAAAACGTGAAAAACGCAATCCACAGGTGTTGAAGAATTTCCTGCAAACTCATCACCCGGAGTGGCTCACTTGAAAAAAACTGTGCTCCTGACAGGCGCCACTGGATTCATCGGTACACAAATTGCACGTTCGCTGCTAGAAAATGATGATGATACAGTTATTTTTGCTTTAGTCAGAGGCCTCGACGCTGAAGATGCCGCTCGCAAATTATCTAGAAACTGGTGGGATTGGCAAGAACTTATTGAAGCATTGGGTTCAAGAATCAAAGTTGTTTGTGGTGACGTGTGCCTGCCAAATCTTGGCTTAAGCGAAACCACATATAACGAGACTTCAGAGCAAATTACACATATTATCCATACAGCAGCCGACTGGCGTTTTGTTTCTCTTGAAGAACTCAGGAAAACAAACGTTCAAGGAACCCAAAACGTTTTGGAACTTGCCAAAAAAATAAACAAACACCACCCGCTTGAACGGTTTTCCCACATATCAACTGCGTACGTGGCAGGCGCAAGAACTGGAAAAGTAGCTGAAGACGAGTTAACAAATAAATTTGGTTTTTTCACTAATTATGAGCGCAGCAAATATGAAGGAGAACTTTTGGTTCAAACTGCAAAAAGGGAGTTTCCAGTTTCAGTTTTTCGCCCATCCATGGTTGTTGGGGATTCGAAAACTGGCGCAATCAAGACATTCAACACATTCTATTTCCCACTGCGGCTGTATTTAACGGGGAAAATGCGGTTCTTGCCAGTGAAACGTTCCCTAAAAATTAACATAGTTCCAGTTGACTACGTCGCAAACGCCGTTGCTAAACTAACTTTTGAACCCAAGGCAGAAGGCTTAAACTTTCACTTGGTTGCGCCATACGAGTCTTTGCCAAAGTTGGAAGATTTGCTTGGTTTAGTTCAGGTTTGGGCAAAAAATAATTTAGCGGTTAAGCTTCCTACTCCCTTTTACGCAGGCATGTCTGCTTCTGAAATGAAAACGCTGCTTAAGATTCAGCGGTTATTCAAACGAGGTGATCGCAAAGTTTCAGACGCCCTACTTTCCTTGTCGCCTTATTTTAGCGAAAATCGCCAGCTTATACGCACAAACGTGGACGGACTGCTAGGTACTTATGAAATGAATTGGCGGGAAATTCTGCCTCACCTCTTAGAATACGCCACATATCATGGTTTCTTCCATCGCACAGACCGCACAGTCTACGAGCAAGTATTGTTTAGACTTGAAAGCAAAACCAATCCGATGACTTACTTTGATATTGTTGATGATAAGCTAATTCGAAAGTCAGCCAATGAGATTCGAAAGGATGTGTTGGCTGCGACCGCTGCACTTGGCACAATGGGTGTTAAATCTGGCGATAGAGTTGCTCTAACGGGGTTAAATTGCACCAAATATTTGGTGGTGGACATAGCTATCGGTCTTGTGGGCGCTGTAAGCGTTCCGCTATACTATACTTCACCGCCATCCGATTTAGATCAAATATTGACTGCAAGCGGAGCGAAACTCTTCTTTGTTGGCATCCCGAGCCTTTTTCAACGAATCGATGAGCTCCAAACTGATATTCCCATTGTGTCTTTTTGTAGAAGTGAAATACCTCAAAGCAATGTCAAAAAAATAGTAGCATGGAACGATTTCCTAAGTAAAACTCAAAGCAACGCTTTGTCAATCAGAGCCCCGGTCGGTTTTGGAGACGTAGCAACTCTAAGGTATTCCTCTGGCACCACAGGTAAACCAAAAGGTGCAGTCTTCAAACATGAAAACCTAATGTACATGGCTGAATCAATAGTCTCTATCCTGCCTTGGAAAGCTAGAAGCCGCCGAGGTACATACCTTTCATTTCTTCCAATGGGACACGTTGTTGAGGGCATTTTAAGTGCTTATGCACCATATTACATTGCGGCACCCGTGGAAATATACTTCTTAGAGGACTTTAGAAAACTCCAGAAAGCCATACCCAAAGTTCGACCAACTATCTTCTTTTCGGTTCCTCGCATCTATGAGAAAATTTGGGAGGGATTGGAGAAAAATTGGTTGGGTAGACTTTATTTGAAACAAAAGAAGGGCTTTGTTAGACGATCATTAGGCAGGATTCTTAGGAGAGCTACTTTGAATCGAGTAGGCTTGAATCGTTGTGTTCAACTTATCGTTGGCTCAGCTACTTGCGATGAAGCGCTTCTTGAAAACTTTCGTGACCTTGGCATAGAAATTCATGATGCTTATGGAATGACTGAGGCGCCTTTGATTTCCATTAACCGTTTGGGTAGAAATCGAATAGGCACTGTTGGTGAACCTATGCCTTTGACTGAGACCAGAATTTCTGACGAGGGTGAAATAATGGTTAAGGGTCCCCAGGTTGCCGTCGGATACTTTGACAAGGCTCTAGAGTTCCCCTTAAAAAACGGCTGGTTAATGACTGGAGATATTGGCAGTCTCACTAGTGAAGGAAGCCTTGTTATTCTTGGGCGAAAAAAAGAACTAATTAAAACTTCTTATGGAAAATGCATTTACACGGCAAAAATAGAGTGCATGATACGGGAAATAGTCGGTGTTTCCGAGGCAATGTTGGTGGGTGAATCTAAACCTTATTGTGGAGCATTGATTTGGGTGCAGAAAGACCAATATAGTGAAAAGATCTCAAAAACAATTGATGACGCGATTGAGGCGATGAATAAGCGTCTTTCTAACCCTGAGAAAATAAAAAGATGGGCTCTGCTTGAAAACTGCCTCAGCATTGAGAACGGGGATTTAACTCCCAGTCTTAAGCTAAAACATAGCGTAGTTGCGCAAAGGTACGCAAAAGTTATCGATGCACTATATGGCGGAGCTGTTCCAGAAGGTAAAATTCACTTGGGCGGCGTAGAAAAAATAGAGTGATCAAAATGGGAATAAGATTGACGTTTTTGGGTTGGTGGACACCTAACTTCATCATAAGCAGAGAACTCGATAATGTTTCCAATGCCACAGCCACCGCACTCAAATCATTGCTTAAAACCTATTCGACAAACCGCGCTGCTGAATTTGCACTTGAGGAAAAAAGGCTCTCCGGAACCCTTGAAAACAAAAGAGTTTCGATGGCTAAGCGTCATGCGGTATTAGTTGAGGCTTTAGTGGAAGCTATTGGAAAAGATGAAGCAGTAAAGTTGGGCAGAGAAAAACTCTTTGAAGTTGGTAAAGAGTTAGGCGCCGAGATTCGTAGTAAACTGGGAGTCACAAGCAACCCGCAAGACTTGGTGAAAGCAGCCAAAGTGCTATATCGCGTGTTAGGTATAGACTTCGATGTTAACTGGGTTGATCACAAAAATGGACAGTTGCTGGTGCACCATTGCGAGTTGGCTAAGACGTATTCAGAATTGACTTGCCTGATTTTAAGTGCGACAGACGAAGGGGTAATTAACGGTTTAGAGCCTTCAGCTAGCATGCTTTTTAAAGATAAAATTACAGAAGGTTGCAGTAGATGTGTGGCAGATATAAGGTTCAGTTAAGGGAGGATAGGAAATGAGAGCAATTGTTGTAGGGTCTGGAGCGGGAGGTGCAACAGTGGCTCGTCGAGCTAGCCAGCAAAGGTTTTGAAGTAACAATTTTGGAGGCTGGAAAACCTTTCAATCCACTTACACATAAGGTTTCATGGCTAAGCCCACTCAGGGGAACATTTTTGTTGAAAGACGAGAACGCTTTAAAACACGTTTTTCCCCATTATCAAGTAACGCGATCAAGCAATGATCTGGTAATTTTCCGCGGAGTAACCGAGGGCGGTTGCACAGATATTTCATGCGGCAATATGGTCAGGGCAGAACATGGCTTAAAAGAAATAGGTCTCGACTTAACCTCAGAATTTGAAGAAATCGAACGAACTATCACAATCAATCCCATACCCAAAGAAAAGTGGCGACCGCTAACAAGGAAGATGTTTGATGAAGCCAAGAAAATGGGTTATAATCCAGTGCCAACCCCTAAGGTTGTTGACTTGGAAAAGTGCGTTGGCTGCGGTTATTGCGAGTTAGGCTGCGCTACGGGAGCTAAATGGGACAGCCGGCGTCTATATAGGGATTTTCTGGGCAAAGGCATCTCAATTCGAACAGGTGCAAAAGTCAAAAAGGTCATTGTTGAAGGCAATCGAGCTGCTGGGGTCTTACTGTTAGATGGACGATCGGAAGAGAGACTCAACGCTGATATTGTTGTTCTATCTGCTGGAGGAATAGGAACCGCTCAAATCTTGAAAGCATCCAATTTACCCGCACGCGACAACCTTTGGATAGACATAGTTCTAACAGTCGGCGGAATCTCAAAAAACGCAAAAATGCTCAATGAACCCCCTATGAGTTGGTTCATAAAGGAAGAAAATTACATTCTCTCACCTTACTTTGACATTCTTTCTTACTGGTTCCATAAGCCTTGGAAAGATGTAGCTCAGCAAGATAGAGTTGGCTTGATGATTAAACTCGCCGATACCGAAGAAGGAAAAGTTGGTGAAGATGGAACTGTAACGAAGACGATTACAACTCTTGATTGGCAACGGCTTGAAGAAGCTAAAGTTAAAGCAAAAGCTATCATGGAAGCTTCAGGTGTGAATGGACCATTTGTTGACGGAATGATTAATGGAGGACACCTTGGAGGAACCGCTCCTCTAACTAAGGAAGATGTTGCGTCAATGCATCTATCTTGGCTGCCTGAGGACTTGTGGATTGCCGACCTGTCATTACTACCTCGTTCCCAAGGTTTGCCTACAATGTTGACGGCTGCGGCTTTAGCGTTACGAGTTGCCCACAAAATAGAAGAGTCAAAACATCCAAAATAACCTGTGACAAAATGGAACCAACAAATAGAAAACCAAAGGAGTACTCAAAGTTTGAACTAATCTTTGGAAATCTAGCTATAGTACTGTGGATAGTTTTAGGCGCGGCTTCTTTTTGGTTTTTTTATCCTTTACTTGCTGTAGCATTTTTTGGGGTTGCATCTTTTTTAGTTTTTTATGAACTTGGAAAGCATGGGTGCATAACTTGCTATTACTGTAAAACCTGCACTATCGGCGTGGGCAAGCTGCCTGAGCTTTTCTTTACTAAAGGGGGAACTGCGAACGTTAACAAAAGAGCAATGAAACAGTTTCCATTTATTTATCTACTATTAAGTGTAGTTCCCCTTCTTGCACTTGTAGTCTCGATTAGCGAAATAGTAACGCCTCTCAAAATAGTGTTGCTGATTTTGCTTCTTTTTGTTTCAATTTACAGTGGGCTTATCAGAAGGAACTCTTTAATTCGGAAATAAAAATAAAACGTAATTTCATTTAAGTCGAAAGTAAATAATTGAAAAACAAGTTAAAGAAAAATTATTTTTGTTAGGCCATTTGTTATTGGTGTTGTTTGATGAATTTTGAGAGGTTTACGATTTCGAGGTCGCCTTTACATCGGGGACAGGTACTTTGGATTTCGGGTGATTTTGAACCTATTTTTATCGGGGCTCCACAGTGACAACAATAATATGTTAGGGTTTGTCCTTTGTCTGAGAGTTTCTTAACAAGGGCTGCTGTTTCTTTTTGTGTTTCGGTTAATTCTTTCTCTTTTTTCTTTGGGCTTCCTTTCTTTTCTGTGGAAAAGTTCTTACACGTTTCTGCTTCTACAAAATATGATCCATATCCTATTTTTGCAGGAGCTAAAGTTTTCCCCGTTTTTTCGCAGGATTCATCATCAAAGAAACCGCAGTCCTCGCAAGTCTTCTTTTGATCATACTCCTTCTGAAGTTTCCAATAACAATCTGCACAATACATTTGTTCATTGCCATGTACTTTCACAGCTAAACCTGAGCCTGAGAAAGATTTCTTGCAACCGCCACATTCAAACCGCATAGCATTCACGTTAGAAATTACTATTTGCTGTGCTTTTATTTATTGTTTGATTAGGCAAGAACTGTTTTTTAAGGGATTGTGGCGTTATTGGGGTAACCTCTGGTCTCCCAGTATCCCAAATAGGTGGTATCGTTTGAAGCTTCAATCTGTGTTAACCATTTGATCCATTTGTACCCATATTGGCTTTGGGCGACTAGCATGAATGGCCACCCAATCTGCGGAGTTAAGGTAACTCCATTCATTTTGTATGCAATCATTATGTTATTTTGAATTATGTAGCTCATAGGTAACGCTGTTGTGTATCCATCAGAAGCATGGAAAATAACTACGGTTGCGTTTGGGCTCACTCCCGCTTCCGCCAATAAATCTTTTACAAGAATACCTTCCCAAAGGATTTTTGCGTTCCAGCCTTCAACACAATAGAGTGTTACAACCTGTTGGTAACTTTGGTGATTGTTTACAACTTCGTCGTATGTACTTTGAATAGTTTTATTTACAAGCCCAGTTACGGCTAATCGATATGTTGTTTGGTTGATGTATTGGGTTCCATTGATTTTGTTTTCATAAACGTCGTTGATTGAAGAAAGGTTTTGGCCTTGATATTGACGAATTTCTGTAGGGTACAAGGTTTTGGGCGAGGGATATTGAAGGTATATAGCGAGTGTTGTAAGAAGCAAGATAACAATTATAACTGCAGCCAAAACTACTGTCTTATGCTTTTTTATTTTCTCCGTGCTTTCACCTAATTCTAATTTTGTATAGTTCTGAATTTTCTTCTATTGAGAAATAGCTGTTGATGCTACATTTTGAATAAACAAACTTGCTTAAAAATGGTTTGTGCGGAAATTTAGGTGACGTTAAACTTTACAATTAAACTCTTCAATTTTCATTTCTGAACCAAATGATCAAGTTTGAAACAAAAAATGTTGTTTTAATATAGGCAACAAAAGAAGTTAGGCTTTAATCAAAACACCGAGTATCTTCATTTTAGCCAGTATTTCATCACCATGAGGAGCAATTTCCATCGCATCGGTCAAATCTTGACCTGCTTCATGCCCCAAGTGGTCACCCTCCAACCACTGGCTGGATTCAGTAACATCATAAACTTTACCTTTAAAGCCAATGTACGCCGGCTTGCCACCTTTCCCGTTATAACTGCTTAACTCCTCCATCGTGAACTTTTTTGTTGTTTCCAATTTCAATGCTTCCTTGATCTTTACCTATATACTATTTCGTACTCGGACGCTTTAACTTTCTGTTATTGTGAATTCGCAGCCACATTGATTATTTAAATTTGGCGACTTTAACTAAAGTTTCTGAGGAGAAACACCAAATGAGTCGAGGCTGTAAAATGGGTGAGTCCAGTTAAAATATATTGAACTGCAATCGCAGCAATAAGTAAAGCCATAACTCTAGCTATCACAAGTGAGCCTGTTTTGCCCAAAAACTTGTAAATATTATTCATGAACCTCAGAATAACCCATGTTAAGGAAAGAACAATTAAAACTGCTATAATCGCAATTTCATTTCCGTAGGCTTGAAGAGTAAATATGGTTGTGGTGATAGCTCCTGGACCTACAAGAAGTGGAATTGCAATGGGCACGGCGCCTAAACTTTCTGGGGAAGATTCGTTGGATTCACGGGTGCCTGAAATTAAGATTCTAATTGCAATAATTAGCAACAATATGCCGCCTGCAACCTCAAAACTGTATATTGAGAGACCAAAGAGCGTTAAAATTTCTTGTCCTGTGAATGCAAAAATAAGCAGCAAAATTACTCCAACAAGTATTGCAGTGTTGAATACTTTCTTTTTCTGAGCATCTGGCACATTTTCGGTTAAGCCTATAAAAATTGGAATGTTGCCCAGCGGATCAACTATTATGAATAAAGCAATAACTGCCTTAACTAATTCAGAAATGAAATCCAAGCAAGCATTCTCCAGGCTTAACCTTACTCTTGCTGTTGAATCGATAAAAATGTAACGGCTTTAGAAATAAACAAGAACATTGATTTGCCGTTTAGGATATTGCTTTTCTTTGATACTTCTAACAAATTTGCTTGTAAGAAGTCAGACAATACCCGCATTTTTTGTTAGATGGTTTTTAGAAAACTGGCCTATTCATATAAAAAATAAAGAGCGAAAGAATACAAAGCCTCATCACGGGAAATAATTCTTAATTAGAGCCGAAAATACCCTGATAATTATTAACCCAAATCCTCCATACATTTTGGTCAATTCGATAGTGAAAGAGTTGGGTTAAATCGATTTCTGTGTTTTGCATGGGTCTTTGACAAGAAAGACCCATACGACTGTGCCCGCTATACCTATACTGCCTAGAACCAATGACACCGTTTGATAGTTGTAGAGGTTGAGCGCTATTGCGCCTGATAGCGAAGCCAAAAGTATTCCGCCGTTCATAAAAGCGCCGTTAAGCGACATCATAGTTCCGCGGAATTTTGGAATCTGCTCAAGAATTATGCTACTGCCAGCAGTAAAGGACATCCCGGCAAACCCAAAACGAAGAGCGTTTAAACTCCAAGACAGTTCGAAGGTGGGCACGAAAGTGAAAGATAGTGTGAGTAAAGCCGCAGCCAAAATCGTGATTGTTCCCAGCGGTTTTCTACCAACCCGATTCACAAACAAGCCAGCAACTACACCTCCAACAGCTGAGATGAGGTAGCCCACCACCATTACTATTGCTCCAACGGTTATGCTTATGGAAAATTGATATCTAAAAAAAGAAACTAAATACACTGCAATAGTTGCTTCTGCAAAACCAAACATAGTTGTGAATAAACTCGCAACCGCAGACTTATTAGAAAAGGTGTTTTTACAACCAGCCAAAAAAGGTTCTCGCTCAGCGACTGGGATTCCATTCAACTTTTTTGGAACTAAAAAGAAAGCTAAAACCATACTTATCACAGAAATGGGTAATACAAACCATATCATGACTGAACGCCATGTTCCGAAGCCTGCAATTATCGCGGCGACTGGAGCCCCAATGACATATGCCAAAGTACTGCTTGCCACTATCAGACCAATTGCTCTGCCCCTTTTTTCCAGCGGATAGACTTCGCCTATTAATGAGTAAGCCATAGGCGTAGTCATTGCTAATCCAGCGCCTACCCCAACGTTAGTGAGTAAAACTAACTTAAACGTTGGCGCTAAAAAGAACCCTATTGCGGCTAAACTAGTGAATAAAACTCCAATTAGCATTAGCGATTTATGATTGAAGCGGACACTCAAAACAGAAGTGACGAGCCCAAAAGCGATTCCCGCCACCGAACCAACAGCGACCAGTAGACTTGCAGTACCCACCTGCACCTGAAATGTTGTAGCAACGTTGATCAACAGCAATTGAAAAGTAACAGTTATCAACCAAACAGAAAATACCGAAATCGCCAAAGCAAACAGAAAAAATTTTCTACGCAAACTTTTCTCTGAATAGAATGGGACAGCACTCATGTTCACGATGTTTGATTCCATTTAATATTTAGGGTTTGTCATCCTGCTTTTTTAAAAAGAAAGTTCTTGAAACATTTGAAGTTTCAATAGTCTTAATTGAAGGTCAAATTTTAAAGACCTATCTTATTAAACCTGATTTTCAAGATTCGAAGTTGTATCATGATTTAATGATATTGAAAAGATGTTTTATAAACGGTGATGTGCACAAGGCTTTTTAGAACTCGATTCCTATTTTATGTAATACAGGACTGGCGGTTGAGCAGAAGGTTGGTTGCTACTTGAAATCTGGTGTTTTTCCAGAACCTGTTTTAGTTGGTCGGGATAAAGAAATTGAAGAGCTTCAACAATGCTTAGATAATGCTTTCAGAGGAATTGGATCAACAGTTTTTGTGTCAGGTGGAGCAGGGATTGGAAAAACAAGGCTCGTGAATGAATTTCTAAATGCATCGAAGCAGAAGAATGTTAGGGTATTAGCAGGTTGGTGTCTTAGTAATTCTGCAGTTCCTTACTTCCCGTTTATGGAAGCTTTTGAGTCGTACTCATATAGCAATGAATCGCTCGAATCTCAACAGTTAGTCAAAACATTGTTTGCAAACAAACCTGAAAAGCAAAATGTCTTTGAAAACATGGGAGCCCAAGTTTGGAAAGACCAAACTTTTGCAGCCGTATTAAAAGAATTGCTCCTTATGGCGACAAAAGAGCCTTTAATTTTCTTCATCGAGGATATTCATTGGGCTGATTCAGCTTCACTATCACTTATCCATTACATTTCCCGTGGGATAAGATCCGAAAGAATTATGTTTATAGCGACTTTTAGAAGCGAAGAAATATCAGGTAGGAAAATAGAAGGAAAGTCTCATCCACTTGTTGAGACTCTACGGTTAATGGGTCGAGAGGGCATTTTCAAAGAGATTATGCTACGAAATCTTAGTCAGAATGAAGTTGGAAAAATCGTTGAGAGTATACTTGGCGGAAGTGTAAACGCTAACTTTGTTCAAAAACTTTCAAGTGAAAGCGGAGGAGAGCCACTTTTTGTCGTTGAGTCTTTGAGGATGATCTTTGAAAACGGGAGTTTTTTCCATCAAGATGGAAGCTGGCAACTTTCGACTGATAAGCTGGGTATTCCTTCCAAAGTTAAAGACATAATCTTACATCGTCTAAACACCTTGACCTTCAACCAACGAAAAACACTGGATGTAGCTTCTGTTATGGGAGACAAATTTGACGCGCAATTGATTGCTGCAGTTCTAAATGTTAACAACTTAGAAGTCCTTGAAACTCTGACCTCAATTGCTCTTTCTAAGTCGCTTGTCTGCGTCGAAGGCGACCACTATAAGTTTGACCATGCCAAAACCCGAGAAGTGATTTATGATGAAATTCTTTTGCCATTGAGGAATGGTTATCATGAAAAAATAGCCGAAACGATTGAAAGCTCCAATCTAAAAACGGAAAAGCTTTCACTTTCTGAGTTGGCATACCATTATACTCAGGCAGGAAACAAGACCAAGTCGCTTGAATATAATTTGGCAGCGGGCAAAGAGTCACTTGCAAAATTTAGTAATACAGAAGCCATAAAGTATTTCACTTATGCGGTTCAAAGAATCCCAGAAACCTTTGACCAAATCGAGAAAAAGACAATTGCACTGGAAGGGTTAGGTGATGCTTTCTACGGTAGCTGTTTGTTCAATGAAGCAATAAAAACATTCGAACAGCTTGCAGCTATCCAAAAAGGTGTGGTTAAGTTGCGCGCTCTCCGGAAAGCGATGTTCGGAGCTTATTATCAAGGTGATATCCTCAGATTGAAAGCACTTACAGACGAGGCTGAAGAAAATGCAACAGCAGATCGGCTTGAGAGCGCAAGAGTTATTCACCAAAAAGCCCGGGTTATCGGAATACAGGGCCAAATTGCTACTTCCCTAAGACTTAATGAAGAAGCACTGAAAGTTTTTGAAGAGGAATATGCTCTTCCCGAAGCTGCGTGGAGTCTTTTCGTAGTGGGTTATCTAGCAAGTTGCCTAGGTCAGTGGGAAAAAGGTATTGCTTCTGTTTTAAGATCAATAGCCCTCTACAATGACTTGGGGGATTTTCGTTCTCAAATGGAAGCTTACTATTATGCGGGTTTGAGTTTCCAAAATTGTATGCTTATCCAAGAAGCATGTAATATGTTCCTGAAAGTTGTTGAAGTTGATGAACAATTGAATATGGGTGACTATATCCAGCTGATTCCAACGTATACTTTCTGGGGGCTGGGCATTCAATTCGTAGATCTTGATGGAGCTATTTCTAAGACTTCGAAAGCTCTTGAGTGCTCTGAGAAAACGGATTCTTACCTGTATTTAGGTTTAGTATATGAAGCATTTGTTTTCCAATATTTAGTCGCGGGTGACATGATTCGCGCTGAACAATACTTTAAGAAACTTTTTCAACTGCCCAAAGACGTTTTTCTAAATGGTTTTACGCAAACATTTTTAGTGCTTGTTAAAGCTGCATACTACGCGGGAAGAAACCAATTCGAAGAATCAAATCGTTATTTTGAGGAACATTTCAAATTAATCAAGTCTGCCCCATTGTCTTTTTCGGTTGAGGTATTTACTAAGCAAATTTATGCTTGGTGTTTAAACAGACAAGGCAGATTTAAAGAAGGGAACGCAGAGGTTGAACAAGTCCAAAAACTTGTTAACACTTATCTAAAAAAATTCGAGCACATAAATGTGCAAGCAAGTTTGATTGCTCCAATACGTGCCGCAGATAACCGACCGTTCGAAATTCGTTTGGACTTGGTCAATGTTTCAAGTAAGGCGAGCAAAGTGGTTGGAGTAGATAACATTATTCCATCTGGATTTAAAGTTGTCAATTTGTCGGAGGAATGCAGATTGTACGACGGTTCGATTGAATGGAAAGAAAATGTTCTTGGACCTTTTTCAATTAAATCAATAACGCTTGGTCTTCAAGCAACTGAGTCTGGAAGTTTCAAATTGGAACCTCGAGTTCGTTACATTGATGATTTGGGGCAGACAAAAATAGCTGATTTGAAACCTGTTAGATTCTCGGTTACAACAGCCCCCGCCACGGTAGTAGACCCAAAAGCATCATTAGAGATCGAAGAAGGCAAAGTTGAGTTTAAGTCTGAAGTTGCGCAGAAGGCGTTCGACTTTCTAGTTAAAGCCTTCAAAGAAGACTATCTTAATCATAAGCATACTCAAGAGAATTCTGGATGGCGAACTCTAATGGAGGTGGCAAAGCAAGGACAAGTATCAAAACACAGTATGTATGGAAGGTCACGCGGCGGAGGCCAAGCAAAACTTGAACTTACACGACTTGGTTTAATTGAGACGCGATATTTTTCCGGAGAGAGAGGTCGTGGAGGTCACATCCAAAAGGTCCGTGTTCGCTTGGATGTTAAAAAAATAAAACAACTCATCGGCAACTAAAAGTCTTAAGAAATTTATTTCTGCTTTTTGCGGAATATTGGAGAAAAATTGCCTTATAATTTTCCGCACTTATTGGGAATCATAGGATTAAGTTGGAGGTGAAAAATGAATGAAACTAAATAGCAAAACTGTAAAATTTTTGATTCCAACACTTGCTTTACTTATCTTGCTGGCAGTGGCCACACCAGTTTTAGCATGTAAAACAAATCAACAAAATCCAACTTACACTTTTGGTTCGATCAGTTATCCTGACACCAATAATCCAGGTACTACAGTCATTACCGGAAACACTGAAACAATCACAGGCACAGTTTCAATAGGCACAGATTACGGATATCCATGGGGAAGGGACTGTATTCGTCAAGTTAGCAATGTGGTTCTCGATTTGACAAGCTATACCGGGACTACAACCGGTTCAGTTCACAAAATATTCCACGATGGAAGCCTCGATATATGCACTACCGATAAACTGACAGGATTAGGCATGTACATCTATAATGGCCCCACATTTACAGCCGCAGGTAAAGACGCACAGGGAAACACCGTTCAAGTAACAGTATCTAATGGATTCTCAGCCTATGGTCTACTCTTAACGGGATCAGGCACGGGACACGGAACAATCGACCATCACCACGTTGAAACTAAAGAAACAGTTACTGGCGTTATAATTGTGGCAGGACCGCTAAATGGTGACACTTTAGTTGCAGGCACAGGCATGTACTCAATTACAGGACAAGGGCACGAAGAGCACCGATAGAGAAAAAACGTGCTAAAGCACAAATAACCCCATTTTTGGTTTTCTTAAATATCTTGAAAAAAGAAAAGTTGTTTTTCCGCAGGAGCATTTTTCTTCTTCTAATTTTTTGACATATTCCATCTCTGAAACCCACTTTTTAAACACTGCAAACAACTTCCGCTAAAAAATTATTGGTATACGTGATATCTGAGTAAATAAAACTATTTAGATAAGCACTTTATTAAGAAATATAGTTAAAGGTGAACTAAATGGCAAATAGTGGTGCGAAGAAAGAGAGTCTCCTTCACAGCTTTTCGACGCCAGAATTCAGGAACTAGGCGACTGGCGCGGAGAAACGTTATCTAAAGTGCGCCAACTCATCAAGGAGGCAGACCCAGAAGTAGTTGAAGAGTGGAAGTGGGTGAAGCCAACAAATCCTGGGACGCCAGTCTGGTCCCACAACGGCGGTATTTGCACAGGCGAGACATACAAGGATCACGTCAAGCTCACTTTCTTTAAAGGTGCTTCGCTGGAGGACCCCTCTCACCTGTTTACCCAGCCTGGGACCGTCAGACGCGCCATCGACATCCATGAAGGAGAAGATTGACGAGAAAGCCTTCAAGACCCTCATTCGTGCCGCTGTGAAACTGAACGCTTCCAAGTCCCGCTAGTATAATGACTTTAGATTGCCGATTTTGGTATTACTCTTTGGTTAGGGCTTATAGGCATAATTATCGCAGTATTTCCCAATATAATTCTTAATTAGGTTACAAAAAGCCAAGATAATTATTGGCAAATATTAACAGATTAATCCAGAGGCAGTCATGATTATCGCTCAAATTCATATTCTCTTTCCTTGAGCTTTTCTACAGTTTTGACCTTCGGTTTAATTTTTTCTGCATTAAGGTGTTTTTGTATAGGGATTTTTCCTTTATTCTATTTACGATGTGTTTCACGAATGAGTCACTAATCATTTCCATGCCTGTAATCGATTCATGAATTACACTCACCGGATGTTCCTCAGTACTCATTTGCTCTATGAAAGTAACAAGTTGCCATTTATCCCATCCAGCACTTACGCTTGGTAACAAAAGTACCACTATTAAATTGTTGAAACCTTTGGATTGGTCATAAGGGCAATTTGCCCAAGGTCCCCATAAATCTCTTTCAAGCGAGACTGCCGTCGTTTTGTGAAATCTTTTGATTCAATTATAGTAATGGTTGCTGAATTAATGAATATATCCGGTCTAATTTTGCCCAAAGGAGAATAAATTTCGTGTTCTCTAATATTGTAGAATTTTCTCAAGTAACTGATTAAGCCGACTCTCGAACTCGCTCGATATAGACGGAGAACCAAGAAAATCAGGCATCGCCAAAGTTTTCAAGCGAAGAACTTGAAAAGAAGCGAATAGAAGACTCTAAATACGAAAAAGCCTGATCTGAAGTTCTAATACCGCATAAAAAGTCTCAATGAAATTTTTTGTAAACTCGACTAGTTTATTTTCTCTAGGTTATGAATCTGATTCGAGAATACACAATAGTCATTACAGATGTAGAATTCAATTCAAAACCAATGAACATATATGCATCTTACCAAGCGAGCAAACGAAAGCCTTAAATCTATTTTGAAGCTACCCGATTCAGAAGGAAAGGAAGGGAAATGTCTATGAAAGTTAAAGTTTCTAAACTTTTCGTTTTATTATTCATTGCAATCTTTGTTTTGTCAACAGTCAACATGGTTAATGCCCTGGGAGTAACCGCAACGATACCGGTTGGAAAAACTCCGCAAGGCATAGCTTATGATTCTGCCAAAGGCGAGATATTCGTAAGTAATGGTGCAAGACAACACTGTTTCAGTTATTTCTGACAACACAAACACCGTAATTGCAACTATACCCGTAGGAGGCTACCCTTATGGAGTAGCCTATGACTCTGCCAAAGGCGAGATATTCGTAGTTAATTTGCATGACAACAATGTCATGGTTATATCGGATAGCACCAACGCCGTAGTTGCTACCATACCCGTAGGACAATCCCCCTACAACATAGCTTACGATTCCGCAAAGGGCGAATTATTTGTAACTAATCTCTTACGACGGCACCGTCTCAGTAATATCAGACAGCACAAACACTGTAGTAGCAACCATACCCGTAGGAGTCGAACCTTTTAGCATCGCCTACGATTCTGGCAAAAGCGAGATATTCGTAGCCAATTATGAAACTGACTCACAAGAACTACTCTCTCTCAGTCATATCTGATCATACCAACACGGTAGTTGCAACTATGCCTCTGCCAGGTATCCCTCAATTTGTAGCCTACGATTCTGCAAAAGGCGAAATATTCGTACCCACTGGTAATGGTACATAGCAACCCACCGTTATCACGGTTATTTCCGATAGCACTAATGCGATAGTTGCAACTATTTCGAACTTGAATCGAAGTGCAAGTTGAAGGAGTTAGTTTACGATCCTTCCCGAGGCGAAATATTCGTAGCCCTTCATCAAAGCAACAAAGTCGTAGCAATATCAGACAGCACAAACAAAGTGGTCGAAACCATAACTGTAGGTCATTTACCTTGGGCAGGAACCTATGACTCAGGCAAAGGTGCAATATACTTTACTAATAGCGGAGACAACACTGTCTCAGTTATATCAGGTCCCTCAACCACATCTGCAACACCAACCAAACCCAGGCTCATTTGACTTCGGATCAATTATCTGGATCATCGTAATCATAATAATCATCATACTATTGATCATAATAATCCTCATATGGCTCAGTCGCCAACGCAAATTCACAGTGACAGTTCAAAACTCTCAAACACAATCGCCGATTTCTGGAGCAAACGTTTCTGGCAGCGGTCCACAAGATCTATCCGGCACAACAAACAACAAAGGACAAACTGTTTTCAACGATTTCAAAGACGGCGATTACTCAGTTAAAGCCAGTGCTACAGGATACATTGCTTCAATGCCGATCTCTGTTTCAGTGAAAAACAAAACTGAAGTTGTCATAAAACTCAACCCAACACCATCTGAAGCATCGAAAGTAGATAACAGTGGAATTGGACCTGACAACCAAGGCAAAGCAACTACAGTTGAAGCTATGGAAACACAACAAACCCAAGCCCCAATGCAATCTACGCCAATCATTGCCCCAATACCGCCTCCTCCACCAACCCAACAAGAACCAGCAGAGCCGCAAAGCTGGAGAGATGAGAAAATCCAGCAAATTATCCAAAAATTCCAAGAGAAAGGAGCCATCAGCCCCCAAACCGCCATGACAGCTAAAGAATTGGGTTTGTCACGAATATTTGTAAGAATCATGGAAAGACGTAGAGAACAAACAAAAATGTTCGTAGAAATCAACGGAAAATACTATCTCGACCAACGAGCCCTCAACGAAAACAAACAATAGAGAAAAGAAGCAAATCACAAAATTGCCAATCTAATATGGTCTATCTATTTTTTTTCTTCTAATTTTTGTTTATTTTGTGACAGGCTACGAAAAGCTTAGGTGAGAAGAGTGTTCCTTTAATGAGCGTTCTCATTGTTTATCCATCTTTATAGCCGAAAGTTCTCGGTATATTTTAAATTACTACTCTGCTTGAAACTCCTATCGGCGACTATGCTTTGATGTTTTCCACATAATTATCATGGGAGTTACCAACATAATTCTTAATTATCTTGAACCGAGAAAGTAGAAGAAAAAAAATCCTCAGTATATGCTGACCCTATCGAGGAACCCCTTTGTCCTCTATTTAGCTTTGAACTATTAATTTTGAAATACCATTCATAAACTTAACTGGCAAAACTTTTATTTTCAACAAAAGGAATTAAACCTTTAAGGTTATCTTAAAAAATGAATGATGGGGAACCTTCTGAAATAGCTAAATTTGACCTGGAGCAGCGGCATAGCCTTCTTGAAAGTGTTAGCAATAGCATCGATGCAGGTTTAGCAATAATCGACAGGAACTATCGTATTATTTGGGCGAACAAAGTGCTCAGAAAGGTGGGCGCTTGTCCAGGTGAAATGTGCTATCAAAGTATACCTCACGCAAAGGCAGTTTGTCAGGATTGCGGGGTAAAGAAGATTTTTAGTCAAAATGTTGCCCTTGACGTCCATGAGTACAAGGTTTGTTACCCTTCAGGAAGAACTGTCTGGATCGAACTTAGGGTGACGCCAATTAAAGACGCATGTGGAAATATAACGTCAGCTCTGGAGCTTGCAGTTCCAATAACCGAACGCAAGAAAGCTCAAGAAGAACTATCAAAAAGTCAAGCAGAGCTTCAAGCGATTTTTGAAGCTTCGCCCGATTCTGCTTTTCTATTAGATCAAAATTACCGCTTTACAATAGTTAATCGCCTAAGTTTTGAGCCAGGGCTAAAGGAAGCACTAATTGGAAAAGACTCAAGAGATTACTTAGCACCTGAATACAGAAACCTTGCTACTAAGAAAATTGATGAATGTTTTGCTACCGGCAAAAAACAAGAATTTGAACACCGAATGCCAAATGGACGATACGTAGTTTCCAGAATTGTTCCAGTTAGGTCTGAATCCACCAACAGACAAGTTTTGGTTATCACTACTGATATTACAGAGCGTGTAGTCTTGGAAAAGCAGGTACAAGAAAGAGAGCGATTGGCTGCGATAGGTGCCACGGCTGGAATGGTGGGGCATGACATTCGCAACCCCCTCCAAGCTATACTGAGTGATACTTATTTGCTTAAAAATGAGCTTACTGCTATGCCTGAGAACAAAACGAAAGAGGAGGTAGTCGAAAGCATCGAAAGTATCGAGAGGAACATTGCCTACATTAACAAGATAGTTCAAGACTTGCAAGATTACGCGAGACAAGTAATACCCGAATATTCTATTGTTGATTTATCTGATGTTCTTGTGAATGTTTTTGAGACAATCAGCCTTCCTGAATCAGTCAAACTCTCAATCGATGTCAAGGATTCCAAGAGAACTAAAATTGATCCGGCGCTACTTCAAAGAGTTATTACAAATCTAGTCACGAATGCTATTCAAGCTATGCCAGATGGCGGCAATTTGGAGATAAGCGGTCAACAAAAAGACAATCATATTCTCATTATAGTCAAAGATACAGGCGTTGGGATTCCTGAGGATGTTAAGTCTAAACTGTTTACTCCGATGATGACCACAAAATCGAAGGGTCAAGGCTTTGGGTTAGCAGTTTCCAAACGGTTAATTGAAGCAATGAAAGGCACTATCACATTTGAGAGTGAAAAAGGAAAAGGAACAAAATTCATAATACAACTGCCAATCACTCAATAACTAAATAACAATACTATAGCTTGATCCTTAGAACATAATTATCATTGGATTTACCAACACAATTCTTAATTTCACTTGGAGAAGGAAAACTAAAACCCAATAATTATTCGCTATTTTATCAATATACTTTTAAATAACCACTGAGATTGCCGCTTTCGATTACTTACTCTTAGGTTAGAACTTGTGGTATAATTATCGCGGTATTTCCCAACATAATTCTTAATTAGCGTCGAAAATCCCCTCATAATTATATCCTAAATCCCATAGATTTTGAATTAACATGTTTCAGAACCCGTAATCATAAATGTCGACCGGGGAAACGAACCAGCAATTGAAGCCCAGGAGGCACCGTAAGATAAGTTACTAGTTATACACAACCACATAGTCTTATCTTCGCAATTGCGTTTTGAAGTTTGGTGGTTTGTTGCCAATCGATACTGAACCTGAACAGCTAATTGGAGCCCTAAGTCGTGAAGAGCGATGGCAAAAAGGAAAAACACTCAGCAAGGAAATTCCCTGGAAGAGTCATGCTCATTGGAAGCGTGCGAAGGGTTCTCAAAATCCTATTAGTTTGATTCAGGAAAATGACAAAGGGCGCCTATCCTTCTTATTGCCGATCAAGTATGGGCGCATGGCTACTTCCTCTTTTGCGTTCTTTAGAGGATCAGCCGTGGTTATGGCAGCCGATCTCTCCAAAACTCCAGTTAGCGGCATTACAACAATGCTCTGTGGAGATGCACATCTCTCCAATTTCGGTATTTTTGCATCCCCCGAACGCAAACTAATCTTCAACATCAACGATTTTGATGAATGCTATCCTGGGCCATGGGAATGGGATCTAAAACGCCTCGCAGTAAGCGCAGTCCTGGCAGGAAAAGCGAACGGTCTTAAAGCCGAGGATAATCGCAAGCTGGCAGAGCGTGTGGCCAAAAAATATCGCAAATCGATTACATCCTTCGCAGCTATGCCTACTTTAGACGTTTGGTACTCTACCTTTGACGCTGAGAATCTTGTGAAAACGTTTTCCGCTTCCAAGAAAGAGTTAAAAATAATGAAAAAAAACCTAAATAAAGCTAAAACTAGTACAGAAGAACAAACACTTGAAAAACTTACTGAAACGGTAAATGGTCAACGTCAGTTTATCAATTCTCCTCCTTTGACATATCGTGCAACTGACCTGTTGAAAAGTGATTTATTTATCGAAGACGAGAAGTCCAAAGTTTCGCGAAATGATGTGGAAAAGGCTTGGCTTGACTACGTCAGCAGTGTAACAGCAGACCGGCGTAAGCTTTTAGGTCGTTACCATGTTGTTGATGCTGCTTTGAGGGTTGCCGGTGTTGGCAGTGTTGGTACTCGCTGTTTCATAAGCTTGCTTGAGGCTAACTCTGCTGAGGATGCAGTCATTCTGCAACAAAAAGAGGCTGGACCTTCAGTACTGGAGCGTTATTTGCCTCAAGGAGAATTTGCCAATCATGCAGACCGGGTAGTGTTAGGGCAGCGACTAATGCAGTCGGCAAGCTGATATTTTCCTTGGATGGAGTCATAGCCCTGTTTTTGCTGATCGAGCATATTACTGGCGACAACTAAAAGACATGAAAGGATCAATAGACGTGTCATCGTTGGATGAAGATGGTTTAGGCGAGTATCTTGCAGCCTGCAGCAACTGTTTGGCGCATGCTCATGCTCGTTCTGGGGATGCTGTAGAGATTGCCGGATACCTTGACGATGGTTCACCTTTTGATGAAGCAATTGCCGATTTCAGTGTAGCTTATGCTGAACAGACAGAAGGCGACTATCAGGAACTATTAGACGCCATTAATGACGGCCGTATTGTTGCTCAAAAAGACAGTAAGTAATTGATTCTTACAATCTTGGAATCCCACTTGTGGTTGTTACGCGGTTGCGAAGTTCGTCGATATTTGTTATTTCTTCCGCTAACATAACAGTGTCAGCTCATTGAACCAATCATCTTGAAGGGTAAAGGTATAACTGATTTTTTCATAGGTCCACTTTTAACGCCATAGGTCTTTGCTACTTCATCACTTAATTCAACATCGAGGGTTACTGGTGTCCAGTTGTTGTCGTCCAATTCGATGTCTGCAACTTTTCCCAGCACCGTTCCTTTTTTTGTGATGACGGTTTTTCCTAACAATTTTTGAATACTTACCAAAATTTCACCGACTATGCAATTCAGACATTTTTAAAAAACGTTTGTGTTACACTCGGTTTACAACAATCATGCTTTTTTAGACCGTTAAGACGCCTGACGAGGAAATTGTTTTGATTCTGTATAAATTTGTGTCCTATAAGGTAACCTGGAAAGTTAACTCAACGGATATCTATTCAGGTAGTTTTTCATCAATAAAAAATGGAGTTTGCGGTCAAATCGGTAGAATTGGCTAAGCTGAGAAAGAACTGACTTTCTAAAATAAGTGCTCAAGCGAAAAGGCTCAAGAATAAGAAGGCTAAAAAGCAGGCGAACAATCCTTAGAATTGATAAGCTACAGATCTTTTTTTAACTTATTATATTTCCCAAAAAAGAAGACTAAGGTCTTAACAAAAATACCACTATAAAGAGGATTAACGGCAAAAATATTGAAATTACAAAGCCCCATCGATTAATTCTTACAATTGCCTTTTTATCATTAAATTTGACAAAATGTGAATATCCGTATGTTGTCACAACAAGATTCAATGCTAAAAAGGTAATAACCGAAATCATGAAGATTGAGAATATCGATATTGACGTGGAGGGAGGTATAGAGCTCTTCTCGCTCAAAAGGAACAATATAGTCGTAATTAACATCGAGCTATTCAAACCTAACCGTAATGCTACGGACTCTCCCTCTGAGAGTCCAAACAGAAAAGAAATTCCTGACACTAATGCAAAAAATTATAGGAGGAAAAAGACTGTCTATAGCATCCGATTGTCTAATTCTTTCCTGCGTTATGGTCATATGAGCTTCAGGGACTACAACACCTAAAGGGTAAGAATGCGCTGCTGTAGACAGCACAACATTAGTGGTTTTCCAGTTAGGATTATCGAACTCAGGGTCAATACCGGTTTGGTTCTGAAGCCACGCTAAATTTACGGCATATCCAGGAGTTATCACTTCAATGTTAACTTTCAAAGTAATTTGGTCAAATGGGAAATTCTTAGCATCAGGCGGAGTATCTAAAGCCGCAGTAACCCTATAAAATTCATACTTAATGTTACCTGTTATGTTGCTAGATAATAGAACCTTTGTTGAGGCATCAACCGGGTAACCATTTGTGAAGAACCAATTTGCAGTTGTGATGTTAGAATCAGTCCAGAAGAAATACACATACATGTCAAGAGTATAGGTGCCCGTTGTATACTGATAATTGTAAATGTGAAGAATCCAAGTGCCTACGTATAATTGATGGTTCTCAAAGTTTATTCCTTGAAGCTGAGATTGAAGCTTTGATTGAATCTGATCAAATTGAGATGAAGTAGCGTTAGTTGATTCAGCTCTTGTCAGGGTTGGGCAAAGAAGAACAAATGCGATAATAAACAAAATGAATAGCGGAATCGATTTAAGAAGAATTTTTTGCATTTTTCTTTTCCCCTAAAAAGTCCTCTTTGTTCTTCATTTAAGTCCCAAAAATTGAACTTTTTTATTTAATTCTCTAAAGTATAATAGAATAATTTCATTTTTATACTATAGTTGTTGCTTCAAAGCTATAACAATCTTTCAAGTTGTTGTAACCTGCTGTGGATACTCATAAATTGTACAGACCTTAAATTACAATTTAATCGATATTTCTTCCTGCTTTTGAGTCTAAACCCATTTTCCAGAAAAAAAAGTGAACTATGTTCTTCTTAAATCAATACCTCTATAAGCGAGACACCGCATTTTTGCAAAATATTTTTAACAATGTAAAAAAAAGATTTGTTAAGTCGCAAAAAAATTTAGCGCGACTTAGATATTTCTTCAATCTTTAAAGCAGTATTTGCGATTAGACAGAGACGAAAAATCAAGCCTGTGCGCTTAATGCCGCGCCAATTTCTACCACAACTTCCGGAGTCACCATTCCTTGTGCTAGCATAATTCCGCCAGAATTAACCAACGCCTGCTTAATGCCCTTAGCCCACAAATGTTCTACTAACATTAGCAATGCGGAACTATTGTTAGGAATATTTTCTGCGATTTCTTTAATGTTTTTCTTGGATAAGCCAAAGTCGCGTTCGCCAAATTTAGCACCTTCAATAGCTCCAATTTTTGCGCCTTCTATGCCGCCTGCGCCTAAACCTATCAATGCACCTAAAACTGAATCAAGCTGTTCGATTTCTTTTTTGCCTAGATCTGAACCTTTGACAGCTGCGATATTGCCGTTTGCATCTTTAGCTATAAATAGGTAATCAATCATCCGGATTAAATCTGTATTTCTGGCGTCATTTATGGCTGGAAGAATTTCTCCGCTAAACTTGTTTCCTGGAAATCCTATTGCTAACAAGTTGAATTGGACCATACAAAACCGTTCGCTGAGACATAACCATACACTCACCTCCAAAAACTTTCAAATATTATTTCAGAACACTGAAAATGAACCCTATATCCTCTATAAGCATATGTGACTCCCAAAGAGAGCCACAACCCACAAGAATAAAATTTTTAGAAGACATATCTGCAGAAATTTCTATCAACATTACGATGCTAAGTGGCCACTGCTTCTCAAGAATAACAGGAAATCCAAAAAAACATTTGTAAAAGTATGCATAATTATATTGACAATTATGACCTCAATGGCGGAAAACGATTTCACAAGCTTCTAAGCGTAAATTCCCAATCATATACTTAGGCGAATTTATCTTGACTATTAAGAGCATAACTATCATAAATTTCCAATGTAGTTTTAAGTGTCCCAGGTAATTGAGCCACCGAATTTTCGATTATTGTTTTTCCCAGCTTGAAACAAAATCAAGAAACTCTTGCACTGGTTTACCGCCGTAATTTCTTAATCTATCTCTAAGCTCGGTTTGTTCAAGTGCGGATTTCTGGAAGTCTCGCAATTGGCTCGCTCCGTCGGTTAGGTAGAGGAATCCGTCGGAGCCTGCTCTTGCACAACGAACAGTTACGGTTAATAACTCTGAAACAGTTGGCACATCTTTTGGGTTATCGCCTGGACCGTAAACGTACAGGCTGATGTAAAAAGGTTTTTTTAGTATTTTTTTGAAGCCACGTGAAAGCATTTCCCAGTACCATGGGGTCGCGTAGTTTTTGCTAAACATAACAACGTTGAATGCGTCAGCATACTTTGCTAAGTCGTCAAAGTCTACGCCATAACGATCTAAAGATGTAATAGGATCAGGTTGGAGACATAAAACTAAATCTTTTTTTACTACTTCTCGTATTTCAGCGATGTAGTTAGTGATTTCTTTTCTGCGCCATTCAAGCCAATTCAAGCCGCTTTTTTTCCACAGTTCAGTGCATCTTGGGCATGTGCAATGTCCATGGTCAGCAAAATATTGGCTATTTAACCATATACCCGGTGACTGTCGATCAACATCTGCTATGTATTGTAATTGTTCAGCTCTATGTTCCGGTTGAGTAGCGCACACAATGTCCCAATAAATGTTATAGTTGGCATTTCCCATTTTTGCAGGTCCTAGAGCTGACTGAGATATCCAGTCAGGATGATTATTTATGGCAACGTTGTCAGCGAAGACCGCAATGTTGCTTTGCATGTCTTGTCTTGGTGTTAGTCGTATGCCAGTTTCGGGTTTAAGTCGTAAAACATTGAAGTCAAATCCCTGAACCTTTTCAGGTTGGAATGTGTATGTGCCAAATTTCATCTTGTACGCCTTTTAGGCAAAGAAGCGGTTGTAGCGTTATAAGTTTTTTGTGTTATTGCAAAAAACTGTGCGATTAAAACTTAGACCAGATTTAGAATTTCAATTTACTTATACTATTGTTTGCCCCCAAGTTTTCTTATAGATTATTTTTAATTAAATCTGTAAATTTTGCAAAAGTAAAGAATTTCCACGTTTTTTCCAAGAATTAGAATCTTTTATTTTTACAGTTATTTTGAACATTTTTTTAACATAAGGCTTTTTTGGAAGGAAAAAATGGATGATTGCCTTTTCAAAGGCGAATGTCTTCAACAAACGCACATCAATAGCGTATTATATGTTTCATATGAGCATATTTTAAATATAAGTCTGCAATAGCTGTATAGTTAAAAAATAAAGAACTAAACAAATGTCAAAGGGGTAGATGATAAATGGCAGCGGGAGATGTAGCTTGGGTACTAACAGCAACAGCATTAGTTATGCTAATGACACCAGCACTAGGATTTTTTTACGGAGGCCTAGTAAGAAAGAAAAACCTCGTATCAACAATCGTCCAATGCTTCATAATATTTGCAGTTATAAGCATCATCTGGGCACTTTGGGGCTACTGCCTAGTCTTTGGCACTACTATTAACGGCTTAATCGGCTACAGCCCAAACTTGTTAGGGATGAACGGAGTAGATATACATGCAGTTGACACAACTCTTGCACCCCAAATCCCAACATTACTATACTTTGCATTTCAACTGAAGTTTGCTGCAATCACTCCAGCACTAATTATTGGCGCGTGCGCAGAAAGAATCAGATTCAAATCATTACTTATCTTCATGGTGCTTTGGTCAACGCTCATCTATATGCCAATTGCATGCTGGGTTTGGAATCCAAATGGGTGGCTTCACAACCTTGGCGCCATCGACTTTGCAGGAGGCATTGTCGTACACATTTCAGCAGGCATCTCAGCATTAGCAGCGGCACTTGTAGTGGGTAGAAGAAAAGGATGCGCTGTTCCATGGCAAAGTCACATGAAAGCTTTAGACAAGAAAGACAATTCTACCGAATTCAAACCAACCAACATCCCGTACGTGCTCTTGGGGGCTGCACTACTGTGGTTCGGATGGTTCGGATTCAATGCGGGCAGTGCATTAGCCGCAAACGACTTAGCCGTTTCAGCTCTTGTGACAACAAACTTGGCGGCAGCGGCAGCGGCTGTAAGCTGGATGCTTTCAGACTGGGTAATTAAAGGGAAACCATCTGCAACAGGCATAGCAATAGGGGCCGTGGTTGGATTAGTCGCAATTACACCTGCAGCCGGGTATGTCAGCGTTTCGTCAGCACTAATTATTGGCTTAGCCGCTGGAGTCATCTCAAACTTAGTAGCCAACTGGAGATCAGGCAGATCACGAATAGACGATACATTAGATGTGTTTGCATGCCACGGTGTCGGCGGAATCTGGGGCTCAATTGCAACAGGAATCTTCGCATCAGCAGCAATAAGCGCAACAGTAGGCGTTCCTGGCGTTAACGGTGCATTATTCGGAAACCCACACCAATTACTTGTCCAATTAGCAGCCGTTGGCATTGTGGTGCCGTTTGCATTCTTCGGATCCTTCTTACTGCTTAAACTGGTGAACATATTCTCACCTCTAAGAGTTAGCGAGCAAGCAGAAGACGCAGGCTTAGACCTCAGCGAACATGGCGAAGAAGCATACCAACTCGACTGATTGCAAAAAGTTTAGTTAAGACTAAACTAAATCTTTATTTTTTTATAAATTTAGTTAGTTATTTTTGGACATTCGACAGTTTAAAACCCTTTTTTTGAACGCTTTTTCATAGTTTTGGGGCATTCTAAATTAATATTGAAAAATTGCTAAAAAACGTTGAGGTTTTTTGGTCATTTATCCATAATTAGTGTCAATATACAATCGAATGCATAGTTTAAATATCAGTATTCCCAAAATGCAAGAACAAACAAACAGTAACAGCGCTAAAGAGGGGAGATATCGTAGCAGAAATTGTTCCAGCTGACATAGCATGGGTACTAATGTCAACTGCTCTAGTAATGCTAATGGTACCAGCCCTAGCTTTCTTTTACGGCGGTTTAGTTCGAAGAAAAAACCTTGTATCAACACTTGTTCAATGCATAATCATTTTTGCAGTAGTTAGTCTCGTATGGTTTTTTTGGGGCTACAGTTTCGTCTATGGACAAAGTATAGGCGGATTCATAGGGTTCAGCCCAAGCTTACTTGGGTTAAATGGAATAACCATAAACACCATTAGCTCGTATGCGCCAACCATCCCCGAAATCTTGTTCTTTGCATTCCAACTAAAGTTCGCGGCGATTACACCAGCTCTCATAATAGGCGCTTGCGCAGAAAGAATCCGTTTCAAATCTTTACTTATCTTTGTTGTTTTGTGGTCAACCCTAGTTTACTCACCTATCGCCCACTGGATGTGGAACGCTAACGGTTGGCTTCATGTTTTGGGCGCCGTAGATTTTGCAGGTGGTATTGTAGTGCATATAGCTGCAGGACTGTCGGCTTTGGCGGCTGCGCTTATTGTAGGCAGAAGAAAAGGCTGCGTTTACTGGAAAGATCAAATGAAAATGTTAGACCAAAAAGGCGCAAACAAAACCGTTCCCATGGGTAGCGAATTTAAACCAACAAACATTCCTTATGTAATTTTAGGTGCAGGGTTACTTTGGTTCGGATGGTTCGGCTTCAACGGTGGTAGCGCCTTAGCAGCCAATAATATTGCAGTTTCTGCTGTTGTAGTTACTAATTTGGCGGCTGCAGCAGCAGCGGTAAGTTGGATGTTGATGGATTGGTTCATCAAAGGTAAACCGTCCGCTGTTGGTATTGCAGTTGGAGCAGTTTGCGGTTTAGCAGCCATTACGGCGGCTTCAGGGTATGTTAGTTTCTTGGCGGCGGTAATTATTGGGTTAGCTGCAGGAATAGTTTCCAATTTAGTCGCTAACTGGCGAGCTGGCAGGTCACGAATTGATGACACATTAGATGTTTTTGCTTGCCATGGAATCGGCGGTATAATCGGGGCTCTCGGGGTAGGTTTGTTTGCAACTGCATTGGTTAATCCAAACGTTACAGGATTATTCTATGGTCACGCAGCTCAGCTTGGCGTTCAAGCACTTGCTGTAGTGGTCGTGTCTGCTTTTGCCTTCGCGGGTTCTTATTTACTTTTAAGATTGGTAGATTTGTTTTCTCCATTGCGAGTAAGCCCCCAAGACGAAGAGGATGGCTTGGATCTTAGCCAACACGGAGAAGAAGCATACCACCTCGAATAATTCGATCTTAGCTTACTTGAACATTTAGCCATGCTGCCGAGCGGTAATTTGCAAAGGTATATGAGCATATATTGGCAATATGGACAGCGCAGGGTGAGGGTGTATCAAACAGCGAACTGTTCTCTGCTTGGCTATAGCATTTATTCTTGCTGTTTACTTTGTTAATGTAGAATTTATTCAGCCCGCTGGCTCCTGTTTTGGTCCGTGCGTAACCTCTGATATTGATAAAACAAAAGTTAACATTAACGAAAGTGTTACAGTGACAGGCCAAATTTGTCCTGCCGGCGAAAACTTAACTGTTCGGGTGGCTTTCACCAGACCAGATTTCAGCTACATAGATCGGAATGTATCAACCGATCCAAAAACAGGCAATTTTACAGTAACTCAAAAACTTGACATGGTCGGATACTGGAACATATTTGCCATAAACGGGGTTATGTCCGACAGATTATTCGCCCAGGTATCTGATCCATCAAATCCACAAGCAACCCCCCCACCTCCCACTATGCCATTAACTTACAACCCAAACTATACTGTTTTTGGCGTTGCTGCTGTTCTGATAAGCCTTGGTGTGGCAGCGGTAATTTTCGGATTAAGAAACAGAACAATAAAAATCAGTTCACTCAGACTATTTGTTCAAATAGGCTTACTGATGCTAATTTTTTTTGGGGTCTTTTTTGATCACCAATACCTGTCTATACCCACAGGCGAGCTTTCACCACACTCAAATTCTATCACTAATGTTTTTGGCGTATCCATGCCTGATGGAATCCCTGCACCATTTTTCGCATGTTACTATCCCTGTGGAGGAACCGTAACTTGCGCCTTGTGGCAAATTCAAGCTTATATTTACCCTTTTTTTAACGTTGGAGGCGGGTGGGGGGTTCACTATGACTCCACAGGCCTAGAAAGACTAGCCGTAGTTTTTGGAATAATAATTGTGTCGGCAGTACTTCTTGGAAGGTTTTTCTGCGGTTGGGTTTGCCCCTTCGGATTGTATCTCGACTTAATGACACGGCTGAGAAAACTCTTTAAAATTAAGAGGAGGACCTTCTCAGATAAACTTAACAAACAACTTCATCAATTAAGCTACATAATCTTAGCAGTTATCATTATCATCTCCGTAGTTTTTGGTTCACAAGCAATCGCAGGAGCTCAACTTATTCCGGGAACTCAGAAAGGCGGACCCGTATGGGATTACTTTTCATCGCCGTTTTGCCAAGTTTGCCCAATGAAGCCATTTTGCATCTTAGTTTGGACTGGGATGGGTTTAATGAAACCAGCTTGGATTGTCCAAAGCACGACTGGCCAGTTTTATCAACTTGGATTTTATATAACATCTCTGAATCTCATAATTTTGGGCGTCGTTACCGTTGCAGCATTCTTCTTTAGGCGATCATGGTGCAGAATTTGTCCTCTGGGTGGCCTAATAGCGTTATTTAACAGATTTCCACCATTCAAATGGATATCAGGGGTTCGCCTAAACAAAAATGAAGAGAAATGCAGTAAATGTGGCATTTGCAAAAGGGCTTGCCCTTCTCAAGAGAAAACTGTTTATGAAAATAAGAGTGGCGATGTAGCTTCTGCTCAATGTATTTGGTGTTTGCGATGCGTTGAGATGTGTCCGAATGAGGATTGTTTGCAATTTAAGTTTGCTGGAAAGACAATCTGTAAATCAAGAAACTGGCTAAAAAAATCAGATCATGTTAAGGTGAAATAAATGATAAAACCAAAAATAATCAAAACATTGGTTTTAGCAATTCTTTTTTTAACCATCACATCAGCCATTATTCTTGAAAAACCCGTAAACGCTCAATCATCTTTAACAACAATTATTATCCAACCCGACGGAAGCATTTCACCAAACACTGTACCTATAGAGCGAAACGGAGACACCTACACCTTTACAAACAATATTTACTCAGCGATAAAAATTTTAAAAAGCGACATAGTCATAGATGGCGCAGGATATACCCTTACTGGATCGTTTAATGGCAACTCTACTGATATTTGGGTTGTGGGAACTGGGCCTGATCCTAATTCCTTAGATTATTACACAATAGGCGTTGATTTAGGTAACAGCAGCGTCAATGGAATCACGATTGAGAACTTAAATATTGAAAACTTCAGCATCGGTATGTACATTTGGACACAAAACAATACGATAATTGGAAATGCATTTTCAAGAAATATTGTGGGTTTATTGCTTTCAGGCTCAAACGCTACCGTTACCAAAAACTACATGTCAAATAATATTGAAGGTCTCTTTTTTGGATTCAATGCTCCAGGAACTTTTCCACCTGATATGAAAGTTTATCAAAATGCATTTGTAAACAACAATGTTCAGCTCAGCGGATGCCAATGCAAAGCATACAACTTATCGGAAACCCCTCATGATTGGGATAACGGAAAAACAGGAAACTACTGGAGCAATTATAATGGAACTGACACAAACCACGATGGCATAGGCGATACGCTGTATACAATTGATGCTTTAGACTATGACCGGTTCCCTCTAATGATCAGCCCTATTAAACCTCCTGTTCCAGAAGGAAAGTTTCCGTTTGAAGTGGTAGTTTTCGGTTTTTTAGCGCCAGTTGTGGTGGTTGCTTCAGCCTTTGCAGTTAGGCATAGACGAAAACAAAAATTTGCCAGAAGCCCTACAGATTTCGTTTAACACGATTTACAAATGATTTTACAAAAAATTATAATAGTCAAATGTATAAGAAGCTTGAACAGTTAGAACTTGCTTGATTAAGGCAAGAAAAAATGTTTGAAGAGTGGGGAAAATATGAATAAACGAATAACAAGTTTAGTTGTCGGGGTTATTGTTATATGTGCTTTGATGATTTCTATATTTTTTGCATCTTCGATTATATCTACACAACAAACTCCTAAGCAACTTGATTTTACAGTCAGCGGTACAAATGGGTGTCTGAGATTCTTGGAAAGCAATGTGTCGCTTTGCTATGTGCCTTTCACTGTAGGAGCAAATCAGAATTGGCAGTTGACCATAAATTGCACTCAGATGCCCGGAGGTGCTAGCGGCTGGACTGACCTTTTCATTTATAAAGGCTATTGGGACAATGGAACAAACAATAAATGCACAGCATGCGACGTTTACTCAATCCTCTCCAATATTCAGCCTAATAATTCCGAAATCCAAGGTAACAATGTCTTTACAGAAACTTTCAATGGAACAAGCACTCAAAGCTACACGGTTTTCTTTGTTTTCCCAAATGGTGGGCAAGGAACATTCCACGTGACGTATAAGCAAGTATAATGCCGCTTGCTTTCCCTCCGCTACTTTTTTATCTTAATTTTTATCTTAAGCATTTGAGGTTTGCAAATTGAAGGTTATCGCTTTTAATGGAAGTGCTCGGAAAGATGGAAACACTGCCATTTTGATTCGACGTGTTCTTGAAGTACTTGAAAAAGAAGGTGTAGAAACTGAATTAATCCAGTTAGCTGGAGAGCAAATTCATGGGTGTATAGCGTGTGGAACGTGTCGAAAAGTAAAAAACAAAGAATGTAAAATCGTAAATGACAACGTTAATATCTATATCCAAAAAATGCTTGAAGCTGACGGCATAATTCTTGGTTCTCCAACATACTTTTCAATGATGTCTCCAGAGATGAAAGCTCTTGTTGACCGAGCAGGATTCGTTGCCAAATCCAATTCTGACATGTTTAAACGAAAAGTTGGTGCCGCAGTTGTGGCAGTGCGTAGAGCGGGAGGAATACCAACTTTTGATGGAATAAACCATTTCTTCCTAATTAGTCAAATGATTATTCCGGGCTCATCTTATTGGAATGTGGGTGTAGGCTTAAACAAGGGTGACGTCGAAAAAGATGCGGAAGGCTTGGCAACTATGGATGATTTGGGCAGAAACATGGCCTGGCTACTAAAAAAACTTAAAAATTAACCAATTTTTTGGTAACTGAAGAATTCAAATGCAATTTTGTAAAATTTTAGAGATAATACTTGGTAAACCAACATCAATTTTTTGGCCCTGTTTTTTGCCTGAATTGACAGGTACAAAAAATCTTATATCTTAGAGTTTGCTCCTCAGTTGTTAGAAGTTGTGATTATTAATGGCAGTTAAAATAACCCCTGACTATGTGGATATGCTGAACAAAGCAGTTGAACGTGAAATACAAGTTTCACTCCAATATATGCTTCAGCACGCAAAAATGGAAAAACTTGTTCGCAGAACAATCCCCGAAAACATTCTTCTTGACAAAACTACCTATGATGCTGTGGGAAAGTTTCTACGAGAAATTGCCATCCAAGAAATGAAGCATGCCGCAACTATTATTGAGAGAATTTATTATCTTGGAGGACAAGCATCAACCAAAGCAAGCAAAGTTACCATTGGCAATAGCCTAAGCGAATTTGCTAAGCTAGGTGTACAAGCCGAAGAAGAAGCATTAACGCTTTATCGCCAAATCATCGATGTTGCTGGGAAAATGGGCGATTGGGAAACACGTGAGGTTTTCGAGAAAATTTATGGCGAAGAAGAAGTGCACTTTTTCAAATTTCAAGAATATACAAAGTTCCAAGATGAGAAAGATGAGCCAAGTAAAGTGCCGTTGGCTGATTGGCGTAAAATATACACAGATGATTACTTTGCACTCTTAAACAAGGCCGTTTCAGGAGAAATTACAGCAATTATCCAGTACACAAATCAGCATGAGAAAATGGCTTTCCTTGCGCTCCGAATGAAGAATACTCCTCTTGAAACTGTCACCGAAACCAACAAAGCCGCTGTTGTAAGCAAAATACTCAAAGGCGTCTTTATGGCAGAAATGGATCACCTCGAAAAAATCAGCAAACGCATTTACTTACTTGAAGGCGAAGCAACCTACAAACCAGATCCTATACCTGTCGTCGGCGAAACAGCTCAGGACTTCTTAACATTAGATCACTCATTGGAAAGCGTAACAATATCGTTATACCGACAAATTATTGCTGAAGCACTTAAACGTGGCGACACAACAACAAGACGCTTATTTGAAGACATAATTCTCCAAGAAGAAGAACACTACTGGACATTCGATGACTTCGTAAAATAAAAATCAACATCCATTCTTTTCTTTTATTTAAAAAAGTAAGTCTAAACAGGTTTCCGAAAACTTAATTCCAAGGACTATGCAACAGTAGATATGGCAGAGGCGAAGAAATGGCTAAAGAAAAGCAGCCTCGTTGCATAAACTGCGGTAATTTTATAGACGAATGTAATTGCGTATGCCCGTATTGTGGAGAAACCGCAAAATGCACTTGCTGCATAGGCATCAGTAAAACAACAGGCGGCGGGTAAGCCGACCTCAAAATATAAAAATTCAATGTGAACGAAAATGATAGTTGAAAGTATAAACTGGATGGCTGGAGGACCACAAGGAAGCGGTGTTGACACAGCATCTACCATATTTGGTAGAGCTTGCGGCTACGGCGGCTTGTGGGTTTTCGGCAGAAGAGAATACCACTCAAACATCAAAACAATGCATAGCTATTTCCATCAACGTGTTTCTAAACAACCAACCTTAGCCAACATTAGTGATGTAAATCTGCTTGCTTCTTTTGACGCGGAAACAATTGTCCGTCATGTGAGCGAAGTCGTGAATGAAGGCGGCATAATAGTTGATTCACGCGACTTAGAAATCAACGTTTTAACCGGAATACCAACGTTTTCGGAAGAATATAAAAATCAAATCCGCGAATTCATGAAAGAAAATAATGTTGGCGAAACCATAAACGATTTTCTAAATTACGCCAAAAAGAAAAACATTCAGATCTACTCTGTCCCATATATGGACTTGCTTAAACAAATTGGCGACACCTTAAAAATAGAAAAAGTTAGCACGCTAACAAAAATGATCAACGTTCTAACAATCGGCATATCATTTGCCCTATTAAAATACGACAAGAAACTCGTAGAAGACGCGATAAAAGCCACCTTCCACGAAAAAATCGTCGTCATGAACATAACTGCGGTCGACCAAGCTTACGACTATGCAGAAAAAAATCTAAACGTAAAAAGCTTCAAGTATAAACTTGAAAAGCAAGAAACCATTGAACCAAGGATTTTCCTTACTGGAAACCAAGCTGTTGCAATGGGCAAAGTTTTGGGCGGCTGTAGAATACAAACATACTATCCTATCACTCCAGCAGCAGATGAAAGCGAATATTTAGAATCGCATGAAATCCTCAAAACTAGAAAAGGAGACGATGCAATTGTTGTTCTGCAGACTGAAGATGAAATAGCCGCTGTAAATTCTGCTTCAGGCGCTTGCTTAACTGGTGCACGAGCAGCAACAAGCACGTCGGGACCAGGATTTTCTCTAATGGCTGAAGGCATAGGCTGGGCAGGAAACAACGAAGTGCCCTTGGTAATAACATACTATCAGCGAGGTGGACCTGCAACGGGTCAGCCAACAAGGCACAGTCAACAAGATTTACGTTTTGCTATGCACGCCGCACATGGTGAATTCGCAAGAATAGTCTTTGCATCGGGCGACATCAAGGAATGCTTTTACGATGCTGCAGAAGTGTTTAATTTGGCAGAGAAATATCAAGTGCCAGTTATTCATTTGCTTGATAAAGGCATGGCTAACTGCTCACAAACTTACCCCGTGTTTGACTACGCTAAGGTCAAGATCGACCGAGGGGAAATTGTCACTGAAAAAGATTTGGAAGGCAAAGAGTACAAACGTTTCAGATTCACAGAAACAGGCGTTTCTCCCAGAGCTTTCTTGGGAACAAAAAACGCTGTGCAATGGTGTAGTGGAGATGAACATAATGAAAGCGGTAACATAAACGAAGAACCCATTATTCGACGAAAAATGATGGAGAAAAGAGTGCAAAAACTAGATTTAATTGATAAGGAAGTGCCTTTGGAGATGAAAGTTAACTTTTTCGGTGATAAAGAATCAGAAAACATTGTAGTCAGTTGGGGTTCACCCAAGGGTGCCATAATTGAATCAATTAATCAATTGAAAGATGAAGGTTTCAGCTTAGGCTACATCCAAATTAAAATGGTACATCCGCTTCCCTCTGCCTACCTAAAACAAATGCTTCAAGGCAAAAAACGCATAATAGATGTAGAAGAAAACATCACAGCGCAACTTGGCGGCGTAATAACACAATATACAGCCATCAAACCTAATTATTATATTCTAAAATATACAGGAAGACCCGTAATGACTACTGAAGTGTATGAGGCAATAAAAATGGTGTTACTGAACAAAGCGCCAGAACGGCAGGTGTTAATGCTTGGATCATAAACCTGCAGACTACAAAACCAACGTCTACATGGACTGGTGCCCAGGCTGTGGAGACTTTGGAATCACAAGCGCATTGCAATCGGCTCTAGCAGAGCTTGGACTTGAACCGTACAACGTGGTTGTTGTGTCAGGTGTAGGAAATGCTGCAAAAACGCCTCACTTCGTGAAAGCTAATGGAGTGCATACTCTTCATGGAAGGCTATTGCCTTTTGCAATGGGAATTAAAATTGCGAACCCTAACTTGGAAGTAATCGGAGTAGGTGGAGACGGAGATGGTCTTGGCATTGGTGCAGGACACTTTGTAAATGCAGGCCGCAGAAATATCGACATGACCTACCTGCTGTTCAATAATGGAGTATATGGTTTAACAAAAGGACAGGCTTCACCAACGCTTCAATTTGGAATGCAGACTAAGTCTTTGCCAAACCCCAACATTAACCAAGCAATTAATCCTATCGCACTTGCAATAACAAGCGGCTACACCTTTGCAGCAAGATCATACGCTTTTGACGTAATACATCTAAAAGAAATTATAAAACGTGGAATCCAACACAAAGGTTTGGCTTTTGTGGAGTGCTTGCAGCCCTGCCCAACTTATAATGATATCAACACTAAAGACTGGTATGCGGGTGAAGATCGAAAAGACCCTCAGACAGGAAAAGCACAATCAAGACTATACAAATTAGAAAATGAAAGCTTCGATCCAGTAGTGCATCAAGCAAGCGAAGAGTTCAAAAAGAAAGTTGCTGGAATGGAAAAAGCGCAAGAATGGGGCGATAAAATCCCAATAGGGGTTTTCTACCAGAATGAGTTAGGGTCAACTTTCCAAGACCGCTTAAAGGCGCGAATACCCTTCTACTTGGAAAATCCGCCTGCTAAGCAACAACTTAAAGACGAAAATAGCTTATCTACAATCGATTTAGCAGATTTTCTAAATGACTTAAAAACAAGCTAACTCACACATTCTAAAGAAGTATTAGGGAAAAAGCCTTCTCCTTTCTTCTCATTCATTTAATGCTTGTTTAATGCATATAAAGCGGTACTGCCAAAACCGATATACCTAATTAAAGAGTTAGAGCGTTTTGTTTTCGGGTTCTTCATTACAGTAGCATTCTTGGGTGAATCTGGGAGTGCAGATGCAATGGAAAACTAAATCGGTTTTTCCATCGTTTGTTATTTTTTGGGAGACGCCTGCCGGAATGACTACGACATCGCCAACTGCTACTTCGGTTGCTGGGAGATCGCCAACCTTCACTTTACCATGTCCACTAGCAACAAGGTAAATCTCCGTTGCTCCTTTGAGGTGATGAGCAAGCGGTTGTGACGCCTGGTTTAACTCGAGCCCGAGCAACTGAAACCGCTTCGTCGCTGTAATTTTCGACTATAAAACAGTGTTCTGGGGTTAAATACTCATTTAATGAGTTGGCTTTAACGATTTTAGGGTTCATGTTTGCACCTTAAAGACGTTTCTTATTTATCAAGATAACGCGTAGCTATGGTTGTATGCGTTGTTTTTATTATATCTCTTGCGCAAGCCTTAACATCACTAATATTTGCTTGAAAAAGAGCGTGTTTGCGAAAAAAGGGCTGTTTCTTAATTTTTTATTTGGCGTTTTTTGTTTATTTTTTATGGAGTGACAGTTGTCTTAATACGTGATATTTCATGTTTAATGTTAAAATACCTTATATATGCGCTAAATGTAGTGTGTACAATAAGCTTGTGGCACTACATATATAACAAAGCACGAGTATGTTGAAACTATGCGATGTCCCTACTGCAACTCGGAAAACTCCAAAACATTGGAAACACGCGATTCTCCAGAGAACACTACACGTAGACGCAGAGAATGCATCAGCTGCAACAAACGCTACACAACCTACGAGTATCTGGAAACAGTAGAGCTCATGGTAAGAAAAAAAGACGGCGAACTTCAACGCTTCGACGTCAACAAAATAATTCGCGGCTTACAGAAAGCATGCGAGAAAAGACCAGTAACAATGAGCCAAATTAACGAGTTAGCAGAAAAAGTAAGGCAAGACCTTATGCTTAAAGACACAGGGGAAGTTGCATCCCAAGAAATCGGGGATTCAATCATGAAGCACCTGAAAAACTTGGATCGCATCGCATACATTAGATTTGCTTCAGTTTACAAGCAGTTTGAAGAGCCTGAAGATTTCAGGCGGTTACTCCTTGAGGTGAAAAAATGAGGTTTGTATTAAAAAGAGATAGTAAATTAGAATCCTTCGATCAAGAACGCATTACAACCGCCATTTGGAAAGCGGCAAAAGCAGTAGGCGGAACGAACAAAGAGCAAGCCAAACTCGTAAGCGATGAAGTAGTGGCTGAACTCCAAAAAAGATACGGAGACGATGGAGTCCCTACAGTTGAGGAAGTTCAAGATGTCGTTGAAAAACGTTTAATTGAAAACGGACATGCACAAACTGCTAAGGCATACATTCTCTACAGAAAACAGCATACAGACATGCGTGAATTAGCTGCACTTTTGAGCTCTTCTGACATGGTTGATCAATACCTTGAAGTTGAGGACTGGCGAGTTAAAGAAAACAGCAACATGAGCTATTCTCTACAAGGCCTAAACAATTACTTATCATCCACTGTAATAGCTAAGTATTGGATATCACGAATCTACCCAGAAGACATTGCTGCTGCACACTTTTCTGGAGACCTACACATTCACGACTTAGGCGTTTTAGGCGCTTACTGTGTAGGCTGGGATGTAAGTGAGTTGTTGCTTTCAGGCTTTGGCGGGGTCTCTGGTAAGATAGAGAGCAAACCTGCAAAACATTTCCGCACTGCATTAGGTCAAGTTGTAAACTTTTTCTACACATTACAAGGTGAAGCGGCAGGAGCACAAGCGTTCAGTAACTTTGACACATATTTTGCCCCATTCATACGCTATGACCATCTTAATCAACAAGAAGTACAACAGGCGCTTCAAGAATTCTTCTTCAACATGAACGTGCCAACCCGTGTAGGATTCCAGACACCATTTACCAACTTAACTTTAGATTTAACTGTTCCAGATTTCATGAAGAACGAGGCAGTTCTCTTCAATGGAAGAGTAACTCAAGACACTTACGGCGATATGACTAAGGAAATGGAAATGTTCAATTTAGCATTCGCAGAGGTCATGCGGCAAGGTGACTCAAAAGGCAGAGTTTTCACCTTCCCAATTCCAACCTACAACATCACCAAAGATTTCGATTGGGATTCACCTGTATCTCAAGCTATCTTCGAAGTAACTGCCAAATATGGTGTGCCATATTTCTCAAATTTTGTTAACAGCGATATGAAACCTGAAGACGTACGTAGCATGTGCTGTCGCTTAAGAATCGATAACCGTGAATTACGCAAGCGAGGCGGTGGATTCTTCGGTGCCAATCCATTAACAGGCAGCATAGGGGTTGTAACCTTAAACCTTCCAAGAGTCGGGTACTTAGCTAAAGATGAGGATGAATTCTTTGAGCGCTTAGTAACATTAATGGAAACTGCGAAAGCAAGTTTGGAACTAAAACGTAAAGTGCTTGAAGCCTTCACAGATAACGGATTATACCCATATTCACGGCGTTACCTGCGTCATGTTAAAGAGGGCTATGGCAAATTCTGGAAGAACCACTTCTCAACCATAGGCATCGTAGGTGTGAACGAAGCAATCATAAACTTACTTGGAGAAAACATTGCAACCAAAGACGGACAAGCATTCGCAGTTAAGATGTTAACTTTCATGCGTGACCGCTTAGCAGATTACCAGGAACAAACTGGAAGCATATACAATCTTGAAGCAACTCCTGCTGAAGGAACATCATATCGACTTGCACGTATAGACAAAAAACGCTACAGAGACATCATATTCGCGAACCAAAAACAAATTATCGCCAATCATGCAGAGCCATTCTACACAAACTCTTCCCAGCTACCAGTTGACTTCAACGGCGACCTCTTTGAGGCTTTAGAGCACCAAGAAACATTGCAAACACTCTACACTGGAGGCACAGTATTTCACATCTTCATGGGCGAACGATTACATTCATGGAAAGCCGCTGCAGAATTAATCAAAAAGGTATCCACGAACTCAAAACTGCCATATTTCACATTAACGCCGACATTCAGTATTTGTCCAACCCATGGCTACACAAGCGGTGAACACAAACAATGTCCGGTCTGCAGCGCAAATTGTGAAGTTTACTCTCGAGTTGTAGGTTACTTAAGACCAGTTGACCAATGGAACGATGGGAAACAAGCAGAATTCGCCATGCGCAAAACATTTGACCGATCAACCGTAATGACTACATCGCCTTTAACATCTTAGGATAAGTCTACCATGAAATTTAGCGGATTACAAAAAACAAGTTTACTTGACTACCCCGATAAAGTAGCCAGCGTACTGTTCACTCCAGGCTGCAACCTACGCTGCCCTTTCTGCTATAACTGGCGCATAGCTGTAAACCCACAACCGCCGTTTCTCCAGGAAGCCGCTGCCTTAGAAATCTTGGAGCGCCGCAAAAAATACATAGACGCAGTAGTCATCACGGGCGGAGAACCCTGCATGCACAAGGAATTGCCTAAATTTTTGGCAAAACTTAAGGAACGGGGATTCATGGTTAAGCTGGATACTAACGGCTTTTTCCCAGAGGTACTTGAAGAATGCTTATGTTACGTTGACTACGTGGCAATGGATGTTAAGACGTGCAAAGAAAAATACAAGTTGCTTGGCGCAACAGACACCACTGGGCTAATGAAGACCATTGAAATTCTAAAGACAGGCAAAGTGCCTTACGAATTCAGAACAACCATAGTACCCCAAATAGTGACAAAACAAGACGTCACATGCATAGGCGAAATGGCAAAAGGCTCAAAAAACCATGCAATCCAACAATTCATTCCAGATGATACCTTAGATAAGAAATTCCAAACGCTCAAGCCTTATGCGCCAGAAACAATCAACGAATTCGCCAGCATAATATGCAAATACACCGAAAATCTTTCGTTGAGACTTTAATTTTTTTTACTTTATTTAGAAATTCGTTAATTTTTTTTTAACTTTTAGAAATGTAAGTTGATTTCCTGAGAATGGATAAGTCACTGTTTGATTTCCTATGCTGAAAATACAAGTTAATTTTTCACAGGAGGCTTTACTGATTCACCAGAGTATAAAAAGACTCTGAGGACCTCCAACATATGAAGTCGGACTTTCTTGAATCACGATAATCTTTAGTATTTTTCTGGAATAATATGGAATATCTTTGTTAATGTTTCATTAGAGATTGGGAGTTTACGCCATCCGAATGTCTTGAGAATTTCTTCATCTGAAGGGGCTGGAACCGCAAAATAGTCAGATAGGCGTAGTTTTTCAATCTCCTTTTCTGAAGCGCTTAGAATTTTTCCGTCAAATACATCTTCCATTATTTTGTATCCCACGTACATCTGGGTTATGTGCTTAAGTTCAGCTGTAAATCGTGTATGTCGAGCAAGCTGAATGTTCACTATCTTCATCTCTTCATTGCTTACAATGTTGCATTCAGCATGGTTAATATTTATAAATAAAAGTCTCATTAGCCCTCGCTCATCAATTTGATTCAGAAGGGAGAATATTTTGGAATCCTGGAGTAATCCATGATATAGTTTTTCCGATTCAGCTATATCGTGGAAGAGTTTGGATTTGGATAGGTCTATTTGAAAAATATGCTTCGCTGCAACGAATATGAATGCTTTTTCAAAAACAAGGTAACCACCAAAAGTTGGAATTTTAGCTTGTCTGTAAAGGCTCTTTATGTTTTTGTGTAGCTTACTTATTTTTGTTATCTTATTTTGAGCTATAAGGTTGGCAATTTCTTCAGCAATTTTCTTTTTAAGTTCAAGAAGTTTCTCGCCTTCCTTCGTCAATACAGCACCTTTCAATTCTTTTTTGCAATAATCTTACTGTTCTATGGAAGATTGGTAAACCTAGTATATTATAGTAATCGGTTCACCCTGTTTTGCATCGGACAGTAATTGCTGCAAAATGAACTTGCAGCGAGTTGGGATTTGAACCCTTGATCCCCAACTTGAGCTGCTGGTGGCTCTGCTGTTATCCACTTGTTTTGGTTTTTATGTGAGTGGCAAAGCTTTTTACGAAGTATTTAATGTTGTTATGTGCAAGATAAATGTGCGTTAGTGATGTGCATGAGTAACGTAACAGTAAGAGTTCCCGAAAAGCTAAAAGACCGTATGAAACACTGCAAAAACGTTAACTGGAGCGAAGTTGCAAGAAAAGCCTTTGAAGACGCTGCACGCAAAGAAGAAATGCAATGTGCCGCAGAAACAATCAAAAACCTGAGAAACGAAAGCAAAACAGAATGGAACGGCGCAGCGGAGATACGGAAATGGCGAGATTCCGCGAAATAGTTCCAGACTCCTCAATAGCAGTCAAATGGTTTAGCAAAGAGACAAAATCCGATGAAGCCCTAAAACTATTAGATGCCTACACACAAGGAACCGTTGAGTTAACTGTACCTGAAATTCTATTCTGCGAGGTCGGTAACGCCCTGAGGTACAAACCCGATTACGATGCCCAAAAATGGAAAACCGCCCTATCTCAACTTTGCAATCTCCACATGAACGTTATCAACCTAAACGAAGACCTCATAATAAGAACAGGCGAGATAGCTTATGATGGAAGAGTAACATTTTATGACGCTTTGCCGGTTGCTATCGCAGAACATAAGAAAACCATCTGCATAACAGCTGACGAAGAGACACAATACAGAAAACTCCAACCGAAAAAATACCCAATAGACCTTCTCTAAGTCGTGGCGGACGAGGAGGGCTTTGAACCTGTTCTTTCCAAGAGATTTCAATTACAAAACTCCTCTTTCTTAAGCCTATAGTTTAAGAAGAATCGAATGATGCGCGATTAATGATTTGACAGTCTTTGAGAAAAAGGATCAACTTTCAGGGTATATTTGCCACATGCAAAAAGCTAAAAGGTTAAAATGTCTTCAAATAAAATAATCCAAAGCAATCTTAGCACCTAGCAGCTTAGCCTTTGTGTGTTGTTAGGAAAAGCTAATATGTTATGGATTTCGAATTATTTTTTCAACTGTGCGTACAAGTTTGGAGCTGAACAAGGATAAATAAGTACATAGGTTTGATTCCAGTTGTTGGCATTGCTCTTGTATTATTTATCGAGCTTGCTTTAGGTTTGCGAGGGCAGTACGTTTTTAATTCAGCTTTTCTGCTCTTAGGGATCAACCTCGTAATTGTTTGCGGAGTTAGCTTTGTTGTAGCTTACCTTTCAGCAAAGGGGTATTTGTCTACTGGCTCTCTCACTCTTCTGCTAATTACGTTGGCTTTTATTTTAATTGCCATAGTTTCTATTAGTAGCGGGTTGTTTGCAACTTTTTCAGGTAATGCATCAGTAACCATAGTTGCTATAGGATTGCTTTTGTTTTCTGCTTTACAACTCTTAAGTTCATTGCAAGCGAATTTTCGTTCAGTGTCTATAGGTTCTGAGAATCGTAAGGTCAGGTTAATATTGGCTCTCTTAGGGTCGATTTTCATCGTTGGATTTGTATCTTTATTGATATGGCTGAATGTCTTTCCACTATTTTTCATCAATGGAATTGGCGTAACCTTAACCGATCAAACGGTTTACGCAATTATAGTTCTCTTTTTTTCTTTGAGCTGCGGACTTTTTCTGAGGCTGTATTTTAAGTCAAAATCTAATGTGCTGTATTGGTATACATTAGCTTTGGCGCTGGATGTAATTGGCTCATTTGGCCTCACTTTGCAAGTGCGATTCAGTGATGTTATAGTTTGGACAGGTAGGCTTGGACTCTATATTGGCACAGTTTACTTCTTAATTGCACTGTTGAGCACCAGAGAAAACAATAATGCAGTTTGATTTCTATTCGATTTAGCAATAATGAGGTGTATTTTTATATTTCACATTTGTTTATCTTTGGTAATTTAACGGTGAAGCCTTCTTATGTCAGCTGACGTGTTAGCGGGTGGATGGGCTAAGGCTCTTGGTGGCGATCGAAAACAATTTGACATGTTTTTTGACAAGATGCTAGATGGCTTTGCCTATCATAAGATTGTTGTTGACAAAGCAGGTAAGCCGATTGATTATATTTTTCTTGAAGTCAATCATGCTTTCGAAGAGATGACTGGACTTAAGCGAGAGCGAATTATTGGCAAAAAGGTGACAGAGGTTCTTCCAGGAATCGACAAAGATTCAGCTGATTGGATAGGTGTTTATGGACGCGTTGCGTTAACTTGTTCACCTACTCAGTTTGAGAATTACGCAAAGCCCTTAGATAAATGGTATAGGATCTCAGCTTATTGTCCAGAGAAGGGTTATTTTGTCGCTCTATTCGAGGATATTACTGAACGCAAAAAAGCTGATGAAGCGCTTTGGAAATCAAAGAATGATTGGGAACGCACTTTTGACAGTGTTCCAGACTTTGTAGCCATTCTTGATAATCAGTTTAGGATTGTGCGTGCTAATCGAGCAATGGCGCAACAGTTGGGCGTAAGTAAAGAGAAAGCCATCGGACTTTTTTGCTATCAGTGCGTTCATGGTTTAGACAATCCGCCGGATTTTTGTCCACATAAACAAACCGTGAACGATTTGAAAGAGCACACCGCTGAAGTGCATGAACCTCGCCTTGGAGGTGACTTCTTAGTGAGCACATCGCCTCTTAGAGACGAAAAGGGGAACCTTGTTGGGTCAGTTCATGTCGCCAGAAATATCACAGAGCTCAAGAAAGCCCAAGAAGAAACTGCAAGATTAGCTTCTTTTCCAACACTTAACCCTAACCCTATTGTTGAAATCGACACCCTAGGAAATGTCGAATATGTTAATCCTGCAGCAAAAGCAAAATTTACAGACATTGAAACCTCGGGCTTAAAACATCCATTTTTTGCTTGCTTTGAAAGAATGATGCAAGTGTTCAAGGAGAAATCAGCAACTAATTTTGTCATAGAAGTAAAAATTGGCGACGATTGGTACCTTCAGCAATGCTATAGAGTACCAAAAAGTCAGTGCATACGCATCTATGCGCTAAACATTACCGAACGCAAAAAAGCTGAGATTGAAGGCCAAATCATGATTGAGTTCCTGAGAATAGCCAACACTGCTACTGGTACTCGCGATTTGGTTAAGTTAACTGTTAATTTTTTCGGTAAACAATCAGGTTGTGAAGCAGTAGGCATTCGGCTCGAAGAGGGAGAGGATTACCCTTATTATGAAACTAGGGGATTTCCACCTGAGCATATAGCGCTAGAGAATAAGCTGTGTAAGAGAGATAATGAAGGATGTATTATCCGCGACTTTAAAGGCGATCCTGTAATCGAGTGTATGTGCGGAAACATCTTACGTGGGCGATTTGATCATTCAAAAAAGTTCTTTACTGAAAAGGGAAGTTTCTGGGCAAATGATACTACGAGACTCTTAGCAACCACTACTGATGCAGACCGCCAAGCCAACACACGTAACCGATGCAACGGAGAAGGATATGAATCAGTGGCGTTGTTGGCGTTAAAAGTAGGAAACAACACTTTGGGACTGCTGCAACTAAATGATAAACGGAAAAATATGTTTAATTTAGAAACTATTCAAATGTGGGAGAGAATTGCAGATCACCTATCTTTAGCCTTGTCAAGAACACTTGCTGAAGAGGCATCAAAGAAAAGTGAGAGTGATTACCGTTCTCTTTTCGTTAACATGATAGATGGGTTTGCTCTCTGCGAAATGATATTCGAAAATGGCAAGCCCGTTGACTTTGTTTATCTTCAAATTAATGATGAATTCGAAAGAATAACTGGTTTGAAAAGAGAAACAGTAGTGGGAAAGAAAGTTACTAAAGCAATACCTGGCATTGAAAAAGATAATCCGGAACTTTTTGAAATTTATGGACGAGTTGCTCTCACATGCGAAAAAGAAAAGTTTGAAATATTTTTCAAGCCCCTAAAACTATGGCTATCTGTTTCCGTGTACAGCCCAGTGAAGGGCTATTTTGCGGCTATATTTGAAGACATAACCGAACGTAAAAAAGCAGAAGAAAATTTACAAAAACTATATCGCCACCAGAGAGCGGTAAGCAATAGCAATCAAGCTCTAATGCATGCCTCTGACGAAATCTTGTTAACACAACAGATATGTGACATAATTGTTAATGATTGTGGCTACGCGCTTGTGTGGGTTGGCTTCGCTGAACATGACCTGAATAAAACTGTGCATCCAGTAGCTTTTGCTGGTTTCGACAAAGACTATATCGATGGCCTAAGAGTCAGCTGGGATGAAAACTCAAAAAATGGCCGTGGACCAACTGGCACAGTAATCCGGACAGGAAAACCCTACGTATGCAAGAACATGCAAATTGATCCCAACTTTGAACCATGGCGACCTCAGGCACTTAAAAGAGGCTACACCGCATCATTTGTTCTTCCCTTAATTTCATTTGAAGGAGAAACGTTTGGCGCCTTAAACATATACAGCAAAGAATCAGACCCTTTCACTGATGATGAAATGAAGCTTCTAAATGAGCTTTCAAATGATTTCTCATATGGACTAGACATGTTGAGACTACGCAAGAAAAGAGATGAGGCTGAAGAAACATTGCGCAAGCAAGCTTCACTCATCGACCTTAGTCCAGATGCAATAATTATTAGAAAACTTGACGGCACCATCACTTATTGGAGTAAAGGTGCAGAGAAACTTTATGGCTGGACAAAAGAAGAAGCTATTGGGAAAGATATCAATAGGCTGCTTAATTCAAATTTACCTCAAACACTTGATGAAATCATTGGCAAACTTAAATTGGATAATAAATGGTCGGGTGAAATCTTTCACACATGTAAAGATGGAAGTAGATTGGTTGTTCAGAGTTATTGGCTTGGAAAAATCGACCAAGAAAGCAATGTAGCAGAGATATTTGAGTCAAATGTGGATATTACCGCTCGGGTGCAAATGCAGGCTAAGCTTGAGGAGTCTGCTGTTTTGGTTGAGGAGTATGCTAATCAAATGGAGGGGCTTGCCAACCAGAGAGCCGCACAGTTGAAAGATGCTGAACGCTTAGCCGCAATCGGTGCTACAGCAGGCATGGTGGGACACGATATTCGTAACCCCCTGCAAGCAATAACAAGCGACCTATTCTTGGCTAAACTGGAGTTAGATTCGACCCCTGAAAGTGAAGAGAAAACAAATGCGCTAGAAAGTCTAAGAGAAATTGAGAAAAACATCGATTATATTAACAAGATTGTAGCTGATCTGCAAGATTTTGCTAGACCCCTTAAGCCCCGAACCGAAGAAGCCGACCTAAACATCATAATTGATGATTTATTAAAAAAGAACAAGTTCCCCGAGGAAATTAGCATAATAGTAGACGTGGAAAATAATGCGAAAAAAATTGTTGCAGATTCAGCCTATATAAGGCGTATTCTACAAAATCTGATTTTTAATGCGGTTCAAGCCATGCCAAATGGGGGAAAACTTTCCATTGAAGCTCGCAAGGAAGTAAACGATGTAATTTTAACTGTTGAGGATACAGGTGTTGGTATTCCTAAAGATGTTCAGGGTAAGTTGTTTACGCCAATGTTCACTACTAAAGCGAAGGGTCAAGGTTTTGGTTTACCTGTGGTTAAGCGGATGGCTGAGGCATTAGGCGGATCGGTTTCTTTTAAGAGCCAAGAGGGAAAAGGAACTACTTTCATTGTTTGTTTGCCTCCTCACAAAGAGCTGAACGGAAAAGAGACCTTCAAAAATTAAAAATAGCTGAATTTTTTTAAAAGGAATCTCCATTGGGCGAGGTTTCGTTTGTTAAGTTTTAAATTATGGACTGAGTATAAATTAGTCTAAAAGTTTTTCTTGTTGGGTGCGGGGTTTTTAAGTTATGGCAAAAAGAGGTAGTTTGTGCGAAAAGGTCTCTTCCGACATTGATGGCACAGAAGAATTTTCGATCGTTGGAATTGGCGCTTCAGCAGGCGGTTTAGAACCAATCACAAAATTGTTGGGAAATTTGCCCGCTAAAACGGGCTTGTCATTTGTAGTTATCCAGCATTTATCTGCAGATCAAGAAAGTATGCTGCCCGAAATTCTCGCAAGATCTACTGAAATGGTGGTTAAACAAGCCAAAGACGGTATGCAGATAGAGCCAGATCAAGTCTATGTCATTCCTCCTGGAAAAACCTTGACTCTTAAGAATAGATGCATTAAGCTCCTGCCTAAAGAACCCCTTTTCAAGCCCATTAACAGTCTTTTAGTGTCGTTAGCTTCAGATCAAAAAACAAGGGCAATTGGAATAGTTCTTTCAGGAACTGGAAATGACGGAACAGAAGGGCTTAAAGCAATCAAGGCTGAAGGCGGAATAACATTCGTACAAGATCCAGCCACAGCTCAGTACCCAGACATGCCAAGAAACGCTATCGCCGCGGGAGCGCCTGATTTTATTCTATCTACCGAACAAATAGCAAAAGAACTAGGAAGAATTGCAAAATCGCCTCAATTTATTCCTTCAGAAAAAGTGTCAGAACCTGAGAAAGCTGAAAGCGAACTGAAAAAAATCATAATATTACTCAAAAGCTCTTTTGGCGTTGATTTCACCCATTACAGAGAAACAACCACAAATCGCCGGATTACCCGTCGCATGATAATCAGCAAGACCGAAAACATGAAAGATTATGTAGAGTTTTTGCGGGCTCATCCGAATGAGAGGCAGGCTTTGTTTGATGACATGCTCATTGGTGTAACAAACTTCTTTAGAGAACCGAATACTTTCTTGGCTTTGAAAGAAAAAGTCTTTCCAGAGATGGTTTCGAAGAAGATTTCTGGTGACTTCATACGCGTTTGGGTTCCTGGATGCTCGACAGGCGAAGAAGTCTACTCGCTCGCTATAGAACTTCAAGAATTCCTGACTGAAAAAGAACTAACAGGGATATCAATTCAAATTTTTGGAACGGATGCAAATGAGAAAAATGTTGAAAAAGCTCGTCTGGGCACTTATCCAAAAAGTATAGAAGACAAGGTCTCAGAAAACAGGTTGAAGCGATTCTTTACTTCAGAGAATGGACATTATCGAATCGCAAAATTCATACGCGATATGTGCATATTTGCAAAACAGGATATAACAACTGATCCGCCTTTTTCCAACATAAATTTGATTATGTGTCGAAATGTGCTCATTTATTTTGATACTCATCTTCACGAAAGAGTGCTTCCTATTTTCCACTATGCGTTAAAGCCGAATGGTGTTCTAGTTTTAAGTGAATCGGAGAGTGTCGGCAAATTTCAGTACTTGTTTGAACCAATTCTCCCAAAAGGTCTAATTTACCGAAAAAAGCAGGCTCAGCCCCAATCGTTATTTGGTGAAGGCGCTTTTGTTCCTTATTCTGGCAAGAAAACGGCTAAACCAATTGCAAGAGCAGATTTATTGACCGTTTTAGGCGAACAAGTTGACCTTCTTTTAACGACAAAATATGGTCCTGCAACTTTATTGGTGAATAATAACTTAGATATTCTTGTTTTTCGTGGAGATGTCGGACCTTACCTTTCGCCAGAATCAGGTACGGCAAGCCTGAACGTAAATAAGATTATTCAGAAAGATTTGAGGTCGCAAGTTCAAACTTCTATTTACAGGGTAAGGAAAGAGGGTAAGGTTTTCAAAGAAACAGTGCATTTCAAACATGCGGGTCAACAAAAAACAGTCAATATTGAAATAACACCACTTAAAATAGACGAGTATGATGAGCCGTTCTACCTCGTATTATTTACTGAAGTACCTATGCCGAATTCGACTCAGGTATCGGCGTCTAGAGGGGTGCCTGGGGAATTGGCGAATGTTAAGGACCGTCAAATTCGTGAGCTTAGAGAGGATTTGGAGGCAACTAAGGAATCTTTGCAAACTCTGGTTGAAGGACAAGAGGCAACTAATGAGGAACTTCGTTCGTCTATGGAGGAGGTTCAGTCCAGTAATGAAGAGTTGCAAAGTACTAATGAAGAGTTGGAAACGGCAAAGGAGGAGTTGCAGTCAGGGAACGAAGAGCTGCAGACTTTAAATGAGGAGCTTAAGAACCGCAATCAGGCTCTTGGTCGTTTAAATGATGACTTGGCAAATCTACAAGACAATATTGATGCATCGGTGATTATTGTTGATTATAACCTAAGGATCCGGCGATTCACTGATTCTGCTCAAGTTCTTTTGAAGATTTCATCATCGGATGTTGGGCAATCGATCACAAAAATCCGTGCTGGCATCTCAGTTACAGATTTAGAAAAGACGATCACTGATGTGATTACCAAATTAACGGTTGCAGACCGTGAAGTCGAAGGTGTTGGAGGTCGTTGGTATGAAATGCATGTTCGACCCTACCTAACTGAGGAGAAAAAGATTGATGGAGCGGTCTTATCTTTTGAAGACATAACTGACCGTAAGAATGTTGCAGATTTAGTTAAGAGTAGTGAAATTCGTTTTCGTTCTTTATACGAGAGTATTCTTGATACCGTTTTGTTAACTAAGTCTGATGGAAGTATTCTATCAGCTAATCCTGCAGCTTGTCAAATGTTTGGCATGAGTGAGGAGGAAATCAAAAAAGCTGGGCTAAAAGGCTTGTTGTTTTTTGACGAGAAAGCTGAGTCAGCATTCAAAACACTCCAAGTAAACGGTAAGGCGAAAGCAGAGTTAACCTTAAAGTGTAAAGACGGCTCAACTTTCGAAGGTGAGGTAAGTTTAAGCGTTTTTACAGACGTGGATGGCATTGTTAAAAATAGCATCATAGTAACGGACATTTCTGAGCGTAAGAAAATTGAAGCAGATCTTCGAGAAAGTGAGGAAAAGTTCAGAATCCTTGCCGAAGAATCTCCAAACATGATTTTCATTAATCAAGGAGGTAGAGTGCTTTATGCCAACAAAAAAAGTGAAGAAGTAGTTGGTTATTCAAGAGAGGAGTTTTATTCTCCCACTTTTAACTTCCTTTCTCTTAGTCCACCCGAATATGTTGAAGCTGTAAAGCTGTCTTGGGCTAAACATTTGAAAGGAGAAGATATTCCTCCATATGAATATGTTCTAGTAACGAAAAAAGGAAACAGAATTAACGCTATTATTTCTACCAAATTGATAAATTTCAAGGGCAAAAAAGCTATCATGGGAATAGTAACCGATATCACTGAACGCAAGCAAACTGAAGATAAGCTTGAAGATTACAAGAAGAATTTAGAGCGTCTGGTAGAAGAGCGAACCAAACAGTTACGCGATACTGAACGCTTAGCCACTATCGGCGCCACAGCAGGTATGGTCGGGCATGACATCCGTAATCCGCTGCAGGCTATAACTAGCGACGTTTACTTGGTTAAAACAGATTTAGCCTCTTCGGCGCTTAAAGATGAAGAGAAGAAGGATGTAATTGAGAGCCTAGAAGAAATAGAGAAAAACATTGTTTACATAAACAAGATTGTTCAGGATTTACAAGATTTCGCCAGGCCGTTAACGCCAAAAATCGAAGAGGTGGACCTTTATACCATAGTTGATTCTGCCTTATCTACCATCAAAGTTCCAGAAAATATTACAGTTGCAGATTTTTTCGACAAGGACCTGCCAAAAATAAAGGCTGATCCGACCTTCATTCAAAGAATCATAGTGAACTTAACCAACAACGCCATACAAGCCATGCCGAATGGCGGAAAACTCACGATATCCGCAACTCGTAACGACAGCAAAGCCACTATCGTTGTCCAAGACACAGGCGAAGGCATACCTGAGAACGTCAAAAGCAAGATATTTACACCATTAATAACTACAAAAGCAAAAGGTCAAGGCTTTGGGTTAGCAGCAGTTAAAAGATTTACAGAAGCAATGGGCGGAACTGTGTCGTTTGAAAGTGAACCGGGCAAAGGGACAAAATTCATAATTAAATTGCCCGTTTAAACCCTTATCAAGCTGACTTTAAGCCCTTGCGGTACGATTTGTCGGGTTTTTAGGACCTGCAAAAATCTGGCTCCCCATGGGCGAAAGAAACCTTTTTACAAAGTTATTGATGAAAAAACAAAAATATAAGAAATAAATTTGACCTAGTTTCTCTATGCCTCTCATGGCGGAAGGTCTTATTCGCTAAATGTATCGGGTTGGGCATCTTCCTCAAGTAAACTGGTATATAAGCGGAATTTTTCATCGTAAATGTCAGCTAAATGCGCATCATCGAAGGCTTTTGACTCATTCCTGACAGCTGCGTGCCAATACTTCTGCTCTTGTTCACATCCGGCAACGTAAACTTCGAGAATATAGAAGACTTCGCATTCTTGATTTTTTATCTCTGGACTAAACGCATAAGTTACAATGCTTTGTTCGTTCTCCGAAGTAAACTTCATTGCATTCTTGATAGAGCCGGACATTGTTTTTAGGTATTCTTTGATTGCTGTTTTGTGACTTTTTGGAATCTTGTTTTTCTTGTTCCAAAGGATTTCGCTGTCTAAAATAGAAAACTCTTCCATGCTGCATCCTGCAACTTAGTTGTTTCTCAGGATATAAGGTCTTCCAAAAACGTACCTACATTGAGGGTGGGAGGTCTTTACGCGGTTTAAGCTAATCATCAGAACATATGAAATTCAAATAATATTATTTGATTTGACTTATCCTATGTGTTCAAATTATAAATGACCTTGTCCGAAATTTAGGTAACATTCAATTACTCAAGCAACCATTTGACTGCAGCCGGGAGAGTGCTAACATTGAATATGTCTGAGGCAATTAGATTTAAAAGAGCAATTCAAATCAACTGCAATATCGATGTCAAAATGCTTGATATAGCCGAAGCGGGCCTTGTCTTGTTCGTTGAGAGAAAAACGCTTAACACCGAATCATACAAGCTTTTAGCTGATTTCGCAACACAAAACGAACTTAGTCTGCAGCTGGACATTGGGAACTTTATTATTTCAACTCATCCGCTGTCGTCTCATTGATGTGTTTGACCCCAGGTCCAGCAAGAGTTTTTCATAAAACTGCACGTAACCCTTTTATCTCAATCAATGTAAACTTGGTTTGAAAAGTGTAACAATATGGTTAAGTGCCCAAGATGTCGAGCAGAGTTCGTTAAACTCCAGAAAGAGGTAGAAAACCCGTTCTTCTCGTTGAAGCATTACACGTGTGATAAGTGCCAGCACGGTTTTAAAGTGGCGCGAGTTAAATATCCTACCGGCTGATCCAAGCTCGCCAAATTGTACATATGCCCAACGGGTTCCGAAATCTGAACCCTTAAGAAGGAAAGGCTTTCAGGGTAGAATTACTTCTCAGGTAGATATGGCAGATAAAGAGAACCTTCAAAACGACTTGTTAATGAAACCAAAAGAACCTGAGGCTGAAATCCTTGAACTCGTTAATTGGGTTGATGACCATGAAATACAGGTAATTAGACCTCAAGACATTTTCTTTAATTGGAAAGGCGCCTTATTGCTCTCAATTGGAATCTTGTTTGCAATTGTTGAGGTTTTAAATTTCATAACTTCGGTTAGCGCGGATAAAATATTTACACTTTTAACTCTCATGGTTATTTTCTTAGCCTTTGTCTCGATTATACTACAGACAACTGAACAAAACGTAATAGATGCACGTTTGAAAAACGCGTTAAAAATAAGGAAATTCTCAGACAAAGAGAAGCCCTTGCTTAAGGCACTAATTAAGATAAAGAGCCAAAACAAAGATCTTAAACTTAGTTGGCTTTATGCGGTGAATAAAGAGACTAATGGAGATATCTTTACTGAAAACAGACTTTTGGAGCTGCTCTGCAAGTAGTCAAGACGACAGACTTTTAGTACCTTCATTGCAAGCCATTGTTTTGCACAAATAATAAAAGAAAAGACCGATAAAACAAGCTTTAGAGGAAAGCTTATTGCATGTTGCTTTAACGGTGAAGGTCCTTTTAATTGCACTTCTACTTCTGGCTTCATCAATATTCTGGCTGCAAAGGGAGAATCGAGTTATAGTGAAAACTTTGATTCGGCAACTTTAGGAAGTGAGTGGCATGTGGTTGATGACACTGGCGGTTCAACATTTGATTTATCTGCCAATCCAGGATGGCTTAGAATAAATACAACTGCACCGCCTTCGAGAGACCTCAAAATGGACCAGGCTATCTCTAACACTATGGCACCTAGAATTATGATGTCAGGAGTCAGCGATGATTTCACAATTGAAACCAAGATTATGTGCACACTAAGCAATGTGGACCAGGGGGCTGGAATTCTGGTTTGGTACAACAATACCCAATTTGTTTGGTTTGGGGTAGCTGTTAATTTTCAGTTATTACCGACTTTTTATAAAAAACCTAGCAGAATACCTGCCGCGTTAGCGGCAGGATGAATGCGTCCACCACGTGGACGTAGTTCTATTAGTTCTACCAAACGATAAGGCTGTCACCATTAGATAAGGAGGTGATAGACCTGGAGAAAGCAAGATCGTGTGCTTACCAAGCTAACTACCACCTTATCTGGGCCACTAAATACCGGCGCAAGGTACTTTTGGGCTCAGTTGAGGTTAGATTGGAGGAAGTACTTAAGACGATTGCTACTAATCACGGCTTTCAACTGTTAGCTGCTAAAGTTCATCATGGCGACCATATTCACGTGTTTGTTTCAGCTCGTCCAAAGTTATGTATACCTGAGATGGTGCGTGTCTTGAAATGCAATTCTGCTAGAGTGTTGTTTGAGGAGTTTCCTGAGATTAGGCTGCGGCTTAGGGGTGGGCATTTGTGGTCTGAGGGCTATGCTGTAAGGACTGCTGGCGTTGTTACTAGTGCGAAAATAGAAGAATATATCAACAAGAATTAGATGTGGATGCTCGCCTCGGAAGAGGCGAGTAGTTCACTTTGGAATTACTAGTGGAATTCAATCATTTGGAGGTTATGACGCCCCGAATCCGATCTATTTGAGACTTACCAGAAGCGGAAGCCTTTTTGAGGCGTATTTTAGTTCTGATGGAATTAGGTGGATTCTTTACAGCAGTCTTCATTGGGATTACTATTTTCCACAACTTTCCCCACAACCCGTTGATGTAGGACTTTATGTCAAGAACACTAATTACAATAATTCGAGAAGTTTCTCGGCGGACTTTGACTATTTCAACATGACTCTTACCCCTCCAAGCCCGACGCCAAATCTCGACTCCTTCTACAACGTCAACTCTGCGTCAACTCCATCAGCAACGATCAACCTTACATTCTCCCCTACTCCAAACGCTAACCCTTCCCAAACGCCAACAACTCCAGAATTTTCCTCAAAAACAGTTATTCTGGGGTTCCTTGTTGCAGCAATCCCAATAGCGATCTTTTGCAAAAGACTCGATTCTAAACTTGCTAAAAAAGATGAGACATAATGACACAAGATAATCGCTTTTCCTAACAATCTCACACTTTTGTATAAGAGCGATGGCCTATGACGGGCGGGGATGGGTATGAGCCCTCGTTTGAACGCTCGGGTAGAACATGCGGTCTGCCCCAGATTTGATCTCATTCCTTGTTGCTTTCAATTCACCCGAAATTATACTCTATTCTTCCACAGTTGTTCGGAAAACAAAAAGCCGAAGACTAATGACAAAGAGTCTACCAACCAACTTTCAATGATAAGCTAAAAGCCTTGTAGATTTTCAAGTGTTTTCTATGAAAAAGAAGCACTTTTAATGGAGTTAACAACGCGATGTTAGAATTAAGTGGTTCAATTAAATCCTGCATCCCTCGATTATTTAATTGCGAAAAAGATTGATATGCATCCAAAAAAACCTGTGAAGAATAAATCATCCTTTTCCAAACCAAATCGTAGCTACTGGGATTACCTTCTACAATTGAATTTGCTGCAGTTTTTCCAGCAACCATTCCTGATCCAATCCCGCCATTAGTGAGAGGGTTACATTGAAAAGCAGCATCTCCGACGAATAGCACTCTGTTGTTAACATAATGTTCCATATGGCCGTATCCAACAGTTCGCACCTGTTTTTCAATAACAGCAGATTTCTCAAAATCCTCAAGTCCAATGCGCGGATATCCAATTTTTGTGAAATTCCCATTTGGAAAAATCCACTTATAGTCTCCTCCGTACTTTTCGTCATAAAAGAATTCAATTGCATTATGAGCTTTCGGTTCTTCATTTATGACATATTGAACCAGAGTTTTTATTTTTCCACCATTCAATTTTAGGCAGTTTCTTATCGGCGACATTGCACCATCTGCCGCAACGACATAATCATATTTTGATATTCCAGAATTTGTTTTGACTTTTACAAATTCATCGTTACAAACAAGGTTTTGAAAGCAATCATTTTGAAGCACGCCGCCTTGTTGTTCAAACCTTCTTTGGACATCTCTGAGAAAAAGTCCCCTATCTATAATGAATCCCTTAGAGCTACGTTTGGTAACAATTCCATTTGGCCAATTTTGTTTTATGAGTTCTATTCTTTCGCAAACATTTGAAGGATCTAAGGGTTTTAAATCCTGGAAGACCGCTTCACTTATAGCCTCTCCACACATCCGATGATATTTTGCGAAATTTTCTTCAGTCAATCTATCAATCAACGTAACATTGAATTCATTGTCTTTATCCAAATATTTTAAGAAAAATGCTGCAGAACAACCTGCTGGACCCGAGCCTACAACAAGAACATTTTTGTTTTTCATTCAAGCAGCCTCTTGTATGATACGTATGAATATTCAATTCTTCATTAGCTTATTGATATCCTTTGGATAAAAAATATCGCATGACAGGGCTGCCTTTCTAACCCAATCGGTCCAAGGCTTGAGCTTTATATTGAAAACGTTTTAAAATTAGGAAATAATGATACGCAGTCAGTTTTGGTTATTGGGTTGGGTAAATTGGGAATCAGAAAATGGAACTGCTTTTAGCAAAAACATCGATGTCTTAACAGAGAAATAAGCATCTGAATTAGGGGTTGCTCCTGATTGTCCTTATTTGTACATTAAGCTCCAGTTGTCAAAAAATGGTCATACCGCTTTGTCGAGTGATGATCAGTTTACAAAGCCATGCTTATTCACGCCTGAGTTCACTAACTTGGCAGATTTCACTCTTTAAAAGTGACCCTTGTCTTATCCAGCCATATTTCAAAACCGATGTTTTCATCTACAATTTTGCATTGCTTGAATCTGGACTTTTTAACGAGGTCAGTGATTTCGCTCTGGGTATAAGCAGATTTCGCCAGTTTTTTGAACGTTTGCTTTGTGAAGAATGAATCAAACATGTTCAATTTCATGTGATTAACAAATTTGTTTCTTCTTTCTTTTGGAATATCCTTGTTCATATCAATAACTACTGATTTTCCACTTGTTTTTAGAACTCTGAATATTTCGTCTAATACTTTGATAGGCTCTTGAAAGTTTTTGAAAGCAGATGTGCAGATAACAAAGTCATAGGTTTCATCAGAGAAAGGCATCATAGCTGCATCGCCCTGCGGAAATCAATCTTTACTCTTGCTTCTCTGGCTTTGGCTTGAGCGATTTTAACGAAGGTTTTGCTGATGTCCAATCCTGTCACATTGTAGTTACCGAGTTTGGCAATTTCGACAGACAAGTAACCTGGACCTGGGGCAATTTCTAGTACATTACTGCCTGAGGTAATGTTGCCGCTTACAAGCTTCGCCCATAACTTGTATTCTTCAACCATGTGCTTTTGGATTCTATCGTATTGCTTAGCGACGATGCCTTCCATCGCTATGCCTTTGTAAGCTTTTCTTCCCGTTTTGTGTTTCAATTGGCATTTTGTTTTTTTCCTATTTTCTAATTTTTATTAAAATAAGATTACTATGTTTTCTGTTCCATTAGCTTTAGTCTCTCAGTAACGAAGTCATGGACTCTCTTTCGTTCGTCAAAGGGTATTTTCCAGTTTGAAAGTATATTGAGCATCTCTGTTACGCTTCTGGCTGAGAACGTCTTTCCCTTTGGGCCAGACTCTGCATCATCACGCATCATCAGTAGAATATCTCTGCTGCCCGGTTTTTTGCCTACTGAGACACAGACAGCGCATAGAACCTTTCCATCGCTGTTTTTAACATCTGAGCAGTTTGAACTGCTGCTATTTGATTCAGTCATTTTTTACATCTTATTACATCCTATTGCAGTCTATTTCACAAATATAAAATTTTCTAAAGAATATGTGAAATTGAGTGGTAGCAATTCCCAATTTATATTACTCCTTTTGTTAGCAGAGTCCGTTTTCGCACATATGTAGAATAGTCTAGTCGGACTTGAACCAATGGGCTCGCTCATTAATCTTGGAAGAACCTGAACTGGGGACTTTTGGAGATTCACTAGTTTCACTGAAACCGGTAATTTTGCGTGTTAACAAAACGGTAAAAACGCTAAATTGAAATGCAACCAATAAAAAGAATCAGAAAGCAGTAATTCTATAGGGATAGCTTTATTTACCGAAATAAAGTCTTGGCGGGCGGGGAGGGATTTGAACACTCGACCCCAACTTTGGAAGCTGGTGCTCAAAGTACTGCTAAAAATTCTTCTTTTGACAATCCCGTGTCTTTGATTATTTTGTTCAGCAACCCTGATCCTATGTCTTCGCCAGGATGCACAGGAACAACAGTTAACCTGCCGTCTGAATGCTTGAGAACGACATGACTGCCATGTTTCCTTACAATCTTAAAACCCAATTTTGATAGAGCTTTGATTACTTTTTGAGGTGATTGCGGCTTCAAACTCATTTAGGCTTGGACCTCAACGAATTGAACGCCGACAAGTTCGGTTCGTCCCTGGCTTTTTAGTCCTTCGACCTCTAAGCATGCTTGAATGGCTTCTTTGATACGTTTCATAACTTCATCAAGAGTTTTAGCTTGGGTATGACAGCCTGGCAACTCTGGAACTGAAGCAACGTAGAAACCGTCTTCATCTTTTTCAACAACAACTCCGAACTTCATAAAACCATCCAATATTACGTCAATAGGTAAACTATTACTAAAGGCTTGTCGCCAAACAACAAACAGGGATTTATGGTTGGTGGGAGGATCTGATCGTACGCTCTGAGAGATTTCACCCTAAAATTTCCATTTTTTAAAAATACATAGTCGGAGGAGGAACCATCAAACGAGTTGTATTTTTGTTGAACATATAGGCAAAAAGCCTTGAGACTCGTGGTGTTTATAAAGGGTATATCATATCATATGATTTAATATACGAGGGCGAAAGCATGAGCATGTCAGAAGAACTATCTAATATTAACGAAATTGAAATATCCAGCTCAGTTTCAGAACCAAATGAACATGTTGCTTCCAGAAAAACGATAGTATACAAGACACCAATTGACCCAGCGGTTATTAGAGTTGAAGGCGAAAAGAATAAGCACAAATTATTCAAAAGATATCTGCTTAAGCTAGAAAATCCTAATGAAATAGAATATGTTTCTACCAAAAAATATTACGAACCATTTTTAACGGTAAGCGGAAAGTATTCTATTGACTACTATCGAACTTGTGCTTATAGAGTTACAATCGATAAAGATGTGACTGAAGTTGTCCTTTTCAACAATACATTCTTACCCAAGCAAGGACCAAATTTTAGGAATGAGAGTCATATCAAGCTAGAAGGCGAAGAAAGACTCTACAAAATCAATCATGCGTTTCTTTTTTTAAACAAAAATGGCCAGCAGTTAAGATTAAGCGAGTTTCCTCCCGCGGTATCGGAGGAAAATCCTGAAGACTTAGTGAAATCCTTTGGTATGCCAGAATTACCAAACGAAATGGATCTTGAAGCAATTAGCAAACGTATAAAGTTGCGTCCTTTTGATGTAAAGAGAATCGTTAGTGAACAGTTTGATGTAGATGAACGCTCTGTAATCTACCGACCTATCTATAGGGTCACTTATAGGTGCTCGAAACTGGGAAAAGAAGCTTCTTTGGAATTTGATGGGATTACCGCAAAGATAATCAAACAAAATGAGAATGCTCTTTCTGCAGCTTTTAAAGGAGTCATATTCAAAGTAAAACAGGTATTCGGTGCTTAACATTAAAAAACGATGGAGTTAAGTCATAGGTGAGCATAGAAGAAAATAAGGTTGATCCTACACTTGTTAAAGCGATAGATCTAATAAAAAGTGTAAACAAAGATGTGTCTAGAACATTTATTTTTGGAAAGGACAATATCCTTGCTAAAGATGATTTTACCACTGAGGAGCAAGCAAGCAAGACAATCAAAGCTTTTGAAGCATTAAGCAGCAAAGCAGACATAATTGATGGATTAGAGTTACTAACTGTTCAAGGTTCAAATGGCCGATTAGACATTACTCACATTAACGATTATTACTTGACCATAGTCACTTCTAAGGATGCAGACAAAGAGATCGTCAACAACCTCACTCATGTTTTAGCACCAACCATATTCAGAATCATCAAAGACATAAACCCATCAACTCCAATCTTGCCCCCAATCTTGCAAACAACGAGCCAAGCCCATGAATTAGTTAAGGAAAATAGTTTGGAGGAAAAGCAAACCGTCCAAATTAATACAAATCAACTCTTAGAGGATTTAGTAAGCTTAGATTCGAACGTTCCGGGACCTGAATTTGCGGAATTTACCGTTGATGATATGGGTAGATTGGGAATAATATCTAGCTCATCCGATTCTGTTAAGTTGCATCTTATAACAGTTGGTCACTGGAGAGAAATTTTCGGCCAAGACAAAATTCGTAGTATCATGATAAAAGAACTGAGTACAGGAAAAACTATTGAATGCAGATTTGAAGTTTCCAGAGATCCAAAACATGAGCGAACCAAATTAGTGTTAATTCCAGAGCCCCTTCAAAAGAGACTGAGTGTCAAAAAAGGAGCTAAAGTTCTCATAAAACCGATTATAAGTGAAGACCCGAAAAAAGATTCTGAAGAGAACCAGTCTGTTGCAGAAAACCCGCCTATGGTAGTGTCTCAAAAGGCTCCAGAGATCCCCACAGTTTCGCAGATGCCCCTTACAATGAAGTCGCATTTTCTAGTTGATTCACCGAATTGCCAACTGATGGTTGAGGAAATGTCAGGGTTAGGTGAGCTAAGAGGAGCGGACAATGTACATTTTGACAAAGCATTGACCCTTAAATGGAAAGAATTGTATGGTAATATAAAAATCGAAGAAGTAACCATTAGCGACACAGCCCTAGGAAGAAGTGTGCAGTGTAAATTCAAGATTGAAAAGGATCCGAAGTTTGAAGGAAAGGGCCTTATTAAGTTACCGAAATCAATCCTAAAGCAGCTAGCGGTCAAGGAAGGCTCATTAGTTACCGTTAAACCGGTTGTAAGATAAGCCTTAGCTAGCCAAATGGTTCTCTAATTTTTCAGTTTTTTCTTTTTTTGACGCTTTTTTGATTCAGGGTTTGAATCAATTGTAGGTAATGTCTCTTTTTGTTTCTTTTGGGTTTTGTCTTTTTTGACCCGTGCCAATTTTCCCAAATATGGAACGGCGACTAAAGTTTCTCCAAATGAATTACTTAGACATTGAATTCTGAGAAGGCAGAGATTGCCGACTAAAACAATAAAAAGTTTGGGAAGATAGTGAGAGAGCGTAAGAGAGCTTTAAGATTCGAAAAAAGGGTGTTCTGTTATATGGTAGACGCACTTAATTCAATGATGCTTTTCCTTATGCTTTCTGCAGCGACTATTCCGAGAGTCGATTGAGTGCCTGCAAAACAATACTTGGCTAGTTCGGGTAGATCATTTTTCTCAATTGCTGATGCTTCTTTGTTTAAGTTACGGCGACATTGGCGATCGAGAAAAAGTTTGGCTGCCGGCCCCATTTGCTTAGCAAGTATTGCCAGGCAGTTTTGTTCAAGCGTCACGGTTATCTTTACCCTCGTCTTCTTTGAGTAGTGCTTCTTGCATTCTGAACGCATTGATCATTTTCTTGAATGAGTCAGTTAGCTCATCTACTTCGTCGGCTTTTTTGAGGTCGATGTTTTCCTTTAGGTAGTATCTTTGATCAAGGTCGCCTTGTGTTACTTTTTGAGCAATTGCAGATAGATTTTTGAGCGGGACGGTGATGCGGTTTCCAATTACTACAGACATTACCACTGAAGCTACAACTAGAGCTGAGATAAATCCAACCGCCATAATGATGCTAAAGTTGGCGTAGTTTTGTGATTCAGTAACTGCGGCCTGAACGTTTGCTTGTGTTGACGTTCTTAGTGCTGCAAGTTGGGTATCAGCCTGGGCAGTTGCGTTCATGATCTGAGACAGTTTATCCCACATAAGTGGATACTTTTCGGTTGAGTTTAATGATGCATCACTGTACAATTGCGCAACGTCTCTGATGCCAGTATTAATTTGGTTATTGTCGATTTCGGCTACTTGACTGAATTGGGTCAAGAGAGTAGGAGTCGGTATTAATGCATTTTCTAGGAAGGTCTGTGCCGGAACCTGTAAGTCAGCGCCAGCTACTACGACTTTTGTGCCTTCTTGAACTTGATCAGCGCTGTACATGAGCGTGCCGAATTGCTTTTGGTCTAGTCCCTGCTGGTATGCATATGCGTTGTTGTTTATGTCTTCTTGTTGTTTTGCGTTGCTTTGCAGGTCAGCCATTTTCATTGAATTGTATGTTATGGTTGCTCCTGCAGCGATTACTAACGCTGTTATTATGAGGTAGGATAGGAGTAGCTTTCGTCTAATTTTCATTTCTAATCAACCCTATGTATTATATATTGCGATACAATACTGTTAATAAATATACCTACAAATGAAATCAACTTGTTCTTGTGTACAACATGAATACCGGTTACAGCTAACCCATGAACTGAAAAACTGTAGTATTGTTCTTCACTTAAACAACTCTCGACATAGACCAACGAGGTTTATTAATATCGTTACTGTCACGATTTAATATAGTGAGGTATAAAATATGTCTAAATTGGTAAGAATACTAAAAAGTGATGATAATGAATCAAGACAAAGACAAGCTACAAGATTGAAAAACGAAATAGTTTACCTAACCGAAGAGCTACAATGCATCGAAATTACGCTTGACGACTCACCAAAGGCTAAGACGAAAGCATAACAAAGTGAAATCTTTCCGCGGATCATTTCCAACCGGTCAACCTAATTCGACTTCGTCAATATCGTCTGCAAATGGTTTTTGCTTAGAAAATATTTTTATTTTTCTTTAGCCATGCATGCCATTATTTGTGAGCATAGTAAGCATTCTTCGGGCATTTGTTGTTTGTGTTCCTTTTCCTTCATATAGCCAAAATGGTGAGTACAACTTGATTCTTTAAGCGCGTTTTGGTGTGACTTTTCTTCTAGCGGTGCAATTTCGCGGGTTGCTTTTTCAGATGAATCCACGGTTTCATTCTCAGTAAAAGGTATTTCAGTTAAGCAATATGGGCAAGCGTTAGAGAGTTCTTTTGAACTTTTCTGAAGGTTAATCGCTTTTAGTGGTATGTCGAAGTCTTTCCCGCATGCCTCATTGGGGCAGATATGTGTTTCTTTTTTTCTCGTTTAATTTTTCCCCCGTATGTTTCGCTCTTTTAAGACCAAATTTTGTTCATTACTATATATCATGTATTAATATATAATATCCTTCTTATTAGCTTTAAGAATCAAAATATTTCAAACAAAATTTAAGATTTATGTTCTTCTCATTCTTATTCCGACTTCATAAATCGTATAACCATTACAATGTTTATACTAAATAAAAAAACGAGCGCTCTTTCGGAGAAATAAAAAATGGTCATCCAATTAAAAGAATATATATCAACTCAAGCAATTGCTGAAACGTTAGACAAGAATTTATCCGAAACGAAAAGCTTACTTGGCGAATACCTGCGCCGTTTAGACGAAATCCGGACTTTAGCGGAAAAATCAAAAAAAGTCCGCGAAGTCGTTATGAAGCTGGCAGGTAAAAAAGCAGGCGGAGAAAATTCAAGCGAAATAACGGTCGGCACAATAGACATCATTTTAGATGCTAACGCGTTCCACGAGCTAACTGCTATTGAATCAGTCGTGCGCAGCCACCAAGAACGATTATTGGCATTACAGAAATCTTGTGACGGGTTAAAATGGCTCGACCAACTCGGCGACACAAAAGGACTCAAATACCTAGTGCTGGAGGATGAGGGAATACCTCAGCGTATCCTATTCAAAATATCCTAAAGCCTCTTTATTTTAAGCGAAAAATCGCATACCATAACGTAAAAATCATTTGCGCCCTAAAAAGAATAAAAATTGAAAAAACTTTATGGTTTACCACTCTTCTTCTTCATCCCATTCCTCATCTTTCGGTTCAACAAATTCATCTTCCTCTTCGAACACCACGATTTCACCTCACTAAAAAAATGTTTAAGCCTTCTTTACCTTTGAAAGCTTTAAGTATTTACATTCTGCAAGTGACATCAAAAAAATTAGCCAAGCAACAAATGTAATTGTGCCATTTTTCATAGTTCTCAAAAGTAACTATTCTCTCAAGGTTGAACTAACGTTGCAAAAGCCTGGTCCTCAACTCCTATCAAAGATAAGCTTTCAAAATCTTGCTAAGCGGACCTTTCCGGGCGACAACTTAACGTATATTTAGGATTCATAAATTCAGTATATTATTCTAGTTCATGTGAAATTAAAAGAAAATAGCTTTGTAGAATTTAGAATAAAACAAAACAGGAAGTCTGTAAGCTATCACCCAAAACAATCGTCGCTTTATGTCCTTCTTGCGGGAGCCAGAAGATCTGGCGTGATGACCTATGGTCATCGATGATTGGCAATCCAATTCAACGCTGGCTTTGCAGGGTCCGCAATTTAAGATTTTCAGAGAGAGCAAAAGAAAGAAGAAGTGAAAAGTCTCTTAGAAACTGGATTTGAATATGTTTGCCAAAAGGACAACTTAATATTCCTCAGAAAGAGAAAATAGCAGGATACCAAGAATAAAAAGTGGTCGAAATCAGCGAATAGTGGCCGGGGTGAGGTAGCTTGGTAGCCTAGAGGCCTGTGGAGCCTTTTGCCGGGGTTCAAATCCCCGCCCCGGCCCTCCTTCTCACAAACTCAGGGCGATAACTATGTCTGAAGAAACATACGAAGGCATTCCACGTAGCAAAATACCGTGGAGCCCGAAAATTAATTATAAGAAATGTGTCAGTTGCGGAAAATGCATAGATTTTTGTCACATGAGCGCTTTCGGAATAGAAGAGAAAAACGGTGAAAAGAAAACTGTCGTAAAAGACAAAAATGCCTGCGTCGTCATGTGTAGGGGTTGTGAGGATATTTGTCCTGCCGGAGCCATTTCGCATCCCTCAGAAGTTCAAACGCAAAAGATAATTGACAAACTCAAAAACGCCCAATCTTAAAAAGCTCAAAATTTTTACAGCAAGCAATACCAGTAACATATTTATCATTAAGCATCAGTTTTGATACAGCGTTAAGTGCAGAGGTCGCCGAGCATGGTCAAAGGCGTAGAGCCGCTTTTCCAAGCGACGCGCAAGCTTCAGGAGCCTATCCTGTAGAGGTTCGTGGGTTCAAATCCCACCCTCTGCACCAAAAGTAGATTGTATAGCGATGTTTTTTTCTTGTTTTGAGACTAACAATCAAGTAGGATTTCACGTCGGCTCCAATCTTGAATAACTTTGCTTCCAAACTCCAAAATGGGCAATAAGGCATCTAACCAGTGTCTAACCTTATGCATTTATTGCAGCTTTTCAAAGAAGCTTATTAAACTCTTCAACTGAGAGGTCGACTTCTCTAATAATTGTTAGCAGCATTCCTTTTCCAAGAGGCTTATGAGCTGGGACAACCACCATTACCTCGTTTTTCCTACAGCCAAATAAAGAAATATATTTCTGTTGGTCAACAAACCGCATTACTATGTGGCTGCCTTTCTGATTGTTAACAATTTAGCTATGGTTAATAGAGCTTTTACTACTCGGTCATAATTTAGAGAGGCTAATTTAGTGCTTCAAGGTAGGCCTGTATTGCTTCTTCGACGTTTTTCATGTTCTACTCTTGTTTTACCTTCAGTAGCGCAACCAGGCAAATCAGGAACTTTGGCGACGAATTGGCTTTGGAAATTCTTAAGTATTACCCTCCACTAATCAAAAAACTGATCTAATGCTTCAAAGGGTCAAAAGTTCAAATTCAACTACCATGCGCCATAAAAGATTAAATTATTAAGAAGAAAAATCATGAAAACTATATTTAAATTATTTGCTCTCGTGATCGTTGCATTGATAGTTTTGTCGGCGATTGCATTGCTTATATATCAAAAGAACGACAGCACAAAAAGCCACCCGAACATAATTCGCGTAGCATGTGTTGGCGACAGTATAACAGAGGGATTTGATTATCCAAATGACCTTTGGATGCTGCTTGGCTCAAACTATTCGGTAGGCAATTTTGGGGTTGGCGGAGCCGCAGTTGAGCTTGATTCAGGCAAGCCCTACATGAATCAATCTGAGTTTCAAAAAGCCAAAGAATTTGCGCCAAATATCGTTATAATAATGCTAGGGACTAACGATGCAAACCCTGCTCTCAAACAAAACACAACAAAATTTGTTGAAGACTACGGCAAATTGATAAGTGCATTTCAAGAGCTTCCAAGCAAACCAAAAATATGGATAGTAAAGCCGCCGCCAGTCTTTAATAATGGAACAGGGCTCAGCACAGAAACATTTGCGAAATATGTGATTCCCAGCATTGAACAAGTGGAAAGTATTACGAATTTGCCTCTGATCGATGTTTATACTCCAATGCTTGAGCATTCGGGTTATTTCTTTGACGGGGTTCATCCAAACGGTGAAGGCGCACATGCAATCGCTAACATTATCTATAATAGCTTACTTTCACAGCCAAGCTCCACTCCAACGCCCTCGAATTTACCTATGGCTGCATTTTGTTTATTCGATTTGAAAAGCAGATCGCCGTAATATTTGCTAAAATTTTAGCTTATAATGCAAAGTGTTTTATGGAGAGTCATTGATATTAACGATTTAGGGGCTGAATTTGTACCCCAATGGGCGCATCTCGCTTCCCGTAGACCTAATTCGCACGGTAGCAGTTGTCTTAGTAATACTTCTTCACGCATCAATAGAGAGTGCCCCAAATATTGATTTAATGTCCCCTCAGGGCGTGCAACTTTGGGTGAGTTCAAATATTTACGCCTCCTTAGCTTGGACAGCCGTACCATTATTTGTCATTCTATCAGGCGCTTTACTTTTACAACCAAGCAAAGTGAATGAGCCTCTTAAAGTATTTTTTAAAAAACGCTTCAACCGTATCGGTTTACCTTTAATCTTTTGGGGCTCCGCTTATTTCATATGGCGATACTTTGTGAATTCTGAAGCACTGAATTCGAATTCAATTATGCAAGGTATCTTTGCGGGACCTTATTTCCAGTTTTGGTTTCTCTATCTCTTAATTGGCCTATATCTTATCACGCCGATTTTGCGGGTAATAATTGCCTATGCCAATTTGAATCTAATCAAATATTTGTTGGTAATATGGTTTGTAGGAACCGCGGTTGTACCTCTTTTTGGTTTATATCAAGGTATAACTCCCCAAGTAACATGGTTTAGAGCAGCGGTTTTTGCCTTCACGGGCTTGATAGGCTACTTCATTTTAGGCGCCTATATCACCAAAATCAAAATTCGCACATCAATTCTATGTGTAATTCTTGCTTTAGGCTTGATTTGGACTATACTGGGAACTTACTTTTTAGTCGCGACGTTAGGAGAAAGTTTTACTTTATTCTTCCATGATGCCTCCAGCGCCAACGTCATAATTACTTCAATCGCGTTTTTCCTTATCTTAGCAACATTTAGCCGTCCGAAAACCGCTGTTCATGTTCCAGGTGCTAACCGTGTGATTCAACTTATCAGTAGAAACACTCTTCCAATCTACTTATTCCACGTAATCGTTTTAGAAACGCTTCAAAGGGGCTATTTGGGATTCACAATAAGTGTTACCACAATTAACCCCTTCATTGAGATTCCGTTAATTACCGCACTGACACTGCTTATTTGTTTAGCAATTATTGTCCCGTTGAAAAAAATACCGTATGTTAACAGAGTGATCGGTTGAGAACGCTCTTGATGTGCATTCAGTTTTTTGGTAAAGCAAATTCCATAGCGATTTATTCTGGTTAAAAGAAATCAAGTCTGTAACCTCATTCAAAGCAAAAAAACAACTTCTTAATATTATTTCAGAAAATATCTGAATTTCACTAAATCCCAAAAAAGAAATACTAGTTATTATTTATAGGTTAAAATTATGAAATTGAATTCCGAATTAGATATTTTCGCTGAAATAATCGAAAGAAACGGAAGAGCCATAATGGGGAAAACGGTTGAGCAAGTTTTAGATTCTAATTTTGACGCCGGTACCGTTTCTTTAGCAGCAAAATATCATGCAAGATTTTTGGAGCGGGTGTTGCCGGTTTTTCCAGCCTTGGTGAATCTTTCATTTGAGGCTGCTGGAGGAAAAATGAACAACCCCATAGCAATTGGTTCCGCCCTAACACTTTTTGTTGAAGCAGCCAACGTTCACGATGACATAATTGACCAAACTATAATCAAGCATAAACGAAAAACCACCTTTGGGAAGTTCGGAGCTGACATCTCGCTTTTAACCGGGGATGTTTTGCTTGTTCAAGCAGCATTTTCTTTGTATAAAGAATGTGAATCTTTAACCATCGAACAGAAAAACTCCATCATTGAAATAACGTTTCAAGCGCTCATTAATATTAGTAAATCAGCTGCAAAAGAATCAGCAATGCGACGAAACTTTGACGTAACACCTCAAGATTATCTTGAAGTTGTCCAATTAAGAGCATCAGTTCCGGCAGCTCACTGCATGATTGGTGGACTCTTGGGAGGCGGTTCAAAAAGTGTAATTTCAAGCCTTGGAGACTTTGGTAGGGATTATGGTATTGCTGGGACTGTCATTGACGAATTTATGGATCTTGCTGATTATCAGAAATTTCGCGCTAGGCTCAAAAATGAATGCGTTCCATTACCTCTTTTATGTGCGATGCACGACTTAGTAACGAAACAAAAGATCATGCCATTTCTTAATGATTTCGAAGTAAGCAAAATTGATTTCAAAGGTGTGGTTGAATTTGTGAACACTTCTGAGGAGGTAAATGCACTCAGAAATAACATTTTAGAGTTAATGACAAAAAGCAATCTGCGAATTGATCGAAATATCAAAGAAAGTATTGCTAGAAGAGATATCTTAACACTAACAAAGGTGTTTGAGGCGCTCCTCTGCAATATTTATGAATTTACCAGCCAAATGATCTGATTACTTTTGTGTTTGCTTTCATTTTTTTCCCTCTTAATTGTACGTGTGTACAACAATACAACTGTACAACAAAATAGTAAACAATTTAGCCTTAAAAGCTTTGTTATTTTTACTGATTAGAAATTCAGTTTATGAAGTATTAAGATACTTAAGTGAGTTGAGTGGTCAATAATATTTTGATATGTCTATACGTAGAGAAGCAATAGGCAAATTGCTTGGAAGCAATAAGAAAGCTGTAGCTATAAATACAATCCTCATAGCTAACGCCTTCATCTGGTACTCATATGCTTTCAACTTTCTGCTTTCAGCAATCACTTCTCTGGGACTAACCAACCAATTGCTGCCAATCGTTACACTGCACTTTACAGGATTATTTCTAGCCTTAGTAATAGGTGAATTTGTAAGCCGCAAGATCAAAAATCAGTTCAATTTTTTTCTTTTATGGATTCTCGCCGGGGTTTTCCTTTCATTAGTACCTCTATTGGCTGGTTTTCAGCTAAACTATACGGTTATAATGGTATTTTCCGTCGTATCTGGAGTCAACTTTGGATTTGGAATCCCAATCTGCTTGAGCTATTTTGCTTCAACAACTGAGGCAACTAACCGTGGAAAATTAGGCGGAGTAATATTTCTTATCAGCGGCGTAGGCTCATTTGCAATCTCTAGTATAGGGACCGAAAGCTTGCTAACTTCCTCACTGGTTCTGGCTATTTGGCGGGCTTTAGCTATCCTAGCTTTAATGTTTTTCAAAACATCTGAAAACTCCATTAACGTAAACGTAATTCCAAAACAGAAAACCTCTTATCGAAATGTTTTATCAAATAGAATTTTTTTGCTATACTTTATTCCCTGGTTGATGTTTCTTTTCATAAACAGTTTGTCGATTCCTATAAATCAGCTAAAATTTGATGCACCTCTGGTACATTTTTCATCTAACTTTGAAAATGTTTTAGCTGGAATCTCAGCAGTTATTTTTGGTTTCCTTGCTGACTCCAAAGGCAGGAAGCGTTTGGCTGTGGCTGGATTTGCTTTGTTGGGGCTAGGATATGGGATCTTGGGGTTTTCTAACGGCAGTATGCTCGGCTGGTGGATGTATACATGCATTGATGGAGTCACATGGGGAGCCTTAGTAGTGATATTTATTTTTAGTATTTGGGGTGACATTGCTGAGGGTCGCAGAAGCGAAAAGATTTATGCCATTGGAATTATGCCTTTCTTATTGTCGTCATTCATACGCTTTTCACTTGGAGGCTACTTAGTAAAATACATTAGGCTTGAAGGATTTAGTACGATTTTTTCTTTCTTTAGCTTTTTCTTGTTCATAGCAATCTTACCCCTCGTATTGGCTCCCGAAACAATGAGTGAACTTGTAATCAAGAATAATGACCTGAAAAGTTACATCAACAAGGCTCAAAGAAGAGTTGCGAAAGTTCAGGAAAAGAAAAACAAGCCAGAGGAAAAAGGCTTTTCTCAAGACCAATCACATAAACGATCTGATGAATACGAAAAAGCTCGAGAATTAGCTGAAAAATACTATTAAGTAAGTTCAATTCTTCAATTATGCCATGTTCTTTCATGTGATAGTGACATCCGAATGCAATTTACAATGTAAGTATTGCTTTGGGGAATCTTTGGATGATTTTGACGAAGATTTTGGAGACAACTTAGAGGTAGATTACGATTTACCTCGTCAAATTAACTATGATATCAAACTGCTAAACAAGTTTTGCCAGAAAGATCCTGAATGTGTCTTGACTTTTTATGGCGGCGAACCCTTGCTTGGCATAGACAAAGTTAAGCAGATAATGGATAACGTATCGACGCAGCAGTTTATGGTTCAAACAAACGGGTTGCTGCTTGACAAGTTAGAGCCAGAATACGTTAACCGTTTTCACACCATACTTGTTTCCATTGATGGCGAAGAAACATTAACTGATTCTTACCGTGGAAAAGGCACCTTCAGAAAAGTCGTCAACAACCTAAAATTAATTAAACAAAATGGGTTTACCGGAGAATTAATCGCACGAGTTACAGTGATGGAGCAAACAGATATTTACAAACAAATCAGATGGTTGTTAGACAATGACGAATTTTCTTTTTCTTCAATCCATTGGCAATTGAATGCCGGTTTTTGGGGAAACGATTTCCAAAGACGCAACTTTGAAGAGTGGACAAAAACAAGTTACATAGCAGGTGTTAACAAGCTTACAAAATTCTGGGTTGACCAGATGGAACAGAAAGGCGTTGTGTTGAAACTCTACCCTCTGCTGGGGATCGCCAACTCCATTTTGAATGACGAGAAAAATTGCTTGATGCGGTGCGGCGGAGGCTGGATAAACTATGCCATCCAAACTGACGGCTACATTATTCCTTGTCCAACAATGTGGGGCATGAAAAAATACTATTTAGGAAACATAACCGAAGCCGATCCCCTTATTTTAAAGAAAATCTTTGTTGACCAGCCGCCATGTGCAAGCTGTTCTATTCTCAATATTTGTGGCGGGCGCTGTTTATACGCGAACATTACTAAACGTTGGAGCGATGAAGCTTATGCAAAAGTATGCAACACCGTTGCCGAACTTGTGGACGCTGTAAAGGCTGAGACACCGCGAATTGAGCGACTGATTAAGAAGGAAAAGATAAGCTTGAAAGATTTTGATTTTCTAAAGTTCAATGGCTGCGAAATAATCCCTTGAATATTGGATAAATTCATTGTCTTTCTTATCATTATTTTCACTTCCTAAAGACCATTTGTCCTCTCTAAAATGTCAAAAAATGAAATAGGTTGCTGGACTCTCTTGTGCTTGTTTCTCAATAGTTTGTTTGGCAGTTGCTTTCGCTAATCGACTTACACACAAGTACGCTTATCGGCTTAGCGTACAATTAACCTTTTTATAGCCAACGCACCAAGAGACTTTGTGGTATCATGTTCAGGAAAAGCAAAGCTAAGGAAATTGAACAGTTTTCTGTTCTCCCGCTTGCAAAGAAAGAACTTGCCGTTTTCTATTTGGGGAAATCAGGTTTTCTTGCAAGAACCTCAAGTTCAACAATCATAATTGATCCTGCAGGATTCCTCAAGAAAGACGAGGTAACCAACCTAAAGGCAGCCGATTTGCTGCTCTTTACTCATAATCACTGGGACCATTTTAATTCGGGAGAAACTCAAGCTATCTTCAAAGTAACGGCTGCTCCAATACTTGCTGAACCCAAAGTAGTCAAAAAACTGAATGGAAAAATACCTACGGATAAACTTACAAGTGCCGAGTCAGGTAAAACCTACACTTTCGGCGATATTACGGTTAAAGCTATTCAAGGTATCCACCTTGGTCCAATTATTTTGTACCAAGTAAGAATGGGCAACCTCATTCTTTTCCACGGTGGTGACTCTGGATACGTAGCATTGAATGAATATCCCTCTGACATTGCGTTTCTTCCAACTGGAAGACCCTCGGCTTCCCCTGAAAAAGCATACAAAATGGCGTCTGACCTAAAACCCCAAGTTGTCCTCGCAATGCACGGATCAGAAAAACAAAAACGTCAGCTTGAACAAAAGATCAAAGAAGGCATGGCTCAAACAACAGTTGTTATAAAGGAACCTTACACCCTGCAGAAGATATTGCTGGACAAAAAAGTTTAGATGCAACAATAAATGTCTTGACCTGGACGACTTTCTTTACAGGCTCTTCACCTAATTTCGGCGTAGAAGAATCGACAATTAGCTAAGTAGGACAGGCGAAGTCTAATTCATTATTCTTTAGAACGAAAGATTTTGTCCAAATTTTGTGCGCATTTGCTTCATTTCAATTACATTTACCAATTTTGATGTCTTAAAACTCAGTTAGGTAGCCAAAGCATGATTCGGATTCCCGTTGCTCAGGCGGTAGTTTTTCGCAAAACACCTCAAGCCTAAATACTGCCGCAGAAAAGTTACATAAAGGGATAAAAATGAAGGTTCTTGCAATAAATGGAAGCCCACGAAAAACTTGGAATACAGCCACGCTGTTAAAAAAAGCCCTTGAAGGCGCAGCATCTAATGGAGCCGAAACCGAATTGATTCATCTCTACGATTTCAGCTTTAAAGGATGCACGAGCTGTTTTGCCTGCAAGCTTAAAGGTGGAAAATCTTATGGCCATTGCGGGTTTAAAGATGAGTTATCGCCAATTTTAGATAGAATACCACAAGTTGATGCATTCATACTGGGATCACCCATTTACCTTGGCTCAATAACAGGAGAAATGAAATCGTTTCTTGAACGTTTAATTTTCCCATACTATGTTTATGGTTCATCGGATACATTATTTCCTAAAAGAATTCCTGTTGTCTTCATTTACACGGCAGGTGCCTCGGAAGCACAGCTGAAATACATGAATGTGGGACAGCAAATAAAATTTAATGAAATGTTTCTGGGAAGGCTCTTTGGCCACGCCGAGTCATTTCTTTCAACTGACACATTCCAGTTTGATGATTACTCAAAATATGTTCAAGCATTCAACGTTGAAGAAAAAGCAAATAGGCGCCAAGAAGTGTTCCCCATCGACTGCAAGAAAGTCTTTGAGCTCGGTGCTACATTAGCACAACTTAAAACCAATCTGAATATCGTTTGAACATTTGGAACCGTTTGGCTATTTAAACGGATTTACGGATGGAGCACAACAAAATCTTTGTTTAACTATTGCTTAGAAGCGCCGTCACCAAAAGTAATAGTAAAGTTAAATGAATTTTTAGCGTTAACAGCCGCTTGAACATCCTGTATTCTTTGTTCTATAGTTGGATGAGTGTGAGGCATCAATTTAGAAAACCAACTTGTTTTTTGTGGACGAAGCCTCGCCAGGGCAGATATCATAGCAGCTCCATTAACGAACTCGACTGCACCAAGGTCAGATTCAGTTTCTTGTTTTCTAAACCATTTAGCGTTAACATAATACGAACCAAACAAAAAGAAAACGAAAGATAGAACCACTGCTGACGCAATAAACAGAAATGAGACAGAGTTAACAAAAAACAGATAACCTATCAGAACAGCAAGCAATGCAGCGGGAAGAACCGTTCGAGGTAACCTCTTTGCAATGTGATTTTTTGCTATGTGATTAAATTCATGAGCGCCAATGGCAAGAACTTCATCAGGCGAAAGCATTTGGTAATAATTGGAGTTAAAAACAAGCGCGTCAGAGTAGGCTAAGCAAGGAATGGGAAGAATACTCGATTTGTAATAGCGGTGTAACCTATTTTTTTTGAGGATTGAAGTTGCTTTCATATTCTCCGCTAGTGTGTCAAGTGCTTGCATTTCAAATGGTTGTGCTCTAAGTAGCCGTTCCATAATGGAGCTTATTAATCCCATTTTCAATCATCCAAACGATTAATAGTTACTATAATGGGCTTGACTTTTAAGAGCGTGTGTGTTGCCCGTGGCACGGTGATTTTAGTATAGAAAAAGACCTGAACACTTTTTGGATCAAACCAGAAAATCACTAACAACGCCTATTTGGCTTGAAGTAGAAGTTACTGCAAAAGAAGAAATCCCATAATCTTTAAGTAAAAGTCACCTCAAATACAAACAAGAGGTAAGTTCTTTGAGTTTTTTTGGTCATAAAAAAGATATTCAAATTCCCTTTGATTCAGAATCCATTTTCAACTGCAAATGCATAACCTGTCCCGTTCAAGCAAACAGCCTTTGTGCACAACCTAAAATTGCTGCAAGAAACGAACTGGTTCAGAACCCCCAAAAGATTATGCAGCAAATGATGAACCCGGAAATGATGAAGAATTTGGAAATGATGAAGGGAATGAATTATGAACGAGCAAAGGGGATGTCAAAAGAACAGATGCAATCTATGAGCGATGAAGTAAACAAAAACTTTTCAAAACAAAGCTACGAAACTATTGCTCCAAAACCTGAGGAATTTCCTGGTCCGTACTGTGCTAACGGTGTTGCAATCTGCAAAGATTTTGATTTCACAAAAACTTGCATGTGTGGCAGCTGTCAAATATTCAATAAGTACAATTTAGCTAAAGCAAAGCCAAGTCTTTACTTCTGCAAGGACGGAAAGCCCAAGTAAATTCAAAAACCTATAAAATAAACTTTTTTTTTGTACCAAACCTCACCCAAACAAATTACTCCATAGAAAAACAAGAAATCACCAACCGACTAGAAACAACTTGGCTCTCTTTTTGTTTAAGCCAAAACTACCCAGCAAAAACCACAAAACAAACAACTTCATGAAAACAAAAAGTAATATGACAAAAAAAATTAAATTATGAATAAACAGATAGCCGGCGTAACCAGCTCATAAACACTTATGATAATTAACAACTGAAAACAAATTAATTCATTTCTTTTTGAAATTCTCAACTAAAAATATTTCTAAACTCTAACCTTTGAAGATGGTCTAAAAGAATGAACCTAAATTGGCTTGTTTAACCTTTGTATTTGTCTTTGGCTTTTTCTGATTTTCTGTTAATAAACCAATGTTTCTTGCGATTAAAGACAATTCTCTGGGGCATAACCGTGATAGTGATTATTAAAAAAGCTGTAAACTTTTTCCTAACTGACTTGCTTGTCTCCTGAACCTTTGGAACCCAAGCGTCTAATTCCTCTTTTGAATATTTATAATCTGCCATATCTTTTCGCCCTTGCCATGCCATCGAAAATAGATGAAATTAGCGGTCAAGTGCACCTCAGGCGGCAGCAAAGGTTCATCGACAATAATGTAAGCTTGATACTTTTTTCAATAATCCAAGTTTCGTTTTTTAACCAAGAAACATTTTGGAACTCAATTGCGCGCTTGAACGAGAGGTCAAGTAAATCAAAAAATGATTCAAGATTATTAAAGTTGCAATCTCATTATAGTGTCGTCTCGTTCGTTGCTTGCATGACCAACGGTTATCATTTTCCAATTCATTTGTTTCCTCTAATTTACATCACACTACCACAATGACCATGAAACAATATGAAAAGTCTAAATATCCGTTAACTCGAAAAAGATGAATTAGTGAAAAATTAATGTTTGAACCCCACCAAGGAAATGTGCAATTAGATTGCGATTTTGACAAAACATGGGAATCTTTGAAGGCAAAAAGCGAGCTTTTGCTGCAGACTGATATAGAAGGGAAACCATTTGTTGCAAAAGCAACGGTTGCTACAAGAGGAAAGCATACTGGTGAGCGGGTTATTGTGTTTCTGCATGAAAAGAATGGGCGGCGAACGGAATCTGCAAGAGCTTATGAATGCTGTTGGGGACATTATTATAATTGCTATGGAACCAGAATTGGAATGTACTTTAAAGCATTGGTGCATTACCTAAGATCTTCATAGTTATCTTTCTAAAATTGAATCCTAAAACATACTGAAAAACGAGCTTCTTATAAATTCTATATAATAGAAAAAGTGCAAGGTATAGCTTTATACTTACATGCTACTGAACCTATTTTGTTAAAGATTTTAGCGCCATTAAAGAAACTTTATCAAATCGAATGAAAAGTCTTAAAATGATTAGGACTCAATTAAGCGTAATCTTGACATTATATTTAAATTTTAAGTCTCGAATATTGGCTTGTTACCCTTTTTAAGTTTGTTGAGGCGAAAACCTTGCCTTAATCAAGAGTAGTTACATTCTCTAAGCTGTCGCATCGTTTGGTTAATCGACTACCGTTGCAAGAGGAATTTACGGACGTACCCTTTTCAAATTCTTCCAGAAGTTAACCGTTTCAGTTTCTCTTGGTTGATTCAAGCCTTTCAAAATATATCTTTCGATAGGCAAGTGGGAATATTCTCGTTCCTCAAAAGACAAATTCTCCAAGGAGGAAAAAAAATAAACCAGAAAACTAAAGACCGCCTTGTCGTGTTTGGAGCGGTGATTGCTGAGCTACTCCTCACTTATAGCGCTGTCAACAATTTCTACTTGTATTTGCTGAATAAGATCCCTTTGAACTTTATACTGGCAATTCCGCCAACGATTGGGATGTCGTTTATATCTATTTATCTTGTAGTTGTCTTAGTATATTATATCAATCGACGTAACGTTTTGAGAATCTTCAAGAAATAAGTGTGCCTTATTTGCTTAGTTTGTTTGGCTTTTGCTTTTAGAATCTGAGAGAGTGACGTGGCAAGGCAACTTTTGTTAAAGTTTCTTATACACCATGTCTTTTACTTTTACTGGCTGTGCAACTTTTAACCCGATGCTTTGTCCCCCCTCAGCACGAAGGATGTCTTTGCGGTCAATTTGCATGGATTCGACGGTTTGCTCAAAGTCGGTAGATGGTCCTTTGACTAGGATGCAGTCGCCAACACTTAGAGGTAAGGTTAAGTTTAGTACGGCTACGTTGATTTTTGGAAAGAAATGTGCTATCTGTCCTATTTCGATTATGTTGTTTTCGATCAAGCGCTTTACCTCTCGATTAGTTAGTGTTTATGAAGTGCTAAAAAGATTTGCTAAATGCATTGATAAATAATTCTTAAGGTTTTGAAACATCTAAGCTGAATTAATTGAGTAAAATCTAAAAAAATAGTGTTTTAAAAAAAGGAATCGTGTTCTTTTTGAAAATGAGAAATTGGGTAATTGCTTTTTTTACCAGCCTGAAGTTGCGTCTTCGCCAGTTTGCTCAGCTGCTTTCTTTTCTTCATCGCTTACATCTGGAGGAATATCTACTTGATGACTGTTTTCTTCAATTATTTCTCTTTTCTTTTTTCGTTGTTCAATAGTGAATTCGCCTTTCTTTTTTTCTTCCACAAATCTCACCTCTAAACCTTACAAACATAAGATATTACTTTTCAGTTATTCTTCTCGATTATTTTTTCAGTTTAACCCTAACTGACCATTCAAGCCTGCTTGTTAAATCGGTTGGTTCTGCATTAATATCATTGTTTTTCAAGTAGTCAGCAAGTATTTCCTCAACTTTGCTCCAAACCTCGTCAGAATCAAGTTTTTCAATCAGCACTCGACCAACATTCTCGCAAATTTCCATACCCTGCTTATCATTGATAGTAGTAGTCTCCAACTCTTTCACCCTGAAGAATAGATAAAATTTGATGTATTAACGTACGTGATTGTGAACAAGCAACAACAAAAGTAAAAATTCACAAAAAATAAAATCAGCTGAAAATGATATAGGAGACTTTAGTTTGCTAAGAAGAGCTAGACATTTCTTTTACTCTTGTTTCAATGAACTGCGCCACTTTTTCCTCGCTGAATCGCCTTTCTTCATCTTGCAATTTCAACTGCTCTTGAACTGTAATCAAAAGTTTTTCGATGTTTACAGGTTTAATTAGGTAAGCGTCTGCATTTTTGTTTAAAGCGGTCATTGCATTTTGCATTGATGGATATCCAGTAACCATTATTTTGCGTGTTCTTGGCGTGTTTTCCTTCAGTAGTTTTAGTAAATCTACGCCTTCCATATCGGGTAATCGAATGTCAAGTAATGCGACGTTGTAAGCGGTGTTTTGGCTTTTATGAATTGCTTCGCTTCCAGTGGCAGCTAAATCTACGATGTATCCTTCGTCTTCAAAGATTGCCTTCATTGTGTTTCTAATGTTTTCATCATCGTCTACTATGAGGACTTTGGTATTTCTATCCAAACTTTTTCACCTCCCAATTCAATCTTTGGTTCAATCGGCAAAGTAACAGTGAACGTTGATCCAACTCCATTGCTTGTTTTTACCATTATCGCGCCTCCATGTGCTTCAATAAGTCGTTTGCATATCGCTAAACCAAAACCCATACCCTGCGCCTTCGTGGTGAAGAGCGGAGTGAAAAGCTTCCGTAACGTTTCGTCTTGAATTCCAACGCCAGTGTCTACAAAAGAGATTTCCAAGTTGCCATTGGCTTCTTTGCTGTCTATCGTAAGTTTGCCTACGTTTGGCATTGCTTCGATGCCATTTTTGATTAAGTTTATGAATACTCGTTTTATTTTGTCTTGATCAACTTTCACAATTGTTTCGTCCTTGACGTGGTTTACGATTTCCACTTTTTCGGGAACGTTGACCAACGCTATGGAATCAATAATCAAATTTTTGAGTGAACATTCACTTACCTCTAAATTAATTTCTCTTGAATAATCCAAGAGATCAGTTACGATTTTATTTGAGTAATTCACGCATGTGTCGATGGTTTCAAGCATTTCATTAGCTTGCAATTCCGAAATGGCATTGCCTTTCTTTCTTAGAAAATAAGTTGCATTTTTTATGCCTGTTAATGGATTACGTAAATCATGCCCAATCATTCCCGCTAACTCGCCGATTGCCGCGAGGCGTTCAGCCTTCACAAGTTTTTCCTGTGTCACTTTTAGTTGTTCAGTTCGTTGTCTAACGACATCTTCAAGTTTTTGAGAATATTTCGATAGTTCACCTTGAACTCTCCTAATTTCAGTAATATCATGGAAAATACAGTTTAGTACTGTTTTGTCTGCTAACTCAATTGTTCTTGCAGTAACTAAGACAATCCTTGTTTCACCATTTTTTGTTCGATGTAATGTTTCAAATTCTGAATTTCCTTTTTTAACAATATCACCCATATGCCTCTTTATTTCTTCCATTGATTCCTTGGCTTCTATATTTTGAAGTGTTAGTTCTCTAAATTCTTCTCTCGAATAGGCCAATTGCAAATGTGCTTGATCGTTGAATTCTAAAATTTGGCCTGTATTTGGATCAATTACCAAGACGCCAAGTGGTGCTTGGTTAAATAAGGCGTGGAAGCGTTGCTCTGCTTCTTTGAGTTTTTGCTCGGTTTCTTTTCTTTGAGTAATGTCTTTAACTTGTCCTACTGCGCTCCATTTGCCGCCTAATTTTAGGGGCGAAAGCGATAATTCAACCGGAAACTGACTTCCGTCTTTGCGACGACCTACTAACTCAACGTTTCCAACTGCAAAATATCCCGTTCCAGTTTCATCAAATGATTTTACGCTGCTATCAATTCGTTCTTTTGCTTCTTTACAAATCGATTTTGGAACAACAAGATCATGCACGCATTTCCCAACTGCCTCTGAACCAAAATACCCAAAAGTTTTCGAAGCTGCAGGGTTCCAGTAAGTAATTTTCGCGCCCTCGCCAACTAAAACTATAGCATCTTTTACAGAATTAATGATGCCGTGGAATTTCTCTTCACTCTCAACTAGATCCTGCTGAATCTTTTTTTGATGCATAGACCTTTCCGTAACATCGCGAAAGATAACAAGGTCTAAAAGTTGTCCTTGGTTTTTGATTCGATTACCTTTAATCTCTAAAGATTTAACTTCTCCATTCTTTGCTGTAATTCTGATTTCATAATCTGCAACAGCTGAGCCATTGAGCCTATTTTTCACATTTTCAGTCAGTAGCGACTTGTACTCTTTACCGACAAAACTTAATTTGGCAAAGCTTTTTCCTATTAGCTGATCTTTAAGATAGCCCGAAAACTCTTCCGAGGTTCGGTTTGCAGCTACAATGGTCCCTGTGCTATCTACCACAACAACTGGATCTGGAATAAGATCAATTAGCATTGGCAAATAATCGCTATGCTCGTTGTTCTTGTCTTTGTTTTTCTCCATCAACTATTACCTCTACCTGACCAATTATTCCGTTATCTTCATAAAACAACTTTGACAAGGTTATGTACTGAGTGAAAGTTAATTCTGGAACAAGCCAATTTGGCCCTTCCCATTTATAGTTAGATCCGATTTTTTCATTAAGTTTTGTCATAATAAGTATCTCAAGCATTCGTGCGCCTAATCCAAAAATTTGTTGAAGAGCATCAGAGAAATCACTGGTTTTGTCTGGAATATCCTGTCTCATAATCATGAATTCTTGACCTAGATGAAAGTAAATTGACTTTTTTGCGCTTTCTCCCAAGCTAGAAAAAGCCTCATCAATACTCTCCAGCATAACATTTTCGAATTTCTTAATTTTGAAGGTTTTATCCAAGTGTTTGCAACTGCCTTTTAATCTCCAAACTGGCTGATAACTTGAAGTTGTAATTTAATGATTCTAAAACGGCTGAAGTGCACTAAAGGGTTATGAATTTCTAATTCTTACTTCCAATTCAGACAAAGACCTTCAAGTGAAAGTGAATCATAATTCTGAAAATCCTTCACTAACTATATTTTTGAAAACCTAAAAGAAGGAATGGCTTTCTTAGAAAGCATTGTTTTTCTTCCCTGATAGTTAAGACTGTGCTGTTGCAACATGAAACCACATCATTTCTTATTTTTCAATTGTCCTTAAGCTTAAACCAATTGGAAGTAAAACAAAAAGGAGAAATTGTTCAATGGATTTTCGTAAAGAATGTGGTGCCTGTCTTGAACCTAAGGAGCATAAGTAATCCTGATTTCCATAATGTTAATTCGGTGATGGAGTGTTTGGTGTAATTTGGTTGATCTTTTTCAACGTGCTTTAGAAATTGATGCAAGATACGGCATAACGATTATTCATCCGAATTTAATTAGCAAAAAATGTAAAATAAGAACTTTAATAGCAGAATATTTTTTGGTTGAAGATACAATTTATCTTTCAACTCCAAAAGCGTGTATTAACTGCAAAAACCAAGATGTTTGCACAAGCATTTTTGTTGAACAAATTATTCAAAAAATACAGCGATGAGCTGAGCAGATTTGCACGTTTATTGGATTGAAATGTAATTTACCGTAAACTGAGTGCCTCCATTTGTGAGACCTGAAAGACTAACCAACTGAACTGACTTGTTATTTATGATCTGAGGATCCATGATAATGTGGTTGTAGGTAAAGCCAGTTATTCCACTTGTTCTACCCGACAAAATTGCGTTACAATCAGTAAAACTAACACTTCCAAAATCAGCTAGTTGAGTTAAAGCGTTGTTGACTTCAGGTCGTTCTACGATCCATTCGGCAGTTAATCTTGGCGAATTATAAGTGAAGTTGTTCTGAAAATGGTTATTGCTTGTTAAATCTTCTAAGGATATAGACCATAAGTTGTTGTTTGAATCAATTAACGAAATTGAAGCCTCCATTTTGTCTCCTGGGGATACTGTAAATGATGGGGTGGAAACAGAATTGCTTGGAAGCATTTCATACCAAGCATAATAATTTGCTGATGCATTCCTAAAATCTTGCTCTGTTCCAACTTGAATTAAGGTTTTGTCATACTGTCCGCCTATTCCAATCCAGACTGAAGAATAAGTGTCAGCTCCATTATTTTTAACCGATGGTACAATCCAAGATGCACTGACTTCTTGAACAGCTGATGTTGGATTTGGAAAATTATTAGAAACTTCGTATCCCGCCCAATTCCCTGCAACTGAAACAAGCGGTATTGGCAATTGTTGCGAAGTTATATTGCTTATATTAAATCCTTTTAAATAAAATATGAACGCTAATGCAATTATGCCAATTATTATCACTGCTGCTACTATTCCACTTTTAGACAAAATAAGCACCAAAATACCTATTCCATTTCGTTTCTTTTTAAGCGTTTGTGAGCATCACAATACAGCAACAAATGCTCAAACAGCTAAACCCTTGTTTGCAGAGTAAGTAAATCCTCTTTTGTTGCGACCCGAAAAAGTCAGGAGAATTTAACCTATAATGCAGCTTCTCTGAGCAAATTGTAATTTCTCAAAATTTTAGCGGTTTTCTGATGTTTGTCTTCATGGGCTTTTGCGGTGTCTAACCAAGTAATTAACGTTTAGAAACGTTATTTAATGGTTGAAGGACGACCTGAATGTAATTTTATTATATTTTTGGGAAGAATGGTGCTGGATAATAGATTCCGAAAAGTGCTCCTACAATTATGCTTAAGATGATGTAGATGACCCAAGCAAGCAATGCAATGAGTATTGCTTGAAGCCAACCCGTTCGAAAACTTTCTTTAAAAACCCATATCCATGCTATAAGTGCAAGTAAGTACGCAAAGGTCCATCCCACAACTCCTATTACTGATCCAAGAAAGAAACCCACTATGAAAACAACAATGAAGTAAACGATCGGTCCGGCCAATGTGGCAAGCAAAGCATCTCCAAATGTTGCTCTGCCGCCAGTTGCAGCCTTGCCTGCAAGCCAAACTGGAATAGACACAACAATCCACAGAATAATTAGCCCAATCAACGTAACAAGTAAGCTCGAAAAAGTTAGTGCTGCTCCGTTAAAAATCAAGGATAGACCTCAAATAATTCAGGTTAAAGCGCTTACTTAAATTTTTCTTCAAAAACACGGTGGAGGCGTTCATTATTTCAGAAAAGCTAAATAAATACTTGTCATACTCTCAATGCGGTCGCAGCTTCAGGCTGAAGGCAGCAGACAGTCATCAAGCAATGTATAGGGGGCCGTCGTCTAGCATGGTTCAGGATACATGCCTTCGTTGATACCTTAACGATTTCAGCTCTTTCCTTCAAATCACTCATTTTGATGACTTCCACTGCTTTATCTATCGTTTTGTATATATTTATCTTTGTATTTTGAGCTTATGGATGGGGGTATGTTATGGGTAAAACGGTCATGTTGAAGATTTCCAAAAAAGGCGACAAGGGCTTTCAGGTCAGTAGTGTACCTATTCGAAAGTTAAAGTCGTTGGCTGTCGATAAGCATCGGTTTTGGAGATTAGAAGGTGACTTTTTAGTATTGGAGTCCTATTGATTATTTTTATTGTTCCTTTACTGAGTTATGATTTTGTGAGATTCCTTTGTATACATTCCCGAATTTGATTACGTTAGTATTTTCTTTTCTTGTTTGTGTTTGAATATTATTTGGGTTTTTTTAATGTAGCTAATCTTGCTTCATAGTTTAGAATTATTTGTTAGTGTCGTGCGATGAGCGAGTTTTTTTTTATTCGCCCCCCGTCGCACGTTGCCCCTATTTTCTATGGGGCATAGTGCCGTAAGTGAGGGGGCTGTCATTCTCTCTCTTTTGCGATAGTAGCCCCCGCACTTCTTTGTTTTTCGGCAAGAGGCTGAATAAATTTTTCGCGCTGGCTTAAACAGCCGAATAAATTTATCTGACTCTTGCAATTGTTTATTGTTCTCATATTTGCCCCCTGTTTGTTATTTGCCACAACCTTTCGGAGCATGTCCCCTTCTTCTTTGACCTGTATGTGGTGTGCCTTGAGGCTGGTGTTTTTTTAAACAATTTGATTTCTTTTTCCGAGGCTTATTTTGATATTTACATCAAGTCTTTAATGTGGTTGTTTTGGGGCTATGTTTTGTTTTAGCTTTTCAATTTAATGAAATTTAGTAATGTTGGTTGGTTACTTTTGTTGTCTTTTCAAGAGGAACGTCTTTGAGGTTCGTTTTTTGAAGGAACGTCTTAGTAGTGGAATGTCTAAAATTTGGCAACTTCATTGGTTTCCTAGGTTTTCATAGCGTTTCGCAACTTTTTCCCAGAGTTCGTTTTGTTTTTTTGCGTAGGATATTTCCATTTGTTTAATGTCTATATTGTCAATTCTTTTGATAGTTGCTTTCATCAATATCCGCGTAAGAATTTTATTTATTAAATCCAAAAATACGTCTTCAAGATATTCTCTCTCTTCTTTAGTGATTTTTTGTTTATTTTTTTGGATTTTTTCTATTATTATTACGAAGGCTTGTTTGTTTAGTTGGTGAATCATGTCTAAAATTATTAATGGGTTGTTTTTTGTTTCGTCCAACATTGTTTCTATGTTTTTGGCGAATTCTTCATTGAGTTTAAAGAGTTCTATAAAAGATACTGTATCGGATTCCGCTTTGTAAAGTACGGCGTACTTTCCGTTTAATGTATCTGTTTTCTTTTCTATCAGTTGATTCTTTGTCATTATTTTTAGATGTTTGGTTAATGTTGTTGAGCTTAGTTTAGTTGCGGACAGAAGTTCTATGTTTTGGTGATATTGACCGTCGGAAAGGGCTTTCAAAATTGCTAATTTTGCTTTGAGTTCCTTTTCTGTATTTGTTCTCCTTTGACTAATTGTTATTCACCTGTGATTGAATTTTAAGAACATTAGTTTATGCTTCATCATTTACCATGTGAATTTTACACCACTAAATTTTATAAGTCTTTTGTCTATTTATGATGCTCGTTGATAAAATGAAAAACCGTAAGTTAGACTTCAAATTGCTTTCATGTAAGAGGTTTGTACGGTACGGCTTGATTTTTCTGAAAAAATTTAATACGATAATTTTTTGTGCTAAATCGACTTTGTCTATAGTTTGTTGTCTTGGCTCTTGTAGAATGTATCTGTTAGGTGACGTTTTGTTTTCTGGGCTGATTAAATTCTACAGGGGCTTGCAAAATGGTCAATCGAATTAGCTCGATTCTTGTTTTTGCTTATGATTTTGCTTTTGCGTATTTAATAGATTTTTCAGTTAATGCTGGAGTGATTTTTGTTTGTTCTTCTTTGGTTGATGTTGCTGTGTTAGTGGTTAGCGGTAATTTCAATCGAAGAGGAGCGGTGTAGATTGAAGGTTCTTAAATTCAAAGATAATCATAATTCATTTTTTTATTGCGATATTTGCGGGTGTATTTTAGAATTTAGTTATCTTGGTTTAGCTCCAATTTTGGTTTGTAATAATGAATATTGTCTATCTTCTGACCATATTTTTAGGCTTGAAAAGAAATTATTCGTAAAATTTTTTAGGCTTGGGTTTTTGCAAAAAGATGTTGGTTCTGGTCATATTATCTGGAGCATTTCAAAACGGTCAGAGGTGCCTTTGGATTGAAGGTTTCTGATAAAGTTGTTGTAAATAGGCAGTTTGATTGTCCGTATTGTAAATGTTTCTTTTTTACTAAACATGATTTGGCTTTGCATTTGAAGGCTTTTCCTGATGTTGGTGATGTTCATAGAGATTTCTTTAAACAATTTCATGAATTTATTGAACAAAAAGGAACTGAGTGTTTAAACGAAGATTTCTGTAAGGTAGAATGTGTTTCTGCTGAGCAAGAGTTAGCTAAACTTGAGTTTGCGTTGAAGGTATTTTTCGGTTTGCCTTTTGGGAAGCGTAGCAAGTTTAGGAGTGCTCGGTATGCCAAGTCTTAGTGATTTTAAGAGTGGGCAAGCCGAGTCGGTTCATAAGAAGTATGGGGGTAGATTATGTAATGAGGCTCTAGGTAAGCCAGTTGATGAGACTGTTAAGACTTCTTTGGAGGCTAAGTTTGATGTTTCTTATGTTTCTGAGATTGAGCCTGATGTTGCAGATGGGTTTGCTCGTGCGTTTGGTTATGAATTGGTTGGACATGGAAAAATTAAAGACAAAAACTGTCACCGATTTGTTGGTAACATGGCTTGTTTGAATCATAAGAATCATCATGCGTCTTTGGATGGGTCTATTCATGAAGGGGATGTTTATTCGCATAAAAAATTTCACTCTTGTAATAATTTTAGGTGTCCAAAATGTTATAAAGCAGCTTCTGTTCGCTCTGCTTCTCATATCGAACAGCGTTTGAAAAAAGCTGAAAAATTATTCGGAATGAAGGCTGAGCATGGAATGATTCAGGTTCCTTATAGTTTGTTTGGTAAGCCTGAACCTGCATTTCGTAAAGAAATGACTACTGCTCTTAGGGCACGTGGAATAGTTGGAGCATGCTTAATTTTTCATCCGTTTAGGTATCGGTCTGGCAAATTTGTTAATGGAAAGTGGGTTATGGCTGAATGGTTCTTCGCGCCGCATTATCATTTTTTGGGTTTTCTCAAGAATGCTTACGGTCACTGCAGAAATTGCAAATTCTATAATGAATGGGGTTCTAAGAGCTTTCGTGGTCGTACGGGTTATAGTAATCATGGGGGGTCTGCATGCTTGAGTTGCAACGGGTTCGAAGGCTTAACACGTAGATTGAATAAAACCGATGATTGCATAGTGAAAATTTTTGGCGAACGCAAAAGTATCTTTAAAACGGCGGTTTATCAGTTGAGCCATGCTGGTTTGAAAGTTAACGCTGTACGTCCTCATATCGTTACTTGGTATGGCAATGTAGCCCCGACAAAGATGAAAATGGTCTATGAGGTTGAGAAAGCTGTCTGCCCTGTCTGCAAAATTGTGTTAGTAAATGCTCTGTACTTTGGGTCGAGAGAGGATGTTTTGAATACTGATGACACTAAATTGGGTTTTAAGCAGAATTTGTGGTCGCCTATGAATGAGGGTAATGGAGATGTTTGGTGTAAAGGAGATAAAACGGATGTTGGTGGATGAGTTTTGACTTCTTCCCTTTTTTTTCTATTTTTTCACTATGTCTTTTAATATCTTTGTGTATAGTTTGCTTTTAAGAGCATATTAACTGGACTAAAATTTAATGCACTCACACACACTAAGCTTAGTTGATGGCTCAGTCACAATCCCTATTTCAACATCAACCCCTTCAACAGCCCAAACAGCAACCTCAAGTCCAACCGTTCCCGAGTTTCCTGCATTGACAATTCCATTCTTGATAATCGTAATGGCGTCTGCTGGTTTGTTGGTTTACTTCAAGAAACACAAACAAATACCATCGTAAACTTGGAATAAAATTTGCATCACTCAAAAAAATTCTCAGTGTTTGCGAAATATGATTTATTTTAGTCAAAAGAGTTAACACGTAAATCTTTTATCGACATAGATACATAAAAGTAAGTATGGGCAGAACAAGCAAGAGTTTGGCAGTAATAACTGTTTTAATCGTTGTTCTTGTGATAGTTTTCCTAATGGAACCTTTAGCCCAATTTGGTACTGTGGAAGCACAATACCCTTTTTGTAACCCCGCAATAGAAATAGATTCGCCGCAACCAGAAGCGGTCTACAACACAACAAGCATTCCTATAGAGATTGTTGTTTTGCCTTGGGAGACAGGAGAAAGATTTGTTGACATATACTATACCATCAGACGACGGTCCCAACATACAATTAAACATAACGACGTATCCAGAAACAACCAATCTATATGGATACGGAACTTTAGATAGTCTAACGAACGGCAACCACACAATTAAAGCGTTCGCCAATGATACTAAAGGAAACATACTGTCATGTTTACCATCAAAATTCCTTGTAAACACTTCTTCGAACCCACTTCCAATTACAACTTCAACCATTCCAGAGTTTCCCACATTAGTAATCTTGCCTTTGCTTCTTGCTTTGTTCTCAGTTGCTGTGATAGTTAGGCATCGCAAAACCTCTAACATCAAGCAATGACAATTTCCAGCGATATGTGGTGTATTCACCACCTTGATTAAAATCTTTTAAGCGAAGTCATCACAAATAGTGATGCTGAGTGCCTATGCTTAAAAAAGAATTTAAAGCAATGATTATCGTTAACATCGTTTTGTTATTGCTTATTGGTTTAGGTGATTACGGAATAGGTAATGAATTTAATAATTATCCTAATGACTTGCGTTATATTCGCTGGTCTCCTTTTATGATTCAAGATTCTCATGCATACACTTTTCTAAATGGCAATTTGGTCGGTATAGGTGGTGACGTTTTGATGCTAAACTTTCCTTTCTGGCTTTTCTTAATTGCTATCGCAATGAACCTGTATTTTCTCTTTAGACTCCAAAAAAGCAAAGAAACAAAACAGAACACTTCTTAGGCTAATCTCGAGTTGGTTTATATTAAAATCTTTTAAGCAAGGTCAAAACATAGACAATCAGAGTCTATAAAAATGAAAATTAATTTAATAATAACGGGAATAATTGTTTCTTCAATTGGCTTTGGATTTTTTGTTACCTTTGCAATAATAATTGCATCTGCACTTCCAGAATACAATTATTACAATTACAATGGCTTTAGAATCCCAGGTTGGTTGTATTTGTTGGCTGGTTCAGGATACATGCCTGGGGCGTATGCGATCCTGGGTTCAAATCCCAGCGGCCTCACCACAATAAATCTTGCGATGCAACGCATCAGAACTGTTATTCGGTTATGGTTTATTTCAAAAATACTTATGTATGTACGTGTACACATACATTAAACATGGGCACCAAGACCATCTCAATAAAAGATGAGGCGTACAAAGCCTTACTCCGTGAGAAAGCAGACAAAGAAAGCTTCACAGACACTATCCTGCGCATAACCAAAAAGTCAGGGAAAATCGCAGATTGCTTCGGAACCTGGAAGATGACGGATCAAGAGGAAGAAGCTATTCGAATTGGACTCTCCAAGGGCTGGCACGCAATTCAGGAGAGAATCTCAAATGAAATGTCTAGATAGTGACTTACTCGTCGCCATCTTGCGTGGCAAGGAAGAAGCGCGAACAATAGTTGAAGCCTTAGATGAAGAATCTAAAGGAGCAACAACATCTGTTAATGCTTTCGAAGTATATTTTGGCGCAAACAAATCGGCGAAGAAAGATGAAAATGTAAAGGAAGCCTCCAAGCTACTTGAAAGACTGACCGTTTTTCCATTAGACCTTTCATCTTCACGAAAGGCAGCTGAAATTTCCGCTAAACTGGAAACCAAGGGAGAAACAATAGACTTCAGGGACGCCATGATAGCAGCAATTGCTATGGAAAACGGTTTGGCGCTTGTTACACGCAATATTTCCCACTTTAAGAGAATCAAAGGCTTGAAGACAGAAAAATGGTAATGGCATGTTTTGCAAAATTCGAGGTTCAAATCCCCAGCGGCCTCACCACAATTAAATTTTGAAATGCGGAAGGAACTACTTATACGGTCTTTGTTACGATTTTGCGCATCATTTTCGGGCGTGTTGTATAAAGTAATATATCTCTGCTAAGAATTTTACTAAGTCTAACGCAAATGCTTCGGAGCATATTTTGTGCCCATAAGAAAGTATCGAGAATAGAATCCAAGCTGTTGTTAAATATAATTTGGAGATTTTTTCTGAGATCAAAAGTCGAAATTGTATACGTGTGGATGAAAATATTGATCTTACCAAGCTTGAAGACTTTACTTTCCAAATCAAGGAATACATGGATGAAAATGGTCCCAATCAACCAGATTTTAAGCAATACGTTAGGATTATCTGAACTTATTTGGTCTTTATTGCGAAGAAACTTTTGCATCCTATAGTTATGACTTTTAGTAATAACCAAAAGATTGTTAGTGAAGGCAATAATTATTATTGCCCTAGAAGGCCAAATATACACTATAAACTACATCTTTATGCAGGTATTGTGTATGCAGGCGATTGTAGCGCTTCTTTTCGACGGCGTCACTATGTAAAGCGAGCTGGAAAAGACAAGAAATATTAGTAGATCATCTGGAAAGCATTAGATAAGGAGAAAACAAAAATGACCAAAGGGAAATTAGAGAAAATAATTGTTGATCCCTATTTGCCAAGTAAGATCGTTCCTCCTGAGTATATTCGGGATGTTTTGCATGAAGCAAATAGCGATTTTCCATCAATTGAGTTTGAATATGAACTACCTCATAAGTGGCCTAATGAAGAGTACAAGAATCGGTATGAAGAATTGGAGCGCCAAATGATGGAAATTCTAAATTGGCGGTCTCGTTGGTTCGGAAAGCTGGATTCAAACATATAGGTGAAATGCAGCTTTATTTTAAACTCCGAATAATTTGCTTAAAGAAATCAGCTCACGTTATGTTTGCCGTGGGCTGCAGCCTATTTTTTTCAAAGACATATCGATAAACTCGATTTTTTAAGAAATTAGTGGGTCAAATCCTTACCGCGACACAACCTCCAACCGCTCCAGGTTTTTCCAATAATTGGACATTTTCACTTGTGAAAGCATCTTCTACTGCCTTAAATAGAATGCCGCAGTTTAACGTTTGAGAATTGTGTCGGAGAAATCACAAATGGATTCAAAGACGGAAAAACAGGATTTTGAAAATGAAGAAGTTGAGTGGAAAGTTGATGAAATTTCAGTTTATGGAACACTCACACGCCCAAAAAATGAAAATCCTCATTATGCAGTAGTCTTTGTAGCTGGCAGTGGTCCAACCGACCGAAACTGGTGCTCACCGCTCTTACCTGGAACAAACGGCAGCGGCAAATTGTTGGCTGAAGCACTTGCAACCCAAGGATTTGTAACATTACGTTACGATAAACCCGCATCTGGACCACATGTAAAGGAAAACATTCCTAAAATGATAGGCAAAATCAGCATGCAAAGCCACCTAAACGAATTGTCAGGCGCCGTTGAAACTCTAATTACGAAAAAATATGCCGACCCAAATCAAATTTTTGTGCTGACAAACAGCGAAGGAGCTATTCATGCCATTAATTACCAATTACAGGCATCTATAAAATTCAGAGGTCTCATTCTAACTGGTGCTCCGGGACAATCCATAGGTCAAGTCGCGAGAATTCAAATTGTCAACCAGATTAAATCAATGCCCAATGCAGAAACAATAATGAAACATTATGACGAAGCAATTGACATGTTTCTAGCAGGTAAACCCGTTGTGGTTGAACCTTCCCTTCCTGATGGCATCAAACAATTGCTTTTTTCATTGGCAACTCCAGCGAATCTGCCTTTTGCTCGAGAGTTGTGGAATTATAATCCCTCAGAATATATCGCGAAAGTGAAAGAGCCCATTCTAGTCATGATTGGTAAAAAAGATGTTCAGGTAGATTGGCAAATTGACGGTAAAGCATTAGAAAACGCAACCGCCAATAAGAACTCGGTGACTTTTGTCTATCCTGAAAATGCTGATCATGTTTTGAAATACGAGGAAAAACCAAGAGAAAAAATTACAAGTGAGGCTCTTCTAAGATACAATGTTCAAAACCGAAAACTCGATCAAGAAGCAATAGATTCAATCCTGAATTGGCTTACTAAATATTAATAGCAAGGGACCAAACTCAAAACAACCTGCAATGACACAAATCGGAACCAACAATGCTTAAATTGATGAGATCTTCAAGTTTTTCGTGTTCAGGTGGATTAGAATGAGCAAAGCGGTCTCAAAAGATAGCACAGAAATCGCCTATGACAAACAGGGTCAAGGACCAGCAGTCATTCTTGTTGATGGCACCCTTACATATAGATCATTTGGATCTATGCCAGAATTGGCTAAGCTCCTTTCAACGAAATACACGGTCTTTACTTATGACCGAAGGGGACGAGGCGAGAGCAATGACGACAAGTCTTATAACAATTCTTATGCAGTTGAACGTGAAATCGAGGATATTGAAGCACTTATTGCTCTAGTTGATGGACCAGCTTATCTTTATGGCATTTCTTCCGGCGGATGCCTATCGATTGAGGCAGCAATCAAACTTGGCGACAAAATCAAGAAGCTAGCCATTTACGAGGTACCATACAAATCCCCTGAAAATCCTCCTGGCGCTTGGCGAGACTATCATGAGCAGCTCCAGAAGCTCTTGACAGAAAATCGTAGAGGTGATGCTGTAGCGCTTTTTATGGCGTTTGTCGGTACGCCTGCTAATCAAATCGAGGGAATGCGTAAAACTCCTGTGTGGTCAGTGCTTGAAGCTGTAGCGCCTACCTTATTGTATGATGCTTCGGCAATGGGTGGTGCAGACCGCTCAGTACCCGTTGAACGCTTGTCACACATAACTGCTTCAACACTTGTCATGTGTGGCGGGGCAGGAGCTCCGTTCATGAAAGAAACAGCTTTAGTCATAAAGAAAGCAATCCCAAAAGCAGAATATCGAATACTTGAAGGTCAAACCCATGCCGTCGCCTCTAAAGTGGTTGCTCCCGTTTTGACTGAGTTTTTCAGTCGCTAACATTAACCTAACATTTTAACTCTATTTTCAAGTTAGGTGAAAGGTTATTATTGACTTTGAACATGGTGTTTTTACCTAAAAGGGTTGTTTGATTATGGATTTGCCAGTAGATGTCGAATGCAATGTAATGATTGATCAAGTAATTGACTCTCGAAGGTCGATTAGAAAGTTTAAACCCGAAACCCCTCCAAAAGAGGTAATAGAGCAAATTCTAAAAGCAGGTCTCCAAGCTCCATATGCTTCGGCAAGCGTAACACGAGAAGACTTTAGGCGATTCATTGTTATCCCACGGGAAAGCAAAGCTACACCCCAGATCGCGTCAATATTGAAGCGTAAAGCTCAATCTTGGAGCAAACAACTGGAAATGCAAATGCAACATGACGAATTCACCAAGCAGCATGCAGGACCTTTTCTTGAGCGACTCAAACTTATGGGTGAGCAAGGTGTCCCAAATATAGGCAAAGCCCCTTACTACATCGTTGTCGCTGAACAGCGAGGGATTCCTCCTGTTGAACATCTTTCTTTGGCGCATTGTCTTCAAAATATGTGGCTTAAGGCGGAAGCTTTAGGGTTAGGTTTACAGCTTCTTTCAATAACTCAACAATTAGACACAGACATAGAATTTTGTAATATTTTAAAAATTCCGATGGGTGAATTTGTTATCGACGGCTGCTTAATTGGTTACCCCGACATGAAACCAGCGATTCCAAAAAGACCTGACTTAGCCAAAGTTACCGAATGGATAAACTAAGTTATCTAAGAGTCCCTTGTTTTCTCATTTTTGTTTATTCTTTTGATTTTGTTGATGCTTCAGTATTCGTGTCGTGTATGTGTCATGTCAACTGTATATCAAACTGTATATCATACTGTATAAACTTTCTGACCTACCTCTCTATAGGAGAGAGACAGAGAGAACGAGCTTTTAGAAGCGAAGGCCCCTCCTGAAGAGAATTACTAAAAATTTAAACGCCTTAAAAATCTTGACAGAGAGAAAATATTAAACGCTAACTCTTAACAAAAAATAGGAAAAAGGTGTGGTTTTTGGCAAGGACTGTTTATTGTGGAAAGGGGTGTTTTAGCTCTTCACAAGTGGGGTGGTGTGAAGATTTAGGGATATGCGCGTTCGTATTATACTTTGGTTTTGAGTTCCACCCGGATGCTGTACATGACAAAGGCGAATGAAGCAACTATTGTGGCTATCGAGGCTATATCAATTATTCCAAACATATTTTCACCAATTTTATTTATACTTAGTTAGTTGCCCAGCATAATATAAATATGATTGTGATTTGTTCATAATTATTCATAAATATTAAACGCATGTCTAAACAAGACTTATATGGGAAAGAACATAAATACTATTTCAATCAAGAAAAACACGAGGAAAAAGAATTGAAAGCATACATACTTGTTAAGCACGAAACTAGGCACATCATTAGAAGTCGTTAAAAGATTAAGAGAAGTAAAAGAAACCGTAGTCGCCGACGCTATTTTTGGAAGGTATGATGCAATCGTAATATTAGAAGCACCATGCCTTGAAGACATAAACAAAGTTGTTTACAAAATAATCGAAAAAGACCCAAACGTAACCCGCACAGAAACATCAATCGTCCTATCACCGATGTAGCCTAAACCAATAACAATTTTTTTTGTTTTTTAAATAACTTTTAAAAATAAATTAGGTATAAAAATTTAAAAATTATTATTTTTTAAACAGATGCCGCTGCAGGCGTGGAGTTTTCTTCGGTGGCATTTTGGTCCTTTGTGAGCTTTAAGAACAATTGAGCTGACTGTGCTTTTTACGCCTTTTATTTTCATGATTTTGTTTTTGAGGATGTCTCGAAACTCTTCAATGTCTGAGGCTGAAACTAAAGTTACGATGTCAAATTCTCCTGTTACTTCGTATAGTTCTTCAAGATTTTGAAGTTGGGTGAGAGCGGCTAAGACATTGTCCATTTCTGAGGACTCTACAAAGATATCCACGAATGCTAATAGTTTTGACATATGGGTCGTCTTTCCCATTGAACATGGGTTGCGCATATTTATACTTTTCCTGTCATGTCAGACAGAATATTTAATATTTTACCTGACAATGTACTGAAACTATTAGACTAAAAAATTGGAAATTTGCTGTCATGATTGGTTGACGCAATATTGATACTTAGCACTCTGAAGATTTTAACTTTGAGTATTACCCTGAGAAATTGCCGTAAATTGAAGGATAATCTTTTATGAGTAAAAGGTTAATTCGCAAAACGTTTACGTATGGGCTTCCAAAAATCCAAAAAGTTCCCTCCTGATTCTGGTTAACAATATTTGTTAACGCAGTCAGCAGAAATGCCTGTTGCATTGCTTATTCGAGGTATCTGTGAGTAAGCATCTTGAAGGGTAATGTCTGGGTCAACGCCTGATGCTGAGGGTGAAGCAGTCTCGTTTCTTGTATGGAAGAAAATGGGCAAGGTGAAGTTTTGAGCTATAAGATTTGATCCGACTGTTTGCCCGTTAAGTTGGACAAGGTCGCCGTTTGCTTGGTTGGGAAAGAAAACTTGGCCAATACCTGTGATTAGAAATGGGTAAAATAACCCACAAATTAACAGCGAAACAAGTGCTAATCCTATGATTGGTTTGAAGTTCCATTTTTCTTTTTGTTCAGTCATATCTTTTCCTTCCTAAATGTGAAATACTCCTACAAGGAGCAAGTCTATCAGTTTAATTCCGATAAATGGCACAATAACTCCGCCAACACCATAGATTAAGGTGTTCTTTAGGAAAAGCGTCATCGTGCTGGTAGGTTTGAAGGCGATGCCACGCATAGCAAGCGGAATCAGAAGCGGAATAATTATTGCGTTAAATATGAGGGCTGACAATACTGCGCTTTTAAGACCCAAGCTGTAAGATGTTTAGAGCTTGCCAACTGTGGAATGGCAACTGCTAAACAGAACTGGCATAATTGCAAAGTATTTTGATATGTCGTTGGCGATGCTGAAAGCGGTTACTGCGCCTCTTGTCATAAGCAATTGTTTGCCAAGCATAACGACGTCAATTATTTTTGCTGGGTTTGATTCCAAGTCAACCATGTTGGCTGCTTCTTTTGCTGCTTCAGTGCCAGAGTTCATTGCTAATCCAACATCTGCAGCGGAAAGTGCTGGAGCATCGTTGGTTCCGTCGCCTATCATTGCAACGATTCTGTTTTCAGCTTGCTCTCTTTTAGCTATTTTGTATTTGTCTTCAGGTTTAGCTTGCGCAACGTATTCGTCGATTCCAACTTCAGAAGCTATGCTTTTTGCTGTAAGCGGTTGGTCTCCTGTAATCATGACAGGACGTATTCCCATGATTTTAAGCGCTTGGATTTTTTCTTTAATGCCTTCTTTGAGAACATCTTTTAGTCTAATTATTCCGATAGCTTTGCCATTTCTGAGATGGCTATGGGGGTTTCTCCCGCTGAAGAAATGCCTTCAACTATGAGGTCATAGTTTTGGGGAACTGAAGATGACAATTGTTTTGATTGATTCAGGAGCACCTTTGAGAATATTGATTTCAGGTTCAAGCAGTTGAAGCCATCGATTCACCAGAGACTGTTGAGGATTTTCTTCTGATTCTCTGCCGTTTGCGACCATGATTTGTCTCCTTTTGGAAGCGTTAGATCTGATTGCGTTATTTTTAACTCCACTTGTTCGAGTGCTGGCTGAGAACGGGATAAACTTCTGAAGTTGCAAGAGAGTTTAGTTCTTTTGGCACGAACCCTTTCTCGTAGGCAAGTTTGAGTATGCTGCGTCCTTCAGGAGTATCATCATGCCATGAAGATAAGAAAGCAGCTTCACCAACATCTTCTTCAGTATATGCCTTCAAACGGAACGAACTCTATGGCTTGTCGGTTGCCAACGGTAATTGTGCCTGTTTTATCTAAGAGAACAACATCAGTGTCTCCTGCGGTTTCTATTGCTTTGCCTGACTTTGCAATTATTTTGTTTTTGTAGAGTCGGGATATACCTGAAAGGCCAATGGCAGGTAACAAGGCACCTATAGTTGTTGGAAGAAGGCAAACGTAAAGTGCAATCAACACTGAGAAGTCTGCTCCTAGGCCAAGTGTTACTGACGTGCCCAGAAGTGCAAGTATGATTATGGTAAATATGGCGGTTAAACCAATCAGCACCATGGTTATTGCTACTTCGTTTGGAGTCTTTGGTCGCTTGGAAGATTCAACCATCTTTATCATTTGGTCGATGAAGGTTTCTCCTGGATTAGTTGTAACCTTTGCTGTTAAGAGTATCGCTGACAACTCGTGAGCCGCCGATAAGTGAGTCTCCTGGTGCTTTTCTGACGGGTGCTGATTCACCTGTGACAAGCGACTCGTCAACCATTGCAATTCCCTCAAGTACATCAGCGTCTAAGAGGAACGATGTCGCCTTTTTCAATGAGGATAAGGTCGTCTTTTCTAAGTTCAGTTGATTTTACAGTAACTATGGTTCTGGTCCAGCCTTCAGTGACAATTTTTTTGCTGGACACTTCAGTTTCCAGTTTTCGTAGGCTTCCAGCTGTGCTTTTTGCCTGTTGCTCAGCAAGGGCGTCAGAGAGTGTGCTAAACCAGACTGTGATTAGAAGAATAGCTGCGACTTCAACGTAGAAGACTTGTAGGCTGGGATTGGCTACTGGAACGAATGCTTGTGGAACTATAGCCATTGCTGCTACGATGAAGAATGTGATTTCAACGATCAGCATGACTGGGTTTTTGAGTAGTGATTTTGGGTTTAGACGGACTAATTGAGTCAACTAGCACTTTTCTGGAGAAGGCTGTTCGTAATTCCACCTGGGTGCTGATTCGCTTCGCTTTTTGCTGTATCTGTAGAGTTTTTTCATTAATCAAAGCCATTTGTTAACCCTTTAAAGAATGATGCAATTGGTCCGAATGCAAGAAACGGGAAGAATGTCAACACTACAAGTATGATTATTGCAACAACTAAGACTATGGTGAATACTGGGCTGTCAGTTTTTAGACCAGAGTGTTCCGCCGCGTTTTCGACCAATCATTGAACCTGAAAGTGCCAGCAATATTGCTATTGGAGCGTAACGTCCAATAAGAATGACAATGGCAGTTGCTATGTTGAAGAACGGCGTATTTCCTGAGGCGCCTAAGAAGTCTGAGCCATTGTTTGCAGCGGCAGAAGTGAATTCCTAGAGAATTTGTGTGTAACCATACAGAGTTTCCACTAACGCCTATTGCCGAGACTGCACCTGTTGCATAGGCTAGTAACAGTAGGTATGAGTATAATCATTGGATGAATAAGAAAAGCAATCATTACAAGTTTGACGTCGCGTCCTGTGATTTTCATTCCTAAATATTCAGGTGTTCTTCCAGACATCAAGCCCACGATGAAGACGGTTATTATAATGTACATAACCATGTACATCATTCCTACGCCTTTTCCGCCTGGGATTGACTGAATAAACATACCCAAGAAGCCTGAAGTTATTGTCAAGCGGATGCATTCCCAATAAAGCAGAGTTTACTGATCCAGTTGTGGCAACAGTTGTTGTAACAGTAAAGAAGCTGGACATGAAACCGCCGAATCTGTGTTTCGATGCCTGGCGCTACCAATGGAAGAGTTGGAATAAATGCTAAGACTAAGTTAAGTCCAAAGAGGATGTAAGCGCCCCATAAAAGCGGTCTGGACTCACGTTTTTTGCCTATCATTTCTCCGAAAACAAAGATTAACGCTGTAGGCAAGCAGAAGCATCAGTGAAATCATTAGAATGTTCGAGACAGGTGAAGGGTTCATGAAGGGGTATGCTGCGTTTGCTCCGTAGAATCCGCCTCCATTTGTGCCTATCTGCATTATGGAATCAAGAGAAGCGACTGGTCCAACAAGTATTGTTTGTGTGGCTCCTTCAATCGTCTTTATGGTGGTGTATCCGTTGAGGGTTTGAGGTACACCTAAAGCAAGAAAAATAATTGAAGCAATTATGGCAAGTGGTAAGAAAATTCTGGTGATTGCTCTAGTGAAGTCAACGTAGAAGTTGCCCATGTCTTTTGAGCCAACGATTAATCCGCGAATAAAAGCAATACCCATGCAAAGTCCCGTGACTGCTGAGGTAAATTGAAGCCACTGTATAACACTTATTTGGCTAAGATACGAAAAAGTGGTTTCGCCATTATAGTGTTGCAAGGTCCGTGTTTGTTGCAAACGAGACTACTTGCATAAAAGAAAGGTCAGGTCTGTACACCAGAGAAATCCCATAGGGTTAAGCGGCAAATTACCTTGGAAAACAAGTATTAAAAAGCCAATAACCATCATAACAACGTTTAGCAACAAGCCTGCAAGGAAAATACTGCTTCCAACCCATCGTCTGCTCTGGGTTTACACCTGTGATTTTGTAAATAAAATTCTCAATAGGATTAAGAACTTTATCTAAACGACTTGGTTTTCGATTAAAGACTCCAGTGATATAGGGCGCTATTAGCTTGGCTAAAAGTATGGTTACTCCAAGTATAAGAATAACTGATAGCGCCTGAACTGCATCGATCAATTATTCTAAAACTCCCGATGACATTTTTACTCACTATGGCTCCTATCCCCAACTAAGTGGTTGATTTTAAGGCAGCTTTTCCTAGGCAGCACCTACGCCCCTTGTGCGGCTGCAATATTATAGTTGTTATGGTGCTTTTTACACCTTTTATTTTCATGATTTGTTTTTGTAGGATGTCGCGAAATTCTTCGAGTGTTGAAGTCGATACTAAAGTGACGATGTCGTATTCGCCTGCTACTTCATAAACTTCTTCAATGTCCTTAAGATTCGATAGCGCAGTTAACACATTGTTAATTTGTGTTGATTCAACAAAGATGTTTACTGAAGCTAAAAATCGCTGCATTAAATTCCTTCCCCTAATTTAAGTTTTAACGTGAAATCGGTAACTTGCAGATAGCGCACATAACCTGCAAGCGCAATACAATAAATGAAAAGAGTATTCAATTTGAACATAATTTTCGCAAGTCCAAAAGTCCGTCATGCAATTTCTCGATCTTCGTTCGGTATGTTACTTAACAAAACCAAAGAACAGAACTCGCCGTCTTTGCTTCTTTTAACAATATTTTTGAGATATTGCATTATTGGTCTCCTTTTCTCCCTTGAGACTTACTCATATTGACACTTTTATATAAGGTTGATTGTGAATGGTTGTGATTTGTTCACAAATTGTAATAATTTCTGGACTAATTTATAGAAAAATGTAAAATAAATAAAAATTCGTGCTTAGGTCAATGTTTGATTGTGTGCTCTAACGGTCTGTTCGATGACTTTTTAGTAACGAGGCAATGAACTAAAAATTACCATTTAGTTGAAAGATAAGAAAAAGATAGAGGTAGAACCCCTTATAGGATAAGTCCGGCAGAGACTCAAACTGCTCCGGGTTCGACTCTCTCGATGATATAATTTGGGAAAGCGCGTCTTAAGGAAACCTCCAGAAAAATTTGCTAAAATTCCGCGAAGCGAACCCTTTTATGCAATAACAAGTTAATTTTTTTCTGTAGAGAAAACGTATGAACTTCTTTTTGTTTGTTGCCACCCTCAGTCTGGCTTTTCAACTAGTGGTTTTAGCTTTGCTTCTGATCGGTTTTAGATTCAAACTGCGACTACGTTTTCGTTTGCATGGGTTATTTATGCTAACAGCGGTTGCGTTGCACCTAATAATTATAGGGATTATTATGGTGCCGTCATTTGTCGCTATATTTATTGAGAAACCCGCAATCTCGATTGAATTGTACGCACCTTTTCATGCTGCAGCGGGAATGGCAACCGCCATCTTAGGCGTCTGGATTGTGGGTGGATGGCGTTTGAGGCAATCAACCAAGTTTTGTGCGCCTAAGAGAAAATATATGCGCGCCACCTTCATTCTATGGTTAGTAACACTATCACTGGGAGTTATCTTCTATTTTATACTTAATTGGTCGTTCCTATTCGGTTAATCCCTTAGAAAAAATAGGAAGTAAATAATTATTAATCCAATTCTAAGTAGTAACATCAGTCTTCAACTAGTTTTATTAGGAGATGAGTAAAACGCCACGGGAAATCGTTGTGAGCAATGGTCACGTGCTAGTCGCTCTTGACAACAAGATGAGGATAAGAGACTTCTTTTACCCACATGTTGGTTTAGAGAATCACGTAGATGGGCACTCTTTCAAGTTGGGCATCTGGACAGAAAACAGGTTCTCTTGGATTGACCAAAATTGGGACATAAAAATGAAATACCTGCCCGAAACCTTGGTTAGTACGTGCAACGCAAACAATGAAGACGTATCTTTTGAACTTGATATTAACGATGCCGTCCACAGTTCTATGGATGTGTACCTGCGCAAAATTGTCATCCATAATAAAGTAGATAGAAAAAGAGAGGTCCGATTGTTCTTCTCTCATGACTTCCACATTTATGGTGAAGACACAAGTGACACTGCAATCTACGAACCCAATATGAAATCGATTATCCACTACAAACGAAAACGCTATTTCCTAATCAATGGCATAACAGATCAAAATCAAGGCATTTATCAATTTGCAACCGGTCAGAAAGAGTCATTTGGCAAAGAAGGCACTTGGAAAGACGCAGAAGATGGAGACCTACAAGGAAATCCAGTAGCTCAAGGCTCCGTCGACTCAACAGTTTCTTTCAAGCTAGAAATTGAACCCAACTCATCAAACACACTTTACTATTGGATAGCATGCGGCAAAAATCTTAACCAAATCAAGAATCTCGATTCGAAGATTAAGAAAACAGGGGTAGAGCAGTTGCTACTTGAAACCGAAAACTACTGGAGCGCTTGGATCAATAAACAAAACATAGAAACAAGAAATCTACCTCGAGACGTCGCGCGATTATTTAAAACGTCGCTTCTGATAATGCGGTCTCATGTAGACAATAATGGAGGAATAATCTCTTCTTGCGACTCAGATGTTTTGCAATTCAACCGTGACACTTACTCATATGTCTGGCCACGAGATGGAGCAATCGTTGCATTAGCATTTGACATGGCCGGTTATCCAGAAGTTTCACGCATGTTTTTCCAGTTTTGTGACAAAATCATCAATCAAGAAGGCTACTTTAGTCACAAATATTCCCCTGATGGCTCAATAGGAAGTAGCTGGCATGCAATGGTTGACTTTGAAGGTAAAATTCAATTGCCTATTCAAGAAGATGAAACAGCGCTTGTTTTATTTGCTTTGTACAAACATTTTCAAAAATACCATGATGTGGAATTCATTGCGACAGTATATCCGCGTTTGGTGTTGAAGACTACTGAGTTCTTACTAGATTTTGTTGATTCTCAAACAGGTCTTCCAAAACCATCATTTGACATTTGGGAAGAAAAAGTTGGGTTGCATACCTCCACAGTATCCACTGTGATCTCGGCTCTACAGTCTGCAGCGAAATTAGCTAAAGTATTCTACGATCGAGAAAGGCAAGATCTACTAATTGCAGCAGCCTCGAAAATGAAAGAAAATATGCTAACTAAGCTCTATGATCCCAAAGCCAAAAGGTTCAAGAAAGCAATATACTTTGACAATTCTAGCGATTTAACGGTAGACAGCAGTTTATCGTTTGCTTTTACCCAAGGAGCATTCGAAGCCGACAGTGAGGAAGTGAGAAACACCATGAATACTGTAGTTGATAGGCTTTGGATAAAATCAGATATTGGCGGATTAGCCCGTTACGAAAACGACAATTACCACAGAATTTCCCAAGAGACTCCGGGAAACCCTTGGTTTATTTGTACACTTTGGCTCGCCCGTTGGCACATCGCCACAGCTTCCTCGGTCGAGGAACTCAACAAGGGTATAATGCTGCTAAAATGGACCGCTAAGCATGCCTTGCCATCAGGAGAATTAGCAGAGCAGATTAACCCTCATACTGGTGAGGCAATTTCTGTAGCGCCACTAGTCTTGGAGTCACGCAGAATTTGTAATCGCAGTTTGCGAGTATATATGAGAAGCAAAAAGAGCTCTTATCAACAACTCCAAATCTTGGCTTAGGTGCAGTTGGAGAAATTGCCATGACTTTTTATTTTCTTTGCCGAACAAATGAAGTCTCAGAAGGAGAGTTAAGAGAATTTGTCTTAAAAGAAGCTGAGATCTTGGTCGTTAGATATTCTGGGCAGATATATTGCTTGCAGGCACGGTGTACTCACGCCGGAGCACCTCTTGTTGAAGGGGAGCTAAAAGATGATGTTTTGCAGTGCCCTTGGCACGGATCCCGTTTCAATATTAAAAATGGTTTAGTGATTAGAGGACCAGCTGAAAAACAGTTACGTACATATAATTGCAGAACAGAAGAAGACCGACTGCTAGTCGAACTGTAGTCGTTTGAATCCATTTCAAATATTGCTAGCTATAATAAAGAATAATTAAATAGAGTGATAGAAATTCCAACACGCAATTTTTTTTTGGCTGGTTTAAGGTGCCATTAGATGTTATCGTTTTTTTGAATTTTCTGTAGAACTGTATCCAATTATTTATTGTCCTCGGCTTTTCCCAGGATGCAATAATACATCTGAGTTAGTCCATATTTGGTGAAGACAGCGCATGAAGGACAGTTGCAAGAAACACTTTTTACTTTTTCTTTTGCTTTTCCTTTTGCACAAAAAAGTATTCCAGTTAGATTTGAGCTTTTGTAGGTGGGGCATTCTGGGCATAAGCACAGCTTTAGGTTTTCTTCATTATCTAGTACTGACATTGTCATATTACCACTTGGAAAATAGTTTGTCAAGAGCTAATAATCTATGTGACTGCGTAACACCAATAACACAATGCCAAATCAACCTCTTGCAAAGATCGCCGAATTCTTTTTTCCGAAGTTTGTTTGTTCTTAAACTCTTGCTTATCTACAACTTACGAATTTGAACAAAACTCTTAAGCGACTATTAATTTTAGAGGTCTAAAACATTCAATTAAGAAAAACGCTTCACTTTAAAATTATTAACACTCGACGTCCTTGATGCTTGATTAAAAGATAAGTAAAAAATGGTTGGGAAATGAAGATAGATACTTTGTGTGCACTATTTTTGTTTCTATGTGCTTTTCCCGCCTGGGAATGGAAGGATTCGCGATTCTCTGCTCCGTGAGTTAAGCGCAAAGTATGCGACGCCTACTACCATCCACACAGCGGTGATTGTTACTGCAATTAATGCTGCTAATTGTGTGCTGCCTCCGCCTATGAATCCGAGCCAAATTACTGCAACTAACATTACGACGTTAGCCGCCAACCCAGCAATTGGGATGATGTACTTTGTTAGGATTGATCGTTTTTCTCGTGCTAATGCTAAGATTGCAATAATGCAAGTGATGCCATAGAGTAGGAAAGTACCGAAGTTAGACAGTAATGTCATAGCTGTGAGGTTTGTTAGTGATAAGACTGCGAATGCTCCGATTGCAGCTGTGACGATAGTCATGACCCATACGCCAATTGCAGGAGTGCCGTATCTTGGGTTGAGTTTTCCGAGTGGTTCTGGGACTTCAGTGTCGCGGCTGATAGCATATGTTACTCTTACACCTGTGTTCATGCATGATAGTGTGGTTCCAAGTATTGCAGTTGCGACTATTGCAGCAACGACGATCATTACGATGAAGCCGCCACCTCCGAACAATCCGTTGACCGATTGTATTATCATGTCGCCTATTGGAGCGTTGGAAGCTGCTGCTGCTGCAAATCCGTAGTGTGAGTTCATCCATGCCTGCACGCCATAGAATCCAAGCAGATAGCAGAAGGCGCCTTGAATGACGAGTGAGAGTATGATGGCTTTTGGTACATCTTTGGGGTTTTTCGCTTCGCCAGTAAATGCAGTTACGGATTCGAAGCCGACTAGGACAAGTATTGCGATGGTTGCTTGGAATAGCATGTGGCTTGCGCTGGTTGGGATTAATGGACCTGCTGGGTTAGCGAAGACGTAGGTCAAGTGATCAGGGTTTATGAAGCGATATGCGAGTGCAATAGCTGTTACGCCGACTAGCATGCCGATTTGTGCTATGTTGATCATGAGGTTTGTTTTTGTTGAGCCGTTGATTCCCCTGAATGCTATTAAGCCTACTAGAACTGCGAATACAACTACGATTGCAACTTCAGTTAGCGGAGTGATTACGATTCCGACGGTTGATAAGATGTATGTTATGAAGAAGCCCATCATTCCGACCATTACACCTGGGTAGACCCAGTAGTAAAGATGGGAAAGCCAGCCGACGAAGAATTTTGCGTTTCTTGCGGTTTTGTTGCTGCTGCCTCTGTCAAGTAAAGCTCTTTGAGCGAAGTAGTATGAGCTGCCTGCGCCAGCGTCTGGATAACGGCGGGATAGCCATGAGTAACATGCGGCAGTTAAGAAAGACAGTATCAATGCTAGAGCTAGACCTGTCCATATGTCTGGGGCTGTGGAGACTCCTGAGGGGTCTACTTGTGCAGCTTGTAATTGGAAAGTTAGCCAGAGAAATGCGCCTGGGGCAATTAATGCCATGGCGTTGATGGTTAATCCTGAGAGACTTAGAGTTTTCTTCATTTGAGTTGTGGGTGCGTTTTGTTGGTTTGTGGCCATTTTATTTTGCTCCTGTGATTCTTTTTTGGAAGATGCTGTGTGGTTGTCCTTTTGAGTCTAAGGTGATTAGTTCTTCAGTGTTTCGTGTGATTCCTTTTGCCTCTAAGTTTTGTAATATTTTTTTCAAATGTAACACCAATTTTGGGATTAGCAATTGATGTGTTCAGATGAATATAAATATAGTTAATAATTGTTCATAAGAATTATGAAAGACTGAAATGATTTTCAATAAACGTTTAATTTAATAGACATGTGGTAAAGCAAATGAACAAGAGTCTTAACAAAAAATAGAACCAAACTTTTCAAAAAGCCCCAATAATTAACCCAAGAGCAAAACTTAACAAAGGAGCAATCACCCAACTTAAAACTATCAACAAAAACGGCTTAGCCGAAACAAACTTAGATCTATAAGAGATTCCAGTTCCAAAAACTGCAGCAGAAAGAGCCTGCGTATTTGAAAGGGGAATATTAAAAATCGTAGCTGCCTCCACAAGAACAGTAGACGTCAAAAGTGTGGACATTGCATTAGGGTATCGCATGAGAAAGAGCTCTTGAGAGACCCTGCGAATCTCACCGGCGCTCAAAAAGAATGCTCCAACAAATATCGCTACAATGGCTATTGCGACTGTTGTTGAGCTAAAACCGCCTGTGGCAACAATTAACCCAATTGTGTTTGTTCCAAGAACGTACGAAGTGGAAAATGCCAAAATAATAAGCAAGATTTTGTAGGTTTGGAGTCTTCGCCAGATATTTTTGGGCGGATTCTTATTAATGCCCCTGATGAGGTAAAATGCAAAAATTATTGCTATAAGCGGAGCAGCAACCCATAGAGCAACAACTTCAGAAACATAAGCTCCATCCGTAAGTGACCCATTTGCGACCGATAAACCTGCAAACAAACCTACAAGCGACATACTAAGAGACATCGGTGCTCTGATTAAGTCAGCAATAACAAAAATTATGATCGCAACCAACAAAGCCTCAGCCCGCGACTGTAAAACCGCATTTGGAAGCAGCATATTCACAGTTTTTGTCATGCCTCCTCCTTGAACAACAAGTCCAATGGAAAATCCTGCAGCGCCAAGAAACATTCCAAATCGTTTGCTTATTATTCTTGAACCTATGGCTGGACCTACACATGCAGAGAGGTTATTCCCCGAAACTAACATAACTGCTAAAAAAGTCAATATTAGAACAGTGATTGAAAGCCAAAGCATGCCTGTCACTTAAGAATGGAGGATACCACGGAAACTATCAAATCAGAGAAGTCCTCGCAAGAATCAAGTATATCGTCACATTTATGCAAAAGCTCCGAGTAATGAGAGAATTCCAAATAATGCAGTTGGGCAGTTACGCTATATAATCTGTCAAATCCTGCATCTTTAACGTCATCCCCCTGTTCTTCTAAAGTTTCAATTTCTTTTCGCATCTCCAAAATCTCTGCGGTGTTGGCTGAGGAGAGCGCCTCTTTGAGCTTTGAGAGGGATTTTGCTGCGAGGGCAAGCATATTGTCATAGACAGAGTCCCAATCAGTGTGATGTTGTTGAAAACCTGATGCATAAGCTCTTGCCATTCGATTAATTTCTCTGCCAATGTAATAGTAGGTGTCAACGATGTCGTCAGCTGTTTGGACACAATCAAGGAGATTATCTATTATGTTGGGGCTTATGGCGCCGCCTGTTACATCTTCACTTATTTTGAAGGCTATTTCATCTGATTTTTTCTCAAGCAACTGCACTTCATGCAAGAGCTGACTTAACTCATTTTCTTTATAATTAGTTTTGAACATTTTCAAGACCAATATGTTGGTTTGTGTTGCAATGTCAACGATTTGAGCGAGTTCGTTGAAAATGTTTTTTTCTCCAACAACTAAGATGCCCCTGAGACTCTTCAACCCAATTCCTCCCTTGAGTAGATTAATGAATACTTGGTTTGCGATATTAAATGTTTAATTCTTGCTTTTAATCAAACTTATTCTGTTGAAACCTTTAGTGGTTTTTTAAGGATTATTAATTTGTACACAATGAGTTAAAATGATGAAAGTTCGAAGGAATAAAATTGACGACCAAAACTAAACTAATTTGCTGTATTCTTTAACAGCATTCATCGCAACTAATGTGGTTGTTCTTTTAATGAAACGCTCAGCTAACAATTTTTTTAGAAAACCATTGAGGCTTGCGTTGTCTCGGAACTTTGCAAAGACTACTGCGTCATATTCTCCTGTTATGTCATAAACCATAATAACGTTGCTTTCTTTGGCAATTTCGTTTTCAACTTCAATCATATGGCCGCCCTCAACCTGAATCATTATAATAGCGGTTAACGCGTACCCCATTTGTTTAGAATCGACAATCGGAGCGTAACCTAAAATGACTCCTTCTTGCTCTAAACTTTTTATGCGGTTATGCAAAATATTCGGTGTTAACCCAATTTTATGAGCAAGTTTTCGTAAGCTTACTCTTGAATCTTCTTCTAACGCCCGGATAATTTGTAAATCAACGGCATCCAATTCTTTCATTGGGCTATTTTCAGATTTGAAGCCCAAACAATCTCACATCCCAAGATATTTTACATTTGTTTAGGCAAAAAAGGCATATATAAACATACTGCAACAAAAATTCTGTGACTGTAAACAATAGTCAAAATATTTATGGGATACGTAGACAAACTGAAAATAGATATGACTGACTAAATTTATTAAAACTTAAAATAAACCTAATTAGAACCAATTAAGCTGGTACATAAATTGAGCAACCGCGAAAAAGCCGAACACATCCGAAAATGTTTGGAGCTCGCTATACTGCTTGAAGTTAGCGCAGACAAACCAGGCAACGTCAATCTAACATCAAGTTTTGAAGGGACAACCTGTCAGCATTTCTTAGCTTCAGCCGTTGCTGCAGGGCCCTCCTTCCAAGAAGCAGCTTACCGAGGCTGTTTAGTTGCAGAAAACAAACTAACAATCAACAACGTCGGTTTGGGGCAAATAATCAAGAATTGTACTAGTGACGTTAACGCTTGGCAGCACGGAGGAAACACAATTCTTGGCACTATAATGCTATTTGTACCAATTACAGTCGCCGCAGGAATGACTCCGATCGACAAAACTTGTAATTTTGATTTTTCTGTTTTACGTAAAAATATTGATTTAGTAGTTAAATCGACCACTTCTTGGGATTCGGTGCATCTTTATGAAGCGGTGGACATTGCCAATCCGAGCGGTCTCAATAACGCACCCGATCTAGACGTAACCGATCCGCGCTCCAAAGAGCGCTTGATAAAAGAAAATGTAACTTTATTTGAAGTTTTCAAAATTGCTGCAGAATACGACGACATTTGTGTTGAATGGATTAATAATTACCGAGTAACCTTCGATTTAGCTTACCCTTACTTGATGGATCAGCTGAAAAGTAAACTTTTGAACACGGCAGTTGTCAATACTTTTCTAAAAATCCTCTCCGAACACCCCGATACATTCATCGCAAGAAAAGTTGGCAAAGAAAAGGCGGAGAAAGTGTCATCTGACGCTAAGGCTATTTTGGAGCTTGGCGGGCTAGACACGGGGAAAGGAAGAAAAAGCCTAAAAGAGTTTGATGAAAAACTGCGATTATCTCAAAACAAATGCAATCCAGGAACGACTGCTGATTTAACTGCGGCTGCATTAGCCCTTTGCACGCTTAGTGGTTACAGACCTTAATCCGACGAAGGTTTGTAGCGCTAAGTTAATATGAAAAAACAAGTAAGGATACAGGCATACTTGACGTGAAAATTATGGCAGCCTTAAGTGTAAATCAAATGGCTTGGAAAATAGCCCAGAAATTTATTGATAATCCCGAATCCTTTGGCGTAACGATTTCGAAATCAACTGCGGGAGCCACAATTGTTGATGCAGGCGTAAAAGCTCAGGGAGGCTTTCAAGCAGGCAAAATATTCACTGAATTATGTCTGGGCGGCGCAGGCGAAGCACAGTTAGGCTTCAAAACTTACGGCGACTTGACTTTCCCCTCAATAACTATCAGCTCAGATTATCCTGCTATAGCAATGTTGGGTTCACAGTTTGCTGGCTGGCGCATAAAAGATGGCGACTCGATAGCTATCGGGTCGGGTCCAGTTCGCGCTTTGGCGTTGAAGCCTAAAGATGTTTTTGAAGAAATAGGCTATAAAGACGTAAGTGACAAAGCGGTGCTCACATTGGAAAGCAACAGTTTGCCTTCTGATGTACTTATTGAGAAAGTCACAACTGCCAGCAACATTTCAGCGCCAAACCTAATCGTTGTAGTTGCACCAACCGCCTCTATTGCAGGTTTAACTCAGGTAGCAGGCAGAGTGGTCGAGGTTGGCATTCACAAGCTCAGAACTCTTGGCTTAAGCCCCAAAATGATCCGTTATGCATTGGGTTTTGCTCCAATCCCACCGCTTGGCACTGATTTTGAAGTGGCTATGGCACGAACAAACGATGCTATACTTTATGGCGGAACTGTTTACTGCACGGTGGAGTATGATGATGAGGCAGCATTGCAGAACATTATTGCACAGGCGCCGTCAATGGCTTCAAAAGATTACGGCAAACCATTCCTACAGATTTTCCGCGAAGCCGACAAAGACTTCTACAAAATCGACCATGGCTTATTTGCACCAGCGTCCATAATAATAAACAACGCAAAAACTGGCAAAACCTTCAAAGCGGGACAAATAAATCCTAAGGTGTTAGCTCAATCCTTAGGATTCTAAATTTTATATTTTATAGTTTGAATCTTGAAGTTATTGGAATCGCTATTAAGAAGGCGATTGGTATTGTGTACAATGCTACTGTTGCGTTAAATACCGCACTCAACGGCAAAAAGGCCAAAGCAGCAGGTTGGGTGAAAGAGAAGCCAATTGGGTATGGCTGTTGTATCGAAAAGTAATTTACAACAGTTGTAACTAACACTCGCATTGTAATTCCTAAAGCAGTTGCTGATATGCTTATGATTTTTATGTGCTTTTTAAGGTAGTTGCTAAAGTTTTCTGTTTTACTCCCGCGAACGGCAAGCTTGTATGGTAAATAAATTCCTAAAAACATTGAAAGGATTGCAATTAAGTTGTACAGCGGGCCTGCATTTGCACCTGGGTTAAAAACGGCAAATAGAATAAGTGTGTTTATCACTGTAACTGCGATACCTACTTTTGGTCCAATTGCTATGAAGGCTAAAACTAATGGAATTTCCCATAGTTGGTAGAAAAGGAATGGTGCGTAGGGCGCCGGAATTTTAGGACCGGCGATATTAAGAGCAGTGGTTAAAGCAACGAAGATAATGATTAAGGCGAGCGTTTTAGTGTTCAATAGGTAGCACTTCTATTTGTTGAATGCCGGCGTTAGCTATTTAAGAGTAGTTACTCAAAAAAGAGTTGCTTGAATTAAGAGTTCGCAAATAGTGATAAATAAGCCCTAACATAACAATTAAGATAACACAGTGAAGCCTATTGACTGAAACAATCCAATTCTCCTCAGCATTCGAAGTTAGACATTGGCTTGAAGACCAAACAAAATCCACACTCTCACCTGTCCACGCCCAAGCTAAAAAATTAAGGGACGAAATGAACATGTCAATCCAGAATGTCACTGAAGTCAGCAAGATGCTCCTAGATAACAGCACAAAAGAAATCGATAGAAGAAATATGAAAGTATACAACCGCGCCAGAGCCCTAAACAAACTTGCTCATTTATTTCTCGATCGCCTCAAAAAACTTAGTCCACCAGAAGAAATCTCCTATGACACATTAAACAGGTATGCCCAGGAAATTCAAAAAATCATTTTAGTGAACGACATAGACATTAAAAATTGGTTTCCAAGAATTTCGCCTTTCTTTATCATGGATAGGCGAAAATTTTTAGCAATTTACGAACGAGCTAAATTTTCATACGTATCCTTAAACGATTTTGTCACAAAGGAATATGTTAAAACTAAGACTCTGGAAGAAGCCCTTCAACTTCTAACTGAGTTGCAGAGTATCCAAAAACAAATTGTTATAATTGGAGAAGAAAAAGAAAAAATAGAAAATGAGCGTTTACCCGTAGAAAAAGAAATTGCAGAATTGGAACAGAAAATTGATGAGCTGAAAACTAAAGGCCCCATTGACAAGTTAAACTTGGTTAATACTGAAATAGAGAATTTAAACATTGAATTGAAGCATTCACTGCGGCACCTGCAAAAACCTTTCATAAAAATGCAGGCCTTAGCCACTACAGGTGGTGGAGCAGGAGTAACTCCAGATGAACTCATCAAAGTAAATCTATATCTGGAGAAGCCTTTTGAAGCATTAACAGTTGAAAAAGTAGATTATCCCGAGCTTAAAGAAATTTTGCAAAAACTTGAAAGTTTAATCGAAGAAGATAAACTTAAACTAAAACAGGACAAAGCACGAAAAGCCCAACAATCAATAACTGAAATAGTTACGCAGAACTCGCTTGCCAAAATACAACTCAGATGTCAAGAAATGTCAAACACAAAGCAGCTTCTTTTGACTTCTGTCCAATTAGATGAGATAAAACGCAACCTCCAAGTGTTTCAGGAACAAGTTGATGTCCTTAAAGCAAGAAAAACAAGCATAGAAACCCAAGAAACAGTAAAACAAAACGCTTACACGGAAGCTGACGATAAAATCAAAAATATGAAGCGGACAATTGAAAAAAATATCCTTAGTTCAATCAACATAAAAGTTCAACTTCCATAATTCGCTGCGTGTTTGCCTTTTGGATTTATCTTTGCTTGTCAAAGAAACCCTAAATGGTCAGGGCAGCGACTTTGTTGAGACAGTTGAAAAAACAAAATCGCTTCTAAAGAAGGAAAAAGGGCAAATCGGGAACCTCACAATAATTGACCGCTTAGTAAAGCTTGAAGCCTTGGGAGACGCGTTAATAATTGGTGATTTGCATGGTGACCTAGAAAGTCTCATCTTAATCCTTCAAAATAGCTATTATTTGGAACAAATGAAAAAAACTGACAAAGCAACATTAATTTTTTTAGGTGACTATGGTGACAGGGGTGAAAAATCACCAGAAACATATTACTTGATTCTAAAGCTTAAGCTTGCTTTTCCCAAGCAGATTGTGCTATTACGAGGAAATCATGAAGCCCCAAAAGATTTACTAGGCTTTCCGCATGATTTGCCAATACAATTTCAAAACAGATTTGGCAAAACTTGGCAACAAGCTTATGAGCAAATACGATCCCTTCACGACCATCTTTATAATGCGGTGTATGTTCAGGGTCGATATTTAATGCTTCATGGAGGCTTATCTTTAGACATTAGCAGTCTGCAAGACATCGCACAAGCCCATGAAAATCATAGCATAGCATTGTTTGAAGAATTGCTTTGGAACGATCCCGATGAAAAAGTGCAGAATGTTTCTGTTTCGCCTCGAGGTGCTGGAAAACTTTTTGGAAAAAAAGTAACAGAAGAGGTTCTCGAACGGTTGAACGCCAAAATTTTGATTCGAGGCCATGAAGCAAGTAATGTTGGTTTCAAAACGAATCATAATGGGAAGGTATTAACTTTGTTTTCACGAAAAGGCGCACCATACTTTAACATACAAGGCGCTTATTTGCAATTACCGTTAACAGAAACATTCGAGAATGCTCAGCAACTTATCCCCTTTGTTCATAAATTTTAAATTAGACTGATTTTCGAAACGCTTAATTGTTTCTTTAACGCTACCTAAAATAATAATCACCTTGTTTTCTGTCAACGTAATTAATGTCTTTAGTTTGGAATAGAGGTTTAATGATTGGATAACGAAAACGCCATCCAGACAATTAACTTAACAAAAACATTCAAATCCAAATCTCCAAGCTCAAGCTCTAGATTTTTTAATCGAAAAACTGTTTCGACAAACGCAATTGACCACCTTGACTTTGAAATCAAGAAAGGCGAGCTTTTTGGGCTTCTCGGTCCCAATGGAGCGGGAAAAACAACTCTTGTAAAAATGTTATGTACTCTTCTTCCACCTGATAGCGGGAGGGCGTTAATCAATGGTTACGATGTAGTTAAACAACAAATGCAAGTAAAACAGTCCATTGGCACGCTTTTCAGCGTAGGCGAAAGAGGCTTTTTTTGGCGACTTAACGGGTACAGAAATCTCGAGTTTTTCGCAGCAATCTACAATGTGCCAAGACAGAAACGGCACGATCGGATAATGGAAGTTTTGCGGTTAGTGGGTTTAGAAAATAACACTTTCCAACTGTACCAGAAGTATTCGGGGGGCATGAAAAGAAAACTTGCGCTTGCTAGAACGTTGCTTCCTGACCCACAGATAATCATGCTTGACGAGCCCACGACTGGTTTAGACGCGGTATCATCACGAAACATTCGAGACTTCGTTAAGTGCACAGTTGAGGAAACAGGAAAAACAGTATTGTACACAACGCACTACATAGAAGAAGCAGCCCAAATCTGCTCTAAAATCGGCATTCTTAAACAAGGAAAAATCATTGCCTGCGACACCCCTAACGCACTAAGAGACAAAATAAAGAAAGAAGAGCTAATTTATTTGATACTTGAGGAAATAACCCCTGCTCAAATAGAGAAGATGCGTTCACTCCAAGGGGTTACTGCGGTAACTGAAAAAATTGATCCGGAACTAATGCCTAACCAGAAGGGGTTATGTGTTGAACTGAAAAACGTTGACCAAATGCCGTTGTTATTCGATTTTATTTTTGATCAGAAAATTAAGTTTGTCAATTTTAAGCGTGAAGAACCCAGCCTTGAAGACGCATTTATTGAATTAACAAGGAGGTCTTGATAGGTTGGGCTTGTCGGCTGAGTTAGAGAAAATCTGGTATTTCATGAAGCGCGACGTGGTAAGTTTCTCAACTTATAAAACAAACGTTGCAATTCTTATAGGGACGGCGGTTTTTGGAGCATTAACTTTCGCTTATGTTGGGGAAAGCTCCGTTAATCAAACCGTAACTGAAACATATGGAATCAACTACACAACTTACCTAATTATCGGGTTAGCGTTCAACAGTTATTTGGGACAAGCCCTAACATTGGTGCAGAAAACCGTTAACCCTTGGGCTCTTGAAGAAGTTTTGGTTTCGCCAACTCGCCTAACAACATTTATCTTTGGAAGTTCGATTTGGGGTTTTATCTGGAGCACAGCCGTAGTTGTAGCTTACCTTACAATAGGTGTGTATTTTTTTGGAGTAGTTTTAAGCGTCAATGTTCTAGGGACGTTGATTGTACTAGCTCTTGGCATTGCTACTTTCATCGGTATTAGCATGATTGGCTCAGGTATACTAATTTTAACCAAACAAGGTGATCCAGTAACGGCGCTTATGACCATATCAATAAGCCTGTTTGGGAATGTATTTTTCCCACCAACAGTTCTGCCGGTTGGTTTGCAAATAATAGCCTACCTAACTCCACCATACTACTTCTTCACATGCATCAGGCTTATTCTGACAGGTTCTACCCTTCTCGCAATTTTGCCTGAACTGACAATTCTAGCAGTGATGTGTGCGATTTTTGTGCCCGTGGGATATGTGATTTACGCTTGGTGTCTAAAAACCGCAAGGAAAAACGGAACTTTATCATGGTTCTAAAATTTAAGTGCAAATACCCTCGGGAATTGTTGTTTGAGTAGAATAACTTTAGGTCACTTTTATGCTGTAATTTTTAAATTTTAGAGCGTTTAACTTATTTGTCGATTGATTCTGAAAGGTGACAGTTTTTTTGTTCTATGTTGTTGTCAACTATTTTTGATTTACGTTTCGGGTATTCTTCAAGCGTTGAGTCTTCAAGATTGCCGTTGAAAGCAGAACGGACATTGCAATCAAGAATCCGATTAAAAGGGTAGTTGGCAATGGTAAGCTTGGTTGTGCGAAAGTGGCGTCTGTTGGTTTAGGGGTTGATATTGGTATTGATGATTGTGTTGACGTTGGCGTTGGAAGGAGTGATTGATTATTTGTTTGATTAGGTCCAGGTGGGGGGCTGGGAGAGACGGGAGTATCTTGTGCAACAGAGTATACTGTTTTTGATGTTTGAGTGGTTGAGAGTGAGTCCGGAATAGGCGAAGATGAAGGCGTGGAGGAAAATGTAATTGGAGGTTGATCGGTTGGGACTGGTTCTTGCGTCGGTATTTCAGTAGGTGTTGGAGTGGGCGATGGTGTGGGTGAGGTTATTGGGGTTGGGGTAGGTATTGGGGTAGTCGCTGGAGTGGGAGCTAAGAGGGAGTAGATGTGGGTGAAATTGTTGGTGTTGGGGTAGCAGTGGGTGCTGGGGAAGGCGTCGGAGTTTGAGTTGGAATTGGTGTTGTCGAAGGTGTTGGACTTGGTGAAGCCGTTGGGGTCGGCGTTGACGTTGCAGTAGGCGCAGGTGTAGGCGTTGAGATTTGATTGTTTAAGTTTACTCCATGAGTGTAGGTGTACCATGCTCCATTGATTGCTATGGTGTATAGATAGGCATTGAATTTGTCTTGAGTCAAAAAAAGCATCGGACAAGATTCATCGCTAGTTATCACAGGCGAGTTACCCGCTTCAACAAAACCTGAAGATGGCGAAGTTGTTGAGTAATAAGCTACCACTTGCCATTGAGTTCCAACTTCGATTTCTCCAAGCAACCAGTAAACTCCATTGTAGAACATCATGGTTGGTGAACCAAAAATGTTGTTTCTGGAAACGATTGTGGTGTCGCTTGCTGTTTTTAAGCCGTCCAAAGAGCTGGCGCTTCTAACTTTGAGGCTTTCTCCAACCCCTGATGAAATTGCATCATGTGAATATAGGTACCATTTGTAATCGTTGTCGTTGAACCATATGAATGGATTTTTGTATTCATTACCACCTGTTTTCACATTTTCTAAAAATGTATAATGAAGACCATCAGTGCTTGTCCAACGTTCCAATGTTCCTAACGTCCGGTCTTCTAAGAACATGTTGAAAACTCCATTGACATAAGTTGTGCTTGGCCACCTGTAATAATTGGCTTTAGTACCAAGAATAGGGTTTTGGGAGTAAGGCGTCCATGTTCCTGAGGGATCATTTGTGTAGTAAAGTCTTATCATGGTGCCGAGTGGATCGCTGTCGTAGGCGAAATATTTCCATGTTTTTCCATCAGCCATTTTATCAACTTCAGTGATCGTGTCGTTGTGGACTGGTTGAAAAACATGGCGTTGATTGGGGTTTCCTGCGATTGTTGCAGAAGGAGATTGGATGCCAAAGAAACTGTTGGCAGTGCTAGCGCTTACTACGTTAAGTTTTAGGGGAGTTGAAAAGACAAGCGCACTAGAGCTTAAAATTAGAATCGTTATGATACTTGTGGATAAATATTTAACAAGTTTTTTACTGTCCACTGAAAACCTTCCGTAAAAATTGTTTAAAGAATGATTATTAGTTATACGAATGGGCGGTGGGGTATTTTAGCGTATTTTCAAGAGCCTGATTTTTTGGCTAGCTGGCTGCTCAGCCGTTAATTATCTAATAATTATTTACAAAATCCATTATTCTACTTATTTTTGCGGTTTATTTTCTTTATTTTCTTGAAGGATTAATTGTTTTTCAGGAAAACACTGTTGCTATCGCAATGTCATTTGTTGAGCTTGCTTTCGACTATTTGTTGAAGATTAATTTCAAAAGCTGCCACTGGATTTTCTAACTTCCACGCTTCAAGTACCAACGGATTAATCTCTCCCACAAACCCGATTTCAACGCTCGCAACTATTACTTTGCCTACTCTACCTTCGATGAAGCTTGGGTGAGCTGTTTCTTTTATTTGCCATTCAACACCGAAATTACCGAAAAATGCGTCCAGGACAGATTTTATTTCTGTGAAATTGGCATTTGCATGTGCAGTTGCTGCGCAGAGCCATTCTTCGTCTCTTGTTTTGGTTTCTTTTGTTTGGTCGGGTAGGGTGATTTTTCCTAGTTCGTATATTTTCTGGGGGAATTCTGTGGATTGATTATTGCTCAGAAACTCTATGAGGCTAGGTAGTAGCCAGTTTCTTAGGGATTTCATGGTTGCGACTTTGGGGTTGGCGAGTTCTGCAAGCGGCGTTTTTGGCTGGTTCATTTTGTCAAATAGGTTTTCAGGATTAGTGAGGGTGTAAGTTAAGATTTCTTGGTATCCTAACCCAATAATCAGGTCGCGTGCAATGTTGATTAGTCGCTGGTCAGCTTTGGCTTTTCCAGCAGTAGCTAATTCTCTCCAAAGAGGTTCAATGTTGTTGTAGCCATAGGCTATGGCGACGTCTTCGATTAGGTCAACTTGATGCATCACGTCAATTCGATAGCATGGAACAAGCACATCTACGATGTCCGCTTTGATTTTTTCAATGCTTAAACCTGCCTTTAACAAAAGTTCAGCTATGCTCTCAGAAGAAAGTTTGAGATCAAGAAGTTTGTTAGTGTCTTCAACGCTTAGGGCCATTTGTTTGTTGCTGAAGTCAGGCGTCATAACAGAATGCTCAGTGTACTGTGAGTCTTTTGGGTAATGAATTGTTGCTGAGTAAGCTTTTCCGCCATTGTCAATCAAAGCAGAAGAAACAAGGTTCAACGTATTAAGAACAGTTCTGTGCAAAGTGCCAGTGACTTCAACGAGCAAATTCCTCGATTCCTCAGTTATTTTGCCTAAATCGTTTGAATTAATAATGGGTGGAAAAGACAAAACTTTGCCTTCAGAATCATAAAGCATGGGGTACAGCGGATTTTTCTTCACTATTTGCCCATATTCTACGCCTTTTGGATGCCGCTCCAAAATTTCGTCTAAACCCATTTTTTCGCTAAATCCTAATGGGACAAAACTAACTTCTTTTGGTTTTACCGCAGTGTACTGGATTGGTGGTTTAATTAAGTCAAAATTATAAATCCCAATGGATGTTTTTTGTCGGTTTCTGCCAAAGGTTTTGTCTAATTTGTCTTGAAGATGCATAATTCCCTTGATAGTGTTATCCGTTAGTTGGATGTCTCTTATTACTGAACAGCATATGAAAGGTCGAATATTATATAACCCAGAATCTACGTTGACTTCAATAAGTGACTTACCTGCAACATATTGTTTGAGTCCTTTTTCAATATTCAAATAACCGCGAAGTGCTCTGCTTAAGCCCTCTACACTCCAGAGGTCAGGGCGATTAGTGTCTTTCATTTCAATACTGACGATGCCTTCTTTTTCATTGTAGAGTTTAACTTCGCCCTTGATGTGGGCTAAAATATCATCTAATTTTTCCATGTCGCCATTTATTTTCAGGGCAAGTAAGCGTTCAAGCTCTGCATAATCTATGTCGATTGTGGGCATTTAGGTCACCTGTTTTTTTCTTAGCCAATCAAGATCTTGGCTGAAAATTTGTCGAATATCTTCGATCCCTGCTCGCATCATAAACAACCGATCCACACCCAGTCCCCAAGCAATAACTGGTACTTTCACCCCAAGAGGCAATGTGACTTCGGGACGGAAGATTCCTGAGCCGCCAAATTCTACCCAGCCATAGCCTTCCTTGAAAGCGCTAAGTTCAACGCTGGGCTCTGTAAATGGGAAATAGTCAGGTTTGAAACGGACCTTATCTGCTCCTGCAATTTCTATGGCAAATTTTCCAAGTACCCCTAGAAGATCTTTGAGGGTTAGGTTTTGGTCTATGATAATACCTTCAACTTGGTTGAATTCTGAGAGGTGGGTTTTGTCAGTTATTTCTGGGCGATAAACTCTTGCAATCGAGAAGTGTTTGCTTGGAACGGTGAAGTTTTTGCTCTCTAAGGTTCGTGCGCTTAGGCATGTGCCGTGTCCTCGGAGAAGTAGGCGTTGGGCTGCGAGAAGTGAGTATTTGTATCCCCATCCTGTTGACCCTGTTTGCCAACCGTTCTCATGAGTCTCACAAACATGCTCAACCGCATGGGCATGAGTGCTTATGTCGCCGTACTGTGGGTCTTTAATGTAGTAAATGTCGCTTTCTTCGCGGGCGGGATGATCCTGGGGGACATAAAGTGCGTCAAAGTTGAAGAAGCTGCTTTCAACTGCGGTGCCGGTCATTTCTTGGAAACCCAAGTTTACGAGTTTTGCTCGGACTTCGTCTAAAAATTGTAGGTAAGGATGTTTTTTTCCTGGATAGGTTTTGGCTACTGGTGCTTCGATGTTGTATTTTTGGAGTTTTGAGGTGTGCCATTTTCCTGTGATTATAAGGTCGGGTGTGAGTTGGGTGATTTCTTGTGGGGCTGTTGTGGCTTCGGAGGCTGCTTTTTTGCCTTCTGCTGTTATTTGGAGTGTTCTGTTGGTTTTGGGTTCGATGCTTAGGACTTTGCGTTTTTTTAGTTGTTCCGCGGCTTCTTTTAATTCTGGGCTTAGGTCTTCAGCGGCGACTTGGTGGTGGTGATTGTCATTTAAGTGTTTAAGTAAGGTTTCATCGCAGCCTTCTGCAATTAACGCTTGATGCAGTAGCGTCTCGCTGATGCGTATTGTGTTGTTGCTTGATGTATAAGTTGCCCATTTTTTTCTTATGGCCCATCCAAGTGCGATCTGAACAAACTGTGGCTCAAGTCCAGCTTGTTTTGATGCCATTTGCAGGTCAGCCGATCCTCCAAGTCCCTCAACTGCTCGTATTAATTTGCGTTCAGGTAAACCACCGCTGGCATAGCCTTCGCCTTCAGCAGTTAATTTAATAACACTTTTGAATTTAGCATGAATTGAAACGAGGTTTTTTTCTTGAAGAGTTAGCCCTATGCGCATAACTGCCGTATCTGGCAATTTGCAAGCTTCAATTAATTGCTCAACCGAAGCGCTTCCGCCAAGGGATTCTAAGGCAACGAGTAATTGTTGTTCTTGCGCTCTAAGCTCCACCATGTGCTTGCCTTCAATGCCTACAGGTTTTGTTAAGGCATAGTTCTTGTGCCACAAATAAAAGCATGCTGATAAACTGGAAGACTCAAACATTCAATAGAAATAGAATTTAGCCGGGAAATTTTTGTAATTTATCATTAAAGCTTGATCATTGAACATATGAACTCGAAATTTAGTTTTAAGGACCTATAGGCTATATTGCCGGTATTTTGCGCAGTTCGATTTTTTCTTTATCCATGCATTCATCGCATAAATCAGAACTTGGTCTTTTTAGGCGTTTTTCCATGGCAACACGAGGATATTGCTTGCAATTTTTCATCCAATGCCAACGGTCAGGTTCAGGTCCCTTAACATACTCAGCCATACTAACCGCCTAAATAGTACTATAATGCAACAAATATTTCTAATTTGCGTAGTAGCATTCAAATAAAATTATCAACAAAAATGTTAAATTAAAAAAAGTGTATCAAATTAACGCTTGCTTACCTTTATCTAAAGCGTTACTTTGCTTTGCCCGCTTTCTTAGCGCAAGCATCGCTACAATACTTCGACTTAGCATCAAAGGTAGTATACTTCTTTTTGCAAACTGGGCATTTCTTTTCCATTTGTATCGCCTTTAATTGTCTAATACCTGCTTAACAAGCTAAAAGCTTTATTGTTTTAATAATGGATTTTTAGGGAGAATTTTTACCTTTTTATGCAATTTTCACCCACTTTTTGATTCAATGAACCGCCCTCTCATATCGTAAGTGAGAGCAAATTTTATATCCGTGAAGCAAGCTCACGTAACCTTAGCAAGGCTTAACCTCTTTGCTTATAACTTGAAGGAAAAGAAAGAAAATGCAAAATCTAAAAACTAAATTTGTAGCTATTTTAATTTGTGTTTTTATGATAAGTGCAATCGCAGCTTCAACAAGTTCTACTCTATTTCAAAATGTGAAAGCAGTAACAAATACTATTCCAACATATGCTTACATTAATGTCTCACCTAATCCTTGCGGTGTCGGTCAAACAGTGACAGTTAACTTTTGGCTTGCTGTACCAATAGCAGACAGCGAACTTGCCAAAAACATGACTGTTGTTGTAGTACCCCCTACAGGCTCGAACGTGACACTAGGACCCTTCGTATCAGACCTAACAGGCGGCACAGTTACTTATTATACTCCAACACAAGAAGGCAACTATACATTCCAATTCTACTACGGCGGTCAAACTCTAATTGGAGCCCCGAACATGTTTGGCGGCAACACCTTTGCAGGCTATGTCGAATTGCCAAGCGTGAGTGAACCAACAACCCTTATAGTGACAAACACACCAGCAACCGGACTTCCATATACCCCACTACCAACCCAATACTGGGAAACTCCAGTTAACGCACAAAACGTACAAAACTGGTATCAATTAACTGGCTCTTGGATGGGCTATTCTGCAAATACTTTTGCGGTCACTGGCGGATACAATGCAACAGGTAGCTATAACCCATTCACCACAGCACCCCTAACAGCCCACCTTATCTGGACAAAACCATGGTGTATTGGTGGTGTTGCAGGCGGAGAACTTGGTAATAGCGAACAAGGAAGCAACTTCTGGACAACCTCACAGTATGATCCTAAATATGCACCAATAATTATGAACGGAATAGAATACTCTACATGGTATACAACAACTACAAGCACTCAAGTAGGAATTATGGCACTTAACTTATACACTGGCGAAACTATGTGGGTAATTAACACAACTTATCCATTACGCTGCGGCATGGAGATTAACTTCGAAAACATTAACCAATACGGTGTTGTAGGTCCATACATCTTTACCGCTTCAAACACGGGCGTTTTCGCTTTTGGGACAAGCAACTGGTACATGTATGATGGCATGACTGGACAATACCTCTGCGAAATTGACAATGCTCCTGCATTCGCTTTCCTTGGACAAGATCCAAACGGCAACATAATTGGTTATGCGGTCAACAACACTTCCGGTTCAATGCTTGTTAACGGTCAAAAAGTAACTATCAACAATACAGCAGTTTACGGACCAGCCCTGGAAATGTTCAACTTAACAATGGCTATGCAACAAACCGGCTTGAACTGGGCTATCACTCAAGGCACTAAATATCAATGGCAAAACGGTTTACAATGGGAAACACAATCGATACCTCCAGTTATTAACGGCATAGTTACAGCAGGTCTTGGCACTGGCGCTTTCGGATACTCAGCATGGTCAGGCAATAGTCTGGTAATGACTACCGGCGCAACATCAGTTGCGGAAGTGACTGGTTGGCAAGTCGAAGCAGGCTTTAGCTCAATTGACGGACATTTATTGTGGATACAGAATCGCACAGGCGGAATTTTCGTACCTTACACAAGGTTAACTAACACACCTTCAGCAGCAGCAGGCGTATACGTTGAAATTAACCAAGCTACATATGACATGGCAGCTTATTCCTTAACCACTGGAACAGAAGTATGGCATAACACTCTTAATGTTCCAATGGCTGACGGTCACATGCCAAACACTTATGATGTCTTTGACTTCGAAACTGTTCCAGACTCAACACACGGAGTACTATACGTTTGGGCTTTAGGAGGCGACGTTTGGGCTGTAAACATGACTAACGGCAACATCATCTGGTCTTGGAGCACAGTCCAAGCTAACGGTGACGCAGGAACAGAAACACCTTATGGAATATTCCCACTTTGGGTCTTCCAAGATGAAGCCTTAGCCAACATGAATAGTCCAGTACTTTACCTATCTGAAGGCCACGAATACGCACCACCACTATTCCACGGTGCATTAGAATTAGCTTTGAACGGCACAACCGGACAATTGATCTGGAGCAACCTAGGATTCGACGATACAGCAACAGCAGTAGCATACGGTGTCATGACAACATTCAACGCTTATGATGGACAAATCTATGCGTATAGCCAAGGGCCAAGCAAAACAACAGTTACAGCAAATAATCCAGAGGGGTCAGTTAATTCACCTATGGTTATAAGTGGAACAGTTACGGATGTTTCCGCTGGCGCATCTCAAAGTGCGGTGGCGAAGAATTTCCCGAACGGTCTCCCAGCTGTATCTGATGAAAGCATGACTCAATTTATGGAATACGTATACCAGCAGCAGCCTCATCCAAACAACACAACTGGCGTTCCAGTTACATTGACAGCTATAGATCCAAACAATAACTTAGTGACACTCGGAACAACCACAAGCGACGCAAGTGGCGCATTCGGTCTAACATGGACACCAACAATTGCAGGCAACTACACTATTAGCGCAACCTTCCCAGGAACAAATGGATACTACGGATCATACGATGTAACACATGTCTTCGTTGGCGAAGTCGCTTCATCAACAACACCAACATCAACACCAGTTAGCCAAGCAACAACACAATCGTACATCCTAAGCTTAGGCATTGCAACAATAGTTGTGATAATCATCATCGGTGCAATACTAGCTTTACTTCTACTCAGAAAACACCCATAAAATAGCATAAAAAACTCATTTCCCTTTTTTAATTTTTTTTATTTTAATACTAAACGGTTAACTTCAGAAAACTTTTTGGAAGGACACCATTTTTTGTGCCCACTGTATTCATGCTGTTGCCAAGACTTGATGTGGTCTCTAACTTGTTTTTTTTATCTGGGATATTTGCCTGCATTTTCATTAAGGTATTGCGATTGACGGAATTACCGAGGCGTCGTTAGAGTAGCCTTGGTTTTCCCAGTATCCAAGATAACTAGTATCGTTTGAAGCTTCAATCTGGGTTATCCATTTAGCCCATTTGTATCCATACTTGTCTTGAGCCACAACCATGAAGGGCCATCCTATCTGAGGGGTAAGGGTAACATTGTTCATTTTGTAAGCTATGATTATGTTGTTTTGAATAATGTAGTCAAGTGGAAGAGAAGTGGTGTAGCCATCGGAAGCGTGGAAAATAATAACGGTTGCTTGCGGGCTAACGCCTGCCTCTTGAAGTAGATCATTTACAGAGACACCCTCCCAAAGAATAGTGGCGCTCCAACCTTCCACGCAGTTAAGCGTTATAACTCTCTTGATTGCCTGATGGTCTCTAACAACTTGATCGTAGGTGTACTGCAAGGTTTTATTTACAAGACCAGTTACGGCTAATCGGTAAGTTACATTGTCTATATATTGTGTTCCAGCAATGGCATTTTGGTAAACAGCGTTGATTGGTGATAGATTTATGCCGCCGTATTGGGTAACTTCTCCAGGATACAGGGGCGCCGAAATTGGGGATGGTGCAGGCGTTAAAACTGGGTGCGGAGTAGGCGAATTTGACGTTGAAGTTGGAGTTGGCATTGATGTCGCAGACGGACTTGGAGTTTTTGTTGGCGTGGGCGAAGGTATTGGCGTTGAGGTGGGCTTAAATCCGTTTTGAACGATAAAAAATGAAACAATTATAATAACGGCTAATACCATGGAAAATAGAACTATCTTTTGGTGCTTCTTAAAAACTTGCATTGTTAAATTAAACAATAATGTTTAGCCTTTATTTGTTTTTTCCAGATTTTGGTTTTTTTTAAGTTTCGAAAAAATGCTCAATTTTGACAAAAAATTTAAAACCGCAGATTTTGATATGTGTTCATCTATTAGACTTACAGCTTCAACTAAATAGATTAAACCGCCAAAACAGAGACTTCATACTGGCACCAAAAACCACCGAAGCGAAGTTCCTTTAAGGAGCGAAAGAAAAATAAAACCCCTGAAACAAAAAACTAAAGATCGCCTGGCAGTCATAGGACTTTTAGCTTTAGAAGCATTCTTCATTTTTGGTTCAGTAAGCAATTTTTATAGGTACATATTTCTAAAAATCGATCTCGACATATACCTCGCCATCTTATCAACAATTTTAGCGGCAATATTATTCGTATTCATAATCGTAATCATCGTAAGCTATTTGGATAAAAGAAAAGTCTTGAAGAGTTTTCAAAAATCGGAAAGAAAAGATCGTAAATACAATAATGGTAAGGGCACGGCATGATTGAGACTGAGAACTTAACAAGAAAGTTCGGCAACATTACAGCAGTTGACAACTTAACTTTCAAAGTAAATCAGGGGGAAATTTTTGGTTTTCTTGGACCCAACGGAGCAGGCAAAACAACCACCGTCAGAATGCTATGTTGCTTAATATCTAAAACAAGCGGCGATGCATGGATTGGCGATTATGAGATTGGCAGTCAAAAAGATGCCTTGAAGATAAGGAAGATTATTGGGCTTGTCCCTGACAATGTTGGGCTCTACGAATCTCTTACCGCTTATGAGAACCTTGATTATTACGGAACACTGTACAGACGGACTGATTCCCAACGTAAAGAAAGCAACGAGTACTTCCTCAAATTGCTTGGGCTCTGGGAGAAAAGAGATGCTTTGGCGGGGACTTTTTCGAAGGGGATGAAGCAGAAACTCGCAATAGCACGAGCCTTGATTCATGATCCTGAAATAATTTTCATGGATGAGCCAACTGCAAATTTAGATCCTGAGTCTGCAAAGACAGTTAGAGAATTCGTTCTCTCGATTTGAAGAAGGAGAAGAAGACTATTTTTCTTAACACTCACAACCTTGATGAGGCGCAAAGGGTCTGCGATAGAATTGGCATCTTGAACACTAGGCTCATGGCTGTTGGTACTCCTCAAGAACTCGAACGGTCTGTCCGCGGAAGAAAGACAGTAATTCAGCTCAGGCAAGTGAATGAAGCAATTCTGGATTCGCTCAAGAAACTACAGGTCAAGAACGTGGTCAGGGACGGAAACAAGCTGACGATCGATGTCGTTAATCCCGAAGAGGAGAATCCTGACCTGATAAACGCGATTGTTGCAGCAGGAGGACGCATCGAAACAGTCACTGTGACTTAGCAGCTCGTTAGAAGATGCTTACCTGAAACTAGTAAAGGAGAATGCACAATGACCACCTGGATGCCCTGGAAGATAGCGCGAAAAGAGCTGAAGGTAATCAGCAGAAAGAGAAGCATCATTTTCTACACTGTTGGGCTTCCTCTTCTCATCTCAATTGTTTTCTCATTCGTCATCAAGAACCAAATAGCCAATGGAATCCCCTCGACACTTTCGCTTGGCGCTGAATCAATCATTTACATTTTCGTTGTTTTAGCAACTGTTCTTCCCAGTACGATTGCAGCGTACAGTATAGTGGGTGAAAAAGTTGAAAAGACCTTGGAACCATTGCTTGCGACCCCGACGACTGATGGCGAAATTCTCCTTGGAAAAAGCATCGCATCGTTCATACCGCCTATTCTGTCCACGTGGGTAGGAGCATCAATCTTCATGGCTAGCAACGGATTATATATTGTACAACGGGGGGTTAGGCTACTATTATTTTCCCAACTGGAACGCAGGCGTTATGCTATTACTCCTTGCTCCTCTTGCAGCAATTCTTAGTATTGAAGTAGCAGTGATTGCATCATCGCGAGTAAGCGACGTTCGTGGTGCAAACCAGATTGCTGGCCTCATGTTTATTCCGTTTGTTGCTGTCTTCTTTGCAGGAGCGGAAGGAATTTTTACATTCAGTATCGGTAACCTTCTGATATTCGCTGGCATTGTAGCAATCGCCGATGTTGTTCTATTCTTCTTGAGCAAATCTACCTTCAAACGAGAAGAAATACTGACAAAGTGGAAATGAAGGTCATCGATTGGTAGCTGACTCAGTTAGTAATGAAATAAGGAATCCAAAAGACAGGCTACTTTACATCGACAACCTGCGGCTTATGATAATTGTATTTGTTGTCATGCTTCACCTTGCCGTTACGTACAGTGGCTTTGGCAGTTGGTACTACATTGAAGGCACTCATCTCGACACTTTATCCACCGTTTGGTTCGCATTCTACCAATCATTCGAGTAAGGATACATTTTAGGAGTCTTGTTCATGATCTCTGGCTACTTTGTCGCTGGAAGCTAGATCGTAAAGGCTTTGGAAAGTTTACCAGTGATAGATTTAAACGCCTAATCATCCCGACTTTGATTTTCATGATAGCGATAACACCTTTCATTGAAATTGTGGAACTTGGCAACAAGCCCTCGGGTTTTAGCATTTATGGGTTTCTTTCGGGAACCGGACCGATGTGGTTTGCAGCGGCTCTTTTTGGTTTTTCCGTTATTTATGGATTAGTCCGTCTGGTATCTCGCAAGTCGAAAGCTAATTCTAATCAAAAACAGGTCAAGCCGACATTGGGTTTTGCAGTCAGCCTTATCCTGATTATTGCAGTCTTAGCCTTCTTGATTAGAATCGTCCAACCAATCGGAACAGACATCTTGAACTTCCAGCTCTGCTATTTTGCTTCCTACATAGTCCTCTTTATCGTCGGGGTCCTGGCTTACAGAAACAACATGTTTACCAAGATCAACTATCGAACCGGCAAAAGATGGCTAATCAGCGCTATTGCTTTAGGCTTCCTTGCTTGGTTTGTACTGGTGGTGGTTGCTACTGCAAGTGGAACCACAGCTGACCTTCAAGGTGGGTTGACCTGGCAAAGTGCGGCGTTTTCCCTTTGGGAATCCTTTGTAGCGGTTGCCATGAGCATCGGATTGATAGCTGTATTCAGACAAAAGTTCAACCGTCAGGGCAAGTTGATTAAAACACTTTCCGATAACTCGTTTGCCGTCTATATGTTTCACCCTATGATCATCATACCCGTCACTTCCTTGTTCAGCCCGTTAGCATTGAACCCAATTGCAAAATGGCTACTTCTCTGCGTAATCTGCGTTCCATTATGCTTTGCAGCAACATACTTTGTCTTCCGAAGGATCCCATTATTGAAAAAGGTCTTGTGAAACTTAACGTCGGTTCAAAAATTGAACAACCCTTACCCTTTATATCAAACTCTGAATGGTATGAGTAGTTGACAAGGGCAGGTAACCAAGACTTGCACGGTTTGGAATTGAATAATGTAACTTCAGGTTACAACAAGCAAGTTGTGTTGCATGATATTAGTTTTAAACTGCAAGAGCCCTCGATATACGTTGTTCTAGGGCCAAACGGCGCTGGAAAGACAACGTTGTTTAGAACAATCGCTGGTATACTGGAGCCATTTAGCGGTAAGATCCTCCTCGATGACCAAAACATAACCACATCTGGCAAGACGCGAACTAAAATAAGCTATCTCTCTCAGTACAATGCGATGCCTGAAGAAATGACCGTGTTTGACGCTTTAAGGTTTTATTCAGAAATTGAAGGTGGAGACCCTGACAAGGTGATTGATCTCTTGGATCTTGGTCAACTGAAAAATAAGAGGTTTTCTGACCTTTCGCAAGGACAAAAAAAGAGGGCGGCTATCGCAAAGGTGTTCCTTCATGAAAGCGATTTGTATTTGCTTGATGAACCCACCGCGAATTTAGATCCAGCAGTCTCAAAGGAAATTCGCGATATTATCTTAAAATTGAGTAAAGATAAAATGATTCTGTATTCTTCACACAACCTCTATGAAGCAACCGATATCGGAACATACCTTATTTTGGTCAAGGATGGGTCGGTGAAATTGTTTGATAAAATCTCAAACATTAAACCCAAGCAGTATCGAGTAGGCTTCAAAGCCTCCACAGACATATCTAAAATTATAGATGCCAAACGTGAGGGTGATTACTTTGTTTTAAATACATCTAGCCCTGAGGAAGCAGGACTCGCTTTAAAGAAATTGGTTGAAAGCGGTATTTTGGTTACTGAAATGCGTCAACTTGACAACCCGCTTCAAGAGCTTTTTGAGTCACCTAACGAAAAAGTAGAAAACACACAGAAGGAGTCATCATAGATTGCCAAATAGTGCCATAATTTTTGCTAAACGAAGCCTCAGTTTGAGCAAAATATATTCGGCGGCGGGGATTTTTTTTGCTGCATTTGGAATCTTTGTATCTGTTACATTCATGTTTTTTGGTCAAGGTGTGCCTGTAGCGTATTTTCTTTTTCCTGCTGCCTTTATGGCTTTTGGAATTCTTATGTTCTCTACATCCATTATTCTGCTGTACGTCTACGACAAAAATAACGGAGTTTTGGAGTATCTTCTTTCACTCGGTTGGAATCAAAGCGACATCTTTAAGAGCTATTTGAAAGCCGCGCTTTTCCTTGCGCTCTCTATTTTCATTGCTGAATTTGTCGTTAACGTTGTGGCTATTGTGATTGCGGGGTCATTATTGGGTTTAATTACGTTGGCTTTTACTGCAGCGTTGGGTTTTTCAGCAATTTCTTTAGTTACAATTGCTATGATGGCTTTCAGTTCATTACAGAAGCAAAGAGTAGGTGCTAACAGTCCTCTTGCTTTGACTCTAGGTGTCCCAGTTATACTTCCTACATTTTATATTCCGTTTTTGTTACCATTTTTGGTTGCCATCTTAGTTGACTTATCCATTGCTGGGCTTGCTTGCGGACTATCAATCGCGCTTTTGATTTTATCAAGCAGGCTTATTAGAAGGGAAAAAATGCTTCCATAGTTCGTTGACGACCTTTCATAAATTGGAGTTTTGACGTCTTAATTGGTTTATTCCAATACTTCTCTCATCCCTTAGGTAACTGCCAATTAAGTAAATTCTTTTCAGATGACTGTTTCAACGCTTAAATGGTTGTCATCTTTAATCCTTTTTAAGCCAAACAGGTACTCAACTTATTCTCTATCTTAACGGTTTTGGTTCGTGCTGTTTATATATTGGAATATTGACTATGGATGTGCAAAAGAAGGAATAATTAAAGTATGGGTTCCAAGTCACCAAGAGGCGAATTTGCCGCAAGGCAACTAGCAAAGAAACGGAAGAATTTCCGTTGGTCAGATCGTTACTTTAACAGACGCATGCTTATGCTAGACGAAAAAGTAGACCCTATGCAGGGTGCACCTCAATCACGAGGTATTGTTCTAGAAAAAGTAGGCGTTGAATCAAAACAGCCAAACAGTGCCATTCGCAAATGTGTCAGAACACAACTTATCAAAAACGGAAGAACAATCACCGCTTTCCTACCTGGAGACGGCGCATTGAACGTTGTTGATGAACACGATGAAGTTGTGGTTGAAGGCATCGGAGGCACAAGAGGCGGCGCTATGGGAGACATTCCAGGTGTACGCTGGAAGGTTGTTATGGTTAACGGCGTAAGCCTAAATGAACTCGTCTACGGACGAAAACAGAAACCAGCAAGGTAATTGTTATGTCACAAGCATTAGCTCAACCTCAAGACATTAAACTATTCCAAAAATGGAGTTTCAAAGACGTCACCGTAATAGACATCGGCCTGCAAAGATATCTCAATTTAACCCCAATGGTTGCCCCACACAGCATGGGACGACACGAACACCAACGCTTCCGCAAAGCCAAAGTCAACGTAGTAGAACGCTTAATCAACAGCCTCATGCGATCAGGCAAAAACAGCGGCAAAAAAGCTAAAACAACAAACATAGTCAAAGAAGCATTCGAAATCATCAATGCAAAAACAGGCAAAAACCCAATCGAAGTACTCGTCAAAGCAGTTGAAAATGCAGCACCATGCGAAGACACAACAAGAATCAGCTACGGAGGAGTCGTCTACCACCTATCCGTTGATGTTGCTCCACAACGCAGAATCGACCTCGCAATCCGCCACATCAGTGAAGGCGCAAGAGCATCAAGCATAAACAACCCAAAAAGCATACAAGAAACCTTAGCAGACGAATTGATTCTCGCAGCAGCCAAAGACATCAAGAGCGCAGGCGTAGCAAAACGCAACGAAATTGAACGCGTTGCACAATCAAGCAGATAATCCAAAAAATCTTTTTCTTCTTTTCTAATTTATCAAGCAAAAGAGTGTGGACTCTTATTCTTATTCATAAAATACTCTTGCATGCTTGCCACTGATTAGAGACTAAAAGATCGACTCGAAGCCAGAACGCAATTGTTAAGCAGTTTGTTCCAATAACAACTCTTGCGATCGCTCTTTTTTGTTAATGTTAGCGAGGTTATGTCTTTGTGCTTGTTTTATTCCAAGCTTTGGTTCAAAAGGTGCAAGTTTTGTTTTTTCTCGCATTGTAATGTCTCTTTTAATAGAGGTCATCATTTCTTCGTCTTGTGCAATTCCGAGTCTATCTAATGCTTTGCAATGCTCAAGAATTTCTTTTAATTCGGGAACAGTAAAGTTGTTCCAGTGAGGTATTGGTTGTTGAATCCTCATTAAATATTCCTCATTTACTCCGTTTCTTTCCTAAAGGATACTTATCCTACCTTGGATAAAAAACTATCTGTTTGTTCAAAATATTGTAGTATTAAGATTATATGTCCAAAAATTTAATTCTAAAGCTATTGTAATTGTACGTTTGTCCAAATATCCGTCAAGCCCAAAGAGTATAAGCTGAAACCTGTCAACCGACCATAGCACGACCTAACAACCTCGAAGCCAAACAACCTTGTCTCTTATTTTGCAGAAAACTTCTGTTTAGACATGTGATAATTGCAATAATCTTGGCGGTTTTGTTGTATTGTAATGAATTGCTTCCAAGCTATAGTCGCGTGTGAATTTCCACTATGTCGCCGTCACCCAAAACAAAGTTCATGCCGACTTTTTTAGGACTAAACGGCAACCTTTTAGCCCAAACCATGGCAAACATAAAGTTCTCTAACATTTCTTTGTGAATGTTTTTTGCCAAATCGTTAATTGTTGCCCCAGATTTCATAACAAATGGGTGTCCAGTGTTTTGTTTTGATCCGGGGTCTTTGGTGTAAACTCGAATAACTTTTAAACTTTCAAAAAGCGCCTTTCCCAATTCAGGTATGCCACTTTTCTGTTCACAAGACATAGCGATTATAGGCAACTTTCCATTTACATACTTCTTTAGAATACGCAGGTTCTCCGGTGAGCCCTTCAAATCCAACTTATTAGCCACGATCACGGCTGGTTTGTAGGTGGTTGTTTCAAAAATCGCGTCTTCCACATCGTCGAGGCGGATATCTCCGCTGATTTTTACGATGGCGTCGTTTAGTTTGTAGCTGCGCAGCAAATCCTCAACATCTTGCATACTGCAATTCACTAATTTACCCACAAGAATAATACGCAAAGCGGCGCCGGCGTGTCGTCGTTCAATATCTACGTGTCCACTGGGTTTATCGACTAAAACACGACTCTTCTCCATTTCATCCAAAAGAAGGTCGAGTTGTTCAATTGGGTTACGGGATAAATCAATCATTAAAATTACGCCGTCGGCATTGCGAGCTAAACCAAGTGTAACATGCCCAGCTGCTCGTCCATCAGCGCAGCCCTCCATAACCGCAGGCGCTTCAATGATCTGAAACTGCACATCGCCATAACTCATTATGCCTGGAACTGGTTCATGAGTGCTAAACGGTGTTGGGGTAACCATTACTTTTGAATTAGTTGTTGCCTTCATTAAGCAACTTTTGCCCACGTTGGTCATGCCGATTAATGCCACCTGTGCTGAACCTTGCTTTTCAATAAACATCTTTGGTCCGCCGCTGCTCTTGCCCGTGCCCATGCGTTTCTTCTTATCCAAGTCAGCTTTGATAAGCGAAATTTTCCTGTTCATTTCGCCACGAAGTTTCATGGTTCCTTTGTGATGTGGAACATACTTTAGGAACTCAGTCATGGCAGCCATTTTTTCTTGAGGCGTGTGGGCAGCTTCAACTAGCTCCCATTTGTCCATTGCTTCAGGCGGCAAATTAGTAGGCATGTAAACTTCGCAATAATATCGTTAAGTCAACTTTAAGTCTATTTCCGTTCTTTTGAAGTCAGAAATCAGGAGAAAACGTCGAAAACAAACGATAATATTGAGTTAGATGGATGATAAATTCTATGAGTAACCTAAAGGTAATTTGAAACATTTGTTCCTGTGTACCTGAAACGGAAAATGCTGGTGTATTTTATTTCCGTTAGTTAGACTCGAAGGTGCTACCAGGGGTAGAGCTTTGATGGATGATTTGGGCAGAAAAATTTAAGCATTAGATTTTTTTCTTTGAAATTAATTTTTTGTTTTTTCGGGGTTTATAAATAACAAGTGTTTCTTTCTTTTGTTCATTAGCCATTGCTAATTTGTGTTTTTCAACTATTGGTTTTATACATTTCACATGTGATTCATCAAAATCTGCTTTGATGTGCAATTGGTATCCCTGTGACATCTTGTCATTAGGGCTTGGTGATTTTAAAACAAAACCTTTTTCGAAGTAACCGTCACATGTTCCATTAATTTCTTTAAGAACGCTTATTGCTTCTTGTCTGTCCAAAAAACCACTCATAAACTAGAATAAATTGCTACTAATAACTCTTCAATCCTTAAAATAACATGATTTTTCATTATTATTAAATAAAACTAGATGTATTCTCTTGACTTGACCTAAAAATTCTTCATGATTGTAACCAATGTTTGCGGTTTTGCGAAACATTCTATTTTATATATGCTTGCTTGATTAACTTTATTTGAGCCAAGGGTTAACTTCAACTTTTAGGAAAATTTTATGCCCAAGATTCAGCTTAGTCGTGAAATTCTAACAGTTCTTCTAAGTATTGCAATACAGGTTCCCCTAGCCATTTTTCTTGGGCATTATTATGATCAAACATCGTTTCTTGACGCTGGGTATTTAGTAAGTTCAGGGTTAAATCCATATCAACCTCATATGATCACGATTTTTTCCCCTCACTTGATTGGCGTTAACCCCATCATTGGTGATCCTCCATTGTGGCCTTTACTCTTAGGCGCGATCTACAGGTTATCATACAATATTACGCCAAACATTTTTTTGTATAACTTCGCCACTAAACTTCCAATTATCGCAATCAACATTTCCTTAGCCTACATAACAAAGAACTTGTTAAAACAACAAGGCGCATCGACTAAAAAAATAAAGTTTGCCTGGATTTTTTTGCTATTCAATCCTTTTGTATTGTTAACAACCACTGCTTGGGGGCAATTTGACGCTCTTATTGCTCTCCTATGCATAGTTTCACTCTATCTTTTAAGCAAAGGCATGGTTAATAAAAGCGCTCTACTGCTTTCTTTAAGCGTTGTCTTAAAGCCTATTTCTTTTCCATTACTTGGCTTACCGCTTCTGTTTTCACCAAAAAAGAATAGGACAAAAATAATTCAGTATATCGTGATTACGATCGCAATAATTGTAAGTTTATGGATTTTGCCTTTCTATCTTTTGGGTTGGAATCTTCCTTCATCAAGCGGTCAGATAACTTCTTATTTCCAAAGAGCTGGCGGCATGACACCCTTTGGTCTAATTGAACTATTTAATAATACGGTCACACTTCCAACAGGGCTCGCCTTTTTGGGCTACATATGGATACCTGCATTGCTGATAGGTTATTATTTTGTTTATCGTGATCCGCCAAAGACATTCACTGAATTAACTCAGAAAGCAATTGGCATAATGCTCATTTTTTTCCTTACATATACGTGGCTCTCCGAACCATACCTCAACGTGGTACTTGCGTTAGCTCTTTTGGCGTTACCGTATGAAAAAATGAATTTCCGCAATTTTCATTTCTTGTGGGTAATTCCCCTCATTTTTATGATCGTTACCACTAATTTTGTTCAGCTTTTTTATCTCGTTTCTCCCCAATCTCTTGTTTCAACAGCAGTTCAAATTGAACATAACATTCGATTGTGGAGATTAATTGCCCGTTTCCTAATTGTTGTTGTTTGGCAGGTTTTCGCTTGGAGATTAGTTATTATAATGTTAAAACGCAGGAAAAATTAAGATTCACAATAGTTCTTACCAAAATATCTACAGAAAAATGGCAAAAGGTAATTGCTCGAGCTCTTGGGCAATCATTCTGACTTAAAAGTTTCCGCTTTTACTATTGCTGGTTAATGGAGAAGTTTCCTGCCGTCATGTTATCGCCGTTAGAATCCCAATCGTCAGTAAATCTATGGACAACTGCACAAATCGAAAAGCTAAGAGCAGAATAGTTTGTGTTACTTGGAAAATTCAAATTACCATAATTCAATCCATCAATTAGAAATGATACTCCTGAACCCATCATAATTAATGTGTAATTATGCATTATTCCATCATTTTGCATGAGCGGTAGCATCTCAAAATTAACCTCACCATAATTGCCATTTGGTTCTTGAATATACCCGTAGATAAAACCATCCTTCAAGTCCATCCTTATGCCAAATTCTGTTCCCTTATAGATGCTTGTGTCAGACGTGGCAAATATTACCATTTCATCAAATCCACCCGCGTTAATTTGGGGTGTGACAAACGTCGCGTTAAAATCCATTTTTTGAATTGTGAAATTATTCATTGAAAGGGCGTCTGAACCAGCTAATTGGCCCTGATTTGTGTTATTTGGAAAGGAAAAAATAAATTGGTTTGAATCTGGCTGCAGGACAGGGGATCCTCCGTACGTATATGTGACGAAATTTGAAGTGTCCAGAGAAATAGGAATTGAATTCATATCTGCTTCGTTTATTTGCAGCTCAGAATCTGAAGCAGCTACTTGACCCAGGTCAGTAGAATCCAGAGGTGAAAAGAAAAATCCGGTCATGTCTAAATGGGAATACGTGGTGGAGGTTGGTGTATCTAAAGAAACAGGATCTGTGTTAATTGTTGCCAAAGAGTCGTTAGAGTGAGAATTAGTTACATTCACTAATGATTCATATCATTGATGACTGTAATTCCTGCCGAAAGAGTCGATTGATTTAGATCTTGATAAAAGATTGCTTCGTTGTTTGTTCTGTTATTTGCTTCTAAGAAATCGCTTATAAGAAATAAAGAACTTGATACCAATAAAACTAATATAATTGCTAATAAGATTGCAATATTCTTGTTATGGCTTGCTTTTAGAGTCATCACTAAATCTTTAGTGGGTATCAAGTATTAAAAATACCTACGACTGAGCGCAAACACCCTTTAACTATAAGTAATTGAATTGTTTAACGCAAATGAAATTAAGAGAGCACAGGTTCAAAGAATATAAGAATGCTCTTAGTGAGTTCAAAATGTAAAATTAGCTAAATCACTGCTTTGATTATTACGATTATCTTTGTAGAACAAACCATTTTTTTGCCCTCAAAAACGTAAGTTATATATTTGTTGTTTTTTGGCTTGTTTGCTTGAGAAGGGGACGTTTATTTGAAGAGGCAAGAAGCAACCGCATTACTTAGGGAACTAGTAAACGCTAATTTGATTCAACTATCTCTTGTTCATCTTAAACAAAATGAACATTGCCATTTTGATTTGATTATGAAAACGAATTGTGACCCAATTGAGATTAGAAAATATATTGCCTCAAAGGATCTGCCATTGCTTGTAGATCATGAAAAAGGTATATGCAGAATTTATAAACCTTAAAAGTTCGGTGGATTTTAAAATCCTTTGTTGCACGTTTTGCTTGGAGAAAAGTGAGTTTCGAATTTATGCCGATTATTTCTTTATTACATAAAATTTTGATCCTCTTTTGAAGAGGTACAAAGCCATCGGAATTGCCTCCAGAAACCAAAGAATTGGCGATACCACAAAAATTTTGATATGTTCATAAATCTTTTGCCTTTTAGTAACTTTGGCAAAGTTCATTTCCAACCCTATTTGATAAACAGCAAACAAAATAATTGAATCCAAAACAAAGAAAGGCGCTAGAAACATGGGATATGCCTGTTTTATGAGTAGAGACGGTATTAAAGTGAAAAAACTTACTGACCCAAAAAACCAACTTATCATTCTATATGACGTCTTTATTTTTTCCCATGTTCCAATTCTGCCCAAATTTTCGAATGTTCCTTTTATCCATCTTTGTCTTTGCTTTATGAAGTCGGAAAAAGTAAATGGTGATTGTTCTTCAAGCACTCCTCCATGCCACCCGAAGATTCCTCCGTATTTTTTGTATGCCGTGTAACCAAACAAGCTGTCTTCTGCGCATGTGTTAGGGAAATCCCAACTTATTTCTTTCTCTATGTCTGCCCTTAAAAGTAGATTTGAGCCATGTAACCAATCAGGTTTCTTTTGTGATTTTAACATTGCACAACAAGTATAACAAAATGTTGGCCTCACCGCATCCAAATATTTGACCAGTTTACTGCCGACATTTAGTTTATTTGGATATGTAATTAATCCTTCTGCAATTGGCTCTCGATTATTATCTGCATGGTCTAGAATTGACAAGAGACCTTGTTTGGTAATCATTGATTCATCGTCGAGATGATATATCCATATGTCGCTGGTGTTTTCATTATTTTTCTCTCTTTGCTCTATTGCATACTGCAACGCTCGAGCTTTGTATTTTGCATGATTCAAAGTCGAATAATTTTGAGGAACAGTAACAGTGACTGAACCTTCAAACTCTTCCTTTACTTCAGAAACAACAACTACACTATAATTCTCATATTCAACTTCTTTACATATCCGATTTATGTTGTTAATTGACTCTTGTACAATTTGCATATTTCCTATTGTAGTTATCTGGAAAATGATTCTTTTGGGATTAATTGGAACAAAAATTCTTTTGACCATTAATTTTCTGTATTTTATTATCTGATATAACAATGAGTAGTAAATAGGGATGCCAAATAACCATATGAGCCATATGTAATTAAAAATATTCAATTTTTGTTTACCCCTTGAGAGTAATTTGGGGCTTTAACAAAATTGATAGACAAAAGCGGAAACGGCGCCAAGATTAAACAAAAGTAATACAAAAACACAAGCTTTAACTCCGCCTGTTACCCATAATTTTAACACGGTAACAAAATAGTTATACAATTCAATGTAACGTAATCATATCTATTAAATATTGAGTGAGTGCCCAAACAAGAGCCCCCTTCAATTTTTAAGCATTTACTTTAGAATTTAAGAATAATGAAAAGGTGAAAATGTGAATTCTTCCGCAGCAGCTACAAAATTGAATTCGATTAATTTTAAACAACCTATTACCGTTCCACTTACCAACAGGTTGTCAGTACGGTTATATGAGGACTCACGACCACAGTGCATGGAAACAGCCCCTCTGCACAAAGGTCTGGTACTGATGCTTTATAACAATGAAATAGTTGAGGAAGGCATGGGTTTTGGAGTTCCGATCGCTAAATACCATGATAAAACTTACTTTTCCAGCACAGCATATGTGTCAATCCAAAAAAACCAATCAACGTACCTTATAACAAAAAGATTTGTTTTAGATGCTGTTTCTCGGAAAAAATTTTGGCGGGCTGCTTACATAGATGACGGTGTTTACTCGTTGGTGCGAAAGACATTTGCAAAACTATACTTAAAACACAAAAATATTTCACCGTTTTTCAACAGCATTATGGAGCTACGGAATGTTGCGAAAATAAAAACCGAATTTCAGAAAGTAAAACCCCGTGGTAGTGTAACAGTAACTTACGAAATTCAACCTGAAAATATTAACGTCAAAGCTGATTTTTCAAATTTAACGTTAGATGGCTGTGAGGAGATTTTAGTTCTAAATGAGCAAGGAGCAAGTATGTTTGATAGATACGCCGATTCCAACGGCTTAAAACTGGTTGGAGCTAAAATCGGCGGTTGGGATCCTGTGACTGCTAACCAAGCTTACATGGTGAGTAATGAAAAACAAATCTCATTTTGTCTAAAGAAAACCAACGGCGCCGGGTTGTTCAGAGGTTGGGAAAACACAAAACGACGTTTTTCTTGGGTTGGATTAAATTATTCTTTGAGGCCGAATCAAGGAATTTTTGATTATTCCATCAACTTCAATTTTTATTCTAAAACGAAATACTTAGCTTAATTGACGTTTCAAACTCCTCAGTTATTTATTAACACTTGAGTTATTGCAAAGTTATTTATGCTATTAGTTAAATAATGCTTAATCAATCAATTTAGGAGAGTAATAAGATTAGTAAAATCTATCGACTTTGCTAAATTAAGAAAAAACCAGAATTCTTCATTAATTGTTTCAAAGGCACACTCACATTCACCGCAATTAAGAAATGACGAAGAAATTAGAAAGTCGCTTGAAGAGTTAGACGTAAACAGTCAACAACTCCGAATTTTGTTTGATAATCTACCTCAAGGCGTGGCTTTCTTTAAACTTTTAAATAAAACAAAATCGAAGCAAACTGATTTGATTCTTCTTGAGACTAACAAGGCGTACGATAACATTCACGAAGTTAAAAAAGAAAGAATCGAACAGCAAGAAAGAAAGTTCAGCACTAAACTAAAAAACAAACCTGTAAATTGGATGGACATTTACCGAGAAGTAGCAATGACTGGTGAACCTCAGTATTTTGAAACTTACGGGAAATTTCAGAATAGATGGTATCAAGTTTGCGCTTATAGTCCAAAAAAAGACTTTGTTATTTCAGTGTTTATGGATATTACCATTCAAAAGAAGAAAAATGCTGCAGACTTTGAAGAACGCAATAGCTGGGCGCAAGCGCTTGTTAATTCGGAAAAAAAATATCGCCGACTCTTTGAGACAACTCAAGATGGAATTATGGCGCGAGACTTCAAAGGACACATGATTGACTGCAACAAAGCTTATGCCAAAATGCTTGGGTATTCAAAAAAAGAACTAAAGAACCTCGTAGTCCAGCAACTAATGCCCGAGAAATGGGTTGAGGCCAGAGAAAAAATCGTTAGCAACGTCTTGCAAACTGGGCACTCGGTTCTATTTGAAAGAGAATATAAACGTAAAGACGGCTCCGTTTTTCCGGCTTCTGTTAGAACTTGGAGGTTAACTGATGGTAAAGGAAAAGTTGTTGGAATTTGGTCTATTGTGCGGGATATTTCAGAGCAGAAGGTCCGTCAAAAAAATCTTGAACAGCAGGCTGGGATGCTGCAAGATCTTATCGAGGTGCGTACAAAGCAGCTTAAGGATTCTGAGCGTTTAGCTGCGATTGGTCAAACCGCTGGTATGGTGGGGCATGACCTTCGTAATCCGCTTCAGACTATAACTGGGGAATTGTACTTAGCAAAAATCGATGTTGGAGAATTGTCTGAGGGTGAAATTAAGAATAATTTGCAGGAGAGTTTGCAGACCATAGAGGAGCAAGCTATCTATATGGATAAGATTGTTTCTGACTTGCAAGCGTTCGTTCGTCCCATCAAAATAGATAAAGCACCAGTTAACCTCAAGGAAATAATAGCTAATGTCATTTCTTCGGTTATCATTCCAACAAGCATATCAGTTCAAACGCAAATTGACGAGAATTTTCCTCAAGTAAAAGCTGATCCTCAACTTGTAAAACGGGTGTTGATCAATCTTGTCACGAATGCAGTTCAAGCGATGCCTGACGGCGGAACAATAACTGTAAACTCTTACGCCAATCCTGAAGGGTGTGTATCAGTTGCCGTTGAGGACACTGGGGTTGGGATACCAGAAAAAGTCAAACCTCACATTTTCACACCTTTATTCACTACCAAACCACGTGGGCAGGGTTTTGGCTTAGCCGTCTGTAAAAGAGTCATAGAAGCACATGGCGGCACAATTAGTTTTGAAAGCCAAGAAGGCAAAGGTGCAAAATTCAAAATCCAGTTTCCAGCTGGTTAAGGCTCAACCATTTCTTTCTCTGCCTCAGTTCCTTCCAACCGTTGCCGTAAGCTGTAAATGAACGCAGTGAACCAAAAGATGACGCTTGCCCAACCCAAAATGAAACCGACTATGTTGCCTAAAAGCCAGTAAGCAACTTGGAAACCCACGATCGACACAAACGTTAGAAAAGATCCTGTGATGCTGTAGCCGCGAAGCGTATTTCGGTTTTTAATTACTGCTCTGAGCATCAATAGAAGTGCGGTGAAATTAATTATGCTCGCGATGCTTAACGCTAAGTTAGCAATTTCCATTTTTGTTGTTCTCGCCATGCCAGAACTGTTTTGAGCCACTTAAGACTTACGCAGACGCCCAAGCTCTAAGATGTAAAATGCCTTAAATCCCGTGGTGACCATGTATAGAAAGATCGCGATAAAAGAGGGGTGAAGTAAAAAAAATGATTTCACGCGATTGCGATGGATGTCAATTGTTGCACCCATGCATTCAACGATACCGCAAAGTGTGTTTGGGCGGAAAAGTGTATTGCCCAGACGGAACAGCACATCTTGTAGACAATGCAAGCAAAGCATAAGCATAAACAAGAAGAAAGAATAGCCTAAGTATTCTTTCCCAATATTTTTTAGTATATACCCCTAGAAAGGGTACTATCCCTGAATAGTATACTGCTGTAAAGAGGTACTTTGGTTTTAACGTAGTTGCACCAAAAATAATTGAGCTAAGGCGCCATTTGTGGTCTTCGCCAATTTAGGTAAGCGATATAACTGGAGCTTGTTAAAAGAAGTAATGCACTTGCCACTTGTGCCATCTATTCAGTGGTAGACATCACCCGCATAACCATTTTTTTGGCATCGCTATGCAATCTAGCGGTTTGGTTGGCAACGATGTATTATTTTTTAACGTTCCATGACAGTTATACCATTGCGGTCGGTCACTCAGTCACCAAAGAATAGTTAGGAAATGTTTTTATGAAAACATGAGTTCTAATCCAATCTAATTGAGATGTTATGAGGCCTTAATTTACTTGGAAAAACGTATCAGAGTTTGCCAAAATAGGTCGAAGTTTGATAAGTCTAATTTAAACATAATTCTTTTAGAGCAGGAAACATGAAAATCAAAACACAGTTTATAATATGCATCGTGGTCTTCACCATAATATTGGCTACTATCGGTGTTTCAGTAGCAACGAGCACACAGCAAGTGACTAATCTTAAAGCCCAAGAAAATGTCGCCAACAACATCGAACGAGGCGCAGGGAACCTGAGTAGTATTTCTATTGATTACTTCCTATACCAACAAAACACTTCACTAATAATGTGGCAGGACAACTTTTCTTCTCTATCCAGTGATCTTTCATCTCTGAAACTTAACAACGACCAACAGCAGCAGCTTGCCACCAACATAAGCCGAGACCTTCAAATGCTCCACACAACTTTTGGAGATGTAGTTACTTACCTGCAAAATGCATCTCGAGAAGAAAGCGTCAGGGTTATCCCTGAGTTTCAAAATAAATGGGGCAACATGACAGAACAAAGTCAGGCACTTAATAATGACGCCTCCCAAATGTCCATTTCATTTGACGCTGAAGCTCATCAAGCAAACGATACAAACACCTTGCTTATTGTGGCGCTTGTGAGCGCGTTCGGAGCTCTCTTAGCAACAATTTATCTGCTGGTTTTCCGAAGGACCTTAAAATCGGTTGCAGAACTCCAAAATGGAATTAACACGGTAAGTTCCGGAAATCTTGACTATGTTATAAAAACAGAGCGCCAAGATGAAGTAAGTGAGCTTTCCTACGCGTTCAACCAGATGACTGCGAACCGCAAAATTGCTGAAAAAAAACTATTGGCTGCTTCACTGTACGCAAGGAGTTTACTTGAAGCAAGCTTAGACCCGTTGGTAACAATTAGCAAGGAAGGAAAAATTACCGATGTTAACAAAGCCACCGAAGATGTCACTGGATGCTCTCGGGAAGAACTCATCGGGAGCGATTTTTCGGACTATTTCACTGAACCAGAACAGGCAAGGGCAGGCTACCAGAAAGTTTTCACTGAAGGTTTAGTAAAGGATTATCCTCTTGCAATTAAGAGCAAATTAGGCAGAATAACGGATGTTTTGTACAATGCTACGGTTTATTTGAACGCTCAGGATGAGATCCAAGGGGTTTTTGCAGCTGCTAGAGATGTAACTGAACGAAACGCTATGGCGAATGAAATAAAAATGGCTATGGAAAAACTGAAACAGTCCAATTCCGAGTTGGAACAATTTGCATATGTGGCCTCGCATGACCTTCAAGAGCCTTTACGCATGGTAGCAAGTTACGTTCAACTAATAGAGCGAAGATATAAGGGAAAACTGGACGCAGATGCTGACGAATTCATAGGTTACGCTGTAGATGGCGCCAACCGCATGAGAGGCTTAATTGACGACCTCCTAACATACTCCCGTGTCGCCAGACTTGGCAAGCCCTTTGAGCTAACTGACCTTGAATCTACGCTTGACATTGTGCTTTTGAACCTGAAAACATCCATAGCTGACAATGAAGCCGTGGTGACGCATGATGCACTTCCCACTGTCATGGCTGATGGAGGACAACTTGTTCAACTCTTCCAAAACTTGATTGGAAACGCGATAAAGTTCCATGGAGAAGAACCGCCGCGTATTCATGTTTCAGCCCAAGTCCGAGACACAGACTATTTGTTTTTAGTCCGCGACAACGGCATTGGTATTGCGCCTGAATACTATGACCGCCTCTTCAAGATATTCCAGCGCTTACACACCCGCGAGGAGTATCCTGGTTCTGGAATTGGGCTTGCGGTATGTAAAAGAATCGTTGAGCGGCATGGAGGACGTATTTGGATAGAATCGCAAGAAGGAAAAGGTTCAACTATTTACTTTACATTAAGTAAAAAGAAAAAGGAGTGATTGTTGAAAAATGAAACGATTCATCGCTCAAAAAGTGGAAACGCGCCCTGTAGATATTCTGTTAGTAGAAGACAATCCTGGAGACGTACGCTTAACCAAGGAAGCTCTTAAGGATGCCAAAGTGCTAAACGAAATTTACGTCGCTAGAGACGGTGTTGAAGCCATGCAATTTGTACATAATGAAGGTTCCTTTGTAAACGCGCCCATGCCTGATCTAATTCTGCTTGACCTTAACCTTCCCCGAAAGGACGGACGAGAAGTATTAGCTGAAATTAAAAAAGACCCCAAACTGCGTCATATCCCCATTGTTGTCTTGACAACTTCAAAAGCTGACGAAGACATCGTAAAAACTTACAATCTGCATGCTAACGCATTTATCACAAAACCCGTAGATCTAAACCGTTTCGTCGAAATTATGCATTCATTAGAACAGTTTTGGTTTACAATAGTGAAACTGCCACCCAAGGAGTAATAAAAGTTAAAAATCCTCTTAGTGGAAGACAATTCTGGCGACGCCCGACTTATCCAAGAGATGCTAATAGAAGAGAAACTTGCTGTTAGCAATATCGAGCGTGTTGACAGACTTTCAAAGGGAATAAATCGTTTGGCAATTGGAAACATAGATGCTGTTCTGCTGGATCTTGGATTGCCCGACAGCCAAGGGCTAAGCACCTTTGAAAAGGTACAAGCTGTAGCCAAGAATGTGCCCATTCTAATATTAACTGCATTCGCAAACGATGTATTGGCTTTGGAAGCAGTTCGCAAAGGTGCTCAAGATTATCTTATCAAAGGAAAATTTGACAGTGCACTCCTTGTTAGAGCTATTAACTATGCTATTGAACGAAAAAAACTAGAGACAACAATAGAAAGTCGCACTCTCTCATTGAAAATTAGCGAAGAAAAATACCGAACCCTGTTTGATTCAATTGACGAGGGTTTCTGTATTGTCGAAATGATTTTTGATGCGGATTATAAGCCTTTGGATTACTGCTTTTTGGAAGTTAATGCTTCATTTGAGCGCCAGACAGGACTGCGTGATGTAAAAGGAAAACTAATGCGCACCCTTGCCCCAAACTTTGAGTCCTATTGGTTTGAGATTTACGGTAAAGTTGCTTTAACAGGTGAGTCAAAGCGGTTTACTAACGAGGCAAAAGCTTTGAATCGTTACTATGACGTTTTTGCTTTTCCAGTGGGAGAAGAAAAAATTCGAAAAGTTGCTATCCTATTTAATGACGTAACCGAACGTAAGAATTTAGAGACTCAACTGCGGGACTCTGAACGTTTAGCGGCAATTGGTGCCACCGCGGGCATGGTTGGACACGACATCCGTAATCCGTTGCAGGCGATAACTTGCGATGTTTATTTGGTTAAGACGGAGTTGGCTTCGACTCCTGAGAGCGAAGAGAAAACGAGTGCATTGGACAGTCTTAAAGAAATTGAAAAGAGCATTGATTACATTAACAAGATTATCGTTGACCTGCAAGATTTTGCGAGACCTCTTAACCCTCATGCAGAAGAAACTGACCTCAAACTCGTAATTGATGATTTGCTATCTAAGAACAGTTGGCCTGATAACATCAAAATAAGCGTTAAGGTCGAACCTGAGGATAGTACTGTAATGGCTGACAGTGCTTACATTAAACGCATTATGTACAATTTGGTTAATAACGCTGTTCAAGCAATGCCCAACGGCGGAAAACTAACTATACACGCTTGCAAAGAAGCAGAAGATGTCATCATAACCGTCAAGGATACAGGAGTTGGTATTCCTGAAAACGTAAGAAATAAACTGTTTAAACCAATGTTTACGACCAAAGCTAAAGGCCAAGGGTTCGGCTTACCAGTTATTAAGCGTATGACTGAATCATTAGGTGGAACAGTTTCTTTTGAGAGCGAAGTGGGCAAAGGAACAACTTTCATCATTCGTTTGCCCCCTCCCCACATTGAGCTAAACGGTAAATTAACCTACAAATGAGTTTTTAATTTGTATCAATATCGGTTCTCTTGGTAATGATTCTATTTCCAGCTTTATCACGTCGTCCTAATGTTCAAATCCGTTAACGTGCCCGTTTTGCTTGCTAGAAATCATCGCAAATATTTTCTGAAGTTTGTTCCAGCTTCCAGCGATCGAGAACTTGTTTCTTAGTATTTCTATTGAAGGCAATATTTCGATCAGTTGATTAAACTGTTCCTCGTCAGGAATAAACTTGGATTCACATTCTTTGCTTTGTATGATGAATTTAGGTTTGGGTCCTAAAATCAATTTAACCTCGGTTATTTCGTCGAATGTGTAGAAACAGCTTTTTTTGCTGAGTTTTAAGAGGTCGTTCTATTGATAAGTTTTTTATTTCTTGCTCAATTGCCTGTTTGTTTTCTGTTTTTTCTATGTATGATGAGGTGACAGCTGGCACTCCGAATGCGGACGGAATCGAAGAAGCTTGCGCTGACTTATCGGATTCAAAACGGTTTGCTCTACCCATACAGACTATTGCAATTCGTTTTTCAGTGAAATAAACATCATATCTTGTGTTGATATCAAGCGGTAAAACAATATCTTTAATGATTCCCAACTGTATTTTCAGAACTTGGCACAATCGAGCCTCACAGATGTTTTGCTTGCGCTAACTCATAAGGTTTTTTAAATTTTAGGCTTGAACTAAAAAAAGCAATTGAATATCTATAGGTATTCAGGAAAATCTCGATGACCAAAAACAAGATGCATATTGAGCTTTACTTCATTGAATAGCATTTTGACTCATGTGTTATTGAAAAAGCTAAAGTTAAGATAGATTATACCCCAAAACCGGCATGAGTATCATTTCAAATAAAATCTTTTAAGCAAGGTAAATCAAATGTACTTAGGGTAACTTAAGTAAATATTTCGTTACCGATTTTAACTTTTAAAGAGGCTGATGATTTGAAACACTTTTTTGAGAAAACGATGGTTTTTCTATTCTTATCGTTTTTTGTTTTAGGCTGCGTTCCGGCGTATTTTGAATACTATTTTTATGCGGTAACATTATGGGTAGTTGGATCAGCTGTTCTGAATATCTTTGTTTTCTATATGTCTCGTAAAAATATTCGATTTTAGTTTTTTTGAAAAGGAAAACTGGTTTTGATTTCAGACTGAAATTTCACTAGAGCGAAGGTAACTGATGCGTCAAAAGCTCTCCAACAAAAAGATACTACTTTTAGTAATTTTAATAGCAGCTGCACTGAACTTTATTTCTTTTTGCATTGCTTATCCTCAGATAACTAAGCCAGAATCAGCCACTTTAGCTAGAGATTTTTCAGCGTACTACACTGGTGCATACAGATTATTACATAATCCAACCAAAATTTACGTTGACGGTGTTCAACTTGGTGATTACCCGATCCTTCCACAACCGCAACCATTCAAATATGCGCCTTCATCACTCATTCTTTTTGCACCATTTTTAACCTTAAACTATCTGAACGCGCTAACAGTTTTTGATGTTTTACAACTTGCTTTAATTCCAGCATTGGCCTTATTCGTCTACAAGCTTGTTAAAGAAAAAAACATTTTTCTTGGTGCAATAGTAGCAACAATTATTTTGATTCAACCATTGCCCACCCCATCGGTAAATTATCCACCATCTCCATTAATCAATTTTTGGATATTTAACATTAATTCCCAGTCTTTCTCGCAAAGCTACTTCTGTGGCTACGTCTACGTGAATGCCCACATACTTCAAGCCGTTTTACTAATAGGCGCATTGTACTTTGGATTTGTCAGAAAGCCATGGCTCTCCGCATTGTTTTTTGCTTTTGGTTTATTGGATCCAAGAGCCGCAATTATTGCAATTCCATTGTTATTATGGTACAACAGACAAGAAATACGTAAATTTGTTACTGGGACAATCATATTTGTTCTTGCTACAACTTTGCCCTTCTTCTTTTATTATAATATAGGTTTAACTTTTTTGCACATGGCCTTGAGGGGAAACATTATCTCACAATGGTATGCTTACGATTTTATCCCCATTTATGGAGTTGCAGCATTAACCATAGTAGAAATAGTAACGGTCTGTCTCAAAAAACGAAAAAGTAACTTTAGCTTAACTAAGAAAACATCGAATTGAAGTCTTATCTACATTGTAAATCTGCCTTAGGAGGCATATTCTGCCTTGTTTCTAAAGTTAGGATTTTGTAGGCTCATTCAACCAATCACATAGCTAATTAAACGATCAAGAGTATAGCTACTAAACTGGGGTTTGATTATATAGAAGTAAGAATGAGCTTAACACCCAGGCCCAAAAAAGTTGAATTGAAGAAAAATTTTATTCTCGATTTAATAAAAGACCTGAGGTATCCATCGGAGCTAGAAAAGCTATTTGTTGGTGTAAAAAAAGCCGATGATTTTCCAAAGTTGCTAAAGAACAAGGATGCATTGGTGAAAAATAAAATTGATTCCTGCAGTAATTGCCTTAAAAATATTAACCTCGAAGAACTCGTTCGTGAGCACTTTATTTCTGAAGAGTCAGGAACGATCCTTATCAAGAAATCCTTTACACTGTGTGATTCACTTCAAGGGTTTGGTATTACAATCGAGACAATCGATGGGTCGGTAAGTTTTGAAAAAGATGTAACACTTGGGCGTTCAATAATAACCGGACCAGCATTCATATCAGAAAAAAACAAAATTTTTGACTCCACTTTGAGAGGAAACCAAAATGGTTATCTGTACATTGGAAAAAACTGCAATATTTGGGGTTATTCAGATATAAACCGCTCCATGATAGGCGACTCATCAAATATTCACACATGCAACATAAATGATAGCATTATAGGTCCGACTTCAAACTTTGGGGCAACACAAACTTTTGCGATTTCCAAAGATAGCAATGCTGATCCGCTCTTTAAAGATAAAACCATGATAGGTAAAAGGATAGTTATTGCTAACTACTCAAATGGCAACAAGATCAAGATTTTAGACCCAGCTACCAATAAGGTCTTCCAAATTGAGGCAATTCATTTCGGAACAATAAGCGGAACCGGGGTTTCGTGTTCGTCGGGTACAATTATTTATCCGGGGACAATAGTGGGGGCTGGAGCAAGAATACTTTGCACGATTCCAATTGCTGGATATATACAACCTGATCAAACTTGCTCATTATTTTTGGTGATTAAGAAAAACAAAAATGGCATAGAAGAGTTACAGATGAAGGGAACCCTTCTTCAACTTACAAAAGCAAATGGCGATTAAACGAACTTGTAGAGTATCATTTCTTGACTCTATTATTTTGTAATCAGAAAAAATTGCAATGCAACAAAAGTTGTTCAGCGAGATTTGTTTTGATGGACGAGCTTGGATTTTATCGAAGGGGACCTCCACGTAGGTATCGTGGCAGTTGATCAACATTAAACCGTGAACGCAATTCTATTGAAAACATTAAATATCGCATAAAATTACAAAATAAACGCATTAATGCCTTGTTTTGTCAATTACCAGAATAATTTTACTCGATTTTCAACGAAAAAACGTGTTAAAAAGTCTGAAATTATAGGTCTTTGTCCTTTTTCCTATAAGGATGAAACTCAAAAGATATTAGCTGACAACAGTGATGCAGTTGTGTTGCGATGTTTAGGTGTTGTTTTTTCTAACTTTTAGTTTGAGCTTGAGAAACGATAACGTTTGTGTTAATCCTGAGAAATTAATAGAAACCATAATCCAGAAACTTAATCTAAAAATAAAACTTTTACAATTTATACAAAATTTCACTATACTTTTTCTTTAACGTACTTCACATATCGCAAAGGAGCGAAAATTCTAATAAACATTTCAACTTAACAAGAACAAAGCAAAAAAGCTTAAGTTTGTAAACAACCGAAGGTTATCAGGGAACATTAATGTCAGAAGAGCAAAAATCACAATCACAATCAAAACCTGAGCGTATTGTCGTTTGTGAAACCAAAGGTTCTCCACCACCAGAGCCTCTAAACGCAGTACCATTCTTAACCAACGAACCGAAGGCTATTACGAAAGGATTGTCGCCTCCACCCCTTGAACCTGTTAATATCTCACCATTCCAAGCTAAACCAGTTCCAAAAGTAAATGCTAACGCCTCATCTTCAGAGTCTACAAAATGAGTAGAGGGTATAATTGGCGTAGCACCTTAACTGATTTTGCATCAATTTCAGGAACATTAGCTGGTTTCAGCATCGCCTTTATCGGTTTGATTTTAGGTTGGTCGATAGCTGATGTTGAGATTTATCAAAGCGTAACATTTGGAAATATAGCCACTTTATTTTTTGGATTGACCACCACACTTTTCATTGTTGCCTCTGAGTTCTTTCTACATTCGAAAAGCTTTGATATTTTCAATTTAACAACTGAATATAGAGATTGGCTAACAAAAGGCTTTCCAAACGAGGATTGGAGTAAGATATGGGTTGATAGCACTAAAAAGGCAAGGAATAACGAATGTTATGGTCGATGGTGTTATAATTTTGCGATTTTCTTAATGTTCATAGGTTTATTCTTCGCAATATTTCCTTACAATTATGCTACCGCTGTCATCGTTTCAGCAATCGGTTTATAAAAAACCTAGCAGAATACCTGCCGCGTTAGCGGCAGGATGAATGCGTCCACCACGTGGACGTAGTTCTATTAGTTCTACCAAACGATAAGGCTGTCACCATTAGATAAGGAGGTGATAGACCTGGAGAAAGCAAGATCGTGTGCTTACCAAGCTAACTACCACCTTATCTGGGCCACTAAATACCGGCGCAAGGTACTTTTGGGCTCAGTTGAGGTTAGATTGGAGGAAGTACTTAAGACGATTGCTACTAATCACGGCTTTCAACTGTTAGCTGCTAAAGTTCATCATGGCGACCATATTCACGTGTTTGTTTCAGCTCGTCCAAAGTTATGTATACCTGAGATGGTGCGTGTCTTGAAATGCAATTCTCCTAGAGTGTTGTTTGAGGAGTTTCCTGAGATTAGGCTGCGGCTTAGGGGTGGGCATTTGTGGTCTGAGGGCTATGCTGTAAGGACTGCTGGCGTTGTTACTAGTGCGAAAATCGAAGAATATATCAACAAGAATTAGATGTGGATGCTCGCCTCGGAAGAGGCGAGTAGTTCACTTTTCGAAGTATTGCAATTTAGGAATCAAATTTATGACAGCCGCACAAGATCATAGATTCATTTAATTCTTTTTTTCCCAAAGGATTTATTATTTGACTCTCACACGGTGATGCGATGATAACCATTCACAAGATATCTTTTGGAAATGCAAACGACATGAAAGAGGTAGAAGATGGTTCCATCGATCTTATGGTTACATCGCCTCCCTATCCGATGATTGAAATGTGGGACGAAATTTTTTCTAAACAAAATCCTGCAATCGGTGAAGCGTTAAAAGAGGAACATGGTAACAAAGCGTTTGAGCTTATGAACAAAGAACTTGATAAAGTCTGGAAAGAGGTTTATCGTGTTCTTGTAGACGGCGGATTTGCTTGCATAAATATTGGTAATGCAACCAGAAAAATAGGTGACGAATTCAAATTATATTCAAATCATTCGAGAATTATCGAAAATTGTGTCGGTTTAGGCTTTAGCTCATTGCCTGAAATTTTGTGGAGGAAACAAACGAACGCTCCGAATAAATTCATGGGTTCAGGAATGCTGCCAGCAGGAGCTTACGTGACATTAGAGCATGAACACATCTTGGTTTTAAGAAAAGGTAACAAACGTAATTTTAAAACTCCAGAAGAAAAGTTGAGACGGCAAAAAAGCGCGTTCTTTTGGGAAGAGCGAAACTTGTGGTTTTCAGATGTGTGGGAAGACCTCAAAGGCACAAGACAAACTGACCTTGACAAAAAAATCAGGGAGAGGAGTGGGGCGTACCCATTTGAGTTAGCATATCGATTGATTAACATGCTTTCGCTCAAGGAAGACACAGTTTTAGACCCATTCTTAGGAACAGGAACTACAACAATGGCAGCAATGGCAACCGGGCGAAACAGCATAGGGTTTGAAATTGATCCAAACTTCACTGAACACTTATCGTCACGTTTCAAAGGCATTGTTGACTTTTCCAATCAACTAATTGAAAATAGAATAAACGGTCATCTCGAATTTACCCGCCACCGTATTAGCACTAAAGGCGCGTTAGGCTATACGAGCAAAGTTTACGGTTTTCCAGTAATGACAAACCAAGAAACTGAACTTGAGTTTGCTGAGTTAAAAAAAATCGTAAAGACAGATAGCTCGTTTGAGGTTGAATACAAAGAAAAGCCTACTTTTCAATTTAAGGAAGGCAGTTTGGTTCAAATAGGTAAATCATTGAAGAATTGGATTGAGCATAGTTAGAAATCGTATTCTATTTTTATGCCATCCTTCAACTTTTCATAATAAATCAGTTTAATGTTAATGTTTTCATGAAGCATATTCTTGGTTTTGTATGTTATGGGTTTGATTGAAACGGGTATATCACCGATATAGCCATCGATGAATTGTGATTCTTCTTCAGGTGTCGATCTTCTGTATGTTGACCAATTTCTTTGCGCAATAGCCTTGAGAATGCTTTCTTGAAAACAAAAGCCCGTAAATGTTTTGGTTAGAACTAAATCTTCAACCCACCTGTGCACAAGCTCTTTATCTATAAGCTTGAAAGCTTCAGCGAGGTTTTGGATCATACTGTAAACCCTCTCCGTAGCGTCGTCAACACCCTCAGGCATTCGGTCAGAATACCATTTAACCCATTGGTCATAAGCTCCTTTAGGGCATTCTTCAATTAGCTCGGACATTTGACCAACAACATTTGGTCGGGTTCCTTGGGCATTCTGGTTAGCGAGGTTCATTATTTGAGTTGTGTACTTTGGAAATTCAGACGTTTTTCCAACCACATCAGCGGTTACGCTCGAATTTTTTATTATTAATTCCATGTAGCACACTTTAGCGCTTGTTACTTATAAGCAAAGTAATAAGCTGGACATACGAAATGATTTCATAATTGTTATTTTGGCAATTCAAAGTTTTTCAATGTTTTAGCATAAGCGTTGAAATCCATGGCGCAAACAGTAGCTCTTTGTTGAAGTGCTGATAAAAGTTCAATGAAGAAAAACACTAATGAACCTTCAACCGTAGATTTCCTCAGAGCTATTTTTTTCCCTTCATGGGATACCATAACCGAACCAGCATTTAGACAACAGATCATATCTATTTGGCTGTTTTCCTCTTCAATTAATTGAATCGCCTTTTCTAAGCTTTGACAGTTAATTCCTTTTGCCCATTTGCACTTCAGGCATACTAAACCGCCAAGGATTTTAAAGGGCTTTTTTGGCTCATACTTTCCTCCTGCATGGGGTATTTCTACTGAAGTTCTCTTAAGTTTCCTAACGGATGCGATTTTATCGCCTGCGTATTTGAGGTACTCACGATTTAACTCTTGTTTTACCTCAACAACGCCATACACGCTCTCCGCTGGAACATAAATAACTCCATCTTTGTTGAGCAGATAGGGAGTGTATTGTCGATCATATATTATGACATCCTGCTGGTCACTCATGCTACCCTCGGAGTCTATTACAAAACCCTTATCAACTTCATACCTTTTCGGAAGATAAGTTCTCAGCCACATTAACCATTGATATTCACTAGCATCGCCTTTTGTTGTTGGATGAGGCACCGTTGAAGAGGTCGTTGACAAAATTGATTTTAAGGGTTCAGAAATCGCGGCGAATACAGAATCTAACTCGATTTTGTCAATAGAAATCTTATCCCGTTTCTTGCTCAAAGTTATCACCAAATGACAGTTCCCCACGTGGGGGCATCGTGGTCTTCTTTAGCTCTTTTCGCAATCATGGTTTTTTCAGTTGATGTAAGTGAATCGGAAATTAGATTGTTTGTGTTTGCCGGGTCAAGAAATGTCGCTCCCTGAAAGTCTTTTGCGAGATAGCTAAGAACGATTAAAAAGTTTACTCCTAAAGCATCCTTGCTTTGTCCTTTCAAAGCCTCTAACACTACAAGCTCTAAATAAAATGAAGGAAAATCCAGGTTATGCAGTCTGCTCCAGATTTTCGTTAGTTTTATCTCATTTATACGACCCGAATTCTTGACCGTATCAATGTGAAGTTTTATGTTTGTTTGAGTCCAGGAATCCTTCTTTGATAGAAAAATGCTGTGATAATTAACGTATCCTTCTTGTTGTCTTCCTGGTGTCAAATCAACCTTTAAACCATTAACCGTAATCCCCAACGAAACATTTTGTCTTCGTGGAAAATAGTACTTTTCTGTTAGGAACTTATCAAGATTATTGTAGATATCTTTCAAGGTCATGGTCGTCAAGTTTGAAGTCAAGGAAATGAACAAATCAAAATCCGACCCGAGGGTAATTGCTGTACCCTTAGCAAGAGATCCTGAAATATTTGATGATTCCAAATAATTACCTGCCCACGCTTTTATCAAAGGGTCAATTGTTGCTTTTGCAGTATCTACGGATTGTTGATGAAAAATGCCATAATTGTATTTATTAATTATCGCTAAATAATGGTCGTTTGTTGAAGACATTAATTTCACAATACCTCTCTTTGTGCCCTTCGGAAATATAAGTTTTAATTTATATTCACAAAACGTTTCTAAATCAAAAGCGCCAATCTCTGTTAATTTTTTAACTAACAAACCTCAAAAATATTTTCACAGAAACATCTTTGAAGCGACTATTTTGTTAGTGTATTTTTCCGTCATTCCTATAAAGGCGCATCCGGACAACAGACACGTTAGTAACGTGGTGTTCACTGAAATGATAACGCAAATAAGTTCAACAATCGAGTTAAACCCTGAATTAACTAATTTAGCCTATGAAATGGGTTTAAATGCGTCAAAAATCTGCGAAAATGCCCTTAAATTGGCAATAAGTCGCCTTCAAGGCGTAAACATGAATAAGTGTTTGGTGGACGAGCCGGGATTTGAACCCGGGACCTCCACGATGCCAACGTGGCGATCATGCCAGACTGATCTACTCGCCCAAAACCTCTGGCTTCTAAGGTTTAATCCGTGTCATTTAATAAGCGTTTCTTATGAACTTGAGAAAAGAATCCAAAAAGACTACACCAAGCTTTTATAGAGTTTCCTGACAGCGTAGCTTTTTATAATCCATTCGCAAATAGACAAGCCAAGCAAGGTGCTACATATGCCCAAAGTAAAAGTTGCATTAATCGGCGTTGGAAACTGCGCCTCAGCCTTCATCCAAGGCATACAATATTACTCAAAATTCCAGAAATCAGAAGAGTTCGTTGGACTACGCAACCCCATTTTAGCCGGTTTTAGCCCAAAAGATATCGAGGTCGTTGCGGCTTTTGATGTAGATGAGCGTAAAGTTGGGAAAGACCTTTCAGAAGCTATTTTTGCTCTTCCTAATAATGCCCCCAAAGTCGCTAATGTGTCGGCATTGGGCGTTAAAGTTAACAAGGGTCCGCTTGTGGATGGTTTGGGAAAATCAAGTAAAGCCATCGTTCAAGTCAGTAATGCCGCAGACTCGAATGTTGTTAAAGTTCTCAAAGATGCAAGTGCTGAAGTATTGGTTAATTTGCTTCCAAGCGGAGCCACAAAAGCATCTCAGTGTTATGCTGAACAAGCCTTGGCAACTGGATGCGCCTTTGTTAATGCTACCCCCAACTTCATAGCAAGCGATGCCACATGGGCAAAACGTTTTGCTGACGCAAAACTTCCTCTTGTGGGCGACGACCTAATTGACCAAGTTGGTTCAACAGCTTTGCACAAGACGCTTGCTTAAGCTACTTTCAGATAATGGCGTGCGAATAGATGAGACTTATCAGCTTGACGTTGGCGGAGGAACAGAATCTGTTGACACCATGGATCGAAGTCGAGATGCTAAACGTACCATAAAAACAGAATCAGTATCTGCAGCTATACCTTACAAAGCCGAAGTCGTTGCAGGCTCAACCGATTACGTAGATTTCCTCCAGAATAAACGTGATAGTTACTTCTGGATAAGCGGTGTGTACTTTTGCAATTCACCCATGAAGATTGACCTTAAATTCCAAACAGTTGACGCACCAAACGCCGGCTCCGTTCTCTTTGATGTTGTGCGAGCTATGAAAGTTGCATTGAACAAGAAGCTTAAAGGTGCAGTAGAACCAATTTGTGCTTACGCGTTTAAGCGTCCGCCTCAAATTGTTTCGCTTGAAGAAGGAGAAAAAGAATTCGCAAAGTTCATAGCCTAAACTATGCAATCTTTGCCAATTCACTTAATATTTTTTCTCTAACACCATTCTCGTTTAAAGTATTTTTTAAATAACTAATAGTTTTAACAGGTGTCGGATCTACTTCCCGCAGAAACGCCAAGTAAACACTTGTAAAATCTCCAATACAAACAGTTGACAGCATTCTTGCAAGTGTGCTTCTGCCTTGAACTTGTACCTCAAACAGTCCTAACCCAGATTTGCCCACAACTTCTTTTGTAATCTCAATTCTAATGTTAATCGCCTTGGGCTCGTCTTTGTCCCTGATAAAAACGGTGCAGAAACATTTTCCAAGCTCATCAGCCTTTTCCCACCCTACAATTTCGTTATGGTTAAGCTCGCTGAAAACTTCCCATTTCGCAGGGCATTTGCTGTTCTCATTAAACTGCTGCTTAAAACGCATCGCTACACTGCGATAAACTCCAAATCCGTAAACTGCAGGAGCGGTTTCTCCTATGTTTAAAGCTAAGGTTTTGGAAAAGTTTTCTTTTGCTGGTTTATCTGGCGCGTTGTTTTTGCTAATTTCTTCAAGAAGCTTTAACGCATCATTGAGCTCCTCGGAAGCTCCCTTTGCCAAACCCAGTTTTTCCAAGCAAATAAGCATTGGAACAAACAAGTAGGGCAGAGCTGCTCGAGGGGGCATGCCGCCTGGAACCTTTAGATAGGGTACTTTGAGCCTTTCCGCATTCTCCAAGAGAGCGCCGCCGCTGCTGACACAGAAAATCATGCATTTACGTTTTAATGCATCAAGAAAAGCGCTTAAAGACTCCTCTGTTTCCCCAGAATAGCTTGATATTAATACAAGAGTTCTTTTGCCTGCATAAGCAGGTAATTGGTATTCGCGGTTAACTTCAATTGGGACAACGGTTTTGTTTCTTGTCCAATCTTTGAGTAAATCGCCGCCTATTGCTGAGCCGCCCATCCCAACAACAACGATGTTTTCGGGTTTAGGATAATTAACTTTAATTTTGCTTGCTAAATTGGACGCTTCGCCATACAGCTTAGCAGAATTAACGCAAAAATTAAGCATGTCACCTTTGTCAAGTGCTTTTATTTTTTCGATGTCATCTAAAATGGCTGATTTCATTTACAATCCTCTAACCTTTAGTTTTATATCTCAAGGCTCCTTTTAAGCTCAATGCAGAAAAATAAGTATCAAGGCAGTAGGATGCAAAAAAGTAATGGATAAAAAGAAAATTGCAATTGCTATTCCAGCCTCCACAATCTCAGATACACCTCATATACGAGAGAAAACGGCGAAAATTGGTTTAATTGGGCGGGCAGCAGCAATTTTCAGAATTGAAGAAATCTTAGTTTACCCCGATAATCCATATGCTAATCAGATACAAGATTTGGGTTTTATTGCTCTTTTGCTAAATTATTTGGAGACTCCTCAGTATCTTCGGAAAAGGCTTTTCAAAATTGAGCCTGACTTACAGTTTGCTGGGATCTTGCCTCCCCTTCGGACGCCTCATCATCCGTTGAGTGGTAAACTTCGTGATTTGAAGGTTGGTGAGTACCGGGAAGGCATAGTTTTGTCGCAAGGTAAAGAGGGTTTGCTTGTAGACATAGGCATTGAGCAACCAGCTGTCTTAAGGGAAACTCAACATGCGGTTGGCGAACGTTTAACCTTTCAAGTTGTTAATGTCGGCTCAAGGGTAGATGTGCAAGCGGTAAACCGTGAGGATGTACCATCTTACTGGGGTTTTAGGGTTCGCGTCGAAAAACGGTCTTTCGTGCAACTGGCCAAGGATAGAGATTTCGACTTAACAATCGCAACAGCTAAACAGGGTGCAAAAATTACGGCAGTTGCAGGTCAGATAGACAAAAAATGGGGCAGTAGCAAACATGTTTTAATTGCATTTGGGCCCCCATCCCGTGGTTTGCATGATATTGCTAAAGCGGAAGGCGCAAGACTCGAAGACCTAGTCGATTTTGTGGTTAACACAATTCCTGAGCAGGGAACAGCAACGGTGCGTACTGAAGAAGCGCTTTTAGCCACACTAGCAATTTTGAACGTCCGATTCAATTACTAATCTCAGGGATTTTTTGTTTATTTCGATCTTTTGTTTAGCGAAGTGCCAGCTTTTTGAAGTATTTCCCGATCTAAGAATACAAATGCCTTCATTGCTTCATCGTGGAAATATCTTGGATGTTTCTGTGGTTTTTTACTAAACAAATAAAAGCATCTTTGATTATTCTGCTCTCTATGCCCTCACTAGACATTGCTATGCCGATTGCACTTTTCGTCGTCATTGTTGTTTCTTTAATTCTAAACAAGCGTGTTCAAGGAAAACTGATGGCAACAGTTGAGGAAAAACAGTTCCAGACAAAAGACATCATTCTTCTTGTCGTTTTCATGGCCATTATAATTTCAGTTATAGCTTATACAACAGTAATCAATCCAGTAAACGTCTTCCCAACAATTCTACTAGTAATATTTCTTTCATCATATACCATGCTGCTCTTCACGTTTTCATACATCTTTTCAAATCTCACAAGAACAAAAGCACAATTATTTTCTCTTGGATTTGGCATAGCTGGCTTAATCGCAGGGTTTGCCAGCTTTTTAGGTCCACTTCAAGATGACATTACCATTTTAAGAGCTGCCGTATTTTTTGGTTTTGCAATCTTTTGCTTTGCCACAATAATTTATGAACAAAGAACACCTACCTCAGCGCGGTGGTATGTTGCAGTTCAACCTCCCGCAATATTTGTGCTTTTATTCATATTCTTCAGTGGCATCTTTGGTATCTACAGTGGCAGTTTCAATGTTTGGGCTCCATATCTGATGGATGTCTTCGGGTTTACTTTTGCAATTTTGATAATTCTATATCTCAGCTCATTGTTTAGCTGGAAAACAGTCGGCATTTTTGCAGCGCTCCTAACAATTATGGATATTATTTTGGTTATAGGTACTCCAGTCATGCTTGGTGCTGCACATACGTTCACTGGGCTTGGTTTGCCAGTATTGGTGTATTTGCCAAACGTCCCAGTTATTACCTCGACTACCGGCATATTATATAGAGGGCTTGGCTTAGGCGACTTCTTCTTTGCAGGTGTCCTCGCAGTTCAAACATACAACAAATTCGGAACAAAAATCGCAATTATCGCAGCAGCATCAATGGCGTTTGCTTTCGGCGCCTGGGAATTCTTCTTAGGCGACATAATAAAAGGGTTGATACCGATCGTTGGACGAAATATTGGCGGTTTCCCGGGCACAGTCATGATTATCAGCGGTTGGGCACCAATAATCGCTTTGAAATTGCTGTCAGATAGACGAAACAAAATCGCTGCGCCTGTTATTAAAGAACCAAGTAAAGAAGAAGTAACCCCAAGCAATGACTTAATAAAATAAGAAACATAATAGCAACGTTCACAGTAAACACTGTTTTCAGTTTTGTCGGATTTCCATTGGGCTTTTTCAAATGGTTTTTATTTAGGGCTGTCCTAGTTACGGGTGGTGTTTTATAATGGTTGAAGATTTTGAACAAGACGATTTCGACATGATTGACCCATCAGCTAAAAAAGTTCTTGTAGCCCTTTCCCAATTTGAGAAAGGTCTCTTGGTGACGGTGGACCTATTACACAAAAAAACAGGTTTGATGCCTGAAGCCCTAAACGACGCAGTACGGCACCTGACAAAATCCAAACTCATCGACATACCTGAACCGGGAAAAAAACATGGCCCCTACGATTTCAACACAATCGAAATAACCGACTTCGGAAGGCAAGTGCTAGCGAAATTCGGATAAAACTTTGCAACTAAAGCCTCATCTTAACTAACAACGATATTTTTTTTGAGATATGAGTCAACTTGATTATTGCGTGAGCGGAATAATGGATCGAAGTATCTCATTCATAAGCGTGGCTTAGAAGGAACCCGTTTTTATTTCTCCGTCACGCACATATGTGACGACTATTATGCCAATAGTTGAAGTTTGACTTTCGATGAGTCTAAATGATGCTGGTAATGTGCCTTCTCCAAAAAGTCGTTTACCTGAGCCAATCGTGACTGGAAATATCTTCAAACGGAACTCATTAATAAGATCGTTCTTTAGTAATGTTTGGATAAGGTTGGAACTGCCATGAACCTGTATTTCAGGTCCATCCTGGTTTTTGAGTTTCTTAATTTTGTCGACAACGTCACTTGAGATTAGACTAGAATTATTCCAAGAGAGTTTCCCAAGGGATGTCGAGACAACATATTTTTTAGCTGCATTGATTTTGTCGGCTCCCGGTTCTTTTGAGATTGGCCAGTAAGCCGCGAATATTTCGTAGGTTTTGCGGCCAATGAGCAGATCGAAAGGTTTTGCCATTTGCGTTTCCATAACTTTCCCCATAAAATCGTCCCAGTAACCAACCGACCAACCACCATGCTTGAAACCTCCGCTAGTATCTTCTTGTGGTCCTCCTGGCGCCTGCATGACGCCATCGAGTGTTACAAAAGTTAATACAACTAATTTTCTCATTTTATCATCCTTTCATTCGCTGCATGAACAGTAATTGATTGTTACCAATGGCTCGTTATTTCAAGATATGTGGTTACACCATTACAGCTACAAACCCATTTCGCAAAATATTGAGCTCACATTTTATCCGATTCTGTAGCTCATTTTACTTGCTATGGAATTTAAACACTCGACCTTAGGTGGTGAGCTATAATTTTGTATAATAATTTGAGGCTCAATTGTTAAAAAAGATTGAGGGAGAGGCTGAATTTGAAAATGGCTATGGATGTGGGATTTAAATCTACTCGGCTTTTCGACCGCTGGCTTATTGGCTGTAATTTTCTAAAAATGAAAAAGCATAGGGCTTTTTAATGTAGTCGTTTGTTACGTTTCGAAGATTAATTTGAGATTTAGATTAGCTTTGAGAATTCATCATACACTTTTTTCCTGTGATCAACGAAAAGCACCGTTACTTGGTTTTGATCTGGGTCTATTTCGTAAATGGCTCGGTAGTCACCCGACCTTAAGCTCCAAAAATCTGAAGGGTGCAGTGGTTTTCCAGCCTTGAACGGGTCCTTCGCAATTTCCCCAAGTGCCTTTCTCATCCTTACCTGATTAATTTGATCAAGTTTCCTTAACTCTTTAGCAGCTGTGGGATGCAGTAAAATTTTAAAACTCAAAAAACTAAGCTTCCTCTAGAGGAACCAGTTTTTCAGGATGCTTCTTGGCTTCTTCGCTACGTTTATTCAGAAGCTCGTAAAACTTGCGGGTCTTCTCCCGTTCTTCATAGAGGCTTATTATCGTTTTTATGGCATCACTCCGGCTTTTGAATCGCCCTTCCTCAACCCATCTATCAATTTCTGCAATCATTTCGTCTGGCAATCTTAACTGAACTTGAGCCATTAAATGTCACTGTAAACAATAGTGTTTACAAATTCACTTAAAAAGTTTTTGTGAGCTGATTTAAACCTCAATTACATTTTCAGGTTTTGAGAAGAATCGTATGTAATCTAAACTCAAGACCATAGGCGGTAAGACATGATTTTAGGTAATAATTTTAGCATAATTATTTAATAAAACCTTGATTTAAATCTGAATTTGGAAATGGCGCGGGTGTTAGTTTACACACACGTCTAAATTCCACGTGAGAGAGCCCATGTTTTAGCCAGTAAAACTGCGTTTTTAATGATCGAGGAAGGGATTTGAACATTCCTTGATAGCGATGTTATCTTAAACCATCACCACTTTCTTTCTACGCAGCTACTTGTCCCTTTTTTAACCTGAAAGGCGGGTCCGACGGGAATCACCAGTGCCCACAGGCGATTCCCTCTCACTCACCCTTTTTCTTTCTTAATTCAATTTTATAAGTTGTTTGTTGTTCACTAAACGTTTAAATCAAAAAGAGCAAATATTGTTGTCTTAACAACTAAAGCCATTTTTTGTATTCTATTATACATTTAAGCTGTGAATTTTTTTAAGTAGCGACCTGCAATCTTCCAAGCCCCTTCTCAGTTATCTCCACAACCTGATGTACGCCGCCCCACGACCTAACAGACCGAACTCTGATTAGACCAGAAGTCTCCATCTTTGCCAAGTGATTCTCCAAACTACCCTTTCCCAACCCTACGAAAGAACGCAACTCCACAGAAGTCAACTTCTTGTTCATGGCAAGCAGAATCAAAATCAGTATTCTGGTTGATGATTTGAAGGTAGGGTCGTTTAGCTGCTCGTTTAATGATTTAATTGTGTCTGTGCTGGGGATTTTGAAGTTGGGTTGTTCGTCAGTTACCAATTTGGGGGATCCTCCAGAGAGTTGGGAGGTTTCCGTCTGCGTGCATTTGCAGAAGCCAAGATAAGAACGACAAGAAAGATTACCCAAAGAATCAGGTAAAAGCCCGTATTGGCTTTTAGGAGAGAAACAACAAAACCCCCTAACGTGTAAATAGTTAATGCCGACACAACGGCTATACTTTCTCGTGGTAACCGCTCAGGGAACGAACCTTTAAGCGCAAAGAATAATGGAAACACTGTTGTGGCCAAGAGTCCGAATCTAAAAACCAAAAACTCGTGGCGCAGCAAGAAAATTGCGGCAAGAATCGGCAAATAGTATGCCGTCCAAACTAATGCTATCCACGAAGGTCTCAGCAATTTTGTCCATATTGAATCCACAATTTCTCGGCGTACAAGCATGGAGTTATAAGCCTTCTTGAAAATCCAAGCAATCATGGCAGCGCCCACAATGCTCACCGCTGTGTTAACCACGATCGCAACAACAAGAAAATAGCCAGCTGAAAGCCCAAGGAATAGGACAATCAAGGGCAGAAAAGGTATGAGGACAATTTCAGCGGCGACTGCAGCATAACAGAGTCCCCAAGCTCTCTCTAGTATGTACTGTTCTATAACTAGGGCTTTTTCTGCGACCCGCTTAATTTGCTCTGGTGAAACGTCCTCGACCATACTTTAGCTCCTTAATTTCTATATCTGAGTGCTACGGCTCTTTTGACTTTTATCTTCCTGGTACAAATTTTGTACCCGTGGAACGTTATTTATAAAACATTAGCCTCTTACTAACAAACAATGGGCTACGTTTAGTCCAAAGGGTAATCGCATTGATAGATACTGAGAGTCTTACAAAAAAGTTTGGGGATCTAACAGCCGTAGACAACCTCACTCTTCATGTTAACGATGGCGAAGTTTTCGGTTTTCTCGGACCGAACGGCGCAGGAAAAACCACGACCGTCAGAATGCTTTGCTGCCTAATATCAAAGACCAGTGGAAGCGCCAAAATAGGCGGCTATGAAATAGGCAACAAGGAAGACTCACTTAAAATCCGCAAAATCATCGGGTTAGTTCCTGATAACGTTGGGTTATCTGAAAATCTGACAGCCTACGACAACCTAGACTTTTTTGGAAAAATATACGATTGCTCGGAAGCCCAAAGAAAAGAGAACATCCAGCGTTTTCTTGAGATGTTGGGGCTTTGGGATAAGAGAAACGTTTTAGCAGGGACCTTTTCCAAGGGCATGAAACAAAAACTCGCCATAGCCCGCGCCCTAATTCATGAACCACAAGTCATTTTCATGGACGAACCTACTGCAAATCTAGATCCTGAGGCTTCGAAAACAGTCCGAGATTTCATTCTTCAACTAAAAAAAGAGAAGAAGACAATCTTTCTAAACACTCACAACCTCGACGAGGCGCAGAGAATCTGCGACAGGGTAGCAATAATGAATACGAGTCTTAGGGCAATTGGTACTCCGCAGGAACTTGAAAGGTCCGTTAGCGGCAGGAAGACAGTTATCGGATTGGAACAGCAAGTGAACGATGCTGTTTTGGGGGCATTGAAAAAACTGGCGCTCAAAAACCTGTCCACCAGCGGCGACACGATAACATTTGATGTGGAAAACCCAGACAAGGAAAATTCACCTGTTGTAGAGGCTATAGTGCTGGCGGGCGGTCATGTCAGATCAATCAATGTGGTGGGCTCAACTTTGGAAGATACCTATCTAAAACTTGTGAGGAAATAAATATGCGACTCTCAAAGGCGTGGATTGTAGCAGCTAGGGACTTCAAGATATTTAGGCGAGTAAAAAACGTCTGGTACTTCAATTATTATTTTCCCAGTTGTTATCTCGGTCCTGTTTCCGGTGATACTGGAGTATTTAACAATAAGGGGGAACCACGGACTCGCAGCGCCGGGTGTGCTTCCAAATTTGCTTAACTCCTTTTCCTTCTTTTTAGTTATAGGAGCAGCATACGTTCCCTTAGGGATTGCCTCCTACAGTATAGTGGGGGAGAAAGTGGAGAAGAGTCTGGAACCGCTTCTAGCCACGCCCCTTACTGATGGAGAAATATTGCTTGGAAAAGCCATTTCCGCAATTATTCCAACTTTAGTAGCAATGTATGCGGCTGCAGTAGTCTTCATGGTGGGCATTGATGAGGTTACTTTCAATACGCTTGGCTACTATTATTTTCCAAACTGGAACATCGCCACTTTGCTCTTAGTTCTGATGCCGGTCGCCATTGTTATGAGTGTTCTGTTCAGCGTGATTGTTTCATCGAGAGTTAATGATGTGCGCAGCGCTAACAGTTTTGGAATTTTTATTCTCTTTCCCCTCCTGGGCATATACCTTCTCAGCGAGACAAGCATAATAACCCTTGACGTAAACAGTCTGCTCATAATCTCAGGGATTCTCTTAGCGGTTGATGTGGCGCTGTTCTTTGTCAGCACCAAGACTTTCCGAAGAGAGGAAATACTAACAAAGTGGAAGTAGCAAAGTTAGAGGAGGAAGGTTCAAAAAATGACAAAAGCTAAGTTTGAAATAGGTGAGACTGAAAAACATACCATTATTGTTAATGCGAGCGCGCTTCTAAAATACATCAAGATAGAAGTGGATGGCGAAAAAGTCGTTAATGAAGCAAACTTTCAGCCATTGGCAAAGAAGTTCCAGTTGGATGTGGGAAATTCCGAAAAGCATCATTTGGAAATCAGCGCTGGACCGTTCTCGCCTATCACACTATTCGTGGATGGAAAAGAAGCTCAAAAAACCTGAAACTGCATCGCCAGCGCGAAAGGTTAGTAAACTAAACAGCTTCTCCTCTATACAATATCAGGACAGGGCAGCACGCTAAGTGGAAATATCTAAACTTAGATACTAAAAATGGAGGTGAGAGTAACGACTGAAGTAACAATTGTGATAATTATCGTTGTAACCATTGCTCTTATGGTAATAGGTTATTTTCTTATAGGACCACCTGGTAACCGCAGATGGAATAAGAAAAAAAATTAATACTGGACCGTTCTCGTCTACCCAAGTCACTGCAGATGGCAAAGCTGCTCAAAAAACCTATAGGTGGATGCGCGCGCTTGTATTAAGGTTCATGCCTTCAAGGCGCGTTACCCGCGACGCGCAAAAGCTGGGATCCTTAACCGTTTGGATATTTCTCCACGGTCTATCTTTATTTATTTTTAGTTTTTATCAATAGAATCGGTGGTTTTTCAAGTTAGATGTTATTGAAAATTCAAGAGGTATTGGGAGGGAGATCCTAGCAACAATTTACCAATAAAAACATTAGAGCAAGTCGGGACTTACTCTCGTATACAATGAACTCTGCCTCCTGATTTTTGTGGCCTCTATTAGTGCGCTTTTACCCGATTATTTGTTTTATTCCAAATAGTTAAACTTGCTTAATCTTTAAATCTGTAGAAAACTAAGAATAATTCAGAAAAGGAGTTGTATCACTTTTGAATGAGAAAGATAGAAATACAACTAGCCGCACACTCAAGTCAAACCAAGAATGGTGGCCTAACCAGTTAAACCTAAACATTTTGAGTCAGCATTCCCCCTTGTCCAATCCGATGGGCAAGAATTTCAATTATGCTGAGGAATTCAAGAAACTCGATTTTGAAGGATTGAAGAAGGATCTCTATGCGTTAATGACTGACTCGAAGGATTGGTGGCCAGCTGACTACGGTAACTACGGAGGACTCATGATTCGCATGGCTTGGCACAGCGCAGGCACCTACCGCAGGGGTGACGGCCGCGGGGGCGTGTCTGGTGGAGCGCAGCGTTTCCCTCCTCTTAGCAGTTGGCCAGACAACGTTAGCCTCGACAAGGCGCGCCGTTTGCTTTGGCCGATTAAACAGAAATACGGTACTAAACTCTCCTGGGCCGACCTGATGATCATTGCAGGGAATTGTGCACTTGAGTCGATGGGTTTTAAGACCTTCGGGTTCGGCGGTGGACGCGAGGACATTTGGGAGCCGCCAATGGATGTTTACTGGGGTTCCGAAACTACCTGGCTAGGTGGTGACAAGCGTTATTCAGGCGAGAGGGACCTTGAAAATCCGCTTGCTGCCGTGCAAATGGGACTAATTTACGTCAATCCGGAAGGCCCAAACGGCAACCCGGATCCAATTGCTGCGGCTAAGGATATTCGCGAGGTCTTCGCGCGAATGTCGATGAACGACGAGGAGACGGTGGCCCTCATAGTTGGCGGCCACACCTTCGGCAAAACTCACGGCGCTGGCCCTGCATCTATGGTGGGTCCGGCTCCTGAAGCCGCCCCAATCGAGGAACAGGGCCTCGGCTGGAAGAGCAAATTTGGCACAGGCAAAGGTGATGACACGATTACCAGCGGTCTGGAAGTCATCTGGACCAACACACCAACTAAGTGGAGCAACAACTTCTTACGCATCCTTTTTGGCTACGAATGGGAATTGACCAAGAGTCCAGCAGGTGCAAACCAGTGGAAGCCTAAAGGCGACGCAGGCGCCGGTACCGTGCCGGATGCGCACAATCCCTCAAAGCATCACGCGCCATCTATGCTAACTACTGACCTCGCCCTGCGGTTCGACCCAGTTTACGAGAAAATTGCAAGGCGCTTCTACGAGAATCCGGATCAGCTAGCAGATGCCTTTGCTCGAGCATGGTTCAAGCTTACCCACCGGGACATGGGACCCCGCTCGCGCTATCTCGGTCCAGAAGTCCCAGCCGAGGACTTGATCTGGCAAGACCCAATCCCTAAAGTTAATCATGAGTTAATCGACGACCAGGACATCTCAGATTTTAAGGGCAAGATTCTTGCCTCGAGCCTCTCGATTTCGGAATTGGTCTACACTGCTTGGGCGTCGGCATCCACGTTCCGCGGCTCAGACAAGCGTGGAGGTGCGAACGGGGCGCGTATCCGTCTTGCTCCGCAAAAGGATTGGGAAGTTAACCAGCCAGCTCAACTGGAAAAGGTGCTGCAGATTCTTGAAGGAATCCGAAAGGAGTTCAACAGTGAGCAGTCAGGCGGGAAGATGGTTTCGCTGGCCGATTTGATTGTTTTGGGTGGATGCGTAGGTGTTGAGCAAGCTGCAAAGAATGCCGGTAACAAAATAATCGTTCCTTTCACGCCAGGACGAATGGATGCATTGCCGGAGCAAACCGATGTGGAGTCATTTGCTGTACTCGAACCAGCCGCAGACGGATTCCGCAACTACCAAAAAACCAAATTCGCCATATCAGCAGAAGAACTGCTAGTTGACCGATCGCAATTGTTGACGCTGACTGCTCCTGAGTTGACTGTTCTTGTTGGCGGTATGCGCGTCTTGAATGCCAACTTCGCAAAGTCCCAGTGCGGTGTCTTCACCAAGCGGCCAGAGACGCTAACTAATGACTTCTTTGTGAACCTGCTTGACATGGACACATCATGGACAGCAACCACTGAAGACAAAGAGGCGTTTGAAGGTCGTGACCGCAAAACTGGCGAACTCAAGTGGAACGCCACCCGCATAGACCTCATCTTTGGCTCAAACTCCCAGCTTCGGGCTTTAGCAGAAGTCTACGCATGCGAGGACTCCCACGACAAGTTCCTTCACGACTTCGTAGCGGCATGGAACAAGGTAATGAACCTTGACCGCTTCGACCTCCCTGGTCATAGATAAAGGTAGATAGGGATGACTCAAGGAAGGCACTATACTATCGAGTTCGAATTTGCTCCCTCAGTAACAATATCTCCGTCACCCATTTTTTAAAGATTAAAAACTCTAAATCAAATTAAACATTAGTAACTGGAGTGCGTCTCTGCGGGCTCAGTACCAAAATTTGGATCAGCTTTGCGTGACCTGGCTTCAAACAATAGAGACATAATTACTAGACATAATGGGGTAACGGGGTATCACATTTTATTAGAAGAATAATTTAGACTCAGTTACTAAAATTAACCGGTAATAATATGCTGAATTGTAAATAGCGCGGGATTTTAGACTCACACCCACGTTTGAATTCCACACGAAAAACGAGCGCTGCAAGCAACGCAACCGACATACTATTATTTGGTGGGAATGTATACAAAAGGAGATCGGGAGAGGCATTGGTTTTGGAAGTAGAAAATGTGTTCAAAATAGCGGTGACCTATTCTAGAGTTCGTGAGTTATTGACAAGCAAGAGTTGGGAATTTCTAGGAAAGGATGAGGAAATAGACATGGACTCGTTCAGAAACAAGAAGACAGGGAAAAAGGTTTTCATCGAGGATATTTCGGAGGACTTTCCCGTGACGTTTCTTATGGGCGAGATTAGCGTGCAAGAGTTCAGGTTCATTGCTAGTGAATTGACACCTGAAATCCAGTTACTGGAAGTTGACAGTAGTTGGGAAGGTAAACCGACCACCATTGTGGTCGCGATGACAGAAGAGCAAGTTAGAAACATGTTTGGCAGAAGAACAAAGATGAGAAAGCTCGCAGTTCACGGCACGGCTAATCCGAGCTCCCGGACTAACCCCGAATTGTGACTAAATCTCTCTTCTATTAAGTCGTCACGGACTGTCGAAGGATTCCATCACCAATTTACCCGTAAACGTATGCATTGAAGCGCTGCGAAATAAGTGCAATGCTTGTGCACGCATCTAATCAAAACCTAAAGTGCTAACGGAGTTGCATAACCGCTTAGCAGGTTTAAGACTTCTCAAACCATCGTGTAAAACTCAGGGCTTCATCAAAATAACATGAATCGGTTCTATTCTCAAAATGACCCTATCGCCGTGCTGTCTGTAATCCATTCCTATATACTTATGCGCTAGCTTATCGATATGTTCCTCAGCGCCTTCCTTTCTTATCTCAACAACCTTGCCCCTAATAAAAAGCGAATCGTACGGGTCGTTCATATTGAATACGCTTATCGCCACACGAGGGTCGCGCCTAATATTTCTTGTCTTGACCCTGTTCTTAGTCGTGTTGATTAGTACGATGTCGCCGTCGTGGTCTATCCAAGTGGTCGTTACGTGGGGGGAACCATCCCTCATCAATGTGGCTACGTTTGCGAAATTTTTCGCCTCAATTAATTTCTTCGCTTTTTCAGGCAGGTTTACCATTCAGTCACCATCACAGAGACAGATGGCGCAAAGATTAATAGCTTTCTTGGATAGCGCGGTCGTGAAATGACGTATAGAACTAGGGGCCTGGGTGCGCATCTGATTCGTGTGCAACTTAAATGCTGAACAAATTGGATTGCCTAAATTGTTAAGACGTAAAGATGTCAACAATTTGGGGTTTATTCTTAGAAATAAATGAATGGTCAATCCCTATTTGGTAAAAGGAACGTGGTATGAGATGTTAGATTTACACCCACGTTTAAATTCCACACGAGAAAGCACTTGAAATAAAGGCTAAAGGCTTACCATCATCACGCCACTTGATTCTTCATCAAACGCAGTAATATTAAACTCGATATTGGCATTCTTTCTTTCTGTTTCCAAAAAACTTATTTAGAACTGATTGAATGAATTATTCAATCAATGGTTCAAGAGATGTTAACTATTGACGCGTAATAAGCAAGCAAATGAAGAAATAAGAAAAGAAACAACCCAAAAAATCCTCGACGCAGCAACCGCAGTCTTCGCAGCCAAAGGACGTGCGGCTACAATGGCAGACATAGCAGCCAAAGCACAAGTGAGTCAAGGATTAGCATACCATTACTTCGCAAGCAAAGAAGAAATCTTTTCCACCCTCCTAAAGCAGGCTTGGGCAAAAGCAGGCGGTGGACCAGCCCAACGCATCGGGCAAATCCAAGGAACCCCAGGCCAACGCCTCACACTCCTTATCACTTACATTTTGGAGAGCATCCGGCAAACCCCAGGGATTAGCCAAATAATGTACAACGCCCTCGAAGACGAAAACACACCCAACGACCTCAAAGCGTTGATCCAAAGAAATGGTGAAGCCATCCAAGAAATCATGCGGCAATTCATTGTCGAAGGACAGGCGGCAGGCGAAATAGCCAAGGATGATCCTGACCAGCTTCTTGTTGCGTTGCTGGCTTGCTTTAACGGGTTAATGAAGAGAGCCACGATGCTTGACCCAAAGGATGCTAACTCGCATTTTCCCGACGCTAAAATTATGCTGCGTATGCTGCTAAAGCCTGAAAATCATGGAGAGATTGGAAAAATGAATCGAAAAGGAGTTTCCTATGACGTTGGACGGGTAATGATGGGAAGCCAATGGCGCCCCAAATTCGACTCCAAACAAGTACACCGTGAACTTGAAATAATCAAAAACGACCTCCACTGCAACACCTTGAGAATATGCGGCTTAGACCTGAAGCGGCTTGAGATTGCCGCCGAAGAGGCTCTAAATCAGGGGCTGGAGGTTTGGCTGTCGCCTGAGATGTGGGACAAGACGCAGGAAGAAACCATCGCGTACCTCAAGGATGCGGCGGAGTTTGCGGAAGGTCTGCGCGAAAAATTCCCAAGCAAAGTGATCCTCAGTGTTGCCTCGGAGGCGACGCTTTTTAATCAAGGCATCGTTGAAGGAAAGAATTTTATGCAAAGAATGAATAACCCCTCATTTTGGATGAACATCCAATCGGGAAAACACAATGAACCGCTTAACGCCTTCCTAGCCAAGGCATGCCGTGCTGTCAGGCAAACCTTCAAGGGTAAAATAACATATTTTTCAGTCCCATTTGAAAAGGTTGATTGGAGCCTATTCGATTTTGTCGGCGTTGACCTTTATCGAGACGCTAGGATAAAGAGTATTTTTGACAAAATGGCCAGTGGTTACCTTGTTTACAAAAAGCCCGTTATAATTGGCGAGTTCGGTTGCTGCAATTACCGGGGGGCAGATTTGCTGGGAGCAAATGGCTTCATCGTAGTGTATGGCATGATGAACGATTATCTTGGGGGAAAATTAACTGTGCCCACACCGTTTGCGGAAATGCTCAAACTCATTCCGAAGGTCGATGGCCACTATGTTCGCGATGAAGGCGTACAGGCGAAGGAAATTGTTGAAGAGCTCACTATCTTTGACTCCGCTGGTATGGATGGGGCGTTTGTCTTCACGTTTGTTTCCCCTACTTCGGTTTACAACGATGATCCAAGGTTTGACTTGGACTTGGGCAGTTTCAGCCTCGTGAGAAGCTACCCCGAGAAAGATACATTCAAACAGATCGTTTCGGAAAGCGCAAAACAGGCAAAGGAACTAGGCATAGACGCAGCGCCAGACCTGTCAGATAAGTTCGCCAACGTAATCGGCAAACACGGAAGCTCCTATCCCGATATGCCCTGGGAACCCAAAGAATCCTTCAAAGCCGTAGCAGATTACTATGCCAATCATTAAGGTAGATGACTACAATGAACCGTAAAGGTGTCAGCTATGATGTCGGGCGAGTAATGGGAATTAATTGGCGCCCTTACTTTGAGATCAAAATTGTTCACCGCGAGCTCGAGATTATCAAGCGGGATCTACACTGCAACGCCGTTAGAATCCATGGGCTTAACCTCGACCGTTTAAAGTTGGCCACTGAAGCTGCCTTAGAGCAGGATTTAGAAGTTTGGTTATCTCCTGAAATGTGGGATAAAAGCCCCGAGAAAACGCTCCGATATACCGTTAAGGCTGCAGCTATGGCCGAGCAGTTACGTGAACGTTATTCTGACAGGCTGGTTTTTAGTGTAGGATCTGAGTTGACTTTATTTATGCAAGGAATAATTCCAGGCAGAAACTTGCCTTCACGGGTAAAGAATTCTAATTTCATGGCCAAGGTAAAGGCTGGTGAACATAACAAACCGCTAAATGAATATCTTGTAAAGGTCAACAAGGCGGTTCGAGAGGTTTTTCACGGCAAAGTAGCCTACGCCTCTTTGCTTTGGGAGGCAGTGGATTGGAGATTGTTTGATTTTGTCGGCGTAGACCATTACCGTATTAGCCGCATAGAAGACAAATATGTTGAAATGCTTAAGCCGTTTTTTTCCTACGGAAAGCCAGTCGTTAATACGGAGTTTGGCTATGCTACCTGCCATGAGGGAATGGGCTCTGAAGGCTTCCTAAATTCATCAGGTCTAGGTCCAGGCATTATCGATAATAAATCCCTGTTTTTGCATGCACTGCCTGTGTTAGGCAGGTTTGTGCGTCCACATCTGAAAGGCAATCATGTGCGCGATGAGCAGTGGCAAGCAGACAAATTAATCGAAACATTAGCTATTCTTGATAATGCAGGCGTTGACGGAGCTTTCATCTTCGAATTCATCTCGCAAATCAAACCTTATGATGATAATCCAAAATTCGATTTGGATATGGCAAGCAGCAGCCTAGTCAAGTACTATGAAGGCGGAAGGCAAGGTACCACTTATACAGATATGTCTTGGGACCCCAAAGAGTCTTTCCGAGCGGTAGCCGACTACTATGCAAAATACTAGAACAACTTTGGATAACTATAGATTCTGAAGTTTGTGAATAAGGTTTATTCCTTCAAGGAGGACTTGAATTTGAAAACGGCTGAGTCTACCGGCTTTTTCTAAGTCGTAGGTTGGGTAGTAGTGGCAAACATTATAATAAACCATTTTTTTAGGGTTTATTTGCTATATTAAAGAGTAATTGAGCTCTATTTATAGAATGAGCTTGGCACGGGATGTCTAATTTGGCCCTGCGGTCCTTTAGCTGACAGTTTGGTTAGTATTACCATTACATTTTTGGAAAATATGCAATATTGGTGAGAATTTGTGATGGTAATAAAGTCACAAAAAGCTGGGTAGGGCTGTATACATGTTGCGCCATTTGGCCTTGCTTTCGAACATCTGAAAATTCAATTACCATTACAAAATATGTAAATGTTGCGTTGACATAACTAAATGTAATGGTAAAGACCATGCGAATAATTAGAAGACTCAAAGGCCGTGAAACTTACCTCTATCTGCAAAATTCCTATCGGAGAGACGGAAAAGTAATCACTCGAGAGCGCTACTTAGGCAAAACAGTTCCCAAAAACATAGAAGAGATAAAAAGCAAACTTTTGCGGGACGCACAGGATTCTCTAAGGGCGAAATTGGAGCAAATAAGAAGCGACTTTCAAAAAGAATGGCGAACAATCCCTCCTTCAGGCAAAGAACGGACACTTCGAGAAATTGCGATAACGTTTACATATAACACAAATGCCATCGAAGGTTCAACCATTACCCTTGAAGAAACCAGAATAATATTAGAAGACCAAATTGCACCAAACAAACCTCTCAAAGATGTCAGAGAAACAGAAGCGCACGCGAAGGTTTTCTTCGAAATGTTGAGAACCCAAGAACCAGTTTCAAATGAGCTTCTTCTAAAATGGCACGAAAAAATTTTCAAGGAAACCAAACCTGACATTGCAGGAAAATATCGAAGCTGGTCTGTAAGGGTTGGGCCGCACTTAGCCCCTGATTGGCAGAAAATTAAGGCACTAATGGACCGGCTTATTGTTTTTGTAAATGAGTCAACTATGAATCCCGTTGAGGTAGCTGTTCGGGCGCACTATATCTTTGAGAAAATTCATCCTTTTGGCGACGGCAACGGCAGAATCGGCAGACTTCTCATGAACTACATTCTTTGGAAAAACGGGTATCCAATGTTCATCACCGAAAACACAAAGAAAAAGGCGTACTATGAGGCATTAAACAAAACCGAAGAGGACTTCCGAAACTACCTTGTAAAGCGGTATATTGCAACAAACAGACGTAAACCGCGGGAAGTTTAAGTGGCGCGGGATGTTAGATTTACACCCACGTTTAAATTACACACGAAGAATTGCAGATTATCTGGAAATGATGCTATTTGCACTCATTTTCATGCTTTGGATCGCACCGTTTCTGACGCTTATGAGGTATTCTATCCCAATTTTATCAGTAAAAAGAGGTACTATGAGGTCAGCAGCAGGTCTCCTGGTGCCAACCAAATGGGTTCAAGCATTGAGAAAAAATTTCCATGTGTCATACGCGTTTTCCTTTTTCCCAGTAATAGCAAAATAAGTCTTTAACCCAGCCCAAAAACACCGGATCTTTCCCTGCAAAACCCACATAATCCGCTTTTCCCCCGACCAGACAAAAACTAATACCTGCCTCTTTCTCAGTTAATACAATGTTTACTGGCAAGTCCTCAAAGCTTCTCCACTCAATAGCGCCTGCCATCTGGGGCGGCAATGGTCTGGGATTAATAAACCGTTGAGGAAAAAGAAACTTGTATTTCACTCCTTTAGGGATGCTTTCCAAAAGGATTGAGCTGATGTTTAGCGACTGCTCCACTCCTCCGCCCCACATATACTGCTCTGCTTCCCGAGTGATGCGTTCGGCTAAATTGATGTTTTCCATAGTGTCGATTCCCAGGGACGCTGAAGAAAGCTCACCTATTCTATTCTGAAATTGGTATGGCAGCCGTCGAAAGTCATGCGTGGAAAAGTACTGCCTATGCTTAAAGATAAATTCAAAGGAAGTGGAAAGTTGCAGCACAAACCTACCGTACTCTGTGATAGCGTAAGAGCTGTCTGGTTGTCTCTGAGCTAACAATGCCTCATTTAAACGTTGAAGCTGCCTGAACGTTTCAGTGGTAGTCAAGTTTAGTTTATTTGCGATTACTTTCATTTTGCCATTTTGATCTTTTAACTCGCGCAATATGCTCAGTCTGCTTTCGCTTGCAAGCTCAAAGTACAGTTTTTCAATTTCAACTTCGTTTGCCATCTTAAATTACCAGTGCTAACGGATTCTCATCACTGTATACTGTTGAACATTGTAAGCAAATAAAAGTAATCTGCTTTGCGACCCTAATGAAGCTAAGGAGACCAAAAACATGAAAAACAAAAACCAAGAAAATGAACGCTTCTTCTCTGTTGAGCTCAAATCAAAAAGTCACTTGAAAAACGTCACTTTAACCAACGGCTCCTGCGACAACGTGCTTGTTGAAGGAACCATCGGCGAATTGGTAGCGGCGATTTTTGCTGAAGACGAAATTCTAGAAGTCACGGGGAAAAAGGGCGTTCTAAGAATAAATCTGGCCCAAACTGACATTCAAAAAAACATTGAAGACAACCAATCGAAGGCGAAAAACCAATGAGAACACTAACATTATCTTCTGCAAGAAAAGCAGTAGTTGCCACCATCATTGCAATTCTTATACTGACTGTCCTCGAGTTTCCTCCACCAATTGGCTTTGAAACCCGCCCACAAACTGACGTTTCATCTTTCTGGCTAATATTCTTCTTCATAATGCTAATTGTTGAAATCGCGACAATTCCACTGATTTATAAACGCAAAAACATCGGCGTCGGACTAGGCATCTTTGCAGCAATCCTAAACATTCTTCAAGTCATCGCTGACCAAACACACTTGATGCAACCAGAAATTGCTCCATTGGGCTATTCGACTCTAGAAGGATTGGTCGTAATAGCATCCTTAGCATTGGCCTACTTTGCATGGTCAGTCAGACAATCGGCACAACCCCAAAAAGAAAATCCAAGGGCGAGATGAAAAACAATGACACTGCCACTCAAGTCTAAATTAAATGATGCAACCGTAGACTCACGATGGAAAAGCCTCTGCAAGATTGGCGGCGTTGCAGCAATTCTTATCGTAGTTTTCAGCTTAATCGAAGTTGCTATCGAAGCCAGCGGCGGGTCTGGTCTAACGTCCACACCTTCAAGTGTGGTAGAATGGTTCATGCTTCTGCAAACTAATCCTCTACTTGGGCTTGCAAACCTGGGTATATTCGAGACCATCTTCTTCCCTCTAGGTGTGTTGATGTTCATGGGGTTATATTTTCCGCTCCGGCGAACAAGCGAATCGCTGATGGCGATTGGTACCGCACTTTACTTCATAGGCACAACCATCTACTTTGCCTCCAACAACGCCTTTGCTATGCTCAACCTCAGCAACCAATATGCCGTTGCCACTTCAGAAGTGCAGAAGTCCATGTTTTTGGCAGCGGGCCAAGCGGTTATAGCTACCGAACAGGGAACAGGAATGATTATGACGTTTATCCTCGGTTCGCTGGCGGGCATAATAGTATCCATTGTTATGCTGAGAAGCAAAATATTCAGTAAACCCGTAGCCATCGTGGGTATCGTAGCTAACGTGTTTGGGTTGTTTGGGTCTAGTTTAGGTCTTTCGGTTTGGACAATCAATGGTTTGCTCATGATGGTCTGGACGCTGATGGTTGGGAGGCGGCTTCTTCAGATAAGCCGAAGCCAGCCAAGAGTGGAAACGTTGGCAGATAAAAACGTAACTTTGGAGATGTAAAAAAAGTGAATCCTACAGTGGTATACTCGACACGAAGTGGCAACACCAATAAAGCTGCAGAAGCAGTCGCATCAGAATTTAACTGCACCTGTCTGCGAACAACTTTTAATTCTTCGAACGTCGGCATCAATAATAATGATTCAGCGTTCATTGGCACAGGCATATGCAAGGGGCAATCGCGCAAGGACCTCCTCAGCTACCTCTAAACAATGCATCTAAACGGTAAAAAACAGTTTGCGCTATTCATGACGTGCTTTGGCTGGGGCAAAAACATCGCTGAAAAAACGTAATAGACACATTACGGAGTGCTATATACGCTAAAGGTCAGCGAATGCTCAATAATCCTTATAGCTGCTTTGGCGGGGCTTGGGGTTTGTTAAACGGGGGCACCCAGATGCAGAAGAGTTGAATGCGGCAAAGAAGAGAAATAGCTGAACTCTAAAAACAAAGTGAATTTGGTGGGTCCGACGGGAACCGCCCTGAGCATGCGCTTTTTTCCTTTTTTCTTTTGTCAAAATGGTTAAAAGGATGTATTTTTTCATTCTTGTTTGTATAGTTATTTGGAGGATAGTTATTGGTTACCGAAAAGAGAATTGGAAACAAAACTGTTTTTCTCTGTGACATATGCGGTCTTGGATACGCGGACAGGAAGACTGCGCAAGAATGCGAAGATTATTGCCGAGCCCACGAAGGCTCATGCAGCGCTGAAATATCTCAAAAAGCAGTGTACCTTCCAGGCGCGCCGACTCTACCCGAAAAAGAACAGCCTTAGTATGGTAGCCGACGGCAAAATTTAAGCAATCGTTGTAGTTGTCCAAAAAACTGGTTGGCTCAAGGTTAAACTTTCATAGCGAAAATGACATTTCCGAAAATGCTGAAAACCATTCAAATAAGTATCATCCCGGTTGGATTAATTAAACTGGCAATACAAAAAACACGATTAAAGACATTTAATGAGATTTCGATATTATGCTTTTTACAGTTTCGACGATAGCGACAAAAACAAACTGAACTTGCTGTCAGATAGCTTTCTTAAGTCGATTAGGAGACGTCAAGGAGTGAAAAAATATAATCCAAAATCAATTAAACATAAAGAAATAAAATATTTTTGGGAAAAGATTGGTAAAAAATGAAAGTTGAGGCTTATTTACCCGAATAGGGCGCCTAATCCTTCTAGTGCTGCTTCTTCCTTGGCTTTTTCTTCTTCAGCTTTCTTCTTCTTGTCTTCTGGGGGTGCTGCTGTTGCTGCGCGCGCCTGCTGGAGCTGCTACTGGAGCTGCTGCCATCATTGTTGGTGCTGCTTTGATTGCTTCATCAATGTTTACTTCACTGAGTGATGCGACAAGTGCTTTTACTTGTATAGGGTCGACTGTGAGTCCTGCTGCTGAGAGAACTTTTGTTACTGAATCTTCGTTTATTTCTTTACCTGCCTTGTGAAGGAGCATTGCTGCGTAAATGTTTTCCATACCTTTTCACCTCTTCATCCGACTATTTTAACCTTTTCAGTTCGCACAAACTGGCTCCAACCATTATTTTGGTGGGTTCCGTTGTGTTTTACTGTAAATTTTAACTGCTATTTCCGTTAAGGGAAATACCCAATACCTTAAGAACCTTTCGTACATGCAAACATGCACAACAAATCGTTTCATCAAAAAAAAGTGAGACGTTTTCAAAATGCTTATCTTTAAGGCGAGCCACAATGCGGTCAACAGGTGTCACTGAGAATATGGGAAACATAACCGTCGCCGTTTTAGGCGCATTAGGCTACAGTAGCAATATAGGCAAAAAAGGAACATCTACAGACATAACATTTTACAATCTCAAAAAAGGCGAAGACACCGTAACTCTAATTGAACCCGAACGGTACCCTGAAAGATTAGCCCCTTTATTTTACGCCGTTTCCTTATCAAAATCTGCGATAATTGTTGTTGACCAAATTGATGCAACTTTTGGCGAATGCCTCGTAATGCTTCAATGCTCCGAAATAAAAAGTGGCTATTTTATTTTGCGAAACTACATTCCCAAAGAAAAAATCGAACCTCTCCTCAAAGGAACAAGCCTGGAAAAATTCGAATTCGTGTCAGACGACCCGACTATTTTAAGAGAAAAACTTTTGGCAGAAGCCGCAAAACAAAAACCAACTGAAACAGCCGCTGGACCAACAACAGGAACAGTTCCAGTGGATCATGCCTTTAACGTAAAAGGTGTTGGCGTCGTTGTACTCGGCGTAGTTGCGAGCGGCGTAGTTCAGAAACACAGTACTCTCAATGTTCTGCCTGCTGGAAAAACAGCGCAAGTTCGCTCAATTCAAAAGCATGATGACGAATTTGATGTTGCAGGCGAAGGCGACCGAGTAGGTCTCGCACTAAAAAACGTTGATGTTGAAGACTTAGACCGTGGTGCTGTTTTAACAAATGAGCCTTCAATAAAAAGCGCTACAACACTCAAAACCCAGGCTTCGCTTGTTAAGTATTGGCAGATGCCGATTAAGCAAGGCATGGTTATGCATGTTGGTCATTGGACGCAATTCATAACTGCTAAAGTTGAGGCTGTAGAGGGTGGAGATTTGAAAAAACTTTCTTTAACGTTGACATTTGATAAACCGCTTATCTACCGTTCAAATGATAAGGCAGTTTTAATGTATTTAGAGGGTGCAAAGCTTCGAGTTGCAGGAACTGTTGAGTTACCATAACTGAGCCATTTGCAAGTCAGATAAACGGATGGAATTAAGTAGGTTTTAAAAGCAAGAACCGTACCAAATTCTACAATTAAGTGGACGACTTGCCGAGTTCTGTAAAAGTTGATATAGGCGATTTGGACTGTGAGATAGAAAATCTCGCAAAATTCTTGAATAGCCAATTCAAACTAAACCCGTCAGTAATTCCTGGAGGCTTGGAGCTAAGTATTGATGATGTTTCCACTTTTGCGTTGGCTCGCCTGGTAACCAAGTTTGTTTACCGCAAGAATCTAAACGGTACGCATTGGGTTGATGTTAAAAACAATGTAGTTAGAATCAACAGGTTCAAACCCCAAAAGAAAACAAAGGTAAACAAACACCCAACTACTCCATCAACAATAAAACATGGTTGGTAATGCATTACTGCATTAGAAGTTCTACGCCAGGTATCTTCTTTTTCTCATAAATAATATCCATGATTTTGGAGAACCCAGTTGTTTAACTTTGAGTTAATAATTTTACATGACTTTTAGTGACGCGTAGTGACGTATAAAGACGCGTAGTGACGCGTAGAGACGAATAATGACGCAACCTGCAAACACTACAAGCTCCAAACCCAAAAAGCAACCCAAAACACAAAGAAAAAAATTTTTGTCTTGAAAATCCGCTTCCAAATCCTGCTAAGATAACTTGATTCTGTGGACGTCCATTGACTTTTCTGCTTGCGGCACAATTCAACACAATTCAGCACAATCCGGCACAAATGCGCACATTTACGCACGCAACCTGCAAACAAATCAAGCTTTAAACAAAAAAAGCAATCTAAAACACAAACAAAAAAATTGCGTCATTCCCCGCACTAATATCTAAATACTCTATTCGACACAAGAAAATCAAACATAGAAAATTGTCAATCAACGTGAACAAAATGTATCGAACTGGTTTTGCAAATCTTCCCCTCCACGGTGGCAAAGCTCCCTCTTGGTTAACAGTGCGAATGCGTAAGTTAGCCAAAGAAATAGCCGACATAATAATTGAAGAGTATGGCACAGCCACTTTTGTTCAGCGTCTCTCAGACCCATTTTGGTTTCAAGCTTTTGGCTGCGTTTTAGCCTACGATTGGCACAGCAGTGGAGTAACTACAGTAGTTACAGGGATCCTCAAAGGCGCGATCTCGCCAGAAGAGCACGGCATTGCAGTATGCGGAGGAAAAGGCAAAACTTCAAAGAAAACACCAGCCGACATAGCGGTAGCAGGCGAAAAGTTTGGTTTTTCAGAAGAAACAATCCAAGCCCTAACGTACAATAGCAAAATGGCTGCAAAAGTTGACAACTCCGCAATCCAAGCAGGATACCAACTGTATCACCACGCATTCTTGGTAACTAAAGATGAAAAGTGGGCGGTTATTCAGCAAGGCATGAGCGCAGAGAACCGCAGTGCAAGGCGTTACCATTGGCTATCAGACAACGTATCAGACTTTGTTGTTGAACCACACAATGCAATCGTCTGCAATAAAAAACGTAAAACAGCCCTAAACATGGTCGCAAAAGACAGCCAAGCCGCAAGAAAAGCCTCCGTTGACCTTGCTAAAGAGCCAACCCGCAAACTCATGAATCTAATCCAATCAACGGCAAAACCGCTAAACCAAGCCTCACTCCAAGAATGGTTACCTAAAACAGATGACCCATGGCAGCAAACGCTTAACACGCTTAACATGCCCCGCAACATAAATTGGGACACACTGAGTCGAGTCTACGAGTTTCAACCCAGCAACTACGAGGAACTCTTAAGTGTGAAAGGCGTTGGACCCGCCACCGTGCGGGGGTTAGCTCTTGTAGCCGAACTAGTGTATGGCGAGAAGCCCAGTTGGGAAGACCCTGTTAAATTCAGTTTTGCGTTCGGAGGCAAAGACGGCGTTCCATACCCAGTTGACCGCAAAGCAATGGATGAATCAATACAAATACTCAAACAATCAGTGCAGGAAGCTAAAATCGGAGAAAAAGAAAAACTACGTAGCCTTCAGAATCTCAGACAGTTTGTACCAGCCGATGCAAACTCTTAAAGCAAGTAAACGCCCAATAGATTTCTGAGGACTCAAGGTGCCAAAGAGACAGAGAATCGCAGCAGCCACTGGCATATTAGCCCCAATAATAGCTTTCACCTGCATTCTTAGCGCCATCGCATCTTACCCCCAATTCAGCTGGACAAACAACGCTTTAAGCGACCTAGGCATAGTGCCTGGGATAACCGGGCCTTTGTTCAATTTTGGACTCTGCACCTGCGGAATTTTAGCTTTAATTTTTGCTTTCCTTGGCTTATTTGTTTACTTAGGAAAAAATTGGGTAGGAAAAATTGGATCAAAAGTTTTTGCGGCAGCAACAATAGCGCTTATTTGCATTGGAATCTTTAACGAGAATTTTAGTCCAACGCATTATTTTGTTTCTGTAACCTTTTTTGTTCTGCTTCCGATTTCTTTTTTCATTATTACCGCTGCGTTTGGGTTGTTGCATCAGACAAAAATGGCTGTCTTCACGGTTTTAATAGGTTTAGCAGCTGCCACTCCATGGATACTATATTTTACAGTACATTATGTTTCTGGTGTCGCAATCCCCGAGTTTGCATCTGGCGTTGCTGGAGCAATTTGGATAATTGCTCTTAGTTACAAAATAATACAGTCAGAAAAACAAGTCAAATTCCAACTGTCAAATAACAAATAAACTTTTATTGTTCTAAATTCATTAATTGCCGTCTGGTGGGGTCGTAGTCTAGACAGGTATGACGACGGGCTCCAGAAGAAGCAACGGGTTTGCTGACCCTCCGGGGAATGACGAAGTTCTGGAGCGTGTTTAGAGAAACCCGTAAAGAACTACCTTGCGTGGTTCTTGGGTAAAGGTCGTCGGTTCAAATCCGGCCGGCCCCACCACTCTCTAACTCTTTTTAGAGCAAGAATTTGGTTTGTTTTAAGCAAATAACTTGCGACGCTCAGAGGGGTTTTTTAAAGATGATATCACGAGGTTTTGTTTTTTCCATTTTAATCTATCCATTTTTGTTTTTTGTTGCTTCGCTACGGCGAGCTGGTTGAAAGAGCTAAAAAAAAACTTTCGCTAATTCAATAGGGTTTTTTGAAGGAAGTGACAGAAATCTATGTCATAAAATAGTTGACGAAAATACTGTACTTGACTTAATTATGAGACTTCGAAGGGACCAAGTCCACACATTTTTTTGATCTCCCAAAAACTTTCAACTATATTAAATATCAATTATTACTTTCAAAAGTTAGCTGATTCTATTTTTAAAATGCTTTCCAGAATCAATCCCTGATCTGCCTATAAAAGAATTTAGTTACGAAAATATTAGTTATTGCCACTTGAGATACCAAAAAAACCTCCGTATAAAACTCGCTGCTAACTTTTCTACCCAAAAAGCCAATTTCTTTTTCATGTATTTTTCACCTTCAAGAAATATTGGTTAAAAACGACGCTTAAAGATATGTGATTGTGTAGCTGTCCCAACATTTTACACAATGTCTGAATTTCGAAGCGAAAGGCAATCGCACTCAACTTAGATGCCTATCAAAGTTTAGTAGTTTATTCCTTCCTTTTTTTATAGTACGTTTCTTCAACTATAGGCTCATCATTGTTTTGGGTGTAAGTCTGGTCCAGCTTACCCCTAAGCTAAAACTAACTGTAGAATTGCACCTACGCATTTCTTGGATCAAATCCATCGCTCGTAAGTTTTAAACGTAAGTCTAAACCTATCCGGCCCACCTACTTTTTTCAAAAAGCCATCAATTCCATATATCAAACATTGCATAAATGCAGAGTTTCCACGCTCTCTTTCATGTTGGCAATTTTGTTTAACTAAAAAAAAGGATTGATCTTTAAGGTTGAATTGACAGATCTAATCGGCGCCAGCTGCGGATTCAACGATGCCTTTGATTTCTTTGTTTAATGCATCAGGCAAACCCAAAATACCTACATCCATGAAGCCTCGTATTATTAGTGAGACAGCTTGTTCGCGTGAAATCTTTCGGGTCATCAGATAAGTGATTTCTTTTTCGCTTATTTTTCCAACTGCTGCTTCATGTGTAATTTCTACGCCCTTTTTCTTTGCTATAAGCTCTGGGATTGACTGCATGAATGACTTGTCATCCATCAGAAGACCTTTACATTCTAGATGACCTTTGCATTCCGGATTGTCTCCCTCTATCATACCACGTATAATCATCCTGGAGCCTTCACGGGATATTGCACGGCTAACCATCTCAGCTTTGCTTCCTTTACCCAAGAGAACAGCCTTTGAACCAATATCTAATTGGCTGTTTTTGTGACCATACAATATGCTGTTAAAGCTCACTCGTGAATCTTCGCCAACGCACGTTGCAGCTGGATACATCTGAATATCTTTAACTGGTCTCATACAAACATAATTTGAAACAAAGGTTGCATTAGCATCAACTTGAGCACCAGTGCGAGGACGAACCAATGTATCTTCACTCCACTGATGAATCATTGTAAAATTCAACATAGCACCTTTTTTAACATAAATCTCTGAAACCCCAAGATGTGATGCCTTAGGAACAGTGGAGTGCTGCAGACAACTGGTTATTATGTGAGCATTGGAACCTTCTTCAGCAATGATTATGTTGTGAACTCGCTGCTCAAGATTTTTCTCTGTAATAAGGAGACATGACTGCAAAGGAAATGAGATCACTGCACCAGGAAGAATACGCATAAAGTAGCCGCCACTATAATCTTCTGCTACACGCTTAGTATATTCATCCTTGTCTTTACTAACTAACTTCCACATGTAGTCTTCAAGCCATGAGTACTTTTTTAATGCAGCCTTGACATCCATAAGCTCAAGTTGCCCCTCATAGACCTCATTGACTTTAGCTGCGATTGTTTGCTGATCCATGTGAACAAATGTTGCCGAACGGTTTTTTCCTTGAGTTTCAAGGCCAGCTTTCTGTGCCTCTTCAAGGATTTGGTGAGGCAGTTTTGTTAAATCACTTTCTTTACTCATTGTTTTTCCATCCTACCCTTGCTCTCATCCTGCATGATACGCATTCCTCATATCCTAAACGTTTGATATCTTCATAGATACGCATAGGGTCTTTGAAACAATGAAATTGACCCTTCAGAAGAATACACCCATATGTAGCTTTAATATACTCTAAAATATCGCCCTTATGAGTAATAATCAACGCCGAACTGCCTGAATTCTCTATATATTTTTGAATTTCCAATGAAATCATGCGTAAACTGTCAACATCAACACCTGAGTCAGGCTCATCCAGCAACAACAACTTCGGTCTAAGAAAAATTAGCTGAAGAATTTCTGAACGTTTTCTTTCTCCTCCGCTAAAACCCATGTTTACGTCTCGATCAAGAAAACTGGTCAGATGAAAGGCTTCAATTTGTCTTTGCTCATCATCACTGAATTGGTCAGAAATTTTCTTGCCTAAACACAGCTTAAGAAGATCACCTAGTTTCACACCGGTTATTTCGGGAGGATTTTGAAAGCTTACGATAATTCCCATTTTTGCCCGTTCATCAACGTTTTTTTCGGTGATGTCTACGCCTTGGAAAAAAATCTTGCCGGAAGTTACTTCGTAACCTGGCAGACCCATTAAGGTACTAATAAGCGTGGTTTTCCCTGAACCGTTGGGACCAAAGAGAATGTGACTAGCGCCCTCTTTCAGGTCAAAGTTCAAGTTTTCAAGAATAACTTTGCCTTCAACCTTAACAGTTAAATCTTTAACTTCAAGTACCGCCATAATATTGACCAAGCATTTTCAAACAAAAGCATGCCTATTTAAATTTGCCCCAAACTGTTAAACTTCATCCGTCAACTGCAGATCCGCTTCCTATTTCGCACTCTTTTTTAGAACCGTTGCTTTTGATAAGTTAGCCAGTGGTCTAAATGATAACATAAACGTATTAAACTCCCCTGATGTGAGCACTCCTTTTAAGCAACCGTTGAGTTACGGTTTGCAAGAAGCGATCGACAATGCCATCAATAGAAGCAGTTAATTTAACAAAGCAGTACGGCGAATTTTGCGCCCTCTCCGATTTGAATTTAAAGATTGAAGGGGCGAAATGCGTCGGTTTCCTAGGTCCAAACGGCTCAGGAAAAACAACCACCTTAAAAATGTTCACAGACCTTATCAGACCAACAAAAGGTCAAGCACTTATTAACGGTATCAATGTTCACACCGAAAAGAAAAAGGCACTTGCGTCGGTGGGAACACTTATTGAAACTCCAGAAATTTATTCTTCACTTACGCCAAGAGAAGCATTAAGCATGATTGCTGAGATTCGCGGAATATCTGCTGAGGATCGAATTAAACAAGTTGAAACAGTTGTTGCCGAAGTTCATATGGAAGAGTGGATTGATAAAAGAGTCGGCAAGTTTTCTAAAGGCATGAAACAAAGAATATGCATAGCCTCAGCTTTGCTTGGTAACCCATCAATTATTCTCTTAGATGAACCCACAACTGGACTAGATCCACGAGGCATGAGTGAAGTCAGAGACATAATTAAATCGCTCAAAGGCCAAAACAGACTCATCTTCATGAGTTCACACATCCTAAGCGAAGTTTCCGATGTGTGCGACGAAGTGGCGATGATAGATCATGGTAAATTAATAGTATATGATACCCTTTCAAACGTAACTGCACGATTCTCAGGTGGAAACAACGTGGTGGAAGTTGGTTTAGCTCGGCCAGTTGATTACAAAATAGTAACTCAGATAATTGCAGCTCTTCCATCAGTGATTAAAGCAGAAAAAACAGACGATAAAAACCTCAAAATAATCTTCAACGGGGGTTTAGATGTGCAAGAACGCTTGCTAAACGATATCGTCAAATTAAATATTGGTATAGTAAGCTACAAAGCTGCTTCCTCTGAACTTGAAGATGTATATTTAAAACTCATTACAGCAACGTTGTGATAAAAATGGCACAAACCAATCTTGAAAATAAAAACGTAGTTCCAGGTAGCCTGAACCAAGTACTAACAGTAACAAAGTATACTCTTCTTGACTACCTGAGGTCTCGCAGATTCTTCATAATGCTGATAATAACCGCATTGATCAGCTTACTTCTCAGTGTTCTTGTCGGGTACTATCGCCCAGCGAGTTTTCTCACCAACGATCTGTCATTCTATAGCAGCTGGTGGGGAAATTCAGTAACCTTTGTCGTTATACTATCAGCAATTTTCTTTGGCGGCGACGCAATTTCAGGGGAATTCCAAAATAAAACAGGTTACTTTGGTGTTCCAAACCCAATTAGGCGTTCATCTATTTACATTGGAAAATGGCTAGCAGCTCTCACTGCATCACTTGTAATGCTGGGTTTCTTTACACTTGTAACAGTAGCAAACGGATTGTATTACTTCTCAGGTGTGCCATTCCAATTTGCGGAGTCAGTAATATTTGCTTTAATTTATGTAATCGCAGTTCTGGGCTTCACATTCTTCTTTAGCTCACTATTCAAAAGCAGTTCGATGTCAATCCTCTTAACCGCTATCTTGTTCCTATTCGTTTTCTCATTAATTCAAACATTGGTTTCAACGCTTGTACAAATTGAACCTTGGTTCATCTTAACCTATGGATCCACAATAATAGGCAATATATTGACGACACCTTATCCACCACATATGTCAACTAACAGTTTCGGTCCTGCAGGACGCGTAACCTTGACAACATTCAACGCATCTGTCCCAGAAGGACTTGCAATCATGCTGATTTACTTCGCCGTCACCGCAATCTTAGGCTTAATACTCTTTGAACGAAAAGAATTCAATTGATCCCCAATCCTTCTTTTTTAAAAGCTGCTATAAAACAGCACATATTTTTCTTAATCTCAAGAAGAGTAACGATATTTTAAGGCAAAGCTACATATTGCATAAAGTAAAATATTCTGGGTCACCCCTTAAGTTAAAAAGCGATGCCTCTTGGTCTCCAATCTAAGTCTAGAGAAAATGCGCAAAAAAGCGCCCCAGTTGATTGCTGCAGCCATCGCTATCGCAATTATAGTTTACTTGCTTTTTGAGATTTTAGAGGACGTATTTATTGAAGGTGCTCCAATAACAAGTGGACCTTTGATTAGCGGCATTATTTCTTTTACTCATAATGTAACTTATACGGTGCAGTCATGGGGTTACATAGGCATATTTGTACTCATGCTGCTTGAATCAAGTTCTCTGCCTATTCCAAGCGAAGTAATTCTTCCTTTTGCCGGCTACTTAGTTTCTCAGGGCGTCTTTAATGTATGGATCACTTTGACTATTGCAACTCTTGCAGGTGTCTTGGGATCACTTATCGATTACTACATTGGGCTAAAAGGTGTTGAGTCTCTTGCTAAACACAAGATTTTAGGCAGAATAGTCTTTTCCACAAAGCAGCTTGAAATCGCTGCAAGATGGTTTAACAAACATGGTGCCTCTATGGTGTTTTTTAGCCGCCTAATACCTGGCTTTAGAACAATAGTTTCGTTCCCTGCTGGGGCAGTTAGGATGAAATTATCTAAATTTATTGCTTATACAACAGCCGGGTGCTTTGTTTGGAGCGCAGTCCTGATTTATGTGGGGTGGTATTTGGGGAAAAACTGGGCAGAGGTTGCTGGATTTTCACGATATTTAATTTTAGCCAGCATTGTGGGTGTTTTAGTGCTTATAGCATTGCTTTTTATTAGACGAAAAAGAATTAGGGCATCAGCAGTAAAATATGGATGGATGCCATCTTAATTTATTTTGGATATTTTTGGGTTTACTTCACCTTTGATACCAAGCGCTTTCGCTTCTAAAACTTGTAACATGCAATCAACATTGGACGCTTCATTGACCACTTTATAATCAATCGTTGAGAGAAATGCAGCATCAATCGAGACTGGCGAGTTAGCCGCAAAAATCCCCACGTCCTTCATCATAACGTCTCCTGGACTAGGCAAACAATCGCAGTGAGAAGTTATATCTTTGGCGAAGCTGACGTATGACACTTTATTTGTTTTTATTGTAGATAGGACACCGTAAGCGGCTGAAGCAAGCGCTCTGCAAAGGTTGTCTTGATTTACAAATCTTATGGCTTCCATAGGGCAAGCCTGCTTGCACATTGGGCAACGCATGCAAAGACCAGAGGTGTTGTGTGCTTTTCCCTCGATTATTTCAGGCAGATTCAAGGCGCATGCTTCTTTGCATTTGCCACAGCCCACACATTTACTTGTGTCTATTTCTATACCCACTGTTCTATGTTGCCTAAATTTACCAGCTTTTGGAGTGCAGCCCATGCCCAAGTTTTTTATGGCACCGCCGAACCCACTGAGTTCATGACCTTTACAGTGAGTGACAACAATCATAGCATCAGCTTCTGCAATAGCCCCTGACACTTCAATTTCTTTCAATATACCTTTAGTTGGAACTATTCTATAATTTTCACTTTTTAATCCATCTGCAACAATAAAAGGTGCCATATTGTACCCATTCATTAACGCGTTATTCATGTGGTCATAGGCATTGTTTCGTTGTGCATGATAATACGTGTTGGAATCTGTTAGGAAGGGTTTTCCTCCGGCTTCCTTTACTCTGCGGATAATATCGTGGACGAAAACTGGCTGCACATAATAGGGGTTGCCTAATTCTCCTACATGCAACTTAATTGCGACTAAGTCATCTTTTTGTATACAATCAAAAGTTCCAGCCGCATCATAGAGGCGATTTGCTTCCTCAACAAGGTTCAGTTTAGTATCCCATGGGAGTAAATGAACAGACATATTATTTCCTTCTCATCTTGAATAGTTGAGAATTTTAATATAAACCTAACTTAGCGTTGCCAAGTCTAAATAACAAGCCAAATAAATATACCTGATTATTGTCATGTTTTCTGGTAGTAATGCTAAATGGGCAAGCTTGAATGTAACGGATTAACAAAGGTTTACCAAGACCACAGAAAAGCACTGGAAAACGTCAGTTTCTCACTTGAAACCAAGGGTATCTTTGGTTTAATTGGCAGAAACGGCGCCGGAAAAACCACACTTATTAGAATCCTTGCCACAGAGCTTGAACCCACTGCTGGAACTGCAAGCATAAACGGATTTGATGTTCTCACACATGAAGACAAGTTACGTGAAAAGATTGCAATTGTCCCTCAAGAAGCCAGAGCGATACGCTGGATGACGCCTAAACAAACTGTTTTTTCCTATCTTCTTTGGCGAGGATACACTTACAATAACGCAAAAAAACTTGCTGACGAGTCGCTTGCCAAACTTGGATTAGCCCAATATGCAAATGTTTTGACGAGCCGCCTCTCAGGCGGCACAAAACGAAAAGTGCTCATAGCAACGGTAACGGCTTCAGAAGCAGAAGTTATCTTTCTTGATGAACCAACAACTGGGCTTGACCCAATCTCACGACGAGAACTTTGGGAAATTCTTAGGGGACTTGGCAAAGATCGATTTATTTTTCTTACAACTCATTACCTTGAAGAAGCAGAACAACTAGCGGATAGAATCGGAATTCTTAATGAAGGAAAACTTGTTTCATTTGGAACTCTCAACGAGCTAAGACGCAGCTCAAAGTATCAATTCAGCGTTAAACTGCCGATGAACTCGACTGTTCCCGTTTTGAAAGATGCAGAAGTAACCACAAGCAAAACAGGAGTAACCCAGATAATGACAAACGAAGACGAAGCTTTCCGTTTGGCTAAACTACTCGCTGAACAAGGCGTAAAGTTCTCTATTGCACCTGTTACTTTGGATGATATTTTCTTCAGTATTGTGGGGCAAAAAGCGAGGGATGAATAATTAAACGCAGCAAGCTTAGTCAGATTCTAGCAGGAGTGCTTGTAAACGCTATTTATGAAATGAAGAATTACCCAGTTGTATTAATCAGCACCGTTATCTCCCCTCTATCTCTTTTGGCAGTTGTTTCCTTCGTATCTAATGGCGCCCTTTTCGGAACGGCAATTCAAGGCGGCTTAATAATGGTTTTTTTTTCAAGCGGAATTGCACTTCAATCAGACCTTTCTCATTTAAAAAATGACTTCAAACTTCAAGATATGGTTGTAAGTTCGCCGACCAGTTCCAGATTGTACATGGCTGGAATGGCATTAGCCGAAATTGTCTACTCTCTGCCCGCTTTAGTTATCCTTATCGTGCTCGCGGGACTCTATCTGCATCCTACGCTTCTTCAAACTGCGATTTTATCTACTGTGTTGCTGCTGATGTTTGCCATTTCAGTGGCTTTAGGGTTCATGTTATCCACTTTTTCAAATGATGTAGTTCAAAGTTATGCTTTTTCCAGACTTCTTTCACTGTTATTCGCTACTTTACCGCCGGTTTACTATCCAATAACCTATATTCCTTACCCATTCAACTATCTTGCTTACCTATCACCAACAACTTATGCAGCACAAATCATGCAATCCGCAACTGGATACCTCAACCTATCAAACAATCAACTAATTCTTAACTGGACAGTTTTGATAGCAATTTGTGCAATCATTTTGTATATTGCCGTGAAGAAGACAAGATGGAAAGATGTTTAAATTTAGTATTTTTTTCCTAAACTAAGCTTTCTTTGGACTTCCTGGGCTTGTGCCTCATTATCCGTTAAGATGTTTACCCAGAGGTCGAATTCTGCTTTTGAAATTTCTTTTTGAATTACGCCTTTTTGGTCTCCTGAGAAAAACCTTGAAGAGCCAGCTGTAAAGTGTTTGACGTAAAAGATTCTGTCTGCAACTATTAATTCTGAGGAACAGCCAGCCTTTTCGCCGGATGCGTAATCAATTTCATAGCCCATTTCCCAAGACCTTCTCTTAACCGTTGATTCTTATTTACTTAAATTTTCTCTAGTCAAAACATTTCTTTCTTGATTGTTTTCAGATAACCATCCAAAACTTGTGATCTAAAAAGAGACTTTTGGACTTTTTGGAACATTGGTACAATCCGACACAATTAAACACAATCCGGCACAATTGCGCACATTTAAGCACGCAACCTACAAACGAATCAAGACCCAAACCAAAAAAACAACCCAAAATAAGCTGAAAAAAATTTAGAACACATTCTTAGACTTTCATATCCTAATCCCTCAACCTCAGATTTACCACTTGCCTTGTATGTTGCGCCGACAAAATGCGACAGATAGCGACAAATCACGACTGAACACGACAAAACTCGACAAATCACGACGCAACCTGCAAACAATTCAAACTCTAAATCAAAAAAGCAACCCAAAACACAAAGAAAAAACTGCACCAATCGCACACAAATAAACTTTAAAATCCAAATTTTTTATTTGCTTTTATCAGTATCATCTATTTCTGTTTGAGGTTCTTCACTCTTACCAGTTTTTCTACGTTTATAAAAAAGATATCCCGCCGCTAAAGCAATTACTACTATGGCTACAACTGCCGTAACTGTGATAAAAGGAAAAGGATCAATGTTAAAATAAACTGTTTGTGAATCCGAATTACCAAATAAATCAGTTACATAAACCGTTAAACGATGGGAACCACTCAACAAGGAGGGTAAAGTTACATTTCCAATTATGGTTTGGTTTTCTTTTCCATCTAAACTATATGCCAAATGGCTGACTTCTTTGTTAATTATGAAAGTCAATTCCATATCAGTTGAACTATATGATTTGTTTTGGGGCGAAATTATATCGATGGTTGGTGGAATGGAGTCAACCGAAAAATAAGCAATGTTAGAATAACCCGTGTTGCCTTGGCTATCATTGGCATAAAGTATTATGCGATGTGCACCTTGGGATAAACCCAGCAAAATAGAGTTAGCATCTTCTTTTACCGTTACATTCGCTTGGTTATCTAAACTGTATCCAATCCATACAGCGCCTCTATTAATGGTGAAAGATAAATTGACATGAGAATAAGTTTTATTTTCAGGTGAAGTAATTTGAATTTTAGGCGCAACCGTTCCGTAGCCAATTGGGTTATACTGTTCCATTGTGTTTAGCCAATTTTGGCCATCAAAACCGCCGATTGCATATAAAACATCGTTTAAAACTGCCAGGCTAAAATATGCTCTTGGCGAAGACAACGAGGCACCAGTGGACCATGAATTGTTAAAAGGATTGTACACTTGAGTTTCACTGGATAAGTCACTCAACGCATATCCTCCCACAAGATACAATTGGGCAGGCGCCAAATAATCCTGAGTTGCTACTGCAGCACCAAAAGTAGTTACAGTAGGCACATTCGAAGCTATAGTCCAAATGTCTGTTTGAGGATCATACACTTGATTAGAATCAGTAAAAGTTGAGCTTTCTTGACTCGCCGTGCTTGTTGACCCCCCAACAACATAGATTTTTCCGTTAATTACTGCAGAGCCGTATCCATAAGCCGCCGTTATCATAGTTGCTTTAGTTGTCCAACTGTCGTTAACAGGATCATAAACTTCGTTCAAGTCTGTATTAGTGAAATATGGATTGTTATCAGAATATTCTTTTCCACCAATTAAATAGATTTTATCATTCACAACATTTGCGCTTAAATCAATTCGAGGAGTAGGCATAGCCGTTTTTGTTTCCCACGTATTTGTTGAAGGATCATATACTTCGTTGTTTCCAACATACCCATTACCGACTGATCCGCCTATTACGTATATTTTGCCATCATAAACAGCAATTGCAAAATTGCTTCTAGCAGTAGGCATTGGCCTTTCAACAGTCCAAGTGTTTGAAACAGGGTCATATTGTTCGTTAGCGTTTAGAGGCGTATTTCCACTTGAGCCTCCGATAGCGTAGATTTTTCCATCTACAACCGCTACTCCGAGTTCGCCTCGAGCAGTAGGCATTGGTGTTAACGGGTTCCATGATGACTGTTCATTTGCTGCTTTAGTTGAGGGAAAATTGAACGCTGAAAAAACAATCAATGCAATAATAAGCATGGCCGTTAGAACTTTAATATGCTTATTTATTGATGAACCCCCATTTCCCTTATTTCAAATAATTAAGTAACACTTTATCCTTATATTGTTTAAAGAAAATTCGGGAAAATCTGTTGAATCTTACTTGAGAAAAAGCTTAATGGCAGTTTACGAATTATTTGTTGAGGAGACATAATTGCATGTTAATTAAGAGTATTTTGGTTGCCGTAGACGGCTCTGAAAACTCTAGCAGAGCTTTGGATTTCGCTTTAGATATGGCAGAAAAATACGGTTCAACTGTTACGATTTTGAATGTTTCTGAAGTACTAGCAATGGGCGTTGTACCTCAAGAATCGACGACTTACTCCATTAACAATATGACTCTTCTTGGCAAGGATTTGCGTAAAATTCATGAAGAAATCTTGATCAAGGCTGTTTCGCATGCAAAAGAAGTTAAGCCTGATTTGGCGGTTTCTTCAATGTTGCGGGATGGGGAGCCTGCGGTTGAAATTGTTACTGTTGCCAAAGATAATTGTTTTGATGTTATTGTTGTTGGGCATAAGGGTTCTGGTAAGGTTAGGGAGCGTTTTTTGGGAAGCATAAGCGAGAAGGTTGCTCATTTAGCACCTTGTCCAGTTGTAATAGTTAGATAAATCAGCAATTCAAGAAACAACTTGAAAACTAAAGCTCATAAAACAAAAAACCGCAAACATCGGTAAACAAATGGTTTACGTAAAAATTTCAGCCATAAACCCTAATCTACTATTTCCCTTATTTTATGCGAACGCGTACATTATATTTATCTTCTGAATTAGTCTTAATTATGATAACTGTTATTGGCGCTGGCAAAGTTGGAAGTGCCGCTGCTTTTGATATTCTCCGTTATAAAATAAGCGATGTAGTTCTTATTGACTCGAATGAAAACCAGGCGAAAGGAGAAGCTCTTGATATGATGCAGGCGGCGCCCGCTATCGAGTTTGATGGCACAATCCGCGGAACCAGCGACTATAGCCAAATGCAAGGCTCAGAGCTCGTAATTGTAACTGCTGGTCTAGGTAGAAGACCTGACATGACCCGCTTTGATCTTATGAACACTAATGCTCAAATCATGCGCTCAATCGTTAAAGAAGTAGTGAAATACGCTCCTGAAAGCAAACTTATGATCGTTACAAACCCCGTTGACATCATGACTTATGTTGCAGCTCAAGAATCTGGTTTTCGTCGATGCTGTTTGTTCGGCATGGGCAATATTTTGGATTCAATGCGTTTTAGAACCTACATTGCAAATGAACTCAATGTTTCAAGAGAAGATACCCGCGCTCTGGTGATAGGTGAACACGGCGACTCCATGGTTCCATTGGCTGAATATGCGTCGGTCTCAGGTATTCCTATAACAAACTTGCTAACTACTGAGCAGATCGAAAAAATAGTGCATTTAACAGTTTCATCCGGCGCAGATGTTATCAAACTTAAAGGCTCAACAATCTACGCTCCAGGAACAGTTATAGCCATAACAGCAGACGCAATTTTCACAGGAAGAAACCGAGTAATGAGCGTCTCAACCTGCCTTGATGGAGAATACGGCTATTCAGATGTTTCAATTGGGGTGCCAGTAATTATTGGAAAAGATGGGGTTGAAAAAATAATTGAATTAGAACTTTCAAATCAAACAAAGGAACGGTTTGGAAAATCAGTTGCTGTCGTTAAAGAAGCGATAGCGGCATTGAAGAGCTAATGCTAAACAAAGTATTAGCGCTCAGTTAATTAAAAATGAAGTTGCCGTTAACCGCTCTGTAATAAAACCGTCTTTTAGCTATGAATTTGTTTTGGGCGGCACAGTAAAAATTGCCGTTAACTTTAGTAAACGCTGGGCATTTTCCGTCGTAGCAGTTTTTTAGCCATTGACATGGAGCTCTAACTTCATATATTCGTGGCATATATCCTTGAGAATTAAAAGTTTCTTTTGGTTTTTCTCGTTTAGAAATTTTTTCCATAATTACTTCCATTTTAAAAAACTCCTTCTAAAGTTTCTGAATTTAAAATAATATTGCTTAACGGTTGCTATTAAAACTGTGTTGCAGTCGCTGAACAACAACAAAAGCATATAAGCACTAACCAGACAATGGAAAAAAAGCTCATGGTTCTAGATACAAAGTGTTATTTATCAGTTAACGGCTTTCTTGTTTTGGGTGCCTTCAAAATGGAGTTCCAAGGAAGAGACATCATATCAATTGAAGACTTCTCGCGAGAAGAAATCAACCATATTTTAGACGTTAGCCAATTCAATGGAGCCGCTTGCAAAAAAAGGCTCAGAAATGCTTAAAGGCAAAATCCTTGCCACCCTATTTTTTGAACCCAGCACACGCACTCGTCTAAGTTTTGAAACTGCCATGCTAAAACTTGGTGGGTCAAATATCGGTTTAGATGCAGAAATCGCTTCAATCAAGAAAGGTGAAAATCTCGCAGATACCGTGCGCACAGTTGAGAACTATGCTGATGCAATTGCGCTTAGGCACAGTTTGGAGGGTTCAGCTAAATTGGCTGCTGAATTCTCTAAGGTTCCAATAATCAACGCTGGCACAGGCGCTGAGGAGCATCCAACGCAAGCGTTCATTGATTTGTACACGATGCGTAAAGAAAAGGGCAAGATTGATGGGTTAAAAATTGCCTTAGTCGGCGACTTACGGTATGGTCGAACTGTTCACTCGCTTGCTTATGCCCTTGCACTCTACAATATAGAATTGTACCTTGTTTCGCCCGAAAGTTTGCGGATGCGCAAAGATGTTCTTCAAACAATCAAAAACAAAATTCCAGTAACTGAAAATGCAAACCTCGAAACGATAATGCCTCAAATTGACGTGCTCTACGTTACTCGCATCCAAAAAGAACGATTTCCCGACGCAGCTGAATACGCCAAAGTTAAAGGCGCCTACAAAATAGATCTGAAAACTCTACAAAATGCCAAAAAAGACATGATAATCCTGCATCCGCTGCCCCGCGTGGACGAAATCGCCGCTGAAGTTGATAATGACTCCACAGGCACGGTACTTCCAGCAAGTCTGGTAACGGCGTCGTAGTTCGGATGGCACTTCTCTCGCTTGTGCTTGGCGCTGTCAAGTAAGCTTATGTTGAAGTGAAACGGTCAAACGTTGTTAATGTGCTCATGGAGCCACAGATGGGCATTTGTGCAGTGTTCCAAACCAGTTTTTCTTGCAGTTATCGCAGAAGCTGATTATGCGGTTGTAAGTGAAGAATTCTAAAATTTGATTTTCCATTAGGCGTCTTGTTAAATCCATTAGGGCTTCAGGTTTAATTCAACGCCTTCTAAGTTCGATGATATCCAAGGTTTCCGCCTGCATTTAACCCTTTCATTTTCTGCGCAGTCTCAAGCATCTCCGTCTGGATGCTAAGGAGTTTCAGCAGCTTTAACTTGGAATCTTCGAGCCGTTGAATAATACGGTTTTTCTCGTGTTCCCGAAAACTTCACTTTAGCAACCCCATACCTTTCAACGTCCAACTGAGCCAGCCGCTCTGATGCTTCAGAATTGCCGAGAATCACTGGGTAGAGACGTTTGCCATATTTTCTGTCCGATTTTCTGTTTGAAAGCCAAAAGATTCGCAATTGATTTCTTCGGCGAATTTGCGGCTTTCTTCCGAGTTTATGCTTTTTTCAGTGAAAGCTTCAATTGCTTCTTGGAACCCTGCCAAATTGATTATTCGTGAGCAGTTTTCAAGTCTAAAGTAGGTGTCGCCGTCGAGCTTTTTGCAACAGAAACGGCAGAGAGTTTTTTCCAAATTGCTTGAGTGCATTATTTTTTATGCCTAAAGCTCGGGCTGCAAGTTCAAAACGTTCCCTTATCAAGTTCGAAAAACTTGTTTTTGTCCTTCTCACTTTCTTGCGCAATTCTGGGCAAATTTATTGTAACGCAACCCAAACAACCTGTGCGTAAGAGTGTCAGTTTCCCAATCACCTGTTAAATCCGCTGCGAATTTTACTCCTGAAGACGAAAAGACGATGTTTTCGGTTTCTTTCTTTGTCATGTTGGCAAAATAAGGAATTCCTCTTTTTGCAGCTAACTGTGAGCTTTAAGCAGAATTGCTTTTGCGTTTTCGTCCGTTAAGCTATCGCTCGTTAATTTTTATGACAAGTTTGGGATTAAGCAGCGGCTTTTTAGTGCTTTCTTCTGCAAAAATAGTCAAGGATAAGTGAGGCTAATAGTTGGCTTTCTTGGGTGAAGTCGCCGTATTTGCCCGTTTGTTTTCCCTTGTGGACCAATTGCTTCTTTTTCTGCCGTTAATTTTGGAATTGAAAGCTCAAGCCCCAAAGTAGCTTCTGCATGTTGGTTGAGGTTTAGAATGAATAAACGAAGATTTTCTTTTATTCTCTGCAGCTTCGTTGCCTCTTAGCAAATGGTGCGAGAAAAACATTGAAGTAATTGAAGGTTTGAGTGCGATTGGTTTCTTTGCTCGCATGCAAAAGCACATTGAAAGCGATGGATAAGGCAGATTCGAAGTCGTTTGGTGGTTCCATTGCGATTTGGAGCGGATTGTCAAGTTTGACGCCATGTTGGAAGAAGAATCGAAGGTCATGGCTGACTTCGTTTGGTTTTAGAATCCATGTGCCTAAGCCATCGATGTGAATAGCACCTGACAGGTGAGCGTCAGCTATGTCTCTTGGGAAAATGTTAAGCAACGTATATTCGCCAAGTACAGCTTGCCCTGCCTTTGCAAGTAAAGTTGTTGCAGTCTTGAGCTTGCATCTTTTGCTTCGATGAGGCAGTTACCTCATGGATAGGCATGCCGACTCGGGTAAGTTTATTGACGGTAATCTTCATAGCCCTTTCTCAACCAAAATGCCATTTACAACTTCCCTGATTAAAGCGGCAGTCAGATACTTTGTTTTTGATTTAATTAAGGCGTTTTTCAGCTTCCTTAGCTGCTTTCTGAGCAAGTTCAGCTGGCACCTTGGCTTCTTTTATGAGTGAATTAGCTATTTTGTTTGCATCAAACTCTTCCATTGTCAAATGAGAAGTTCGAACAAGCATACCTCTTGGTTTAACTGCTTTCTTTTCCACGCGGTCAGCAACATCAAGAACCATTTTGCCAAGGTCAGTTAAATAGTATTTTTTTGCTTCAACATCCGCCTCAACCAAATCTGCTTTTAACATGAATTTTAAGTGGTAAGCGAATCTGCCTGCGTCTCGGCTTGGATTCATTTTTAGTTGATTCATTAGTTCAGTGTAAGAGAGGGCGCTTTTATCGAAGAGTAAGTTAAGGATTTGTAGTCTGAGCGGTGACGAAACTGCTTTTAGCACTTTTACGCCGCGTGCACGTTGCGGTGGCTGATTTACCATAAACCCCTTACCTCTACACTTCCAAATTGGTAAGCTACCTATATCTTAACGCCAGAGTTTAAACTTAACTACAAGTAAATTCTCGATAGAAAAAACCAAAAACAATCCTTCAAATGATTTCATTGGCAACATCAATTTGGTTTATATAGTAATTAGGACCGATTTAACAGATTTTTATGAACATTTTTGAAGTAACAACCGCCGCTCCTACGGTAATCAAGAGAGAGACTGTACCTTATGTTGTTGCTGTCAATGTACAATCACATCATTATTTATCATGCAAGAAGCATTAGTAGTAATAACGCGCAAAGGACGAGCCTTAAAGCGTAAAATAAGGTTAAGCTTAGATGCGGGTAAATGATTCCCCCTCTCTCTCTTCCGAATTTTTTGTTCGCATCTAAGCTTAATCTATTTCTTAACTGAATAATCTATCGTTTTATTTTATAAGAATATTTTTCTTTTCAACAATTGAATTCCGATTTTTATTCTGTAAACCTTTTTTGTACGTTTCCATACGTTTCTATACGTTTCCATACTTTTTTGTACGTTTCTAACCTTTTTTATACGCAGCCTGCAAACACTACAAACCCTAAATCAAAAAAGCAACCCAAAACACAAAGAAAAAAATTTGCCCCAACCAGAAAAAGAAAAATAAGTAATCTAACCCAGGTTCAAAGTTGTTAAATAGTTTTTCAGAAGATTGGTAAATTTTCAATCCAAAAATACTAAATATCCAACGTTTTAATTGATAAACAAAACAACAACAGCAATAACAACAAACGACACGGTTTTTTCAATTTAACTCAACATAACTGTTTATTAGGTTAGAGTAGTGACAATACTTAGTTTATTGAGGCTCACAGAAATGAAAGCATTCATAATTCACTTCCCGTTTGGCGTAGTAGCGTTTGACGACAAAAACAGTTTAGTTGAAAAAGTTCTATTTCCAAAGAAACCTCAGGCAGCAGCAAAAAGCCTGCTAAAAGCTGAAGCTGGAAAAATGTCCGATGAAGTTTTCTCTTTAATTTCACTGTTAAAAACCGCGGGTTATGCAACTTTCGTTTTTGAGAATATCAATTTGGCCGAAGAAATTCACAGAAAAATGGATGCAGATACCGAAGTAGCCAACCCAGCTGAAGCCGAAGTTCTCCGATCCCTCATGAATGAGGTTGCAGTTGAATCGGGCTTTGTCAATGATCAGAAGGAATTGAGCCTTTGGAATCGCAGCGTAAGCATGGAGCTTGCTAAGTTTAGAGTTAAAGGTGCCTCCGAAAAAAGAGATTTAATTGTTGCTCAGGGCATACAAACGTTGGATGATTTGGACCGAACCGTTAACTTATTTATGGGCAGACTCAGGGAATGGTATGGCGTGTATTTTCCTGAGCTTGACCGTTTAATTGAGAAACATGAAACTTATTCCCGGCTTGTTATGAATTTAGGCGACCGAGAAAACTACACAATTGAAAACTTGGAAAAAGAAAACATTCCAAAAGAACGAGCTCAAATAGTAGCTAAAACCGCTGAATCATCTATGGGTGCAGATATCGCGGAACGCGATTTACAGCAGATTCAAGAATTAGCAAAAAACGTTCTATCCTTCTATGAACTCCGTAAAAACATGGATAATTATGTTGACAGAACCATGGAGGAAATGGCGCCAAACGTTCGGGCAGTTGCAGGTGCACTTCTGGGCGCACGATTAATCGCCATGGCGGGAAGCTTACAAATTTTAGCCATGAGACCCGCAAGCACCATCCAAGTTATAGGTGCAGAAAAAGCTCTTTTCCGGTCATTAAAAACAGGAGCCCGACCACCTAAACACGGCTTAATCTTCCAACATACGCTTTTGCATGACGCCAAAAGATGGCAAAGAGGAAAAATTGCAAGAGTAATCGCGGGAAAATTAGCCATTGCAGCCAGAGCTGACGCTTTCGGAGGCCATTACATTGGAGACCGATTGAAAGCTGACATCAACAAACGCATAGACGAAATTCGCGAGAAATACAAAGAACCACCGCCACCAAAAGAAGCTAAGCCAAGACCATCCTTTGAACGTGGTGAACAAAGAGGGCAAAGACCTCAAGGCGGGCAATCATTTAGAGACCGTAACCGCGGTGGTGGAGGAGGCGGAAGACGCCCAGGCGGCGGAGGCGGTGGCGGAAAATGGAGAAACGACAGACGTGACCATCAAGGTTAGACCCCACCCAAAATTCAAAGAAATCTACCAAGTCACCCTTGAAGACGGCGCACAACGTTTAGGTACAAATAACTTAACTCCTGGCTTAACTGTTTATGGTGAGCGACTAATTAGATTCAAAGGTACCGAATACCGTGTTTGGGATGCCTTTAGAAGCAAATTAGCTGCTGCCATCAATAAAGGTCTACAAAATGTGCCGATTGAACCTGATTCTAAAGTTCTTTATTTAGGTGCTGCTTCAGGAACTACACCTAGTCATGTTTCAGATATTGTCGGCGAAGGCGGATATGTTTACTGCGTTGAATTTGCTCAGCGTTCAATTCGAGATTTAGTTAACAACGTCGCAGCCTATCGACCTAACATTTCACCGCTTTTAGAAGATGCTCGCATGCCCGAAAGATACGCCATGTTCATCTCGGGAAAAGTAGACACTATCTATTGTGATGTGGCTCAGCCTGAACAAGCAAAACTTCTGGCAGACAACGCCGATGTTTTCCTTAAACAAGCTGGCTGGGTTATGCTTGCCGGAAAATCCCAAAGCATAGATGTAACCATGAATCCCGACGATGTTTACCGTCAAGAAGCCAACGTTTTGCGCAAAAGAGGATTCGAAGTTAAGGAAGTTGTAAATTTAGAGCCTTTCGAAAAAGCACATGCAATGATAGTTGCTCAACGGACCTAATCCTCTGGCCACCTGTTTTTGCCGTAAAAAATCATTAACTAAATCGAAATCCTTACCATACCATTTAAAACAAGAGATTTTTCTGCTTCCTACCTCCTTTTTTGTCTAAACTGAAATTTTTTCGAAAAGCATTATAGCTTAGTTTACTTAGGCATTGATAGTTCAGGATGAAAAAGCCAAATGTTAGTTGCGGGTGTTGACGAAGCTGGGCGTGGATGTGTTATTGGTCCATTAGTAGTTGCAGGCGTCATGATGAAAGCTGAAAACCTTTCAATTCTAACTGAATTAGGCGTTAAAGACTCAAAGCTTCTAACGGCTGAAAAACGGGAGCTTCTGTACCCAGCAATCTTGCAATTAGTTGAAAAGTATCAAACGATAAAAGTTATGCCTTACCAAATCGATTTGGCAGTTGAAAGCCTTAGACGGTTGCACAAGCTTAATAGGCTTGAAGCGCAGACGATGGCTCAGATTATTGAGGTTTTGAAGCCTAATGAAGCTTATGTTGATGCCGCAGACACAATTGAGCATCGTTTTGGAAACCATATTAGGGAATGCTTAAAGATTAAAACCCGAATCATTTCCAGGCACAAAGCAGATAGGATTTACCCCATCGTTTCAGCTGCTTCAATCGTAGCTAAGGTTGAGCGTGACCGTGAAGTTGCCAATTTACGTCTTGAACATGGCGACTTTGGTAGTGGATATCTAACAGACGATAAAACAATGATTTTTCTTAAGCAGTTGCTTGAAAAAAATGAAGAATACCCGATTTTGTTCGGAAGTCATGGAAGCCTGCGAAAAGGGCAAAAAGTGAACGGGGCGTTTTGCAGCAGAAGCTTTCTTAACTATCTTGTTATCTCAAAGACGCCGCAGTTGTAGTCAAATCGTTTGTCAATAAGGCTACAAAAAAACAGTAGTTATATAAACATCGGCTCACATCTTTTAAATTAATAAAATGGGTTTTAAATGGCGGTTACTTGATGAGTGAAAAAGATGTAACTAAATTTCTACAGATTCTCGGGTTATCAAAACGAGAAATTCAAGTTTACATGTTTCTTGCCAAAAGTGGTGTCCAATCAACCAGCTTTGTAGCTAAACGACTTAAAATGGAGCGAGTACAAGCATACCGCACCTTCAAAAAACTGCAGGAAAAAGGCTTCATCGAAGCAACCCTTGAACGCCCCACACGATTCACAATTGTTCCCTTTGAAGCCTTAGTTGACAAATTTATTAACGCAAAAAAGAATGAAGTTGTCTAACCTCAATGATCAGAAACAGAACCTCTTAACGGCTTGGCAATCAATTAGCGCTCCCGAATCAGAATATCCAGTAGCAAAATTCTCAATTATCACAGGCAAAAAAAAGATTCATTCAAAAATGCTTCACATGATTGAAGAATCAAAATCTGAAGTTATCGTTCTAACAACTTCCTTGGGTTTAATTCAGGAAGATATTGCAGGAATTTTTGACGCAGCCGCTTAGCTTCATCCGCAAGAAAGTAAAGTACAATTCCAAATTATCACTGATATTTCCCCTGAAAACCTCAAAGTTGTGGAAAGAATAGATAGACAATATTGCTGAAGATAAACTTAACATTAAACTTCGCCATGTTGGCATGAGCTCCAAGTTTTTCCCACGGTTCTTAATTAAAGATGAAGAAGAAGCCATGCTTTATGCTCCCTTTGGGAATGAAGCATCGGTTTTGAACCTTGAAGATGAAGGCTTATGGATTAACGATAAAATGTTCATTTCTGTTTTGAAAGCTTTTTTTGTTCAGATGTGGCAAAGCGGAGTTGACGCTTCAAGACGAATAGACGAGTTAAAAAGCGGAATCCCCATTGGCGAAACACTCGTCATCAAAGACGTCGAGGAAGCATGGAAGAAAGTCACGAAGATTCTTGAATCAGCCAAAAAAGACATTGTAGTAATCACTTCTTCCCAGAGCATCAATCGACTCGCCGAAGAATGATCCTTTGATAAACTACTTTGAGAAAAGACTTAAATACTACGCATAATGGCATCCATTGACCTTGACAACCTTGAACCAGCGCAAAAACTTGCAAAAGATTACGAAGTTAAACATGTTCCCATCAGCTACCTAACAATGATGCTGGTTGACAACAAGCACCTCTTCATGTTCAAGATGCCGCCGCTAAGCGATTTTGGAACTGAATCTGCGCTTCTACTTTAGCTGACACATTCTACTCCACTGATCCTAGCCAAATTGAAAGAGTAAGCGAAATGCTTAGACGACATCTGGAAACGAGGTATAGACATAACAGAAATCAGCAGTCAAGCAGGCACAAAACTTCCAATCAGTAGAAGTCTCCGACAACTGAAACGGTAACTAAACTTGTCGAAAAAATGCTGCAAAACAACGTTACTTCGGTTCTTAATTACTGAGAACCACAAACCCATAGGCGTAATAAACGACCGAGAACTTCTAAGAGAAATTGTTGAAGAACGAAAAGACCCCTAGAAAACTCTTGCCAAAGACCTCAACTACACGCCTCTTATAATCTTGAAAGGGGATGAATCGATGATTACCGCTATGAAGACTTATGAGTGAGAAAGGTATCAAGCGAGCAGCTATGGTTAAAAATGGGCAATCTTATCGGCATGTTAACTGAAGAAGTAGCTAAGAAAGCTGCATTGCAAGTCAAAGCAACGGCTCACGCCATAATCTTCTTATTCTATTTTAGCTCTAACTTTTACTTGATTTTTTAAAGGCAAATAATTATTAACAAAAAAGCTTTATCCTTTAACGCGAGGACATCAACTTTGAAACTACAAACTCCTATAATCATTGTAAATTTTAAAACCTACCTTGAATCCACAGGCAAAAGAGCCGTTGAACTAGCAAAACAAGCTGAAAAAGCCTCTAAAGAAACAGGCGTCACAATCGTGGTGGTTCCACAGTTTGTTGACATAGCACGTATTGCTGAGGCGGTTGAGATTCCAGTTTTTGCCCAGCATATTGACCCAATTAAGCCTGGGAACAGTACGGGGCATATTCTCGCTGAAGCCGTTAAGGAGGCAGGTGCTGTTGGAACGTTGATTAATCATGCTGAGCGACAGCTTAAACTTTCAGAGATTGAAGCTATTATCTGCATTAAGTAAGGAAAAAGACTTGATTTCCTGTGTTTGCGCTAACAACCCCACTACAAGCGCTGGTGTAGCTGCTATGCACCCAGACATCGTATCTTTTGAGCCGCCAGAATTGATTGGAACGGGAATTTCCGTTTCTAAAGCTACAACCTGAAATTGTAACTAACACAGTTAACCTTGTCCAGAAAAGTAAACTCTGAGGTGACAATTTTTGCGGTGCTGGCGTTAGCCAAGCGTGAAGATGTTTCAGTAGCGCTCAAGCTTGGAACTCAAGGTGTTCTTGTTGCAAGCGGCATTGTGAAGGCGAAAGACCCATATAGTATTCTACGTGCATTTGCCGATGCAACAAAACAATAGATCGTGTGAATGCTCTTGAAAGTTGAACCTGAATGTGAATCATGTTTACTTTCTCGGGCCAAGTGCAAACATACCAAGCCACAACCAACCCTGCTCTTCGTTTTAGGTGCTTAGCTGAAATAGTTAAACTGCTGAACCGGGAATTCAAATCCAACTCAGTTGCGGCAGATATAGGCACAAAAAGAGACCGCATAATAAGACAATTAACAAGCAACAACGACCCCTACAAGTACAACAAAAAACTCGGCAAACGAAAAAGCCCTCAAAATGCTGCCGCACGCAAAAAAACTGGTGGAATCAGGCAACAATCAGCAGGAACGATTCAAAAAAGCATGCCTCTGCGCCATCGTAGGCAACATTATGGAGTTTGATATTCCAGGTCACAAATTTACCCTGAATGATTTAGCCGCCTGTTTTAGAGAAGCAGCTAAAGACTTGGTTATTGATGATATTGACAAAGCTTATGAGTTAGCAAAAAAGGCTAACAGTGTTCTTGTTTTTGGCGGATAATGCTGGAGAAATCGTTTTTGACACGTTTGCTAGTTGAGCAGCTGAAAAACATGGGGTTAAAAGTAATTTATGTCGTTAAGGGCGGACCAGTAATTAATGACGCCACCATGGAAGATGTTCGCAATTTCAAACATTGATAAACTTGGCTGACGAAGTAATAACTACAGGATGCGACGCCGTTGGGTTGCAGAAAAAAGAGGTTTCAGCCGAGTTCCTAAAAGTCTACGACGCTGCTGAACTAGTCTTTGCGAAAGGTATGGGGTATGCTGAAACACTCACCGAATACAAACTGACAAAACCCCATTTGCTATTGTTCCGCACAAAATGTGTTCCAGTCGCCAATTATTTTTGTGTTCCAAGAGATAAAAACATAGCTAAGCTGATGACCGAATAAAACTGCTTGCCTTAACATTGGTCAAAAAGTGATAAAAAATTTAAGACGTTATTGCTTTTCTGAGACTTTCAGCAGCCGTTTCAGGGGTAACAGTGTTGATGTATATTCCTGTGCTTAATTCGAAGCCTGCCCAAATTGAAAGTTTGGGGTAAACTGTCAAATGCCAATGATAGTATTCTTTTGAGTCTTCATTTATGGATAAGTGAAACCCGTAATTGTACGGTGGGTCATTAACTACGTCTTTTAGAGCTTTTAGGCTTAATTTAAGTGCTTTAGCCAGCATTTTCACTTCAGCACCTGTTAAGATTAGAATGTTCGAAGCGTGTTTTTTGGGTACAATCCAAAATTCCATCGGATTTATGCTTGCGTAAGGAGCAAAAACCACGAATTCGGCATTCACATAAATAAGCCTCGAACTCTTCGCTTCCTTTTCCAAGATGTCACAGAAAACACATTTCCTGTTCTGTCCATAGTATGCTTTGCTTGCATCCATTTCTTCTTGAATGACCGGTGGAACCATCGGGGTAGCAATTACTTGACTATGCGCATGAGAAAGTGACGCGCCTGCTTCTTTGCCAAAATTCCTAAAAATTGAAACATATTTGACATACGGCTTTGCGCTTAACTCCTTGAGCCTGTCAATATAGGCGTGAATAACCAATTCGAGTTGAGGCAGTTCAGCATCCGCTGGGTCCTCATCATGATTTGGTGACTCAACAATAACCTCATGGTCTCCAATCGCGTTACCCAAAAATTCACTTTTGAAAATTTGTGCCATGTCCTCTGGTTGTTTGGGCAGGCTAAAGGCAGGGTAAAGGTTTGGGATGACGCGGATAAGCCAGTTTTTCGGGCGCTCACCTGTTAGCGGGTCTTGGGCTACGTTTATTTCATCCTTCTCTTTCAGATAAAGCATTACCGCCGGTGGTGTCAAAGCCTCATTTCCAACGCACATCGGACAAACTGTGGTTTGGCCAACTTCTGCCTTTTGCTTTGCGAAATCTGTGGGCCGGCGGCTACGCTCTGTCGCGATTACAACCCAGCGATTAACCAAGTAATCTTTTCTTAGTTCATTGTACGGCATGTGATGCACTGTGACCAAAGAAGACGCTGAAACATTTTAGCGTTTCCCATTATCCATTTCATCAGTTAAATGTTGAAATTAGGAAGATTTTATATCGTCAGCTTTTCATAGATTGAGAAAACAGGCTTTGCAGCGCTGAGAACAATGATTAACAAACCAAATTCAAAACTCCGTTTAACTCAGCTGAAAGCAGCCTTAACTAAGTGGCGCTTAGCTTTTCTGGTTCTTGCGCTTGTCTACTTTATTCTGCTTCTACTAATCCTCTCCAACCAACCTATGAATTGGGATGAAGTTACTCATCTGACAGGCGCATTGGAATTAAAAAATGGGTTATATAATAACTTTGTACGAGACTCATTCTATCCACCGCTCTTTTCCATGTTGACAACCGCTTCTTTTGATTTATTTGGGGTAAGCCTTTTTTCAGCTAGATTAGTGTCAGCATTTTTTAGCATCCTTTCTCTATGGATAGTGTTTGAACTCGCGTATAGCATGTACGGCGGAAAAGTTGCGTTAATTTCGGCCGTGTTTTTAGGGGTTATGCCGGGTTACTTTTGGCTTTCCCGATTGGCGTTGCTCGAAATAATGCTTGTTTTCTTTTTTACGTTGTCTTTGTTTTTCTTTTATCGATGGCTAAAAAGCCGAAAGAATTGGCTGGTGGTTTTAAGCGGTTTAGCTTTAGGCTTAGGCTTCTTAACTAAATATCAGGTGATCGCTGCCGTTGCCGTTATGGTTGTTAGCATAGTGGTTTTAGGGTGGGGTCAACTTAAGCGGCTGTTTTCAAGATTTTTGTTGCTTATCGTCGCTGCTCTTGCTGTAATTATTCCTTGGCTTGTTATTGTTTACCATGTATTTGCTTCATATGTTTTCAGTCAATGGATGTATGCTCTGCAGATGGGTAATCCTGGAAGATCCCTCTATAGTATCCGCTTTCCTATCCCAATTTATTATTTGATAGAAATGACTTGGCCTTACCGCGATGTGCACCCCATTTCTCTTCTTCTCTATATAGTGGGCTTAGCTGGCTTAGGCTTGTTTGTTTGGCGTCGAAAATGGGAAGATAAGTTTGTTTTTATCTGGTTCATTAGCGTTTTCGTATTTTTCACTGTGATATCCAATAGGGAATGGCGTTATGTGTTAACGTTATTTCCAGCATTAGCAATTTCCGCCTCAGTGCTTATCCTATTTGTATACGATAAGCTGCACGGCACTTGGATGCAAAGTGTAAAAGTAAACAGAAAGAAAGCCGCCAAAGTGGCCGCTGCTTTTTTGATAATTTTCGTTTCTGTAGGGCTGGCTTACAGTATAAATGACATCTACTATAATGTAAAACAAAATGACATTAACATCGAAATTGCTCAAGCCACACATTATGCAGTAGCTCATGACTCAGCAAACCAGTCAATCATTCTATTGTGCCCCTACAACTACTTTAGCCAAGACATGGTTAGTTTCTACCTCTGGGCAGATGGTGCACCTCAAATAAGAACCTACCAATACCCTACGTTACCAGTAGACACTTACACACTCAACTTCAACATAACGGAGTTTATCAGCATATGCAAACAAGATAACGTAAAATTTGTTTTCACTTACGAGTACGGCGGTACGGTACTCTATTTCAATAGTACGCTTAATCTGCAACAAATCTACACGCAAATTTATGCGTCAGGTAACTTTTCCGTAATCTCGCCAGATGCCACCTTCGGTCAAAATCCTAGAAGAATCCTTGTCCTAAACTTTACAGGCTGAGATTGAACTGATAATTTTTAGTGAAATAGCCAGATTTTCTATATTTTTAGGATTAAACTTTAGGAACGAAGGTAAAGGCATATATCTATTGATTTGTCCTCTTTAATTTTTAACTTAAGACGTACTTGGCGAAAATATGGATTTAACCGAAAAAATCCTGAAGCTTAAAAAAGAAAAAAAAGCTGTGATATTAGCTCATAATTACCAGCGGTCAGAAATCCAAGATATAGCTGACTATGTGGGCGACAGTATCGAATTGAGCCGTAAAGCTGCACGAGGAAAAAGACGCTGAAATGATAGTTTTTTCAGCAGTGGATTTTATGGCTGAATCAGCAGCAATTTTGAATCCTGACAAAAAGGTTCTTTTGCCCTGTTTGGGCGCAAGGTGCCCAATGGCTCAGATGCTAACCGTTGATGAGATTAAACGGGCTAAAGCCAAGTACCCAAAAGCTCCCGTAGTTTTGTACGTTAATACTTTGGCTTCATGCAAAGCTCACTGCGATGTTTGCTGCACCAGTGCCAACGCGGTGGAAGTGATCAATTCCCTTGATGCAGAAACAATACTTTTTGGTCCAGACAAAAACCTAGGCGATTATGTGAGCGAAAAAACGGGCAAAACCCTAATTCCTATACCAGAAAATGGGTTCTGCCCGACACACTTGCTTTTCCAACCTGAAGACATAACAGTGCTAAAGATGGAACATCCCAATGCAACGGTTATGGTTCATCCTGAATGTAGCTCAGAAATGCGCAAAGTAGCAGATTTCATTGGTAGCACATCAAAAATGTGCCGTTTTGCCAAAGAATCCAACGCTAAAACATTCATCGTGGGCACAGAAGAAGGCATCCTGCATCGTCTGCGTAAAGAGAATCCGGATAAAAAGTTTTATTTGGCTTATGAAGGTGCAATATGCCCGAACATGAAGCTTACAACTCTTGACCGACTATATACTGCGTTAAAGGAAGAAAAGAACGTAGTTAAGGTTCCGGAAGCAGTGGCTAAGAAGGCTCGGGCTTCTTTGGAACGGATGTTTGAGGTTTAAACGGTTACTATTGTTGTTTTGAGGATTTTTACTCCTCTTCGGGTAGTTAATTCGTCGCTTAAGTGGTGTATTTCTGATGCTTTGCCTTTTACTGCTATGGCTTCTAAGCAGTCTTGTTCGCTTATGTGAATGTGCAGTGTTGAGGTTATGATTGAGGAGTGTTCATGCTGGGTTTCGGTTAATTCGCTTTCCAATCCTTTCGCGTCATGGTCATAAACCATTAGTATGACGCCTGTTTGGACAGTGTCTTCTTCTTTGATCCATTTTCGTTCTGAAACGTAGAGTCTTACTGCGTCTTGAATGGCTTTGCTGCGGCTTTCGTAACCCATTTTGGATGTGATTTCGTCGAAATCTTTGAGGAGTTCAGGTGGGAATGTTACGCCTATGCGTACGATTTTTGACATTTTTGGTCAAGTAAAAATGGTTTGTTGTGCCTAAAAGCTTTTATATGTTTAGTAACACGTATAACTAAAAAAAGTGTTACTGGATGATGGCAAAATCCAACCCCTATGGTCTTTCACGCGGCGAAAAAATAAAAATAGCCATAATCTTCGCCATACTCATAACAATTACAGCAGTCGGTTTCTCAGCAGCCTTTGTCATAGGCAAAATTGCTGTAGTCCTAGGCGGCTTAGGCATAGTAGCATACGTCTTCGGCTTACGACATGGAGTAGATGCAGACCATATTGCAGCCATCGATAACACAACACGAAAACTTATGCAAGAAGGAAAACGCCCAATAACCGTGGGCATATGGTTCTAGCCTTGGGCACTCCACAGTAGTCGTTGCCCTTATCATCGGCTTGATATCTGCCACTCGTGCAGTTACAGCGAATCATCCCTGTCCTTCAAAGCGCTGGTGCAGTCATTGGAACGCTTGGTCTCAGGAAGTTTCCTCTGGATAATCGGTTTCATAAACGCCGTCATAGTAATCGGATTGTACAAGATTTTCCAAACCCTAAAACAGGGAAAACTAAACCACGATGAACTTGAAAACCTGCTGCAAAACCGCGGCTTCATGAACCGCTTTTTCCGGCCACTATTCAAACTCATAAGCAAACCATGGCACATTTATCCAGTGGGTGTACTCTTCGGTTTAGGGTTTGACACTGCCAGCGAAATTGCGCTTATAGCCATAAGCGTGGGTATTGGTGTTTCCACAAGTATCCCGCTTTACTACGTCCTGATTTTGCCGTTGCTGTTTACCTGCGGCATGGTTACAGTGGATACTGCAGACGGGGTTGCCATGCGCGTAGCTTACGGGTGGGCGTTTCTAAATCCGATAAGAAAAATCTACTACAACTTGACCGTCACAGTTATTTCGGTGCTTGTTGCTTGGGCAATCGGCACACTTGAGCTTTTGCAAGTACTATCAACTGAACTAAACTTGAGCGGAATATTTTGGGGTTGGCTAAACGCACTTAATTTTGAAATGGTGGGCTTTGGAATAATTGGTATCTTTATTGTTTCTTGGCTAATCTCATTTGGTTACTGGCGTCACAAAGAATATGATAAACTTGAACCTTTCAAAAATTTACAGCAACCCTCAATAAACACCAAATCTAACTGAGAAGTGAACCAAAATGCCTACTGAACAACAAGCAATTATTGAATTCGCTCGCCAATTACATGGACATGTGGGACCATACTTAGTTATCGGCTTAAAAATGGGGGCAGCAGCTAAAAAAGCCTTAAACATATCCGATGCTGAAGCAGCAATTCTTAGGACAGAAGTTTCTGTGCCGTTATACCCGCCATTTTCTTGCTTGTTAGATGGCATTCAGGTTTCTACCACTTGCACAATTGGCAATCAAAGGCTTCAATTTAAAGACTCAAAAACTATTCAAGCAACTTTTTTTATCGAGGAAAATGGAAAAACAGTTAAAGTGACGCTGACGAAGCCTTTCAGCAAAATATTGGAGCAAATGAAGAAACAAGATAAATTAGATGAAGCTTACGGTTGGGAAATCGCCAAGTTGCCCGAAGACCAACTTTTTCAAATTAACTTGGAATAAATAAAAACCAATATTGTTTTTAGCTTCTCAGTATCAAGAATAGTGACGAATCATGCAGGATCTTGAACTAGCCAAAAAACAGCTCTACAGCAAACAGTTAACGCTTGCCATAGCTAAAAACGGCCAAGTGCTTTTCGAAACTGATTCTCACCGAATCTCAGGTTTCATTCATGCAATAGACACCTTAGACACCCAACTCAAAGGTGCTTCAATAGCCGATCGTGTCGCGGGCAAAGCATTGGCGTTATTATGCATTTATGCTGGAATACGCGAAGTTTATGCAGAAGTTCTAAGCCAGAAAGCTAAATTGCTTTTTGAAGAAAACAATGTCGTTTGTGAATGGGAGCAGTTGGTGGAAAATGTTTTGGATATAAACAAGACTGGCATGTGTCCGTTCGAAAAGGCTGCTGCAGAGATATCTGACCCACAAGTTTCCTACGTTGCATTCAAGGCTTTGCTTGAAAAAATGAAGCCGTGTAAATAAATCAAACAGGTTATTTTTGTGGAAACTAAACGAATCTTTAAATTCCGTTTCTGTCAAATTCAAAACTCAATTGGTAACGAATGAACACTATTAATTTGGGGCTTCGGCAGCTTTACGCGAAAATAACTTCTTTGGGGACACTTCAAAAGTTCATTTTAATAGCAATAATATCCCTTGTTATTTTCGCTTTAACTAAGGGTCCGCCGCCAGGTCAAGACCATTATGTTTGGTTAGCAAACGCTTTTCTTCATGGTAAATTAGGGGTTTCAGGCGATGGTATTGCTCTTCAAGAAATCGTTCCACTAAACGGAAACTATTATGTCGTTTACCCTCCGATGCCTGCTGTGCTACTGACGCCGTTTGTTGCAGTTTTCGGTACTTCCCTTGACGAAGCCCTATTTTCAATAATTCTTGCTTGCGTATGTGTTTCTTTAACTTGGCTTATGCTTAAAAAAACTGGTGCGAACAGTAACAAAACTCTTTGGCTGACAGCTCTTTTCGGCTTTGGAACCTGCTTCTGGTTTATCGCAGCGGTTGGCACTTCATGGTATATTGCGGAAGTCGTGGCTGTTCTTTTCCTAACATCTGCCATTTTGTTAGCTTTGTATGAGAAAAGTTATGTTTTAGTCGGTTTACTGTTGGGTTTTGCAGCGTTAGCTCGATTGCCCACCGCTTTAGCTTTTCCATTTTTCTTGTTTCTCATATACGATGGGAGTGGCGCTTGGAAGCCTCGATTTAAGCAAGCATCCCTTTTCTTTGCTGGTTTAGCAATACCTGTTACTTTGTATTTACTTTACAATGTTGCCCGATGGGGAACAATTCTGGATTTAGGCTACGGTCTGATACCTGGCATACAGCTGGATCCTTTTTTCCAACAGGGAATCTTTAACCTAGCTCTACATTCCCCGGCATATTTACGCGATATTTTTCCAAGGACCAATCCTGCTTAACTCATTTCCCTACTTCAAACCATCATGGATGGGTTTAGCATTGTTCTTCACTACGCCAGCATTCATATTCATTTTCAAAGGTCCGTGGAACAAGCTCAGTAAATACTCCGCCATAGCTATATTGTGCATACTTCCACCCATAATTACTCATGGTACTGTAGGGTTTACTCAGTTTGGTTACCGCTTCAGCCTTGACTTTACTCCTTTTCTTATGTTATTGACTGCCAAGGGCATGAGCGAGAATCTTAGTTGGCAAGAAAAAGCCCTGATAATTCTAAGCCTTCTGATCAATTTGTGGGGAGTAGTGTCGATAATTAAATTTAACTTTGTTAGTTTCTAGCGCTAACTTGTCTGATTAAATTTGGGTGAAGTTTCGCGAACGGTTTATATCAAACAAATCTTTAAATTAATATCGTTATTAGAAGGTAAAAAAAATGAGTACTGAACCTTTTCATGTAACTGATGCAAATTTTGAAGAAACAATCACGAAAAACAAGTTGGTTTTTATTGATTTTTGGGCTAACTGGTGTGGACCTTGCAGAGCTTTAGCGCCAACAATTGTTGAATTAGCGAAAGAGAATACTGGCAAAATCTTAATTGGCAAGTTAGATGTTGATGAAAATCCATCTACAGCTGAAAAATTTCAAGTTTTCAGCATTCCAACAATGATACTATTCAAAGACGGTTCTGAAGCTGATAGACTTGTGGGTTTATGCCCCAAGAACAAGATTGTTGACGCTCTGGAGAAACATTCGAAGTAGATCAAGAGCTTTTCATTTTTTCATACATTTTCTCAAAAGTCCAGCGTATGCTTGACTTAAGCTCCTTTAACCGTTCCTCATCCACATTTTTAATCACGATTTCTCTTATTAAATCGCCTTCTCGAACAACGTTGAACGTGAACATTTTATCTGTTGCTAACTGCTTTGCTTTGACAAGCTCTGCATCTTTTTCTTGCATTTTGGAGAAGACTTTTTCCACAAGAAAATTTGTGAAAGGTGGTGTGTTGACACTGAAGTTTTTGCTTTCATCTGGTAATACATGTATGATTTGTTTGTCAAAATAAAGCAGCGCTAAAGGTTCATCAGTCATGGTTTTGAGGGGTATGACTGTTTCTTTTTCTGTTTGTTGAGGGGTACTGCGTTGGACAACAACCGTTGGTGGCTCACGGTCTTGTCTTGGCAAAACAACCTCTTTAGGCTCAGGCATCTCAGACACTTCTTTTAGGTCTCCTCGTTTGAAGCCTTTGTCAAGCAAAATGCCGTTAACTGTGTCTAAGGCAGCTTGCACTTCTTTGGTTTCAGCATTTAATTTTTCAAGTTGCTCTTCCATTCGCTTTTTGAATGCGATAAGGGATTTCATTTTTTCTGTGTCTTGGGACAACGAAGTTCACGCCTGTCACTTATTTTAGCGGTTGATGCTTATCAGTTTTAGCTTTTCCTAAATTTTAAATTGCATTTGACGATGGGCTTAGTCAAGAATTTTATTTGCAATTTTTGTTGTTTGTGTTTTAAGTTGCTTTATTGATTTAAAGCTTGGTTTGTTTGCAGGTTGCGTCACTACGCGTCTTTATTCGTCTCTACGCGTCACTACACGTCACTACGCGTCTTAAAACGTCACTACGCGTCACAAAAAGGCAATTAAGTCAATAAGTTAAGGCGCTATTTTCCATTTTTCATAATTTATTTTGCAAATGGCTATCTAACCGTTATGGATAGGCCTGTGAAGTTGCTGTTAAATCAAAATTCAATTTTCAAAATACTCTGCCTATGTCCCTGCTGATTCGTTGCTTATCTTCTTTAATTGTCCTCGATACATCTCTACAATCTCTTTTGAGGTGGTTGCATCTTCAGGGCTTTTGTCAGTTCGGTATTTGCCCGTGAAACGTGGAAAACGAATCGCTAATCCTGCTCCTTTTCGAATTGAATCCATGGCGCTGGGATGAATGGGGCTCAAGGTGATTTCGGCGCCTAAAATCTCAAGGACCAAGCTGGGTTCAAACCAAACATCTGCTTGCAACATAGAAACGACGCGTGAGTTCTTTTTGGGAATAATATGTTTCTGAAGAGTTTCGTGAAGCGTTGCAAGGTCTTTGTCGGTGAATCCTGTTCCACATTTTGTGACCGTTTCGAAAGTGTCATTTTTATTGTTGTACGTGGCTAAAAGTAAAGCGCCGTAGGTTCCAACCCGTTTCCCTCTGCCATGGAAAGCGCCAACAACCACCAAGTCTACTGTGTCGGTCATTTCAGATTTGTAATCTCGTTTATATTTAATCCAAAGCCAACCTCGGCTGCCTGCTTGATACACGGAGTCTTTAGAAATGGATTTGCACATTAAGCCTTCACAGCCCTCTGCTATGGCTTCTTCAAAGAAATCCTCCAATTCTTTGGGGCTGCTGACTACTTTGTGGGTTGCTGGAGTTACCCTGTCGGAATTTTTTACGATGCGTTCAAGTTCTTTGCGTCTATGTGGACAACGGTTCAAGGGTTAAGTCTTTACCATCAACATAAAGTAGGTCGAATGGGAAAAGCGAGATTGGATACTGGTTAATCGCTGCTTCAATCCCGTATTTGCGCCTTCGATGCATCAACTCTTGAAATGGACGCATATCGCCTGTTTCTAAATCCATGGCGACGCATTCAGCTTCCAAAATGACTTCTTTAGCACTAAATTTTTCTTTTATCAGTTCCACAGCGTCAGGATATTGGCTGGAGATGTTTTCTAGAACGGCGGGAAAACAGAACCACCTTTCCGTCTTTCTTATGTGCCTGTATCCGTTCGCCATCGTATTTGTATTCGGCTATGCATTTGCCGCTGAATTTCTCCAATATTTCTTCAGGAGAAGCTAACCTTTCTGCTAGCATTGGTCTTATGGGTTCAAAAACTAGAACTTGGAAGTTTTTTATTCCATCCAAGCCTTTTTCTACGACGACTTCTGCGACTCTTCCAAGGTCAGAAGAAATGCTATAAGCGCGTTCAACGAGTTTGCGGGCTTCTTTTCCTCCGCCGTAAGCGATGGCTAATGCGTCAAGAACCGTCATGTCGGCAATGCCTAGGCGCAGGTTCGCGGTTACGGTTCGTATTATCCATTTTGCCTCGTTAGGGGATGCATCAGTTAGTAGGCTGCAGAGCAATGCCATCTTCGTATCTACAGCGCCTGAGCCTGAAGTTTTTGCCATTTTATCAAGCGTCTCATAAACGCCCTCTACTGTGAGCTTCCTTGAGAAAAATGTGGATTGTTTGCGTTTAGCCAAAAGCTTTTCCGATGTTTGGCCTATGTCCCCGCTTTTCTGCAACTCAGACAGGATTAAGCTTTCACTTTGTCCTGACGCTCTTGCTAAGGCTTTTATTGCAAGTTTTTCGGCAATGCCCATTTCAACGCCCATGAAATCTGGGTAAAGCTTGCCTTGCGTTAAATAAACTACTTTTGCCATGACTTCTTTAGGAGTTTTCTTTAATACGTCCACTAGTAAATCAGTCATTTCTAAGCGTTTAGTTGTTGCTTCAATTTTTTCATAAGCTTCGGCAATTACCGAGTAATCCATATTTTTCGCTCAAAAGAAATACTGATTGGTGAGCTTATTAAAATTAACATCGCGAATAATTTTCAAATTACTAGTTTAAATCTTATCTGGACTTTTGTCTTTCAAGTCGGGCTGACTTTTTATCCTTTCGTTTAGCGTCTCTGTCCTTTTTCTTTTGAGGCTGAGGTTTTCCCCGATCTTGCTCTGTTGTTTCTCCTTTTTTGCTCATGTATTGGTCTCCTTTTGATAAAAGAAATAGCTCCAGTTGTTTTTGAAGTTATTCTTTTGATAGCGCCAAAAAAACTTTAGTTGCCTCTGTTCGATTGTTTGTAAGTACTCAGGGCTATAGACTGTGGAAGAGAAAAAAAGCGGGTCAAAAGCCAAGAGCTAAATACAAACAATTGCACAGATTTATATCAAGTTTAACGATACGGAGAAAGTTGCATGCCCAATTTCCAAACTGTTCGCGGAATGAGAGATTTACTTGGCGAAGAAGCTCAAGCATTCATACATATTATTAGCAAAGCCCGTGAAACTGCAGCGATTTATGGCTACAAAGAAGTTATAACGCCTGTGGTTGAACCGATTGAGTTACTTAGCGCGAAGTCCGGTGAGGAAATTCGCCAGCGGATGTTCATTTTTAAAGATCTAGGTGAGCGTCAAGTGGCGCTACGCCCAGAATTCACTGCATCCATCGCACGTTTAGTCACCACTGCCCTCAAAAATGAGCCCAAACCGTTAAGATTGTTCTCAGTGGGAAGTGTCTACCGCTATGATGAACCGCAGCGAGGACGGTACAGGGAGTTTTGGCAATCAAATTTCGAATTGATGGGGTCCGCCAGACCCGAAGCGGATGCCGAAATCATTTTGCTCACAAACAGCCTTTTGAAAGGCTTGGGTTTGCAGGGTTACGCTTTCAAAATCGGGCACATTGGTGTTGTGCGGGGGATTCTTAACCAGGAGGGCGTTGATGAAAAAACCCAAAACGCAATTCTTCAACGTATGGACAAAAAGGAGTATGAGGAAGCGTTCAAGCTTGCACCAACAGAACAATGCCGCAGTATGCTGGAGGGATTGCTTAGGCTAAGAAGTGATGATTGTTTTGAAACCGTAGAAAAAATCAAGACTTATGTTACGGGTTACGAGAAGGCTAAAGCTGCGGCAGAAAACCTTTGCGAGATCTTAAAGCTGGTTGTGGAAAGTGGGTGCCCAGTTCAAACAGTTGAGCCCGCCTTTGCTCGAGGCTTAGAATATTACACTGGCATGATTTTTGAAATCTATATCCCAGAACTAGAAATTGCACTTGGAGGTGGAGGAAGATATGATAGGCTTATTGAATTGTTTGGTGGTGAACCCACGCCTGCGGTTGGTGTTGCGCACGGGATTGATAGAATTGCGCTTTCTTTGCAAACTCAAAAAGCCGTTTTCGCAGCCTCACACGGGAAAAGGGTTCTGGTTCTTGCAGTAAATGAAACATTAAAGGTTGACGCCTTAAAAATTGCGCAATTACTTAGAAGTTCAGGGGTAGTTGTTGAGTTTGAGATTATGGGTCGCAAGATGGGGAAGGCTTTAGAGGATGCTGATAAGCGGCAAGCGGATTTTGCAGTGATTGTGGGCGAACGCGAACTCAAAGAGGGTGCTGTAATGCTTAAGAATCTGATAAATCGCGAGCAAATCACCGTTCCCATTAAAGAGTTGACTGAGAAAATTAACAGTTAACCACTTTCTCTCGTCGTTATATTATGTTTGTTTTTTGAAAAAAAGAATAATATTTCTCCTAAGACTTCTTAATCCTTGATGCGCGCGCAGACCATAGCTTATCGTGGACTCAACAAAAAAATAACAAAAATATAAAGTAAAAAAATTGTTTCTGCGTTTGTTTATTATTGTTTTAGCTCTACGACAATTAGGTCGATTACAGTATTGCCAATGTTTGTAGCTTCATGATTTTGTTCTTCTAAGAAAACTGCAGATCCTTCTTTCAAGTCTACGTCTTGAGTTTTTCCTTCAGAGGTTAATCGTAGTTTTCCGCCTTTCAGTACATATGCCATGTGTTCTGGGTGATGATGCATTTTAGCGGTGTCGCCTGGTTTGAAAGTTACTTTGAGAATTCGCATTCGATTACTTTCGTTTACAAATTCATAGACATTTGAAGCAGACATTAATGGGTCTAAATCCTTATCCATATCCATCAAAAATTACCTCTTTTAAAACACAAGTTGATCTTTATAATAAGGATTGTGACTACAAAATTAACAATCAAAAAAATAAAACAAAAGAAAAAAATAAGCCTTTTTGGCTTAGAGTCGTTTGATGTAGCGGTTAACTTCCCATTCGGTGACTTGTGTGCGGTATAGGTCCCATTCTCTGCGTTTTTCTTTTAGGAAGTTTTCGAATGCAGTTTCGCCAAGAGTTTCACGCATTAAGTCGCTGGTTTCCAAGTTCGTCTAAGGCTTCTTTTAGTGATTCTGGCAGTGAAACGATGTTGCGTTCTTTGCGTTCTTCATAGGTCATGTGGTAAACGTTTAGTTCCACTGGGTCGCCTGGGTCAATCTTGTTTTTGATTCCGTCTAAGCCTGTTGCCAAGAGCACTGCGAACTGTAGGTATGGGTTTCCTGCGCCGTCTGGGCAGCGGATTTCGCATCTTGCAGCGTTTTTTCTTCCGCCAAAGTTTGGTACGCGGATAAGTGGTGAACGGTTTTTGTGTGCCCATGCAAGATAGACTGGTGCTTCGTAGCCTGGAACTAATCGTTTGAAGCTGTTTGGCCATGAATCAAGAACTGCGCACATTTTTCGTCCATGAGCTAGTTGTCCGCCGATAAAGTTTCGGGCTAAGTCTGAGAGGAAACCGTTCTTTTCGTCGTCTTGCGTAGAAGAGGTTTTGTGATACATTCTTTGTTCCAAAGGCTCATGTGAATGTGCATTCCGCTGCCGTTGATGCCTTGCGAATGGTTTTGGCATGTAAGTTGTAATGTAGCCTGCTCGTGCAGCAACAACTTTTCCGCACATCTTCATGGTTATGGCTCGGTCAGCCGTTTTCAATGCTTCGTCCATATTTGAAATCAATTTCGTTTTGTCCCAAAGCGACTTCGTGGTGGCTGATTTCGATTTCTATGCCGAAAGCTTCAGCAGTATCCGCAATTTCACGTCGTAAATCGTCAGTTAAGTCGCTTGGGTGAAAATCAAAGTAGCCTGCCATGTCTATTGGTGTTGGCAAGCCTCCTGTTTCGCTTTCTTTAACTATGAAGAATTCTAAGTTCAGGAGCACAAATGAATGTGTAGCCTGCTTTTGACTGCTTTTTCAACGGCTCGTTCAAGAACGTAGCGTGGGTCGCCTTCAAAACGTTTGTTTTGAGGAGTGTAAATGTCGCAGATTAGTCTTGCAGAGGATTTTTCTTTTGGTCTCCATGGTAAAACTGCGAAGGTTGTTGGGTCTGGATACAGAACCATGTCAGATTCTTCAATCGGTCTGTAACCTGTGATGGATGATCCATCGAAGGATTGGCCGTTTTCAAAAATTGTTTCAATGTTTTTTGAGCTTACGGCTAAGTTCTTTAGCATGCCGTTGATGTCGGTAAATTGTAGTCTGATGAATTTAATTTCTTGTTCCTGTATTTGCTGGACTACTTTGGTTACATTTTCTTTCCATGTTGCATCTTTGAAATTTTTCATTTCTTTTTCACCTGAAGTTTAGCGTTAACAACCTAGTTAATAGTGGTCTTTGGGTAAATATATTTAATGTTTAGCAACTGTTTCTGGCAAAACAGGCAAAAATATAATCTGCCAAAAATAATAGGGTCTGATCTTGTCCAACATGAGCAAATATCATTCTGTAAGAAATTAAAGTTTACTTGAAATAGCAAGGCTTAAACGGGGAAACAGATGATAAAGAAGGAATAACTGGTGAGGAAAAATAAATACCTGGAAAATTATTCAAAAAAGTGCATTAGCCTTTGGGTTAGTATTCATAATATTTGCAACTTTAAATGCAGTCTTAAACTACCAAATTGATAAACTAGCATATTCATCGGCAGCTCCTTCTAACTTCATTATATTATCGGTTGTGGCAACTATGGTGCCATATTTAGCTGCCGCAGTAATTTCATTCGTGGTAGCCTACATGACGATGAAGCCTGCAAAATTAGCAGATGAAAAATCAAAAGAAGAACAACCCAAACAAGAAGTTACTGTGGAAAAAGAAATAGAAACTTCTTAAACTTTTTTTACTTTTTATCTCATCAAAAATATTTTTTGACAAATATATTTTTACTATAAAATATAAATCAAATTAATAATAAAATAAATTTCTCATCTTATTGAATTTTGGTTGCAAAATAAAAAAGAGATGTAGGAAAAGATTTCCCTATTTCATTATTTCTTTGAGGTCTTCGTCTACTGTTTTGATCGGCATAATGTTGAACTTCTCAACTAGCACATTTAGTATGTTTGGCGTAATGAATGCGGGTAAGCTTGGTCCTAAACGAATGTCTTTGATGCCAAGATATAACAGTGATAGCAAAATAGCGACTGCTTTCTGTTCATACCATGAGAGCACCAGTGAGAGGGGCAAATCATTAACTCCAACTCCGAAAGCATCTGCCAAAGCCTGAGCAATTTTGACGGCTGAGTACGCGTCGTTGCATTGTCCAATGTCAAGTAATCTTGGAATGTCGTCGATTGTTCCCAGTTCCTTGTCGAAGAAACGGAATTTGCCGCATGCCAATGTTAGGATAATAGTGTTGCTTGGTGCTTTTTCCACGAATTCAGTGTAGTAACTACGTCCAGGTTTTGCGCCGTCACATCCACCCACTAAAATGAAGCGTTTAATGTGCCCGCTTTTGACGGATTCAATGACTTTGCCCGCTACGCTTAAAACAGCGTTTCTGCCAAAGCCCACAAGAACGCTTTTGCCTTCTGCATCGTCAGTAAAGCCTGGCATCTCTAATGCTTTGTTTATGACTTGTGAGAAGTCTTTGCCTTCGATGTGTGGTACGCCTGGGTAACCGACGACTCCTGTTGTGAATATGTTGTCTTTGTAGCTTTCGATGGGTCGTTGGATACAGTTGGTTGTCATGAGTATTGCGCCTGGGAACTGTGCGAATTCTTTCTGTTGGTTTTGCCATGCGGTGCCGTAGTGGCCGTAGAAGTTTGGGTAAGCTTTGAGTTTTGGGTAACCGTGAGTTGGGAGCATTTCTCCGTGGGTGTAAACGGTTATACCTTTGCCTTGTGTTTGTTTGAGAATCTCTTCTAAATCGATGAGGTCATGTCCTGAGACAACGATAGCTTTGCCCTTCTTGTGTCCTAACGGAACTTTTGTTGGTACTGGATGACCATAAGTTTCTGTGTTGCCAGCATCGAGAAGTTCCATGGCACGTATGTTGATTTCACCGCATTTTAAAACTAAACCCACAAAATCGTTTACCCCAAGTGATTTGTCAAATGGAGCAACTAATCCTTGATGGATGAAATCGAAGACTTTTTGGTCTTTTTTGCCTAAAAGGCAAGCATGATATGAATAAGCTGCAACGCCTTTTAACCCATATGTTAGTAGCCATTGCAATGAATGAAGATCTGGGTCCATTGTCGTGTCGGAGTTTATTCCGTGTTGTTTGCCCTGTGAAACTAAGTCTGCTATCGTATTTTCCAACGGTAAATAAGTTGCTTTGACGCCTAATTTTTTATGAAGTTGGTCGTGCAGTTCAGCGGTTTTTTTGATGTAAGCAACGATTGCTTCAGGATCAAAGTTGACATTTGTTAAGGTTACGAAGAGCGCTTCAGCAGTGAAGACGTTAATTTTTTCGTCTTTGAAGCCAGCTTTGTCTGCTTGGATGACGAGTTGACTGAGTTCACGGAGCTTGTAAACCAAGAGGTCTTGGAGATTAGCGACTTCAGGGGTTTTGCCGCATACGCCGGCGATTGTGCAGCCTTGTCCTTTGGCTGTTTGTTCGCATTGGTAACAGAACATTTGATTTTGGCTCATACTTTTTCACCTTGATAGTTTACTATTATGCAAGAAAGGGGATATCTTTTCCCCCTAATGTATTAGGGAAAAAGAACGAGTTTATTATAGTTCTCGTTTGAAGTAATGCTCAAGTAATCTGCGGGTTCCTCGCCTCATGGTTTCCGAAAGTGTTGCCGCACTTATTCCTAACTTAGAGGCAAGCTCCACCATCCCAATCTGCCGTGGATAATCAAAAAAGCCACTTTTTAATGCAAGCCAAAACATTCTTTCTTGATTCTCAGTCAAAACGCCGATTTGCTTTTCGAATTTGCCGACTTTAAGAATTTTAGTTTTATGACCAGCTTTTTCAAGGTCTGACAATATGCCCCTGTAAGCTTCAAAAGTGGGCACCATAAAACTATACGTTATGACATCGTTCTGCATGCTTTTCCCTGAAACCAAAAATGCATCGTGCGCGAGAATTGTATTGCATACTTCACAACCTTGGCTTTCCAGCCAAACAGAAGATTTACCTTCAACGTGTCCTTTTGCAGCAAGTTCTTTAGGGACTTTTTGGGCTTGGTTTTCCCCAACATCCATAAGATGTCTTACACACCCGCTGCTAGAACTGCGTACATCTACAACTTTAAGGTGCTTAAATCCTAACGCAGCAAGTTTTCCAACCATTTTGCAGTGTTTGTTTTCAATTTCGATCACGACATGGTAAGGTTCACGCCAAGTATCAACCATATTGTTGCACAGTGAACAATTGGGAAGAAGAGGAAGTTAAAGATAGTCTAACCCAAAAAAGTAAGTTTGTAATGTTTCAAAAAAAAGTTTAAACTTTAAAATTACTTGAATATGTAATACTTGTAAAATCTGTGTTTCAAAAAAAGAAAAAAAGTTGAAATAATTCAACTTAATAGTCCAAGATACTTCATTATTTCCCAAGGCGAAACATAAAGGCAGTATTGGTTCCAATCGTTTGTTTTTAATTCGATGAATGCATCGAATACGTGGCTGCCGAGGGTTTCTTTTATGAGTTCGTCGCTTTCCATTTCGTTAAGTGCGTCTTTGAGTGTTGTTGGAAGTTCTTTTATTCCTAGTTCTTTGCGTTTTGCTTTGCTGAGTTTGTAAACGTCTTCGTCCACTGGGTCGCCTGGTTCAAGTTTCTTTTTGATTCCGTCTAAGCCAGCCATCATAATGCAGCAAATGCTAAGTATGGGTTGCATGATGGGATCTACACCGCGGTATTCAACTCGTTTCTGTGCTGCGAAGCCTGCGCCTTTGTAGTAGAGGGGTATTCTTGCGAGTGATGAGCGGTTGCGTCTGCTCCACATTACGTAGATTGGAGCTTCAAAGCCTGGTACAAGTCGTTTGTAGCTGCTTACGGTTGGGCAACAGACTGCGGTCAAGGCTTTTGCGTGTTCTAAGATTCCTCCTACGTAGTATCTGCCTGATTTGGCTTAGTTCAGCGTATTCGTCCTTTCCATCGTACATTATGTTTTTGCCGTCTTTCCAAAGTGATGAGTGAACGTGCATTCCGCTTGCGTTATCCAGGTAAATTGGTTTTGGCATGAATGTTGCGATTAAACCGTGTTTTTTTGCGATGTTTTTGGCGACGAATTTGAAGTATAGGGCGCGGTCAGCTGTTTCTAGAAGTTCACCATATTTGTAGTCGATTTCTACTTGACCGACTGTGGCGACTTCATGGTGATGTTTCTCAATTGTTAAGCCAAAGTTAGTCTTCTAGGATTTGTGAGACTTCATTTCGGTATGCAACAGTTGTGTCTTCTGGTGGAGTTCGGTAGTATGCTTCTTTGGGTCTTAGGATGAATCCGCCAGGTTTGATTTCTGGAGATTCAGGTACAACGCGTGGTGCGCCCCATGCGTCTCCTTCGCCGCTTTTTGGTGCAGCCCAAAGGTCCCATGTTAGTTTGGTGGGGTCGATTGAGGTGAAGACGAAGTGTTCAAGTTCAGGAGCAAAAATTCCAGTGTAACCCATGTCTTTGGCTGCTTTTATTGCTCTTTTTGCTACGTAGCCTCTTGGGCAAGTAACTGAGGGTTCTACTTCCGCCGAAAGCTTCCAATGCATCGCCGAGTATGATTGCGCTTTTTTGTGCTTCATCAGTTACCCATGGCATGATTGCAAGTGTTTTTGCGTCGGGCATAAAAATCATGTCTGATTCTTCGATTGATTTGAAGCCGCGTACTGAGGATCCGTCGAAGCCTATGCCTTCTGTGAAGGCTGCGCCGCTTAGGTATTCTCTTGCTGGTAGAACCATGTCTTGGAGAATTCCTCGAACATCGACGAATGCTGAATGCACCCATCGAATATTATTTGATTTTAGAGTTTCAATTGCTTTCTTTACTTGTTCATCCATGACTTTCACCATATCAATTCATATGTTTGAGAATCCACTTAAAACGTAAACATATTTAAGTTTATCGCAGAAATGTTTGAATAAACGTTCACTAGTTAAGAAACAATCATAAGTCGCAAATTTAAATTACAGCTGTCATGCATCAAAAAAAATGCAGTGCAAATAGGCTAAAACTTTCCCCTTGATTCTCTTCGTAGAAAATCTCCTACATCCAATACGTTCTTGACCGCTATCCTACCTTCAGTCCCGCCGATATCTTCCAATATTTTTCCAAACCCGAGGCATTCACCAAACTCATTAAGCACCAATGTTGCCTCACCCTTCCGTTTGGATCCCATTACTTTAACGATTCCTGTGCGAAAAATGTCTCTCTCGCAAATAAATAACCACGCCGCTTTCTGATCAACTACAATCTTATTTGCAGCTACGCCTACAAGTATGTTCAGAAAGTTAAAGCTTGGAAAGAACATGCCATTCTTTAATTTGCCAAGGTATAACCCAGCATAATAATAATCGCTTTGCAGCAGCTTTTTGAGCCGTGGATTTAACAGAGTAATAACGTTGATCTTTTTCAACTATCATTTCTGAGTGAAAAACAACTTGGGATCCGAAACGTGCTGCAAAAACTTCGTATGGCTTCATCGTGCAACCGCCTTCTTTAATTTGCATACAAAGAAGCCCTGTGTCTGCTCGGGCCAGATTCGTCTGGAAAATGCAACTTGAGCGTCAAGCTTTTTGTCAAAAACTTCAGTCAATCCAATCTGTACCTAGGCAGTCGATTTTTTGAACTTGTAATCCTAAGTTTTTGATTGCCCAATCAATGTTTAACTCATCTTCCTCAGGCTCCAACGAGCAAGTAGAATAAACAATTTCTCCATTTGGCGCTAAGACACTTTACAGCTTCGGCTAATATTTCTTTTTGAACTTTCGCAGTTCCGCTCAACATCTGCTAAGGTTCTTCGATTAAACCATTCACTGTCCGCGGCAAAATTTCCTGAGCAAGGAACATCCAAAAGAATGCGGTCAAAGAATCGGTTCAGTTTTGTGGCTTGCCTTGCATCTAAATTGTAAACGATTGTGTTGCTGATGTGGCATCGCTCTAAGTGATTCGCCATTACGGCTAACCGTTCCTTGTTTGTATCTAATGCTGTTATGACGCCAGTGTTTTCCATCAAGTCGGCGAGTTGAACTGTTTTTCCTCCGGGTGCTGCTGAGGCATCCAAAACCATTTTGCCATGTATATGCTGTAAAAATTGTTGCGGGAATTTGAGCGGCTGCTTCTTGAATAGAGTACATTCCAAGCAGGTATTCTGCTGTTGCGCCCGCTGAAGCTTTGGATCTAACTACCCAGTATCCTGATTGTAAAAAAGGAATCTTTTCTAGTTCAACTCCTAACTTGCGTAGTCGTTCTGGAAGTTTTTTTGCTCTTGCGTTAATTTGATTTATTCTAATTGATAGCTTGGGCTTAGGTTCTTTAAATTCCCAGCCGAGTTGAGTATAGCGATCGAGGAAAAATTGTTTGCCAGACATCAACTCTACATTGCTAATAACGTAATAAAAACCTTTCAACAATTTAATAAGAAGAAACTGAAGTAATTTAACTGGTTTAGGTGTGATCATGGATTTTAAGCGCTTCAGAACCAGTTTTGGAGAATTTTCGGCTGAAAAACTTTCGGATTTCCTCAGCGAAAACAACAATCACAGCTAGTGATAGCAGGAACGCCCAGTCGATAATTCCTAACGGTTGAGTGCCAAATACCGAGTTCATCAAAGGAACATAAACTAGAAATGCCAAAATGGACAATTTGGGCAATGATGCCGATAATTATCCATTTGTTTGTTTTTAGGCTTGTTTTGAATACTGATTGCTTGGATGTTCTGCACGCGAGAACGTTGCCTGCTTGAGCTACAACTATGCCTGCGAACATCATTGTGACACCTTTAAGATAAATTGGGTTGTTATTTGGTAGGCTTCCTCCGAAATGCCAGTCAGCAGGAACAGCCATTCCTATGTGCCAGCCGCCTGTAGCCCAAACGTTCAAGCATCCAATTATGGCTCCGATAGCGATGATTACTCCAATAAAGACTGAACGAAGGAGAACTTTGCGTGTGAATAATCGTTCTTTTATGCTTCTTGGGGGTTCCTCCATAATTCCCTGTTCAGCTGGTTCTCTGCTTAATGCCAAAGATGGAACTACGTCGATTGCCAGGTCTATGGCTAAAACCTGAACGACCAATAGCGGTAGTGGGAATCCTAGTGCTGCGTATAGTAAGAAGGGAATGAGTTCCGCCCAGTTGTGTGAAAACACGTAAACAATGAATTTGCGGATGTTTTCATATATTGCTCTGCCTGACTCGATGGCTTTAACGATGGATGCGAAACTGTCATCTAACAAAACAATGTCTGCAGCTTCTCGTGCAACATCTGTTCCTGAAGCGCCCATGGCAACGCCTATGTCGGCTTCTTTGAGTGAAGGCGCATCATTTGCACCGTCCCCAGTTACGGCTACAATTTCTCCGCTTTTCTTAAGGGCTTTTACTATTCGAAGTTTCTGTTCAGGAGCGACACGTGCAAAAATAACGTTGCCCTTTTTCACTTCATCGATGACGGCTTTGTCGCTTAAATCATCTAAGTCAACGCCGCGAATAACTTGGCAGCAATCACGTTCAACTATCTCAACTTCTTTTGCAATAGCTTCAGCTGTTGGACCGTAATCACCCGTAATTATGACTGTTTTTACTCCTGCTTGTTTTGCCTTCAAAACAGCGTCTTTAACTTCCATTCTTGGGGGGTCACGCATTGCAGCTAAACCCACGAAGATCAAGTTAGATTCCACGTCAATGTCTTTGCTGTATTCGGTTTTTTGCATTTTTTTGTAAGCGACTGCAATAACTCGCAAGCCTTGATTGGCAAAATCATGAATTCGCGACTCAGCCGAATCCATTTTTTCTGCAGTTAGTTCTTCAATTTTACCATTAACAAGCACTTTGGTACATAATGTCCAAGATACTTCTTGGAGCACCCTTAGAGTAAATGTAAACATCCTCGTTGGAACTATGAACGGTAGTCATGCGTTTGCGTTCAAAACTGAAAGGTAAAATATGTATCATGGGTTTTTCAGCGATAGCATCTTGAATGTTAACGCTTGATTTCAATGTGGCTACAAGCAAAGCTCCATCAGTTGGGTCGCCTATTACACTCCAATTTTTGTTTCGGTCTGAAGGCGGATCCAGTTTTGCTCCATTGCAAAGAGCAGCGATCTCAAGAAGCTTTACAAGAGAACCTGTTTGTCCTTCCTGCAAAGTTTGACTATTAACTGTGAAGTCTCCTTCAGGTTTATAGCCTAACCCAGAAACATCTACTACATAATCGTAAACCCAAAGTTTGTTTACAGTCATTTCACCTTTGGTTATCGTGCCTGTTTTGTCGGTGCAGATAACGGTTACACTGCCTAAAGTTTGGACAGCGGATAACCGTTTAACCAAAACGTTTTGCCTTACCATTTTGAGTACATTAATGGCTAAGGCGCTTGAAACGGTGACCTGCAAGCCTTCGGGTACGCAAGCCACCATGACACCAATCATGAACAAGAATGCTAGTGGTAAAGAGACATGTAAGAATAGAAAACTGGAAATAAAGAAAGCTAGGCCCACGGCAATCGCGATAATGAAGTCATATTTTGCTGTTAATGCGATTTCTTTTTGGAGTGGGCTTTCTTCTTCTTTGATTGTTTGAGTTAAATTAGCGATTCTTCCAAACTGAGTGTCCATGCCTGTTGAGTAAACAACGGCTTTTCCTTGACCTTTGGCGACGCTGGTGCTCATGAAAGCAAGGTTTGGTGAATACATATAGGCTTTCTCAACTGTTTTAACCGTTTCAGCTACACGAGGTTGTGGTTCAGATTCTCCGGTTAATGGAACATTGTTAGTCCACAGATCAAATGCTTCAATTAAACGTCCATCTGCAGGTACACGGTCGCCTTCTTCTAAAACTACTATATCTCCAGGAACGATTTCGCTTACAGAGATTTTCTTAAGTTCGCCATCGCGAAATACTTTTGCGAACTCCGGCATCCAGCTTTTCAGGGTTTCCATTGCTTTTTCTGCACGCGACTCTTGGAATAAACTTACGAAAATGTTCACGAAAACAACTGCAAGTATGATTATGGCGAGTTCTGGACTGCCACTGATGTAAGATAAAACAGCGGCAACAATCAGCAAAATTCCGAATAGATCTCGTAGATGATGTATGAATTTGCGGATGAACGGTATCTGTCTTTTTTGGGAGAGTCTATTATATCCGTATTTTTGTAGTCGAAGTTTAGCTTCTCCGCTTGTTAAACCATTAGGCGATGTTTTAAGGTCTTCAAAGACCTCGTTAATTGGCAAAGAAGCAGCTTTTTCCAAATAAACTCCGCCAAAACTCCCGATTAACTAGTTATAAACAACCCGTATAAGTAAGGATTATCACGGGTGTTTGAGAGCGAATTAGATAAAGAATCATTATGTTGAACTGGAACTGATTGAGAGTGCATTCATATCCTCAGCATTTAAGCCAAACACATTGTACTTGCGACTATTTTTGGCTTATAGTTATTTGCTGCATTTAAACCAATCGGGGTTAAAGGCAAATTTGGTTTCGAATTGGTAAATTTTAAACTGTTCAACGCTTTCTTATGCAGTGTGTTCTTTTTCTCCTTTCAATTCAATCATTTTCGTATAAGAAAATTAAATTTGCATTTATCTTTTTTTGCGAAATGCGCTTTGCTAACTTGTAAAGTTAGATCAACCGCTCTATTGTGGTTGTAGTAAAATAAGTCAAAAACTAAGAATACTCTAATATTGCAGGTAGTTTTGGTTGACTTCACAACTATTACTTCTCCAAGTGTTTCAAAAAAGCATGCCATAAGGTTAATAGGACACAAATTTACTTTCCATGTAGTTTCACGTAATAAATATCATCAAAAAAATGGAGAATGTATAGTATGGCTCGTTATAGGCAAACTGACGAAATAGTCAAATTGATGGAAACTCCAACTTTCATCAGAAATACAAGCATCATTGCTCATGTGGATCACGGAAAAACCACATTAGCTGACAGTTTACTTGCTGCAGCAGGAATTATCAGCACTCAAACCGCTGGGCAAAAACTTTTCCTCGATTCATGGGATCTTGAGCAGAAGCGTCAAATGACAGTTTTTGCCTCGAACGTCAGCTTGGTCCACTCTTACAATAATCAAGATTATCTCATCAATTTAATCGACACCCCTGGCCACATTGACTTTTCAGGTGCCGTAACAAGAAGCCTTCGAGCAGTCGACGGTGCACTTGTTGTTGTAGATGCTGTTGAAGGACCCATGACTCAAACAGAAACCGTTTTGATGCAAGCTCTTCGAGAACGTGTCAAACCAATTCTATTCATCAATAAAGTTGACCGGTTAATCAAAGAAATCAAATTAACTCCAGCTGAAATTCAAAAGAAATTCGCCAAGATTCTCATGAGAGTAAACGGTTTAATTGAGAGATATGCACCTGCAGAGCACAAACAAGACTGGCAAGTTAAAATAGAAGATAGCCGCGTTGCTTTCGGCTCCGCACTACACAAATGGGGCTTAAATCTTGATCATATGAAATTAAAGAAAGTTACTTTTCAAGACATTATCGATGCATATACTGGCGATCCAATAGAAGTTGGACGAAAAGTTGATGAATTGAGCAAAAGAGCACCATTACCAGAGCCAATATTGGACATGTTCTGCAAACACTTACCAAATCCATTCGAAGCACAACCATACAGGCAACCTCAGATTTGGCCAGGAGACGTTAGCAGCCCCACAGGTCAAGGAATGGCACACGTTGATCCTAAAGCGCCATTGCTTATGTGCATATCAACCATTGAAGTAGATCCACACAGCGGAACAGTTGCAATTGGGAGAATTTTCAGCGGCTCAGTAGAGCGAGGAAAAACAGTCCAGCTTCTAAGCAGCAACCAGAAAGGCACTATCCAACAGGTTTTCATGAGTATGGCAACTGACCGAGTTCTTATTGACCGTGTTCCAGCAGGCAACATCGGAGCAATTTCAGGTTTACCCTCAATACATGTTGGCGAAACAATTGCAGAAGAAGGCGCAGATGTCCACTCGTTTGAAGGCTTAAGATATGTTTCAGACCCGGTAGTGACAGTGGCTGTCGAACCAGAAGACGTCAAAGATCTACCCCTATTTGATAAAGTCATGCATAAATTAACAACTGAAGACCCTAACCTTCATTTTGTCATGAACAAAGAAAGCGGCGAATTTCTCCTTTCAGGTATGGGTGAACTTCACCTTGAAATCACAGCCTACCGAATGCAGGAAGCAGGCTTAAAAGTAAAACTTAGCAAGCCAATTGTTATTTACCGAGAAACCATCAGTCGCGATTACCAAGGACCAGCAATCATGGGAAAAAGCCCTAACAAACACAACAAACTCTGGATAACAATTGAAAAGCTCTCAGATGATGTCATTGAAGCTATAAAATCAGACAAAATTAATGACATGCAAAGCAAAGATGAGCGAACAAAAACTTTACGAGCACTTGGCTGGGAGGCAGATGAAGCTAAAGGCGCAGTCGCAGTCGAAGAAAACTGCATTCTTGTCAACCGAATCCGTGGAAGGCAGTACGTCGAAGAAATCTTGGATCACATTAAAGGCGGATTCCGCGAAGCAGTTCACACATCACCATTAGCAAAAGAACCAGCATATGGCCTAAAAATAAACCTTGAAGACATAACCCTCCACGAAGACCCAGTCCACAGAGGACCCGCACAAGCCATCCCAATGACCTGGAGACCGATATACTGCTGCATACTCCTAAGCGAACCAAAATTGCTTGAACCTCTAATGAGTTTCGAATGCAAAGTTCCAAGCGAATTCGTAAGCGCAGTAATCACAATGCTTAACAAAAGACGGGGAAAAATCCTTGACATGCCATCAGAAGAAGACATGATTACAGTTAAAGCTGAAATGCCAGTTTCCGAAAGCTTCGGCATTGCTGATGAACTAAGAGGTTCAACTTCAGGCAGAGCTTTCTGGGCAACACAGTTCAGTCGATGGGCACCAGTTCCAGAACAGATGCAAGCTGACGCAATCAAAAAGATTCGCGAACGCAGAGGTTTACCGCCAGTCCCGCCAAAAGCAGAAGAATACTTCGAGAAAGAATAATCTTAGTCTTTATTTTTCTTTTATTTTTTTAGTATTAATTTAATCTTTCTTTTTTGAGTTAGAATCTGATAAATTTATGTTTTAAAAAGAAAATTTGCTTAGATTTCATCATTTGTTTTACGTTGTTTGCGCATTCAACCTTTTTTTCTCATCCGTTTTTCGTTTACCCGATTAATCTGCCTGGGTGATTTTTGGGTAATGCTTTAATTCAAATTATTAATTAACATTTAGTGAAGTTTATGATTGTTGGAATTTGCGGCAGCCCAAGAGATCAAGCCACTGAATATGTGCTAAAAGAAGCCCTCAGAATGCTTGACGAGAAAGGTTTCACAACCAGGTTTTGGACTGTTAAGGGAAATTCAATTGATTTCTGTGCCCATTGCGATTATTGTCTTCAAAGCAAAGAATGCGTTATCCAAGACGATATGCAGGAACTCTACGTTTTGCTTTCTGAAGCTAAAGGGATCATCTTTGCATCGCCAGTTTATAACGGGGGCGTCAGCGCTCAAATTAAAGCGGTAATGGATAGAACCCGTGCTTTGCTTGCTGGCGACAAAAATGTGTTTAAAGGCAAAGTTGGGATGGGCATAGCGGTTGGGGGTGACCGAAATGGCGGTCAAGAATTCGCGTTAATGCAGATTCACTCATTTTACATAATAAACGGAATGATGCCGGTGGGGGGCGGCTTCTTTGGCGCTAACTTGGGTGCAACTTTTTGGAGCAAAGACACTCTTGACGGAGTCAAATCTGATGAAGAGGGTTTTAGAAGCTTAAAGAAGACAGTCAAGCGTTTTGCTGATTGTGTGGAAAAGGATGATCCAAAATAGGCGATTTTATGGCTGAAACTGTTAAGGTTAAGAAGCGTAAGGTGGCTTGGGGTATTACTGGCGCAGGCGACAAAATAGTCGAAATTGTAGAGATAATGAAGGTTTTAAAAAAGCAATCCGAAGATATTGTTGAAATCGAGGTTTATATTTCCAAAGCCGCCGACACCATGTTAAAGTTTTATCGTCTTGATGATGATTTAAGGCAAAATTTTGGTAAAGTGCAGGTTGAGCTTAACGCTAATTCGCCTTTTCTTGCTGCATGGCTTCAAAGTGGCAAATACGAGTTCCTACTTATAGCACCAGCCAGTTCAAACACGGTTGCTAAAATCGCCAACAGCATAAGTGATACGATGCTAACAAATGCGGCAATTATGAGCCTCAAAGCCTACAGACCCGTCTACATTCTGCCAACAGATTACAGAGAAAGCACGGTTGTCACAAAACTGCCTAACGGTAAGGAAATGAAACTCAGAGTACGCAAAGAAGAAGCTGACCAAGTTAGAAAACTCGAAAAAATGGAAGACGTCCATGTTTTGGAAAATCCACAAAAAATGCGAGAGGCTTTTCTGAATTGGCTAAAAACTCTTGAAAAACCGGTAAGTTCTTGAGCCGCTATTAGAATGTGCAAACGTTTTGTTGATTGTCAGTGTTTTATTCTTATGAAGTTAATTGTTGGATAAGCAATGCTATTAGACTCATGAAAGTCCCTACGGCAATTATCAAACCTGTAAAGCTTAATTTTAGCGCAATGTCAAAATTGTTAATTATCATGCAAAAGAAGGTGCCTACCACAAAAAGTGAGGCCGCTCCAAGCAAAGATAGAATAAGAAATGGTTGTTCTTTCTTTTTTTGAAGCTCCAAAAGTTTGTTTGAGCATCCTAACGTAAAAAAAATGCCTGTGAAAATTATTGCTGTAGAGGTCGCAATTACTTCACCGTTAACTATTGTAGGAACCAGACCAGTTTGGACAGATGAGTTTACAAGCCAAACAAAAACGATGGCGAATGCACCAACTACTAGAAGTAGTGCATTAAATTTTTGCGACATATATCTCTACTTTGATAATTGATGTTTAATTAAAAAGTATTACCTTTTTAACGTTTAGCTGCCTTCGCCCTTATGATTTGACCCCTAAGCGTTATAGATTGTTTTATTTTTCTTTGTTCATTTTTTCCAAAAGTTTATCGAGTCGGTCATATGATTCGTTAATCCCGCTTTCCATGCCACTTTGAAGCATTCCATCTCGGTTAGCAATTGAGAGGAAAACATTTTGAACTGTTAACTTGGTTCTTCTGCCAGGCAGCTCTTCAAGTTTTAAAACCTCAAGAATTACGTGCCCTTTTTCAGGTAGCCCTTCAAATTTAAATGTGTCAATGCTTCGCTCAGGTGACAGCACTTCGTGGTAAACTCCATGAAATCCGAATTCGTTTCCTTTTTTGTCTTTTGAAACATAGCGCCAACCTCCGCCGCTTACAGGTACAAATTTAGTAATGGTTATTTTGTGGTTTCGGGGACCGATCCATTGAGCGAAGAGCGTTGCTTCGGTGTGTGCCTTTAAAACAAGTTCTCTAGGTGCGTCAAACTCTCTTGTGATGAAAAGTTCTTGTTTTCCAGGTTCTGCTAAAATTTTTGATTTATTCATTTTAAAAATCACCCTAAACCTTTTAGAAGTTAACTGTTAATTCGAGGTGCAAAGAGAAAAATATGCTTTAACATTTTGACTTCTAGCGACGTTTATAAAAATTTTCATCGGCTCAGTTGATTATTTTTCTTCATTTTACTCACTTTGTTGATTTTCCTCAGTTTCATTTGTGGAATCTTGCTGATTAGTTGGTGTTATGCCTAGAGAATGCTTTTTCTTTCGACTTCTTTGATATGAATATCCAATCACTGAAGCTGCAGCTGCTACCCCAACCACAGTGACAGCTAAGGGCACTACGATAGAGGCGGCGGTTGTTTGAGTGACTTTGTAAGGGCGCATCATCTCATTATCTTCATGCTCAAGCAAATGACAGTGCCAAACGTATCCTGGACCAGCGGTTGCGTCAAAGGGAAAACTAGAGGCATCTTGCTGCGCAAACCTCACTCGAATGGTTAATGCTTCCCCAGCATTTACGGTGACTGTGTCTTTCCAGCATTGCTCGCTGGGTTGAATTGGCGTCTGAGCATTTGAAAGATAATTGTTAAGGTTTACGTTTTGTGTTGGATTTTTAAGCGGCGGAGATCCGTTTAGAGCTTTCCAATCATCCAAGTAAAGTGTTGACTCAAGAGTTTGCCTTTTGACAATTTGAAACTGGATTAAATGAAGATGTATGGGATGTGCGTCCATAGTTGGGTTCACAATTATCCATTCTTCAGTTGTTCCAACTTGAGGATTTTCAGAGATTGCTGCATCCCACATTTGCCCATCAAGTAGTGCTTGTACCATGTTGCCGTTTAGCTCAGTTACTTCGTATAATGTTAGAATTCTTTGTTTTGTTGCTGGTGGCAAGGTTGGGAAACCTGCGGCTGAAAGTGTTGGGTTAAAGGGGTTTGGTGCCTTAGAAAGATCGAAAGGTGATGGGGCTGTCTGGTTGGTGGCTGTAAACTGCATTATTTGCCCAATGGTTTGTGTTTCTTGTGCTGCGTTTGAGGTTAGCGCAGTGTTTTTAAGAGTGACTTTTTCTCCCGGTGCTAAACTGGAGAAATCCACAATAACGTCGACCCGTTCAGCTGGAGCAAGCAGAAATGACGTGAAAGAGACAGGCTTTTTGAGGTAGCCCCCGTCGCTTCCGATTTGGATAAAAGCCATTGCATTTGAAAAGCTTATAGTGTAAAATCGGGAGTTTGACCCATTCAAAAATCTGATACGATATTGCCCTCTATCTACGTTCATGTTGGGCCAGACTTTGCCGTTAACCATTATTGTGTTGCCTAAGAAATTGTTGTTCCAATATGGGTGATTGGTTGGGTCAAGTCCGACTGAAGGATAATAGAGTGAACCATCGGTGTTGAACGCTCTATCCTGAATTACAAGTGGCATCTCATATTTGCCATTTGGTAGCATAGCAGCAACTTGATCATTTCCGCTTTGTGGTTCTCTAATGAGATAGAAACCTGCTAAACCTGATTCAACATTAAGGCGAGTCAGCCCTAAAGCGTGGTCATGATACCAAAGGGTCGTAGCTTGTTGTGCATTAGGATAGTAGTAAACCGCTTTGTTTGAATCAGTTTGTTGATAGGTGCTGTATTGAGATCCGTGCTTTCCGCTTGAAGTAAACCATCCGTTTGGTCCTCCGTCGTAGAAAGATTGGTTTTCGCCTCCGTGAAGGTGAGTGACGAGAGGAACGGGACTTTGTGCATTTGGATAACCCGGTGGATAAGCTGGAAAAGGAGCTATGCTTGCTGGATTGCTGTTAGGATTTGCCCAGTGTATGGTTGGATCAACTGCAAACATGTACGGTGAAGTTATGTTGTTTTGCCACTCAACCTGAATTGGGATTCCTCTTGTGGCTTCAAAGGTAGGTCCTGGGCTGTTTTGAACAAAACCTAAAGATGATCCAGTTACTGCGTCATGTGCCGAGCCGCCATAACCCCAAACAGTAGTTAGAAGATTCATCGAAGGAGGCAAAATTTGTTCTTTAAAACTGGTCATGACAACCGTGTATTCATGCCGAACCACTTTGCCGCCATTGCTCACAATTTTGGGGTCGTACACAGGCGGTGGAGCATTCAACTGGTTTTCAAACATAGGGATACTTAATGGATTAAGAATAGTGGAGCTTAAAGCTACAGAATGCTCAGCTAAAACAATTGGTAAGCGTCCATTTTTTGGGTCTAAAAGAAGCTGACCAGATACCTTTGGTATTAACGACAGGGGTTTTAGGGAACTCTCTAAAACGGTTGTTGCTAAAGCGCCGCCCGCCACTAAAGCGGAAAGTCTCAAGAAATCTCTGCGTTTCAATTCTCGTTTACCGGCATCTAGCACATCGTTACCAACTTCTATGGAATCTTTGGATTCGTTATTACTGCGTTTTTTGCTTCGGTTTAACTGATAAAATTTCTTTTGCATGCTCTCAACGGCTAAGTTTTAAAATTCAATTTGGCGCCCTCACGGCTGTCTAGATAATGCTCGTCTAGATTCTTAAAAATATGTGACTGTAAGATGAAACAACAATTATTTACAGTTGAAGCTTTTTCCTTAACGGATCATATTATTAGAATTTATCCGATGTCAACACGCGTAGATTTTCTTTTTATTCCGCATTTGCTGCATTTTTCCATTAACGGGTACCCGCTTGTTTTGTAACCGTCATTAATTGGACCTTCAGTGTCAAAATACTCGGCTGTTTTTTCTGCAGTAGTCGCAACCTTAATTGGTTTAAATTCGTGAGTTTGTTTTTTAAGGGATTCTAAAAGTTTGGAGTTCTCCCTGAGTTGGATGTTAAGTTCCGTAAATCGTTCTAGTTGTTCCGAATCAAAGATTGAAAGCTGAGTTTTAATCGATTTTAAGAAATTAAGTGAAGTTGTCATTTGGTTTATTTGGTCTGCTGCTTCTTCAACTGTTTCGTATTTCTTAATTGTGTTTTGAGTATTTTTGACGTCGGTCGATAATGTAGCTAGGTCATTTTTGATTTTTGCGTAATTGTTTACATTTTGGGTTAAGCGGCTGTTTTTTTCAATCAGTATTTCAACTTGAGTTTTGTACTGTGCGAATTCTAGTTCATAGTTTTGAGAGATTAAATTGCATAAAGGCTGTTTTTCTTTAATTTCTTTTGTTGCCCCAAGAATTTGCTTAGCTTCTTGCTCAGTTTTTTCAGTTAAATTCTTATCGGGAACTCGGTAATTTTGCCATAGCTTTTCAATTGATTTAATTTTTTTAACTGCATTAATTCTCAATTTTGCTTTTTGCTCAAGCACTATTGCCTCTTGCAGTTGTTTGGTAATACGGTCGGTTTCAGCTTTTGCAATTGCTTCAAGTGAGGCTTTTCCTTTTGGGGTTAACTCGAAACCCACTTTGCCCTGTACATAAATTTTTCGTATCAAGTTTTTTCCACATAATCGGTTGATACTCGTGTCTAATTCGTCAGAGCTGATCTGCATTTTGCAGCTGATTCGGGCAAGAGCCAATTTCTCAGTCTGATCAACTACCGTGCCTTTCTTAGCAAGAAAATCAATGATTGCGTTGTCTGTTAATTGTTTGTTTGCGTTGTTGTCACTCATTTTGGAGACCCGTTTACATAATGCATGGAGGAATTAAATAAATTGATTGAAGTTAAAATCTAAAATGTCGTTAGATCTCCGCTATTTTTGTGCGATAATCGTGTTCCAAGGTGAATCAGGTTCAACGAAGATTTGAACATCTGCAAAGCCAACCGTTTGTAAAAGTCTCTTAATTTTTTCCATCGGGTAAAGTTTTACGTGTGTTTCCTCAATAATTTTTGCGGGGGTAACTCCATACATTAATTCGTTGACTAAGAGCAGTTTTCCTCCTGGCTTAAGCACTCGCCTTATTTCCTTGAAGGCAACTGTCAGATTGCTCCAAAAATAAAATGTTTCAAACGCCGTTACTAGATCAAAGAAGTCATCTTTAAAACTCATATTTTCAACAGAAGCTTCGAGTATTTCAACGCGGTTTTGAGCAATCAATGTTTTGTTGATTTTTTTGGAAAATTTTACCATATCAATTGAATAATCTATTCCGTAGACTTTTTCTTGGGGCGCCAATTGGGCTAATTTGCTAACTGTTTTGCCGCCTCCGCAACCCACATCCAATATGACGAAGCCCGAATTGACGGCTACCTTTGATAATCCCCAAAGCGTAAGTGGCTCATGATGTTTGTTCATCATCGTGGCAACTAATCTGCCTTGGCTGCCCATTGGACATTTATATTGTGCATTTAGATTTGACATCTCAGCTGCCGTAAGAGAGCTAGACTCTGCTGTCTAATAAATTGCGCTCAAATTAAATTGAATTCGCAAAAAAAGCTGGAGGTTTTTTCGTTATTTCGATTACGAAACTATTGTCTGGGATTGGTCACGATTAAAATTTAGCAAGTAATGTGTGCCTCCCACCCCTCGCCCTGTTGCGCCGCTGGCGTTCCAACCTGTAAAAGATTGAGCGCCTGGCCATGCTCCGGTTGTTGCTCCACCGCTTCGGTTCGCGTACAAGACTCCGAACTTTACTTGGTTCATGAATGTTTGTATTTCCGTTAGGTCTTCAGAAAAAACTCCTGCAGTCAATCCGTACTCGGTGTTGTTGACTTTTGCAATGGCTTCGTCTAGGGTTTTGAATTCGTCGATAACAATTAAAGGCAGGAATAGTTCGTCTTTGAAGAGCCTATGATTTGACGGAAGATCACTAATTATTGTTGGCGAGATATAGTATCCTTTTCCGAAGTTGAATGCTCTGAGAACATTTCCTCCAATAAGTACTTGTCCACCTGCTTCCTTTGCTTCCTTAACCGCTGCTGTGAATTTCTCAATTACGTCTGCCTTGATTAATGGCCCCATGAAAACTTCCTTTTCTCTTGGATCACCAACCACTATCTTCTTAACGCGTTCGATAAGAGTTTTAAGAAAATTGTCTCGAACTGAACCATGCACGTAAACCCGTGAGGTTGCACTGCATTTCTGACCTCCATAGCCAAACGCCGATCTAACCGTTCCCTCAACTGCTTTGTCTAAGTTAGCCGACGAAGTTACGACGACCGGGTTTTTGCTTCCCATCTCAAGTACCATCGGCTTAGGATACGGCTGCTGAGTCAGAAATTCCCGATGCAGCCTCATTCCAACATCTCTGGACCCTGTGAAGGCGATTCCCGCTACATCTTTGTTTGAAACAAACTCCGCTTCAAAATTTGGACCAGGACCAGTAATATAGTTAATTGCGCCCTCCAGAACTCCAGCATCTTTGAAAACGTTGTAAAGCATCAAACCTGTAAGTGGAGCCTCGCTGGTTGGCTTGAGAATAACAGTGTTTCCAGTAAGAAGTGCTCCAAGAGCCATCCCGTTAGCCAGCATGAAAGGAAAATTGAAGGGCGAAATTACTGGCCAGACACCAAAAGGTTTTGAGATAACTGTGCAGTCTTCACCAGGTCCGCCTGCTTTCATCTTTTCAAAATATCCGTTGTTATCTTCCATCTTTTTAGAATAGAACTTAATTGCGTCTATGGCTTCCCAGCATTCAGCCAAAGCCTCAACACGATTCTTCCCAACCTCATAAGTAATAGCAACCGCAATCTCAAATTTCCGATCATTGATCAAGTCGGCTGCCTTATTCATGATTTTGACCCGTTCCAGCCAGCTTTTGGCGCTCCATATTGGGAATGCTTTTTTGGCTGCCTCGATAGCAAGTTTCGCATGTGCCCGTGTGCCCACTTGAAAGGTGCCAACAGTTATTGACGTGTCAATTGGGCTTTGATGCTTGAATTCGTCGCTGCCTGACCAAACCTCTTCTTCACCAATGTGCATCGGATAACTCCGCCCAAACTGCTTCTCAAATTTTTCCAAAGCAGTTTCGTATTTGGAGTGAATGCTCTCGTCTGCAAACAATGTAACATAAGTTATTTTTGGAGTAGTTTTTGGCATATTATAACCTAGAAAAAAAGACATCAATAAAAAGGTAAAAAATGTGTAATAATTGCTTATTGGTGTTTTTACCCGGGTAATTGGCATTCGTGCAGTTACAAGCGGCTCCTTTAACTTTTCTTATCCTGTCGCCGATGAAATTACGCGAATTATTGTGTGGAAGTAAACAAAAAAGCAAAATTACAACTCCAACTATTTGATAGGCTTCTTCGAGCACTACTCCATTAATCGGTTCTTTGTCCATTTCTTTATTATGTCATCAAATATTGGAAGCTTTACAAGTTCAACCTTTACTTTAACAAAGGATTTTGTTAGGTATTGCTTTAAACTGAGTATGACTTCGAAAGTGCAGCAACAACTCTCTTCAATTAAGCATCGACAATTGCAATTGGCAATTTGGAGAAGACTTATAGGTTAGCGTGGTTACTTTTGGTTTGGTTTTTGAAATGATATACAGATTTGAAGAAGAAGACGAAGACTGCGAAGACGACTGCGACTGTGAAGACTGCGAAGAAGAAGAATAAGCTTCTTCTACTATCTTTTTTCTATGATGACTGGTCCCAAAAAAAGAGGCTGATTTGCGAAATCTTTTCTTAACGTTAATTGTATCTTGATTTTGTTAAGCGCATAAAATAAATTCATTTGGAGAGTTTTATACGATTCCGTTTCCTTTTTAGATTAGCATCATTGTTCATTTTGAAATTGATAGCTTCGGTGAAACAATTTCCATTGGAAACTGAAAGTTCTTAGTTGATTTCTACTGGAATGTCTATGCAAGCCTTATATGGACAGGCAGGACACAAATATTAGGCGAAAAAATGCAGAGAAATGAGGCTATTTTATATCTTAAAGCCCTTTTGGGGTCAGAAATAAATATTTCGCCAGATTCTGTGTCTATAGAGAAACAACAAGCTTCAAAAACTGTCAAAATTCGAATTAAAATATCCAATTATGACAGGCAACACATAATAGAAACTGCAGAAAAGCGCGCTTTAGAAATAAAAGAAGAAACTGATAGCATTGTGATTTACAGTCAATAATCTCTTCGTGTATTAAAAATAGTTCCGCATTTGTTTCATGTATAGGCCTCGAGTGAAAAAACACGGTTTTCTAATTTTCTTTGGGTTTAGTTAGCTTTTTATCGCATTTCGGACAGTTAGCCATTGATATTCTTCAAAAATAGTTGGAAATTTAGGAAAAGAGGATTTGTTGTTAAACGCCAACATAAATTATTATTGTTAACAAGCTTCAGGCGACTTAGCTTTTTCTATCTAAGTTGGCAGTATGTAACAACATTCGCACAATCACATATCGTTAAGTTTACGAAACTTTAACTTAATTATGGGCTGACTTTTTGTGAAAAGAGATGAGGCGACAAAGCTACTTAGGGAAGTTATTCAAGTATGTGATGGTATAGGGGAGGGCGGTTTTATATTAATGGCTCCAAATGTTGATAATGAATTATCTCATGGATATCAAGTGCATATCAAATCATGGGTAAGTGAGGATAAAATAGCGTGTTTGAAACCTCTGATTGATAGGTACAAATTAGCCATTGCAAATCAACCAGGAAAACAATTGATTATAATCTACCGACCGATGCAAGAGGAAAAACAGTTGTTACAAGCCTGAACCACGTACTCTAATTAATTATGCAAGTGTTTTCCCAAAACTTAAAGGCGATTTTAATGAGTTATATTTATGAAACTTATAAATGCCCAATTTGTAAAAATGAATTTCCTAATCCAAAGGACTTTAAAGAGCACAGACTAAAAGTTCATAAGAACATGCTTAGCGAGTTAAAACTGGGTCAATAATCATTTTTCACTAATGATCCACCTGCTTTTGCTTTTAGTTTCTATTTTGATTATAGCCGATATTTACGTCCAAATTGGTTGGTAAAGGGAGAGAGTGTACCAATGGAGAAGCGTGAAGCGGTAGCAGTTCTCGAGGAAATTATTAACGGCAATTTAGGTATGCCTTCTATTACAGCGCTTGACCCAAACAAACACGGTCAAGTTTGACCTAAAATTGAAAGGCGAATATGATATTCAGAGTTTAAGGGAATTTGTGACAGGAAGAAACCTGGCGTTAAAAGAAGATGAAGAAAAAGGATATTGTGCGATCATTAAACCATGAAAGCAGGTTTTGCTCAAAAAATATTAATTTTAAGTTTTTCTTGACTCAATTATGCCTCTGCATTTGTCCGCGTACTGGCAGTATTCTAGGCATGCTGCAGAAGGATCAGGCCGTTTCCATTCAGCACCACATGAGGGACAAGTTGTTTTATCTTCATCACTCCATATTTCAAGGTCGCCGTTGCAAACATGGCATTTAATATACGATGGTTTAGGCTGCAATAAATCTCGAAGTCCAGGGCACGTCTGGGGATTCTTTTCTATTGCTTTTCCATCTTTAGAGCTCAACTATTTCACCCCCAATCTTTACTTCAAGTTGTTTAACTGGAATTTTTTTGCCTGAGGATTCAAGCGCTTTGTTTACTGCCCACTTTAAACCTGTGCAACATGGAACTTCCATATGGACAACGGTTACAGATGCAATCGTGTTTTGTTTGAAGATTTCGGCTAATTTTTCAGCGTATGCCATTGCGTCGTTGAATTTTGGGCAGCCTATAATGACTCTTTTTCCAGCCATTAAGTCGTGGAAGTTTTCGAGGGCCACTGGTGCGCAGTCTGCGGCAAGTAAGATATTTGCGTTTTCGAAGAACGGAGCTTTTATGGGGACAAGGTTTAGTTTTACTGGCCACTGGGGCTTTTGCGGGGTTTGGTTGGCTAGTCTCAGGTTAGCTCTATTCTTTAGGTGTTCGTGAGTTTCGGTTTCATTAAATGGCTCAGCTTCCCGCTCTGTAATGGTTATTGCTCCTTGTGGACATTGACCCAAACAGGCACCCAATCCATCGCAGTAAACCTCTTTAATCATTTTTGCCTTCCCATTCACTATCTGCAACGCGCCTTCTGCACATTTAGGAATGCAATTCCCGCAGCCATTGCATAATTTTTCGTTTATATTCACAATTTTTCTCTTTATCATCTTAGGTTTCTCCTCTTAGGCATTTTCCGCCTGTGGGGCAAAATTTTTCTGCGTGATTTTCTATTGCAGCAAAGATGGGGCTCAGGGTTTCTTGGTTGACAGTGTATATGTGTTTTTTGCCTTCTCGTTTGACAAGGATTAGATTGCATCGGAGAAGCGGCTTGAGGTTGTGGGAGATCATGCTTTGTTCTTGCCCAAGCGCAGTTGCGAGTTCGTTTACACTCATTGGTTTTTGCATTAGCTGTTCGATGGCGGCAAGTCTAGTCGGGTTTGCGAGGTTGGTAAAGAAGTGGTAGCAGATTTTTGTTAGTCCCATTTTCATTTTGTTTCATCTTTGCCTTGTAAATGAATGAATATTATTTCATATGAATAGTTATTCATATAAATGTGACGGTAAACAAAACCAGATATAACCTAATATTTGTTGATTCTTGCAGGAAAGAAAACTTGGCTCATGACAACAGTTGAAGACTGTACTTGCCGCTTTGATGAGTGATGTCAAAATCTTCTCTTGGAAAAACACAGAAGATCGAAGTTTTTTTTTTACAAAAGTGGCTAAGTAGTTTGGGTGCTGAAGTTGAGTACTTTAAATAATATTTTATGTAATAAAATAACTTTTTTCGTATTTTTGTAAAGTTTTTTTCGGCTAAATGTAGGCTTACGGTTTGAAAGTTAGCGTCCGCTTTTATCACGGGGCTAAAGTACCCCGATTTTTTTTAGATATATAGGAATAGGGCAAAATTAGTTTGAGGGTATACAATTCTTTGAGCGTAGTATCGCCTCTGGCATATTCAAGTGACCGTTCACTTTAACAGGTTAGCGATTTTAGATTTTAAACCGTTTTGCTCTAAAGCTTACAGTTTTTGTTGGTTTACCAGATAAATCATGTTGTATCGCTATGTAACAACAACCGCTTTTAAGGTTCAAACATATAAGTTAATGTTGGAGCGAAGCAATCTCTGTTAAGGCTGTCTGTTAAACAGATTTTGTTTCTTGCCCAAGATGTATTGGAGATTTTTACTATGATGAATATTTCTCAAGCAATAAATTTACAGAAACAAATTCAAAAATCTAATTCTGTTGAGGTAAAGCTTCTTTGCACTGTTAAAGAGGGATGTGCTTTGTGTATTAAATTAAGTCCAACTGAAAACGGGGATTATGATAATTTGGAACGAATCGCCGTAGAAAATAATCTATCGTGGGTATATGAAGAAGGTTATTGGATGTTATTCAGTTCAGTTTGATTTTACCATTTTCATTTACTTTTGAACGAAGCTTTTTTGTAAATGGGTTTTTGGCGAGTTTTTAATTAATACTTTTTTGAAAACTGTTCTATAGCCATCTTTTTTGTACTGTCCCAAATCAAACACTTTATTTTCAAATTTATTATTCATTTAGAATTTTCTTTGGTTATTCATTTAGGTTAATATTAATTAATTAATCAATCATACAATCGAAAGTTGTGTAATATTATAATTGTACACCTTTTTAAAAAGAATGAACCAATTACGTCGTTCTAATGTTGGGGTTTTCTTATTTGAAGGTCTGTGTTCCGTTTATCTCTTTTTGCGATTAGGCAAACGAAAAATGGAAAATCTACCTTTTCCTACTGGCGTTCAAAAGAAGCCGAACCATCTAATGCCCACAGTTATCGCTTAACTACTGGCAAGCCGTATCCTTGATCTTCGATTTAGTCGTAAACATGGGGCGTACGCCAACACTAGTATTTTTCACATACATCAAAACATCATTTCTGTTTCTGGATTTGAACTAAGTCTCCAAGGTAAAGGGAGCGTGCGCTTGCTCAAATTGTCCAAGATGGTCTAATACTAAGGGGCTTGTGTTATTTTGGAAATCTTTTTTCAGCTTTCTTAGCGTCAATGTTTCAAAATTAGAAGAGCTTGTTTTTTCTCTTTCTTTTTTTGTTCTTTTTCTCTTAACATCTGCTTGTGATGTTCTAGGCCCTCGATTTTTTCCTTTTTGCTTTTAGGCATAATACACGACAGAATACATTACAATTCTTAAATGTGTGTGTTAACCCTGAGACTACAACTAAGACATTATAATATTTAGCACCCTTACTGACTACAGCCGTTGCCAGAACCTCAAGGGCTGCTCTTCATTTAAGAAATTAATATTTTACTACCGCTAAAGATTTTGTTGGGACAGAATATCGGCCAGGATTTCTTTACGTCGCTCTTTGCGGTTCTTCTTTTGGTTCTTCATGGCTATTACGGATATTTTCCTGCAAAAATAAAAACTTTATTGAGGAACAAATGTTCGCAACCAAGAAAACGGTGTTTTTCTCTTATTTATTGGTCTTGGATAACCAATCGTCCGGAGGAAAACCAATTAAGTTAATTTGGCTCTCGCATTTCTTACAAAAGATAACCACTTCTTCCAAACCTGAACCACTAACTTTCGCTTCTAAAATTGAATAGTCTTTTCCAGAGTTTGGTCAGGCGATATATTGTTTCCGCATAAAGGGCAAGGAAACGCTCCTTCTTTGTCGGTTTTTGTTAAATGAATCTTGAATTAAAGAACTTGTTTCATCTTTTTGGATATCATCCATCTCTTTACCTCTAGTATATCAAGTTAGATTGCCAAATTTATTTTCATATTTGTAGACTTTTACACAAATACCTTACAAATAAAAAAGGATCATAATTCATTTTTTTACGGCCGAACCATCATTCGTCCATATCCGTAATTACTGCTTTGAGAAGGTATTGGTGGAAACGTTGTTGTTGGGCTAGATGGTTGAGTTGGCATTATTGGAGTTTGAACTTTAGACCCAGTTGTCTGTTGGTTTAATCTAAATCTGAAGCAGTTGCCTAACCAACTCCGGAACCCACTATTATGCAATGAAGTTGGGTTTCCCGTAACGGTTTGGGCAGATGCTAATCCTATTACGGCTAACGGTAAGGCGGAAATTGCCAATAAGGCGAAGATAATTTTCAATTTTTGCATTTTTTTCTAACTTCCTTTTCGTTTTTTAACTAACTGAAAAGTTTTCTCGGTCAAGCTTTGTCTATATACATACCATTAATCTTGTTTTTGCTTATAATAGCCAATGAACAAAAATGAACAGATAGTAGAACAAAACTTGGATATGAAAGCTTATTTGAACGGTTCGGCTTTTTTCTTTAGGGTTCAAGGTATGCGCTCTATTTTTTGTACAAGTAAGTCTAAGACGCTTTTTTAGTAACAAGCATTTTTGATTCAATAAATTAATGGCCTCAAAAATGTCAAAGACAAGAAACCATTTTAACATAATACATTTTCTAATTAGGTATGGGAAAAAGATGGATAGTTGTTGGGTTCGTTATCATTATAACTATTTCATTATTAGTTTTGGTGCTTGGATACATTGCTATTGATAGAACCCAGAAAAGCACGTCTGAATCTTGGATGTTTAAAGGGGCATATGGGATATACGAAGGGCAAATAGATTCGCTTTCCATTGCGTGTAGAACAAACGAAACAATACAAGTTACTGACTTAAACGCCACCCACGTGCAAATCCAAACCAACTCATCAATTGCTACAACCTTTGCACCAACATTATCCGACCAAACTACGTTATGGGTCAATAAAACAAACATCAACTTTCAGCCTAAAGGTGAAACACTTACAGGAGCCTATAACACTAAAATAACAGTCAGAAACATAGGAAGCCGAGATTGCATAGCCTACGATTACACCAACCAAGCAATTAACGCTACATATTACATAGACAAAGTTCTTCAGTGGCCAGTTAGAATTGTCTATACGACAATTTTTGAAAATCAAACCTATATCATGGAATTTAACCTTAAAGACACAAATATCGATGGATTAAAATAAGAATACGTTGGTTTGCTTTTCATTTTCGGTAAAACGTACCTAAAAGCATCCGAACTCTTTTCTGAACCAAAGCAAACGAACCGAGCAACCCGAAAGCGGTAGTGAAAAAGTTTTGTAAGTGAACGCCCAAAGACAACATCTAACTATAAGGCTTTCAGGGCGCGCGGGTTAAGGCTGAAAATTGGATTCGACGATGCTTTGGTATGTACTCAATTTATGCTAAACATGGCCAAAATACGCAATAAATTAATTAAGCTCCGAGGGGAACATAGCCAACAATGGGTGAACCGTTTGGATTTTAACTTTGATTTGATTTATGCTTTAGTTGGTTTCCTAATTATGTTTGGTATTCTTGGCGGCATAGGCATGCAAAAACCGAGGGGTATGAGCGTTAAAATGTGGTGCGTCGGCTACTTGGTTATTGCCGTCGGCTTTGATTTTCTAGTTGTCTTGGGGCTTGTTGCACAATATGGTTGGCTCACTAATCTGCTCATTGGTCTCTCCGCTGGGGCTGCAACTGGTTTGGCTATTCACGTAATGCATGACATGAACGAGGAAAACCCAAAAATGATGGACATGTAAATCTTCTTACAAAATCTTTTAGTTTCCAAATGTATAGCGCGCTTGAGCATTCCATTCATCGCTTTCAAGTTTATTCATTTGCACGAATTTTGGGTGGTGTTAATTTTTTGTGCCATATTAAGATAAGACCATCAATGTATTGGATTGTTTAGGTTTTTGTTCAGAAATATTGAAGGAAGTCATAAAGGCTGGCTGAGTGGGTTGTTGGGCATCTGAATAAATTAAAAAAGTTAATATTGACTTTCAACTTAATTTTGAATTATGTCTTTTCATGTTAGGCGTAAGGACCGAGAAATAACTGACTGCGAAGAATTAAAGCAAGTTCTTAAAAGCACTAAATATGTAACTGTCGCTTTCTGTATGGAGAGTGAGCCGTATCTTGTTTCGCTTAGCCATGGCTATGATGAAGCCAAAAATTGTCTTTATTTTCACTGTGCACCTGAAGGCAAGAAGTTGGAGTTTTTGAAAGCAAACGGTAGAGTGTGGGGTCAGGCGCTTTTGGATTTTGGGGTCACTGAGGCGTGTGATTATGCTTACACTTCGGTACATTTCAGTGGTATGACATCTTTAATTGATGATTTGGTTGAGAAGCAACATGCGATGGAAGTTTTGGTGCGGCAGGTTTCTCTTAATCCCGAAGCAAAGCTGGCAAATATTAAACCTGAACGTCTTGAAGCAGTAACAATGGGTAGAATTGATATTGATTACATGTCAGGGAAGAAGCATCAGAGCCCCAAGAGTCAACTCTAAAAACGCAGTCTTAGAAACTTACAACTGTATATCATACTGTATATCATACGGTATGAACTTTCTGACCTCACTATCTATAGAAAAGAGATAACAAAGAAAGAAAGTAAGAGGCTACTAATCGGATTTGATTTTTCATTTTACTGTAATCAAGATACGCTAAAGCGACTAAGCTGATTGTCAAACCTGCCCAAAGGATGACAGCTGGGCTTACAACATAAAGCGCAAAAGAGAGTGCTCTATTGACTACAGAAACAGCTGAAACTAAAATCGGAGCCAACATCGTCTTTTTAAATAAACCAAACAGCGCTGCAATGTACACAACGGACTGCAAGAAAAATGTTTTATATAAACAAACATACTTAATGCTATGGTCAAATTTCTCTCATGCACCCAATTGTATGAAACGATTCAAAATAAATCCCAAGAAACAAAAGACATTTTGTGGGTATGTTCACCGAATTTGGGAGCGGATGCGCATGAAGTTTTTTCCCAAGAGATATTGAAGTATAAGCATGCTGACATCCGTTTTGTTTTTAAACTTACTGACATATCCGTAACAAATGGTGACGTTAACCCTTATGAAGTACAGTATATCATGGAACATTTTAACAGTGATAACGTAAAATCATATGATAATTTTAATTCTAGCATTTACATTTTTGATAATTCAGCCTTAATCACGTCAGCAAATTTGACCAAGTCTGCTTTCGAAAGCTCGCTTGAAACAGGAGTGCTCCTTGATGGAACAGAAGTCGATGAAGTCAAAAGTTTTTTCAATACTTTATGGGAAAACGCAAAAGCAATCAGAGAACTTCAAAAACTCAAAAAAACGTGGAATGGAGCCGAAAGAACTGGAGATGTCAGCATTCTAAAGAAAACTAAGCCAAATACAAAAATTAACTCTTGGACTGATGACCAAGTAAGCCGATGGTACTTTACTATACCTAATCCTCTACCAAAAAAGATCGAAAGCAAAATAATGAAAGAAACAAACTTGGCTAATGGATTCTCAATCGTGGCAGATATTGGTCCAAAGTGTTTTAAAAGTATTAAGCTGGGCGATTTAGTGTATCTTGCTAACTTAACAAAGAAACGAGGCAAAGTAGAAGTTAATTTAGCCCGAATATTTGATAAAAGCTTAGTTGAGACTGATGAAGGCGATTTTCATTTCGCATACAGAACGAAGAAAACCTTTTTGCTAGATAGAAAAAGATTCTATGAAATGTTGGTAAATGCGACAATAGGACCTAAAGCTTGCGGAGACCAACTGAATGAAAATCAAGTAAAGTGGATGACTGAAACTCTTGTCTCGCGCAAAACAAAGAAGCCCTCTAAATCAAAAAAGAAGTAGCACAAGCTTATACAAACAATATTTCCGAGAAAGATTAATTAGTTGAATTATCGTGTATTGTTGCGGCGCTTATGCCCAGGTAGTATAGTTCGGTCCAGTATATGCGGCTGTCGCCCGCAGGACCCGGGTCCGAATCCCGGCCTGGGCGCCAATTTATTTATCTTGATTAGTTGAAAAAAATTTCATTTATTCATTTAATTCATGCTTCTCAAATAAATAACAAAATTTTGCCCACCCAAAGAAACTTTATGCAAAAACCGAATCTAAATCAAATATTTGTCTAATTTTTTTCCAGACAAGTTGATTAAGGACTCCGGAGAACTTGAAAACAGGTTAACCAAGCGGTAGGCGTTGTTATGGTTCCCAGCATTGAACTCATTGTGGCGGCTTTTCTGCTGCTGGCATTCTTAGCAGTTGTCCTATCTAACAAACTCAAGGTTCCCTACACTTTGGTTTTGGTATTAGCGGGTGTCGTAATTACTATTGTCGTGTCTTTCCTCACTTTGGAGGGCGGATCTTTCCAGAATTTGATTTCTCAGTTTAGATCACTCTATACTCAACTTCTCCAAGGCGGAGGCGGTGGTCTCTTCGTAGGTTTAGTTGTGCCTCCACTAATATTCGAAGCTATGATTCACCTTCGAGCTAACGATCTACGAGCTGTAATTAAGCCTTCGTTGGCTTTAGCAACTATAGGCGTTTTGATAGCGACAGTCGTTGGAGGGCTTATTTTGTGGAAAATCGTGGGGCTTTCTTTTTACGTTTCGTTCCTTTTTGCAGCGCTAATCGCACCCACTGATACGGTTACAGTTTTGGAGGTTTTTCGACGAGTAAAAGTGCCATCCAAATTATCCACTATGTTAGATACTGAAGCCGCTTTTAATGATGCAACGGGCATTGTTATTTTTACAATAATTCTTTCGACAATTGGTCTTCAAAAAGTTGCTCTAACACAAACCGTATTCGGTTTCGGGTTCACGCTTGGTGCAGGCGTTTTAATCGGGTTAGGAGTCGCGTTCCTAGGTGAGGTTCTTTCAAGTTTGATAGAAGATAAGGTTGCTGAAACCATTTTGGCGATTGCTGTAGTTTATGGCTCGTACGCTTTAGCTACAGGAATAGGTGCGTCTGGGCTAATAGCGGTCGCTGTTGCGGGGTTATACTTTGGTAACTTCACAATGCGTTCAGCCATGGAACCTGCAACTAAGGAAGCGTTAATAACTTTCTGGCAGATTGCAGCTTTCTTAGGTAACTCTGTAGCGTTTGTCATTATTGGTCTTGAGACAAATATCATCACTCTTTCGCAGTCAATTCTTATAATAATCGCGGCCTACGCAGCTGTAACGATAGCGAGAGCTGCCACAGTGTACCCAATTCTGGCTATCTTCAACAGGTTTGGCGATAAAATATCCTCAATTTGGCGCAACGTAGCAATGCTTGGTGGAGTCCGAGGTGCTTTATCTATAGCGTTAGTGGCGACAATAACAGTTTCATCTGTGATCTCTCAAGGAGATATCAATACCATAAATACTATGGTTCTTGGAGTAGCCTTTATTTCAATAGTAATTCAAGTGCCCTTGCTATTCCGTTATGTTAGAAAGAAAATCCCTCAAACAGACGAGTTGTCAAAAACAGAGATAGATGAGCAATTCGAGTTAATCGCTGCACATATGGTAGATGTAAGAAAGCTAAAATCTGAAGGCAAAATATCAAATGAAGAATTTACAAAGAAAATAGAAGAGAACAAAGAGAAGCTTGACGAATTAATCGCTTCATCTCCAATCACCGTTGAAACCCGAAAAATCATACGAGCCAGAGCGTCAGCGCTTTACAATTCTTTTCCAAAGATTCCTAAACGCAAATCTGACGACAAAACTAAAGAAGAAAACACCGAAGCAAATGATACTTAGACTCAGACTCACCATACGAAGGGAATTAAACGAAACCGAACCTTATTACAATATTCAGCGTACCTGGGCAAGTTTATTGTCAGGAACTTTTCTTCCTCAACAATTCTCAAAGCAATCACCAAAAACATGGGAATAAAAGCAAGCAATCCCCAAAACGACCCCAACGCAAGAGGCGTGAAGAACAGCATAAGCAATGCCCCGGCGTACATTGGGTGACGAACTACACCATATGGTCCTGTCGATATTACTTTTTGCTCTTTCGTAACTTCAATTGTTGCAGATGTAAAACTGTTTTCTTTAAAGACGAGAAAAACAATCAGAAGCCCAATAACCACGAAAACGTCACCAGCTAAAACAAGATGCGGTGGAACATTAGACCATTGAAAGCGATGATCAAAAGGTGGAATGAGAATTAACAAAAGGAAAAAAATACTGATTAAAGAATTTGCGAGTTTTTGGCTTTTCTCTTTTTCCGCATTAGGACCAGTTTTCAGCCGGCTTGCTATGAGGTCAAGGTCTTTTTTCATAAAATAGAGGCTAATTGCTGTTACACATACAAGAAAGACAACCCAATAGATCCATGCCTGCCAATAATTCAGTGACCAGACTGGCAGAAAAAGCGCTAGCCACAGTAAAACAGCAAGTGCAACTAATCCGATAATTGCTTGTTCTTTTATGTTGTTAACCGATTTAGCCATAATTTGGTCTTGCTTTATTCTTTACCCAACTTTAAAAAGACTCTCACAATATCTCGCTTCACAAATAATTTTAATATGTTCATAGCACTGTGCCATCCAATCATTGCAATGGCGTAAGCGTTTGCCGCGACTAATTTATTTTTAACAGTCTATTTTACTTTTCATTAAAAATATGGACAACATAAGTGTATTATTGCCTGCAAATAAAAGCCAAAGCTAAATACCTCTTAAACTCTAATTATTTAGCGCGTCAAAACAGGCGTCAAAATGAAGAAAAATCAAGAAATAAGAGCAAAACTGGAACTGCTCAAACCAGAACTCAAAGATCGATATCAAGTCGAAACCATAGGTTTCTTTGGCTCATATGCGCGAGGAGAACAAAATAAAAAAAGTGACGTAGACATTCTAATCGAATTTTCTCAACCTAATAATATTGACTTTTTCGATTTTATTGAACTTGAAGAATTTCTAACTAAAAAATTAGGAATTAAAGTAGACCTTGTTACACAAAATGCACTCCAGCCATTGATTAAAGATCAGATATTGAAAGAGACGATTTATGCTTGAGAAAAACGCACCGTCTTTATCTCAATGACATCCACGAAGCAATTGACAGAATAGAAGAGTACCTGAATGGACGAACTTTCGAGGAATTCTCAAAAAACACTCTTGTTATTGATGCAGTAATAAGAAATTTCGAAATTATAGGGGAAGCCGCAAAACAAATACCTTTAGAAATAAAGACCGAAAATCCACTAATCAAATGGAAAGAAATGTCTGGAATGAGGGATAAATTAGCTCACGAGTATTTTGGTGTAAACATAGAAATCCTCTGGAAAACTGCCAAGAACCGATTGCCCGTATTAAAACCTCTTATCAAAGAACTCTTAGCAAAAAGCGAAAAAAACGAAACAAAATAACTCAATTGGGGATTAGGTTACGTTTGCTTGGATTAAGTGAGCCTTTACAAGTAAAGAATTACCTTCTAAGGAACCGCATTGTTTTGCCTCCTATGCAGTCCGGAAGGGCAACGTTTGAAGGCGCAGTGACCAACAGACTCATCAACTTTTACGTTAGACGTTCATCATCTTTGGGTTTGCCAATTGTCGAGCATGCCTATGTTTCGCCTACTGGAAAGATAGGTCCAAAGCAACTAGGCATCTATGACGACTCATTAGTTGGCGGATTTGAGAAACTTGCTAAGGCTTTACATGAGGTTGGCGCTCCAGTAGTCGTGCAAATATCTCATGCTGGTGGGGTTACAAACAAAAAAGTCATCGGCACCGAACCTGCCGGACCTTCTGCAAGGCCAAAAACACGCATGCTAGACGTTAGCGAAATTGAGGCAATTGCTGAAGATTTTGCTTTTGCTGCTGAGCGGGCAGTTAAAGCCGGTTTAGACGGTGTAGAGCTTCATGGAGCTCATGGTTATCTGCTTAATCAGTTCTTCTCGCCATTGCTAAACAAACGTGAGGATATGTATGGTGGTTCTTTGGAGAAGCGGATGAGTTTTCCTTTATTGGTTGTTGGAAAAGTCCGTAAATGCTTAGGTGATAAGCTTTTGTTGTATAGGTTAGGCTCGGATGATTTAGCCCCTGGTGGAACCCACATAGAGGACTCCATTGTGTTTGCAAAGAAACTTGAGCGGACTGGAGTTGACATTATCGATGTATCTGGTGGCATGTGCGGAAGCGAACCAAAGCAGCTAAAACACGTTAAAGGCTATTTTATTCCCCAGGCAAGCGAAATTAAGAAAGCAGTCAACGTTCCCGTTATCGGTGTGGGCGGAATCACTGACGCTATTTTTGCAGATAAATTAGTTAGTGAAGGAAAAGTGGATTTGGTGGCTGTAGGCAGAGCTTTTTGGCGAGATAATTTGTGGGCAGAAAAAGCAATTGCAAAACTCACTGCAAAGACATCAGATGTTGCGGATTAGTTTCGTTTTTTCGGGACATTATTTTGCTCCAAGAGGTAAGCGTAGCGTTTGAGGAACCATTTTTTCACGACTTCTACAAGTAACAGGTAAGCAATGATTAACCCCACCAATGCTAAATAGAATGTGGTCGGAGGAGGCGTGAAATTAAATACAGCGCCAACTGGCGTATAGGGCAACGCTAATGCAACTGCAACCACAGTTAGGCAACTTATCACTAAATATTTACCCGGTTTGCTTTTCCAAAACGGTGTTTTTCTTGTTCGAAGTACAAAAACCACAAGCGTTTGTGTTATTAGTGACTCGACAAACCATGCCGTTTGGAAAACGGGAACTGTTGCTTTGAACACTGCTAGTAATAAGAAGAAAGTTATAAAATCAAAGATGGAGCTTACAGGTCCCATTGTCACCATGAATCTTCGAATGTAGGATATGTCGAGTTTTTTTGGTTTTTCAATGTATTCCGCGTCAACGTTATCGGTCGGTATGGTTGCTTCTGATAGATCGTATAAGAGGTTGTTTAAGAGAATCTGAATCGCCGTCATAGGTAGAAAGCTTAGAAAAAGTGACGCTCCAGCTACACTAAACATGGTGCCAAAGTTTGAGCTAACGCCCATCATTATGTACTTCATAGTGTTGCCGAAGGTTTTGCGTCCTTCCAAAACACCTTGGTCTAGAACAATTAAATCAGGTTTCAACAGGATAAGGTCGGCGGATTCTTTGGCAACATCTACCGCGTTCTCAACTGATATGCCCACATCAGCTGTCTTTAAAGAAGGCGCATCATTAATTCCATCACCCATGTAGCCGACCACATGGCCATTACCTCTTAATGCATGAATAACTCTGTCCTTTTGAGACGGGTTCACACGTGCAAAAATATTGTTTTCCTCGACGACTCGAGATAAAGCGTCATCTTGGAGCTGGGAAATTTCGTTTCCTGTAATGACTCCTTTTATGTTGAAGCCAAGTTGTTGGCAGACTGTTTTTGTGACTAGTTCATTGTCGCCAGTTACTATTTTGAGTTCGACGCCGTCTCGGGATAATAACCTGATGGCTTCTTTTGCGCTTTCTTTTGGCGGGTCAAAAAATGATAGGAATCCAAGAAAAACCATTTCAGTTTCGTCGCCAATTGAATAATGAGTTTTATCGGCTGGGACCATTTTGTGCGCGACTGATAAAACTCGGAATCCTCGAGCACTGAGATCATTATATTGCTTTTCAAAATTACCTTGGCAAGCATTTGTCAAATCATTTCGTTTTCCGTCAGTTTCGCAGAAAGAGCAGATTTTTAAGATTTCTTCTGGGGCGCCTTTGGTAATTATTAGCCTTTGTCCTTCAAGTTCAACTACAATGGAAACGCGTCTGCGTATGAAATCGAATGGGATCTCATCAATTTTGGTGATTCCGGTTACATCAAACTGTTTGTATTGAAGAACTGCTTCGTCAAGAGCGCTCTTTAATCCCGTTTCAAAAACACAGTTGTAATAACCGTACATCAGCACTTTTTGAGCTTCTTTACCTTCTAAGTCCTCGAAACCATTTAGGGTAAGTTTGTTCTCGGTAAGTGTGCCTGTTTTGTCAGTGCATAAGATGTCCATGTTTCCAAAGTTTTGGATGGCGGCTAACCGTTTTACTATGACACCTTTTTTAGACATCGCGACTGCTCCTCGGGACAAGTTTATGGACATAATCATGGGTAAAAGCTCAGGAGTCAAGCCTACTGCAAGAGCTACGGCAAAAAGCAGAGACTCTAGAATTGTGCGGCTACTTGAATAGAAGAATGCATTAACAAAAAAGACAAAGACAACAAGGAAAAGTGTGACTTCAGTCATTAAAGCTCCAAAACGCCTTAACCCTTTTTCAAACTCAGTTTCAGGCTCTTTTGCCACTAATGCTTTGGCGATTTTTCCATACTCGGTCAATTTGCCTGTTTCTGCCACAACTGCCGTTCCGGTTCCGCTAACCACTGAGGTTCCCAAGAAAACGTAGTTGTTCCAACCTGTCATCTCGGATGTTGGCGATGAGATTGGGGCTGCGTTTTTTTCAACTGGAAATGCTTCGCCTGTCAATGCTGATTGGTTAATGTTTAGATCTTTAGCGCTGATTAATCTGGCGTCAGCAGGCACGAGGTCTCCAGCTATGAGATAGACGATGTCGCCTGGTACAACTTCAGAAATTTTCACATCTTGTTTAACGCCGTCTCTTAGAACAGTAGCTTTTGTGGTTACTCTTTCCTTTAGCGCTTCAGCGGCGTTCTGAGCCTTCGATTCTTGATACACATCAAGGACGATGCTAAGAAGCACTATGAACAAAATAATTACTGCATTGGTTGTCTCCCCTATGAATCCAGAGACTAAACCCGCAATCAAAAGGATAAGCACAAGCGGGTTTCTCAAGTGATATAGAACTTCGACAAATCCAGTGCGTTTTTGCTTATCTGCTAATTCGTTGGGTCCGAACGTTGCGAGGCGGCGTTGAACTTCTTGAGCGGATAAACCTGATTGGGAAGTTTTAAGCTGAGCTAAAACTTCATTCGCAGATTTGGTTAAGAATTCTTGATTATCCGCCATCGAATCAACGTTAAAGAGTTTTTAAAAGATAATTTGCCGAGCAGCTATTAAACAAAGCGTAAACATGTTTGTCACTTAGCCTTGAAATCAAACCTCTTTTTTGTGCTCTTTCTGAGTTCGATATAACAAAGCCCCTGATACGCCTAATAAAAACCCAATTAACTCCAAAACTGAGTTTGTGCCGTTGTATTGAGCATTTAAAACAAAAAATTGAACCCCCAAATAGATTAGGATTATTGTGCCTACTGCGAAAAGAAGTAAACCTGCTAATTGTAAGCGTCTCATTTTGTATCTTATCAGTTATTTGTTTTATTGCTTATAAATTTGGGCGATTTTTATATCATTTTTTTCTTGCAATTTAATCAAATTTTTTTAAACCTAAAAGCAAAGCGAAAAAATACTTGCCGCCACGCGAAATGTTTTTGTGCGAAAAGGCAGAACCACCACCACTTTGGCTGATATAGACAAGCAGGGGTCAGCCAAGGGTTGGCTTATAGATATTTTTGAGGCAAAAAGCTATTCAACTTGAAAAAGTCATTCTAATCTGTGAAATTCAAATCTTTGCATGAAAAAGCGAAGCTTGTGGATGATTTAATAGATGAATACATTAAAGCAAAGAGAACCAGTTTTGTTCCAATGAGTGGATTGGAAAAAGTTGTTAAAGTTGTGTTTCCGGATGCTGTTTTGGTTAATTTTGGGTTCCATAAACTTGTTTTTCATTTGCATCATAAGAGCCACCAGTTGGCGTTAAAGACTGGAAGAAGCCAGGCAATAGAATTTGATCATAAAGTGTACAAGCAACTGCCCGCTAGCTTACGGAATGTTTATTTGGCAAGAATTTTTTGGCACACAAAATATTGTCTATTACAGGAATATGGCATTGAAGCGGAAGCTTCAGCTGAAGCAATGGCGCAGCTAAGAGCAATAGCTAGCAAATATGGATTGTTAGATATAACATGTGATAACATCAGAAGTATAAATGGGAACTTGAAAATTGTCGATGCTAGCATGTCGCCTCCAGGGCTTTTTAAACTTTGGAAAGCGGCCGATGTTATTAAGCTGAGGTTGCCAGAACCGGTTAGAAAAGCAATTAGAAAATCACGGATGCTAATTAAGGCGAAAGGACGATAATTTTAAAGCAGTTTCTGGGATTATTGCGTTAAACTTGGTGGAAAAACATATCAAGCCGTTACAAACATCATGAAAGTGTCCATGACTACTACTGCTTCGCTGTCAAATATTCACGGATCGGATAATTGGTTAAAAGATATTTTAAAGAGTAGCAATTTGGACCAAAGCCAAATTGTCACCCGAAGCCGTGAAGATAGTTTATGCGTTTTGTGTAAAGGTGCAAGGTTTCTTTGTGGCAAAACACGTTGCCCTATTATGCTTAAAGTTAATTATTTCATGAAAAGTGTCCCTTTGATGGGTGAAGACATTAACGGCATGTCGCCTCCAAGTGTTTTCATTGGACGAATTGGCTACCCAAACGTTTACGCGGGACCACTTGTGCCACCTATCCATGAAGACACAAGCATTTACGATTTGCCTGAACATTGGTTTGGAAAATCAATGGATGAAATTGTTGGTTTTCGCAGTTTGCTTGTACGGGGGAAGCATCGGGTTAACGTGCAGAAGTTTATGGATGCAGGCAAAATCTTAGATCAAACACGTGAATTAGCTCTCGCGGATGCTAGTGTAGACATAGAGTTGAATTTGACAAAAAAACCCCGCGGCTCAATTTTTCTTGATGATGATATTCAACCGTTTGGTCCTTCAGCGCCCATTCGAGATTTGCACGTTGGTAATTCAAGATATGATGATAAGATTGAGAAAGCATATTACGACACTGATTTGAAGGCTACAGGAGCGGTTGTTGAGCTTTTTAATCGAGGAGTTGTGGTTTCGAAAATTCAGAAAGCTTTTAGTGTTGGGGCTTTTGGAGTTGAAAAAAACAGAAAACTTGTTCCGACACGCTGGAGTATAACTGCTGTTGATGACATTATTTCTAAGAATCTCAGAGAAAAGGTGAAGACTTTTCCTGAAATCAATGAGTTTAGGGTTTATGAATCGATTTATATGGATAATGTTTTTGAAATTTTGATGATTCCGCAGCAATGGAGCTATGAATCCATGGAAGCCTGGTATCCAGGAACGGTTTGGAATCCGACGGGTCAGAGTATAGCAATTTTTTCTGATTGGGAAGGTAATGGTGGACGAACAACTTATGCCCAGATAGGGGGCTGCTATTATTCAGCGCGTTTAGCCACATGTGAACAGCTTGTTCGGGAGCGACGGCAAGCCACCGTTATTGTGCTCAGAGAAGCAAGACCAGGCTACATAATGCCGATTGGAGTTTGGCAAGTAAGAGAAAATGTTAGAAATGCTATGAAGCAAAAACCTTACCTCTTCAAAAACCTTGCAGAATCTTTGCAGTTTATCGGCGGCAGATTTGAAATTCCAATGCAACGTTGGATAATGCAAAGTGAACTCTTAAAGCGAGCACTGTTCCAAAAGAAAATGACGGATTTTTTCAAACCTTAATCGGAGTAAAAATATTTTATCGAGATCTATTTTTTAATATAAGACGTATTAGGGAGATGTCCGGAAATATTGTTCTGCTCTAATGGGGCACATTGGTTTTAACATGATCCATCGAGAATAAATTATGCGAAGGAGCCATTGGTTAAGTTCGCCATTTTTTTTAACCTAAAATGGAAGTTTGGGGGGTGGGACGCCCTGCACATACCGTTCAAGAAAGATCAAAAAATAAGTGAATTGTTCCTTTTTCCTGGCTTGGGCTGCCATTTAACGTCAACATATTCAATTTGGACCCTTTTAGCTAATATTCCAGAATTTTCTTTCGTAATATAGAGTTATTGGAGTGCAATTATTGTTGATTTTGCGGTAATTTTTTTCCAAATTTTATTTTCTTCTCTGTTTCCTAAATTGGTTAAATAGTTAATAATCAAGTTCTAATCTGTGCAAAAACAGGAAAGGAAGAAAATGTCTGAAAAGATTTCTGTGTTCAGATCTCCTAAAGGCGAAGCAGAGTATATGGCAGCTTATAATGACGTCTTGAAGCATTGGCCTGTTCCTTATGAAGAGCTTTACATTCCTTCCAGCCTAGGAGATACTCATGTAATTGCGTGCGGACCAAAAGACGGTACTCCTTTGGTACTTTTGCATCCATCAGGAGCAGGGGCTACCATTTGGTGTAGAAACGTTGGCCAACTTAGTCAGCACTTCCGAACATATGCAATTGACACAATAGGCGAACCAAACAAAAGTATTCTCACTCGCCCAATTAGCAGAGGTCACCAGCGCCAACAATTTGCTGCATGGATTACGGATATATTCAATGAACTCCAAATCGACAAAGCTCATTTGGTGGGTAATTCTTTTGGGGGTTTTCTAGCACTTAACGCTGTGCTTCACATACCCGAACGGATAAAAAAAGTTGTTCTCATCAGCCCGGCAGCTACATTTGTTCAAATATGGTCATGGTCTTGGCACTTCATGCCATTCATTGGAGTAGGACGACTAACAGGTTCAAAGAAAGCCTTACTTAGACCGTACAAGTGGATCTGGCAAAACTTCCCTGCAGAAGACAACATTGATAGGCTGCGAATTCTCACAGCCATTGAGGGACGTCACCGCCACTGGTCACCTTCAGTATTCAATAATAGTGAACTAAGAAAAATCCAAACGCCAATATTGCTATTGATCGGCGACCATGAGGTAATTTATAGCCCAAGCAAAGTAATCGAAAAAGCTTTGCGAGTGGTTCCAGGTTTGAGGGCTGAAATCATACCAAACGCAAACCACAATGCTGAATATACAGCTGCTGAAGCAGTTAATGAGAAAATTGTTAGCTTTCTTCTCAACACATAACTGCATTTATCATAGAGTTGATTTTTCACCATTGGCTAGTTGAGTAGCCATTGTCTCGAACCCTCTAAAAGTCGAGGCATCACTAGCATCAACTCTTGGATTGTTATGAGTTTTTTTACATTGTTCCAAAATGCGTTCTACATTTCTTGCAAAGGAAACTTCGTGCTTAAGCCCCAAGCTTTGAGAAAGTAGAGTTAAGCAGGTTTAGCCTTGCGCTAATATGGATAAGGAAAAATCGGAAGAGAGAGGGGAACCTTATCTTCTATTAGCCGCCAGACCTGCTCAACATGGGTGGCTATTTAGGCTATGTTAGCTAAAGATAAGATATAAGACATTGTGGCTACAGAGTGAAATAACAATTTTGTTTAGCATTTTTGAAATCTGTTCTAAATCTAAAACAAAGATGCTTAAGTAATTATTTACAAAAGTTGCAGACCGAAAAATTTTCAATCCTTCTTAATTCATTGCTTGAATGTAGCTTGGTTAGGCAGCGTTAAGTTTATAGCAACAGCAATTAGTCTGCAATTTTTTTTAGCAGCTGGGGCAAGCACTATATCAATCGTAATAGAAAACGTTAAAGCGAATAGTTGCTATTGTTCGAAAAGGTAGTACTTAATTAATTGTTGTTACCTAACAAACTAATCAGGGATATGGTTTCTGTGGAAACAAAATCCAAAAAATTTTATTTCCAAGAAATGGATTGGATAATCAGTTTTCCTAACGATGGAAATCAAGGACGAAAATATCTCTTCTACTCGGTCCAGTTCATCGATAGAAAAAACAGTCAGGTCAAATCTACCGCAGTTTTAGCAGACTTAGTGGACGAACCAATGTTTGAAAACAGGTATCCTCATACGGTTGGTTTCTTTAGGGGTCCGGTCGATGAGAAGGGCAATTTTGAAGCGATTTTTTTGGAGTTAAGGATTGTCAGGTGTATCGAGGAGTTCTGGAAGTTTTTAAATGACCTAAACATCTAAGGCAGAAGAATCAGGTTCATGTTTATTGAGTATTCATCTGATGATTTAGCTGTAAATCCTTTGTTTTGGCATAGATTCAGCATCTTTCTGTTTTCTGGGCTTATTTCGCTGTAGATTGTTTCTAATTTTAAGTCCTTTCCGATGTTGATGATGTAATCTGTAAGCTTTGAACCTAACCCTAAACCATGCCATGAATCACTCACCATAACAGCGAATTCCCCGTTCTTTCTTTCAGCATCAAGAATTAACCTAACAACCCCAATTAAGCTGTTATTTTCAATCTGGGCTACAATGGCGATTTCGCGATCATAATCAAGATTGCAATACCTGGACAAAGTATCATGTGACATTTCTTTGATGGTCTCAAAAAACCTGAACCTAACACTCTCCTCAGAAAGGGATTTGAATAGAGCATTAAAGCGGTTTTCGTCCTCAGGCTTTATCGGTCGAAGAGTCACTTTAACGCCATTTTTCAAAGTGCGCCTAGTTATGTATTTTTTTGGGTAGGGCGCTATAACCAAGTTTTCTGAGTGTTCAGCACCTACGCGCAAAAATAAGTTCAAATCTAAAACAATTTTGGCATCAGCTGCGTATGCTCTGCCTTCTTTAATTACTATGGGGTTTATGTCAATTTTTCTTATCTCTGGAAAATCCACTACAAGCTGAGAAAACCCGATTACTATTTGTTCAATCAACCCAGACTCAAATTGGTTTGCATATGCGTCTTTGCAATATTGAAGCGCTTTAGCGTTCTCCATGATTTGCCGAGCAAGAACCTGATTTAACGGCGGAAAACCTACACTTAGTTCTCTGTCTTTTTCGGTTAAAGATCCCCCTGTTCCCAAACAGATTATTGAACCAAATTTATTGTCTTTTCTTGAACCCAAAAACAGTTGGCAGGGCGCATTGAGCACTTTTGGCTGTATTGCTACGCCTTGAAAGGGTGGTGTTTTGCTTAAATTTGTTTCATCGGCCAGTTGGTTGAAGTGAAATATTAGCTGGGGTGCAGAAAAAGCGTCGTAGGCAAGGGTTTGATTTTCGCTTTTAAGGCTGTATTGATAAACAAGTGGTTTAATTGTTACTGGGTAGCCGAGTTGTGAAGCCAAAGCTGCAGATTCTTCGCTTGTTTTAGCTTTAAGTGTTTTCATGGTAGGTATCTTGTAGGCTTCTAAGAAGTGGAGAGATTCAACCAAATTTAGGGTTTCTCTTCCTTCGCTAAATGCGCGTCTCAAAATCGCCTTAAGAGGTGAAGGCGAAGCTTGAGGTACTGCGATTTCTTCAGGAGTTTGATAAAGCAACTCTAAGTTTTGAGTACGTGCATAAATGTTCATGAATGTTCTTACAGCTTCCTGAGGACTACGGAACGTTGGAACGCCATTTCGATGCAGTGTTCTTCTTGCTTCTTGGCACTGAGGGTCTTCTCCAATCAGGCAAACGAAAATGTTTTTTGTTGTTTGCTTGGCCGATTCTATGACTGTATCGGCTAAGCTTAGAGGATCTGTTAACCCAGTGGGCGCGTATATAACAAGCAGACTGCTGTTCGCTTTGTCGTTCATGCATGTTTGGATCACTTTTCGGTATCTTTCAGGCGTTGCTTCTTCCAGAAGGTCAATTGGATTTTTTAAGCCACAATAGTATGGTAATACGTTTCTTAGCGTTTGAATTGTGGAATCGCTTATTTCCGCAAGTTTACCGCCACGCCTGTTTATTTGATCTAGTGCCATCAAAGCTGGACCGCCAGCGTTTGTTATTATGGTTAAGTCGGGAGCAATTGGATTTGGCTGCATCAACAGGGTTTTTGCGCAGTCAAAAAGACCATTAATAGTTTCAACCCGAACAACGCCGCATCTTCGAAACGCCGCATCATATATGGCTTCTTCGAGTTGTGATGTATCGGAGATTGCAACATTTTGTTTTTCATCAGTTCTGTTGGGTTTAACTATGATAATAGGCTTTGTTTTTGCAAAACCTCTTGCGGCACTTATGAAATTTCGTGCGTTTTTTATTGATTCGACGTAGAGCATTATAATGCGTGTTTGAGCATCGTTACCAAAATATTCAATCAAATCGCCAACATCAACATCGATGGTTTGCCCCACCGAAACAACTGCACTAAATCCTACCTGAGTTTCCAAGGACCAATCCAGGGCTGAACCGCAAAATGCCCCGCTCTGAGAAATGAACGCAATTTTGCCCGGCACAGCTTTCTTCTCTGCAAAAGTTGCGTAAAGATTGGAATTCGGTCTTATGATGCCAAAGCTGTTTGGTCCAATTATCCTTAGTCCATAAGCTTTTTTGCACTCAAGAATTCGTTGAGTAAGCTCTCGACCAACGCTACTGCACTCATCAAAACCAGCAGAAATAATGACAGCATTCAAAACGCCGGCTTCGCCGCATTCTTCAACGATTTGGGGGACTGTGTGGGCAGGGGTTGCTATGATTGCAAGATCTACTTTTGATGGCACACGGTCTATTCTGGGATAAGCAACAATTCCTTGAACTGTTTGTCTAAAAGAATTGACTGGAAAAATTTTTCCTCTGTAAGAACCATTTAGGTTACGAAGAATTCGTGCTCCTAAAGAATCAACTCGTTCGCTTGCCCCAACAACAGCGATCGCTTGAGGACAGAAAAATCCTTTAAGATTTTCTATAAACTTTTCTCTCCTTATAATATACTTATTTAGTTATAATGACCTGATTTAGATTAAATCAAATCAACTTTTACCACGTGTGTAGAGCAGGATATGCATGGATCGTATGCACGTACTAACATTTCAAGGGCGAGCTCGATTTCTTTTTGGGATTTATTTACAATCCTAGGTACCATTGCTTTCATGTCCAACGATAGGTTGCCGTGGTTTTGGTTTGTTGGTATGACGCAGTTGGCTTTTGTACATACGCCATTAACGTTGTAGGTGTAATCGTGGAATAGTATGCCTCTGGGCACTTCTATTGCTCCAACGCCGCTGCCTGCTTTCACTTTTATGATTGGATTGTTGTAGTCAGGTTGAGTTTTTAGTCCCTCAGCTTCAAGTTCATTGATTAGCTTTATCGAATCTTCTACGCTGTGTACAGTTTCGACTAGCTGGGCTATGCTGTTCATGAAGGGATTATAACACATTGGTTTAAGGTCGAATATTTCGGCGACTGCTTGCGCCATGGACGAGAGTTTTTTGTAGTTGAGGTTTAGCCTTGCTAATGCACCTACCATGTAGGAGTCTCGGGTGTGTTTTGCCCATTTAGCAGTTGATTGTGGAACGACGTATTCATTTGTGTAGGTGAGGTATTCTTTTGCAGGTGCTGCGCTGGTATCAGTAGAGGCTATATCGCCATCGTAGAGTGCGTACTCATTTGGACTTGTTAGAGCAATGAATTCCGTTTCTCTCTCAAACTTGGGGAAATTGCCTGCTAAACTCTTAAAGAGCCCAGCCACCGCTTGAAGGTTCGGAATAGAATCCTGCAGTTTCCGTCTCATTGCCGCCAACTCCCTCATTAAGGGAATTTTGGAGAAGCCGCCCGGAATTAACCGTTGAGGATGAGTGGTTCTGCCACAGAGCAGGTTTGACATTTCATTTGCAGTTCGATGAAGTTGGAGGACCATTTTGACTTCAGAGAGGTTTGTTGTTGCAAGCGGGATAACTGAGCCTACACCCATTAAGTCGGGCAAAACGAGAAATCCCAGATGCAGAAGGTGACTTTGCATATTCTCGGCGTGGAGGGCTAACTTACGAAGTTTCAGGTCTTGTTCACTTATGGGTATGCCAAGAGCCGCTTCAGTAGCTTTCAAGGAAGCAAGCGTGTGGCCTATTGAGCAGATACCGCATATACGCGAAGTAATGTGGTGTAGTTCATTCCAGGACCTTCCCACAACCATAGCTTCGAAGAATCTTGGTGCTTCAGGGATACTCCAATCACATTTTTCTACAACGCCATTTCTGATGGACACATTGATATTTCCATGCCCTTCAACTCTGGTGATGTGATGGACATCTATATTTTTTGTTTCGCTCATCTTTTTGCCTCCTGCCACCCAAAGTACAACCTAAACTTGGCAATTGCGTCATCGACTGTTTGTCCGTAATTAATGAGGACTTCTTTTTGGGAATTCTCATTTGGGTTATCCACCATTCCACGGCAACCCCAGCAGATTGTTCCTTCGTTAACGCAACAAGAGTTGCAGCCTGCTCGGGTAACCGTTCCAACGCAGTATTGGCCACGTTCGAAGGCGCAGACGTTCTCGTTTTTCTTGCATTCCACGCAAACAGGGTAGGTAGGTGTCTCAGGCTTTTTGCCTAACAGAAGCGATTTGACCACTTGCAGGAAATCTTCGCGGTCGATCGGGCATCCATAAACATATGCGTCGACTGGGATAACAGCGTCGATGGGTCTAGCGGCGTATGAGTCAAATAGCCGCGCGTTTTCTCCATAAACCATTTTTTTAACTAAATCTAGATCCTTGTAGTTACGCAAGGAATTGATACCTCCGATTGCAGCACAAGACCCGATTGCGACTACGATTTTAGCGTTTTTCCTGATTTGCTTTAGTCTATCTTCATCTTGCAGTCGCGTGCATGAGCCTTCGATGAACGCTATGGCGTAGTTGTCACTTTGTTCTTTCATGACTTCCCTAAAGGTTACAACTTCGACTTGCCCAAGTAGAGTCAAAAGATCCTCTTCGAGATTTGCAATTTGCAGTTGATCTCCTTCACAGCCTGCAAAATCAAAAAATGCAACTTTAGTTTTCATCTAAAGTGCCTCCGGAACACCTTTAATTTTTGAGTAATTAAACACTGGACCATCTTTGCAAACGTATATTTGATTGATTTGGCAATGTCCACATTTTCCTACACCGCATTTCATCCTGCGTTCAAGCGACATTATTATGTGGTAGTCTGGAACCATTTTTTTCTTCAAATCTGCAATTACGAATTTGTACATTACCGGTGGGCCGCAGAGTATAGCAAGGGTTTGTTCTGGGTCGAAGGATACTTGAGGAATAAGCGTTGTTATAACGCCGATATTTCCCATCCAAACTTCGTTTTCGGGGCACCAGTTAACAGTTGATTTAAACTCAACATCATCTCTTGACGCTAAAGCGGCCAATTCTTCGCCGAAAATCAGTTCCTTTGGTTCCTTGCATCCGTAGAGCAGGAAGATTTTTCCGTAATCTTTTCGGTTGTCCAACACATAGTTGAATAGTGAGCGAAGAGGAGCAATTCCCAAGCCTCCTGCTATGAACAAGAGGTCTTTGGTCTTGAGCGATTCAACGTCAAACCCATTTCCAAAGGGTCCTCGAATTCCTACTTTGTCGCCTTCATTAAGTTTATGCAGTCTAGTTGTGACGTTTCCCAGTTTACGGACGCAGATTTCAAACGTACCCTTCCTTGTCGGTGATGAAGACAACGAAATTGGGGCTTCACCGATGCTGAACGCTGAAACCTCGACAAATTGTCCTGGTTTATGATTAAGTTCAGAATCATCATCTAATTTTATTTCAAAAAGAGTTTCAAGAGCAGTCATCGGGGTCTTTTTAACAATTGTTGCTAATTTCGGGACAAAATCTATGTTTCCTTCAGTTTGAATGTTGATATCGGGGCCATTACTGGATTTTGCTAATTGATTTCCGCTGTTTTGGCTTTCACGGTACATGTCGTTGAATAAGTCCACTGGGTTTGCAATGTTTGGAAGACAGTTTGAAGAGCATCTACCACAACCAACACACGACACGAAGCCGAAACGGTCATAGAGATATTTTCCTTTTTTAAAGTATCTATGACGATACCTTGTTGGTCTAGTTGCACGGAAGTTTTCTCCTGAAGCAATCTTCGCGAAATCCTCAAGCAAACAGCCGTCCCATGTTCGAATTCTTTCGCCTGCTTCTAAAGTTAGGTCAGGGTTATCTTTGACATCAAAGCAATAGCAAGTGGGACATACTAAGACACAAGAGCCACATGCTAAACATTTTTCGGAGTGTTTTTCCCAAAAGCCGCTTTTTTCATAGCTATCTTTGAGAAGTTCGGGAATCAGTTCGGGATTAAAGTCGAAGTTTTGTTGCGAGAGATTCATTATTTCTCTTTTTTTCTGTCCAGCAACCTGTATGTCGCGTGCAAATGCGGTGGTTACGTTCTTGGCGTATTTCGAGAGTAATTCTTCTCCTTTCTGGGATCCAACGTTTACTACGTATCTGTTGCCTAGGTCGGTTAACATAAGGTCATAACCGTATTCTACCGAAGAGCAACCCATGTAGGAAGAGAAATTCCATTTAGACAACTTCTGAATGTTTACGCCAATAATTATTGAAGACTCCCGTTTTTTAAAATAATAGGGGTCTGATTTTGTTTCCCTAAAAATCTCGTCCATATGAAGTAAAGCCACAATATCATAGGGGTGAACACCTATTAGCACCATGGGCTTTGTTTCATCTGGCTGTTTGGTAGAGAATCCACCTGACAACGCATAAGTGAATAACGTTTCTCTTTGCGGGAAGAAATATTTTTTTGGAGGCAACAAAGTGACGTCATAGTCAAGCTGTAGTTCCTCAGCAGTTTCCAATGGACCAAAGGCAAATTTTTTGCTTTTAAGTTTCACACCGATAACATTTAAAGAGCTGTCTTGAATCAAGTTGTTTACGAAATCTTGAAAATCAGACTTTGAAATGATCTTCATGACCATTCTCCCAAAAGCTTACTTCAGGAACAATAAAAAGTTGTTAAGCTGACAATTTAACGTTTGCGGAATAAACTCTGAATTAGCCAATTTAGTCAATTAAGCAAAAAAAACAATTGACAAAAGTTTCTCTCTTCAGACGTTTTGTTGCGTCTAAAACTTTCCTATTCTCTTTAACTTTGCAGATACGTTTTATTGTGAATAGCTATGATGATGACGCATCCTGCAGATATTCCAAGCCCTAAATTGCAAAATCACCCAATATAAGCTGAACATAAAATAGGTTGTTAGCCCAGTGTTTTGCATTTTCTTAAAGAACTGTCAACAGAATGAATCGGTCTCTAAACGTTGCATTCTTACTTGATTTTTGACTTTTTAAGACTTTTAGTGACTTTAAGTGACTCGTAGTGACTTATAGTGACTTCCTATGACTTATAGTGACTCAACCTGCAAACGCTGCAAACCCAAAATCGAAAAAGCAGCCCAAGACAAGACTAACAAAAATAGGAAAGAAATCTGCTCCCATTATAACTACTCAGATACAATTGATTTAGTGCGTATACCTCTGTGGTTTTGATGTTGCTGCACAAATCCGCACAATTTAGCACAAATGTGCACATTTTAACACAACTACTCACGCAACCTGCAAATGAATCAAGCCCCAAACCCAAAAAGAAACCCAAAATGCAAAGAAAAAACTGTACAAACACACCAATAGTACCGTCAAATTCAATTTAGTATTTCTGTTAATTTCTAAACGTTTATTCACACAAAAATTTTAAAAAGCAACCCGATATACACTGACCTGAAACCTCATGATAAACTCTGCAGTTAGACGATTCATTTTGCCTTTTTCTCCCCAGAAAAGCGGTGAACCATTTAACTCAGAGATTGAAGTTGCGGCAGTTTATGCGCTTTCTGAGCTCGAAAGGGCAAAAGGCGGCGGTTTAGTAGTAAGGCAGCCTGAAGAAAAACTTCTATTTTTAGCAGAAATGGGTTACCCTTTATGGCTTTTTCCTGGCAAAGCAGCTGCTTTCATTTTTGATGGTTTAAATAATTATAATTATTCTGTTCCCTACATTGAATTGCCCGACGCTAAAGTCTTCATGGATAACCTTGAAGAAAAATCAAAAACACAAGAACAATTCGTAACTTTTCTCTCTGACCACCGAACATATTTTCAGCAGCCTGCAAAAGAGAAAGAATTCTCATTAAGAAATTTAATTGATGAATTAGATTTTAAAAAAGAGTTTGATATTTACCGAAAAGAAGCCACAGAAGTGATAATTCAACCAAAATTTGCCCTGCTTTCACCTTCTTTGCAAGAAACGGCCATTTCTTCTATGTTAGAGAGAATGGATAAGTTGCAATTCTCTCTTAAAGAAGATGTTGAGGGGCTGTCAGAATGTATAAACCGCTTAAACAAGTTAACCAGCCAATACATAACAGAGTTGAGTTATGCAGCTGAAGCTGTTAAAGATGAAGCTGACGCTAAAATCAAGGCTCGTGAAGAACTCGTTAAACCTCAAATACTAAAGCTAAACAGAGAATACAAACATGAAATAGCAAATGTCACAAAAAATTTTGATGAAGAAATAAATAAATTTGAAAAACTTGAAGCAAAAACAACAAAAATCATAGCAGCAGAAGAAAAAAAACTCAAGCTATACGATCATGAAGCCAAAAAACAAGCTCAGGAAAACCACCTAATTTATGAGAAGAAATGGAAGACAAAAAGTCGGTCAACAAAAAAAGAACTCAACGGACTAAAAAAAGAACAAAAACGAACAGAAAACAACATTAAAAATCTAATCAAACAAAAAAGCCAGAAAATCTCCAAACTACAACTTGAACTTGAAGCAGAGGTCAAATTGGCTCGTCAGCCCCTTCTTGATCTTGAAGCTACCCGAGACGCTAAAATGTTAGTTTTTAAGCAGGAAACTGAAAATTTGCAAAACCACGAAAAGCCGCTACTTGAAGGATTAAATGACGCTGTAAAATTAGCTCAGGGCGCTACTTATAAATTTCAAATATTAGGTATTAGAAATTCACAGTTTAGAACTCCAGCGCTGTTTTACATTCCTTTCTATGTGGCATGTTATCAAGCTGGATTAGGGCAGCGCTACCTCTTTTTTGCTCCGTCAACAATGAGTTCTATCGGGTTTGCTGCTAAACTTAAGGGAGCAATAGGCATTTCAAAGGTAAAGCAGATGTTTATTCCACAGTTCAAAGCCATAACCGTTTTAATTGAAAGACTTGATGTCCTTGCTAAACAGGACAGTGCGTTAGATCGCCAAATTATCGCTTTTGGGGAGAAAAACAATATTTTGAATAATGAAGCAGCTCGCACCAAAATAGCTAAAGGTTTAGCTTATTTGAAAGATCAAGGTTGGCTTTCAGATAAGCAATTTCAGGTTTTAAACAAAAACTAATATTGGAAAAAAAATTTAAACGAGTTGCGTATCGATTTGAATACACGCTACAATTATATATTCAATTTAGCCAATACAAACTAGTGGTTTATTGGTGTTTTCTAAGCATCTGTCAAGTGAAATATTGATTAATTCTTCCGCAAAGAAAGTATGGACGGTGATTACTAATTTTGAGGATTTTCCAAATTGGAATCCATTCATTAGATGTGCTGCTGGCGAACTAAAAATTGAATCTAAACTTGAATTATTCATTCAACCTTCTGGAAGCAAAGGTATGACTTTTCGACCTAAGGTTCTAAAAGTTGATCCAAATCGTGAACTTCGTTGGTTAGGCAGATTGTACCTGCCTTGGCTGTTTGATGGTGAACACGACTTATTATTGAAACTTTAAGTGAAAACTCAGTAAAGTTTATTCAAAGTGAAAACTTCAAAGGTCTTCTAGTTCCTTTTGTCCATAACTTGCTTCGCGATACTCAACGGGGATTCAAGGAAATGAATAGCGCCCTCAAACAACGAGCAGAACAAAGATAAAAAATTGCTCTACTAAATCATGAGCCAGTTATCATAAATTGAAGACTGAAATAACACTAATAGGTGCTCTAAAACATGAAAAAGTACACTGGAAAAACTGCAACCGCAATCATACCTTTTTCTGAAGACAAAATTTTGCTAATTAAACGAAACACCCTTCCATTCAAAGGTTATTGGGGATTACCTGGAGGCAGAATGGATCCGGGCGAAACAGTTGATCAAACTGTAATCCGAGAGTGTAAAGAGGAAACAGGGCTTGACGTCGCTGTTGTTCAAAAAATCGGCGAATACGTTGAAAAAGGAATCAAAGACGATGTAGATTATGAGTATTACCCAACGTGTTTTCTTGTTAAAGTTGTGGGCGGAGAACTGAAGCGGCAAGAAAGCGAAATCCAAGATATCAAAGTTTTCAGTCTAAAAGCGTTGCCAGAACCTTTGGCATTTGAACATGACAAAATGATCGCTGATTATTTACGATTAGCCAATCGAACAAGTTTCAATGAGTAAACAGGCTAAATCTGCTTTTCCAATGCTTTTCTTACCTCAGCAATAACCTCTGAAAAATCAGTTTCTTTTTCAGGCTTCACTCCCTTCTTTGAAACTCTCGCTACAATTTGATAGCCTTTGCCTTCCAATCTTTTTTCCATATTTTTCATAGTTCGCTCGTTTCCGAAAGCACGGTAAGTACAGAATAGAATAACTTTTTTGCCTTGACTTTGAGGCATGCTCTCTATGTAAGCTACTGTTTCTTTAGCTGGGCTAGCTCCTTCAACTGGGGTGCCAAGAATCAAGAGGTCGCAGTTTTCGAAGACAGATGGCTGAGTTGAAGCTAAATCGTTGATGGGTGCTTTTATTGCTTCGGCTATTGCTTGGGCTAAGCGTTTGGTGTTGCCTGTTCTGGAAAAATAAACTACGCATGGGTTCATAGATTAGAATGCGTTTATTTGGTTTAAATAACCTTCTATATAGATTGTTATGAAACATAATTTGTTGCTTTTTATCTAACTGTATTAGTCTCGAAGCGGAATCATTTTTTAATTTAAAGAATAAGCTTATAACCGATCTCTAATTGATTCTCTTTAAAGGCTTTAACGGAAAATCCAAAGAATAAATCCTTAAAATGTTTTATGGTTTGTGTGCTTCTACTTCTAAACGCATCATGCCGACATGTACGGTGCCATCTGTGTCTGCTGGGTGCTGTTCAAGGTATATGTTAACCACTGTTTTCACGAATTTTGGCTTAAGCTTGTCAGGAAGCTTCGATGTAAAAGGCAACCAAGTGGTGCGAACCCATCCTTCTAAGCCTTCGGAGCCCTTAAACTTCATGTCTTTAGGGAACAGTTCAATCCGTTCAGCCGACAAGCCTGCCTGTTCCAGGAACATTTTGTATTCTTTTTCGTCGTAGAAGCCATATGGAAACGCCATTCCACTGAATAATTCTTTCCACGGTTTGACTTTCGATATCTGATTTATTATGTTTAGAATGTCTTTGGCGTTGCCTTTGCCTGCCATCTGGAACAGTAGCCTACCGCCTGGCTTTAGGCTTCTTTGGACGCCCTCAAGTACGGCTTTTTGGTCAACAATCCAGTGTAATGCGGCATTAGAGAATACTCTATCAAACTCAGATTGGAAAGTTAGTTTGCGAGCATCCATAACCATGAAAGATAGGGTCGGATAATCCTTAATTGGGAAACTGCCTTTGGCTAAATCTATCATTTTTTCTGAACTATCAATGCCAACCGCTTTTCCATCTGGTAAGCATCGTGCAAGTTCCGCCGTGATTTTCCCATCGCCACAGCCAATGTCCAGTAATTTTTCGTTTCCTTGGAGTTGTAGTTTCGGAATCAGCTCTTGTGCCCACTGAAACTGATTTTGAGAATTTTTAGCGTAGTCCTGAGCATTCCAATTGTAACCTATATGTGCCATGGTTTTCACGAGTTTATTTGAAGGTTAATTGTGAGACTGAATAATATACGATTTCTCCTCGCCGGTTCATTACAGCTAAGGTTAGTTCTTTCTTTTGGTTCTGGCATTGCTGCATGGCATCTGCTAACTCGTTTATTCCCAGAGGTTTACCTTCTTGAGTGCTTAGTACCAAGTAAGGTGCGGTGTCTTTACCGTAGGAGCCCCGATCATACATACGAAAATCTATTCCCGCGCCAAAACCTTCCCGTGCAACGTAGCCGCGACTCCTCAGATCACGATAAACCATGTAGCTAACCCATGCATTATCGCTTTGAGCTTCATAACAATGCAAAATGCTCTGAAAATCCGCAGTTTTACCTTTCTCATCTTTGACCTCAAGCATGCCCTTATCCACAAGATACAATGCTTCAAAGAAAGTCAAAGTGAAAACCTTGTCCTCTAAAGTTCCATATCCCCGAGTTGAAAGTGCGTCAATGCTGCTTTGGTCAGCTACGGCAACGCCTTTTTTTGCAAGAGTACCGCTGGTCCTGAATTCAGGCGGCGGGGTTTTTTTATTTTCGCTCATTACTAAATCACGGTGTCAAGCATCTTTGGGGATTTGTTAACTCTTTAACATTATGCTTTGCCAAAGCCATTTGCGCATAACATATGTCTTATAGAATGAAATTTAGTTTAGCTCTAGAAAACTAATAAATTACATTCTGCTGTAATTGGATGGTAAGGCGTCAATTTTGGTCTTTGAAAGAACAGAGCATTTTCACGCATGTCAATTAGCAACCTCAAATTCGGTTAAACAGCATAAACTAAGAAAGCTTATAGCATGTTTATCTGAAAAAAAGGCAAATGGCAAAGAGTTAATTTCACTATATATTCCCCACAAGATAACAATAGATGAGGTTGTAGCATTTCTTAAAAATGAACTAGGTTCTTCACCCACGAAATCTCAGAGCGATAGCGCTGTTAGAGGCCGCTTAGAAAATACCCTCAAAAACGTAATTCAACATCTAAAACTGCAAAAAGGAATTCCTGATAATGGAATCGCATTTTTTGCTGGAACTTTCGCCGCAACCGATTTTGAAACCGAAGGTTTTAGCATCGAAGAACTCATCCCTCCTGAACCAATTATCACCTATTTTTATGAAGTTGACAATCATTTCAGGTTAGAACCGCTCAGAGAAATGCTCAGAAATCAAAATGTTGTGGGAATTGTCTCCCTTGATTCGAAAGAGGCGAGTTTTGGAGTACTTAACGGTGAACGCCTTGAAATAATTGAAAACATCACATCGGGCATTCATGGACAATCAGGAAAAGGCGGGTCAAGCCAGAGGCGCTACGAAAGAGAACGCGACATGCAACTTACCTATTACTTCCATAGAGTTGCGGAGCATGCAGCCAAGGCTTTTCTTGAGAATCACAAAGTTACGGTTTTGATCATTGGTGGTCCCGGTCAAACGAAAGAGGATTTCTTAAAGGGTGATTTTCTTCACTATGAGCTAAAAAATGCGGTTCTAAGCGTAGTTGATACGCAATTCGTTGGCAAAGAAGGGTTGAGTGAAGCGCTTGAGAAGTCAGCAGAGATCAGGCAGAATATGTGCGCACCTGAAGAGAAGCGGATTATGCTACGACTTCTGGCAGAAGTAGGCAAACAAAATGGGTTGGCTATTTATGGATTAGATTCCGTGTTGAAGGGACTTGAGAAAGGTGAAGTGGAAGTTGCATTAATAACAGATAACACAGATATGATAGAAATTGATGTAGTGTGCAAAAAATGTCAGCTTTCACGCCGGAAGATAGTGAAGACAGAAAATAAGGTTCAATTTACACAAGAAATTATATCGAAACCATGTCCCAGATGCAATGCAGTCGAATACGTGGTGAATGAGAAGGACATAGTTGACGTTTTGGAGGATGTAGCTTCAAAAACAAACGCTTCAATCGAAGTAATATCTACCGAATCGAGTGAAAAAGCCAAGCTTACGGCATTAAGCGGTTTTGCCGCTCTCTTAAGGTACAGACCCAAAGAAGGCTGAATTAGCTCGTAAACCTTGTACTGTTTTATTTTGAGATTAAATCCCGATACATGTGAAGATTATTTTAGCGTCTTTTTTTTGAATAAGCCGAAGTCTTTGTTGTAGTATACTTGAGTTTCACAGATAATTGCTGACACATATTTGAGTGGGGTTATGTCGAATGCTGGGTTCATGACGTTAACTCCGTCAGGCGCAATTTGTTGAGAGCCGACGTGCGTGACTTCTTCGGGTTTGCGTTCTTCAATAATTACATCGGATGCCTTGTGTGCCAGGTCGAAGGTGGATTTTGGTGCTGCAACATAAAATGGTATTCCATGTTCATGAGCCAACACAGCCACGGAGTAAGTACCTATCTTATTCACGACCCCATCCTGCACAATTCGGTCAGAACCAACAATAACTTTGTTCACAAGCCCTTTGCTCATAACGTATCCTGCCATGTTATCCGTAATCAACGTAACTGGTATCCCATCGCGTTTCAGTTCGTAAGCGGTAAGCCTTGCACCCTGCAGGAGCGGACGGGTTTCGTCGGCGATAACTTTAATTTTTTTGCCCTGTTCCCAAGCTGCACGAACAACACCTAATGCAGTTCCGTATTCAACAGTTGCTAATTCACCTGCATTGCAGTGGGTCAAAATGGTGTCGCCGTCTTTTATGAGAACTGACCCGTTTTTGCCGATTGCACGATTTTGTGCAGCGTCTTCATCTGCTATTTTTTGTGCTTCCTCAATAACGGCTGTTTTGAGTTCTTCGACGTCTCCTTTTATGTTTCTGGCTGTGTTTAAAACTCTGTCAACGCCCCAAAACAGATTAACTGCAGTTGGTCTTTGGCGTTTGATAATTGTGCCTGCAGTTTCCAGCTCAGCTAAGAGTTTTTCTTTGGTTTTTGCTTTTGAATGGTAAGCTGCTAATGCAACGCCGAATCCTGCGGCTGCACCTAACAATGGGGCCCCTCTAACGCGAAGTACTTTTATGGCTTCAGCCATTTGCTCGACAGTTTTGATTTCTAAGGTGACTTCTTGAAGGGGCAGTTTAGTTTGGTCTGGTGTTATAACAGTTCCGTTTTGCCACTTTATCATCCGCATGTTCTCAAGTGCCTCAATAATGATTGTATTAGTGCTTAGTTGCGGATGGCGCTGTTTAATTTTTCGGAAAAAACTACATGTTCTTCGGTTGAATTAAATCAAATAAATTGCCGTAAAGATCTTCAAAAACCACTTCAATGCCATACATTTGCTCCATAGGTTCCCCATAGAATTTTACTCCTTTCGCTTTCATGGCTTCATAGTCTTGTTTACAATTATCTGTTTGCATAGTCATGAAAACATGGTCTCCCGCCTGCTTGCCAAGAGCCTTTAACTTCTCTTCGGTATCAGCTAAAACAAAAGTTAATTCAATTTCGGGTTGGTCTTTTGGTGAAACAGTAACCCATCGAACGTTGCCTTCCCGAACTTCGTGTCTTGTCTTTTTTGAAAACCCATTTTTTCAACATAAAAATTTAAAGCTTCGTCAAAATCCTTGACTAATATCGTTATGTGACCTATCTTCATTTTAATTTTCCTTCCATATCACTGAATTAAAAATAGAAAGAAAAGTGTTTGCTAAAAGTTGTTAAGTGTCAAAAGGAGATTTTAAGGCAGTGACAACTTCGACTGGTGAGTCTTCGCCTGATTTTAGCCGTTTCTTCCATTCCTCTCCGACTGCGATTAGCGAAAAGATGCCTGAAACTTCAGCTTTAGACTTCTTAACTAAAGTTACAAGCGCTTCTTGTGTTTCACCGCTTTTAATCATGTCATCAACGATCAGTACACTGTCACGTTTTTTGATGGCTTCTTTAGGAATATAGAGTGTTACAGTTACGCCTGAATCTCTACCCAAAATATAAGTTTCATCTAAGAACGCTTTAACGCCGACTTCTTTGTTGCGTTTTGCAACGATAAGGTTAACACCAAGTGCGTTAGCAACCATGGTGGCCAATGGGATTCCGTCGACGGCGGCGGTTAAAACTTTTGTGACTCGTTTACCTGCAAAATTTGCAAGAGCATGGTTTGCTGCTTGTTGAAGAATGTTGTAGTCTCCAACGATTTCGGTGTTGTCAAAGTAGCCATTGTCGTCGAATTTTATTCTGCTGCGCAGTTCGGCTTCTAAACCTACCATTTTGGTGAGTACTCGCCAGAGTTGTTTGGCTCTTGTTGTGTTTGGCAACACGTGGCCTTTTGCGTAGCGACTTAGAACTGTGACTGGTAAGCCTGTTTTTGAGGCTAATTCTCGGTAAGTAATATTTCGTTTATATTTTGCTGTTCGTAGCAGTTCGATTGTCATTAATCGAAGTTTCAAATCTTCTGCGTGAGTGCTCAACTTTTACCCCTTCATTCACACTTATGTATATTTACTTGTTATTGTAGCTTGCCAATTTATAACTTTCTTGTTAAAATAATCAAGGAGCAATCTGTTGATCAGTACCTTAAAGACAGAAGATTTTGCTTTTTGTACATTAAACTTTTTAGAGAGATTAGTGAAGTCCTATATCAAAGGGGGATATTTGACGCAGAAGTTAAGCCAATTATTCATAATCGCGCTTTTCGGATCGATTATCTTTGTCGTTAACGTCTTTTTGCCACCCCCTCTAAACTATGCGTTAATGGTGGTTGAAGCTGTCCTTCTTGCCCTAAGCGGATTATTTATCAGAAAAGTAGGTGCCATCTATGTAGGCGCAGTTGGAGGTTTGTTAACCGCATTGGGAAATCCAGCTTTAGGGCCATTTACCTTTTTTTTCAGTCTTCTCTTTGGCATGTTAGTTGATCTGTTCTTGTTCATTTTCAGAATAAACGCTTCCAGAGAAGGAGTAAACCGCAATCGACTGATGGGTTGCGATGGCGTTGAGTACGATGTTGATTGGAATTCTGAGCTACTCTGCCTTTGCAATGTTTCCGCAATTCTTACTTGCAGGTCTATGGCTTATTCGTTCAAAGAAGTCACGATGCTTGATGCACTCGTGTTGTTTATGGGTCCAGCTACGGCGGTGTGGCTGGCTTATGCAGCTTCGTATCTTTGGAATAAGTATCTTCGGCACATCCTCGTTTAAACATCAGTCTTAATTTTCTGGTCAACTAATTTGGCAATTATCAAATTAGAAATAAAAACGCATTTAACACCTAGCAACTCAGCAAGTTCAGCGGGTTTTTGGTCTTGAGTAACAAAAATCAAATTATTTTTGCCTGCGTACTCAACTATATCGCGGTCTTTGGCGCTCTTTAACCCAGCTTCCTGTGCAGTTAATACTTCATAGCCCAATGTTTCAAAGTACTCCTTTAAGCCAGCGTACATTTCATCAAGCAGAATCTTCATGTTTTTCACTTTCTGACTTAGTTAATTTATTAACTTTTTTTATTTAAAACGATTGGTAAATTGATTTTTGTTATGTACAACTTACAAGGTTTCAACATAGGTCAACATACTTTCATGAACCGGGGAGGTCAAAGAAGTTATGTTGAAAGGTTGAAAAAAGGAAGAGTGTGTTAATCTATGAGAAGTATTGCGAATGACTCAGGTGTCTTGGCAAATGGAAAAGTAACTTCAATTCCAGCGTTAGCTGCGGTTTTTTTCACGTTCACGCCAACTGCATCCTCGGACAAGCGGGCCAAGTTTGGGTGAGCGCAAATTTTTGTTTCTGTATTGCATTTTTCACAGAGTTGGCAATGTCCTGAAACAAAAGCGATAGCTAAGCTGTAGCCTTTATTCATTGCTGCTTTTTCTAAATCAACAACTGATTGAAGCATTTTGCGTTTGTCATCTTTCCAGTCTGCCCAAAACTTTGCTGCTTTTTCTTTAATTTCTTTTGAAACATTTGGGTCTGTTTCAGCTACCATAAGCTTTTTGAGCACTTCTGGTTCTGCTTCTGCGGTTGATTTGTACTTCATAAACATGGCATAGCTGTATTCGTTGACGATTTTTCTAAATTCCTCTGCCGATGGAGTGTATGGTGGGCACGCTAAGGTTTTTCCGTAATGGTTGCAACCGACTTTGCATTTTAATACTACACGATCTTCAACAACTACCTTGCTTGTTGGGATGATTTTTGCGTCTGCAGCTCCATTTTCGATTGCTAACTTGGTTAGAAATTGGAATTTTTCGGCGCCTGTTTGAGGTGATGACATTAATTTCACTTATCTCTTGCGAACTGGTTTCTTTTGATATAAACATTTAGCGAATTTGCTTCAGAATTTCTTGTTTAAACCTTTGAGGTTTAGGTCTATAGCGGATAGTTGATGTATTTGCAATATAGCGAGCGCAAGGATAATATAGAGAATCGGTAAATCATGTTTGCTTGAAGGTGCGGTTGCGATCAAAAGCAAAATCAGCAGCATCGGATACGTTAACAAGATTCAAGAAAACATTTTGAGTATCAAAAGAAAAGAACTCTCCCCATTATATGAGGAGCTAAAGGCTGCTGACTGCGTAATTTGCGGAGGATCAGGCAGATCCCTTTATTCCTTGAATGCGGCATTGAGTCAAATTGCGTTGAGTCAAGTTGGTTGGAGAAACAAGGTGGTTTTGACTCCTGATGATCCAGGTTTTCCGGGAAAAAGCATGTATGATGCGGCGGCTGATTTGGCAAGGCGCTACAAGAAAACGATGCTTTTGATAAATTCTGGCAGTGGCTACTCTGATGACCCATTAGTTATGGCTCAGGATTTAGCTAAGTATATTGAAGAAAAGAAATCAAGCAAGTTTACAATGGGGCTTTTTACTTCTGCTGTTTCTTCTCCTTTGGGTGAAATTTGCAGCAAATATGGTAACGTAGTTGAGATTAAAGGTACGAGGCAAGATCAAAACCGGGTACGGAATACAGCGAAACTGGTATGATGGGCGACATTTTTGAGTTGGGTACCCTTGAGCTTTTAAATAGTATGATTGAAGCTATTTTCCGAAATCTTGAGGTTGACGATGTTTTTCGGCTTTGTGTTGAAGAATTCGAGAAAATTGGTGAAATGATAGATTCCAACATCAGTTCCGAAACGTATACACAATTAGTTGATATTCTCGAAAAACGAACAAACGTGTTTCTAGGTGGTAAAGGAACCGCTAACGAAATTGCTAAAATGACAGGAGTCAGGCTTTTCCACATTAAAAGCTTCCTCGGCGACAACGTGTACATAACAAGAGGCGTTAATACACCTCATCCAAGAGCTGGCGACCTTGAAATTCTCTTATCATATTCAGGCGAAACAAGACCCGTAATTATTTGGGCAGATGTTATCAAGAAATTTGCTGGAACCGTTTTTGCAATAACAAACTCCGCTGATTCGACTCTTGCTAAAAAAGCCGATCTAAAAATTATCTTGCCTGAAGAAACGAAACCTCTTACTCCACGACGCTTCTACACCAGAGCTGCTTATGTGCTGAGTCCAGTGCCTGTAAAGTTGGCTGAACGGCTTGGACAAAGAGGACTAAACCTCCCCGAATACATAATCAGTTGGTACCACTCGGTCACACAATAAACTGGCAAACATTTCCTTTTTCCAGTTATCTTTTTGTATTCTTTCCGGGAACGAAGCGAACTTTTTTTCTTCTAAAGACAAATACGAAATCGGTTTTTTGCTTTGATAGTGATCCTGAATTGACTTGTATAAGATTAATTACTTCTTAGCCAAAATGGTTTGTTCGTCAGAAAATCCGTCAGGAACATTGCAAAATCGGTATTTCCAGCGTATACATCGCTTATTTCGTTGTTTACAAGTATTTTGAGGTTTTTTTGGATTGATTTAGCAATGAGGTCTGCGACACCTGCGTTTTTGCCTCCGTCTGCAAGTTTACCTTTTAGAAGCTCAGCGGCATCAACAGTTTTTCGTTGCACGCTAACCATCCAGCGTCCATTTTGAATATATGGTCCAGAAATCACAGTTTTGTTGTCTTTGTATTTAGCGAGAAAATTTTCTCCTTCACCTTCTCGTTCAAGCGGTGGACCAAGATGTTTCTTGATGTTTGGCAAGACCTGTCGTTCAAGATCAAAAATGAAAATGCTCGAGTCTTTTTCGTTACTCCAAACTGCATCGTTGAGGATTTTGTATTCGTTTAATTCCAGTAGCTTGTTTAAGGAGCGTTTTGTTTTGTATAGTTGTCCCCATAAAACGTCTGGGACAGCGTTGATTTGGTTAATGACCAGAAATATGGTGGATGAACCGCGGTTTTCAAACTGAATCTTAAGTTCTGAAACTGGAGTTGATTCTGTTTTTGGTGGATTAAAGAATTTTTCATCTGGGTTTTTTAAAAACGCTCGCGCTGCGCTGATGAAATCGTATAGTTTGTTGGGTTGTACTGCTGAAGCTACGTTTCTGCCCTTATCAACGGGGTCAATGATTACCAAGGGTTCAGGAAAAAGCAATGACAGATCATTTTCTCTATCTAAATAGTAATTTTCAATATCAACTATTTTTCGTTTGTTGTAGCGTGCGAAGGCTTCGATTGTTTGAATGAACGAGCGGTATTTCATAATGAGAAGTTCGCAGAGGTACCCGCTAAAGCCACCTACTTTAATTTCTGCTCCATAAACTCCTGTGCCCTGCATGAACTTTTTTAGAAGTCGAACCTCACCAAGCATTTCTTTGTCTAGATTCTTTTTTATGTAATCAGTATGGTAGGGTGTTCGGTCAGTAGCGCTTTGCCATTCCCCAGGTTTAGCATCGTAACACGGAACAATGTCGACGCGATAATCTTCAACGATCAATTGAAGGTACGGGTGCTCTGCGAACCGTTCAGTCTGCGCGTAGGAGCCAGCCGCTTTTTTAGCAATTCTTAACGCCACGTCGCCCAAGTGTTTTCGTGGAATAGACGTGGGTAATCGCATAAAAATATCAATATCGGGATTTTCTTTGAGCCATGTGTCCTTCGCAACTGAACCCTCGACTCGCACAATAGCGGGAACACCCTCATTTTTACATGCTATGGACACTTTGAGCTCTAATTCGCGGGTTATAGCATCAACTTTAGCGCGATCCTGTTTTGCAGGTGTAATTTTCTCTAATATGTGCTTGGTTAACGTTGATATTTCTTGCATGGTTATCATTTGGTGGTTGCTTCTGGGCAAAATTCCTTAATTGTTGAGTAAATTGGACCTTTTGGTGAGAGTTTGCTTCTTTTTAATCTCAGACAGTTGGCTTTGATGATCCCAAATTCAAAGTCGCCTTTCTTTGTCACAAACTCAGCTAAATGCTCCTTATTTTTCGCCGACCTCACTCGTGCAATCGTTAAGTGGGGACTAAACCCATATGCATCTTTCTGGAACCCTAAAGCCCGTATTTGAGGTTCAAGCTGATCAAAGATGCTTCTGAGTTGGTCTACGCCATCAGTCATACCCGCCCAAATCACTCTTGGAAAATTTAAACTGGGAAAAACGCCCAAACCCCTTACTTGAATTGTGAAAGGAACAAACTTGACGTTCTTAATTGCTTCATAAACTTTCTCCACCATGCCTGGACTTATGTCACCAAGAAAACGGATAGTAACGTGGATGTTCTGGGTTGCTACCGGTCTGAGGTCGGCGCCTGTTTCGAGAACAAGCTTCTGTGCCTCTGCAAGCCTGCTTAATACCTGCTCATTTTCCAAGTCAAAAGCTATGAAACTTCTTATCTGCTCTGACAACATACACACCTTAAGTATTTTTAACGCTTAACTTTCATAAATGCTTTCTAATTCAACCGTTCACTCGGCATTGACTTCGAATCTCCGTAAAACAAAACTTTAACAAATTTAGAAGAAATTCGTAAGCACTTAGAAGGGTAAATACTAATAAGCAAAGACATAGAACCGCTATGTAGCTTCCCATGTTTCGCAGTCTTAAATCAAAAAAATTCCTATTCATCATAGTCGTTATCATCATTATCGGGTTGAATTTCTACACATTTTCAGTAGCTTACCCGACTATGAATCGTCCCCTTAACTTGGGCGGAGCAGATTTGCCTCGGGATTTTTCAGTTTATTACATAGCGGCTTGGAGATTGATTCATAATCCCTCTCAAATATTCACCACAGGCCACATAGCGGATGGCGAACCAACCATCTACCCTTCCCTAACACCCTACAAATACCTGCCGTCTTTCCTCATTTTGATTTCGCCACTTGTCAGCCTTAATTATTACCAGGCGTTTTGGGTTTTCGATGCAATCCAGTTTGCTATGCTCCCGATTATGGCATTTCTGCTATACATATTGCTGGAAAAGAAAAACCCAGCTATTGCCTTTTTGGTTTTAATACTTGTATTGTTGTTGCCTTATCCCATGCCTGGCAGAGGCATATCCGTGAGTTACTTCATGAATTGGGTCGAAGGGCAAGCAAAAATACTGCTTTCTTTTCTTTTGCTTGTTTCGTTTTATTTAGGTTATAAAGGCAAAGCTGCTCTCTCAGGCATTGTATTTGCACTTGGAGCATTTGATCCAAGATTTGCAGTTTTAGGGTTTCCTCTGTTTCTCTTTTACAATAAAGACAAGCTAAAGACTGCTTTAGTTCCTATGTCAATTGCGTTAGTTGCCACTAATTTTATGATTTTTTATCCAGGTACGGCAAAGGGTTTGGTGGATATGGTTTTGGGGTCAGGTTCCACAACTCCATTTTACACCCCAGGCTGGATACCTATTGTAATGTTGGTTTCGTTAATAGTGATAAACGCAAAACAAATGGTTGAGACGTTAAAACTTCATTGGCGAAAACAATAATTACATCCGACTCTCAATCAATTAATGTGACTCACGATTGTCAAACAATAATGGAATCGTGCAAGTGCAAAGTGAATATTCTTTTGGAGACACCTTTGAGCGTCTAAAATCTACTGTCTTGTCAAGGGGGCTCACTGTTTTCGCTAATATAAATTTCAGTGCAGATGCTGAGATTGCTGGACTAAAAATGAATCCCGCCCAATTGCTTATCTTTGGAAATCCGAAAGCGGGAACACCCTTGATGATTGCCGCGCCTACTCTTGCGATTGATTTTCCATTAAAAGTCCTTGTTTATGAAGATAAAAATGGGAAAGTTTGGGTAATATACAATTCGCTTGAATATCTTAAGGTCCGTCACGATATTCCAGATGATTTGCTGAAAAATATTTCTGGGATAGTAGATATCGTTGAATCTGCAACTAAATAACGTTGCACGAAGACGTAGGGTGTTTTAGGAGTGGTTGAGCTCAAAAAGCAGGATAAACATTCAAGGTTGTTAGATAAGACATTGCTCTGGAATTAAAATTAAATTAAAAAAAGTTGCTCTTTAACCCAATTTAATTTAAATGGGGGTAGCAGGGGCAACAGGAGCTCTAGCGAGTTTCGAATTTTTCTTCAATAACGCATTTTTCTTTCGGCGTTTATTATTTGTTTTTCGTTTGAAAACTGTTCCATGTGTGTTTTTGTATAATTTGTTTCCTTTATTTCTCAAGATACTCTCAACCTTTTGGTTACTAATGTATAACATGCTTATTTGAGGTTGCCTATTGATATCCTTTTTTGATTCAAACAATAACATATTAAAAACATTTTTGGGTTTTATTTTTTGTAATTAAGGTCACATAGAAATTAAGGCTTTTTATCACTCAAGTATTCTAAAATTACAACAAATCTACACTTGAAATCAATTGTGTTTGTCATCTATTGTTGAATTAAGAAAACTGTTTTTGTCTTCCAAATGTCGTTTGTGACTGCAATGAGATTATAACAATTTCTTATAACTTACCAAATTGACCATTAAACTTGGATATACATCATGTTTGAATTAATAGTCACTTGGTTTTCGAATTTTCAAAATGTTCTTTCATTAAGTGCCATTATCACATCGGTTGCTATTTTACTTGCAACTTTGCACTTTTCAAGCAGAAATCTTAACTAACTCTCAATCATTTTTAATTAATTATAGAAATCTGTTTGTTCTTCTTTTCATTTTTAGGTGGGCTCTTAGGCGTGCACTTGAAAATCAAATGCAAGATACGCACTCAAGATCCTCATCATCCATGATAGTCTTCGGGGCCAGAGTCGTCATCGCCCACCCAGCAACAACAACTTACGCAATCATTAAAACATTCAGGTAAAACATCAATTAACCCCCAAACATTGCGTCTAACCTTAGAATGATTCAATGTACAGGGCTTTATAGGCGGTTCAATTCTGTCATAGATAAAATGAACCGTATTTCGCCAAATTTCTGGTTAGAAGTTTGGAAAAAAAACTTTGCTAAAAACATTAAAGTTTAACGCTTATCTCCACGCCATCCTCGCCAACTTGAATGTACCTGCTTTTGTACTTGCCAGATTTTCTAACATAATCCAAATAGTCACTCATTTTATCAGCGAATATTCCAGCATTATCCGCAAAAACAACCGCACCTTCAGAAAGTTTATCTTCTATTGAGCGAAGATATTGAATATACTCGGTTTTTTCAGCATCGATAAATGCAAAATCGAATGCGCCATTCAAAGTTGGAATGATTCGGAGGGCATCACCTATAATAACAGTGACTTTGGCGGGTATGTTTGCCTTGGCAGCGTTTTCTTTAGCTACTTCGGCTTCTTCACGATGAATTTCAATAGTTACAATTTCGGCGTTTTCATCAAGTTCCTTGCCCATTAGAATTGAAGAGTAACCAATCAAAGTGCCAACTTCCAAAACATGGCAAGGTTTAGCCTTCCTAACCTCATCAGCCAAAAATTTGCCTCTTTTTGGTCCAATGATAGGCAAAAAGTCCTTTTTTGCTAATGCTTCAATTTCCTTTAAAACTTTGTTGGCTTTGCTTCCTGATGCTTTTTCGGTCATCATAAGGGAACCTTAATTTTATCAAAAAAACGCTGCTGCAGTTTAGCAATTTTCGGAGCAATCACAACTTGGCAGTAGGGTTCTTTGGGATGTTTTTTGTAGTAATCTTTGTGATAAGTTTCAGCGTTGTAAAATACTTTGAGTGGTTCAACTGCCGTGACAATTGGTTTGTCCCATATATTTTCTTTGTTGAGCTCATCAATTAAAGCTTCAGCTATTGCTTTTTGCTCTGGATCGTGGTAGAAAATTGCTGACCTATATTGGGTCCCAACGTCTGCGCCTTGACGATTGAGCGACGTAGGATCATGCATGGAAAAGTAAATCTCTAAAATTTCTTTATAACTAATTATTTTGGGGTCAAAAAATATTTGCGCAGCTTCAGCGTGTCCAGTTGTGCCGGTGGAAACCTGCTCATATGAAGGGTCAGCCACATTTCCGCCGGTGTAGCCAGGCTCAATTCTCTCTACTCCCTTAATTATGCTAAATGCAGCTTCTGTACACCAAAAACAGCCGGCTGCAATGGTAGCAACTTCCAAATTTTTGTTATCGCTAGGTTGTTGACTCATTTTTTCATCACCTAAAAATATGCCATTACTTCTTCTGATCTGGGATGCTTTAAACTTAACGGTTTGGTTGTAAAGAGGCAACAACTAATTCAGAAAATATTTTTAGTTCTAAAAAGAGCATCTAAAGAGAAAACTAATGTGATCTATTCAACGCCATAGGATTATTTTTGTTTAAATCCATTTTGTTTTTGTTTCCCTAATTTGATTTATGTGCTTATCATCTGTCAGAACACAATCTGCGCACATTTTGATTGCTGTGGCTGCTATGATTGCATCAGCGGTTGGCAACTCAGCATATTTGCATCGCAATTTGGCAGCCTCTTTGGCGATAGAGGTATCAAGATTTACGACTTCTAACCTTAATTCGAGAACAGAATTAACTCTAATTTCCGCAACAACTTTACCAAAAGTTTCCAATTGAACTTTATAGAATTCAAGAATCACTATAGAAGGGACCATGCCAAAATTTTCATTTCTTTCAAGATTGTCAAGCATCGATTTTGACCATTTCCTGAACTCAGCATCTTTGCTTTCAAGACTAGCGATGAAGAACCGAGTATCCAACACAATTTTCATCAGTATCTGTCTTCTGAGCGCATCTTATCTAATTTTTTCAGCGTTTGGTCCAGGTCCACCTTATCGGCGTCGGCGCCGATTAAGTCTTGAAACCGAGGGATAACCTTAAGGATAATCCCTGACGGAGAGTCTTCGAAGAGTACTTTTACACCTTTACTTATGCAATATTTTCGTCTTAGCTCAACAGGAATGGTTACCTGTCCTTTACGGGTTACTTGTGAATCCATAGTTCAACATCAACTTCAAAGTACTACAATTTTGTAAGGTTAAACTCTGATATAAAGAATTTGTGAAGAAAATGGCACGAACCACGAACCAGAAACCAGAATGAAAACTAAATTATTCGTCTAGGTAAACAAACTTTGACTACCCCCTGCAAGGCAAAACAAACGAACACTTTCATGTACAATCAAGCAAAAAGTTAGTGCAATTGCAGCAAGTCTTATATTAAAAACTCTTAGCACAAAATAATGTGACTCATGTTAGCAAACGCTTCTTACTGCTTCTTATTATTGTTGTCTTAGCTATCGCAGTTCTCAATGCGTTTAACTCATTATATTTTAATCGTATACCTATTCCTAATACTTCCACTGCCCCAACTGATGATAATGCGGTTATCACTATTCAATCTCCCCAAAACGGGTCAACCTACAACGTTACTTCGTTGCCTCTTTATTTTATGGTTCAGAACAATGACGAATTTTTTTCGGTTCGTTATATATTAAACAGTCAACACCCAATTAAAATTCCAGCTTGGACAATCAATCAAAATTCAATAAAAGGCTATTTTCCGACTTACAATTACACCTATTTTTACCCACGATTCACAGCTGTGAGCAACACATTTTTGCGTAACCTATCGAATGGAGATTATAATCTGACGATTGAAAACTTTTATGACGTATCGACAGGGGTTCAGGTAACAAATTCCACTTCAATTACCTTCACAATTGACACTGCCTATCAAAATGCAACGCCTGTTTTCCAACCCTCCCCTGAACCTTACCCAAAGTTGACCATCAATTCATTTGGCTCCCCTACGAATAACGTTGCAACTAATAATGACAAGTATGCTCAGGTTGACTTTAGTTTCAGTTTAAACGTTATACCCTCATGGGTCGGATATAGCATAGATGGTAAAAGTAACCAAACAATTTCTGGCTTTTCGGCAATTTATGGCATTCAATCTTATATTGACGTGCCACTTGGAAGCCACACCGTGACGCTTTATGCCAAAGACACGGTTGGAAACTGGGCGGCGCCAGTAACTTTTAACTCTTCTGTAGTAAGCTTCAAAGACTATGTTGCAGGAAAATCAGCCACAACCTCGTTTTTAGCCCCTTCAGTTTCCCCATAACAACCGTTCCAGAGCTAATTTATTGCACACTTCTAATTGTTTTCTTCTTTGGAACGTAACCAACCTCAACCATCACTGTCAGCAAGGCGCTAACTCGGAAAGATCCTAAAAATCTTAAAACTTAAAAGCGTTTGGCAGCATTCGTTTTCTTCTAAAGATTCTATTTGGTCTTTCCAAATCATTTTGGCGTTTAAAGGATTGCTAAATATGGGGAATACTGACCAACCTTTTTTGTCTTGGGCATAGCCAATCCCAAAATAATCAGTATACCACAACATGTCGGAATATTCGGTATCAGACAGAGTTACACTCTTGTCATTATTTTCTTTTGGTTTCATAGACATCAGCTGGGCTCGTTCATATCATTTGAATGCTTAAAAGGCGAGTCTAGAAACGACATTTTAGTGCAGTGGAGATGTAGTTGAAAGTGAAAAATCTTAAATCAATAGGCGGATTAGAGGTAGATACTTGTTAAGATTACTTTAAAAAATTAAAGATGAAATTTGTGGCTTTTATTTTGTATGTCTGAGCCAAACTCTTTTGCTAATTGTTCAAGAAGTCCACGTTGATTTGCAGTTAATTTTTCTGGAACCGCAATACCGATGCGGATATTTAGATTCCCTTTGCCGTATCCTCTGAATCGAGGCATGCCTTTTCCCCTTAACGTTATAGTTTCGCCCACTTGAGTTCCAGGATGAATCTTAACAGTTAATGGTCCTTCAAGCGTGGGAACAATGATGTCTGCGCCAAGAGCAGCTTGCGGAAAAGTAATCATAGCTATGTACCAGAGGTCTTCTGCTTCCCTGATGAATTGTTGATGATGTTTCACATGGACAATCACGTACAGGTCGCCCGGTTCGCCATCACTAGATGTAATGTCTCCTTCTCCTCTAAGCCGAAGTTGGTTGCCCTCATCTATGCCCGCGGGAATATGTACAGTGATCTTTCTGCGTTTCTTAACTAACCCTGAACCACGACAGTTATTACATGGCGTCTCGATCAACTTGCCTTTTCCCTTGCATTGAGGACAAGTCGTAACCTGAACAAAAACGCCAAAACTGCTTCGATGTTGAACTTGAACCTGTCCGGCGCCGCCGCATCTTGGACAAATTCTTGCTGAGGCGCCTGGAGCTGCACCCGAACCACCGCACACATCACATCGCTCCGTTCGGGGAATTTCAACTTCTTTATCAACTCCTTTAGCAGCTTCTTCCAACGTTATTTCGAGATCAAAAGCTAAATCTTGACCTCTATTGCTTCTTTCAGCGCCAAAGCCTCCGCCTCCTCCAAAGAAAGTGCGGAAAATATCGCCAAAACCCATATCTCTAAAGACCGAATCAAAATCGGCGCCTCTGAAGATATCTTCTTGTTTATATCTTTGGTCAAAACCTGAGTGCCCCAACTGATCATATGTTTGTCTTTTTTGATCGTCGGAGAGAACTGCATAGGCTTCTGAGATTTCTTTGAATCTTTCTTCTGCTCCAGCGTCCTTGTTGCGGTCAGGATGGAACTCCATCGCTAATTTTCTGTAAGCATCTTTAATTTCGTCTTTGCTTGCGCTACGTTGAACACCCAGAACTTCGTAGTAGTCTTTTTTTTCAGTCATTATATTTTACCGTTAAAGCAGCATTTTGTTTAACTTTAAAGGTAGCTTCAGACTGGAATTTATACCATTTCCTTTCATTCCAGTATTTCTGCCTATGGACTTTTTTTGCCTAATTTTAAAACTTTTCCAAAATTGATTTAAACAACACCAAGATTCTATTAAACTAGTTGAGCAATAGGTCGTTCGGTTTTTTAGACATCTATCGGTCTCAACGCTAAGTAATATAGGAGAAAAAAAAATGCAAAATCTAAAAAATAAAAGTTTAACTATATTAGTAGCAGCAATTTTAGTGATTTCGATAGGCGCATCAGTCGCATTCATACCCAACGCTAGCGCACATACTCCACCTCAGCAAATTACGCTCTTTCCAAACATAAATGTTGGACCAGACCCGGCAGGTCTAGGCCAATCCGTCACAATCGCATTCTGGCTAAATGAACCACCACTAACCGCAAGCGGTCCATACGGAGACAGATTTGGTCCATTCACAATAAACGTAATAAAACCTGATGGAACAAATGACACATTAGGACCATTTATTTCTGACGATACCGGTGGAACAAGCGCTCACTACACACCCGCTACAATTGGCACTTACAAATTCCAAATGATCTTCCCAGGAATGACCATGACTGGATACGCTAACAACCCCATTGGAGCAGTCCCAACAAGCTCTTTGACAAACACTGCTTATCTTAACGACACTATCGCACCCGCAATCAGCCCCGTAGCAACACTTACCGTTCAACAAAATCCAGTACCACAAATTCCAGCAGCCCCACTTCCAACATCCTACTGGCAAACACCAATAAACGCAATGAACGTACAGAACTGGTATTCAATTGGCGGTCCTTATCTCGACCTTTACTTAAGCTATGGCCCAGGTAAAGGTGGCGGCAACTACAATACCACAACAAACTTCAACCCATACTCCTCAGCGCCAACAACAGCTCACGTAATGTGGACAAGACCTGTAGCTTTCGGAGGAACAATCGGAGGAGATGCAGGCGGATCAACAACTTATGGCAACTACTACTCTACATCTCAATATGAACGCAAATATTCTCCAATTGTCATCAACGGTTTCCTTTACTACACTCAATTCCCAGGAAGTTCAACTAGCCCACTATCTAACATCTGCGTCGACTTATACACTGGAAAAACAGTCTGGGTTAACGATGGAAGCAACTATAACGGCGGCACGCCATCCCAGAACATGATGACATCAACTGGTGTAGTTACGCCTTTTATATGCGGTCAAGTACTCGATTACGTATCACCTAACCAATATGGTGGCCTCGCTTATCTATGGACATCAGGAACTCCAGTTTGGATCACACCAAGCGTTATGAACGTGACTGGAACAACCCTAAACATGTATGATGCAATGACCGGCAAATACATTTTAAGCGTAGTAAACGGAACAGCCTTCAGCTATGGACTCACCGTCGACTCAAGCGGAGCCTTAGTAAACTACTACACTAATACCACTGTTGGCACACAAACAATCTACGGCGCAATTCAGCCAGTGACTGGGCCACAGCCAGTAAAAGTCTCTAACACTGCAGGCAATACATTACTTGAAGCTTGGAACTCATCACAATGCATTATGGTTGGTGCAGGTTGGGCAACCGGTTCAGCCTCAGGCTGGTTCTGGAGACCACCACAAGGTGCACTGATCCCATTCTCATACGGCATTCAATCAGCATGGCAACTACCTGGCACTGTTCCAGCTGGCGGATATACCGTTGCTAACGCCACATACCCAAACACTTGGACCATTATTGGTGTAAACAGCGGTTCAGCCATCCTTTATTCAGCAGCTAACAACGGTCTCACAAACTACTTCCAATACGGCTTTATGGTCTTCACTGGCTACGACGTAAACAACCCTGTTAACGCAACCCTAGGAAAACAGTTGTTCGTACAAAATGTTTCATTCACACCTTTCACTGCAATCAACTTAGACAACTACGGTAACGTTGGCCAAGGCAGCTTCACCACAATTTGCAAAGAAACAGGCGTAGTTACAGCTTTCAGTTCTACCACAGGACAGCAGATATGGCAAACAACACTCACAGGCACTAATGGCGGACCAATCAATCCTTACGACACCGTCGGCGGAATCAAAGGAAACATTTACGGAAATAGCTTCTTAGTCTTTGGTTTCGGCGGAGACGTATGGTCTATGGACTTGAGTACTGGCAAAGTTAATTGGTACACCAACACGACTCAAATTACCGGTGAAGCAGGCACAAATACCCCATATGACGTTTGGCCTATCTGGGTACAAACAGGCATCGGCGGAGGCGGAGGATTAATGTTCCTTGAAGAAGGACATGAGTATTCACCACCATTGTTCATCGGCGCGCAAATAGTAGCATTGAATGTTACAACCGGAGCCTTAGTATGGCAAGCCCCATCATTTGCGGTTGATGGAAACCCAGAATTAGCATACGGCATCATGACAGCACTAAATGCATACGATAACCAAGTATACGCTTACGGACAAGGACCTAGCCAAACTACAGTCTCAGCTCCACAAATCGGCATAACAACTAACACACCAGTGACAATAACCGGCGCAGTAACTGACATTTCAGCAGGCTCAAAACAAGCAGCAGTAGCGTTAAACTATCCAAACGGCTTACCCTGCGTATCTGACGCAAGCCAGAGCCAATTCATGGCAACTGTATATCAACAGCAACCTGATCCACACAACGAAACCGGAGTTCCAGTAACAATAAGTGTTATTGACTCAAACAACAACTACAGAATCATAGGCACCACAACAACTGACGGCACAGGCGCATATGGATTCAATTGGACACCAGACATTGCAGGCAACTACACAGTCATCGCAACATTCGCAGGTTCCGGAGCATACTGGGGCAGCACAGCTCAAACACACGTTTATGCAATGGCAGCATCAGCAACAACAAATCCAACCTCAACAACTTCAACAGGAACAGAAACAACCAACACATACGTACTCGTCGGAGTTATCGCCATAATAATCGCGATAGCAATAGTCGGCGCAGTACTAGCAATGATGCTCAGAAAGAAAGCATAAGACAAACAAAAGAAAAATCAAAAACCCTTTTTCTTTTTTTTAATTTTCTAAAAACATGTTATTTTAGATATCTTGAATAATTAAATATTAAAACCGTACCGCACACCCAAAATTTTATCTAATTATCAAATGCAAAATTATCTGATCAAAAAATTCAACTTTTATTTCATTTACCGCTTAAGCAATAAAACAGACAAATAAACAGTAATGAAGGTCGAAGGACAATTTTGCCTTTTCTTAACCTTTCTCAACATACAGATTATACATACTTTCCCTATTTCTTAATTAAAATCGTAGAAACTAAATTTTAAGCGAAAAACACCGCGGTAAATGTCGCATATAAACTTTTTTTTAAAAAATAGCTATATGCGAAGCTGAAAGGAATGGCGCCACCAGAAACATATTAGCGCATCTTTTCTTTTTTATTTGTTAAGTACTACATGCAAATTCCTTAGGATTTAACCGTTATCTAAAATTTTTTTAATTTTAATTTCATAGGGATTTCATTTGTTTTTTACCAACCAGCAAATTTGAGAAATTCAGCATTATGAAATAATTTGGCCCAAAAGCGGGTTACAGCCGTCAATTTAGAAAATCAAGAATTAATAATCTTAGGACGGTCAGCCTTAACTTTGTTGCTGTAGGTAGACAGTCACATCATTTCTTATCCTTCAAGATAATATATTGTATATCATTACACAATATTGAAGGTTTTGGAATGTTTTGGGAATACTTTAAGAAACAACCTATCGCCACCAATAAACGATTAACAAGCCTAAAAGCACATCTCGTTAAGCCCATTCACCATCACATTAAAAGAAAAGCAATAACCGCCTCAATATGCATTCTAACTTTAATCGCGCTAATTACTATCGGGTATTTCGGTCCAATCAAAAGTTTTGCTAAGGCAGATTCGGTGCTTGGCATAGGAGTTGGAATTTACTGGAACAAAGATTGCACAAACACAACCCATTCACTTAATTGGGGGTTCATTGACCCAAATTCATGTAATAACCTGACGATATTTGTACGAAATGAAGGCAACTCAGCCTCTTCCCTACAGTTAACGACGTTAAACTGGACTCCAGCCAATGCTTCAAGTTACATATCTCTTAGCTGGAACTACTCGGGACAAATCTTAAGACAAAATGAAATAATTCCCGTAAGACTAACACTAACGGTAAGCCCAACAATAATTGATATAACTGATTTCAGCTTTGAAACAATTATAACGACTTTTGAAGCTACATGAAAGCTATTTTTATTTTAGCGCCAAAATATAATTTCTTAACGGCGCATGTAATCTCTTATCAAAATTTCTAAATATCTTTGTAATTTATTACTTTAAAAATATTAAATTTGTTCGAATCTCCAATAAAACCGTCTTCAAATTGGTGAGCGAAAAAATCGCATAACCTAAACGAACAATAGACCTCTATTTTAAAAATAGTTGAAGTGGAAGTAAACATTGGATCTTAACTCAAGTTAGGGCTCGCCAAATGGTTTACTGAAATTTTTAGTAAACGCTATCAATCGCTAATTTGTCATTGTGGGAACGTACTTTTGAAAAGCAAAGATAAAGATATTACTTAAGAAATTAATATGTTTCAATTCTGCTCAATTTATTGTTGTGTCTATTAAAAGAAGTATTACAAAACTATTATATTTCTAAAATAATTCGCTTGAGAATTGTAGCGCCATGCCTCATCTTAAGCTTCTTTTCGCCTATTCTTTCTCTGTACCTAATCGGTACTTCAACCGTTCTATAACCCTGTTTTATCACTTGAGCGTTAAGTTCAACCTCAATATCAAAGCCTTTGGATCTTATCTTCCAACTCCGAAAAACATCAGCTCTTACAACCCTCAACCCAGTCAAAGGATCTTCAAGTTCAACCCTATTCAATATAGTATGCGCTAAAGCCAGCATCCTATTCCCTAAGTAAAATTGGGTATGTAATGCCTTTTCGTCTGTCTTTCCTCCTAATCTGTTACCACAAACCATGCCTACATCAGAATTTTGCTCAAGTATCCCTATCATAGAAGGAATATACTCTGCGGGATACGTATAATCGGCATCAGTGAAAACAATGTATTTTGCCTCCGAATCCATTAGGCTTATTCCCTTAGCGATCGCATCTCCTTTGCCAACACCATTCTGAAACGCTATATGAGCACCTGAGTCTTTTGCAATTTCTACTGTTCTATCCCTACTGTTTCCATCAACTACAAGAATGCTTGAATTACCCATTACATTCTTAAATTCTTCTAATGTTAAGCCGACACCATTTTCTTCGTTGAGGGCAGCAACTATTAGCTGAGTAGGAGAATAATTCACTAAATTAGTTTGCAAATGTTCTTTCCTTCCTGTATAGTTATATTTTCTCTATGAAAAGGTTGGTATGTTTATTGACTAACTGCTTTGAAGATTTCTTCAAGTAAAAACAATGCGTCACAATTGTGTTTTGATAGATGATTGTCGATAGCTTTGTTCATTGCAGCTAAATCTGGCACTATCAATATTTTCTCTCCGCATGAGCATGTTGCAATTCTCATTTTGGTGGGTTTGCGACTCCTGTTTGAAAAAGAAAATTTTTCTTTCGCTTTCTGTGCCGAATGTTGGTTAACTTCCATACCAAAACACTTCTCTTTAGAGCTAAGTTGTAAGCACAACTAATAAGCTCTTGTTGCTGTGTTCATACAGTCACTTGTGTATTTTTTAATAATATATTTGAAATTATGAGAATTATTCTTAATTTTCGAATTAGGGAGCCTTACATTTTTGGAATGTTCTAAACAGATTGCCAGTGATAGTGGGTTAAAGCGTTGCGAATTCTTGACAAGAGAAATTAAGCACGCAATGGGGAGCGTTTCGTTTGAAGGTGAGTAGTAAGTTCGGGAGAGAAAACCTAAACTTACTGCTATTCTATCAGGTTACGAGGTTATAGACAACAACAGAGTTAATATTGAAATAAAATGAAAAAACTATTTAATCTTTATCAATTGAAAGTTTCATCAAAGGTTGAACATTGAAGAATTTTAGAATTTTAGTTCCTCGTTTAGTGATGGTGTAAGTAACAACGGAGTCAATGCTGTGTTCTCTAATCATTTTTTGATTGCCAAGTAATTTCACAGATTTATTTAGCGTAGAGGGATTTAGTCTTAAGAGGAGTGATAGTTCACTAATATTCAAAGGTCCTTGCTCCGTTAAAGCCTTAATAATTTCAATGCAACGCTTTAGTAGACCCTTCGGCATATTCTGACCTTTTTAGTCATATTTAATATTTTTATATATAAGCATTTTGCAATTTGAATCTCTAATGCGTTAACTTGTTTTATGGAGAAGGCATCCTTCTGCGTTAATTTATCAATTGAAATTTGTTAGTGGCTGATTAACTATTGAAAGATAGAGGTAAAATAGTTGGAAAATAAGCCTCCTTAGATAATGCATGTTTGAGAAGAAGGATAAACAACGGATTGCGTAGAAGTATTAGCGAAAATGAATAGGACGAAAATTTAGCTCATTGTCGTTCATAGGGCTCTTCTAGGAAAATTTAAGTAACAGTATTTCATGTATCATAATACACGTGACACAATATAGACATAAGATCTTGAAGTTGTTAAGATGCCTGTAAACACCGATAAATCAAAAATATTGAAACAAACGCAAAAACGAAAAGAAAAACCTAAGAAACTTGAAGATCCGAATAAGCCAAATTCGATTGAAACTGCAACTCTAGATATATTGCAATCCAAGATTGGTGAGCAGAAGTACTGGTTAGGTTTCCAAGATATTGTTGAAGGATTCCAAAACAAAGCGTCTCTTATTGATTATTGGAATAAACCTGATGAATTTAAGATAGACCTTTTAGAAGCGTTAAGTGTTTTGGAGACAAAAGGCAAAATAGAAAAAAAGATAGTTGGACAAGAATCTTACTTTTCGCGCATTTACTAAAATTACTCGAATATAAGATAAATAGACGTTTAACAAACTGTTGAAATTCAAGCCGATTTGCCTAATTTATTCAGTAGACAACAAGATTGGTAAATAGGATAAAAGAGTAGGTTTAGAAAAATTCAAGACCTTTTTACTTTTCAAGAAGAAAAAATTAACAAAGTACACTCAAGATTAGATAGCCTGGCTTAAAAAAAATTGGAAGCCGAATCGATAGCATCTTCAATTATCTATTTTGAAGAGCCGCCGCTTCAGCTTCTTTTGCATAAACAAGGTCTAATACTATCGCTCCGTTAAGTTTTGCCTTCATCATCGGCAGTTCAAGTGTCAAGTCTTCAAAGCTAAGTTTTAAGCTTGATTGAGTACCTGCAACCTTATCCATGACCGCAACTAAGGTATCCGCTAGTGTCGCAGCAGTCTCTGCCATGCTGTGAGCAGCATTTTCAGCTATATTAGAAGTTTTTTCCATCATCAAAATCACACATTAAAATTCTTTTTACAGAATATAAGTGTTAGGGACCACCTAAAGACCAAATTTAAACTATTTCAGTAGTCGAAGCGGCATCAAAATAAACAATAGATTGAGCAACCTTCCCTAAACCATCTTAGGTACCGCTTGCACTTGTCGCATTCTCACTTTGAATAACATTTTAAAAGGGAACCGTACCAAATTCAATAATTATAAAGATTACTTTCTTCTGGTATCTGCCACCAAGTCCTAGAAGGTCAACTTGTTTACTAATTTGCCACTCAAAGTTTTAATCCTTGCGAAATAAAATAATAACTAACAATAATTAGTAGTTAGAAAGAAAAAAGGCGTTCCAGAAGTTGTTATTTAATATCTTGTTAGGTTTTCTTGTGGTTTATTTTTATTTATTGGATCGTCACAGCTCTTCTTTCTGATTGATCTCCATCCGCCGCATTTTCTGCAGAAGAATGGAACACATTTCTCAGCAACTATTAACTGGAAATATCCAAATGATATAACCAGTCTAAACCAAAATGCGGCAAATCCTGCAAGAAGACTTGAGGCTATTGAAAGCACAGGTGTTATCCCAAGAACATTGTAAAGAGTGCTGCTTACTATCTGAGAAAATCCAGCTAACATTACTCCCTGAACTTGAATGTTGCTAACTATTGTGTTGGTGATAAGTACTTTGTCAAATCCAATAAACTCTCCTAGAGCATAAAATACCAACAGAAGGACAAGTGCACCAAGTATCCCTGACATTATTTGATAGATAGTGGGTTTGATCATTCCTTTTGGATTATATCTCATTGAGACGATGCCATCATGAAACTCTTGTATCTGTCCTTTTAGTTTCTTTTGTAGAGACTTTCCAGTTTGTTCCCCCTTTATCTTAAAGACTATCTTGTAGACTCCGTTCATTAGTTTCGTTGTGGCTTTCATATTCATTGCCAAATAGATGAGCAAGATAAGAGGCAAGGATAAGAAAAGAAGGGTTATTGTTACAGCCGTCATTAATATTCCGCTAATCGAATAGAAAGACAACAAAAGAACGACTCCAATTATGGCAGCGCCCAAACTGAAGAATAACTCAAGGACATCTTTTATAACGATAGCAGCAGTTGCTTTGGCTCCATGAACTCCATCTTCCTTGTTTAGAAGATAAGTCTTGAATAAGTCTCCGATCCATCCACCGGGAACAAGAGTATCTATAAACTGACGTATTCAGGTTAGTTCAAACATTCTCCAGAAACCTAATTTTTCTCCTAAAGCCCCCAGAATAGCTCTCCAAGATAAAGCGTCAAAAACCACGCTGCCTATCACTGCAAGAAAAGCTAAAATGTAAATTGGGATGCTGATTTTGCCAATTGCCAATTCCACTTCTGTAAAGTCAGTGAAGAAGAATAGATAAACTAAGAAAACAACAAATCCAATTACTGCTATTATGGATACCCATTTCTTAAAGGGTTGCGGCTTTTCCATATAGATCACTTTTTCATGGAGATGTTTTATTGGTGCTAACCTTGATGGTTCAGAGATATTTTTCGCTATATCTTTATTCAAACTAAAAACTAAACGCTCAATAGCCTATTAAGTTACCACTTCTTGGGTGGCCATAAATAAAAAAGTTGCTATTTAACAGAAGAACTTTTTCTTTGAAAGATATAACCCATTATCGGCATCGTTAATGGTTCGACTTTGTATGTATCATTAGGTATAATTCTTTTTTCTTTTAGCTTGATTGCAAATTTGACTATGAATCCAGACATAGTCATCTTTTGGGCAGGCATTCCCGGTATTCTTGCATCCTAAATCGTTTCCATGAGTTTTGTTTCACTATCAGCAACTGTCACCGTATATAAAAAAAAAGTCAGAATAATTCCAAGAAACGCCAAAACAGGATTAAGCATCCAAGCTAAAACCCGAGTCTGCAAAATAGATTTTCTCAAAGAAATCGTAAATGCCCGGGGAATAAATCCAGATGAACTCCTAAGAAAAGAAAATTCGTCCAATCAGAATGCGACATTTATTGGACAAGAAAGATATGACGCCAGCTAGATTCGACAGTTAAGTCTGGTATCAAGCTGCAGATGTTAAAAGAAATCCGATAGGAAAAAAACTGAATATAGAAAAGAAAAAAAGATGAGTTGCAGTCTAAGACTACTTTACTTTATAGTCTTCTGAATCCACAACTTTCTCTTCGCCTGAACCTTCCGAACCTGGACCTTCTGGTCCGTCTGTCGGTGGCATTTGGGGTCCTGCTCCAGTTTCTGGACCTTGTCCCGGTTGCTGTTGCCCTTGTTGCTTGGCATATTCGGAAGCTGCTTGCTGGTATACCTTTGTTCCAACTTCTTGTAGTACCTTCTGAAGAGCATCAGATTGTGCTTTCACCTGTGTCATATCGTTGGTTGCTAATGCGTTTTTGAGTTCTGTGACGGCTGTGTCAATTTTGCTCACTTCTTCTGAGCTAATTTTGCCTGCAAGGTCAGTTTTGGTTCGTTCCGCTGTATACACTAGGCTGTCTGCATTGTTGCGGATTTCAGCTTCTTCACGTTTCTTTCTATCTTGCTCTGCGTATTGGTCGGCGTCTTTGATTAAACGTTCTTTTTCTTCTTTGGAAAGTTTGGTAGATGCGGTTATGCGGATTTTGGATTCTTTTCCTGTGCCTAAGTCCTTGGCAGTTACGTTCATTATGCCATTTGCGTCGATGTCAAAGGTTACTTCGATCTGCGGGACACCTCTTGGTGCTGGTGGCAAGTCTACAAGATTAAATGTTCCAAGTGAAACGTTGTCTTGCGCCATTGCTCGTTCGCCTTGAAGGACATGAATGGTTACTGCTGTTTGGAAGTCCGCGGCTGTGGTGAAAATTTGGCTTCTCTTGGTTGGAATGGTTGTGTTCTTATCCATAACTTTAGTCATAACTCCGCCCATAGTTTCCAAACCCAGCGTTAACGGGGTGACATCAAGCAATAATAAGTCGGTAACTTCTCCGGAAACGACTGCACCTTGAATAGCTGCTCCAATAGCTACACTTTCCATAGGGTCTATGCCACGTTCAGGGGATTTACCTAAAATTTGCTCCACAAATCTTTGCACAAGAGGCATTCTGGTCATACCGCCGATTAAGATTATTTTGTCGACTTGTTGCGGGCTTAGTTTTGCATCTTCAAGAGCTTTTAGGAGCGTAGGTTGTGTTCTTTGGACGATTGGTTGTGCTAAAGATTCTAATTTTGTTCTGGTTAATGTGAGGTGTAGGTGTTTGGGTCCTGAAGCGTCAGCAGTCAAAAATGGCAGGTCAATGTCGGTGCTCATGAGTGTCGAAAGTTCAATTTTGGCTTTTTCAGCTGCATCTTTGAGTCTTGGCATTGCCATTCTGTCATTTGAAATGTCTATGCCTGTTTGACGTTTGAATTCACCAAGGATGTAATCCATGACAGCTTTGTCAACATCTGTTCCACCAAGTTGTGTATCTCCGCTTGTACTGAGGACTTGGAAGACTCCTTTGCCAAAATCCATAACTGTGACATCGTGTGTGCCGCCGCCAAAGCTGAAAATGAGAATTTTCATTTCTTGCTGTAACTTATCTATCCCGTATGCGAGGCATGCTGCGGTTGGCTCGTTGATTATTCGCATTACTTGAAAGCCTGCGATTTCTCCTGCATCTTTGGTAGCTTGTCGTTGATTGTCATTGAAGTGTGCTGGAACAGTGATGACTGCTTTGCTAATTGTTCCGCCAAGATAGGTTTCTGCATCCTTCTTTATTTTCTGAAGTATGAAAGCTGACATTTGCTGTGGAGTGTATTCTTTGCCGTAAATGGTAATTTTGTAGTCGGTTCCCATTTTGCGTTTGATTTCAAAAACTGTTCCTTCAGGGTTGGTTGCTGCTTGGCGTTTTGCTGGTTCTCCTACCAAGAGTTGTCCGTCTTTTGTGAAAGCTACCACTGAGGGGAACATTTTTCCCGCCATGGTTGGGCCTTCTGCGCTTGGAATAACCGTGGCATGTCCGCCTTCATAGATGGCGGCTGCTGAATTGGTTGTTCCTAAGTCGATTCCTAATACTTTTTGGTTTGTTTTTTGATTTTGATTGCTCATTTACTTTTTTTCCTCCGTTTGGTTACTTTGATTTTTTGGTTTAACTGCTACTTTGACGATTGTGGGTCTGATGACTTTGCCCCTCATCATGTAGCCTTTTCTTATTTCTTCAAGCACTGTGCCATCAGCAACATCATTTTGTTCTACTACGGCGACAGCGTTGTGACAGGCGGGGTTAAAAATTTTGCCCTCGGGGCTGTCTATTGGGGTGACGCCTTCTTGCTCAAGCACTTTTCTGAATTTTTTAAGAGTCATTTCTACTCCTTCAATAAGAGATTCAGGCGAGGTAGAGATTTCCCCGTTTTTAACAGCTAACTCTAACTCATCAACTACATCTAGTAGCTGGATGACGAAGCGTTCTGTGCAGTGATTCTTTATTTGCTCTGCTTCTCTCGCGGTTCGGTTCTTGAAGTTTTCAAGGTCCGCTTGTAAATATTTAAGTCTAGTCAAATAGTCTTCTGAACGTTTCCTCTCGCTATCCAGAAGCTGCTCTAAGTTGTCATTTGTCGGCTGTTGTTGCTCATCCACCATTTCGTTGTTTCCTCATTATTTTTACACTATGCGATGTATTTTTCTCTTTTTGTATCTTAGCCCTTGATTGTTGATCAGGCAACTCAGCTTGTTGGTCTTTACAACTTTTGTTGTCAACACCTATATTGGATTGCTCTACGAGTTTTCTAAATATTATTTCAGCTACCTGGTCTCCTACCGATTCTTCTTTTAGTTCAGCGTCGAAATAATGCTTTTTGAAGGATTCTGTTATCTCGTTTTTGTCAATCGTGACGTTTGGGTTTGTGCTGTCATTCCATGCAGCGGTCATGAGTTTATTGCCGAGTTCGATGAATATGTTTACGAGGGTAGTGTAATCTATGTCAAAAGGGGAGTCTCCTGTTAAGAATCGTCCTTTTGTTAATAGGATTTTTTTGTCGTTTTCAGGTGTCACTGTTAAACTTCTGCGCATATACTTCACCTGTGATTAAGTGCTTATGCACCGCTTCACCTCTTGCACCAGAGTGTATGCTTGCTTATAAGTTTTTTCTGACAAAAACAAACAAAAAGAAGTCGTCAATTTAACATAATTACCCTGCAGCGTAAAATATTTCATCCATTTCAGGTTGAGACAACAGAATAAGACTATCCATATTGCTTGTAGTTGATGAAAAAGGACAAAACTTATTGGGTTGTGCCTTCTAAAGATGTTATAAACTTTGGTCATCTTTTCTTTGAATTAATTATGTTGCCAAAAAATGGTTGATTGAACAAATGCATGAAGTACACGCGTTCGTGGGAATATTCGTTGAATCGCATCTTTTTGATGAAGTAGCATTAGCGTTATCCAAGTTAAGAAATGTTGAAGAACTTTATGAGGTAACTGGAGAGTTCGACATTGTCATGCTTGTTTCTGCAGAAGATATTGAACAGTTTCGAAACACGATAAAGAACGAAATAATGAAAATTCCCGGCGTAAAAAACACAGTTAGCTCGATTGTTTTGCAAGCTTCTAAAGGTCCAAAATGCAAAAACTTAACATCGTAAATTAGCAGCCTCGTTCCGCGTTACTGTCAATAATTAACCTATATAGTGTGTAGATAAGAAAAAATCAATTTATTATTGTTTCAGAAGTTTCTTAGTTAATGCTTCTTGAGCCGCTTGAACCGCTTCCTTAAGTTTCTCGGGTTTTGTTCCGCCGCCTTGGGCAAAATTGGGTCTTCCGCCGCCTCCGCCGCCGAAAATCGGCGCAACTTCCTTCATTATGCTTCCAGCGTTTATGCCTTTTTGTACAGCTAATTCACCTACCATGATCATAAGCTTGCAGGTTCTTCCGTCTGACCCATAAAACAGCGTTACTGTTGCTTCATTTCGCTTAATTATTTCGCTACCTGTTTGTAACATACGGTTAACATCGATTGCTTCTCCAAAATCTCGTTTAACAACCGTTACTCCGTCCACTTCAACTGCTGCTTCATCAGTTTTTGCCTGGCCAACCGCACTTTCTTTTTCAGCGAGCTCTTTAATTAGCTTGCGTTTTTCAACATTAGCCTCTTTTAATTCTTTAACAATTTTCTCAGCTGTTTTGTCGAGCTTATCCATCGGCGCGGTCAAAACTTCTGAGACTTTCCAAAGTAGACTTTCTTGTTTCTGTACTGCTTTTAACGCTTCCAATCCAACCGCATAGCCCAACCGTTCAACGCCATCTTGCACGCGTTCAGTGTAAACTATTTTTACGAAACAAACCTCTAAAGTGCTTGCCAAATGTGTTCCAGCGCACGCTTCCACATCCCAATCGCCTGTTTTCACGACTCGAATATCTTTGCCTGGAACTGCTCCGCCCTGGTATAGCCTAAAGCCGTAACGTGCTTCTGCCTCGTTTCGTGGATACCAGTTTATTTCAACTTTCATGTTAGCTGCAATCGCACCGTTTGCCAACATCTCAATTTTATGTACTTCTTCTGCGCTCAATCTTTTATAATGTGAAATGTCAAGCCGAGAGGTTTCCAAACCTTTTTGGGTTCCTGATTGCCAAACATGCTCGCCCAACACTCGTCTTGCAGCCCCATTAATCAAGTGGGTAACAGTGTGTGCTTTCATCAGTGAATAACGTCTATCCCAATCAAGAACTCCGTGAATTGTGCTTCCTTCTTTGAAGATAGGGGAAGTTCCAAGTTTGTGCACTATGACTTTGCCGATTTTTTCTGTGTCAATTACCTCAAATTTTGAAGCGCCAACTGTTAGCCATCCGTGGTCTGCTGGTTGACCTCCACCTTCGGGGTAAAAGCATGTCCTGTCTAAAACGACGTATTTATCATTGATCACTTTGAGGACTTTACCATCAAATTCTTTCATGTAAGTATCCACATAATACAGTTGCTCCGTTGCTGGAAGTTGCTCGATGATTTTTTCGAGGGTTATTTCTCCTTGGGTTTCTTCTTCCTCAGCAGGTTTCGATGCTTGCATGTGCCTGTTTGCGATTAAAGCGTAAAAGTTCTCGGGAAGCTCCACCTGTACGCCTTCTTTTTCTGCTGCTTGCTTGACTATTTCTGGTGGAAGCCCATGTGAATCATACAGTTCCGTTAACGTATCCATAGGTAGCTTTCCTGTGCCTTTTGCTTTCAGGTCAGCGGCTATGCGTTTAACCATGCCTTCTCCACGTTGAATTGTATCTTTGAATTTTTCTTCTTCTACTTTAAGCATTTCAACAATTTCATTTCTCATTTCTTTGATGCGTGGAAAATCTTTTGACCAGTAATCAACCTGCATATCAATGATGTCATAGAGTCTCGACGGTTCTATGTTTAAGGTTCGCATTAGACGGTAAACTCTGCGGAACAGTAGCCTTGCCAAGTAGCCTTCTTGAATGTTAGAGGGCACAACGCCTTCGGAGAGCATGAAACTCAACGTTTTTGTGTGGTCGGTTACTGCCCAAGCATTTTCGATTGGAATCAACACTTTTTCAAGCGTTACCATATTAATGCCTGATAATTCAGAAACTCTTTTCCTGGTTACAAGTCGATTAGCAGTTTTGTCAACGCTGACTAAACCTGAATATTTTGCAACCTGAGACAAAAAGTCATTATCAACATTAGTTATTCCCGCCATGTTGTAGATTTTGTCAATCATGTTGCCATAAATCGCTTGGAATGCGCTTGGTACGCCTTGACTAATCCATGCAAACCTGTCAATGCCATAGCCTGTGTCAACAGTGCGAATAGGCAACTCTACGAATTCTTGGCCAACAACCTTGTACTGCATAAAAACTAAGGTTCCGACTTCTAAGCCTCGAACAATACATTCAACATCTGGACCGGCATTTCCTCCGCCAATCCACACGCCTTCCTTGTAAATGACCTCTTCAGATTTAATACCTAAAGCTTCAGTTGCAAAACGTTGATGGAAACGCACGGTTTGATCTTTCCAATAAATTTCTTTACTTGGATAATTGAATGCGTGAGCTCCACCCATCTCAAAAATAGTTAAGTGCCTGCCAAACGTGGGACCTGTATTAGAAATATCGGTGAGCCTAATTGATGGCTGAGAAATCACCAACGGATTAGCCGGAGGAGGAGAAATGCCCTCAGTCACATACGGTTGGAAGTCAATTATGCTTGCATGGGTTAGGTAAATGTCCTTGCGCCATCTTGCAACAACAGGGTAAGGTTTAATTCTGGTATGTCCATTCTTTTCGAAAAATGATAGGAATGCTTCTCGCATCTCAGAAAGGCTGAAACTTTTTTTCGCGGCTGGTTTATTAATAAAGGTGTAGCATCCGCACTCGTCAGAGGTCGATTCGCCGCAAGTTTCCTGTCTTTCATTTTGAGTCCAATAGTATTCTCCGCATTTTGGACAATGTTTCCTAACAAATCCTTCTTCCTTGAAGAATGGGAGCTGATATGCTTCTGCTGGGAACGATTTTTCAACCATCAAGACGGCCTCATTTATGTTGTAAATTTCAGTTGCTTATGGAAAAGGGTTTATGGGTTTCACTGATTTAAATGATTTCAACAAAAATTAGCAATCAAAAATGAAAAACTAATATCTTGCATCTTTTGTGAAGGCAAGGCATCAACTAGACAAAACTGAAGGAATATGACGGTTATTTTTGTTGACAAAAAATATCTCTAACAGGAGAGTATCCTCTGTTTTTCAATTGAGATTCATTTGTATGTAGATTATATCATGAAAAGATCGGAGCGTGTCGAAGCCTAAACTCAAGCAATAGAAGAATGCCAACTCTCAATCATTGGCAAATGTTCATTTTGAGTTTTTTCCAACCCATAGCGTCTTAAAGGTTTAGTAAGGTGGCGCTGAGACCTTGTTGAAGTCACGTACAACCCCTCTCTAAGAGTTCTATACACAACTGTTTCATTCTTTTTTAGTTGAGGAAATTTTTCGTTGCATTTTTCACAGCGGTATCCTTGATTTTTGCCCATGGACTTCAAGTGTTTTCCACAGTTGGGGCAAAGGGGATTTTCTGCTACTGTTTTTTCTTCTAATTTCAAGATATTGATTTTTTCTAGATTAATCGTTAACGGTTTATTTGACGTTGCTTTATGTACTGCTCCATGCACTTCTACAGTGTCCCCAATTGTAAGTTCTCTCGCGATTTTTCGCAGGTATCCTGTAGGTTCGTAAGCCGCGCAATCGACTTCTGCTGAATCATCTTTTATCGAAAAAATAACGTGGCGAAGAGGAACTATCCGTGGATTCTGCGAAACAACACCTTTCACGATTACAGAACTGAATGGTTCAACCTTGTTTAGTGCTTCAACCTGTTTTAAGTGGGCATCTGTGCCTTGGTTAGAGCGGAAAATGACCCAGCGCTCAACTGGTTCAAGCGGCTTAACTAATTCGTAAGCTTTCTTCACTGTTTCCGCTGATTCACCTCTGATACCAAACAAAATTGGGTCTGGCCCACGAGGCGTAATTATTACCCTGCCCGTTTCTTCATCTACATTGTTAAAGGTAAAGGGTTGAAGCTTTTTGTCCATCTCACAAATTGATGCTTCATCAACTTTTCTTTTGGAACCCCAATTCTGCGGTTCTCGATAAGCAATTAACTCGTACGTGTAGTCCCCATCTAAGGTTTCGCCAATTGCCGCTAAAGAACCAATTATGCCTCTGCAGGAGTTAAACCCTAAAGCTTCAGCGCCGAACCTTTTGATTAACGCCATTGCTTCTTTTAGTGTTACAATATTTGTTTCCGTTTTTTTCGCGAAGACACGAAGCTCCATAGGGACCTTTAGATTTTTCAAAAAAACGATTCCTGGATCAGTGCCTTTTTCTTCAACGGCAGAGTTTGTTTCCCATAAATTTGTAGCGACTTCTTTAATTTCCTCTTCAAAAGCTGGATCGTAATTGAATCTTAGGGACAAAGCGCCGTTGCCTCTTGTTTTCCACGGTACATTTGGGTTAAGCCGAATCAAACTCGGATAATCAGTAAATTGAACATTGAATTTAGCGAGCTTTTCAATAAGTAACGCCGCAAGATAAGTTGTGCAGCCACCCTTTTTTGAGTCAGTATCGTCTAAGCCTATGTGCATGTTCTGCTGCAAAGTCAAGCTCGTTTTTTCTCCAAGGTAGTTAGAGATTAAACTGCGAAGGTAAAAAAAATATTGTTTTCTAACTCAAAAAGAGATTAGATTTTAAGTTACAATTGGGTTTGGTTCAAAAAACACTATTTCTTGCAATGGATTGGTTGGCTTATCACTGATTATCATGGTTAGCTTGGAGTTTATTTTCCCGATTTCTGTGATTCTCTTTGTGACAATAAATTTGAGCTTTTCCATACTATCAGCTTGTATGTTTGCAATTATGTCATAGACTCCCCAGAGATTGTGTGCTTCCTCGACGCCTTCAATTTTTTTAAGCTCTTTTAGAACTCTGTTTTCGGCTCCAATTTCAGTATTTAATAATACATATGCAGAGGGCATTTTTATTTAACTCCATGATTTTCCGTGTGTTAGTTTCAGAGGTTTGGATTTTCTTTTTAGTTCAAGTGGACCGAAAAAGGTTTCATTGCTTGCTCCAAACCTCTTCATCCAACCGATAAAAAATTGCGTGCATCTGTTCATAGTGAGAGCTCCTCTTATTCTACGACTTCTCGCTGGCTTGTTAATGGTTTGCAATTTTTCAGTCACTTTCTCGTTGCTTCAAATGCACGGGACTTCTACTTCAGTTAAATAAAATTTAAAAATTTGTGATTGTATTAGCGCAATCACAACTTAACGGTAACTTGGTAAAGTAATGAATATCTCATGAGCATTTGGATTCAGAAAAATGATTTTCTGCATTAATTTTCTTCTTATATTGATTCTTAGGTCCTTTGAGCTATGGAGACTTTAATTCTTATCATTATCTAAAAAAATTTCTTTTTGGTGCCTCAATCTAACTGATACTCTGCGGAAATTGTTTGGTTGTTGTTTGAGGTTTCTAAGAAAGAAAAAGAGTTTATTAATTATCGTTCTTCAACAACGATCATAGTTAACGTTGATCGTACTTTGTCTAGCCGTCGAATTCGCCATGTTACAATTTCTTTAAGCTTGTCCATCGTGTCTGCTTTGACTCTTGCAACGATATCGTAGACTCCGTATACGGCTGATGCTTCTTCTACCCCTTCAACTTTTTTTAGTTCTTTTAGTACATCTGATTCTGAACCTATTTCAGTATTTATTAAAACAAAGGCTGTGGGCATATCAATCTACTCTAAAATATTGATAGTTTACTGTGCATTAAAAAGTTTCCTAGGAACCTTGCAGGTTGCTGTTAAGTTAACATTGTTAGCGTCTTTCCTAAACTTGAGACTGCAAACTCGAGGAACCCTGAACAGTTTTCTTTTGTCGGATTATTTTAACTCCAGCCCACTGCAAAGCAGCATAGGAGACGATAAGCCTGAACCATAAAGTTACAACTCTTGTAAGCAAAGTAACAGAGACACTAAGCGAAGCTGGAATACCGAGTGCAGTGAAAGAAATACTCATAATTAGCTCGGGGAACCCAAAAAATGTTAAACCCACCGTTTGAAGTGTTCCTGTTAAAGTAAAAACAATAAGCACTTTATCAACAGGTACAGGATAACCCAATGCAAGAAAAGCCAAAAAAACAACAGAAATTTCAAAAACAAAACTTATAACAGCATAAATTATAGGCTTCAATAATGCCTTAGGATTAGCACTCAACTGCTTCATGCCTAAATGAAATTTACCTAAAACTTCCTCAGCTCTAAGCATGAAACTTTGGGCATCCCATTTTCTTCTGAAAAAAGAAACCACCCTAATACCCCATTTCAGCATTTTTTTAGTTGCATTTGGTTTAAAGCTTACATAGTACACAAGCAGTAGCGAAAGAATTGTGAGGGCTAAGACAAAGACAATTAAGAAAGTAATTAAGAACGGCAAAGAATAATTGATGAGCAAAAGTCCAAGTCCAAGACCTAATGCAACAACAGTTGATGTTAAATTAAATATTTTTTGTCCAACAACAGAAGCGCCGATTTTTCCTGAATCTTGGTTTGAGTCTTTGTTAAGGAAATATGTTTTTGATATTTCGCCGGACCATCCTAGTTGTGGAACGGTTGCTTCAAAAAACAATCCCACCCATGTGTATAGTAGAGCTTTTCTGATGCTGATTTTTAAAGACAAATTGTTCAGGAGCTTACGCCAACATAGAGCAGAGAAAAATGCGAACATAACATAAGCTACAAATGCAATTGAGAAATAAGCAAGATTTGTTTTTGAAAGTATTTCAATAACTTGGGCTGGGTTAGTGAAGAAGAATAAGTAAATGATGAAGGCTGCTAATCCTAAAATTAAGATTGTTAACGTCACATTAAGACGGATCGGTGTTTTTTCTGATGTCATCTATTGCAGCCTTTCTTAACTTTCTGATGTTAACCTATTAAGCATATTCAAAAGAGAAAGTAGCTATTTTGCACTTGTTTTTGTATGTCTTCTTCTGTAGAAAAGAGTCAATGTAATAATTACAATTAATGCTAAAGCTAAAATTAAATAAATAAAAATCACAGGCGATGTTTCGCCGGAGTGCCACATATTTGTATCTTCGGCAACGCTGTTTATAGAGTAATTAGGCGTTTGAGAGATGCCTTCAACGCTTACTCCTGTGGCTTGATCCCAAACATACGTGTTCTGGCTTGTATATCCATACACAACTGTTCGAGTTGCTCCAGCATACATTTGTTGTTGAACTTTGCTTATTGTGACATTGCCCCAATATTGGTCATAAAAGGTGTCGCCGCTTTTCAAGTTAGCAGGTATGATAAAATCGTCAATCAGCTGCCCTTTTTCTAAGTTAAGTGTGTATGTTAAATTGTTGATGGTTCCATTTGCATATGTTGAAGTTATTTTAACCAAAATGTTGGTCCCTTGAACATCTAATACTTCCATTCTAGCTGAGTCCATATCATGTCCATCAATTGGTGCTCCAGTGTAAGAAACTTTATACTCTATCCAATCGCCCTTCTTCACGCCAACCTTTAATTGAGCAAAAACCGAACCGCTTAAACTTAAAATTAGAATTAACGTAATTAATGCTAAGGCAAGCTTCCTTTGCATACTTCCATTTTATTGTTGCTTAATTAATAAAGTTGGCTAAAACCGCGAAGTTAATGGGAGCTAATTAAAACAAAAAAGAGAGCAGGTTTGCTCTTCCCAAATTTGGTGGTTATTCTTCCATCATTATCAAAGTTAAAGTGGATCGTACTCTGCTTATGGTTCTTACTTTTCGTGTTACCATGTCTTTGAGTTGTTCCATTGAGTCAGCTTTTATCTTAGTGATTATGTCGTAAACGCCATAGGAGAAATATGCTTCTTCTACTCCTTCGATCTTTTTTAGTTCATCCACAACTTCTTGTTCGGCTCCTGATTCAACGTTTATTAACACAAAGGCTCTGGGCATTTTTCGGTCTCCACATCACATACTAAGTGAACTATTAATTAAAATTTTTCTAAATAATAATGCTTGCTTCTTAAACCTAGAAATTTGTTGGCATTAACTATCTAAAAAGATGAATAGGTAATAAATTTGTAATTTCATAGAGAAGACGGTTCAGTAAAGTCCTGATTATTTACCCCGATTCTCAAATTAATGAGAAAGTGTTTTGCATGTATATTCAGAAGTCAAGTTAGGCAACTGACAATCACCTGGAAGCCTTTCGTGTGTTCAAAACAGTAGTGTATGGTTGCACGTTTTTACAGCTCCTCACACAAAAGAGTTATATTTTGTCAGCTTGAAAGGTGTAGGATATTGGGCGAACAGCATGGTTAAGTACATTTTCGTTACTGGCGGAGTATTGAGCTCTGTTGGCAAGGGCATATTAACGTCTTCCATCGGTAAAATGCTTCAAGCGCGAGGGCTAAAACCCACAGTGGTAAAAATTGACCCTTATGTGAACGTCGATGCAGGAACCATGAATCCATATATGCATGGGGAGGTTTTCGTGACTGACGACGGAGGAGAAACCGACTTAGACTTAGGTTGGTACGAACGGTTTTTAGATTTAAGCCTTAAACAAGAAAATAACTTAACCACCGGGATGGTTTACAAATCAGTAATTGAAAAAGAAAGACGTGGCGACTTTTTAGGACGATGTGTCCAAATTGTTCCCCATATTACTAACGAGATTAAAAATCGTATAAAGAGTGTCGGCAAAGCCTCATGCGCTGATGTAGTTTTGACTGAAGTGGGTGGAACAGTTGGCGACATTGAAGGTTTACCTTTCCTTGAAGCTATTCGCCAAATGCGGTTAGAAGAGGGATATGAAAATACGCTTTATGTCCATGTGGCTTTAGTGCCTATTTTAGATGTTACAAGTGAAATGAAAACTAAACCGCTTCAGCACAGCGTTAACGAACTGCGGCGTATCGGTATTCAACCAGATACTATAGTGGCTAGAAGCCCCAAAATGATTGATGCTGAAGCCCTAAGAAAAATAGCGTTATTTGGCACCATTCCAGAAAGCGCCGTCTTCTGCTCATACAATGCGGATTCAGTTTATCAAGTACCCCTTATCTTGGACAAGCAGGGAATGGGCGATTTTATTTGCCAACGACTTCAATTCAAATGTGACGGAAAAGACTTTGGTCCATGGCAAGAATACGTTGACGCTGCGATTCATCCAGAACATGAAGTCAAAATTGCTTTAGTGGGTAAATATGCTGGTTTAACTGACAGTTATGTAAGTATGACTGAAGCAATACGTCACGGCGGTGCTGCAAATAAAGCTAAAGTTGACATTTCTTATCTTGAAGCTGAAAAACTTGAGCATGAGCCTGAATGCATAAAAGATCTTGCAAATTTTGACGGTATTTTTGTTCCTTACGGTTTTGGTCCTAGGGGAACGGAAGGCAAAATTGCCGCTGCCAAGTTTGCACGAGAAAATGATATTCCGTTCTTGGGCATTTGTTATGGTTTCCAATTGGCTGTTATTGAGTTCGCCCGAAATGTCTGCGGATTAAAAGATGCGAACAGCACTGAGATTAATCCTGAGACGCCTTATCCAGTCATAGATCTTATGCCTGAACAACGTGGTATAGAACTTAAAGGTGCAACAATGCGTTTGGGTGCTCACAAAATTATTTTGCAGAAAGGCTCACTTGCTTATAATTTGTGGGGTCAAGAAGAAATCTCTGAGCGTCATCGTCACCGCTTTGAAGTCAACTTAGACTATGCTGATATCCTTAAGAAGAATGGTTTATGTTTCACGGGTAAAAGCTCTGATGGCAGACGAATGGAGACTTTGGATTATCCAAAGAATTACTTCTATTTTGCTTCGCAGTTCCATGGAGAATTCAAAAGTCGACCTGGAAGACCGTCGCCTGAATACTTTGGTTTTCTTCAAGCATGCGTTAACAAGAAGGTTGGTAAACCAAAGGCTGAAGTGCCATTGCTAAATTACTAGAAAAGGCTATAATGCTTGGTTTACATGAAACGGTGAGGATTGAGGAAAAATGGCAGAAGAAAAAGGAAATTGGGACTCAAAAGGATTCAGCAAATTGATGAAAGAAAGCAAAGATGAACTTGGCGATTTACGAAATGAACTTAACTGTGTCATGGTAAAATTCTGTTTACGCGCTCTCAGAGTTTATCAATCTACAAGACCTGAACCTCTAAGACCTGGCGAACTCGCTTTATTGATTAAAAATGAGTTGAATTGGGTTATTGGCGATCTTACTGCACAGACAAACTTAGACAACATTACAAAGCTTGCTAAAGAAGAATGGGCTAAAGAACAGAAAGCCTAATTGGCTTTTTCTTTTTTTTTAAACTTACGTTTAATTTTTTTTGATTTATAAAAATAGGTAAAAAAATTAGTTTATCGCTTTTTTATTTTGTGCGACAGAATTCTTCCATTGTTGACATTAAAATCGGAACTGCGTAGATGATGTCTCTATCATTTACCATGCCTACGAGTGCGCCGTTTTTGTCAACTATTGGTAAGTGCTTTATTCTCCAGTGTTTCATTAGGTTAGCTGCTTCTTCAACGGTTGCATTGTCTTCGATAACTACTAGCGGGTTTGTGTAGACCATTCGTGCAATGATTGTATTCAAGGGTGCGCCCATTTCGACTGCTCGGATCAGAACGTCTTTGACGGTTATGATTCCGGTTGGTTTTCCGCTTTGTACAACAAGGATTGCGTCTTTGTCTAAACTTGTCATTAATGCAATAACTTCTTTGACGGTTGTGTTGTTGTTTACGGTTTTAACGTCTTTTGACATTATGTCTCTTACCATAACATTGCTTGCCATTCAATTTTCACCTTAACGTCTATGAAAACACACTTGTCATTTATCAATTTTTTGTTTATTTTTATTCGACTTGGTGAAAACTTAAAGGCTTGTTTATTTTATTGTTTTTTAGTGAGCGTCGGCTTTTGAGCGATAATACTAGAACTGGGCAATTCGGGATTCGGTTAGATAATGCTAAGAATTATGCTGAGGTTTGGCAGATTGTTAAAGATAGTGTGCAGTTTGCATTGGGTAAAAGAAGAGATGCTATGATGCTTTTTCTTGATGATTTACCTTTGCAGTTGGGTGCGTATTATCCTGTTGGAACAAATAACATTGTCTTGAATAGGTCTCTTGTGGAAATTGTTGAGGCATCGGTAACATCTAAACCCACTGTTAACGCGTTAGTTTACAATTTGTTGTTGCATGAGTATTTGCATGCGTTGGGCGAGCTTTCAGAGGTAGAGGTTAGACGTTCAGTTGTTGACGTAGCAAAGAAATGCTTTGGCGAACAGCATAGCGCTACTGAAGTTGCCCAAAAAAGCCCTTGGGTTCTTCTTAAAGACATTCCGCTTGGACCTTATAATGCGCCTAAACGTGTTATGGAGATTGTTAAGGATTTTGAGAAAACGGATAGATATGTTGTGTAGGCTACTGATTTTTTTGCAGTTTGGTGCATTTTTTTTGCGTTGTGTTTTGGGTTGCTTTTCTGATTTAAGGTTTGCAGCGTTTGCAGGTTGAGTCTAAATAAGTCTAAAAATGTCTAATAAAGTCTATAAAAGTCTGAAAAAGCGATAAAAAATTTAAGTGACTTTATGCTTGTGTGTTGGTGCAGTGGCTTTAGGCTATGCCGTTAACTAGACATGTATCGTTTGAAACATTGATTGAGCAGAGTAATAAAGTTCAAATTCCAAAGATCATTCGATGGGAGTTCAAATTAGAAACTAATCAAACCTTAAAGGTGTCCGTAAGTGTGCCTGACTTGTTGACAGGGCATCGGAGTTTCTTTGCCAAGATGATGAAGGATGGTCGCATTCGCCTTCCAAAAATAGTTTTTTTAAGTTTGAAGGGGAGTCAGCCAAGTTTAGCAGGATATATTTTTGAAGTATCGCTTGAACCAGTCTAGTTGACAAACAAAACTAAGACTTACTAAAGTCATTTTGAATTGAGGTTTGCATTTACTATTCTTTTTCATTTGTTGCCATTATTGAGACTTTTATTTGCTTAACTGGCTTGTTTGCTTTTAGCCCGTCAACTAGGCTTCTTAGTCGGTCTGATGAGCCTTTTACAACCATAACTTCGAGGCAGTTTGTTTCTGACAAGTGCGAATGCAGATAAGCCGTTATCATATCGTCAAACTCGTGTTGTATACGGAATAATTCTTTGTTTTCTTCAGCTTTATCATAGAGAACTGTGATTGTTGCGATGATGTTTCCTTTGATTTTTCCCAGTTCATTGTATTGGGTTAGGTACATGCGGACTGCTTGCCGAACTACTTCTGATCGGTTTGCGCTTCGTTCTTCGCCAAGTATGGTGTCTAATTCTTCTAGCAATTCGTTTGGTAGTGAAAGACTAATGATGCTCATTTGATTCACCTTTAGTGTGATAGTTAGTGTTGGTTTATGGTCTTTGTTTGTCTTTAAGTTTTGCCTTCGTTTCGACGAATTGCAAGTTTATTAAATAAAGTGTCAGTTTTAATAACATTTAATAAATAGTAATAGTCTTTTAATAACTAAGTGATTTAATGCAAAAAACCACATATATTATTGTCGGCGTATTGGTTGCATTAATTATTGTTGCTACCATTGCAGGTTTGTATCTTACCAACAACAATGGAACAAGCACAAGTTCCAAGCTTAATGTGGTTGCAACATTTTATCCGCTATACGATTTTGCCCAAAATGTAGGCGGCAACAAAGTCAGCGTCTCAATACTTGTTCCAGAAACAACAGACGTGCATGATTTTCAACCCACACCCTCCTCTTTAGTTGCCGTCTCAAGCGCAAACGTTTTAATTTATAACGGTGCCGGGCTTGAACCATGGATACCAAGTATTGTCGCTTCAGCCGGAAACTCAAAACTTATTCAAGTCGATACTAGCCAAGGCGTTCAACTTCTGCCTGTACCATCCCAATTCCAGAAGAATAATCAAACAATTGACCCTCACATTTGGCTTAATCCATTAAACGCAAAATTGCAAGTTGAAAATATTCTAAACGGATTAATCAAAGCTGATCCAGCAGATAGCCAATATTTTACCCAAAATGCGAATGCCTATGAGGCAAAACTTGATGATTTAAACGCTCAAGCTGTAAATGCCACAACTGACACGGCGACCAAATATTTTGTTACTTTCCATGAAGCATTTGCTTATTTTGCTAAACAATACAATGTTACACAGCTTCCAATTTTGGGTCCTTTTGAAGAAGAACCTACGCCGGCTGATATCCAAAATGTAATCACCGCTATTAACCTGTATCACCTAAAATATGTGGGATATGAGTCGCTTGAAACTCAGGCAATCCCCAACACAATTCGTTCCGAGACCAATGCCACTCTAATAAATATGAATCCCATTGAAGGTTTGACTCCACAGCAAAAAGCGGCTGGGGATAATTACATTACATTAATGCAGCAGGACATAAATAATATCCACTTGGCTTTAACAAATGTCGGAAGCTAAATCAATCTTAGAAATTTGCGACCTTAGTGTAAAGTTATCTAACGGAGTTACTGCTCTGGATGGCATAAATATAGATGTGAAACAGAAAGATTTAATCGCACTAATCGGACCCAACGGAGCGGGAAAATCAACCCTCCTCAAAGTAATTCTAGGTCTAGTCAAACCAACAAGTGGCACAGTCAAATTATTTGGGTCTAAAGACCTAAACAAAAACCTCAAGCACGTAGGTTATGTTCCCCAAAGCGCTCAAGCAAGAGACCCAAACTTACCCTTCAGCGTTTATGAAACAGTATTGCTTGGAAGAACTCCAGTTGCAGGTTTGCTCCATGGAATGGGGGCAAAAGACAGACAGAAAGTTGACGAGACGCTCAGGATGTTTGGAATATATGAGCTGAAAGATCGGAAAATTGGTCAACTTTCTGGGGGGCAATCTCAACGTGTTTTTTTAGCCAAAGCAATGGTTGCGGAGCCCAAACTTCTCTTATTGGATGAGCCTACAAGTGGTGTTGACACAAGTTCCAAAAAAGATTTCTACAATATTCTTGATCAATTAAACAAAGAAAGAGAAATAACGGTTATACTTTCGTCTCATGACATTGGGGTAATAACCAAGATTGCAAATAGAGTTCTTTGTCTGAACAAATCACAATTCTTCTGCGGCGAAAATGCAGACTTCCAAGCAGACGTTGAGATTCACAAGTTGTACGAGCATCCAGTGGAGCTTATAGACCATCATGATCACCCTTGACGCTTTCTCTTTGCTCCAAGCGCCATTTATGCAGCGAGCAATTTTAATAGCCATTATCATCGCGTTACTGAGCTCTATCCTGAGTATTTTCATTGTTTTAAAAAGGATCTCACTTATCGGTGATGGACTTTCTCATACGGCTTTCGGCGGTTATGCACTTGGCTATTATATAACCGCTATCTTGTTTGGTAGCCTAGCGACTTACTCATACTTTGCAGGAATTATTCCCCAATGGGTGGGCGCGATTACAGTAATTTTAGGCTCAATCGGTATCAATAAAGCTTTAAGGTCAACTAAAATTGCTGGCGACGCTGCAGTCGCTGTTTTCCTTCAGCTTGGTCTTGCAGCAGGTGTAACTTTAGTAAGCATTACAGGCGGTTTTGGCGTAAATCTTGAAAATCTGCTTTTCGGTAGTATTCTTGCCGTTGAGTTTCAACAGATACTTATCGCAGGAATAGTAACGGCTATCTCTTTAGCCATAATTTTTCTATTCTTCAAGGAACTAGTTTACATTACTTTTGATGAAACACAAGCCCGAGCTTCTGGAATCAGAACCTGGATCTTCGATTATTTGCTAAGCATTCTTGCAGGCGTCACCGTTGTCATAGCGATACCTGTAGTTGGTGTGCTTTTAATGTCTGCCCTTCTTGTTTTGCCCGCATTAGTGAGTACCCAAGTTACAAAATCTTTTAGGCAAACAGTAATATTAGCACCAATAATTGGCCTAATTACAGTCATATTTGGCATAATAATTTCAGTCATCATAAATGCCGCTCCAGGAGGAACAATTGTTCTTACAGGTTTAGCAATTCTCGCCATAGTAATAATAGCTAAGAAAATCCAAAACAGCTCAAAACCTAAGCAAGTTAACCTAAGTCAACCTAAAAATTAAGAAAAAGGGTTGGGTTGTTTAGTAGTTTTCAACCCATTCTTCAAAGAATGCTTTTGGATGAGAGCATACTGGGCATTTTTCGGGTGCTTCTTTGCCTTCGAAAACGAAACCGCAGTTTCTGCATTTCCATTTGATCGGTTGGTCTTTTTTGAAGACTTTGCCTTGTTCAATGCTTTCAACTAATTTATTGTATCTTCTTTCATGGTAAGCTTCTACTTTTGCAACCATTCGAAAAGTTGCAGCTACTTCAGGAAAGCCTTCCTGTTGAGCTACATCTCCAAAATCTGGGTAAAGTTTGCCCCACTCAAGTTTTTCACCTGCAGCAGCCGCCTTAAGATTGTCAACAGTTGTGCCAGTTACTCCAGCTGGGTAGGACGCCGTAATTTCAGCCATCCCGCCTTTAAGATGTTTAAAAAATAATTCTGCGTGTTCTTTCTCGTTTCCTAATGTTTCCTCGAAAATCGCTGCTATTTGCTCGTATCCCTCTTTTTTGGCAACGCTTGCAAAGAAAGTGTATCTGTTTCGTGCCTGAGATTCGCCTGCAAACGCCGCAAGGAGATTCTTTTCAGTTTGACTACCTTTAAAATCCATATTTGATTACCTAGCTGAATATGCTGAGTGGCAAAATAAAAGTGTTCCCTGTAAACTATTTTATACAGTCTATAGGCTTTTATGCCCGCAAATGCTAACTGTTTTTTGCCGGATGATGAAAAGGCATTTGCTAGACTAACCTGGATGATAGCTCAGAGTTACTCGGACGGCAAAGGACTACTATGGCAGACAACACAGTGATAGGCTTCCATAGACACGAGTGTTCTCTATGGAATATAAATTCTGCTTATTAGAAATTCATTCAGAAATTCTTAGGCACAAAGGCTCCACTCAGTGAGACATCACCCGCCTTGAATTAGGGTTTTCAAAGAATTGAGAAGATTTGTTCATTGGGGATTAATTGTTAGCGTTGGTTGAGCTTTCTTTCGTTTCTCATCATTCGAGTCCCAATAAACATAAGAATTATTCCAACCAAACCAAAGGTAAAAATGGAGATAGCATTGGTTGCATTATTCGCTGCCCAATTCTTAAAAGCAAAATTAACAGATATGCTAGTAAGTGTAATTGCTAAGCCGATAATAGAAACAATTAAACCCTTGGTAAGATGCAAACTTTCACCGCTTTCTTATTATTAACTTTCTGTTTTAAGGTTTTACCTCAGAATTTCTTTTAGCGATTATGTTCGCCTTTTAGATTTTAATTATTATTGTTGAGGCTGGTCTAAGGGTCCTGTTGGTTAGGAGTGCCGCTACCAACTGATTTTTGTTTTCGTTGCTGCTTAACCCGCAAACAATTAGAAGATTGGAAAGAGAGAACCAAAAAATAAAAATTAATACAAAGTTTCGGAGGCTATTATTTGTCTTATCCAACGTTAACTTCACTGGCTGAAGTTATTACTCACCTAAATGCTACAGACGAATTGGAGACTTTCAAATCCGGTGGCTGCAACAAATATTTTGTGGCTTGCGACTCGCATGGACGCGATTGGGATTACTCAAAGAAAAGGCTCCTTACAAATAGCCATCCTACAATGCGAGCCCAAGCAAACAGGTTGACCGCTTAGTCGCGGGATTCAAATTAAGAAAGATTCAACGAGTAAACAGATTGTGAGAAGCTTGTTGCAAGAGCGTTTGTGTTAGATGTGCCTAGTATGATGAATTCTCCGTTGTTTAATTGGATTATGAGGTCGGTTGAGTTGTTGGAAACAACGTACGCGGTCGCTCCGTTTCCAAGGGTGAATATTCCTACGTTAAAGTGATTATAGTTAGTTCCATGCTGCTTCGAAAGGGCGAAGTTTCCTGAACCGATTTGCCCTACGTAAGCAGATACTATCTGGTTGGAGGTGACTTTGAGGTTTCCTGCGCCGCTAAAACTAGACGACTGGATGCTCAAATACCCAGAGCCGACTGTTATTGTTGAGGGCGTACTTGTGGCATAAAATAGCCCCACGCCAAGTCCGATAACCGCTATTCCTATGACTAACAATGCGATAAAGGTGCGTCTAACGGTTTTGGCTCGTCTGCCAGTTGTAAGTGCCAAAACCAAAAGAGTTACACCTGTAACAACTAGAACGACCAATGCAATGGTTCCTATACTTGAGGATGGCTGAACGGTAAATTGCTCAACAGACAACTATTTCGCCTCATTTACTTTACCATTTATGTTATGGGTTGATTTCCAATAGAGATAGGCAACATAAACCAATATCCACACAATCCCAATTACGGATGGAATAACGACAATAAGAGCACTACGGAACGTTCCAGTGGCAACTAATAAAATGCCCAGGGCGACCAAAACTATCGGGGGACCAGCGGCTAATGCAATGTTTTTTCTGCCAATTGAGGTCTCCGCGTTGTCTCCATGTGTAGGTAGAGAGGGGTCTGTGCCGAAATAAGTGATGTTGAACTTGTGGAGTTCTTTGCAGTTTGGGCACTTGAATATTCTTGCTGAACCCAGACGTATAGAAGTGAAAGAGGTTCCTGGAATAAACTCGTAATTAAACTTGTAATGGCAATGGGGGCATTCTACAATTGAAGTTGTCATTTGCTTCCTCGTTCACATAAAGTTAATCGCTAAACCTTCGACGTAAATTAAAACTTTTGCGGTTAATCTTCCTCATAAGAATAGCGCATGGCATAGTCGTTATCTAATCTGCAAAACTGGTGTAATATGTCTTTTTAAGATTCATCACGTTGCAAGAGCTCACAACGTTATCATCACGTTTTAACAAGAGATGATTTTTAAACTGTGCCTTCAAGAAATGAAAGGTGACAACAAAAATTAGTAAATCTGATAGATGATTGGGAAGTCCTCGCTGATTATGCGGGGGATAAGCTTGGTTTTTACCAAATCCTTGGGTATGAAGGAAATATTGAGGTAAGGTGCAAACTAGAAGTGTAGGTTTGAATAAAGAGTACAAGGCTGGCGAGGATCCAGAGCTGCTTAAAATCGATTATTTTTGCAAGAAACATCGTTTCATAAAGATTCGAGAGAATGTGCGGGATGGAGAATTCTTCAGATAATATTGGAGCGAAACTATTGACCACTATTCTCCAAGAAAACTCAACATATCCTTCAATTGAAAAGGAACCCTACAAGAAACGTCCTAACCCTTAATTTGTATGCGGCAGCCCATCAGGGAGAGTCAAAAGCTACCTATTTCTGGCCAATGGAAGAAACAGAATCGGCGTGCCATTTTGCCGACTTCAACTTTGAAAATAGATCTATTGACGTAACTCCTGAAAAGGGAAGCGAACCAAGACAACTTCCAATTTCAACACAGCTAATAGTTGCTAAACAGCCTACCAAGAGACCAAGAGCAACCTTACGGCTGCAGACATCGACACTTTGCAAGAACATTCCGACTATAAAAAAGCAGAGTATCATTCAAACTCAAAAACGACATTGCATACAGAAAATCCACTTTCACACCTTGAGACACTGGAAAGCAACAACAGAATACAGTAAAACCAAAGACATCCTACACGTTTATGAAAATAATAGGCCACAAAAACATCCAAAATACACTACTCTACACACAGCTCACCACTTTCAAAAATGATGAATTCCACTCAGTACCGCAAAAACTGTAGATGACGCCCAAAAAGATAGTGGAAGCATAAATCGAGTACGTGTGATTTTGGGGAAGTAAAATTGTTCAGGAAACGAAGATAAATGATGGTTAACAACGCCAATAGGGCCGCTCGGATTTGAACCGAGATCAAGATATCACTCGCGCCTCCTTTTTTAAGTCTTCAACGATCAGCTGCTTCCAACTTCTTGTATGGGGGTGTGCAGACGTAAATTTATTATCACTTTGCAATGGGAAAAATAAAAATAGTTAAACCTCAAAACTGAATAGAGCGAAAAAAGATGGATGCATCTATCATTTTCATCGTCGTTGCCGGAATTATCATTATTGGCTTTGCAGGAGAATTTTTCTTCAAGAAAACTGGCATACCCATCTTCATATTCCTCATACTCACAGGAATCCTACTAGGTCCAGTTCTGAATCTATTTCCAAGACAATTGCTGATTACCGTACTTACACCTTTTGCAGAGCTCACACTACTCATCGTGCTCTTCGGCAAAGGCGCGGGCTTGAAATCAACAGTGGTGCTTGCCAATGGCGGCAGAGCATTGGTTCAGGCGGCAATCTGTGTTGCTTTTAGTACCATCTTGATTGGAGCGGTGGGGGTTTTCGTTATGAAATGGGGTACCTTGCTGTCCTTTATCTTCGCGTCTATGATAGCAGGTGAAACCACAGCTGTGCTCCTTGCACCACTCTCAAGATGGATGAAAATTTCAGAAGAAGCATCATCTTTCCTTACTATGGAGGCTGCAATGAATTCAATACTCCTTGTCGTGCTTTTCTTCGCCTTTGTCCAAGTCTACACTTCCCCAAGCATTAGTGTTGTTGCAGCCATATCCGGAGTGACGTCACAGTTTTCTGTTGGAATAGTACTAGGCGGCATCCTGAGTTTGGCATGGATATACGTTCTTTATCGTTTCCAGAAACAGAAATTTACGTACGTTCTGACTTTAGGACTAATTCTCATAACGTATTCCTTAACCACAGAACTCGGGGGGAATGGTACGCTCGCTGTTCTCGTTTTTGGAATATTCTTTGGAAACTACTATCTTGTAAATAGACTTTTTAGGAGACAGATGAGCCTAGACTTTCTTCAAACTCAGTTAGGGGCATTTCAAGAAGAAATTTCATTTCTGCTCACAACTCTATTATTCGTCTTTCTGGGAGCGACTTTCGTAATTATTCCATCCAACATCGCTCCAAACTTATCAGTTGCCGTCGTGATTCTTCTGTTGCTTCTTGTTTGTAGATTTGTGGCTACACAAGTCTCGACTTTCAAATCAAAGTTAGCGAATGAAAGAAGAGAGATATTGTTAATGTGTGCTCAGGGACTTACCCCAGCTACACTAGTCATCCTGGCTGTAAGCCTACAGTTGCCATTCGCAGACAGATTCGTAAATATCGTAACATACGTAATCATTTTCACCAACATCATCGCGACAGCCGGAGCCATCTTAAACATGAGAGGAAAGAAAACAAAACAGGTTACCGCTCAATAGAGAGCTGAGAGAAGATGGATACAACTGTCATCTTTGCCGTCGTCGCAGGGATTATTGCCATTGGGTTTGCAGGAGAATACTTTTTCAGGAAAACCGGCATACCTGTTTTTCTTTTTCTGATTCTTCTAGGAATAATATTAGGTCCAGTCCTCAATGTGTTCTCCCGAGAGAATCTTATTCCAGCACTTCCCATTTTTGCAGAGCTAACGTTATTCATGGTTCTCTTTTACGGGGGCTTAGGCTTAAATCTTCGCTCAGTCCTCGCAAACGGAGGTCGCGTCCTTGTTCAGACAGCCATCTATGTTGGATTAAGCATTGTTTTGATCGGGGTCATAGGAATTCTCGTCTTGAAATGGGATATACTATCATCATTTATTTTTGCATCGATAATAGGAGGCGAAACAACTGCAGCTGTAGTTGTACCTCTAGCTAAAGCGATGAAACTCTCAGACCAAGCTGTAACTTTCCTAACGATGGAGTCTGCAATGAACTCCATATTCTCTATTGTTCTTTTCTTTGCCTTCGTCGGCATCTCTACAAGTGGCAGATCCAGTTGGTTTTCCGTCGTGGCAGATATTTCTTCACAGTTTTTAATTGGAATAGCAATAGGGGGTATCCTGAGTTTAGTCTGGGTTTTCTTGCTTTATCGTTTTCAGAAGCAGAAGTTCACTTATGTTTTGACTATAGGCTTTGTTCTGATTACTTATGCGTTGAGTACTCAACTCGGCGGAAATGGCATACTTGCCGTTCTGGTTTTTGGCATAGTCCTTGGAAATTACCACATAGTAGAAAGGCTCTTCAGAAGACAAATAAAGATGGATTCATTGGAGGGACAACTGGCAAGGTTTCAAGAGGAAATTTCATTTATCTTAGAAGCCTTGTTCTTTGTTTTTCTCGGCCTAACTTTCGTGATCGCACCTATCTCAATTGGCAGAAACCTGTCGATAAGCCTCTTGATTCTTCTCGCGCTCTTAGCAACTAGATTTGTGGCTGTGAAAATCTCAACATTGAGATCTAAACTGAGCAATGAAAGAAGACAGATTTTACTTACTTGCGCTATGGGTCTAACTCCCGCCACTCTTGGAGTTCTCGCTATAAGTCTCCAGTTGCCACACGCAAATACTTTTCTGAATCTCGTAACCTTCGTAATCATTCTAACAAATGTTGTTACCACAATCGGATCAATAGTAAATTTAAGGCAACAGAATCAGAGATATCTCGAACCCACAGTTCCCTCCACTCGCAGAATGGATAACTAGAAATAAAAGTTTCTCGACAAGAACGCTTTAAAGATTAGGCTAAGATTGTGCGTAATCTAGCCATACTAATTAATTGCATTGGTCATAATGAAACGTAATCAAGCTCTAAGCCAAGGTTGATGGCGGGCCCGCTGGGACTCGCTTAAGAAGTTAAGCGAATCCTAACGTGAATTCGAAAGGAGGCGTGGGCGGGGAACGCTAAGAGCCCTCGTTTGAACCCTCGGGTTTCAAGATTTGACCTGTCTTGCATGGGGCGCTTTAGCTTCTTTTTCCTTCGAATTGGCGATTTTGTATAACTGGCCGATACGCTTATTGACAATCGAACTCACTTTTTCCTTTAGTTTATCGGAAGAGATATTCTTGCCACGTAATGCGCCGACCTGACCTGCCAGCGATTTGTCTCCAAGCATAGTGAACCAGTTTTCAAAGTCTCCCCCTTCAACGTGGAACTCAACTGACGATGGCTCGATAGTCTTCAAGCTGGCGGCAAGTTCACCCAAGTTTCTTGAGGTGACACCTAGAGGTTGCCCGTAATCCCTGTAGAAAGTGAAGTCCTTGTCGGGCGTTACCGTTCTGAGCACATTGGTTGCGTCGTTTCTTCCAATTTTACTGCTCTCGCGATTCAATGCATTGTAAAGTCGCACTTTTGCCAAATCAGTCATAAAGAAAAATGTAAACGCGTAAACCCACGTAAGAGCGGCCAGCCCCCAACCCAGTGCAGGAAGCAAAATCCCGTACACCGTAAGTATTATAGCGGTAAATTGAACAGCTATGCACGCAAAAAGAAGTTGCTTAGCAGGCTTTACAGACCAAAAATGACCCTTAGTCCTCGCTACAAATACAGTCATATTTCCCGCCACTGCAAGCTTAAGATATATGAAAGATTGAAGAACCAATAGGTTTAGCTTCAGAACAACTAATCCGATGTAAAGAATTCCGAAAGTCGAGAATACCCCGATTACTCCAAGAAACGTTGCCACACTCAAAAGATTTCGCATATTCCATTTCTCAGGTTTATCCGAGTACTTCACATTATCATAAGCTATCGTCATAATCGGCAGGTCATTTAAAAGCGCCAACAAAACAAGCATCAAAGCAGTAATTGGGAAAAACTTGAAAACCAAGATGGAAGTAGTCATGAAAAGCAGAATTCGTATCGTTTCAGCAATGCGGTAAGTGCAATAATTCGTCATACGCTGGAAAATCTTGCGACTCTCCTTAATCGCATCAATAATAACCGAAAGACCCGGTTTGGTCAGAACTATATCTGCTGCTGATTTTGCAGCGTCGGTGGCACCCTCAACAGCAATACCTGCGTTAGCTTTCTTCAAAGCAGGCGCATCATTAACCCCATCGCCAGTCATCCCTAATGTGTGTCCTTTTTCTTGAAGAAGTTCAACAATTTTGTACTTATGTTCAGGGAAGACTTCTGCAAAACCTTCCGCCGCTTCAACCACGCCTTGAGCCTCACTGTCATACTTATCCAAAAAAGCAGCCGGCAACACAATATTGTTTCCAAGGTTTACTTGTCTTGAAATTTCTTTGGCAATGGCTATGTGGTCACCAGTTACCATTTTAACGTTAACGCCCATCGTTTGAGCCGTCTTTATTGTTTGGGCTGAATCTTCTCTAGGCGGATCAAACAAACCAATTAAACCCGCAAACTGCCACTTATTATCCTTATCAGTTCGAGCCACACCCAGCGCACGAATCCCTTTCTTAGCGAATTCATTAACATCCTCTGCCAATTTGTCGTTAATTGATTTCTTGTCCTGTATCAACGCCAAAATCGCCTGAGTAGCACCTTCAGTTACCTTAAACTGGCTGGCCCTATCGCCCACCATGTGAGGCCTTCAACGCAACCTTCTATCCACCATCCGTCTAAAACGCTGAAGTTGATTACACCGTTATGGGCTGCGCAATCGGAGGAAACGTTTGTTGACTTATTCGAGCAAGTGTCGGATAACAAATGAAAAACTAATCGATAACGAAACGTCTTCTTGAAAAACTTCACTAATTAAGTAGTATCTTGGTTTTTCTTTGTCGTAAGGCAAAGGATTAACATGATAATCACTGTTGGAACTAAGGAGTTTCTCCGATTGCTTCTTGGTGAGTAGTAGAGTAGCTTGGAAAGGTGTCTATTCTCAAGCCTCAAAGTAAAAGTATTGTGATTAATCTTCACTTGGTGCTACACGTTTTTTCAAAAACGACATAGCGACAAATTTGATTTTGCAGTTTGTGCAATCTTGGTTTTGGGAAAGTATTTTAATTCAATGCTTTGTACTTGGAAGCATTGCTTGGAACAAAGGGCTGGATTGTTAATGAAGAATCAGGATAGCTCAAAGTTTAGGTAGGTTATTGCTATGCCAATTCAGAATGCTGTGGAGCATGTTGCAGGGCGATTTATCCGCTATTTTACTAAATTGCCCTTGAGAAGTCTTATCCATTTGTTTTCGCAGCAAGCAAAGTTTACAGACTATTTTAAAGGTTTCCAGAAAAACGTTGCTGTCCAAGGAATATTCGGAAAAGATACAGAGAAAGTTCTCAATAATCTAAAGTTGGATTTTATTTGGTTTGGTTACATGGGAGTCAGCGACGATGATGGTCATTTAATGGTGAACAAACGTTACTTAAGCACAGGTAGGAAACTGGACATTTACCTCGACGTCGTACATGAACTCTGCCACGTAAAGCAACACATGGAGGGCCGCGATCTCTTTGACCCACATTACGACTATGTGGATAGACCTACAGAAATCGAAGCCTACCGCTACGCCGTGAAAGAAGCCAAACGTATTGGTTTAAGCGCTGCGGAAATTCGCATTTACCTTAAAACTGAAATGATGAGTAATGCCGTTTTGGATATATTGATTAAGAATATGGGTGTAGACCTTGAGGCATCTTGACTTTTCTCGATAATGGCTTAAACGCTCAATTTTGCATTTAGCACAGTTTTTTAATTATTGAATACTAAAAATTAAAGAGAGTATAAAGGTTTGAAAGCCTTACCGTGATAGTGAACTAAAAATGAATAGAAGTGTATTTCTAGTCATCGTTCTTATCTTTCTAGCAGGTTCCTGCGTAATAATCATTCAACCGGCGAAGGCTTCTGCAGATTCGTGGGTCACGAAAGCTCCTATGCCTGTTGCAAACGCAGGCGGAGTTGCAGTTGCATTGAACGGAGAAATATACGTCATTGGTCCACGCTTTACTTACCTCTATAATCCGTCCACTAATACTTGGGTTTCGAAGACAGCCATCCCAACTAACCAAGAGAGTTTTGCGGTAGCCACATACCAAAATAAAATCTACGTTTCTGGAGGGTGCAGCGGCTTTAACCAAATAACTGGATATCCCATCAATTGTACAGGAGCAAACGAAGAGTATAATCCGGCAACAGACAGCTGGGAAACTAAAGCTCAAATGCCCACACCACGAGCGGAAATGCAGGCGAATGAAGTGAACGGCAAAATCTACGTTATAAGCGGTACGCTTCCAAACGGCAGTATTTCAAACGCTACTGAAGTCTATGACGCATCAAGTGATTCTTGGAGTAAAGCAGCGCCTATTCCTACCCCTGTCGGCCTTTATGCTTCTGCGGTAGTTAACAATAAAATATACGTAGAAGGTGGAGGAAAAAGTGGGCCAGTCGTTGTTGACCTAAATCAGATTTATGATCCCATAACAAACGTGTGGTCGCTTGGTGCGCCGCTTCCTACTCCTGGTTTGTTGGCTGCTGCAGGCGCAACCACTGGCGTGTTGGCACCTAGAAGGCTCTATGTTATCGGTGGAACCACTGATGGAGTTAACGCCCTCAACACAACTCATATTTATGATCCGCAAACAAACAGCTGGACTATGGGCGCTTTAATGCCTACTGCGCGTGGAATCTTGTCTGTAGCGGTCGTAAATGATACTCTCTACGCTTTAGGAGGCACGAATAATCTGCTTAACCCTAAATCCCCTGTTAATGCTGTAAATGAGCAGTATTTTAAATGAGCAGTATTTTCCCTTAGGCTATGGAGAATTTACTCCGTCGTCTTCCCAGAAACCAACCATATTGCCTTCAACGACTCAAAGCACAATGATCTATTATGTGATCGCTTCAGTAGTTCTAATCATCATCTTAATGGCAATCATAGTAACGTTATTTCTTAGAAGGCGACATAATAGCGTACATGAGTCCTTTTCTGCCCAAAGCCCGTTTTTCAGCAAGAGGCTCATCATTTTTGGGGATAAGTCACGTACCTCTCATTCTTAGCATCTTTTTACATGTAAATTAAAGCTATAACGAGACAAAGAGACTTAAATCCGCTTTACCCTAGTCTATGACGAGGATGAAATTTTGAACAAAATCTACCTGTTATTGATCATAGATGACAATAGAGACATCGATCTCAAAGAATACTCCAAAACAGGACATGTACATCAACTCAAAGGGCACGTAGAAGATTGGATATTAAATGAGGAAATAGGAATTGACACTATTAGCGGTTTCAAATTAACTGAAGAAGAAGCGAAACGTTGGGCATTGGAAAGATGCAAACTTGGCGAAGAATTACCCGACAAAGAAGTTTCTGAAAAAATCGTCCCCTTTGAAAAATTAATCTACGTTGACCATCAAACTGTTTTGGTTGAACCTAATAGATGGGAAAAACACGTTAAATTCAAAGGGTATAGACGAGAAGATTTGGAACTTCCTGTTTTTGGTTACTTGGAACTGCTTGAAAGACCAGAAAAATAAAGAACAAAAAACGGATAGCAAATAAGTCTTAAATTTGCTTAATTTGTTCAATTATCTTTTTCATAGTCCGCATCTTCCGCAGATTCAAGCAAATCATAGTTTAAATTTAGGAAAATAGCCTTATTCGGTAAGTTTTAGCGAGAGACTCATACCGTGCAGGGGTTAAATCTGATTGGTCTTAAACTCAAATAGGTTCAGAACATCAAATTAGCAAGGCAACAGAAAAGCAAGAAAAAAGCATCATAATCGCTTTTTTGAAAAACATTATTGGCGTGGATTTGGATACTAAAAATGGGTTAAGACTAAAAAAAATATAAATTCCTAAAAACCATCAACGCTTACAGTTTAGTTATAAGCATTACAGATTTACAATTACCCAATAGGACGTTTGATTGAATCCAGTTATTATCTTTAAAATTGACTATAAAGCCAATCGCCTTGAACCAAGCGCATCCTTATATGAGTCTTTAGAAAAGTGTAAAGTTAGATCGTGAAATAGAAGTTGAAACTATGGCTGTATTTGCACAACCAGGCGCATATGATTATAATTCAACTGTTTTCTCGCCTGATGGACGACTTTACCAAGTTGAATATGCACGAGAATTAGTGAATCGTGGAGGCACCATTTTAGGTATCCGATGTGCAGAAGGCGTTGTTTTGGGTTCAGAAGAAAACGTAGAAGTTCTTGAAGAAGAAAGGCGCTCATGGAAAATTTTTCAAGTAGATGAACACTTAGGAGTAGCCATTATAGGCTTAAGTTCGGACGCAAGAGTCTTAATCGACCAAGCGCGAATCAACTCTCAAAGTAATAAACTGACTTACGATGAACCCATTGATGTAGAAGTTTTAACCCAAAAAATATGCGATATCCAACAAACGTATACACAACATGGTGGTCAACGGCCATTCGGAGTGGCCATGGTCTTAGGCGGAGTCGACAAAACAGGTCCACATGTTTTCGGAACTCATCCAAGCGGAAACTACACGAGATACAAAGCCACAGCTTTAGGAGCCGGAACAGAAACAGTCCTATCAATGTTAAAAGAAGAGTACCGTGAAGATTTAACTCTTGAAAAAGAGCATAAAGCTTGCAGCAAAATGTTTAGTGAAAGCGTTACAAGCGAGGGAGTTACCTCTCAGAATAAAGATTGCCGTGATACCCACATCAACAAAGAAATGGGGTATGCTATCTGACGAAGATGTAGAAGGCTACATTAAAAAGGCGTCTTAATTACTAAAATTTGATTGTTTATTGGTTTCTTGTCCAAACAGAGAGACTTTTAAGTGAAGGTAAGCCCCCTCTGGTTTGAATCTATGTTTTTTCTCAGAATTCTTTTATGGGAAAAGTGACTATTTTGTGTTTGTTTGTTATTTTGAATAGTTTGCTCGTTTTCAGTTTGTGTTTATTGATTTACTTGCTTTTCATAGTTTTTATTGAGTTTCTTTATTTTCAGAGTTTATTCGCTTGAAAGACTGGTTGAATTTTTGCTCATACAGCGACTCAGGCTCGATTAGTTTTGTGTAAGGATTGGTAATGTTGTTTTCTGTGGGGAATTGTATGCTGCATGGCGGTTGTCGTTTTAATGCTGCTTTTTCATCTTTTGTCATTTTTATGCCGAATTTGTGCACTTCGTCGTGGCATGGTTGCCTGCACAGCCATATGAAAGGTGGCTTATGTTCACCTACGAGTGAATGTTTAGTCATTTCGTCGCCTACCCTGCCGCATTTGGAACACTGTTTTAGTTTCTTAGGCGGTCTTGGTGTCTTGATTTTTGCCCTTCTTTTGACACCGCCGAACACGCCGTAGTCTTTGAAAACCTCTTCTTTGGTCATTTCTGTGTGATCTTTAGTCACTTCTTTATCGTCATTCCTTTCTTTTAGGTTGGATTATTTTAGTTCTTTACGATTGAAAAAGATAAACTTAAGTTATCTTATAAGTATGTGTTTTTTTCCTGCGATTAAAATTAATTTTGCTATCTTAGTCACTATGGTTTGAACATAATGGGTTCAAATCTCACTCGGTCCGGTCCACTACCTACAGTTTTCACTGGTAACTTGGCGCTGGGATAACCCACTTAGCCCCTTATAGACTGTTGTACATGCGAAGGGCTTTCAGTACACTTGGAGTTGTTGTGCTGATAGGTTTGATTAAGGCATAAGAAAAGCAAGACAAGTAGCGACCAAACGCCTATATGAGAATTGAAGTCAAGAATACTTCGTTTCTATTTTCAAGTTTTTACACGGTCTGGTTCAGGTCTGCAACTCGGCGGACTTACATTTTTGCATCGATCGCCTAATTAGAACTTTTTATCATACGACATGTCTAAGCGAATTAAAGTTAACAAGCTTGTTAAGGTGACTTCCTAAACTTACGCTAAAGTTGACAAGTTAGCGTTAATGAGCATTTCAAGAAGCTATAAAAAAGATTAGGATCTTGTTTTCTTTAAAATTTCGAAAGAGAGAAAGAAAATGAAACATACTATATGGGGAAAAAAGTTTTCTTATAAATCACGTGAAACTGGAATAAACGCAGCTTCTGTTAACCTACCATCGTCAAATGTGTCTTTTGAGACATTGGGTTCCAAAATAGAGAATCCTTGAAGGTAGGCGATCCGAGTTCAAAAATCGAAAAATCGTTACTCAGCGCAGTTAGTGATTGCTGCATTAAATGAAGCGCCAGGCATTGGGCTTACAATTGCCGAGATGAAAGAAACTTTGGATAACCTTCCGATTCTGGTCGTTGATGGTAAAAGTTGTGATCTTACTGTGGAGATAGCTAAGAGCTTGGGTGCAGAAGTTGTTTACCAAGATAATATTGGTAAAGGCGATGCCTTAACTAAAGCGTTTGAACATGCAGATTTTAGCGTAGATTATATCATTCTTACTGATGCAGATTATACTTATCCTGCGAAATACGTTCCTGCAATGATAAGAGAGCTTGCAGAAAATTCGGTTGTTGGAATGGTCTGCGGTAACAGACTCTCGGGCAATAATGACAAAGATGCTTTGAAAAGCATTTTTCACATAGGCAACACTCTGATTGCTTTGGCCTATAATATGTTTAAGGAGGTCCCTCTTCAAGATCCTTTAACTGGATTGCGGGTGATAAGAGCAGAAATCTTGAAGGGGTGGCTTCCGAAGTCTAAGAGCTTTGACATTGAAGTTGAGCTTAATTATTTGGTGGAGCGGCGTGGATTTCTTATTAAGGAAATTCCAATTTGTTACCGAGCACGTCTAGGAGAGAAGAAACTAAAGGTAAGGCATGGAATCGCTATTTTGAAGAGGATACTTTTGAAAAATGTAGCAGACCTTCTTGATGAAAATGTTGGAAACATAGTCGAGTTGGGACGTTGACGATTGAATAATTCTCTAATAACTCATGATTCATCGTTGGATATATTGCATTTTGCTCGCTTATACTATCCTGTCATTGGTGGATGTGAACGCGATACACGTGAGTTGTCAATTGAGCTTGCGAGAATGAGGCACGAGGTAACGATTCTTACCTCTGATGTTGCAGCACTTGGCAATTTTAAACGGAATAAATACGTCGAAAAGATCCCACCTGATGACGAAGGCGTGAAGACCATCCGTTTGCATGCAAAAAACCTTTCATCTTTTAGAACTTTCATACAGTTTCTTCACTCGTTGATTGAGAACGCACGAAGAATTGGTTTGGTACGATCAGATTCTCTTCTTCGTATCGATGCCCTTCATTACTCAGGCCTAATTCCAGCTCAATATGTTGATTCAGTGGGTTTAGGTTGCTTCAACGTCGTTAACGGTACTCAGATTGGGCACGGCGAGTTGTTCTTTTTACAAAAAATCTGCAAGAAAAGTCAGGTGCCTTTCGTTTTTACTCCCCGTACTCACACTATGGACCCGAATACAGCAAAGATATTGCCTTTAGCGCTCAAAATAGCAAATGCTTCAGAAGCAATAATTGTCTTGACCAATTATGAAAAAGAGTATTATACCAAGAAAGGAATTGATCCAAACAAAATCTTTGTAACCGGTATAGGAGTAAGGCCTGAAGCGTTTGAGACTCCATCATCTAATTTCTTTCGATCCGAATATGGGATCCCTAACGATCACAGCATAATTTTGCATATTGCAAGGATGGAGAAATACAAAGGGGCAGATCTTTTAATTAAAAGCATGAGAAAAGTTTGGAAACGAAAGCCAAATTCAACACTTGTTTTAATAGGTAAATCCACGCCTTATACAAAGAAAATAAAACAAATTGCCCAGACAGAAAAAAGAATTGTGGTTATTCCAGACGCATCAGAGGCTATTAAGAAAGAAGCACTCTTCGATGCAACTTTGCTTGTTAACCCATCCCAAATCGAGTCTTTTGGAGGCGTCTTCCTTGAAGCATGGGCAGCAGGAAAACCAGTCATTGGAGCAAAAACACCTGTTAGTGAGTGCGTTATTACTGAAGGAAAGGACGGTTTGCTTTTGGAAAATCTCGAGGAGGAAGAATTAGCACAGAAAATACTTTTCCTCTTAGATAATAAACAGGTGGCATTTGAAATGGGTAAAAATGGAAAGAATAAGGCTCTTCGAGACTATTCATGGGAGAAAATCGCTAAATTGACGTTGGAAGTATATGTTTGGGTTCAGGATCATCGGGTTTTTTAGAAGAAATATCAATTACATATCAAAAAGAGAATTGATAGTTTCGAGCTTCGAAAAGATTCTCTCTGTCCTGTCTAAATGTCTAGTTGATTGTTTTGATACTTCTTGAAATGTAAGCCTAGTACGACTCAGATGTTCGATTTTTTCTATTCTGGTGCTTAATTCTTTTTAATTAAAAAAGGAACTTTTAATGCAATATCAAATACGACATTGTTTCCCATATCCAAGTTTGATATTGTTTGCTAATTTGGTTGTTGACAAACATCCCTAGCTTTACCTTAAATCATTTTCAGATAATTAATTATCATACCTGATTTTAGGGAGGTGAAAAAACAAGTGAAAAAAAGTCTTAGCATTGGAGCTATTCTAGCATTGCTTCTTGCAGTCGCAATTTCAGCAGCCAGCATTGCTCCAACTCTCGCCTTAACGACAAACCATGAGTATATTAGCGCTAGGGGACTAATCGTTATCAACATCCCAGGTCAGCCAGAAATGGAACTGGTATGCCAACATTTCGATGCTAACAGTGATCATGGAGCTGCAAACGCTCTCTTTTTGTTCATGCTCTCGCCGAAAGGAGCATTCGTACCCACAGCAGTTTTGAGCACAACTCAAGAACGAGTAACATTCCAGCAAAAACTTTTTGCAGGCTACCCTATGGGGAACAATGCAATCCTCGTTGACAAATGCGACCTTCAGATTTACAGAATAGGAAAAACAGTCTTAGCCTACTGGACAGTCCCAATTAAAGGCATAATAACAGGAAATGTTCCAGGCACAAGTATTCCGTGGTCAACAGCTCTAGGAGCTTCATCTTTTGAGGTGCCCCCAGGAGGCATGATTCTTAACGGATACGGCAGCGCAACAACCAGCACAGCTACTGCACCATTATATTCAGGTTACACGATAGTGTCAAACTTTAACATGCTCTATAGTGCCCATGCAACCTTCATATGCCCATCATTGCACTATATCGGACCAGTCGCTGACACACCAGCTCCAACCGTATGCACTAGCACCGAATTAGTAATAACTGGACCTTAAAACAAAAAGAACGCTAAAAATACTCTTTTTCCTTTTTTTCAAAACCTTTTTTCAAAGTTAAGCAAGAGACGGGAATCTGTAGGAATCTGAAGACTCTCAAATTATCAAATAGCTAACGACATTTTGTTGATAAATTAGAATTATTCTCAAGTGCTGAGAAGTCGCAAAGACCACCCCGCAAAAATTCTTATCTTACTTCTAAGTCCAAGAATAGTAGAATTTGCCATTGGCTTTGAGAACATGCTTGGTTAACAAGAACTCTAGCAATAATAAATAATAAAAGAAGTTCATCGGCTGTTTTTATCCGTATAATTAGCTATCGGAAGTCAATGAATTTACCCTAACTCCGTATGCCTGGACCACTGCGGATAGTAATTCTTAAATGGTTATAAAATAATCATGTATTCTATTCGCGAGGAAGAGAGAGTTGGCATCACCCGTATTGGGCAAAAAAATTGTTCTAACCGCATCAGCAACAGAAATGAGTGATTTTTATAATAATCCCTTCATCGCATTTGTAGGCGGCTTTGGCAAAGGACCCATCCCTCTTGGCATACGTTAGAAAAACACTCTACCCCCATTGCGGACGCAAAGCCGATGGACAAGCAAAGTTCGCTCCATACGGCCTACGAAAAGTAGAATCAATACTTGCTGCAAAATGGTTTTTCGAAATCAGATATTGCAGTTGTTCACCCAGAAGATTTACAAAATTTTATTGGTCCACAAACCAAAGTTGTAGGCATATCCTCCATGGATCCAACTGGCATGGGTTATGTAAGCAAAACATACTCTTCGATTGTTGGCGGCGGAGAACCTATGAATGCTGTAGAATTTCGAAAACTCGTCATGCATCCAAGCATTAAAAAGTACAAGCCAAAAATCATCGTTGGCGGTTTCGGTTCATGGCAGCTTGAACGCAAACACGTTTCCGACAACTACGGCGTAGACTGTGTCATTATCGGTGGGAAGACCTGAACCAATCGTTGAAGTTTTTCAAGAAAGCCATTAACGGCGAAGCTCTTCCACGCATTGCGAAAGCTGACGAATCATTGAGCAACTGGAACTACAACGTTCAAATGCCCTTAACCATGCATGTAGCAATCCATGGCGCAGTAGAAATCTCTAAAGGTTGCGGCAGAAACTGTCAGTTTTGCACTCCTACAATGCAGAACAAAGTTGATGTGCCGCTTGAAAAAATCATGCAGGAAGTAGCTTTAACCGCTGCTCAAGGCAGCGACCACGTTACACTAATTACAGAAGACCTTTTCCTCTATGGCGCAACAGACAAAAAATTCATCCCAAACCGAGAAGCCGTAGTAAAACTCGTCAAAAAGCGTAGCAGATTACCCAGGCGTCAAGAGCATTCAGGCTTCACACATGTCATTGGCTCCTGTTTACATGACCCGTTAATGATTAAGCAACTAGCTGAAATCCTCATTGAGAAAAGCTGGTACTCATTTGGCAAGAAAACCAATAATCACCGCTGAAACCGGCGTAGAAACAGGCAGTCCACGCCTCATGAAGAAATACATGGCGGGAAAAATGTTGCCGTTTAAGCCTGAACAATGGCAAGACGTCGTAACCAACGCATTTGGCATCCTAAACGATAACGACTGGTATCCACTCGCAACTTTAATCATCGGGTTGCCTGACGAAAAAGAAGAAGACATGCTCCAAACACTTGGAGTTAATGGATAAACTCAAAGGGTACAACGCATTTTATGTGCCGCTTTTCTTTGTGCCGCTCGAAAACTGCGTCCTCATGAACAAGAAAGGCGCAGAAATGGATTCGCTCAGCAAAGCACGTTGGGACTTCTTCATTAAATGCTGGGAATACAACATTAAAATCTGGAAACCAACCTTCCTGGAAAATCGCTTATCCAACCCGTTGCTGTACAAAACCTTCGACCAAGTTCATTATTCCATACTTCGGCAAAATCTTAGGCGCATACTATGGCTTAACACGCGGCGAAAAGAGTGAACAATTAAAGCAGGCTGTTTGGTCAGCTAAGCATGCCTATGCCTGCATCACAACAACGAAAAATGAAAGATAAGGTTTAGGCAGTTTCTTCTTCTGCCATTTCTTCATTGTTTTCTGCTTCTTCAACTGCATGCTTCTTCTCTGCACTCATGGCATTGCTTCTTGAGACTGCGCCTGCTGTGATTTCTTGTGTGGGTAGCTTTAGGATTTTTCTTGCATGGGTAATGTAGCCAGTGTGTCCAGTCATCATTGTGTTGGGTCTAGTTTTTCCACGTTCCACTTGCATGGTGCGCATTAAGCACTCAATGGTTTCAATGAATACAAAGCCATTTTCGCGTAGTGCTTCGGTTGTTTTTACGACTTGGTCGATGGTTGGGCTAAACGAAACTAGGACTCCTGAGGGTTTGAGTGCAGTATAAGCATGAGGAACTACAAGCCATGGAACCGCCAAATCCAAAATCACTGCGTCGACATCTCGTTCCTCATAGCCTAATGTGACATCGCCGCTTTTCATTTCAACATGGTCGATTAGTTTTGAGCGTTCAAGGTTTTTTGCTGCGTTTTTTTGGAATTCAGGACGAAGCTCGTAAGTGTAAACTTTTCCTGTTGGACCAACGTAATGAGCCAATGCTGTTGTTAATGAGCCTGTTCCGGTGCCTGATTCGACAACTCGGCTTCCTGGTCCGATCCCGCTGAACATAACAATTAAAGCAGCGTCTTTGGGGTAAATTATTTGGGTGTTGCGGCAAGACTTCATAATGTAATCGGTTAAAGATGGTTTTAGCGTGGTGAAGTAGATGCCTAGGCTGCTTTTGATTGGTTCACCGTATTCTTTGCCGATTAGCTCATCAAGTTTAAGGTAGCCTTTGTGAGTGTGGAAGGTTTGTCCTGCCTGCATTTTTATCATGTAAGTTCTGCGAGCGTCTAAGTAAATTAGGACGTAGTCGCCTTCAGCGATTTTTTCGTTAGCCAACTGATTTGCCTCTTTTGGAAGTGAAAATGGGGTTTGTTCCATTTAAGCTTTGAACTTTGAAGATAAAATATCGAAAATTTTTTGACATAATCGAAAAAATTGAAATGTGTTATAGTTTATGTGGATTTAACGCTTGCATAACCCTTATTAGCCCATGCAAATAACATAACATATAGGTGTTTTAGGTGTCCATTTCTGTTAAGCCATCAATTCTAATTATTGATGACGACAAAGCGATTCTGCATACTTTCTCTAAAATTTTTGAAAGAAGAGGATACTCTGTTGATATAGCAGAAAAAGGAAAGGCAGCCATCGAAAAACTAAACATCAACCACTATGATGTTGCAATAATTGATTTAGCTCTTCCAGACATGGAAGGCAACCAGCTTTTCCCGCTTATTAAAAATTCTTCTCCAAAAACTTTGAGGATAATGCTGACGGGCAAAACATGGTTACAGGGTTGTATTGAAGGTGCTGACGCTTTTGTTGGGAAACCTGTCAATCCCGAAAAACTGCTAAGTATTATTGACAATAAATTAAAAAACCGGGATTGCGAAATTTAACTTTTTTAGCGCGTTACTAATTTTACGTAGATTAGTGATTAATTACTTTTTAACTTCATTCTTGGATTCTTCAACCAGCCGCTTAACTTTCTTTTCCATGTTCAATTCATATTCATGTTCTTTAACCATGGGCAATAATGTTTTTCGTTTAAACAAGGTATCTGGCTGTACAATGCGGCGTTCACCCTTCTTTACAGTGACTGGGGCACCTTCAGAACAATCTTCAAAATCTTCCAATGCTTCAACAATCCAGTAACCTTCACTCTCAGTTACCACCTTAACTTTGTTAAGCCCTTTGTAGTAGTAAAGTTCACTCATAAAAATCCCATTTTATATTCTCGTAAAGGTAAATAAACACTGTTGCCTCGGAAGCTAAAGCGTTGTTGCATTTTTCCTTATTATTAAAATATTCAAGATAGTAAACGCATCTGAACCGACAAATTCTGAGCGCAATTGGGCTCCAATTTTTAATATAACCTCTCATTTGCTATCCAATATGGGAAAAATTGCTTCCATCAATTCTATTTTTTTGAAGCACAATCATGCTATTTCATTTTAGTGCTTCAGTTTTTTTGCAAACGTTAGAAATGGTTGAAATAATATTCCACATTGTAAATATGCCAAAAACCCTCGTATACTTGGGTAACCCAGCTTTCTTAATTGCCTCAATGTTTCCTCCTCCCTTCAAATACCCGTTAATGAACGCTTTAGCAATCAATTCAGCCTTCGCATTCCCATAAAGCGGTTGAAGGTAATGACCCGCATAATACAGAAACACTGCTACATCCCATGCCCTGTCTCCATCTTCATCTTGGGATGCCTGTTCAAAATCAATCATGAAGATAGTGCCATCAGGCTTAATTATCATGTTTTCAGGCTTAGAATCTCCCAAAACAATGTTGTGCGAATGAACCGCAGCAAGAATTTCGCCTGCTTTACTCAAATTAGCTAGTTCCTTTTCAAACGTTTCATTCCCCGAAGCCGTGGCTATTCGTTTGATAGATAGGCTTAGGTTCTCACCTTCAATATACTCCATAAAAATTAAACGTTCGGCATTGCTCACATGCAAAATCTTTGGCACATTAAACCCTTCACTATACAAAAACTCACTAATTGCATATTCCTTGGATAGTCGAGCTTGAGCTGTAATCGAAAAAGGCCTTGCACCAAGAGACCAAACAGTTAAGGGAAACCATTTGAAGCCTGACCAATCTTTAAAGCGCTTAGCCAGCACCTTTGTCTCCACTCCTTTTCCGCGAGCATTAATCAGGTAAACATCGTTTAGCATCCCGCCGATTGATTCAACTTCAATATCTTCGCTTGGATTCAAAATCATTTTTTGAGCGAAACTCTTAATATCAATTTTATCAGACAAAGAGAGCAAGCCCGTTGAGGTTTGAAAAAACACATATTTTTTAGTATCTATAAAAAAATACGGTTGAGCCGCTTCTCTTACCCAATTATTCTTTTGAGCTTTTACAAAAGCCTCGGTGTTTTGGGAAAAAATACTAATTAACTGTGGAAAAGTTCCAAAAATTGATTGGAACAATCGTCGCGGCGCATTTTTTGATAAGTTAACTATTTTGACTCTGGGATCAGTGCATTGCTTCAAAATTTTCTCTGATACCTTGACATAATCGTTTAGGTAAAAAATCTTTTTTTCTGCTTCAAGCTCTTTTAAGGCTTCGTTGTATGGCTGTAGAAATTCGGCTTCATTTAACGCTAATCCATTCATCAGGCTTGCGATGTCATAGTTGATTAATGGGGAAACACGTATTCGACTTGAAAGGATCTCATAGAGAAAATATTGGGGTTTAATTTGAATTCGATGAGTAAGCTCTGGAAAATTTGATGCCAAATTCTCAAGTGACTCAAGAATTAAACGCTTTTTTAAGCTAACTTCTTTTCTATGTAAATACTCTTCGCCCAAAAGTGTTGAATGAGGAAAAATGAGTTTACTTGCGATGGCTTCTCCCAGAAGCCCTATTTCTATATCCCTTTCAAAAACCCATTGATCAATTGCAAACACAAAAATGGATTTTTCATTAACCGTTTTTATGTAACTCATTATTTTTGGTTGAAACGACTGGATTATAAGGATAATATCAATGATTGTTTTGTCATTAATTGTTTTCATAGAGTAATTATCTACATGTGCGATGGCTGTGATGTTTGAGGAGCCAGCGATATGTCTACAAAAATCAAGTATTTGCGTTTGCAATTCGTTATTTTGGTTAATTATTTGTTTCAATTGGACATCGATACTTTATCCAATACAAAATTGGTTCTTTAACTATATTAAAACACAGTTTGAAAAAACGAAAATTGAATATTAAGTTTGGTCAATTCCAGGCCAAAAGGGTTTTTGGGGATACTTGCCGCTTTAACGCATTTCAAACGCTATGCGGCTTGTTGGAGTGCTTTTGTTTCTTTTGATAATCATGCCTATTGATGGCTGGGTTGAAGTTTCGTTGGTCAATTCTGTTTTGTCTTGTGAGGATATTTTTCGGCATATTAGATTTAGCGATTCTTCAGTAAAGTTTAACATGTTTTGTCCGTTATTTGTTAGGCTGTACATTTTTCTTGGTCGTTCGCTGTTCATGTTCCATACGCTTTTTACGAAGCCTTTTTTCTCGAGGGAATTTAATAGTGGGTATATGGTGCTGGGTCCGAAGTAGACGCCGAAGTTCTTGCGGATTTTTGTTATTATTTGGTATCCATGCATTGGTTGGGTGCTTAGGAATTGGAAAATAATTAGGTCTAGTAGGCCTTTTGTGAGTTTGTTTGATACGTCTTTTTGTGTGTTTGATGTTTCTAGCATTTTTTTCACCTGTATTTGTGTAGAACAGTTTTTCTGTTCTGCGCGTATACAATATGTCCTTTTGCGGACATATTTTCGTTTCTTGAATATTGAATATTCCTAAACCGTGATATAAAGCTTGATACATACCTCAAGCATACAAAAACATAACAACACAATATAACAACAACACAAACTTACCATAACCTAAATAAATTAAACATCCACAAGTCACAACTAACCGCCAACAGGCAAAAACAAATGTCAGAAATCTACAAGAAACAAATTGTACAACACATAATCAGAAACCTACTAGAAATCAAACTACTGCGAATCATCCAAGCCCAGCCCACATGGGGATATAAAATCAAAAAACAGGTAGAAACAGACTTCAACATCAAACTACGCCATGGTGCCCTTTACCCCGCGCTAAAGAACCTTGAAGAACAAGGTTTCGTAGAATGCATAACCCAACAAAAAGGTAGACGAGCTCGCAAAGTGTACACGATAACCGAAAACGGCAAGGTTTACTCGCAGACTTACTATAGCACATTAAAGGAACTGCTTGGAGAAAAAACTAAGTAGCTAACCTCTGCTGTTCTTTGTAGTTGCAAAATCCCAAGTGCTCTGATTTTTTATTAATTAATTAAATATAATATTGTTAAGAATTGCCCGGATAATTTTTCTACAAATTCACCAAGGTGCGATTCATGCTCGAGGGCTGTCTTTATCTGTTGACTTAGCGTATGTTGTTTCTCTGGTAGTTATGACTACATCGAAAAACCGCTAAGAAATTGTCAGGTCGAGTATTAAAGCCGAAAATTATGGTCGCTGTTTACCCGAAGTTTTAGGCAAGCTGATTATGAACTTAGTTCCATGACCTTCACTGCTCTCAAAAGTTATTGAACCGTTTAATGCATCTACTAATCGTTTAACAACTGCTAAACCCATGCCTTGACCCTTCGCTTTAGTTGTCATCATAGGAGTAAAAAGTTTAGGCTGAATTTCCTTTGGAATTCCATACCCTGTATCAGACACTGAAATGAGCACGCACCCATTTTTTTCAAAACAATGAATATCTAATTTGCCACCATTTGGCATTGCTTGAATGGCATTATTGACCAAATTTGTCAATGCTCGTCTGATAAACTCAGGGTCACTATTAAATTTGGAGCACATTTTGATATCTAACGAAATCATGACGTCATCTGGAGTATAGAGGCTATCAAAAACATTAATGAGAATCTCCTCTAAATCAACTTGCCTATATTCTGGGTTTAAGGGTCTAGCATAATCTTGAAGGTCGGCAACAATTTTGCTAATGTACAAGATATTTTTTTCAATACTATCAAAGCTTTCAGTAACGTCATTTTTCAATTCGCCTTCAGGCATAGCTCCTAAATCGGCTTTGAGCAGATACACTTCCCCAATCATAGATTGCAACGGATTGCGGATATCATGACCAACCATACCAGCGGTTTGACCAATCGTTGCCAATCGCTCGGCGTCTTTGAGTTGTTTGGTACGTTCATCAATTATTTTTTCTAAGTTTTTGCTGTACTCTTCGAGCTGAAGCTCAACTTGTTTACGTTCAGTTATATCCTGTTCTATTCCCATAATTATTGATGGCTCGTTTGCTCGGCTAACTGCCATTACAACTCGCTCTGTGTGCAAAGTCCGAATTGAACCATTATTTAAGACTATGCGGTAGTCAAACTTCACTGCTTCGCCTAGATGACCCTGAAAAGTAAATGGTTCAACTAGGCTTGTGACTTTTTCCAAGTCTTCAGGATGAATTAACTTCCTGTATTCCTCAATATCTGGACCATAATTCATTGGTTGTAAGTCAAATATTCGAAATAACTCGCTAGACCATAGAGCTTTGCCTTCTTTTACATGAAATTCCCAGCTACCCATTTGCCCTATTTCTTGAGCCATATTCAAGCGCTCTTCACTTTTCCGAAGGTTTTCTTCAGTATTCTTTCGTTCAGTGATATCCTCAAACAATACAACGAAGTATCCTTTTTTCGGGCTAAAAGCGTAGGTTGAATACCAAGCATTCCTGAGTTCAAATAATGTGTCAAATCGCTCTGGCTCACCAGTTATTGCTACTTTGCCATACTTGCCAATCCAATCTTCTGATTCATTAAGCAAGTTAGGAAATAACTGTAAAGCCGTTTTTCCTAAAACGTCTTCTTTCTTTAAGCCTGTATTTCTTGCATATGCATTATTCACGAATAGGTATTGGTAATCAATCGGTTTACCATCTTTGTCAGTTATTATTTTGCAAAAGGCTAATCCGTTCCGTAGACAATTGGCGAAATATTGGGTATTTAGCCTATCCAATCCATACGAAGCCTTACCAACTTTTATGGATTTTGACAAGTAATTGTCCCTAAGATAATTACATCCTATCAGCTATTTTAAATTAAATTATGCAAGGTTAGAAAATGAAGAACTTACTGAGTTTATCCTCTTCAGTAGTCCAGGTTTAGGGAGTTACTTGTTCCTTATTCGACAGACCTGTCTTATTCAATAGATTCCTAAATTGGTAAATAGCTTAAAAAATAATGAATTTATTTTATGACTATTTTTACCATCGCTCTGGAGCTTGATATTTGAAAACTGGAGAGCTTGATTTTGATTGTTCAACTTCTGCAAACATTCGCAAATACGCGTTTGTTTTGTCTGAGAGAATTTTTTTAATGGTTTCAAGTAACAATGGCATATCAATTGGTTTTAGGACGTATCCATCGGCTTTATTATTAACTGATTTGATGGCATTTTCAATCGAAGGGTGTCCAGTTACAATGATGGTGCCCATTTTAGGTTGAATTTCTTTTAGCTTACTTAAGAGTTCTGTTCCTTTTATATCGGGTAGTTGAATGTCGATAAGAGCGAGGTCAAATTTAGCCTTCTTTGAAATTTTTATTGCTTCTTTGCCATTTTCGGCGAGTTCAACCAAGTATCCTTCATTGGTTAGAATTGAAGAAAGCGTTGTTCTTGTTTCCTTGTGGTCATCGATAACTAGAATATTCACGATTTGAAACATTGTCCTCGTCCTCAAATTGATTCCATAGTATTACTAAAGGAATAAATCAATTATGAATTACAAATTCTGTTTAGAACATAATTAAAAAAGAGTTGCCAGCCTAATTGGGCTCCAACGTCTCTTCGCTATTACTGCATGTAATTCCTTAATGTTGAAGTTTGTTGAATTTGAGAGGTAGCAACATGGCGGTTGTTTTTGATGCAGAAGATTTTGACAAGCCGTTGAGATCTTAGGTAAGAAATTGTTCGTTGTCAAAAATTCTCTTTAGCACCGCATCAAGGGAAAGTAGAATTAGATTTGCTCCATAGCGTATTTTAAGAAAGGCTGAATTGACTCGACTTATTACAAAATGCTTAGTGTCCGTTTCATAGAATATGCTCTCATGAGTAGAAATAATTATTAGCATTTTTCTAAGTTTTATTACGAATTATCACTTTTTAAACTTAAATTTGATCTTAACTCTAATTTGAGGATGGATAGGGATGACAAAGCTTTTATTCCTAATTAACTCAAACAAAAACAGGGAAAAATTATGACAATTGAATCAAACAGAACATTGGGCGGCATAGGCGCATTATTACTGTTCTTAGGCGTATTTCCATACATTAACACATTTGGAATCGTCGATCTTATCGGCGCAATACTCGTTTTGATTGCACTTCACGGCTTCGCAAACATCTATAATGAAAAAGGAATCTTCACCAACGCAATTTACGCCATCGGAATCGGCATAGTTGGCGTGGTTGCCGCAGCAGCAATTGGATTCGCAGTCGTTTTGCCAAGCATAAAAGATTTTCTGCTAAAGATTTATCCAAGTTGGAACGGCAGCTGGTCGAGCCTTCAATCACTTTCAAGCATGACCCCTAACACAACCAATATTTCCTCTTCAGACATTTTGCCCTTTATTGCAGCAGCGATAGTGATTGTCGTCATCCTTTGGATATTTGCCATACTAGCAGCTTTCTTCCTAAGACGCTCGCTTAAACAGCTTTCAACAAAAACAAGCGTTGGCTTATTCTCAACTGCAGGATTACTGATTCTTATCGGTGCGGTACTGATCATAATTTTTGGCATCGGTGCACTCTTAATGTGGATTGGATCACTGATTTTAGCAATTGCTTTCTTCACAATGAAGCCTCAGCAAGCTCAACCTCAACCAACACCAATGATGGCAGCAGGATCAACAACGTCAACACCCGTCTGAAAATCAACTAAAATTTTCTATTTTTTTTATTTTTTTTTGAATACTTAATTTAAGTTTTATTGTCTCATATTCTAATCCGTTGAAGACAAAAAAAGAGGTCAACGTTTTTCATGACTATAATTTCGTCGCCCCGCTTCAGATAAAGTAATTTTTACTGTTTTATTTCATTACACTTTCATTTAATCTACGTAGGTGGGCATTAAGAAAACGCATGGAAGCCAAGCTATTGCTACCAAGCTATCTCAAAGAGGTTTAATGCTTAGAGGGCTGTTGTTGCTTTTCTTCAAGTTGTCCTGGCTCCCTTCGTGTATCCCATAAATGCTGTAGCGCTACAATTGGGTGACTAGTTAGCATCCTTGGACCCGCGTAACCCATGACATTCATTATTTCTTCTCTTTTTTCAGGTGGGTATCACTGTTTCCTTCATGATGGCTTTCACAGTACATTTGAATCATGTATTCGGATGCCTTCTTTTCCCGTTTTAGCACTTTTTCATATTTGGAGACTTGTGGTTGCATCGTAATCCACTATTGAACGCCAAAGGCTACATTCGATATTTAAAAGTACAGATTTCTCTCTTTTGTCGACTCACAAATCAATTAGCAGAATAGCCTCTGAGAGCTCCTAATATTGTAAAGATTTCATAAGCGGACTCTGCAAATGGGGTATTATTACAACGCAGTTCTTCTTAGTTCAGCGATCAAATTTTCAACCCATGTGGCTTGAAATAAATTATTAAGCCATTAGGATTATAGTTTTTCAAAACTGATATTTTCAAAAACAAAGCCCTTAGATGCGATGTATGTTGCCCTGAATCATAGATAGAAAAGAGCAATAAATTTACCTTCTAAACTGATGCAGTTGCGCTTGTTTGAGAACAAGCTCGCTTAAAATAATTGCAAGAAATACATGACATAACCCAGAATAAGTGCTATCGCCCAAATAATTAAGGTAGGGAACATCAGTTTTTTTGCTCTATAGCAATTCATATTCCTAAGTGGTTTTGATATCCAGAAGCCTATAACAATGTAACCTAACGCCATAGCTATTGCTCCCAATATTGAGTGAGTTATAACGACCGTTGAGTTTAGGATTGGGAGTTCGCTCAAGGTCAATAATCCATTTATTGCGAGATAGATCATAATTATAATCACGGAAATTGTATGAAGCACTAAGGCTGCGATTGTCAAATATCCATGTCTGACGTAGTTTCTCTTGGTTCCTTCCCCTTTGGATAAGGGTAAACCAAGAACTAACATAAACAGAAATATAGCTTGAAGAACAAGGAAAACAACTTCTCCATTAACAATAATAATTTTCACCAGATTTTTATTTTAAACATCATTCTTTTTACTTGTTTAGTTTGTTTGAAATCAATTTAAGACTTGCTAATCTGACCCCAAAAACGAGTATTAACAAATCCATTGGAAATAGTTCTAATTTGGTTTGCAATTCTTTCTTTGATTTATGAGTTTTACCTTTGTGTCTTTCCAGAAAGTTTTGCAAAAAATAAGTCTTTTTGGTGCGAGGATAAAACCTTAAAGAAGGTGTATATGGGCTCGCTTTTCTGTTCTTGCTGTTGTTACTCAGTACAGTCACAAATCTTTAAAGCCCTACTCAACCCCTTTTTAAACGTGCAAAGAAGAAACCGCACATCTTAGGGATAATTTTACAAATTAAGGTCTTTTAGGAGGTGAATTGAACTTTGTCAGATACTTCAAGCAGCTCTTCGGGCTACAATTTTGGTTTTGGAATGGCCGTGATAGGAAGCATAATCTTGATTGTTGTCGGAGGGTTAGCTATGCTAGGAATTTTTACTCTAATTTGGTATCCAGTTTATGCTGTAGCAGCATTTTGGTGGGGACTAGCAATTCTGATATTAGGCTTTTTGGGACTTAGTGCTTCAAAATGGGTTGACAGGACTGGTGCAGCGCTTTTCTTAATATTAATTGCAATCGTTGCTGCTATTTTTGGAGCTTGGTGGGCATCGTGGATAATCGGCATTGGCGCAGTTATAGGGTTAGTAACTTAAACCAGTTTAGATTTAGAAATTGTACTGGTAATCAGCGCACGATCGTCGATATCCAATCCCTGTTTTTTCCTCTTAACACAAAGTTCTTTATTTGCACTTGGGTTAAAACAATCAGATTAACGTGGTGTTTCGATTATGCCAAAAATAGAAACCAAGACTTTTGGCAGTCCAAAGAAGCGCGTTCTGGTTATAGATGACGATAAATCAGTTCTTAGGTCAACGGTTATTGTTCTTGAGAAAAACGGATTCGAGGCAGACTCAGCAGAAAGTGGTAACGAAGCCATAGAAAAATCCAAGATACACCATTATGATGTAGCATTGATTGATCTAAAGCTTCCCGATATGGATGGTATTGAGATGCTATCAAAAGCTAACTTGTCAAATGCAGTTAAGATAATGCTTACTGGTTACCCTTCTTTTGTTTCAAGTGCAGAAGCGGCTAATCAAGGTGTAGACGCATATTTACGAAAACCCGTGCGGCCAGAAGAATTAGTTTTTGTAGTTAGAGCAAAACTAACCGAAAGAAAATAAGCGAGGTTAGCGGGTTAAGATATCGTTGATTATTGTTTAATCTGTTCATTGTTGAAAGCGCTTGTTTTGGATGACTTGGCAAGCCTAAGAACTGTTCTCTGATTACTAATAATGTTAGATGTTCTTTGGTATCTAAAAAGGAGAGTTAAGTTGATCTTAGCCTTGCGCTAAAGCGATTAAGACTAAAAAGATAGAGTGGACTATTACAGCCCATGTCTTCATCGCATTGCAGCCAGACCAACCCAACTTCCATTGTGTTCTTAAGTCCTTTCACAGGACAAATAATATAAATCTAATAGTATCTTAAAAAAAATTGTTGGCTCAATAGAGATACAACAATATTAGCACTAAAAATGGAATAAAATGAATTATGCTGCACGGTGAATGATGTCGCCGTCCAAGCCTTAGGGCAAAGTAATTTTCTATTCTTGGCTTGTTCTAATTATTTCTATCCCTGTGTTTTTATTGTTGCTATATAGTTATAAGTTTTTAGGGTGCTAGGTTGATGGTAGTTTTATAATGAATTTGGTTCCTTTTCCTTCTTCGCTCTCAAAATTAATAGTGCCGCCTTGAGCTTCAACCAAACGCTTAACTACAGCTAACCCTAAACCCTGACCTTTAGATTTAGTAGTAAACATAGGCTCGAATATTTTAGACTTAACTTCTTCTGGGATTCCTGAACCAGTATCTTCAATGGTAATGAATGCTTGAGCATCCTTTTGGTATGCTCGAATTGTTAGTCGTCCACCGTTAGGCATGGCTTGAACGGCATTATTCACTAAATTAGATATTGCACGCTTCAACATTGAGAAGTCAGCGACTATTCCTGAAAAGTCCTTCTCTATGTTGATAACAACATGGTGATTAGAGGAAACAGGGACAAGTGCCATAACCTCTGCAATTACTTTCTCGATTTCTATTTTTTCAAGGTTCGGTTTTTGGGGTTTAGCGTAATCCTGCAAATCCTCAACAATTTTAGCAATGTAAACTAAGTTGTCTTGGATGCTTCTTACGCTTTCTTGCAAGCTTTTCTTCGTTTCATCCTCAGGCAAAGAAGAAACATCATTGTCTATTAGGTATAAGTCACCAGAAATGGCCTGCAAGGGATTGCGTATATCATGCCCAACCATCCTTGCCATTTGCCCAATAGCTGCTAAGCGTTCTTGATCTTGAAGTTTTATCGTCAAGTTTTTTAGGTTTGTTGTCATTCGGTCAAAGGAATTTGAAAGTTCACCTATCTCATTTTTCTTATCTGTGTTCAGGGAATAGTCAAGATTTCCTGAACCGACAATGTTTATCCCATCTTGAAGCTGTGCAATTGATTTCAATGTGTTTCGATAGTTTATGATATAGTCTGTAATTAAATAAATTGCAAAAGCTGTCAATAAAACGGCTATTAAAGCAATTTCTGATTGGTCAGATTCGTGAGTTTGATTTTGCAAAGATTTTGACAACTGAGCTGAGTCACTTGCAAGTGATACAATTTCATCCGTTAGAGTACCCCATGCTAATTGGAATCCAGGTAATGTTATTACGTTTTCATTGCGAGGCGCCGTATGGAGAAAAGAGACCACGTTGTTAAAAGAATTATTCACTTCTTGGATATCTGCCTTGATAATATCTATACTTTGGTTTTGCTGGGGGGGGGCTTTCCCACTCAACTCTGTCAGATTACCCGATATAGAAGCAATATTTGATTGCCAAATTGAATGTTGTGAATCGGTTTGATTCAGAAGATAATCGCTAGACGTATCACCAAGCTCACCAACAGTGCTTTGAATGTTGTCTATGTTGTTTAGCTGATTTGAAAGTTCGGTTGTTTGTAGGTTATTATAAAGAATAAATAAGCTGATGATGAGTAAAACTATTGCAAAGATAACTATTGTTGCAATCAACTGGTGCCTTATTTTCAAAGAACCTAACTCCAGTTTTGAGTGTATTCAATATTTCAAATTACATCTTGAACGATTTTTGAATTATTATTCGGAAGAAAAGCTTTTCTACTAATATTATTCTCATTGATGGCACTTAAATATTTATCAATCAAATTCTAAACTAGTTTTTTGTGTTGCGGTTTCGTTCTTAATGCCTTAGCACTAACATTGTGTTTGGAATGTTGAGTTTTCCTATATTTTGGGGGTCTTGGTTCTCTTGTTGGAGTTGTTTTATGAGTTCTTGAATGATTTTTTGGTTCATTCATTTTCATCTTTCCTTTACCAAAACCCTAATGTTATTGGGACGGTGTTTGGTTCGTTGGGGGATGATGTCGCCGTCCCAGTCTGATTGGGAAAGATGACGAATGAAAGTTGACAGACCCCACTTTAACCGTTTTAAGTAGGCGATTTGTCTTCTCGCCTCTATTATCTTGGCACTTGGCAATACCTCAACAAAGTTAAATGTATGGACAAAGACAAACTGTTTTTCTCAACTTTTTTTCGAGGAAAAGATCTCATCAATTATTTTTTTTGTCTTATTGTAAGTGGAGTGTAAAAAATTGCGATTATTATATTACCACCGCTGAATAATTACCATCTATCTATTGGTGCAGCCGAGGAATGGCAAGGATCAGAAAAAACGCGGTACAAATCCGATTCGAAATACTAGAATACCTCTTTTTCAATTCCAAGCCTCAGCTAAGAACGGTAATTTGGCGAAAATCAACAAACTTATCTTACGACGATTTTCTAAAACACTTAAGCTATCTTGAAGAGAAAAAGTTGGTAAAAGAGACAGCGGAGGGTTACAGTTCATTAACGGAGGAAGGACGAAAAATTTACATTGATCTACGTAAGTCGCTACCTTCTATCCTCTAAGAATTTACTGCAAGTTCATCTCAGGTGCATCATGTATAAAAAAAGAAAAAAGAGTTACAAAGGAGGAACAAACATGACCAACGACAAAAACGATGAAAGGCTTTACCCAGTTAAGTCTCTGCATGATTTTCTTTTTGAGTTGGACAAAGAATGGACGAAATTTCGAAATGGCTCGTTAATAGGGCTTTTTTCTTCAGGACTCTTATTCCTAATTGTTATTTGGCTACTGCTAAGGACACATTTCTTTAGGTTAGGCTTGATAGATTTTGTTCTATTAATTTTCGCAGGAATCTTTCTAGGCTATAGCATTTACGCCATGTACTCTCAGTTCAGGTTCTTCAATAAATGGGAACGGCGAGTAGGCTTACTGATGCAAACGGAAGATCAAATTTTAGCGGAAAAACTGGAAGAAACCAAGTCTTAGTATACATTTGTGGTGCACATCACAAGTGCGGCTCTCTTTTTAAAGACCAAAACAAAGAATGACCGATGAAGTTAAAGTTGGAGGTGAAAAAACGATGGTCAACATAAGCAGAAAAACCAAGATAACACTCGCAGCAATAATTGCAATAGCCGCAATATTGGCAGTTTCCATCCCCTTTGCAAGCGCTCAAGCAACAAACAACGCAGTCTCAAACATAAAAACCCTAAACGCTAAAGGCAACATCTACCAAACAATCGACAGCAACACCATAAAATATTATCCAGCCACCATGACTATGACAATTCAGCCAACATCAACAAACGGCCCAGTTAAACAATTCGATGTAACAAGTGGCACGATAGTAGCTAATGGAGTAACATACACATTTACATCTGGAAACGGAGGAATATTCACAGGACGACATGTGGTCTTGCTACAAGCTCAAGGCACAAGCCCAGACGGACAAGCAGTAACATTGAAACTTGCAGGACAATACTCATGGTTTGGCGGAAAAACTCTAGGAATCGCCGCTAAACTACAAACACCAGACACCAACTACACTTTAACTAATGCGAGCACCAATATAGCCACTGAAATTTTCTTAAGCTTTTTTTATTTTTTTAACTTTCATTCTTGAAAAAATGACTCTAATTCGAACACAAATTTGACCTCTCGGTAACTCTTTGATACTTTTATTTAGTAATAAATGCAACCTAAAAGGAATTTCATGGAATGGTAATAGGCCTGTTTTTCCTTATTCAGGTTACCTAAAAATTGCATAATGGAAAATTTAGGATAAAAAATTCAAATTTTCAGTCACATTACGTATATTAGGCTCGCTAAAAATATTATGTTAGGTCTCGATATTAAATTTCTTTTGAAACTAGAGGAAAATTTCAGTCTATGACCGTCGATATTACTGAAAAAGAAACACCAAAACTTCCATCAAGAATCGGCAGACTATTTGAGCTAGCCAACAACTTATGGTGGAGCTGGCATGAAGAAGGAAGACAAGTTTTCCGTTCTCTAGATTATGGTCTCTGGCGAACCAGCGGACATAACCCAGTCAAACAACTAAACAGCATCAGCCCAGAAAAGTTGGAGGATGCAGCAAGAGATCCTGTCTTCTTAGAGCTTTATGATATGGTAATGTCAAATTTTGACAAAGAAATGTCTGCTCCACAACAATGGTGCGGCCAAACAAACCCTGCTACGCCAAATGGACAAATAGCTTATTTCTCGGCTGAATACGCAATCCATAATTCTTTACCTATTTATGCAGGCGGATTAGGCGTATTGGCAGGAGATATTTGTAAGGAATCCTCAGATCGCGGGTTGCCCTTTGTCGCGGTTGGGTTCATGTATCCACAAGGCTACTTCAAACAGCATATTTCACCCGAGGGCGATCAACAAGAAGATTACATACAACTCGACTTTGAAGATGCTCCAATTTCACCTTGCGCGTGGCCCTATGGTTGTGGACCTCTTGTTCCTGTTGAACTTGCGGACCGTCAAATTTACGTAAAAGTTTGGCAGGCACACGTAGGACGCGTTAACCTTTATTTGATGGATACCAATGTTGACGAAAACCGACCTGAAGATAGAATGTTATCAGCAAGGCTTTACACTGCAGATCCAGAAGAAAGGCTGCGTCAACTAATCGTTCTAGGCGTAGGTGGAGTTCGCGCGTTAAGGGAGCTTCATATACAACCAGTTGTTTGGCATGCCAATGAAGATCATACAGCTTTTATGATGCTTGAACGTCTCCGAATTGAGCGCGCTAACGGAACATCTTGGGAAGACGCTGTTAAAAAAATTCGCCGAAGCACAGTTTTCACGACCCACACGCCTGTTTCAGCGGGACATCATGTCTTCAGTTTTCAACTAATGGACCATTACGCTCATCTTTGGAAAACTCTTGGAATTGATAGAGAAACTTTCCTAAAGCTGGGTCAGTTTCAAGGTTTTGGTCCCGAAAAATTTAATCTAACAGCTTTCGCTTTCCGTTTAGCTGGTCAATCCAACGCAGTTTCCAAACTTCACGGTAAAATAACTAGAAAAATGTGGCAAGTCCTTTGGCCAGATAAGCCAGAGGAACAAGTACCAATTTTATCTGTTACAAACGGAGTTCACCTGCCAAGTTGGCAAGCGCCTGAAATCGGTACCCTTTGCGAAAAATACCTCGGATCAGAACTACTTCAAAAACAAGATTTAGAAACATACTGGAAACGTTTTGATGAGGTACCTGACGAAGAATTATGGCAGATGCGTCAAACATTAAAAACACGATTAATAAATGCCATACAAGATAGAGCACAACAACGTTGGACGCAAAACGTTGCCACTACTCAACAAGTGATTTCAATGGGATCTCTACTTGATCCTTATGCCTTAACTATTGCTTTTTCCCGCAGATTTACCGAATACAAGCGACCCTACTTACTCCTAACTGACATCGAACGGCTAAAACGTATAATAACTGATCCGGAAAAACCAGTGCAGTTAATTTTTGCTGGAAAATCTCATCCAGCCGATTACATGTCAAAGCAGCTTCTTAAAAGGGTATATCTGGCAGCTTTAGATAAAGGATTTCAAGGCCGTATTGCTTTTGTTGAAGACTATGACTTGAATCTTTCACGAGAACTTGTCCGCGGCGTCGATGTATGGCTCAACACACCCAGGCGTCTACAAGAAGCATGTGGAACAAGCGGAATGAAAGCTTCAATGAACGGTATACTGAACCTAAGTGTCCGCGACGGATGGTGGGACGAGGCATACAACGGCAAAAACGGCTGGGCTATAAACAATTTTCATGGAGGCACTTCGGAGGAAGAAGACAAATCAGATGCGGAAACACTGTATAACCTGCTTGAAAACCAAATAATACCACTTTACTATGAACGAGACCGACATGGAGTTCCCCATCAATGGATAAAATTCATTAAGGAAGCAATAAAAACAATTACTCCCACTTTCAACGCTTGTAGAATGATGAAAGAATATACCCAACAAATGTATTTGCCTGCCTCGGGACAGGAAACGGAAAAAATGAATCTGGTCGAGGGAAATGAAGTTGGAAAATCACAATAGTTTAGCACAATCGTTTTTCAATCAAGCAGACGTTTTTATGGTAGTTATTACAAACGATGAAGTGGTTGCCGACATAAACAAAAAAGCATGTGAAATTCTCGGTTATTCATGCAATGAAATTAAGGGCAAAAATTGGTTTGAAAATTTTGTTCCGACGGGAAAAAAAGCAGAAGCTAAACGTTTATTTCATGATGCTCTAAGGGGAGATTTTCGTCATTTACACTTTGAATATCCCTTGGTAACGAAACAGGGAGAAGAACGGACATTTAACTTCCATAACTTGGTAGTAAGCGATGAAAAAGGCATCCCTATTGGCGTCCTTAGTTCAGCCGATGATGTTACAGAAAAGAAGCGAAACGAAAAATCTTTAAAAGAAGTTGAAAACCGCCTTCAACTTTCACTGGATTACATGATTGAGGGTTGCCAAATTATCGATTATGATTGGCGTTACGTATACATTAATGCTGCCGTAGCTAAACAGGGTCGAAAAACAAAAGAAGAATTATTAGGTTTCACAATGATGCAGGTGTATCCGGGCATAGAAAGAACTGAACTGTTTAGCCATCTTCGGAATTGCATGATAAATCGTTTGCCTCACCAATTAGATAACGAATTTGCATTTCCAGATGGCTCTAAAGGATGGTTTAAACTTCACATTGACCCTGTACCCGAAGGAATACTAATTTTATCAATAGACATCACCAAAAACAAAGAAATAGAATCTGAATTAAACAAATACCGAAGCCGACTAGAGCGTGTATTGACAGAACGAACCACTGAACGGGCAAAAACAAACGAAGAATTAGAGCGAGAAATTGAAGAACATCGAAAAACAAAGGAAGGACTTAAACTAAGAGCAACAATTCTTGACAATGTTGGAGAAGCAATTTTACTACTAAATTATAAAGGAGACTTTGAATACGCAAATGGAGCTGCTACAAAAGTCTATGGCTATAATCTTGACGAATTCTTAAACATGAATATTCGATTGCTTCTACCCTTAAAAGATGCACCCTCAGTTGAGTCATTCATAAAACACATTATTGAAAAAGGCGAGACAAATCTTGAAATGATTCATCTACGCAAGAATAAATCTCCAATGCATGTAAAATTATACTCCAATGTGGTTAAGACCAGACTTGGGCAATTCATAGTTATAGTTATCCGAGAAAGCTACGACTGAGAAATTTTGGAAGAAAGAATCTCCTTTCTTTTATTTTAATTACTTAGATGCTAAAATTAACACGTTAAAAAACGGAAAAGTGATTTAATGCATTAAAGCAAAGGACTATTTTTTGCCTTTAGTGGCATGTTTTGCTGGAAGAGATACCTGTTTTTTCTCTTTTCGCTTCTGATCTTTTTCTCGTTGCAATTGCTTGTGCTTTTCTAAACCTTCAGCTTTCTTGGCTTTCTTAGACAAATTCTTCAACCTTAGAAAACAATAGAAAACAAAAGATGCTCAAAAACCTTGCCCTCCAGCCAACCCCCTAATTGTCCAGAATCTTTAATACCCAAAAAGTTTACCCTAAAGTTGGAAGGAAGCAAAACGTCAAAGGTTCAAAAATGTTGTCCTAAATGTGGCTCTTTAGAAGTTGAGAGAAATAAAAATCAGGAATATCATTGCAGCCACTGTGGAGAAATCTTCTATTTTGTTACACCGACCTGTGGTTCTCAATCTGATAATTTAGAAAGATACAACCTCTAACATAGAACATCGTTCAATAGAGCCAGATTCAACAGAAAATTGCTTATTTTTCTTTTTTGAGGTGTTCCGCTAAAAGAACAGCTTGTTCTTTAAGGAGAGTAATATGGTACATTATGCCACTTATCTGCAGAGAGTAAGTTGGTGTCAAAAATGAAAAAAGAAATCACAAAGGTCTTGGGAATAATTGTTATTTTCCTCTTTATAGCTTGGGCGTTTAACCTGCAAGTAAGTCGAGCTTCAGGCACTTTGGTTGTCCCAGATAATTACTCAACTATAACCTCAGCCATCAATCATGCCGCTCCAGGCGACATTATAGTTGTAAAATCTGGCGTCTATAGTGAAAACCTGCAAATTAACAAGTCAATATCGCTTGAAGGAGAAAACAACAATAACACGATACTAATAGGCAGCGCAGGTAATCAAGGAGGTTCAAGCGCAGCGCTCACCATAGCTGCAGACAACGTAAAAGTCTCAGGCTTTACAATTCAAAGCCTTGCTTACTCCAACTCTTCCATTCATGTATATGGCATTTTCGTCGAGGGAGACAAAGCCACAATAACCAATGACATTATTCAAAAAAATTACATAGGCATTTTCTGCTCAATCCAGTCCCTTACGACCATAGACAACAACACGATAATGTCAAACCTTAAAGACGGCATTCGCTTCTTTGGCGGTTCATCAAACACAGTCTCAAACAACGACATAACAGGAAATGGACAAAGTGGCATTTCGATGGACGGTTATTCAAACGTTATTTCAGGAAACATCGTTCAAAATAACTATAGAGGCATGGGGTCAGGTTCAACATATTCAGTGATTTTCAACAATACTTTTGTATCAAATCAGGAATCAGGTCTCTTCTTTGCAGGATCCCACGACGCAATTTCAGCAAATACTATTTCAGGTAACAAATGGGGTGTTTACATTACGCCTCAGCTATTCGCCCCCCAAGCAAACAGCTTCTACCACAACAACTTTGGAAATAACATCAATAATGTTTACGATAATTCGTCCTCGCCCTTGCAATATTGGGATAATGGACCTCAATCAGGCGGAAACTATTGGAGCGATTACTTAACACGGTATCCAGCTGCATCAGAAAGCACAATGAAGGGTATAGGAAATACGCCGTATTTGGTTTACGCTAATGCTTCAGATAATTATCCATTAATGACACCCTTCACCCCATCAGCCGCAGACATGCCTTCAACAAAAACACCGCCAACAGCGAACCCAAACAGCATCGTTGCCTCATGGTCATTTGACACGGTCAATTCCAGTCTTGTCACACCTGATTCAACAGGGAACAATCCTGCAATACTAGGCTCAACAGTAGCAAACTATTCGTATGCTCCAATGCAGGTAACGGGAAAATTCCAGAAAGCGTTAAGCTTTAACGGCAACATGTTTGCGTCGGTTTACCCTTCACCAAGTCTTGAAATCCCAGGAGATATAACGGTGGATGCATGGGTTTACGTACCATCAATTAAAGCCGTGGCATACAACAACATCCTTATCGAATGCGTAAGGACAACAGCAACTTTGCCCACAAGGACACTTGGACTTGCTATCAATGGAGCCACACCACAGAATGACTCCTCAGCACCTATAGGTGCACTTCGCGGCTACGTAACGACTCAAAATGGCAGCTTCAACGAAATTGATACAGTTAACGCTGTTCCACTCAACCAATGGATTCATGTAGTTTTTACCCGTAGCTTAACGGATGGAATGCACATCTACGTTGACGGAAAAGAACAACAAGTCCAATTAGTCGCTGGCGTCGCTGATCCGAAAGGATCGATAGCTAGACCAACCGACATCTACATCGGCCATGACTCAATGACAACTATAGACGAACTGCAAATAAGTAACATGGTTGGTCAGCAGACGCAGGCACTGTGGATGCAATGGTGGCTTTGGGCAATCCTGTTTGCAGGCATTGGCGTTAGTTTAATCAGTTTTGCAATTTACCGAAACAAACGCGCTAAATAACAAGCCATGGAAACCTTAAGAATGGTAGTAGAATAACGGAAACGATTCGTAGAAACTCATGGGCTGGTGCAAAAGTCACATGCCCTTAACACATTTTTATCATGAATAATTTAGCTAATGATCGACTGGCATTATCAAACATGTTGTGAAAAATGGATTCTAAATAACATAATCCCGAAAGTGTTATAAACAAATGCAACAAATAACCTATTTTTATTGGGCAGTTGCATAGTAAAAACTACGCGAGTAAGGGGCTTCAGGCTTAAATAGATTGTGGCACGCATTGGATAATATTATCAAGCAGACGCTATGCTTTTTGCTCAATTAAAAAAACTTAAGGGAGAAAAAAAATGAAAACTATGAAAAATAAAACATTAGCTGTTATCGTTGCTTTAATTCTGTTGTCATCAACGGCTATTTCAATTGAAGCCATTGCAACAGTCAACGGAGCAGCTTTGTACCCGATTCCAACAAACCCCAAAGATAGCTATGACGTCGCAACATATACAGCAATCCAGCAAGGAATGTATTGGACAGGCATGGATGCAAACGCTTCAGCCACAAGAATTCTTCTATGGACCCGATACCACGACAACATGCCCACAACCGTATTCGTGATAGCAGCACCTAACCCAGTCGGAGTAGGCCAAACAGTCAACTTCGTATTCTTCAATCCGCAAGTCCCACCTAATGCACAGATAGGGAATAACATACGATATTCCTATACAATAGATATCACTGACCCTAATGGTACTGTAGCACATTTCCCAACTGCAGGTCAAACTCTTGCCGCTCAAACGGGCGGTAATGCCGGCGTTGCGAATGGCGTGCTTATTTCTGACTCAACTGGATCAACATATATGGCGTATGTACCAACATCACCAGGCAACTATAGTGTAAAAGTCAACTTCGTCGGTTTCCGATATCTTTGGAACTCTACAAATGAAGGCGGTTTAAATGACTATTATGGAACGAATTTCCCCGCAGTTAGCAATTCTATAACTCTTGTTGTATCGCAAGAACCAGTTTCACCAATTGGTTTGCCAAACATACAAGCATTCCCAACTGCTTATTGGACTCGACCAATAGACGGACAAAACTCCAATTGGTACTTAATATCATCAAACTGGCTCAATAACGCACACGACGATTCTTACAGTGCAGGCGCTCAAAACAGTTTCCAACCTGATGGATCGGCACCTAATAGCGGACACATTTTGTGGACAAGACCAACAGAAGACAACGGAATCCTTGGTGGAACAAGAGACGGTAGAGATGGTGTTGGCAACGCTTTCAACGCTGGTTCGCAATACCAACCAAGATTTGGCTTCAAAGCAATCATGTTTGGAAGACTATACTTTTCACCCAACTACGTTTACTCTGGCTCAAGTGAATTCTTAGATTGTCTTGACCTAAAAACTGGCCAACTGATTTATGAAGAAAACACCACAAGCACTGGCGGTGTGCCATCGTTCGGTTACTACTACAGTGATGATAACCCTAATGAACACGGAATTCAAAACCCAGGTTGGCTATTCACAAGCAACTATGCTACAGGATATGAACCATTGAAAGGTTTCCGTTACCTAAACATAACTGGTGTTCCTACAGGCTTTGAAATACAAGGTCAAGCAGGAGAAAACGTAAGATTCGTTTTCACTAACAAAGGAACCACTGCAAACCCTAACTATTACTTAGCGCAATGGAATTCATCTAGAACTATTCCTGGACAGGGCATTTCAAGTACAGCAATAGATGGAAGCTTAGCATCACGTTATGATTGGAACGTATCGAGCCCTATACAATTTACTACAACACCAACAGTCAGAGCAGCATCACTAAGTACACACATGCTTTGGGGAAGCAACGGAACATGGGCCTCAGGCACAAGTTCACCATCATATGCATATCCTGACAACGTTACAATCTGGGCAATAAGCATCGATCCAGCTAACGCAGGAAAACTAATCTACATGAAAACATTCCAGACTCAATTTTCAGACGGACAAAACAACATATTCGAACGTGCTGACGCAAACGCGCAAGTCTTTGTAACCATCTCGATTCCAAGCTGCACATTCAACGCATATGATATGAACACAGGAAACCTATTATGGAGCACTGATGCGCAACAGAATCTTCAACCATACGGATACTACACTTGGCCAAGTCTAATATCTGGAACTCAAACCAAAATAGGCTACGGCATGCTCTACACAGGCGGATACACCGGTTCAGTCTCAGCTTACTATCTCACAAACGGAAGCTTAGCATGGAGACAAACCTACCCAACGGGCGAACAGAAAATCAATGACTACACTGCCATGATAGCGCTTCTTGCAGACGGAAAGATTTACGTTGGAACTCATGAGCACTCAGCTGATACACCTTTGTACAAAGGCATGAAGGTTCGCTGCTTAGACGCTGCCACCGGAGCTAGCATCTGGGAAGAAACAGGTTGGGCTTATCCAAGCGCAGTTGCCGTAGCAGACGGAGTCTTTGTATATTGGAACAACTACGACGGACAAATATATGCTATAGCTAAAGGTCCCACTTCTATGCAAGTAGAAGCACCGATGGCTGATGTTACCCTAGGCTCGGGAGTAGTGATACGCGGTAATGTTCTTGACGTTTCTGCCGGAACTACACAAGCTGAACAAAAAGCTGACTTTCCAAATGGTGTCCCCGCAGTATCCGAAGCAAGCCAAAGCGCATGGATGGAATACGTATACATGCAAAAAGGAAAGCCAACAAACACTACAGGCGTTCCAGTGACCATAAGTGTTATCGATTCCAACAACAACCTCAGAGTAATCGGCAACACAACAAGTGACGACAGCGGCACATTTTCGCTAAATTGGGTACCAGACATTTCAGGCAAATACACGGTAATAGCCAGCTTTGCAGGATCTGAATCATACTGGCCAACATCCGCAGAAACAAGCTTCGCAGTTGACCAAGCAATAACAACTTCAACTCCAGCCACAACCGTATCAACAACCGCAGCTGACACATACTTTATCCCAGCAGTCCTCGCCATAATCATCGTAATCATCATAGTTGGCGCAGTACTAGCATTGTTAATGCTCAGAAAACACCCATAAATAACAAAAAAATTTTTTCCTTTTTTTCTTTTTTTTAAGAAAAATGGTTGAGCCGATATTTTAAAGACAATCAAAAGAGCTGTTGACTTCTTCAGTTATGTTACCAAATAATTGTAAAAATATATAAAAATCATTTGCACTTAGAACAACCTCCAGAGGCCGACATAATGAACTTCTGTACTCAATGCGGGACAATGCTCCAAGTTGTCAAGAAAGGCACTCCTTCCCTTAGATGTCCAAAATGCAAATATCAAGAGCCTATAAAACACGACGAATCGAAACAAAAAATAAACCTACCTCTTGTCAAACCGGTAGAAATAGCGGTCATAGACAAAAAAGCGGCTTCTCTAAGACAACTACCGACCGTTAAGGTGGTCTGTCAAACATGTGGCCATACCGAAAGCGAAATTTGGAATGTGGAAGCAGCAGACGAAACGATACATGCAACAATCACTTTCTTTAGATGCACAAATTGTGGAACAACTACAAGAGAAACAGGCTAATGTAAATTTTAAGGCGCTTTTTCAGCGCAGTAGCTTTTCATTGTTTTGATAAAGTTAAAACTTATTTAGTGTAGGCCGGACCGGGCTTATCCCTAAACGGGGCTGAGTCTCTTGCTGAAAAGACGAGCTCTAAGCAGAAAATTACTCTATGTTAAAGCTGGGACGGAAATTGAACCCCCAACATGTTGTAGATATCGCCAATTCTGTTTCTTCTAAGCAGCATCCTTCTCTTTTTTTGTAGTTAAGCAAGGTCGAATCCGCAGCGGTCCCACCACTGTACCTCAAGCAACTAATTGCTTGGTAATTCATACACTTTACGAATGAGCACTAGATTTAAACAAGGCAATCTTCATTGATGATTGCGATTTCGGTAGGCTCTTTTTATGTCAAGGGAGAGCGCAGGCAGTATTAGGCTATACGTGATTGCCAGCAACTTTTTTAAGTTGTCAATCGTTGAAAAAGAATGGCGTTTACTGAGATGACGGATGGAAAAGGTGTTCATGGGAAAGTTTTTGCCAAGTGCCCCAAGTGTGGGACAGTGGTTGAGAGTCAACGTTCCTTTAGGGCACAGAACTTTGTTTTTGGAGACTGCCCTAACTGCAAAGCCCACTATACCACCTCAATGTTCTGGGAAGAGTAACCAAAAAAAGAATTAGCGGGTGATATCGCCCACGTGCGTCTTGTTAAGATCCACCGCTCTCTAGAAAAGGGGCAGGATTTGTTTAATCCAGACAGGCTTGCCCCCGATGGTTGCGAAATCAGCGGTAAGATTGCCAAGTTTAATGCCTACATTTCCAAGGTAAACGCGAATACAAGGTTATCAGAAGGTGATCAATCTGGGGCAAGGCTTTAATGCAGAACAATACAATCCTCGTTTATGTTTTCGGTGGCATTTGCCAGCCTGTATACTAACGTCTTTGACAGCATTTACTACACCTTATCGGCGTTATCGATAGTATTCGCGTCCATAGCAGCCTACGTCGCAATAGGAAAAAGGGCAAAGGCGCCTGATCGCACTTTTCTAAATCAGGCAACAGGAATAGCCCTCGCAGCTGCAGGTTATGCACTCATGATTTTTACAGGCGACTTCTTAAACTACCTGTCAAACAGTGGAGTTATCGGTGAAGTCATCTATCAACGAGCGCACTTTTTGATATTTTATGCAACCGTTGCCATGATACTGTTTGGAATCGATGCTTCTTTGATTACGGCTAAGAAAACGTTTGCTCGTTATCCAAGTCGAGTAATTAAACCCCTACGGATCGCACAGTGGGGTGTGTTCGTTTTTACGGTTATCTTAGCAGTTTTCTATTTGTTTACCGCGAGCCTAACGGAGGGGCGACTATTCCAGCAACCAGTCTTTTTCCTTCCCTTGGTCTTTGTTATAATACTTGGTGTTTTTGAAATGCCAACTTTAGCGGTTACCATTACTGGGAAATATCAAAAACCTCTTGCTTGGTTTGGGGGCGCAATGATCCTGCTCCTTATCGGTGCTCTAAGGGAAGCAACTATCATTTCTTTAGGAGATACGCTAGCAGATTTATTGCTCTCTTTTGTACCGTTCACAGTTGCCAGCTTATGTTTTCTAATGAGTGCTAAAACGCTTACATCTAAAGAAGCATCCTAGCAAGGCCATATTTTTTGTATTCGTAAAAAAAGAGGTTTGCCGCGCTGATATCTCTACGAGGGACTGGTTCAAATGCCCGCGGCCTCATCAAACCAGTGGCGGATTTATATCGATTTTTCCCTTTTCTTTTTTTAATTTTTAGGTAGTTCGGTGATTGAATAGGTCCGAAGAGAATCGCAGCTGAACAAACGCCTTTTTTACAGCAACCCCTCTTTCTATCCCTCTTTCTTTGTTGTCACTAATTTTCTTCCGAATTTTGTTGATGTGACCGGGGTTTGGTTGGACCCCCAAGATAATGTTACTAATCAGTAAATCATCGCCACTTTGATTCTACGCAGCTTCTTTCCCTTTTCTCTAGATTGTTTACGAGATGTTTGCGCATTAGAGCCTAAGCCTCTACCAGGCTCAGTCTTCAACTGGGATGGGTCCGCTTAAACAAAGTTGCTTCATAAAAACAAATTACAATTAGTCAATTAGTCCCAATTATGAAGCGACAAATGGGAATTTTCCTCGAATTTAAAGCAAAATGAGTGGGAGATGGGCTGGACCGGACTTAGCCCCAAAGGGTTGACCGTTTTGCGAAATTTTTGGTATAGCTATAAACATTTAAGATAATTTATCAGCTTGTTGAAATTCCCCGGTTTTTTTCATCTGCTCCTTTTGAAGCATTTCTTCTATGTTGGACTTTATGTAGAGTCCGCCAGGAGGATACAGTTGACGGGCAACTAAGGTAAAGACTTTGCAGTTTTCTTTTCCTATTACTTCTTCTCTAAATCGCCATTTGTAAGGAGATCTGGTGGAAGTAGAGTTTCTGAAAGAACGATAACAGCAAAATTTCTTACATTAGTAGTTGCTTCAAGCTCATTAAATTTAAGGCGCAACACCTTGTTTGGATCTTCCTGCTTTCCATTTTCCAAAGTTTTGCCAGCAGACACCATTATTCTTAACCTCAATAATCATCTTTACATGATTAGATGGGAACGTTTGTTGGTTTGGGTCTACACTGGTCTTTAAAAGAAGAAGACTCATTTTTGATCTTAGATCCTTGAATTGTGACGTTTGGAAGAATTGAAAGGTTGAGGTTTCTTCTTATGAGATGATTGCGTACCACTATTTCTGTTGCATTTCCAAATTTTTCTCGAGCTGTTTTCTCAGTTTTTTGTTTCTCAAATTCTTCAGTAACCTCGATTAACATTGAGTATTCTTCGTCGCTATCTGTTAAGAGCGGTTTTTTGGAGTAACTGGGCACAAATAGAATATTGTGCCTTTAACATAAAAAACTAATGAAGTTTATGGTAGGCTGGACTAGAGTACCCCCTGAATAGGTCTGGCTGTTTTTGATTTAACTTGCTGACTATAGACTTTTTCAAGGGTTTCATCCTATGAGATTCTTTTCCCTAAACCTAAACGAGTTCAAAGCTTCGGCTCTTACTGTTTTTCAGTAAGTTCCTTAAACTGTTTTTTGGTTAATCCAACTCCAGGTTCGGCGTCTAGTCGTTTGGCAACGTGGCCGTTTTTGAACATTATCACTGTGGGATAGTATTCTATTGCATATTCTTCACATACATCTGGTTCCTCATCCACAATGACACTTAGACACTCCTTCGGATTGCTTTTGGCGTATTCTTTAAAAATCGGAAGAAACTCTTGGGAATGTGGGCACCAAGTCGCATAAAAGAGAACGAACGCTTTTTCTTTATTATCTATGTTTTCGTGGAAAGTACTCGTCTTTTGGGTTTTATTTCTCGGTTTTTTTGCAATACTCATGATTTATAACACCTCCGTTTATGGTTCAGTTAGTATAGAATTTTTTGTTTTTATGAAAGTGCCAGCGCGTAACTCTTCGTAGGCTTTTTCTAATTCTTCTTCAGTATTCATTACTATGGGTCCTCTCCAAGCAACAGGCTCATTCAATGGTTCACCTGATACAAAAAGAAAACGGCTGCCATTTTTTGAAGATATTTTTGCAAAATCTCCTTCACCAAAGACTAAGCATTGTCCTTGCGTTATGTCTTTGCCTTGAACTTCAATAACGCCTTCGACGACGTAAGCAAAGAGTGTATCGGTTTTTGGCGTTGGGTGTTCAAATGTTTTTTCAGGGGCTAATTCGACGTCAAAGTATTCTATATCAATTGCTAAGTCACGAACTGGCCCTTGTATATCTTTAAACTTGCCAGCTATGATTTTAATCTTTACGCCTTCTTTCTGGACCATTGGGATTTGTCCTTTTACTATTCCTCGATATTTGGGGTCAACCATCTTTTTCTTTGCTGGCAAATTTACCCATAGTTGAAAGCCCCGCATTAAACCATTATATTTTTGGGGCATTTCTTGATGGATTATTCCTGAACCTGCAGTCATCCATTGTACGTCTCCGGATTTGATTACCCCTTTGTTACCCATGCTGTCACCATGTTCAACTTCGCCTGTCCACATGTAGGTAACTGTTTCCATTCCTCTGTGAGGATGCCAAGGAAAACCCTTGATGTAATCTTGGGGGTTGTCTGATCCAAAATGATCTAAAAGCAAGAAAGGGTCAAGTGTAGAGTTATCATCGTTTCCCAAAACTCTCTTTAACTTTACTCCTGCACCCTCAAGCGTTATTCTACAGTTCAAGATCTTGTCAATTTTTCTCTCCAAAAAAACGCCTCATATTCTAATCGACTTTAACGACATATATTTCTAACCAAAAAACAAAAATGTAGAACTAATTATTTTAAGCATTAATTCCCTTTTGATTGACCTCGCTACCTTTCTGTTAAGTAAGTCCAAGTTGTTTCATAAAGCCAACAACATCATAGAATAGTCTTTCTTCAACGATTTCATCGTTCTTCCAGGTGGCAACTGTACAAAATTCAAGCTTGGCAGTCTTCCCGGTAGGCTGAATCATTTTTCCATCTGCCCCTTTCATTGGTCCTTTCATTGTTACTGTCCAATCAGCAACTGTACACGTATGGTTCTCATCTCCGAAAGATATCTTGTAAGGGTTGTTAACCAGTCGATTGTCAAAGATTTTAAAGAATTCTGTAGCCTCGACATCATGGTTGTGTAGTCCTACAGTAGGCAAGGGTTGAGCCGGCCAATACACTTTAACGTCTTCTCGGTGACGTTTCTTGAAAGTTTCCCAAAGTGTGCTGGTAGGTCCCGCGTTCCAGGCATCATCAAGGGTTTTCATTAACTCCAGATTTTCTTTAACTCCCAAAATCAATACCTCATCAATATTAACACAAACGATCCGATATAAAACTTGTCAACTTTTGATTTTTCTCCATATACATTGATTTAGGTTAAGGAAAGGAATTGTATCAAAAATTCAAGAGAGCTTTTCAGATTGAAGTAGAATCGTGTTACATCCTGAGTACAGATCAAACACGGTTCTTCTACCTCTTTATATCTTCTCGACTATATTTCTCAAATTGTACATAACCCATTAGTTACCGTTAAACTTCCGGTTAAGATACACTTTGATATGATCATTTACCAAGAATGTCATTACTAGCAAGTACCCAACTATTGCAAGCACAGGCAAATAACCAAGTGGTGATAGTTCCAAAACTCCAAAAATAGAGATAGCCAATACTAACGAGACTTCCGCTATAACTGTCAAAGACAATATCCTGCTTGGTTTAGATTTGAAGAAGTCTTGACGTTGCCGCGCAATCATTAGAGTAAATACTCCTGAAAGGGCTATGTAAACAAACCCAAAAGTATAGATTTTTCCAACATTTCCGATTAACCCAAAATAGGGTAAGGCAAAAACCGTAAAGACAGCACTTTCAATCGCCATAATAATGCCCAATGCTCCGCTGACCCTAAAAAGAGAGGAGACCGTAAAGGTATTGGGCTTTGCAGAACTAATCACATTATCCGAGGATACCGTCATTGATACAAAGTCACCAAGAAAAAGCAAGATTATGGTACTTGTTATTGATAGCATTAAGGCATGTAGGAGAAATAGCATAAGAACCAAAAAACCCACAATTAGTATCTTCCATGAAATCATGGTAAAGGTCCAAGTGTAAAGCCTCTGATATATGGTCCTTGAAATCTTTATCATAGTCTTGATTGCGCTAAGTCCTTCAACAGTAAGAACAGCACTTGCCGAGTCTTTAGCTATATCTGCCGCATTCTTTACAGCCAGTCCCACTTCAGCCTGAGCTAAAGCTGGGGCATCATTGACGCCGTCACCGGTCATGCCGACCACATGGCCTAGGCGTTGCAAAGACTTAACTATCATAAATTTTTCTTCAGGGTAGATTTGGGCGACTCCGCTACATTTTGCAATTAAAGAATCAACCGCTTTTTCTTGAGCTTTACCGTCTATTTTCGTGGGCATCGAAACAATATCGCCGGTTAGCCCCACTTGCATAGCAACATTTGATGCAATCGGAAGCGAATCTCCCGTTAGCATTTTTACTTCTACGCCCAACTTTGTAATTTGCTCGATTGCCTCACGCGAATCCGCTCTTATGCTATCGGCTATTCCAGCAAACCCAACAATTCTGAGGTCGCTTAAACTGATTCCTTTGGCTACAACGATTATTCTTAATCCTCTGGCAGAAAATTGGCTAATAAGCTTACTAAGGTCTTTTGTCTCTTGATCGGAAAGTCTACAAGCAGCACATATTTTGTCAAATGCACCTTTCTGAATAAAGAAAACTTCTCCATCTTTCTCAATTGTAGCAGCCGTTATTCTCATTTTTGGGTCAAACGGTGTGAATTCCTTCTGCGTAAAGGTATCCAACGGCAGATGGGCTTCTGCTGCAGCTGACAAAAAAGCTAAGTCTATTGGGTCTTGATTCGCTTCTTTGGAGGCAAGTGCTCCGTAAAGCAAAACGTCGGTTTTTGCGAAACCATTGAGCGCAACTTGCTCCTTAACATGAAGTTCATTGGCTGTAATCGTGCCAGTTTTGTCTGAGCAAAGCACATCCATAACCGCGGCATCTTCACTGGCGCTAAGTCTAGTAACTAAGACTCCTTCCTTCGCAAGTGCGGCTGAACCAATTGCCATATTAATCGTGAACATCGTAGGCATCGCAACAGGGACAGAAGCTATTACCAATACACCAGCGAGTGGTAGCAACAGAGCAAGCTGAAAACCTGTAACTATCGCATAAGTGAACGCTAGAATTAGCGCTGCAAGCACTATAATAGCAAGTCGTCGAGCGATTTTGATTGTTACTTCTTCAATGTGGAGCTTTGGTTTAGCTAATTCAACCAAGGAGACTGTTTTTCCAAAGTACGTCTTTGTTCCTGTTGCCTCTACGACGCCTGAAGCTTCACCAAACTTAACTTTAGATCCAGAATAAGCAGTTTCCTCTGCAGATTTTGTCACCGTGCCAGATTCTCCTGTAAGCATCGATTGATCTAAACCTAAATTGCCATCCACTACTCTAATGTCGGCAGGAAGGATATCACCAATTCTTACACGCACGAAATCTGCTGGGACAAGTTCTCTGGCTGGAACAAGGACCCATTTTCCATCTCTTCTTACTCTGCTTTGAATGCTTAGCCTTGTCTTTAGAGTGGCTAATGCATTGTTTGATTTTTTTTCTCGCCACAGGGATAAAGCTGAATTAAAGAACAGAAGTGATAAGATAACAAGTGCCTCCAAATACTTGCCTAAAACCAAAGTGATAATTATTGTTGCTTCAAGCATCCAAGGTACAATACCCCAGAATTTTAAAGCAATTTTCTTTGAAAAACTTTCTTTACGTTCTGGAACCTCGTTGTATCCATATAACAATAGTCTTCTTTGTACCTCTGCAGTATCTAATCCTATTTCAGAATCTTTTGTAATTGAGATTTTTTCCAAAAAGAAAGCCTCTTTTTTAAGAGACTGCGCGTTAAGCATTTTACTTAGAGTGAGTGTTGGATTTGAATATTGTCATCGCTGGGCGTCGAATGTTTTCGCTCGAAATTTAAGCATCCTACGGCAGGCAACTATTAAGAAATTTGATCAGCAAGTTCTTGCGAAATTTTTTCCTACTTCGGAAATAGCTGTTATCTCAAATTGAGAATAAATTATGATATATCCCAGTCTAAACTTCATCTATTTACAAATCGCAATAGAAAAGTCGACATAATTACAAATCTGAAAGATTGCAAATTGATGAAAATGAGTACAGTGCCTATGGATATAACCCTATTTTCTCCATTCTTCTTAACTCCCTTATCATTTTAAGTAGAGATTGAAATGCCCCAGCTAGACAACCGCAATTTGAACAATCGGTATTGTTTGCAAAGCAGCCTCTTTTATTCCAGAAAACGTCAAAATGAAGGGTGTCGTTTCTCCATGTACATGAGCCTCTGTGGTCAGGAAATTCAAACCATTTTAACATTCCATTTGTCATAAGAAAACAATTGGGGTATTTTGCCTTAACTCTCTTCATTTCCTTGACTACAACGTCTCTATCTTCTTTTCGAACAACCATGGTGGAACCGCTTTCCACGCCGCCTGCGCAAATATTGCAAACTAAACCATCGAAACCGTTTTCTTTTGCAATTCTTGTGACATCTTCAAGCTCGATATAGTTTCCTTTTGTAAGAGTCATATTGATGATAACCCTCCTATCTCCTGAATAATTTTTTATTACATTGGAAAAAACGTCTGTCCCTCTAATGGCGTCATTTGTATTGGGTAACCCATCTAAGGAGACAAATAATCCATGATTGAATCTTTTGGGAATCTTGATTGTTCCATTTGTTATAACGTAGACAAAAGGAAATAATTTATCGGCAAGCATTAAAACGTCTGGCCTCAATGCGGGTTCGCCGCCTACTAGCAAAACTGCCCTTATTCCTAATTTGTGGAGTTCGTTGAGCCTTTTTTCCCAAACAAGAAGTGTAGTCTCCTTTGCTTCCAGGTCATGTCGACCTTGGAAATGGTAACAATGTTTGCATCGGAGATTGCAATTGTCTGTGACGTCTATTTCTGCGAAGTATTTTGTTTTGAATATAACTCTTCTAAGATCAAGCCTGAGGAGGTAGAAAATTTTTCGGAACCGATTTTTCATAATAGACTTACATGGTACACCATTCAAAACGTCCATTTATTCATTTGGAAATTTTTGATCTTTAGAATGAGCTGGTACAATGAGGAATAAGAGTTTTCGATTTGCGATCAAACAGGAACAAATCATATTATAACCATAAATTCAAGAGAATATTTTGTCTATTGAACGACAAAACAATTAACACAACTTTTGCACAATCTCAAATCTCATAATTATGATTTCATATGTATGTTATTTCAACATGTAACAACATAATCTTATTAGTGTTTTTTCTTAAAGTGTCTTGGTGAATTATATGCATCATTATAAAAAATATTTAGCTGTTGCAGGTGTCGGTGCGGCAATATCAGCTATTGGCATAGGACTCTTCATACATACAAAAAAGGAAGAGAAGCACGGCTGGTTCAAGTAAAACTGGATTTTTGGCTTTCGTAACACTCTAACTTCTATCTATTTTATTTTTTAATCCCCACTATTTATTGGAATACTAACAAGTCAAAAGCTCTATATTCTCTCTAGAATGCACGATAATTAAAGTCAATAGACTCTGCATTTTTTCTTTCGCTTATGAATTGTTACACAACGTCACTCATCAATCCTTAGTTGTTGGCAAGCCTTTTGTTGATTCCTCCGGAGCAAAATGTAGTGCTGCTCTCGCTGGAAAAAGAAATAGATTTTGACCCACCATGTTTGCTATTAGCGCTGGTAAGGCTATTGGTCCCAGTACTAATTCACCGATAACAATTGCCAGCGTTGAGTTTTTCTGGCTACTAACAAGAGCTAATGCTACTGCCCTTGAGTGGCCAAATCTCTTACCTACCAAATATGATATTGCAAAAGTGGCGCTAAGAATTAATAAGATAAACAGAAGAAGAAAAATAAATTCTAGAGGGTTTTCTCTTGTGTAAGCAGCTCCCGGTGCGACTGCGCCCCATACAAGAAATAATAAGAGTACGTGTTGAATTGCTGGACTTTGGACGACGATTTTGCGGGTCTTTTGTATTGATAATTTTCTTAATGCTTGACCAGCTAATAGGGGTACAACCACTATGAGAACCAAATTCGCAAAAATTGCCGTCGAATTTATTTGAGCCATGGTTTGCGTCAAAAGCAAAATTGTTAGTGGAATAGTTATGAGAGATAAAAGATTAGTAATCATGCTTATGATGAGAGCCAAAGGGGTGTATCCATGGAAAACATCACTCCAAAATACAGCAGAAACTGCTGAAGGCGAACTCAACGCAATTACCAGCCCAGCGTAAACTGTCGGATTGAAAAAAGGTATACCAATAACTGATAATAGTGTAGGGACTATGAAGACCAAACATAGCGCTAATAAGATAATCTTGTAGCTTTTTATTGATGTCCTGAACTCTTTTGGCTTGATATTTAATGCAACTAAGAACATTATCGCGGCGAGAAATATTGATGTGTATGGATGCCAAATCATTCCAATTTCTGGAAGTAGCAACCCTAAAGCGACACCGAGTAAAACTGTAATTATTGAAGAAAATTTTCGAATAAACTCTTTGTAATCCACGTTTGTGCCTACAAAAATAGCTAATTTAAGGCTTAAAAAAGGATCGCTTTATCACTATTTCAAAGTATTCCTTCTAAGAAATAAGTTATTTTAAAATGGGGCTTTTGGATCAAAAAACAATGGTTTATGGAGATGCGTTTCTAATTAAAATCACTCTTGCTGGAGCTCCGTCACAATCTATGCGTAAAGGAAGTCCCGCAAAGATATACTCGCCTTCTTGAACCGCAGAAAGATTTAGGCCTTCAAACAATGTAAGGTTGTTAATTAGCAAACTGTGAACGTCGTCGTCTGCCCCGAATTTTTTTACGCTTAAGTAATCAAATCCGAGAGTTTTTGCGCCTGAATTCACAAGATGTTGCGCTGCATCCATCTTAATATGAACAAAATCTGAAGTAAATTGATCGTATTTTTGAGAGTTTTTTGTTTTGAGAAGTATAATGTCATCTTTTTGTATAGTGTATTTTTCCAAGTCTTTTTTGTGAATCTCATTTTCAACATTCGTTAAATCGAATACTTTGGCTTTTCCATACAAACTATCAAGCGGTAGAGTTGCGGTGCCTTCAATGCTGTTTTGTATATGTCGCTTAGAATCAACATGAGAGCCTGTGTGGCTTCCTAAACATATTAAAGATTCATTTGTTACGTTTGTTGGAATCGATGAATACTGGCTAATTTTGGGAGAGGGATTACCAGGATAAACTATCATTTTTTCGTGAATTGGAAGTGAAATATCATAAAACGTTAACACTTGTTTAACCTCTTAAAAAGTCATTATCTATAAAAGAAAGATTCAACTTATAAATTATTATCTTAATATTTCTAAATTTTTTTTGAATAACATCTCTTGTGCATTAAACAAAAACTAAAGTAATTTGTCAATGGTGATGATTTGAAAGCGATTACAGTTGAACCAATGAAACCAGATACCGCCCGATTAGAAGACATCCCAGAACCAGATCCACGGAACGGCTCGGTGCTCGTGGAAGCTGTCGCCGTTGGCGTATGTGGAACTGATGTGGAAATTGTTAACGGAAAATATGGCTGGGCTCCTCCGAGCAAATCACGTCTCGTGTTGGGGCACGAATCGCTAGGTCGCGTGATAGACCCAGGCCCGACATCGAGGCTAAAAAAAGGGGACCTAGTGGTGGGAATTGTCCGGCATCCTGATCCGGTTCCCTGTTCAAATTGTGCGGTGGGCGAATGGGACATGTGCACAAACGGTCAATACACCGAGCGGGGCATCAAACAAATTGACGGCTTTATGTCTGAGCGATGGAGGGTAGAACCCGAATACGCGATGAAAGTAAATACCTCATTAGGTATCTTGGGCGTGTTGCTTGAGCCAGCTACGGTTGTCGCTAAAGCATGGGAGATGGTAAAGGCGGTTGGCCAACGTTCTTTTTGGGAACCACAGAATGTGCTTGTTACCGGAGCAGGACCCATAGGTCTTCTGGCAGCCTTCGGTGGAGTACTAAATGGCTTGGATGTTCATGTTTTGGACCGCGCCACTTCTGGTATCAAACCTGAATTGGTTAGAGCCTTGGGGGCGACTTATCACTCAACAAGTGTTTTGGAGGTAGGCTTCGAACCAGATATTATTATCGAATGCACAGGTGCTGGAAAGGTAATTGCTGAATCTATTCGAAAACTCGACTCAGGAGGTATAATTTGTCTTACAGGTGTGGGTTCAGGTGGCGAGGCACCAACAGCTGCAACAGCAGATACCGCTGCGGCGGCCGTTCTTAGAAATAACGTCATCATTGGAAGTGTGAATGCCAATAAAAGACACTGGTACAAAGCTGGAGTAGCTTTGTCAAAAGCGAATCCAAAATGGCTTGAACGAATCATTACACGGCGGGAGAAACCAGAGAACTTCAAGAAGGCCATGAAACGCGAACCCTGTGACATCAAAGTCATTATTCAATTCTCTGACATATAGATAAATTGTGGTGGGCCGGACCGGATTCGGACCGGCGACCTTCTGCACGTCAAGCAGATGTCCTAACCAGGCTAGACGACCGGCCCACAATTTGCTTTTTCTACAGCTGTTTTCCTATATAGGCGCTTCGTCTTGTAGGCGTTGCAATATCAAAATTCTCCGCTTATATTAATCTATTTCCATGTTCAAGAAACCGCTCTGACAATAATCGTTTTGATAACAGATATTTTAAGGCACCTACAGCATATATGTACAGTTGGGCTAAGAGCTATGGCAACCGACGAAGTGCTCTCTTTACTAGTTGAATTCATAAACAAAAACTCAAACGTCGTCGATGTCCAATGGGACCGACGCATGAGCCCACGCCTGCTTTTCAACCCCTACTCAGAAAAATATGAAGAACGAAAAATCGTAGCCCACTACTTTCTGCTTGTTGCATCCATACTTGACGACACAATTGTAGGTTACCCAGAAAACGCCCGTATGCTACTTGTGTTACCTGCATGAAGCCTTTGGCAGCAGTTTTTTCGAAATCAAAAAAGGCACATCTTTTCGAAGAAGAAATCGTAAAAGCCGATTTTTACCACGATTTGGGCCCAAACAAAAAAGCAGCCTCAGAAATTTTGGCTTCAGTCAACCTGTTTGTTAAAAATAAAGCAGAAAGAAACCTGCTTAAAGTACGCTCAAAAATTTACCAAACCTAAAGACTTTCATTGATGACATTGCTCAAAACATCACTGCATTCAGCGGACCCCATATGGATAGGGCGTGGATTTACATGCGTTGGATGGTGCGTCCTCAACCTGACCTTCAAATCTACGACCATTTCTTGCCAGAAGATCTCTACGTTCCATTAACCAAAGAAAACGCCAATGTCGCTGCAAGTTTAGGTTTAATAAATTCATGCTTCGCCCTCACTTTGGCGAGATGAACAAACAGCAGCTGAGGCAAGGCAAAAAATAACTGATCTTTGCAAAACAACTTTTTCCCTCAGACCCTGCAAAAGTTGACTACCCATTTTTCCTCTTGGGCAGATGGCTTAGACAAAAAACTCTAAACCGATACACCCTGAAAACAGCGCTTGATTTTCTTGATCGCATGCAAAAAATAACTGGGCAATCCCAAGCTTACTACCAAAAAATGAGCCGTTACAAGAGTGGATGGGAGAAAAAAACTGCTCTTACGCTTCTGAAAATGCACATTGCATATGGCTATGAAACAATCAGTTTTCCTTTGCCAAATAACGAAATTTATACTCCAGATTTTATTTTAGAAAAAACAGTTCAGGGACGAAAAATAATTCTTGAACCTCATTTTGAAATGACTAAAAAGACAAGCTCGAAAATACGCACTTGTTCAAACGCACATATGGTCATGAATTTCTCTTAATTCTTTTGTTGAAAAATGATTTAATTCCGCTATATCATCAACGGAAAATTTTGACCGACGATGTTTGTGATGATGTTTGGCCGATTGAGTTTATTCATTTGTTGGCTGAAAAGATTAGAAGAGGAACCTATGGCCAATAGACTTCGTTTCTTATATGCCAGTTAATTAAGCAGCAAAAGTAAGTATGGCTGAGTAGATGATGGCGCAAGACAACTTTAAACCAATTGTGGTTTGGCTTATTCTTAACGGGAAAACAGAAGAAGCCATTGAACTTTTAGCGAAAAACTACAAGGTTAACTGTTCCTGAATTGAAAGTTGGTTTGCCTAAAGGGCACAAAATAACGGCGTTTGGCTGCTACACAAACAAAAACCAAACTATATCAGTTCAAAACAGCGACATTTTGGTAAATCCGTTTGTTATTACTTCATGAATTTTATCATCATCTACGAAGTAAAGGGGCAGATAAAATGCATAAAGGCACAGAGAAGAACGCAGACAAATTTGCCATAGACTTTATCGAAGCCTACATATCAAAGCTGCATCACCGAAGCGGCTCAGATCTTCATTCGGAATCATAACCTATTGGCATCGGTTATCTCGATAGGTAATTTGTCAGCGTTTGAATCGTAAGCGCAATGCAATTTTTTCCCTCAAAGGGATAACCCACAATCATCAGGATTCTTCCAAAGAAATAGTTCATGTCTACGTGGCTTGGTGAAATGTTGCCTGATGGATGTGAATGCACTGTGCCGACTAAAGAGAAATCGCCAGAAAAACATGTAAGGGTTAAAATGGACATTTCCTTCACCGTGAACTGCAAATGGCGCTAAAACAAGATCGTGTTATTTTGATTATGCCTTTGCTTTTTTTGCCTCTTAGTAGCAGAAAGCTTTCGCGCGGATAAAGTTGCTTTGGCACCTGCAGTAAATCGTATCCAATATGTCCTGATGGTATTTGAACGAGTTACGTGTTGCCTGTCATGCACAAAAAATGTCATGTGGTTGATTACTTTACTTATTACTTTTTCTCCATTGCATGTCAAAAATAGCCATTTGTTAGGGAACCGTTCGGTAAACATTTTAAGAGCGAGTGAAATAGAAGTGTTGATTTGTAAGTGCCGAGGTGGCAGAGTGGTTAACGCGCGGGCCTTGAGAGCCCGTGGAACATCCGTTCCGCATGGGTTCGAATCCCATCCTCGGCGCCATTTCATTTAAACGGCTATTTTGGGTTTCTTTGTGGTACGGTACCATTACTGGTACTAAGTAGATGTTCAATTAAACTTGGAACCCTCTACAACCTAATTCTGACGCTCTCGCGCTCAATCTATTTTTAAAAGAGGTCGGTATCGTAAGGCTTGTAAAACCCAATTTTGGCAAAACTATTACATATTTATTCTTCGGGACTGCCCCAATTTATTAAGTGTGTCGAAAATGATGTTATATTTAAGGTTGCACCATATCATCAAATCCGATACAGCCCACGCAGATATTATTCATATTTGTTATAAAATTTGTTACTTGCCTTGCCATCACGCCTAATGCCGTTTGGCAAAGGTTTTAAGCAAATTTATACACATAAAATCAGTGTGGATCCCCTAGCAACAAATGAAGGTTAAATTTTGGATGTTAAGTCCGATGCCCAACAGTGTATGCAGCCCGAACAGCTTTTAGAGCAAATATTTGAGAATAGCTTGGATGCCATATTATTAATTCTACCTTCTGACGGCAGTATACTAATGGCTAACCCTGCAGCCTGCAAAATGTTTGGCATGACAGAAGACGAGCTAAGACACGTTGGACGAAACGGAATTATTGTAATGGACAAAGCAGCCCTCGCTGCTTTCGAAAAAAGGAATAGAGAGGGCAAAATAACAACAGAGCTAACGTATAAGCGAAAAGATGGTTCCACCTTTCGAGGAGAATTTACATCTAAAATTTTTACAGATGCCGATATCACCGAAAAGGCAACCGTAATAATAAGAGACATAACTGAGCACAAAAAGACTGAGCAAACGTTAAGAGAAAGCAAAGACCGTTTAGAACTGGCCCAACAGGTAGCAAGCTTAGGAAGCTGGGAATTTAACGCAAAAAAAGACGAGGCAATATGGTCCAAACAACTCTATGACATGTTTGGGCTAAATTCAGAGAAAAAAGCCCCAAATACCGCTGAATATTCAAAGCTAATTTGTTCTGATTATGCACAGTTCGTTAGTGAAAAAATGGAAAAATTCTTGGTTGAGGCAAAACTTGGGGACACTATGGGCTTTGATTATTGCATATTAACTCCACAAGGCGTGACTAAATACTTGCATACAGTTCGAATGGTTATAGACGTCGATGAAAACAACAGACCTTCAAGAATAACGGGTATAGAGCAAGATATTACAGACCGTAAAAAATTAGAAGATAAATTGTTGCAATACTCAAAAGACTTAGAGGCATTGGTTGAGGAAAGAACTAACAAGCTTAAGGATAAGGAAAGGTTAGCTGGAATAGGTGAGACTGCTGGCATGGTTGGGCATGATATCCGTAACCCACTTCAAGCGATTGTTAGCGAACTTTACATGGCAAGGCAGGCTATGCAAAAGGGCGGTATGGGTGCAGCAGAGGCTGTGGAAAGTATAGACTTTGTGCAGGAACAAGTTGACTATATTACTAAAATAGTTCAGGACCTGCAAGACTATGCGCGACCCTTAAACCCTGAGTTCCAAGAAGTAGATTTGTCTAATATCTTGGTTGATGTATTTTCAATAATAGCACTTCCCGACCAAATCAAGCTTAATGTTCATGTTAAGGGATCACTGAAGGTTAAAACTGATTCAACCTTCCTGAAACGGGCATTAACAAACCTTGTTAACAACGCCATTCAAGCTATGCCAGACGGAGGAGAGCTAACAATAACTGCTTACGAAAAAGAAAAATCAACAAATATTACAATTGGTGATACAGGCGTTGGCATACCTGAGAATGTTAAACCTCTTATATTCAAGCCTTTAATGACAACTAAGGCTAAAGGTCAAGGGTTAGGTTTAGCCGTCGCAAAGCGATTAATAGAAGCGCTTGGTGGCCAAGTATTGTTTGAGAGTCAAGAAGGTAAAGGCACAACGTTTACTATAGAGCTTTCGGGCACCAATTAATGTGCAACAATACTCAAGAATTTTGATTAAGTTCCATTCAGCATTTTTCAAGGTTACTCCTCCTCTTTAGAGGGAATGCCTATTTACGAGAAGCTGATTAGCGGTGATTTGGAGCAAAGCTTTTAAGAATTATATCAATAAAGAAAACGCTAACTAGAAAAAGATGAGGCTTAAGCGGTGACTACACATGTTGGATTTGGCATTAAACGAGTCATGGGCGAATTGGTTTCTGTTATTTCAAGTCAACACTTAAATCCATCTTTATTTGAAGCTGTAGAAACGATTAACTTTGCGGTTAAGAAAAGATTATGAACGTACTTGATTACTTAATTTCCATAATCTGGTTTTCGCCCTTTCTATACATCTTCGTCTTAGGCATAGGCAAAATAGTTAACAAGACAAGAAAATCCGCCCTCCTTAAACAGAAAGGACAAGTTGACAAAAAAGTTGACAGGATAATATTTCAAATACCCACAATCGGTAACGTTAAATCAGTAAATAAAATATTTGAAACAGTAAAAAACTATGCTTTGCCTGTACCTTTGGAAACATGGGTAATTATCGAAGAATGGGACACCCACAAAACCGAATATGTATGTGATAAGGTTGTTGTCGTTCCCAAAGATTTTGTATGTGAAGACCTGTACAAAAGCCGTGCCTTAGAATACGCTCGCAGGCAAAGGCAAACCCTCGTGGACTCAAATGAACTAGACGCAAACTACCTGTTACTTCAAGGTGACGACGACGCGTTGCCCAGTCTTGAGTTCATTAAAGAATGCATCACCGTACAGGCAGATATTATCATTGGAACAATTACGCCTAAGGTTCAAAGCATTTGGAGTACAATTCTAGACTATGAACGATGCGTTGCATGTGGTATCTTCTGCAATTTTTTTACAAATTTGGGACAACCACTTTGGGCTCATGGCGAAGGAACAGCAATGAGCAGTCAAGTAGACAGAAACGTTTCTTATGACATAAGCATATTCACCCACACTACTAAACACAAATTGATCCTAAACGAAGACTCTTTTTATTTCCACAAGGCAGCAATAATGGGTTACAGCATTTTTAATTCGGAAGAACGAATTTTCATATTACCACCTTTAAGTTTTAGCGATGCAATAAAACAGAGACGCAGATGGCTTTGGGGACAAATTTCAATTCTAAACCTCAAAATGTTGCCACTACCAAACAGACTAAGATTAAGCATTATTGGTTTCTCAGGTTTGTGGTTATTCTCTATTGGAACAATTGGGTTGCCGCTGTACTATTTACACATCATCAATATACCTGCTGAGCTTTTGCCTTTTACGTTTCTCAGCCTAGGTGTATGGCTTGCAACAAGAGCCTATACAATAGGCGTATGTATGGGTTGGAAACATGCAATAGCTGGAACCGCCGTTAGCTACCTAACTGTTGCCCTGAACTTTATCACTCACGTGATAGGCTTGTTCAAGGGAGACCCAAAAAAATTCGAAGTAATACGCAAAGAATGATTCGTCAACAAAGTAGGATAGATAGTAAAATTGGCATTTCTTCCTCAAGTTTCTTCAATTATTTCACATTTTCAATTTTTTGTCAATTAATAAATGAATGCTTTTTCCGTTTCGCTCAGAACCAATTATTTCTATAACGGTTAAAGCAACTATTGCGTATAACGGGAGCCAATCATAAGGATACATTTGCGAAACAATTGAACCAGTTGTTTCAGCTCGCAAGAAAGTTAATCCAATATCATGGTAGAAGAAAAATGGCAAATTGGTTAAAGTAAGAAATGCAACAGCGCCCGCTAGAAATGGGCGTATTTTCTCTCTATTGTACCAAAGTAACAGTGGAAGCGCAATAAGCGCTCCGCGTGGATCAAACGCGCCAAATGCAAATAGCAAAGCCGAAAGCCAAGGTTTCTTAGAAAATCCAAAGTATAACGCACCCACCAGAAGAGTGGTTTGAAGTACGTGTGCATTGCCCAAAGCATACCCAATGTAGTACGTTGGCGACAAGGATTGTGGATTAAAACTAAAAAACCAGCTGTGGAAAAGACTGAGTGAAGCTTGATCTATCGGTGGAGTAGGCAGGGGCTCTATCAAAATAATCAACGCTGCCAAAGCCGCGAAAACTAATTTTTTATCCTTAACCATTTTATATACGAAAAAGGCCAAGGCCGGGATTAAAGCGAACTGAAGAATATCAAAAGCAATCAATGCATTTGGGTAACTCAAAGATAGGAAGGGCGCAAAAAGAACCAGAAATGACGGTGTATACTTGAATGTTTGTGGTGCGGGAAGAATCGGATAATCTCCTTTTATTGCTCCGCCCCAATAGATTGTAGTGGGGTTATGGAACAGTCGCCACTCTCCAATGTAGTATGCTGAGAAATCTCTTGCCCAAGCTCCTGTTACCGGCTTAAAAGTTTCAGGGAATGCAAGGGAAAATGTGATTGCGTTTAAAGCTACAGCTATTAGAATTACTGAAATAATTTGGGTTTTCTGGTTTTTATTTAGCATTTTCTCGATTTCTTGCTTTAACCTTAACGTTAGGTTGATCGAAGTTAAAGTAAATGTTGAACAAGTGTGTCTGCTAGAATGATTTATTTTTTGCCCCGATTACTCCCAACCCGTTTCGAATAGTCAATTCTAGTATCTGGCGCTCAAATACAGCAGTACGGACAAAGCGAAGAACTCGAACAAGCCAGGCAGAAACTCAAACGGTCCCAATCCATAGGGTCGAAATCTAAAGTATGATATTACCAGCGGGCTAGCAGTGATGTCTTTTACTAGAAAAACCAAAGCAAAAATTACAAGCCCTATAGTAAATTGAGAACGAGTTTTAATGTAAATATCAATGTAAATTAATAACACGACAACTAAAAGGGCAATATTAATGGTGGACAGTATGGTATAAGCAGCGTAAAAGAATTCTAGGTCACCAGCAATAAAGCTACTTGGGGGAACTCCTCGTGGCTGTTGAAAACCCGGGAATTGTGATCTGCTTTCAATAACCACCCAGAAAGCCGCAAGAATAGCGACTACTATCAAAAGCGTAAATATTATGCCTATTTTTAATCTTTTGTCCATTTGTTTCTCCTCTTTAGTCTGCTCCTTTTTCTACTTTTTCCCGATTTTCTTCACAATCTCTTCAAACATAGAATAATTCTCTTCCAAAGTTTGCGAAAGAAAGTAAGTTGCGCCATATCTGTCACCGATTGAAGTAATCATTCTGTTTTTTTCCAGAACTTCAAGATGATGTCGCATTGTTTTATAATCCATCTTAAGTAAGGTTGCTAATTGATTCGCGTTTTGTGGCGTTTCTTTTAGAGCCATAATAATTTTTGCCCGAGTTGGTCCACCTCGTGTGCCTGCTATAAGCCATCCAAGCAAGTACTTTAGCGACCGGGCATTTACAGACAATTATATGACTCCGTGTGTTCGAAGAGATTCTTTGTCACTTCTAATCTATTTTAAGTAATAAATGTGCGCTTTCAAACTGTCCAAAACGTAAAGTTTTAGGTTTAAATTGGGAGTAATTTTGGTAGAATTTTGAAAAATCATTTAATAATTTATTGCCAACCGTTTTTTTGACGACGGAGGTGAAAATAAAGATTGAATACAAAAATTAAAGTTTTTATGTTAATTTCTATTGTCATTGCAGCTTCAATTGGTGCTTCAGTATTACTTGTTATGCAACCAACTGCTAAAGCTGATGCAAACAATTCTGTTGCTTCCGATGTGCAGCCAACTCTGTCAACAGTTAACGATACTGGAAATGGCGGCTTATTTATTGCGGGTCAAATGGGATTGAGAGATAACGTTGGTGTGGGCAGAGGCTTCCGAGGGCCAGAAGGATTTGGCGGATCAGGAATTTTCAATTCAATTCAGGTAAGCTCTGACTTTACACAAAACGTGACTAACATAGCAAAGAATGATACTGACGTTCAAAATCTGCTTAGCCAAGGTTTTAACATAACCTCAGTTAGACCTGTAATTAGCACAATAATTGATGGAAATGGCAACATTGCGTCCAAAGCAACAATCGCAGATTTAACTTTGCAAAGCACAACTGGCAGATCATTAGTGGTGGTAGATCTTAATCAAGCAAAAGTAACAAAGATTGTAACAATGAATGTAACCGAAATTGATAAGTAAACTCATTTCTTCTTTTTTTTAAAGTTTAAAAGTTTGTTGCTTAAATGTCAAATGAAATAACAGTAAAAAATAATTATAGAAAGATTAGGGGTCAATTTTGAATAAAGTTTAATAACTCTTTATTGGGATAATAGGTCTCCTTAAGGAAAATTGAGGGGAAAATATTGAAAAAGATACTTGTCGCTTTAGCTCTTGTTGTTTTAATTATCGCTTCAATCACTTTATTATCTACACCACAAGTGAAAGCAGATCCTTCCGAAGTCAAAATTCTAAGCTACAGTTGGTACATTGCGCCTTCAAACACTGTTCAAGCACAGTATGTGGGAGATTTTATTGTAGTTGGTGCAATTCAGAATATTGGCACAAATACGTTAGATAGAGTAATTCTTTCTGGGAATGCTTACAATGCTACTAACGGACTTGTTGACTTTGCTGATGGTCAAGCATTTGGAAATTATCTGGCTCCTGGACAGATTGCTCCTTTTTACTTAGATTTCACCCCTGACAACGTAGCAAACTCCGACCCAAACTGGGCTAATACAATTACCAATGTTACAATATTTGTGTCGTATGCTGCTGACACAAATATAACTCAATATTCAGGTTTGACCATTCCAGCGGGAGGCCTTTCCGGATCATTAAGTTCTGGCGGCGTTTATACTCTCACGGGTTTTGTTCAGAATAGTGGAACCCAACTAACTGGTAATGTTTGGGTAGTGACAACGTTTTATAATGCATCAGGCACAGCTGTCAGCTTAAACTACACCAATTACATTTCAAGTTCTCTATCGCCTGGAGCAACAGCATCATTTGTTGCCACGCCGATGGATAACACACCTCAATTATCAAGCTCAATAACAAACTATTCAGTTCTGATTCAATCTGACCAGCCAGTAGCTTCAACACCTACACCTACAGCACCTCCAACCACAACAGAACCAACTTCAACTGCAACCGGCTCAACTCACCCAACACAATCTCCAACTGGAGCGATTTCTTTGAATTTGCTAACTGAATCAATAGTGGCTGTGGTTGCAATTCTAATAATTTTGGTCGTTCTCGTTGTTTTATTGTTAATGAGAAAACGCAAAAAGAACGAAGACCTTAATTTACCGCCACCTCCACCTCCCCAATAATTTTTTTTCTTTTGTATAGCAGCAAACTAACGATTTTTGAATTTTAATTTTTGAAGCGCATTAACAATGACGTTTTTCTTTCAAAAATTAGGATATATTCTTAGCGATTACTTGTTAAGAAACTGAAAACAAATGCTTTAGAGTTTATCGATCAAATTCCTTCTAAATTTCAGTTGATTAATTCTTAATTAGGGTTAGATTTGGGTAAGATTTTGAAAAATTGTTTAATAACTCTTTGACGCTAAGAAGCCAAAGGGCAATCAAAAAGAGGATTGGAACAAAAAATAAGGCCAGAAGCCCTATAACTGCCCAAATAAAAACCCCTTCGGTTCTCTTTTTGGTTGCCTTTTTCAAAAATTACGTAATGAAGGATAACTAAATGGGTGTCATAAATCGAGCTATTAGAAATATTTCACGAAGAAAAATTCGTGCGTTATTAGTAATTATTGCTCTTGGTTTTTCCATGGCGATAATGGTTTCAATTCCTGCAGGCGTTTTAGCTAATCAGCAGACTGCAAGCACGGCAGCTTCAAACTTAAGCAATATTATTAGCCAAACTGGCGCAACAATTAATCAAACATCCACTCAAATAGACTGTAGTCTTGCACCGAGTTTTTCAGGTTTCGGTTTCGGTGGTGGCACAAGCGCACCTGGCGGTAGTGGTTTTACACCAGGTCAATTCAGCGGCGGCAATTCTGGAGGAAGCGGCTTTACACCAGGTCAGTTTGGCGGAGGCACGGTGCGTGGTCAGTTTGGCGGAGGCGCATTTAATGGTGGCCAATCAAATCCTATGAATGAAAGCCTCTATACCGACATTAATAGTACCATCTCCGGAATAGCCGAGGTCGAGCCTACATTACAAGCATCCGAAGGACAAAACGTAACGAGCGCTGTATCATTTAATGGATACACGCGAGATATTACGCGCCTTGATGTCCAATACACGATCGAAGGAATTCCTCTGACTTCTGATCTGGTGGACAATTATCCTGTGTTGCCAACAAACATAACTTCAGGAACCAATTTACAGGTAGGCGATTCGGGAAAAGTCTTACTTAGCGAAAACAATTCGGCATACTTCAATGCAGGCGTAGGCGATACAATTTCAATTTTAGGGGAAACATTTACTGTTGTAGGTATATATAGTCCATCATCAGTGGCTCAAACCCAAACATTATTCATGAACCTGTCTGACGCTCAAGCCATAACAAATAATACGGGATACATAACTTCTCTTAGCGTTTTCGCACAAAACACAGATGCTGTCTCAGGAGTAGCTACAGCCATAAGTGCATTGCATCCAGAGCTTACAGTTACTACTGATCAAACTCGCCTGAATCAGCTTCAAACCTTGCAAACAACCTATAATACTGAATTGGCAACTGCACAATCAGCTAATAGTCAAACATACTCAACGGCAGTTGAAGAAATAGTCGTGGTGGTTGTAGCAACAAGCTTGATAGTGTTATTTGTAATGCTTTACACAGTCAAGGAAAGAACCAAAGAAATCGGTACGCTCAAAGCGATTGGTTTTAGCAATTCCGCAGTTATGGGACAATTTATGCTTGAAGGAATCTTGCTAAGCATAATTGCTGGCGTAGTTGGGATCGCAATTGGCAGCATAGCAGCCCCAACACTTTCTTCGCTTTTACTCCCAAGTGTTGGTATCGGCACTAGAGCAACTGGAGCTGCTGGGTTCCTTTCAGGCACAACACGAATAAGTGGATTATCAGTGGCAACATTAAATCCCGAACTTATACTGATATTGTTCGGTGCAGCAGTCTTACTTGGAACATTAGGAAGTCTATATCCAGCGTGGAGAGCAGCAAAAATTAGACCCGCAGAGGCAATGAAATATGAGTAAACCCGTATTGCAGATAGAAAAATTAAACAAAACCTACAATCTTGGCAAACGCGACGTCCCAGCACTAACGAACCTAAATCTGTCAATAAACGCTGGAGAATTTGTGGCAATTATGGGGCCATCAGGCTCTGGAAAAACCACTCTACTTAACGTCATTGGCTGCATTGACAAGCCAACAAGCGGTAAAGTCTTACTAGACGGCATTGATGTCTCAACACTTCCGGAAAATCAGCTCTATAAGATCAGAAGAGACAAAATGGGTTTCGTATTTCAAACCTTCAATTTGCTGCCGTACTTAAACGCCAGAGAAAACGTCGAGTTACCAATGGAAGGAAAAATAAAATCAAAGAGTGAACGAAAGAAAAGAGCTAGTGAACTCTTAGAAATGGTTGGTCTTTCAGGAAGAGAAGGCCACAGACCACAACGTCTCAGCGCTGGAGAACAGCAAAGAGTGGCAATCGCTCGAGCACTGGCAAATAATCCCGCTTTTATTCTTGCAGATGAACCTACTGGAAACTTGGATAGCCAAAATAAACAGGGAATTATGAAGTTGCTTGCAAACCTCAATCTCACGCAGGGCACTACAATAATCATGGTTACTCATGACAGTCAAGCTGCACGCAACACAGAACGTATGCTCCTTCTCAAAGATGGAAAAATACTAAAAGAATTGCCCGGTCTGCATCTAAACAAAAAGAACCAAACATGCCCTCACTGCGGAAGCAAAATTCAAATCAGCGATGACAAGTGTCCGGCTTGCAAAAAAGCTATCTATGCAAGCGACGAACTTTTTTAGTGAAAGAAATGGTTATTGACAAAACCTAAAGAAATCTTGGAAATAATTGAGGATTGATTATGGAAACACCTATACCAACAATCCCTTCAATTCCCCAACCACTACCCCAAAAGACTAAGAGTTTTTCAGCCGTCATCTTAATAGTTCTTGTTCTTGTAGGTTTGGTTGCCGGAGGCTTAATCGGCTTTGCATTGTCTTACTCAAATTTTAACTCTAAACTCAACACCATGCAAACTCAACTGCAGGGATTAACTCAAACCCCCAGCAACGTTGCTTATTCAAACTCCACGTATATAGTAAATTCGAACGTTTCGCTCTCACAATTGTATCAGCAAGTTAAAACATCAGTGGTTGTAATCCAAGACTTGGTGCCTGCCTACAATTTCTTTGGCCAGCTTGCAGGTTATTCGCAACAGCAAGGTTCAGGATTCATTACAACAGTTAACAACCAACAAGTTATAGTTACAAACAACCACGTGATTCAAGATGCAGTCAATGAAACCGCGACTTTTGCAGATGGCAATGCTTACCCGGCAAAAGTGTTAGGTTCCGATCCTCTTTCTGATCTTGCTGTCCTCACGATTTCGCCGATGCCCAGCGGGTTAACGTCTTTAACCCTTATCAGCGCTAATACTTTGTCAGTAGGTGACCCAGTGGTTGCGGTAGGTTCACCTTATGGTTTATCGGGAACATTAACGACAGGCGTAATCAGCTCGCTTGGACGAACAATTACTGAATCATCAAGCTCAAGCAACGCAGGACAAACAATTCCAGATATAATTCAAACAAGCACTGCAATTAACCCTGGAAATTCAGGAGGACCCCTCATTACTTATAGTGGTGATGTAGTTGGCATCACTACAGCCGACATTAGCAATTCTCAAGGGTTGGGTTTTGCAATTCCCTCTGACACAATATCACGGGAACTCAGCTCGTTAGTATCCTCTGGCTCGTACAGTCAACATCCAACAATTAACGCACAAGGAACCGACATGAACTACCAGATTGCCCAAGTCATGAAAACCAGCATCACTTACGGCTGGCTAGTTGAAAGTGTATCGACTCAAAACGGGTTAAAAGGCGGCTCAACTCAAACTACAATTTTAGGTTCAAATGTGATCCTTGGTGGCGACATAATAACTGCAATCAACGGAGTAAGAATAACAAACACCGATGACTTGCTCTCGTATCTGGAACAACATACATTGCCAGGTCAAACAGCCAATTTTACGGTGGTACGAAACGGGCAAACTCAAACAATTTCGGTAAGTATCGGAAAAATATCATGATTTTTTTTCAGAATAAGCCATTAATTAAAGCGCTCTTGCTTCTTTATAGCTCAATGTAATATTTTGCAATTTTTCTAATCAAAAGCAGGGTTTTTGGTTGAAAAAAAAGCTATTTCTAGGCTGCCTATAATGGAACATATTGATCTTAGAAGGAGAAGGACACGGTGCTACCATAGTTGTCCTCCTTCTTCTTCAGAGAAGAACAACACCCGGTGCTACCACCAACTGTTGTTGTTCTACCAAATTGTAAGCAGAAGAAGAAGAAGAAGAAGGTGCTTTCCTCCGAACTTCTTCTTCTTTCAATGAAAAAATAAAACCATTTCTACACCAACTTCCGTAATTTGGATCAATGCAACTGGAAAGTACGCAGACCCAAGAAAAATATCAGATTAGACGGAATGGTTGAAAGCTTTCTGTGCTGCAAGAAAAGTAAAACGGCGGTATAAGTTGTCTTGAAAGAACAAAGGACTGACTACTGTTGTTCTTCTATTTGTAACAACAAAAGAACTGCTGAAAGAGGTTATTTTTGTTTCTTTGTCGCTATTTTTATAAGGTGAGCACTTGAAGATAATTGGCATGCAAGCTGAATTTGGAGTAATCGGTGGAACAGGTCTCTACGACCCTAAACTACTCAAAAACGTTCAAGAAGTCGCGATGGAAACGCCCTACGGCAAACCCTCAGACACAATAACAGTCGGAGAGCTTGGCGGAAAATACGTAGCTTTTCTACCCCGACACGGAAAAAAACACACGATTCGACCAACCGACATTAACGTTAGGGCAAACATGTTTGCTTTAAAGCGATTGGGCGTAAAACATATTCTTGCACCTTCAACTGTGGGATCACTCAGAGAAGAATATCATCCTGGTGAAATCGTTTTTGTTGACCAATTTATCGATCGAACAACTCGAAGGGAACAATCATTTTATACTGAAAATAAGGTATGCCACATTTCTGTTGCTGAACCCATGTGTCCTGACCTGAGAAAAACCATAATTTCCGTAGCAAAAGATATGAAAATAAAATTTCATGAAACAGGAACCTATGTGTGCATTGAAGGACCACGCTTTTCAAGCAAAGCCGAATCTAAAATGTATCAGCAATGGGGCGCAGACGTGGTCGGTATGACACTTGTTCCCGAATGCGTCTTAGCTAGAGAAGCAGAAATTTGCTATGCATCAATATCCACGGTCACTGACTATGATGTCTGGAAAGACCATGTAGTTTGTGTTGACGATATTCTTTCCACTATGAAATCTAACGTTGAAAATGTTAAGCGAATAATAGCTGAAACCGTCGCAAAAACTCCCAGCGAATGCAGTTGTACATGTAACCAAGCATTGAAAGGCGCTTTTGTTTAAGGAGAAGGAAAAACATGAACAAACCAGACAAAATGGTTGATCTTGAATCTAAAGTTCGAAGAATCCCAGAGTTCAAAGGCGTTGTTTTCTGGGATATTACCCCACTTTTGAAAGACAAAGTTTGCTTTCATGAAGCCATCAAGCAATTGTCGGATCATTACAAGGGCAAATCAATCGATGCCATCGTTTCAAACGAAGCACGAGGCTTCATTATAGGCGCTGCTTTAGCTTACGAGTTAGGCGTCGGGTTTATTCCTGTAAGGAAAAAAGGTAAATTACCATACAAATGCGTTAACCTAACCTACAAAAAAGAATACGAAAGCGATAACATCGAAATACATGAAGATGCCATTGAGAAAGGAGCAAATATTTTGGTAATTGACGATCTGCTCGCAACAGGCGGAACAGTAAAAGCAAACATTGAATTGGTTGAGAAATTAGGCGGCAACGTTGTAGGCTTAGGCTTTCTAATTGAGTTATGCTATTTAGAAGGAAGAAACGCAATAGGCAACAAATACGATGTTTACTCGTTAATTCAATTAAAAAATACAAAATAGTAAAATCGTTTAGTTGGGCTTGGCGTTAGAAAGCACAAGTAAGCATCCATTCCTTCTCTTCCTTGGTGGGCATAAAAATAATTGCGAATGGGCACGGTTTGCTTTCTTTATGCTTTCGTGAAAAAGCCGGTGTTTGTTTGCCAAGCCCCAGCTTCTCCAGCTGCATGTCAAATAGTACCTTAGGCAAATTATATTGATTTGTTATTGTAGCTAGACGGCAACACAGCTTTAATAGTCGTGCTTCAAGCTGTTTAAGTAGCCAAAGAGGTGTATTAGGTGGAAAATGTTTTTGACAATCTATATCCCACGATAAGCTCTAAGTTTTCGACAGAAGAAAAAGTTCCTGTTCATAAGAGACATGCTTTTATTTTTATTACGGCTGAGCCAGATTCAAGCTCAATTGCGCTTGAAGATTTGAAAAGCATTGAAGGAGTTGTCGAGATTTATCCTTCGCATGGGGCTTATGATATTATTGCGAAGGTTACAGGTGAATCACTAGAGCATCTTCGTGAAGTTGTGTTTAAACAAATAAAGAATCTTTCAAGTATCCAGTCTACGTTGACTTTAATGGTAGTTTAGCTAAGTATACCGCTTAAAATGAAAAATTCTATAAATCTATTTCTTCATTTGTTAGAAGGTAGATTATTTTTGCGATTGAAGTTGATTTTAAAGTATAACTCCTACAATTGTTGAGTCATTTTAGGTACCCTTCTAAATGTCACTCTTGAGTTCAGCGAGTATCAAAAATATCAGTCTATTAAATGGACCTATCGTCAATTTATTTGAAGAATCGATTATGCCACGAAAAGTCGGATGCGGCAATTTATTGTTATTTCAACAACGCTATGCCAAAATAAAAAATCAAAATCTCTTCAAAATAAAATTCTTGACTCGCTCATGCTTTTTCAAATAAGAAATCGCTATATTACAAAATCTCACGACTGATTTATCAAGCACTCGCGATGCAAGCAACGCAACCACAAAAGCAATTATTCCGAGAAAGACAAGTTCCAAAAAATTTGTGATTGATAATATGCTGATAATCGAAAATGTGAATATCCCCGTAATTCCACCCATAATGGCTGAGCGGATAATAAAATAGAGCCGCTCTAAATTTACGGAGTTTGCGATCACTTCAACAATAACGTTTTTTCTGGTTTTGCATTCGTTATCAAGTTTTTGTTTAGTTTTTTCTTCTGGAAGAAGGCTTGCAACTTCATAAACTGCTTCACAAACCTCTTTAGTTACCATTCTATCCAGTTCAATTTGAACAGCTGCAATTAACGCGTCATCTTCTTCAACATTAACCGCCATAAACATTTATCCTATTTTTAAAACGCTAACTTGATGAGTTTTCCTTTTGGAAAAAAAATATCTGCTAATGTATAATTAGACTCGATCAATTAAATTTTAGCAAGCTACCCTTACAAGTCAAAACTTGCTTTATGTAACGGAGACAAGGCTTGTCTTTCTAATAGTTTGTAAAATCCTTTGCAAATAAAATATCGGACTTGATTTTGTGCCCAGATATTTAACAAATTCGCATATTTTGTACTCAGGCTAAGACCCAAAAGCTTGTGCTGTTGTACGGATTGAAAAAAGAGATGCCTTTATTGTTGAAGGTCCTAAATCAACTACTGTGATGGAAACTGTGCACCAACAATTGAATATTCGAGTAGCTTCAATTGTGGAATTTGAGGAAGTAGCCCTAAAAAGTAATTCAAATTCTAAAATTGAATTTAATTTTCAAGCTGAACGTCAAGATTGAGAAGATTAATCAACCATTCTCGTTCAAGATAAAATTGACTTTGCTGTTTCCAGATAGATTTCAAAGTCGCGGTCAGAAAATAAAACGAAAATAACCTTCTCAAGCTTATCTTCTTTTTCCAAAAACTCTTTCACAGTTTTGAGTGCTACATGACTGGCTTCTTCAATGGGATAACCATAGGCTCCGGTACTAATCGAAGGAAACGCTATTGATTTAATTCCTTTCGCAACTGTAAGTTTTAACGAGTTCTTGTACGCTTGTTTAAGTAGTTCAGCTTCAACATGGAATCCTCCAAGCCAAACGGGTCCAACTGTATGAATCACGTATTTTGCTTTTAAGTTGCCGCCAGACGTAATAACTGCTTTTCCGGTTGGCAAACCTTCAGGCCACTCTGTTGCTCTTATTCGCTTGCATTCCTCAAGAATCTTGGGTCCGCCTTTATTATGAATCGCTCCATCGACGCCCCCGCCTCCTAAAAGTGAAGAATTTGCGGCATTAACTATCGCGTCTGTTTCGATATCTGTTATGTCGCCTTTGATTAATTGCAGAGTTGCTTCTCCAACTTTTAATTCCATGGGTATTATTCACTCATCTTTCTATATAACTGTAGCAAGCAATGACCACAACGCGGAACCCATGAAGTAGGCTCCAAAACCTATGAAAACTGCGACGCAAAAAAAGGTTATTCCAGTTTTTGCCTTCTCACTCCAAAACCGTTGAGATCTAAAAATAACTAATGCAGCCACTGTGTACCAAGTGAAATCGCAGAGCCAATGAACTCCTGCAAACAAAGAAAAACCAACAAACCCAAAAAGTTGGGCATTAAGAATAAGTGTCGTTCCAATGGTTAACCACCATAAAACAAAACCTGCATTCACAGCAGTCGTGTAAACTCCTGCAAACACCGAATCCCGCTTTAAGCTAACCTGTGCTTCTTCAATTTTGTGTCTATTTCTGAATGTTTGTATTCCCATAAAGATCATCAGGAAACCACCTACCAGCCCCACTGCGACTTGCACAATGCTTGGAATACTAAATTGACTTAATATAAAAAAAATTAGAATCATAAGTGGAAACTCTATTATGCCATGGCCTAACGCAATCAAGGCGCCTGCAGACTTGCTTTTTGTTGCCTTCTTTAATGTAACTGCAAATAATGGTCCTGGCATTAGGACGCCTGAGAGTGAAATAAGCATAACTGAAGCTAAGAATAAGTAGAAATCCGTGATGTATTCCAGGCTTTAGTCCTCTCCCTGTAGCGTTTAATCAATTTTGCCATAGTTTGCTATAAGCTTTTCATTGTCTAGTCTTCAGAAGAGTCAACAAATACTTTAACTGGATTTTTTGTTTTTCAAAAGCTTCGTTTGCATCTCTACAATTTCACTGCTGTCTTTAGCGGTAACGTAATTGTCAAGCAACATGGCGTTTAACTCAAAAAACGTATGACCCCATGTGAAAATTGACAATAAGTCCTCTGCTTCTTTCTTGAAACCGGCGATATATAAGGCTGCAGCGATGGCTTCGGCAGTACTTAACTTGGTTAATTTTCCATAATTAACAGCGTTGCCCGCGATCAATATGGGAAGACAACGGCTGGTTCCTTTTACATGTCCAGACATTACCTTTTGAGCATGTTCCCAACTGCAATCAAGTGCAGCCAAACCAAACTGCTGAATCCGATCTCGGTCTGCAGGCGACAAAGCTATTTCGCCAAAAGGATTTAAGACGATGGCACGTTTTGGCAGAAATCGCGTCTTGGTAACTATCCGTGCAAAGCCCCGGCGTTTCAGCCGTAAAGCCGTATTTTTTTTTGGATCATCCTGAGCCGCATGATAAATGGTAATTCGCAAAGGAAATATCGGGGCTGCAGGTTCCGCGTTATCTTCCAACTGATTTGCGCACCTTCAAATGGGACATCGGATCATCAAATACTTGTGGAATCCAATCAATAAGGTCTGTAGCAACCATGTGAAATCCAATCTCATCAGCAACAAAGTCACCTGCAGCGCCATTAACAAACGCTCCAGCTACCGCCGCTTCAAAAGGGTCAACCTGCTGAGCCATCAAACCTGCAACGATTCCACTCAATACATCACCTGTGCCGCCCACAGTCATGCCTGCATTGCCCGTGAAATTCAGCTTAACCGAGTCGGAATCACATATTACGTCAACTTTGCCCTTTACCAGAATAACTGCGTTGAGTTTTTTGGCGGTTTTCTGCACTTCCAAAGCACGTTCTTCTTGATTTTCAGGCAAAGTTTCGCCTGTAAGTATGGTGAATTCGCCTGCATGAGGTGTCAAAACTAATGGCACCTTTAGGGGTCGCTTAAACTTTGCAAACGCTTTGAGACCGTCCGCATCTAAAAGCAAGGGTTTACCCGCCTTCTCAACTTCTTTAATACATAATTTGACAAATTCTTCCGTTTGATGGTCTAATCCCAATCCTGGACCAAGTGCAACTGCATCAACCTTCTGCAAAAAGGGTTTTAGCGTTTCCAGGTTATTTGGATTCAAATTGCTACCATCAAGCTTTATTGTTATCAAATCAGGAGACATTGTGGAAATAGCGTAAGCTGCCTTGGCTGGAGCTGCAAGGTAAACAAGATCAACTCCGGTCCGCATGGCGGCAAGCGAAACCAATGAAGGCGCCCCAAAGTAAACCTCACTTCCGCCAATAACTAGTAATCGACCAAAATCGCCTTTATGTGCAGTTGGGTCACGTGGCTTTTTGGCTAGAAAGACGTCGCCAGGACCAGCAAACTGCTCTATTTCCTTTGGCAAACCTATGTCCTTGACGATAAGCTCTCCAACGTATTCTTTTTCGTCTTTTAGCCCTATCTTGCCTTTGTGAAAAGTAATTGTAAGATCAGCCTTTACCGCGGTGCCTAACACTTCGCCAGTATCCGAGTCTATGCCTGTTGGGGCATCAACCGCTAATTTAGCAGTATTCAAAGAATTGATATAATCAACCATTTGAAATATTAGTGGCTTAAGTTGCCCTTTTGCTCCCGTTCCAAGCAAAGCATCAATTACTACTTCAGCCGAAACTTTAGGGATCACAGAACTATCAGTTACTTCAATCAGGCAAAGCTTTTCATTTAAAGATTGGAGAATTAACCAGTTTTGCATTGCAGCCTCATGGTTAATGTCACGACCTTTACCTGCAACAATGACGGAGACAGCGTACCCTGCGGTCAAAAGATGTCGGGCAGCCACAAAGCCATCACCGCCATTTCCACCTAAACCACAGAAAATGGCAATTTTTTTTTCTTTGGGGAAACGTAAAATGATTTCTTGAGCTATATTGCGTCCTGCGTTTTCCATTAATTGAAGCATACTTATGCCATAATATTCGGCGTTGACTTCAAGTGCTCGCATTTCTCTGCTTAAGCTGAAGCTGTCCTTGCTTGTTGTTTTCATGTTTAATGCCTTCGTATTTTATTGCTGCGAGTTAAAAGATAAGGCTTCCTTAATGGTATACAAAAGCATCAACAAAACACATTAAAGATTACTTATTTTTAGGCCGATATGTTTTTCCTTTGTATTCTTTTGAAATTATCATGGTGGAAGTAACAAGTACATTTGGTACTGTTCTTATTTTGTCAGAAACGAAGTCTTGAAGCTTTTCCAAATCAGTCGTTATGACCCTTGCTATTACATCGTACTCACCGAATACTACGTTTGCCTCTATAACCTCTGCAAACTCAATCATTTTTTGTGCTACTTCACGTTCCGTTCCTGACGCAACTTTAAAAAGTACATAGGCTAAAACTGACATGAATTATCACTATTTAATTAAAGTCACAAAACTTTAATTACTTTTCCATCAAAAAATTTTTTCAAAAAGTTTATTCGATAGTATCTTCTTATTTTACCTTGATTTCTGGTATTTTGTAAATGAAATACGCAAATTAGGTGTCTTGTTTGAAGAAAAAAATTATTTTAGCAAAGTCTGATGCCCTATTGATAACTGATATGCAAAAAGATTTCCTGCCAGGCGGTACACTACCAATTGAAGGAGGCGACGAAATAATTCCCGTTTTAAATGCATATGAAAAACGTTTTGAAGATGCTAAAGCACATATTTTTGCTTCCCGAGATTGGCATCCACAAAATCATGTTTCATTTAAAGCTCAGGGTGGTCCTTGGCCTCCTCACTGCATTCAAGATACAAATGGCGCCAAGTTCAACCCTGACTTGAAATTGTCATCTGTAGTGGCGGTTATTTCTAAAGCTACCAATCCTGAACATGAAAGCTACTCAGTTTTTGATGGAACAAACTTTGCTCACGAGTTGAAGATGTGTGAAGTAAAACGTCTTTTCATCGGCGGTTTGGCAACGGATTATTGTGTCGTAAACACTGTTGTTGATGCACGTAAACTTGGCTACGAGACGTTCGTGCTTACGGATGCAACATTAGGCATCAACGTTGAGCCAGGAGATGTCGATAGGGCGTTTGAAACAATGCTTAAGGCTGGAGCCCAACAGACAACAAATGATGATTTTCCAGATGCAGTAGATACCTTGCCTATTGAGGAAACCTTGCCTGATTCTATCGCGGAAAAACCATCTGAGAGGGTCGCTGAAAAGAAAAAGGCCCGAATGCGTTCCCGAGGACCAACCAGACAGGTGCGAACAGAGCATAAAAGCTAATTTTCTTCGAAGTTCAACGAAGCTTATATAATCATACTTTTCTTTTTTGTTCAAATAACTAATAAATGCATATTTTTGTGTGTTAATCGATGAGAAGATTGTGACAACTCTGGCTTTCTTGTAATTTCATTAGTAAATTGATTTGATTGTTTATTATTTAGGCCTAACTTTACCTAATCTGACACTGTTTGAGAGGCAAACACAGATTTAATTGCTCACGGTCGTTTGCTGCCTTCCAACTTTTGCCGATACAACGCTTTGAAATGGTGCCCAGCTCAGACGATTATCGTTTTCTAAAGTCTTTTTTGTCATTATCGAGCAAGTCTTCTGCGTTAAAAAACTTTTATTGATTGCTGAGCTGAGCGTTACTTGTTAGACTTAACCGAAATTTCTTCGAATGATCACTTTTTACAATAAAAAGATAAAATAGCGTTTGTTTACATCTGCTATTATCATTAAAAAGATAAAACTGCATGTTAGCTCATATTTTTATTTAGCGCGGAAAGCGAAAACTAAGAACTTTGAAGAATTTTTTTCAATTGATTAAATTCCGCAAAGATTTGTTTTTGTTTTTTATTGTTCGCCCATAATTTGGATTATCAGTGTCCGTTTTCTTGCATAGACATCGGTCTCCACAAAAAGCAGTGACTGCCAGGTTCCAAAAGTTACAAGGCCATCAACTATAGGCAAGGTTTTGTCTGGGGGAAAAAGAATCGATCTTAAATGTGAATGAGCATTAGATGGATGATTGTATGCTTTGTGCTTTGGAGCAAGTTCTTCAAGCATAGTTTTTATATCCTCCAGCAATGCATCATCATTTTCAGTTAAAATGAGAATTCCTGTTGCATGAGGAGCAAAGACGTGGACTAATCCGTTTTGAATGCTTGAGAGCGATACTTCTTCTTGGATTTTGTCTGATACATCTATGAAGTCTATTTCACCCTTAGTTGTGAAGCTATAGCTTCTATTTACAACCTTAAAACTTGACATAAAAGCAGCCTCTTGGTGATTGTTTTATTAGCATAGAACTGTTGAAAAATGTTTCGAGATTAACTTTACTGTTCGAGTAGTTAGTTTAAGGTCGTTCATTATATCTGCCTAGTTTTGAATAGAAATCTTCAAAAAGTTTACAAAACAAAACTATTAAGGAGTGGGGGTTTTTGGGCGTATGCGTGGCCAAAACGATGGAACAGAGCTCTTGTATTTCCGAAATTCATCCCCAAATTCTGCTTCCACGTCGCGTTCCTCCTTCTTTGACAGTCTAATGTACATAACTGCCAATATAGGCCACAATATGGCGGTAAAGATAGAAGGCCATTGAAGCAGCAGACCCCCGGTGACGAATAGAAAGCCTAAGTATTGTGGATTACGCATGTAGCGATAGATGCCGTTTGTCACGAGTTTGCCTGCTTTTTGACCATTGTAGATCTGTTTCCAGCCAAAAACAACCAACAGTATGCCTATTTCAATGATAACTTTGGAAGTGTAGAATATGATATAGTGGTAAATAGTGTAGAAGAGGGTTTGTCCCATGACTGGTGCTAAGAGAAACTCTAACGAGAAGATGTTGTTTTCTCCCATAGCGTAGGAAAAAAAGTACATTGTCAGAGGAATACCGAACATTTCAGCAAATAGAGCAACTATGAATGCTACGTAAACGCTAGATGTTTTCCGTGAAACTTTTTTCCTGAACGGAATAAATAACAGAAATATGCTGAAAAATACAACGTTCATTCCAACAAAGATCCAATCAGAAACGGTGCCCTTATAAGAAAAGGGTTTAAGGCTTAAATAACTTGGATAAATTAGAAGTGGCGTAAGTATTGCAAGTAAAACAACTAACAGTAGTATATCTTTAGTTTTTTGTTCCAAACTGCTCCCCTTTGCCCTTCAAGTTTTACTCGGCATCCTATAAAGGCGACGCTGCCTAGGCTGCAAACATTATTCTTATCCATGTCAAATATAATGATTGTGGTTTTCTTAGGAAAGAGTGAAATTATCCTAAAAGACCAACCTTAAGTTTTTTTACACACCACAAGCCTGCAAAAAACAATAAAACCTAAAAAAATAGAAAAAAATAAATGCTCGCTAATGTAGTTGATAACAAACTTTACTAAGGTTCATCAACAACATGGCTCCAAAATCGATTATGCTAAAGTGCGTGATTGTGTTTGTAGCCTTAATTTTTTTTGTTACATTGACTAATCAGGTTTCTTTTGCTCAGGGGCCTCAAAATAGTAATTCATGGCCAATGTTTGGTCATGACCCTTCACGAACGGCTCAAACGGAAAGTCCAGTGGTTAATGTTAGTCAACTTTTGTGGAAGTTTAAGACTAATGGTACCGTGACTTCTTCTCCTGCTGTTATTGGCGACTCAGTTTATTTTGGGTCTTGGGACAGTTACATTTATTGTTTGAATACGAAAAATGGAGATGTAAACTGGAAGCTCCAGACTGGAGGTAGCGTAACGTCTTCTCCCGATGTGGTCAACGGGATTGTGTATATTGGTTCTTTTGATGGTTATGTTTATGCATTGAATGCTAACGATGGTTCGGTAATTTGGAAATTCAAAACTGGAGACGAAGTAAATTCATCCCCTGCAGTTGTTAATGATAAAGTCTACATAGGTTCGTTAGATTCTGAGATGTATTGTCTAAATTCAAGTACCGGTAAATTAATTTGGGAATTTAAAACTGGAGATAAAGTTTGGTCTTCGCCTTCAGTTGTTGATGGAAAACTCTTTTTTGGCTCTGCGGACGACTATGTTTATGCTTTAAACGCCGAAAACGGAAGTTTGTTATGGCGATTTAAAACTGAAGATATAGTAGTTTATGCACCTAGCGTTGATAACAGCTCGGTTTATGTGGGTTGTTTAGATAATTACACTTATTCGTTAGATGTTCAAACTGGAAGTTTAAATTGGAAATTTAATACGCATGGTTGGGTGCATGCTACTCCAAATGTTGCTGAGGGTAAGGTGTTTATTGGCTCTGATAATGGCTATCTTTTTGCATTAAACGCTGAAAATGGAAACATGATATGGACGTACAAAGCTGGAGATAGCATAGCAGCAAGCACATCGTTTGCTAACGGTGTAATTTACTCAGGCTCTGATGATCACAATGTAGTTGTATTAAATGCAACAAATGGTCAGGTCTTGTCAAAATTCCTAACTCAATATCAAATCTGTTCTTCCCCTGCAATAGTAAACGGTGCTGTCTATATTGGTTCAGATGACCATTACTTCTACGCTTTAGGGCAACAAAATGAAACTCAACAATTTCCGCTAGTTGTGGTTTATAGCGCGTTTATTACAGGAGCAATCGGGGTAGCCTGCGTAGCTGAATATTATTTTTGGCGCAAATTAGCTCTTCAGCGATTTCGGTGAGGCAAAGTAATTCCTGCCCGTGCTAATCTGTTCTTGTGGAAACCTTTTCAGATCTGCTATGAACTTAAAATTGTATTCTAAAATCCTGGTCCGTAAGGCTTTGGTTGTAAAATTAATAAAAGTGTTTTTTGAGGGAATTTGAGAAGTTATAGTTTCACATTCTATTATTGCAGACCAAATTTTTGTGCTATCAAAAAGAAAATTTGAGGAGCCTTTGAGAGAAAAAAAATCAGTTCACTTGAAAATGAGAAATTTAAAATTTAATAAGATTTTTTTGGTATAATATTTAGTTTAGAATAACGGCTTGGCGTTAAGCGTTTTTGTTTAAAATAGCTTGTAATCAAACGGTTTTTGCCTTCTAATGACATTTAAGATCTTGTTTCACCTCGAAAGGCTTAAAGTGATAAAATGGCTGTTTTTTTTCTATGGAAACGAGAATCTAAAGGTCTAATTTGTGGTTTAAATGATTAAAAAAGCTCAATTATGCCTTATTCGCATTATGCGTTTTCGACTGGTATGGGGAATATCGGGGCCTCATATAAGTACCCCCGAAAATCTCCATGCGAAGCAAAAGCCTATCTTTTCGCCTCTACTTCGAGGATTTTAACAATTTTTTCGAAGTTTTTGAAAACTTTGCCGTTTTAGAGCAAAAAATAGATTCAAGCGTTTTTTGTTATCTATCCAATGTTATAGATTTTTAGAAGCTTTTCATCACATTTTTAAAAAAAAATCTGAGCACCATTATTGTTGAGGGTGTTTGGTTGATGCTTTTGTATACGGATTCGGCCTTGAAACGCTATTTTTTTTCTTCTTTCGAGCGGCATGATCAATTTTAGGCCTTACAGGATCATTACTTTTTAGTGTGCTTTGGAGTCAACGCTTGTTTTTCAAGTGCTTAGTGTAGTCTAATCAGGCAATATTTTCAAACCATGAATGTAAGCAATTGCGGCATCAGTGATAGTGGATGTATTGGTATTAACTAAAATATGACCGTCACCAGTACCCTCCAGATACACCAGAACAGGCTAATCAGTATACAAAAGCATACCCCGAATAAAGTTCCGCGAGCTTCAAAGCAACAATTTTTATCTCTAAGAGCTAAATAAATCAGCTAACGCTCAGGTGAAAACTGTGACAACAGACCTTGACAGAATTAGACTTCGCCGCTGGCGCAAAAGAGGCTTTTACAGCGAAACTGTATTGGTTAAACTCCTGCAAAAAAAAGGTTACAATGCCGTTCGTGTACCAGTCAGCAACCCCAGTCTCAACCCGCTCCCAGATGTCATGGCACGCAAAGGCCAACACAGCTATGCATTTGAAGTGAAAAACGCCACATACTACGCTTACTTTCCAAGACAACAAATCGATAAATTATTCCAGTTCCTCGACCAATTTATCCCTAGCGAACACGCCTACAAACACGCGGTTGTGGCAGCGCACCTTGGCAAAAGATGGCTGTTTAAAGAAATCAGCTGGACCGATTGGGAAAAGAAAAAGGTTCCGGACAAAGTCCGCATCCTTAAACGAGACCGCGGAAACTTGAACATCGACACAACTTACAATTAGCCTAAAAAATGGAAATACCTCAACGTATATTATTGGGAGGTCCTTAACCATTTTTTAAATGAGAGAGAAGCAATTGTCAAACCACACTGAATCCATGGTTTATACGGAAGCGTTGGGGAAAGTTTACCAATTAGGCGACGAAAAAATTGAAGTCTTAAAAGACGTATCATTGTCTATTCCAAAAGCGAAATTCATAGCTTTATGCGGCGCTTCCGGTTCAGGAAAAACTACATTGCTTAATATTATCGGTGGAATTGACAGGCAAACAAGTGGCAAAATTTTTGTTGCAGGACAAGATTTAACCAATCAAAATGAGGATGCCCTCTCAGATTATCGATGTAATAACCTGGGCTTTGTTTTTCAATCTTACAATTTGGTTTCAACATTAACTGTGGCAGAAAATATTGCGTTTCCCATGGAGTGGACACAAAAGCCCTTTGAAGAAATAGAAAAAAGGGTAGATGAACTGCTGGAAACTGTGGGTTTGCAGCATCGAGCTAACCATTTTGCATCTCAACTCAGCGGTGGCGAACAACAAAGGGTAGCTTTTGCTAGGGCATTGGCGAATGATCCGCAGCTTATACTGGCTGATGAGCCAACAGGCAATTTGGATTCAAAAAACAGCAACAAAATCATTCAGGTCCTCCAGCTTCTCAAAAGTCATGGGAAAACCATTATTGTTTCAACCCATGACGAGCAAATAAAGGCGTTGGCTGACCAAGTTCTGTTGCTTGAAGATGGCAAATTGGCGAATGAAAATGAGTAATTTTCCAACCAACGACTTGCTCCGACGAAAACTTCAAACAATCTTAACTATCGCCACCTTAACTTTAAGCGTCGCTTCAACGCTTTTCTTTTTGCTTTTTAGCAGCCGCTTAGGCCTCAACACAACCTCAGCCGAAGGCACACTAACCTTAGGCATAAACAGTATTTTATCGACGTTCAGCTTCTTTATTGGCGTATTAGTTTTTGCGGTTGGAGCAGTGTTAACCAGCTTTATCGCTTTCTTGATGATGGCTCAGAGAACTCGGGATTTTGGTTTAATCAAGGCGGCAGGATGTCCAAACAATCTTGTTGCTGGCTATTTCATGACTGAATTATTGACAATCACTCTTGCGGGATCTGGTTTAGGAGTTGTTCTTGGATTTTTGATGGATTTCGGGGTTAGCAACAGGGTCTTTTCAAGCTACACGCTTCCAAACTTGTGGTTTGGTCCTGTTGTGTTTGTCGCCTTTTTTGTTCTTTCATTTGTTTTTGGGCTCTGGCCCGTGGTCAAAGTGTCTAAAATGACTCCTGCCAAAGCGCTCTCACCCATTGAATACAATGGCTTAACTGTTGTCAGCAAACGTAAATCCATGTCAAGAAGCAGGTTAGCGTGGCGAATTGCTTCCAGAAGCATGTATCGCCGCCAAAAATCAAGCATCCGCCTCGTCGTTCTTCTCTCAATTGTCTTTGTTTTGCTGACTATCTCTGTTGCAGGTGGCATAATTGCAAAGAACACAACGACATCTTGGGTACAAAATACCCTTAACTCAGATACCATCGCCGTAGCGACAAACAAAATGGGCAATCAGTATGAACAGTTGCTTTCTAAGTTTTCAGGCGGCTCAATCGACGCTAATTTCAATTATTCCGAGTCAAATCTTGCCATTCCACAATCGGTAATAACACAATTAAGTCATTCGTCAAGCGTCACTTTGGTCGATTCACGATTGGTTTTGAGTGAGCATGTTTCAGAAATTGACAATTTTACTGTAAACCCAGATACGGAGGCGATCTCTTCAGTGGGAGGCAATAGGCAGGGTAATTCAATAGTGGTCGGTGTTAACCCTGACACGCTTGATAGCACCTGGAGTCTTAAGGGTGACTTTTTGACCACAAACAGCTCTTTAGAGGCTGTGGTTGGTGATTCCATTGCTCAAACACTGTATTCGCCGGACCCAAGCTTGAACATAAAACAGTCAAATCCTTTTGTCCAAGGCATAGAGTTTGACAATAACACCTTTCAAATCGTAGGAGTTTGCGTTGACCCTCTCAATAACGGCTTAGTCACCTATGTACCAATTGACACATTGATGAATACAACAGGCATCGCCAACCCCAACCTGCTCTTGGTACAACTGAAAGATCCAAGTTCAACTACAATCACACATTTCAAAACGTTGGTTCAATCAATTGATCCTAACCTAAATGTCTTCTCAATGAATAATGCCCTCCAAGAAGACACTGATTTCTTAGCCTCAACATGGCAAACAATCATGATTCTACCCCTCTTCAACTTGGCTTCTGCAGCCATTTGCCTAGTTGGTTACATGATGCTTACGGTGGATGAGCAGCATCAAGAATTCGGAATTTTACGAGCTGTCGGAGCTAAACCCAAATTTATTGTTTTGATTATGGCAATTCAAAGCGTAATTTTGTTACTTTCAAGCATAGGGATCGGGATATCATTTGGTACCATTATTACTTTGCTAATTTTGATTCCTCAACCAATTGTTACTGTCTTTACAATTTTGGAGATAAGTGGTTGGCTTCTTGCTGCGCTGCTCAGTATGTTCCTTTTAAGTCTTTATCCTGCGTTTAGGCTGGCTAGATCTTCAATTTTAAAGATTGTGACTTAAAGAATTGAAGGTTTTATGAAAATATTTAAGTGACTCAGTATAGGCGGGTAGTTGGTTTAGGAATTCTTGCATTTGGAATATGGGCACAATCGGAACGTTATAATAAAATTTGAATGAACTAGGTAAAAGCGACAATATTGCCGGGATAAATTTTGCGTCTTGCCATTTTGTGCATTCAAGGCTAAGCTTTTTGTTGGGCAATGAGTCAGACAATACTCGAGCTCGTTCAATTTGAGCGTCAACAATTTTTCTCAAGCTTGAGGGAGCAATCGAATGCTGCCAATGTTTGCAATCTACACAAATCACTAAAGGTTTTCTGCAGCCGATCACGTCTATTTCATATTTTCGAGCTTCATTTTTGAAATGTACGTTATTTACAACGGTGAAGCCGTGAGTTTTCAATGCAAAAGCGGCAATTTCTTCAAACTCTTGCCAACTAAGCAAATTGCTAATGTGCTCCATGTCTGCTCCAAGTGTTGCTGCTTTAACAGCTAACTTAAGTCTCATCCCGCTGTCAACTTCGATATTGTCTGTTTTTAGATAAATGAGACCTTCATTTTGAAGTTTTAATAGCAAATTCCATGAAGTAGCTGAGGGTGTTCTAGAGTCTCTTTCTATATCTTTAGTTAAAACCGAGCTTTCTTTAGTTAATTTCAGTAACGAAATTATCAAATTGCGCTCAACACTCATAGCCTAAGCCTCCATAAATTTACAGGAAACGTGCAAAAACATGAAGCAGCTGAACGTAAACTACGAAACTCTCTCAAGCCGTATACAAAAGCATCAACAGAACACATTTTTAAAACCAAATCAGCCACTCCCGCTCCACGAATATGCCAATGTGTACAGTTGACCCTTTTTATCCATTGTTAAACATTTACTCTGATTTAACAGAAAAACCTTCTTTTCAAAATAGAATAATTATTCTTCGCGGTCCGTAGCCTTCCTTAAACTGAAGAAGCATGGAAATATATACAAAATGAAGCAAATTTCAACCAAACAGACATCATTATTTTAACTTTTAAATGTAAAAAATGTCAATTCGGTGATTTTTCGCAAGTGAAATAAGTCGAGCAGCAGTAACTTTGACAATTTAATTGCAGAAATGACTGTTTAACAATTGCAAAGACCATAATTAGAGCATTAATTTGGTCTTGACAAGCATCAAGTTTGTTTTAGCTCATTGTTTTTGGCTAATTTTTCTGAGTTTAAAGGCCGTTAAGCGTCCTAATGATTGTTACGGGTTTTTTCAACTTTTTTTAGCGTTTTGTTTGGCACGTATATTTAAAGTTCGAGTTCTTTCGAAAATCCTGATTGTTTTGGCGGATTTAAACTCGTGAAAAAAAAGCCTGTCGGTTGTTTTCGTTGATGCTTTTGTATACAAACGTGTTTGAAACGCTAAAACTTACGTTAAATAATGTAAAATTATAGATAAAAACAGAAAAGAACTATTATTTAGAAAAAACTAGTCTTTTTCTTTCTCTTGGATTTCACATTGAAGCTTCTTGATTATTTCGTCAGCCCTTAAAGGTTCAACCTTTAAAGTGTAAAGTTGGCTGGCGGTACGAAGCTTCAATTTAACTGTGTCTTTGAGTCTTTTCACTGAGCAATATTTTGCTTTGGCGCTCATAGCCACGAACTTATCAACATCAGTAATTTCAGACGGCATATGCGTTCCTTCTTATAGGTAGCCTTGATGGATACAAAATCGAGTTTTTATCTGTTTTGGTGACAAATCTTCGAACCAAGTTCAATGAATAAGCTTATATCTATAAAAAGAAAAGCGTTCAAAGTTGCTTAATTAAAGAAAATGGGTTTATTATTTTTCAGAAATTTTGAATCAAGCCTTTTTGGAGCGAATGCCAAGCTTAAGATTAACCTCAACGATATATTCTTGATCAGCTTTTCCAACTGAAAAGTTCCAATCTTTTACATCTACTTCCATATCTTTGAATTGACCGACAATTGCGTCTCTGTAGTCTTGGGCAGTTTGGCCGATTTTCTGTAATTTTTCAGTTATATTAATTTGTGATTCAGGCATAAATTACACCTCCCTAAAAACGGTGGTACGCTACCAGCAACAAACGTTAACTTCCTTTAAAAAATTTGTGACTGTGCAAGCACAACAGCAAAGTGGATGGTCGCTAACTAATGGTAGCGTTGCGTTAACCAGAAAAAGTTTAGCTTATATTGTGGAAATACAATATTTTGTTTGGAAGATTTTTTTGAAGAAACCTGTTGTTGGGATTTCTGGTTCGTATGGCGGTTTAAATTTGGGCGACGAAGCCATATTGCAAAGTATAATTACACAACTACGTTCTTCGTTGGATCTTGAAATAACTGTTTTTACCCGTAATGCTTCGGATACTTCGGTTAGGCACCACGTTGATAAAGTTATTGAAGTGCGGAATCTAACTCGGACAGAAATTGCTCCCGAAATTGAACGCCTCGACTTATTGATTCTTGGAGGCGGCGGAATTTTTTTTGATAAAGAGATTGATCTTTTTCTCAGAGAATTAGAAATTGCTAATCAGACGAATGTAGCTTCAATGGTTTATGCAGTTGGAACTGGACCATTAAACAATGATAATTCAAGAAAGAAAGTAAAAGATGTTCTAAGTAACGTTAACGTTATTACTGTAAGGTCAAAAGAGGACAAAAAAATTCTTGAAGATATTGATGTGAAACATGAAATAATTGTTACTGCTGATCCTGCGTTTCTTTTAAGTCCTGAGCCTCTTCCGAAAAATGCTCTTGAACTTGAGCAAGTTCATGGAGATCGTAGGTTGGTGGGTGTGTCTGTTCGAGAACCGGGGCCAGCTGCACCTGATATTGACCCTAATTTTTATCATTCTTTGCTGGCTAATGCCGCCGATTTTATTATTAGTCGTCTTGATGCTGACATAATTTTTGTTCCAATGGAACGTCACGTTTTTGATGTGCAACAGTCTCATGGGGTGATATCTAAAATGTTAAAGCCTCAACATGCCTGGGTATTGAAAGGCGATTATAGTGCTGGGCAATTGCTGTCATTTGTTGAGCATTTTACTTTTACAATCGGCATGAGGCTGCATTTTTTGATTTTCTCAGCTCTTCAAGGAATACCATTCGTTGCTTTGCCCTATGCATCTAAAGTTAGTGGATTACTTGATAATTTGCAGGTTCCTATGCCGCCTTTTACCCAAGTTGATTCTGGATTGCTCAATGCATATATTGATAAAGCGTGGGATGAGCGAGTCTCAATTAAATCTAAGATTCAGGAGTTGTTGCCTGAACTTAAGCGACGGGCTAAAGAAAATAATCGGTTAGCAGTTGAATTACTTGCGGGTAAATCAGTTAATGGGGCGTAATCGATGGAGAAAAATAAACTGGTGAATAAATGCCATCCGTAAAGCCTTCGGCCAGTACAGTTACTCTTCCTCAGCGAACTGCCCAAGTAATCCCTGAAACTGATGTACTTGTAGTTGGAGGTGGACCTGCAGGATTAGGAGCAGCCCTTGGAGCCGCTGAAGCGGGAGCAAAAGTGGTGTTAGCTGAGCAATACGGGTTTTTAGGAGGGAACGCAACTTCAGGATTGGTTTTGACTATAGCATCTTATCATACATCTTCAAAGGTTGGAGCGCAAACAGGTTCTGATGAGCTTACTCTTTTTCCTATCAACAACGGTGAAGGCAAACCGATAATCGGGGGGGTTTTAACAAAGCTTGTTGACCGTTTAGTTGAGTCTGGAGGAGCTTTGCCTCCGTCTGTGAAAACAGGTTTTATGGTGCCGTTTGATCCTGAACTTTTCAAGATTGAAGCTCTTGAGTTGTTAGATACTGCTGGGGTTGATTTTTTATTTCATGCCTTTGCCAGTAGCGTTATAACAGATAAGGATCTTAAGGGGGTTGTTTTTGAAACTAAGTCGGGTCCTTTGATTGTTAAAGCAAAAGTGATTGTTGACTGTACTGGAGATGGAGATGTTGCGGCTTTTGCGGGTGCCCCTTTTCAAGTTGGGCGAGATAAGACTAATTTGGTTCAGCCTATGGGTTTGCTTTTTTTGATGGAAGGCTTTGTGAAAGATAAGTTTAAGGCCTATGTGCAGGCTCATCCTGACCAATGGCTAGGTATTCAAGGTTTAACAGCGCTCATGCAAGAAGCTGAGGCTAAAGGTGAATTAAATATTCCTCGTGAAAACATTCTTCTTTTTGGAACAGCACATGAAGGGCATGTTTTTGTAAACAGTACTCGCATTTTGAATACATTTGGCACAAGTGTTTGGGATCTAACCCGCGCTGAAATAGAAGGAAGAAGGCAGATTGCTCAGTTAACAAGTTTTTTCCGTAAGTATGTTCCTGGATTTGAGAAGGCTTACGTTGAGCAAAGCGGTGTTGCGAGTGTTAGAGAATCCAGGCGAATAATGTGTGAGTACAAGTTAACTGCTAAGGATGTTTTGGAAGCTCACAGATTTAGTGATGTAATAGCTCTTGGGTCGTATCCAATTGATTTGCATAACGCATCAGGTAAAGGGACAATTCTTAAAGAACTTCCCATTGGCAAAGCTTACGATATTCCACTACGTTGTTTAATTCCGTTGAAAGTTGAAAATTTGCTAGTTGGTGGTCGCTGCATTTCCGGGACCCATGTAGCTAATGCATCATATCGTACTATGCCAATTTGTATGGCTACTGGACAAGCGGCGGGGGTTTGCGCTGCCATTGCAATTAAAAATAACCTTACACCTCGAATGGTGAATGCTAAGGATGTTCAGAATGAGCTTATTTTGCAGGGTGCAATTTTAAAAGTCTGAAAGATTTAAGTTAGTTTCATATCGTTAAAATTTTTTTCAGCGTTTCCTATAACAATCATATGTTGGAGTTTAGAGCTCTGGAATTTGAGTGGGTTAGCGTTTCAGAAAATATGTTATGCTGTTGTTTGGTCGTCTTCTGTTGAAGGGCTTACCTGTTTTGGTTCTCTTGATTTATGGTCAGGATGCGTATGGTTTACTCCTATGTAGATTGTGATTGCGAAGAGTACAATGAAAATTGCTTCGATTATTAATGCAGCTGTGAGTGCTGTATTGAAGCTGGCTTGTTGCTGTGGGGTAACTGTAATTGTTACGTTGGTTGATCCTTCCGTTGGATAAATGCCTGGTATGATGTATTTGTAAATAGTATTGTTTGTTTGTAGAATGATAAGGGTTGGTGGAACTACTAATGCTATTACTAAGAAAACAGCTGCAACTGAAAAAACAAGTTTTCTATGCATAAATATCAAAAAATATAGTGTTTTTTCAAGGTATTGAATGTTTTGCTAACTCGTCAGAGAGGCAGGTGGTCGAAGTAATTTTTATTAATCTTGAATTGTAATGTTATTTGAACGTAGTTATGCGTTTAAAAAAAGCGGCTTTATCAACTTTTTTGATGGCAGCATTTCTTTACGTTATACTGCCCACGCCTGATCAACTTTTTATTTTCCCGGCTTGCACATTATTCTTTGCCTATACCCTTCATATTTCACTTGTTTATGGTCTTATTTTGATAAGTCTCCTGTATTACTGTACAGGTGCGGCATGTTTGTTTGGTGCTTTGCTTATTGGCGGTAAACCAGTTTTTTATAATCTAAAAGAAAGATACCGAAAAAGAAAAGCTCAACCTTACTTCAAACGGTTAGGTCGGTTTTAGATTTTAGACTGCTTGTTAGGGGTTGACTTGTTTTATGGCTATTTCAAAAATTTGTTGAATTAAAAATTGTTCATCAGCATTCTGATGTTTGGATAGATGATTCTTTATGGCTTTATCCATAGCTGCTAAGTCAGGAATCACTAAGAGTTTATCGCCGCATGTACATGTCACAGTCGGCATTTTTGTCGATTTGAGGCTGGGTTTATGTTTGGCATTCGTTTTATAATCGATTTTAAGTTTAGTATCCTGAGTTTTCATATGTTAACCTTCAAATAAACAGCATGGAGAACAAACAATCGATAAGACGCTGACTTCATTAATGGTCTTTTCATTAATAAGAATTAGTTGTAGGCATTAACCAACAACAATCACAAATTACCTAAGCTTCTGTATTTTCTTTAGAACTAATTGGTTAGAGATTGTGGTGGGCCGTACCGGATTTGAACCGGTGATCTTCGCCGCGTGAGGGCGACGTCCTAGCCAGCTAGACTAACGGCCCAAGGTCTGTGGATTGAAACTACGTATTTTCCCTTCATAAAGCCTTTCCCCTCAAAAAACAAACAGTATAGAGGTTACAAACTATGTCGTTAAGAAAAAAACTTAATTTCGAATTATCGCCCACTCAAGAAGGATTTCTAATGTTATTTTGTTTCTTAGCTACCGGAGTAATAGGTTACTTCTTAAGCCACGCTATGGGTTTTCTTCATTAATTCTATTTTTTGTTGTTACTAAATGATGTAGATTTTTTTTCAACTTTTTTGTTCTTCTCTATGAAAGCTGTATCTCATTTTTGGTAAATTTTTTTCTTTGTGTTTTAGATTGCTTTTTTTGTTTAAAGCTTGATTTGTTTGCAGGTTGCGTGCGTAGATGTGCGCATTTGTGCTGGATTGTGCTGAATTGTGTGTATTTGTGTCGGCAGAATTGTCGGCGCAGATTTTTTTCCAAATTTTTTCTTTGTGTGTTGGGTAGCTTTTTTGAAGCAGAACTTAATTTCTTTGCAGGTAGCGCAATAATATGCAAGAATTCGTAAGGTTTCACAAGAAAACGCAAGAATCTGCAAGAAAACGTAAAGAATCTCCGCGTGAAACCAATTTTGTTCAGCTTATTTTGGGTTGCTTTCTAGGTTTGGGGCTTGCAGTGTTTGCAGGCTGCGTATAGAAAAGGCTAGAAACGTATGGAAAAGGTTGGAAAAGAATGGAATCGTACACAAAAGTATAAAAAAGTATCAAAAAATTTAGAAGGGTAGAGGACGCTTATTTGCCGCTAACCAACAGAGTAACATTCAAAGTTCAATTGCAAAACCAAAACCGCTTTCAAATACCAAAAAACGTTCGATGGCAATACAAACTCGAACCCACCCAAATAATGAAGATCACTCTAAGAATATATCAAATAGATTTTAGTGAAAGTTTCTTAGGCAAAATGCTTCCAGATGGTCGAGTAACCGTTCCAAGGATAGTAATAGTGCAACTACTACAGAAAATGCCTAATCCAAAGACACACTTTATCGATATTCTGCTCGACCCAGTTTAAGATTTACCTTGTCAGTACCTTCAAGCTCGAAGATTGATGATTGTTGATATTAAGCTTCAGATGAAAAAGATGCAAAACTCATAATAATAAAGAGTTCAAACCTTTGATTAATGGCGTGATATCTAATTTAGAAAGACAGCCAATGTATCTACGAAAACGTAAATAAGTATGGGTGCTACAAACCTAATAGCTCTCAAAAGTTCCGAGGCTATCCAAATAAGTGCCGAGGTGTTTTTGCATTTGGATAGTCCTTGTACCTTGAAATGTCCTCGATAAGCTGATTTCCAATTTCTTTCTCTCCAAACTAGATGTAGCTTTCTTAATTTCAACCAAGACGTTCTCTGTTTTTAGAACTAAGTCTATTTTCGAGGAAGCCCCCGAAGAGATGGGCGTTGGATCCTCCTTCCTAACATCTTCGAAATCCAATAATAACAACGCATGAACCAAATTTTGAATATCATATTCGTCTTTGATTAGGAATGGTTCTTTTCCACTTCTGACTCTCTTCAATTGATCTGCAAATAAGTTGAATTTACCAAGAGTATTTCTTATTCTAAGAAGCGGAATTTCTTTAGTTTCTTGGTCAAATTTTGATATTTGCAACTCTTTGACGCTGGCTAAACGCCCTCTTAACTGCGCTAGTCCGCTTTCAATATCATCGGAATAAGCTCGCGAAGTACTTAGAATTCTTTCTATATTAGCTCCATAAAATATTATGCTGAAGACCGAATCGATTTCTTGAGTTTTACCATTACTCAATGTTCTATTTAACTGAAAGTTTGAGAATTTCTTGTTTTTGAGGTAATTATCTTGAAACCAGTTAATTATCTCATCTGCTTCCTGTTGAAGAGATTGTCTAGAAACATGTTCATACAGCTTATATTGTTCTTGTGGAATTTCATAGAAAAGCTCTCTTAGCCTGCTCCATTTAAGTATGCTTTTTTCAAAAAAAGCAACACAATCGTTTTTTGTTTGTTGTGAACTCAAGTTGGCAACCCGGTGTTTGTTAAATGCTTGGAATTCTCTGCACAACTATTAGATAAACCTAAGCTATTTCTTAGTCTTGAAAGCTCTAAACTAGTATACTTTAGCATAGTGGATATTGATAAAATGGGTAAGAGCTTTATCGACAAGACAAAAGTTAAGTGAAAAAAGCCCGTATAATTGATACAGAAACCTTAAGGTCGCATGGACTAGTTAATGCAGTGTAAGAGCAACCACTAAGCAAAATATTTATAGCAACTCAGAATATTATTCGTATTAAGACGCCTGTGTTAAGTGAAGTAAGTACCGCCTCGATCGGTTCCCTCAATTAAGACATCATATTTGCGTTGCGCTCATTGTTACTTTGCCCTTGATGATCGGTTCCATGGAACAACGGAGAGAGTAAAGCAAGCGAGAAACAACGCCAAATATTTAAAAAGTTGAGGTAAACGTGAAAGGTAAGTTGAAATCCCGAATATTGGGTTAATTTCAGCGATCCGTGGCTAATACCACTATTGTGGAGGAACAGGCAACTAGACCCGGACTTACACATACTCACTGACTCAAATTCAAGGTTTTGCCTATTTGTTATTATCTCCATTTTAACTGAAATTTCATTTAATATTCATTTAAGAAGACAAAATAAGCCACAAATGGGGTTTTTTAATAAAAGTTATCACAAAAAAATACAGTTAAAGATTTACTTGCTGGTACTTATAGTGTATTAGCCAAGTGACTTAACCTTGGCACAAGAAACAAACAAAATAGACGCAATAAAATTAGTGTGCCATGATTTAGAAACACTTTCTAAACTTTCATCTCTTTTACAGACTCAATTGAAACCGACTTATGTCTCAAGAATAAAGGCGAACCCTGAAAATCACACTTTTTTTGTTTATTTGAATTTCGTCGAAACAGAATTAGTAGATAAGCTGCAGAAAATAAGCGCTTTTCCAGACTTCAAACATGAAGGAGAGCTGAAGCTATGACAGAGCAAACGCTTTATTGTCCTATCTGCAAACAAAAAACAGTTACACTAGGCCCACCTGACGATTTAGGAACACAATTCTATAAATGCAAAAACGGACACCAAACCACGAAAACAATAGATTTAGACGGAAAAAGATTAGCTGAAGCCTTTGAAATCCAAGCAGAACAAAACGGAGATAAAACTTATGTCGATCCCTTAAACCCAACTGCAGCTTTTTGTAACGCTAAAGGAATTTTTAAAACTGCTTTGGTAGCTCAATACTTACACTTCAATTATCATTTTAAGATTGATCGAGCAACCGAGATACTATACTATGGTGACGAGAAAACAAAAATTTGGAAAACGAAAGGTGAAATCTACCTTCAAGAAATCTTAAGCGAATTACTTGGAGAAGAAAACACAAAAAGCCATTATTCAAACATTCTACATGATTTGAAAGGTTTAAGCTACACTGATATAATTTTCAGCAAAAAGTTAGCGGTTGAAAATGGGCTTTTAGACGTTGAAACTGGAGAATTAACAGAGCCAACCTTAGAAGAAATGGCTTTTTATTCAATTCCAGTAAAATATGATCCTGAAGCTAAAAAAATTGATAATTGGCTTGAATTTCTTAATCAAGTGGCTAACCCTGACGATATAGCCTTACTTCAAGAGTGGTTTGGTTATTGCCTTTTACCTGATTACAGATTTCATAAAGTCCTATGGATACATGGAGATGGAAGAAACGGAAAAGGTGTTTTTGATCGCACAATTCAAGGAATTTTAGGAAGAAACAATGTTTCAACAGTGGGCCTAGAAGAATTAGACGGAAACCACCGATTCGCACTATGCCAACTATACGGAAAACTCTATAATTCCTGCAGCGAACCAACAACAAATAAAATATTCAAAACAGAGATATTTCAAAAAATAAGTGGCAGCGACACAATCAAGGCAGAACTAAAAGGTTCAAACGATAGAATAGAATTTGTAAATTTAGCGAAAATAACCATAATAGGAAATAAATTTCCAAAAATCGACAATCCAACAACCGCTTTTAAAGATAGAATGATATTTGTAAAATTCCCTAACTTCTTTGGAGATAAAGACAGAATAGCCAACTTAGAGAATGTTTGGCTAAACGATCCAGAGCAAAAAAGCTCTATTCTCAACTGGGCTTTAGAAGGAAAAACAAGACTACTAAATCAAGGCTATCTTACCCAAACAAAAACACAAAAAGAAACAGAAATCGAATTTAACAGAGTAAGCAATCCCCCTGGCGCTTTTATCTTAGAAAATGGGATTTTATGCAAAACCCTAGTAACTCCACGAATAGCAAATTTAACAGCTTTTCAAGAATACTGCGAAGATATTGGAGTAAATGCAGATTCTAAAGCATTAACTCAAGCCATGCAGAAACTAGCTCCAAAAGTTAGAGATGGGTGGATATACAAACCAAAAAAAGAGAGAGCATGGATAGGTTTTGGATTAAAAGACGTAGATCAGCAAAACATAGAACACATGGAACAGATGGAACAGCAAAAAACCCTCAGTGAAATTAACTCAAATCAAATATCTAATATTTTACTAGAGGAAAATGGTGTTCCAAGTGTTCTATCTGTTCCAAACTCATTAATGGAAAGGTTGAAAGTTACTTATGATTTTATCAAGGAAAAGCACAGAGAAACAAGGTTGCCTTTAAAACTTGATTCAATCGAAGATCAAGAGGCAGTTAAACAGCTTATTAATGAAAGTAAGGTGTTTTTCACTCAAGAGGGCTATATAGCGCCTACGGGGGCTTAATGGTGGAAGCTCAAACATCTATTATTTGCCCCGAATGTGGCAGCACGGAGATTGTGCGAGCTTCAAAGCGTTATACAAACGGTTTAGAGATTCAGCGTTTCCTTTGTAAGAATTGTGACTTAAGGTTCAGCGATCCATCTAAACGCTTAAATGTTAAGCACAACGATAAAGCAAATAGCCATTTAGGCGCAATCCTGCAGGATAAAGCGAAAAAAATGGACTCAGCAACCGAAATAAAAACCGTTGCTGGAGAAAACGGAAAATCGCAGCAAGAATCCAAAGGAAAAATCCTTGAGTTATGCCTATATCTAAAACGCCAAAACTACAGTGAGGAAACCATTAGACTAAACAGAATTGCCTTAAAAGTTCTATCTGAGCGTGGAGCTAACCTTTTTGACACTAATTCTGTAAAAGACGTAATTGCAAAGCAAACATGGAGTTCTAACCGAAAAAGAAACGTAATTAACGCCTATGCTTTGTTTTTGAAGCTAAATAATATGTCATGGGAACCGCCAAGATGCAACGTAGAGGAAAGCATACCTTTTATCCCAACCGAGCAAGAGATTGATGCTTTGATTTCAGCAGCACCAAGAAAACTCTCAACCTTCTTACTACTGCTTAAAGAAACTGCTATGCGTCGAGGAGAAGCTAAACGAATTGAATGGATAAATGTTGACTCTGAAAAAAACACGATTACACTGAATCACCCTGAGAAGCATTCAAACTCTAGAATGTGGAAGGTCACTCCGCAATTAATAGCCCAACTTAACGCCTTGCCCAAGAACAGCATAAAAGTTTTTGGAGATAGCCGAATGGATACATTAAAAATAGCGTTTCTACGTTTGCGAAAGAAACAAGCTGCTAAAATGCAAAACCCAAGATTACTAAGCATAGGATTTCATACACTTAGACACTGGAAAGCGACAACACTCTATCACCGAACAAAAGACCCACTATACGTTAGAGATTTCTTAGGCCATAAAAGCATGAAAAACACTGAAAGATACGTCAATATTGAGCGTAAAATGTTTGCAAATTATGAAGGCGATGAGTTCACGGTCAAGGTTACAGCTAAGCAAGAGGAAGCTACAATATATTTAGAGCAAGGCTTTGAATGGATAGGCGTAAAAGATAACTTAATATTTCTGAGGAAACGTAAATGATAAGGCTACCTAAAATCCGAGGCAGTATGTACCGAGGTAGGACAAAAAGCATGAATAAGTGTGCCGAGGTAGCTCAGCCTGGGAGAGCGCTCGGCTGAAGACCGAGTCGTCGCATGTTCAAACCCTGCCCTCGGCACCAACATTAACATAAAAAAATCTACTTGATATGGAGTGCATTAGCGTAGAGCGGGCTTAATTTAATTTATTTTGTCTATAAATGATTTTTCGGGTCCAGGCATTCCCGGAGAGCGTTTAAATCTTACAGCAAGATTCGAAAAAGTCATAAAATTATTAAAAAGTTCCAACCCCTTTTGGCGCAGAATTCATGGAGACTCAAACCATCTCAAGTTCGAATCCAATTAATTTTGGGACAAAGCAACGCGCTGTTGTTCCTATCAAGCAAGGAATGTCTTAGCGCACACAAACGGCTTAAAAGAAAGCCCCTCTGTTAGCTTACAGCAAGAGGCAGAGGCATGACGGTTGATGTTGAAATCATCTGCATAGGCAACGAACTTTTGATAGGCAAAATAATGAACACAAACGCACATTGGCTCGCTACACAAGCCACCAACTTGGGTGCAAATGTGCGGCGCATAACTGTAATCCAAGACAACTTGGGAGAAATCGCAGTTGCCATAAACGAAGCTAAAGCGCGCAAACCCGACTTTATAATCACCACAGGCGGACTTGGGCCAACTTTTGACGACATGACCCTGCAAGGCGTCGCAGGAGCGCTGGGACGCAAGCTGGAAGTGAACCCTTCTGCATTGGAAATGGTTAAGCAACTCTGTATTGAATATGCTAAAAAAAGGGGCTTACCAATCGACATCGAGCTTACAACTCCCCGACTGAAAATGGCTCGATTCCCAGAAAAAACCGAGCCCGTAACCAACCCCATCGGAACTGTACCTGGCCTGCGGGCGGAAATGGATGGCACGTTGTTGTTTGTTCTGCCGGGTGTCCCTGTTGAGATGGAGGCGATTTTCACGGAGACGATTACGCCCCTGATTAAGCAGGCAGTGGGTGAAGGCGTGTTTTGCCAGAGAAGCCTCTTTGTGGAAGGCATCATAGAACCGCGTTTGGCGCCGCTGATTGACCGGGTTATGGCTTGCAACGAAGGCGTCTACATTAAGTCACATCCGGCGATGGGGACGGAAAGCAAACCCTACACCGAGCTCCATATGACCATGCGAACCAACGAGCCGAACCCAGCGGAGAAACTGCAGAAAGCCCCAAAAGAAATCGCTGAACTAATCGAAGCGAACGGTGGTAAAGCCGGGGTCGAACCGTAAAAACCTAGTTTTTGCAATCACTTTTGATCATGAAAGGAATTGTACCGTCTGCCCATTTATTTCACGCGATTTGGATAAGGTCTATGAAATTGAGAAAGTGCTTCATTGAATAGCTGACAACAACAAATTAGCAATGGCTTCACCCGTTTCAGACTGTGTGAAAAGTCCTTTTTCTCGCTATCTCTTTCCGTTAAGCTTAAATCTAGACAGCTTATAGAGCAAACAAAGGAGCCGTGGAAGAGCCATGAGCGAGCACATTAACGGAACACACCGAGACCAAACAGTCCTTTTTCCAGATAGACTCGAGGATTATGTTGAAAAGGAAAATCCTGTCAGGTTCATCGACGCATTCATTGATAGCCTCAACATGGAAAAGCTCGGCTTCAAACACTCCCTTTCCAACGAAACGGGAAGGCCGTCTTATGATCCAGCAGACCTGCTGAAACTGTACGTTTACGGCTACCTCAACCAGGTAAGGTCAAGCAGAAAACTCGAAAGGGAATGTCACCGCAATCTTGAAGTGATGTGGCTGATGAAGAAGCTGGCTCCGGACTTCAAAACCATAGCTGACTTTAGAAAAAACAATGTAGACTGCATTAAGCCAGTTTTCAAAGAATTCGTTTACCTTTGCAGATCGCTAGACCTGTATGGCGCTCAACTCGTAGCTATAGATGGCACCAAATTCAGAGCCGTAAACTCGAGAAGCAACAATCTTAACATGAAAACCGTTGCGTTAAGGCTCAAGCAGACAGAGGAAAAGATCGCTGAGTACCTTAAGGAAATGGATGAGAATGATTCGGCTGATTTATCTGAGGATGAAAACGGGAGGGTTGATGGCCTCAAAGAGAGAATTGGTAAGCTTGAAGAGGAAAAACAGCGTTACGAGCAGATTCAAAACCATATGAAAGCGACTGGGCAGAAGGAGGTTTCGCTTGTGGATCCAGATAGTCGTTTGATGAGAGTCGACAGCCAGAGGCTCGAAGTCAGCTACAACATTCAAACATCGGTGGATGCAAAACAGCATCTCATTGTGGATTATAACGTTATCAACAATTCAACCGATCATCATCAGCTAGCTACTGATGCTATGGCAGCAAAACAGGTGCTTGGCGTTGATCGGTTGGATGTTGTGAGTGACAAAGGATTCTACGTTGTAGATGACGTCAAAGAATGTGAAGATGCTGGGATCACAGTTTTTATGCCGATTCCATCTTTTAATCCTACCAAGAATACTGGTGTGCCTGAGTTTAAGTTTGGCTCTGAAAGGTTTGTTTATGATGCGATCAAGGACGTTTATGTTTGTCCTGCCGGAAAAGAATTGAGCTTTTGGAAGCGCAGTTTCAAGGGCAACCCTGAGCATGGTAGGCGTTACAGAACGAGTTTTTGCGTCGATTGTTCTGATAGAAGCCGGTGCACTCGGAACAAGCTTGGCAGGGTAATGGTAAGATGGGAATATCAGGATGTGGTTGATGGGCTAAGGGTGAGGATGGAGACTTCTGAAGGAAAGGAAAAGATGAGTTTGAGGCGGGAGTTGGCGGAGCACCCTTTTGGCACGATGAAGAGGGCTTTCAATCAAGGTTATCTCCTGTTGAAGGGTCTTAGGAAGGTTAAAGGAGAGGTTGGATTTACAATGCTGGCTTACAACATGAGAAGGGCTATCAATATTGTTGGAGTTGGAACTCTAATAAGCTCGATGAAAGGGTAAAAAAGCAAAAACAAATGACAAAGGATTCCAAGCAATAGCCTGAGGGCTAGACGCTTTTAGGCTTTAGCTCTGAGTTTTAACACAGTCTGGTTTGGGGGTAAGTCCAGTCCTTTCGGTCCAACTTTTAACATCTTTTTACAATTAAATTTGTGCTATAACCCCTTTTTGCCAAGGGTCAGGCAGTCTTATAGCCTGCTGCATTAAGCTCCTTTAGTATTTCCACTTTTATCTCCTCTAATGACTCTTTGAAGCTCAAATACACGATGCCCTGCATGTCTGAAGGTTGCTCAACAGGTTTTTTAAGCAAACAAGCAACTCGGCCACGACCAAGCTTTCCCACAAAAAACCCAAATTCGAGAATAACATTCTGTCGAGGGCGATTGTGAGCGGTTTTCAAAAACTTCCTAAGCCTCTGCGGTCTTGACCACTTACTTCCCATCTCAACAAAACCTCCTAAATCGTCTGGGGTTAGAATGACAAATGCGTAACCAACATCCGAGTAAGCCTCAAGCTTCTCCATGACTGTTTTGCCGCCGCTGGGCTGTTCGCTAAGAACGACTGGAACTAGCCCAAAGTCAACAAGTATGTTTTTTAGTTCATTCAAAGGCTTGAGGTCTTTTCCATGGGAAATAAAAACCTCTTTCTTATATAGCCTTGAAATTCCTTTACCGTTTTCAACTTTCTTTTCGGTCATTTCTTCACCTTAAATGTTGATTTACAACTCTTCATAAAAAAGAAGAGAATCATGCTTTTTTAACCTCAACAGATAATCTCTCCGCCCAATTGCCAATATCGCTCCAATCTCGGAAATCATAGGGTTTTGTTGTATCTATACCCATTTTCTGGCATTTCTTTTTTGACGCGTTGACAAAAAAGTTACTAAGTAGACCGAAATCACTATTGAAATCTAGGTATCCGCCGAAAGCACCATACGTTAGAGGATTCAATTTATATTCCTCCGCAACCTTTTTGAGGTAATCAGTTCGGGTTTTCTCTGGGCCACCCTCTCGCAAAACCAATCCACAACTAACGAAAAACGCCGTTTTCTTGCTTTTAAGATAAGTGGCGTTGTCATGAAGAAAACTCAGTGTTTCCCTAGTCCATTTGCCCATGCTTATTCCAGATCCAATTACAACAAGATCGTAGGGATCGATTGTGGGCCTTTCTCTTTTTGCGTCAACGATATCAGCTGTATTTCCACCGCTCATAAATGTCAGACCGATCTTCTTTGCAATGTCTGCTGTGCTTCCCCATCTTGTACCATAAACAACGAGTATCTTCACAATCTCACCTCCCTTTGATTTTGAAGTTGTGATTGCAAAATTTTCTTTTTAGTGTACAATCCAAGGTATATTATTCGACTTGTTATTGATGCAGCGAAAAAGCCGCTTATAACTTGCAATGATAGCGTATAAAGAACGTCAGTTCTAAGTGTCGCCATTACGATTATAGTCGCATAAAGCAAACCTCCGAAGTACTTGCCAACTGGGTCATAGATCTGCATCCTGTGTAAACTTGTGATCAAGAACTGAGTAAAGGAGAAAATGATGATTACTAACACCCAATATGGGTAGAGTCCTTGGATTGCATAAATTAGAAATATACCTGATATAAGGCAAAAGTCTGCAATTGCATCAAAATACGAACCTTTTCTTGAGGTTGCGTTCAGTCTTCTCGCCGCTAAACCGTCGACAAGGTCAGTTGCTATTGAAAAAAGGAATAGAGTAATGAAAAGGATTGAGTTGCCGATACTCAGAGCCCAAAGAATAAATGGGGTTGCGACAATGCGCAGTGAAGTAATAACCAAAGGAATTCTTGAGTTGTTCAGCATTGGCACATCTCCCTCAGGGAAGTATGTTGGCTGCGGCTTGGTCTGCTTTATCAGTGAAGTTCCCACCTCTGAAAATAGTCACCAAGCTTCTAACGTTTCCATTAGCTTCTTGCACTATCTGCTTCATCCCGTCTTGTGCATTAAAAGGATTAATGCCGCCCCCTATTGTCACAATTACGGTGTCTTTGCCTTGAAGATCGCCAATTCTGTGAATGTAGTTAGTTATCGCAGGACCGGGGTTGAAGTCGTATGTAGGCCAATCTAGGACAAGCAGATCATAATTAGCCATGTTTGCGGGAGCTTGGGAACTTGCAGTCGTTATTTCTACCTGCCAGCCATTAGATGCTAATCTATTTGCGAAAGCGTAGGCTATGTCATGACTAAATGCTGTCAATCCTGGATGATAGATTACGAGCGCATCTTTTGAACCTGAAGAATTCATAACCTCAATGGGGGAGGCAGTTTCGGTGTAAACACTATATTCAAAGAAAGCAAAGATGGGAACACCAATTATCATTAAAATAAATAGGGTTACAAGAATTGCTTTCGTCCATCTTTTTTGTGGCCAAATTTTCAGTCTTTGGATTCGGTTTTTGATATCCTTCATTTCTTTATCTCTCCTTTCTTATGTTCTTCTAGCATCTGCAGAGCTTTGTCGGCCCATTCAATACTAGCTGTGGATATGCTCTTTCCTAACAGAACTGCGAGCCTAACGTAGAATGCTTCTTCTGTTTGGACTTGCATTGCATCCAGGTTTCTTTCGAATAGGCTCATAGTCTCGAAAAGTTTTGTGTTTCTTTCTTTGAAGTCATGAACATGCTTGATGTTGGCGTCAGGGTTCGCGTGTTCTCCGAACATAAGTTTGAGGAGAATCTCGTATCTGTTAATCTCTGGGTGGGCGGGCTGTTCTAGCCAATTCTTTAGTTCAGCAGATCCTTTTTTTGTGATTGAGTATATTTTCCGAATAGGGCCGCTTTCTCTGGTTTCAACTTTTTTGGTTATTGAACCATCTTTTTCTAAGGTTTTTAATGTGGGATAAATTTGTCCATTGCTTAAGTCCCAAACATAGTCTAGTCTTGTTTCCACGGTTTTTTTAATGTCGTATCCGGTTAGAGGACGCCGACTGAGCAAACCCAAGAGAACAAATTTCGTTGTATTTTCCTTCATTTTTTAAATCCCTTTTCTTTTTTTATTTTCTCTGCAGATAAGTTCAAATTGATTTACCCTTCTTGTACTAATGCCTCGACCAAGTCTGCGCAATTATTGGTTTCATTACCATCTAAGATTAGTTTCAAGGCGACGATGTGATTGTGGGTATCTAAGTCAACTTGGTCCGCCAGCGATACAAGATCTCTATTTACATATGTGCTCGAACCGGTAGTTGCGAACACGCCCATTTTCACGTTACTTTGCAAGGTTCCTATGTAGCCGTCAATCGAGCTACTGACTTTACCAAAATACATGGGTCCGCCAGCAACAATTATGTTATAGCTAGATTTGTTACCTGCGGTTTCACTTCGAACTCCCGCTAGATCAACAATATAACCCTTGGACTGAAGGTCGCCCGCGATTAGTGTTGCTGCCTGCTTTGCTGCTCCAGAAACACCTGGACTATACACAACCAATGCACGACCAATAGATTGTCCTTCTGGATTCAAGGTTTCAATACCAGTCGCACCGTAACTCATTAAGTCAAAATTAAAGAGCGCGAATACTGAAACAAGTAAAATAATAATAAAGAAAAAAGCCATTCCGATGATTAGTAATTTCTTTTTCATATGCGGTTTCTTCCTTCGCTATTGCTGTGCAGTGGTTTTCAATTTGGTTGCGAATTGTCTTGCGTAATCTTTTGTACGTTCGATTTCTCCTTCCACAAGAGGTCCTTTCCAATCCAACACGAGGGCTTTTAGAACAGGTAACAGTTGACTCATCTGTTTTTCTTTAAGCTTTTCAGAAATCTTTTCAGCTGCGCTCCATTCTTTGTTTTCCACGCGTGCTTTCTCAACGTTTTCTGGGTTTTCAGTGTCAAAGGCAATGAAAGGTTTGTTGATCCACTCCTCTTTCTTCACTTTTCCCAAGAAGGATTTGACCGTGAAGCTCATGGTGCCAAATTTGGTTGGAGAACCGAGAACGAAGAAATCGTAATCTTTTGCGCTCAGCTTCTTTACTTCTTTTACATAGAATATGTCGGCGGCTATTTCTGCTTCTTTTAGTGTTTCTAAGATTGTTTCTGCTATTTTTTTTGTGTTTCCGTAAGAGGTGTCGTATACAATAATGCCCTTCATTTTTAACCCTCATTTTAACCTATGTCATTTTGACATATGGTCAAAAGACATATTTAAAATTTATGGTCCAGAGAAATGTTGTAACGACGGTTTAAACGACGATGTCAAAGCTAGCCCTCGGCACCAAATAACCTTAATTTGGGGTTATTTTGCAATATTGGGCATAAATTACAACATTATGTGCGCTCTGCAAGGAGGGTAATGAGGTATGAAAGAAGGAACGTTTTTAATCATAGAATTTGTCGGAAAAAGCAAAATAATGTTTGAGACAAACAATACTTTTTGACGATTGGAGGTAGCAGGTTGAGTTCGGGGACAAGGGAGTTTGGATACTGCGACTTACACGAAGAACTTACAGATGAAGTCACTTATCGGTATAAGGGTTGTTTGGGCTGTCAATACTTCGAATTAGGCCAAACATTTCCTTACTTATTCGTGTCGGAAGCTGCTCACTAACTTAAGGTTTCAGAGAGCACCATAAGAAGGTTGATCAAGCAAGGTAAACTTGAAGGAGAACTTTTCGAACAGCAAAGGAAAACACATTCGCTTCCATCACCCTCCAAGTACCATATTTCGAAAGAGAGGCTGAGAATAATCTTGGAGAGCAAGGTTAAATCATAGAACACTTAACCTCTGGGGGTAAGTCCGGTACGACCATTTCTTATTATCAACCAATTTTTTCCCTGTCGAAAAGCCCGGCGCGCTATTCGCTATATTGGGGTTGCATTTGGTTGTTGAGGTGGAGAATCTGCGGGCAATGATTGCAGGTTTTTTTTGCGTGAAAAGATCAGGCTTGTAGACTTAACAATCTGAGGCACCCCAATAAGGTCCTCAACAATCAATAAGCCACGGGCAAGCAAAGCGAAAGCGCCTGCGAGAGCAACTGGGACTCCTAGAATCCCAAGGATACCTATAATTCCGAATTCTTGTACGCCAACACCTGCAGGAGTTATTGGAACAAATGCTAATGCAGTTACCAACGGATGAATCAAGAAGAAAGCGATCCAGGGCACATTTGTAATTCCTAAAGCTAAACCTAAAAAGTACCACTCAAACCCTTTGATTATCCAGCATACGCTTGTTATTGCAATTATTTCGGGGATTGCTCGCCGTGTACTGTGGGAGCTTTCTTTGTATTCTTCAAGTTTTCCCATAATGCCGCCGGTAAATCTTTTGAGGTACCTAGAGTTACCGATTTTTCCAAAAATTCCAATTGCTCTTTTTGACCATGTAAAAGCTGCAAGTACAATTGCACCTGTGAGCATTAGAGAAATCCCTAATCCGGCAATTAGTATACCGATGTTTACTCCAGCGATAGTTTGGGGGAAAAATGCGTTCCATGTTTGTGCTGGAACCGTTTCAACTAGGAAGATTACTGCGCTTAATCCGCCGGCTACTTTAGCCAAAAATTCTATAGTTTGTATCCCTAAGACTGTTGAGAGTCCCTTTGATGTGGGGACGTTTTGGTCTTGAAGATACACTGGTGTAAGAATATATCCCGATCGTCCAGGGGTAACGTCGCTGGTTAGCATTCCCGCGTACTGAGCTAAGAGTGTTTTTCCAAATTTTGTTTTGACTCCATCCTTGGCTAGGACACGTCTTAGTCGTATTGTGAAAAAGACATTAATGCCGAAATACATCAGAAAAGCCAGAAGTAGGTACTCAACCTTGATGGTTAGCAGGGCGTTGTATAGTGAGCCGATTCCAACATACCAGAGCAGTGCGCCGATTATGGCAACCATGACAACTACTTGTAAAATTATTCTTACTGATTGTTTCAATGTCTGTCAACCACAGCTTAGTGACTTTCTGTTTCTAGCAATTGATGTCTTTGGCTATATGTATCAGTTACTCACTCGGAAGGAGTCTTGCTTATATCTAAAAATAAGCTAAATTTGCATACCCAAGTGTTTAGACGGTATGGGCAAGAATAGGTATGAAACTATGATTACTGAAGAGCAAGTTTCAAATAAAGTTGCAGAATTAATGGAGACGCTCGATCACATCAAGAAGTACAACGCCCTAGCCAAATCGCTAAAAAAATTCGTTATAATAGTCGGTGGTTCTATTGCAGCCTTTTTAGCAGTTCTGACTTTATTTGAAATCTACGATTTAGATCTCATACTTACCAATATGATGTATTTTGCAATAGCCTTTCTGGCGCTACTTATCCCAATCGCTGGATTATTGGCAGGGGTATTTTTCATGCGCAAACAAATCAACTCGGTTAAAGAGGGAGAATGGAGACCGGAAATTTCCAAGGGCTTTTCCTCTACACTAAAGCTATTGGTCGATATGGATTGGGAAAAAACGTTAGAAAATATTTCAATAGGAAGGCTTGGCTATGCGATTTATGGGCTTTTAAAAGCAGGAGCCTACATCGTTGTTTCAGTATCGGCATTTGAGCTCTTATGGAATGGAATAACGCTGATTTTTCTGCACAGGTTTGTTTGGGTCGGTGCTGCATTTTGGGGTTTAATCGCTATTTTGGTTGTAGCTGTACTTATCGGTAATGACCTTTTGAGGCGTTATCGCGAAATACGTGCCCTGGATATGTTAGTTTGGGAATTGCGGTGGTTTAGCATTGAGTTCGGAAGAGCCGACTTCGAAACTTGACCTCTATGTCATCGCCCGAATTATCGAGGCGTTGAAAGAGAAGAAAGGGCTCAACCGCACTGCTCTAGCTACAACGACAGGGTTGTCCTATGACCGTTTGGTTCGTTATCTTTCTTGGATGGCTGAAAAAGGGTTTTTAAAGTTAGACAAAGAAGGGGTTGTTTACCTCACAGATGAGGGTGTAAAGGCCTATGAGGAGCTTGTCCGTTGGATTTTAAAATATGTTGGACAGCTCAGATTTGGCAGGCTCGGACCTAGAACATAGACATGCAAATTCCAGTTTTTCTCTATCCTCCTTCTGAGTGAGCACGCCTTTTATCTCATGCATTCGTGCACTTGATAAAGGCGTCCTAAAACGTGAATAAGACAAATACTACTAAAGTCCTCAGAGATAACCAAAAACAATTACTCGTCTGCATTGTTTTCCTATTTGCATTTCTCAGTATTCTATTCTCAAGAGCCAATTTCATCCCGACTGACGACGCTGTCAATAGTTGGATCCCTACAATTCAAAGCGTTTGGGCAACTACTATAGAAGTCGGTATTTCCTTTGCTTTTGATACTTACAGTTTGCTTGTTGTAAGTATCGTAATTGCAACTTTTCTTTTTTTGAAAAATGATAGGTTGCAAGGTTTGTTGCTGCTTGGTGCTATGGGTACCGACGCTGTTTTGGTGGCAGGGTTTAAGTCTTTAGTACAATCTCCCCGTCCCTTAAACGCGTTAATTGTTGATTCTGGCTATTCATTTCCAAGCGGCCATACCGTTGGAAGCATAGTATTTTGTGGGTTGATTGCCTTTTTTGCATGGCAACATTGGAAGAGTAATTCGCCAAGAGCGTTGGTAGCCTCATTAACTATTGTTATTGCTGCCGTTGTGGGATTTGATAGGTTATACTTGAATGTTCACTGGTTTAGCGATGTCTTAGGTGGATGTCTTCTCGGTATTTTTTGGTTGATAGCCTCTATTCTTATCTACAAATTAATAGTGGCTAACGTGGATGTTCATTCCAAAAAGTTTAGAATGACCTCTAATGTGCTATTTTGCTTGGCAATTGTTGTTGGTGCTGTATTGTTGATTGTACAGTTGATTCCAATACATCTATCGCTAAGTCTCCTAACTGGCGGTTTTCAATCACTAACTAACACTTTGAGTTTACTAACCACCATGGGGTACGTCGGCCTTTTTGTTTTCGTCTTCGCTGAGTCAGGATTCTTTGCGGGCTTCTTCTTACCCGGAGATAGTTTGCTCTTCACAGCAGGAATCCTTGCTAGCCAAGACCTATTCAACATCTACAGCATTGTTGCCGTGGTTGTAGTCGGCGCCATTTTAGGGGATAGTTTTGGTTACGCATTTGGAAGAAAAGTTGGACCTTATTTTGTCAAAAAGGAATACCGTTTCTTAAACGCCGGCAGGGTTGAGTCGGTTAAGGGATTCTTTGAAAAACATGGTTCAAAAGCCATCGTTATCGCTCGGTTTGTTCCGGTTGCAAGGACATTTGCGCCTATCCTTGCTGGAGCAAACAAGATGAAGTATCGGATATTTTTGCCATACAATGTTTTGAGCGCATTACTTTGGTGGGTATCTATTTCACTAATTGGGTTTGTTGCCGGTAGGGCTATTCCCGATATCGAGCTTTTCATTTACCCCATAATAGCAATCATAGTCTTGATATCAGTGTTACCTTGGATAGTTAAATTCCTAAAAGAAAGGATTCCTGGAAACGGACAAGATAACCATAATTATTGCCGTCGGCTGCTTGACTAGGTCCGTAAATTCAAAAAATCGATCCGGTTCTAAGAAAAACACTCTTTTTGGGTGAAGGAGGCGGAACTGAGAAGCCATCCTTGAGTTAGCGCTCGCCCAATTATCGAGCGCAGTAGATATAGTTTCTCGCTTAAAAGAATATCTTATTTTTCAACTGTTGAATAACAAAAAAAGACCAAATAATGTGATTGCTTAAAATGCAAAGGCTTCTTAGCTTACTAGGTCTTTTTTCATCTGCTCATATTGTTCTTTGCTTATTTCTCCTCGCGCGTATCGTTGTCGCAGAATTTCCATGGCGTTTCCTCTGTCTTCATAGTGTCCGTAGTGACCAGTTCCGCAGCAACTGCCGCCCCAGTTGACCGCTCTCCAAACGACGTAGCCTATGATTACTAGAATGATTAGACCTATGGGTATCATGAAGAGCATCCAGTATCCTCCGAAGCCGCCCATCATTCCGCCATAACTACCGTAACCGTTGTAAGGACTTGAGGCAAAAAGAATTCTATTAAGATAATAATTGCGATAACTGCAACAGCTGCCGCGATAATAGCTGTCGGGAACTTTCCTCTATTTTGAGAATTACAGTCTCCTTGCATTGTGATTCACTTGGCTGAAATTGATGGGCATAAAATGATATATTGATTGCCTGAAACAGTTTTTTTGGAGGCTCTTTCAGTTTTTAGAACTGGTAAGTTATTGATGACATAATGCTTGTTAGTTGACTTCGATTAAATTAGGTTCACAGAACTGGGGCTTGTCACCCAATCAGATAGTATAATTTCATTGGTGTTGCCAAATTCTTTTACAGTAACTATGCCTCGTTGAGCAAAACGAGCGACGACCCGGTGCGTCTTTAGCCTGCTCAACCCAGCTTCTTTTACAACGTATTTTTGCAAGTATTTTCCCTTATGTGCAACCAGAACGTTCATGATTTTTTGTTCCTCTGGAGTCATAGTTTTCAACAATACCTCACAATTATTCTGTGTGGTTGAGACCGGAGCAACAGTTGGGGAAACATTCGTTTGGGCTGGAGTAGCTGATGTCCCAGTTGTTTTGACTTGATTAAGAACAGGTGCTGGAGTTTGAGGATTGCAGGCGCCTCCGCTTCTAATGTATTTGAGCTCTGGAAAAACCAAGTAGAAAACGACTCCGATAACCGCAACAGCAGAAGCTACGATCAACAATACAGGAACTATCCACAAATAAGAACTGGTACTGGTTCCATTATTATTGCCCATCATGCCGCCCATTCCTCCATAATTTCCGCTGGCACTCAGATGGTTACCCCACATTTGGCTCATCCAGCTTGATCCATAGTAGGATGGAGCTGTAACTGATAGATACCACGCGACTGTTGCTAGGGATACCAGCACACCGATTGTCGCAACAAGAATGATGATGAAAATGTGCAATCTTTGCATATTTTAAGAGAAGTTAGGGCGGTGAATTAAAGTTTACGCGCTCCTACCCTTTTTTGTCCATACTCAACTGTTGGAAACCGTTTCAATACTGTTTCATTGCCGGTTAATCACGTTTCAGCGAACTATCTTACCACTCCAAGCATAGTAGTACATTGAGGTGAAAAACAAATGGAAAAGACAAAAGCCATTATACTTCTGATAGCAGCCTCAATCCTGGTCGCTGTAGTTGCTGGAATAGCTTTCGCGCAGTTTGCAGGTGCACAGGCAGCAAACAACTCTACAAGCCAAATTCCTCAAGGCACCAGCGGTAGCTACTATCCGTACTCACAACAAGGAGCCTATGGCTCAGGACAATCAGGATACCCTTACGGGCATGAAATGGGCATGGGAATGTGCGGTGGCTGGTAATCAATCAGCTTTGACTATCTCATGTTTTCCCTTTCTTATGCAGTCAATTAACTTTTTAACATATCAGGAGAGTTTAAAATTATTTGAGTCAGTCATGGACTGAGCTTTGCTCTTGCGTGCGAAAAGTTTCAGGAGAAGCAGCGAGTGCGTTTGAGTAAAGTTAGCTGCTGAAAACTTTGTTTACCGTGCACAAATCCTATAAGCACGACTATTATAGATATTCTAATATTAGAATGTATGTAGTTGGTTTTATGGGTGAAACTCATTACAATACATCATCCGTGAACGTTTCAAATCTGTTTCACGACTGTTTCAGCCAACTATCATATCACTCCAAGACATTAGTATATCATAATAAAACAAAAGTGAGGTAAAAAAAAATGAAAAATTGGAAAATAATAACAATCGTTGGCGTTGTAGCGGTTTTAGCTGCTGCATTGCTAACAACGTCTGTATTCGCCATGGGCATGATGGGAGGACCATATGGTGGCTATGGCGGAATGATGGGAGGAGGCTATGGAACCGGCTACGGATACAACAGCCCACCATACACAACAAGTACAACTAACCCGACTGTGACAACAAGCCAATACTACCAGCCAGTTTACCCATTCATGTTCGGAGGAGGCATGATGGGCGGATTAGGCAACGGCTACGGCTTTAGAGGAATGATGGGCAGCTACGGATACGCAGCGCCCTACACCTACAACGGATCACCGCTTAGCATCAACACAGCAGTAACGATAGCTCAAAACTATGTAGCTTCGACTGGAAACCCTGACTTGGTCGTTAAACAAGTTGAAGAATACTCAGCAAACTTCTACGTACTAGTCAACGAAAAAAGCACGGGCAACGGAGCATTCGAGCTACTGATCAACAAGTACACTGGAAGCATCTACCCAGAGATGGGCCCAAACATGATGTGGAACACCAAGTACGGAATGATGCGCGGAGGAATCTTAGGCGGAATCTTTGGAGCACCAACCACAACCATGCCAGTAACAGCGGCTCAAGCAACAACTAACGCTCAACAATACCTAAACACATACCTATCTGGAAGCACAACCGGCGATGTCACAACCTTATACGGTTACTACACAATAGAAGTGCTTACGAACGGAGCAACATCGGGCATGCTAAGCGTCAACGGCTACACTGGACAAGTCTGCGTCCACACATGGCACGGAACCTTCATACAAGAACTTCAAGTAAGCTAAAAGAAATCTAATGAACCCCTTTCCTTTCCCTTTTATTACGAATAGAAAACCTAAAGGGATGAAACCATGTTAGAATATTCGAATGTACAGGAGAAATTAATGACGAAAGGAAACTTTGACATGACTCTCTACGAGTTACAAGCAGAAATTTCAAAAACGCTTGCACACCCACTTAGAATAGCCATTCTGCATTGTCTACGAGATGGCGAAAAAACAGTAAACGACCTCACTGAAACACTTGGGGCAAGCCAATCTAACATCTCACAGCACTTAGCGTTACTAAGGCAACGGCAAATCGTCAAAACAAGAAAAGAAGGCTCCACAGTTTACTACCGAGTTGCAAGCCCCAAAATTAGCCAAGCCTGCGACATGGTAAGAGAAGTCCTTATAGAACAACTTAACCAGAAACAAGAAATGGCTAAAACCTACACGACCTGAGAGATGAATTGAAATGTGCCCATGTGGATGTGGTTGTAGTTCTGACGAAGAGGAAACTGTTGAAAAACCAGTTCGGGTTGTAATGATTCCATGCAAGTATTGTGCCGCTCTTTTCCCGCAAACCGCCACGTTTTGTCCAAATTGCGGAGCAAAAAGAACCATCTGACTTTAAAATTAGGTTGCTATTAACATTGGCAGAAGAAAGGAGAAGTTAACCTTGTTTAATTCTAAATTTCAATTATCAATTCTTGTAGCTGCGATTATCTTACTATCTTTAGCATTGCCTGTTTTTGCTATTCAGTATAGTTCAGGAGTTACAGTGGGTCAGTACGTGAAATATGGGAATTTTGTTGGAAGCGGTCAAGGTTACGAATCCTTTAACGATTATAGCTTTCTGAATCTTGAGGTAGTAAGCGTTTCTGGAAAACAGGTAACCTTGCTTTCAACAGGTCAGTTTAAAAACGGAACTGCCCTTCCAGGAAATGGCACGACGGACGTTTGGAACATAGAGACTGGAACAGACAATGGGATTCCAAGCACTCAAGGGCCAATAATAGCAACAAACCTTAACCAAGGAGATGCAATACCTCCACCAAACACTTATTCAGTTAATCAAACAGAAGATCGCACATATCTTGGAAATACCCGAAGTGTAAACATTCTTAACGTTATGGTCTCTACTCCCGACTATAATTCCTCGATAAACTATGTCTATGATAAACTCTCAGGAATGCTACTTGAATCGATCTCGACAACAATAACTCAAGCCCAGCCGCAGCCAATAACATCCACTTACTCATACAGCGTTATTGAAACAAACATTTTCGGTTCAACTACTCCTACACCAACCATTCCAGAATTCAGCAGCCAAATACTAGCAGTTACGGGAATTCTTTTGCTTACCTCAGTAAGCATCATCTTAGTAAGGCGTCAGAGAATCAAAAAGTGAAGGCAATTTGCTTAGTAAACCTTAATTTTACATATGGAAGGTTCGTATAACATGCGAAGAGTGCAGTTTTTCATCATTGTTTTGGTTGTTACATTAGTGGTTTTGTTAACCCTTGCTTTAGTTAGTTGGTATTTGGCGACTTCTTCTCCAGCTTATTATGGGGCAAGCTGGATGAAGCAAATGTGGAGTGGAACTGCTAGTACAGCAAACAACGGAGGAATGAGTGGCATGATGGGCAACGGTACAACAGCTTCAACCTCTTACCTGGGGTTAATTCCTTTACTCTTAGGCGCAATAGTCGGAGTTGCCGTCATTGGAGTCGCTTTCTACTATGCTTATCCAGAACTCAAATACATCGGAAGAAACACAACATGCAACCCCATCACTTCTAATACGCAGCCAAAAACAAGCACCGTAAACTCTGCGAGTGAAACAACAACCAGTGTAGAGTTGCCTACCGTTTCAAACAACTGCGATGTGATACTAAAAACAATGACTCCCGAAGAAAAGCAGGTCTTGAACGTATTAGTTGCGCATCAGGGTAAGTATTTGCAGAAGTATGTGGTGAAGGAGTCTGGGTTAAGTAGGCTTAAGACTCATCGGATTGTCGCTCGGTTTGCGCAACGTGGCATCGTTACAGTGAAAGAAGTTGGCAACACAAATGAGATAGTTGTTTCCGATTGGGTCAAAAAGTAAGATGGTCAAGAATGATACATTTGCTTCATTTCCATTTTTCCCTGTATTGAATGCAGCCTATATTTGCGTAGAGTCTGACTGTTAATTGCTACCAGAACCGTACTAAGCGACATGAATATCGCTCCCACCGCTGGGTCAACAACGATTCCAAAACTTGTGAGAATGCCTGCTGCCAGAGGGATAGCAAAAATGTTGTAACCTGCTGCCCACCAAAGGTTCTGAACCATTTTCGAATAGGTTTTCTTGGAAAATTCCATCAACTTTTGTACATCCACAGGATCATTCTTCACAAGAATAATGTCTGCACTTTCAATCGCCACATCAGTTCCAGCGCCTATTGCAATTCCCACATCAGCCGTTACTAGAGCGGGAGCATCATTAATCCCATCCCCAACCATCGCCACCTTATAACCCTGATCTTTCAATGACTTGATTTTCTCAGCTTTTTGGTCAGGTAGCACTTGCGCAAAATAATCATCAATTCCAAGTTCCTTCGAAACGATTCTTGCAACAGTTTCAGCATCCCCAGTTAACATGTAAACCTTGACTCCTTTCGCTTTCAACTCCTGAATAGCGACTTTTGATTCTTCTCTAATCTTATCTGCAAGTGCAAATGCGCCTGCAAGTTTTCCATCAATAACGGTGAAAACAACAGTCTTACCCTGTTCTTGAAGCGCAATAAGTTTTCCGTCACTCAAATCTATATTTAATTCCATTAGCAGATTTGGGCTTCCCACATACACGCTGATGGATCCGACTTCTGCCTTAGCGCCTTTCCCTGGACATGAACGCGTTCTCGCGGCGGCCCTGGTATTCGGCGATGTCGGCGCCGGCGGCGAAGGCCTTGTCGCCCGCCCCGGTCAGGATGAGGACGCGGACGTCGGGGTCGGCTTCGGCGGCGTCGAGCGTAGCGCTGAGCTCGCCAAGGAGCGCCGTCGACAGCGCGTTCAGCTTCTCCGGCCGGTTGAGCGTGAAGACGCCAACGCCCCTTTCCGGCTTGTCGAACAGGATGAGCGCCATGGGCTTCAGCCCTTCACCGCGCCGGCGGTGAGGCCGGCGACGAACTGGCGCTGCAGGAAGAAGAACACCACGATGACCGGCAGCGACACCATCACCGAGCTCGCCATCAGCTCGCCGTAGCGGATGCCGTACTGGCCGATATAGTCGTTCATGCCGACGGGAAGCGTGCGCATGTCCTTGGTCGAGGTGAACGAAAGCGCGAACAGGAACTCCTGCCAGGTCACGATCAGCACGAAGACAGTGGTCGCGATGATGCCCGGGCGCGCGAGCGGCACGACGATGTCGAAGAACGCGCGCAAGGGCCTCGCGCCGTCCACCGCGGCGGCCTCCTCGAGCGTGCGCGGAACGCGCAGCAGGAAGCCGCGAAGCATCCAGATCGCGACCGGCAGCGGTGATGGTGATGTAGGCGATGATGAGCGAGGCGTAGGTGTCGAGAAGGTCGGCCGTCTTCACCATCTTGTAGATCGGAATGATCATCGCCCCGGCCGGGAAGAACTGGGCCAGGATGACCGCAGCCAGGAAGACAGAGAGCGCGCGAAACTGGTAGCGCGTCAGGCTGTAGGCGGCGAAGGGCGAGCGGAACCGTGATCAGCACCGTCGCGCCCGAGACGATCACGCTGTTGAGGAAGTAGCGGCGGAACTCGGGCCGAAAGGCCGCGGCATAGTTGTCGAGCGTGACGTGCTCAGGCCACAGGCGCGCGGGAATCGCGAACGGCTCCGTGGCTGGCTTCAGCGATACGCTGAACATCCAGAAGAATGGGAACAGGACCAGGAACGCGATCGCGATCTGGCAAGCGACGAGGCGCGCCTTGCGGGCGAGAGCGGAACGTCTTCGCATGGTCACGCCATCCGCGCCGAGCGGCGCTGCAGGAGAAGAAGAAGCCCGACGAACAGGACCAGCACCAGCACGGCGAGCGAACCGTAGGCCGCCGCTTCGCCGAAGCGGAACTGACCGAAACCCAGCTCGTAGATGCGCGTGGGAAAGATGGCGGTCGCGTTCAGCGGACCGCCCCGGCGTCAGACGTAGATGATGTCGAAATAGTTGAAGGTCAGGATCGTCGTCAGCAGCACGTTCACCACCGCGACCGGAAAGATCGCGGGCAGCGTCACATCGATCAGGCGGCGGAGCTTGCCGGCGCCGTCGATCGTCGCCGCTTCGACCTGCTCCTGATCGACGTTCTGGAGCGCGGCCAGGAACACGACGGTCGAGAACGGAAACCCTTTCCAGAAGGCGGCGAAGATGACCGCGGCCATGGCGGTCGACGGATCGGCCAGCCAGCCGACGCCCTGGTCGATCAGACCCAGCCGGATGAGGAACGAATTGATGAGGCCGAGCTGCGGGTCGTACATGAAGCGCCACAGAATCGCCGCCACCACCCCCGGAAGCACCCATGGGAGAAGCACAAGCGAGCGCAGCGCGCCCTGGAAAGGCAGACGCTGGTTGAGCAGAAGCGCGATCAGAAAACCGCCGACGTTCTGCAGGAACACGACCCCGGCTGTCCATACGATCGAATTGCGCACGACCTGCCAGAAAGTCTCGTCGCCGAAGATCCGGCGATAGGTTTGCAGTCCGACAAAGGTTGGCTTGGGATTGATGAAGGTCGTCGTGTAGAGGCTCTCGCGGAAGGTGTCGATCATTGGCCAGTACATGAGCACGGCGACGAGGATCGCGGCGGGGGCCATCGATCCATAGGCCATCCAGCGGTCGGCCTTGCGCCGCCCTGGCGGCGGACGCCGCGCGGGCGAGGGGCGCGCGAAAGCGAGGCGGAGGCCGCTGCTCCTGTCATGGGTCAGAAACCTTGGGGGGGCGGCGCAGGCTGGCCTCCTCACCTCCGTCTCTGCCCTAGTGCAGCGCATCGATGGCGGCGCAGGCTTCCTTCGCGGCGTCGGCGGTCGGCGCGCCGGAGAAGAATCTTCTGCACCATGTTCTGCTGGATCTCGGACACCTCGAGGTAGTGCGGCGACAGCGGCCGCGGCTTGGCGTTGT
>CAWCSI010000002.1:0-1626204 GCA_963798135.1 Candidatus Bathyarchaeota archaeon | reverse complement strand
AGCTTGTTTCTAACAATATACGTTTTAAAATCTCGGTGCCATGCCGAACACCCAGTTTCTTTTCGCCTAATCGTTCCCGATATTTTATGGGCACCTCTATTATGCCAAAGCCTTCTCGCTCAACGCGATGGTTAAGCTCAACTTCAATATCAAAGCCTTTGGATTTAACTTTCCAATTTCGCAATATTTCTGCCCGCACAACACGCAAGCCTGTTAAAGGATCTTCTAATTGGACGCCATTTAAGAAATTATGCGCGAAGGCTATGAGTCGATTTCCAAGGTAAAATACATCGTGTAGTGCTTTTGCTTCTAAATCTTCTGTGAATCTGTTTCCGCATACCATGCCAACATCGGGGTTTTTTTCTAACAGTTGTATCATTTCTGGAACAAATTGGGCTGGATACGTAAAGTCAGCATCTGTAATTACAACATATTCTGTTTGGGGGTCAATGTATTCTAAACCTTTAGCGAACGCATCACCCTTGCCTTTACCATCTTGAAAGACTATAGTCGCACCGAGTTCTTTGGCTGCCTCGGCGGTTTTGTCAGTGCTGTTCCCGTCAACCACCACTATTTTGGCTGTGCTAAGATAATTTTGCATCTCAGCTATGGTTAAGCCAATGCCCTCTTCCTCATTCCAAGCAGCGATGATAACTTGAGTTATAGGTGTGGCCTTGTAGCTCATTTGCGTTGAAATTTGGGGATAAGGCATAAGCATCTTAATTCCTCTTTACTAAGCAATTAGTTGATTCAAGTTTTGGAAGTATATTAAAGCTCTTTTGTTTAACATATCGAATACTAGCAAATCGCTTGCTTGTGGGCGCTTTTAAGTTTTTGCTTTGACAGGCACGGAATTTAATCTTAAACAAGCGATAACAATCTAACCGACTAAGCGCTAATGAAAATTTTCCTTTGGGTGTTATGGTGAAACCTCCATTTCCAGTCCTGTCTTTCTTAATTTATTAAATGCAGCCAAAAAAGAATATAAAGCATATGATTAAAACGGAAATATATCAAAATGTAAAATAGCGCTGGGCACTCTTTTTGCCATCCGTAACCTCAGTAATCAATTAGAGGTATGATAAGTGGATGGGAAGCTGGCTGCGATTATGGCCTTCTTGACATTTTTGAACGTACAATTCGATTTTGCGCCTATTGATATACTATATAGTTACAATTGACAAAGCTTAAATTAAGAATTAAGCAACATAGCAAACAGGTTGGCACCGACATGGCAAAACCAATTGTCAAAAGGAAACGCAATAAACTAAAACTGCTCATTTTGCCCTTCCTCGTGATTTTATTCATCATTGGTTGGAGCCTTGGCATGAGATAATTAAGGAATCCCCCGAAAAACTGAAAATAATTTCTTCGATAAACTATTGTGTTCAATATTAAATTTTGATTATTCTCTGAAAGTTGACGTAATAATTCTGGCAAAGCCTGAAATGAAAAAATAAAAAAAAGAAAATGTTGAGTTTTTAAACTGTTCAAGCTTGTTTTTACGTTAGGCTTTTTGGGATATCCGTTTTTTTGCAATGATAACGGCAGACAAGGCGATGATTATTGATGCAACTAAGGTAATTTCAAGCAATTGTGCTGGGATTTCTGGAACTGTTGGGGTTGGAGATGTGGATCCGGTGGGTGAGTGAGTGGGCGTGGATGTTGGTTTGGTTGTTGTTGCTGGAGTTGGGGTTGATGCTGGATTTTGTGTTTGTGCTGGGGTTGCTGTTGATGTGGCAGTGGGGGTTGGAGTAGATGTTGGTGTTGATGTTGGAGTAGCAGTTGAAGTTGCAGTTGGGGTTGGAGTGGAACTGGGTGTTGGGGTTGGAGTTGGGAAAGGTGAGGTTTGTGAAGAGAGGACTTGACCAGAAATTATTCCTGTAGGTGCAGCAGCTAAAACAAAGTTAATGTTTGGTGTTACTTGGTTAACTGTCACTGAAATGCCAGTTTGCTGTTGCGAAACATATCCGGTTGCAGTCACATTGACAGTATATGTTCCTGTACCCAGACCCGTCGATATTACGTAGTTGCCGTTAATGTCTGTGGAAGCTGAGTTTGAGCCTCCAATGCCTTGCGCACTAACAGTTACACCAGACAATGGACCAGCTGCAGTTGTAACTTGTTCCACTTATTGTTCCTGACGACGGAAGGGTTAGCTGGAAGTTAATGTTAGAGGTGGTTTGGCCTGCAACAACACTTACGCTTGGGTTAGGAGTGGCAAAAGAGGTTCCGAAGAATGCAGTTACAAGATAGGTTCCTGTCGCTACGTTGGTAGATATATTATAGTTTCCTGAGACATCTGTTAACGCGTAGCCTACGAAGCTTCCGAGTGTGGCAGAAACAAATGCGCCTGAAATTGGTTGTCCGTTTGCGGAATTTGTTACTTTTCCAGAGATGACGCCTGACGGGTCTAAAGAAATGTTAACGGTGGTTGACTGGGCAGCTGTTACCGATACAGCTTGGTACTGTTTTTGAAAAATGCCCAGTAGGATTAGTTATGGTTACATTGTAGGTTCCAGTTGGCAAGTTAAAATTCATATTGTACTGTCCAGTGGAATTAGTAGTTGCGAATGAGGCGAAAGTTCCATTGGCGTACACTGCTTCAACAGATATACCTGGTAAAACAGCATGTGAAACTGAATCTGTTACGGTTCCAGTAATCACACCTGATCTATCCAAAGCAAAGTTTACGTTGCTAGTCATTGATCCGGCAGTTACGGAAATACTGCTTATTGTTGATTGCAAATATCCTATTGTAGCAGCAAAATATGTGACTGTGACGTTGTAAGTTCCAGTTTGAAGATTTTGAATAATTTGATAATTACCGTTTGCGTCTGTAACTGCTCCTCCAGTACTTGATCCATCGGCGCTTTCAGCAGCTAACTATGGCGAGATTAACCGGCAAACCCGACACCTTATCAGTAACCTTCCCAGAAATGCCACCTGAAACATTCATAACTATGTTAACATTTGAGGTTTGGGCTCCAGCAGTCACAACGACGTTATTTATCTGTTGGTCAATGAAACCCGGTGCAGAGGCGGTTACTGAATAATTGCCTGAGTCAAGAAATCTATTTATGATATATTGACCCTGAGCATCTGCTGCAGCTGAGCCGCTTCCCACAGTGCCTCCTGAAGCGCTTACTAAAGCGCCAGGCACAGGAACTAAAGTCGCAGCGTTAACAAATGAAGTTTCATTGTTTAAAGGCGAATGAAAAGCAGTGATTGAAACGCTTGCAATTACTCCAACTAAAAGTATTGTGAGCAAAAGATTTCTGGCTATTTTATTCTTCAGCAATTTATGTCAACCTCCAATTAAACGCAAACATTAGGGATTTCGGCTTTGGATTAGACGAGCTAATCACATTTTCTTTCAAAGTATAGTGTAGTCTATTCATCAAAAACACACAAATTGGTTTTTTTATTAACAGTACTCCGAATAACGACTTAATATACACTTGTGACTACATCAAGCAACCTCAAACTTGCTTAAGCAATTAATAATTGACACAAGAAAATGCCGCAACAAAACCTATGACTTTCACTGTTCCACGTGATTTTGAACATCCTTTGCTTGGAGTCTCAGCATGAGGAAATTAAGGAAATAACTAAAAAACATGAAAACAAGTACTTTAACGGATTTTATGCCTCAGTTGCAAATAACAAAAAACCGAGAATATTTTAAGTTCTATACGCTTCGCCCAAATTTTATATCTTCAAGCAATCAATTAGGAAGTATGTCATCCCCGAAAGAAAGAGGCACTTTGTTGGATACTTGGATGTTCATTCTGCTTGTAGCTAACATTGGCGCTGTGATATGGTATTTTGGAGGGTACTTGGTGACTGCAGCTTCTCCAAACGGGACTGGGTTCTTACTAAATGAGGTAGCTTTGGTATTTCTTGTATGTTCACCTTTAATTTGGAATATTATTTGTTTGAGATTCCTATATAAGTGGAAAAAATGGGGTTTTTTTGGCTTTTTTGGAGGCGTTTTCTTTGTTTTGGGTTGGAACTTGTATTTTGGGCAAGGCGTTTTTGCTTTTCTTGGGCTGATTGGAGTTGCTATTTTGGGTTTGGGGCTTCGTTCGAAATGGAAACTTTTTGATTAACTCAACATTTTGACTATCTTGCGTTTATGCGCTATCAGCTACGAAATGGCTTAGCTCATTTTTGTAAAAAAGTTAAAACAAAACATGTATTTTACAAGTTTTTTCAAAGAAAACATTAATTCTCCAAACCTGTCAATATAAACAACCGTCTAAACGCAACTACATTTTCTTACGGCTGATGAGATAACATCGTTACTATCTCCACTTAACCATGGTGACTTCCATTCTGGCGATTACATTTCTTCCGAGCTGTCTTTGTTAATTTTTCGGCTGCTGAGGCATTATATCCCTTAGTTTATAGTAACGAAGTTAGGATAATTATCAAAACTAAGACAAAGAGCGCCAGAGCAGCGTAGTACAAGCCATATTTTAATTTCTTTACGAAGACGGGACTCTCCTCAACCCATAACCCAATGATAAACATTAGGACTACGGCTATTATCCATGACAAGTAGAGTGCTGTTTGGATGTAAAGCCCAAACCAGGACAAAATGATTGGCACCAATACTAAAAGGGCTGCTCCCCCATTCAAACCCATGTCAATCAAAATCGTAGCGGCACTCTCTTTGTAGGGTGGGTGCTCCTCATGCTCACTCTGGGCAAGGTTAGCGACCACATTGTCATAGATCTTCTTCTTATCCTCCTCATTTGCTACATTGAAGACCGAATCCTCAAGGTCTTCCTCCACCATGGCATGGCTTAGAATTTGCTTTTCCTCTGATTTCGCATAATCGATCATGTCATTCTTTCTTTTGACAGTGTGGTAGTTTTCGAAGACATAGAAAAGTCCATCAGCAAAACCCCAAATGAGGCAAAAGCCCATGGCGGAAAGGATTACGTAGATGATTGCTATTTTAGTTATAATTGGGCTCCCCCATATTACGGGGTTTCTAAGAGTAGCGGTCATGGCTAATGTCATTATGACTCCAAAGATTGGTTCAGATGAGAACCAGAACCGTCCGAAATAATCCGATAGCCCCAAAAAAATAGCTCCTCATTATCTAAGCAAAGTAGAACACTTAACAATTTGTGGCTTCATCGCAATACCAACAAACATCTAAAGGCTTACAGCTAGGGAGTAACGATAGATAATCAGGATTAAAAATGAGTAACAACAAGTAAGATAGGTGGGTCAGGTAAGAAATCTTAGGGCTATTGCTAAAGAATATATGCTTTGAAAGTTTTTGTTTTCGTTACTCAGCAAGCTCTATCTAATTTGAATCCTTATTTACAAGAAAATAGTTTGTTTTTTGCATGGCTAATATGCCAAGTTAAAAAGATACGGCTGGTCTTGGCGGTCCTTTTGCTTGTCGGTTTTCAATTTGCCATTAGTCTACCTTTCGTTGATATCAACAGAACATCTTCATTTTATCTGAGATTTGACATTATAGTTCTGTCCAAACTATAAAAGAAAAAAACAAAAAAAGGAAAAGTTGAAACTAGTTTACGAGTTTTTGTTTAGCTTCTGCGATTAGCTTTACGGTTTGTAGGCGCCAGGGTTCAAAGTTTTGCGGTGAGCTTGGGTAGGTGTTGTAGTGTGCGCTTAGTCCTCGCATCATTGTTACTGTTGAGCGGAGTTTGCTGAGAAAGCCTACGCGTCTTATCCCTCTGAAGACTCGTTTGGCGGTTTCGGTGATGTTTAGGTGGAAGTCATCGCCCATGCCTGCTTTGAGGACGTCATCTTCAGTCATGAGTTTTTCGTACATTCCAAAGTTTAGGTCTGCGTCGCTGCAAGATAAGAGGAACATTTTGAAAATGTCAAGCGTTCCTTGTTTTTTGCCATACGTGTCGATGTATTTTTTGTTGTAGCCCCAAAGTGCTTCTTTTGTTGGTTCACCTTTGCTCAGGGCTTCTGCGATTTGTTGGCCTGCAAGATAGCCGCTAAGCATTGAAGGTCCGATGCCGCCGCCGTGAATTGGATTAACAAGCGAAGCTGCATCTCCCGTTAATACGACTCCGTTTGAAACCATGTTGTCTAAGGGTCTGCGTACGGGATCAAACCATGAGCCACCTGTTAAAAGTAAGGAGTCTTCAAAGATTGGTCTTTTAAATGCTGTTTCATAGAGTTGCTGCTTTGGGATTGGGATAATTTTGGCGCATGCAGGTGCCTATGCCTACGTTGACGCGGGCGCCGCCTTTGGGGAAGATCCAGATGTAGCCGCCTGGTGAGGCTTTTTGGTTAAGGTAGATTTCGCAGAAGCGGGTGTTTTCTGTTTCTTGTTTGAGTTGTCGGATTTCTCGGTAGCATGCTTCCACGTCTTCGTTTGCTATGTCGCGGTCTATACCCATCTCGGCAGGTAATTGTTTGCGTACCATGCCAAAATAACCTGTTGCGTCAACCACAACTTTGCTGTGCATCTCCAAAACTTTGCCAGTTTTCATGTTTTTCGCAGTTACGCCGGTTACGAAGCCTTTCTCAATTATTGGTGAACGTAAATTCATGTTGTCTTGTAGGAGTGCGCCTTTGTCGGTTGCTTTTTTAAGGACCCATTGCCCAAACAAGCGTCTGTTTAGTAAGTAGCCAACGAAGTCCTTGTCTGCTATGGTGAAAATGGTGTTTTCGTCTGGTGAATAGATTTTGATGCCGTCTATTTTTGCTTCTAATTCGCCGCCTGTTGGCTTCTCAAGGCCCAGAAACTTTAGGTGATGCTCGCCTAACGCGTCGCCGCAGATTTTTTCTCCAATCTGGTCTTTGGGTTTTTTTTCTATTATGCATACTTTTAAGCCTGATTCAGCCATGGTTTTTGCTGCTAAGCAGCCGGCTGTTCCTGCGCCTACAACTATGGCGTCGTATTTTTCCATGAATTTTATTCTCCTCGTGATGTAATTTGTATACCTTGTTGTATTAGTAAACTCTTATAAATTAGCAAGTGAGCCAACCTACACCAAGTGTGGTCAGATGAGTGCCCCCTTAACATTGAGCGCTGAATTCCGAAAAACAGTAGAAGCCCGCATGAACCAAGTCTTAAAAGGCGTAGAAGCAACCTTCAACCAAATCATAGAAACCCAAAAAATAACGCCAAACGAACTCAAAGAAGAACTTGACAGCTTACAAGAAACATTCAATCTTCTATTTCAAAAATGGAGCCTAGAAATCCTGTATACTCTTCTGCTAAAAGATGCGATTGGCTTTGGCGAAATAAAAAAAATCTTAACCGTCAACTCCCGCACCCTCTCAGATAAACTGAAAATGCTTCAGAAACATGGGTACATAACACGAAAAGTTACCAGCGGTCCGCCACTTAGGGTGGAGTATGCGTTAACTTTTAAGGGAAAAAACACTGTGCTCTTAGCCCTGCCACTTCTGTACTATTCAAGCTCAACTGAGGTTATGGCTTAATCCTTCTCTTTTCTTTTAAAAGATTGCCCAAGACTTGTGGTTTCTTTAACAGTTTCAAAAACCATGCATGTCAAAGATTTTTCCAACCCTTTAATCAACCGTAACTTATCCACCACGAATTTGCCTACTGCGTCAACGTTTTCTGCTCGAAGCTTCACAAGTAAGTCCCAGTCGCCAGTGATTATGTAGACTTCTTGAACTTCGGGGAACCGTGCAATTTCTTCTGCCACAACTCGTTGGGAAACGGGGGAGTCGTCGGTTTTGGATCTGTAGGAGACGGATGCTAAGATGAAGGCGGCTGTGCCTAAATTGAGTTTTTCTGGGGCAAGGATTGCTCGGTACTGTTTTATTATGCCTAGCTCTTCCATGCGTTTTGTTTTTGCGAAAACTGTTGTTATTGGGGCGCATATTTTTTTTGCGATTTGGTTGGCTGTGAGTTTGCTGTTTTCTTGTATGAGTTTTAAGATGGCTATGTCTTTTTCGTCGAGTTTAATGCTCATATGTAATTATTACAAGTTTATAGTATAAAAGCTTGTGTTTTTCGTAATTTATGCATGTTTTATTATAAAAAACTTATTATCTACTTTGCATAAGTGTTTTCAATACATTAGGCAAGTGACCAAATTGAAGCAAGAATTAATTGAAACCCCAAAACCCTTAGACCAACTTACGCCAGCTGAGTTGGAACGAAAAGCCTGTATAGGCAAAATTATGACTTACACACTAAAAAGTCTCACAACAACTTATGTTAATCAAGGTTTTCAATGGCTTCTTCCAGTTGCGTTAAGCCAAAGCACCGACCCGCTCTGGCCTGACCCAGGCGCATCAATTGAGAAAAGAATCGAAGTTGACATTTACGGCAAACCCGTTCGCACCACGGCAAGCATGATCATACACAAACTCGTCGCCTCATCCACCGCTTACCCAAAACTATTCATTCTTTCACCAAACATACGCATCGAGAAAGCAGAACGCTCCAAAACCGGCAAACACATCTACGAGTTTACCCAGCTTGATTTTGAAGCAATAGACGCCACCACAAAAGACATCATGACTTTAGTAGAAAACGCTCTCATCACACTTGTTAAAGATTTAAAACGTGAAATGAAAAGCGAATTAACTACCTTGTGCCGATGTGAAACTCTTAAAGTTCCTAAAGCACCTTTCAAAGTTTTTGACCGTGTTGATCTTGAAGCCAAATATGGTGCAGAAGGTTGGGAAGCAGGTTTAGCTAAAGACATTACAGAGCCGGTTTGGGTAGTTAACATTCCGCGTGAATTTTATGATTTTGAAGACTTCAAAACGGGCAAATGGGACAACTATGATTTGTTTTTGCCTCAGTTTGGCGAGGTTTTGTCAGGTGCTAAACGGGAATGGGAATACAGCAAAATCTCTAAGAAAATTGAACGCGACCAGGTCAAGAAAGAAAACTATGCATTAATTTTGAAAATGGCAAAGGAAGGACGATTGAAAGCATACTGCTGGCGGAGGAATTGGCATGGAACGTTTAGTGGGTTGGATTGCAGACGTTAAACATATTGGTGAATGTCAACCGTTCCCAAGAGTTCCTGGCACTGTAAACGAACTTTAGAAAATGTGTAAAGAAACCGAGTGGAGATCGATACAATCTCTTTCTTTTCTTTGTCATCCACAAAGTTTTTAATTGACTTATGTATCACTACGAGAGGAAAGCAATTAATGCCTAAAAAACTTGGATTAACCTGAAAACAAAAGGTTCAATCGCAGATTAGGCAATATTTAAGGTGAAAAAAATGACTCTAACAATAATGAATCCGTATCTTGAGGCGCTTCAACCAAAACTTAGCGCATCAGACTTCAAAAAATTAAGCGCAATAGACAATCCCAACATTCACGAGTTCATAGCTAAAGAAAATGACCTCTGCCACCCAAAAGACATCTTCATATGCAGTGACTCAGCCGAAGACATTACACACATTCGAAAGCAAGCAATTGCCTCAGGAGAAGAACAAGCAATCTTAACTTTGCAGGGGCAAACTGTTCATTTTGACGGTGAACATGATCAAGGACGAGACCGCCAAGCTACCAAGTATCTTGTGCCTAAAGGTGTTACTTTAAGCAAAGCTCTTAACCAAATGGATCGGCAAGAAGGCTTAGCGGAAGTTACAAGCATTCTGCGTGGTTCGATGCAGGGTAAAACAATGATTGTACGTTTTGTCGCGTTGGGTCCGCAAGATTCTATTTTTACTATTTTGGGTGTACAATGCACAGATTCATGGTATGTTGCGCATTCTGAAAACTTGCTTTATCGTCCGGGTTATGAACAGTTTGTGAAGGCAGGAACAAAAAGCGACTTTTTGCGTGTGCTGCATTCGTCTGGAAAAGTAAATGGTGATGCGGTTAGTGTTGATTGGGATAAAAAATGCATATACATTGACCAGATGGATAACACAATTTACAGTGTTAATACTCAGTATGCTGGAAACTCTGTTGGCTTCAAAAAACTTGCCTTCCGCTTAGCTATTCGAAAAGCAAGCAGCGAAGGATGGTTAGCTGAACATATGCTTCTTATGGGTGTCTTTGGTCCAGGCGGACGCAAAACGTATTTTGCAGGAGCATTTCCAAGCGCATGTGGAAAAACCTCAACCGCTATGCTTCCGGGAGAAACCATTCTTGGAGACGACATCGCATACATAAGAGATATAGAATCAGCTGCTCGTGCGGTTAACGTGGAATCAGGCATTTTTGGCATTATACAAGATGTCAACCCTAAAGATGATGCATTGATTTACAAGTTGCTAACAACGCCTGGAGAAGTCATATTCTCAAATATTTTAGTTAAAGATGGCAAACCGTACTGGCTTGGAATGGGGCAAGAAGCTGCCCAAAGAAGGCTGCAACTACACTGGTGCATGGTATGAAGGCAAAAAAGACGAAAACGGCAACGATGTACCGCCCGCCAACAAAAACGCCCGCTACACTTTGTCGCTTAAAGCATTGGAAAACTGTGATCCAGAACTACACAATCCACAGGGTGTTGAAGTAGGCGGCATAATGTATGGTGGACGAGACACTAAGGCGTACGTTCCTGTTCAGCAAAGCTTCAGCTGGGAACATGGCATCATAGCTTATGGAGCTTCTCTTGAAACTGAAACCACTTTTGCCACAGTAGGTAAAGAAGGCGTTCCAGAAATTAACATGATGAGTATCCAAGATTTTATTTCAATTCCTCTTGGCAAAAACGTTCACAACAACTTGGGCTTTGGTCGCAAACTCAAAAAGCAACCAATCGTTTTTGGAGTAAACTATTTCCTCAAGCAATTGGAAGATGGCAAATACGTGAACGGTGTGCAGGATAAGCATATTTGGATAAAATGGATGGAGCTAAGAGTACACAATGAAGTTGGCGCTTTAGCTACACCTACAGGTTACATTCCAAAATATGCTGACTTGAAAAAACTGTTCAAACAGGTTTTAAACAAAGACTATACCAAAGAAGACTACATTAAACAATTCACCATACGTGTTCCAGAAAACCTATGCTAAGATTGAGCGAGTACAAAGATTCTATCAAGAAAACGTAACTGACACGCCACTTGAATTATTTGGTATCTTGTATTTGCAACGTCAACGTTTGGTTGATGCAAAAGAAAAGTACGGCGAGTACATCTCACCGGAAAAATTTGAAGCAGAAGCATAGCAATACATTCAAAAACATTAATTCCCCCCTTCTTTCCGTCACCTTTTTAAATGAAACTAACATACTGAGTTCCAATTCAGTACGGTCAATTAATAAAATCAATTAATAAAACTTATAAATTAGAAAAAACAACAAAACAAAAATGAAGTGAAGGAAAATGATGATGAAAAAATTGGAAAAAAGAGACCCTGCATTCACAATAGATCTTGCCGCCGTTGAAGGTGACGGTTCCTTCCAATGCCCCAAATGCGGAATGTCCATTTCACCTGAAGATGAGAGCGAAGACAACTACAAAATCTTAGATACCAAAGTAGACAAGAAAGGTGATTTGTCTGAACTTGTTATTTCATGTAATAAGTGCAGAAGCAACATAGTGCTCAGTGGTTTCCAAGGTCTATAACACTGAATTCAAAAACTTTAGAAACCTAGTTTAGATTACGTTTAGTTTGGTTTAGCCAAATTGTTTATTTTATATTTCAAACATTATTTTGGTGTAGATTGCCATGTTAATTGAAACCTTTGTTGTGGGCATGTTATCAACAAACTGCTATGTTGTCAGTAACCAAGAAACTAATGAAGCAGTTATCATCGATCCAGGATTAGACTCATCTGCCGAGGCGCAGCAAATTTTCAAGTATATCGAGAAAGAAAAATTAAAAGTCACATTGATTTTAAACACTCACGGACACCAAGACCACATAAGCGGCGACGTCATATTCCAAAAAAAATACAATGTTCCAATATACATCCACAAATATGATGCAGCAGGTCTTGAAGAATTAGAAAATGACAAAATGCCCTCCCCTGTTCTGTTAGAAGAGGGTAGCGTAATCAAATTTGGCAATGAATCTCTCAAAGTTATGCATACGCCTGGACATACCCCTGGCAGCATATGTTTGGTTGGAGAAAAACTTGTGTTTACAGGCGACACATTGTTTGCGGAGGGGATCGGTAGAACGGATTTTCCCGGCGGCTCAATAAAGGATATGCGGTTATCGTTGCAAAAACTTGTGGCTTTGCCTGATTATTTCTTGATTTATCCTGGGCATGGATCTTCGTCTGTTATTGGTGAAGAAAAAAGGTTTAATCCTTTCTTAGTTGGCAATGGTTTTTGATTTAGCGGTTGATTTCTTGGTTTAAATTTAATTCTTGCAGAGCTTTTAGTCGTTTGATTATGTTTGGGTGTGTTGAGAAGATTTCAGTGAAGTTGTCGGCTTTTGTTGGTTGCTTTGCAAGGGTTTCTCTTAGCAGGTCTTGTTTGCTTCTTATTTGTGCTGCGTGAAGGTCTGCTGAGTCGGCGCTTGCTCTGTTAGTGTCGGTTATGAAGAGTGCTCGGAAAGAGCTTTGGTTTTTTTGGTCTTCTTTCTTTTGTGTGCCGCCACGTTTGCTTTCTTGAACAATTGTTACTAAGCCTGTTGAGAGTTTATCGGCGCCGTTTTCAACTACTGAAACGCTGTGTCTGTCAGCGTAGTACTCTCGAAGTCGGCTTAAGTAAAGTGTAAATAAAGTTAGCACCCAAGAAAAAGCCATAAACGCGATCCCTATAAGCGCATTGTTGCCTCCGCCACTTTTCTTGTTGCCTCCACCGAAAACACCTGAGAGCATAAGCGAGTAACCTATGTAGTAGAATAACGCTGGTAGAAAAGAGGCTACCATCATAACTTGGACATCATGGTGTTTTACGTGACCAAGCTCATGACCCAATACGGCTTCAACTTCTCCTTTGTCAAGAGAATCTAACAGTCCCTGAGTTACAGCCACTCGGGTTCCAGATAATGGTGAACCATATGCGAAAGCGTTTGGCAGTGGAATGTTTGCCAACATTAGTTTTGGTGTGGCTATTCCGCTTTTTCTGCTAATGTCAGATACCATTTGGTGGAGTTCTGGTTTTTCGTCTTGTTTTAGTTCTTTAACTTTGTAGATCCAACCGATAAGATACGGTGCTAGTAGCCATTGACCTATGTTGAGAGCTACAACCAAGATGCCTATATCTACTAAAGTGAAGCCTATTCCTGCCACAGACAGGATAACTGCAAAGACAAGTGTGGATAAACCAAATATGATGGCTAAGGTACCAGCCATAGAAATGCGAAGTTTCCAAGCGTTCATGCATCGGTCACTTAGCAGCATTGTCTTTCCATGGGCGCTTATAACTTTTATGCGCTAATTTTCAACATTAAACCGTTAAGATTAGGCTGTTCCGCTGGTGGAACAAGCTGTTCTTTGGGGAGAGTAATATCTCGCCTGCAACAACATAGTAGTAGTGCTGCAAAATGAGGACCACAGATTGGGACAGCAAAGTTTTGGTAGCTCTCCTAGTTGCCCTGTTACTTATCCCTCTTGCAATAAACATTCACAGCATTAAAGCAGACTCAACAGATCCCATTTTCATGTATGGTGGAGTTACCCTCTACGCCCCTGTCAACACAACATATTACTCGAATTTTTTAATTTTAAATCTAACGTTTGGATGGGGTGTAGGGCTTCAATGTTCACTAAATTATAGCGTTGATGGGCAATATGAGGGTTCAATTCCTTTAACATTTAATGAATCTGCATCGCAGGGTTTTCAGATGTTTATGTTGGAAACTGGGTTGGTGCCGTTGCCAGAATTATCAGCGGGTTCTCATCGCTTAACGATTTGTGTTGAAGCTGACGTTAGTGATTCCGATTCCTTGCGTCCTCCTGGTGCACCTTTCAGAGAGACGGCTCCGGGGAGCGGTAACTATGTTGCTTTATGGGTTGATTCAGTCGATTTCACCATAGCCGCAAGCGACGGTGATTTGTCATCGCCAAACATAGCGAGCCTGTCAATTGAAAACAAAACCTACAACACAACCAACATTCCAATCAACTTTACCGTCGATAAAAGCATCGTGCAAGCTGCCTACAGCTTAGACGGACAAGCCAACGTTACTATAGCTGGAAACTCGACACTAACAGGATTATCCCTAGGAGCCCATAACATAACAGTGTACGCCTGGGATGATTCTGGAAAAGTTGGCGCAAGCCAAAATGTCAATTTCACAGTAGCAAACATATCAGCTCAAGGTGGGCAGTCTGAACCTTTTCCCATCTCAACAATTATTGCAGTTTTCATATCGTTTATGGTCGGCATTGCGCTTACCTTTCTGTTCTTCTTCAAAAAGAACACCAATGAGTCGTAAATTAACGGATTTGTTTATAATAATAAGCCAGCTTGCAAAGGTTAAGATTTGGCGAATGCAATCTTCTGTTTTTTGAAACAAAATAATCTGCATTGTTGTAGAGTTACTTTTTTTGATGAACTAAATTTGGGGATGGCAAACGTATTGTGAAGGTTGTTCCTTTGCCTTCTTGGCTCTCAAAAGTTACTGTTCCGCCTAAAGATTCAGTCATGCGTTTGACCACAGGCAAACCAAAGCCTTGACCCTTCGATTTGGTGGTGAACATTGGCGTGAACAATTTGCTTTTAGATGCTTCAGAAATGCCTACACCTGTATCCTTTACGCTTATTACAAGATTTTTTGCTTCTTTGTAGGCGTGGATGGTTAGTTTGCCGCCATTAGGCATAGCTTGGACGGCGTTAGTGACTAAATTGTAGAGAATTCGATTAAGGTAATCAGAATCAGCTACAATTTTTCTTGCTTCATCTTCAACCTTAACGATTACATTAACGTTGTCTGGCAAAGCGTTTTTTTCAAGAAACTTTGTGATTATGTGTTTTAAGTCGGCTTCTCCTGCATTAGGATTAAGTGGTCTTGCGTAATCTTGTAGGTCTTGCACTATTTTATTGATGTAATCAATGTTTCTTTCAATCTCTGTTAGGCTTTCTTGAATGTTGTTTTTCTCCTCGCTTTCCGCAGTTGAAGCCAACTCGGTTTTAGCTAAGTAGACATCACTAGTTATCGCTTGCAATGGATTACGGATATCATGCCCAACCATACCTGCAGTTGCGCCGATAGCGGCTAAACGCTCAGAATCTTTAAGCTGCTTAGTTCGCTCTTCAACAAGTCTCTCCAAATGTTCAGAGTGAATCTTCAATTCTTTTTCATTTTCTTCCAACATTTCAAGCATTTTACTATTAGCTAATGCGATCGATGAAAGTTCTCCAAATGCTTTTGCCATTTCGGCATCACGTCTGGTGAATCCGCCTATTTTATTTGCTAGTCCTATCACTCCGACCGTTCTTTGTTCAATCATCAATGGTGCAAACAATACGTTATCGAGTTGTACGTGACCTTTAGGCGAATATTTTTGCCACTCACTTTTTGGAAAATCATTTTCAATCGCAACTTTACCCAAGTTGTATGCTTGGGCACGGAGTCCGCGAATAGGCATAGGAAGCGAAGCATCGACCGTGCAGGGAAGCCCTCCTGAATCCAAAAACAAAACTATATTTTCTTTTCCGTTATCACTCAAGAGAGCTACATAACCAGCCGTTGCCCCGAGCAGTTGTTTGCAGACATCAAAAATTGCTCGAGCAGAATCGGGAAATTCTTTGTTTTGCAGAACTGCTCTTGACGCTTTGAGTAAGGCTGAAATCTCAGATTCACGCCGCTGTGATTTTTCAAGAAAGTCAGATACCTCTTGCCCCATTTTCTTGCGCTCAGTAATGTCATAAACACCGCCTATGAGGTTTGTGCAGCGTCCATTTGAATCAAAAAACGGCGTCACAGCAACTTCACCGAATTTTCTGCCCGAAGGATAATCTGTAAACTCCTCCCACCTTACCGTTTTACGTTCACGAATCGCCTCTGCATACTTCTCAAGAACTAACGATAACGATGGTTCGGGAATGACTTCCTGAACTCTTTTGCCTACAACCTGATTCTCCTGCAATCCGGTAATATGTAGGAAGGATTGGGAAACAGATGAGAAACTAAAACCACTTTCAGGGTTTACCGCTAAGAAAAACAGAGATTCAGGAACACTGCTGTAAATTGAGGCGAGTTCACGTTCTTTAGATAGTAGGTTTTCTTCAGCTTTTTTACGTTCAGAAATGTCCTCAAATACAATTACAACATCGCCTTTTTTAGGGGAATACAAAGAAACAGAGACCCACAAACTTAAAGATTTAAAGAAAACTTCGAATTTTTCTGGCTCATTGGAAAGTGCAACTCTTCCAGAGACTTCAAACAATTTTGCATGTGCTTTTTGTATTCCAGGCAGCACCGCCTTAATTGTTTTTCCCACAATATTTTCTTTTCTCAGACCGGTAATCCGAGCAAATGCATCATTAATTTCAAGACAAACAAGATCTATAGGATGGCTTTGTTCATCGAACAATATTTGGCAATAAGCAAGACCATCTATCATGTTTGAAAAAAGGGAACTGTATTTTTCTTCACTCCGCCTTAAGCCGTCTTCAGATTTCTTCTGCTCCGTGATGTCCCTTAATATGACATCCACTTGATTCTTACCAATTTCCCAAGCATAAATATCGTAGTATTTTTTTAGTGCAGCACCGTAACTTTCAAAATGAGAAGGTTTGCTGGTTTTGACAACTTGATCAAATTTTTTTGGCAATTCATCAAAAACGTCTCCGAACAGTTCTTTTCTGCTTTTACCAATTAGCTGTTCTCTGCTTTTACCTAATAACCGTTCAGTAGAAGAGTTAACTTTGCGGAAAATGCCGTCAATTGGTGTGCCGTTTTCATCGTATATTAGCTCCAAGCCAAAATAAATGATCCCAACATCTTCAAACATATTAGTCATTGAACTGAAAAGCTTGTGAGTATGCGCCTCTTCGGTTTGCTTTTGTGTGGCAATCGTTTGTTCAATTCCCTTTTCTTCATCTGTAGTCAAAGAGGCACCGCACTTTTCAAAAGGTCTTATCTATCCTTCCACTGTCCAAGAAATAAAAACTTTCCTTAAGTGCGATTTTAGGGCTGAAACAAGCAGTTCAATTCACGGAAAAATGGGGAATGCTGGTGGAGTCGCCACTTGTAGGCCTGTGTGCTAATTACAAGCCTTCGTGATATTATCTATAATTATAAACAATGTTTATTTTCTTTATCAACCGATTTTTAAGTATACCTTTTTTCGTTAAGCAGATATTTTTTATGCTTTAAGACAGTTCATCGGAATGTGACCAATTGAATATTTCTCAAGCTATTAATTTTCGGAAAACAAATTCAAAAACATAATTCCAGAGGTCAAGCTTCTCTGTACCGCTAAAGAGGGCTGTACTTTTGAATTAAAACTGAATTATACGAATATGACAACGAAAATTATGGTAATTTAGTAAATATCGCCAAAAAAATAAGTTATCGTGGGGTCTTGAACGGGGCAACTGGATATTATTTGCTCCTATTCTTGAAGATAAAAGTTACTCGATCATTCAATAGATAATTCTTTCAAAAGATTAAATCCAGTCAAGTGAATATGGCTTTTACACGTATTGCAGCAAATCACAAGCTCTTCCAAACCGTGACTGTTGACTTTTGGCTCCAGAATGATGTAAGTTGTTTCCGTCGTGTCATCCGGTGATATGGTACTTCCACATTTTGGACATGAAAAATCTCCCTTTCCATCTATGTTAGTCAAATCGAGTTTGAATGCTTGTGTTTGTTCCATTTATTTTACCTTATTTATTGTTCAATTTTTCTGTTTATAAAATAATGTTGTTACAAGGTGAAACAACATTTATGAGTCTGGTATTTTAGCGTAAGCGATTGCTCTTTAAACTCATTAGAGACCCGTGCAACAATATGAGCCTAAAAAAAAATAACCTTAATTTAGAATAAAAAGGGAAATGCGAATGATGTCCTGTTTAGAGAGGATCGATCACTCCTCCCACATTTTTTTATTGCTGACGTTTAGATTAATTCCGCCTCATTTCTTCTCTGATATGAAGTGAAGAGCAAACATGTGCCCTTGATAGGCAACTGGCACCATTATAACAGATGCGTCAAAAGTTGCTCCACCCTTCTTCTTTAGTTTAACATCTATCTTTGAGCCAATCAGCTTCTCCATTGCATCTCGATAAGCGGAAACCATTGCATCCTGACTTGCTTTGTCAACACCAACCTCTAGAGGATTTTCAACTTTTGCCCATTCCTCGGGTGAACTGAAACCCTGCATCTCAGCAAATTTCTTATTGCATACCTTGTGATTGTCATCGAGATAAAGGTAGACAGCTTGTTTTGAGGAATCAAAAATCTCTTTCAATTGATTATAAAAGCCCTTAACGAGTTCTTCATGATGTTTTTGCTCGCTCATTTTTTTCACAAGTTATCTGTTAAGAAACCAGCTATTATTTTTTTCCCACAAATACGATTATCGAAAAGGAAAAAAGATGTTGTTTGCAGTGACGTCTCCAGTGAATTGTTAGAAGGAACGGAGTGATCCACAAATCAAAGAATAGATTTGGTTGATGTCTCCACAGAATAGAGGGTTAAATTCGCTTCCTCACCTAATTTGCCAGAGGTGGGGGTGGAAGTTCTAACTCCTGTAGGAAACAGCTAATCCAACATTGGCAAGAAAACTTGACGTAGGAATTTGGCTTAATTTCGTATTTTACTTGCATGTCCATTTACTGTTTAGCTCTTTGGGGAGGCAAGCATATTGTAAACTTTGTTCCCTTTCCTTTTTCACTTTCAAAAGTTACTGTTCCATTCATAGATTCAGTTACCCGTTTCACAACTGCCAATCCAAAGCCTTGCCCCTTAGATTTAGTTGTAAACAACGGTGTAAATAACTTGGGCTTCACTTCTTCTGGGATGCCTTCACCCGTATCTTGAACTTCAATAATGACATTGTTTTCCTTTCGATAAGCATAAACTGAGAGTTTTCCGCCTTTAGGCATGGCTTGAATCGCATTAGTTACCAAATTAGTGATAATTCGCTTTAGTAATTCCGGGTCTGCTGTAACTTGCTTAACGGTCTTCTCTATTTTGCACGTGGCTTTTATATTCGTTGGCACGTCCTTCGTGAGGATTTCTTGGCATATCTGCTCTAATTCAGTTTCTCTTGTAACGGGAGTTATTGGTCTGGCGTAATCTTGCAAGTCAGCAACAATCTTATTGATGTAACCGATATTTTTCTCGATGCTGTCTAAGCTTTCTGTTACATTTGCTTTCGCCCCAACTTCAGGCATTGCTGATAACTCATCTTTTAGCAAGTAAACATCGCTAACTATAGCTTGTAGTGGGTTACGGATATCATGCCCCACCATACCTGCAGTTGCACCGATAGCGGCTAAACGCTCCTTATCTTGAAGCTGTTTTGTGCGTTGTTCAACCAATTTTTCGAGGTTCTTTGAATATTCCTTCAATTTAGCTTGCATATTTTTTTGTTCAGTAATTTCTTGTGCAACTACATTGACTCCGATAACAAATCCGTTGTTGTCTTTCATTGGCATAAGACTTTCGAGCAATGTTCTCTTTACACCTGGCATATTAGCTGCTTCGCCAGTTATCTCAATGTCTTGAATAGGGTTACCTGATGTAATAATCTGCTTTAGCAACTTTTCCAGTGGTTCAGCCACGCTTGGCACTATCTCTGCTATCGATTTTCCTACATGGTATTCTGGAGGAATACCGTTAATTTCTGCCATTCGTTTGTTTATTTTAACAAAACGTAAATTGGTGTCAAAAACAGAAAGCCCGACAGGTGCTACATCATAATAAAACCTAATTTCATCCAGTTGCCTTTTTAGAGTTACTTGTGCATTAGCAAGTGCTTCTTCTGTCTTTTTACGCTCTGTTATGTCTCTATCAATCCCTCTATAACCCAACAGCTGTCCCTTTTTATCTAAAATCGGAACACCGCTTGTTTCCAACAGCACACGAGAACCATTCTTGTGGACATTCCAATTTTCAAGACCGTAAAATGGCTCTTTCTTATTCGCAATCTCTAAAAAGCTATTGAGGATTTTTTCCTCATCTTTCTCATCTATTAAGTCAAACGGAGTTTTGCCGACTATTTCGTTGGGTTCATATCCCAAAATGTCTTTGACCTTTGGGCTTATGTAGGTATAGACCGCTTTTTCGTCTACTTGCCAAATCATATCACTTGTGCTTTCAACTAAGGCTCTAAAACGCTCTTCACTTTCCTTCAGACCATCTTGTATTTTCTTGCGTTCTGTTATATCTCTTGCAACACCTAAGAGACCTGTTGGTCTTCTGTTCTGGTCATAAAAGCGGGTAAGAGAAACCTCAACCGAAAGAGGCGAGTCATTCTTCCCTTTCAACTGCGTCTCAACTATCGCTTTGCCTGTTTTTTGAAGTAAATCCTGTGTTTCTTTTATAATATCTTCCTGGTTCTTTGAAAACATAAAATCCATAATAACTTTGCCTGTAACTTCGTCTCGTTTCAAATTGAGTTGTTTTAGGGTTGCTTGATTACAGTCAATAACTTTGCCATCTAACCCAATTAGCACTATGCCATCATCAATGGAGTTGATAATGTTTTGCAGCCTTTCCTCACTTTTTTTGAGTGCTACTTCTGCTTTCTTTCGTTCCGTTATATCTTGGACAAAAACCTGCACACTATCAGGTTTACCATTCTTAAAATTCACTTTTGCATGAAACAATCCCCAAACGATTTGACCATTCTTCGATCTGATTTCAAACTCCGCAGAAAAAAAAGTTTTTTCTCCTTTCATTGCCTCAATGACAATTTCCTGAAATTTCCTCTTACTTTCCTCAGCTAATAACTCCAAAGGATTCATTCTCAGAAGTTCCTCTTTGGAATAGCCCGACCGAAGGCTCACTGCAGGATTTACATACATAAGTTTTGAGCCGTCAAAAGCAATCTCATAAATAGCAATAGGTGCGTCCTCAACAATATTTCGATACTTTTGTTCGCTTTGGCTTAGTGATTCATCCGCTTTCTTGCCTGTTTCCGTATTAATCCCTATTAAATCATAGTTCTAAGTTTTTATTTAAATCAATTGGAACATAAAGATTGATTTTTTTTGTTGAGGCAGAGAAAAAACAGCGATTAGGAAAAAAACATAACTCAAAACTTATACCATCGAGAGCTAAGAGGCGATCGTTTGAACGAAATGGGGAATGCGAGGGCATCTCTTCGGTGAAGGATCCAAACCTCTCCTCGTTATTATGAGAACCCGCGGCGCATTCTCGGCAGTGGTAATGCTGAATTTCCTTTGAACGAGTGTACCTTATGCCGTCCTTGTGTGACTTCCGCCTGCCGCAGGCATTTTACTATTTTTTCTTCTAACATGCGTTCATCTCCTGGATGTTTTTTTCGCCTATTTTTAATAGAATGGGGGTGCGTGCTCGGGTGATTTCTCCATTCACAGAGGGTCCAAGAGGGGTGGCTTCTAACTTCTATTGGTCTCGTCTTTTTTTGGTGGCAAATAAATCCTTATTTGGGTTTTTGTTCTCTGCAACAGTAAAGAATGCGTCTCGATGCTGGGAGAACATATCGTGGAGTTCCTGGCTCTGATTGCTCCGTTGCCACAAGATAGTTGTATAACAAATTTATTATGTGAGGCTTGTTTAGCAAATGGAGCCCGGGAGATGGTTGAGAATTAACAACAAATACATCAAATATTTTGTTAATAGAAAATTCGCAGTTGACGCTGTCAGCATGGCAATCTTTTGGGTAATCGTTTACACTCCCGTATTTCTGTACACTTCAAAGTCGATTGAAGCAGCATTGGTTGGTCTTGGCTCATCTGTTGTATTAGAGATTCTTTTTGGCGGGTTATATGGTAAGTTCAACGATTGGGTTAGAAAAAAAGCTGGAGTTAAGGACTGAGAAGAAATTCAAAAAAGGGGAACGAGGGTTTCATCTCCGCGAATTGGGAGGTTCAAATCCATGCTCTGATAAATTTGTCAGGGGTGGAAGTTCCTCTCCAGTTGAAAGCTCCAAAAAAGGCGATTGTAGTAGTCAATTATCAATCACAAAAGGTTAACTTGTAAGCGCCAGTTAATCTCTTGAGGTTTAGTTATTTATGGAAAAAGAACTACTATTTGAAGGAAAAGAAAACACCAGCTCAGTCAACATAAAGGAATTCACTCCAGCAGGCGTAAGGCTTGAAATCACAGTTGCAGGTAAAGTTAACGGCAAGGTCGCTGGACAAATCATGTCTACACATAACATTCTCATGAAGCCAGGAGGAGTAAGCGAACTTGACCTCAAATCTATCATATTTAGCAATGGCGAGCCTATCTTCGTATTGGGAAAGGCTGACGGCAAACTCATCGATCCAACTCCGATTGGAAAGATTGAGGCAAACCTGACATTCCAGACCCCTTCCGAAAAACTGGCGTACCTGAACACAACTAAAGGTTGGTCTGAAGCTACGTACAACATGGCCACAGGCGAATACAACTTCAAGGTCTATGCGGTCCGGTAATGCCATTTTTCGCATCCACATTTCATATTTAGTCCATTAAATCATGTAGTTTTTCTTTGACGATTAAAAAGGGTAGTGTGGATGACATCTCCACTTGGACAGGGGTTCAATTCTCTCCACGGCCACATTATACCTCGATAACTTAACGATATGGCTTCGTAACTTTTCAATGCCAAACAAACCGTAGTTTATTTTTGAGTTGCCTCAAACTTTTAACCACACAAAAAGGACTGAAGAACTATAGTTATAAGGAATTAATTTCGATGAATAGGTCTGTTAGTTTATTTTTTTAGCAGGTGTTCTCTTAATCCAAGGCATCGATGCAGCAGACGTGCGAGCTTACGATTCCATCGAGAGAGGAATTTAATTCTCATCCCAGAGCTCTGCAACTAGGAGATTTTAGTTATTGCGTTCATTGTTCAATAAGCCAATCGATAAGAGGTTTAAACTTGATCGTGTATTCGCCAAACATTCGGGTTTCTGAGATGTCTTTGGTAAGTATGATAGATGATGTTGGTTTGAGTTCTTGCAGGCATGATATTAACCCCGATATTTCTCTGTTTTCTGTTTCGGCGCTGCTTAGTTCATATACCACCTGGCAAACTTCGTCGACTTCGCTTCCGTGCTTAAGAACAAAATCGACTTCCTCGCCTATCTTGTTTCGCCAATAACAAATGTCCCGCCCCATCATTCGTCTCTTAAGTTCAAGGAATACGACGTTTTCATACAGTTTTCCCCAATCAGTCTTCCCTGAAGCAGCAAAGGAGAATCCAACATCTCCGCAGTATGCTTTGCGAGGGTACGCTGAGCGAGCTTTTATGCTATGAGAGTAAACTGTGATAAAAAAGAAGAGATATCCCGCTTCCGCGTATTTTTCAAGCTGCAGCAGCTTTTCCTTGCCTATTTTGTACCCTAGACTTTTGAAAAAGTTAAGACACTTTGAGGCAGAGAAATAAGTGCTTTGAATTACACATCTTCCGAAAGTTGAAACCGTTGAAGGATCTTCATGCGAAACTTCGGCGACATCAAGACCCACAATATCTTTGAAGTAGGAATCAAGAATTCTGATTTTGTCCATCTCATCTTCAGCTAACACTACCTCGGGAAAACCTCCGAACTTCAAATATTCAGAAAGTGCTCGCTCCAGTCTCCCCCGCCCTGCAGTGGTTATTTCAATGCCTATGTTTCTAAAATTTAGAAATTCTTTGAATGAGAGCGGAAAAAGCTCTAATGAAAGTATCCGACCACGCAAGGGCTTGCTGGGAATAACCAAACTTCTCCGCGAAGAACCAACCACAATATGCAGTTTGCCCTTTAAGAGTTCATGTGTTCTTGCTAGCCATCCAGCCCAATCGTTCGCACTTGTTATTTCATCAAGCAGCATAAAGCCCTCGTCACCAAACCATTTGAGAATCTTATCCAGAACATCTTTTTCTGCGCCAAGTCTGCTGTCCTCAACATTAACGTAACATACCCTTTTTCCTTCATTTGCCAGCTTCTGCGCCAGCATCATCAAAACGCTTGATTTGCCACATCGTCTTATGCCCGTAATGGCAACTATCTTTGACTGCGAATTACGCTCAAAAGCTTCCAGATTCACGTCACGCTGAACGAGAACTTTTCGTAGAGCGTAAGTGTTCCATTCCTCGAAAATTCCAGAGATTTCCATAATTGTTTTTCTACAGAACAATATATATAATTTTCCGTCTTAGTGCAGAACACATCTAATTGTAAAAATTTTATGTCTCTTGCAAAAACAATTTTTCAATTTCATTTCGCATCCAATCACTTCTAAATTAGCTCGTCGAGTTGTCGGATTTTTCTGCGAGTGAGTTGTCTTGAAAAGGGTTTTTAACATTCTTTAAAACAAGCCGTTGAAATTATAGTTAAAACTCTTATTATGTAACAACCGTTTTATTCCACTTAACAAGCGAAAATTATGTAAATTAGATTATGCATCAACCGCTATCTCTCTCGTTATTCGATAAGTCTTTTGAACAAAAAAGGAAATGCGGGTGATATCCCCACTTTGGTCAGGAGATAAAATTCTCACGCTCCACTTATAGCCGCTACAGTGGAACTCACCAATAAGCTATTGCACTTTTGGTGTGCAAACAACTCTAAATATTTTTTTAAAAGATTAAGGAGAAGCGAAGTCTAAAACTTAGTCAATAGCTACATCTAAGATGCTGTTTCAAGTCTACGAGTGACTGAGTCAACTTAATAATTATGCCTACATTCGCAACTACAGTTGTTGGTATCCTAACGCTTTTTCTGCGCAGGACTTTTTTCAAACCCAAAGTTTCGATCGCTTTATCTGACAGTTTGATTTGAAGCGCCGTTACCGTCCACGTTGAAGGATCAATAGCTATGTCGTATACTTCTCCAACGTAAGTGTCAATTGCGCTAACAACAGTCTTCCCCAAGAGATTATTAATGTGAAGCATGCTTTTCCAGCACATTCACTGAGTAATTAACTGTTTCGCTAAACCGATTGTTGATTGTCCAGTCATGTCTTCGCTCTAATTCCAAGGCAGAAGGCTATAAATCAAATGCATCAATTGGGAGATTAACAAGTTAACTGCTCTACGATCTAACTATTGAATGCTATCTTAGCGAAATATGAATCTTAAAGATGGAAAGAGGGAATTGATGGTATTTTTGACAGATCTAAATCAGCCATACCTGCTGAAAACGTGCATCGTTCCAGATTTCCGGCATTGACAACTCCAATGGTTTTTATCCTGATTTCATCTGCTGGTTTGTTGGTTTAATTCAAGAAACATAAATCCAAAACAGATCGGTTAAGAAACTTAACCATTAGTCAATAAACCGGCTAACTACTAATTTCTGGCTAAAGGTCATTTGTAATTAGCGAAGCGCTTTGCTTTAGTTAACAAAGCTGTTGATATCGAAACTAATAGGACCAGAGCTGGAAATATCCAAAATTGGAATTCTGGGATTGAAGGCGTTGGAGAAATGCTTTGAATAGGTGAGGAGGGTGTTGAATTTTGTGATGGGGTTGGGGTTGGATTTGAAACTGGCTGTTGCGGTAGAACTGTTCCATTGTAGTCTATTGGAATGTACTGTTCTGTTAATTCGTAGAAGCCTTCATTTGCTTGGGCTATGCCGCCAATTGCATAAATTGAATCGTTTACATTAGTAGTTGCTAAAGTTTCTGTTACGTAATCATGTGTTGTTGGGAAAGATGCTCCTGAGCTCCAGCTGTTTGCTGCTGGATCATAAATGTAGTTTACCGCTAAGGGAGAGCCCGATTTACCGTCAAGACCGCCAATCACGTAGACTCTCTGGGGAGCTTGGGCTCCACTTGTTGAGGCACCGACTATTCGCCAGGCAGATGTTGGAAGTGGTGCTCCAGTGCTCCAACTGCCACTTTTAGAATCATATATTTGGTTAATTGAAATGTTAGGGTTGGGATGATTGTATTCGTCCTGTCCAGCGATAACATATATTTTGTTATCAAGAGCAGCAATTGCAGCTCCTACAACTGGATAAGGCATGGCTGCAATAGTTGTCCAAGAGTTAGTTGATGGATCATAAATCTCTGTTGTGTTAACGGTTGAAAATTGCCCTCCTGTTTTTCCACCTGTAACATAGATTTCTCCGTTCAATGTCGCTACTTGGACTTGACTTAGGTTTGTAGGCATTGAAGCCATCGTAGTCCAAGTGTTAGTTGAAGAATCATACATCTCATTTGCGTTTGTTGAGAGTGCTAACCCATTTGAGTCCCATCCTGTAACTCCGCCAATCGCGTAGATTTTGTTTTCAGAAGCAGCTATGCCAAAAGCGCCTCTAAAAGTTGGCATCGGTTGCTTTGCTGTCCATGTATTGGCAGATGGATCGTAGGCGTAGGTGAGAGGTTTTCCAGCGCCATCTTGGCCAAAAACGTATATCTGGCCATTGACTGTTGCTGCACCTTCAACTCCAAAAGCTACGGGTATTGAGGCTCTTGTTATCCAATAATCCCCAGAAGCGTCTACAGGTTCAACGATAACAAAAAATAGAATACTTAGCAGAATAACTACAGCAGTGAGCGCTTTTTTCAAAGCTGATCTTCCTTGGAAAATATTGGATCGAGGTATTTAAGAATTGAAGAGTAGAAATGCACACAAGCTGTTAGTCGATTAAGTTTTGCGAATAACCTTTTATCGCCTCTCCATACCTAATACTTAGCATGGGTAAAATCAGCAAGAGGTTAATCGCAATGCTTGTTATCCAGTCGCTAATACTTCTATCAACCCAAATTTTAGTATTAGCTGAATCATTAAATGACTCAAACGTTAATTGCGTTGTATCAACAATTAGCCCAGTAAGCAATATAGCATATAATGCCACAATGCCTTTGAACGTGAATATGGCATGGACAGTTAACACAGTTGTGCCATTTATGTACTTTAACGTTAGTTACTGCATAGATGACAGCCAAAAAATCTCTATCCCGCAAGGAAACAATCCGAGTTTTAATTCAACAGCACAAGGTACGGCATTACATTTTGAATATGTAGTTTTTCCGCCAAGCACTACAAACACTGCCATAAACATTGACATTTCAAAATTAACAAGTGGTGCACATAAACTTACGATATTCGCTGATGGAGAATATAACGTAAATAATGACTTTATATTTCCTTACCATTTTCAATCTTCCACAATTTATTTTTCAGTTAATTATCTTGCCGCTTACCCAGTACCTTCTCCAAGCTCACCAGAATTCACTGCAAAATTTGTTGCATCCTCAATAGAAGTAACAATTAAGAACCAACCAATATCAGCATACGTAGAAACAAATGGTAAGTCCCCAAGTCTTTACTATAGCTTCAGATTCAAGGACAATAATGCGACTATTCCAGACTGGAATTATGCTCCAGTATTTTATGTGGGCATTTCATCTTATGGAACTTACTACAAAGCATCTGGCTCAGACTACAATGCAGTATCTTTTCCACTAGGCAACTACCCTTTGACAAGTATTTTAAATAGTGGACGAATTGACCTGCAAGTTATGGCACTTATCGGAAATGAGGTCCCAACCAATTACGAGAATGGTGGTATTTACGGATTCGATGGATCAGAAAGCATTTGGAGCGTCACACAAACAATAACTATTCCTAACAATTCCTCTTCCCCTACCCCAACCGTTCCAGAGTTTCCAGCATTAGCAATCTTGCCCTTACTAATTGCAATAATTCCGTTTATAGTTGTTAAGCTGTTTAGAAAACGAAAATGTCAAGAAACTTATTAATTCGGCCAAGAATATTTTACGAATAGGCTTTTATCGACTTTGCTTTCTTAATACTTAGTGTGGGTAGCTTGAGCAAAACTTTCGCTTTAGTGATTGTTGCTTTATTTCTAACCTCCTTAGTTACGGCTCAACCTATCTTTGTTAAAGCCCAAGAATCAGTTGGCCTCACAATTAATCCGGATGGAAGTGTTGAACCAAACACAAGGTTGCTTGAAAGACAAGGAACCTCATACGCCTTTAAGGGCGACATTTTCGGCACCATTTTGGTTCAAACCAACAATATCATAATCGACGGTTCAGGATATACTCTTCAAGCAAATGGCGATACCTTGGTTGGAATAAACATTGTAGGTAGAAGTAATGTGACAGTAAAAAACGTGGTAATTCAAGGATTTTTGGGAAGAGCAGGCATTCTCATTACTGGTTCTGACAACTGTATAATCTCTAAAAACAATCTTGAAGGAAACCTCATTGGCATTGAAATATCTGGATTGTCTTCGAACAACAGAATCGTTGAAAACAACTTGTTAAACAACACATCGGGAATTGAACTTGAAAGTGCAGTCGCCGGATCGAACAACATCATTTCAGGTAATGACGTTGCAAACAATAATGTAGGAATCACACTAACATATTTCATTAACACCAATGTTTTTGGAAACACGTTAACGAATAACAAGGAAGGCTTTTTCGTTGGTGGCGGCGCAGGCAGTACCTTAAGAAATAACACTCTTAACAACAATACCTATGGCTTCCACGTCTTTAATGTTCAAGGCATTACTGCTCTCGAAGGCGTCGATGTAGACTCTTCAAATAAGGTGAACGGTAAGCCAATCTATTATTGGGTCAAACAGCATGACCGGTCCATTCCTGTCGACGCTGGATACGTTGCTCTCATAGGTTGTACAAATATAACTCTCTCAAACCTAAACCTATCTGGCAACGCTGAAGGCGCATATTTAGGTTCCACCGAGAACTCAACAATAATTAACAACGTCTTCACAAACAACCTGTTCGGAGTCAGTTTAGATGCATCTAATAATAACACGATAAGCAAAAACATAATTGGAAATAACGAAAATGGCATTGGTTTGGGCGCTGGATTAGGAACATTTTCCGCAAACAACGTCATTGACTCAAACATGGTAACAGGAAACGGCAACGGGATCTACTTTGGTACATCAGCTTCAAACATCGTAACTAGAAACAACATAACTAACAGCGCCACAGGCATATATACTGAATATAGCGGAATCAACCTGCTATATAACAACAATTTCATAAACAACACCAAAGAGTGGTTCGATATCGTTCTTGAGCCTGCCCCTAATTTCTTTCCGATATCGGTCAGCATGTGGGATAATGGCACAAAGGGAAACTACTGGAGCGACTATCTAACAAAGTATCCGAACGCCACAGAAATTGACTCCTCAGGAATAGGCGATACACCCTACGTCATTTACAATAACAATACAGACCGTTTTCCTCTCATGAAACCCTTATTAATTCCAAAAATCGCAATCCCAGAGTTTCCTTCAGGGATAATTCCTCTTCTGCTCACTATAATTGTGATTGCCAGTTTGTTGGTTTTCCTCAAAAATCACCGACCGAAATCGGGAGGTAAAACATGAGAAAGAATGTTGCACTTCTATTTGTCCTCATCTTCTTGGCGACTTCATGTTTGACTGTATATTTGCCAGTGAAGGCTGAATCTAATACAATCACTGTACCAGACGATTCCCACACTATTCAAGAAGCCATCAACGCTGCCGACGTGGGAGACACAATATTCGTTAAGAGAGGCACGTATGTGGAAAATCCAGTAGTCAATAAATCGGTCTCATTGGTTGGAGAAGATAGGGATGCAACTGTAATTGATGTGACAGCAGGTTTGAAGGTAGAAAGCGATAATGTAACCATAACAGGCTTGACCATATATGATGGCTGGCAAGGAATCACAGTATCCGCAAACAACTCCAAGATTTCAGGAAACAAGATAACAAATACTCAATACGGCATAGTATTACTCAATTCACAAAATAGCACAATAACAGAAAATATACTCCAAAACATAGGACTTTCAGCAGCCATTCAACTCAGCTACTCAAACAACAATTTGATAAAAAATAATTATATTAACTCATGCACGGAAGGAATCCAGCTTAGAGATGGCAGCTCAAATAATTCGGTTATAGAAAATATTATAACAAATTGTCAAGATGGAGCCATTGGATTGTTAGGGTCTGGGCTCGGCAAAAAATGGTATAGTCCAGACGGCAATACAATAATGCGAAACAAAATATCTGATTCAGGATTCGGAACAATCATTTATGGCGCGAATGGAAACATTATATCTAATAATAATTATGTTGGCAATACTGTTCAGTTTTCTGCTAATGAAGATTATCGTCTTGCGTGGGGTGGGAGCCATTCTATTAACAATATTGACCGAAATTATTGGAGTAACTACAACGGAACAGACGCTAACAGAGATGGCGTCGGTGACACCCCATATATCATTGACACATACAACCAAGATAATAACCCAATAATGTTACAAATTTCAATTTCAATCCCTACTCCAACAGTGGCCCCAGGTATACCTAATTATGGTCCAACTTCCTCTCCAACTCACACCGTTCCAGAGTTTCCACCGTTGACGATTTCGTTGTTTCTTATGATAATGGCGGTTGCTATCGAGTTGTTGGTCTATCACAAACGCGAAGCCAAAAAATAGTGCGGACGTCGTTTTTCTCTGTTCCAACAATAGAACTAAAAGTTGGTGAACTACTTTATTTAACAATAGTGAGAGGGAAAAATGAAAAAAGCAATTGTAGGTATCGGTGTTTTTGCCCTTATCATTGGGATTGTATTAGTCGCTCTTCCCTCTGTTTATGTTCTTAAAACTACGTCTGAGCCATATCAAATTCCAAAATCAACCGTGATAGTTGGAGCATGGATGCCTCTTGCTCCTGTAGACCCAACCACAAGTATGGCTAAAGGAGCATATCTGAATGCCGGTGACACATTAAATATTCAGGTTAATGCAACTTCGGGGAAGGACATAGATTTCTATGTTAATAGTGGTGTAAAAGGGCTAGTTTATCCATATAGCGGCTCAGCAACCGAATTAACATACCCAAATGTCACTACAATAAACAGAGATTGGATAGTTCCTGTTAGTTCACAGTATTCATTTGTTTTTAACAGCAGCAATCTTTTTTCATATAAAGATGCCACGATATTAGTAACCAAGCAGTGGAATGATACGGCTTATAGAGATGTAACCCAAAATGTTCGATTTCTTCCGTTTCAATCTGCTTATGTTGGTGTAATTGTAGTTCTTTCGGGTGGGGCAATTACAGTATATGGAATTATAACACCGAAAAAACGAAAATAGAAGAAAGGCGCTATTGGAATGACTGCATGAGAGTTTACGAGGAAATGATAAACAACACAAGTACAAAATTGGCGCCATGATATATTGTTTCAGCTGATAATAAATGGTTAGCTTAGCTCGCTCATGGTAGCAGATACCATAACCACAAGTATTATTTCTTTGGGCATCAAATTTCCAGTCCTGAGCAAACAACAAATTGCTGCAATTGAAGAAGACAAAAAGAACCTTGGATAATTATATTCGATATTCGCTAAAATTTAACGCAGATGTTTAACATAATTCTTAATTTGAGCGTAAAATCCCATAATAATTATTTTTTACCTCTTATCGAATTACATCAAACTAAACACTCAAAGAACAAACCGCTAAGGTAACCGTTGGCTTACAATATCATATAAATTCGAGCAGGTTGATTTTGCCTGCTTTGGTTAGCTTGGCTTTTCAATCTCTAAAGTTGCAATGTATTCCAGATTTTTAGGCGGATTTTTATCTAGTGAACTGTCAAAGACAAATTTCGGTTTCAAACTGTAGTGTTCTGCTGCAAGTTGTAAATGACAAAGTACGATACCCATATTGACGGGAAAGTAACTCCCGCCTACGATCGTTCTAAGAAAACCAGATTTACCAGAATATGCATGAATTGTATTCTTGTCGCCTGTAAAATACCAGTTTTGCAGATTTACGGCTGATGGAGCAAGACGTGCTGGTTCTAACAATTCATCAGCATTCTCAATGTTTGTTATATCAGAAAGGGATTTTCTTTTGAACTCGGCAGCGCTGGTCCTGTATAGTGTTTCCTTAGAATTTCCAAAGGACATCAAGATTATAAAATGAAGATTTGAAGACTCTGTTACTTCTTTGGTAGGTTGTGGAATGCCCAACCAGCAACTGCCTAATCCAATGGCTAAAAAATACAGGTCCATTTGTTGAAGCATATAACCAACGTTGACTTTGTAGGCGTCTTTAACTTCTGAGAAAGCTGCAATAAAATATGGTGCATTATTTTTGAGTTTTCTTGTTACTTGATTTGGCGAAATTATTTTAAACTCTGTCTTGATTTCAGTCAACATTGGCTTTAACGAGTTCAAATTATCTGAAATCTGTTTGATGAGGTTTGGGTCAATTGGGGCTGGATCATAATTTCTGATTGCTTTTCGTTTGAAAACCGCTTCATAAAGACTATTTCCATTCATTTTTCCGTTCATTTTTCTCACTCCCAAATAAATGTCAACTTAGCTGTTGTAAAAGCTTTACCTCCGGTGGCAGCTTAGAAAATCTCCGAAAATTTTTAATCTGTAAAGAGTTTAGCTAACTGGAACGCAATGGATAAGAGTAGAACCACCCGGGATTATTCCAAAAAATCAAAGTTAAATCTCTTTTTGGTAGTTTCCAGCTACTAAAAAAAAGGAAATCTTGAAAAAATCAGATTCTAACTAATTGCATACTAAATCTTGAGCGCTTTTTTAATTTCGTCTGGAGAGTTGTACGTTTTATCCATCGATATGTTTTGCTTTGCCCAAACGGTCTCTTCCTTGGTAGCGTGACTCATATTATTACAGGCTGCAATGAAATCTTTGCCTGTAATTGGATAGTCAACATGGCTAAGATGTTCTTCCATTTCTGTTGTATCAGACGGTTTATTCACCTGCAACGTTTCACCTCCATACTAAATCTGTAATTAAAGTCTAATTTCCTGACAACCAATAAATTTTGGTGACTGCACCAAGTCAACCACAATAGGTTATATTTGATTAACACTTCGTCTTGAGGGTTAATTTTCTTTAAAAGTTATGATTAAAACAGGAACCTTAGCTCTAAGCTTATTTTGGTGTACCCAAGATTTTTAAAGTCAGGCAAGGTGATTATATTTTGTTGTATGTTATGAAAGACGATAACCTACTTGATGCATTTTTTAGGATACAAGACAACATAGTTGCTTTAGACAACAATTTCATAATTACTTATGTCAATCAATCCTTTGCAAATACCATTGGCTTAAAGGTCTCTGAAATGATTGACAAAGATATATGGTCACTGTTGCCAAAAGAAGTGGGGTCAACCATCTATAAAGAAATTTTTGAAGCGTTAGCGAAAAAAGAGGTTAGAAATTTTGAGTGGCAGGGAGTCTATGTCAAGAGCTTTTGGGAAACTACCATTTATCCGTCAGATAGCGGTGTAACCATAATCAGCAAAGATATAACTGAGCGTAAAAAAGCTGAGGAAGAACTACGCAATAAACAGCGAGAACTCAACCTAATCCTGGATTCTTCCCCAACAATAATTTTCCATAAAAACAAAGAGGGGAAGGTGATTCAAGCCAACAGAGCCTTTGCTGAAGCGCTTAAAACGACTAAAGAAGAATTGGTGGGTAAAACAGTTTTTGACATATACTCTGCTGAGATTGCCCAAGCTATGACAAATGACGATAGTGTAGTTATGGCTTCGAAGACGCCTAAACTGGGCATAATAGAGCCATACGAATCCCCGACTGGATTGAGATGGTTAAGGACTGATAAAATCCCGACTTTTGATGAAAATAGCAATGTAACTGGACTTGTTGGTTTCTCAGAAGAAATTACTGAGCATAAGCAAGCTGAAGATGCCTTGAGGATAGAAAAGGAGAGATTTGAGAGTCTTGCTAATTCCTTGCCAGAAATTGTCTTTGAAACTGACGACAAAGGCAACGCGTTTTTCGGAAATAAGCGTGGATTTGAAATCATTGGTTACACGCAAGAGGACTTTGCCAAAGGAATTAATGTTTTCAGTTTAATTGCACCTCAGGATAAAGAGAAGGCTATTGAACATTTCAATAAAATCCTCAAAAATCAACCCACCGTTGACAACGAATATACCGTTGTTAGAAAAGACGGCAGAACTTTCCCAGCCATAATTGTAGCCAATGCGATTTTTGAAAACGAACGTCCAATCGGTCTAAGAGGGTTAGTAATTGATATTACTGAACGCAAGAAAACCGAAGAAGCTTTAAAAGAAACTGAAGAAAAACTGCAAAAAATAATTAACCAGTCTCCGGTTGTTTTTGAACTCTATGACAAGAGTGGTTTTCAGGTTCAGGTTAATCCTGCTTGGGATAAACTTTGGGGGGTTCCAAGAGAATACACTCTTGGCAAATACAATATTCTGCAAAGTGAGCAAGTTATCAAAAATGGGTGGGTTACATTTATTGAAAGAGGGTATGCAGGGGAGACAGTTAAGGTTCCTGACCTTGAGTATGATGCCTCTTTGGATCCGTCAACCAAGGGCTTAGGCAGAAAAAGATGGTTGAGCACAATTATCTATCCACTCAAGAATGAACAAGGCGAAGTAACTAACATTGCTGTATTGCACGAAGACATTACTGAACAAAAGAAATTAGAAAAGAAAATGCAAGAACAGGACCGCTTGGTAGCTATTGGTCAGACTGCTGGAATGGTTGGGCATGATTTGCGTAACCCGTTGCAATCAATCGCTGGCGAAGTGTATTTGGCGAAAAACGAATTGAGTTCACTGCCAGATGGTGAAAATAAGAGTTGCTTGCAAGAAAGCATCCAAACCATAAGCGAGCAAGTTAGCTATATGGACAAAATTGTTTCTGATTTGCAGACTTTTGTCAAGCCTATTGAAGCTCAAATGGAAATTATCAATTTAAAACCTGTAATTACAGCGCTCTTGGCACAAACAGACTTCCCCAAAAACATCCAAGCAAGCATGCAAGTAGATGATCAGATTAATTGTAAAGGCTGATGTACAATTGCTAAAGCGTGTGCTCATCAACTTGGTAACTAATGCTGTGCAAGCTATGCCTGAGGGTGGAGAATTAACCATAAAAGCACAAACTAACAATAATAAGAAAATTCAAATTACAGTTGAAGACACAGGCTCAGGTATACCTGAAGAAATCAAACCCAAAATCTTTACGCCTCTATTCACAACCAAATCTAAAGGTCAGGGCTTTGGTTTGGCAGTATGCAAACGAGTAATAGAAGCCCAAAATGGCACAATTAGCTTTGAAAGTGAAGAAGGAAAAGGAACCAAATTTATTATAGAACTACCTGCTTAGCGTTGAATTTCCACCCTCCGGCAATTCAGGGAGGGGATTGCAGTGAACCCCGGAAAACCTGCTCCTAAGGATCTAAAGTCTTCCTCTATATCTTATGCAATTATAGATTTTATTTTACGGAATAAGGAATTACTAACTCATTGGGTTAAGTAGTATTCTTTAATTGAATTAGGAAAAGCATTTTAGGGTAGAACCGACTTTTATGCGTATTGAGGTTAAACATGACCAGCGTTGTAAAGGTTACCCGAAAAGGTCAAACGACTATACCGGTAGAAGTTAGACAAAAACTGGTAATAAAGGAAGGAGACAAACTTTTAGTCGAAATAACCGAGCAGGGTCAAGTTATTTTTACGCCAATCAGAAAACTGGAAGACTGCGCAGGCATCTACTCAAAATACGCAAAGCCGGAAGAAATGAAGAAACACATAGACATGCTTAGAGAGGAATATTAGACCTTGAAAATGGTGCTTGACAGCCGATTCATCATAGAATATTTCTATTCAGACAAAACTGAAACCAAGCAAAAAGCCACAAAAAAGCTAAAAGACCTCATAGTGCGCAAAGAAGGCATACTACCCACAATCGTTATTAGCGAAACAATTCAAACGATTTGCGAAAAAATCGGCAAAGAAGAGGCGGAAATCTGCTATGCAAATTTAACTCAAAGCGGACTGAAGATTCAAAGCCTAACTTCACCAATAGCCAAACAAGCAGGTCTACTTAGAAGCAAATACCGAAATATACCTATGGGCGACTGCATCATCGCTGCAACAGCCATAGCCAACCAAGCGACCATTCTGTCAGACGACCCTCACTTTGACGCAATACAGGAAACTAAAAGAAGCTGGATATGAAAAACCGAAGGTTTGGTTCAGATTAGCGTCCTAGCAAAAAGTCAAGGGTAAGTATTACAACTTGACTCATAAACGGGGAAGAAGAAAACCGAAAACTCGGTTGTTTAGAGCACTAAGCTCTTAAAGGAGTCGGGGTGGGACTTGAATCCTTCTTCCAGTGGAGACATCACGCGCATTCTCCTTTTTATCAATTCCAATTGATTGTAAAACTTAATAATCGAAAAAACAGAAAACAATAAACTTATAATCCAAGTAAAACCAATAAAAGCCGAAGCAAGTGGATAAAATGGACAGAAAATTAAAAACTATACCAGAACCAGAAAAGGGAACCCGAACCGTTTTTGCATCTAAAACGTTGCCGGTAATAAAAAGCAAAGGTGGCAACACTACTTATCTATGTGGTAATTGTGGAGCAAAAATAGGCGAGAATATCATTGAAGGAAAATTCAAGAATGTAGTGTTAAAGTGTCCAAACTGCAATCTCTTCAACGACATATAGTTTTTGAAGTGAAATTTCTTATTTTTTAGCAGCCAAGTGGTTCACCATATTTTTTATGGTCAACTACAACAATGTTGAATTTTGGCTTATTTTTGTAGAACGCCCTTTATGTTCTTGCATTCGGTGCAATCTGAGCTGTTCCGGGTCTGATAACGCAATTTTGCAGATTGGGCACTTGTAAGTTTCAAATATCATGTTAGATAAATCCTAACTTCTGATTGTTTTTGCCCTTATTATTAGTTTAAAATTTCTTTGAACAATTTCCCATAAAACAAATGTAGCTCCAAGCATGCAATCACATATCGTTAATTCCACAAATGTTATTTGAAATTATATAGGATTTTGTGAAGAAAGAAGAAGCATTTCAAATCAACAACGAATTGTTTGAAAATATGTGGTACGTTAAAAGTGTCTTTTTTGTGCATTATACCGCCAACAAGCTCAACATCAATTTCAACGTTACCAAACTTGGATGCAGACTAACTGCGTTTTCACAATAGAAAGTCTCGATTGAATGAATTCTTTGGAGGTTCTTTTTGAAAATTAAGGTGAGGTTTTTAATAATTGCGTTTTTCTTCTGTGCCTTAGTAGTAATCGTTGGTTTAATGACAGCTTATAGCGTACAACAATCTAATACATGGAGCAAGCAAGAAGATTACTCTAATTACATTGTCAAAAACATCAATGACTTAAGCTATTTCGCAAATATTTACATAATTAGTTCCCAAAACCAAGTAATTAGTAATTGGAATTCAGCCTACACGTCATTAGACGGTAATATCTCAGCTTTAATCATCCTCTCTCCATTTGAAAGTACTCTTATTCAACAAATACTAACGTCCCTTCAGGAATTAAAACAGAACATAACTTCAATTTCTTCTTTGTCAATGACTCCTGAAAATCAAACAATAATACTAAACTTATGGAGTCTTGTATCTCCCCAAATTCAAAACGTGGCTACAAACGCTTTAACGCTATCTGCGATGATAAATGACAAAGCAGACCAAATCCAGCAAGCAAGTTTCATATATTTGTCACTGCTTGTGGGCATATTGGCTGCTTTTGTAATTTTCCTTTATACTCAAATTTACGGTCACACTATAAAATCAATAGACAAACTCCAACTACAAGAACAATATCTTGAACTCAACAATCAAAAGCTGGAAAATCTTGTTGAAGAACGCACCAAGCAGTTAAGAGATGCGGAACGTATGGCAACGATTGGTGAAATCGCTGGCATGGTTGGACACGACATTCGAAACCCGTTGCAAGCAATTGTAAGCGAATTGTTTTTAGCCAGACAAACGATGGCCGATGCACCTAAAACTATTGGTTCAAGCGAAGCATTAGAAAGCATTGACCTAATTCAAGAACAAGTAGATTACATCAACAAAATAGTATCAGACCTGCAAGATTATGCAAAACCATTAAACCCTGAATATTCAATGGTTAACTTATCAGATTTGATTGTTAGCATCTTTGAAACAATCCCTGTTCATGATAAGTTTAAGGTCAAAATAGATATTCAAGGTACGATAAAATTCAAAACCGACCCCACATTCATCAAACGTGCATTAACTAACTTGGCTAATAATGCGATACAAGCAATGCCTGAAGGAGGAGAGTTAGGGTTAACAGCTCAAAAGCATGAAACCAGAGTTATTATTACCGTGTCAGATACTGGGCAAGGCATACCTGAGCATGTAAAGGCTAATTTGTTTAAACCGTTTGTAACTACTAAAGCTAAGGGCCAAGGTTTAGGATTAGCAGTCGTAAAAAGGTTGGTTGAAGGGTTAAATGGAAAAGTAATCTTTGAGAGTGAGGAAGGGAAAGGAACAAAATTCACAATAGAACTTCCTACTGAGGGTTAAACTCAAACCCTCTGGGCAAAACCGACTGGTGACTGAATTGAAGCGACATGGCAGTGGCTTTATCTGAATTCCTCTCTTTTGCCAAAAATGATTTAGAAACTAAAAATTTCCATGTTTTCGGGTTTGGGAACAAAATTTGATCCAGTCAGAACTAACATTCTGATTTCCAAGCGCTAAAAAAATTGCTAAATTTGTTGATAAAGCTCCCTATCTCCATTTAAAATCATTTTTTTGGTAAAGTTAGCATAGTAAATAGTTTATTTGTGTAGGTGAAAAATGAATGAAAAAAACGATAGTGTTAGTCTTGGCATCTATTCTAGTAATGGTATTCGCAGCAGCTGCACCTGTTATGTCAAGTCAACCTAAAACCACTTATACTTTTGATGCAATCGGCATAACAATAGACCCAGGCAATGTTTTCACTTCGGCTGACAAGATAGCGCATGCAAGGAGCCAACAGTCGAGTATCAAAAATAATAAGGGACATAAATTTAACTAGAACTAAAACTAAACCTTCTTGAAGGCTAAAGTTGTTTATTTGACAAGGATAAATCTTTATGGATAAAGCTAAAATTAAAGATGAAATGTGCTCGTGTGGGCATCTTAAAAGTGAACATTCATATTTTTTAGATAGATTATGTACTAAACCTAGATGTGAATGTTACAAGTTCGTTTTGAAGGACGAAAAACAAAAACCTAATCCTTTAGATGTTACGTGCTAAAGCAGGGCGATAGGCAAACTAATAATCGCTTTTATTGATACAGCTAAGAGGTTTAATGAATGGCAAAAATCAATCTGTTAACCTATTTGGCTTTTAATTTGAACATGCTCGTTGACAAAGGAAAAAGTATAACGTTAACAGAGACCAAACAGTTATGCAAAGAAAAAACCATCCTTCGGGAGTTGCAAGAGATGTTTCCTTTTGCGGAAACAAGACTCGACTTATCTTTATTGAAGTTGCAGCCTGATGCTGAAGCTGAAATAGAGAACATCTTTTACGATATGGCATTTTCACTAAAAGACAGCGAAATGTGTGTGGGAAACAACGGTTTATGTCTGTTAATTGCATACACTCAAGAACAGATTCAAAGAGAAGCAAGGAAACTCGAAGAGAAAAGCTGCAACTAAACTGGTCAACGCAATAATATTATTGTTGCAATTATGGTAACAGGGATAGTCGTATGCTACCTGAAGAATCAGACATGGATAGGGTAAGAATCGAATTGCACTCCCATCGCTTGGTTATGTATCACCATTTTCGTTCTTCACATTCACTTTCTTTTTCTTGAACATACTTTCTGTAATTTGAGACAATAGTTTTAATTATTTAGACGGATTGAATTTGAACTCGTTAAAATGGAGATATCACGCGTATTTCCTTTTTAACAGGCTGGTAAACGGCAAAAAAATAAGATTTTTTTAGTGCCCGCTCACTGCCAAAGTTTTGGAAAGAAGAAAGATTTAGAATCTAAGTTTTTTAAGTTTTTTAAACAATTTAGACAAACCGACATGAACGCTCAACATAACGACAACAGCCAACAACCCACCAATGCCAACAAACCAACCAATTTCAACAAAGTTAGAACCACCACTATTTATTGGAGCCACATAAGGAGAAGATGAAACGGAAAAAGAAGTCAAAGAAGAGTTAGAAGAGGGATTTAGCGAAGGTGTCGTCAAATCAGACGAAGGATTAACATAGGCATAAGGTTCACTAAACCAAGCGGTACCCCCATCCTCAACACCCGTCCAAAAAACCATATAATCTATTTGTGCAGAGCTACATTGAACACCTTGATAAGAACCTGTCCAGACATAATCATAATAGGCAGATGGAACGTAGAAATCCCACTGAATCAAAGTCCAATCTTTTCCATAAGGAACTTTACAAACTAACCCATCTGTTTGAGTCATGCCATTCTCCCCGTTTATAGTGTAACCGTAAGCGTTAGGGTCACCATAAGACCTTTCAGCACCATCAGGATGACTAGCTTGCATATCGGCAGAAGAACCCAAAATTCCATGCCCTAAATCAGTTTGACCAAGAAAATCAAATCCGAAACAAGCACCAGCCTGTAAATTAGAGGAATTAAAAGAACCCGTTTTAACCCAGACACCAGCAACAACATGCATATTTGGCGAAACAGGAATCCAAGCGCCATCAACCTCTCCAAGCGTAGTTGTGTGTGTGCCATCAAACCAGCCATTAACCCTTATTGAAGGGTGCCCATTATGCGTCACCGCAGCATCATAAAAAGCATAACCATAAGGGGCATTAGGCATTAAAGGGACCTTATTAGTCCCTAAAAAATCTGATAACGGTTCCTGATTAGCATTGTCAGCCTTGCCAATGGAAATAAACATTAAGGAAACTACTAAACAAACTACGAATAGACCAAAAACTAAATTTTTTTGCATTTTTTTAATCCATTGTCAGTATTACAAACATTTTTTAATTAAAGGCTATTCATAAAAGTTTCTTGACTTTTGGTTAGCAAACTTGATTTAAAAAGCTTGAAAAGAGACTTATTTACAAAAGGAGTCAAGATCACCTTTCGGTAAAATAAAAGAACATCCGAATGAACATAGACTCTTGGTCAACTAAATCTTATTTTTAAGAGTTCTGTTTAAAGCCACGATTGAAAGAGTAAATTATTGCTGCAATCGCCGCGATTAACAACGTTACAATAGCTGCTGCGATAACCAGTGCCGTTTGAGTAAGCCCCAGATTGTTGTGTGACTGTGTTTGCCCAAGATTAAGAACAACCAAATGTGTGCTGTGATGATATGTGAAGTGGACAATGTAAGAATCCTGCAAAGATGTAATGTTGTAGCTTTGTTGATTTCCGTCAAGGTACACTTTCAGACTTGATATATCGTCGATAAGGGATTTTGCAATGTATGCATCGATGTATCCTGTTGTGCCTTGAGAGCCGGTAACTGAAAAGCTTAGCTCTTGGCTTGTAGAATTGAAAGATAAGTTTGACACAGTCGAGTTGGATGATACTGAGAAAACGTTTTGATCGTTTTGAACATTTGAAGGCATTACTACAAGATTAACTACAGTGCAAGCACTTGAGTGAGTGGTGTCTCCTTGAAAAGTAGCATTTAATAGATAGTTTCCTGTGACTGAAGGTAACCATTCGGCTGAGAAATTTCCATCTGAACCTGTATTCACCAGTGTAAGATCTTGCCAAGAATTCCCCCCTGTAACGCTGTAGGAAATTAATATGGGTGCATCTGATAGGGGCGTATCGTTGGCGGTTAAATTGCCTTTGATTTCAACTTTGAACGAAGTGTATGATGTAGAACTTTCACATGAAAGAGTAAGGCTTGAGGTATACAAAGGCGATGTGGAAGATGAGAAATCTGTTGCTGACTGGTAGTAAACTCTTCCTTTGCCATATTCATGCGTAAAGGCAAACACTAAGCCGTTACTCCATCGCGCTATGACTGTTGAGTCGTTACTCACTGAAGTTAATGAGTAACAACCGTAAGCATCGATGTAGTAAAGCTGATTTTGAGTTTGAAGCGAAGTCCCAAATGGGTTATTTACTGCTAGATTGGCGCTACCGCCTGAATTTGCAAATTGAGAACTGCCAAACCAATCCTGCAGAGAAGACAAATTTTCCCCGCCAGTTTGATAAGGCCACATGTCTTTGCAGTATGTTGAGAAGAAGCATGGTGCACCACCGATGATTACGACGTTTCCTCCGTTGGAGAGGTAGCTTCTTACCAGCTGGCTATGTTTGGGTTCAACAGCAAACCAAGCCTCAAAAATAACAAGGCTATAGTTTGAAAGGTCATTTGGGACGTCGCCAGTGCATGTAACGTTGAATCCTTGTTGCTCTAATGTTTTAACGGTTCCATTTTTTATTGCTGAGAGGTAGTCTTCACCCCAGTAAGGTCCCCAAGTGGCTCCATCCGTGAAGTGATGAGCAATATAGTTGTCGAACCAGTCTATGTACAGAGCTTGGGTACCGTTTTGAGCCGCCCATTTTGCTCCACTGCCAAGAAGTTGCTCGCTTGGAGTTTGTTGAGCTGTTTGCTGAGATAGCGCAGTTTGCATAAAAGTTTGCCCAACAACACAAATTAACAGTATTGCCAATAAGAATAGTAGAATGCTATTTAGTCGCATCTTTGAGGACGCCAAAGATAGTTGTGCCGCCTAAGGCTGTTTTGTTTAGGTTGCGTTAAAAAGCTTCCTGTCAACATTTCTGGATTGATCAAATCCTGTACGTTAATTGTTGAAGTCCAAAATAAACGGATGAAAATCTTCTTTTTGAGTGCATTAGGTTTCCGATACTCATATATTTGATAAGCAGTCAAGTAACTATTAGCGGTTTTAGCTCACATTAGTGAGCGGTAAAAAATGATTTATTTTAAAAGTAGAAAAATATTATTTGCTTGTGCAATTTTTGTTATTTTTTCTTCATTACTTAGTATAAACTTTTTTCCATCTATTTCAAGCGCTCAATCAGAAACTAACCCAATCACGTCTAGTCCATTGCAACCTCAAACTATCATTCCTAACGTATTCCCCAGCAACAAAATTTACGTTGGTATTTGGATAAATAACATCTTCGACTTCCGATACAGCACTGGCGATTCCACCTTAGATATGTACTTGTATTTTTTCTGGACTAATACTAACTTAACAACTATTGATTGGCAATTCGTCAATGGATACCCAGTTAATCCCAACTCAATAACTTTGATATCTGATAATAACACCTCTGGCGTAAGATACCAAATCTACAGGGCAACGGCTCACTTCAGCAGTGAACCCGACGCAAGAGATTACCCATTTGATCATATCAATATAACCATTATTTTCGACGTCAACCCGCATGGAAACGCTGTTGACTTACAATGGTTAAACAATCAAACTGGTGTCGATCCCAACTTTGAAAATTCTGGCTGGCAAACAACAAGTATTGCGTTGTTAAGCTCCAGCTATTTTTATCCTTTAGAAATTACTGTGCCCAGAGCCGAAATGGTGATAACTCAAGCAAGACAAGATATCATGGATAGCTTGCAGCCGTTTATGGCACCAATAGTTTTCGCCTTTGTGTGTGCATGCTCTTTCTTTTTTAATCTTAAGGATAAAGAATCCGTAGCTACACGTTTAGGACTTATTACATCTATGTTGGTAACATTGTTACTGTTTGATTTTACTCAGGAAAATGAAATTCCGTTTTCACCAACTGTCGATTTGTATTCCGTATTTATCGTCACAGTTTTACTCTTTATGACTATTAATCTTCTTGTAACGATCTTCGGAGCCTACAAATGGGTTAAGAATAGTGATGAAAAAACGGTGAAACGGATTAATCGTTGGGGACTTCTAACTTCTATTGTTGTACCGATTTTTGTTTTCTTTGTAGTGTTTGGGCTAAGACCTTAATCAGAAGTTAATGCAGGAGAGCAGGCAGTTCCTTAATCATTGAAAGGTACTAAGGCAGGTGCAGATAGCTTTGAACTCTATGGTACAAGCTGATTCGGAACGGATTTTCAAGAATATGTTTACGCCTTTACAATTTTCTATTTAATTTTTAAGTGAGAACTTTTCAAAAATGATCGCTCGGGGACTGATTTCTTGTAAACCAATAAATTTTGGTGACTGCTACAAGTCAACCACAATTTGTTATATACGTAGTTTTCATAATTTTCATGAACATCACGGTTAATTTTTGATGAGGTTGAGTGATTTGTCTTCAGAAAAAATTAGGTTAGATGAAGCACGCGACCAGCATATACCCTGGCGCAAATGGGGTCCTTACTTAAGTGAACGTCAGTGGGGTACAGTAAGAGAAGATTACAGTAGCGACGGATCAGCATGGGACTACTTCTCGCATGACCAATCGCGCTCAAGAGCATATCACTGGGGAGAAGATGGAATTGCAGGAATCTCTGATGACAAACAATATCTGTGTTTTGCTGTTGCTTTATGGAACGGTAAAGACCCCATACTTAAGGAGAGAATATTCGGTTTAACCAACAGCGAAGGCAACCACGGTGAAGACGTCAAAGAATACTACTTCTATCTCGACAGCACCCCGACCCACTCGTATATGAAGTACCTCTACAAGTACCCACAAAACGCCTATCCATACACTGACTTAGTTAACAAGAATAAAGCGAAAAGCAGATACGAATTTGAATATGAATTATTGGATACAGGAATCTTCAATGAAGACCGATACTTCGACGTGTATGTTGAGTATGCCAAGGAATCACCTGAAGATATCCTAATTCAAATTACTGCGCATAACCGAGGAAACGAAAACGCAACCCTAAACATTCTGCCCACCCTTTGGTTCAGAAACATTTGGTATGGCAGCAAAACGCCCGTTGAACGCCCAACAATCAAGGAAATAGAGGCATTTCAAAATGTACGCGCGGTAGAAGCAGAACATCAGTATCTGGGAAAACGTTACCTATACTGCGAAGAACCAGCGGGGCTGCTCTTTACAGACAATGAAAACAACAACAAACGATTATTCGGAACAACAAACCTAACCCCCTACGTCAAAGACGGAATCAACAACTATATTGTAAACAACGATAACAGTGCGGTAAATCCAGTCCACATGGGAACTAAAACCTCGGCAAACTACCAGCTCACTGTACCAGGACACCAATCCAGAACAGTTAAGCTAAAACTAACTAGTAGTAGACCAGAAGAACTCCATGATCAAAACCCATTCTCCAGCGCGTTCGACGAAGTATTCGATCAGCGCAGAAAAGAAGCAGATGCTTTCTATGATTCAATCAGTCCCAGCAACCTTAACGATGATGAAAGAAACGTCCTCCGACAAGCACTTTCAGGTATGCTTTGGACCAAACAATATTACGAATACGACATAGCTAAATGGTTAAACGAGCACCAAGTAGACTTCTACACTGAATCACAAAAGCCTGTTCGAAACATAAACTGGTTCCATATGGTAAACAGCGACGTCATCTCCATGCCTGACAAATGGGAATACCCCTGGTATGCAGCTTGGGATTTAGCGTTTCACACTGTTGCACTTTCTGTGGTTGACCATGACTTCGCCAAACAACAATTAAACCTAATGCTAAATGAACGCTATTTACATCCAAACGGCCAGTTCCCCGCTTACGAATGGAACTTTAATGACGTCAACCCTCCTGTTCATGCTTGGGCAATAATTTTCAACTACAACCTGGAGCAAGCATTGTATGGCAAGGGAGATACAGAACTTCTTGAAACTGCCTTCCAAATGTTACTGATGAATTTCACTTGGTGGGTAAACCGAAAAGATAATGAGGGCAATAACGTTTTCCAAGGTGGCTTTCTGGGATTAGACAACATTGGACTCTTCGATCGTAGCGCAAAGTTCCCTTCAGGTGTTTCTTTGGATCAAGCAGACGGCACAGCCTGGATGGCTATGTTTTGCCAAAATATGCTGACATTAGCATCTATTCTTGCTCAAGATCACCCAGCATACGAAGACCAAGCAATAAAGTTCTTCAACCACTTTCTATGGATTGCACACGCCATGAACAATGTCAGTGGACCACGAAAGATTGGGTTATGGGATGATGAAGATGGCTTTTATTACGATTGTTTACATCTTCCCGACGGACAAGAGGTAAGACTTAAAGTTCGCTCAATGGTTGGATTAATCTCTTTATGTGCAAACAGCCTTTTCACGAGCGAAACTGTTCAAAGAATGCCACATTTTATGGAGAGAGTAACTTGGTTTGTTGAGAATCACCCTGAATTAGTGTCTAATATTCACAGACCAGGCGTCCCCGGCGTTAACGGCAGTTTTCTGCTAAGCTTATTGACGGACGACAAACTTCGACGTGTTCTTTCAAGGATGTTAGATGAAAATGAATTCTTGGGTCCCTATGGGATTAGATCGTTATCACGCATATACGAAGATCATCCATACAGCATTGAGGTTGGAGGAGAATCTTTTCGAATCGAATATGCTCCCGCAGAATCAACAACAGGAGCTTTTGGTGGAAACTCAAACTGGCGTGGACCAGTGTGGTTCCCAATAAACATTCTCATCCTACGCGCTCTTTTGAACTTGTACGGATATTACGGCGACGACTTCAAAGTTGAATGCCCAACCGGTTCAGGAAAACAGATGAATCTCTTTGAGGTAAGCAGAGAAATTTCTGATCGACTAATTAGAACTTTCTTACGCGACGACAACGGTAAGCGACCTGTTTATGGTGGAACAGAAAAATTCCAAACCGACCCTCATTGGAAAGACAACATATTATTCTACGAGTATTTTCATGGAGACAATGGAGCTGGGCTTGGAGCAAGCCATCAAACTGGTTGGACAGGGCTAGTCTCCGTTCTCTTGAAACTTTACGGCACCGTAAAACCAGCAGAGATTCTGGAGAAAGAGAGAGGAGCAGAAGCGCTGTTTAATAAATTGGCAAATCGATAAAAAAGAATCCGTTTTAGGGGTAAATTTTGTTTCCGTCACTATTCAATAGAATAGGCTTTTTTGCCAATAATCTCTATATTCTAAGTGCTGAACCTAAGAGTGATTTTTATTTTAGTATTCATCGACTGAAATGCAAGTGTCAATTTATAGGTCTGCTATTTTCGAGTTCATCTTGCAGGGAGTATAGGTACAGCTTTAATATGGAACTTGGGGATACGAGGGCATTATTACTTGACTAGTTTGAGCATTACGCGTGAATTCCCAACATAATTCTTAATTATTTATTAATTTATGATGGGTAATTCTTTTTTTATTCACTTAACGCTTATTTTTGCTATTATTGTATTAGTTTTATATATCGTTGTTTTTACAAATTGTAACTTTTGTTTAGCAGCTAGTCGGGTGGTCGTCATTGCTGGTTATTGGACATCCAGAAATACCAGAAGTAAATGATGAGCGACCAATAGCTGTTACCGCTTGAAGTCCAACTTAGCACTGCTGATTTAGTGCTTGTAACAAATCTGTAAAATCGAGGTAGCTATCATCCGTACTCCACGTAAGTGCTTGAAACAAAACTATAAATTTGTGGTAGCTACCGTAAGGAATGGCGTTTTTAGCACTTTTTGGAGGTGAAAAAAGTGAAGAAAAGAATCATTTTCGGAGCTATTTTGGCATCATTGACAATTATTGTTATTGCAGCCGCACTCTTTCTACCAAGTCTTGTATATTCACAGCAAAGCACTTCTGGCGTTGCTCAAAGCACAGGCAACACGGGTAATAGCATAATTTATGCAACAGGTGGAACGATAACTCTTCATCTGCCAGCGGGAGGAGGAGCCTTAGCAAATCATCCTACTGACCTGCTGATTACTGCCAGTAATGTCTATAATGGTGAAGGTGTATTTTTCGGACCTGGAAACACATTACAACTCCAACTGTGGGTTCCTACATTGAATTCTTTCCTCCCAGTAGCAACCATCACCGACAATACTGACCCTAACTTTCTAACCTGGATCAAGGTCGTAACTAACGGAAGTGTAGTCGCACAAAATATTGTCCAAGTCCAAGGCAACCCAGACCCACTGTTTGTAGGCAGAACAGGTGATATCGTTACAGTCAATTTGACAATGCCAGTTAACATATCTATTGGGGATCCTTTTCCAGCATACATGAAGGCTCTTAATTTCACTCTTCCGCCGTTCACTCTTGTGTTCCATCCGATCGGTGCAGCCTTCCAAGGTGGCACAACTACAGCAATACCAACTTCTGGTTGGTCAATTAAAACGTCTGCTTGGATTGAACCCGCCTGGACAATGGTCTTTATACCACAATGGTTGGGCAGTAATTACTTAGCATCTGATGGAACCATAACTCTAGACGCAAATGTAACATACATTTCACCATAGACAAACAAGACAAACTTTCAACGTTTCCCTTTTTTTGTTTTTTACGAATAAGATGGGAATCAATAATTGCTTAAATTGCACTCAGTTCTGCTGAAAGTGTAACTAAAATTCGATGCCACCGTAAACGTTGTTAACTCGATTAGCTCTGGATTTAAATACTAAGAATGCAAAGTGATCTAAGTAGCCATGTCAAAAGACAACAAGAACAAAAAGAATTAGATTTAGAAAGATGGGGGCGTAACTTGGAACCAAGCGTCAGGATTTTGGAACTTCACAAACGGAGTATTGCTTACCTCTTTTTTATCCGCTGTCATCTGCTTAAGTGTCTCAAGAATCTCAATGTGACGCTCCTCGTCCGCAATAATCTTTAAGAAAATGCTCTTTACTTTAGTCAAATCAATAGAATATTCTCTATTAATAATTTCAGTCATTCTTTCAAGCGTCTTCATTTGAGTTAGAATATAGTATTCTTCGCCCATCTCGCTTTCCAATGTAATCAATATTTGACTTAGTATCTTCAAATTCTCATTAGTAATTTTATCTATCTTTGCAACTTCTTTAAGCATCTTGCTTAGAGTTTGCAATGTTGGATTGTTCTTTGAGCATTCTTTTTGTTTACCCTTTGGCTGCTTAATGCTCTCACTTACGCCACTGAGTAACAAGGAATGTTTTTTGCTATCTAACTCGATTTCTGTTAAGAGGGCATTTACTAGCGGAATTTCTATCTTTTCGGATAAATTCTTGTATAGCAGGCTAATCTGGCTCTCTACTATGCTCTGGCAGTTTAGAAATTCAGAAATGCTGTTTGTCTCTTTTTTGGTCATAGTCAATTGCGTCCAGTCTGTCATATTCTAACTGTTTATTTATTGGTTATGAACTGTTAATCACTAACCACAAACAAATTATATTTTAAAGATTTCAGCCCAGTTGTTTTCTGCCTCAACTTAGTTCTTACGTCATTTTTTTTATTTGCTTGAATCTGAGGTTGAAGCCATACATTTTCATTGAGCTAAAGAAACAAGTTTTGTTATAATAAATGAAAGATGTATGTGATAGCACCCATAACAAGCGAAAGAATCCAAATAATGTGTAATGGCAACATTAATTTTTTAGCTCTGATGCGATTCATTTTTCCAAGCGGCTTAGATAACCACAAACTCCCAACAACAAAACTTAACGCAATGGCTTCAGTTCCAAATATTAACTGGGATAAAATAACGGTTGAGTTTAGAATGGGTAGACCAAATAGAGGAGTTAATCCATTAACAGATAGATACATCCAAAGCGTAAAGACCCAAATGGATTGAAGCAACAAAGCAAAAACTGTCAAATAAACATGTCTAATCAAGTTTTTCTTATTGTTTGGTTCTCTTGTAAGAGACAAAACAAGAATTAGCATAAAAAATATCGAAACTTGTATAACAAAAACAGTATCTGCAGCTGAAATAGTCATACTTACGTTATTTGCTTCTGTCTGTGTCTTAAGTTTTGTCTTCTGTAAATATTTTGAGCATTATAGTTAGAGAAGAAAGTTGAGGTAACGTTTTCAAAAATTATGCTTCTTCTTTAAGAAGTATAGGAGTATAAATAATGAGGTAATTGTCTCCTTCATTAACTTCTAACGAATAGTCTGTGATTACCTGCTTTATCTGCTTTTTACTATCTTTGCCTATTCCAGTGATATTAACTGTGTAACCTGATGACAAAGAATTTTTCGCTGACTCCATTATAGCTATCCCATGTAAATATAGCTCAGGAATTCTTGATTGAATTTTTTTGCAAACGCAAATTGCTTCTTCTCTTTCCATCCAACCCCTCAGTTGCTTAAACAGAATTTAGTTTTAATAACATTTGTTGAGAACGCTAGCTTACCAGTTTAGCGAATGCTAGTTAACAAGCAGGAGAATCAAACTTGTCAAATATTGCAAACCCAGCTTCCTATCAATAACTTGCTTCTGAACGGTAAGTAATTTTTTTTATAGATCTTTTGTGTTGATTTTCTATTATTCAAAAGGGCTTAATTCTCAATATTGTTCTTCTTTTTCGTTCGTCTGAATGTTTAGCTCTTGGATCGGGTAAACATACAGTGAGGGTTGTTGCTAAAAGCTCGGTCTCTCTGTCTCTCTCCTATAGGTAGGTAGGTCAGAAAGTTTATACACTATGATATACAGTTTGATATACAGTTGCAAACGAAAAATAAATACCGAGTAAAATAATCTGTTTGATTCTCAAGAATATAACATAATTTGGTAGCAGAAACGTCAAAAGTATTTTAGAACTTGGTTTCTTTTTTGGGAAATTGGGTCCGGATAGGTTTGCTTAATTATGGGAGAAGTTTAAAGCCATCTAACTTCTCAGGAAATATTAGATGCCATGACAGATTGATGAGGTTTATAGTCAATTAAGGGCAGCAGAATACTAATTTCTTTTTATCAGTCATTTCCTAAAAATCGCGGGAAAAAAAAGATTTTAAAAAAGAAAAAAAGGAACGTTAAGAGTATTGTTGCTTTATGTAGCTGCTAGTCCTGTAATTGAATTTGGCAAATTGTTTACGTTAGTTATGTTTGAGAGGCTACCATCGGGATATACCAGATAACCAGTGATGGAGTTACCGTTGATTGCGAATAAGAAGTTGCCATCATTGCTTAGTGCCAAATCAAGTGTTGGTACGGCTGTTCTTGCGGAGATTGAGCTAAAAAGATTCAGCATACCTGTAGTTGATACGGTGAATCCAGAAATTGTTCCTCCATGAGCATTGGTTGTATACGCGTATTTTCCATCTTGGGTTACTACTACCCAGCATGGCGCATTGCCAAACGTTGGCATTGAACCGCTAAGTACTCTAACGGTGCCGTTGTCGCCTACATAGTAAGAGGTAAGAGTGTTTGAAGCCGCTTCACTTAAAACGAGAAAACCAGTTGAAGTGTACGCGAATCCATATGGTCCTGAGCTTACTGACGGCATAACTGTTGGCGCACTTGCAACTCCATTAGAGTCAACTTTGTACCAGTCTGTAAGGTTTGTTGCTTTTTCAGTTACCAGCAGTATGGTTCCGTTAGGGTTAAAGCCGATCTGCTCAGGTGAAGAGTTAAGCATGCCGCTCAAAGGTTGGTTTGATCCTTGAACATAAGTTAGCATTCCGGTTTGGTTGATTTGAAAGCCTGCGATGTTGCCGGGTACTGTTGCTGTTCCGTTATTGAGTACATAGACCCAATTATTATTGGTTGTAAGGCTTATTGGTCCAGTACCTTGTGAGGATTCTTTGTCAGTAAGTGTTAAGTTGTTGCCGTTGACTTGGAAAACTGAAATCTCGTTGCTTCCTGCATCCACCGCTATTAGCCACTTGTTATCTGAGCTCAAAATGACTGCGCCTTGACTAGCCAATCCGCTTCCTGTTCCGGTGCCATTGCTTGAAACTGAACCTGAAACTGTTAATGACCCGTCTGCTGCATGATTAAAAATCCAAACGTTGTTACCTGCGGCGGCATTATCAATTGTGTACACTTGACCTATCGAGGACTGAGACATACTTTGCCCATAAGAGAAATTAATTAGCGCAACTGCAGTAAAGCCACTTGTAGCTACAATGCATATTGTCAAAAACGCTAAAAGTTTCTTATTCACTTTTATTCCTCAACTTTTGCCTTTTTGGGACTTTTAGTGTTAGAAGAGAGACAAAATATATGGGTATGTGACTGTTTTGTAGCAGCAGCGTCCACGCCCTTTTCTGAGGTGTAAGCTAAAGATTAAGCTAAGCAAACCTCAGCTCAAGCGAAAAAGCGATTGTTTTTGGCATCAAAAATAAACTGAGACTCCGAAATAGCACTAAAAGGAGTTTTGGTAGCAGATACAGAAAGAGAAACATGATATAGTTAGGGAACATTCTAGATATTGGTGTTTATTTTGATCGGCTTTAGTTTAAACGAGGACAAAATATTTTTTCAACTCGAGGAGCCGCCTCCATATCCACAGCCAAATCCTGAGCCAGATCGAAAGCCAGAGCCAGAACCTGAACCTCAACCTGAGCCGCAACCATCCCCTGAGCCAAAACCTGAGAGTAAACTCCGCTTGATTCAATAACATACTCCAGAGATTACAAATTTCAAGTTTCCAACGCCCAACTAGGAGGTGACTATTATGAAAATTGGTGAATTAATTCAGGAATCTGATTGGAAAACAGAGAAGCATGTTCCAGTAATTGATTGTCCAGATGTAGTTAAGAAAGGTCAATTTTTCGAAGTTACCGCAAGCATAGGTAAAGAGGTTGCGCACCCCAATACTACTGCGCACCACATTAGTTGGATTTCAATTTACTTTCATCCAGAAGGCGAGAAATTTCCTTGCCAGATAGGTACATTTGAATTCAATGCACATGGTGCCTCGGTCGAAGGGCCAGATACTAGCACAGTTTATACTCACCATAAAGTAACAGCGTGGATGAAAACTGACAAGCCCGGTACAGTCTTTGCTATCTCTTTATGTAACATCCATGGACTCTGGCAATACTCAAAGAAAATTAAGATTGAACAATAATTGATAACTCGCTCATGAGCAGTTATAGTTTTGTTAAAAACTTAATCACCCCCTTTTATAAATTCAAGTTCAGAGGCGCAATAGTATAACCGAAAAAAGAGTCTCGTTGTGTCAACTGCAGAAATTTTATCGATGATTGAACTCGTTTTGTTCCTTATTGTGGAGAAAAGCAAAGTGCACATGCTTCAAAGGTGTCGATAAGTCATCGGCGGCTATTCTCGGATATTAGAGCTTGAATTTGAACTTTATTAAAAGTTTTTAGGATCAATCCTAATTTAATTGTTCGCGAAACGAAAACTGCTTGAAGTTAAATTAAGTACTGTATAGTTCTACTTCTTGCACCTTATCGATTACATATTGTCTTTTCTCTTTTTCTTCCCTAAGAAACAAACCATGTTCTTTAAGAAAAATTTTAACAGATGATATACTATAACAAGATTTTATAGTCAAGGCAAATTGATTAGGCTCTATTTCCTTCACTGAAGCCCAATTTGGATCGATAAGATTGCTATTAATCAACTCTTTGTATAAGACGGCTATCTCTTCACGTTGCATAAAAACACCAAAAATTATTTGTTCTCTTAGACTTTCCGAATTAATTGAGTTAAGAGCGAAGTAAGGTTAACTTGAAGCAAGCAAAAAAATTCGGAAGAGAGAGAGGGGGAATCAGTTCGCCAACTTTTAAGTTAACCTTACTTATCTCACATATTGCCTCTTGAATGATAAATAATGATGTGACTACATCAAGCAACAACAAAGCAAAATTTTACTTGATGGTTAATGCTCAAGAGACTGGTTTTTTGGTGTGGAAGTTCGCCCCAACAAAAATTGAGGAGCAAAAACTCATGTTTGGAAAAGCTCACAGCCGCTTAACCTTCTTACCCAAAACCGCCGATGGTAAGCACAAATCGAATAAATTTCAAATTATCTGTAACAAATGGATTAATGCCCCGCTTATGACGACGACAATCCAAATGATAAATGTCGGCATCATGTATTTGCTGAACCGAACACATTTCATTTTTGAAGGCGAAAAGGCTAACCACATGAGAACATAAACAAATCCAGCTACTTCAGCGACCACACCTAAACCAACATGTAGCCAAGTATCCAAAGCGTAAAGTGGTGAAAGTGACAAGATTGCATCAAAGTCATTTATGAATGATGGAATCATAAAAATCAAAACCAATATTGTTTCAACGACTAATGCAATTATCGTGAGGTAACCATGCCTCTTAAAATTCTCCGCACTTTTCAGATTTCGTACAAGTGGGATTCCTGCAATAAGTAAAAACAGACATGCTACTGAAAGTGTAAGGCTAATGTTGCCTGCTAAATCAAGAGGCATAAAAAAACAGTAATTTAACGGTGACTTCTTAATCTTTGCCCAAATTAAGTTCCCCCGTAAAACTGGGATTAATACCTATGCCGAGAGCCACTCGAAACAAACTTCAATTAGCACAAAAGAGGGAACGCGGGTGAGGTTTCCACTTGGACTGAGCGTTCAATTCGATTCTTCACCTAAAACACTGGAGGGCTTGAGGTTCAAATGAAGGTCCCTTAGAATTCCCCGTATGTAGAAGAAAATTTCAGTAAAAAAAGAAAACGGACTTTCTTTAATCCTGACGCAAACCATACTAAGATGGGAAGGCTACTACTTGTGAGGTGAGCTATTAGCTGGGAATTTTCTCGAAAAATACGTTTGGGCTGGCTATTCCTTCGTTTTCGTCCAAAATCTTTCTAAAATCTCGTATGGACACGTTTGAAACTACAAGCGGCAGTTTACTTCCCGTCTTCTTTAGCAGACTTCTAATTATTTTGTTTTCTAAGACCTTAGCTTCAAAAACTGCAAATCGAACTCTAAAGCCGTTTTGCTCTAGAATATCAAGCAATTCTTGCATTTTTTCAGGCTCCAAGTAAGGAGGCCAAGGATGTAGCTCCATCAGCATTTTTAGGTCACTTTTGAGAGTTTCAGTCATTCCTTTGACTATCTGGTATTCATAACCTTCTACATCCATGCGGAGAAAATTCGGCGACTCTTTATCCTTAAAGAAGGTGTCAACTGTCTCCACAGGTACTTCTTCTTCACCAATAATTGTGCCTTTGACAACATCTTTATTCATTGCGCACCAGTTCGCTTTGTCTGACACGTAAATTTTGCCTTTTGTATCTTGCTCGCCGAAAGCAAACTGGAACGCAGAAACATTCTTGAGATTATTTAATCGCAAATTTTTTTGCAGTAGCTCAAAATTGTTGTATACTGGTTCAACAGCGTAGATTCTTCCGCTCTTTCCTATCAGTTGAGACTCTAAAAGCACGTAGTAACCAATGTTGGCTCCAATGTCTAGAACAACGTCACCTTCTTTTAAAAAAGCTGATTGCATCAAGAAGTCAGTGCATAGTGGTTCTCTTTTTTTGTACAAAAAGAGTTCGCGATGAATGGCTCCTTTTTTGGGAGTTAAAAACATCTTAGACCCATTAATTTCCATTTTGCTGCTTTGAGGAAGAGGCTTGAGAAAATCGAGAAAACGTCTCAAAGACAATACAAGCAACATCGAAATTGTTTTCACAACGCCTTTCTTCTTGGTTTCATTTAACGTTCTTTTGAATGGTAAGGGCATTGTCAGTCTCTCTTGTATTACGATGTGCTCTTCAGTCGAGTCTCTACTTAGAGGATTTTCCCAAATTGCACCTTAATTAGTCCCAAAATATTTTTTTTCCTGAAAAGATGGGTGTTATACCTTATACATTGTTAGTCATTACTTGAAAATTTGCTGAGGGAAAGGAAAAATAGAAGATCCTACGTAAGTATGATCTAAATTAACAATAGTATAGCATTTTAAATCAAGTTACCGATAAAAGGCCATTACATTATTTTGTAATGGACATTAAAAAATCCGCAGGTTTTAGATGAGAAGAGAGCGAAGTCAGGTTAACTTGAAGCAAGCAAAAAATTAGGAAGAGAAGGGGAATCAGTTCGCCAGTTTTTAAGTTAACCTTACTTCAACAACAACGCAAATTTTTCTTTAGACGGTTAATGTTCTGCGAGATTGGTTTCTTGGTGGGGTCTATAAATTATGAAAGTTTGAGGGTCTGAAATTTTAATTGAAAGATGATATTTGACCAATATGTCTTGCATGCAGTTTCTTGTTTCTTCATCAAGAGTAGTCTTAATCACAACTTGATAACCACCGCTCATTGCTGAAGAAGCGTTAGGCGGTAATATTTCCAAATAGTGACCGTCAAGTGTTGTGCACCTTTCAAATAATTCTTTTAAAACAATTATTGCTTCTTCGCGTTTCAAAAAAAACATCTTCAGATACTCTTTCAAGAAACTTATGTGAATATAAAAACTTGTGACTGCTTAATCGCCATCACAACTATGGGTTAAAATAAGCTGTAAGCGGATTTTTTATGCGTTAATTTGGATAAGACTTAAAAAAATCAATGGAAAGATAAATCATCTAATTAGCAGCCAGACCCGCTCAACTTCAAGCTGTGATACATTTTCGGACATGTTACTGAAAGCATTATTTGATATAAGAAAATAAGATTGCACATGAAACAATAACCACAAAGTTCTAGAACAATCTACAAGAAAAAGACAACCAAAATATTTTACTCATTGTTTTAGCTCTTTATTGATGGTGTCTTTCTTTGAATAGGAATGAAGCGATTGCTATCCTGAAAGAGGTTTTTGAAAAATGCAAATTGTTAGATGGCACATATGTTTCTTTGATGCCGCCTAATAGTTCCGACTTATTATCCCAAGGTTACCAAATACATATTAAAGCACCAATTGATGAGATGGCCAAAATGTGCATGGAGAAAATATTGAACAATAATCGACTGTCTTTGAAAATGGAAAATGGCTTAGCTATTATTTATCGGCCCAAAAATAAAAAATGATCAGTGTAAAACTCAAAAAGACGATCTTACGAGCTTTCTCTGAAGGTATATTCGCAACTTGTGCACCTTAGGAATTGGGTGGATGATTCATCAGCGCTTCTTGTTTGGACTTGCCACGCATAAGCAGTGTTGTTTCCACACTTTGGGCACGCAACCTGTATGGTTGGCAAAACGCTTAGCTGATTTTCTTTGTCTATCACTGAAACCATTTGTTTTGGATTGTGCTCGATAGCTTTGCCGGTAATTTTGATTTCTTTGGATCCCTTTGTTTTTTCTCCACACTTAACACAGGCAAGCACAAGCGTTGCTTGATTTCCAGACTTGACCTTTTTAGGTTCAAGGCGGGAACCGCATTCTTTACAAAACTCCATTCAACCAATTCCTCCCTTAAGTTTTATTTCCTGTTAATTCATCAATGAGGAACATTGAGAAATAAGAAACCATGTGACTGTCGATACGCAACAACACACCCTTAACTACGTTAACAAGGGTATATGCAAAACAAGAGGAAAAATGTATGATATCAGCAGTAGTATTAGTAAATACAGAATTAGGTTCATCCCAAGACCAAGTAATTGAAAGCCTAAAACTTATTGAAGGCGTAGAAGAAGCACATGGCTTATACGGTGTCTACGATCTCATGATTAAAATCCAAGCCTTGAGTATCGAAAAACTAAAAGAAATAATTAAATTACGCATAAGACAAATAGCCGGCGTAACCAGCTCACTAACACTTATGATAATTGACCGCTAAAAACAAAAGATTCCTTCTTTTTAAATTCTGTTTATTAAGACACGCATAACGCAAAAAGCCTAAAAAAAGACTAAGCCAGCAAAGAAACAGAAAACAGAAGTTTAAAGTTTAAATCCTTTTTTTGAGTTTGTTGGCTGTCAGCGACTTTGATTAATTGGAAATCGCTACATTAAAACGCGATGTAATATTAAAGTTTCATTTTCGTTTTGGTCATAATTATAAAATGGGGTGTTAGGACGTTTTTTGTCTAAAACGTACCTAAATAGCTTTTTTGAGTTTGCTGTTGAGTTTTCTGTTTGGGACGGCGCCTGTACAATGCAAGGACTACGAGAATCGATGCAACAATAATGATTAAAACTATTATAAGCCAGAAAGTTGTACCTGAAAAAACGGTTGATTTAGTCGTTTGCATGTGGCCTGAGGTATAAATCGGCGCCATTGTTGATGTAGTTGAAACTGGTGCATTTGTTACCGCCCAATCGTTCGCATTCGTACATGTTAAAGTTTCAGTCGTCGAGGTATTGTAATCGCCAGATGTTTCAGTGCTTTCCCAATAATAGTTAACTGCTGCCCCAACCACCTTGTCATAGTAAATTTCTACTTTAACTAAGTTATTTTGATCGCCTGTTTGCGCGACATAATAGTTTGTTTCTCTTTGACCAGTAGGGTATGTTCTTGTCGTAGTAGCATTGATTGTTGCGTGTCCTCCAGCTGGGTATAATTTGTCGCCTACGTTAAGACCAGAACCAACTATTATTGTTCCATAATTTATTTCGATATCTCCAGTGTTTATGTTAATGTAGCCATTTTCAGTAGTTTGGGTTCCATTTTTGAAGATACTGGTTTTTTCTAAGGTTATTTGGGCGTTCGAAATGTCGGTTATTGTAAATTGGATTGTTTGAGTATTGTTCAATTCTGTGTAGATGCTTGGCATAATTGCTGTTGGATCTGTTGAACTCCATTGAAGGCTATAGCTGTAATCGAAAATTTCTCCTTTGGAGACGCCAACATTCGCCGTTTGAGCAAACGCAACGCCTTCAACCACTAAAAGAAACATAAGAGTCATTGAGATAGCGATAACTTCAGTTTTCATGTTTATAGCTTCCATTTCTCATTCCTTTTATAGCTTGCGATAAATAAAAAAAGAAAAAAAGAGCTTTGTTTTCTCTTGCAACGTTATCAGCTTTCAGTGATCAACACGTTGTCAACCCAGACTTGCTCTTGAATTCCGCCTGGTAGGGTTGTTAAGGTGCTTTCAAAGCGGAACCAGAAATGCGTTGTAAATGCGCTAGAGTCTGTAATGTTTGCGGGACCGGCAGCAGCAGTTTTTGCAATTGTTAAGGTACATTGGTACCATGTGTCACTGGCTCCAGGCAAACCTAAGTTGCCTACGTACTTAAAGTCAGAACTGTTTGGGTTAAGGTTGGGGTTCGTGACGGTTGAGTACGCAATTTTGAAGTCGGATGCACTGCTTAATTGGTGTACTTTGTACATGAATGTTATATGTATGAGCGTTCCTTTGGAAGAGTCTAATTGATTTGAAGTGAAGGGTCCTGAGTTACTGCCTTGTGGATTGGATTTTGCTGCTGTAGTGCCACCAACTCCTTCGCCTGGTGCTGCGAACCATGGTGGGTTACTGCCTGCTTGCCAGTTTTGGTCCCAAGGATTGGTATCGAAAGATGTGTCTGACAAAACAGTCCCTGTTGGGGCGAAGTTGGCGGTTATGGTGCCTGCTCCGTTAATTGTTGCGGTTGTTGGAGATTGTGCAGAGTTGCCTATTTGAATTGATCCTGAGGATATCCAATTTAAGAATTGGTAACCAGTTGCTGGTGTAGCTGTTAGAGGAACACTGGATCCTGCTGCATAATTTTGAGTGCCTGCTGCTGGTGTCATAGAAGCACCGCCTGCGCCTAATACGAATGTTACTTGATAGTTTTGGCCGGGTAAGCTTTGGACAAAGTTTGCTGTTATTGTACCAGCACTGCCAATGTGTGCGTTTGTTGAAGTTGAGGAAGCTGCGTCAAAGGAAATTGTTCCTGAACTTGTCCATGATGAGAATTGGTAACCATCTGCGGCAACTGCGTTTAGAGGAACTGAAGCGCCTCCTGCGTATGTTTGAGTTCCGGTAGGACTCATTGAGGATCCACCTGTGCCTAAAACGAAGTTTACTTGATAGTTCTTGGCTGAGTTGATAGCAACGAAGTTAGCTGTTATGGTGCCTGCGCCGCCAATGTATGCGTTTGTCGAAGCTGAAACTGAAGAATCAAAGGTTATAGTGCCTGTACTTGTAGTCCATGATGAGAACATGTAGCCGCTTAATGCTGTTGCAGTTATAGGTACAGCAGAACCGCCTACATAGGAATGAGTTCCTGCAGTTGGCGTTATTGCAGATCCGCCTGTGCCCAAGACAAAGTTTACCTGATAGTTTTGGCCTGAATTTGTAGCTACAAAGTTAGCTGTTATAGAACCGACGCTTCCAATGTGGGCATTTGTTGAAGCTGAACTTGTTGAGTCAAATGTGATAGTGCCCGTGCATGTCCATGATGAGAACATGTAACCAGATGCAGCTGCAGCGGTCAAAGGAACAACAGAACTGCCCGGGTAAGTTTGAGTTCCAGTAGGACTCATAGAGACACCGCCAAAACCCATGTTGAAAACTACTTGATAACTCTGGCCTGAGTTGCTAGCTACAAAGTTTGCCGTTATGGATCCAGCGCTGCCGATGTGTGCGTTTGTTGAGGCTGTTGTTGCTGAATCAAACGAAATAGTATCAGGACTGTACCATGATGAGAATTGGTAACCATTTGCAGGTGCAGCGCTTATTGCAACAGTAGCGCCTGATGCGTAAGTCTGGGTACCTGCTGGATTCATTGAGGATCCGCCTGAGCCTAAGACAAAGTTTACCTGATAGTTTTGGCCTGATTGAATTTGATCAAAGTTTGCTGTTATTGTACCTGCACTTCCGATGTGTGCATTTGTTGAGGATGATGTGGCTGAGTCAAATGAAATTGTGCCAGTGCTTGTCCATGATGAGAATACGTATCCGGCTAAAGCAGTTGTACTAATTGCAACTGGTGAAGTGCCAGAATAAGTGTGAGCGCCTGCAGTTGGATTTATGGTTGAGCCGCCTGTACCTAAGACAAAGTTCACTTGATAGTTTTGGCCTGATTGAATCTGAACGAAGTTAGCTGTAATTGTTCCAGCGCCTCCGATGGTTGCGGTTGTAGATGATGATGTTGCTGAGTCAAATGAAATTGTGCCAGTGCTTGTCCATGACGAGAATTGGTAGTTGTTTGCAGCTACAGCGGTTAGAGGAACAACAGTACCAGATGAATATCCGTAGGTTCCAGCGGCTGGATTCATGGAGAATCCACCGGAACCCAGAACAAACGATACTTGGTAGCTTTGAGGTGAATTTCCTGATCCGCCCGAGTTACCTGAGTTGCTTGTTCCTGTATTTTGCATGAAGGTTCCTTCAACGGTAACTACTTTGATTTTGTCCCCAGAATGATATTGACAATCAATAACTAATGTTACAGTTTGACCTTGAACTATTGGTATCAGTTGACCTGAAGATAGGGTAGTTCCTGGTGGACTTGCAGTAATTTTTTGTAAGACGTCATTAACGTAGACGCTGCCATCTTGTTTGAGGTGTACTGTTCCCTGACCTGTATTTTGAACATAAAGGGTCAGGTACCCTCCTTGGGTGAAGCTTTCTTGTTGTATTTGTATGGCGTTTCCTGCTTTTGTTGTGTGGCCGCCTATGAAACCTATGACCCAGGCATAAGCAACCAGTGAAGCTACTACGGCTATTGCAATCATTAATAATACTGATATTACGGGTGAAATTGCTTTTACTGAACGTTTTAACTTAGTTATTTTTCTCAAGTATTTTTTCTCCTTATTTAAATTAAAGTTAGGTTAGCACTTGGCTCCTTGTGTTTACCCTCTTTGCATTAATTGCTATTTAAGAGATTATAGAACAATAATCCATAACATCAAATAAAATCAATTAAAAACCAAAATACGCCTTGGTTGTATTCCAGAATATTTATTTTGGGATTGAAAACCTAAATTAATCGAAAGAACGAAATGTCAAATCGAAGAACAACGAGTAATACCACAATACAGCGTTCAGCTTTGTTTCAATCAGACGAAAAGAACCGCAACAAGAACATTTAGAAGTTTAAAAATTGATCATCTTGATAAGTGAATCCTTCGAGATTGTTGTTTGACTTTTTCAAAAACAATTTCTTATTCTCTTATAAAATTTTGAATCAAAAAGATAAACCAGTAAATAGAAAGAAAACTCTAGTTATAAAGCTAAAAAATTTAGTCAAAAAAAGAAGGGGGAAAATATTAGGGTATTGAATAGGTGCAATAGATGCTGTATAGTACGTTTCCGCTTGTGAAAGTTGCTGAGTTTGGCCAAGTTCCGTAAGTGGCGTCATCGTACTTTGGTGTTCCGCCTGTGGTGGCGCTGTAATAGAGATTTGCAGTGCCTGAACCACTGTTTGCCCAGACAACTATAAGGTAGGAAGTGCCTGTTGTCAATGTGGGTTTGGTTCCACTGAAGCTGAATGTTACCCATCCGTCGTTCGCAGTAGTGACTGAGTTTTCTGTTGTACTTCCGACTAAAGTTCCACCAGTTGTGTATATAGCGGCTTTAATGGTATGTGTCGAAGAGACCTGTATGTAAGCCGATATGCTTTGGGCAGTTCCGCTTTGTGAACATGTGAATTGCCCACCTGTTATCGTGTCTCTTATTGAATTATAGCCATTGCCCGATTGCACAGTGTTGCCGAATGTTCCAGTGCCTGCGTTCACAGTTATGCTTCCACTTGTTCCAGTCTTCGAGTTGCCTGTTGTGGTGATGGTAATTCCTGAGCCGGATGTGTAAAGCGTTACCGACCCTGTCCAAACGCCGGCAGTAAATGCCGTTGTGGTTGTTGGACTTATCGTTCCTGAAGATACAGTTAACGTATTGGTTGCTGTATAGCTTGTGAATGCATTGCCAAATTGATCAATCGCTCTTATTGTTACCGAGAAAGCCGTGCCAGCGGTCTTTGTACCAGAAATTGTGTCAAATACAAAGTGGTCAAGAGCTGGTTGAGCTTGATTCTGTGTGAAGGTTGCGGTTATCACTACTGCACCACTGCCAGTAATTGTAGCGGTAGTTGAAGCAGAGCTTGCACTGCCGAAGGTTACTTGACTTGATGGGCTTGCACTCCAAGATGAGAAAGTGAAGCCAGTGCCTTGTGTAGCTTGTATCGCTAATTGGTGTACCTGCCGTATATGCTTGAGATGTAGATGGATTAGTTGTTCCAGTACCGACTGTTCCTGAAACTGACTGTATTTTGACTCTGAGTTTGTGTGAAGGTTGCGGTTATCACTACTGCGCCGCTGCCGGTAATTGTAGCTGTTGTTGAAGCTGAAGTTGTGCTGCCGAAGGTTACTTGACTTGATGGGCTTGCACTCCAAGATGAGAATGCATATCCAGTGCCTGCTGTAGCCTGTATGGTAATTGGTGTACCAGCAGTATATGCTTGAGATGTAGATGGATTAGTTGTTCCAGTACCGACTGTCCCGAAACTCACCGTATTTTGGTTGCCTGGTGATGAAGTTGGCGATGTATTTTGACCCACTGTAGTGGTTACTTGTGAAAAGGTTCCTGATCCTGCTACCACTTTAACATTTATGCTATCGCCTGCGTTCACACCGTAAGAAGTCACATCAAGGGTTGCTGTTTGTCCAGGATTAAGTTTTGTCGGGGTTATAGTACTTGCGTATTGAGTATTATTTACGTATAAACTTCCCGCTGGATCAAGAGTTATGGCTCCTTGACCAACGTTCTGCACATAGACCTGTAAATGTCCGCCTAAGACTCCAGTGCTTTGTATTTGCAAAGATTGGCCAACTTGGGCGGTTTTGTTTCCTATAAAGCCGTTTACCCAAGCGTAGACAACAAGGGAAGCAACTACTGCTATGGCTATCATTAGTAAAACTGAAATCACTGGTGATATTGCTTTAATTGATCGTCGAATTTTAGTTATTTTTCTCATGTTTTTTCACTTTTTTCTGTTTTGAGAGTAGTCGCTAAATAGCTTCTCTCTCTAGTTAGGGCTATTTACGATTAAGGAACTATTTAAAAGTAAATAGAATAGTCCTCTATTGAGCAAAACAAAAAAAAGCAATTTCAAAAATTGATGAAACTACTTCCGAGAAGGTTTCAGCGTTAACTCGTTTGGGGAGCTTGGGTTTATCCGATAAATTAAAATTCTCAGGACTTAGATAAGTAAGCAATTCTTGAGGATAGGCTTATGGATCTTTCAAACATACGCATAAAAGAACACTACGGATTGATAACCAATGACACTAACACCACTCGATTCAATTTTCTGGTAAGTCCCCCAAAAAACCGAGAAAGCATCGAAAAACAAGACATTGTTTCTCTTGACCATCCAATTTACGGTGAATCATGTCAAATACTTGCCGAAGTAAAAGAAATGGCAAACTATGAAGAAGTAGCAGGTTCAACAGTTGGCAATCGTATAGGGAAGCTGTTAGCTACAACTCAAATAATCGGCTACATCGACCTAAGAAACGAAGACAAACCGCTTCGCAAATTGCTTGTGCCCCCAAATCCTGGAAGTCGAATTTACGTTCCATACGCTTCTTTTTTGGAAGATGTATTTAGTCGTGGAGCTCAAGGAAAAAAATTCAAGCAAGCACTTGACATAGGTAAAACAGAAATTATTGCCGCTTCCCCGGAAGCCCTTGACCAGCAAATAAACTTTCACCTAGATGCCGCTGACCTTACTACCAATCATACACTTATCTCTGCGGTAGACGGAGTTGGAAAAACACACACAGCCGCAGTCATCGTTGAAGAGCTTGCCAACAAAACTAACTTTCCGATAGTAATCTTTGACCCAAATAACGAATATAGCACTATAAACTCAGGGTTAAGCACAAGTCCTAACTATCCATTCACCTTCGAAACCTTTCTAGTCGACTCAAGCATAGAAAAAAGCAGCCAAGAGTGGATAACAAAGAAAATTAAACAAGGCCAAGTTGTTCTCGTAACAGCAGAAAAATTAACAGTAGCAAGAAAAAACCGATTATTACAGCAATATATTGAACGCATTATCTAAGAGTAGACGAGAAAAAACCGCACCACCTTTTCTCCTTGTTGTTGAGGATGCAGAAAATCTTACACAAAAAGCAATCGAAGAAATTCTCGCCACTAAAGACGGCATATCTTCACTTCTTATAACATCACACCCAACTATGCTCGGCGGAAAAGCACTCTCGCGAATGCAATACCAAATCATCGGAAGAACAAATGATCCAGAGGATTTAGCTTACCTAAAAAACATGATCACTTCCACAGATGAGGAATTATCCAGATTAGGCATCGGAGAATGGATAGTAAATGGCTCGAATGTTACTCGTTCAACAAAAATCAGGGTCAGAGAACGCTACTCCAAAAAACAATAGCCTTTTCTTAAGTACGGAGTAAGATTAGTAATCCATAAACGTTTTATGTAAAATCACTTTAATTGAGTCTCAATAAGGGGATTCATTCGTGAGTCAAAAGAAAACAGTTTCCAGAAATATAGTAGTCGTACTAGCAGCTCTAGCCATGGTAGCATTAATTGGATTAGGCGCTTCATTAATTGTTTATTCGCAGCAAAGTAATAGTCTAAAAGACAAAGACAATCAAATTGCAAGTCTTCAGAGCAATTCAGGGACGTCAGGGGCGCCAAAACTTGTAAGCATCGGCTTAAATTACACAGACGACCGCTCAGACCCAAATGCACCTTTCCTACACATCACAGGCTACGTAGTTAACGTTGGAAGCACAAAAGCAAACAATTGCACACTCCAAGTTAACGCTGTACAAAACGGAAACGTAACCGCATTAGACACAACAAAAACCATTACTTCACTCGACGCAGGAGCATACGAAACCATAGACCTTCAGTTTCCATACACAGGAGAAGCATTAACATTCTATACTAGTAACCTATCATGGACGAACTAAGTTAACTCTTTTTTTTCTTCTAAAGTTTGAAAAATAAACAAAAGTAGCTTTTCAAGTCAAATGCCCTAACTATAACTCTTACAATATTTTTTAAGGCATTATGAACGTTGTAGATTCAGCCACGCCGACATTATTCATAACCGAACATTTCAAAGGTTGTTGGATTTGAGGTGCAAAATAAACGAGAATAGTGGTATTTGACTGTTTTTCTGCATCAACTTGATTACTTGGGTTTGGAATGATGGGGATTGCAAAGTTAATTGTAAGAGAGGTGCCAGCTTGCACAGTTGTACTATTAAGATCCGCATATAGATGATTACCGTTTGTTCCATTAATTATCCATAATCTGGACAAAACTATGTCTGATCCTCCATTAGCAGTAATGTTAATGGAAGCACCAATTTGCTCAATTTTAAAAGTTGAGTGAATCTGTTTCATGTAGAGTTGATTTCCATCTTTGGTTGCTGCATCGTGCCAGAGGTAGACATTTGTAAAGAAGAATAATAGTATTACAATGAACATTATTGTACCAATTACTTCGGCTGTTCCCTTCCGGTTTTTTATGAATAGTCTCATCGTTTTATTCCTCTAATATTTTGTTGGCTGCGTGTTAAAGTTTGAACCACGAGTTGTTACGATTTTAAACACGTACGTATTCCCCGTTGTAAAAAATCCCGATGTTGCATTGGCCTTAATCGTTAGATGATTGCCTGGATTAATAACGTAATTCTTACCAAATTCAAGTGTATTTGATATTGGATTCAAAAGTGCAGTGCCATTAACATACACAGTTGAAACAGTAATGGCAACACCTGAGTCAGTTCCCAAATTAGTACTTGTTGCACTATTATAAGCTGTTATATTAACGGTATCGTCCGTTTGAATCCATGTATCCTCTATCGTTAAGGACTCTAAAACGGAGCTACCTATTCCAGCTTTGTAAGTGTCAGAGTATACGACAACGTAGGAAAATGCTACACTCATACCTACCATAACCACCAGTATCATCAGGATTGTTGAAATGACCGGTGAAAGACCTTTCTTGTTTCTGTAAAGTTTCCTCATTTTTTCACACCCAACTTGGTGGGATTGAAAGGAAAAATATCATGTACCCCACAATACTTAGAATTATTGCGTGCTTCAAGCCACCAGCGATTCTACGTTCTCCAAGTTTTCCAGCCATCAACCCACCGGTAACCGCAGAAATCAACATATCTTCATAGAAGAAATTTTTTAATCCGCTGATGCTGCCAATTGAAACTTGGCTTCCAATTTGAGATACTCCCTGCATAGGCGAAAGAAAAGATCGCACTAAAAGAATTGCTGTAATTATAAACACGAAAAAGGCAGCGTAAATAACAATTATGTAGGGTTTCATTTGTGCACTTGTTTCCTTGTCCATATCTTTCATTTCTTCCATAAACCCAGATGTGGCGGCGAAAACCTTCTTTATAGTTCCGCCTGAACGACTTGCTTCAAGGACCAAAGCACAAAATCTGTTCACGATTGGAGAATTGATGCGTTCTTTAAAGTTGGTTAGAGCATCTTCAAATGATGTTCCCCAAGCCATTTGGATTGTCAATTTTTTGACTTCGTCTGATAGTGGATGACCTATCATCTTGTTGTCAACAACTTTTTCCAACGCCTTAACCAGGGTTAGCCCTGTTTCTTGCGATTCTGAAACTCCACGTACCAGGAGCGGCATTTGATCTTCGATAGCAGAAATCCAACTTTGGTTTTCATAGTCAAGTATCGCTGAAGGAACGATAATTACAAGGACTGCTATTAGAAATATTTCGTTAGCATAAACCGTTAAAGCATTAGAATCAGTTATGAACATGAATGCAACAATTATGAGAATCAATACGGCTGGAACTGCAGCGGTTAGTTGTCTTGTTTTCTTTGAAATTTGACGCATTTTATTTACCTCGGAGGAGTCATTGAATCAACCATTAAAAGCAGAAAGCATACACCTGCGGGCGTTATCACGAAAGCTACCAAGCAAAAGTAGCACCTGGGGATCTATGTTGCCAAACATCGATATTCCACCGCCGCCCAAAAAGGACATTATTGACAGCATTACAACAAGTGCTAGTGGAAGAGCAATCATAATACTAACATAGACTTCAGCCATACCGCCCAAACTTTCTAAGTAACTCTTCATTGATGCAACTCTAAGTTTCTTGTACTTCTCAGATTCTTCTCGTAAATAGCCGGCTAAGTCACCACCCATATGAGAAGTGGTAACAACACCGTCAAGCAGTGCACCGAACTTTCTTGAAGCCGATCGAATGGAACCACTTTTTAAAGCAGCATTAAGGTCTAAACCTAACATTTCAATATCGGCAATTATTCTACGAACTTCTTCACCTACACAAAACTCGTCTCCAACATTAGCTAATGAGCGGAAAATGCGTTCTGGAGGCATTCCTGCACTGGCAAGAACAGCCATAAAGTTAGCGGTGAGAGGGAGGTTGGCATCTATTTTCCTTGTTCTTGATGAGATCTCAAACATGGGATACATATAGCACATTCCAATTGAAGCTAGAAAAGCTACAAAACCAAACAAAATAGAGGTTACAAGAGAGTTTAAAATCAGCATTGAGAACAAAGACGAGGTAACAATAAATGCTAATGAGAAGGCGACAACAGCAGAAACAATTGATGAAAACACCATTAAGCCAAGGTAAGCTTGGAAGGTAATTCTTAAGCTTGTTTTAGCCAAATTCTTTTGTAAACCTTCAAGCTTTGAAGAGATACCCTTAGGAATTACTTCAGATATTTGAAGAGATATGCCAATTAGTTGCTTATTCGTTTTTTAGGGCCTCCGCGAGGACAGGCTCAGGGTTTTCTAGGTAACTTCTGATTAAGTTTGAGACATCTTTGTAGTTGCGCTTATTGGTTTTAACCATCCACTGTAGAACCTTTGCTCTACGTTGTATCTCTTCGCTTGCTTGTTCAGGGGTAACACCTGTTTTGTCGGCTATCTTCTCTATAATATAGCTTCTACCTGTAAAATCAAACGTGTCTTCGGCTGGGTTCCATTTGTAGACCTCGTTAGTCAAGATTTCGCCTGAACGAGGATCTAGACCTACTATTTCGGAAGTTGCGACAGTTTTTCTTACGGGTTTACCATTAATTTCTACTCTTTTTTGGACAAGAATTATGTCTACTCCAGCGATCAGTGTTCTTGGGATATTCATTGGGGCTGATTCTAATCTGTAAACGCATGATTCCACTGATTCTGCATGGACTGTTGACATCCCAAGATGACCTGTGCTTACTGCCTGAAATAGTGTATAAGCCTCTGTTCCCCTAATTTCGCCTACAATAATGTAATCAGGTCTCTGCCTTAGAGAAGCTTTGAGCAAATCAAAGAGAGAAACATCAGAGTTTTCTGTCGAAAGGCCAAAGTGAGTTCTTGTTGTAGCTGGAATCCAGTTTTCATGAGGAAGATTAAGTTCTGGAGTATCTTCAATTGAAACAACTTTCAAGTCTGGTTTTATAAACATGCTTAAACAGTTAAGTAAAGTCGTTTTGCCTGCTGCGATTCCTCCGGCCACGAGAATCGAGACCCTGTTTTCAACTGCATACCAAAGAAACGCTGCCAATTCAGGCGAAAGAGACTTGTAAGTAACTAAGTCTGTGATAGTGAAGGGGTCAGGCTTGAATTTTCGAATAGTAAAAGTTGAACCCTTGCGAGTAACTTCACTGCCATAAGTCAAGTTTATTCTGCTGCCGTCTGGCAAACTTGCATCTAACAGAGGCTGCGCAATAGAAACGTGACTACCGCAAAGGTAGGCCAATCTTAAGGCATTTGTGTCTAGTTCCTCAGCGGATTCAAACCGAATGTTTGTTGGAATTGACTCAAATTTTCTATGCCAAATATAGAGAGGTACATTGACTCCGTTGCAAGAAACATCTTCAATTAATGGGTCACGCATAATTGGATCTATTTTTCCAAACCCAAGATTATCTCTTACAACATAATACAATAGTTTGCTTCGAGTGTCAGGATCTAAATTAAAACGGTAATTATCTAAAACTTCATTGCACTTGTTCACTAAGTATTGGCCAGCTGCCTGTTTGGAACGCAATTCTGCTGGCTTAATCTGTAATACTTCGTTTAGAATTCCTTTCAAGCGCTGAAGACTTTCGACATCAGTTTTGCTAAGGGTTGGTTCTTCAACGGAATATGTTATGTTTCCCCTGGTAACATCCCTGATGAGGTTAACATAAGAATAGGGTTCGTTAAGGGCATAATGATCTAAAACGACTGTGTCTTTAACGGGTGCCTGTGCGGCCGTTTCTGTGATTCCAACGGCAAGGGGTTGATTATCTATGCTGGATTGAATCGGGTTCTCGGCAACTTCACTTTTGGTTTCAATTTTTTGACAGTTAATTGTCTCTTTCTTTCGATTAAATAATTTTCCAAGTTGCTTGTTGAACACCATATCCGATCCCATCTCAAGAGAGTTAGTTATTGTTAGTTAGTTAGTTATAGCTTGTTTGATTTGATTTAATAAAAAAGGAAAAAAAGGTTTTGTTGCAATCCCAGTTTTTACGATAGTACTTGTGTCACTTGGCTGAATGTACCGTCAGTGGATGCAACCTTTACAGTGACTGATTGGCCAGCGGCAAAGGTTGTTCCAGTTAAGGTAACACCCGTGAAGGACTCAGTAGCGCCAGGAGCTAAAGTTGATCCGATGGTTGGCAATGCAGTTAAACCTGAAGCAGATACACCATTGATGTAAACACAGGGTAAGCTAAACGCTACATTTGAATCACCAACATTCTGGACATATACTGACAAACCGGAAGAAGTTAGTGCCACACTTTGAATTTGTATTGCCTTACCAACTTGGTTGGTTTTGCTCCCTACAAATCCAATTACCCAAGCATATACAACTAGTGATGCAACGACTGCAACGGCGATCATTAATAGCACTGAAATTACTGGGGATATTGCTTTTATGTTTCTTCGAATTTTAGTTATTCTTCTAACCATTTTTTATTTCTCCATTCATTTTTGCTTAGTTGATACCTATTTGAGAGCGCTTGCTTAAAAACAACCATGCAATAATATTCTATCTAAAATGGATATAGTACCAGTAATGAAATAATAGATTAAGAGCTGTCCAAAAACACTGTAATCAAAGAATTAACGTTAAAATTCCATAAATTATCTGGTTGTTGGAATTGAAAAGTGTTATAACAAGCAATTTACAAATTAAGTGAAGGAAGAAATCATGAAACTAATAAAAACTGGCATCGCAGGCCTCGACGAATTTTTAACTGGAGGTCTGCCCCCTAAAATTATTCTTCTAACTGGTTTACCGGGCTCGGGAAATGAAATCTTTGCAAGACAAATCGCCTACTCTCGGGCAAAACAAATCGGAATAACTTACTTTACAGTAAACACAATTGCTGACAGTGTAAGAGAAGACATAGCAGGTTACAACTGGGACATCGCGCCCTTGGAAGCCTCAGGAAACTGGAAATTCAAAACCTTAACAAAAGCAACAAATATACAAGAAACAATCATCGAAGAAATGAAACAACACCGAACAATCATAATAGACTCACTTTCCGAACTTCTCCTTACCCGAAAAGTTGAGGAAGCAATAAACCTACTAACGGCAATGTCGCGTCAAAACAAAGACACCGAAGAATACCATCTGCTTCTCTTAACTGAAGGAATGCAAGACCCCAGAGCTGAAACAGCAATGCAACACTTCGCCGAAGGCGTAATAGTATTTACCACAACATGGACAACAGATACGACGCACAGAGATATTCTAATAAAAAAGATGAAAGGCACATTCATACCAACAAGAAGACTACCATACACTATCAGTAAAAGAGGATTCTTAATAGAAACAGCCACCAGAATAACCTAAACATACCCGGCTAAACTTCAAATCAATATTAGGAATTCATAATTTACTTATTAGCAAACTGTATAGGTGTCCAACGATGAGACATGAAGATACTTCACAACAGCAAATCCGAACTCTTCCATGATTGCATGAGTATAGTTTTTGTCTGCGGTACAATCGGTGTAGCTTTAAAATTCGTAACATTCTTCAATCAATGGGTCTATTTCCCCTCATTCCCAAATGCGCTTGACTCAACATTCATTGTCTCTGCAGTGTTGTATTTCGCCTGGAAATCACGATTCCATAAACAATAGTTCGAACACTAAAAAGCGATTTAGACTTTGGAAAATAATGCTCTTTTAGAGATTTTCTTAGGCAGATCTTTTCACTCAATTTTTTAAGAACTTGAAACACAACTAAAAGTGGAAAAGTAACCGCTTTAGTTACTTTATCGCGTCGTAAAATATTTATTTGAACATTTTTGCAAAAACAAGACTGTACGGTTTAACAATAATTTGCATAAATCAGGTCGTATTATTCCTAAATTCGATATAATGCTATGAGTGAAACATGGCTTATAACTTAAGCCATACTAAACCAGAATAGAAAACTAATCTAGAAGATGACCTAAAATGACGCTATTAGTAAACGAAAACAAATCCAAAAGACGAGACAAACTAGTTATCATGGCGGAAATCATTGGGATCGCCAAAAATGGCACATCAAAAACCCACATAATGTTCAAAGCAAACCTAAGCTTTAGCCAACTCAACCAATACCTTGCAATTCTCGCACATTCCAACCTACTACAAAAATGTGCAATTAATGGAAGAGAAATCTACAAGTCAACACAAAAAGGAGTCGATTTCATGGAAAAACAATACGAACTAATAAATCTCATAAACGAAAACGATTCTTATTCGGTAAAAAGCTCGCCGATGGAAGATTTCTTCCCACGCAGCAAAGTCATTTTCATTAGTTGAAAAAACCTATGAAAGTCTTCCGTTTCCAATCTTCACCCGCAAGAAAGCAAAATAGTGAATAACCCTTTAGAAATAAATTCATTAACCTCTTGAAATTAATTACCAACAGCTCGATAGGCACTTTTTATTTCAAATATAAAAAAATCATTTTCTATTGACTGCCAAAATTAGTCTTTTGGAATCATAGCTAAAAGTTTGGTCTTCATAATCCCCATAAACTGAATTAACATTAAAACCAGCTTGCATCAATAACTCTTGCAATTGCTCAAGCTTATACAAACGGGCCTTATGCTCAAAAAACCTGATTTCTCCATCTCTCTTATCACGAACAGTCCACAAATCATTCAAAAGGCTACCCTCGGCATCAACAGTTCGTTTCTGCAAAAGGAAAAAGCTTGGGTACTCCCGACTTTTGGGTTGACTGGGGTCTTTGTGTTCCTTGATTAAGTGTTCACGATTAAAAACATCAAGAATCAGCATCCCGCTTTCCTTGAGTGTTTCTCGCAGCGCAATTAAGCTTTTCAAGTCATCTTGTTCACTGGGCAGGTAACCAAAACTTGTGTCCATGCTTATGGCAGCCGAAAACGCTTCAGCCTTGAACGGTAAAAACCGCATGTCGGCATATACAACCTGTGCCTCTCGCCACCGACCTTTGGCTATCTTCAGAAGCTTTAGTGAAATGTCTAAGCCAACAACACTGTAGCCTTGTTTGTCCAATGGAATCATATGCCGCCCTGTCCCGCATGCAAGATCCAAAATCAAACCATTCGTTTTCAAAGTTTTTTTTAGAAAAAGCAGTTGCCTCTCTGTTTGATTTTGATCTGCTATCTCAGCCCAGTAAATGCCCATTTCATCAAAAACGTTCATGCAGCTATTTTTCGCCCTCATTTCAAGAAGTCATATTTAATTAACTACTCTCAGCCAAAGATTTAGCTTTAAGTATAATTTGGACTTAAAATTTTTTCGAGCCCCTTAAATATCAAGGCATTTATTGTCTAATCCACTGGAGTAAGCAAGCTTTGAGCGAAAAGCACGATTGGCAACACCTCTACATGCTTCTAAAACTTGCAGAGATGGGTGCTTACAGGCGAACTGCCAAAATCTCAACCGAATATTTAGCGGGTAAAATTGGAATTTCTCAGCAAACCGCCTCCCGCTACCTAATTGAGCTAGAGCATAAAGGTTGGATTCAGAGAAATATTACTCCAGAAGGAAGCTTAATTAAGATTGACGATCAAGGAACAAAAGAGCTGGAAAAGCTTTATTCCAACCTGAAATTTTTAGTTGAAAAATCGTATCCGCCCTCCGTCACTTTGGAAGGAACAGTTTTCACCGGTTTAGGCGAAGGAGCCTACTACATAGCAAAGGAACCTTATCGGAAACAGTTTACAGAAAAATTAGGGTTTGAACCTTACCCTGGCACACTTAACCTTAAACTTTCAAGCGACTATGATATTAAGACACGAAAGGAAATAGAGGCCTACCCTGCTGTTGAGGTAACTGGTTTTAGAAATGAAGACCGAAGCTTTGGCATAGTAAAATGTTATCCAGCGACAATAGATAACAAAGTAAAAGGAGCCTTGATCACTGCTCTACGCAGTCACTATGATGTTTCAGTGCTGGAAATAATTGCGCCTGTATGCTTAAGAAAACAGTTAAACCTCAAAGACGGCAACAAAGTCAAAGTAGAAATCTACATTCAACCGTAACTAAAACGGCATCGCATTATGTGAGTACTTAACTGAGTATTCTTCTTGTGGTTTACGTCTTGTAGCTATCCAGTAACCTGCAAGCAAACCAAATCCTAAACCGCCCAGATGAGCCAAAATGTTCACGCCTTCCCCTGAATTAATGATGAATAGAAAGAACGCAAAAACTAAAGCTCCAAGAATCGATTGCCGCACAGCACGTCTAGCATAAATTACAACGGCACCAAATAATGAGAAAATTGCGCCTGAAGCGCCCACCGAAAGCAAGCCTGGCCCCAAAACTAAAGAAAGCACGTTACCCGCCAATCCGCCAATCAAGTAAATTCCAAGGTATTCTGGCAAAGAGAACATTTCCTCTGCCCTTAAACCGAAAATTAATAGAAACAACATGTTCCCGCCGATGTGAACTATTGATGCATGAACAAACATCGAGGTGAAAAGCTGATAATACGCACCGTGAAACACATCGAAGTTAAATTGATACCATGGAGGAATAGCGTTAAAGTTTGTGCTCACCCAGTCGCCGCCAACAATAGAGGTGTAAGCGTATACTGCTATGTTTAATGCGATCAGAATATAGGTGGGTCTATACTTCATCGAGTTCATGGCAGCATAACCAGTTATTTGGAAAATTTCTCGATTATTTTCTGTTTTATCTTTGATGAACTATCTAAATTATTTTCCCCAAACCTGCCCACTCTGACGAGCTCAACCTTTACTTTATGGGTTTCCAAGTAAGTTTGCACTTCTTTTGCCACATCATCTTGATCATAACCCAAAGCAATCACATCAGGTTTAATTTTCCCTATAACTTCGCCTATGTCAAAGTTCTCATAACCAAGCACAGTTCGGTCAACAACCTTCAAAGACTCAACCAATGCACAGCGTTGATCCTCAGACATTATGGGTTTTTTGCCTTTGGTTTTCTCAACAGTGCTATCTCGTGCAATAATAACAACTAACTCTGCGTTTTCTCCGCCTGCCCTCTTGGCTTCCTCCAAAAATTTGACGTGCCCAAGATGAAGCAGATCAAATACGCCTGAAGCTAAGACAACGGTTTTCTTTCCTGATTTGTTGGCCATTCAAATTTCACTGCGCCCAATAATCGTAATGCATCCAAGAGCCCTTCACAGTAAGCTACTGAGGTTAAGCTGGTTTCAAGCTTGCCCTGAGCCTTATAATACTTTGCATCCTCCAAATAATCATTAGCCCAATGCAAAATATTACTCACTGCCTCTTCAGTCACGCTGAATGGAGTTTTTGTTCGTTCCAGTTCTTTGAGCACTTTTTCTGCAGAACCAATATACTTCGCCGAAAGTGTCTCTAAACTCACGTGGCAAGCCGCCTAAACTCTGCAGGAGCACCCGCAAACGCAATTAATGAATCAATTTCCATAAAATGCAGCTCACCAGGAAAAATCAAACTATAAGGCGGTTCTCCAAAATCAAAAGCAACTAAATTTTTGAGAAAATCAGCCTTCAAAGTTGGGTTATCACTTCCCGCCCTTGCTACTCCAACTGCAGGCGTGTCTGGGGTGATGACTGCTTGCTGCTTCTTCTGTTCAATCTCAAGTAACATTTTGATGGCTTGGTTGATACCTAAGAACTGGTTTTCGTTAGCCTTCAAATCTAAAAGGCAAAGTGTATGCAACCCCAACTTTTTGTTTTGAGCGATAACATTATAGGGTGTTTCGGAAAAATTTTCTGGAAAAGGCACGGTAACTGTTTTTCCAAACTTATAGTTATGTAAACCCGACAGGCTGACTATGGCTGAAATTATTGATGTCCCATGGATAATTCGAGTTTTTATTCCTCTTTTCTCTGCTTCAACCCGCAACGTAACATGGGTTGTAGCTATAAATGGATCACCAGGAACAAGAAAAACAACCTTACCTTTTTTGGCATCTTCAAGAATTACCGATCCATCTTCTTCTTCTAATTCGCGTCTAGAAATTAACATTATTTTTTTGCCACATAAAACCTCAAACCTTTGTAGATTGAAGTCAGGCATGAGGCTAGTGTAGAGCTCCATAAAAACGCTATCTGCACTTTTGGTTTCTTCTAATCCTTTAACGCTTATGCCTTTTTCATCGTTTAATCCTAAACCTATGAAGATAAGTTCATTCAAATTGAAGCCCTTGTAAGATATTAGGGAGTTAAAACTTAAACATTATTTATCTCCCTTTAAAGAAATAAAACAAAGAAGCTTGGTTACTAAGATCTAAGCCCTCTTAATCTCCGAGTACCGTAAATGCATAATATAGGTGAATGGCTAGAAGGATAAACAAAGCTGCAGCTAAGATTAAATGTATTTTAGAAGCATATTTCCACTTCACGGCTCTTCTTAACACAAAAGGATTAAGGCTCACTGTAACCCAAGCTAGAGCAGCAACAGAGAATCCTAAAAAACCATGCATACTCCTAACAAAAGAAATGTTTCGAATTACTAAGCCGAAAATTAATTCGCCAGTCAGATATATAGCCATTGCAACTACCACCAACTTATGCACTGGTAAAGGCCTAAACCCAGCAATGCGCCCAAAGCGACCTGAAACCAAGAACCCCGCAGCAAGCGTTGAAATGACTAAAAGAAAACTTAGTCCACCTAAAGAGCAATGAAATTCAAACGCTCCTTCTCCACCACCATTATCGCCGCTGCCAATGTTTATCTGAGCATTTACTCCAGTTACCGCTATCGAAACCAAAAGAATTGACAATAAAGTGACCACTATATAGAGGGTTATCTTCAACTAGAGAGCCTTCCAATGATTATTTCTAAACCCGCATCAGAGCATAGGACATATAAAACTATGTGTCTGTAACCCGGCGGCAACAGCTTGGAAGCTTAAGCCTCTGTATGCGAGGAATATTTCTTTTAATTGCAGGATTTTTGTTTGAGATAGAAATTTAGACAGCTCGAACGGAGATTTCTTGGGTCAATGCCTTCAAAAAGTTATTGGAGATAACCTAAATGAAAATGCTAATTAGTCCTATTGATAGAACGAGTTATTTTTTTAATGGCTTCTTGCAGGTGAGCAATCTGAAGTCTTTGTAGATTAAAAAGATTTAGTATACCTTCAGGTCACAACTGCCCAGAATAAGAAGCAATTTTGGCTACGGAATAACTAAGACGGGGATTTTTGCCCTATTAACAATCCTTTCACTTATTGTGCCTGTGAATGATTCTCGAAAGTTACTTTGGCCCTTTAGACCAATTACAATGATATCAAAGTTTTTTGCAGTATCAATTATTTCATTTACAGGATTTCCTTCCTTTACAATAGATGAAATAGTCAAACCTGGTCTACTACTTTTAATATTGTTAGCAACGCTAACTAGTTTCTGTTCGCTCATTTTTTTCATGCTCGCGAAGTAGCTTTCGCCAAGAACTACTGCTACTTCAGCGCCGGACATCCCGAATGGAATTTTGTTTTGAAGGACATAAATGATAGTAATAGATGAGTTTAATTTTTCCGCTAAATCGACAGCAAAATCCAACGCTCTATCAGCGTTTTCAGAAAAATCGGTAGCCACCAATATTTTACTTATCAAAGAATCACCTGAAACTAGATCGTCAACAATAATGGGATCCTATTTTCGATGAATATATAGAGAATTACCAGAATTTAAAAGCATTATTGAAATTAAAGTTTCCTAACAAAGCAATCCCGGCTTGAATTTAATGGGTCATCAGTCAACCTTCAAGTATTTATTATAAAATTTTAAAAACTTACGGATACGCCTTTAAGTGACTTTTTCAGATTTTAGACTCGTGCAGTAACTGATGCGGGATATTGATATAGACTCGATTACAGGTCTTTCCAACACTGATGTTGATAGAAAATTAAAATCTGAAGGCTATAATGAACTCCCAGCCGCAGGAAAACATGGCTTTTTTGGCATCCTCTTAAGTGTCATAAGAGAGCCGATTTTCCTATTACTAGTGGCCAGCGGCAGTCTCTACTTACTATTAGGCGATGTCACTGAAGGACTAGTTCTGTTGAGTTTTGTATTCGTCGTAATCGGGATTACCGTTTATCAAGAGCAAAAAACCGAAAAAGCATTAGATGCCCTAAAGAACCTATCCAGCCCAAGAGCGTTAGTAATAAGGAATGGAGAACAAAAAAGGATACCTGGACGCGAAGTCGTTTCAGGAGACATACTGATTCTTTCAGAAGGGGATCGCGTACCAGCCGATTGCCTACTGTTAACATGCAACAACTTGATGGTTGATGAGGCACTTCTCACTGGAGAATCAGTACCAGTGCGCAAGGTTGCTTGGAACGGCGAAGAACAAACTTATCGACCGGGAGGCGACGATTTACCCTTTGTCTACTCTGGAACATTAATAATTCAAGGTCAAGCAATCGCCGAAGCCAAAAATACAGGCACAAAAACAGAAATGGGCAAAATCGGGGCAGTTCTGCAAAAAGTAGAAAGAGACCAAACAAGGCTAAAACAAGAAATCAACCATATAGTTCGAAACAGCGCCCTCGTGGGCCTTAGCTTATGTGCCATAGTAATAGTGGTCTATGGATTTACACGTCTTGATTGGATAGAGGGCTTTTTGGCTGGAATAACGCTGGCAATGGCGATTCTACCTGAGGAATTTCCTGTGGTACTTACCATTTTCCTTGCCTTGGGCGCTTGGCGAATGTCAAAGAAAAAAGTTCTCACTCGACAGGTTCAGGCAATTGAAAACCTAGGCGGCGCAACAGTTCTTTGTGTAGACAAAACAGGTACATTGACAGAGAACAAAATGTCTGTTAATAAGTTGTTTGCGGATGGCAAAATGTGTGAAATAGCCTCATTCATGAAGTTGCCTCCAGATTCTTGTCATGAATTGGTTGAATTTAGTGTTTTGGCATGCAAAGAAGACCCGTTTGATCCGATGGAGAAAGCAATACGACGTTTCACCGAAGGCGAGTTCGCAAAAACTGAACATATTCACGATGACTGGCAGTTAGTGCAAGAATATCCACTATCTCAAAAGTTGCTTGCTATGTCTAATGTTTGGGTCTCACCCAGCGGAGAAAATTACATAATAGCCGCCAAAGGCGCGCCCGAAGCCATTACAAATCTTTGCCATTTTAACGAAAATCAAACCAAAGAGCTATCTATTCACATTCGAGCAATGGCAAAAGAAGGCCTAAGAGTTCTAGGCGTCGCTAAGGCTTCATTCAAAAAAACTAAGCTACCAGATGAGCAACATGATTTTGTCTTTAGTTTTATTGGGCTTGTAGGATTTGCTGATCCTGTCAGACCGAATGTCGCCGGCGCAGTTAAAGAGTGCTATAACGCAGGCATTCGAGTGGTGATGATTACAGGAGATTACCCCTTAACTGCCCAAAATATCGGTCGGCAAATAGGTCTTGAATCTCCAGAAAACTGCATAACTGGGCTTGAACTGGAACAAATGACTGACGAAGAGTTGAAGCGACGAATCAAAGACGTAAATATTTTTGCCAGAGTTGTTCCTGAACAAAAACTCAGAATTGTAAATGCTTTGAAAAGCAACGGTGATGTAGTTGCAATGACTGGTGACGGTGTCAATGACGCACCCGCCCTCAAATCGGCAAACATTGGTATCGCAATGGGTGGACGAGGAACTGATGTTGCAAGAGAATCTGCTTCGATGGTACTTCTAGACGACGATTTTACTTCGATAGTTAGCGGAGTCAGGATGGGTCGAAGAATCTACGATAATTTGAAAAAAGCTATTGCGTACATCTTTTCAATTCATATTCCAATCATTGGCATGTCCGTAATTCCAGTTCTGCTAGGTTGGCCTTTAATTCTGCTTCCGCTGCAAATTGTTTTCTTAGAATTAATCATTGATCCAGCCTGTTCAGTGGTTTTTGAAACAGAGCCGGAAGAAGCTAATGTGATGAATCGTCGACCTCGCAGTATGGAAAAACGCCTTTTCGACAGGGAAGCCGCCGTTATTGCTTTTCTTCAAGGCTTTGTTGTTCTCGTTATTGTGATTTTGATATTTGTTAATTCACTTAATCGAGGGCTTGGTGAGGACACTGCAAGGACAATGGCCTTTGCAACTATTGTGGCAGCAAATTTGGCGTTGATTCTAACCAATCGGTCTTGGGTGCATACAATCGTTGGAACATTCCGCAGGCGTAACGATGCTTTCTGGTGGATACTTTTCGTCGCCTTGTTTGCCTTGATGCTTGTAATTTATATTCCACAGCTTAACAGTCTCTTTGGTTTTAGCGCTCTTAACCCAGTCAACCTCTCAATTTGCCTCATCGCTGGAGCAGCTAGCATAATTTGGTTCGAAATATACAAGGCCACAAAAATAATTGTTAACCGCAAACATCCAAAAACTCATGAATAAAATGAAGTCAGAATCATCGATGGAATGGGCTATTTATCTTTAATTTCGCCCGCTTTAACTAGTTTGTCATAGTAATTGCGGCATTCATCCACGGAAAGCCCATGCCGTTGACAATAAATGAAAAGCACTTTCTCCACGGATTCACCTGGCTTTCTATCTTTAATCATGTCCTTTAACTCTTGGACATTATGTTCCTTATCAAAATTTTCAACCATAAAATCTTCCTTCTCACTAATCAATTTCCAACCAAACGGTTATTTGAATATTGTCAATCACTTTTATAAAAGTTAAACCGTCCTAAAACATAACGGACACATATCAGCTTCTAAGTGAAATACATTGTAAATGTTTTTTTCTTTAGTAATCTTTGAAAAAAAGAGTTTGGTTCAATTCTAGATAATCTTAAATATCCAAGCCATTGTTTGTAAGCTTCGTTTCTGAGGGTTCAATTGTATGACCTTGCCCAAAAAGCGAAGTCTAATAATCGTAGCCGTTATCATACTGATTATAGCCATCGTTTTAAGCTCATTTGTTTACTTAAATGCTCAAAAACCCAAATCAGGTAATGTCGAGCAAATCACAATAGGAACACTTCCAAACGAAACCAACTCACTAATTTACGTTGCCAACGACCAACAATTCTTCGCCGAGAATGGTCTAAATATAACTATCAAAAACTATCCATCTGGTTTGGCTGACGCACAAGCAGTGCTAAATGGTGAAGCAAACATAGGCGTAGCCACGGAGTTCATTGTTGCTGAAGAAGCATTAAGTAACGCTAGCCTTTGCACATTAGGAACTGATAGCAAATTTTCAAGTTTCTTTTTGATAGCACGTGCGGATCAAGGCATTAATAGTGTTTCGGATTTGAAAGGTAAAACAGTAGGTGTTGCGTTCGGAACCATTGCGCAATTTTACCTGGGCAGATTCCTTGAATTAAACAATTTAGACATAAACAACGTAACCCTTGTTAATGTTCCATTGGCGCAGGGGCTAAACCCTTTAACAAACGGAACAGTTAACGCAGTTTTAACTCTTCAACCATATGTCAACCAAATCGAAAACGCTTTGGGAAACAAAGTTGTTGTATGGCCAGCGCAATCAGATCAACTTGGTTATAACGACTTAGTCTGTGCCCAGAGTTGGGCAACTCAAAACCCCGATTTAATTGTAAGATTTTTGAAATCGTTAATACAAGCAGAAAACTTCATAGTAAATCATCAAGACCAAACCATCAACATTGTTTCAAAGACACTCAACTATTCTAGCACATACCTGCCTTCAGTTTGGTCAAACTATCAGTTTACAGTATCCCTTGACCAGTCTCAAATTTTAGCTATGCAAGATGAAGCACGATGGCTAATTAGTAACAACTTGACAACGGCAGTGGCGATTCCGAATTTTCTGAATTACGTCTATATTAATGGTCTCAATTCGGTGGAACCTGACTCAGTGAATATTGTTGGATGAGGAAAGAAAATGAAGATACGAAATCAATTAATCCTGACGTCAATTGTATTTGGCGTTATCATGGTGGTTGTTTTCGCATCTATTGTTTTCACGGGTCAACAAGTAACACAGATAAAAAAACAGGAACAATCTGCAAGAAGCATTCAGGCTAGCGCAAGTGACCTAGCATATCTTTCTAATGATTACTTCCTTTATCAAGATAATTCACAGCTTTCCCAATGGAAATCAACGTTCTCATACCTATCAGGCAACCTGACCGGGATAAATCCATCAACCCCAAAGCAAGAAGAATTAATCTTGAACATAAACAATGATACACAACGCTTAAACACCGTGTTTGATAGCGCCGTTACATTTCTACAAAATGCACCCCTAAACGAAACCGTCAGAATCCTTCCCACGTTCCAGACTGATTGGGGACGATTAGCTGTCCAAAACCAAGCCCTTTCTTTCGACGCTTCCGTTTTAGCCAATAATTTTAGCACACAAAGCAACCAACTTCAACAATTGAGCAACGCATTAATCTTGACATTGATAGCTGCATTCGGCGGATTTTTCTTTACAACATACTTAATTGTTTTCAGACGAACACTAATTTCGATAAGAAAACTTAGCGAAGGAACAAAAATAATCGGTTCAGGCAATCTTGACTATTCTATCGCATCTAAAAGCAACGATGAAGTGGGCGATTTATCCCGTGCTTTCAACAATATGACTTTGAACTTAAAGAACATCACCGCATCAAGAGCTGATCTGGAAAATGAAGTTGCTGAACGCAAAAAAGTTGAGCAAGAACGAGGGCTCACGCTTGAGTTCCTAAAGATTGCCAACTCCTGCGCAACAACCAATCAATTAGTTGAATCAACTTTGAGTTTCTTCCATGAACAATCTGGTTGCGAAGCCGTAGGAATACGACTTAAAGAAGGCGAAGACTTTCCCTATTATGAAACCCGCGGATTCCAGCCCGAACACATCTTGCTTGAAAATAATCTCTGCAAAAAAGACGCAGCCAACTGCATTGTAAGAGACTTCAAAGGAAACCCCATACTGGAATGCATGTGCGGAAACATCTTATGCGGAAGATTTGATCCATCAAAGCAGTTTTTTACAGAAAAAGGGAGCTTCTGGACAAACAGCACTACGCAGCTCCTTGCAACCACTACTGACGCAGACCGCCAAGCCAATACCCGCAATCGATGCAATGGAGAAGGATATGAATCTGTGGCGTTGCTGGCGTTGCAGGTTGGAAACAATACGTTGGGGCTGCTGCAACTAAACGACAAACGAAAGAACATGTTTACACTTGAAAATATACAGAAATGGGAACGCATCGCAGACTCTTTATCATTGGCTCTTTCTAGAACTGTTGCTGAGGAATCTCTGCGGAAAAGTGAACAACGATGGTCGACCACTCTGGCAAGTATTGGAGACGCAGTTATCTCCACAGACTTGAAGAGCAGAATTACTTTCATGAATGATGTTGCTGAGGAACTCACAGGATGGACATTGAGCGAGGCTTCTCAAAAAATTGTAACGGAAATCTTTAACATAGTTAACGAACAAACCCGTTTTGTAGTTGATGACCCAGTCAGCCAAGTCTTGGAAAAAGGACTGATAGTTGGGCTAGCTAATCACACGATTTTGATTCGAAAAGACGGCAGCGAAATTCCGATTGATGACAGTGGAGCACCCATAGTCGATAAAGATGGCAAGATATCAGGTGTCGTGTTGATTTTCAGGGACATAACAGAACGCAAAAAAGCTGAAGCAGCAATTCTGGAAAGTGAAGAACGTTTCTCCAAAGCATTCCATAACAGCCCAATCCCACAGATGATTACTCGTTTTGGAGATTGGCGCTATGTGGATGCGAACGAAAGCGTCGCAAAATTGTTGGAGTATAGCCGTGAAGAATTGATTGGTCACACTTCCTCTGAGCTAAACCTTATACCGTTAGATTCACGCAACCAGGGAGTGCGCATAGTGAATGAACGCGGTGAATTACGGGATTTTGAAATTCCAGTTAGAACAAAATCTGGCAAAATCATATCAGTGCTCACTTCCACCGAAACAATAATGCTACACGGACAAAAACATCTCATAAACACTTTCACCGACGTAACTATTCGAAAGCAAATGCAGGAGAAACTTGAAGAATACAGCAAACACCTTGAAGAATTGGTTGAAGAGCGAACTAAGCAGCTTAAAGATTCTGAGCGTTTAGCAGCCATCGGCGCCACCGCAGGTATGGTTGGGCATGATATCCGTAATCCATTGCAAGCAATTACTGGAGACCTATACTTAGCTAAAACAGAGCTGGCTGGACTTCCAGAGAACGAGCAAAAGGCAAATGCTTTAGAAAGCTTGGATGAAATAGAACATAATATAGATTACATTAACAAGATAGTTGCAGACCTCCAAGATTACGCAAGACCGCTTAATCCACGAGCACAAGAAACAAACATAGGTTCTTTGTTCAATGAAATATTGGCTAAAAACGGTATTCCCAAAAACATTGAGGTAACTGTTGAAGTTGAGAACAAAGCAAGAAAAATAATGGCTGATCCAGACTATCTTAAGCGTATTTTTGCCAATTTAACATTGAATGCAGTCCAAGCTATGCCTGACGGCGGTAAGCTAACTATTCGCGCGTATCCTGATAAGCGAACTAATGATGTTTTGATTACTGTTAAGGACACGGGAGTTGGAATTCCTGAGAACGTCAAGCCTAAATTATTTACGCCTATGATGACGACAAAATCTAAAGGTCAAGGATTCGGTTTAGCAGTAGTTAAACGCATGACTGAAGGCTTAGGTGGAACAGTAACTTTTGAAAGCACCGAAGGAAAGGGCACAACCTTCATAGTGCGTTTCCCCTCCCCCCAAAGAGCTAAACGGTAAACTATTCCTCAAATAAAACATTGAAACAGTGGAATCGAAATCAGTTCAAGTTGTGTCAAAAGCCAAACTTGCGTCCGATGCAAGACTTTAAAATCATAAAAAATGTGACTAAAGAATCCAAATTAAGGTTTAGAAATTAGCCAATACCCATCATCTTCTTCCACGACTAAATCATTACTAGAAAAAAATGCCCTAAATTATGGGTTTTTTGAACGGCTTTAATCTTTATTTTGTACACATCTTCCTTTGTCTTTTCAATTGAAATCCAAGATTGTTCAATCAAATAGAAGCAATTAGTTCTTTTAAGATCGCCATCGCTTGATTTCTGTCCAAGTGCACGTTTCCCAAATATCCTACGTTTGTTACACTATAATAATTCACTGTAGAGATAACATAGTCAAACAGCGCAGATATAGTCGTGCACATACTTTCATAACAAGACTTTTTAAACCGTTGAGTTTCGAATTTAGGATTATGGATAGAAAACAAGCCGTTACGGTGATCAAACAACTTTTTGAACAATGCAATTTCATAGAAGGCAAATCTATAAAACTCATGTCACCAAAAGCGAACAATAATCTATCCAACACTTTTCAAATACATATTCAAATTGGGAATGGCAGTTTAGCGAATTCATGTGTAAAAACTATTGCTGATAAACACAAATTATCGGTTGCGCAGAAAAACGGCTCTTTAGTATTGTATAAGCCATATCCAAAATTAAACGACACGATTTGATTACCTTCTCGCATTATGTCGAATTGAAGGAAGGATAGCCTCGTAGACGTATACCTTAGCGTTCCAACTCTTTTATAAAAGTTAAACCACCAAAAAAGTTCTGAGGAATTTACGAAAGACCAAGTTTAAATTAAAGGAGTTTTATTGGAAGTTGCGTGTTTCTTTGTGTTTATCTGCTTCTTCATAGAAGCGCAGAAATTGAGTGATCTCAAAGCTCCTTTTTTGACAACCGCACCGCGTCTCCCACAAAATTTTTTGAGGACTAAACCTTAACTTTTCATTAGCAGATAATAAAGTGAAAATCGAATGATAACCATCGACCAAATAAAAAAAACGTTGACCAAACATAAACAAGAATTAAAGCAGAATTATCAGGTAAAAGACATCGGTATTTTTGGTTCCTACGTAAGAGGCGAGCAGAAGAAGAAAAGTGATATCGACATTTTAGTTGAGTTTGAAGAATCTTCTAAAATAAGCTTACTAGATTTTATTGGAATAGAGAATTATCTTACAGACATTTTAGGCGTTAAAGTTGATTTGGTGGAAAAAGGAACTCTTAAACCTAGAATTGGAAAGCATGGTTTAGAAGAAGTTGTAACGGTATGACAAAAGAGTTCATTGATTACATTGAGGACATAATCAAGGCTATGAAGGACGCTTTAGAATTTGTCAAAAACATGGACTACGAGACATTTGCTACGGATACAAAACTACCTATGCTGTAATAAGAGCCTTAGAGATCATTGGAGAAGCAACTAAAAAAGTGCCACCTTCAATCAAAACCGAATATACCCAAATCCCTTGGAAGAAAATGGCTGGAATGAGGGATAAAGTAATTCATGAATATTTTGGGGTAGACCTAAAAAGAGTCTGGAAAACCGTTAATAACGATTTACCCGCTCTAAAGCCACTATTTGTAAAAATTCTCGATGAAAACTTCGAAAAAACCGAAAGCGTGTTTGACACCATGAAAAAAACTGATACTGCCGACCTTAGAGACCATAAGGATCGCTGCCTATGAAATATGTAATTGACTCCTAAGCCTGGATTGGAATACTTTACTGGATAGTCAAGAAATAGCATAAGCAGAGAAGGAAATGAGTTTGTTTAAAAGGTTCAGTCTCACCAAAAGTTAGCCTATGATTCACTATTTGGTGTTCCAGCTTTGGAACATTGTGTTCCTTGAGTAGAACTAAAAGGCATGTTGATATTTCTTGATTAAATGGTGTAATGATGAGAAAGGCAATCGTTGGGTTGGCAGCAGTTGTTTTATTGACTTTAACGATAAGTACAGTTTTGTTTCCGATTGTGAAATCTGAGAATTCATCATCCATTTCCGCTTCAACGTCGCAAGTTCCTGCTTCCTGGCCTGCCCCAGTTGAATTGCAAACTAACATAACCGGTGAAGCAGGATACTCTGTTTTTCAAGTTTCCGACGGAAGTTTAATCCTAAACACAGCCAACCAAACCTGCACATTTCTAGTGAAACTTGACCCATCTTACCATTTAGCATGGACAAAACCAATTCAAATAGATCAAAACAAAACAATTCTTCCCCGACTTTTACCCACCAGTGACGGCGGATACGTTTTAGCTGGAATCGTAGATAACCAATACGCATTAGTAAAAACCGATGCTCAGGGCAACATTCAATGGACTAAAATGCTCAGTTCTGGAGCTCCAATAAACTATTTTATGTCGATTATTCAAACCCAAGACGGCGGCTTTGCCCTCGCCGGTTTTGGAGAAAAAGTTGAAGAAGGATTGGGCTGGATTTGGTTTGCCAAAACTGATTCGTCAGGAAATATGTCTTGGAATGAGACACTTTCGGGACCGTTAGCCGATTGCCCATCTACCGTTTTTCAAACTTCAGACGGCGGATATGTAATGTCTTGTGTAAGCTACTCTTTTGAGCCTAATCAGGCATTCTTCTCAATCATCAAAATGGATACGAGAGGAAACGTACTTGAAAACAAAAGTTACGGCGGCGAAGGCTACTACTTTCAACCCGAATGCAACTATGCCATAAACACAACAGATGGAGGATACTTGATGGCAGGGTATCTTTGGCAAAAAAGCGCATGGATACTCAAAATAGATTCCGAAGGAAATATGCAGTGGAACCAAACATATGGATCAAACCGCTGCTCAATAACTGACGCGCTTGAAACCCCAAACGGCTACATTCTAATAGAGATTTCAAATCTGAAGGATGCTGGGATAATTATGACAGATAAGATGGGCAACCAACTTTGGAATATGAGTCTGCCCGGAGTCACCTTGCCTGTTGGGTTAGAGGCAAATTTTAACTCCATAATCAGCGCCAAAGACGGCAGCTATATTATGGTGGGTTCAAAAAATAATACAGTTTGGCTTGCCAAACTTGGCTATAACCATACCAATGTTAATTTCTTGACGCTGTCAGTTGCCGATGTAGCCTTTATAGCAGCTGTGGCAATTATTGCGGCTATCACAACTGTTTATTTGAAAAAGAAAAATTGGAAAGCAATCGGCATTTAACGACCTTTTCCCAGTTCCCTTTAGCCAAGAATCGCATATGGTTATCTTAAATTCGAACCAATTTTTTCTGTTGCCATTGCTTTAAGTTAATAAAAGATTATGTGGGATTGGATGGAGCATCCAACCAAACATTTATATCATTTACGTTAAAAAGAAACCTACGAATTTCAGCTCTCCAGATGAAGGATTGAACCTTAAATGAAGCTTGCAGAAAACCTAGCCAAGGAAACCATAAGAAACCTCAAGCCATGCGTTCACGGCGGAGAGGTTTTAGATGCTGCAGGCAAAGTTGGCTTAAAACGTGAAGAAATTTTAGATTTCAGCTCAAGTGTCAATCCTTTAGGGCCATCTAAAAAAGCGCTTGAAGCAGCAAAAAAAGCTTTTAGCCAAATCGCTGCTTATCCCGATTCGAATTCTAATGAGTTGCGCCAGGCCATAGCCAGCCACTTCAAAGGAATAACTAAAGACAATATCATTGTTGGAAACGGTTCAACTGAACTCATGTATTTGTTCGCTGAAGCTTTCATGAATAAAGGCGACACAGCTGTTATTGCTGCACCAACATTTGGCGAATATGAGAGTGCAGTTAGGAGGACCGGTGAACCCCCAAAATTTGTCAATCTTGACCGGAATTTCAACATTGACGCATTACCCTTTACCCTTGAAATGTCAGGCGCCAAAATTGTCTTTCTGTGTAATCCAAACAACCCAACAAGCATGCTTATTCCAGCTGAAACCTTAACAGAAATAATTGAAAGCGCACTGAAGCAAAACACCCTTGTTTTTTTGGACGAAGATTTTTTAGAGTTTGTAGAAAACGAAAAAGACCTAACAATGATTAACAAAATCAAGAAATATCCTAACCTGTTCATTTTAAGATCTTTTACCAAAATTTTTGGTTTAACTGGTTTGCGAATTGGCTATGGGATCGCTTCTGAAGAAATTATCAATGTGCTTTTATGCGCCAAGATTCCTTGGAACGTTAACTGCTTAGCACAAGCTGCAGCTGTTGCTGCTTTGAAAGATGAAGAGCACCTGAAAGTAACCCTTGAGCTTATCAAGAAAGAGAAAGCGCGACTTCTAATTGAATTAAGCAAGATTACTTCGTTTAAGATTTTTCCTGCAGATGCCAACTTTTTCTTTATTGATGTACGAAAATCTGGCTTAACAGCTGCTGAGTTGGCGAGCAAGCTGTTGAGAGAGGGCATTTTAATTCGGGATTGCAGCTCTTTTAGAGGAGTTGACCCTTACTTTATTCGGGTGGCAGTTAAAACTCGAGTGGAGAATGAGCGGTTGATTGAAGTTTTGAAGCAGATAGTGAAGAATTAGCACGGTTGATTTTGATTCATGTTTGCTTTTGATTTCACCTGGTTTATTGATTCTGCCCTTATCCTTCTTTTAGCTTTTCTAATTGACCATGTAATAGGAGAGTATCCTGATCGAATTCACCCCACAATTGGAATAGGCAAAATAATATCGTATCTTAAACCCAAACTGAAAAGCCCAAATCAACGAGTTGAGAAGGCAAATGGCGTCCTTTTAGCCTTGGTTGTAATGTTGATTGCCGCCCTTCCTGTATTCTTGCTGCTTTTCTGGTTAAGGCAATCTTTCGGCTTATACGGGCAAATAGCCTACGTAATTGTAGGCGCTTTTTTATTCAAAGCTACGTTTGCAATAACAGGTATGGGGCAATACACCAAACCCATTTCTTCCGCACTAAAAAACAACGACTTAGGAGAAGCTCGCAAATGGCTTCCCTTCATAGTCAGACGAGACCCAAACACGCTATCCGAGCGACAAATACTCTCGGCTGCCGTTGAATCAATAGCCGAAAGCACTACGGATGGAATAACTGCACCATTTTTCTTCTTTGCTTTATTTGGCGTTCCTGGGGCATTTGCTTACCGCGTTGTAAACACTTTGGATTCGATGGTTGGCTACAAGAACGTGGAAAACAAGAACATCGGATGGTTCAGCGCAAACCTTGACACCATAGCTAACTATCTCCCCGCTAGACTAACCGCTTACTTGATGGTTGCTGCCGCTTTTCTTTTGAAGGAAAACTGGCGTGAATCATGGCGCATCCTCAAGAGGGACAAAAACAAAACGGTCAGCATAAATGCTGGCTGGACGATTTCGGCTATGGCTGGTGCATTGGACACTCAATTGGAAAAACAAGGCTGCTACACTTTAGGTGATGACCATGGAATTTCGCCTGAACACATCGATCGCGCTTTACGGGTAATGACGTTAACTGCAATGTTGTTTGGTTTAATTGTTGTTTTGCCAGTTTTGGCTCTAAGAATCTATATTGTGAGACTTTAGCAAGTCCAAATTAGAAAAACGCCAACGTTGAAAACAAGATTTAGTCGGTAGCTGTTGTTTCTGTTTTTGCATGGTTGACTTGACAAATTGGTTTATTTTAGTTCTCAACAATATTAATATGATTTAGGCAACATAGACCCGATATTGAAGAATTCAACTTGCGGTTAGTATAAACTTGACAAGTTGATTAGGGCTGGGTTGGGTAAAATGAACTTAAAATTGTATGCAATTAAAAAAGGGAATCGAAACCTAGATAGTTGCATACAACTCGTTGTAGTAGACTTAGACAGGGGCAAACGGTATCCCTCAAACTTCGTCTGTGTTCTTCCAAGGTACCTGCGTTTGCTTGAAAAACGCTCCAGCAATTTTGCAAAAATCTTCGGCGGCAAAAGCCTCCATGTGGCAAAAGATCTTTTAGTTGATGCAAAATGTCAGGAAGAAAATCCTGAAGTCCAAAGGGTCATAAAAAAACGTATAAAAGACATTGAATTAACGCAAGAAGCCTAAGAATCAATAGCGGCAAAAGTATCAAGAGAAATGGAACTTGATCTCGTCTGTTTTAAGTTTAAATCTAAGCCAAATAAATCATATTCAAACGGATTCAGACGAGCATGGCTTTGGCACTAGGAATACTCTTTGCTATAACTGCAATGTTAAGTTGGGGCACAGCTGATTTCTTTGCAAAAAAAGCCATAGATAAACTTGGATACAAAATTTCTCTACTTCTAAACCATTTAGTGGCTTTTGTACCCCTAATTATTTTAGCAATTCTATTTTTCAAGTTACCACCTCTAACCTCTGAGCTTGTTCTAATTACTATTTCAGCCGGAATTTTAGGAATAATAGCCTATATTTTCCTCTACAGAGGATTTCAAAAAGGCAACATATCGGTAGTTTCTCCAATTTCCGCAAGCTGGTCAGTAATAACAACCCTTCTGGCAGTTTTAATTTTCAAGGAGACACTAATGCCCCTACAAATTATCGGAATAATCGCTGTTTTTATAGGGATATTTTTTGCCTCTACAAATTTTGCTGAATTCAAAAAAAGCATCCGACAAGGAAGATCAAGCGGAATATCTGATGCCATAATATCCATGGTTGCCTGGGGAATAACATACACTTTGCTAAAACCTATGGTCACCTCATTTGGACCAATTATATCTCTTCTCTTTCTAAGAATCATTGCACTCACCATTTTGCTATCTTGGACAAAACTTGCCCCGACAAAATTTTCCAAACCAGCTCGGCTGATATTTTTGTTTATCGCACTGTCAGGACTGCTTGATCTTTTAGGGTTTGCAGCCTTCAACTTTAGCGTGTCAACAGATTTACTGTCCTTGGTGGGGCCTATAGCAGCAACCTATCCAGCAGTAACTATAGTGCTTGCATACTTTTTCTTGAAAGAAAAGATAGTTACCAACCAAAAAATAGGGATCATAGCAATTTTAGCCGGGATAGCACTGGTTGCATTAACGTAGATTACTTGAAAGATGAAGCCGACCGCTTGTTACTGTTGCTAAACAGTCACACACGCTTAATTGCGACCGATTCAATCATTTACCAGGGAGCTAAATGGCTATTAGCGATCGGTTAGGAATTACCTCAAATATTATACGTTTTTGTGAAACATCAAAAAACAAGGACAGAATTATGCAACAAGTAGGTTTGAATGATGTTTTAGCAGAATCCTACTTGACAATCTTAACCCGTCAAAGCATGCTAACACAAAAAAACGGAAAATACCTTGTAACAATTAAAGGACAAAGCTTCCTTTCATCCTACGATAGACTGCGAAAATCAAAATATAATTATTGAAATCTATTTAACTCGAAATTGCCTCACTGTTTGGTCTTGGATAAAAGAAGTGAAATTAAATAATCACTTGTGATTAGACCAAAGCCGCCTTTTTTTGCTGACTCTTCATCAAACTTTTTAATGCCGTCGGGTTTTAGAGTAGGCGATTTAATTGCGAATGGTACAGGTTCTCTTGTGTGAGTTCCAATTTTGACAGGTGTCGGATGATCAGGCGATATTGCAATAGCGTACGGTTCAGTTAAGCCGTCAAGGATTCTACCCAGCAACCTCTTATCCAAATTCTCAATTGTCCTCACTTTTAAAGCGTAATCTTTGCAGTGTCCAGCTTCATCTGGTGCTTCAACATGAACAAAAACAAAATCATTATCTTTGAGAGCTTTCAATGCAGCATCCGCTTTGCCCTCGTAATTAGTATTGTCCATACCTGTAGCTCCAGGAACATTGATAATTTCCATGCCTGCGTAAGTGCCAATTCCCTTCACTAAATCAACCGCGGAAATAACTGCTGACTTCAAACCATACTTTTCTTTCAAGGTTGGCATCGAAGGTTTTTTGCCGCCTCCCCAAGGCCAAATCAAATTAGCAGGATTTTTTCCTGCCTTAACACGCGCAATGTTCACAGGATTAGACTTCAAAATGCCGCTAGAACGAATAATTAATTCTCTTAGTAACCGTGTTGTTTTTTCAGCTTCTGCCGACTTAGCTATTGGCAACACATCTGAAACGAGTTCGCCTATAGCGTCATGAGGGGGAGTACAAACAGTAAGCTCAGGTTTTGGAGTGTTTCGTAAAATCAGAAAGTGTCTATAGTCAAGTCCTGAATAGAATTCAATTTTGCCTAATTTTCCAAAAGCTTTGTTTATTGCGGCAATTAGTTTGCTTGCTTCTTCAGTGGTGATGTGCCCTGCAGAATAATCCACGATAACCTCATTTTTCTCGGTTATCAAGTTGCATCTGTATGCTGCATCGTTTGGCCCCAACTTTATGCCTCTTGAGGGTGCTTCAAGTGGTCCTCTGCCCGTGCAGTATATTCGTGGATCGTAACCTAGAAGCGAGCAAATAGCTGTTTCTGAGCCTGGAGTTGACTCGTCTGGAACAGTTTTAATGAGCCCGCTTCTGCCTTGGGCAGCTATAGAATCCATATTTGGTTTATTTGCAGCTTGAAGCGGCGTTTTATTTCCTAATTCAGGAATAGAATAATCAGCCATTCCATCTCCAACAACGAGAATATACTTCATTTCGGTCAATCCAAATCAGCTTTAAATCAAACATCGCTTTAAACCGACGCTTGATTTTCAACGATTCACAAAGATATCACAAAGCTATATTTATTTACTTACATGTTGTTAGTAGCTTAAACGCATAACATTTATTTCCTTTTAAAATATCGGTATATTGACAGCTAATCAACGAATTAGTTGTTTTGAAACATTTTACCTTTAAGGCTGATTACTGTGGAAGAAAGCGAGTATGCTCTGCATATTAACATTGGAGAAATTGAAGCGGAAATTGGTAAGGTTCAAGCATTAGATAGGGAACTCGCTGGCAAAGTTGCAGTTTTTGTCCTTCGATTAAAAAAGACAACGGCTCGTGTTGAGCCTATTTTGAGAAGAGAAACTAATACAGAAAGAGAACTTTGGGAAGAGTATAAGCAGTTGCAAAAAGAGAAGCTTGCTGTTTTGGATTTATCTCACTTGTGGGATTACATCAATCAAGGTGTAAAAGAAGTTAATCCACAATTGGATTTTCTTGTTAAAGACGCAATTGAGGAATTAAATGATCACATTAGCGTGGTTGCGGAATCTCACCGTGCCCACATCGACATATTAGAAATCTACAACACACGAAAGATCGAGTTTTTAGCCTTAGTAATTACCGTCATCATATCGTATCTTGCAGTTTGGGAATTCTTCGTGCGAGATCTATTGGTAAACATCGATTTTCCATATGGATTAAGCCCCGCCTTAAACTATTTGACCGTCGCAATTACATTAATGCCAGTTATTGTAACTGTCACATGGGCTTGGCTCAAACGAGCAACTTATTTCTAAAACTACAAAAAAAGTTTTCAACCGCCTTTATTTTAGGAGTTCTAGAAAAAAACTTCATAGCCTTAGCCTTTGTTTGTCAAGTTTTGCGAATTGAATGAAATAAGATTAGAAATTAAAGTTGACCAAGGGTAGTACCTCTTGATATAGAGAGAAGCAAGCGGTTGTGATTGCTAAACCACACCCACAAATGTATTTATGAGCTCGCCAGCTTCAAATAAAGTCAGATAAAATCATAAAAGGAGACTTTTTAAAATGCTTGAAGGATGGGAATGGATCATTATCGGTGTTGTTGCCATCGTAATTATAATGTGGGGTCCAGCGAAGATTCCAGAATTTGCAAAATCGTTAGGCAGAGCCAAAGGCGAATTTACTAAAGCGCAGAAAGAATTTACTGATGCTGCCAATAGCAGCCTCAATACAACTACTGCCACCGCTCCTGTTGCTCAATCTAGACCAGCACCTTCGCCAACAATAATAACTAAAGATGAACTTTTGCTTGAAACTGCTCAACGGCTTGGGATACCAACTGATGGTAAAACAAGAGAGGAAATATCCAGCGAAATATCAATAAAAGTTAAACAATTAGGCGCCGCATAAGAATTCATTTAACCCTTTTTTAGTTAAAAAAAAATAAAGTCTAAATCTAAAGCGAATAGCTTGAGCTTTTCTGCTCTTGTTATTACGCCCGTAATAAAAATCGCTAACGTTACAATGTATGGGTTTGCCAATAAAAATTAGGTTGCCACTTGTTGATGGTTTGAACAAATATGAGTACGGAATCTTCATCATCGTCTTTCAAAAACTGGGCATCAAGTTTCTGGAATCATGTTGACGAGTTAGTCCGCCGTTTCAAAGTAATTCTAATAGCTATTATAATTACTGTCTCTATAGGATGGCTGCCAACTAGCTTAGCTGGACTAACAAATCCCATTGGTGGATATCAACCTCTTCTCTCACTTGCAATGCTTAGGATAAAAACAGATTTTCTGCCAAAACAAGCGACACTGATTGCTGGAGGGCTTGGAGACACCGTTTTTATCATGGCTTATCTGTCAATAATTGTTGGGTTACTCCTTGCTTCTCCGGTAATATTCTATGAAGTTGTTGCTTTCGTTAAACCAGCATTATATGAAAACGAAAAAAAAGTTTTAGGATATTATCTAGGTTCATTCATCGGACTTTTGACATTGGGAGCAGCCATGGCCTATTTCCTTATAGTGCCAATATCATTTAGAATCTTAATTTATTTCACAATGCAAGGAGGCTCCGTGCCTTTCATTTTCATAAAGGATTTTTACAACTGGATTTTTACTTTGTTTGTAATTTGCGGTGTTTTCTACACTGTTCCCGTCTTTGTCGTTATGCTTGTTCATGTAGGCGTTTTGCCCATGAAGTTTTTGAGGGGAAGAAACAAAATTATTGCTTATGTGATAATTTTAGTGGCTTTTTGGATTTTTGGTCCCGACCCCACACCACTCACTGGCTTAATTATGTTGGCGCCTTTTGTGTTGGTTTTTGAAACAGCTACTTTCTTTGCTGGAAGACTCGACAACCAACGTAAACAAAGAAAACAAGCGGCAACAAATGGAACAACGACGTTAAGTCAAAATTATTTCTCGAAATCTTCGTGCAGATATTGCAACTTGCAAATTGATTATACCACAGTATTTTGTCCAGGATGTAAACGCTCAATAAAATGATATCTTACCCCCAAAAGTTCTGAACTGAGAAATCTGATACATTGAACTATCACATTATACAAGGAGCTCTTGGGTGATTCCAGTAAAGGCTTAAATTCGCTGGTCCATATGGATATTTTACTGGTGAAAAAATTTGGTTTACTGCTCAAAGTGTGGAGAAAAAATTGACGATAACGCTTACTTCTGCTTTAAATGTGGAACAAAAACAGAAATAGGCAAAGCTGCAAAAGCATTGTATCCAGCTGATGAGTTACGCGATGCTTTTTACCAAGTTGGAATAGAACTTGAGAAAGCATTCAACATGGCAGCGCATGAAACAAATGCAGCATTCCAAAAAGCAAAAGAAAATTGGCAACAAAAACCGCCGCCATCACAATCAGTAGCTTGTACTCAATGCACCACAAAAAATCCTAGAGGTGCAGTTTACTGTAATAGCTGCGGCACAAAAATTACGCCAAACCAAGAGTCAAGTGGCAGCGCCTAAAAATGGAAGCAAATAAGACGCTTATAGCTTATGAAACAAAGGGTGGAGCAACTGAAGAATCAGCTAGAAAAATCGCTGAAGTTTTGCGTTCGAAATACCAGTTAGAAGTTGACTTAGTTGACCTCAAAAAACAAAAATTGCCTGATTTAGCCCAGTACCACAATGTGATAGTTGGAGCTGGTGTGAGAAGTGGCAGAGTTTACAGTAAAGCCTTAAAGTTTCTTCAAAGTGACTTGAGCGGCAAAAACGTTGCGTTTTATACTTCTTCTTCTTGGGGAGGTACACCTGGAAGTTATGCGAACGCAAGAGCCAAGTTCGTAGAAAACACCTTAGCCAAATACCCAAACATTAATCCTGTAAGTGCAGAAGCCTTCGGCGGACGAATAAGAATGCTTAGAAAAACCATGTTAGATAACACGGATATGTCGAAGGTAGAGGCTTGGGCAGAAGAACTTGGAAAAAAATTCACTCAATAGACAAACGGTTGCAAAAGCTGGCGCCCTGCTTTGCCCAACGTGCATTGTGGAATATGTTGAAGTTGAGTTTGATTTTGAAGTTAACGACGTTGTCTTGCATAACGTGAAGGCACTTAGATGCCCAGAGTGTGGGGAAGAGACATTCACGCCCCAACAAGTCGAAGCGATAAGAAAAAGAATTAACACCTAATATTTGTTAATTGCAGAGGCTATTTTGTTGGCAAATTACTGGGCGGCCATACGAGTAATGAGGTTCAAAGCATCTTTCTCCCGCAAGGTTTTGCCGATGGAGTTTAAAATTTACGCATTAAGCGCCCTTTTATGCGTCGCAAGGTTTTTATGCTCCTCTGAAGTCTCTAAGGTGTCTCACCAACATATATTAAAGAGAAAAATAATGGATTGATAGACTAACATGGTAAGAAAAGCACGAATACGCCTCACAAGTACAGATTACGCGAAATTGGAAGAGGTTTGCGGAGAACTTAGAAGCATCGCTCAAAAAACAGGTGTAAAAATTAACGGTCCAGTACCATTGCCAACAAAACGGCTACGTGTTCCAGTTCTAAAAGCGCCATCTGGCGAAGGAACAGCAACATGGGACAGATGGGAAATGCGCATACACAAACGCTTAATCGATATCGACTCAGAAGAAAGAGTTATGCGTCGAATCATGCGTATACGTGTGCCAGAAGAAGTCCACGTAACGATCGAACTTATCTAAATAATTCTTTTTAATATTATATTTAGTTTTTATTTTTTCATCTTGTTTAATGTATTTGCTCTAACTGCTTTTTTCCCGTTTCAAAAACATAAACAAACTCAGCATATATTCGCAGGTAATACGCCCAGTAGCCTTTCCAATCGCCGTATTTCTCAGCCAAATTACATACCTCTGCATTGGTCATTGGCTGATCCTTTCCGGTATAAACTCGTCCAGCGTCCAAAGCTAAGTCAGTTTCCACCAACGATATTTTTTCCATTCTGCCCAGTCCACGTATCATCACAAAGTTCGCTGACCAATCACCGATACCTTTGATACCCTTTAACCATTCAAGAACTTCATCATAAGACCCTTTCCTTAGCCATTGTTCATCAACATCGCTAAACGCCTCAACCACCTCTGATAAGTACTCTACCTTCCTCTTGTTTGGAACAACTTCTAATAATTCTTCAGTTGCACATGAAGCCAATTTTGAAGGTTCAGGAAAAGTGTAGTAATCCACGTCACTGATCTTAATATGGCCGCCAAACTTTCGAGTTATTTGTTCTTTCATTTTTCGGGCAAAGGACATAGGTATTCTTTGAGTTAAAATTGCCCAGCAAGCAATCTCAAAAGGAGTTAAGAACTTGACTTGCTTGTGACCATAGAACCGTTTTATAACGGGACTAAAGCACTGGTCAGTCTTAGCGATTTTGTAAAACTCGTTTAAATCATCTTGAAGACTTAGAAAGAAATTTATTCGATCAATAAGTAAATTCTCAATTTCATCATTAAAATTAGTCTCTGAGTAAGCAACAAACTTCAATTTGGGATTTTCAACAGTTCCCAACGAAGATACTTCAAATCCTACTGGTTTACCATTTATTTCAACGGCTTTTGTTAGTGAGGCACTCTTTACTTCTTGTTCATTTTTCATTGGAGTAAAATCTGATAAGAATTCAAGAGACTGTAAAAAGTCAAAAGGAGCTACAGGCTTGAGAATTCCTTCAAGAGAATGGAGATTCAAAAAATACGCCTATCTTATTGATGCTAAAGGGCTAATTTAAACTGTCTGTACCTGATGTTTTGCGTTTGCTTTCTCTTTTGCAAATCTTTGTTGAAGAATCTTTTTCGCCTTCTCCAATTCCCTTCGTCGGGTTTCTGGCAAATTCTTGCCGCCCCTATTGATGAAGTATTGAATCATTTTTATTGCAGAGCCCAAACCCTTGGGGGAAACATCTTTTTCAGCCATCGTGTCAGCAATTTGCTGAGCTGACCCTGTGAACGTTCCAGGTGGAGGATGGGTAGAGTCGGTTTTGACTTTTCGTACCCAATAGTCAGTTTTCCCTTTCGTCATTATCTCACCCATTGAGAAATCGCGAAAAACTAATTAGGTAATATTGGGTTGGCGAACATAAAAAGGATTTTTGTGTCCTTGAAGATGTTGTTCCATATTTTTTATGGAATGTGCAGGTAAGTAAATATTGCGAGAATAGCGCTTGGAACAAATGCGATTGCCCACAGTTTCTTATTGAAACTGAAAATTTTGTAGCCATCTAAAATTCCAAATGGAATTAGGTTAAACACTGCCATGAAAGCATTGATGTAAGCGGCGAAAAACAGCATGCTAACAAACAAACTTGACGGTAGAGCAAGTGCAAATCCAAGAAGGGTCGTTGAAAAAATTAGGTTAATGGCTGGACCAGCAATTGAAATCTTGACTATCTCATCACCCGTAGGTTGACCGGCAAGCATCATTGCACCTGGCGAAATCATTTTGAAAGGCAAAAACACGGATACCAAAGTTAAAACTGATCCCCAAGTTGTAAGACGGAATTCTGCCCATAACCCACTCTTTTGACCCATAATTTTGTGACCGATTTCATGAGCCAAAAACGATGCAGTCATGATAACTGCGAAAATACCCATAACTTCGTAAGTCCATTGTGGGTTGAAGCCGCCAAGTAAGTTTCCAAATAATCCTATGGAGAATCCGATGCCAATGACAAGCGCCGCTGCAACCGCTATGTGCTTGACTTCTTTTTGGCTAAAGTAAACATGGCGCTGACGCTTTGGCGCACCCAAATTGTAGCTGTATTGATAAGAATTGTATGTCTGAGACGTCATTACTTGTTCTTGTCTTTGTGTACGAGCAGAAGATATTTGTGGGCACGTATGGTTTTCAGGCAGACGGTGTGCACTGCAAAATTGTCCGCCGCAAAATGGACAGCGGAAAGGAAGAAGAGTTTCTTGTTCGCAAACCTGGCATTTCATCTAATTTGAGCGCCTTTCCAACTATCATGCATGGGGTTCCTTATATTTTTCTCCTTTTAAAACCAAAAATTCCCCTGTTTTCTCTAAAAGATAAACGCTAAAATAAGCAAACTACTACTGTGAAGCGTAAGGGGAAGAAAAGGGAGAGGTAACTTGAAGCCGTTTAGTTTTGTCCACGCTGCAGATTTACATTTAGGTTACTCGCAATATGCGTTGGAAGCTAGAAGGCAAGATTTTGATAACGCATTCAAAGAATTAGTGGATAAAACAATTGAGTTAAAACCTGACTTTATGATTATAGCGGGAGATTTGTTTCATCAAGCAAGACCATCTAACGTTACATTGGAAAATACGATTAGAAGTTTTAAGCGGCTTAAAGACGCAGGTATCCCAGTTTTAACGGTTGATGGCTCACATGATTCTGCTCCAAACACTATAACAGGCACCATACTTTACCCATTAGATAGTGCAGGATTAATCCATCATCTGCCAAGGCACAGCGGTGCATGCTGGCGCAAACCTGACAGCTGCTACGTTTATGGAATTCCAAATTTCCACAACAGACATAGAACCCAAGAAGCATTGCCAAAATTCCTCGCAGAAAATCCTCCAGCAATTGCCTATAAAGTTTGCAATATCTTCGTTTTTCATGGCGCCGTGGACCTGCCAAATGTTAATTCACCATTCGAACCTGAAATTTCTCCCCAACTCATTCCTGACGGCTTTAATTATTACGCCGCGGGACACATCCATGAGCGATTCTCGGTAAGGTTTAAAACAGGTACTTTAGTCTATAGCGGCTGTACAGAAACCGCTGATTATCGGGAAGCAAAATATCAAAAAGGCTTCCTTCATGTTACAGTAAATGAAAAGGGCGAAATGAACTCCGAGTTCATTGAGTTAACTTCAATTCGCAAATTCATTATCTTTGAACAAGACTTCACAGGGATGGCATCAGCGAAAATCACTGAATTAGCGACTCAACTTGTTAAAGAAGTTGATTTTGAAGGAGCCATAATAATTCCAGTGTTAAAAGGCACACTTCCCGCTGAAGCAAGTCGAGCAGAAATCGATATAGGTAAAATCCGTAGCGCCGGCGAGAAAAGTTTGCTTGTCCACCCAATAGTACTGCTTAAAGAAAGCGTAGTTTCAGACGAAATAGTGCGATCAATTTTCGAAAGCGAATTCAAAGACCTAAAAACCAAAGCATTTGAGTATTTTCTCCAAATATTCGCTGAACGGTACGGCAAAGAAGAAGCCGAAAAAATCGCGCATTCTGCACTGAGCTTAATCGAACCTTTAACGCGCAAGCAGGACGAAAAAATAAAGCAAGCCATTGAGGAGCTGGCAAAATGAAAATTGAAATTGTTCAGCTCGAAAACATCCGAAGTCACACTAAATCTACAGTTCCCTTCACACACGGTTTTAACTGTCTTGTTGGAGGTTTAGGCTGCGGAAAATCCAGCGTACTTTACGCAGTTGATTTTGCCCTGTTCGGAGACTCGATAGGTAGAACTTTTGAGTATTTACTTCGTGAAGGCGCAGACTTTGGCAGAGTTACCGTTCAATTTACCCATAACGGCAGCACCTACAAGCTTATTCGAGGGCTAAAACGAAAAGGCAAAAGCATCCTGCAAAATATTGAAGAACTCAAACTCTACGAAGATGAAAAACTCATTGCAAGCATGAAAACTGACGCTATCGCTGAACAACTTAAAGCTATCACAGGCTTAGATAGGGATCTTTTTCGAGAAATAGTTTGGTTTAGACAAGAACACCTCAAAGAATTGCTTGATGCTGCGCCGCGTGATAGACAAAGACGTTTAGATGAATTATTCGGTTTATCAGATTACGAAGTTGCTTGGAGCAATATTGCCCAGTATCAACGTGATTATGAAACGGAAAAACGTGTTTATGAGAAAGATCCCGACGTTTCCGGTTTGGAAAAGCTTAGTAATGAATACAATCGGGCAAGTGAAGAATACGTAACTTTAGAAATGGACATAGAAAATTCCACTCAAAAGTTGATGATTGCAAAGAAAGCGTTGGAAGCTGCAGATTCTAAACTGAAAACTCTGGAAGATAAAAGACAAACCGTTGAAGAATTTAAAAGAAAAGAGGCAAGGCTGCATTCAGACATCGTGAATATGAGTAGAACTTTGGCGTCTTTAACTGAACGAATTGAAGGCAAAAAAACAATACTGACAAATCTGCATCAACGTCAAAGCTCAATTGACACCCAAGTAAAGGCGTGCATCGGTAAGCTAGAGCAAGCAGGTTTACCTACTGGTCAATCTGTTGAATCCATGCATTTTTGTTTGGAAACTTTTGATGATAAACTAAATAGTTTACGGGCAGACCAGGAAGCAACCTCAAGGAACATGCAAATAGATAAAAAACGAGCAACCGAATTGGCAAAAGAAAGCAAGTGCCCCCTTTGCATACAACCATTAGAGGGCGAATACAAAAGTAATCTACTTTCAAGAATTCAACAGGAAAATATCGATAGGGAAAAAAACATTATCCAATTAAGAATTGAAATTGACGCTTTGCAGAAAACAAAATCTTCAGCTTCGGAAGCTTACTCTAACATGCAAGCTTGCTTGACAAGAGCTGAAGAGTTAAAAAATCGTTTAGTCGAAGAAGAAAACAACCTCAACTCACTATCAAACGAGCTTGGAGAAAAGCAGAACTTTGAAGTTGACTTGCATTTAAAGCTTGACCAAATCCAAAGTGAAATTGGCAGATTTGATTTATCCGATGTAGATGCCTCTAAAATCCTACGTGAAAAAGCGTTTCAACAATATTACATTTTAGATTCAGAATTGCGCACTAAAGAAAACCGCAAAAAAGATCTCTTCAGGCGCTTAGACGAAACCAAAGAGCGAATTAATTTAGCACAGGAAAAACTTGAACGGATGGAGAAAATCAAAAGAACTGTTGAAGTTTTAGGCGCCATTCGAGACGCTTACCGCAGCATCCAACCTAAACTCCGTAGCGAATTTGTTAAGGTTTTGCACAATTTTGTTCAGCAAGTCCTCGATAGCTTAGTTGGTGGAGAAGCACCCATGTTAAACGTCGTTATTGATGAAGCCTACACGCCTTATGTTAAAAGCGAATCCGGCGTTGACCGTGAAGTTTCAAACCTTTCTGGTGGAGAACGTACGCTTTTGGCTTTTGCATACCGTTTAGGACTGGGGCAGTTGATTATGCAGTCGCGAACTGGTCATGGCTTAAGCATGCTTATGCTTGATGAACCAACCGAGAATTTGGGCAGCGAAGATGGAAGCATTGAGCGTTTAGCTGAAGCTATAAGCCGATTCAAAGCCATAGAGCAAATAATTGCTGTAACCCACAGTGACGCCTTCGCAAGCAAAGCTGACCACGTAATTAATCTGGAAAAAGAGGCTGGAATAAGCAAAACCTCAATCGAACGCTAATCATTTTAAGAAAGTTCCCTCGAAGCCTTAACTCGACTACTAAAACTTTTACAATCAAATGAAAAATCACTGTTGTTCTTACCTAACTCAATAAATTGTTTTACTTGCCGCAAAATTCACGTTTAAGATTTGGGTAAAACTTTATATCTAATTTAGCAAACAAGGGCTAACTATCTTTAGGTGATATAATGAATAAGAAGACTATGTACATTATTGTTGCGGTTTTAGTTGTTGTCATCGTCGTTGCTGCTGTAGCAGCTTACGTTGTGATAAATAATAATGCAAACAATTCAAATCCTAGTCCAACTGCCACCCCTACAACTTCACCAACAGCAGGCAATGGTGTTGACAATGCGACAACTTTGTCGTTCAGCGCTAGCATTCCAAGTCAAGGTTTAACATACAACTGGTCAGGCAAAAACATTCATGGAAATGACATAACAATTCGCGTTGACTTCGCTACTTACAGCTACATTATGGATGCTGGTCAAGAAAAATCCTGGAACAGCACAGACAGTGGCTCTACTTGGACGCAAAGCAGTTTCGTAACTGACTGGCCTAATTGGGGCGCACAATGGAATACTTACGTTTCTAATCTAGCCCACTGGTCTGGAACCGGGAACTACACATACACTGATCCAAGCGGCGCATCAGTTACACTATCAAACATTCAAGTGAATCCAACAATACCAGACTCAACTTTCACAGCTAGCTAAAAATAAACCACAAATCTTGGTTATTCAACCAACTAACCTTTTTTTTAATTTTAACTAAAGTAAAAGAAATCGCGTCTTTCTTAACAATATTAAAAAGAAATGTGATTAAATTGTTAAGTGATTTGGGCATCTTTGACCTCGTAAATTATATTGCCTGCAGTTTTCATGTTAATTTGATCTATTTCTTGAATCATGCGGTTAACCATTCTCCCTACAACGAGGACGAAAACGTTTAAACCTCTTGAGGCAGCTATCGCGGCAGACCGACTGATCCCAAATTCAATGTCTGCTTTAAGCTCCAGCTTGGTCAGGACAGCTCTTCCAACTGCGCCCATAACGCCTACCCGATCGGGTTTAAATTCGTCATAGAACGCTTTGAGCTTTGGTATATTGACTGCTCTTGAACCTCCTTTGCGGATGCTTGGCAATTTAACGATTAGGATTTTTCCCTGTTTAATTTTGACCTTGCCACGAAGCTCTTTTAAACCCAAGTCTTCACCCGTTTTAGCATCAACTAATGCTATTCCCTTTGCTTCTGCAAAATCGTTATCTGGCGCTGTAGTGTACATAACACCCTCTTTCATTATCAAGCCCACTTCTTGTCCTGCCTTAATTGGTTGAGTAGCTATGGCAGGCCAGGCATGTTCAACTTTTAAGTCATGTTTTACTTCGGTTACGTAACTTTCAAGACCGTGCAAATCTTCATGCAACTTAATGACCGCTTTTGGAGTTAAACGATAGTCAGCGCGTTCTGAACCTGCTTCAAGCAAGCCTTCTTTTGTGAGTTTTTTGAAATATTTTGATATGGCTTGGATTGTTATTCCTATTTTGTCGCTGATGTCTTTTTGTTTAATATGGGGTTGGTTTCGCATAACTTCGAGAAGGATCTGGAATTTGGTGAATTCACCTTTTTCGTGTAGAAGTGTGGTTTTGGTTGTTTTTTTAGACAAGTTATTCAACCTGACTTTAACTTTAGTTAAACATAGATTAATAAGCATATGGCTGGATAAACTATCCAGGCAGAGGGGAAATATTGCACATAGCAGATGGAATACTTACACCAGAATGGTGCATAATTTGGTATGCACTTGCAGCCATTTTCGTAGCGATAGGCGCTTTTCAAATATCAAGAAAACGCAAAATTAACCCAGCATACATGTCGATGGTCGGCTTAATGGGCGCAGCTGTCTTTGTAATATCAGTTTGGCACATCCCTGTACCTGTCACGGGCTCTTGCTCACACCCAGTCGGAACACCAATGGCAGCAATAGTAATAGGACCATTCGCAACAGTAGTAGTCGGCGCAATAGCTCTGTTTTTCCAGACATTCATTGGACACGGCGGGATAACCACAATCGGTGCAAACACATTTTCAATGGCTATTGCTGGAACATTCACCGGATACTTTACATTCTTTGGACTCAGAAAAGCAGGCTTATCACTCTGGTTTTCCGCAGGAATGGGCGGTCTAATAGGCGACCTTGTCACTTACGTAGTCGCAGCATTTGAAATGGCGATCTCAATTCACCCGGGAAACGTACTTCCGTGGTGGGGCGTATTCACCTTAGGCTACTTACCTACACAGATTCCATTGGCAATCCTGGAATTCGGATTTACTGCTGGTGCAATACAGTATATCTCAACTCATAGACCAGAATTATTAAAATGGAGTGGAATAAAATAAATGGACAAATTCTACAAGTATTCAATAATTACATTAGTAGCTATCGTACTTGTCTGCATGGCAATGGGATACATAGGATACAAAGTTGGAGGCAATAAGGCAACTGACGATCAGGTAAACGAGCTGGGCGGAGGCGGCAAAACATACAGTCCATTCACTATCGAAGGCTTTGGCGAAAATGGCGAATATGTAGGCTTTGGTGCAGTTGGCGCTGCTGGCGGCTTTGTAGTCGGCTATATCTTTCCCACATTATTTGGTAATTCCACTACGTCAAGGAGGAAAGACTAAAAATGATGCCACTGCTAGATTTGTTACCTGTATGGCTTGCAGGAGACCCACTAGTAGGAATATCGACCGCAACGGGATTCTTTGTTTTCCTAATGCTTGGTCGCGCAATAAAAGTAAGACAAATGAGACGTAAAAAAGAGCTGCGATAATGTCACTGATGGATCATCTGCACCTTGAGGAATACATTGAAGGAAACTCAGCCCTGCATAGACTAGATACAAGAATTAAATTGATAACCGCCATAATTGCAATATTCAGCATCGTAATCCTCAGCCATTGGTACGTCCCCCTTCTCTTTTTAGGAATTTGCTTCGGTTTAGTCATATACTCAAAAGCAAAGCTCAAACTTTATGTTGACAGGCTTTTGATACCAATCACTCTCATCGCATTCATTGGCATAATTATGCCCTTTACGTATGGGTCAACAATAATAGCCAGAGTTCCACTGCTGATGATTCCCATTTACTCTCAGGGCATCTACTTTGGCGTTCTCGTATTCACACGCGCCATTGCAGCAGTTTCAGTACTAAACTTACTCATATTAGTAACACCAATCGAGTCTGTCATGGAATCTCTTGCATGGTTCCGTGTACCCGGCGTGATAATAGACACCATGATGTTGATGTTTAGGTACATTGGTATCCTCTCTGATGAGAGTACTCGTATGTATAGAGCTCAAGCATCTCGTGGTGGGCATTCAAAATCGGTGAGCTATTTCAAGAGAATGTTGAACTATGGCAGTATTGGAGGCTCACTTCTCGTAAGAGCCTTTGACAGATCCGTAAAAGTAGGTAATGCGATGATTTCACGAGGATACAATGGTAAATTAAACCTCTTCAGAATTGAAAAAAAGAAGCTGCCTGCCAAAGATACAGTTGTAGGTGCACTGATAATACTGGGTACCATAATCGTAGTTTTATTGGACGCCTATGTTCTTCCTAATATGCACTTTTGGATTTTCTACTAAGAATTAGAGATGAGCGAATTAAATGAAAGCAATTGAAACAATCAATCTAAACTATACCTATCATGATGGAACAAAAGCCCTAAACGACCTAAACTTCAGTGTTGAAAAAGGCGAGAACATGGCTATCCTTGGCCCAAACGGTGCTGGCAAATCTACCCTGCTCCATCATTTTAATGGGTTGTTGATGTCTACTTCTGGCAAAGTTGTTGTTTTAGGTCAAGAAGTTGTTACTTCAAAGCTTGACTGGGTACGCCAGAAAGTCGGCTTGGTATTTCAAGATCCTGATGATCAACTATTCGCACGAACAGTTGGCGAAGACGTTGCCTTTGGACCTGTCAATTTGGGATTTCCACAAGATGAAGTTAAAACGCGAGTGAAATGGGCGTTGGAAGCCACTGAAATTACAGATTTGGAACACAAATCGCCTCAAAACCTTAGCACAGGGCAAAAGAAGCGTGCGGCTTTAGCTGGTGTGCTTGCTATGAAGCCTGAGATTATTGTTTTAGATGAGCCTATGGCTAACTTGGATCCGAGAACAGCCAGCAAAGTGCTTAAACTGTTGCTGCAACTTAACAAGGAACTGGGCTTAACCTTGATAATCGCGACACACGATGTGGACTTGGTTCCGTTGTTTGCAGATGAAATATGCATTCTCAGCAAAGGGCAAATTGTAACACAGGGGCCACCTAAAGAAGTTTTCATGAAAACAGATCTTTTGAGAAGCCTGGATTTGCGTGTACCGAGAATTACGCATTTGTTTGAGATTTTAAACAAGAAAAACCAGATCCTAACAGACAAGCATTTCCCGTTAACTATTGGAGAGGCAAGAAAAGAAATCGTCGACCTATTAGAAGCAAATAACAAACAGTAGTTTAAATTATTTTTAGAAAGGAATTAACTACATGTTTACAATTTGTTAACAAAAAATATTTATAATTTGTTTACTTATTGTTTTGTGTGAGCGATGTAATAGCAATCAGAGTTCCAAAAGAATTAAAAAAGCAGCTTCAAGAACTTAATCCAGATTATGCAGAAGACGTCAGGGCTTATCTTGAACAAATGGTGAAAAAGAAAAAAATTAAACAAGCCCTTGCAGATGCTACTCATTTTAGGAATGAACTCTACAAAAAGATTGGCAACACCGCTTCTTCAGCTGATATAATCCGGGAAGATCGCGATTATGGTCATTGAAGCAGTTGTAGATTCATCTGTTATCGTTGCATTAGTAATGCCTGAAGACAATTCTAATTGGGCTCTAGAAAAAGTATCTGAACACGAATATTGCCACATACTGGACTTTAGTTACTATGAAGTAGCCAACACCATTAAATGCAAAGCTCCAAACAAATTAATTAAAAAAGAGGCTGAAAGGGTTTTCACGCAAACAGTGGATATAATGAATCTTTTTGGGGTTCACAGTTTTGGAGAAGTAATCTTTGATGCGATGAGTTTGGCTTTGGAGTTGAACATCGCTGTCTATGATGCAGCTTTTCTTTGCCTTGCCGATAAGCTGGATATGCGATTACTAACCCTTGACGTTAAGCTAACTAAAAAACTTGAAAATACCAAATATTTTGGGTTAATAGAATATCCTATAAAGTAGCAAACAAGGAAAAAGAAAATTAGGTTGAGAGATCGTAACCTCGTACGGTTACCATTTTGCCATTTACAACTTTGGTTGCTGAGTTGCCTACTATTATGGTTGTTACCATGTCGATATCTGCATTAAGTAACTCTTTGAGCGTTGTAACGATGACTTCTTCGCCTACTCGTCCAGCCTGCTTCACAATGCCCACAGGCGTTTGGGGACGTATATGCTTAAGCATGATTTCGTAGGCTTTCATCAATGGCTCAATTCTTCCCTCGCTTTTGGGGTTATAGAGCACAATTGAGAAATCGGCTGCTGAAGCGGCTTCCAGTCGACGCTCAATTTTTTCCCAAGGCGTCAACAAATCGCTTAAACTGATAACTGCAAAATCACTTACCAATGGTGCACCAAGTTTTGATGCAGCAGCTGTAGCAGCTGTAACACCGGGCACAATTTCAACGGGCAAATCAGCTTTCTCAAGAGCAACCACTTCCAAAACAATGCCTGCCATGCCATAAACTCCTGGGTCGCCACTACTGATGATCGCAACTCGGTAGCCTTCTATGGCTTTTGAAACGGCGATTTTGGCACGCTCGACTTCTTTGCCCATGGTTCCAGAAAAAATCTCTGCACCTTGTTTGATAATTGATTGAATAAGTTTAATATATGTGCCATAACCAACAAGGACGTCAGCGTTTTCTATTTCACTTCGTGCTTTAGGCGTCAAATGCTCAAGGCTGCCGGGTCCAATACCGACTACGCTTATTCGCCCACGGCTACTGCTACAGTTACCCCGTTTAACTTGGTTTTTTTCAGTATTAACTTTGAGTTTTCTCCCGCTATTAGTAATGCTGCTCGTTCACATACTCCTCCAACACCAATTTTTTCCTGAACCATTTTTGAATCAGGTGAAAGATCCTTATGATTTAAAGAACGAAGTGTATCGACGCTTAAAAACTCAAGCGGCTTCCCCAAATGTTCCGCGGCTTGAACCATTGCAGTCGAGCTACGTTTTATGTCGACAGTTGCAAAGCTGTTAACTGACTCTAAAGGTACATGCACCCGTTCTAAAGCAACATCGACCGCTTCAATTATGCTGTCTTTGCTTGAATCTTTTCTTGCGCCTAACCCCACAACAATAGATTTAGCTTTTAAGATTGTGAAAGGCTTAACAAATTTTGCAATCGACAGAGGCTCCCTTGTAATTATCACGCCTGCATCATAATCATTTATGATGTCCAATGCATTTTCCCCATTTTCTGTCTTCTTCAATTCGTAGCCACTGATCAGGTTAATTGGAATTTTTACATCACCATTTAAAACAATTACCAAACGATCGCCGTTAACGACGGCTGCGTTTACCGCTACAAGGCTCTCAGGGTTTTGAATAGTTAAATGAAGAATTCTTGCGAGTTCATCAACACTCTGTTTTCCCGTAACGTCAGAAGCTGTTGTGATAACTGCTGTTCCGCCTATGCCTTTGGCAATTATTTTTGCAAGCTCATTGGCACCGCCATAATGCCCAGATAATAGGCTGATTACAAATTTTCCGGTCGCATCTACACCTATAACTGCTGGATCGGTGAGTTTGCTCTCAAGATGGGGCGCTACTGCACGTATAATTATGCCCGTTGCCATAACCGCTACTAAGCCATCAACCGTGCTGTAAGTGTCTTTGATGAAGTCAGCTAATTTTTTGTCTATTGCGGTGACGCCGTGCTGGGTGTATTTTTTAGGTGAATAAACAGTGGAAGTTATGCCTGCACAGTCTAAGGCTTCTTTAATTTTAAGGGCGGTTTCTACGCCACGCCTCGTAATTGCAATAACAGCGACTCCGCGTTCATACATTTTCTATTCGCCTTTGCGGAATCCTGTGGTGAATTTAGGGTCATAAAGTTTGGATAAATCGTATGCGGCTGGATTGAGGACTTTTCCGACAAAAATCAAAGCTGTCTCAGTTATTCCTGCCGCCTTGACCTTTTCAACGATATCAATTAATGTGCCTTTAACGATTTTTTGTTGTGGCCACGTTGCCTTATACACAACTGCTGCTGGGGTATCTTTTGGGTAACCGCCTTTTACGAGGTCTTCGACGACACGGGCGATGTGGGGTGTGCCTAAGAAAATAACCATGGTGGCTTGGTGAGCTGCGAGTTTGCTTATGCTTTCGGCGTCTGGAACTGGGGTTCTGCCTTCAGGGCGTGTGATGATTACGGTTTGAGAAATGTTTGGTAAGGTTAATTCTCGGTTTAACGCTCCTGCGCCGCCTTGCAAGCAACTCACGCCTGGAATTCGAAAATACTCTATTTTTTCTTTATCTAGTGCATCCATTTGTTCTTGAATGGCACCGTAAAAGCTTGGGTCGCCGTCATGTACGCGTGCAACTAGCTTGTCTGCTTTGGAAGCTTCAACCATGACGTTCAATACTTCAGGTAAACTCATTTTGGCGCTGTCATAAAGCTGGGCGGTTGGCTTAGCATATTTTAGGTATTCAGGGTTAAGAAGTGAGCCAGCGTAGATTACGACATCGGCTTGTTCTAAGTAACGTTTGCCTTTTAATGTGATGAGTTCTGGATCGCCGGGTCCTGCACCTATGAAGACAAGTTTTTTCATGGTTTCACACCATTTCCATTTTGTTTCCAATGAATAGGAACTTGGCTTTTCTTAACAATAGCAACGGAGAAATAATCTTCAGTTATATCCCAATTTTCCACATCAGTTAGTTTACCCACGAAAACTTTTTCTTCACCCAACGTACACCGCTTAACCAAGGCAACAGTAGAATTTTTTGTGAAGCCTGCCTTCAAAAGAATCGGAACAAATTCTTTAATGTGGTGTGCACACTTCATGAACACCAAGTTATCGGCGTGTTTGGCAGTTTCTTCAATACGAGCAGGCGTAAGGTCTGATGGAATAATTGAAACAACTTCCTCCTTTTCTGCCAAGGGCAATTTAGAGCTTGCTGCAGCTGCAGTTACCGAAGTTACACCCGGAATAATCTCAAGCTCAATTTCGGGATAAGTTTCTTTGACGCATTCATAAAGATACAGAAAAGTGCTATAGAGCATTGGGTCACCCAATGTGATGAAAGCAACATTTCCTTTTTTGGCTTTGGCAGCCACTATAGCGGCGTTTTCAACCCAAAGCTTTCTGTTGTTTAACTCATCTTTAGTCATGGGAAAAATAAGTTCAAGAATCTCTGCAGGTTTTTTGCGTTCAGCTAAGATTTGTTTAACCATGCTTAAAGCCATGCTTGGTTTTAGAGCATGAGATTTTGGCACGCAAATAACGTCTGCTGCTTTGAGGGCTTTCACTGCTTTTATAGTAATGAGTTCTGGGTCGCCCGGGCCGACGCCGATGCCTATGAATGTTCCAGCCAAATAATTTTCACCTAAGGTTTTGTCGCTGAGACTATTGTTATTGGGTTTCTTGCCATCATCATTGTTCCGCTGTTTATTTGTTTTCCCTTCGCGACTGAAATAAGTGCTACGTCGATGTCTTTGAAGCAAAGTGCTTTAAGTTCAGCTATTGCTATAGTTGCGGTTTCTAAAAGTATCGCATTTATTACTATTCGTCCATTGGGTTTTAGTTTGAAAAAAGCTGCTTGCAGGATTGTTCTCAGGGACACGCCTCCACCACCAATGATGAAGGCATCAGCCATTGGAAGGCTCAGTAATGCTTCTGGAGCTTTACCTCGGGTAACAGACACATTGCCTCTAACTCCGAATTTTTCCAAATTACTATTTGTCAATTTGATTGCTGCTTCATCCTCATCAATAGCGTAAACCTTACCTTTTGTTCCAACTTGAAGCGCTGCTTCCACAGTTAAGCCGCCTGTCCCACAACCAACATCCACAACAACAGCGCCTTCGTTTAGACGGGCTTTGGAAATAGCAATTACTCTGATTTCTTCTTTGGTTGGTCCGGGCACTTCATCATTTTGGTTAAAAAGCTCGTCGGGTATGCCTGATGTTTTATAAGTCCAGTTTTTAGCCATTAGGTTCAACTTATCCTTTTACGTTGCTGTTTGATTTGATAACCATTACGCAAAGAGATCCAAAAGTTTGCTTAGAAATACTTTCCAAACTGCCTGAAGTAATTTTTTCGTTTTCTAAAGTGATGTTTTCGCAGATGTAAATAGGTGTTTTTTTATCGGTGTCTAATTCGATAAGAAACCTGGCAATGTCTTTTGGTGTGAAGTCTCGTGAATTAGGCAAAAGCAGAATTGTGCGGCCACATTTAACCGCAGAAATCAACGCCTCCTTTTCCTCGTCGGAGACCTCATCATGAAAAGTAAATAGGCGAGTGTTATCCCAACTTATGTTTAAGACTGCAGCACAAGCCTGAATAGAGCTTATTCCTGGAATAACACATATGTCTTGCGAGTTAAAAAAGCCGCTTTCTAGTACTGTATGTAATAATCCTGAGAAACCGGGATCGCCTGTTGACAATAATACTACATTTTCGCCAACTTTGACGGATTCAGCCGCCTGTTTTAGTGCATCCTTGAGGTTTTTAGCGGTTAAAACAACCTTCTCGCCTTTTATGTCGGCAGTGAAGAGGTTTATGCTTCTTTGAGCCCCAATAACAAGCTTTGCGTTTTGAACGATTTTTCTTGCAGCTGGCGTTACGTAATCTGGTGAACCGGGTCCGACGCCGACTATGTTAATTTTAGCCAAGGTTTATTGCACCGGGCATTCTCGTCCATGCCAAGAACTCTGCCATCCATCGCTACAATTACAACACTTATCTTAATTTTATTTTCCACTCGGTCACTTACACGTTGGTTAACGCGTTTGGCAATCCGTTCGTAAGTTGCCTCTAGCAGGTTGGCTTGTCTTAGAATTTCGGTGGCTTCGTCTGTCGTGTTAGCTGCCAATAACTCGTTTATGGTTTTTGTTTCTGCTCCGACTGCGCCAGCGTAAGAAGCGACAACTTCGTTTCGTGCGTCACCCACTTTGTGATGGGTATTGAAAATGTTAGCTGCTAACTTTACCAGTTTTCCAGAATGCCCCAGAACAATTATTTCTTTAACACCTTTTTCCACGGCTTTATCTAGCATGTAACCAACAAAATCGCCTGTTTGAACAATCGCATCTTCAGGAGCGTTAAACTGCTGCTTTGCAATGCGTTCGCCGATGTTGCCTGGGACAAAAAATATTCGTTTGTATCCTCTGGCCAATGCAACGTCAATTTGTGGAACCAATGAACGCCTACATGCTTCCAAGGACAACGGCTTTACAACACCGGTTGTTCCAAGAATTGATACACCGCCAACTATTCCCAATTTTGCATTCATGGTTTTTTTAGCGATGTTTGCTCCTTCAGGCGCCGTAATTGTGATTTCAACGCCTTTGCCCGTGGGTAATACTTCTTTGACAGCTTCTGTTATCATGCTTTTTGGAACTGGGTTAATTGCTCCTTCGCCAATGGGCACTTGCAAACCAGATTTAGTTACTTTGCCGATGCCTTCGCCGCTTTTAATGGTGACTTTGCCATCATTTGTAAGTTTCACTGTTGCGGTTATTTCCATTTTGTCAGTGACATCAATGTCTTCTCCTGCATCTTTAACGGTAACAGCTTGAGCGGTGTCAGCGGTGAGTTTTTTGCTGGATTTCACTGGGACTTCAAAACGCAAACCAATTGGGGTTGGAATAACTACTCGGTCAACAGGCTTGTCAAGCAATGCAATTACAGCAGCTTTGGATGCTGCGGCAGCTGTTGCACCGGTTGTTATGCCATACTTCAAAAATCTGGCCATACAAGTTGCCTCGGTTAACCGTAAGCTTTGCCTTCAGCCATGGAAAGTAATGAGTTAAAAACTGCTACGGCTATAGTGCTGCCGCCTTTGCGTCCCCTTGTAATGATGAATGGTACGAAGAGTTTTGCGACCACTTCTTTTGATTCGGCAGCGCCCACAAAACCTACAGGCACCGCAACAATCAAGGCTGGCTTAACTTTTCCTTTCTGTATCTGATCCGCCAACTCGAAGGCTGCAGTTGGGGCGTTTCCAATCAGTACAATAGCGCCGTCTAAGCCGTCTTTTATTGCAAGTCTCATAGCAGCTGCGGAACGTGTTAACGACTCTGATTTCGCCAAATCCATGGTTCTGGAATCATTCATGTAAGTGGATACTTTGCTGCCGAATTTTTTGAGCCGGGCATCGTTTATTCCAGCCTTCACCATTTTAACGTCAGTGACAACTTTGGCTCCAGCTTTAATTGCAGCAACACCGGATTGGACTGCATCTTTGCTTATTACAAGCAGTTTAGCGAATTCGGGGTCAGCCGTAGTGTGGACCACACGTTCTATTACAGGAACTTGATCTTTTGGCGCTTTAGCTAACTCTGGACCTATTGCTTCTCGAATAAGCATCATGCTTTTATCAACTATTTTTCCTGCTTCAACAACGGAGTAAGCGTCAACAACTTCGCTGTCCGTCTTGGATTCTTGTCCCAAAGCTTTGAAGGCTTTTTCTTCAAGTATATCCGCTATTCGCTCATCGCTACCTAATGGTTCTCCATAAACTAATTCGATTCCATGAGCTTTAAGCTGGGGCTCTTTTTCTTTAACTCCGATTAACTCTGGAATCTCTTGAGTAGTGTGAACTCCAGGAGCAAGGAAAGCAGGAACCAAAACAATCTTAGACACCGCCTTTTTTGACAGTGCATCTATCGCTTGCGCAATGGTGGGTGTATCTCGTATCATAAAAGCGATTTCAACAGTTTTGAAGTTACTGCGGTTGCGAAGAATATCGGCTAATTTTTCGAGATTTTCTCGGTTATGAGGAAGTTTGCTTCCATGCCCAATTAGAATTAAACCTACTTGATCCAACTTTGAATTTGCCACGTTAATTTTTCCCCGTTTTCTCAAATAACTTTGCTGCAAAATCAATTAACTGCTGATCACCATTTTTCGCAGCTGCCCTCAGGTTTTCAACAATTGGCACAAATGTCTGTTTCAGCAAAATAGACGAAAAATCTTCAAGAATTTTCCGTTCCTTCTCATCTACAGTGCCCATCATATTTAGAGCTGTTGCAAGTTCTTTTTGCCTAATTTGTTCTGCCTGAGACAGGAGTGATGAAATGATTATGCGAACTGAGAGGCTTTTCATGTCTTGGTTAAGTGTTAAAAGCTCTTCGTCAAGGATTTTTATTGCTTTTTCGATGCTTTTTTCTCTTTGGAGCTTATTATTATCGGCGATTAATTGTAAATCATCGATGTTGTAGAGTTTTGTTGCCTTGACTTCCATAACGGCTTTTTCAACGTTACGAGGATTTGAAATATCAATAATTACAAGGTCATTTTTGTTTGCTCGCTGATCCATTAATTTTGATAGGATTTCTTTGGTTAAAAGGTAATGAGGTGCTGCAGTTGAGCAAATTACTACATCAGCGTCGACAAGCACTTCGTCAAATTGATTAAACTTTACGGCTTGCCCTTTCAGGTCTTCAGCTAACTTCACTGCTCTCTCATAAGTTCTGTTGGCGATAAATATTGGGCTAAGGCAGCGCCTTGCTAAGGCTTTAGCGACTAGAGTTCCAATCTCTCCAGCTCCCATGACAAGGATTTTTTTATCTTCCAAGTTGCCCAATAATTTGACTGCTAATTCAACTGCTGCTGAACCAACTGAAACTGCGCCTTTGTTGATGCCTGTTTCATTTCTAACACGTCTACCAACCGTCATGGCACGGTTAAAGAGGTGTTTTAAGATTGGACCAACTGTTTTAGCTTTGTCTGCTTCTAAGTAAGCATCCCAGACTTGATTGAGAACTTGGTCTTCGCCAATCACCATGGATTCTAAACCTGAAGTTACCCTTAAAAGATGATCAAAAGCACCATTGTCCACAGCAGTTTCTATCGCTTTAAAAGCTTCCTCAGTATGTTCCATGGCTCTTTTTGCAAAATAAGCTTTAACTAAATTAACTGTGTTATCAGCTTCTTCGGTTACAGCATAGATTTCTATGCGGTTACACGTTTGAAGAATTAAACATTCTTCGACATTTTCAAGAGAACGGATCTCGGCAAGACCTTTTTCTTTTTCCTTAAACGCCACAGCCTCCATTAATGGCACCCGGGCTGTTTTATGCGTAATCCTAACGTTGATAGTGTGATCTGTCTTGACCGAGGAATGCATGGTTGGATAAACCGACCGTCTTAAATATAAGTTTTACCGTAAATAGGCGAAGGGCATAATTTGTGACAGAATTACATCAAAGAATAGGTTTGGTGTACCTTCCAGGCGCTCTTCCATGCTTTGAAGACTTCGGAAATCTCCCAACCGACCTAGTTTGCTCTGATGCCCTTGTGGATGGCAAGCCAGCATCTGAAGTTTTAGACATGATAATTATTCCAGGTGGAAGCCTGGTTGAATCACAAAGTGTTAACAAAAAATTAAGTCATGAAATATTGAAAATGGCTAACAGCGGCAAATTTGTTTTGGGAATTTGTTCGGGTTTCCAGATTCTTGCTAAAGAAACCGATGTTGGTCGTCTTTCAACTGTGCCTATTACTCGAGAAGGCTTAGGATTATTGGATGCAGAGTTTAAACCGTTGATCTGCACTGACCGTGTTAGAGCTACAGTAATGGATAAGAGTTTTATCACTCAAGAAGTCGGCAAAGAAGTTTCAGGATTCCATTGCCACACCTATGGTCAAATTTTGCTTAGCAAAGATGCAAAAACTATCCTTGTTTCGCATGTGCAACGGGTCAATTACCGCAAAGACCCGCAAGATCTGGTTTCAGGAGTAGCCAACAAAGAAGGCAATGTGGTAGGTATTTTTGTACATGGGTTGCTTGACCAGAACCCAACTATAATCAACAGCATCACAAAATCATTAAATATCAATCCAATCCAACTTGAAGAAATTCGAAAGGCAAATGCCAAACTTTTGGCGCAAATAAAATGCGAAATCGGAATCGCAACCAACATCAAACAACAAAGCATCAAGAAACAAAAAACGCCAAAGATGCTATTGGTTACTGCGACAGGAAGTGGTTCAGGAAAAACATTTCTTGTGGCAGGCATTGCTGGAGCATTAAAGCAGAAAGGTTTCAAAGTTGGCATAATAAAAGTCGGCGGAGACATCCGAGATGCCGTTCCAGCACTCTACCTCATAAAAGAGCCGATTAAACCTTACTCATCTATTAAAGTTGGAGAAAGCGGCTGGAAACCATTAGGTGAAGCAGTAAGTGAAGCCAGCCAAGACTACGATTTTATTCTTGTTGAAGGAGCCATGAGTGCTTTCACAGGATTACTAAACGACAAAGTTGTGCGGCCGACTTCGACGGCTGAGGTTGCAGCGGCCCTGGGAGCATCCACAGTTCTTGTAGTTGGCTGTGACAAAGAAGGAGTAGAAGGGGCGGTTGTGAACACGCTAAACTACGTTAACATTCTAAGAAACCTTGGGGTAAAAACAACAGGGGTTATCCTCAACAAAGCACGAATAAGCTACCTCAGCGAAGAAATCAAGCAAACAATTAAGAAGGCTTTTGATAACGCAGGCATCGAATTATTGGGCGTCGTGCCACGCATGGAAGTAGAAGGCAGAGGCATGATTCCTGAAATCGAAATAAAATATGAAGAATTCGGAGCCCAAGCGATCCAAGTAGCAGAACAATACCTAAACATTGACCTTTTAACAAAAATTGCCGACACACCCAAATTAACAACAGTTGATTATGATGCGTTTATGGAAAAATTCAAAACTTTAGTCACCAACTATAAACTTAACTGTTCCTAAGGCGGCTAACTAAATTGCTAATTGACCTTAAGCTTGACGGAAAAATCATCATAATGGTTGGCGGAGGCTCAGAAAGTTATCGAAAAATTCAAAACTTTCTGGATTCCGGCGCCAAAATCTGGGTTATAAGCAGAGAATTTTCCACAGGTATTGAAAAACTTAGCGAAGAAAAAAAGGTTGCTTTGCTAAAAACTGTAGTTCATGACGCCAAAGCGTTTGTTGAGAGTTTAAATCCTAAGCCTGATTTATTTTTGGCTGTTACCAATGATTCAAAACTTAACCTTGAGTTAGTTAAAGAAGCAAAGTCCGCAGGATGCATGGTTTACTCTGTAGATAATCCTGTGTTAAGCGATTTTATTTTCCCAGCCGTCGCACATGTTGGCGATGTAAAGATTGCTGTTTCCACTTCGGGAAGAAGTCCTGCAATGGCTAAAGCCCTCCGAGAGAGAATAGAGCAGTTAATTCAACCAGAAGATTTACTTGAAATTGAATTACAAAACCACATACGCAGCATTCTCAAAGAACAAATCAATGACCCCAAGCTAAGAAGCAAAATGCTAAACGAGATACTTAATAACCATAACATTAAACAAGTTTTAAAAGAAGGAAAGCTTAGTGAGGCTCAAGAATTAGCCCTGAAGCTCATAAAGAAAAAGGAGACATGATAAATTGAGTTTCCCAACCGTTAGAATGAGAAGATTACGCAAAACTGCAGCTATGCGAGACATATTAAACCAGATAAATCTGCAGCCAAGCAACCTAATTTACCCAATTTTCGTTGACGAAAACATCACAAAACCCCACGCCATCCAATCAATGCCAGGATACAGTAGACTGCCAATCAGTCAAGTTGCAGATGAAGGAAGATTGGCGTTAGACCAAGGCGTGAAAAGCGTTCTGCTCTTTGGCATACCCACTCAAAAAGATGAAGTTGGAACGAGCGCTTTTGCTAAAAACGGTGTGGTTCAAAAGGCAATTGATGAATTGAAAAAAACTTTTGGAGAAGACCTTGTTGTTATCGCCGATGTCTGCTTATGCGAATACATGAGCCATGGTCATTGCGGTTTAGTTAAAGACAGCGAAGTTCTAAACGACCAAACCCTTGATGTTCTTGGGAAAGTTGCTGTAAGCCAAGCTGAAGCCGGTGCAGACATTGTAGCCCCTTCAGCCATGATGGACGGGCAAGTTGCCGCTATACGCGAAGCTTTAGACGATGAAGGTTTTGAGCAGATTCCAATAATGGCTTACTCAGCCAAGTACGCCTCAGGTTTTTATGGTCCTTTTAGAGAAGCAGTGGAATCTACGCCGAAATTTGGAAACAGAAGAAGCTACCAGATGAGCCAAGGAAGCCAAGAAGAAGCCATACGTGAAATGGAACTTGACCTTAGCGAAGGCGCAGACATGATCATGGTAAAGCCCGCTTTGGCCTACTTAGATATTATTGCCATTGCAAAAGCTAACTTTAACGTGCCCATAGTCGCCTACAATGTAAGTGGCGAATACTCCATGGTAAAAGCTGCCGCGGCGAACGGATGGATTGACGAGAAAACTGTTATCTACGAAATGTTAACCGGCATAAAACGCGCAGGCGCAGATCTAATCATCACCTACTTTGCTAAGAATGCCAAGTCCTGGTTGAATCAGTCATGAGCGGAAACAAGTCAAAGACGCTTTTTGAAAGAGCCAAAAAGATTCTTCCAGGCGGCGTAAACAGCCCAGTTCGAGCCTTCGAGCCTTATCCGTTCTTTGTTGATCATGCCCAAGGCTGCAAATTATACAGTGCTGACAACATTGAATATGTTGATTATTGTATGGCTTACGGCGCAATGCTTTTGGGGCATGCCCAACCAGAAATTATGGAAGCTGTGAAGAATCAGTTACCTAAAGGCTCACTTTATGGCGCTCCAACTGAGCGGGAAGTTGAATTTGCCGAATTAATATCCAAAGCGTCACCTTGCATGGAAATGCTTCGACTTGTTAATTCAGGCACTGAGGCTACAATGCACGCTGTTCGAGCGGCAAGAGGCTACACGGGAAGAAAAAAAATAATCAAGTTCGAAGGCTGCTTCCATGGCTCGCATGACAGCGTTTTGGTTAAGGCAGGGTCAGGAGCGGCAACTTTTGGCACACCAAACTCGCTTGGGATCCCAGAGGAAACAACTCAGAACACACTTGTGTTGCCCTACAACAGCATTGAATCCTTAGAGGCAGTTATGAAGCAGCAAGGCAACGAAGTAGCAGCAGTAATTGTTGAACCAGTTTTGGCAAATGTTGGGTTAATTTTGCCAACAGAAGATTACCTTAGCTATCTTAGAAAAGTAACAAGCAAGTATGGTTCCGTTTTGATTTTTGATGAGATAATCACGGGTTTCCGTTTGGCTTTAGGCGGTGCACAGGAATATTATGACGTGAAGCCTGACATGGCGACCCTTGGCAAAGTTTTGGGCGGCGGCTTTCCTTTGGCAGCTTTTGGCGGCAAACGCGAAATTATGGAAAACATTTCGCCAGTCGGCAAAGTCTATCAAGCAGGCACTTTTAGCGGTAACCCAGTTTCGGCGACTGCAGGCTACACAATCCTAAAGCTCCTAAACCAAAAGAAGGCGGAGATTTATCCCAGGCTTGAGAAAAACTGTGCTGAATTAACAAACGCTTTGGTAGACATTGTTCAAACCTACGATTTGCAAGCGCAAGTCTACAACATCTGCTTCGATGTTCCAGATATTCTTCACAAACGAAGAAGTCAGAGACTACGCATGCGCTAAGCATTCTGACACCAAAATGTTTGCCACTTACTTCCATGAGTTACTAAAGCAAGGCGTGTTTATTCCGCCGTCACAATTCGAAACCTGCTTTGTATCAACCGCTCACAGCGAGGAAGATTTAAAGCATACAATAGAACGCTTTTGACAAAGCACTCAGCAAAGCAGCAAAGGAGAAAACAACTAATTGAAGTTAACTGTGGGCACCAGAGGAAGCGTCCTCGCTCTTGCACAAACAAACCGTGTCCTAAAACAAATCAAACAGGCACACCCCGAACTTGAGTTTAAATTAAATATAATCAAAACAATAGGCGACAAAGAACACGGCAAACCCTTGTTCAGTATCGACTGCAAAGGAATTTTTGAAAAAGAAATCGACCAGCAAGTAGTTAGCGGCGAAATTGATTTTGCCGTTCACAGCCTAAAAGATGTGCCTATCGTTGAGCAGACAAGTGGCACAGTTTTAGCGGCAATTCCAAAACGGGATTCGCAACATGACGTTTTTATTTCCAAAAACAAAGTATCCCTTAGTGATTTACCTGCTGGCTCGGTTGTTGGAACAGGCAGCCTAAGAAGAATGGCAGAAATCAAATATTTACGCCCTGACCTCGATGTTCAACCAATCCGAGGCAACGTCGACACCCGATTAAACAAGGTTAGAAAAGGCGAGTTATGCAGGCGTCGTCATTGCTGAAGCAGGGCTTGAGCGAATGAATTTAGAAAAAGAAATCACTGAACGCCTCTCACTTGAACAGTTTCCTTCAGCAGCTGGACAGGGAGCAATAGCAGTCGTGGCTAAAGAAGGAAACGACAACGTAATAGCACTTCTTCAGTCAGTAGAAGACAATGCAACACGAGCAGAGATTAACGCTGAACGGAGCTTAGTGTTTCAGTTGGAAGGCGGCTGCCGAGTGCCAATAGGTGCGGTAGCCCATGCTAACTGCAATAATCTATCGCTTTTTGGATGCATTTATTCGCTTAACGAACAAAAGAAAATCAGTGCGTCCGCACAAGGCACATTAGCGGATGCTGAAGAACTCGGCGAAAAAGTGGGCAAAGACCTCATAAGACAAGGAGCCAAAGATTTCGAAAAAGAATGGAGAGAAAAATATGGCACATGGTAAAGTTTACCTTGTAGGCGCTGGACCCGGCGACCCCAAACTGCTCACCGTCAAAGCTGTTGAACTGCTAAAACATGCAGACATTGTAATTTATGACCGATTAGTTGGCGAAGCAATCCTAACTTTAGCTCCAGAAAAGGCTGAGAAGATTTATGTTGGAAAGCGAACGGGCAAACATGAGGTTCCACAAGATAAGATTACTGAGTTGATAATTGAGAAAGCCCAGACAGGCGGCACTGTTGTGAGGCTTAAAGGTGGGGATCCATTTGTTTTTGGCAGAGGCGGCGAAGAAGCCGAAGCTCTTGTGGAGAAAGGCATAAAGTTTGAAGTTGTACCGGGAATTAGTTCCTCTGTTGCAGCTCCAATGTACGCTGGTATACCTTTGACGCACCGTGATTATGCAGCTTCAGTAGCAATTATCACAGGGCACAGGGCAGGAGACGCAGAAAAACCAATCAATTGGGCAAAAATCGCAGATGCCGTAGATACCATGGTAATTTTGATGGGCGTAGAATCGCTTGAGGGCATAGCTAACAAGTTACTTAAAGGCGGACTAAGCCCCAGCAAGCCTGTCGCCATCGTAGAATCTGGAACTTATCCCCAGCAAAGAACACTTATCAGCACATTAGGAAACATCGTATTAGAAGCTGAGAAAAAACAGGTAAAGCCCCCAGCAGTCATCGTGATTGGAGAAGTAGCAAACTTAGGCAGGAAACTTGCATGGTTCAAAAAACCATTAGCCTAAAAGGCAAAACAGTCGCAATAACAAGACCTGCAGGCCAAGCAGAAGAAGCAGGCAAACTCATCGAAGAAAAAGGCGGCATACCCTACTATATCCCTGCAATAGAAATCAAAGGATTAACCAATTTTGAACCCGTCAAAAAATTTATCACAGAGCTGTTGAAAGGCCAAGTTGACTATGTTATCTTAATGAGCACTAACGGAGTCAAATATCTCTTTAGTGCCGCTGAAACCCTAAAACAAACCAGCCAACTGAAAGAGGGCTTGGCTAAAACGTTTGTTATTGCTGTTGGACCACGAACAGCTCAGGCACTGGAAGAAGAATACCATGTTAAAGTAGGGTTAGTCCCAACGAAGTATAGTTCTGAAGGATTAATCGAATGCTTTCAAGGCAAAGAAATTTCAGGCAAAAAAATTCGTATTCCAAGAACAAGCAATGCAACACCGACTTTAACTGATAAGCTCAAAGAAATGGGTGCGGATGTCGAGGAAATTTATGTTTACGAATCAGGATTGCCAGCAGACACTGAAATGAAAGACAAGTTCTTTCAAGATTTGACTATCCGGAAAAATTGATGCAATTGTTTTTGGCAGCGGATTGAGTGCAAAAAACATTTTCCAAATGCTAACTGAGAAAGCGCCGATGGATAAACTCCGAAATATAATAAACGACAAGGTTACGACGGTGGCTATTGGTCCAACAACAGCTGAAGCCTTAACAGAACTAGGAATAAAGGTTGATGTTATCCCAGAAGACTACTTATTTGAAAAAGCATTATCAGCACTAGCAAGATATTGGAGCGCCAATTAATTTTCATTGAAAATTATGCCGTTGTTGTGAGCGCTTTAATCTCTCTTCTAGTCTTCTTTCACGTTCTCTATGCTCTAATCCGACTAAAGGAGCCATTGCAAGAACAGTAAGACCTCGCCCAACTTTCCTAAATAAGTTCATGAATTTTTCCTCTACAAAATCTTACGATTCCATGTTTTTAAGGCGAATTGTTAAAATTGAAATATATCAAAATTCGACATATCCTGTCATGCCCCTGATTATGTTGAATTGTCCAGGTTTGGAACGTGCAGCTCTATCGCCAATCGGGCAACAGCGCGATGGAATACGACGGCCTATTTGCTTACTGTAAAGTCGTTCAGTCCTTTGCAGTTAAACCGACTTACGAAGGTTACCACCAATTGAATCTAATGCAATCTAAATGATTTGAGATCAGAAGTAAGTCGTAAAGTCTCATTAATTTCCACACCCAATCATCTTAAAACAAAAAACGCGGGTTGGGTCTCCATTGAGAGGGCTCAATTTGATATCAATTAGGAAACAAGAAAGAGGTTAAATTATAATCCCAATTACAAAGTTTTTTAAGTTTAAAATTCTTTAGCAGTTACTATGCAGAACATCGATATTCTATTTGCTCTGCAACCTCTAATTGTGATAATCATCGCTTCAGCATTGCTTGCGTACTGGTATTTTAAACGTCGATTTCACTTGAGCGTGCTTCTGTATTCTTTTATAGCTTATGCAGTGGCTATTGCATTCAAATACGCAGTACAAATTCCAACTATCACGCCTGTGATAAATTATTTTGGCTTGCACAGTGTAGGGCTTGGATTGTACTACGGGTTTCAAACAGTAATCTTCGAAGTCGGCGTCGCCTATGTGGTTGCGTGGTACGCCATTTCACATGGTAAACTTGAGAAAAAAGACGCTGAAGCTTACGGGTCAGGATTAGCTTTCTGGGAAAACGCCACTTTGCTAGGTATTCTCTCACTCATCAACCTATTTGCCTACTACAGTATTCTCTCAACAAATACCCCTCTCGCTCAAACACTCTACGATCAATTAAGCAAAAACTCACCTGGACTTTTTGAACCAGCTATTGAAGCATTAAAATCAGTAGCCATTGGCATTGTCGAAAGGACATCTTCGATTTTAATTCATTTGGCTTGGGGTTACCTCTGTTTTATGGCTGCCTACTCTCATAAGAAAAGGTTATTCCTAATTGCGTTACCCATGGGTTTCGTTGACTTCTTGGTCCCCTTTGCTCAACGCTGGGGAATTCTATTCTTTGAAGGAGTAGTTTTTGCTCTGTCTGCACTTTCATTAATGGTGGCGTGGTATGTAACACGAGATTTAAGAAAAAACTCTGCAAAACAACCCCCTCTACAAAACAATTAATCGTGGGTCCAAGACACTTACCATGATGCGAAAAGCGTATTTAAAAACCAAGATTCAAGATTAATTTTAATCCCACAACAAATTTGGTATGGCAAAATTAGGATTCTAGTAGTCTAAATCTAAAAAAGAGCGGTGTTTAAAAAAAAAGAAATATTAGCGGTTTATGGTTTGAATCCCATGCATCCGCCGTGTCCGTTGTAGCCTTGATAGGTTGTGGTTGTTTCTGTGTTTGGGTTTGTTATTGTTATGTTTGTGGGTAGGTTTTGATAGGTTGATGTTCCAGTTGCATAGTTTTGGGATCCTCTCAATCCGAAGCATCTGCCCATCCAGCCAAAGAAGCCATTATTTGTTGCTCCGTTTGCTGTTGTTCCGTTTGGATTTGAAGAGGCGATTTGTGCTGAAACCATTCCAACTACTGCAACTGCTAATACTCCAATTATGACCAATGAAACCATTACTTTTGTATTCATGTTTTTTTCCTCATTGCATACTATAGGCTTCGAATGGTAAGATAGTTCGCTGAAACAAAAGTGAAACAGTATCTTGAAACGTTTTTCAACACGAAAAAAGATGAGAACTTTGGGTTTAGCCAAAGATTTTCTGTTGCATGAATGTTCCCATTTGGGAGTAATACATTACTTGCCCAGTGGTTCCGTAAACACTCATCATTCCTACAACGTTGCCATCCTTTAGGACTTGCATAGTGTAGTATCCATAGTAGGTTGTCACTTGACCCACGGTTGTCCCGGTATAGTTAGCATCTAAGTATTGCTGTGCAGTAGCTTTTGCTTGTTCCATGCTTATTGCCATGTTGGTTGTGGGTGTTCCTCTTAGCCAAGTCATCATTCCGCCACCACCCATCATGCCACCACTACCAGAGGTGCTTGTTAAGTATCCCATCATTCCAGTACTGGTTTCCCCATATTTGGTGTTCCACATCATTGTTGGCCCCTGCATTGGGGTAACTACTCCGGTTGTTTTGTTGACTGCAAGTTCGAATGCGCCTGTTCCATTATTTTGCTCGACTACTTGTGCATAATACATGTTAGAGTACTCTTGCATCGATGATATGCCCAGATTAGAGTACCCCATCTTTCCAAGATAGTTTTGAACTGCAGTTGTTGCCTGACCCGAACTTATCGCTGAATTTGTTGTTCCCGAGTTGGGATTTTGATTACTTGGTGAGCTTCCAAGTTGGTTACCCATTAATACGACTAACCCAGTAGCAACTAAGGCAATTGCGACCACTGCTACCGTTATTAGGACTATTGCTTTTTTGTTCATTCTTCACATTTCCTTCTATGTCTTATCTGAGGGTTTAGAACGATATGATGGTTCGGTGAAACAGTAATGAAACAAAATAACCCATTCGATAAGACGATATAATTAGGACAGAAACATCAGACGCTTATAGGAATTTCTTTACGAGAAAACAAGAAATATCATGAAAGCACCTTCTTATTGTTTAAGTGAAACCAGATTTTCTCTTTTCCGAATCCAAATGAGAACTATGAAATATCATAAATTTACATAGGAATGCAGGTGACAACTCCAAGGATAGAGGAGTCAAATCACACCCCCTGAATATTTCCTGAAAAGATTTAGCTTAAAATTAAGCGAATACTGATGGGTTTAACCTTTAACTTTTTTAACACAGTGCCTCCTATTGTCAGTTGTTCTTTTCAAAAAGCTTCACAATTTTTAGTTAGAGTAAGGTATAGAAAACATTTAAATTAAAATCAGGTTAAAATCTGACCGTTGAATAGACCATGAACAATAAATTGATGAGATGTTGGAACACTGACAATCCTCTTTACGTAAGATATCATGATGAAGAATGGGGCGTTCCAGTCCACAAGGATAATAAGCTATTCGAGTTTTTGGTCTTAGACTGTTTTCAAGCTGGACTTTCTTGGTTAATAATACTCAGTAAGAGAGATTCCTTTAGAAAGGCGTTTGATAATTTTGATCCACAGAAAGTTGCAAGGTACACTAACAAAGAAGTAGAGCATTTAGTGGAAAACAGTGACATTGTGAGAAATAAAAGCAAGATTTTGGCTGCAATCAATAATGCTGGTTGCTTTTTGGAAATTCAAAAAGAGTTTGGTTCCTTTGATTCCTACATTTGGAAGTTTGTAAAAGGTAGACCAATCCAAAACTCTTTCATTCAATTATCAGACTTGCCTGCAGAATCTGAGGAATCGAAAGCTATGAGCAAGGACTTAAAAAAGATAGGTTTTCAATTTGTTGGACCAACAATATGCTATGCGTTCATGCAAGCTGCAGGCTTAGTAAATGACCACTTAGTTACATGTTTCAGGTATAATCAAATAAAAAATATTTCAGACATTCAATCTGCGAAATAACCATTTTAAGACTGAGCGCAACGCAGATAATATTCGAAAAAAAGGTAATGATGATTATACCTCAATTCTCGGAGGCTGTTCTTTTGGCGGAACAACCTGTTCTTTGGGGAGAGCTAAAAATAGCTTTGCAAGTATTTCTAAAGACCTGAAATGAAGATAACCAAAAAAGCTTTAGTTACAATGGTAATTTTAGCGACGTCTATTGTTGCTTTTAGTTATGTTATTAATTTTAGAGCTTTAACAACCCAAACCTCTTCTGATCCTTCACCTTCTCCCATACCGACACCTGCAGCAACACCAACAAATAATGTAACCGTTTCAGGCTTAATCATTAGTCATGGGTTAACAATTCCACCAACAGAAGTACAGTTCATAAACACAGAAACCCACGAAGTTTACAAAGCACCAATAAACCAGCTATTTTACTCCTATTTTATTTCTCTTCCCGTTAATCAAACATATGGAATAGAGGGCGACTGGAACGGTAGAACATTTAATGGTGCAGGTTTACCTATGGGCGCTATTACAATGCGATGCGATGATGGTTCTCCGGTTTTAAATCTATTCAACGCCCACAGTTCAGTTACTCAAAACCTTGAGGTTGGGCAATGATAAGAGGAAATATATGAGCTGCCAGTAAACCAAAATTTAATGATAACGTTGCGATTTAGTGCCGAATTCTTGGCTCTGACGTTAACCGTCAAAGAAGGCAATTATGAACGTATTTCAATTATGAAATATTATTCTTGTGGACTCATAGCTTACACAAATGTACATTTTTAATCTGAAAAATTGATAGCGTATTCAAAACAATTTATGCTTTTATCATGGTTAGCATCATTTTGAATTTTTTAATTGCTTTGAGTGCATGCGGTTTATTTGCAGGCAAAATTATCATTTCGCCTTCTTTTACGTGGTAGGTTTTTTTAGATATTACAACTTCTGCTTCGCCATCGAACACGTTAACTAGAGCGTCATATGGAGCAATATGTTCGCTAAGTCCTTGACCTTCATCAAAAGCAAAGAAAGTTACAGTTCCAGCTTTTTTATCAATTAATGTGCGACTAACAATTGAGCCTTCTTGATATTCTGCCAAACTAATTATCGCAGTAGCTTGATTTTTTTCAAAAGTTTTTTTGTTTTCTTCCATTAATTATTCATCTCAAAACTGAACTTAGACCAACTTTCCTCGTCTATTACTAACTCAATGGTAAAGTTATATAAAACTAGAAAGGATTCATACTTTTAGTGTTAATGCTTTTCAAATGGTTTTATTTAGAGGATCCAATAGTTAATGAAATTTTCAAAAAGTGTGTTTTTTTTGTGGTATAATTGACTAAAAGCACGAAAATCATTAGGTACAAAAAATTTATTTCACTCTGTGCTAGATTATAACAAGGTTATTTTTGTGAAAATTGTTGATAAAATAATTTTGACGCATTTACTTGTGCGTGACATGGATAAAGCCAAAACATTCTATACTGATGTATTAGGGTTTGAAGTCACTCAAGACACCAAATGGGGAAAAGGAAACCGCGGAGTCTTCGTTGTTCCTCCTGGCGGCGGCACATACATTGCTCTTGATTTTATGTCCGAAAAAAAAGAGTTCGATACTGCGAGAACTTTCAATCTTTCAACACAGGATGTTGAAACAGCATATAATGCAATTAAAGTAAAGGGAGTTAAGCCAAACAGCGAGATCATGCCTTATCCACCGGGAGGAAAATTCTTCAGCGTCAATGATCCTGATGGCAATGTCTGGAACATTCTACAAGCATAGAAGCTTCCTGTTTAAATATAGTAAAAAAGAAGATTTTACAGTGAAACTATGACCAAGGCTCAGCGAATCGATGAAAAAAGTGGTTCCCAGAAAGTCGAATCTGCAGCTCAACTAATAGAAGCGAGAATCAAGGAGCTAGGCGACTGGCGCGGAGAAATGCTTTCTCACCTCCGCACTTTGATCAAACAAGCAGACCCCAAAGTCGTCGAGGAAGTAAAATGGATAAAGCCGACCAATCCGCTGGGCGTCGCTGTTTGGTCTCACGACGGGCTAATCTGCACCGGCGAGATCTACAAGAATGCCGTAAAGATGACATTCCCCAAGGGCGCCTCGTTGCATGATCCTTCAGGTCTTTTCAATTCTTGTCTTGAGGGTAGCGCTAGGCGTGCCATCGACTTTCATGAGGGTGACAAGGTCGATGAGGAGGCTCTGAAAACTCTTATTCGTGCCGCGGTGACCCTGAACACCTTCTCTAAGCTGAGTCTAATCGAAGGGTCAAATAATGGGTAATATCAGCTAAGAATCTCTGCAAAATGTGGCCGCGATGAGAAAAGTTGTCCTTAGAGAATAGAGTCAGTTAATTGACTTATTCATTTAAGATTGTTGTCTTAGCCCAACCACGTTACCGTCAACGTCTTTGACCTGAGCTATCAATAATCCACCACCTACTTCCTTAACATCTTGTACAACTTCAGCACCGACCTTAACCATTGCTTGAAGACTAATTTTTATATCCTTTACATCTGTGTAAGCAATAGGTCCCACCTTAGAGTTAGGGTCTAATCCGACCTCCAGATTGCCAATCTTATAACCTACGTAGTAGGGGCTTGCAACATACGGTTCTAATTCTAGAAACTTGCCATAAAATGCTTTGGCTTTTTCTATATCTTTAACCGGATAAACAATCAACTTAATGTTTGGTGCCATAATATACCTTCCATTGAAATTAGAAACTAATAATTGTATAATTAATTTACTTGATATTAAGTTATTGACATGAGATTTTGTTGTGGAATAAAAAGAAGAACAGAAAAAAAGAAGGTATAGCGGTTCGGGAGAAGCTCATTTCACTTCAACTAAAGAGCCTCATCCCCTGTGTAAGTTCTGACCTTTGTCAGGGATATGGTTCCATAGCTGCTTGAGCTGGCAATATGCGCTTAAATCTCTTTTCCAATTGCGAAAGCTTGTCCTAAATGGTTTCCAACTTTTTGATAAGACATCCCTGCAGGATTCCAAATGATCGGTTTCATTTTTTCAATGTCGAGAAGACCCTTTTCATCAAGCACAGAAGAATCTACTTTAACGTCCATGATTTCACCAATAAATTCTGTGTGCAGCCCAATTTCAACTATTTTTAGAACCTTGCATTCAATAATAAGAGGAAATTCTTTCACGTAAGGTGCATCCACAAGGTCGCTTTTCATAGGAGTAAGCCCTGTTGCCGAGAATTTATCGACTGTTTTCCCCGTAGTGATGCCAAAATAATCAGCTTCCTTAACATATGTTTCTGATGGAATACTCACTGTGAACGCTTTCCTTTCCACAATATTGCCATAAGTATACGTTGCCTTTCTCAATGACACATAGATGCATGGCGGTTGGGAACAACAAATCCCTCCCCAAGCAGCAGTCATAACATTTGGTTTTCCTTCTTTGTCATAAGTTCCTACAACCCAAACAGGCGTTATGGGAACGATAGTTTTTGCGCCCAAAGAATTTTTCATAAGAAACCTCCTTAATATTTCGTCCTCTTGCTATTTTGGTTTCACTGCGGAGACTTTTATACTTACCACAATGCTGGCCGCTTCTTTCACTTCTTCCTCTGTCATGCTTGCGATTTTTATTGCTTCTTTCAATGTTGATTCACTTATTATGTATTCAAGCGGGTAGGTTTTTTCGTCTATAACTTTTACCTCGTGGAATCCTGCTTTTCGCATTAGTTCAAGGTATTTGTCCTTAAGCTCTGCTCCAGCGATACATCCTGCGTAGGCTTCAACATTTTTTTGTATGGATTCAGGCAACTCTTTTAGGAGGACAATGTCAGAAACCATTAATCTACCGTTTGGGGCAAGAACTCTGAAGGCTTCTTCAAACACACGCTTTTTGTTGGGGGCGAGGTTGATTACACAGTTTGAGATTATGACATCGACTGAGTTATCTGCGACTGGCAGGTTTTCGATTTCTCCAAGTCTGAATTCGACGTTTGTGTATTTGCCTTTTTTTGCGTTGACTCTAGCTTTGTCAAGCATTTCGGGCGTCATGTCTACGCCTATCACTTTGCCTTGTTTGCCAACTTTTTTGGCTGCCAAAAAGCAGTCAAATCCTGCGCCCGACCCCAAGTCCAGAACTCTTTCACCCTCTTTCAAAGAAGCTAAAGCCGTTGGATTACCGCAGCCTAAACCAAGATTGGCCCCTTCTGGAACTGCATTCATCTCTTCTTCACTGTAACCTATCATTTTGCTTACTTGATCGTTTGTTTGGGCTGAACAACAGCTTACATTTGAAGCACAGCAAGAACCATTGGTTTTAGCGACTTTAGCGTAACGATTTCTGACAAGTTTTTTAACTTTTTCTTCTTTCATAATTAACTCTCCTGTTTAGTTACTCCTTTGAGAAGAGGACCAAGAGTTTTTGATACTGCATTGCGAAGTCTTTCAGTTTTAATCATCATTATACAGCAAACTTCACCGTCTTTTTCACAAGCAACCACTGCAATTTTGTCATTTGGCTTGAAATTTGCTTTTTCTCGCAAGTCTTTTGGGAGAACAATTTGACCCTTGACATCGATTGTTACTATTGCATCGATTCTGCACGAATCTCCTTCACAATTTGCCATTTTCAATCGTCTATTGATCAATGCAGATAACTAAACTTTTAAGCTTTTCTGAAAAGCCTGAAAAATCAGATTATATTATTTAATGGTTAAAAAGAATAAAATTCGAAATTTCTCACCAATCAGCTTAAATAATTGCCGCCAGACACAAACAGTAAACAAGTGAAGTCCAGATGAAGAAGAAACCTAGTCTTCACCTGTCTGGCAAGTATTTTTACCTTTAACTATGTACCTTTCATTATAAACCTGGTGAACGTTGCCGCCTGAATAAGATAGAAATATTAAATCAATAAGGAGAATGAAACATGAAAAAAATACTATTTGTCTGTGTGGAGAATGCTGGCAGAAGCCAAATGGCAGAGGCTTTTGCCAACAAATATGGAGAAGGTAAATTTGTTGTTTCTAGTGCGGGCAATAAACCTGCTGAAAGAGTTAACCCCATCGTAGTTGAGGTTATGACGGAAAAGGGCATTGACATCTCAGCGAACAAGCCAAAACTGATTACGGCAAGGATGGCGATGGACTCAGACTTGATCGTTACGATGGGTTGCAACGTCCAGGGAGTTTGCCCTGGGCCATTCTTTAAACCAACAATCGAGTGGCACTTAGAAGACCCAAAAGGCAAACCCATAGAAAAAGTGCGAGAAATCAGAGACCAAATTGAACACCAAGTTCAAGAACTAATCAAACAAAACTAAGGAGGAACGCTTGCCTGACAGTGAATCAGACTGACGGTCATATCAGAATAAGAGATTGGGAAGAATACAAACGAATAGTTAGAGAAAAAAAGCCAAAGTCAATAACATTTGTTCTTGAGCAAAACGCTCTCTCACCGAACAAGGAATTATCAACCCTGAGAATCATAATGCTACATGAGAAGCGGTATTATCTGTTCTTTGATTTCCCTAAGGAAGAAACACTAAAGTCCACAGGTATCCCTTTGCATAGAGATAAGAAGGGTGTATTAAACCTAGACGAAGACGAAGTCAAGACAATCTTGAGGAAAGAGTTCGAAAAGGACAAGGTGGAAGTCTTTTCTTTCTGGACCACTTAATCGTCGGCAACTTAGCTTGCATCGGTTATAAGCTCATTTTTATAAGCCAGACCAGCCAGTGGAGGATCGGTAATAGCTATGGAAACCACTTCCTTGAACCCTGGCGGGGTCTGAAATCGTACCTCAACTCAAAAGCCAATCTCCAGATTAGTTTAAATTGTGATTTTTCTAAACAGAAGATCTTAATAAGAAAAAAAGGATTTTTCGTATAAATTAGGTGTCTGGGAATGGTAACTCAGACGACGATGAGAATTGGATTTTCAAAAAATAGTTCTTTTTGTTACAGATTTGATCTAGGTTGCTGGATAGTTGTGCTAGCAGCCACAAGAGCGGTGAAACTGCAATAGGTTCGATGTGTTTCTTGGATGCGTTTACCGTCGAAAACATGAATTGTCCATGTTCCAGCAATGCGGGCTGCACCTATGCATGGGAAAGATCTGAAGCCTCTGAACGAACTAAAAAACATGCTTGTTGATGTTGGGCTGACACCGGTTGTACTCAGCGAGCAGCCGAGTAGCGGTAAAACGGTGATGGAAAAGCTTGAGGCTTACTCGGATGTCGGCTACGCATTTGTGATTCTGACGCCAGACGATTTAGGCGGTTTTGAATTGGGCAGCAAATGGTCAAGACCGCAAAGGCTCAGGAAGTTCTTAAAAACCGCACATAACCACCCAAGACAGAACGTGATTCTTGAATTTGGGTACTTTGTTGGAAGACTTGGACGTGACAAAGTGTCCTGTTTGCTGAAGAAACCTGTTGAGCAACCTTCAGACATGCAAGGCATTGTTTATTTAAGCTTCAAAGAGTCATTAGAAGAGATAAAGGCAGAAATATTAAATGAACTTGGGGCAGTCGGCTATCAAATCCCCGAGACTAACATTGGGTCAATTTGAAAAACAAATCAAGCTTGAAGTTAAGTCATCACCGACATAAAACAGATTCCTTCTTAGAACAAGAACATAAGACTTTTCCCACGATTGGGTGTACCCACCTTTATCTATTTTTTATAGTCAAGAAACCCACAAAATAGCAGAGTTCTAATTATAGTTATGAAATTTGATAAGGTGCCCAACTATTGTTTCCCAGATAACCATACTCAAAGTCGCTTTGTCCGCCCCAATTCGTTACGATGTGACGTATCAAAAGCTGATTCGTTTGAAACTTCATCGAAATAACAAACCCGACTGCATCATTGTTAACTGTAAAATTAACGTCAGTATGCATTTTTTCTTGGCTATGCAAACTATATGATAATTTGACTGTATTGCTATCTTCAAACTGTGATGGGAGAAGAGATTTTTCTGAAAAGGTTGCATTAGACAGCTTAATTACAATATTGAAGTTGGCATCAAATAAGCCCTTATTTTGGCTTTCAATTCTTATGAATGTTCCATTAATTAAGGGGTTACTTTGATTATAGTAATCTGTTGCAGTAAACCAATAATTGCCTACTTTTTGGTATACATAAGGATTGAATTGATAATTTACCGATGCCTCAGTAAAATAGACAATAGCTATACTTGCAACCACTAAAACTCCAACCAAGACGAAGGCGAAACCTATCTTTCTTTTCATGACAAGTCCATCTTGCTTTTGTATGGGTACAAATATTAGCTTTTGCTTGTTTATTTGTCAATAGACTTAACTTTAACTTTGGAAGGCATCGAAAGACCACAAACTTGAGTAAGTAATTGAACTAATCTTGAAGAACGGTGGACAATTTGGCAATTAAACGCCTCTAATTTAAACTAAGTTCAACGAATACCTTGTCAAACCCCAAATCAAAAAACAACCCAAAACACAAAGAAAAATTTGCAAAAAAATAATTCGGGTGCAGAGATTCGAAGCTAACAAAATAAGAGCAGCTTACGAGCATCGATCCTTAAACAATTTGGTGTGAAGGTGTATGTTGTTGTGCAACTGCAGTCACTTACGTTTAAGACTCGCAATTCATTAACCAATAAAGGGGTTAAGCACCGTTTTCGATGGGTTTTTGATTTTTAGGAGGTGCATGTATGGAATCTGACAAAAGCGGCAAAGTAAAATTAACTTTAGAGATTGAAATAAACCAGCCAGCCATGGAATTGATTAAACAAAATATGGAAATGATGAATGAAACAATGCCGGGACTTATTCAGAATTGGAGGGAAAGCATGGCGTCAAAACGCAAGGAAGGCCACGGCATGGGTATGATGCATCATGGCCAAGAATAAGCTAAAACCAAATTATTCTCTTTTTTATTTTATCTTATAAATTTCTGGTTCTGAGCATTTCCCTGATTCAGTTATTTAAACTCATTATTCGCTACAATCAAACCTAAGTGGTTATTTTAGAATTCTGTCACCGTCAACAGCCAACCCGATATTGGAAAGTTCACGTAAGAGGGCAAGTTTCCAGCTATCGCGATCATCGAAGGCAGTCACTTTTATGCCTTCAAAATTTACTGGGATTTCAAAATTTGCGCATTCTCTGAAAAAGACAAGTACATTGCCCTTGCCAAATTTTCCCAAAAGGAAACCAAGTTCAAAAACCACATCCTGCTTAGGTCTTAGCTTACGTTTGGTATCAGCTTCATTTTTAGGATACCCAAAATCGTCTGGTGACAACAAAACCACGGCAAAAGCAACATCGGAGTAGTCTCTACTAAAGTTTTCCACTATTTTCTTTCCGTGGCTTGGCTCTTCACATAAGATCAGGGGTATGAGCGAAAGTTTAGTTAAAGCCCCATTAATAGCCTGATTCATTTCTTCATCTGAGCCGGAAACAACGATAATTCTGCGACTTAAAATTCCTGAAGCTGAAGTTGCCGATTGGCTGGGAGAGGAAATGTTTAATGTTGAAGGCAAGAATTTTTCCGTGCAAAGGTAAACGCCTTTGACTTTGCCTTTGACGATGCTTTCGATGAGATATTTTTTGTCTTTGGCAGATACGAGGTTTTCGTGATTAGGTAACTCTATTTTGTCTGCTGTCACATATGACCAGAAGAGTACGACTTTGGTAACTTTGATAGGATTAAGAAGCCTACCCATAAACCAGAATGGTTGCCCAGCAACGAAAGGTGCGACGAAGGTTCGGTTAAGTTCCTCTTGTGAAACGTTGAAGCGGACTCCTGACTTTTCCGGTTCAATGTATACTACGTAGATGTGATATTTGGGAATCGACAAGCTGCTCAAAACTTAACAACCGCTAAACGTTGGTTCACAATTTATTGAAGCAATAATCTCGGCGGCAAACTCCTCCTGTTCTTGCGTCCCAATCAGAGCCATCCAGCAAGAGCCTTCGGCGCCACAAACACCGCCGGCAGAAATTAACTCAACTTCAGCGCCAGTCAACGCAGTTAACGCATCCAACTCAGTAAATACTTCTCCAACAATAGGCAACAAACGATATCCGCTTAGACCAGGCGCATTAATTTTTTCAGCTAAAGAATATAAATCCCCGTTTACACGTTTCTCAATCCCCACCGGTATTATGAGTTTTACTCTACGCCCCACTATCGCAGGCAATGCTAAACCTATGGTTCCAGCTTTTGAGTGGCCAATAAGAATAGCAGCTTGTCTATGTGTTAAATCAAGTGCATTTGCACCTTTCAAGATGACGTCACCTTCCTTAAGCGAATCAACAACATCAGCGATTGTTTTGCCTTTTTCCCATATACCGTTGATTATCACGACGTCACCGGGGAACTTGCTTTCGTCAACCAATCGACCTTCTTTAGTCACTTCATTGGTTGGAGGCAGGGTTATGCCTCTGAAAAAATGTTTTCTTGAGAAATCGTTTGAAATGTGATGTGCTTTTAGGATTTCTTCTGCAACGTAACCGTTTGTTGTTCCGGCAATAATTACAATTGTGCCATTTTTGATTGCTTTCAAAATTGCTGGGTGCTTTGTTAAAACTTTGGCGATTAAACGTTTTCCTGCCGCTGGAGTAATTAGGAATTGTTTCATTGTTGGCGCCTTAATGATTGTTAAGTGACGGGCGGATTATAATAATTTTGTTAGCAGAATTTAAGCCCAGCTTTATTTAATGGTATAAAAACTCTGCGCTTTCTAGCTATTATTTAGGTAGCCGAAGAATAATTGGGCTGAGGCTGTGTGTTACCCCTGGCAAACTTGCGAGAATAGCTACCACATAAGCAGGATTAAGTTCAGAATACCCTAAGTTACTAACTTGAGACCTCGTTAATTCTTTATGCTTTTCTAAATGGTTCCAGGCAAGCAATATTTCTTTCATGGGTATGGGATGTTGTGATTCTTTAGATGTTTTAAGAATTAACTGATCAGTGGAGACCTGTTTAATTTCGAAAGGTTTGTTTTGGTAAAGAGTAGTTAAACGCTTACCCTGAAGTTTCTTAAGCTCGCCCGCTAAATCCATAAATCATTTTCCTCTTGATTCTTTTCAAATACTTGTTATTGTTGAATTTGGATTTAACCTTTCGTTGCGGATTGAAGAATTAATCATCTTGATCGGAAGTTGAGGAGTTAGGCGATGGCTATGGGCAAAGTCTAATTCCTTTTTACTGATCATCGGAGTTAAACGAGTCGTTTAAGCAGATTTATGAGAATAAGCACAAGTCATTTCCTATTCGCAACAAGATTATTTTCGAAATCAATTGAGTTTTGTTTAAAGGTTTTAAAGGCTATAGTGGCCTTCGTTTGAGTTCAATTATCTCATCAAAATCCGCATCCGTCGAAACCACAGCTTCTGCCTTTCCAGCAATTGCTGTTGCAGCGTGAATGGCGTCTCTTGGAGCTAAATGATATTTTTTGATTATTTGCAGAGCTGATAAGGCTATATCTCTGTCGGCTGAAATGATTTCTAAGTTAGGAAAATTTAACAGCGCTTGAGATGCTTCGAGTGCCGCATCAAAGTCCAGTTTTTTTATTGCCCAGAATACTTCATCAAAAGTCAATGCTGAGGTTTCTGCTTTTTCGTCTCCTTGTTGTATTTTTTGAAGCAAAGATCTTGCTTTTTCTCCGGGTTCTTTGGTGTTTAGAGATGCGTAAATAAAGACGTTGGAGTCAAGATAGATCAATAAGGATTTCTCGCTTTGAGTTCTTCTTCGTATTGATGCGGATCTATTTTTTCGTTGTAGTTGATTTTTTTGGCTATTTTTTTGAAAACTCCTACTGCATCGAAACTTGGTTTTTCCAAAATTAGCTTTCCATCGTCTAGCTTGAATAATACTTTGGAACCAGGAGTAATCTTAAGCGCTTTTCGCATTGTTCGTGGAATGACAACTTGTCCTTTTGGACCAACTTTCATCTCTTCTTCTATCACTGTCACACCTTAAGTTATACAAAAGTATAACAAGAATTTATACTTTTTAGTCCGTCTCTGCAGTAATGTCTACCAGTTTATGTTAGGTGAATTTGGCGCTAAATCAGATAACCTATGCATTACAGCAGACATTCCAGTATATTACATAGCCAAGTTAGAGGTAACTATTGCTAAGGCGATAGCGTAGTCATCAGAGCAGATTTCATTTTAACTGACCCCTCCACTGTGTCATTGAGTAGTTTGAACGATTTGCCTATAAGGGATTTTTTGCATAAAACGCAAGTCTTTTGGTTTGTGGATGAAAAAACTCTGAAGGAATTGTATGCTCTCAATTAGCAGTCCTTGCAAAATCAAAGGTTGGATACTCGATGCGTACCCTTCAAACGAAGGCGAAATCACCGTTTGGATCATTAGCGAAGCTGGTCTAAGAATCCGTTTAACCGATAAGTTCCAACCAAAAATCTATGTCTCAACAAAACAAGAAAGCGTTGATCCCCTAATTGGTCGACTCTACAATAACCCAGATGTGGCTCACTGGAGTTTTGTTTTCAAATATGCACAGCCTACTGATTCAGAAAAATCTAAGGTTTTAGAGCTTTCACTTAGAGATTGCAGAAGAACCACGTCCTTAACAAACAACATTCTAAGAATGGGCGATTATATGCGCTATCAGGTTTCTAACTGCGACTTGAAAGGTGATCGAGCATATTTTTTCAGCCACGACATATTTCCCCTTGCATTCGTAGAAGTCAAGGTTGAAAAAACAGGTCTACAATATAATCTGCTTGATTCAGTAGCCAGCACTGACTACGCTGTTCCTGCGTTTCGAGTTATGAAATTGGATGTAGAAATAGCTAAGAAAAACAAAATCGCTGACTTTACTGACCCCATAGGCAAAATCCAGCTGAGCCAAGACCAAAAAGAAATACAAATTGACTCGGGAGATGAAACTGACAAGCTACTTCAACTAGTTAAAACTGTCAAGGAACTTGACCCCGACTTTGTTGTGACTTCCGGAGGAGATTCACACCTTTTCCCCTATCTAACTGAGCGAGCAACCATAAACGAAGTCATTGACAAGTTTTCTTTAAGCAGAGATGGCACACCTTTTTCTTCGAAGATGCCTTCGGGTAAAACATTTTTTTCATATGGACGCACCTTTTACAGAGCTGGTCCAATTAGGTTATATGGAAGAATCCACGTCGACGAGCGCAACACCTTCGTGTTATCTCAAGCTGGATTCGACGGGCTTATCGAGATTGCAAGAACCTGCCGATCACCACTGCACACTGCCGCACGCAACTCTATTGGTTCAAGCATGTCTTCACTCCAATTTTATCAAGCCATAAAAGATGATGTGCTGATTCCAAGAAACAAAAGCATACCTGAAGCCTTCAAATCGGCATTTGACTTGCTTGTTGGTGACCGCGGCGGATTTGTTTATGAACCAAGAGTTGGCGCTCACGACTTTGTTGGCGAAGTGGATTTTAGCAGCATGTACCCAAGTATCATGGCAGACAACAACATATCAGCAGAAACTGTCCTGTGCAAATGTTGCCCTGACTCGCCCATCCGCATTCCAGAACTCAACTACAACATATGCACTAAACGCAAGGGCATTGTTCCCAAAACATTAAGGTTCGTTGTGGATAAACGCCTTTTTTACAAGAAAATGAAAAAAGAATCCTTTGATGCCCATCTCAGAGAGGTCTATGATAATCGGCAGATAGCTCTCAAATGGATCTTGGTCACCTGCTTTGGCTATTTAGGTTACAAGAACGCTAAATTTGGAACTGTAGATGGTCACATTGGAGTTTGCGCGTTTGGTAGAGAAGCCCTGTTAAATGCGTCTCATCTGGCGGAAGAGCAAGGGTTTGAAGTTATCCATGGAATTGTGGATTCGCTTTGGCTCAAAAAGTCAGATGCAAGCTTAGAAGACTACGAAAACCTTTGCAAAGCGATAACTAAGCAGTCTGGAATACCAATTAGCTTTGAAGGACGCTACAAATGGATTGTATTTTTACCCTCAAAAACTCATCCGCGCGTAGGCGTACTGAACCGTTATTATGGGGTGATGGAAGATGGCAAAATCAAAGTGCGAGGTTTGGAAGTCAGGAAAAGAGACACTCCACGATTTGTATTTGATGCCCAAACAGAGATGATAAACATCCTTGCTTCAGCAAACAACACAGCTGAGCTCCGCATGAAAATTCCTTCGGCTTTGGATGTTGTCAGAAAATATCGACAAAAACTTTTGGATGGCGAAGTGCCCCTTAAAGATTTAATCATATCAAAGAGTATGTCAAAAAACCCAGAAAGATACCATCAACATGTCAGCCAAGTCATCGCGGCAGAGCAATTAATCAAATCTGGGATGGAAGTTCATGCGGGAAACAGCGTAAGGTTCCTTTTCACACACTCAAAACATAAGAAGCATGAACGTCGAGTAAAAGCATCTCAGCTAATTGAGAAGGGCGTGAAACCTGATATTGAAAAATACTTAATGCTTCTTTATTCAGCTGCGGCAAATTTGTTAAGTTTCAGCGGCTACACCACCGAATCAATCAGCAAAGAGCTCAGAGGACAAAACCAAAAGGACCTTTTGGCGTATTGAGGGATTTGCAAATGAAACTTCGGTTTGACAAAACAAAAAGGAAATATAAGAATGGCAGAAAAATCTACAACTACGATCGCATCACCCTAGTATTTCCAAGCAAGTACCATGATTTGCTTAAACTTTTTAAAGGGAAGCAACTTTTAATTCAAGTTACCAAAAGAGACGAAACCATAAACATTTCAATATCAGAACGCAAGCAACCCTAATTTTAGATTTTTCTTCACATATTTTCCTTGGGCAAATTATAATCTTCAAGTTGGAACAATGATTGTCTTATTGTCTGAATGAGAAACTGCCCGCGCAAAAAACTTAAACACAATTTTTTCAATGTCGCATAGGTGAAATGTGTCCGATAAAACGATTCGTCATGCAAAAAGCATACCGCTAAAATAACTAAGAAACTCCGAATCCTCTTCAAATGATCCATAAGAATCTATATTTTCTATAAATAGGGTTTCTCTAAAAATTTTTCCCAAGATGTTTTTGCATGTCGAAGAATTTTGCCTCGGGTCAAAATGGTTGAGTTGCTCTCAATTAATGTAATAAGTAAGTTTTTGAGACTGATTCTTTGTGGTGAAACGAGTTTGCTAAGATTGATAAGAGAAAGAAAAGGAATTGATCCATCCAAAATATCTGGACCATACTCGCTTTTTGCTGTCATGCTTTTGGTTGTTGAAATCCTTTTTGGAATTTGGTTTTGGAAGGCTCAAAGTTCTGTAGAAAGGATTGTTGCTGGTTCGTTAATGGCTTTGGTTTTCGTATCGTTAATGTTATTTGTCATGAGAATGAACCAAACATCTGATAGAGAAAAAATTTAAGAGATCACCAGTGAAATTTTGAAGGATCCCATTTCTGACTGCTTAACAGATAATTTTTCGATTCAACGGCATGAACCTACTTTTTGTTAATGAACGTTCTGAAACGTTAAATGACGAATAATGACTGATAGAGACTTTTTAAGACGCGTAGTGACGCGTAGAGACGAATAAAGACGCGTAGTGACGCACCCTGCAAAGAAATTAAGTTCCGATTCAAAAAAGAAACCCAAAGCGCAAAGAACAAAATTTAGAAAATCTGCCTCGACAATCACTCCGACACAATTTTGCACAATTCAGCACAAATGCTCACATTTAAGCACGCAACCTACAAATGAATCAAACTCTAAACTAGAAAAGCAACCCAAAACACAATGGAAAAATTTTAAGCAAAAAACAAACTAAAAGATTAATCTTAAAAAATGAAATAACAAAAATAAAAAAGAAAATAAATGAGATTTGTAAAGATCTTTTAGCTAATTAGAAGCTTAATATCTTCTTGGTGGTCTTCGTTTTGCGTAGCATTCTCGGCAATAAACTGGCCTGCTTCCGTCTGGCTTGAAAGGAACATCGCATTCTTTTCCGCAGTCAGCACAGGTTGCCTTGTGCATTTCTCGATCGTTATACATTCGCTATTTTCAACTCCTACTATATTGGGTGTGCAAAAAGTTACTTTTACACTGTCCTTCTATCTGGTCTGTCATCCTTATAAATTGGGCGCTCCCGTTTAGTAGTTTGATTCGAGAGATTGAGTGAAATAACCAAAAACAAGAAACTTTTGGCGCTTTTACCATTGCTTGGTTTATTTCTTCAATCAGGATGAAAAAGCTATTTTTTATAGTCATGCTAATATAGGTACTTTCATATATTGTAGGCATTCGATATTGAGAGAAAGTAAAATCACTTTGAACCTTGCTTTTTCTCGCATCAAAATGACAAGAGAGAGGGACTTTGAGACAGAAAAAATCAACCTTAGGGGAGCACATTGCGCTTCTTTCAGTAAAACACAACATTTACCCCTCTGAAGTTTTTCAAGCACTAATTAAAGCAAGAAACAACGAAACAGCAGTCTGCGGCAATCTATCAGTTGAATATCGAGGCAAAGTTAAAGACGAAATAATCTTTCTAATAAAAAAAGAAGATCGTGCCGTTGCTCAATTTAGAGTGGATGAACAGTTTTTGTCAAGGAAAGATAACCCTTTTGAAAGCTGGATGAGCACCGAAAAAATAACTAAAAAAATTGCTAAACAAAATACAGATTCAGTTTTCACATCAGTCAACGCTCTACGGGCGGGTATGAAACGAGTAAACGTTAAAGCTGAAGTTCTAGAGATTCCAAAACCAGTACAAGTTCACACCCAATTTGGCAACACCGTCATGGTAGTCAACGCCCTAGTTCAAGATGACACAGGAAAAATCAAGCTCTGCCTTTGGGAAGGACAAATAAACGCAGTGACAGTGGGAGAAAATATTGAAATAAAGAATGCTCACGTCTGCGTTTTTAGAGGCGAGAGGCAACTGCGTCTTGGCAAAAAAGGCATCTTAAGCCCGAGACAAAATGCAGCCGAAGCCATCAAGCCAGTAGCAACCACCTCATAAACATAAGAAACTATCCTTCAATTATCTTTCTTTAAGGGAGGACTATTTTTATAGCTGAATTAAGCATTCCATCCAGAATAAACATAGAAGGAACATTATTAGTTGACAGTTATTGTTGACGACGCAGGCAGCGGCGACCTGCTTCACGGGGTTGTAGTTGGAGCTTACCGAGAAGAAACCGGCGAATTCAGATACGACATGATTGACGTCAAGTATTATCAAGAAATTTTCAAAGCAAAAGAGTACCTAAAAGAATCCTCACGAATCGCCGCTAAACTTGTGGCCTACTTCAACCTTAAACCAGAGGAAGAAATTCACATTTGTCAAGGATGCATCTTTGACGTAGCCGCTGAAGACCTCAAAAAAACTTACGGCGAAGACCGCATTAAGCGAGTAAGAGTCATAGGCGAAGCCCAAAGACTTGTAGAAATCGCGTATCTCGACGAAATTCGCAATTTAGGCTATGAACCCTTAGCTGAACGAGAAGAAAAAAGAGGCAAAAGCTTCTTTCACATGATGCGTTGGCTAAAAGATAACCCAAAAATGCTACATTACGCGAAAACTGGATGGCCACGCCTAAAAAACTACCATATATTTGAGCCGTTCCACCAAGAAATCGTTCATACCGTAGTATGTAGTGATTGTGGATGTGAATGTGAAGTGCCTTTTCAACCGCATGCAGATCGAGCGGTGTATTGCCAAAAATGCTGGCCAGCCCACAGAGCTCAAAAGAATCACCAGAAAAAGACAACCGATTGATCAAATCATTTTTATACTGAAGAAACGCAGGTCTAATCATGAACATATTCATTGATTATAATGCAAGTTGGTATGTGCTCTTTTTTGGGTTCCTATTGGCATGGGCAGCACTAACCTTTGTCCGACGTAAAGGCACAGGCAAACGAGAAGTAAAAGAACAAGTTTTCTTGGCAACAAGCGGAATGATTGCTTTAGCACTTATGGAGTTTTTTGCCGTCTCGAATGGTCTTTGGTCGTATACTCCTGGAAATTGGCCAGTGATTTTGTGGCCGACGTACTTTGCAGCAATCCTTTTCGGCTATCAGCTACTGCGCTCAATTGAAAGCATATTCGTCCGCGGACCCATAGTTTAGTTTTTTACAAGGCGCAGGATGCGGTAGGTGGGCAATTTAGGCTTTAATGCTTAAATATGCTTTCTACTTATTGCCTATTGGTTGTGTTTTAGTTGTCTTCTGATAAGCATGTTGCTCAGGGCAATGTTGTTTGGCTGGGTAAGCCTTGGATTGTACCTGCAGCAATCATTCGAACAATTACAGTTATTGTCTTTGCACTTTTATTTTCCTTACTTGAATATTACTCCGGAGGAGCATTTCTAAATTTGTTTGGGTTGCCCGTAATTGCTTGGACAATTTTGATTTTTGTTGCAATTTGGCTAATTAGCATGTTGGAACTAATCATTTTTCGAATATCCCATAGTTATGTGCTGCGGCAGGATGGCATAGAAGTTCGCAGTGGCCTCATCAGGTTACATTCATTTGTTGTCACGCCTGCTGGGTTTGGTGATTTGCTGGTTTACCAATCCATTGGAGGCAGAATCTTCGGTTACGGAGATTTAACAGTTAACTCTCAGGGTGAACGCCAAACAAAACTCAGGCTTGTTCGCAGACCATTTGAAGTCGCTGACACCGTACGGGATATAATGGGCAAACCTATTGTCCGCGTGGAAAATCGCGTTTAGAACATGCCATTTTGATTTGCGTACTCTTTTGGAAGCATTTGCATTACATCCCAATGTTCAACCAACTTGCCATTTTCGACCCTGAAGATATCTACAACTGCGACTCCTTGATCAGACGGGTTTGTCTTGAGGTAACTATGAACGGCCACAAGGTCGCCCTCTGCAATTACTCGTTTGAAATCCAATCTCAACTCTGGGTTGGCTTTGATGTATTCTGAAGCGTAAGCTATGACGCCTTGCGGTCCATCTTTCGCGTCGGGGTTATGTTGGCGATAGTTGGGACCTATGTATTGTGTTACTGCTTTGGTTGGTTTTTGCTGGTTAAAAATCATGTCTAGGCAATCTGTTGCTAAGCGTTTATTGTATGAAAGGTCATTTACATGGGTTTGCATTTTTTTCGCCATTAGTGGTTTTGCATAAATTTAGATAAGGATGTGTGATTGTGCGATTGCAACAACGATAAACAAATCAGTAGATGGACGAGGCTTGAAGTTTGTTTGTTCACATTTCAAACTGTTCTTTATTCATTGTCTAATTTCTAATCTTGTTTTAAGTTTTTTGCCGCGTATTTCTTAACTAATGTGAACATTTCTCAAATCGCGTTATTATCCAAAAAAGCACCTTTTGATTTAAGAGCAAAACAAAAAGGTGTAATCAGCATGTTGGATTTGGCAAAAACAAAAATGATATGTTCAGGCTTGACTTCCTTACCCTTCAAAATTTATTCGGTATAGTTGTTATTGCATTAAACATGCAATAAGGGCAAAATCTGGCAAGGCGAACTAACTTGAACAGCACCATTATTTTGGCTTGCCAAACCAAAACAGCGTTCCCTGCTCGGAAGACTGCATCGCCTTCAAAGCTGTCAGGCACATCAGAGTCGCCGCTAATATGCTTGCCTACGTATACACATGCATGTTACATAGTCTTATAAGCAAAATTCACTTATGCAAAATGCTCTAACAAGGAGGCGAAAAAGAATATGCTGAGTAGAGATTGCGACGGTTGCACGCTCCTGCATATGTGTAGTGAACGCTACAGGCGTGTAAACAAAGATGAAAAAGTCTACTGTCCAGACGGAACAGCACATCTAGTAGACCAAAATTAACTCCCAAATCTTTTCTTAATTTGTTTCTTGTAGTTTTTAGGCAAAAGCAAAAATGCAACCGACTCTCAATTATGCCTGTAAGGTTGAATTGTGTGGATAAAGCCGCTTTTTTGATGTGGAGCCGCAAATACGATAAAAGTTTAGGTTGGCAGGCGCAGAAAGAACGAGAGTTAGGTGGCAAATTCCGAAAAGCTAAAGCATTGACGTGCAGCGATTTGGCGCAGGTTGTTGAATGGAAACTTAAAGATGAGCCTGAGAAAAAAACTCGCGTTTTAGAGCTAGTTTCCCGAAATGAAGAAGCAACAGTTCATCGACTCTCAAGCCAAGCCTTGAGTATTCCCTCATGCGAGGACGCTTACCGAATGAACTGCCTCACATTGTTAGAAGGCATTAACCCGGTTTTGGCCAGCGTTATATTAGCTTTTTTTGACCCAAAACAATACGCAATTCTTGATTCCGCAACATGGAAAGCACTGCTTGGGAATCCACCAGCCGGTCTGTTAACAACCCAAAATTACCTAAAACTTCTCGAAGCAATCAGAAAAACAGCTGCCAAACAAAAACTGGATGTAAGAGTAATTGACAAAGCACTATACAAGAAAAGCCTAGACGAATCCAAATAGAATGTGAAAAACCAGATGCTGCGCTTTGGTACAACAACAGTTAGCAGCGCCAGGATATTGTTCTTCTTTAATAGAAGAAGGAAGGATGGTGGTAATACCGCGTCCTACTTCTTTTAAGCGTCAACAGATAAGGTAAGCCATCGCCATTTTCATTAAAAAGCAGTAGCGGTGGACCACTGCGGTTTGACGCCCAGACTCCGCCTGGAACCCTCAAGCCCTACGCTCTTACCCGCACCCCCTTGAGCGCATAACGTCCAAACTTAGGTTGCTCTCTCCCGAGCCTAGCCAGGTTCGCCTGGTAGACAACAAAACAACTCCCCTACGGAAGCTGCATGTTGACCGCCAGCCCCAAAGGACGGATAGTCAATGTTTCGGAAATGAAGATCCAAACGGCCTTCGGCGCCTCATCCGCAGATGTCAGCCCGTCGTATAGAGGGTTTACGGTACAATGGACCCCTACCCCACCGCCTAAGATCCACCGCCAAAAACTAAAAGATGTGGATGGAGTTTTAAACCCTTCGCAGTAGCAGCAGCGATTTTTCAGGTTTTGGGGGAAAATTGTGGTTTGTGTTTTGAGTTGTTTTTCTGATTTAGGGTCTGCAACGTTTGCAGGTTGAGTTTTTTCGTGTTGTTTGGCGTTGAAACGCGTTTTTCTGCGTTTAGTTGCGTTTCCTTTTGTTTCAAAACGTTATGAAGTGAAATAATGTGATGATTCTAAAAAAGAAAAAGTGGAAAAAATGGCTTTTACATTTTGTGCTCTTTGAGCATAGTCATTGGTGATGTATTAGTATCGGCAATTCCGGGCATCGCTCGTAAAACTTCGCCTACGAAATGCAGACAATTGTCGTTGCTGTCGGCTTTGAAGAAAATTACGAAATCCCAGAATCCAAATAGACTCCATGAGGATTCGATCATTACGCCTTTCATTGGTTCTGTTGGCATTTTTTGGAATGCTTCCCAGAATTCGCCGCCTTTTCCAGAAATAGTTTTAATTAAAACTTGATATTTCATCATACTTTTTTCCAATCTAAACACCTAAATTACTTTGAAAGGACAAGGCTTTAAGCCTCTGTGATTGGCTAACTACAACCACAACCGCCCAACCGCTCAGATGCAACTTCAACTCAAAAGCTTTCCACAACTAAGTCAGGGTTTCTAACCTAAAGCAAAATGCGTTGAATTATTGATTCTTCTCATGTACAAGTCACCGACTTTCAACATAGGTCAACATACTTTCATGAACCGGGGGGTCTTCTGAAAAATCTTACTTAAAATGAAGTGCAGTACATGCAAATCCATGACCCACTCAATCTATCAAAAGTTGGAAATTCAATCCTGACTTCTCAATGCCAATTCTGAACTATTTAGTAGATATTAATAAAAGTCCAAAGCGGAGTCACAGTGCTTGAGTAAAAATGCCTTCAATTATCTTCACCTCAAACTACGCCTCTACAGTTTTTGTAATTGCAATAATTTGCTTTTTCGTAGCCGAACAAATCGGCGGTGTAATTATTCCAACAATAAAACGAGGCAATACCCAGGTGCAACGAAAAAAAGGAAATGCAGTTTCAAATATAATGGTGTATGTTGGTTGGATGGTAGTTTTAACAGTTTCAGCAATATTTGGAAAGAACGGAGTTGCTTTTTTGTCTAATTGGGTGTATCTGGTTGGCATCGCTTTTATGTTTGGCGGAATCGTTTTTAGGCAATGGGCTATTGCTGTTCTTGGTCGCTACTTCTCGGGGGTAATAGGTGTTCAGAAAGAACAAAAAGTCGTGGACTCCGGACCTTACAATTTAATCAGACACCCTTCGTATACAGGTGCACTCATTTTTTATGTTGGGATAGGATTGGCATTTCAGTCGTGGGCAGCAGCACTTGTAGCCATCCTTGTTTTCGGAGTAGTTTATGGTTACAGAATATTTTTAGAAGAAAAAGCTCTCATTAACGAATTGGGCAACAACTACCTTGAGTATAAGAAGCGAACAAAGCGAATAATCCCCTTCATAGTATAAACCAGCATTGCACTGATTCATTTTTAGGTTCAATTCCGACCCGAGAAGCACCACAACACTATTTTTAAAGACCGCTGGACTTAATTGCCATTCATTAACCTAATTCTGCGATTCTTTGTTTTTTCGGCTAAGCGCATATTTGGTTCCGATTGATAAAATACGCCCAAATGAGGCTATGATAGCAATTTAAGATTAGGTGATTTACCGAAGGGTTCCGTTGGGCATTGAACTATTATCGATATAAATGCTTATTTGGTGAGTACTGTGGTGATAACTAAATGTGAATACACACGAATCAGGAGTAGACGTGCTGAATAATTATTTTGTTGTCCATCAATGTACGCTTGCGGATTTTCGGTGTTAGCAATTGTGTTTTTTTGAAATTGTGGCTTCTAGATAGCCTGTGATTGCCCAACTGAGGTTTCATTTTTGATTTTGTTTAGTTGAGCAGACTAAAACCAGCTTTTAGAACGTAAGTTATTACAGGCCTCATTCGAACATATAACTAGGAATTGTCCGGTATTAGGGTCAATTTCTGTTCGTGTTTCGTTTTTTCCACATTTTGGGCATGAATAAATTGACTCTTTTGGTTGTTTAATAAGAGAAATTGGTTTCTTCCTCCATCAAAATTTTAGGTTACCCAGAAATATTTTCCATTCATCTGCCCCTTCAATTCGGGGCTGAACGATGTCTATGAAATTATTCAGTATACTATTGGAAATATTCTCAAGAAATGGCTTGAAACTATAACTGCCATGAGAAAATTTTGTCGCTTCATCTCTTTCATAAAAGTCAGCCACATTTAAATTGAATTTTATAAACTTAAAAATATGTGATTGTGTCGTTGTGGCTACATTTTGTCCGAATTAGACGAAAATTTTTGCCACTTCCCCATAAAGCCAGGCGAATTTAGGAGAGTAAAATTCAATGTTTCAGTTTTCCAGAGATTGAGCTTTTTGTAACACTAAATAAAAGGTGAAATAGAGACACGCTGTGTCTTTAGGAAGTCATTCTTCTGTTCCACTCAAATCTCTTCTTGTGGCTGGTGCAATACAACAACAAAAGATTATGAGTATTATTAGGTGTGATAAAAAGGGCGAGATTTTAATGAGCCAAGTCTTGATAAGAGTTGATTCTACAACTATTCTTCGAGAAGTTGAATTTGAAAATGGATTTCACTTTTGCACAGATGTCGGAGTTTGCACAAATGTTACGGCTATAAGCTTGAAAGACTTTGTGGAAAAATTAGATGAAGTTGACGTCGATTCTATTGAGTTTCATTATCCACGTGGTGACTTTCAGTTTTGGATAACTAAAACTCTCGGAGATGAAGAACTCGCAAACAGAATGTGCTTCATAGACCGAAATCTATACGGGCAAAACCTAAAGAAAGAACTTTCAAAGATTGTTAGAGAGCGCATTAGTGAACTCAGTGATTCAATTGTTCTGAATTTTTCACTCCATGTACGTTAAGCTTTTTTTGCTTCTGCACTAACCCTTATTTTAAAGGACACAATAGTGCTAATTTAAACCAAATGGATCCTCCCATCAAGCAGCTTATAAACGGCAAAATTATCTTGAACGTAAACTCGCTTATTACTTTAAGATTTAGTTATAGCGCGCCTGCTTGAGCTATAACACTTAAAGGGTCAGCTCAAGCTTTTTAGTTTTTTATGCTTGGTTGCCTCAACGGTGCAAGGCTAAAGATTTATTGTTCTAAACACTTGTTTTTAGTTAGGAATCGAGTTTTTATGGCAGCTTCAACAAATCAACTGCAGGATGTATTATCGAAATACAGCTCAAATGACTTAGCCAGCATCATAGAAAAACTATCGGGAGACAAAGACAACCTCCATGTGGACGTACAACAGGTCAAGTTTTGTGTAGGCAAACAACACTTTGAAATCAACGGTACAGTTAACTTCAATGTTATCCACAAAACCCCAATAGTCAAACCAAATCTACGGAGGGCTAGAAAATGGAGGCAAATGAGGGCGGAATTCCCAATTTTGAGTCAGGCAAGGTGGTTCTATTAACCGGCGATGTGAAAGTCTTAAAAGTTGATTTGACAAGCAAACACATCGATGTTAACATAGAAGATAAGAATTTTGTTAAACGACTCATTGCCATGCGTGACCAGCTTACTCCAAAACCACAAAACGGCGAAGATGAAGAGGCTCCTCAAATCGGCAAGACTCTTTCAATGGTTAGAAGTGTGGTTGAAGCCCTATGCAAGCAAGGCATCACCATAACTGTCGCATATAAAGGGCATCGCATTGCAACATTAGGGGCAGAAGCTCACCCGATTCTTCTTCAGCACATACTTAAGACCAAAGGCGTTGCCTTAAACAGTTTTTTCACAGCCATAAAAATGGTAATTTAAACCAAATCGAGCAAAAACATGAATAAAGGAGAGTTTGTCAACCTACTTTTTCGCGCATTCACCAAGTGGCAGAAGCACGACGCCACCTTACGAGCGGCAGCTTTAACTTTCTTCACCATTTTGCCTCTTCCCTCCCTTGCGTTAATAGTGATCGCCATCCTTGCCCAAGTATATGGTCAGCCACAAGCGCTCCAGCAATTCATTACACAAGTAAGCGCGGTTGCAGGTCCTTCGGTCGCAAATCTTCTCTCAGAAATACTCATTGACGCACGTAGCCCTTTAACATCTGTCTTTGGGTCGCTTATCGCTATTGCCTTCGCTGTTTCAGGAGCCATTGGAGCACTATCCGTGCTGCAGAAATCGATGAATATCATCTGGGAAATAAAACCAGAGCAACGCGGCTTGACCGCATCAATTAAAGAAAAAGTGTTTCCCTTTGGTGTCATCATTGGGATTGGCCTTATTGTGGTTGCTTGGAGTGCATTCGTCACCATTCTGTTTGGAGCAGTAGCCTCCTTACTCAACCCAATTGTAGGTCCCTTAGCGCCCTACTTGCTTAGCATTTTAGAAATTATTTTGTCGCTAGGTTTAGGCACACTTCTATTTGCCATCATATTCAAACTACTTCCTGAGACAACTATCAAATGGCGTGATGTAGGGCTTGCAGCATTTTTGACAAGCATTGTTTTTACTGCTCTAAATTATCTCTTCGACTTATACCTAAGTCTTGTTCATATCTCAACCTTAGCAGGTACCGCTGGAACCCTCTTAGTTCTTTTTCTCTGGATATACTTTACAAACCTCTTCATCCTGTTTGGAGCCGAATTCTCAAAAATCTACGCTCAAACCCATGGCTCACATAAAAACAAGAAGACACAACTAAAAGGGCCGCCTAAACCCGAGGTTGACAGGGTTGAGGTAACAGCAGACGTCGACGTTAAAGTGAAACCAAACAAAAGTTAACAACTTTTAGATCTTTTCTCTTAATATCCGCGTTGGTATCAATTTTTTTCTCAGTTCACTAAGCTAGAAAAAGGTTTGCCTCACTAACATTTTCCAAATTGATTTCAAATTAATTTTGCATTGTCTTACGTCTTAATCCGGTTTTCTTTATTCACAGTCTTTTTGTTTCTTTTTTAAGTTCCGTAGGCAGTTGCCCCTAATTGTTTGAGTAGAACCTCGAGGTTTTCACGATGACATTCAATTTGGCTGATGAAAGCACTTCCAACAATTACGCCATCAGCTCCTGCCCCAATAATTCGCTTTACATGTTCAGGCTTTGATACGCCAAACCCGACTGCTAACGGAATCTTGCTCAGATGTGAAAGGCAATATCCGCTTGATAAGCTGGATGGTTGAATCCTCGATTGTTGACTGTCGTACCTGTAACGCCGAAGTGGGAAACAAGATACAGAAAACCCGAGGAACATGCTACAACCTTTGGAAGACGCTCATTAGAAGTTGAAGGCGCGGCTAAGAAAATTGTATCTATTTTAAATTTCTTCGCCGCTTTTACGTACTCCGCTGCTTCTTCTATGGGTAAATCTGGAACGATAACACCATCCACTAAATTTTCCTTGGCTAAATTGAAAAACTTTTCTAACCCCATTCTAAAGATGGTATTGTAGTAGGTCATTATTACGATTGGCACGTCATGACTTAGCCGTATCTCCTTGGCGATTTCAAGCACTTTAACAGGGGTTGTTCCTGCAGATAAGGCTCGTACACTAGCAGCTTGAATTGTCGGTCCATCAGCGATTGGGTCAGAAAAGGGTAATCCCAACTCCAAAACATCCACGCCCCCCTTGATTAGGGCATCAGCGATTTTAGGTGTCAACTCTGGCGTTGGGTCTCCAGCCATAATGTAGCCGACAAGTGTGCCATTGCCGCTTGCTTTGGCTTTTTGAAATGCTTCATTTATTGCGTTCATATCTTTTCGCCTAAATAGTCGGCTATTGTTTCAACGTCTTTGTCTCCTCGCCCAGATAAGGTGATGACAATTGATTGGGTCTTCTTCATTTGCGGAGCCAGTTTCATAGCATAAGCTACAGCATGCGAAGATTCTAAGGCGGGAAGAATTCCTTCTTCTTTGCACAAAATAAGAAAAGCATCTACGGCTTCTTTGTCTGTGGCTGAAATGTACTTTGCTCGTTTGAGCGTTTTTAGCATGGAGTGTTCTGGTCCAACTCCAGGGTAGTCTAAGCCCGCAGAAACGCTGCTTGTGTTCTGGATTTGCCCGTTGCTATCTTGGAGAACGTAGGTTAACATGCCGTGAAAGACGCCTTCTGCTCCCGCACCAAGTGAAGCCGCGTGTTTGCCTGTTTCTATGCCTTCGCCGGCAGCCTCCACACCATAAAGCTCAACGGAGGCATTATCTTCAAATGGGTAGAAAGTGCCCATTGCGTTGCTTCCGCCCCCCACACAAGCGACCAACGCGTCGGGCAATCGGTTTTCTTTTTTGCGGAATTGTTCTTTGAGTTCTTTGCCAATTACGCTTTGGAAATCTCTAACAATCATTGGATACGGATGAGGACCTACTACTGAACCGATTAAGTAGTAAGTGCTTTCAAGGTTTGTTACCCAATCACGGAAGGCTTCATTTATGGAATCTTTAAGGGTTTTTGAACCCGAGTCTACAGGATGTACTTTTGCGTTTAGAAGTTTCATACGAAAAACGTTAAGCCTTTGCCGCTCGCAATCTTCTGTGCCCATGTAAACCTCCGCTTGCAAGCCCAATGCCGCACAAGCAATTGCCGTGGCTACACCATGCTGACCTGCTCCAGTCTCAGCAATAACACGGGTTTTACCCATCCGTTTAGCCAACAGCGCTTGCCCGATGGTGTTGTTAATTTTGTGTGCTCCACCGTGGGCTAAGTCTTCTCGTTTAAGGTAAATTTTGGCGCCCCCCACTTTACGAGTCAAGTTCTCAGCGAAATAAAGAGGGGTCGGTCTGCCAACAAATTCCGTAAGGTAATAGTCGAGTTCTTTTTGAAAAGCGGGATCTTTCTGCGCTTTTTCATAAGCCTCCTCAAGCTCTTTAATTGCTGCCATCAAGACTTCAGGAACAAAGCGTCCGCCATATTTCCCATATTTGCCATCAATTGGGTAATTGGTTATTTTCATTTTGCATTCACGAACTCCCTAACTTTTTCCTCGATGTTATCGCTTTTCATGATAGCTGAGCCTATTAGGAAAGCTGATGCCCCACTTTCTCGTAGAAAAAGTAGGTCGGCTATTGTGTTGATTCCGCTTTCGCTAACAATCACTTTGTTTTTTGGTTTTATTTCTTGAAGGATTGTTTTGGTAGCGTTTAAATCGACCTTTAATGTTGCAAGATTTCGGTTGTTTATTCCAATTAAATCGGCATCTGTTTTTAGCGCAGACACAAACTCAGGCAAGGTGTGGGTTTCAAGCAAAACTTCTAGCCCCATCATGTGCGCCCCCTTTATCATTTCGTCGATGTTTTTTCCGCTGTAGCCTCGATCAAAAAGGGTTTCAATCAGCAAAACGGCGTTTGCTCCAAGTTTTGATGCAGCTATGATTTGCATAGGGCTTAAGATTATGTCTTTCATCAGGATGGGAAGTTTCACTGCTTTTCGAGCTTGAGCCAACGCTTCTAGGGATCCGTCAAATTGTTTTGGCTCAGTTAATACCGATAAGGCTACTGCTCCACCCTTTGCCATTGCCTCCGCAATCGCGTTTGGTTTAGCATTTTTTCTAATCACACCGGCTGATGGTGAAGCTGCTTTAATTTCAGCTATTACCGGGTTAACTTTACAATCTAAAATTGCCTGCTTTAAACTAACGGGTACATTTTCGTTTGCCTTTATTCCATCATAGTATTCGCTCTCGATTGTTATTTGGGCCACACGTGCCAAAACATCCATAAAATCACTCATATTTTATTTCCAACTCCTCAAGTTTTGAAAGGCTTCCGCCGGACGCCTTAATCAAATCCTTAAGTTTCTCGTAAGCCGCACCGCTGTCAATAGATTCCCGAGCTAAATCCATGCCGACTTCAAAACCGTCTGCTTTTCCACCAACCATTATTCCTGCAGTGCTATTAACGAGCACAAACTCCATTTTTGGGTCGCCGTAGGTAATGTTGCCGCTAAGAATTTTGAAGAGTGTTTCGACGCTTTCCTGGGGGGTTGATACTTGTAAATCGGTGATGCAAGATGTTTTTACTCCAAAATCGTCGGGAGTTACTTCAACTTCGCTGACTTCGCCACCTCTTAAATGGGCAATAGCTGTTTTGCCAACCGTTGACACTTCATCTAAGCCGTCTAAGCCGTGGACAACCATCGCTTCTTCGCATCCCAGCCTCTGAAGGGCATAAGCCATTGGTGCTGTCAGTTTAGCATCATAAACGCCTAACAATTGAGCGTTGGCACATGCTGGATTAGTTAAGGGTCCAAGAAGGTTGAATACTGTTCGAATACCTATTTCTTGTCTGGTTTCAGCTGCGTACTTCATTGCTGGATGAAAAGCTGGTGCAAACATGAAGCCTATCCCAACATTTTCAATTGTGGCTTCAACATCTTTCGGCTGTAAGTTTAGGTTTAGCCCAAGTTTTTCGAGTACATCGGCACTTCCGCATTTGCTTGTCACTGCCCTATTTCCATGCTTAGCTACGGGTACTCCAGCGCCAGCGATGACGAATGCGGCGGCGGTGCTTACGTTGAAGGTTTTTATTTTGTCTCCGCCTGTACCACAAGTATCTACAAGGCGACTTTCCACATGAGGATGAATTTGAATACTATGCTCGCGCATCACTGATGCAAAAGAGATGAGTTCCTCAACCGCTTCACCTTTCATTCGCAGTGCTGTTAAGAACGCGGCTGTTTGCGAGTTCGATGCTTTGCCCGAAATTACTTCTCTCATTATTTCGCCTGATTCGCAGTTTGTTAAGCTGTAGCCTTCGATGAGTTTCTGTATGCCTTCTCTTATCATTGCGGCTTGCGCTCCAAGAAGTTTTTGATTATTAGTTTGCCGTCTTCACAGAGAATCGATTCAGGATGAAACTGAACCCCATCAATCGGGTACTGAACATGTCTAACGGCCATAATTTCTCCATCATCAACGCATTCCGCCGAAATTTGGAGACAGGATGGTATAGAGCATCGTTCTCCAGCGAGGGAATGATACCTTGTTGCAGAGAAAGGGTTGCGTACGCCTCTGAAGATGCCTTTTTTGTCATGTTTGACTAAGCAAGTTTTGCCGTGCATAAGCTTTTTTGCATGGATAATTTTTCCACCATAGGCGTTGATTATTCCTTGGTGTCCTAAGCAGACGCCTAAAGTTGGAATTGTTTGACTTAGGGTTAACAGAATGTTTGTGCAAACTCCAAAGTAACGTTCGTCTTCAGGTGTGCCTGGTCCGGGCGAAATCACGACACGGTCGGGTTTTAGCTTAGCTAACTGTTTTAAAGTTACCTCGTTGTTTCGAAAAACTATCGCTTCTGCGCCAAGTTCTCCTATATACTGAACAAGGTTGTAAACAAATGAATCATAATTGTCAATAACCACTACCTTCATTGTTTTGAGCCTCCACATTTTTCCAGAGCCTGCATCAATGCTTTGACTTTGTGGTCTGTTTCTAACCATTCGCGTTCGGGCACTGAATCAGCCACGATTCCAGCTCCTGCTTGAATGTATGCTTGGTTCTTGTCAGCGAAGAGAGTACGGATGGTTATAGCAAAATCGGCGTTTCCATTGTATGAGAAGTATCCCACTGCACCAGCGTAAGGTCCACGCCTCGAAGGTTCAAGTTCATCAATAATTTCCATCGCCCGAACCTTTGGCGCTCCAGAAACCGTACCAGCAGGAAAAACAGCCCTCAAAGCATCATAACTTTGCAAATTTTCTTTTAACTTCCCGACAACTTGAGAAACAATATGTTGAACATGACTATATTGGTGGACTTTCATTAATTCAGGCACATTAACGCTACCATATTTGCTGATTTTGCCAATATCGTTTCGTGCCAAATCAACGAGCATTATGTGTTCGGCGCATTCTTTTGGGTCACAGAGCAATTCATTGGCTAATCGTCTATTTTCTACCGGGTTTTGAGATATGGGTTTAGTGCCGGCAATTGGAAAAGTTTCCACGATTTTGTTTTCGACTCGGACAAGCATTTCTGGGCTGGAACCAACGATTTGGTGGTCGCCTGATTTGTAGAAGTACATGTAGGGCGAAGGATTTATGGTTCTCAGAGATTGGTAAAATGGGATTAGGCTGCCTTTTATTTGAAGTTGGTAGCGTTTGGATAGGACCACTTGGAAAATGTCACCGTTGGTAATGTATTCTTTTGCTTTTTCAACGGCTTTTTCAAAATCCTCTTTCTTAGTGTTTACTTTTGGTTGTGAGCAAACTAATTCTTCGGGGTCGATAGGTTGTTTTAATAGGCTTTCAACTTCTGGTAAACGGTTTTCATTGCGATAATAGTAGAAGGCTTGTTTCTTCTCATGATTAAAAATGAAACCGTCATCAAATATGCCCATTTCCAAATCAGGAAAACCTAAGTTAGACTCTGATTTTTTTGGCAATTTTTCCCAATATCGAACGGCGTCATAGGAAATGTACCCTACTGCGCCTCCAATGAAACGGAGCTCGCTGCTGGTGTCTGCTTCGTTTTTGAGTAGGTTTTCTATACTTTGGAGTGGATCCTTCGTTTGTTGTGTGGTTGCTTCGCCTGTTTTTATGTTTTTTATTCGAGTTTTTCCGTTTTTTGTTTGGACGGTTATTTTTGGGTCAAAACCGATAAATGAGTATTGGGCGAGTTTTTCTGGTCCTTCGATCGATTCTAAAAGATAGATTGTTTTGTATTGCTTTTGGAGTTGTGAGAATATTTCAAGAGGCTGTTTAATGAGGTTGATTTTTTTGATTTTCAGGGGGTTAGCTGGTTTGGTTGTTTTTGTTTGTGTGCCAAATGCGATTCCCCATTTGTCATGCTTCCCTATAGTTCAGAAGCATACTTCAGCGTATTATTTAAGGCTTATTAGTACAAAAACATACATTCACCTGTTTGCCTTAACAAATCAAAAAATACGAGCGTCACTTCTTTTGAAAAACGGGTCGAATTTAAAAGTGAACTACTCGCCTCTTCCGAGGCGAGCATCCACATCTAATTCTTGTTGATATATTCTTCTATTTTCGCACTAGTAACAACGCCAGCAGTCCTTACAGCATAGCCCTCAGACCACAAAAGCCCACCCCAAAGCCGCAGCCTAATCTCAGGAAACTCCTCGAACAACACTCTAGCAGAATTGCATTTCAAGACACGCACCATCTCAGGTATACATAACTTTGGACGAGCTGAAACAAACACGTGAATATGGTCGCCATGATGAACTTTAGCAGCTAACAGTTGAAAGCCGTGATTAGTAGCAATCGTCTTAAGTACTTCCTCCAATCTAACCTCAACTGAGCCCAAAAGTACCTTGCGCCGGTATTTAGTGGCCCAGATAAGGTGGTAGTTAGCTTGGTAAGCACACGATCTTGCTTTCTCCAGGTCTATCACCTCCTTATCTAATGGTGACAGCCTTATCGTTTGGTAGAACTAATAGAACTACGTCCACGTGGTGGACGCATTCATCCTGCCGCTAACGCGGCAGGTATTCTGCTAGGTTTTTTATAAAAAAGAAAAAGGGACTATTGCTTAGATTTTATAGTATTTCGCATACAACACTATACCCACTGCTAGAATGGCAAAGCACGATACCAATACGACAGCTAAGTCTAATACTAATATTGGGCTCGAGATAGCTGCACCTCTAAGGAACAAGGAAGTTAAGGCGTTAGTAACGTAATAGCTGGGGACGAATTTGCTTGCAACTTGAGCACCTCCAGCAAGGGACGCGCCAACGAATGTACCAAGGAACAGTTGGGGCAATACAAAGAGAAAGCTCAAGCCTGTTGCTGCGCTTGCAGATTTTGAGATGGTTGCCGTGATTAGACCAAAGCCCACGTTTGAAAGCGAGAATATTAGCACTAGTATGAATGCGAAGGCGTAGGCGGGTATGCCGACGCTTGGCTTGAAGCCTAAAGCGTAAGTCATTGCGAAGACTAAGGTTGCTTGTATTAATGCAATGACCGAGTAGGAAACAATTTGGCTTGCCATAAACTCTGTCGGGGTTGTTGGGGTAATTCGAATGCGTTTCATCATGCCATTTTCTCGATCTTGTGTGAAGGATTGTGCGACCATCATAATGAGGAAGATTGAAGCGAAGGTAAACATGCCTGGAGCGATGAAGTCAAGAGCAGAAGTGGACTTCACATCTACCAATGAAGAGGTTTGGACATGAAAGGGACTTTGAATTGTTTGTTGGCTTTGGCTTGTGATATTTGTTAGGGTTTGCTGGATGATTGGTGGGATGGCTTGGGTGGCAATTAACGAGCCCTTGTCGAGATAAAGGGAAAGGGTTGTGTTTGTCCATTTTGAAGGAGTGCTTGGTGCTGCCTGGCATGACTCATAGCTTTGGCTAAAATCGGCTGGAATTATCATTATTGCTTGAATGTTCCCTTGTGAGAGGTTATTTTGCGCAGTTTGATTATCTGCGAAAGTGTGAATGTGCATTATTCTTGTATTAGTTAGGTCTGTTAGAAAGATTTGTGAAGCGTTAATTGAGCCTCCATGGTCTGTGTTAACTACGCCAATTTGATACGTTACGGTTTGGCTGCCACCAATTCCGCCAAATGAAGCTCCGAAGGCAAAAACAAATATTATCGGGAATAGGAATATCATAAAAAGTACTGCAGGTTCACGGATTGTTTTCTTTAGTTCTTTTTTAGACAAAGCAAAAACTCGCTGAAGCTTCATTTTAAGCTTCCTCCCGAATGTTTCTGCCAGTCAATTTTATGAAAAATTCTTCTAGGTTCTTCACTTTATTCTCAGCAATCAGTTCTTTGGGGGTTCCAAGCGCAATAAGTTTGCCACTATCGATTATTCCAACCCTATCGCAAAGTTCCTCGGCTTCCTCCATGTAATGGGTTGTTAAGATGATGGTTTTGCCCTGTGTTTTTTGCTCCTTTATGAAGTCCCAGACGGCATGGCGAGACTGCGGATCCAGAGCTACTGTCGGTTCATCCAAAAAAACTATTTTAGGGTCATGAATTAAAGCCAAAGTTAAGCTCAGTCGACGTTTCATTCCACCGCTGTACTTTGTTGCCAATCGCTTTGCGTCTTCATTAAGACCCATTTTTGTTAACAACATATTGCTTCTTTTTTTGAGCAGATTCTTGTCCATGCAATGCAGGTTTCCGATTAGCTCAATGTTTTCCTTGCCTGACAAATACGGGTAAATTGCTGTTTCTTGAACGCATACGCCTATGAGTTCTTTTATTTTCTGCATTTCTTTTTGAATCTCATACCCGCAGATTTTTGCAGTTCCGCTTGTTGGTTTAATTAAGCCGCAGAGGATACCGATTGTGGTTGTTTTTCCTGCGCCGTTTGGGCCTAAAAGTCCAAAAAGTTCACCGTTACCTACTTGAAGGCAGAGTTTATCGACTGCGGTTTTATCTTCGTATCTTTTGGTGAGATTTTCTAATATTATTGCTTGTTCGGACATTTTATTATTCACCTTTGAATGGATGATAATGGATTTTTGAGAATTTAGTTTCATGTTTACTAGTTGATTCAACAAAAGCCAGTTTGTAAGGTTGAAAAGTCGCTTTTTAACTATGTTTGATTAATAAATAGGACTTTATGGGATTTCGTCGCGCCAGCTTGGGAATATATACCCAGTGTAGATGACATTTGCAAGTACTGCGTTTAATGCTGGTTCTTGTTCTAATTTTTCACGAATTATTTTAAGTTCTTTGCTGGTTTGTGTCCAAACCATGAAGATGTAAGTGTTAGGAATGTTGCTTAGTCCCCAGTAAAAAAGCGTGTTGGGATAATATTTCTGCAAAATAATGTTAGCTGCGTTTATGTTGGCGTCATTCTTAAGTTGAACATGAAATATACTTATGATATCGTTTGAAGCATCAGGATACCAATCAATTGAAAATTCAACCAGGCAATTCTTAATCATCCTATTGAGTCGACGTCTAACCGTCTTTGCAGAAACCCCCAATTCTTCAGCGACAACCGAAATGGCTTTGCGAGAATCATTTTTCATGGATCTAACGATTTTATAGTCAAGCTCGCAAAATCCAATCTGGGAATCAATGTTTTGTTTAATAATAGGGATAGGAGAAACGGTTATCCCAACAGTAGGCTCGGGCATTTCAGCATTTTCTTTAATAAACCGAACAACCCCGTCCAATTCAGCTATGTTTTCAAGATAAGCGCCTATATAGAGAACGTTTCCTCCGCCTACACTTAACCAGTAAATGCGTTTGTGTTTCTCTATTTTTTGTTTTAGGTTGTTTATTGAAGTAGTTTTTGAGCTTCCAAAAATTAGGAGGGGTATTGCTTTTTTTGCAAAGATGCTTATTCGTGTGGTGAAGGTGCGAATTATGCCCATTTCGATTAAGGTTTGGATGCGGTTATGAACAGCGGTTACGGATAAGTTCAGCTTTTCTGCGAGTTCACGGTAAGAAAGCCTAGAGTTTCCAAGTAATAGTTGGCATAAAATAATGTCTGTCTTATCCACTTTTCGCCCTCCAATTACCGATGTTTATACGGTAACTGCTTAAAGACTTTAGCATCTGATTATTTTAAAAGTAAATTTTCCTTTGGTTCTTTAACTTGTTAGCCTAAAAAGGTGCATTAAGCGGGTTTAAGCACAACACTCATCCAATCCAAATAAGCTTTCGAACCCGCCAAAATCGGCAAAGCCAAAACCTCAGGAACCTCATAACTATGCAAACCCTTCACCCTCTCAGAAACCTCACCAAACAAATCCAAACGTGATTTCATAACAATCAAGCATTCCTCAGCCTTATCGATTTTTCCAAGCCAATTAAAAAAAGACGTAACAGAACTAACGATGTTTCCGCAAGCAATCAACCGCTCTTGCAAAAGCGAATGAGTAATCTTTTCAGCTTCCAACTTATCTTTGCAAGTAACCAAAATGATGATGTAATCGTTTTTCAATGGAGTCACTTGTAAATTGTTTAGTTTTCAGGGTAAATAAAGTTGCCATTTTACCAAACGTGTGATTTTAATTCTCATGATTGTTAAGAGATTTAAGTTTCCCAGCGCAGTATTATCATGATCGAGGGATGCCATTGAAAGAAGAACAATTCAAAGTATTAAAAACCCTAAGTGAAGCCACAAACCGCATGGATATAACCATGTTTGCTAAAAAAGTAGATCTGGACCCAAACCAAACAATCCATCAAATCCAAGAACTAACCAAAGAGGGTTTTTTGCAAAAAGTCGGAAGCGGATATGGCATAACTGATAAAGGAAGAGCCGTCCTTAAAGCTTTCAATCCAGTTCCAGAAATTATGAGTTTCCACTTTTATCAAGGGATGGGTCAACCTCTGGATTTAACAGCATTGACTCTAGCTGAGTTTTACAGAATTATTAATCAGGTAAGCGTGGATTCTCTTGAATTTCACCTTTACAGAGGCGACTTTGAAAACTGGCTAAAGCAAGCCTGTAAAGAACCCGGTACCGCGGAAGAATTTGGCGGTCTTAAAACTGAAGGTTTGAAGGGTGAAGATCTTCGTGTGCAAATGTTGAAATTGCTTAACTCAAAATACGGCATTAATGAACTGCTCTAGCCTATTTTTTTTCTTCATTAAGTTTAATCCACCAATCTGGAACTTTCGCTTTAGAAGCGTTGTCCCAAGAGTCAAAAGGTTTAAGGTCTAAAACTGGTGTGCCGTCAAAAGCGTCAAGTCCTCGAACACTCAAAATGTTATTTTCAACTTTAAGTAACTCAACGAGTGTTAATCCTATTGGGTTTGGACGGAGATTAGTTCGAGTAGCGAAGGCGCCAAGCAAGGGCATATCCATTCTTCCTCTTGGATGAACTTTTAGAATCAACCGTTTTTCAACCGAAATTTGGCTCATGTAGAAAATAACAAATACATGTGAGAAACCAGCAATGCCATCTAAAGCGGGTATCAAGTCCTCACGAAGAATGATTTGTGATGTTCTGGATTTATCTTTAACTTCATCTCCGACAGCGTCGGTTTTTACGTAGCCAATTGGATTCAAGACGATTTTTTCTTGAAAAAGCATGTTGTTACGCCCAGTTTGAGTGAGTGGTGAAACTATTTGAATTATTCGATTTTGAGAAACTCACATATGGGTTAACTCAAACAAAACGTATTATTCTGTGGTTTACTAAGAATTTGTTATGTTGCGTATTGGGCATAGAGGCGCCAGAGCTTATGCGCCAGAAAATACGTTGGCGAGTTTTAAGAAAGCGTTAGAAATCAATGTTGACGCTATCGAATTAGATGTAAGGAAAACCAAAGACAACCAAATAATTGTCATTCACGATGAAGACGTTAAGCGGACAACCAATGGCGAAGGATTAGTTGGTGAGCTTACGCTTAAAGAAATTAAAGAATTAGATGCTGGCGATGGTGAAAAGATTCCGACTTTAGATGAAACGCTGGATTTTCTAGGTAAAAAGGTTATAGTGTTTGTTGAGTTGAAGGAGGCAGGCATTGAAAAATTGGTTCTTTCGATTGTTTGCGATAAGGGACTTGAAAAGAATGTTGTTATTGTTTCTTTCCTTGAAGGTGCCCTCAAAAAAGTCAGAGAATTAGACAAGGATATTGAATTAGGATTAATTTATGCTAAACACAAGAACCCATTGAAAACCGCTTTGGAATTGAAAGCAAATTATCTTTTGGCACTTTACAGGTTCACCCATACTGCTAATGTTGAGAAAGCGCACGAATCTGGTTTAAAAGTGGTGGTTTGGACCATAAACAGTCCTGAAGAAGCCGCTGAGTATGCTAAGAAAGGCGTAGATGGCATAGCCAGCGACAAACCGGACATACTTCTGAAGCTTAATTCATAACGACCTGTTATTTCAAAACCTGTTCAATGCGTTCAGATTCAACGCGGCTGGCGTCGTTTAGCGGTACCACTTCTATTTCAGCGACTGATTTAGCCCCTAACCCTAGCTCTGCTGCTCGTTTTAGTTGGTCTTGCTCGAAAACGCCCTCTTTGCCAATTTTGCCTGTTGCTCCATACATTTTTAGAATTGCAACTCCAACTGCGTCTATTGCCACTCGGTCGCGGCTTGCAAGCAACAGGTTTGGCTCAACAACTTTGCCTTTTTCAGGGCCGCCTGTCACGAAGGCTTTTATTCCATCCATCAAAACAAAATCCAAATTGTAGTTGTTGTTTATTTCAGCTATCATTTGGCGCTGGTAGGGAGAGCCGTGTAGTTCCCACATGTAATCATATATTCCGCCTGGAACTTTCTTCGCCACTAAACCAACAGAATTTTTAAGTGAAAGAGTAAAATGCCCGCCGAACCTATGCGTTTTTAGGCAACATGTCTGAACGACTTTGTCGGCGTCATGAAATACTCTTGCCATATGGAATCCTCTTATCCAATGGGTGTCTGGTCGCTCAACTTTAAGCCAATCGTCCTTGCCAACATCATCCAAGATAACGGCATTAAATCCGATTTCTTTTGATAAAGCTAAAACACCCATTTCTTCAAGAACTTCTTTGGTATCGCCCATGCCGCTTCGTTCAGCCATTGTTACTTCACTTGCTCCAGCGCTCTTTAAGGATTCAACAAGAGCTCGCAGTGTACCAAGGTGGGTTGAAGCAGGAAACGGGTCAGCGCTATTAAAATTAGCTTTCAAAGCAACTTGTTTCCCAGAATAATCATTCAAGCCAATTTTGTTAAGCATTAAGGGAACGCCTTCGGCTCTGTCTATTGTTTTCAAAATGAAAACTTTGCTCAAAGGGTTCACCATAAGAATTCTCCATTAAAAGCTTAAGATGTGCTTGGTTATTAATTTTCACTGCATCAAGCTGCAACAACAAACCGTAAGCTCTATATTATTCAGTGGAACCTTTCAAAGCGAAGCGATGCGGGCCCGTGGCTCAGTCAGGCTAGAGCGGCGGACTCTTAATCCGTAGGTCGCGGGTTCAATTCCCGTCGGGCCCGCCAATCATCATTCTTATGGTTCGAGCAGTTTTTTGAGGCGGTTCGTTAGTTCTTGTCGCTCAGATGTTTGTTGAATCCACATGCCACGGTACTCCCTGAACTTTTCACCCGTGATTTTGCCTTTCTTTTGTAGGTCGCCCAGCAGCTTAACAAAAACTTGCATGTCAAGTTGCTCGTCGGTTATACCTGTCGATTTCTTTTCCTCTGAAGCGACTTCGATTTCTGGAGGCAGGTAAGCTTCGTAAAGGAAACGTGTGAAATAAATGGTATTCCAGTTTTTTGTTATTGGCAGGCTGTTCTTGGCTTTGAGCAGTTCGATAGTGTAGTGCTCGTATTCCTGTCCAAGCGAAGAATACTTGTTTTGGGGTACCACTGTGTCGGATATTCGGTAAACAAAATGCCGCAGATGAGGGTTACTGAAAACAGGCAACACTGTAGCTTTTTCGTAGTTGAAACAGAATATGATTTTTTTTGCGAGTTGCTTGTCTGGCCCTAAACCTCCAATTCGCTCCCATGGAGCATCCACTTTTTGAGCCAAAGACTTTCTGTCATCCACCGTTGTGCGGAGCAGGTTTTTTAGTTCTTTTATTTGTAGTCTGGCGTTGCGATAAACGTTAGAGCTGGTGAGGTTTGAAGTTCTAAATGGCTTAAGGGTGGCTTCTATAAGGGTGAAGAATTCGCCGACTTCGTCAGGGTTCACTTTGAAGAGTTTATCGGGTTCCAACCATTCGATTGAACGGAGGTTTTCGGCAAACATATATTTTTGCCTCAGTTCTTTGAGGCGACCAAACTCAATTTGAACTTCTCGTTTGATAGCCCCAGTTCTGTCGAAAACATTGGCTTTCTCAAACATGGCACTATTTTTAGACATTTCAACCATTCAGGTAAAAGTTATTTAGGCTAATAAATTTCGTAGATAGAAAAGCAAGTAACGAACATGGCTCAAAGTGTTTTTGCATTAATTTTGAGGATAATTCAAAAGTTTGGGGCCTCTCGAGACTACTATGAAAATGCCGGCTAACCTTCAGCATGAACTATTTCTTTAAACACGAAGCGGGTAACCGCATCCATGCTTGGCAGCCGCAAAGTAAGTTCTTCGCCCTCCAGATCTTTTTCCTGCACCTCTTTGTGAAGGGGATAATTCCAATAACCCGTGAGGTTCAGGATTGGGGTTAAAAGTGGTAAAGAAAATGACTTAGTCCTATGGCTGAAGTATGGAAGAAAAGGCATTCCTGACCAAAGTGCAAGATTTCAAATAACAATACCGAAGTAAGCTCTCTTCTAATGATTTCTCAGATAATTTAATCAACAAAAGATTTCGGATGAGTTAGATCAAATGTTGGGTTATCTTCAAAACTTCATAAAGCTACATTCTGATTCATTAAAGCTCACAAACTTTGCTAATTAATCTCGCATGTGCGATTATTTTTATTTGACAGGCTGCATTAGAGCATGTTGCCTGTGAAGAAAAAACACGTCAGTCGGAGAGCGGATCGGTAGTCCAATCGATGATGTCAGTTAACGAATTCTGAGGCACACAAAAACAATGAAAAGTGATGCTAGAGATTTTAACCAAGCAATTGAACGCCTATTTAAATTCAAAACAAGCTGTGTGTAACCTGCCACATTAACTCATTTTGTTAAAAAAGACTAACACTAATAGTTTAAGATGTGAAAAAGTGGGAAGAAGGAAAGAAGCATATTTGGACTCTTTTGTTTGATAGCAAAGCACTCAATGCTATTCATTGGAGTCCTTTTTTTTAATTATTTTTTAATATTTTTGGGGAAGATACTCTTTCCTTTTTGCACTTTCCTTCCAAACTACAATTCAGATAGAACCAAATTTAAGATTTGTGTATTTCACTCTGTTACCACAAATAATCCGGTCTGGAAATACTTGTTGAATACAGTCTTAGCCAAACTCTGACCTAAACTGTCACAAGGAATCCTTAGGCAAGATATCAACTAAGACAATACCCATTTCTTATCTGTTTGGTGTTAAACTTTCAGGGAATCAATCATTCCAGTGCTCCCATAATAATAACAGATTTGTTGTAACAAAGTGAGACAACAAGTTTTCATATAATACTAGCAATCAAGTATCATTGTACCAAGAGATTGGACGTTTGATTATTGCTAATTTGCTGTAGATGTGGCAGGAAGCTAAGCAAGCCAATAAGAAAGCTGGCAAATTCTGTCTTTGTTGTTGAAGTATATAAGTGCAGAAGTTGCAAAACAATATACAAAGAAGCTAATTACAACAATAAAATAATTGAAAATGGATCGCTAACAGTTTGTAACTAAGACTACTCAGTCTTATGGAGCATATTCAGGAAGCTATTTCATTTACTTACTGCCTCAAAATCCGATTACACTTCAATAATATTTGGTCCAAGCCAACTAGAGATTCTAATGCCGTGCAGGTAGATTTCCAAGTAGAGGCGCAGATAGGACATATTGATAATATTCCTTCCGGGTTATGGGCAGGATATTTCTATAGCTTTATTGGCGAATTAATTGATTGAAGCAATACACAAACATTAACCATAAGTTACAATTCAAATTCGACACTTCAACCGCATCACCAAATCAAACACTATCACCAATAATTGCGTCAACACATACCATTCCAGAGCTTACTTATTGCACACTCCCAATCATAGTCATGTTTGTAACCCTAATCACGGTAGCCTTCGTTTTTAATAAAGTGGGTCATCCTTCTGAAGTCTAAGAAGCGTTACGCCGAAGTTATTGACTAGAGATTGACTTATGTCATAGCACTTATGATTTCATTCGTAGTTCTTAAAAGCCCAATCTTTGGAAAAACATATTTTGTGCTGGCTTCATGCTCATCTTTGCTGTTTGCAGCCATAGCATCTGTAACAAAGACTTGGTTGTAACCATATTGGTGAGCATCTCTGGCAGTCGTTTCCACACCCATGTTTGTTATAACTCCGCACAAAACAATGGTATCTATTTTCCTGCGACGAAGTTGCAAATCAAGCTCGGTGCCGTAAAAAGCGCCCCATTGCCTCTTGGTTATTACAATGTCTCGTTGGGTTGGCTTTATTTCATCCACGAAATCCATCCAGTCTGCGGACCTATCACCGCCAGAACCCCATTGTGGCGACTGATCCAATATTGGGTGCAACATGTCTTTTCCATCGATAAACGCCACATGGACTAGGAAAACAGGCGATCCCACTTCTCTAAACTTAACAACGAGCTTTGAAACGTTCGCCACGACTTCTGCTGGACTGTTAGGTTCAAGTTTCCCCAGGGTAACAATTCCCTTCTGGACATCGATAACCACTAACGCCGCCTTGATTAAAACCGACTTCAAATCAATCATGTAAAGTCACAACAATAAACTGTTTTAAAAATAGCTTATATGTTTTTTTAACCTCATCTGTGCGTGTGCTCTAAATTAAATAACACCATCATGAAATAGCTGTTAATCGGTTATCGCACGTTTCGCCATACTTATTGCAGGCTTTCCCATGCTTTCGAGGGGGTTTTCGTAAGTTCCAGAATTTCCATGTTAACAATTTCAATACTACGTATCACAATAATGGTATCTTTTCTGTTGGTTTACTTCAATGAACAAAAACCTGTTGAACTGTAAAGAATCGCTCCAGCATCATTTTACATTTTACGGGGTTTTTGGTAGGGCTGACTTTTTGGCGAATTAGGATTTGTTTTGGTTTCTGTAGCTAGAAGTTGTTTTAGCCGCCAAGTCAATACATCACGATCGTTGGATTGTTGCTGCATCCATAATTCACGATTCTCGCGGAATTGTTGCCCTGTAATTTTTCCCTTTGATTGCAATTCGCCAAGCAATTTTATGAATGCTCTTAGTTCTATCTGTTCATTAGTTTCTGTTTTGATGTTTGTTTTTTCTCTTGAAGAATCGCTTGGAGCTGCTTCTCTGTCAGGAGGGGGATAAGCATGATAGAGGAACCGTGTGAAATATGCTATTTCCCAAGCTTTGGTTATAGGCAGCTTCTCTTTGGCTAAAAGCAACTCAGATGTTAATTCCGCATATTCTTCTCCAAGCGAATAATACTTTCTTGGATTACTGGGTCTATCTACAACTTTGTTAACAAAAAACTTTAGATGAGCGGTGCTAAATATGGGCAGTACCTTGCCACTTTCGTAGTTAAAGCAAAATACAATTTTTTTAGCAATTTCTTTATCTTGTCCTAAGCCGTTTATTTTTTCCCAAGGAGCATTTACTTTTTCAGCCAAAGATCTCTTTTTATCAACCGCAACTCTGAGCAAGTATTTGAAATCGTCAATTTGTAATCTAATATTGCGGTATAAATTTGAGCTTTGAATTGTAAGATGACCAAGTGGATCAAGATGATGAACTAAATATCGAAAAAATTCGCCAACCTCACCTGTATCTGATTTAAAGATTTTATCTGACTCCAGCCAATCTATTGACTTGGGATTTTCGGCGAAAGCAAATTTTACTCTAAACTCTTTTAGCACCAAAAGAGCGTTGTCAATCTCACGCTTGGTTAAACCATTTTTGTCAAAAGCATTTGCTTTTTCCAGCATTGAATTATTAATAGCCATTTCCAATCATACAAATACTGTTAATCAGGAGCTAATAAATTTAAAATATTTTTATTGAAATTTACTTGAGAAATTCTCCTTTTTACGCTGATTCGAAATTAAACCTCAGGCGGTGGATTTGAGGTATTACCAAAAACGCTGCGAACCTCACAATTATGGCTTTGTTTTTATTTTTGTCTTTTCGAAAAACCTTCTGATAGCAGGAAGTAAAAGGGGAACTGTCCAAAGTAAGAATCGAATGTGAATTTGGGTGTTTTGATCAACAGGTAGCGCTAAAGTCCAAAAAATTGGTAACGCTGAGACAAAAAAGATTACTGCGCTTATTGCTAGTGCATTTCTCAACAATTTATAATGGTTAAGTAAATGAGTAGAATGTTCCTTATCTGCCAAGATGGAACTTGCCGAAAACGCTTGAATAGCAAATAACCCGCCTAGATCAAGGGCAAAAAGTATCGAAACGTATTCGCTTGGAATTTTCGTTGAGGTGAGTAGTTGATTGAATAAGAAGGGTTCGATAGATACTAAGAAAAGCAACCCAACATTTGTGAACACTTCACTTCTTGTTTCGACGCGAAGATCTGCCATAATTTGCGTGTAAGAGTACCAGACTCTAATCAGAATAAGAAAGCTAAACCCATAGAACAAAATGGCTAAAACCAGAGCCGTAAAATCGCTTGGCGGCTGCCCGATTAACGTGAGTGCGCCTATGGAGAGGGCTAATCCGAAAATTAGATCTGAAAGAGATTCTATGCGAGATTTCGGTGTTGACCGTTGCTTCTCTTCAGCCATAATAAGGTTATCGCCTATTCACAAGGAACTGGTCTGTTGTTAATAAAATATAAGTTTAAGCCATTAGGGTCTAGCACTCGCAACTCGCAACCATGACTTCTGAAAACGAAGTAGGAAAAAGAACAGAATCAATAATTGAAATTGAAATAAAAACTACCAAAAAAATCTTTTAATGAAAGCTTTCGTTGGTTTCACTCTTTTTGATAGGGGAAAAGTTTAAGGGCAATAGTTTCCTATGATTTCGCGTATTATTCGTCTTGAGGTTTATAGTTTGAGCGCTAATATTGAAACTATCGAAGAACGCAAAGCTGAAGTCCTAATTAAACTGAGAAAATACAAGTTACTTTCCAAAGAAAAATCTGAAGGTGCGGTCGGCTACATAATTGATATTCCACAGGATAAAGAGAAAGCGCTCATCTGGTGTATCTTAGGCGAAGCAACCGTCGGCATTGCAGCCATGAACACACTGTACAAAGTGATGAAAGAAAAAGAAATCGATCGCGCAATCGTAGTTACCGAAGGACGCTATACGCATGCGGTTAAACTTGGCGCTAAAAAGAAGCAAGTCGAATTACTTCCCAAATCCTTCCCAGTTTTCGACATTTTTGAGCATGCATTAGTTCCTTTCCACGAAATCCTAAGCGAAAAAGAAAAGAACCAACTTCTCGCCCAATTCAAAGTAAAGCCATACCAAATGCCACAAATCAAATCCGGTGATCCAGCAGTGAAAGTTATCGGTGCAAAACCAGGTGACATACTAAAAATCACAAGAAAAAGCACAACTGCAGGCGAACATGTTACCTATAGGTACGTTGTAGAGTAAAATCCTTAACTTTTCTTATTTTTTTCGACATATCTATTATTCGTGAGTTATAATGATACTTTTAGATTAACAAAAAAGGGTAAAATGGGAAAAATCTACCATTTGGTCAAAATTTTAACAAGCAAAAAAAGAGTCTTTTTTACCAAAACTGTTAGGAAGAACGAATATTCAAAAGACCAATGGGTAAAAAATTATTTGGCAATCATTACTTCTGTTGATTTAACGATTGCTTCAACTTCATCCCCAACTTTAATATCCAAATCTTCAACCGCGTCTTTTGTAATAACTGCTGTAACGGTTACGGGCATTTTTACCTCTACTTTAACTTTAGCAGTGATAACTCCTTTTTCAACAGACACAACTTTTCCTTTAAAACGATTTCTTGCACTTAACTTCACACCTTTCACCTCCGAACTTCCTGAACTTGATAAGACTTTATCCATGTAGCTCTCAACTTGCTTGTACTCCGCAAGTAAACTTATGCCTAAATCGGTTAGGTTTGCTCCTCCGCCGCCAGATTTTCCGCCTTTGTGAGTTTCGACTATGGATTGTTCGAGTGTTTTTTGTATTTCTTGGATGTAATTCCAAACGTAACGATATGACATGGAAAGAGTTTCGGCAGCTTTTGAAATTGAGTTTTCCTTTTGAATGGCTTCTAAAATTTCTGCTCCGCCTTTGCCTATTACTGGTTGGTCTTTGTATTCTATCCAGACTTTGCATGAGAGCTTATGTTTCTTGTTAGCAAGCATCTAGAATCTTTATGTCTTGAAGTCGATATAAAGCTAATCAGTGCAATTCAATCTTGGATAATTGGAATTCAGAAATTGAAAACTTAAAATTCTAATTCCCCGTTCACAAATTTTCGCGATACCTCACTTTTGGGGTTCTCAAAGAAATCTTCAGTTTTTGCTGCTTCCACGATGACGCCGTTGTTGATGTGAACTATTTCATCCGCTATTCTTCTTGCTTGCGTAAGGTTGTGTGTAGCCATTACAATAATGCGGTCCACGCTTTTTTTGTTAACTATTGCTTTTTCAATTATTGTCGCGCTGTTTGGGTCCAAATTGGCTGTTGGTTCATCCAAAAGTAGAACGTGTGGTTCAAGGAGAAATGCTCTAGCTAAGGCAATCCTTTGTTGTTCTCCGCCTGAAGTCTTTCTTGCTCTTCGAGTTTCAAAACCTGAAAGCCTAACTATTTGTAATGCTTCGGCAACTTTCTTTTTAATTTCATCTTTGGGAACTTTCCTGATTCTAAGACCATAGGATAGGTTGCTGTAGACGTTGGTGCTGAACATGGCTGATTTCTGAAAAACTAATGTGGAGACTTGACGAACCGTTTTGCAATCGATAGGTTGATTATTAAACAGTAGCTGTCCACTGTCGGCTTTTTCTAGACCAGCCATAATGCGCATAAGCGTTGTTTTACCTGCGCCGTTAACGCCTAGAAGAACAATTATTTTGCCGCCTTGTAGGTTTAATGATATCGAGTTTAATGCGTTAATATTGGGGTAATTTTTTTTTATATCAACAAGTTGCAGATTTACACTCACGATTTATCCCCCGCCTAAACCTCTCCACATCATAAGCTTGGTTAATGGCCTATCTTCGCTTCTTATTCGTTCTACTAAAGCAATTATTAATGCAAGTGCAATTACGATTGCCATCAGGATTATACCATAAGCCATCGCGATGTCGAAACTGCCGAAGTTTATTTCAACATTGATTGCAGTTGTTAAAACCTGCGTTTCCCCAACTAAACTTCCGCCCACTATTGTTGCTATCCCCAACTCGCCAAATCCCCTGTTAAAAGCAGCAGTTATAGAAAGGACCATGGACCAGACTGTTTCACGAATCAACGTCAAATTGGTTCTTAAACCCGAGGCTCCAAGCGTTTTAGCTAAATCTCGAAGCGAAACATCGGCGTTGCCCAGAGCATTTGCCGTAAAACTTACTATTATAGGGGTAACCAATATGGCTTCACCAAGCGCAATCCCGTTAAGAGTGTAGAGTAAATGAAGAGAGCCAAGTTCGCCATGCCTAGCCAAAATCAAATACAAAAGTAAGCCTAAAGCTACGGTTGGTATGCCAATTAGCGCGTTAAAAATACCTTTGACAACCCATTTGCCCCTAAAATTGTATAATCCTAAAACAACAGCTATTGGAATGCTCCAAACACATGATAAGAGAGTTCCTACGCCTGCAACGTAAAGCGATCTGTAAACGACTGCATAAACACTTGGATCGCCGCTAATAATTAGGTGAAGGGCTTGCTGAAATGCTTTAGCGATTAGATCGGCCATTCATATCACAAAGAAAATAAGGGGAATTTTATTTGAGCTTTTCCTAACGTTAGGCCCAGTTTATTTTACTGCTTATTTGGGTTGGCACAGGCTGTGTGGGTGTGAGCGGTTTGCTGTCTGTTGTGTAGTAGTTTGAAGAGGTAATTGAAAGATTGGCATTCATGTTTGCTACTGTATCGTATGTGTATGAGTACAAGTCGCCTGCAGCGTAGCGATACTGTGGAGGACATTCAGTTCCGCTTGCACTGATGGCAGGGGTTGAATTCATATATGCATAGGTTTGTGTCCAATTCAACAACAGTGGGCTAGGTGAGGTGCCGGTGACTAAAGGAACAAATGCATTGAATAATGATTGCCCATAAGTTGATACGCCAAAGTTTTGAATTACAGCTTGACCTTCTGAAGAAACTAACCAACTGACAAAGGTATATGCGGCGTTAAAGTTTGTACCTGATAAAGCAGAATTTTGTGGATTGCAAATTATTGCGCTATATACGTTTAGTAAGGCTTGTTGGTCTTGAATTTGGATTTTCAGTTGTATATTTCCTCCGTCGTAGTAGGCGAGATATGTTCCTGTATCTGAGAGAGTATATCCTGGTGGGCTTGAGCCAACTCCATTGTTAGCTTCTAATAAAGTTACACCCATACCGGCTTGTGTAGAATGGAACCAAGATTGCTGGCTTATTGTATTATAAGTGAAGCCTGCCGCTTTCCACAGATTTGCCTCTGCAGTAGCTGTTCCTGAACTATCATTTCTTGAGAACCATTGAACATTAGCGTTGTATTTTGGATTGCCAGGTTGGGTTGCATTGTAGAGTGTTTGCAAAGCTAAACTTACGTTAGTCATGCCATTGATGCCCGCTGGGTCATTTGCTGGACCAACAATAACAAAGAAGTTATATGCCACAATTTTGCGGTCTACTCCAAAGCCTCCTGTTAAGAACGAAAGCTCCTGTGATGGCGAATGAACCAAAATCATGTCAGCGTCGCCTGCTTCAGCCCTTGCGATTGCTGCTCCCGTTCCAAGTGCAACAAAGTTAACAGTTATCCAGGGGTAAGCGGTTTGGAAGATTTCTTTTATGTTGGCTGTTCCATTGTCTTCAAGTCCTGTGTCGTGTAGGCTGGTGGTTGTTGCTACTGTTAATGTTGTTAGTTTAGGGGTTGGTGTTGGGGAGGTCCCAGGCGACGCAGATGGATATGTTTGGGAACTTGACGTTGGGGCAGAGGTTGAGGTTGACGTTGAGGAGGGGGTAGATGATGGTGACGAGGTCGGGGTAGAAGTTGGCGTCGCTGTTGATTGGGGAGTCGATGCGGGAGCTGATAAGGATATGTATGCAAATACTCCGCCGATTATAATGGCTATTACAATGATTGCTGCTATAATGATATACGTACTTTTCATTTTCTTCCCTGTTTTTAGGGAATCGATATGCACATATAAATATAACGGCTTCTAACCGCTCCAAATTACATACCGCTTGAACCAAAAATACAAGCATCAACAGATAAAATAAACATTCAAGCAGACGTTTGTCTATCTGGCACAAGCTCATTTAAAATTACAAGCGCTTCACCAAGCGACATCCCAAGCCTTTGTGAAAGTTCTATTGCAGAAACATCAGGTTTCTGAGGCAAAATACTGTCGCGTGTATAAGCCTTATGAGTCGGATACATAACTGATGTATGAACCGCTTCAACAATCAACTGCCAAAGTCTCTCTTTAGTGAACTCATCCAAATTCATAGACAATCAAACCATGCATGCACTGTTAAAGCTATTAACTTAACGCAAACGCCAACATGCAATAAACTTAATACATCTCCGTTGCTGCTGAATTATTAGAGGTTGACTAATTTTTGAAAGCTGCAGTTTACCGAGGACCTCATCAAATTAAGATTGAAGAAGTCCCAGAACCCCAAGTTAAAGGCAGAAGAGTACTTGTGAAGTTTAAAGCGGGAAGCATCTGCGGCACAGACATGCATTTCTACCGAGGCGATTGGAAACTAAGAAAAGGCAGAATCATCGGGCACGATGCTTGGGGAATCCGAGAGGATACAGAAGAACGCGTTGTTATGGTGCCGGTGGCAAGTTGCGGTCACTGTTACTTTTGCCTTCGAGGTTTGGCAGCTTATTGTATAAAAGGTAAATACTATGGGCTTACTCGCGATGGTTTCTTTGCTGAATCCAGAGATATGTTGCCAAGAAGCCTAATTCCTTTGCCTTCAACCGTGAGCGATGAAGAAGCAGCTGTTGTTGAGCCTGTTGCCTTAGCGCTTCATGTGCTTGATTATATGAAGCCTAACCTTGGCGACTGGGTAACTATACTTGGGCAAGGCGCGATCGGTTTGCTAATGACGCAGGTGGCGTTGTTGAAGGGATGTCGAGTTATAGCAGTAGACCTGGAAGATTATAGGCTTGAACTAAGCCAAAAATACGGCGCCGACGCAGTCATAAACGCTAAGAAGGAAGATGTAGTGAAAACTGTTAAGAAACTAACTAAGATAGGTTCTGATTTGGTAATTGAGGCGGCTGGAACATCTGCTACCGTTGAGCAAACGCCCTTTTTGGTTAGAAAAGCGGGTAAAGCTGCTTTGGTTGGAGAATCTGAGGGTTACTTGAATTTGGGCGAAGCAGATCAAGCATTGTTTTTCACGATTTACATTTCGCCTGTTGAGTATCCATCGGCTGTTGAGTTGATTGCTAGAAAACTGGTGGACGTGAAAGGATTGATTACTCATAAGTTCGAATTCTCGGACTTTGAAAAAGCACTTCAAACTGTAGATAATCCAGCCGAGAAGCCGTTGAAAGTTATCATAACCCGATGACTAACCAAACGTCATCGTAACCGCAAAGTATATTTTTGTAAGAGCAAGTGTTAACCCAGTTTCACCTTACAACGGAGCCAAAAGTCTTGCCAATAGAAGCAGTAATCTTTGATTTAGACGGAACACTTGCCAACTTCAACCTAGATTACAAAACACTTCGCTCAGAAGTCCGAAGCTATCTAATCAGAATAGGTGTTCCTACATCAATTGTGAATGTTAATGAAAGCATTTTTGAAATGTTAACAAAAGTCGAAATCTTTTTAAAAAACAATGGCAAATCAGCAGAAACATTTTCGGAAGTTCGCAGTCATGCTTTAGCTATCGCTGAAAAATTCGAGATGGAAGCTGCCTCAACAACGAATCTTCAGGCTGGAGCTAATGAGACACTAAAGGAATTACAGCGAATGAAGCTGAAAATAGGATTATGTACAATTAGCGGTGAAAAACCGGTAAATTACATCCTTAAGCGTTTCAAGATACAGGATTTTTTCCAGGTTGTCGTTACCAGAGACAAAGTGAAATACGTTAAGCCTAGCACGGAACAATTTGAATTAGCACTTAAAACATTAAACGTTGACACAAAAGTTACGGTAATTGTTGGAGACAATATTGTTGACATGCAAAGTGCTAAGGAATTAGAAGCTGTAGCAGTCGGTTTTCCGATGGGTGTTTCGACTTTGAAGCAGCTAAAAGACAACGGCGCAAACTATATTATTACATCTTTGATTGATTTGCCAATTCTTATAAAAGAAATAAATAAAGATTAAGCCGCTGTAACGACATCGTCTTTGCAGACGAGTTTTCTGTCTCTTACCAGCCGCTTAAGTATTTCAGAGAAAACTGCCTTTGAATCTTGTCCTGAATGGTTTAATCCAAAAACTTTTGCCGTCTCAGAAATCAATGAATCTTCACTTATTCCTAAAGCATATTGGGCAACTATTTGCATTGCTGATTCGACTTCTTCTGGCGCGATATATTCCGGTTTGCGTTTGGATTCAGGAATCCCTTGGATTGGAACTCGAATAGGAGTTTGTTTGAGTTCTGGCGGCCAAAGGAAACTGCCTTTGATTACAACTTTTTGTTCTCGTAGCAAATTGTTGAGTGCTTCTTTAACGGCATGTGTAATCTGCGGTGTCACCTGTTTCACGCCCCATGCTTCTGCCAAACGTTGAACAGCATAGTCAAAGTGAACTGGACCTTCCGTTTGAACAAGCTCAGCAAGAAGTTTTGTTTGGATTTCCCGGTTTTCTGGAAAATGAAACTCATTTTTCTGTCTTGAATCATACGTTCTGCTAGCCGAAGCAACTTTAATGTAAGGACTGAAGGAGGCTTTAAGCGGTTGAATCTTGTACGGCACACCAATCTTTTCGACGCCGCCGAACTGGTTTTTTTGCACATCAGTTTGGGGGACGTTGTCTGCTTTGACGTCCATAACTGGTTTCTGAGTGTCTTCCTCAAGTTGGAATTGCTGGGCCTGCTCTATAGCATCTTTAAGCCGTCTGATTTCAGAGTCGCGTCTTGCTACCCAAGCCGGTGACCAAATGCGGTGAATTCGCCACCCAAGTTGCGTTAGCACTTGGTCTCGCAGGCGATCTCTGTCTCGTGCGCTATTACTTGATTTGTATGTTGAACCATCGCATTCTATGCCTAGGAAAAAGCAGCCGGGATTTACTGGGTCAGAAACGCCGATATCTATTCTATATCCGCTGCAACCTACCTGCGGAACAACTTCGTATCCCATCTTTTTTATTTCCGCTGCAACATCTTCATCTAATAATGATTCAAACTCACTTTCTTTCCGCTTAACAGATTCAAGTGTTTCAGGTCCATGCTCAGCGTAGTCAAGATAATAACCAAGGGTTTGCACGCCAATGGCTTTTGTTTCAGCATCAATATCTGTAGCTTTAATTGAAGTAATCAGTACAACTTTTTCTCGGGCACGGGTAACTGCAACGTTTAACCGTCGTTCGCCGCCAGGCTTGTTTAATGGTCCAAAATTCATTGCCATTTGTTTCCCCTGATCATAACCGTAGCCTACACTGAATATGATAACGTCACGTTCGTCACCTTGAACGTTCTCTAAGTTCTTAACGAAAAAGCCTTCCAAACGGTCTTCTTTAAAGAACTGCTCAAAATCAGGTTTCTCTTTAAGACGGCGATCTATGGCTTCTTCAACAGTTTCCATTTGGGCGATACTGAAGGTTACAACTCCGAGGGTTTTCTTTGGATAAAGACGAAAATGTTCGAAAACCAAGTCAGCTACTTTTTCGGCTTCGTTTATGTTGTTTCGTTTGCCACCGCGATCATAAACACCATCGGGGACATAGACGAGTTTTACACCTAGGCTGTCAGTTTGTGCTTTTGCAGCTGGAAAAGTTATTAGTGTGTCATCGTAGAAGCGGTGGTTTGAGAATGCGATTAAGTCTTCATGTCTGCTGCGGTAATGCCACTTTAAGGTTTTAACTGGTAACCCGATTCCTAAGCATTCATCAAGTATGCTGTCGAAAACTTCAATGTCTTCGTCGTTGAGTTCGTCCCAGCCAACATCGTCGATTAGGTTTTTCTGGAAGAATGATGTAGGGGGCAACTGTTTGTTATCGCCGGCAACAACCAAGGTTTTTCCTCGGTAAATTGAGCCGATGGCGTCTTCAGGAACAATCTGTGATGCCTCATCAAAGAGGACCAGGTCAAATTTGTTGGTTTCTGCTGGTAGGAACTGGCTGACAGTTATAGGACTCATTAGTAGGCAAGGTTTCAGTTTTACAAGTAGGTTTGGAATCTTTTGCAAAAGTGTGCGAATTGGCATTAACTGCCTTTTTTTTGCGGCTTCTTTGAGAAGAATGTTGGCTTCTGAGTCGCCTGCTTGAACAAGTATGTCTTGTGGTTTTCGACTATTTGCTTGTTCAATAACCATGCTTGAAGATAGTTTAATGAGGTCTTGGTCAAGTTTTATGAAGTCAGCGATCAACTGTTCATGATTTTCTCTTCTAAACCTTCCCAGTTTCTGATCTTCGTTGTAGAGGTTATTTATCCATTCCTGATAAACGCCTTTGCGGAAAACGTCACCTAAATCGGCTGCTGTAATCCTCTCCTCTGCCAAACGACTAAAGAACGGATCCAAACCTCTGAGGGCAAAACGGTTTTTGATATCTTTAAAATCAACCCAAACCTGTAAATCATCCACGCGATCTCGAAGAATTTGGATTCTTTCACCGATAACTTCAATCTCCAAATCATTCAGTAATTGGTTTTGATATTTCATTGGTGATTCAAAACGGGTTTCAAAAACCGAGAGAACCTTCAGTAAAGCATCATATCTTTGGTTTAATTCTGTGTTAGACGGTGAGGCATTTGGTCCTTGAGCAGCAATATCTGCAAAGGCTTGCGGAACAGGTATGTCAAGGAAGGCTACTTGAACTTTATTTGTCCATTCAAGAACTGATAAGATGTCTTCCCAATTGGTTTCCAATTCATGGAATCGGACGCCGAATTTTTCTTGAAGTTGAGCTCTTTCACCTATGATAGCTGCTTCTTTCTTTCGGATATCTTCAGCGTTTTGGAGATCTTCGAGGAATTGTTTGTAATTTTTGGGTTCTTGGATAGAGGTTGATAGCGTCTCTTTTGTTAATGTGCAAAGTGGGTTTAGCTGTTTTTCTGTTTCATTAGCCCATTCTTCAAGGAGTGGCAGTGGTGTTTGTATTATCGAAACGTTGGAATTAGGTGTGTTTGAGGGTATGAGTGATTCCAAGTCTTTGACTTGTTGCTCCCACTTAACAATTAAGGCCTGCAAATCTAAGCCTAAATTCTTAATCATTGGCGATGGACTTGTTGAATTCGTAATTAGTTTTAGGAGGTTCTCAGGAATGGTTGTTGCCCATGAAAGCTTGCGGATTTCATTTGTTAATTCTAAGGCTTTTTCTGCGCCTTGAAAATCGGTTTTGGATTTATGGTAGAAGTGACCAAGCAAGGTTCGAACTGTTTCAGCTGAATCTTCAATTTGAGCTTGCAATTTTTTGACCTTGCGGGCATCAATAAGGTCGTTTGGTATTGTTTTGGGTACTTTGCCATCGTTTGTTACTCTGGCAATTTGTTTTTGGTCATTGCGATAGTTTGAGTTGAATATTTTCAGTGAAGACCCTTGGTATTCTCCATTGTATCTTGCTATGAGCCCGTCAAGGTCCAACTCGTAGATTCCATCGGTGTATTTTTCATCTAACTTGCTCTTTAACGAGCTATGGTCTTGATAGAGCCGTTTTGCTTTAATGACAATTTCTTGAACTTGATCGTAATATTTAGCATCAAACCATTGCGGTTCAGGCTTATCTTCTGCGAAAACCAGTAAAGCCATGCGGGATAATTCATTCAATTGCTGAATTGTCAAACCGTCGCTATCTAATCCCAACATTTGTGCGAGTGCTTTGGAAATTTCACGCCATTTCTTCGCCGAAAATTGAGTATTTCTTATAAAGGATAAAAATACCTCCCGCTTCTGTAAAAAATCGCTATCTTGCAACTCTACGGATGGAAGCATCTTGCTAACTGTGTCAAGGTGCTGTTTGAGATCTGCTGACCTATTCAGTGCCAGATCGAATAAAGAGGGGTAATATCGATGGTTGAGACTGATTCGGGTGTTCTTAATCCAAACTGCGGTTTCGGAAAGCGTTTTTGCTTCTTCTAATAGTTTGTCGAGGCTTAGGTTAGTTAACCAATAAACCTCTGGCTTTGGGCTTTCATGAAGAAACTTGCTTACATCAAGCAACCACTTTATATTGGCAAAGTTTTCTGGAGGAAAAACTCCGAGTTTAGCCGAAAAATCTTCATTTTCAAACTGCAACTCCCGTAATGTTTCGCTGATGACTTCAAGCGAAGTTAAGACTTCAGAGCGGATTTCCAAGTCATAAGCGTCAGCGCGGTAGCCAAGCCAAGGGAAATCTGGTTTCTCAATTACCTGCCAAACCTTGCTGAGTTGCGAAACAAGATCTTCAAGTTCATGCATTTTCTGAGGGGTCAACGTTCCCAGATCAGTTAAACCCACAGGAACAAATGGAATCCGTTCAAGGCTTGAAATTAAACTTAAAACTTCATAGACACTTTTCTGCAGATAAGGACGCTTCTCATGTAAAGCTGTAACATACCCGTTTAATGCTCCACGGTACTGAGTCATCTTTTCAAACTCATGCGGAGAAGGCAATTTGCGGGGAACAAGATTTTCATCAAGGCTGCGTTTTAGTTCAGCTACGACTTGCTGTTTGTTGGCTTTGCTGCTATGAAGTTCAAGGCAGAAATGAGCTAACCCGACTTCGCTTAAACGTTTGTAAACTACTTCCAGCGCCGCCATTTTGTCGCTGACGAAAAGCACGGATTTTCCGTTAGCTATGCATTCGGCGATTATGTTTGCGATGGTTTGGCTTTTTCCTGTGCCAGGCGGTCCTTTCATGACGAAGCTTTGTCCACGAAGGGCGTATTGGATGGAGACTCTTTGGCTGCTGTCAGCGTCAAGGACTTGATAAGTAGTTGGGGGCAACTCGATTTTGTCTACGTCTTTCTCGTCAGGTAACCCGCTTAAGACCAGATTGTCTTCTTTTATGCCGGCAATGGCGCGGATAATTGGATGTTGGGTTACTAAAGCTGCGTTTGCTTCAAGGTCTTTGTAAATAACTAATTTTTGGAACGAGAAAAGCCCAAGATCAAGTGACGGCTCAGTTTTCCAACCCATCTTTTGCCACAGCTTGATTGACTAAGTTGAAGTAGTCTGCTAAGTTTTGGGCTTCCCAGTCCTCAGGCAGATCAGGTATTTCAATTTTGTAATCATTTTTTAGTTTAGCCTGCAATGCAGGATTTAGGACTGCTTCTTCTTCAACTGGAGGCACAGCAATTGCGTAGGGTTGATGTATTGTCTCCCTTGTTAACTCTAAAGGTACAAGAATAAGAGGCGACGAAACGTTTTCCTTTGTATCCAAGTCTACCCAGTTTAAGGTGCCAAAAGCGGCGTGCAAAATACGAACACCCCGTTCACGGTAATCAAGAAGTGAGCGCCACTGCAAGCCTTTGAGGTTTCTTTCAAGCTCTAAACGGGATAAGTTTCCGCTAACTAGTTGATTTGCCAATGGACGTTTTGGTTCTTCAGTTGTGGTTTCTTTAACTGCTCCTTTTACGTTGGCTTTGGTAGTTTTTGCTTTAGCTTTTCTTTTGCCTTTCAGCTCAATCTTTTCGGGTTGTTCAGGTTCTTTTGTTTCTTCTGGAGGTAACCAAAATTCTAAACGACGCTTTTTTACTTACAAGTGCATTAAAGATTGCTTGTGGATCAGGCTGCGAAATCGGCAGGTTTCCACGTTTGTTTTTGTGGAAAAACAGAAGATTGTTTTTCCTTGATAAATCAATTAACCGCGATTTCCAATCTTCAACTCGCTTCATAGGCTGAGAAGTAACCGTTTGCGTCATCCAAAGCACATCCAGTATAAACAATCTGCATTATAGGCGGATGCTTCTTTAATATTTGCGGTAACTCCATGGCGCCCCAAGCAATCAATTACTTAACTTTTAAGTCCTAAAAATGTCACTTGGCTCTACTTGAATGTTGAATTGCATCGAAAACCACTTGCCTCACATTCTCAAGTCCAACTTGCCGAGTTTCGATTATCGGAACACCAAGCTTTGCTTCTTCTAACTCTTTTTTCATTTCTTGAGCATTACCACAAGTGTCCAATAGCACGAAGCCTTTAATGCCGCTAAACATACCTACAAGCGCTGCCTCATCTATGCCTTGTTTAAGCAGCTCGCCTTTCATATGCTTAAAAAAATCTACCATACCTGGACCCATAAACATCAAATTATGTTCAGGATCAGCCTCTGATGATTTTCCTTTACCACCAAGTTGACAGTCAACACAATTAATCGCATCAACTTTGACTATACCGTAATCGTCAGCTAACTTTTTCATTTCGCCGTTTGGTCCAAGACAGAGGTCACCATAAACTAGCACAACTCTACCGTTGAAACGATTTAATGCATGTTCTAGAACAGGACGCAGGTTCTTCTCTACTGCTTCATAGTCCACATGAAAATATTTGCTGACAAAAACAAGTTCAGCATCAAGCTTACCCTGCTTAACCAATTGCTCAAGTTCCTTTCTTAAAACGCTGCAAGAAACAAGGCAAATCTTTGCTTTTTTATCCACAGTTTGGTCAGCTTCAGATTGAAGCATAGTTGCCCAATCGCAATAAAGCTTTTCTTTAATTTAAACGGCTGATACGGGCTGAAAAAGCAGTAGATTTGCTTAAAACTTATATACAAACAAGCAAGCACTAAGCAGGTAGGTGAGTTAATCCTGCGAAGCGGTTGGGACATTATTCCCCCTCTCTTCCTGAATAAGAGGTTATATTCCAATCGTTAGCAGGAAACTCACCTATTCTTTTAATGGGTTTCATCGTAATAAGAAAAGTTGTTATTCGGGCAGTTCAAGGTTTAAAACAGTATCTATGCCATTGGGGCCACGCCTGAGTTGTACTGCATGTGCCAAAATCTAACGTTAAAGCCATACCTATTCTCAGTTGTTCTTGCGTTAACCCATTTATCATTCCAGGGATTTTCAAGCCATTTTCAAGTTCAACGATGCCAACGGCGTAGGGAGTTAAGGCGTGGAATTGTTGGGGTGCTACACTGATAACCGTGTAGGTTAGCAGCTTTCCCTTTCCAGAAACGCTAATCCACTCGAAATCTTGCGAAAAGCAGTTGTCGCACAACGGTCGTGGTGGCAGATGGATTTTGCCGCATTTAAGGCATCGAGCAGCCATGAGCTTTTCTTCTTTGAGAAACTTGTAAAACTGCTCAATAGTAAATGTTGGTTGATGGCTCATTATTGATCTCTCCTGTAGATGTGAACTGCAGAGGTCGCTCCTGAGCCACCTACATTATGAGTCAAACCAATGTTCGCGTCTTTTACTTGGCGTTTTCCAGCTTGTTCAGTGAGTTGCAGGTACATTTCGTAAGCTTGAGCGGTTCCTGTGGCACCAACTGGGTGACCTTTGGCTTTTAACCCGCCACTTGTGTTAACTGGAAGCCGTCCGCCCAGGCGTGTTTCACCGCTATCAAGCAATTTTCCACTTTTGCCAACAGGACAGAATTCTAAATCTTCATAAGCCATCAATTCAGCAAACGTAAAGCAATCATGTACTTCAGCTAAGTCAATGTCGCTTGGCTTAACATTTGCAAGTTCGTAGGCCGTTTTCGCCGCTAGTTTGGTGGCTTTAAGTGAAGTAAGGCTTTTGCGTTCGTACAATCCAATGCTGTCACTGGCTTGCCCACTACCGATTATATGGACAGGCATATCGGTGTATTTAGCAGCAAGTTCGGGTCGAGTTAAAATAACGCAGCTTGCGCCGTCAGTTATCAAAGAGCAATCGAACAAGTTTTAGAGGCCAAGCTACATAGCGCGAATTTAGGGCGGCTTCAAGAGTGATTTCTTTTTGCATGTGAGCTTTAGGGTTTAAGCTTCCATGATAATGGTTTTTAACTGCTACGGAAGCCATCTGCTTCTCTGTTGTGCCGTATTCATGCATGTGGGCAGTTGCCATCATCGCAAATAACGCTGGGAAAGTGATACCATGCCATTGTTCAAACGGGTAATCTGAAGCCATAGCCAAATATTCAGTAACTTCAACTGTTGTGCGATGGGTCATTTTTTCCACGCCGCCAACCATAACGACATCTGCAAGTCCCGACATTGTGGCGTAAATTCCCGCTCTCAAAGCGGCGCCTGAAGAGGCGCAAGCCGACTCAGTCCGTGTAGCGGGGATGCCTGTTAATCCAGCCCAATCTGCGGCTGCTGCTCCCATGTGACCTTGATGCTCGTAGGCTTCTCCCATATGCCCAATGAATAATGCTTTGATGTCGCCTTTTGGATCAAGTTTGGGACAGCGTGTATACGCTTCGTGAGCCGCTTCAGAAAAGATTTCTCTTGCGAGTAAACCATCATGCTTGCCAAATTTTGACATGCCAGCGCTGATTATGCTGACGAGCGGTTTCCCATTCAAACCCAAAGTTCCCTCTCTAATGTCTATAGATTTATGTTAAGCTTCCATAAAAACCATACAACGAAAAACTCAATTAACTCCTTGATAACGCAGAATTATGAATTTGGTTAAGAAAGCAGTTTACATCTCTTAAACTGTTGATTCTAGTACTCTTTAGCTAAAGAGTTAAACCGTTGTTTCTTCGGTAAGTTAAATTGAGTAAAGTGCAAGTTCAAAGTTCTGTTTTCGAGTTGCTCGCTAAACCTATACGCAAAGCATTAGCTGAGCTCGGGTTTACAGAGCCCACACTTCCACAGACTTTGGCGTTTCCACCCGTGTTAGAAGGCAAGAATGTGTTGTTGATTGCGCCGACGGGCACGGGAAAAACCGAAGCCGTACTTCTCCCTGTCTTCTCCAAGCTTGTTGAACAGAAAAATCAGGAGCAAAAGGGAATCCAAGTAATTTACATCACGCCTCTTCGAGCGTTGAACCGGGACATGTTTAAACGCTTAACGTTTTGGAGCCAACAGTTAGACATAACAGTTGAAGTACGTCACGGGGACACAGAAATGAAGATCCGCAGAAAACAAGCCCTCAAACCACCCCAAATGCTCGTTACAACTCCCGAAACATTGCAAGCGATTCTTCCCGGATCTCAAATGCGACGACACCTCAGCAACGTGCAATCCGTCGTCATTGATGAGGTGCATGATTTAGCCGAAAGCAAACGTGGCGCTCAACTTTCAATAGCGCTTGAACGAATTTTAGAAGTTACAGGCAAAGAATTTCAAAGAATTGGATTATCCGCCACAGTTGGAAATCCTGATGAAGTAGCAAAGTTCATTTCAGGAACTGGCAGGGAAATCCGTATTGTGCAAGCGATTTTGGCCAAGAACTACCGATATCGAGTCGAATATTTGACGCCGATTGAAAAAGATTATGAATTAGCCGCTAAACTGGAAACAACTCCTGAAGCTTCAGCAAGAATACGAAGATTAACTGAACTAATCGATTCACATAAATCATCTTTGGTTTTTGTTAATAGTCGAACCATTGCCGAACTGTTGGGACATCGATTTGATCAACTCAACCGCACAGACATTGCTGTGCATCATGGCTCGCTTTCAAAAGAAGAGCGCATGAGCGTAGAAGACGCATTCAAAGCCGGAACAATTAAAGCAATCATCTGTACAAGCACGCTTGAGCTTGGCATTGATATCGGCAATGTGGATTTAGTTATCCAATATATGTCTCCCCGTCAGGTTAGCAGCTTAATCCAGCGGGTTGGAAGAAGTGGACACAGCCTTGAACGCCTCTCCGAAGGAATAATTATCACAGCTTATCCCGACGACACATTGGAGGCAATGGCTGCAGTGCAAAACGCCAAACTAAGCAGGCTTGAACCCGTTCAATTCCACAAAAATGCATTGGATGTTTTGGCGCATCAAATTGCAGGTATCCTCATGGATAAAGAAACCATAAGCCAAATTGAACTCTTAAAAATCGTAAACCGAGCATACCCATACAACACATTAACTGAAGAGAAGCTTTCAGATGTAGTTAGGTTTTTAGAAAGCCTGTACAAACTTAGAACTGAAGAAGAAGGAAAAGTATTGAAGAAAACAGGAAGAACCCGCGAATACTACTACAGCAACCTATCAATGATTCCCGACGAGAAACGGTACCCAGTAGTCAACATACTTACTGACAGGAAAATCGGGACCTTAGGCGACGAGTTCATGACTTTGCATGCACGAATCGGATTGCATTTTATTATGCGGGGAAAAGTTTGGCGTATGGTGCAAATCAATGATGAAACAGGAACCGTGCATGTGGTGCCCGCTGAGGATCCATCTGCAGCTATTCCAGGATGGGATGGAGAAATTCTTCCTGTGCCATTTGATTTAGCCCAGCAAACTGGGGAAATGCGGGAGAGAATGGGCAAACTGCTAAAAGAAGGCAAAAAGCCTGAGGTTGCAGCTGAAGAGTTAGCCACCGAATTGAAAACGGACAAGGCAACACTTTTGGATGCAGCAGTCGAAATTGATGATTACCTGAAAACCGGAGCTCCATTGCCCACTCAAAATCGCATAGTAATAGAGGTATTGGACCGCTACATTGTTGTTCATGTGTGTTTTGGCGAAATTGTTAACCGTACTCTTGGAGGAATATTTGATTCTGTTCTATCTGAACGGGAAGCTATAACAGGTTGGTGGACAGACGGTTACCGCATCCTGATAGAAACAAGTCATAAACTCACTAAAATGGAAGTTGAAGGGCTGCCCAAAGAACTCTTCAGCTTAAACGACAAGCGCGTAGATGAAACATTTTTGAATTATGTAAATTCCAAATTTCCATTCGTCAGCCGCATGAAAGCCATCGCGGAAAGATTCGGAGCTCTGCCAAGAGGCAAAACTTTAGCAATGTCTGAGCGTGGAGAAAAACTCAAAGCTGCTTTTGAAGGCACCCCAATTTATGACGAAACTTTACGGGAAGCCATGATGGATAAAGTGGACTTGGAAAAAACTAAACAGATAATGCATGAAATAAAAGAGGGAAAAATCGCAATAACTGCGCTTGCGCACGAAACGCCATCGCCGCTCGCATACCACATTTTAATGCAATACGCGGACACAGTCGAGTTAATGGCACCTAAACGGGTTATCTTAAGCAACATTGATAGAATGAAACATTCCATTGAAGCCCGGACTGCCAAACTGCTCTGCATGAACTGCGGAACATGGACAACCCAGATGCGAATAAAAGATTTGCCAGATGAGCCCCAGTGTGAAAACTGCAACTCACGCTTGTTAACAGTGCTTTATTTTAACCAAGATATAGAGAAATTAAAGGAGGATCTGAAAAAGCGTCGAGAAGGCAAAGAGCTAACTCCTGAAGAACTCAAAGACTTAAGCACTGCCAGACGCAAAGCCGACTTGATCCTCAGCTATGGGAAACAGGCGGTTAAGGCATTGCAGGTTAAAGGAGTTGGTCCCGAAACGGCTTCAAGGATACTTGGAAAGATGCATCCCGATGAAGAACAGTTTTACTTGGATTTGCTAAAAGCTAAGATACAGTATTTGCGAACAAGAGAATTCTGGGACAAATAAGCCGCTTGGCGGCTTGCAAGGCTTTAATAGGTAATTGTTTGAATCTTTCGCTTAACTGTGATTACGTTGGCAAAGCAGGAGCATAGAGAGCTTAAGCGTTCAATCGGTTTGTGGAGTGCCGTCGCCATCAACGTTGGTGCAATCATAGGCGGGGGAATCTTCGTTGTCACAGGCATAGTTGCAGGTTATGCCGGCTCAGCACTCGTCATATCAATGATTATAGCGGGCATCATCGCTTTTATCACAGCCACAAGCTTTGCCAGGTTAACAGCTTGGCAGCCCGTTGAAGGAGGCGTTTATGAATATGGACGACAACTTATCTCGCCTTTTTACGGTTTTCTGGCTGGTTGGATGTGGCTAGTCGCAAACACTTTCACTGGAGCGGCGGTCTCCCTTGGGTTTGCCTATTACTTGACAGCGGCTTTCCCTGGTTTGCCAACCAGTTTGATTGCAGCGTCTTTGTGTTTGGGTTTTACCGCGCTAAATTTGGTTGGGGCTAAAGAATCGTCAAGAGTCAACAATGTTCTAGTAAGTATCAAACTGACTATCTTGGCTTTTTTTGTGGTTTTCGGTGCTATACATTTCAATTCGGGTAATTTTGTTCCTTTCAATCCTTTGACCAGTGGTGTTCTATACGGTTCATTTTTCATCTTTTTCGCTTACGGCGGATTTGCAAGAGTAACAGTTGTTGCTGAAGAAATTAAAGATGCCAAACGAAACGTCCCACGTGCCCTGCTTCTATCATTAGGTATCTCAATGATTGTTTATGTTTTAGTCGGAGTAGTAGCCATCGGCTTACTTAATCCACACGCACTTTCGATTTCTTCTTCACCCTTAAGTTCCGCTATTAGTGTTACAGGGAACACGTTGGCAGTCAAAATTATCGCTGTTGGGGGTTTAGTGGCCACTGCAAGCGTTTTGTTAACGGCGATTTTGGGGGTTTCAAGAATGGCTTATTCAATGGCTCGCCGAAACGATTTGCCCTCAGCCTTAGCTCGACTAAATCACAAGTTTTTAACGCCCTACTACTCCATTTTAGGTTCAGGCATTTTGATGGCGATATTGGTTTTATTTGTGGATTTAACAAGAGTAGTTGCGGTTAGCACATTCGCCCTTCTCTTCACTTACTCAGTTACCAATATTTCCGCTTTCAAACTCAGAGAAAATCATAACCGCCACAAGTTTTTGCCTCTGCTCGGCTTAGCAACGTGCATAATGCTATTGATTTTTATCCTCTTCGCCTCGACACAAGCATGGGTAATCGGCTTAGCCTTCCTAATTGCAGGGACAGCTTACTATGCAGTGTGGAAAAGAGCCAAACGGGTAAACAACAAGAAGGCAGTTTAGTCTGCGATAAGAATTTTAAGTTTAAGCTGGTTTACCTTCTTGGAAAGATACAATGCCGATTAAAGCTGTTTTATTTGACATGTTCGATACGCTTATGATGATTAGGAAAAATCGTGATTTCTACAGCCCATCACTGATGCGAACCTATCAATTCCTAAACAAAAAGGGCATAGATGTATCCTTTGACACTTTTCAAAAAGCCTACATTAAAGCACGCGATGAACTTTATGCTAAGGTAGATGCTAATCTTGAGGAACCTCATTTCAACGTTCGTATCTCTGAAACCCTCAAAAGCTTAGGCTACGAATACAATGAGTCCAGCTCACTTGTATCTGAAGCCACAAACGAGTTCTGCGATGAATTCATGACTTTTGTTTACTTAGATCCAGATACAAAAAACATTTTGCAATTTCTACATGGAAAATATAAGCTGGGCATAATCTCAAATTTCGCGATTCCCGAATGCCTAAATGAACTGCTAAAAACTCATGGCTTAGCCGATCTGCTAGATGTAGTTGTTGTTTCCGCAGCAGTTAACAAACGCAAACCTAGCCCAGAAATTTTCTTAAACACCTTAAAAACGTTGGGTGTTACTGCAGATGAAACGGTTTTTGTAGGAGACACTCTTGACGCAGACGTTGAAGGCGCCAAAGGCGTTGGTATAAAAGCTATATATATTGAAAGACGAATCGAAAAGAAGGTGAAGGCCAAACCAGATATAATAATAAAAAGCCTCAGAGAACTTCCGCCAGTACTCAACGAGATATGAGGAAAATTGCGCAAAGAACATTTTAGCTAAGTAAATATTTTTTTATTTTGCAAACGGTTTGACTTAAGCATTTTACTTAATTCAATATGACTTTGAAGAAAATCTTTGTCTTTATAAGGGATAACATGAACATCCTGATCTTGAACGATAGCTTGTTCTATTAAATTGATGTTGATTGCATTTTTTATTTTTTTCAAGGTGGCAAAAACCTTTACTGCAACGAGGAGAAAAACAACATGTGAAACAAAATGCTCATTGGCGCAATATCCGACACTCATGACAATTTGCCTCAGGTAGAAAAGGCAGTAAAATATCTAAACGAGCAACAGGTAGACTTGGTGCTACATGCAGGAGACTATGTTGCAGGCTTTGTTATCCCAAAATTCAAACAGTTAAAATGCAACCTCATCGGCGTTTTCGGCAACAACGATGGAGACCACGAACTGTTAAAGAAACGCTTCAGCGAAACTGCCAACTGCACAATTCATGACAGTTTTGCTTCAGTGAAATTGAAAGATTACAGAATTGCATTGCTGCATGGCGAAGAAAACGAGCTACTCAACGCGATAATTGACAGCGGATACTTTAACGCCGTTATTCATGGTCACTCACACAACAAAAGCGTTGAATTAAAAGGAAAAACATTAGCCATCAACCCTGGAGAGCTATGCGGATATCTTACAGGAAAATCTACCTTGGCTTTGCTTGATACTGTTAAGAATGAAGCAAAGATAATCGAATTATAATTTAGATTTTTAAAATATCTAACTTCGGTCAAAAAGATAGCAGTAGAGATCTCTAAATTTGCGAATAGAAGTTTGATTTCCCATCATGCCGTTTCTTTACAACAACTGCACAAAATGACGTAGCAACCATCAAGACAACTATTAACAATGGTATCATTTGAGTTGAAAATTCCGGAATTGCGGGTGATGAAGAAGCAGAGGTAGGATCAGAGGACAAGTTTTGTGTTAACGATTTAGACGCAGAAGTTGATGAAGAGGTTGAAGAGGAGTCAGTAGAAGTGGAGGCAGTTGAGTTTGGATTGGGTGAAGAAGACGTGTTTGGATTTTGTGTTGAAGCCGTTGAAGTTGGGTGTGTTGAAGGTGTTGAGCTTGGTCCTGATGCAGCCGTTGATGTTGAACTTGGAGTGGATGAAGGCGAATTAGGGTCTGGAGTCGCGGAGGACGAAGGTGAAGTCGTTGGAGTTTGCGATGGAGTAGGTGCTGGAGAAACTGATGGGTTAGGGTTTGAAGTTGTGCCTGGAGGTTGAGTTGCTGTTGGATCAGGAGACGGATTTGGAGTAGACGAGGGTGGTGCAGTACCGGTCAAAGCGTATACGTTTTCATCCCATGAGCCAAAGTAAACTATTCCGCCTACCACAGCTGGAGAAGAATTGACCCAGCCGCCAGTAGTATAATTCGTTAAGTAGGAGCCGCTATATGCGTCTAAAGTGTAAAGATTATCATCAGAAGAGCCTACATAAACTACGTTCCCGACGACGGCAGGAGAAGACTTAATCGCATTGTTCGTGGAGTAACTCCAAATTTTTAAGCCACTATCAGCGGTTAGAGCATAGATGTTGCCGTCACAGGAGCCAACGTAAATAATCCCGTTGCTGACTGCTGGAGAAGAATAAACTGCGTTGCCAGTGCTAAAGCTCCACAATTCGGAACCGCTGTCGACGTCTAAAGCGTAAACATTGCCATCGAGTGACCCCACGTAGACTATCCCATTAGCAACTGCTGGAGAGGAATACAGGTTTCCAGTAGTGTAACTCCAAATTTGAATCCCAGTTGAAGCGTTCAAAGCACAAACAGTTCCGTTCCATAGACCAAAAAAGACGACGCCATCAGCAACTGCTGGAGAAGACAAAATCACGTTACCAGTAGCAAAACTCCAGAGTTTGGAACCAGTTGAGGCATCCAACGCATACATATTACCGTCATTAGAACCTACATAAACAACTCCATTATCCACGGTTGGAGAAGAAGTAACCCACCATCCAGTGGGATAACTCCAGATTTGATCGCCACTAGAAGCATTTAAAGCATAAACGTTGTTGTCATCAGAACCCACGTAGACCACACCGTTGACCACTGCGGGAGATGAACTTACAGCGCCACCTGTTGTGTATGTCCAAATTCTGGCGCCAGTATTAGCATCTAAAGCGTACACGTTATCGTCATCAGAACCTATATAGACGATGCCATTGGCGACAGCTGGTGAAGAATCAACCGCTTTAGCAGTATGAAATTCCCAAAGTAGTGTAGTTGTAAGGGTGGCACTATCTGTTCCTTCTCCGCTGTGAGATGGGTCAGCGTGAAACATTACCCATTCAGCATTGGCAAATGGAATAAGAATCATGCTTGCAAGGAAAATAATGCAAACCACTGCGACCTTGTTACGTAACATGGTCATGTTTTAAAGCGCCATCGTTGGTTTTAGGGTTCGTAGCTATAAAAAAGCTTCTGTTATCTCAATAAAGCAGACAACAGTACAACACAACAACAGCAAATTCCGAAAAACCTTTCCTAGTTGCCCTTGTTAAATGGTTCTCTTAGCTGGTTTGCTTTGACAAATAGCTGCTTTAATTGTTCATCACTCGCTCCGTTTCGCATTGGCGTCAGAATGTCAGTTAGGTTATCATTCCTCATCAAGCAAGGTTTTAGTTTTCCATCACTTGTGACACGCATTCGTGTGCAATGCATGCAAAAGTCACTATTTTCTATAGGACGCACCACTTCAACGGTCACATTTGGCAGACGATAGATCAAGCGATTGTGCATGAAGGGTCTTTTCTCAACTTTTTCAGCTGTCTTTTTTAACATTTGTTCCAGCTGATCTAAGCTACGATGGTGGGTTTGATAGTAATTGTTTGTGACGTTTATTGGATCAAGCTCTATAAGCTGCAATACCGTGCCAGTTTGCCTTGCATAATCTATCATATCTGGAACATCAACCACATTCACATCTTCCAGGATAACCATGTTAAGTTTAACCGGGCAAAAACCTGCTTCAACTGCAGCTTTAACGCCCGCCAACGCTTGCTTCAAGTTTCCACTGGTTAGCTTGTGATATGTTTCCATGTTTATTGAAGGCAAACTAATGTTAACCCTCTTCAAACCGCGCTTGAACAAATCTTTAGCTATGCCTTCAAGCAATAAACCGTTAGTGGTTATTGACAAATCATTAAGCCCAGGGATAACCGTTATTCCTGAGACAATTTCAGGCAAATCATTGCGCATTAGCGGTTCTCCACCTGTCAATTTAACCCGTGAAATACCCAAGCCAACAGCGATTTTTGCTATATGCACAATTTCTTCAACAGTCATTTGCTCTGCTGCGGCATTAGCCCTTTTTACTTCACCTTCCCTGTGGCAGAACAAGCAACGATTGTTGCACCGCTGAGTAATCGAAATCCTAAGATTGAGTAAAGGTCTGCCGCAATTATCCGATAAATTCATCGTTATTCCCGTGCGTGCTTAACGATGTGAGGCGACTCGGGCAAAATAAGCATTTCTACCGCAACACGCACAGCATCAGGGGAACCTGGGATACAGAATAACACTTTACCTTTAGCAACCCCCGCCACAGCACGAGATAAAACCGCTGCTGAACCAACCCGCTCAAAACTTATCCGCCTAAAAAACTCGCCAAAACCCGGCAGAGTCTTCTCAAAAAACGGAGAAACCGCCTCAATCGTGACATCGGTAGGTGTAATTCCTGTGCCGCCTGAAAAAATAACAACGTCCAAATCAGACGTCTTCAAAGCTTGCTGGACAGATTGGGAAATCAAGGTTTTATCATCAGCGATTATTCTTTTGAAAAGCACGTTTTGTGATGCTTTTGTCAGTAAATCAACTATTGTGTCGCCGCCTATGTCGCTAATCGTTTTTTCACCTTGCTCGATAAGTTTGTAGCGTGATGTGCTGCAAATGTAAACGCCGAAATTCAAGATTTTAGAAGCTTTATTTTTATGTGTTTTGGAGCTTTCACTCATACTTTACGCCTGCTTAAACTTGCGCACAACATGAATATTCTCAATCTCCGTTGAAGGGTATTGACCTTGAGCATCTTTTTCATATTGCTTGGTCATGTCCCAAACAGTCAACAACGCTAACGAAACAGCGGTTAATGCTTCCATTTCAACACCTGTTTGTGCTCTTGTTTTAACTGTAGCAGTTGCAGCAACTGTTCCTTTATCCACTATTTTTACGTCCACTTCAACGTTTGTTAGTGGCAATGGGTGGCAAAGAGGAATTAAATCGCTTGTTTTCTTAGCCCCAAGTACGCCAGCTATTTTTGCTGTGTAAAGAGGGTCTCCTTTGGCGATTTTTCCAGCTTTAATTAATTCAATTGTTTCGGGCTTCAACTTTATTGTTCCTGTTGCTGTGGCTTCTCTAAAAATCTCAGCTTTGTCTGATACATCAACCATTGCCATGTTTAGTCACCTTATTTACTTTGTTCCCATGTCACTATTAGGTTTTGCACTGCTTTTGCCTTTGCTGAACCCTCATTAAAACGGTACATTCGAACCCGTCCATAAGGTAGTTCCTGCAAAATTTCTGCAGCTGTTAAAACTTTTAGGTGCTTTGAGGTTGACGTAAAATTGGTATCAAGTCGACGGGCAATGTCGGAAACGTTCAGCGACCCCAAGTTGTAAATCAGAACTAAAATCTTCATTCTAAGTTTTGAAGAAAAAACCTCTTCCAACTCCAATTCAACTCACCTGCTTCCTTTTTCTAATAAGACACTTAATTCTTTTTCCAACTCATGAGCTGGAATTGAAAGCAGAGAAATCCGGGTGGACCTGCCTCTTGTGGTTGCGCTTTCAACTTCTATTTTTAAAATTTTCAAAGTTGAAAGAAATTGGGCATAATTCCAAATTTGAGTATGACTGTTTGGTTGCTCACCCATTTCTTCAGAGATTACAGCGTAGGTTTTTTCAACTTCAGACAACAAAGCGTACGCCTGCTCATTTTCTTTAAAGTAACGGGCAACAGCAAGCAAGAACATTTTTTCATGCAAACCAAGTCCTGCTAACTCGCTTCTCCGCACCCCTGGAACAATGTTTGATACGGCCATTCGAACACATTCTGGCTCAACCATCCCAGCTTGTTGCGCATCAGCATATTTTCCAGCCCGCCACAACAATTCAATTCCAAAACGGGCATTTCCCGTCTCAGTAAAGGCCAACTCAGCAATCAAATCAACAACATCTTCCTCAACTGCCCCTAACTCAAAGGCCATGGAAACACGCTGACTTAAAATGTCATTAAGCTCAGATTTACCATAACGTGTTAAACTTACGATGCTACGCTGCAATGTACTTCTTGCGCTTTCATCCAACTTTTCAAGCGATTTTAAATCACGCATAATAAAAATAAATGACAACCGCTGGGGTTTACCCTGACGCATTTCCTGCAATCGAGTTAACTTGTAAACAGCATCCGAACCTTCATTTTCAATAAGACTATCAAATTCGTCAAGCGTTAATACCATAAAAGCGTTTTCTTCATCCAAAACCTGCATTAAAGCTGACAGGACTTCATCTGCAGAGTACCCTCGCGCAGGATACTTTGGTCGAAAAACAGACACTGCATGATGCAAAATTGGTTGAAGGCTACCACGGTACTCACGAGAATTAACGTGCACGTAACGTAGTTTTACTGCTCGTTTATTAGCTTCTGAAGTGATGTTTGCTCCGAAATGTTGGGCGAGAACTGTTTTTCCTGTACCGACATCGCCAGTTATGATTACTCGTTGAGCCATCCGCTCGGGGTATCGTGTAATGAAACTGAAAAACTCCATCAGTAGGCGGTGTTCTTTTTCTCTGTGGGGCAACTGCTGCGGAATGTAGTTTATGTCAAGTTTAGCCTCATCTTTGAACACGCTTTGATGTGAAGGCAATTTGGGTCCTCAGCAGATTTTTTTCTTGCCTATAGTTATGTTTTGAAACGTATTAATTTGATTTAAACACACCTAAAATCTTTTTGTGACTTAGCGGTTGTTGTGGCAACTTGTGACAACATTATCTTATATCTTTTAAATTCTAACCTGTTATCAAGAAGAAGATTGAACTAAGAGCCATCATGTTGGGCGGGTTTGACGGCTAACATGGGGTAAGGCGGCCCCCTTAACTCTTTTTCGCCTTACCGATGTTAGCACGAGGTTAAATCCGCTTAACCCTATTTTGCAATTAAGCTAGCTTACCCCAAATTCCAATTTATTGCATGTCCAAAGACATGTGGACTCTTTGGGCTGAAAATTAAAAAACTGCATTCGGCAAAAAATAGTCTCGAAAACTAATTTGGAAACAAAAGCCTAATAAATACATTCTGCAATCATTGTTTTCGAATCCCAAATGATACCAAAATTCTTTTTCTTTACAAAAGGAGTTGGCAAACATAAAGAGCAACTCCAATCTTTCGAATTAGCTCTAAGAGACGCAGGCATCCAAATGTGTAACTTAGTCAGCGTTTCAAGCATTGTACCTCCAGCATGCGAACTTCTTACACGAGAAAAAGGCTTAAAGATGGTTCAGCCTGGCGAAATCACTTTTGTAGTTATAGCCAGAAACTCTACTAACGAGCCACACAGGCTTTTGGCATCTTCCATCGGAGTGGCAATTCCTTCAGGCAAAAACCAGTACGGATACCTCTCAGAACATCATTCATACGGGCAAACCGACGAGATCGCCGGCGATTATGCAGAAGACTTAGCAGCAACCATGCTTGCAACAACTATGGGTATTCAATTCGACCCTGAAACAGCTTGGGATGAACGCAAACAACTCTTCAAAACTACAGGGTTAATAATCAAAACAGCCAACGTTACTCAGTCAGCCGCCGGAGACAAAAATGGTTTATGGACAACAACAGTAGCAGCAGCCGTCTTTGTACCAGAAAACCACAATGAAAAACCCAAAGAATAATTTTTTCTGTTTTATTTTTTAATTTCTAATTCAGAATTTGAAAATCCTTTATAATTTACATTTGACGTTTTGGAAGAAGAAAACTCGAAGGGTGCACTTCTTCTTTTAAAGTTAGAAGAAGGAGGACGCGGTGCTACCACCAGCCTTCCTTCTTCTTTCAGAGAAGAACAACACCCGGTGCTACCACCAACTGTTGTTGTTCTTCTAACAAAAATAAGCCTATTAACTAATCAATTCATTTTTGAAGAATGTTTCTAACTTTTTGTTTTCTGTTTTCTTAAGAACTTCTCCGCAGATTTTCGGGTCAAGTGCCTTGAACTCCAGCCCAAGCGTAACCAGCAACCTCTGAACATCTTTAGCAAGACTAGGAGCCACCAGTACTGCACGGACTTCCCTATTGACTTTGGCTTTGATGGGTTCAATGTATTTTGCCAGTTGCAATGCTGCTTCTTTCGATGCAGTTTTGCGTTTAACTTCAACGATGACGAGTTTGCCGTTTTTGTCTTCCCCGTAGATGTCTACGAAGCCTGGTTCAACTTTTTTCTCCCAGCTAATCGGCTTAAATCCTTCTTCCAGAAGTTCAGGCTTGAGTAGGATCGCTCGGTGCATATCATCTTCGCTTGCATGTAATAGAAAGTCTCCTGAATCGGACAGATTAAGCGAGGAGGCCATGTAGACGTTTTCAAAGGTCACTCGGACGCTTTCGCGTGGCTTTTGCCGAATTCCATGAACTTCTAATTCGTCATCTTTGACTTGGACATGAAAGACACTTCCTGCGGGTTGCCAATTGACTGGTTCGTAGCCGACTGGGCGGTGAACAAGAAGTGACCCATCTGATTTGATGATTAAGATACGCTCACCAAGTTCAAGAGTAGAGGTTGCCCTCCCCACGTATTTCACGTAGCATGCACCTGCAACGATAAGGGTTCTTCTTTGGGCAAACGCACGCTCAAATAGCGCAGCAGCTTCCACTAAAGAAGGCATTGTTAATACAGAGAGTTTGTTTGGTTGCGCCAACTTGTTTTCAGCCAACTATTTTAGTTAGAGCTTAGGTACATAAGATTTCTTGAAGGAAACATAAGTGAGTGGTTGGAAAGACAAACGCAAAATCATGCAACGTTACGATTTGACTGCGGAAATGTATGAGGAGCGCTATGAGGATGAGCAGAAAGCAAAATACAGGGCAGTATTGGAAAATTTAAATGCCGCAGGCGGAGTGATTTTGGATGTTGGTTGTGGCTCAGGCCTGTTTTTCAGCTATGTTGCTAGCCAAGCAGGGATGGTTGTGGGCGTTGACATTTCACGCAAACTTCTCCGTAAAGCTAAGGTGAAGGCAGATGAAACAGGAAATGCTTTTGTTTTACAGGCAGACGCGGACCACCTACCTTTTCCAGGTGGCTTTTTCGATTTTGTTTTTTCGTTTACAGTGTTGCAGAACATGCCAAAGCCCTCCCAAACGTTAAATGAATCAAAGAGGGCGAGCAAAATTGGCGGTAGAATTATTGTTAGTGGCTTGAAGAAGGCGTTTTCGCTTAATGCTTTTATGGATTTTCTTGAGGGCACTGGCTTGAAGTTAATTTCATTTGTTGACAACGAATGCTTGAACTGCTATGTCGCAGTGTTGGCAGTCTAATATTTAGAGCGACGGGATAAGCGTTAAATTAATTTAAAGCGCTAACTAAAAGCAAGCGTTATTTAAATTATCAAAATACCAGAGCCTAAAATGATTCAATCATGCAACTTCAAGGAGCTAAACAGTACAAACTTGTCAAATTGTTTTAATAAGACGTTTTTCCTTTAAATACGAACGCTCAATTTAGAGGCTAAGAAAGCTTAATGTTAATCCAAGAAGTTATACTTGAAAATTTCATGAGTTATGAATACGCTAGAGTACCGTTTAAACAAGGTGTAAATGTAATCGGTGGACCCAACGGCGCAGGCAAATCCTCGTTATTACTGGCCATATCAGTGGGTTTGGGGCAATCATACACCGAACGCTCCAGAAAACTCAGCGATCTAATCCGCTGGGGGCACGATCAAGCAAGAGTAACTCTCATTTTGGACAACAGCAAACAAGGAAACAACCGTCCCGTTCCAAAATATTCTAAAGACCAACTTTTCCTAACCCGAGTATTACGTCGAGACGGCAAATACGGGTTTGAACTTGAAAACAAAGCCGTCGGCAAACAAGATGTTGAACGGTTACTTGGCAGGTTTGGCGTGGACCCAGATAACATGTTAATCATCATGCATCAAAACATGGTTGAACAATTCACCGTGCTCAGCAACGTTGAGAAACTACGGATCGTTGAGGCTGCCGTTGGTTTAGAACCCTTCAGAGAAAATGTTTTGCAGGCAAAAACAAAACTTATGCGTATTCTAACCCAAGAAGAATCTGTTGGCAAACTTTTAGAGCAAGCCCAGCAAACGCTCACCTATTGGCGTGAACAATACGAAAAATACCAAGAGAAAAAACAACTTAAGATTAAACGACGGTTTTTAGAGCGCGAATTGGCGTGGGCAGAAGTTGAAAAACGTGAAACCATAGTTAAAGGCTTAGAAGCAAACCTAACAAAAAACCAAAATGCACTAAGTAAAATTGAAGAGGAAAAAACAGCCGTAACCAACCAGCTTAACAGTCACCAAATTCAGCGGGAAACACTCAAAAAAGAAAATCGAACAAATTTTGATGAACGAGTAAACCTTGAAAACAAAATCGCTCAAAACCAATCTACACAATCTCTTCTAGGACAATTGCTTGAAGAAGCGCAGATTTTGCAACAGGCAATCCAAAACAGCAAAAACCAGCTTAAATTATTCAAATCTGAAAACCTCAAAGATATGCTCAAAAATTCGCAGCAGCAAATCGAAAAAGTAACGGGCCAAATTAAAGAAAACCAAGCAAAACTGCTCAACATTGAAGATTCTTCTGACAAGGCAACCAGCGAAGTGTTGGATAAACGAGTGAACCTTGCCATACTTGACTTTAAGCGGGCAAACGCGATTGCTAATTTAAAAGATATTGAAAAGTCATTAAAAGAATCACAAGAAAATCTGGCATCAACAATTGAAAAGGCATTGATGTCGGGTGAAAGAATAGCAGTTCTAAAAGGAGCTTCTGATATTCAAGATGAAATCCGCTTAACAGACGGCCACTTAGCAGCACTTGCGGACGTTTCAGAAGACATAGAGCGCCAATACGAATCCTACTCAAAACTTTACTTAGAGCTTAAAGAGAAAGCCCAGGTTGTGGCTGAAAATCGGGAAAAAACCCTTGAAGAAGTCAAAACCCGAATGCAATCATGGCGAACAGTCATGGAAAACCTGCTTGACCGAGTAAATGTTGAATATCAGCGAATTATGAGCCAGACCCTAGCAACTGGCGAAGTAAAACTTTCAAATGCTCAAGACATTGAAACAGCTGGACTAGAAATTTTCGTCGGGTTCAAAGGAGGAAAACCAGTTGCTCTTGACGCTTACACACAAAGCGGGGGCGAACGAACCACAGCAACCATGAGTTTTCTCTTAGCCCTACAGCAGCATGTCCGCTCACCATTCCGAGCAGTAGACGAATATGACATTCACATGGACCCTAAAAATCGAGAAATGATAGCCAAAGTACTTCTTTCCACAATTAAAGATGCAAATGCCCAATATGTGGTAATTACGCCAAGCCAAATCACTTTCGCCCAGCAAGATGCTAACGTGATTACAGTGCAAAATTTGGAAGGAAAATCGGTGGTAAGTGAGGTTGTGGGTTAATGCAGACAGCAAAGCAAGCAAAGATATCGGGCAAGGAACGGCTTGAACGCATAATTGAAATGTGCATAGCCATCGAAAACCATAGCGTCGACCCGTTTACGTTAAACATTGACGAAATAATCAAAGTTGTACAAGAATATTTTCCCCAGTGGCATAACCCCGATGAACTAAAACTCGACGCCGAAGCGCTACATCATTTAGCAACAGTTATCAAAATTCAAAGCGAATGGGTTAAACAACGATCAACTTTACTTTACACCGACCCGTTTCTTTTAGAAGAAAAAATCCTGCAAATAAGCAAACAAGAAATAGTTAACGTTTTTCTTCAAGCTTGGAACCCATTAATCGAGTTTGAACAATTAAGCCTCAACACTTTAGCACAAGGACTACTTTACTGGGAAGCTTTAGCGCCGATTAGTGAAAGATGGAAAGAACTTGAACCCTCGGAAGTTGCAAACAGTTTTGCAAGCCGAGAGCAATTAATTAAGCAGCGAGTTTTAAGTGACATAGAATTTTCTGATGAACTTACAAATTATTGGGAAGAACTCAAAACACGCGTCGCCAACAAAGGAACAAACGGCAAAATTCATTATTGGGATTTTATAGGCGCTGACACATATGAAGAAACAGTTCAAAGAGCCTTCCTGACAAGTTTTCTAGTGACTTATGGTTACGCAACATTGGAGATTGATAGATTAGAAGAAGAGATTTTCTTAATACCTTTTGAGCAGCCAAGAACCGCGCTTCTAACGCAGCAGTCAACGTCAGTGCCTATTGCAGTTTCATTTGATGATTGGCAAAAATGGAAAGAGGGAAAATTAGATTGAGCAAGAAAAAAGGCGTTTACGGTAGCAAAATAAAAAAGGCAACTCAGATGCTTTTCTACAAACGGCACCAGAAACCAGGCGTTAAAGGTTGGGAATTGCATAAAGCATTAGGTTCCGACTACCCTAAAGTTCTCGATTTACTTGACGATTATCTTAAGCCTTTGGATTTGCAAGTTAAAACGATCTTTGAAGAAGAAAAAACACCGGAAAAACCAACTGTAGAGGAGCTCGATAAAGCAAGATTCTATGTCTGCATTGCGAAGTGATCTGCAGACTAAAGATAAGTTGATGGGTTGGCGCATTGACGATTTAGCAGGCTTAGCCATAACAATCTCATACATAATCAGCAAGAAAGGGCAAACACCACGAAAAGACGTTGAGAAAATGCTTGGCGAGAAAATGCCCAACTGGAAAATCGGCTAAAATCTTGAGAGATACATCCGCTACGGCTACCTTGGACAAGATGACAATGGACAACTGTTTTTAGATTGGAGAACCAGGGCAGAAGTAGATCAAAAAGCATTGATCACAATGATTTTGTCAAGTGACGCACAAAAAGAAGAGATTGCGCAACCCAAAGAAGAAACTGAATTTGAAGATTCGACAGAAGAACAAGAAAGCGAATAAAATTTTTTCCATATATTCTCTTTTGTGTTATTGACACTTAACAGTCACAAATACTTATGAAAAAGCAAATCCCTTCTATTTTGGCGCAATTTTTTGACAGAACCAGAATTTCCTTACAAGAAAAAAGGTAGAGAACCCGAAGAAGTTATTACAAAAAAGATTGCTCCACCTGCACCTGATATGCCAGTGCAACCTCCGCCGCCCTCACCTTTGAATTATCCGTCGCCCAAAAAATTTACTTGCTCCACATGCGGTAAGGTTTTCACCACAAAAGAAGAATTAACAATGCATGTAGAAACAGTCCATCAAAGCTTCAAAAATAAAGTCTAAAACTAAAGTTTACTTTGAATTTTCTTGCTATTCGCTTAATGTCAGAAGACTTGCATTAAAGTCAGCTTTTAATAGTTTTAACAATATACGATGAAGCAGTTACGTTTCATCGCCTAATAGCCATTACAGACTGCTTAGGTGATGCTTACGTTCTGAATATCGAAATACCGTTTTGCTAAAAATCGCAAACGTTCAGCATTTTTGCCGTTCTTGCCTATTGCGACGCCCTTATCTTTGGGGTTAACAGTTATGACTGCCATTTTTTTGCCATCAGTTCTTTCGGTAACGCGTATTTCACGAACAGCTGCGGGTTTTAAGGCGTTTTTCATGAATGTAACTGGGTCTTCGCTGTACTCGATGATTTCGTGTTTTTTGCCTGTCATACGCTCTAAGGTGTGGATGTTTCTTCCGCCTTTTCCGATAGCAACTCCTACTTGCCCTTGATTTACAATGAATATTGCTCGCTGCTCGACTTCGTCAACTATGCAGTCTTTCACGCTGGCGCCACTTATGCTTTCAAATAAAGCAATGTAGCGCATTTCGTCGCAGGTGATTTTTATGCCGGTTGTCAGTTTTTTTCCTCCATTTTTTATTCTTCTTCTTTAGGTTCTTCGGTTATTTTGAGAATATCTGAGTCCCCTGTTTCCCTGATGCTTAAGGCTGATATAATGAAGAGTTTCTTGCAGACTTCAGCTAAATCCATTGAGCCACCTTTGTACGTAACGACGGGAACTTTTGAGATTTCTCCATAGTATTCTATTTGTTCTTTTATGTCTTTTGGACAGTTAGAGGCTAAAACTATCATCTTAGCCTTTCCGGTTTTAGCGTTTTGCAATGCAAGATTGGATCCAAATGATACCTTACCTGTTTTCACTGCCGTCGCTAATGCCTTATCCATATTTATCATGCTTCTGTCTTTCCTCCTTGTTTTACCTGTTTGTCAAATGTTGACATGTACAATTCAACTAAGCCTGTGCCGATTGGTATTGATTGCCCCACTATAACGTTTTCTGTTACACCAGCCAAAGGATCACTTTCACCTTTCACCGCTGCTTCAACAATGTTTGGAACTGTAATTTCGAATGCGGCGCGTGCTAAGACACTTGCTTTTTTACCGCTGATACCGTGTCGGCCAATCTGCTGCACATCTCCTGTTGTTGTCATCATGTCTGCTACGAGCATTACGTGGCGTACATCTACGTCTAAGCCTTGATCTTCCAAGACACCTTTGGCTTCGTTAACCAATGCATTTCTGGATGCTTCTACCCCGAGAGTTTTAGCTATTTCATGAATGTTGTTTGTTGATGTTCTTGATGTGTCTACGCCAATTACTTCTAAGACTTTTGAGAGGTTTGAACCGTCAGTGCGTATTACCCATTCGCCGCTTTCTTCAGTAACTAGCACACGTTTTATGTCGGGTACACCTTTAACTTGGAAGCCTGGGATTTTGCCTAGCATTCTCTTTAGTTGTTCAATTTTCTTTGGTTTAATTTGTACGGTGTAATCTGTGATTGTAACTGTTGCATTTTGGAGTTCAAGCCGTTCTTTCAACTCATCCATTGTGATTGCTCTGTCATCCATCATTGATTTGCTTAATTCTACAACGATTTCTTCGCGGACTGGGTCTTCGTAGATGGCTGAGGCTAAGTTTTCAACTGAGGTGTAAATAATGTTTCTTGCAACTTCAACTGCACTTTCTTTGCTTTTCGCGTGTTCGCCCGTTAAGTAGATAGTCATAATTGGTGTTGATGGAATTCTGCGTGCATCGACAATTTCTATGAGTCTTGGTAAGCCTAAGGTGACGTTTTGTTCTTTGACACCTGCATAGTGGAAGGTTCTAAGAGTCATCTGTGTACCTGGTTCACCGATGGATTGAGCAGCAACAATTCCTACTGCTTCGCCTGGCTCCATTAAGGCACGCTTGTATTGTTCAGCTGTTGAGGTTGTAGCTTTTGCAACGGCTTTTTTAGTTAGCTTGTTTTTGGCAAAGCCTAATTTAAGTTGATTTAGCAAGATTGGTGTTAGCTGGTTTTCAACGATTTTGAGTTGCTTCTTGATTTCCTCTGAAGATGCTGGTTCGCCTTTTTCTTCGCCGATTTTTATTTGATCAATGAGTCGGCTTACGTTAACTGCTTTACCGTGGTCACTTTTCGCTGGGTCAACACCATCTTCGCCATAACGGAACTGGATGATATCTCCTGCTGAATCACGTACTGTGGAGTCGTATTCAAGGCGGATGTGTTCAAGCGCGTTAATGAGCCTTCTTTGCATGTAACCGCTTTGTTGTGTGCGGACGGCTGTGTCGACAAGACCTTCTCTGCCTCCCATAGCGTGGAAGAAGAATTCAATCGCGTCTAAGCCTGATTGATAAGAGTTATAGACGAAGCCTCTTGCTCTTGGAAGGGGATCATTTGGTAAAAAGTGTGGCAGCGCTCTTCCTGCATAGCCTCTCAAGATACGTTTGCCTCGGACTGATTGTTGTCCAACGCAAGCAGCCATTTGACCGATGTTTAAGCTTGAGCCTCTTGCACCTGCTCGGGTCATGACGATGCCAGCGTTATCTAGTGTGAAGTCGTCGTCTGCTATTTTGCCTGATTCATCTCTGGCGACTGCAAGTTCATGCATAACGTAGATTTCGAATGATTCTTCTATTGTTTGTCCTGGCAAGCGTGGTAGGGTTCCGTTGCGGAAGTTTTCGATGTGTTCATCAATCTTCTTTTGGATGCGCTCCATAGTTTTTGCCATGCGACTGCGGGCTTTTGGTGAAAGAACTAGTTGGTCGTATGTGTAACTGAATCCTCGCATTGAAATGTATAATTTTAGCAGGTGAGTTACTTTGTTTAGGAATTCTCGTCCTGCCTGTGTTCCGTAATCTTTGATTATTCTGTGAAGAAGACTTTCAGATTGTTCGGCACCGATAGATTTTCTGTCAATGACACCTGAAACCAACTGGCCATTTCTAACTACTACGTAAGCGTCATGTTTGCATTCTTCTTCTAAACATTTAGTGCAGCCTTGGCAAATGTTAGCTTTAAGAACGTAATTCAAAGTTTTTGGCAGAAAGAGGCTGAATATTTGTTTGCCTGACCATAATGGTTGAGGATCTTTTATTTCAGGTACGGGGATTTCGCCTACATATCCTGTTGTAGTCAGTAGCCTGCTAACTTGGTTACGTGTGAGGTAGCTTCCTGTTCTGGTAAAGTAATATGCACTTGTAACAAAGTCTCTGATAGCGCCGATGATGGGTCCGCCGAATCTGGGTGAAAGGATTTGGTCTTGAACTTGCATGAGCAGAAGGGCTTCGGTCCTTGCTTCTTCGCTTTGTGGAACGTGAAGGTTCATTTCGTCGCCGTCAAAGTCTGCGTTGTAGGGTGGGCAGACGCATAAGTGAAGTCGGAAAGTTTTGTAGGGTAAAACTCGAACGTAGTGTGCCATTATGGACATGCGGTGAAGTGAAGGCTGCCGATTAAAGATTGCAATGTCACCGTTCTTTAGGTGGCGCTCGACTATGAAGCCGAGTTCGACTGCTTCAGCAATTTTTGTTCTGTCAACAACGAATTCTAAGCGGATACGTTTACCGTCAGGGCGAATAATGTAGAGTGCGCCTGGATAAGTTTCTGGTCCGTTAATGACCAGTTTCTTCATTTCTTCAATGTTCCATGCAGTGATTTTTTCTGGAACAGATAAGCGCATGGCAACATCAACTGGAACGCCTACCTCATTTATGTCAAGGTTTGGATCTGGAGAAATAACAGTACGTGCGGAGAAGTCAACTCGTTTGCCTGAAAGGTTGCTTCTGAAGCGGCCTTCTTTTCCTTTGAGCCTTTGAGAAAGAGTTTTTAATGCTCTACCGCTGCGGTGTCTCGCCGGCGGAATACCTGATGCCTCGTTGTTAAAGTATGTTGTAACGTGGTATTGCAGTAGTTCTGAGAGGTCTTGGATAATGAGTGTTGGTGCGCCTGCTTCCATGTTTTCTTTCAAACGTTGGTTAATGCGGATAATGTCTACGAGTTTGTGAGTTAAATCATCTTCAGAGCGTATGCCTGATTCTAAGGTGATAGATGGGCGAACGTAAACGGGTGGTACAGGTAAAACCTGAAGCACCATCCATTCTGGACGTGCAACTTTTGGGTTAAACCCTAAGATTTCGAGGTCTTCATCTGACACACGTTCAAGCCTTTCTCGAATCATGCTTGGTGTCAGAGGTTCAGAGCCTAATTCAGTTTGTTCAATGAACTTTGTTGGTTTCTCAAAAGTAATTTTGAATTGCGCAGAAGCACAGTATGGGCATTGTTTGGCTTTGATTTCAGTCATTATTTCCTTGTAAACTTCATCTGGAATTGTGCCTAACAGTTCGTTAAAGCGTTCAATGCGTTGACGTGCTTTTTTGGAGGCATCTTCGGATAATAATATGCGACCGCAGCTGCGGCAGGTTGCTTTCAAAAGGTCAAAGATGATTTTTGTGAATTCAATATGAACAATCGGTACGGCTAATTCGATGTGTCCAAAATGGCCTGGGCAGCGAATTGCGGTGTTGCCGCAGGTTTTGCACCGTTGCCTTGGTTCAAGTGTGCCTAGTCTGCCATCCATTAAGCCAGCAGTGATTGGGGCGCCGTCTTCGTCGTATGTGTCTGGAGTTTGGATTTCAACGACTGATTGTTTACGCAGATCTTTAGGTGAAATTAATCCGAATGAAATTTCGTCAACTATCTTATGAATATATTCTTCTTGCGCCATTATGCTTTCTCCTTAAGTCTTAATTTTGGGGTGATGCATAAGCTTTGAAGCTCTTGAAGTAGAAGCTTGAAAGCGTATGATACAATTACTGGGGAAATCTTTGCTTTCTCGTCGCATATTCTACAGACATAGCGTCTTTGCTTCATGTCAAAGTAAGCGATTTGACCGCAGTTTTCGCAGATATAGAGTGTGTACTTGTCTGATTCTTCCAGAAGTCTGTCTCTGAGCAGCATGGCTGCGCCGTGTCCAATTAAGCAGTCTCGTTCCATTTCTCCGAATCGAAGACCACCACCACGGGCTCTACCTTCAGTTGGCTGTCGGGTTAACATTTGGACTTGTCCGCGTGCCCTGGCATGTATTTTGTCTGCGACCATGTGGTGAAGTTTCTGATAGTAAACTACTCCGACGAATACGTCTGCAACGAATTTTTCGCCTGTTGTGCCATTGTAAAAGACGTCGCTTCCTGTGTGGCTGTAGCCTAGTTTTACGAGTGCTTTGCGTATTTCGTCTGGTCCTTCGTTTGAGAATGGAGTTCCATCTGCTGGTCGTCCTCTTGCCGACGCGCATTTTCCTGCGAGTGATTCAATGAATTGACCAATGGTCATTCTTGAAGGGATTGCATGTGGATTGATTATTAGGTCAGGCACGATTCCTTCGTCTGTGAATGGTAAGTTTTCTTGTGGTACGATTAGGCCGATGACTCCTTTTTGTCCGTGGCGTGATGCGAATTTGTCTCCGAGTTCTGGAACTCTTTGGTCTCGGACACGCACTTTCACGAGTTGGCTGCCTTCGCCAGACATTGTTATGAATATGCCGTCTACAGTTCCTGTTTCGGAGGGTCGCATGTCTACTGATGTGTCGCGCATTGATGGTCCTTTGACTTCAAATTCTTTGTATTCTTCGAGGAATCTTGGCGGGCTGATTCTGCCGATTAAGACGTCTCCGCCGACCACTGCTGATTCTAAACTGATTATTCCATCAGGCTCTAGTAAGTCTGTAGTATTGTTCGCCTCTGTAACCTCGGGTTCCTGGTTCTGGAACAGTGAATTTGTCTTTTAATCCACCAAGGTATTGGCGGCATTCAGCTTCGTAAATTCTGTAGAATGTAGATCTGGCTAATCCACGGTCTATTGAGGCTTTGTTAAAGATTAAAGCGTCTTCCATGTTGTAGCCTTCGAAGCTGAGCACGGCAACGATGCAGTTTTGTCCTGTTGGGCGTTGTTTGTAACCCATTACTTCCATTAGTTCGTGTTTCAACCATTGGAACTTGTGGGTAATGTAGTATGTGTGAGCGTGAATCTACTCTGTGGTGGAAGTTTGTGCCGTAAACGCCTAAGGCTTGTTTAGCCATGGCTGCTTGGTAAGAGTTTCTTGGTGACTGGTTGTGTTCTGGATATGGAATTGTTGAAGCGCAAATGCCAAGAATTGTGTAAGTTGCTATTTCAACATGGGTATTTTGTTGGATCAATTTTGTCAAAGGTTAAAGCGATGAATGCGTTTTCTTCTTCTTCAGCATCTAAATATTCAATTAATCCGTTTTTGACTACGTCTTCCCATGTCCATTCGCCTAAGCCGATTTTTTCGAAGTGCTTGGAGTTGAAGTTTTGGCTCGCCGTTTTCAACAATTATGAGTGGGCGTCTGACTCTGCCTTCGTCACAGTTAGCGTGGACTTCTTCGGTTTCGGTTTGCATTTTTGAGAAGTATGTTATGTTCGCTTCTGTTGAGATTTCTCCAGCGCGTCTTTTTTCGCGAAAAGACTTCACTATGTCTTGTGGGTTATTGCAATAGCCAATTATGTTTCCGTCAACGAAAACTTTAGCGCCTGAAATGCGCAGTTCGCGACTTGCTTCTCCAGCTGGAACAGATCCCATTTCAAAAAGTAATTGTTTAACTTTGTCTGGGTTTACGCCGACAGCTATGGAGGCTGATAATGCCAAGTTTTTGACAAGACCGCAGTTGGAGCCTTCAGGTGTCTCGTTTGGGCATAAGCGTCCCCAGTGAGTTGGGTGTAAGTCTCGGGCTTCGAAGTTAGGTTGGCTTCTGCTCAATGGCGACTGTAGTCTGCGTAGATGACTTAAAGTTGAGATGTAATTCGTTCTGTCTAATAGTTGGGTGATGCCGACTCTGCCTCTTCCCCAGTTACCAGTTGCCAATGCATGCTGGAAACGTTCAGTTATTATGCCGGGGCGAACTGCAGCTGAAACAGTTATGATTGGGTCCTTTAACGCCTATGCGTTCAAGCTGGTACTTTATGTCTCTTGTCAAGTTTCTAAAAGACACACGGAAAAGGTCTGCTAGCAGTGGTCCACCGAGTCGCAGACGCTTATTTTTGAAATGGTCTTTGTCATCTGGTTGTCTTCTTCCAGTTTTTAATTGTATAACTCTGTATGCCATTTCGCCAAGGAAGATTGCTTTTTCTTTGCGGTTTGCTTCGGTTCTTCCAAGGTGAGGTAAAAAGTTTTTGTCTAAGGCGGTTTCTGCTTTCTGTAAGCGGTATTCTTCAACTTGTCCGTGAGCGACACGGTTTCCGATGAAAAGGATTGCGTCTGATGGGGTGTCTACGCCAATAGCTTTTTCAAATGATGCGCCTAATTGGCTTTGCATTTCGCTGTCAAGAGAAACTGCTTCGGCTATGTCTTTGTCTTTTTCCAAGCTTAGAGCGCGCATGATAACAACGAATGGGATTTCTGTGGGGACACCTGGCATGGTAACGTAGATTGCGTCATCTGACTTGAGTTTAAGTTCAATTCTGGCTCTGAAGCCAACGGTTGTTGAAAATATTTTTGCTTGATAAACAGGTGAAGTACCTTTTTCGTCTATATCAACTATTACGCGGTTAGGTGCCAAGTCTTCCATAGCAACGATAACCCGTTCAGATCCGTTAACAACAAAGTATCCCCCTTGGTCGTCTGGGTCTTCTCCAGCGGCAATTAATTCTTCTTTAGAAAGTTGAGATAAGAAGCAAAGTTTTGATTTGAGCATGACTGGAATGTTTCCGATGTAAACAAGTTCTGTGTCTTGCTCTCTTCCGTCAATGACGGGGGTCATTTCTAGTGCAATGGGAGCCGAATATGCCAAGTTTCTTAGCCGTGCTTCCATTGGGTAAATTTCATGTTTTGTGCCATCAACTTCAGTCACATATGGACCAGTTATTCTTGATTGAGGATCAATTACCCATATTTGTCCAAGTTTTACCTTGTATGGGCTTTCTGGAACTTCTATGGGAATTTCTGCAACTTCATCAACGACTTCTTGTAGACCATGGTCGATGAATTCGTTGTAACTGTCAAGATGCTGTCTGACAAGGCCTTTTTCTTGGAAAAATGTCTTCAATAAATCATGGATGTCTTCTTTTTGGATAATGTTGGTCAATTTTTCAGTTCTCCATAAATTTCATAGTTTTGTGATTTTGTTAGTGTTTTCAAACTTCCATCTCCTTCAATAATGGGATCATCCAATTTGAAAAAGGGTTGAGTTAACTTTTCTAAGAGCACAACAAACAGCTACATAGCTTGCATATAAACATTTTTATGAACATTGGGGCTAAATGGAAGGTCGTTTAAAGCTTCACTAGAGTCAACGCATCAAAAATACTTTGCGCTATTGCCGTTGTATGAAGTAAATTCATAAACAAGCTGAAATAAGAACGGTAACTTGCTAACAGACCTCTTGAAAGTTCTAAGGAGCATAATTGGTTTAGAAAAAGCTTTTTTGATTAATTGAAGGCAGCTATTTTATTAGAACTAAACATTTTTTATGCAAATTTTTTATTTGCGTTTTAGGTTGCTTTTTTGGTTTGGGGCTTGATTTGTTTGCAGGCTGCGTCTAGATTTGTCCCATTCTGTCCCGATTTGTCGTGTTTTGTCCCAAAAAATCGTAAAAAGCCCAAACTGCCTGCCTCATTGAATCTCCTAGCGTCCAAGCTTTCATAAGTGAAAACTTAAGCTATTTAGTTAGTTACTTCTTTAACTCCTTGAAATCTCAACCTTGGAGATTGCGCTCAAAAGTGAATAACACCAAAGTATTAGATAGGCTTCTAATATCTGGCAACTTTGTATCGGTTCCTACCTAGTTGACGCTGCCTCTTTTCCTGTGCTTCAGTCAACTTAGAATTCCCAGTTTTAACTTCAAAAACGGTTGGTTGCTCAACGGGGTTACCAAAAAAATCTCGTTTCTGAACGACAAAATCGCCTCCCTTACGAATCTTTTGACAATCATGTCCCTGCATTGTCTGGTCAAATGCAAAACGGTCTCTTGCAATATTGCCTTTTGCACGTTTGCTTGATTGGTTGAACCTTTTTGAAACATTTCCCAATTTCAAAGGGTCATTTTGTGAATCTTTTTTAACCAATTATTTACAGCTCTTGCCATTACCCGATAAAGTTGTATTAAAAAGTTGCCAATGCTTCAGCACAGTATTGTCAAAAGCCTCGATCACGTTTAAATTTTTTCGCGTTTAATGATCGTTACTTCCACATCCTTGTTGCCAGTATCTGTTTTTTGAGTTATTATAGAAAGCATCTTTGAGTCTGTATCATAACCGATGCTGTTACGTTCGGTCTGCATTGCGATCTTTGTAGTTGTCCCAGATCCAAGAAATGGGTCTAATACCGTTTCTCCTTTGACGCTAAACATTTTGATAAGGCGATCAGCGATTTCGTCTGGGAAAGCTGCAGTTCTTCTTTCCAGCACGCCTAAAGTTTGTCGTGTTCCTTTCAGAGACCAGATTTGGCTGAACCATTCATCCCTCTGAGGCTTCGTAAATTTACTTTCGTAGCGGAGTTCATCGTTTGGAGGAAACTTGCGAAGATTCCCCTTCCTAAAAAGTAAAATAAACTCGCAGTCCAACGTGACATAAGCATTCGGCGGAAGAAAACCTGAGCCCAAAAATGCTCCTTTCCCTTTGTAACTTGGTTTATTAGTCGGTTTTTTCCATAAAATGTAGGGGAGTGTTTTGAAACCGATTTCTTCGCACACTTCTGTTATTCTTGAGTGGTTTGGGTAGAGTTGGAATTTACCGTTGACTGCGCGTGTTGCATCTCCAATATTTATGCAAGCAATGCCACCATCAACAAGGACACGATAGGTTTCACTCCAAACTTTGCCAAGATAATCATGCATTGCATCGTAAATTTGACGCACGGTTGCTTCTTGACCATCAGCGTCCAATTTTTTCCTTAACTCTGCAATTCTAGGATCAGCCTTCGCGAATAAATCGTCCCACATTTGTATCATTGGATAAGGCGGCGAAGTAACCATCAGCTGTACACTTCCGTTTGCGAGTTCGGCCATTTTCTGGCTGTTGCCAATGACGATTTTATGCTCGGTATGCATTCGTGTTCGTTACTGTATCGTTGATGCAACGTTTTTACTTTTGCGGTATGAATGGAAGATAAATCAAAGGATGGCAAACCCAAAATAGCCCAGCGAGAGTAATTTCTAAGGCGAAAATCATGACCCAAAAGGAAACAGAAATCAAATGGAACTTAACAGAGCTTTTTCCTAAATCAGACAATGCCTCCGTTGAAAAATCAATCAATGAAACAAAAACGTTAGCAGATGCATTTGAGAAAGCTTACCGAGGAAAAATAACCGCTCTTAACCCAACCAATCTGCTGAGATGCCTTCAGGAACTGGAGGATTTCTACGTTAAAATCGGTGACTTTTCGCTTTTTGCAGGCTTATCTTTTTCAGCAAACATGACTCTGCCTGAAATACAGGCACTTTATGATAAGGTAAGTAAACTTGAGGCACAGCTTGGGAAGCAGTTAGCCTTCTTCTCGTTGGAATTAGGCATGCTCGTTAAATCTAAGCCTGAGCTGATAATCGATCCTGTTTTGGCACGGTATCGACATATGCTGGAGCGTGTACAGTTACGTGTTCCCCACCAATTAACGGAAATAGAGGAACAACTTGTTATCGAAAAAGATCAGTTTGGCGTGCAAGCTTGGGAGGAGCTGCAAAGCAAATGGCTAAACACCCGTATGTTCGAAGTGAATGTTTTGGGCGAGAAAAAGACACTTAGCTATGGAGAAGCAAATGGATTGCTTTCCCATTCTGACCGTTCAACAAGGGAGTCAGCAAACCGCTCAATTTACGGATTGCTTGGCAAAGACGGCGAAATCTTCTCTGCTTCTTTGCGAAGTATCTGCAACGACTGGGTAATGGTTTCGCAGCGTAGAAAATACGCTTCGCCAATGGAGTCAAGCCTTATTAGCAACGACACTCAAGAGGCGATTGTTGAGAATTTGCTTCATGCAATAGAAGAAAAAGCACCCGCATACCGCCGCTATCTCAAACTAAAAGCTAAACTGATGGAGTTGCCGTTGCTTGGAAATCACGACATCGTGGCCCCTCTTCCTGATACACCTGAACGAAAATTTACTTTTGAAGAAGCGCAAAACCTCGTCATAAGGGCTTACAGCCGTTTTGACTCTGAATATGCAACAGCTGTCAAAGATATGTTTGCGAAACAAAGAATCGACGCAACCCCAAGGTTTGGCAAACGGAATGGTGCCTTCTGTGCAAGTTGGTATAAGGGCAAATCAGCCTTCATTCTTGATAACTTCAATGGCACCTTAAACGACGTCTTCACTTTAGCACATGAGTTGGGGCATGCAACCCATGATTACTATATGTCTCGAAGTCAAACACTCATGAACACAAGCGTGCCTTCCACAGTGGCTGAGACGGCTTCAATTTTCGGCGAACTTCTCTTAACCGATCTACTTCTAAGCGAGACAAAATCGGAGAAAGAACAAAAAGCAATCTTAAGCCAAATTCTCGACGAAGCAGGAATGACAGCATTTCAAGTTACCGCACGCGTCTGGTTCGAACAAGCACTCTACAAATCAATTCAACAAGACGAATACTTAGACTACAAAACAATTTGCAGCCATTGGACCCACTCTCGCGACCGCATCTACGGCGACGCCGTCACATGGTTCCCAGAAATGGAAGCAGAGTGGACAATGAAACCCCACTACTACATGGCAAACTACCGATTCTACAACTACCCCTACGTCTACGCCCAAATGTTTGTCTACACTCTTTACGAGCGGTACTTGGAGGAGGGCAAAGCGTTTGTGCCTAAGCTGGTGAATGCTTTGTCAGCAGGGAGCAGTGTGTCACCGCTGGAGATTGGGAAAATTGTGGGTTTAAATGTGGCAGACCCAAGTTTTTGGATGGGCGGCTTGAAGGTTTTTGAGCATTTCATCGCTGACCTTGAAAAAATCGTGTAAACCCAGGATTGCGCAGGGCAAATGATTAATAAGAAAGAAAACGGAAAGTCCTTAGCCGAAAGTGTGTGCTGAGGTAACCAAGCCAGGTCAAAGGTGAAGGACTCAAGATCAAAACATTTGGCCGGCAAAGGCCTCGATGGGAAATCCTTTCCCGCAGGGGTTCGCAGGTTCGAATCCTGCCCTCAGCACCAAATAATCCAGAATTGTTATAGGAAAAATTTTAGTAGCCAATCCTTGTTAAGATGTTATCGTTCACTTGGTGACTTAGTTGGTTAAGACTGTCTTGACAGAGCAGGATAAGAGAGACCTCAAAGTCATAGCCTTGGAGATCTTTGAAATCCGTAAACTCGTCGAAAAACTTGCTGAAACCTTGGTAAATCTAAACGACAAAGAGCTATTGAAGTTTTTTAATGCTATTCAAGATGACGTTAAAGAAAACCATGTTGATAGATACAAAGAGTCGTTGGAAAAGCAACTTAACGTTGCTGAAAAAGAATTTCGATTATAAATTGAGTTGATCATTCGAATAAAATATCCTTTTTTGGAGTGTGCAGGTTCGAATGCTTCACTCACAATAATTCTATTTTATGAAAATAACTTCAGATAAACCTCTGAAATGTTCGTCTCCTGTGACTACTTTACCTTTTATTCGTCTGGCCGTGGAAAGAACTATTGAATTTGCTAAACTCCAACCTTTCTGTTTCTTTTTCATCTCTGAATCAGTTTTGCCAGAGGTGACTGCGAGTTCAAAATCTAATTCAACTATTTGGCTTGTTGCGTTTATGTATTCTAAACGCTTTAATCTACCATCTGAAGTCTCATCACCGAGTTCTATTTCTTTTTGCAGTTTTCTACTTATTTCTGAAACAACAATTGTTGGTGTTATGCAATTTCCGCCCTCAATGTATGCTCTTGCAACTTCTCCATACGCTGAAGCTTTAAAATATTCAATCCATGCGTAAGAATCTATAATATACTTAGAGATCATGGAATTCAGCCTTATCTTCATCCGTGAAAGATTTTAGTTTGCGGTTTGACCCGTACATTGAATTCGGAATTTTTTTTCGTTCAAGAATTAGTGATTTTATTACCTGGTCATGGCTACTCGCATTTGTTTCTTTTTTAATTTTGTTTAGCATTTGTAGGGTTTTTTCATCTACTTGAACGGTTGTAGGCAAATAGATTCCTCAACTATAACTATAGTTATAGAAATATAAAAATTACTAATAAATAAAAAAATCTTTTCATAAGGGCTTCGCAGGTTCGAACCCACTTTCAGCTGCGAACAACAGAGAGGGTTCACACCCGTTTGGCGGTAAGCGCGGTAAAGACTTAACCCTCTTCATGAGCGAATCTAAATAAATTGATTAAGTTATCTATTCAAAATATTAGTTTACATACCTTAATCAGTAAGTAGTTTTAAAGTTGGTTCTACATTGGTCGCATGTATAGACAGCTATGCAGAAGTAAGAGTTTTCGATTTTCCTTTGAGGTTTAGCAAGCTCTTTTCCACATTTTGGGCATTTGACCATTAAGTCACGTTAAAAACTTACGATAGCCAATTACACGATAAAAGGCTTTGTTGTCTCCCTTAAGCAACCACAAACCAGTACTGCAAACAAACCCTAAGTTTTTTCCCTAAAAGCGAAATCGCAAATTTTAGAAAACAAAGGTTTTCACTGTTTTTACAAAAAAAGCTGTTATTTGGCTGATATAGTAGATACTTGCAAATTTTTTGACCCTTGGTACTGCAATGTAGTCACAAATTGTTAATTGTACAGACAGCCATTATTTTTTTAATTTAGTTATTTTTTAACGGGCAAAAAGCAACAAGTTTACGTAAAGACATTTATCAGGTATGCGTTGGCTTTGGAGAGCAAGGCGTTACGTTGATATCACCTGGCGTTAAGACGCGATTTTTTTGTTTAAAATCGGGCAAATCAGTTCTATGATAATTGAATCGCTAAATCAGTTTTTCATAAATCCAGTCGGTAATTATTTTGTTGGTATCTTTCGTGAATCCCATGTGTCCAGCTTCAAAGAATCTAGCGCATTTTGGACTGCCATGCTCAAGCAGCAAATAATAATCTTTTATGGGAAAAAGGGAATCGTGAAGGCCGTTAATAAGAAGCAGAGATGCGCACGGTTTATCCAAGATTCCCTGTTTTAGAAGAGACAGTTTGGGCGCATATTCAACCCATTCTTCGTAGCCCGACTTTCCAAAGGCGAAAGCCAGAGTATCAAACACTTCAAAAGCATATTCTCCCCGCTCTTGCTGGCTCATCCATTCCGGCTCAAAAGCGAAGTGAACGGGTCCACCTTGACTAACTGCACATGCTATCCTATCTTTGTAGACGTGAGCCACTTTTACTGACCAATAACCGCCCGTACTGTAACCCCAAATTGCAACTTTCTTTGAATTTAATTCTTTGCGCGAGCTAATCCAATCAAGCACTGCTTCAAAGAGTCTTTCGGCATTCTCTGAACCCTTGAGGGGTGAATCACCTACCCCTGGACCATCAATCGCCAACGATGCTAAACCATGCGCTAAAACCTCATCATTTGACTGTTCTTCTTTAAAACCGTCTATTCCACCCCAACTAAAAAGTAATGGAAAAGGGCCTTTGCCCGTTTTGGGCACTCGCAAGTAGGCGATTATGCTGTTCCCTTCGTTGCCTTGGGGTTTGAAAGGTATTTCCACACGTTCTATTGGGACGTCAAAGTATCGGGCGGCTTTCAAGAGCATTTCCTGCGATTTTCTGTAGGCCTGCTTTTTTCCTTCTGAATTAATTGTGGGGAACCGGGCAAGCCTGTAGTATTGGTAGGCGAGAAGATAGTTTTCTTTTGCACTTTTGGTGTCTCCTACGTTTTCTGTTTGGGCAGCTTTTTCTTCATATGGCTTAGCTATTGAACTCCAAGCGGCTGCCCAGTTGTTCCTGTCATAGGAAGTCAGACTAGTCATAACCCGTTCCACATCTTCGTATCGGGCATAGGTAAATGGGTATATTCTCATTTTTACTCGGGGCTTCCACATTTCCCATAATTCACCAATGGGGCGAACATACCTCGTTGATTTATCTTGACTTAATCCTTTGTTTCCAATAGAAGATGTGGTCATTTAGGTTCAACTTCTGTGTTAATTCGTTAAAAATTCCTAGTTGTGTTTACGAGTCCCGATTTAAAAAGTCTTCTATCATCTAAAAATGGCATTTTCCATGTACCCACCGCCCAGTCCACTTAATGCGAACTCAAAATAATTCAATCCTTAAAGAACACAACAGTGGAAAATTCACCTATTTCTGAATAGCTTTTCTTGAATTAGAGAAGAAAAAATTTTTGGTTCACTCTGGATTGAAAAGTATATTATGTCCGTCGACTTTTTCTTAGAGAGGTGAATTTTGTGTCAAAAATTAATCCAGGCTCAAATTTTAATGAAGACAATGACATACGAACTGCACGCCCAGGCGGCTTGCAAGAAGTCAACATAATCGAACCCAAAATTGGTGACAAAGGTAAACTTAATTGTCCAATATGTGACAGAGTTTTTAGTTCCAGGGAAGACTACATCAGCCACTTCTTATCCAAGCATCAAACCAGCGATCTTGCTAGTGCACGCACGTTTTTAGCGACGGTTCCATACAATGTTGGTTTTCATTTTTTTATAAGCGCAGGTCAATATACGGGAGAAACCGCAGTTAGCTTAGTGACATTTGCAAAAGACCTTGAAGTCGTACCTATTGAATCAATCGATTTCCATTTCAAAAGATCTGACTTTCAAAAATGGATAGCCGATACTATTGGAGATAAAAAATTAGCAACAGAAATCGGACATGTTGAAAAAGAACTTGCAGGTGAACCATTAAGACAAAAGCTTCTCAGGATCATAAATGCACGGGTAAAGGAACTTGAAAATCAAATCCTTTAGCAAGCAAAGGAATTGAAAAGACGTAAAATTTATCTAAATTAGCGAATGTCTTGTAAACAGTAATTACCACTCCAAAATGTTCCTTGCCAAGTAATCCTCAAGCTTCTTAGGCTGTTGCCCAGAATTGACGTTATCAATTTCTTTCATAACTTGAATAGCGTATACATGAAGGGTGAATTTAGAAACCCGGAACTGTACACTTCCATTTACCGCTTTCATATTTCTTTAGGATTAGTGGTCGTCTAAAACAGGTGCGCCTTGATTTGTAATTAAAGATTCTTTCATAAAATAGTTCCTGCTTGGTCCTTACAAAGCGAATTGAAATTTTCGTTGCAACTATCATTTGATATTGTTGTTTTGTGGCCTAATTTTGTTTTTGAACTTTCTCGATAGCCATAACGTTAGTAGCCAAAAAAGAGTGCCAAAATAATCAAAATAACTCCGAGTGTGAAACTGTATGCCGCGAAATAATAGAATTTTTTGGTTAACACCAATTTCTTGACAAGAACAATAGCAAAGTAACCTGCTAAAACTGAAAACACCAAACCAACCAAAAGATCTAATGAACTAACACCGACACCTTGAGAAAAGCTACCACGTTGAAGGTACGCTTCAACTCCTAAATCGCCTATTATGGCGGGAATTGACAGCAAGAATGAGAATTTGAAAACCATTTCCCGTTTAATACCTTGCAGCAATCCAGATGATATTGTTGCGCCGCTTCTGGAAAGTCCAGGAAAGCTCGCCGCGCCTTGAGCAGCGCCCATTACTAAGGCTTTGCGGTATGAGATTTGGATTTGATTTTCTTTCCCGTACTTCGAGAAAAATAATAGGGTGGCGCCTACAAGAAATGTGATGCCTATGATTAGAAATGTTTGATAATTATCCGCTAGAAACTTGTCATATAATAGACCGATTATGCCAGTGGGAATAGATGCAACTACGATTAATGGAATGAATCTGCCGTATTCCGAATGAAAATCCCTATGCACCAACGCAGTAAGTATTATTTTGATGTCATGCCTAAAATAGAATATTACTACGCCAAGGGTGCCAATATGCAAAAATACGTTGAAGAGTGGTGTTGCAGAGAACCCCAAAAAGTGTTCGGCAATACGCAAGTGAGCGGTGCTCGAGATCGGTAGCCATTCTGCAAAGCCTTGGATTAAGCCGAGAATGATCGCTATCAGGAGTTGGTTAAGCAAATCTGGGCACCATGCAAGGGATAGTTATGTTTTCTTAACGTGGGCTTATTGTTATTAATAGCTTTTGCAGAAATGCAAATTTCACTTTTGAAGGTTTTTGAGCTGCGTTTTGGACAGAAAGTGCGATTGGCTTCTGACAGTCACATATCTTTAAGAATTGTCTTTAGGTTTAGAAAAAATAGTTTCCTGTTAGCCTGATGGAGGTGAATTTTTGGAATCAAACAAAGACATGAAGAAAGAAAGTATGGAAAAGATGCCAGAGCCAGAGAAAACCCCCGAAGGCAAATATAAATGCAGAAAAGATAACATGGAATATGACACCAGAGAAGATTACGAAGCTCATTGCGAAGAAGAGCATACAAGCGAATGGTAAAAACATTTAAGAAAATAAAATGAAAATAAGAGGGCTTTGCCCTTTTTTTATTGCTTACTGTTCTTTTGGCTCTTGGAAGAGCTTTTTGATTGCGCCGATTCTTGCTTTCTGTGCCAGTACGTCGCTTGTAACTACTGTTAAGGCTTCTTCGGGGCACCATTTAACGCATTGTGGTCCGTCAGCTTTGTCTTTGCATAAGTCGCAGACGTAGACTACTTTGGTTTCTGGATGAAGCATTATGGCTCCGTAGTCGCAGGCTTCGATGCACCAGCCGCAGCCGTTGCATTTGTCTTTGTCTAAGTACAATGTTGCCTGTGTCCTCGGATTGTGTTAAGTGCATCTCGTGGGCATGCTGCTACGCATGCTGGGTCTTCGCAGAGTCTGCATGTAACTGCCATGTTAGCTACTTGGTTAACGCGAACTACTCGAATGCGTGATTTAAGCGGGTTGAAGGCTTTTTCTTTGTTAAAGGAGCAAGCGTACTCGCAGATTTGGCAGCCTACGCATTTTTCTGGGTCAACAGAAACAAATTTTCTTTCGTGAATCTTTACCATTTTTAAGCCTCTTTTCCTTCAACTATATTTGATAAATCTTCCAAGTCCTAGCTTTTTGAGCAAAGCTTTTGTTGGGACACCTTCAGCTGTCCAGCCGCGTGCTTGATAGTAATCGTCAAGTAATAGGTCAAGTTCATCTTGGGTTACAACTGCACCTTTTGCTGGTCCATCATCTGGGATTGGTTGATTCATAACTTTCCATGGCAACGTGTCGTCTTTGCGGCTTAAGCCTTCTCGGACGTTGATTAGTCGTGCAAGAGTGTTTATTCGTTCGCCTGCAACGCTGAGTTCTTCAGGTGTCATGTTCATACCCCAGTTACTAAGCGTGTAGAGTTTTGCCATGTCAGCTAGTTCCTTGTAGAGGGTGCCTTTGGCGTTTTTGCAGATGATAAGTGAATCAATTAATGCGTAAATGTCTTCTGAGTCTTTAACGAGTTTGCCGCGTCCTTTTTCAGCTTTCAAACGGTCAACTTTGCCTGTAATATCTAATGTGTAAGCGCCGCTTCGGTTGTGGTCTGCGCCTCGGAAAGAAACTGCTGAAGCCTAAAGCGGCTGTTTTTAGGCAACGTAAATCGTAGCCTGTAACTTCTAAGCCTTTGATTTTTTGAGCAAGTTTCTCTGAGCCTTTGCCGATTTTTTCTGCAGCAACTTTTACGCCGTCTGCAAGCATGTCGCCGATTCCTTCGCGTTTGCCGATTTTCTCGATAAGTTGAATAAGTGCGTCTGCGTTTCCAAAGTGAGCATCTAATCCGCCAAGTTCTTCGTGTGTTAGGATGCCTTTTTCGTGGCAATCCATTACGAAACTGACTGGTTACGCCTGTGCTTGTAGCATCTAAGCCGTAGTAGTTGCAGAGTTCAGCCGCTTTTATTATTGCATCAAGTTTGTCTACGCCGCAGTTTGGTCCAAGCGCCCAGATGTTGTCGTATTCCATTCGTGCCATCGTGCCTTTGTATGGTCCTTCGCGGACGACTGCTTCATGTTCGCATCGCATAGCACATGAGTTGCAAGCAATTATTTTTGCAATGTAACGTTCGTTTAATACTTCTCCGCTTACTTTTTCAGCGTTTTCAAAATGAGAATTGTTAAAGTTGCGAGTTGGCATGCAGTATAAGGTTGTTTTGAAGCATGATGTTTTCTGATGTTCCCAAGGTTCGGTATTTCTGTGCTGCTGGTCCTTTCATGCGTTCATGGAATTCTTTAACCATTTCCATGAATTCGTCTGGTTTAGCAACAACAATGTCACGGGTGCCCCTTACAGCGATGGCTTTGAGGTTTTTTGAGCCCATAACTGCGCCTAAACCTGTTCGTCCAGCAGCACGAGTTTTCTCGTTTATTATGTTGGCGATTTTTGATTGTTTTTCGCCTGCTAAACCGATTGATGCTACACGAACGTAGTAGTCGCCAAGTTCATCTTTAATGGCGTCTTCGGTTTCAGCTGGTGATTTACCCCAGATATTTTCTGCATCAAGAAGTTGAACTGAATCATCGTCAATCCAGAGATAAACTGGCTTTTCAGCTTTGCCAGTAAAAATAATTGCGTCATATCCTGCTCTTTTTATTTCTGCTCCAAAAGTGCCGTGGCTTACTGCTTCTCCGACGCCATCAGTTGCTGGTGATTTAGATATAAATGCATGTCCGTTTCCGCCTGTTGGAAACATTGTTGCTGAAACTGGTCCGACTGCTAAAACCAGTGGGTTTTCAGGGCTGAGTGCGTCAACGCCTGCTTTTGAATTGTCTAGCCAAAGTTTCATGCCTAAGCCGATTCCGCCAACGTATTTTTTGGCGGTTTCCATGTCTAATTTTTCAAAAGTAATCTTGCCTGTTGGTTAAGTCAACGCGTAGAACTCTTCCCTGCGTAACCGAACAAACCTTGTTCCTCCAACTATTTTAGACTATTAGGCAGTTGAAAAGTATATTAACTTAATGGGTTTTTATTTTGGAAATTCATGGCTTAAATTGGGGCTTTCAGCTACCGTCATGTATAGAGAACCATAACGGTTTTCGTGGCTTTAATGAGAAAAAAGCAATTAATTCTCAAAAAAAGATATGAGATGCTTAACTAAACTGTTAGCATAGTCTGATAGTAGGGGTTTAAAAATGAAAATAAAAGTTCATTACATAAGCTTGGTAAAAACTTTCACAAAAACAAGCCAAGAAGAATTCGACCTCAAAGAAAGTGCCCAGTTATCAGATTTGTTAGATAAAATCGCAGACAAATATGGGAAACCCTTCACTTTAGAAGTTTATGACCCAGCCAAAAAAGAAGTGAAATCAACCTTCGTTGCAATGGTTAACGGAATCCACATGGACCAACTAAAAGGCATCAACACACCCCTAAAAGACGGCGACAGCGTAATTTTAATGTCTCTTATGACGGGCGGATAAAACTGATTAAGAAATGAAACGCCAAAAAGCTGTCTATTGGATAGAAAACAAGCTTTACCTAAACATAACCAATCGATGCTCAAACTGCTGCTTTTTCTGCCTTAAAAATTTTAAACGCGGTGTCGGCGGCTTCAACCTTAAACTGGCAGAGGAACCGACACTTTGATCAGATTATAGTTGAACTTAGGGAAGTTTTGAACATGCGAAGTTGGGATGAAGTGGTTTTTTGCGGTTTTGGTGAGCCAACGGAGAAGTTGGATGTTTTGTTGGAGGTTACACGATGGATAAGGCAGCATTATGGCAGACCTATTAGAATTCGAGTGAACACGAATGGGCATGGCTATGTGATTAATCAGGGAAGAGATGTCGCGGCGGAGTCTGAAGGCGGCTGGCGTTGACAAGGTAAGTGTTAGCTTAAACGCTGGCGACATGGAAACTTACAATGAGATTTGCAAGCCCAATTTTGCAGATGCTTATGAGGCAGTCGTTGATTTCATGAAAAAAGCTAAGCTTGTGCTCGAAGTTGAAGCTACGGCAGTGCGGATGCCCGAAGTTGACTTAGCTAAGTCGCAGGTTGTTGCAGAAAGCTTGGGGGTCAAGTTTAAAATTAGGGAATACATTCCATGCTTTTACTAACTGTAAACAAGCAAGCATGAAAATAAAACACTGAGACTTCTGAAATCTGAACATCTTAATATTTACCTAGACTTTTTCTTTATTAGATAAAAATGTCTTCTGATGAAGGTAAATTCTGCGTCGAAAAGCTTGAGCAGAAAAAAACAGCGGAGCACGAAAGTAAACGTGTAATGATTTCTTTTGCAATTTTGCTGGGCTTAACTGTTCTCATAGGCGGCTTACTTGATTTATTCTTTGCAGGAGTCCCCCTTGGCTTTAAAATACCAATAATAAATGTACAAGCGACGTTAACAGCGATTTTGTATTATGCCTCAGTTCTCTTTGTTTCCGCCTACATTGGAATAGTTGGTCTTCGGGACCTGTTTGTTGAAAAAAGATTTTCTGTTGAGTTTTTGATGGCTGTCGCAGCGTTAGGTGCCTTGTATCTAAATGCTCTTTTTGAAGCGGCAACAGTGCTGTTTCTCTATTCGATTGCTGAGTATTTTGAAGGATACATTGAGGACAGGGCACGTAGAACAGTTGAAAAACTCTCTAAGTTCATGCCTGATCAAGCTCGAATCCTAACCGATGGGATAGAAAAAATCGTTAGAGTCAATGAAGTAGAGCCTAACATGATCTTGGTTGTCCGCCCCGGCGAACGCATCCCTTTAGACGGCAACGTTTCGGATGGTTTTTCACATGTTGACCAAGCGGTCGTTACTGGTGAATCTGTACCTGTTACTAAGAAAGTAAATGATTGCGTTTTTGGCGGCACATTAAACATGAGTGGCCCTCTGAAGATTACCGTTACAAAAAGAGCAAGTGAAACTCTTGTTTCAAGAATTATGGTGCTTGTGTCTCAATCTGGCAAACGAAAAGCATCGATAGAAAAACTTGTCGATCGATTCGCAAAAATCTATGTTCCAATAGTTCTCATATTAGCTGTTTTGACCGCTACGGTGCCTACTCTGATCTTAGGCATGTCAGTTGATACATGGTTGTACCGATCACTAATTCTAATTGTAGTTTCTTGCCCCAGCGCCTTCATTATTTCGGTTCCAGCAACAATTTTTGTCGCCATAACAATTGCTGCCAAAAGAGGGGTGATAATCAAGGGTGGGATTTACGTTGAAAAATTGGCAAAAGTAAAGCGAGTAGTTTTTGATAAGACGGGTACATTGACATTAGGTAGACCATCGGTCCATGAAATAAGACTCACCCAAAAAACTGAAAAAGAAGCTTTAGCTTACGCTGCGGCGCTTGACCAATTTTCAAATCACCCAGTCGCCCAAGCCATAGTAAGACGTGCCAGAGAAACAGGCGTTGACTTAAGCAAATTCAAAATAAGCGATGTCATTGAAGTCCCCGGAAAAGGCATTGTAGGCAATGTTAACGGTGAATTTGTAGCAGTTGGCAACTTAGAATTAATGAAGCAGTTTGAGTGTAACTGCAGTGAAGCATTCGCCATGGATGAAGCGGATACTCATACTTCGGTTTGTGTTTCTGTGGGAAAAGAAGGATTTGCGGCCGTTTGTGTTGTTGACCAAGTTAGGCAAGATGCATTGAAAGCGGTTCGAGACTTGAAGAAAAAGGGTATAAAAACTGCTATGCTAACTGGCGATAGAGCAGAGATTGCTAAGGAAACAGGGGATCTTTTAAAAATTGATGAGGTTTACGCGGAACTTTTTCCTGAGGATAAACTAAAATGTATTGAAGAGATGAAAGGCAAGGACGGGCTTGGTGGCAATGGTTGGTGACGGTGTTAATGATGCTCCTGCTCTTGCGTCTTCTGACGTAGGAATTGCTATGGGCGCAGCAGGAGTTGACGTTGCCATGGAATCCGCAGATATAGTGCTGGTGAAAGATGAGCTAGCCCAAATTCCATACTTAATAAAATTAAGCGACAAAACAATGAGCATCGCCAAACAAAACATTGCAGCATCACTCGTCATAAAACTAATTTTAGGAGCCTTAGGAGTAATTGGCGTAACTGGTTTGCTTGCAACAGTGATTGCAGGCGACGATGGAGTCACCATGCTTCTTTTGCTAAATTCGCTTCGGCTTGAAAGAAGAATAAAATAGTTCGTTGAATGTCAGAGTTGACCGAGAACTTCATGAGTATTCTATGAAAAACTAATTAAGTCAAACTAATAGTCAAATGAACCATGCCTAAGCCCATTCCCAAAACTTATCCTAAAAAGACTAAGCCGAAGAAAAAGTTTAAAGATCAGCCAAAGACGGTAAGTCTGCTAAGACGCAAATCTTACTGGGTAATGTTGACATTGCTTATTGTTGTTTTTAGTCTCAGTTATGGATTTTTAATGGAAATTTCTGTTGAAAAAGAAGCTTTGATTTTAGGCTAGCATTCTTGTAGTGATAGGCTTCGCATTCTCTATTGGGTTTAAACCTTCAAGTTATGATAAAAAAGCAACCTTCATTTTTGTTGGAGCATCCATTGTTGGATTTTGCATTTGGGCTGCAATGGTGTTTTCGTTTAATGCAACTGGAATTAACACGCAAATCGCAAATTCAATAGGTGAAGACGTCTTCGCCAGTAACAAGCACTGATAATCTGCTTGACTTTTGGAGCATTACATTGGGGATTTGATGGGCAAAAACAGAGAAACACTACAGATATTCACTCATAAAATCAAAAATAAGATTTTCAGGCTTAATGATTAAAGGCCAGATGAATATTTTCTTCTCGTTTTGCTCTAATTTTGCAATTTCCCCAGAAACTTTAAGAGCACAATCAATAAGCATCTTCAATACACATTAAGCAAGGACAGACCTGCATTGAAATTTGGAATAATGACGCGAAACCCGGAAGCATGGAGCAGCACACAAGTCCGAGAAGCACTAACCAAACGAGGCATCCCATACGAATGCTTCACTTTTCCAAAACTAGTTGCAAGGCTTGCATACAAACCTTACTTCAAAGTTAACGGCACCAGCATCCTTGACGATTTAGATGCACTTATAATTCGCCCGATTGGACGCGGTTCGCTTGAGGAACTGGTTTTCCGAATGGACATGCTCTACAAACTGGAACGCCAAGGCTTCTACATGGTGAATCCGCCAACAGCCATTGAGCACTGCGTTGACAAATACGATATTTTGGCGCTCCTTGAAGACGTGGGCGTTCCTGTACCACGGACATTAGCCACTGAAAGCGTAAACGAAGCGCTAAAAGCCTTTAACGAACTTGGCGGAGACATGGTCGTTAAACCCATTTTTGGCTCGCGCGGACAAGGCGCCACACGCATAGTTGACATAGACATCGCCGACACAGTTTTCAAAGCCATAACCTTCCACCACGGCGTAATCTACATGCAGGAATTCGTTCCTCATGGACACTCAGACATACGCGCTTTCGTTATCGGCGATCGAGTAGTTGCTTCGATGCGTCGAGTTGCGGAAGGATGGAAAACCAATTACAGTCGAGGAGCCAAACCAGCACCAGCAACAATCAGCAAAGAATTTGAAGAATTAGCAATAAAATCTGCCAAGGCGGTAGGCGGCAAAGTTGCAGGTGTAGACATCCTAGAAGGACCACAAGGACCACGCATCGTTGACGTCAACAGTCAGCCCGGATGGAAAGGCTTGCAGGTAGTAGCAAAAGTCAACATAGCCGAAGAAATAGTGAGATTTTGTTCTGTCTGAACTTAAAGAAATAAAGCACCAAGATAGCGCTTACTTTTTCTTATATCCAGCCATAATTTGTTTAAAACTTTTTGGCAGTTTGTTGAGGATTTTTAGATTTAAGAATTGCCGACGTAACCACAACGCCATCCACGCCTGTATCAAGAATTGGAAAGAGATTGTCCAGAGTTTATTCCGCCCGCAGCAAAAACTGAAATGTTGGAGTCTGCAGCTACCTTCTTTACTGTGTCAAGAGGAACAATCGGGCATTGCCCGTCTGAGCAGCTATGAAAAATTGAACAAAAAGAAACATAGTCTGCATCTGCCTGCTCGGCCCACTTGACTTTTTCCAAGTCAACGTTTACCGTGTAACCAACTAAAGATTCGCTTCCAAGAAGACGCCGTACCTCTGTTGGAGAAATATCAAACGTATCCATGTGAACGCCATCAGCCTTTACTTCTTTTGCCAATTCCAAATTATTGTTAATCAAGAAAAGGAATCTCGTGCTTTTTCGCTAAATCAGCCAGCTTGTTGGCCAAAACATGCAATCTCCTGGGTTTCTTCGGTTGCTAATAGAAACTGGAGTATATCAACGCCTCCATCAAGCGCCTTCTCAGTGGCAAACAGCAATTGCTCAAATGGAAAAATTGGTGAAACAACAAGATACAATCCCCTAAGTCTTCGGCAACGTGTCATTTCCAACCCTCCCTATTTGCTTTCCAAAATGCTTCCCAATAAGGATCAGCGTCAGGTTTATGTAAAGAAGCCCGTATATCGCCGGTTTTAATCCATTTGCCATCTTTTGCCTCAATATTTTTCCGATTACAGCATTTCTTATCCCTTTCAAATTTAGCGCATTCTGTACAGCTGTTACTTTTTCGGGTTTTACCGTTAAAAGTAGAGTTCCTTCGCTTAAAGTTGCGAAAGGAGAAATCTTGAATAATTCACAGATTTTTTTGGCTTCCTCTGTTAAAATAACGTTGGAGAGATCAACCTCTAAACCAATTTTGGATGCTTCAGAAAGCTCATACAAAGCGCCTAGTAATCCGCCTTCCGTAACATCATGCATAGAAGTAACCCCTTCCTCTCTCAAGCCAACCGAAGCGGCAACTAATGCGTCTTCAACAACGCTAAAGCTATAGAGGTATTGCTGAGCTTTTTTGAGAAGTGTAGATCCAAAAGATTTCTCTATAGTTTGTGGAAAAACCCTTGAAAGTATGGCAGTTGTGGCGATAGCAACTCCTTTGGTCATCATTATCAAATCACCAGGCTTACCCATTGTGGGTGTTATGTATTGATTTTCAGGTGCTACCGCCATCATTACTCCTCCGCCAACAACCGTGTAACCAGACCCAAGGTACCTACCTGTATGTCCTCCCACAATAGCTACCTTGAGCTTTCTGCATTCTGCATCAACACTGCTCCAATACTCTTCAAATTCTTCATTCTTCATTTCCGGTGGCACATTAAGATTTACCATAAAAAACTGTGGGGCAAACCCACAAGTAGCTAAATCAGAAGCAAGCAGATGAACCGAAATATAAGCTGAATCCTTAAAGCCCAAGGCAGGAATTACCGAAAGTGGGTCAGCTGTTGTAACTAACACCTGGCCAGCGTTTAACCGGATAATTGCATTGTCCCGACCAGCACCTGGACCAACAAGCACTTCTGCTCTATCAGCACCTAGTTTGGGGTAGACTAATTTTTCAATTAAATCGAATGGAAACTTGCCGATTTCACTCATCAACATCCCTCAGCATAACCGTAATTCCAAGAAAATCGCCAAAGGGCAAACGTGATGATTCCAAACTGCGCAGACCCTTTGGAAAAACTGTTGTACTCCAAAACCCAATAATATAACGTTTCGAAAAGACCTCATCTAGCATTTCTTCGATGTCCGAAATTGAATAAAACTTCGCTTCTCTATAAAAAGAGGCTTTTTGAATTCTAGATTGCAATCGTTTCTTTAATGTGCTGGGGCTGTTTTTATTCATAAGACCAAAAATTAGACCCTTTTCAGCAACTCTAGCAGCTTCCTTGATAGCTACCGCCGCATCTGGCATGAACTCCAAGCTAGTTACAAAAACCACAACATCAAATGATTTGTCAATAAAAGGCAATTGAGCGCCTTCACTTTGCAGCAAGGAACTGTTGGACCACCTTTTTTTTGCATCCGCCAACATGCCTTTTGATACGTCAACTCCATAACATTTGAATCCTAATGTCGATTCGATCCATCTTATGAAATGCCCTGTTCCACAGCCTATTTCAAGAACCGTTTTGACTTGGCTAAAGTTAGAAAAAAGCTTCGTTAGGAGTCTTTTCTCAAGAATGTCTGCTCGCTTGTATTTGGTTTCATAGTATGCCTCGTAATTTTTGACTGTTTGTTCCTGCTCAAATCTTGCATTGTTGCCCATTTTTTTGTCATCTAAGATAGGTACTTAGTACCTAAAATTCTTCTTACCGCAATAAGCACTGCAACAGTTATCGGCACAAAGATTAAGTCAACCAAAGTTCCCAAATCAAAAACGGCAAAGCCTATTCCAAACAAAACGAAGTCAATACTAAAGAAGATCAATGTTTCAACTAAAACACCCAGAACCATGCCTGCGACTTCGCTTTTCTTTCTTAAAACGCCAACAACCAGCGCCATCGGACCTCGAGCAGCCACTAAGCCAACCAAATAGATGTACAAGAATCCGGGAGGAACAATTATCGTTCCAAGGCTTGTTCCCGCCAAATACCCGATTCCGCATCCAATCACAGTTGAGGTTACACCTATAACAGGTCCCAGAAGGATGCATACAACGAATATTATTACGGGTGCTAAATTAATGGTTGAAAGCGGAGGCGGCAATGGGATAGCAATAACTGTTGTAACAGCAATTAATGCCGCCATAACGCCTGTTAATGCTACTCGTTTTGTCTGAGAAATTTGTTTTTCATTATCTTTTATAGTTAATAGGTTTAAGTCCACGTTTTTTCCCTCCGCCAGTATTACCTGGTTCAGGTTCACAGGGTCGACAGCAAGTTACTGTCCTCTCAGCCGGGTCATATCCCAGCTCCCCGAATTACCTTACAAGAAAATATCAATGTATTTTGCTTTTATTTTTAGCTTCCGAAAAGTTTAGCGTCTTGGTAATGTTTTAGCCCTGTTATTATTACTTGTAAGCCCCAGTCGAAAGTTTCTGCGGGAGTTGTTTTGCGGTATTCTTCCATAAAGGCGTTTAGGAATGCGTCGTCTTCTGAATTAGTCCTGGTGGATTGAGTATGTTGCGGGTTGGCTAAGTGTGCTATAAGTGCTTCGGGCTCAGTGCCCGCTTGCTCTTCAATTACGAAGCCCCAAACGTAATCAATTGTTGTGGCGGCAGCTAGACCTGCAGGAAGGCTATCAAACCCAGCTTTGTTTAAAACCCTGGCAATTTGAGTTAACATTTTTTCTAAAGCGTAAGCGCGTCCAAACGATGCCCCCGCAACAACGCGTCCGCCGTCTCTGTGAGCAATTAACGCATTACGTAGGCAATGCATTAAGTCGGCTAGCCATTGAGGCCAGTTGTTGATGTCGGCTGGTGGGGTGAAGTTGTCGAGTTTTGCGTTTGTAAGGATGGCTTGGGCCATGTCTTCTGTGATGTCTTGTTTGTTTTTGAAGTGCCAGTATAAGGCAGGTGCTTGGATGTTGAGTTTTGCGGCTATGCGTCGTAGAGTCACGTTTTCCAGGCCTTCGTCGTCCAATATTTCGAGTGCTGCTCTTATGACGGCATCAGGTTGTATGTGCGGCGTCTTGGCTTTTCTTGTTTTCATCAGTACTGATTGCGGGTTTGAAGTTTATATGGTTAACGACGTTAAATAGCAATTTAACATCGTTAAGTATTTATTTAACAATGTTAAGTCACTTTAACAACGTTAAATAAATTGAAGGTAAAAAAATTGCAACCAATCATTCAAGTAGAAAATTTAACCAAACACTACCGCAAAACCGGAGAACCCGCCGTAAACAACATCAGCTTCGATGTCAAACCAGGAGAATTCTTTGCATTTCTCGGACCAAACGGCGCCGGTAAAACAACTACAATATCAATTTTAACCACAACGTTGGCAAAAACAAGCGGAAACGTAGCAATCGCCGGCTACGACATAAACACCCAGGCAAAAGATGTCCGTCAAAACGTTGGCATCATCTTCCAGAATCCAAGTTTAGATCTCAACCTGTCAGCTGAAGAAAACATCCGACTGCACGTAAACCTATATGGCGTCTACGCATACAAGCCGCTATTTCGATTAATGCCCAAAGAATATCAAAACCAAGTCATTGAGATGACCGAGTTTATGGATTTACGTGAAGATTTGTTTAAACCGCTTAAAACTTTTTCAGGCGGCATGAAGCGTAAACTGGAAATCATTCGAGGCTTAATGCATAAGCCCAAGGTGCTATTCTTAGATGAGCCAAGTCAAGGCTTAGACGCTGTTTCCCGCAGGGATTTATGGATTTACTTGCGAAATGTAGCTAAAACTCAAAACATCACAATATTTCTAACAACACACTACATCGAAGAAGCCGAAAACGCTGACAGAGTATGCATAATTAATCAGGGTCAAATAATTTTTTTGGGCACACCAAGCGAGATGAAGAACCGTTTACTTGGCAAATACCTAGTCATAGATGCTGAAAACCGAGGTAATTTGAGTTCCCAGATTGAGCACTATAAACCGGAAATAACTGAAGAGGGCAAGTTCAAAATCTATTTTGAGCAACAAACCCCTCAGCAGATTCTGGCCCAAATCAAGATGCCACTTATCTGCATGGAGCTTCATACGCCCACGCTCGAAGAAGCTTACATGAATTTAATCGAAAAAAAAACCGAGGAGGTCACAATTTAATGAAGCCATTTCAAAAAGACCTTAACGCAATCATTGTAATTGCTGCACGAGAAGTACTGCGATTCTTTAAAGATTGGAAAACTTCGCTTGTTTTTAGTCTTATGTTTCCAGTCCTTTTTCTCGGCATTCTCGGGGGCAGCATTGCTCAAAACTTAGGTGTCGGCTTAGGTTACAATTATCTTCAGTTTGCGCTTTTAGGAATGGTTGCCGCAACAATTGCTATGAATACTATGATGAGTGTGACATCGCTTGTTGAAGACCGCGAAAATGATTTTACGCAGGAAATTTTTGTTGCTCCAATCTCGCGATATTCAATTATTCTGGGCAAAATCATGGGCGGTAGCATCACTGCTATTCTTCAGCTATTTGCATTTGTCATTATAGCATTAGTTATGGGAATATCCATTGGGCTATCAGCAATCGGCTGGATTCTCTTATTGGCACCACTTATCTGCATATCCGGCGGAACTCTTGGTGTATTGGTTGCCAGCATATTTAGCAGCAGCCCCAAAACAGCAGACAAAGGCGTAATCATGTTTGTATTTGCTCAAATGTTCCTCTCAGGTGCATTCATACCGGTAAACAATTCCAGCGGAGTCCTGGGCGTCCTATCACATGCCATGCCAATGACTTACCTAGTTGACTTGCTAAGAGGATTAGTCTATCAAGGCACGCCATTCTACAGTCAAATAGCCATGTACAACCCAGTGCTCGATTTAGTGGTAGTCATTGCAATTTCGATAGCGTCCTTTGTAGTTGGAACATTTCTGTTTGTGAGAAGCGAAAAAAACCGATAAGCAGAAAACTGCGTAATCATAGCGGCAATTCCCAAATTTCATTTTTTGTATTTTTTATCAAAAATTAATGGTGCAAATGGCATTACTCTCTACCAAGGCGGGGATAATGTTTTTAGGTGATTTTCTTGTCTTCCCTAAGCAATCACATTAACGAGGAAAAAACATGCAGCCTATGCCTAAAGAATACAATTTTACGGAGATTGAGCGTAAGTGGCAGCAGAAATGGGAAGAAATGGGCATTTACCATTATGACTGGAACGATAAAGCAACGGGTTCCTTTCAGCATAGATACTCCGCCGCCTTACCCGTCAGGCGAATTGCACATGGGCAACGTTTTGAACTGGACATACTTTGACATGGTGGCACGGTACAAACGCATGCAAGGCTTCAACGTGCTGTTCCCCCAAGGCTGGGACTGCCACGGCTTAGGCATAGAAATCCAAGTTGAAAAAGCAAAAAACATCCGCAAACGCGACGTCCCACCAGACCAATTCCGCACATGGTGCATCGAACTAGTTGAGAAATACATCGCCATGATGAAGGAAGGCATCCTGAAGATGGGTGCAAGCATCGACTGGACTACTGAATACAAAACAATGGATCCAGACTATTGGCGCAGAACTCAACTAAGCTTCATCATACTTCACAAAAAAGATTACATGTACCGTGGTACTCACCCAGTAAACTGGTGTCCCAGAGACGAAACCGCCATTGCAGACGCAGAAGTTGACCACATTAAAAAAGAAGGCACTCTGCACTACATACGCTTCCAACTCGAAGGCAGCAGCGAATATCTTCTAATCGCAACATCACGCCCAGAATTCATACCGGCATGCGTTGCCGTGGAAGTTAACCCAAAAGATGAACGCTACAACAAATACATTGGCAGAAAAATAGCTGTCCCCCTCATGAACCGAGAAGTAACCATCATCAGTGAAGAATCAGTAGATCCATGCTTTGGCACGGGTGTTGTTCAAATTTGCACTTACGGCGACAAAGAAGATGTAAAAACAGTCATAAAACATAAACTTCCAGTTATTCGCCTTTTAACCGAAAGCGGCAAAATCAGCGAGGCAGGCTGCAAATATGCTGGCTTATACGTTAACCAAGCACGCGCTGCCATCGTTGCAGACTTAACTGCGGCAGGATTACTCGAGAAGTCTGAAAAGATTCAGCAAGAAGTAGGCGTCTGCGATCGCTGTAAAGCTCAAGTTGAAATTTTAGAGGTTAAACAATGGTTCATGAAAACCTTGCCACTTTCCGAGGCAGTTGAGAAGAACGCTAACGAGATTCCATGGTATCCAGATTACATGAAAAACCGTTTAATAGATTGGACTCGAGCTTTGGATTGGGATTGGGTTGTTAGCCGCCAGAGATTGTTTGCCACACCAATTCCTGTTTGGTACTGCAAGAGCTGCGGAGAAGTTATCGTTGCTCAAGAAAGTTGGGTGCCAATTGACCCCAGAATGGAGAAGCCTCGAATTGACAAATGCCCAAAATGTGGAGGAACCGAATTCACCGGGGAAACCGATGTTTTGGATACCTGGATGGATTCTTCAATCACCTGCGCTGTTCATGCAGGCTGGCCAGACCGAGCTGACTGGAAACATCTGTTCCCTGCAAGCATGCACCCATCAGGCACAGACATCATCCGAACCTGGGCATACTACCTCATGGTACGACACTTAGCGCTTTTCGATGAACGCCCATTCAACAGTGTCCTCATAAACGGCATGGTGCTTGGCGCAGACGGAAGAAAAATGAGCAAATCACTCAAAAACTATGCTGCTGCACCCGAAGTATTAAACAAGTTTGGCGCTGATGCTACTCGCCAGTGGGCTGCTGGAGGTGGAGCAACGGGTTCAGACATTCCATATCGCGCACAAGATGTCGAATACGGCAGACGTTTCCTAAATAAGCTCTGGAACGCTTCAGGATTCACCGCTAACCTCTTAACAGACTACAAGCCCGATACAAACGCTAAGTTGGATCTTCAGCCTCTTGACAAATGGATTCTTAGCAAGGCCGAAAATGCAACCAAAAAAGTTACTGAAGCTTTTGAAAAATGCCAATTTAACATTGCTGTAGAAGAGGTACGAAATTTCACTTGGCACGTTTTCTGCGACTATTATGTCGAAGCCGTCAAAGACAGACTCTACAATACTAACCCAAATAATCAATCGAAAAAAGTGGCAGCACAACAAACCCTCTATGAAATTCTCTACCGCATACTGCAATTGCTGGCGCCAGTAACACCTCACCTAACTGAAGAGATTTACCAGCACATGTACGCTGAAAACAAAGGCTGTAAGAGCTTGCAAGTTTCCCCATGGCCAAAATTCAATGCAGCACTTGTTGATGAAGAAACAGAAAAGAACGGTGACTTAGCAATTGCCATAATTAGTGAAGTGCGACATGATAAAGCTCAGAAAAAACTGTCCTTAAATGCACCTATGAAAAGCTTGGTTATTTACGCTGGCTCCGAGGAGAACGCGAAAGTCATCAATTCAAATAAAGAGGACATAGCAGGAACCCTGAAAGTAACCGACATGGAAGTTCTTTCTGAAAAACGCAGTGAAGGGCGACAAGCTAGTCCGTACGACGTTTATGTCAAAGCGGAATATTGAGGCGAAAACATGGCTACAGGCAAGGTAAAGGTTGGGTTGATAGGGTGCGGGGCAATTGGAACGGTTCTAGCTGAAGCTATCGAGCGAAAACTTGTTGTCTGTGACGAATTGGTTGTTTACGATTTTGACTCGTCTAAAGCTCAGAAACTCAAAAACACAATAAAGTTTCCTGTCACCATCGTTGAAAACTTCGATGCATTGCTTGCATTAAAGCCAAAGGTTATTGTGGAAGCGGCGTCCCAGCAAGCGGCAAAAGAATATGTTCCAAAAATTGCTGCGACTGATATCGAGCTGATCGTTATGAGCACGGGTGCGCTGTTAGATTTGAACGTTAATTTAAGCAAAGTTCACGTTCCATCTGGTGCTATCGGCGGCTTGGATGCTATATCCAGTGCTTCCTTAGCAGGAATTGACGAAGTAGTTTTGACTTCACGCAAGAACCCCAAAGCCTTCGGAAGTGACAACAAAGAAGAAAAAGTGATGTATGAGGGCGTTGCGGAGGAAGCTGCCAGAAAATTTCCTCGTGAAATGAATGTGGCAGCCACACTTGCGTTAACGGTTAAACCAGTTAAAGTAAAAGTAAAGGTTGTCGCCGACCCAAAGGTTCAGCGTAACACGCATGAGATTGTGGTGAAATGGCGGTTAGGGGAAATGTTTCTACGTTTTTCAAATGATCCGCATCCCGACAACCCTCATACCAGCGCCTTGGCAGCATGGGCAGCCATCAAATTGCTGCAAACACTCTTGAAAACCTAATTTCACGATTTGTTTGGTACGTTTCAAACCTTTTCTAACTTTTCAGTACTGATACTTTTAGATCCCTTTTAAACCGCAGCCTGCAACTACTACAGACCTCAAATCTGAAAAGCAATTCCAAAACACAAAGCATAAAATTGCTCAAAAAATAAGTCCAAAACTTCGCTAATTTAAGCTAAATTAGATTGATAAGATAATTAAACAAAAAAATAAAAAAGAAAAGAAATTAGAAATACGATTATTCAGTTTTATTTTCACTGGAGTCTTCTGTTTCTGTTGCGGTTCCGGTTGCGGTTTCTGTGCTGTCTGCCACCATTTCCACCTGCGCCGCGTGGGGCGCTTCCATAGGGTGGGCAGGAATTATAGCCTCCTCGACCATGATTGAAGCATTTAGGGTTTCTATTGATGGTTCCATAACTTTTTCAAGAGTTGTTTCGATCTGGGCTGGTTCTGTAACTTCAAAATCTTGCAATGGAACTTCAACTTCTGGTTGCTCTATTTTTAGCTCAGCTACTACTTCAGTTGGAGCAATGGTTTCTGTTACAGATTCGACAACTTGTTCAACAACTGGCGCTGTTTCAATTGGAGCTGTTTCGATTAGGGCTTGTGTTTCAACAACTGGAGCTGGTTCTACGGGGGCTGCTTCCATATTTATGATTGGTTCTTGTAGCGCTGGCTCGGTTATTGCTGGCTCTTGAGGCGCAATTTCTGGTGTTGGTTCGTTTATTATTTGGACTTCTGGTTCTGGAGCCGCAATTGGAGCGGTTTCTGCTGGAGCGAGTTCGATGATTGGTGTTTCTATTGAAGCTTCTTCCTTGGGAGCTTCAAAGACTGGAGCTTCTGCTGGAGCTATCTCTATGTGCGCGGTCTCAAGACTTGGAGTTTCAACTGGCGCAACTTCGATAGTTGGAGTTTCTATTGGAGCAGCTTCGATAACTGGAGTTGACTCAACTGGAGCCGCTTCGACTGCAACTGTCTCAACAATTGGTGTTTCTGCTGGGGTAGCTTCTACTGGAGCTTCAACAACTATCGTAGCTTCAACTGCTGTATCAACGTTAGCGACTTCGATTGGCGCTGTTTCAACTGGGGCAACTTCTATTGGAGTTTGAACAGTTTCTACTGGCGCTGGTTCTACGGGCGCTGTTTCTATTGGAGCGCTTTCCGCTGGAGCCGCTTCGGCTTTTACAGTTTCAATTGGAATCTCAGCTGGGGCAGTTTCAATAGGCGCTGACTCAATTACAGTTTCAATTGCTGGAGCTTGCAGTATAACTTCAACAGGTGTTGGTTCAACTATCACTGGTTGCTCAATTGCTGCTTCAATAATGGGGGCTGCTGGTTCTGGGGCTACGGGCGCTTGTATTATGACTGGGGCGGCTGGAGAAAGTTGGGTTGTGACTTGTTTTATTACGTTGAGCTCGGTTTTGGTTGTTTCTAACCCAGTTGTGAGTAGGCTTATCTCTCTTTGATAAACGTCCTCTTCGATTTCGCCTACGACATGCTGAATTTCATAGTTAGCGAGAAGTGTTTCTAACATTTTTAACTGGTTTTCCAGTTCGTGAGTTTTTCCTGTCATGCTGTCAATTAGTTCTTTTTGCTGTTTTTCAATTGTGGCTAATGCTGCGTTTATTTCGCCATCAAAAGAATCCCGTGTTGACTGCGAAATTTTGCCGGTTGTAAAAAGGTTGTCTAGCGCTTGCTTTTTTCGCTTAGCGATATCGTATTCTTCATTTAATCGTTTAAATGTATATTTCCATGAAATCAATTTAAAGGCACCTTGTTCCTTTTAAGCAAAAAGAAGAGATAACGTTTCGTAACATGTGCATATATCGGTAGCTATTAAGAATCTCTGCGTGAGCGGAGAAATGGAAATTTTATATTAAAATTCTTTGATTTTTTTATGTGGGTATGTATATGAAAAATGAAAATTTTTTAGTTTTTGTTTTGACTCCATGACAGTTATATGTTAAATTTTGGGTGTTTTGTAGTGCGGTAATGCATTATATATGAAAGTCTTAATTTGTATTTATGACTGGTTTGCCCTTTTTCAGGTTTGTTGATTTTGTTTATACTTTTTTATTCTTGTTATAACATATTAGTCTAAATCCGAATAAGTCTTATATATCTAAACATGAATAAACATTATTGAGCTTGAAAAAACATGGTAGCTTTAACAATAACCGTTAACGGAGAAAAATCAGAAGCAAGAATAATAAAAAAGATGCATGAGAGAGTAATCAAAAGTTTCATGGATACAATAATAATGGGCGAATTACAAAACGGACCGATAAGTGGATACGACGTAATCTCCTTCATACACAATAAATTTGGATTCTTAGCTAGCTCTGGCACAGTTTACTCACTCCTTTACTCGCTTGAACGAAACGGGTTGGTAGAAGGCGTGTGGATTGAAAGAAAAAGAATTTACAAATTAACAGAAAAGGGAACACAAACTATAGATACAATTCTCAACTCGCAGGATAAAATCAAAGGTTTTATGACCACAGTCCTAAAAGCGCCAACTCTCCATTAAATTGATTCTTTTTGCTCTTCTTTTAATAGAAACGCTAAAAAACCCCTTCTTGTTTTCCTATAGCCGCATCAAATCAAGTGCGGGTCCGTAGCTCAGTCAGGCTAGAGCACCGGACTTTTAATCCGGGGGTCGCGGGTTCAATTCCCGTCGGACCCGCCTTTGTACAGGTCATTTATACTAATCCTTCATCTTTGATGAGTTGCCCAAGCTGTTGTCTTAGCATTGCCAGTTGGCGGTCGGCTAAGTCTTGTTTTTCTGTCGTGACGACTTTAGCTGTGGCATCTCACGCAGAAAAGCTTCAGTCAGTGACTCGGGATACTTTCATTGTCTCTACGCTAGAAATTATTGACTTAAATCATGTCTTTTCTTATTTCTTTACCCAAACATGGGTGATTTCCCCAAATACATATTTGCGATAATGGTTTGCTTCTTTGTAAGCTTCCTTTATTTGGTCTTTAGCTTCTTGTGTGTAAAAATCGTTGGGATTGGGGGTAGTAATTTCCGTTAATTTACATTCAATAATTAGTCTGGCCTCTTTGAAAGACATATCTCCGCAAGGAGTTTGAACACTTGTCAATTCAACTTCTTTCATTTTCTCACTATCTCTTCCTGATTTACTTCCCAAAAAGAGCATTTGTTCCCTATATTCACTGGGGAAGTAAGACATCGTATAGGTTTGCTCTTTTTGAATCATTTCAAGCGTATAACGGTCTGCTCGAAGAATACACCAAGTGGTAGGTTTCTTAAAAAGAACCCCCAAACCACCCCCACTGCCTATCATGGAATTATAATGACCTTCCTTGCCCACAGTGATAACAAAAAAATCTTTTCCTACCAAAGTAAATACATTGTCGCATATCTCTTCCGGAGAAATTTGTGTAAATAATTGAGTAAAATTCATCTCTTTGACAGTTACATGATTTGTTTTTTTCATTTTAAACCCCTTATACAGATTAAAATCCTCCTTAAATTAAATGTCAATGCTTTTGTGTAGGGTGGACGTAGAAATTCGGGCAAAATAGGCACGCTAGCAAAAACCAACATCAACTAATGTATGATATATTGCGTTTAGAAATCTCGGATTTTCCTGATTAAATTGCTGGGTTAAATCCCAACGACAGAATTTGATTTGCGCAAAAGTGATTCTCTTGAAACTTGATAATGGGTTTTATGACGCCGTCAAGTTTTTTATCCATTATTTCAAATTCCTTATCTGCCCGGTCGAACTTGAATGTGTGAGAGTCATGTGAGTTAGATCTATTTTCCCGTTCTGTATTAACAACAGTAGTCTTTGCAGTCTCAAGCGTCCTCCTGTACATAACGAAGTCTTTATTGTTTTTTGAGCCATCCTATGCCCCATTCTAATATAGGGATACAAACACATTCAACAATGCCATGATAACTACGTTTGATATTGTTCCGCCTGGCTTTGTAACCTTTATCGCATTCTCAAAAACTATATTCGCACCAAGCGCTTCAATCGCACCATCTACGCGAAGGTCATTTGTTAGTTCCATTATTCTATGCACTGTGTCTTCCTTAGAGGGATCAACAATCAAATCTGCGCCATAAAACTTGGCTAGATCTTGTCTCTTGAGTATGGAATCCACTCCTATTATCAGTCCTGCTCCCCTGAATTTGGCGCCAGCGATTGCCATGAGACCCACAGGACCCAAAGCAAATACCACAGCAGACCCACCGATTGGTATTTCAGGGCTTCAGCTCCTGCAAACCCCGTAGACATCATGTCCGACACGTAAACTGCAGCAGCATCTGGCACATTATTTGGAATCCGGGCCATGTTAGCATCTGCCTCATTAACATGAAAGTACTCTGCAAAAACACCATCTTTACTATTAGAGAACTTCCAACCACCAAGGGGTTGACCAGACTGAGATGAATAACCTGCTTGAGAAGCGATATCGTCCCAATCAGGCGTTATTGCACCTACCGAAACTCTATCACCTGGCTTGAAAAGCTTCACATGGCTACCAACCTTGTAGACGGTACCAGTGGCTTCATGTCCAAGAGTTAAGTCCTTTAGTTGACCAATAGCACCATGAACAGTATGTGAGTCAGATGTACAAACCAAGGCAACATTCGTTTTAACAATAGCGTCATAAGGTCCAGCCTCTGGAATTGGCTTTTCGACAAATGCTACTTTATCTATTATCTTCATAACAAAAGCTTTCATGAAAACAACAGCTTGCTCTCTGGTGTTTAGTTATTTCAAGTGTTTTGTGACTACCACTAAACAGCAACAATCATTAAGTTCAAAAGTTGAAAGAGAAACTGACAAGAAAAGATCAGGGATGATTTAGAAGTGCTTAAACAGAAAAAGTTATAGCTCCTAAAAATAATAACCTAATTGTGATTTTATGCAGTTTTTAACTTTAAAAGATGAATCTAACATCAAACACAAAGTTCTTGTTTTACCTTTAAACGACACAGAAATGAAAGAGATCGCAGGGCAATGCGCAAAATGCATGCCTTCAATCTCAATTTCATCCTTAATTCAACTGGGACACCCATACGTCATTGTTGATTTCGGCGGGGCAGATGGATGGAAAACGGCCATTGCTCTTGATGAAGTTTCTGATGACGGCCACAGAGTCGGTGATGAATTAGCTTTGGGGGATGTTTTAACAGTTATTTTAACTTCTAAATCCAAAGCAGCGGATTTCTCAAAAGATAAAGTTTACATGAATGTACCTTTGGAAAAAGTGTTAGTGTTCAGTTTCCTCTACACTGCGGATATAGCTGAAAATTATGCATTCTTCAAAATGTATCTCCAATTGAAAGCAAAATAATCCTTTAATAATCCCACAACTTACGCAACCCCTTTTTCTCTATCTAATGAGGTAGCGTATGAACCAATCAGCCGAAAATTTAGCTACCTCTTCAAGTGTACCAGGCTCCTCAAAAAGGTGAGTTGCTCCGGGAACAATTATAAGTTTTTTTTCACTTGTCATTTGCCCCATCGCCTGCTTGTTTAGTTCAATCACTTCCTCATCTAGACCACCCACCAACAAAAGAGTCGGCGCCACTACCTGAGGAAGATACTCAGCAGCTAAGTCGGGACGCCCACCACGCGAAACAACCGCTACAATATAATTTGGGAGTTTTGCTGCCGCAATCAAAGCTGCAGCCGCGCCAGTACTTGCTCCAAAATAACCGTATGCACAATTTTTGGTTATAGGATCTTTTCTAAGCCACTCTGTTGCAGCAATTAGACGCTCAGCAAGCAAGCCGATATTAAAACGGTATTCGGCTGTTACAATATCTTCTTCTTCCTCTTTACTGGTAAGCAAATCAAAAAGTAACGTGCCAATTTGTACCTTGTTGAATTCTTTTGCTACATATTGGTTTCTTGGGCTGAATCTACCGCTGCCGCTCCCATGTGCAAACAACACTACACCTTTGGCGCCCGAAGGCAAATTCAAATTCCCGTTTAGAACTACACCTTTGAAGGGGATTTTTATCTCATTTCCTTGATGAATCATGTTGTCACCATACCTATTGTTCTGCTAGGATTTTTTTGTTTACGCTCCTTAAGAAGTTGAATTACTTCTTGGTCCGAGGTTTGATCGAAATTCACGTAAAATTGGCCTATGGCTTCGAAATATTCAGGAGTGTAGGGACATACGACTTTGTCGGCTTGTTTTTTTAGTTCATTAATGGTTGAAGGGGGACCAACTGGAACAGCGACCGTAACGGTTCTTGCTCCTCTGTTTTTGACTGACGCTAACGCGGCTTTCATCGTTGAGCCAGTTGCTATTCCATCATCGACCAAGATTACATTTTGACCATGAAAGTCGGGATAAGGATCATTTCCTCTATAGAGTTTTAATCTGCGTTTAATTTCGTTTTTTTGCCTCTCACTTTCTTCTTTTACATAATCTTGCGAAACTCCAAGGTATGTAACAAGTTTCTCGTCAAGTATTATAGTGCCATCTTCAGTCATTGCGCCAATCGCTAATTCTGGATTATCAGGCGCCCCAATTTTTCGAGGAATAATTACATCCAAATACAGATTGAACTTTTTCGCAATCTCGTAGCCCACAACCACTCCGCCTCGGGGAATAGCTAATATAATTGCGGCTTTCCCAACAAAACTTTCTAATTCTGACGCTAAACGCTTTCCAGCTTCGACTCTGTTAGCAAAATAAGCCATGTTAAAGTCCTCAAAACTTGCCTGAATAAATAATGAGAAGAGTGTAATATAAAAAGTGGGTTGACAACACCACGCAACCACAATATTAGAGTAACAATCGATGCAGCTAGTTTAAAAATGAAATAATTTTTTTTAAGAAAAGGAAAAGATAATTTATGATTTTTTTGAAAGTACTGTGTTGACTTTGTCAAAGGCAAACTTACTGTAGTTCTGGAGATAGAATAGCCTGAGGTATTCTGCAGCAAATTTAGTTTCGAATGGAAGGTCTCCAGTCGTAAGTTGCGTTTTCAGTTTTAGTTGATCTTCGATTGTTAATTTTGCCATAGGATAGTTTAGCAGGAACTCTTTTCGTTCATTGTATATAGTGAGTGTCTGTATGCATTCGTCGATATAACCTTCAAACTTTGGCAAGTTTTCCATTACAGTATTTACTTTGGATTTCGGACTGGACAAAACGGCAACTGCATACCCCATTCTTTCTTTCAAAGTTATGTTCTTCTCCCACAAATAATTGCTTGTAGGCACCATTTCTTCGATTGCTTTTTCCTGGTCAGTTAATGCTTGGTTGAGAATATTGAAAACATCTTTTGAAATATCGATAAAGGAGTCAAGCAGGTCACCTATTGTTACCAAACTTAAAACGTCTATCTCTTTCTTCTCAGTAGCTTCTTTAATTGCCGCAGCCTTCTTGGCGTGCCCTAGTATTATAGGCATCTTGTTTCCTATAACTGGAGCCAAGCTTTCGCTTTGAGATGGCAAATTAATTATGGGTGTTAAGGAGTTTTTGAGATAATATATTGATTTTGAAATTTCTTCACCGTACTGTTTCTTCCAATTGTTCAAGCCATTGTTCAAGGCTTCAAGGGCAATCCAAGGTGCTTCTTTTTGATCAAGCTTTTGAGTTGCAAACGCTATTGTTCCACTTTTCTCTGGAAGACTTGGGTCGTATAGAGGTCTGATTATAAAGTAAATGGATTCGGCAACTTCCGCCACATTTTTTGCGAGCGTTCTTCCATCATTTAGTATCTTTTTGATGGTTTCGATTCTTGTATCTAAATTCATTTCTTTTTGGAATTCAGAATTAGCTATTGGTGTCACGTGTAAGCCAGTTTCGTTAAGCTTCCCTACCCAATCAGACATTTGGCAGGTGACGAAAATTTGGTATTGTGCAAGTATTTTGCTGAGTTCTGATTCTAAATCGTCGATAACCACGTTTAAGTCTTTAAGCTCTCGGTATTTTCGGTCTAAATCAGCTGTGTCATAATAGTGAATAGCTAATTTTTTCAGGGTATCATCAAGAGAATCTTTGATAACTCCTAATTTTCCTTCGGGAGAAGTCACAGAAACAGGAATGTTATCCTTGACGTTATTCAATTGGGCTTCAAAAACTTGTAGCCTATTTATGAGTGCTTGAGCTTTCTCGGTGAGGTCTGAGGTTGTCGTAGTCTGTTTAGGAGTATTACTCATGAAAACGACTGGAAAAGTAAACAGAAGGGTGGCCAAAATACCAAATACCATTGTCCCTGGACCGACATCTGCTGAATAAGCTAAACCAGTTTGTAATGCATTCAGGAAAATAAAGAAAAATGCTGCGGCGCATGTAGCGACGAAACATGGAATTAACTTGTCAAATAATGATCCGCTGCCTTGTGAAATCAGCAGTCTTGAAAAGAATATAAGTGCCAGAGAAAGTCCTGCGACTATAACCACAAACATGAGTATGCCGGGAACTGAATCACGGTACTGATTTAATGCATCGGTTAGAGTTCGCCCATTAAAGTTCGGAATCCAAGTCAGTTGGCCTGTAATTGTGTAGACTGCTTTTGACGCGTCATATAATCGAAATTGGGACATAGATGAGTTTAGGTCTGCAAGTATTGAGTTTAAAGGAACAAAAACAGGCGGGCTTGATCCTGTTTGAAGCCACCAGTCGGGTCTAAGAATTGGTTGCACGGTGTATTTGAAATATTGAAGAATTTGAAGAGGAACCGTGATTAAAACGTAGTAGACAATGGTTAGAACTACTTGCTTTTTGAAATATACTGCAGATGCCAGAATTAGAGGAATTGCCAAAAAATATGTTTGTGTTGAGAACAGAGATATAACGGCTAATATGCCAAAGTCAATGGCAAGAGCACTTTTGTAGCGATGAAATATTATGGGTAAGGAAATAAACAGAGCCATCCAAACAACGATTACCGCAAGGCGAACATTTTCGGTACCTAAGAAGGAAAAAAAGTACAAATCAGCCAAGTGATAAATTAATCCAAAACCAATAATAGCGCCGCCAATAGGCATTCCCAATCGTGGATCCTTATAAGTTACAAATGCAACTAAAACGGCAAGTAAAATAGGCAAAGGTGAAGGAAATAGGGGCAAAATACTCATTGCTGCCGCCATTGCAATAAGCGTTATGAAAACAGTAAAAATCTTTAAAGAACTTGATTCTTTCTGTTCTTGTTCTTTCTTTTTCTTATCGATCCTTTTCTGCTTAGTACGGTTATACCACCCTTTTAAACGTGAAGTTTTTTTAGGATCGTCTGTTTCGTCCTCTTTCTTTGGCACTTTCTTACGAAGTTTAAACCATTTCACGTTTACTTGATCCTCTCTCTCCCGCTTTAAAGGGTGAATTACCTAAAGCCTTAATTTACCATACAGTTCTTAAGCTTATCGAGAAAAAACCCTTTCAAGTGATAACTTTGCCGAAAAGAAAACTGCGACTCTGGTACAATAAAAATGATTACTTAAAAGAACGAGAAAACGAAAAGAAACAATCTGAACAAGTTCAAAGCTTTGACGTGAAAGAGCAAATATCTAAGGACACAATTGCGGAACCAACTGGAATTAACGAAAGCAGCCAGACAACTGAAAACATTCAAGAGCCACAGGTTCAAGAAACAAAGTTACCCCAGAATGAAACGCGAAGTGAAACATTACCGACAGAAACCCAAGCTAATGAAGAACAAACCGAAAGGTCTTCTCTATCAATCGAGGTTCAGGCGCAAGGTTCCGAAAGTAATCCTAAGGCACAAACAGAAACTATTATTGAGCAAGCGCCAATTGTAAAAGAAAACATGGAGGCGCCAGCAACTCAAACTGAAGAAAAAACAGCCGAAGCAAATCCAATTGAACCTTTGAAACAAACCTCCTGCCAGATGGAGAAACCTCTCGCAATAAATGAAGGTTCAGCGCAGGCAGTTGAAGTACCAATTCAAGAAGAAAACAGAGAGCCAACAGACACGACTAATGCACCATCAGTAGTTGAAGCCATACAAGAAGAGGCAGAAGTAGAGTCTGATGTGGAAACTGAAAATCAAATACCCCTAAACGCCAACGTAGTAAACATAGCAAAATATACAGATGCTTTAAAGCGTCTTTTGCCGACAAAAGCAGTAGTGTACATTGGTGAATTCCCAATAAACATCGTTTTAAATGATGCTTTTGTACACAAAAAAGACGAATCGGTTTTGCCAATTTTTATTGAAAAATCAAGCAAAGATGTAATTAAATGGAGTCAAGGACGACTTGACCAAAAGAACATAGTTTGTTTGGATGAAGACATTGACACACACTTCTGGTATGATATTTTACCTTATGTGGTTAACAATGAAGGCTTTTTTGGGAGAATAAAAAGCAAGCCTATTGAGAAGCTTAAAGGCGCCATCTTGGTTTCATCCACATGGAACGGCATCGGCAGCGCTTTATTGCCAAGTTTAAGCACTCAATTTAAAGAATGGAACATCAATTCAATAGCTCTAACTCTTTTACCTTCGAAAGCCCAGCCTTTAGACAACCAATTCAACACTTTTGCGTCTCTCGGTATTTTGGCTTCAAGAGATGCAACGCTTTTACTTATCGATAGGGACAATCTTGAAAATTACACTGGTATTGACAGAAACGGATTTGGCATCTATGGTGACATGGTTGCCAATTATCTTCTTGAGTTAATGTTAGCTAAAGAAGCCTTTGTACAAGAATTATGCGAGTTATCCTGCTCTTTTAGTACAAAGATGTTCACTACGCTTTTGGCGTCAGGTGTAAGCCTGAAAATTTACGATTCAATAGAAAACATGCTTGACACCGCTTTGCTAACGCCTCTTTTCACCTTTGATTTATCAAGTGCAACCTTGCTTTATGTTCTTGTCCGCATGCCATTTAACTTAAAAGAAAAGTTTCCAAGAGGAAAAATTGAGAGAGCTGTAACTAACTGGTTTAAGGACAAAGCGAACCTTGAATCAATATACATCACTGACCCAATATATGTGGAAGATAGCAGTGACCGCTTTGACATAGCTCTGTTTGTAGGGGGTTTTGAAACAGTCACAAGGTTTGCTACAGTAGAGAAGAGGGTTGCGAAAATGAAAGATCAAGCTGTCAAAAAAGGCTTAATTACCGAAGAAGACTGGCAGACAATTGCAAAAAGTTTAGTAGAATAAAAGAAATTAAGAAAAAGAAGTTAGAGCTCCTTTTTTACTTTTTATTGTTTTTGCCGTTGTTGTTTGTAGTTTCAGTGTTGTTGCCGTTTCCGCTGAGTTCTTTTACGATTTGTGTTGCTGCTACGCCATGTTCAAGTAGGTATGATCGTGAGAGGTGTCTTTCGAAATCTGTTGATTTGCTGTAGAGTAGGGCCATTTCGTCGAAGGCTTCCATATCGTTGGCTTTTGCTCTTCCGCCGACCACGAGTATGCTGGTTGTCCATGGCTCGCGTGATTCAGTTACTCGAACAGTGATTGTTCTTGAAACTTCGCTGGTAACGTATCCTGCTAATGCTGTGTAGACTTCTTGCGACATGTCTTCAGTCCACATGTTTGGAGGTGCTTGGATGGTAACCCAGATGTAATCTGTTTTGTAGGTTGGTTTGAAGCCCATGACGCTTGGTGTTTTGAATGCCCTAATTACGCTTTTCATGTAGTCTCTGAAGTGAGACATATCCAGTACATCTTTGAATATGACTTCTTTTGTTAGTAGTTCTTCTTGCTCAGTAAGTATTTTGAATAAGATTTTTCTTTGCTCAACTTCGGTAAGTTCCGCCGATTTTTCAAAGTACTTCTTTGGCTCAACTACTTTGGCAAGTCTTTCTTGGTATTCGCTTTGCATATCAACAATTTTGTTTAGTCGCTTACGGTAATCAGAGGTTAACTCTACCTTCTTAGCTAAATCCGTATACAATTTAATCGACTCATCAGCTTTCGCTAAACTCTCGAGGGCAAGTGCTTCTTCAGTTTCAACCCTTTTCAAATCCCGATCTAACATGAGCAGTTGTTCTCTTGCATATTTTTTGGAACTGAACGTTTTACGAAGCTGTCTTTCCATTTTGGATTTATCAAATTCTTTTCGTTTCTTTGATTCCTGAATCCTCACGACTTCATTGTCAACGGACCCGCGTTTGTCTTGGCGTTTAAGGATTATTCCATTTACGTATGCAAGGTGTTCCTCTATCATTTTTGCTTCGTCTTGAGGTGATCTAAGCATCAGTTGAACTAAGAGATAGATTGTTGACAATTCAGATTGTATATCCTTCAAATCATTCTGTTCACATGTGCATTCTGGCATAACATCGTAGTACCTCACCAAAGCATCAGTTAAGTATCGGGTTTCATCATAGAACCTTAGAGTGTTTAGGGATTTCTCAGCAACTTCTGCAACATTGACGAAATCATCTAGAATTCTCTTTTGACGTACGGTAAAGACTTGTGAACTTGGAATCAATTGCTTTAAACGTTCTGTAATGATGGCTTTCTGCTCTGAAAATTCAAGATAAGTTTTAGTTAGATTACCAAGTAAGGCTTCAAGGCTATCTACTTTTCTTGATCCTTCTTTTTTGAGTGTTAGAGCTTATGATGGCATCTTCAATTGGACCTGGCTTTCCCATGAATTTAATAGTTGATAGGAACCGTGTTAATTCCCGCATCCAGTTTCTGACTTGTATCTCGATGCCTTTGATGTGTAATTCTAAATCATCTTCTATTCGTGGGTTGCTAGTGATTAATGCTTTGAGTTTTTCTTCAAACTGCTCGTCATTGTAGGTGCCTGTTCTTATCAAATAGTTTTTGTAGTATTCCTTGGCTACATCAAAGTTGTTTTTAACTAAGCAATCCATTGCATCTAGCAAAATCAGCTTTTCTTTGCGGTGTTCTTGCAGTAATTCTAAGCTTTCAAAGTTTACTTTAAAGGCAGCAAGGTAATCATCGACTGGATAAATTACTTTCATCATGCCTAAAGTATGAGCTGAATTGGTGGTAAGTCCAACTTCTGTTCCAATTCCACCCATCAAGTCGGCTAAGTCAAAATCCATTAGCACATAAAGCATGTCTACAACCATTTCGTCCATTTCTTTTCGAGCTGTAACTATGTTGCCGACTTTTGAGAAGGCGGGAAGCAATGGCAAAAATACAAGTGCATTCAATGGGTTTCGGTATAATTCGCCGAATTCATCAATTACATATTGGTTGTAATCTTTATTCAATAGTAAAGAGAGCTCATTTATTGCGGTAAATGATGAGCATCCTTTGGCTGGTGGGTCGTCTCCTCCGCATGGCGTGATAACAAACGCTATTATGGGTACACCTGATCCCATGACTTTCCGCAGATGTCTGACGAAGTCAAAGAAGATCCCGCTTCCTGTTCCTCCCCCCAAACCGTAAACTAGAACGATTGTTGGAGTAATGATTGATGAGAGCGCTTGTTCTTTAAAGACATTAATGCAGTTTTTGATTATTCCTAATTGGTAATAGTTAAGGGCGTAAATTGCTTTAGCTAATGCTCTTCTTCTGCCCGCGCCGCCTGCCATTGGTGGAATGGCCATTGTTGATTGCATCCATGGGACGAAATTATCAAGTTTTGCGCCTTCCCCCACTAGGTACTCATTGTATTTTTGGTTAATGAAATCAAACATTGCCTCTGCAGTTGGAAACTTTACTGATTGTGCAACAACACGCAATCGTTCTCTGGGGATGCCTGCTCTTATCATTGATTTAGTGATTTTTTCGTCAGCTTCTAAAAGACTTCTAATTTCGGGGTCAGCTATGTCGATAGCTAAAAGGGAAAGGCGGGTGATGTCGTTTCCTAACAACTCCATGGTTTTTCTGTTAGATAGGAAAGCTTCGACGACATTTGTTCCGGCTGATCCTAGCCCTATCAGTTGAACGCTGTTTTGGTAGATTTTCGTATATTATCACATCCCAACTAATCTTTTGAGTCTGTCTTTTACGGATTCTAAGTTAGAAGACATAGCACGGTCGATTTTTGAAATCCGCATTGTTAAGCCTTCTAAGTCTTTTATTTGGTCTTCAACGACAAGTTGGAAGTAGCTGATTTTTCCACGTATTCTTAGGAATAGAACTGCGAATATAACTGCGACAGCTACTAGGGCACCAACTACTGGTATGAAAAGTGCTTGTGTCGTTGAAGATGGCGGTTCATTTGAAATGTTTAATTGGTTAAGTAGAGCGATGGCGCTGGTGACTTCGCCTGAGTTAGCTTCAACTGTTGATTCGTTAAGTACTTTAGTGTAGAGATCAACGTATCCTTGCGCAACTCCACTTGATTGAAGGGTTTTTAGATGGGCTGCTTTTTCATTATACAATGCTTGGAAATGTGTCATATCTGCACTTACAGCTGACACAGTGATTTGGTCAAGAGGTATTCCGCTGGTTGGACCATACAGGGTTACTAAGTTTACTGGAGCGCCTGTTTGTGAGGAAGAGCTTTGTGGAACTGTGCCAGCTACAGTCATGGTAAAAGTTCCTACGACCCAGTTGAATGACGCTTGTTGAGAATCTGGGTTGAAACTGCTGCCTAACGTGTAGCCTTGGCTGTTTAGTTGCCAGTATTGACCTTGAGGGGGGTTTTGTAAACTAGTTGAAAGCTTTAGGTCGCCTGATCCAGCTGTGAAAACATTGACGGTGAATACTACTTTAATTACCTCGCCAGGTATCACAGCCTGGAAAGATTGGTTGCCTCCTGCGCTGCTGAATGAGGCAAGATGCAGATTAGAATTGTAATCGTAAATATCATAACTTGTAAACCACCCAGAGGGTGTGTTCTGAGCTTTAGTTGGGGAAATTGACATGGATACCAAATAAACTGAAGTTAGTAATAATACGAGGGTTAATGCTAAGATTTTTTTGTTCAAGGCTATTCCTCACACTTTTTACAGTGGAAGTGAATATAACACTTGCGCTAAACCCCTTGAAAGCACCAAGAAATAGCTTCTTTTTACCGCTAAATACGTAGAGATATTCCAGAATAACATGTTGGGCGCAAAGAATAAGAGATTTCTTATGCAACATTCGTAATACGAGTGATTAACGATGGAAATAATTAACGTCCGTTTACCCGACAAAATAGCTTCCGATATCGATAAACTGGCTAAAAAACACGGCCTAACTCGATCTGAAGTCATGCGTCAAGCATTAACAATGTATCTCCACCTAGTGGACAATATGGGCGCAATGTTAAGACCCATAGTTTTCCAAGTAAAACCCGCCCAAATAGTGTACACAAGAAGAGGCGATGTCTCAATTCTCAAAATTCCAACAGGTCATGCCATTGTGGCTGGTTCAACTTCATCTGGGGCGGTTGGTCCAAAAATAATGGATAAAGTAAAAGTAAGCGGGAATATTTTGGGGAAGTTTCTGGCAAGAGTTGCCTTGATGGATGTGATAGCGACAGGTGCTTTTCCACTTTTATTATCAGTCACGTTAGGCGTAGAAAAGGAACCCACCGGCAACCAGATAGTAGAAGGCATAAAGCGTGAAGCCCGAAGCATTGGATTAGATCCAAACCAGGTAATCATGGAAAATACAGAAGACAACTTTGAAACAGTCCAAACTGGAGCCGGGTTAACTGTCGTTGGTTTTGCGAATGAAGATGAACTTCGGGTTGGAAAAACATGCCCTGGCGATTTGATTGTTGCCATTGGCAAACCCAAAGTTGGTGATGAAGTAGTCTTAGCTGAATCAAAAGGAGAAATTGCTGACCTCAAAAACATAATTCAGCTTTCACAGAAAAAATATGTACATGACATTGCTGCAGTGGGGACTTTTGGTATTGCAGATGAAGCTAGAATGATGGCTTTTGGCGTTGGTAGACAATTAAAAATTGGTGAGGTCAAAGGGTTAGATTTGAATAAGTCGGCTGGTCCAGCCACAGTTGTCTTAGCAACCGTGGACAAAGACAAAATTGAAGAAGTAATATCGCTTATTAATAAACCTGTAAATGTAGTTGGAGAAATATTATAACATAATAATTCAATAACTTTGAGATGCTTTAATCATGTTGCCGTTTCGGTCTATTTCTCCCTTTCTAATTCGAGTAGTCGAAATGGGACTGCAATTTTCTGCTTGAACCATATGAATTGTAATAATTTTTAAAGCTGACAGCCCTGATTCGGAACGTATTTTATTAATTTTCGTGGCTGTTTCCTTTGTTTCTTTACTAACAACCAATGCATCTAAGCCCTTGCCAGATATAGTTAATCCGTAAGGGTCACTTAATTGTACGATTTCTGCCCTTTCAGCTAAACCATTTTTTTCTAAGAAAACTCTTAAATCTGAAATCCTCTCAGCATAAGTAGCGGTTCTATGAGATTTGCCCATTTTTGAAACAAACTCATCAGAAGATAAACCGATCACAACTTTCTCGCCAACTTCAAAGGCCTTATTTAATAGCGCTTTGTGTCCTCTATGAAGTTCATCAAAAGTTCCGCCCACTGCAACTTTCTCATATTTCTTCACGGTTTACCAGCCTAGCCCCTTGAAAATCAATTTTACTAATTAATACTTTTTCAGAGGGTAAAACTTGCTTAAAAGCTTCTGCCACCTTACCTGCATTTTCATTAAGAACAAGAGCGTGTACTGCTTCGCCAATCATGTTCTGTGCTGCGCCGACTGCGCCAGCTTGCTCAGCCAACTTGACCAGTTTACGAACGGTCGGAGTTGCGAATCCTGCATTTTGAGAAAAATTCCAGCACTGACGCATAAAATTGTCTATGCTAGGTTCAGCAAGGATTGCATCTAAGGTTTTTTTGCCAAACTGATTAATCTGCTGCTTTTTTTGGGGGTTTGAAAGTATTGTTTTGGTTATTATGCTTGGTTGAACAAAGCCAGCCACTATCACGTAGTTGCTGGTTATTGGAATTCGATCGATCTGGCAGATGCCCGGTGCTCCTGGCTCAACAACTAATGGGCAACCACCGATGGATGTTAATGAACTTACAGTGCCCAGTCCTGTTTGACATTGAATCTCTGCAATGTGAGCTATTTTGCCAATTTGGTTATAGGTTAATGGCAAGCCTATTGCCTGTGCGAGTGCTATCCCTGTAGTTAACGCTCCACCAGCACTAGTACCGAAACCTGTTCCGATCGGAACTTCAATTTGATGCTCAATTAGGACGGAGTATTTTTTATCGGTTTTGCTTAGAATTGCTTTGGCAATATTTGTGGTTGTATTTGCTTCCAAGGCAAGTTTTAGATTGATTTTAACTCTTACACTATTTTCTTTAGCTTCTTTTATGGCGACTTTGGTTGAAACGCCTTTTTCCAATCCGAAGCCTCCGCCTCTGGCACCTATTCTCTCTAAATCAGTAATCACCTTATTGTCTTCGGTATCGTGGATTTCGAAGAAACTGGAGATGGCGGCTGGTGCGAAAGCTTCTGCAGTCTTGGTCTTTGTCATTGCTTCGCCTTATTTTCCTTTCCATTGCCTTGTTTGAGAAATGGGAAGGCTGCTCTACAAGCTTTTACAACTGGAGGCGAAACAAGGAGTACAAATGGTATTTCAGTTACGAATGTCCAAACAAAGAGAATTGGCACGAACGATGCAGATATTGGTGATGTGAAGTAGCCGTTGGATGAAAAGAAAAGTTGACTATAAGCCCAAACGCCAAGCGCCACAATAGTAGAGCCTACAGCTAACCCAATTATTGCGCCTACTCCAAAATTCCTGAATTCTTTCCAATATTTTGCAATAACTGCAAACATGATTAGCGAAACAGTCATAACGACACTGAAGAGAATAATCATAGTTTCCATTGACAAACCAGTAAAGCCTGCAGATTCGCTTGGAAGCAAAATAGTTGGTAACAAAAGACCTGCGAGAATAACCCCAGCACCAATGATTAAGCTAAGCAAAGTTTTCTTTCGACTAAGCGTCGCATGCGCAAAATACCCTATTATGAAAAAAGCAGCAAAATTCGCTGTAACACCTGCGGTTAGACTTAGCAACGGCTGTCCAGTAACAAAATTATCTCGAATAAATATTCCAATGGCAGCGCCAACGCCGCCTTCCCAAGGACCAAACAAAACTGCGAAAATGGCTGGCACAAATGCTGCTGGCCAAAAAGCCACTCCTCCGAAACTTAAATTGAAACTTGTCAGATAGCCTATAACCGCGTAAAGTGCAGCACACAAAGCTATGATTGCGACGTTAAAGGCTTTTAGTTGCGGCATTAAATTTTGCTCCATTTTTTTAGGGATATAACCCTGTTGAAATAAAAGTTTTATAAATAAAACTTCCCTTTGAACTGTTTAAACATGTTTAAACATATTTATGAAACTATACGTAATTATGCAGAATTTTTTTTTCTAATATGCGAATTTGTTAACTTATTCAAAAATAGAAAAATGTGTTTAAAAGAGACTGAATTAAAACAAAAATAGAATTATGATTTATTTTTTGTGACGCTTGATACGCTCAGACCGCTGGGTTTTCATGCGCCAATCTTTCTTTCTCTGAGTTGCTACAGTGAATTTTCCCGGCCTGCCCATAGGTTGATCCATTTTGCGGTAACGTGAAATGTTAACGTAAAATGTTTGGGCATCAATTTTGTTTTCTTTTAAATCTTCAAGGTTCTGATTTAGTTCCTGTTTCGCGTCCTCATTTGCCGAGTCAAAAGTGTCTGAGTAAACGAGGTACGCAGCGTGGAACTGAAAGTTTGAGGGGTCGTCAATTAAAAGTTTCTCTGTTTGAGAAGCTGATTGATTATCGCTGTTTGATTCGTTGTTAGGTTGTTCCGTCATGTTTATTCCGCTTGTGATGTAGGCAATGATTGTTTTTCACCCTTTTATAGCTGTTCCTGAAAAAGCTTCTTTTACTTAATGCTTGGTCGGTAAACTTGCGCGTCTGCTCCATGAAACTAGTTAAAAAGGGAAAAGAGTCAAATTGCTTTTTAATTTTTTTATGTAAATTAACGATGAATGGTCTATTTTTTTTGCAAGTAAAAACAACTCAAGCAAGATGAAGATGTTGTCTTATTTTTTCAGCATCTTTGGCTAACTCTTCAGAATCTCGAGATTGAGTTGGGTTACGATAAGCCTCATCGTGAGTTAAATTGATTATGTGGTTTTAAAGGAATAATATGTACGTGTAAGTGAAAAATTACCTGCCCAGCCGCCTTCCCATTATTCTGCACTATCCGTATACCCTTAGCACCAACCGCCTCTCTAACCGCATGAGCAATTTTCTTAGCTATCTTAAACAGGTAGCCTGCGTCTTCTTCGGGAATCGCATATATGTTTTCGTAGTGTTTTTTCGGCACCACAAGCGTATGTCCCTCGTTAACTGGATGATTACTCAAAAAAGCAATCACTTGCTCATCCTCGTAGACTATGCTTGCGGATACTTCTTTGCGGATTATTTGGCAGAAAATGCATTCAGACATTTCTCATACCTTTCAGCGGTGTAGAGGTAGGGTTAAGGTTTAATAGAATTTCTGTTTCAAGTATGTTTATGGATACTTTAGTCGATGATATAGGCAGTTTCCCACTTCCACAAGATATTAAAAGCGAGAGCTTTGGCAAAGCTTATCGTCTGGCAAGGGAAATGATAATTCAAGGCAAAGATATTACGAAGGATGAGTTTGTAAACAAACAATTTTGCCAGGTTGTGCTTGATTCTTTCAAGAAAAAAGTTGCCTCGGGCTTAGACATCGTTAATTTTCCGCAACATTACGATGGAATGAAACAAATCGGTGATGTTGTCCACGTGGCAATGGAGAAGGGCTCATTTCTAGTAGAAGAAACAAACGCTTTCCTGCCAGAAGTATACTTAATAAATCAACAAGCCAAAGAACTCAGCGAAGAGTTTGGCAAAAAAATTCAGTTACGTGTGTCAATTTTTGGTCCTCTAGAACAATATTTGATTGAAGTTGGAAAAACTCCTTATGAAGACGTTTTGGATGCATTGGCAGAGACAATTAGACGCTTTGCAAAAAATAGCGTCTTGAATAACAAATACATTGAGACAAAAGCAGTATCGATTGATGAGCCAAGTTTCGGTTTAAATAACATCCAAGCATCGTCTGAATTGATTTGCGAAGTTCTTGAGAAAGCCTATGAATTCAAGGGAGCAACGCGTCAGATCCATTTGCATTCAACCGCGGGGGTCCACGATTTGCTTTGCGTCAAGAATCTTGATGTTTTATCTTTTGAGTACGCTGCTTCACCAGGCAACATTAATGCAGTTTCTAAAAGCATGCTTGAGGAGGCAGATAAGCAAATTAGGGTTGGTGTTTCCAGGACAGACATAGATGCTATTTTGGCGGAACTCTACGAAAAAGGAATAGCTAATCCTTCAGCATCACAATTGGTTGAGTCAGAAGATGTGATAAGGAAACGCTTTAGATTTGCCAAGGAAAAATATGGTGAGCGAATGACGTTTACGGGGCCCGACTGTGGTTTAGGTGGATGGCCAAGCCAAGAAGCAGCTCAAATGCTGCTTGAGTGTACAGTGAAAGCGGTAAAGCAACCAAAATAATTAGCAGTAAAGGGTTGGCAAAAAAGGGAAAGAAGTAGGAAAAAAACTTATTCTGGTTGTGGTTCTGGTTCTGGAGGTTGCTGTTGCGACCTTGCCATGGGTTTCTTCTTTGCTTGTTCTAGTTGCGCTGCAGTTAAATCTTTGAAGCCGTAGGTGCCGATTGGAGGCCAACCAGCTTCTGGCATAGATGCCGGCACCAGCATGATTGTATTTGTTTGTGATTGCTGTCCTAACTCGTAGAGTATGTTCATCCATCTGAGTCGCAGACCTTCTGGGCTTGATTCATACATTTTTGCTGCTTCAATCATTTTTGCTGACGCTTCAAACTCAGCTGTGGCTAAGGTTACTCTTGCAATCCGTTCACGTTCAGCCTGTGCTTGGCGACTCATTGCATCTTGTAAGTTGGCTGGGATGATAACGTCTCGAACTTCAACTGACGTAACTTTGATTCCCCAAGACTCAGTTTTTTCATCAATGATTTCTCGAAGGCGCGCTCCGACTTTTTCACGTTCGGCTAACAATTCGTTGAGGCTTACTTTGCCTATGACTTCTCGAAGCGTTGTTTGCGAAGCCAATTGAGTAGCTTGATAGTAGTTTTCAACAGCTAACACTGCCTTCTCTAAATCCACAGGTTTCATGTATAATACTGAGTCAACATTTACGGGAACGTTGTCTTTGGTTAAGGTTGATTCTGTACGGAATTGAATTGTGTCTAATCTTGTGGAGATTTTTAGTGGTGCTCTGTCAATTAAAGGAACAAGATAAATTATTCCCGGACCTTTCAAGCCGACATAACGTCCGAGTCTTAAAACTGGCATTCTTTCCCATTCTTTGAGCACACGAATACCGCTTAACAGGAAAAGAGCAACTACAATTCCTATGAATCCAACGATTGGAACTAAAATTTCTGACAATTTCTATACCCTCTAATGGTATGGTATTCGTTAGTTTGGAGAATTAAGCTTTTTGCTCGACTGGTTTCACTACAAGCAACATGCCGTCCATTCCGACGACTTCAACGGCTTGGCCAGCAGATATTGGGGTATCTTTGGCGGTGGCTTCCCAGAACTCTCCCATAACTCTCACTTCACCCTTGGGTTTGAGGTCAGTCCTTGCTATTCCCATTGGAGCCTATGAAGGCTTCTTTGCCAGTTTTTACCCGTTTAAACTGAGCTTTTACACCGACATAAAAAATGACTGCAACAATTAAAGCAACAATTAAAAGAGTTACGCCAATGGTTAATTCAACCGAAACTGCTAAGCCATAAAATGTTGTTCCTGAAATTGCAGCGTAAAACAGAAACGCGGCAATGGTCGACTAAGATGCCGATGACGAAAGCTAAGCCAGCATGCATGTAAACACCCTGACATTTGATTAGTTAGAATCTGCTTATAAGGTAAACTGCGTAAATAAAAAAAAAGAAAAGTTGCTCCTTCATCTAATCAAAAACAGATGGGAAAGGAGCTATTGAAGCAACAGCGCTTGCGTTGCTAAGTTGAGGGATTGGGTGAGGCGATCGTCGCAATGGAGGGTTTGGCATTGGAGATGGCGGTTCAATTTCTAAGGGCATTCGGTTTATCAATCTTCTTCGCCTCCATGAACGGTTGGAACGATGGTTACTTCGAGAAGACTTTCGCGTCGGATGATTGTAAGTTTGGTTTCTTTGTCTATCACATCTTCTGCATAGTAATCTTGGTAGGTCATAGAAGTCAGTAATGGGTTTATCATTGAATTTTACGAGTACATCGCCCATAGCTAAGCCTGCTTTGCGTGCTGGAGACCCTGGTTCAACAGAGAATATCATGACTCCGCTTTCCTGCTCTAAACCTGCTTGTTCAGCGATTTCTTCTGGGATAGCAACGGTGTTTGCAATTATGCCAAGATAGCCTTTTTGCGCTACTTTTCCAGTCATTAACCTGTCTGCAACTGCTTTTACTTTGTTTATTGGAATAGCAATGCCTCTTTGCCAAACATAAGCTGTGTTTATTCCGATGATTTTGCCGTCAGCATCTACGAGTGGTCCGCCGCTAAAGCCTGGGTTCAATTGTGCATCAGTTGCGATGACGTTTTCCATTTGTGTGCTTCCTCTCCAGCCTCTAATCGTGCTGTTTACGCTGGTTACCATTCCGCTAGTTGCTGTCGGCTGGTTTCTGTTGAATGGATTAGCAAGAGCCAAAACATATTGGCCAACATTGAGTTTTTCTGAATCGCCCATTGGCTATGGGTGTAAATTCGCCTTTCTCTGCTTTTATCAATGCTAAATCATTGTATGGGTCCGTTCCAACGATTTTTGCGTTAAATGTTTTTTCGCCTTGTCCAATTTTGATTGCGTTGCATCCTGACAGAACATGGTTGCAGGTGATGATGTAGCCATCTTTAGTTAAGACAACGCCTGTGCCGCGTGACATTTGTGCTTTTACGCTAACTACTGACTCTGAAGTTTTCTTGATGAGTAAGCTTGTTGCGTCTGAGAGTGATTTGAGAACCTCTAATGGGTTAACTAATTGAGTCATTTTGTTTTTCACCATAGCATACTATGGCAAAATGGTATATGTTGACTAAGGAGCAACTAAAGTTGGTCACAAAACTAAGCCGGCATCATAAAAGGTGAGTTACCGTAGTAAGCCACGTTCTGGGCTAAACCAGATTTTGCATGTGAGCTTTGGCAGAGCTTGCCGATATTTGCCATAAGTTGATATGAAGCTTTCAACGCCAAATTCAAGTTGTTGTTTGTTAAGAATTTAGCTTCTATGTTGAGTGCTGTGCCTTGAATGTTTGCTGCTATTTGGATGCCCCCATCTTCTGTAATCCATTTCATAGTAACGCCTTGATTATTGTCTGAAATGCCAAGCCATCGGAGAACACCGAACCATTTTCCTTTAAGCGCCAAAATAAGCTGTTGTGTCATAAGGTCGGATGGAAGGAAAGTTTGGACAAGAGGCGTTGACTGTTCTTCACGATGTGGTTGATGGAGCTTTAACTGGGTTATTTTTGGGGTTACTCGGTATCCTTCTCGTTCTTTTTTCACTATACCTTCTTCTTCTAACCGTGCAAGGATACGGGAGAGCGTTTCAGAATGCAGACCTGTTCTTCGTTTTAACCCGTCGAATGTGAATATGGCCAAGTCTTCGTTTTCTATTAGCGCCAACACGTCAGCGTCGCGTTCGCTGAGGGAGTAGTCGGCTGGAAGGCTTTGCCAATCAACATTCAGAAGAGGAATCATTATCTTTATCTCAGGCAGAAGAGTTGCTTTTGAACATTACTGCATTCATGAAGTAAAAACGATGAAAAAGATTTGAGATCAACCATTTGTCGAGTTTGTGGAGACACCCCACGGTTCATGAATTCATATTAGAATTTATATACCTAAAGTAAATCAAGATAGCGAATTTTCATATTTGCATAAAAGCCAATAGGTCCCCGGTAAGTAAAACAATGTTTACCTATGTTGAAAACCAGTAACACGAAAACCAAGAGAGATATCACTCATAAAAGGGAAGGTTCAATCTTAAGATGGCAACAAAGGAATAGGCAGGTTAGCCTAAGCTTATTTTTTCCCCAGTTACGATGTACACTATTGATTCACAAACATAAACAGCATGGTCAGCTATACGCTCCAAATACCTAGTCATTAATACGCTAGAAATTAGGCATTTGCTGTTAGCTTCTTCTGATCCGATTAGCTTTTGAAGGTAATCAAGGTACATCTTGTCAACTTCACGTTCTGTTTGCGAGATTAATTTTGCGAGGTTATAGGTCGTGTTTTCTGAGTGAGTCAATGCTTATTCGTACCATTGAGAGGACTTTTTTACTCATTTCCTCAACGTCATCTTTGCACCAGGATTCGCATTCTTTCAAGCCGCTTAGTTTGTCGTTGATGAATGATATATCAAGTGCATACCTGCCAAACCTTGCAAAGTCATTACCTATTTTCATGTAAGATTTAATGGTCCTTAGATCAGTTGCGACAGGCTGAAACCGAGCGATTAACTCAAAGGTTTTATCTTCAACCTGATCAGACATTGCGACAAGCATGTCTGACATTTCACGTACATCTTCTTGAACGCTTTTACCTTTAAGATACCCTTGAATGGACAGAGCAAGCGTTTCATAAGTTAACTCACCCATCCGAGTTATTAGCACTGATTGTTCTTCTAATCCATGGTCAATTATTCTGCTCATAATCTTCCCTCTCTTATCCGAATTCTCCCGTTATATATTTCTCTGTTAATGGGTTATTAGGACGCTCAAAAATATCTTTTGTGGGACCAAACTCTATGAGCTGACCTAAATACATAAATGCGGTGTAGTCAGAAACGCGGGCGGCTTGCTGTAAGTTATGTGTAACTATTACAATCGTAAATTCCTTCTTAAGCGATGCAATTGACTCTTCTATTCTGGCGGTTGCGATAGGGTCAAGAGCTGAACAGGGCTCATCCATAAGGATGACTCTCCGGCTCCACTGCAAGAGCACGGGCAATACATAGTCTTTGCTGCTGTCCACCCGAGAGAGCGGTGCCCTGTTTTTTTAGGTCGTTTTTGACTTCATCCCATAAGAAAGCCATTCGAAGACTCTTTTCTGCCATCCTATCAAGGGTCTGTTTGTTTCTTACGCCTGCGAGTTTCAAGCCTGCTACCGCATTATCGTATATTGACATTGTAGGAAAGGGATTAGCCTTCTGGAAGACCATTCCTATTCTTCGGCGAATTAAAACTGGATCAACTTGTGGGGAATAAATGTTTACGCCGTCCAAGATGACTTCTCCCTCAACTTTTGCATTCGGAGTCAATTCGTGGATTCGGTTAAGACATCTTATCAGTGTAGTTTTTCCGCATCCTGAAGGACCCATAATTGCTGTAACCTTATTCTCCGGGAAGTTTAGGTTAATCCCTTTTAGAACTTGCAGTTTGCCAAATCTAGCTTTCAAATCTTTGGTTGCAAGCTTAACTGTAGATGAACCAAAAAAGTTTTTATTTTCGCTTATTTTTAATTGACCTCCTTGAATGATTTTGAAACCAGCTTATTGAATTTTTCATTAGATTAAATCTCCAGCCTATTTCCCGCTAAATTTCTGCCTACAGTAAGCTTAACCAAAATATTCAACCCAAGCATTATAAGTATAAGGAACAGAGCTGCTCCCCATGCCTGAGTTTGCCAATTCTGGGACGCAGAAGTGCCATAATTGTAGATGAGGACTGTTAATGAAGCTGTTGGCTGGAAGATACTTTTTGCAAAGTAAACACTCGTTGATGCCGTTAAAAGCAGCGGAGCTGTCTCTCCAGTCGCACGAGCAACCGACAACAATATCCCAGTTAAGAGTCCGTTTTTTCCCGTACTTAAGACGATTCTAAGCACAGTTTTCCACCTTTGGATTCCAAGAGCCATTGAGGCTTCTCTTAGTGTATTTGGAACAAGCTTCAAAGATTCACTTGTTGTTCGGGCGATTATTGGAAGCATTACAAAACTGAGGGCGATTCCGCCTGCAAAAGCTGAAAACTGTTTTGTTGTTGCCACGATTAAAACGAAAACGAAAAGCCCTAATACGATTGAAGGAAAACCGGTAAGCACATCGTTCATGAAACTCGAAAGATAAGCAATCCTTGAAGAGGAAGATTCTGAGAAATAGATGCCTGCGCCAACACCGATAGGTATCGAGATAATGGATGCTATACCTACCATTGTAAAGGTTCCAATTATTGCGTTGGCTATTCCTCCTCCTTTAACATTAGGTGGAGCAGGCAAACTGAGTTAGGAAGTGCCAGCTTAAAGCTGGTGCCCCTCGTATGAAAACGTCGCCTAATATGAGCAATAGGGGTATTACTGCTAGAGCGACAGCCACTAACACCAAGATGGTCATTAACATGTTAAGGATTTTTCGCCATCGTGAAATGCTTGTAGGCAAATCAGATTGTTTCATAATCAAATCCTCTCTCAAACCCTGTCTCGTGTTCCACGCGTCATCCTCCAAAGCATAAATCTGGCAACGACCGTTAACTAATAGAGCAACAAAAAACAAGATTAACCCTATTTCGATTATTGCGGATTGATAAAGTCCGTAAGACTCACCGAAATTGTTAGCTATTAATGAAGATAAAGTGGCGCCAGCTGAAAACAAATTTGTGGTGATATTTGGAATGTTGCCAATTACCATGGTAACAGCCATCGTTTCTCCGAAAGCACGTCCCAGCCCCAAAACGAAGGCGCCAAATATTCCTGACCTAGCGATAGGGTAGGACACTTTTCCGAGTAACTTCCCACTCTGTGGCTCCAAGCGAATACATTGCTTCGCGCTGACTGTTAGGAACCACCCTTAGCACATCTCTAGTGACTGCTGACATTGTTGGAATAATCATTATGGCTAATATGACTCCAGTTGTAAAGAAATCGTATCCGAAAGGAATTCCTGAGAATAATGGGATAAACCCTAAGTGAATTATGTAATGGTGTTTCGACGTAATCGCGTAAGAAAGGAATCAAAATAAATACGCCCCATAAACCGTAGATAACGCTAGGCACAGCTGCTAAGAGGTCAACTATTATTCCTAGTGCGTGACCAAAGGTTAGGTGGCTTTTTAGTTTCTCTGAAATAAAGATTGCTACGCCAAGACTAATTGGGAAAGCTGATGATAATACCAATCGCTGATGTGTACAAAGTTCCCCAGATAAAAGGTAAAGCACCAAGCTCATTCTGACTTGGCCGCCATTGTGTCCCAACCAAAAAACTTGGTCCAAATATTTGAATCGATTGACTTGAGCCGGAAAAAAGTTCAATTGCGAGAGCAACGACAAGCCCTATAATGAACAAAGCCGCAGCAGCAAGAACGATTGTTAGTATTGTGTCTCCCCTAAATAGTTTGAATTGCAATTTTGCGGCTCCTCGGTATTTTGAAGATTTAACCAAAAAAAGGTAGGAAGGATTGCTTATTAATTATATCGTAGTCTTGGAGTTAATGCAGTATTGGCGTTCCGTTATATGTTACTAACTTTAGTGTTGCGTTGTTAACGGCGACTATGTTTGCTGGCAGTGGAACGTAGCCTAAGCCGGTTCCTAAGTTTTGACCTGAGTTTACGATCCATGACATGAAGTTGACGAGAGCTGCACCCTGAGTTAAACTAGTTTGCGCTTGATACATCAGAGCATAAGTCATTGTCACGATTGGATAGACGGTAGTAGCTGTTGTGTTACCAGATATATTATCAACGATGGAAACCGTTGTCCATGAAGCATTTCCCGCGGGAAGACCAGAAGATGCACCAGCTTGTAGTGCAGCGGCGATGTTTGTAACGTTAGCTAAGACATATGTTCCTGCAGCATTTTGAACGGTACCATAATAGAGAGAGGTTTGACCTGTGTTTTCGAGAATGTATGCGATTTCAAGTGGACCTATTGCGCCATCTTTTGAAGAAATGGCTCCTGCTACGCCTGCGTTTTTAGGAGCGGCTATTTGGGCTGGAGCGGATGGCCAACTTGGAGCTGTGCTTGGTGCGCCAACCTGACTTAACCAAGTGCTGCTTGATTTTCCTAAGAAGTCAACGAAGGCGAACATCGTTCCGCTTCCGTCAGATCGGTGAACTGTAGTTATGGCTGTACTTGGCAATTGAGCTGCTACGATCAGTGCTTTGTAGGGCTTTGATGGCTGGGTCATTCCATGTAGTTATGGTTCCTAAGAAAATGTTCGCTAAAACTGTCCCAGTGAAATTGAGACCATTTTGACACAGTGAACCGTTAACGAGTTTCAAGTTATAAGCTGGTACGACTGCGCTAGCAGATATCGGTATTGTAAGAGCGGTTGTTCCTGATGGAAGTGCCGCATATTGTGCTGCTGTCATTGGTGCATCAGATTCGCCAAAATCCACTACTTGCTGAGTGAACTGAGTAATTCCAGCGCCGCTTCCAACGGGATTATAGTTAACTGTTACTTGTGGTACGACTTGTTGGTATGCTGGTTGCCAAACTGACATTAGTGGGGCGACAAGTGTGCCTCCTGCTCCGTTAAGGGTTGCAGGTGCTAATGTTGGCGTTGGAGTTGGCGATGGGGATGCAGTTGGAGATGAAGTTGGTGTAGATGTTGGGGATGAAGTTGGAGAAGAGCTTGGATTGGATGTTGGAGATGAGGTTGGCGAAGAAGTAGGCGAGGATGTCGGTGTTGGAGTTGGACTTGGAGTAGCGTTGTTGGATAATGAAATGTAAGCAAAGACGCCGCCTATGATGATTACGATTACAACTATTGCTGCAATAATTATGTAAGTACTTTTCATTTTTTTACCTTCGTCGGACAACTATTTAGTCTTCGTTATATGAGTATACTCTCCATAAACAATATAGTCTATATATAATTTAGATTCAACTTGTTTACTGACACGAGAAATCATAGGCACTAAGCATTATCAATTAGAACTATAGCAGCAATGGTAAAACGCGCGAAAAGAAAAGGAAAAAAGCGAACTCGAGCACAAATAAACTTAAAATTAACCTTTGAATGAGAGTTTACGTTCTTTATTTCAGAGGAAGACCGCCTCTACTGGTAGAAAAATCGATCCACAATGCTTTCTTAATTATCCGTCAATACAGTAATCGATTCTTTACAGTCGTAGAATTTTTGAACAACAGTAAAACTAAATATTTAGTTTGGTATTTATTTTCAATATTTTGTTTTAAATAAAGAATCTCAGTTTTTATATAGCAAATCTCAATATTATCATATAGTCTATATAGATATAACTAATATAATTAGAACTCATAGAAAAAAGTTGGAGTCAACTGTGACAAAGGAAGCAGAAAAAGCAAACGAGGAGCAACGCAAACTTCAGGTAACCGGCGGATCAACATTCATCTTTCATTACCCAAAGATTGGGCAATCCAGAAATGAACTCAAAAGAGGAAGCTCAATGGTGGTCCGCGAAGAAGACGATGGCTCACTATCAATCGCACCATCAAGTTTTCCAAAAAAAGAGAAACAAGACGAAGCATTCATCAAAGCAGCAATAAATGACAACCCTGATGCCGTCATGAGAACAGCAATTTCCGCCTATTTAGACGGATACAACATTTTACACATTAGAGCACAAGGCCAAAAAGTACTCTCATCAAAACTTCGAAATCACCTTAAAAATTTCGCCAGGCATTATTTGGTTGGAACAGAAATCGTGATTGACACACCAACAGATTTGACTCTACAGGTTTTACTCAATTATCCTGAACTCACAGTTCAAAATGCTTTAAGCCGAATGTCAATAATAGCGTCATCAATGCACAAAGAAGCTATAAATGCATTAAAAAAACTGGATTATACGACTGCAAAATCAGTAATTGAAACCGACCGTGAAGTAAACCGATTTGGCCTCTACATTGTGCGGCTTTTAAAGTTGGCAGTGTCGAATCCAAGAATCGTAAAAGAAATTGGATTAAACAGCCAAAAAGACTGTTTAGGATATAGACTAATCGGAAAAGCGGTAGAGAGAACAGCAGACCATGCAACCAAAATCGCTGAAAACACTCTTCTCTTAAAAGAGAATGCAAGTGAAGAGGTTTTAGACCAAATTAGATCAATTGAGCAGTTTGGCTAATTCAATGTTTGAAAGTTCTATGGATGCACTATTCCGACATGATTTTAATTTGGCAGAAAGCGTTATTGAAAAGCTAAGTCAAGTTCATAAGATAGAGAAAGAAACAGTCATTTGCTTGCAAAATGTCAAGATTGAAGAAGTTGTTAATTTACGACTTGTAATAGAGAGTGTTAGGCGAACAGCAGAATACGCCAGTGACATTTCTGAAGTTGTACTAAATCTAAATGTTGAGAAAGTTTTGATATAGATTTTTTTATTTCTTTCTATTATCAATAGCAGTTTTAGCGAGATCATTGCTGCATTATGACTAATAGACATTTTTGTAAAGCTTTGTTTTGCCTTTTTGGAATTCAAAATTAATTTTGATTCCAATAAATGATGTAAGCTGATGCAAAAGCAGTAAGGTCTTCAAAGTTTATAATGCCGTCATGATTAAAATCTGCTGCCGAATTAAATTGTCCGCCATTCCAATATGATGAGTAATCTTGGACGAAGGATAATAAATCATTAAAGTTCACCACGAAGTCACCATTCAAGTCACCAATATAGGTTACACCAACCGTCGTAGGACACAAAGTGGTTGTAAAACCATATGATGACGAAAGATATGCTGTAATAGTGTAGTTCCCTATAGGAAAATTTTTGGTATCAAACGAACAATTCAAGTTAATTGAACTACCTCCATCTAATGTCACCTGACTGTCATAAATTGTATAAACTTGTGGGCTCAGATTTGAAGTTGCAACTAATTGGGCAGTTACTGTCTCGGTTGAATTACCAATATTTTGCATTGCAAGGACGATTGGCAAGATAAAACCGGACTCAACTATAGACTGCTGTGAAAAAATGCTTGTAACTTTAATGCCAAAAGATGAAGTAGTTACGCCAATAGTTGGAGGCTCAGAAGGATTTACCATAAAAACGGGGTCCGCAAACCAGCAAGAAGCGTTAGCGGTAACATCGCGTCCGCCCCACCACGGAACCATTGAATTAATCTGAACTGGACTGCATGAATAAACACCATTTGTAGTAACATAATTATAATAAGTGTTTGGAACGTTGAAGTCCCAAGTCATTAAAGTCCAATCGGTTCCCCAGGGAACATAAGTTTTTCCCCCAGTCAAACTACTATAATTATTTGCGATTTCTGCGTCATTTGGGTGTCCCGCTTGATGACCTTCTGCATCGACAGTAGCAATTCCATATCCATGAGAGCTGCTTATATAATAATCCCAACCAATTTCAGCGCCAGAATAAGCATTTAATCCTGAACCCGCCCAAGATGCAGTCTTTATCCAGGCTGAAAAAATAATGTGATCCCCAGGCTTAACGCTTATCCAAGTTCCATCGTCTTCTCTTGTTCCCCTTACATAATCTGGTCCTTCACGGATGCTTAGATCTCCATTATGGAGCAAGCTGTAGTCAAGAGAAGCATAACTTGAAGCTGCACCATTCATATCTGAATAAAATGCACTGAGAGGCTCTAAATTTTGTGAAGATAAAGAAAGGGGCGATGGGGAAAAAGTGGTATCACCGTGAACAAACGTAGACCAAAACAGAGAACAAACTAAAACAACTCCTAACAATAGACAAAACAATTTACACCTATTCACAACGCACCCAGCCCTTCATCGATTAACCCTCAAACATTGATCAAGAGACTTTCCTTCAGTGTCAGGGCTAATTTGTTTTGCCTACATAGAATATATGGCAGCTATGTACGACAATAGAAAAAGATACACTAGTTGAACTTTCTGTCATCAAAATGGGGAAAGTGCATTCTTTTAGGCAAATTATAAAAACTTTTGAGTCTTAGTTAGATAAGTACATTACATGGCTGCAACCTAAAAAAATTTATACGAGGAATTGCTGTAAAAAAGCTCAGGAACCACCAACAACTCTTTGACGGTTTCAACCATTCACTAAAATGCTACAGTAAAAAGGGATTCACCAGAACACAGCCGTTCCAATAACAAATGCAAGAGGCACATTGGTTATCTCCGCTTTACGTTGACAATGTTAAAGTGAAAGAACCTTCTGTTAATTCTTGAAAGAGTCTTTTAGATTAAATTGTGCGCATTCCTTTCCATTTCAAAGAGATTTTAAGGAGATTTTGAGTTAAACAAAAACGATTGCTCAGCGAATCAAACGCTTAACAAGGATGGGCAGGATGGGGAATCCAATTTTATGGGATGTAAGTCACTTGCTAAACGTTGATTCGCTGAAGCTTATGTTCCTATTGGCTTTGCGATTCTCGGCAAACTCTATAGCCCTCCAAACGTTCTTAAGAGTTTCATAAATAATCTATAGATTAAAAAATAGAATATATTGAATCACTCGACATTAACAAAAATTCATAAAAACTGACAGCTCAAGATTGAAATGTACTGTTTGATAGTTTTATGTCAGCTTTAGTTTATCGGAATGGATGGGAAATTTTGGAAAAGGACAAATTCAGCTTTAATTAGACCTGTAGGAAATAATAAGTCGAATCTGCCTTGGCCGATCATTACGTTGACCTGGTGTGCGCATTAGAATGGGAGTCATGGCAAATCAGGAGTTGCTCACACCTGTTAGCGTTGATCAGCCAAGGCTACTGGTTTGGTGGTGTGGTAGCGGTCTTGTCTGTAAATCTAGATGTGTTTGCCCTGAGATAAGAGTTGTACCAATAAACTATGTAGAAAACAGAAAATAACCCGTTGACTTCTCCGAAAACATTTCTTAAAGTTGGATTTAAGATTAATGAAAAGTTATTTCGAAAATTATGTGTTTATGAAGCCTCAAGTAACCCTATATAGATTATAACGTATAAATCTAAAAAGCCCTTTCAAATAAGCTGAACAATTGATGAAACAAATGTCAACAAGAAAATGCGATGATTCCAACAATCTTGAAGATTGCATCAAGCGATACCAAAAGCTCTTCAAAAATCAAAAAAACCTATTGCAACGGGAAAGAACCAACCATATTAACATTGTTTCATCGATAAACCTCGTTTTTACGAAAACAGGTTGAAGGAGTGAAAGATATGGACAAAACGATAATCCTGGATTGTCAAGCAAGAGTTTGTCGATTTCAGTTGTGAAAGTTGTATTGTTTTTAAGGAATGCATCCTCAAAAGAGAAAATAACCAAAACCATGTGGCATCTGTTGAAGCTGAGATATGGATATCTGCGTAAGTCATATCTGAGTTTACAAGAGCTATAACTTGAGAAACTTAAGTTTCGATTTTAAATAAAAATGTCAAAATTCGTGTTTTAAGTCTAATTCGACTTAACAAAAGGCAAGTGACCCAATGGACCTTTTACATCCTAAGAGCATAACGAAGTTTAGTTTAAGGATGCACGGATCAGTTTTTGGTAAACATAAATGATGTAAATTGCTATGAAGGGCTGTTAGCGTTACTTCAAGGGTAAGTATCGATGGGCTTGCTTCCACGGCTTTGTAAGTATCCTTGCGGGAGAATAACTGAGATACAAGAATTTGAGAAAGATAGCTCCTCCTAAACAACTTAAGCTGACACTACGGATAACTAAGCTGATTCGGTGATTTTGCTTTGTGTCGATTGCAATTGGTTATCGGAATACTAACAGCGCCGTCTTAAGATTTATGAACAGAAAAACAGAATTACAACTTAATCTAAGAAAAAAGAATTGTTGAATATCTATCCGAATGTGCCCATTATGTAATTCTGGTCAATTCGCTTTCTGGATTTTCGAAAAGAGTTTTAGTATCGTTAAACTCAACAAGCTCCCCAACATACATAAAAGCAGTAAAATCCGAAACCCGCAACGCCTGCTGCAAGATTATGCGTAACAATAATAACAGTGTATTTTTCTTTAAGAACCCCAACAAGAGATTCAATTCGTGAAGTAGCAGCTGGATCCAAAGCGCTACAAGGTTCATCCATAAGAATCAACTCAGGCTCAGCAGCCAATGCACGAGCAATACAAAGCCTTTGCTGTTGTCCACCCGAAAGAGCAAAAGCGCTTTCATGCAGACGATCTTTAACCTCATCCCACAACCCAGCTCCTCTTCAAGCTATTCTCGACGATTTCTTTTAGTTTTTCGCCTTTTGCAGTGTTATGTATTCTAGGTCCAAAAGCCACATTTTCGAAGATTGATTTTGGAAACGGATTAGGTTTCTGAAAGACCATGCCTATTCTTCGGCGTAACTCGTAAACATTGCTTCCATCACCGTAGATGTTTTGGCCGTCAAAAATTATTTCGCCTGAAGTTTTGCAGCCGCTAATAAGATCATTCATGCGATTGATTGACCGCAAAAGTGTTGATTTGCCGCATCCTGAAGGCCCCATTATAGCGGTTACAGCTTTTTCTTTAATTTCGATTATCAACATCTTTGAGAACATGATTACTCTTGAACCACAAGTTAAATTTTTAGTTTTGACCTTTCCCAAGTTTTATTCTCTCCAGCCCCGTAACAATGATCCATATGACCATGGGTTTGAAAGAGTCTTTGATGGCATAGCATTTGTTTTGGTGACAATAGTTAAGTCTCCGTGAGACTAATACGGGAAGTGTAAACGTTTTGGTTATAATGTTTCCACAATAGGCATTATAGTCTATGATTCCTATATATTCTGTTTAGATAAGGAATTTATTATATAATTCACCATAAGGCACGTATTTGTGAATTCTACTCGAGGAGAGGGTCGAGCATGTGGCAGGAGAAACAGGATGAAGAAACAGAAAGGTACAGTTCACAGGCGGTTCAACCTATATCGTATCTCTTGCCAAAAAGGTGGATTTCACAAAATCAAATAGAAAAAGGAAGCTTTCATAAGACTTCGAGTAGAAGAAGGCGGACAATTAACAATTGTCTCCAGTATCCTCAATATGTCCAAAAAAAATTGGATGAAGCAATCAATTCATTGTTATGTTCAAATGATAATTCCGAAAAAATAACACGAAAAATAGTTTCTGCTTATTTAGCAGGCTACAAATCAATTCACATTAAAGCAGACAAACAACCATTGTCCACCAAACAAAGACATGACATCAAAAATTTTGTCCGCAACATGCTTGTTGGAACCGAAATCGTAAGTGACACTTCCGCCCAATTAGTTCTACAAGTTTTGTTGAGTTATCCAGAATTGACTGTTCAAAGTGCATTAAGACGAATGACCATCATAACTAAATCAATGCATCAACGATGCAATGCTTAAGCTCTTGAAACAAAACGATGTTGTATTAGCAAAAGAAGTAATATCAACCGATAATGAAGTCGATAGGTTCAATCTATACGTAACAAGGCTATTAAAAATAGCAGTATATAAACCTCGAATAATCAATGAAATTGGCCTTCGAAGTACCGATGATTGCTTCGGTTATCGCCTAATAACCAAGTATATTGAAAGAACAGCGGATCATGCAGTTAACATAGCGGAGAACGTGCATTATCGCTCAAAAATAATTTAAACAATGATACAGATTGAGAAAATTGAGAAGATGAGTACCGTAGCAATTGAATGTTTGACAACTGCCATGGAATCTTTGTTTAGACAAGACTACTCAGTCAGCTGAAAAAGTAATACAGAACATCAAGAAGTCATCGATTTAGAAAAAGAGGCAGTTACATTCTCACAAACGAACATTGAAGATGGTGCAGACATTGCGTCTTGATCATTGAAAGCATCAGAAGAACTGCAGAATATGCTTGCGACATCGGCGAAATAGTTCTCAATCTAACAATTGATTCAATACTTGAGTGATAAACATGTTAAAACCGCTAACTGGTGATCCCTCAAAGATTCAAAAAGTTTCTGACGAGGTCAAAGAACATCTAGACAACAAAGATGCTATCACGAACATTTTGTCCGAAATTAATTATCACATTAGGGGTGGTTCTTATCGTGGGCGGTATCTTCTTAATGGTACAAGACCCAAGCTCGTCAAATCAAATCTTCACAAACAAATGTGGCCGCCAATCGGTTATCAATACAACCGCATGGATACCAGGACTACCGTTTTTTGTGAGCGATCTGGCTGTATTGCAGCATTACAGCGATTGGATTAGTTTCTTGGTTAATGGGTATAAACCTATTATTGACAGGCTTAGGACTATGGATCCGGCATAGGCTTGCTCGTTTTGCCGCATTATCAATTTTCTGACTTTCAGCCGTTATTCAATTTGTTCAATTTTTTGCTTGGAATTGTTGGATCGCCTAACTCGATTGTACTTTTGATTCTTGATGGCACTATTGCATACTTACTTTACACGAGATTCGATTCTCAGATAATTGCGCTGAAAAATAATCCAATTTGCTAAACATTACATTTTAGCATATGAAAGAATTAATTTATAACATTGAAATCTGTTCAGCTGTTGTTAATAACTTATTCTATTTAGCGACTTGACAAAGCTATTGATTTATTTATTGAAATTATTTTTTTAGACCAGAATTTGATGTAGGCAGATGCAAAAATTGTTAAATCAGGAAAGCCAATTGGAATTAGGCCTAAGAATAGAAAAACTTTTAGGTGTTTCATAAACTTGTTTGTATCCGGTGTGATAAAAAGAACTATCTTAATAGCCTATACACAAAGTTCAGGATAGCTATAGAGCCAAGTTTTTTTTAATTTTCAAAATTAGTTTTAGTCTTAACACCTTTTTCTGGATTGTTTTCTCTTAATAACAAATGATCCAATTAATATTACTGTAACAAGGCCTAACGCTAGAATTGTTGATGGAAACTCTGGAACTGAAGGAGTTAAAGTAGGTGAGGCTGATGCAGAAGCTGAAGTTGACTTTTTCTCGGAACCAATAGTTATTATCTGTGTGTTGCTCCAATCGCTTGAATTTCCTGTGAAACTGTAATAACCCATTCCTGCTAATGATCCTGAATTTATTGTATCAATATGTCCTATTAGGGCCTGCACTTGAAAATCTAACTGATCGCCCGTAGAAACGTTCTGTAAGTTGAATAAGTCTAAACCGATTGTTACAGTTGAATTCTCGGCATTTGAAGCTGGATAATTTTGAGAAACGGACTGATAATATTTACTATTTGTGTATGTACTTTGCCAAGTTCCTAGTCCGGTTTGAGCGAAAGGATGGAAAACCCACCCGTTTTCACTACTCATCTTTGCTCTAAAATTATAATACAGACCAATAGAGGAACCATTTGAATCATTATAAGAGGTGAAGGACTGATTCTTTATTGCAAACTCCATTGTCTTATTGTCTATGTGATAACCAGCTTGGATGGTTACATTCTTACCTGTGGATTGGTCTATTCCATAAGTTGTTGGCATGTCATAAGAGTAGTCAACATACTTAACTGTAAAAACTGGGACAGATGGCTTAGATATTGATTGAGCGAATGCTGATTTAGCCACTATTAGGCTTGAAAATGTTATAATTAAAATAACCAATACTATCACACTTTTTCTCATGTTCGGTTCTTCCAGAATTCACTGTATTGACGAGGGGTTTACATTAGTTTATTAATAAATTAAGAAATTTGGAATTGGGTGGTTCCTTGTGAGCAATAAGGAACTCCGCCTTGGTCTGGTGTAGTAGTTAATATGTTTGCATAAACCGTGGCTTGTCCTGTGAATGCCCATGAGGGCACAGTAAGGTTTGTTGTAATTGTAAGGTTTCCTTGAGTCTGGGTATTAATTGTGACAGTAGTTGTTCCTATCGGTACCTGTGCTGAATCCATAATGCTTACAGTAAGCGTTAATCCTTGAGGTGTATTCCCAAAGTTTTGTAGGGTTACATTAATCGGTAAGTTACCTAATCGTTGAACTGAATTCGGCACCGAGATTTTTAGAATCATTAATGAATAACCAACAGCAAATGTTGCTGATCCAGTTAAGTTTGTTTGAGAAACATCGACAGATGCTAAAACTGACCAATTTCCGAAAGCTATGCTTGCAACTGGTTGAAAAACAGGAATTCTAAAGATGATACTAGCGATTCCATTTGTGTCTGTACCATTCACCATGGTTGCTATATCGGTATTGTTTTGCATTTTGACTGTAAAAGCAACATCTTTGCTCGCTACCCCCGCGCCATTCGCGGTGACATTTGCAAATACTTGGACTAAATCACCTGGAACATATCTCATGTTGTTGGTAAATACATGGATTGCTGGTTGACTGTTAGAAGTCGGAGTGGGTGTTGGTGTAGGGCTTGAAGAAGGGGTAGGGGTGGGGCTTGAGGATGGAGTTGGGGTAGGTCCAGAAGATGGTATTGAGATAGTCAGGGTTTGTCCTTGAGTAAACGATTCATCCAAGTGTGTTGGAACTGTTGGATCCAAAAGGCGAATGTTGTTAAGACTAATATCCGAAGTCCCTGATCCTACTACCAGAAAAGTTATTTTTGCCAAGACACCATCTCCGCTTACGCTGCCTGTATCAAGTAAAGCTTGTGAAGGTCCACCCTTCGTAAAACCGTTGACATTGTCGAAGGTTACAGAGGGGAACACATCGCTATCTCCATTCGAAGTTAGGAATGGTCCTTTGATGATTTTTGTTGCATTTAGAACCGCTGGATTCCATGTGACATTCCCATTCCAAGCCCAAAGATTTGTTGCTCCGGCAATATTTATGCTTGCAACAAACGTTTGTCCAATTATTGTGGGTGTACTATCGGCAGTAACTGTGATTGTTGCACCTGTAGCTGCATTGATTTGAAAAATATAGAAAAAAGGAACTACTAATAACACCGCTAATATAGTAACTAATATTGTTCTTCTTTTCATTTTTTTACTTCCTTTTTTAGGTTATTGAGTGTTTTACCCAATCTTCCCATTGTGGGTATTACTACAAAGCCAAAGTTTGTTGCCAACTGTGGCCAACTGCTTTCACTTCACTTGTGAATCTTTTTTATGCCGTTCTTTGTGAAAGGAACCACTTGCCGCCTAGCCTAGCGACCATCTTCTCGGGCTCAGGATTCTTACAACGAGTTTTGCTTATTTTACAGTTTACTAAGTAATTAATTTAGGCAATTTAGTTCTATTTATTAGCTATATAGAAAACTATTCAGTAAAACCAAGGGCGATCGACTGGCAGTTATTTTATTTATTGAAATATATTTAGAAACTTATTAGATTAATTTAATTAAAAGGGTAATAAGCGAAATACAATCTTTAGAAGTTGTCTTAATCAGTGAAATCTATTTTGCCGAACAAGTTAAAAACATAAGCTAAATTGTAAGTGTGATTTTGATTGACCAAACGTAAAAATTAGGAATTATTTCTTAGCATCAGTAGATTTGTTTTTTTTTGCTAGAAGAATTATACATGCGGAAAATATTACCAAAACTGCCAGCATAATTGTGAGCGTTGGAAATTCAGGTGCCACTGGGGTGTAAGTTGGATTATTAGTTGGGGTTCCTCTCGCCTGCGCTGTTGATGTTGGGGTCGAAGTCGTAGCAGTTGAGGTAGGTGTTAACGTAATTGGCGAGGTTGGCGTGGAAGATGGTGTAGGCGTTAAATTTGAAGTACTTACTTCCACAACGCCATCGGTTATAGTTGTTGTAATTGGCTGGATAACTCCATTTTGTGGTGGGTTGCTAAGAATCGACCCCGCTATAGAGATTGGAGAAGTACCAGTATTTAGGACCTTAAAACTAATTGTCACTAAGACGCCATTTCCGGTCGCAGTTGAGCTGGATAACATGGCGTCAGCGACAGTTTGAATGTTTCCTATAGATCTTGAAATTCCTGACAAAGTTGGACTCCATGTAAAGTAGGTTGGTCCAGCATTAGATAAGAAGGGTCCCTCTTGCATCTGAGTTAGGTTTAAGACTTGTGGGTTCCATGTTAAGTTTAGACTCCATGCAAATAAGTTTTGCACATTATTTACAGTTAAATTTACAGTGATAGTGCTTCCCACTTGTCCAACGTTTAATTGTGTAGTTTGAGGATTAATGCTTAGATTTGTGTTTTGTTGAGCATTAGATAATGGCATTATTGAAATAGTAGCAGATATGATAAAAATGGATAGCAGAATGGTGGTCAGCAAGTTTTTTGATTTCATTTTTCTTTCTCCTCAATTGGGCTAATTACTCGTGACCATCGATATTTACCCTACCTAAATACTGGATAGAGGACTATATAGTCTATAAAGAAAAAGTTAAGGCTAAACATAAACATAATTTCTTGGAGAAGCATAGCAAATTATGCTCTTTTTCTCATCCAGAAAACAGATCCGCCAAGAACAAAAACTGTTACAAATATCAAAGTATAAAGTATCGTTGGTGGTAGGGCAAAGGAACCCTGAGACGAAGATGTTCCGTGCCCTGGGTCAGAGGTAGATTGGGATGAATTATTATTTGAAGTGTTGGTTTGATTAGGGTTTGCAGTTGCTGTTGCTACGCCGGATCCGACAATCACAATACTTTGGGTAGTAGTTGCATTCAGTCCTGCGCTATTCCGAATTGTTAAAGTAACTGTATATGTTCCAGGGTTCGAATAGCTATGAGCTGCATTTGGATCATATACATTTCCAGAGCCGTCTCCAAAATCCCAATCATGCCTATCTATTGTCAGATTGTAAGGATCATAGCTCTGATTAGAATAGAAAACTACTTGCGTTTTAACTGGAATGTTTTGTCCTGAAGGATAATTATTTATTGTTATTGCAGCATTTGGAGGAGTTATGTCATTGACAGTGATGCCAACTGTTGAGGTTGCAGTTCCATTTGAACTTGACACAGTTAATGTGATTAAGAAAGTTCCAGGCCAATCAAACGTGTAGTTGGTAACCATTCCACTTAGCGTTCTTGTATCGTTATCGAAAAATGTCCATGTGTAGTTTAAAATTGGATCTTGTGGAAGTGTTTTTGAGGCATTCAGGATTACATTTGTGTGTTGATTGACAGTTTGATTTAGTCCTGCATCCGGAACAGGAGTTCCGCCTGATGGAATGTATGATACGGTTGCAGAAGCATAAGTCGAAGCAGGAAATGGGTTTATGGGAACGTCGTATAATGGATGCATACCAGTAGTTTCGTTACTATTCAACGAGGTTGCATTAACAGTGATAGTTGTGCTTATAACAGGTTTTAGAACTTGAAATGTAAATGAAGCAAGTGTTCCGTCGCCACTTTGGGCGCCTGGATCAAGACCGGCATCGGCAACTTCTCCCCATTTCAAGATTCCAGTTGTTTTATTATAAGAACACTCGAAAGCGGTTTGATGACCTGATTGTGAGAGGAAATCACCTTCTGTAGGTGCCTTAACCATAGCGACATATTGTGTATCCCAAGTAATGTTTGCATCCCACCCCCAAAGGTTTGTGACTCCGCTAATTTTAAAATTTAGAGTAAAAGTGTCAGTAAGACTGTTAACTGTGACAGTTGATGGACTAAGACTCAAAGATGGCTGACTTTGAGCGCGGATTGTTTGGTTCGCATTAAAAATAAGGAAAAGGAGCATCCATACGATTGCTATAGTAAGTACCGCTTTTTTGGTTTGTCTCATAAATTTATGCCACGCTATTGTATACTATCCAAGCGTTTGCGAACAATATTAAATCATTGAAATCTACTTTTCCGTCATTGTTTAAGTCAGCAACATTACTCCAAGGTTGATTGCTATTGTATGCAATCCAAGCGTTTGCGAATCCAATTAGGTCATTGAAGTCTACTACGCCGTCTCCATTGAAATCGCCTGGTTGGTTGACCGTGAATGATGCAATGTTTGAGGCTGCCAAGCCATTAGAGGTAGAAGATATGTATACGTTGTAATTGCCGATTGCGGTTCTTGCTGGAAGTTTAAAAGCTATCGCGTAGGAACCTTGACTGCCGCTTGAAGTTGAAGGTTGATTCGAACCCTGAATTATTCCAGTAAGCATGTATTGCGCCGACATTTCTTGAGCTATGGGAATGCCACCTTGATCAGGAAGGTTGGAAAACAGTTCGCCATAAACATAAGCGTTTCCAGCTGCAGCCCATGAAGGTAAAGGCATTGATATTGTTCCAGTTAATTGACCGTTGCTTGCAACTTGTTGTTGATAGGCATATCCCGACGATAGGGGTACGCCATTATTGTCGTATACACTAATAAATGCGTAAAGATCTCGTGGGGCACTGGCTTTATTGACTCCTGTTATAGTGAAGTAAACCAAACTTCCTGCTGAAGCAGAAGACACCGGCGCTCCATGACTGTCGCTCAGAAAAACTGCTGAAATAAGGCCCGGCAAGTTATTTACTGCTCCAGCGCTCACTGTTCTTAATGCGAGATCATTATTTGCAGAGTCTTTTAAGAGCAATCCTACTAAACCTGTGGCGGGTTGGCTATCAGCCAAGAGGGCGCCAGAAACACTTACTACATCTCCTCGATTGTAGGATGGCTTGTCAGTGGTTACTGTGAGGTTTAAAGTTGTTTGAGCACTAACTGTTAAGATGCTTGATATTGTTAAAACACAAAAAAGAAAAGGAAGGATTTTTGTTTTTTTCATTGTTTATCCCTTCAATTTATCTGTTTAAGATAGACTTACTGCGAACTGTGCTGCTTGGTTCTGAGTGGCGCCAGTGTAATGACCATTAGAGTCATAGGTTACGACTTCGCCGTTTTGTGGACAGTATGGCAGACCGAGTGGGGTTAGTGCGTTAATGTATATCTTTGCTTGGCCTACGAATGCATAGTTTGGAATGTGTATGGTTCCTGCTGCAACAACTGTATTTCCTACACCTAATGATGATATTACGACGTCTGCGCACGCGATTGGAACATTGTTTATGTCAACGACTGTGAATGTTACTTGGGTTCCTACAGTAGCAACTATGCCAGTTATGGTTGCAGAGATTGTAACTGTGCCGGTGCCTCTAACAACTGAAGTTGGACTTGTGGTAACTGAGCCTATGTTTACGAGGTATTCGAAAGTGAATTTGCATGTGTCTACGTATTGTAGTTGTGAAACGTCAACTGTTGCAACTATTTGCCAATTGCTGCCAAAGCCTTTTTCAACGCCTGTGTCGATCGTTGGAAGACGGAAGTCAACTGAAGCTACTCCTTGGGCGTTTGTTGATGCTGTCTCGAATGCATATGCTACACCGTTATTGTCGGTTACTTCAAAGTTAACAAGTTTCGCAGCGACTGGAGCACCGTTAAAGATTACATTTGCGGTTGCAATGACATCTTGTTGTGGACCGAAATAGCCGCCTGCTGCACCTGGACCTGATCCGCCATTTTGAGTTTGGACGTCAATTCCTGATGCTGCTGCTTGGAGTACGTGGTATGTGTTTGGTCCGATTGTGTTTGTGTTAACTGTATATGCTGGTGGTGGGTTTGTTTCTGTTGCGGAGACTGTTAATGATACGGTAATGTCGCCAGCTGAAACTCCAGCGAGCGTTAAAGTTTGACCTGTGTATGGAGTAGATGTAGTACCTTGTGTGATGGTCCAACTATAACCGTTTATAGGCACTATAACTGATCCGTCGAATCCGCCTGTGGAGGATGATGCATCAAGAGTAATGGTTGCACTGCTTGCAGTTGATGGAATGTTAATGTATTGTCCATTTAATGTTGCTGGACTAGCTACTGATAGTACGTATGCTGCTACTGGGGCTTTTGGTGGTGGTAGTGGGTTGTTTAGTGGGATGTTATATGGAAGGACTGTGTCAATTGGTTCGTTTGCATGGCTGTTGTGGGGTCTCGGAGTTGTGCACTGTTTATTGATATGCTGCCGCTGCCGAAACCTATACTCTGGAAGGTTACGGTGAATAGGGTGCCTGCTCCATTGGCGCTTGCCCGTTGATAGCAAGACATCTGAGAAGTCGTTAACGTACCTGCTATGTTGTCTACTACTGGTGCGGGTGATGCATCTGAGTCGACACTGCTGAAGGTAGTGTGCCTTTTACGCTTGCTGTCTCTTTAACTATTGCTGGGTTCCATGACATACCAACGTTAACTCCCCACACACTTTGTCCATTTGCTATGTTACATTGAACTGTAAAGGTTGAGTGGTAAAGTGCTTGGGTATGTGAGGTTTATGTTGGTTGATGGAACCAAGCTTAGAGTTGCGTTGCCCATAGCTTTAACTGGGACAGCGGCAAATAGCATTGGCACTACTATAAAAAGGGCTAGCGCTATAGCTATTATTGATTTGGTTCTTAATATGCTTGGTTTCATTTTTGTTTTCTCCTTTCAGTCTACTACTCTAATTTTTCTCTAAGTTTAAAAAAAACTTAATGGGGATTGATTAGCTGCTGTTGCGTGCTTGCAATCCAACCGTTTGCGAAAGCGACTAGGTCGTTGAAATCAATTGCACCGTCTGGGTGACCGCTTGGGCCTGATCATGTCAGCATAAGGGTTTAGAGTTTTTGCTGGACTATTGTATGCGATCCATGCACTTGCAAAGTACACCAAGTCGTTGAAGTCAACTTTTCCGTCTGGAACAGTCTGAGTGCCAACTGATGTGTTTGGGTTGCCTGAAGTTGCACCTGCCATGTCGGCAATGTTCATCGAAATATAACCGTTCGCTAGTGATGTATGATGGCGTCTTGATTTGACGTAGCTTATCCAAAGAGATTTGATTGCTGATGGGCTGTTTGCTGCTGGGATACCGTCCATGAAGTACCAAAGTTGTCTAACGATGACTGCTGGAGCTGCTGAGTTGCTAACGTATGTTCCATCTATGACATGAGCGATTGTTGGAGTAACGTTAGTGCTGGTTGTTGGATTGAACATGTTCAATGGTATAACGCCGTCTGGGTGGTTTGCTCCTATGTCATTTTGTACGAAGCCTAATCCGATGAATCCGATTGCATATTGATTTGTGGATTGTTTCATTGCACTGAGAACGTCTTGGTTGGCAGTCTAATGCCTTGGTAGTTAGCTGGTAACCAGTTGCTGACTGCTTGAGATCCTCCTGATCCGCTGGTTGTCTGGCCTGTAAAGGTTCCTGTTGCTTGGTAGGACATTTCGTGGCTAAAGGCTTTCATGAAGAAGGTGTTGAAGCCATCCCATGTTCCTGAGGAAAGTTCTCTGCCGATGCGAACGATTGTTTGACTTGACCAGCCTGATGGTAAGGTTACTGGTGGAACTTGTGCTGCTGCCCAGTCGCCCCATGTATTATAAAGTGGAGCATTGCTTCCGCCTTGTGCGCTGTTGCCTTGTGATCGGAATAAGTCACCGACCTGTGAAGCGCTCACTTGAGTAAGCCATGCATTACCTGAGTTTACGATGATTGCTATGCTGTCTGAGCCGATCATGAATTCTTCAGGATCATTCACGCCAGTGCCTGATATTGGATATGAGTATGGTGAAACTGTGTTGAATAAGCCTGCGTTTATACCTGATTTGGATGAGGCTGCGATGTCAGCTGTCGCTGGAAGAGATTGCAAAGCTTTAAGGCCTGCACCGCTTCCGAGGTCATTTAGAGTTACAGTGGTAGAAGCAAATGGAGCAGCTAAAGTTGCAGGTGTAGGTCTGAAAATCGGTCTTTGCGGAAGAACTGATTGGAAATACAGTTGAGCTACCTAGAACTTGTAATTGTGCTGGTGCCAAAAGTGTCGTTTGTGCGTGTGCTGGAATTGCTGCAAGAATTGAAATTGCAAACATTGCTACAATAAACAATGCTACTATTGATCTAGATTTATTCAATTTTTTTAATCTCCTTTCTCACGATTATCTTGAACGATTTATTTCGTTCAAACGGTAAGTTGGCTTGCTGGCAATATCTTTCTTGCCGACATAATCTATTGTCCTCTGTTTAAGCTATAGAAACTCAATCAAGTTACAATCAAAATATGGAGATCAATCGCAAAATATGTGCCACTATATCTTCTCAATAGCCCTATGTAGACACTACAGGAAATCGTTATGTAAGGTTAAACAAATTTCTATTCTCACGGGGAGAAATGCTATTAGAATCTTGGCAAGAAACGTCCAAGAGAGAGCTGTCCAGATAATATTCTTTGTTTGTGCAGCTGTTTCTGCTATAATCGTAATGTCGATAATAGCTATGTTATTTCAACAAGGATCGCCAATTATAACAAAGTGGACATTTCATGGCTTTGGAATGAATTGGGCTCCGACTTCAGCAATGTATGGAGCAATTCCATTAATCTTTTTAACTTTTTATGCTGGAGCGGGATGCACAATTCGTAGCAACGATAATAGGAATACCATGCGCGATTTATTTAGCTGAATTCGCAGAAAACAGAACTCAGGAACATGATAAAACCAAGTCTTAGAAGTTTTGACAGGATTGCCCTCGATAGTCATGGGGCTAGTAGGCGTTGGTCTAGTAATTCCGACAATAGGAAAAGTTGGCGGTCCAGGAACTGGATACGGAATATTCGCCGTTTGGATAGTTGTAGGAATAATGTCCTTGCCAACTGTTGCAAGCATATCTGAAGATGCAATCAGAGCAGTTCCAAAAGAACTCAAAGAAGCATCACTTGGATTAGGCGCAACCAGATGGCAAACCATGATTAAGATTATTGTACCCGTCGCCAAGCCAGGAATCTTAGCAGCTATTATTCTTGGAATGGGAAATGCCGTCGGCGAAACAATGGCAGTTTACCTAATAGTTGGAAGTGTTATGACTCCAACTTTATCACTAGATATTTTTCACCCCACAAACCTAATTCCATCAATCATAGCCACGGGGGCGACGGGGGATTTTAGCTATTTACCGCCGCTCTACGCTTTAGGCTTTATTCTTTTCTTCATTATTGCAGCCTTAAACTTGATAATCAGAGGATTGGTCAAAGGGAGAGCAGCAGGAGCACCAAGGAGTTTGCCCAAGCCATGATGGACCTAAAATTGAAATTTGGATTTCCATCGTGGAAAAAACGGTCGACCAATTATTTTAGAAGACACAGCAAAAGAAGCCTGCTTTCGGGAGGATTAATTTTTGTGCCAGCCGTAGTCTTTACTATTTTTGCGTTCTTACAAATATTTGTTCCAGTAAACGGATACATGTCGAGCGGGTTTCCATGGGACACAAGCATTAACGATATGATTTCAAGCACTTTACTAAATATGGTCTTTTTTGCACCGGCTATGATAATGTTTGTAGGAGCATACTTGCAAGTTGAAACACACTCATTAGGAGCAAAAATTTCGATAGCGCTTGCCTTAGCCTTTTTGGCGGGAGCTGCCCTTAATCTTACTAACGTATACCTGTTATTGTTTTGCATGTCATTTTGTACATTAGGGGCAATTGTTGGATTTGAAGATACAAAAAATCAGCAGCTCAAGAAAGATTCACCTGTAGTGACAGAAAACGTTGCAAAATTTGGTCTTCGTCTTTCAGGAGCCATCTGTGTAGCAACACTTTTTGGCCTTATTTCATATGTGGCGCTTAGAGGGGCGCAGTTTCTTTCATGGAATTTCATAAGCGGCGGCACCTTAAATTATACCACAATCGGTGCCCGCGTGGCTGGATTGGAGCCTGGGTCAATCGGTGGAATCAGAGATTTCATATTAGGAGGACTAATTGTTGTTGGTGCTTGCGAGCTAATAGCGATTCCACTCGGGCTTGGCGCTGCAATATTTTTAGCGGAATATGCGCCAGATAATCGTTTTGTGAGTGGCCTTCGCTTTTTCATTGAAACATTGGCCGGAGCACCCTCAGTGATAATAGGTTTGTTTGGGTTTACGTTTTTTGTTCAAATGGCTGGCATGCGTTATTCTTTGCCAGCTGCAGCTTTGTCATTGGCTTTCATGATTCTTCCCTGGAACATCAGAGTAGCCGAGGAATCAATGAGAGCAGTCCCTAAAGCCTACCGAGAAGCTTCATATGCTCTTGGAGCTAGAAAGTGGCAAACAATAAGAAAAACGGTGTTGCTTCCAGCTAGTCCAGGCGCCATTACAGGTATTTTGTTAGGAATAGGTGCAGCCATAGGAGAAACAGCTGTATTAATATTTACAGCAGGTGGTTTGGGCACCAATGGTCTGCCTAACCCGATCTCGTTAACTGGTGGCAACGGACAAGCCATGCCGATATTAGCTGTTTGGATTTTAGGTGCTTATAGAAACATTCACGCAAATGGCAATGCTATCACAAAAAGTATAGTTTGGCAAGAAGCAAATGTTGCTTACGCAGCATCCTTAGTGCTTCTAATAATATTTTTTGCAATAAGCATTGGAGCACTATTACTCAGAAACTATTTAGCTAAAAAAACACGAGGGACCTAAAGAGAGTGTTTGATCATATGAATCACAAAACACAGAAGTTTAAAACTAGAATCACCGGGATATGCCTAATAATCTTCTTGATTTTCAATGCAATAGCTTTGCTTCAAGAAACTCAGGCTCAAAGCAACAACGCCGCATCCGCCAACTGGAACCTTAGTATGACCCTTCAAGCTAACAATGGCACTAAAATAAATATCAAACAAAATCCAACTTTTGCACCTTTTGACCTAATTCAATTATCGGCAAACCTTACCAAAGGAAATTTAACTGCTCCAAATACCCCTGTAGTTTTCAAAGTTAAAGGACCAACCTCATCTTCTTACCCAACCGAAATAGTAAGAAGCTCAATAACTGATAACACAAGCTTAACTAGCATAACCTTCCGAATTCCATTAGAGACAAGTGAAAGAACAGTTCAAGGAACTTGGCAGATATTCGCGAACGCGAATACATCTATTGGAACAACCCTGCAAAACGCAACATTTCAAGTGGCTTGGCCCATCCAAGTCAGCTCGATAAATTTCCTAGATTCCAAAAACCAAAATCAGACCACCTTCGCCCTCGGCACTACAGCCAAAGCAATCTTGACTCTAAGCTGCAACCAAGAGCAAGCAGAAAATATATATATCAACATACAAGATGTGAATAAAAAAATAATTAATCAAACTCAGATGCAAAATATTTTATTTAATGCAACCAACGCAAATCAAATTGCGTATGAATTCACGATTCCGAAAGACACAAAATTAGGAGCAGCAACTCTAAACTTGGCTATTTTTTCAGGAAGTTATGAGGGCGTGGATATTTCATCAGCTCAAAACACAACCGCATACTTTACGATAAGCAACAATACGACATCGATACTGTCGCCTTTTCCAAGCCAAACCCCAACACCATCACTTGAAAATTCAATAAGTCTTTTTTCATGGATATTAGTTACAACAGGAATATTCACATTCACAGCGCTATTTATTTTCCTGAAAAGAAAACCGGTTCCTAAAATTAACAACCAAATTACAACAACTAAAGAACCATCACTCAACCAAAATATAGTAACTTCATTAGCCCAGCCAGAAGAAAAGCAAGCATTATTACTTGCACAAATACCAAGCATTTATGAAACTCTAAATATACCTATTTTAGAATCAAGCTCGCCACAAGATCAAAAACAAATAATAATCAACCAACTGACCAAAATCTCCAGTGCCAGCCAGAAAGTTCAAGATTTAGAATCTGAACTCAAAAACGAAAAAGATCTACTCAACAAAGAAATCTCGATTCTTACCAATGTCCTTGAAAACCAGGAAAAAGCAGCTAAAAACTATTTTGACGCAATAAGACAAGAAATGGCAAACCTAAATCCTACCCTAAACATAAATAAGAATGAAAATGCGACTTCAGAGAATAAACCAAATCAGGAATTCAACAAAAAAGTTGAAGGGAATTAATCTTCCCATTTTTAAATTTATTACACAGGAGTAGGCATCTCTAATTTGACGCATATTCATTTTAGCTTATTTCCTTACTATTTGTTGGATTTATTGAATTAAGAATCATTTGAAACAAAAACAAAAATGAGAATTAAAGGTATAATTTTAGCCAACGTAGAAATAACACCAATGAAATGGCACTTTTCAAAATTTACAATCTTCCTTTTCTTTCGTTTTGAAAAGTAAGTAGGCAATCGGCACATCAGTTTATGCAATCTATTAGATGTGCTGTTCCGTCTGGGTAGTAGCATTTGTCGCCCACTTTTGCTTTTGAGAAGCGTTTTGTGCATTCGAATAATTGTCTTTCGCAGCCGTCGCAGTCTTGACTCAACTTCAACACTGCTTTCTTCCTCTTTTTGGTTTCAATTTGAATGTTTGTTTCAAGGGAAGAAATAGAACTAATCTAAAAATTCAATATTTGCCCGTTCCCAAACAATACGATTAAAAATTTTTTTGTCGGTCACTTTAGTTCACCGAATATAAAAAGCTGTGCTTACATTAAATCGCTTTTTCGATTGCGTATGGAACTCAGCCTGAATATTGATTTCTTCATACTTCTAAATAATGAACTATAGACAATATTAGTGCAAATCATTCTATTTATTATTCATGTTTTAGGTTCATAAGCCTAATTTTCCGAGTGACAAGAAGATTATTGAGCAGTATGAGCACAAATAAAAAAAGTCTTAGGTTATTTTGCCGTTATGTTTCTGAGTTTAGGGTTGTGTACCTGCCTATTTCGATTTTATGTTTTATGCAACAATACCATGGATGATTGCTTTTGCTATAATTAACGTGCACGTTTTTGTTTTATCGGGTAAAAAACCTTGACAAAATGGCAGGTTTCATTCAGATAGCAGAAAAGATATCCCTTTAGTTTTAATGTTGAAGAAACCTTACTTCAAGACAAATCTTGCAAAGTCTGCGCCTGTACTTTATTCTGCTATATTCTTCGAATTCTTTGTGGCAACAACTACAAACCAATTTAGGTCTCCCCAACTCAAGAGCCACAAGTCGTTTTTCTAGCTCTGATTTGACCTTTTCATCATTCTCTTGCTGGATTGCATCCTTTAATAACTCAATGGCTAACTCAGAACTTTTCTGCCCAAATATTTTAGCAAATTCACTTAGAGGTTTTCCTGAGTCAAAGATTCTTTTAGGCAAGACACACACAAAGTTTGCTGGATAACCTTTGATCTTATTTTGGTCGATAACTGCAAAACGATATTTTCTCGACCAAGTGTTTATGTCGTTGGGTTCAAAGACGACCTGTAAACGATAATCAGACATCATATTGACACTTGGAAGAAGTTAAAGCAATAATTTGGCTTTTATTGCTTGTCAACATATATCTATAGAGCTTTATTGATTTGTGCTTGAATATCAAAGTGGTCACTAGCAGGGCACATAATAGGAGTTACTAGAGTGATTATCTTCTTCTTTGTTATGAATTTCAAGTGTCAGGTGGACATTTTCTTACTCTCTGTCTTTTCGGGTTCTGTAGAAAGCAAGCGGATTTTTTGGGGTTAGCCAGAATATTCTATATAGTCATGCTTAAGGCTTCATACACTATCAATGATAAAGAGCTAAACGGAAAACAGACCTTCAAATAAGAATAGAAAATCAACTCTCCTGTTTAGTTACTCCTTTCAGCAGAGGACTAAGCGTTTTTGTTACTGCTCCACGAAGTCTTTCTGCTTTTAGCATCATAATACAGCAAACTTCACCATCTTTTTCACAGGTAACCACGGCAATTTTGTCGTTTGGCTTGAAGTTTGCTTTTTCTCGTAAGTCTTTTGCAAGAACGATTTGACCTTTGACATCGATTGTTATGATTGCAACGATTCCTAAATGAGTCTCTTTCACAATATGCCATATTGAATCACTGTTAACGACGGCGATTACTAAACTAAGGCTTCTGAAAAATCAGATAATTCTTACTTTATTATATTTGCTATATTCTGAAGAAAATGAGAAAACTCCTACCAATCTGCTTAAATATTTGCCAAGCGGCTAAAGTAGTCTACAGTTGGAGTCTTGATGGAGAAGAAGCCTAGTTCTCACCTGTCATGGTTAAGCAAGTTCTTGACCCTTTGGATATTTCTAGCCATGATTGGCGGAGTTTTAATCGGCTACTTATACCCTAATACAGCCACTGCCATCGGTTCACTAAGTATTGGAACAACGTCAATTCCAATCGCTGTAGGCTTAATTTTAATGATGTATCCCCCTCTCGCAAGAGTACGCTATGAAGACCTCAGAAAAGTGGTGACCGCCAAAGGCTCAAGAACCATGCTAACCGAATCGCTCACTCTCAATTGGGTAATAGGACCATTCTTAATGTTTGTTTTAGCATGGGTGTTTCTAGGAGCTTACCCTGACTTAAGAAACGGCATAATCCTAATTGGCATAGCCCGATGCATAGCAATGGTCATTGTATGGAACAATCTTGCAGAAGGCGACAACGAATGGACAGCAATACTAGTCGCAGTCAACTCCATCTTCCAAATCGCGATGTACTCAGTTCTCGCCTACTTCTACATAACGATAGCAAGTGGTTGGATTTCAGGCTCTGGACAAGTAGTTAACATATCTCTAATAGACGTCGCAGAGTCAGTAGTGATTTACTTGGGCATACCCTTCTTTGCTGGAATCATAACTCGATACTACTTCCTTAGAACTAAGGGAAAAGAATGGTATGAACACAAATTAATGCATAAGCTAGGTCATGTGTCCTTAATCGCATTGTTATTCACTATAGTGGTAATGTTTTCGCTCAAAGGACAGTACATCATAAACTTGCCATTAGACGTTGTCAGAGTTGCCATTCCACTGTTAGTATACTTCTTTGTAATGTTTTCAGTTGCTTTTGCTGTTGGATATTATTCAAAACTCGGCTACAAAAGAACGACATCTCTATCTTTCACTGCAGCTAGTAATAACTTTGAGTTAGCCATAGCTGTCGCAGTTGCAGTCTTCGGTTTAGCATCACAAGAAGCGTTTGCTGCTGTAATAGGACCATTGATAGAAGTCCCAGTTATGATAAGCTTAGTGAACGTGGCATTCTGGCTAAGAAAGAAATATTACAAAGACGAAGACTCCATTAATAAGAAGCTTAAGGTGTGTTGATTTGACTAAAACGAAGGTTATCTTTTTGTGTACACATAACTCAGCGAGAAGTCAGATTGCTGAAGCTTTTCTTAGAAAGTATGGTGGAGACTATTTTGATGCATATAGTGCGGGGTTTAAACCACAACCTCTTCAGCACTACACCATAAAAGTTATGCAAGAAATTGGAATTGACATATCTAAACAGCAACCAAAAGAGCTTTGGAAATTAACAAGAGACGGATACTTTGGAATCGCAATTACGGTCTGCAAGAAAGGAGAAGAAGAAGACTGCCCAACAATCCTAGGGCCTTCTACAAGACTATACTGGAACATCGAAGACCCAAGTGCCTTTGAAGGCACAGAAGAGCAAAAACTCGCTAAATTCAGAGAAGTTAGAGACCAAATACAAGAACATGTCAAAGACTTTCTGAAAGATAGAAACATACCTATTTCCGAATAGAGAAGTGATTCAAATGAGTAAGACAAAAATTCTCTTCCTATGCACTCACAACTCAGCTAGGTCACAAATTGCTGAAGGATTACTCAGACACTTGTACGGTGACAAGTATGAGGTGCTTAGCGCTGGAACTAACCCGACAAGTGTGCATCCTTTAGCAATCAAAGCTATGGCTGAGATTGGCATAGACATTTCAGACCAGTACTCTAAGAGTATTGATGAGTTTAGCGATGTTGACATTGATTTAGCGGTGACAGTTTGTCGAAACAGTGCTAAAATGAATTGTGTGCTTTGCTCTTCACCGTTAGTGATGGGTAGACCTGAATTAGTGAATGCTAAACTGCATAAGACAAAGCACTACCAGCTTCACGGTTTTGCTGACCCTTCGGATGCAGAGGGTACAGAAGAAGAGAGACTTAAAGCGTTCAGAAGGACAAGAGACCAAATTAAAGACTGGATTATGGAACAGTTTGCCGATTTAGACCTTGAGAACCTAAAAAGCGACCTATAATCTTGTGAGAAGAAACCAGAAAACACTTTCGATGTTCTGAGAAACCTAAACAGTGAAGTCTTCGGTCTTTTTGCATTAAGTTAGTTTTGTCTTAGTGTTTCCTTTTTCAATATCTGACTTGTTTTTCCACAGAGTTAGTTAGTCGTGAAGTGATTCAATCATTGGTTTACCGCAACAGCCTAGTGGTTTCTCTCCCTTACATGGCGAGGAAGGGTATAGCAAATTTCACAGTCGGCTTTTGTTTTGCGACCGCACTTTATGCACTCAAATATTGGCATTTCTTAACCAGGTAAAGGATAGAATTTGCTATGAGAAAAACCTCAGTTTTTTGCTACCCAACAACGTCAATATGAAAAGTTGCTGTTCACTCGACAACTTGCGGGTTTATGCACAATTCTATTGTCAACAAAATAACTCGAAAGATTTAGCTTTTTATGACTTTTAGTGACTTGTAGTGACTCACTCTGCAGACAAAGCAAGACCCAAACATAAAAAGCAACCCAAAACAAGCTGAACAAAAAAATAGTTGTTAAGCTTAGATTTTTTACGTTTTCTTGCAGATTCTTGCGTTTTCTTGCAAAATCTTACAAATTCTTGCGCTACCTGCAAAGAAATTAAGTTCTGCTTCAAAAAACAAACCCAAAAAATAAAGAAAAAACTTTGGAAAAGAATCTGCGCCGACAATCACTGTCGACACAAATCCGCACAATTCAGCACAATCCGGCACAATTGCGCACATTTTCGCACGCAACCTGCAAATAAATCTAAGCCTAAACCAAGAAATCAACCCAAAACACAAAGAAAAAATTATGCGTAGAATTCTTGCTTCTATATAGTTACTAGAATTTACCAAGAAATCTTTTAATTGGGTCGACGCAGAATTTTGTTTTAGGGGAGCGTTTAAGAATGGAGAAAGCCGATGAGTCGATGATTTTTTTGTGCCCTGTATGCAAAGTGAACTTCGAATTTGACCTAGTGGGAGAATATGAACTAGTGTTAGCCCAATCTGCGGAACTGAATTTATGACAATTAAGAGAGGCCAAACAATCCAGCTTGAACACTTCGAGTGTGCCATTTCTGAAAGCTCGCCTATGAGATAAAATGAGGTGAATAAGGTTGAAAGTTAAATGTTTAGGTTGCACAAACAAATTTGATGTGTTCCCTGAAATCTTTGCCAACTATGAAATAGTATTTTGTCCAGTCTGCGGATTAGATCATCAAGTCATCAAAAAAACCAGCGAAGTGACAGTTAAATCACTTCTAAACACAAAGATTAAGCCCACAGCGATTCATTCTTTTAATTTCTAGAAACAACTATCGTCATTTGGAAGCGCACCTATTTGCAAATAATAATTGGAATAGGCTAATTTGGCTTCAAAAAAAAAGAAATGGAAGGATTTAGAAAACAATAAACCAAAAATTGAGAAAACCGTCACGTCCACGCACTCAAAAATTTTGCTATACCAAAACAACCTCAAAATTTAACAAAAAATCCTGAAAAACATAGATTTCAAAAACCACATAAGAAAAAATAGATATATTGCAAATTTCAAAAAATAAAAGGGATAACTATCAATCATTTGGTTTAAGCGATGGAAACTATTCAGTTTAATTATTGAAACGCTTCAAAGAAGCATGTTACTTCGGAATTGGAGACAATACTGTGCTGGTCAATCAGATGAGCGGTTCCATCAGGGCAGTAGACTTTGTCCCCTTTGACAGTTCTTTGGTAGCGTTTGCTACATTCTTTCAGTTTATAGCAGCCATCACAATCTCGTGAGAGCATTCTTTTTTCACCTCTTCCACATATTCAAGAAAGAGATTATCCAAAGACGCCTATAGAGATTACCTCAATAATCTATATAGAAGAAATATGCCAAGCTAATTTCTAAAAGTCTTTTAGAAAAGTTTATGAAACAAAGAGTATCTCAAAGGCAAGAGAAACCTCATGAACGTAAACAAAATAAAGGTAAAAGGCATTTTTTTAGATTTAGACGGCACAATAGTTGATTCCAAAGAAGCCTACATAGAAGCCGCCAAAATAGCGTTCAAAGCCATCGGACGAAGAGCCCCAGACGATGCAGTTTCTCTTGAAATTCCAAAAAGGCTTGAACAAGGCCTAACAATAAACGATTTTATGAACGGTGACTCTAAGAAATTTCTAAAAATTTATTATCAAACATTTTATTCAATCAGTCATGAAAAAACCACAATTATACCCAACGTCTCAGCAACACTTGAGACGCTATCGCAAAAAGCTAAACTTGCATTAATAACTATGAGGTATGCACCCTCAGAAGCCATCATAGAAGAGCTACGAGTGTTTTGGCATATCAAAATATTTTACACATGTGGTAACATCAATGGATGCTTGTAAGCCCAAGCCTTCTCCTGAAGCGTTAATAAAATGTGTGGAAGCTTTCGATGTTGAGATGTGTAGTTGCATTATTGCAGGTGATTCTGTTAATGATGTACGAGCTGGAAAGGCTGCGGGCGCGGGAACGGTTGCGGTTTTGTCGGGACTATATCAACGTAAAGAACTTGAGAAAGAATGCCCAGATTTAATTTTGAAGGACGTTACCGCACTTCCAAGATACATAAATTGAGCTTTTTTGATGTATCGAAATTCGAAATATTGCTGAAAACTTCTTAGGCAGTTATATGTTTCCGTGGAAACAAAGTTTAATTAAAAGCTTGATCTTTAATCAATATTGGAGAGGGCTTCGGAGTGGGAATCAGTATGAACTTTGTTGAATTGATGATCGGGGAGAAATTAAAAGAAGCGGATCCTGCCCTTGACGTAATGGGGTCAGACCGCAAAGTTTTACAGGTTGCCTGTCAGGATTTCACCAACTACCTAAAGTTTCACTGGAACTTGATGGGAAAAGAAGCAAACCAATGCGAACTCGTTGACAAACTCGAAAACCTACTAAAGGAAGATTCATCAGAACTGGAAGCTTTTTTAACAGTTTGGATAGGCATCTGGTTTAAAAAATGGAAAGAACGAGTCAAACTACTCATCGGCGACCAAAACGCTAACAGATGGAACAAGATTTCTAAAGCCATCAACAACGCCGAACCAATCTGGAAAAGACTTGAGCACAAACAAGAACTCCAAGAAATCGTAATCACCACACTACTTAAGAACGGCGAAATTTGCGGCACAGAAATCTTATCTGAAAACCTCATAAAAATGGAACTTGGAGAAAAACGAGTTCAAGACCTCAACGATAAAGAACGAGTTTTCATTGTGCTTAATGAGGCATTACGGAAAGCGCGTGAGATGGCTCAAAGTAAGGGTCCATTGATCTTTGTCAAGATTGACAAAGGCTACTATAATACGCCAAACCAATAAAAACATAATTTTCTTTTTTCTTATCCAATGAATAATTAATATAGTTTAAAATCTAAAGATTTACAATTGCTATTTTTAACAAAAATGATTTTAATTATTTGAAAAAGGGTTTTTAGACGACACGTACTCTTTGAAGAGTCTTACGCATCCAAGTATAATGTCGCATGGTTGTGGTTTCGCCATATCCGCATGCTCCACAACGCTTATGTCGTACGTGGTATGCTCGTCTTCCGCAGCGCCTACATTTAATATGAACAACTTTGCCTTGGCGCTTGCCCATTGATGGAGTTCCTTTTCCCATCGCGGTCACCTAGGCGGAGGCGATATAAGGACTACGTTGTCTCCTCGAACGATGATTAGTCCCAGTTTCTTTTGGTTTTCAACTGCTGTTGTATCTTCTGTTTCTTCTAGAACTAGATTTAAATGTTGATCGAAACCCTTCAGTCTTCCTCTGAGGCTTTTTCCGCCTTTGAGTCTAACAAGTACGACTTTGCTAAGGTTTTGTTCAAGGATTTCGGTTGTCATTTCGCTCATATTGGAATCCTCATGTATCTTTATGTCTTCTATACTCGAACTCTCCACATTTAAACCTATCTGGGATTCTATTTGCTTGCTTAGGTTAACTTAACTTTGTGTCTACCGGCCTTTGTTCAATAAAATTGGATTTCATTTAAACTTTAACTTGTTATCTCGTTCAATTCCAGTTTATTTTTACTTGTGCTTATAAGCGGGCTGATGGATTATTTTCTGGGGAATATGGGTAAAGGTATATGCTGTTTAACATCGAGTTCATAATTACTTTTCTGGTCGCTTTTGGGTTAAATTTGATACCTTTCTTTGGTCCCTCAAATCTTCTAATTGCATCTACAGCAGCCATCGGCATGACAAACGCAGATGCAACCGCATTACTAACAATAGCTTTCCTCATCGCTCTTGCCGCAGCGCTCGCAAAAGGCATTCATTATATGATCACCTTTTTTGTAAGCGGGCACTTAAGTGAAAAAAGTCAAACACGACTCGACGTTAAAGCGGGAAAAATAAGGCGATGGGCTTTTCCTCTGCTCTATTTAGCTGCAGCAACACCTATTCCTGACGAACCCGTCGTTATCCCATTGGGCTTAATGAAGTATAGTCCAACAAAGTTTTTCTCAGCATATTTTCTTGGCAAAATAACGATTACAATGGCAGGTGTCTTTTTGGGAAGCTTTGTTGAAGCCAACTTTTCAAGCTTGCTAAATCCTATAGAAATGATGGCTATGTCCATATTTCTAACAATTATTGTCACTGTTTTACTGTTTAAGTTTGATATAGGCACTTTTCTAGACAAAATATTCAAGAAAGGCAAATCATAAACAAAACAAGTGGAGAGCAAACTTAAATTTCATGCCTGCTGTGACTTACCAGAGTGAACATCTATGCCAACACAAAGACGATACCCATTAAAAACAAAAGAAGCAAAACAAATTCTATCTGATGCCTCAGCTAAATTAAAGCTTGATATGGAAACACTTTTTGGGCAATCAACTGTGGAAGTTGTAGAATCTGATGTAGGAGAAGTATATCTTATTGGCGCAAAACCATTGCTATACAAAGCAGGCGACAAAATCCTGCCCACACTTCACTTCACCGAGTTCACCGCAAAAGCACCAAAAATCGTGGTTGACATGGGCGCCGTCCCCTACGTTTGCAAAGGTGCAACAGTTATGGCTCCAGGCATAGTGCGTATTGAAGGAGAATTTGCTAAAGGCGACGTTATTTTGGTAGTGGATATGAAGTTTGGAAAAGCATTAGCATTGGGCGAAAGTCTCATGGACTCGGCTATGGCGAGACAAACCAAGAAAGGGCCCGTAGTGAAAACGCAGCATTGGGTAAGCGACAAAATCTGGGATTACACAAAAACACTAACCGAATAACATCAAGAATTGTGTAGGCAACAAAACTCCCTCAGTTAACTATTTGCACCAAATATGCTCCTACAATGAATTCAACATAATGCTACACGGAAATGCTTACGAATTCTTGCAAGAAATTCATGCTATTACATCTAGAATAATTGCCAAATTGGCCCAATTTAGCAAGATTTTTGGTAAGATCAATTTAAAAATGGGCAATTAAAAACAAGAAAAATAAAAGACCATCTTTCCTTAAAAGAAAGAAGAAAAGATTAACCCAAGGCTATATTGCTAATGCTTAATTGGGCTTTGACGTACCTCTGTGGGTTCGTATGTTCTCCTTGCTCCTCCAGTCAAGCACTCTTCATGCTTTTTACTTAGGAGGTGATCCGGCCGCAGGTTCCCCTACGGCCACCTTGTTACGACTTTTCCCTCCTTACGAAACTTAGATTCGACGCCGCCATGAAAGACGGCGCCTCACCCAAAAGTCGCTCGGATGGAACGACGGGCGGTGTGTGCAAGGAGCAGGGACGTATTCACCGCGCGCTAATGACACGCGATTACTAGGGATTCCATGTTCACGAGGACGGGTTACAGCCCTCGATCCCAACTACGGCAGGCTTTCGAGATTGCCTTCCCCTTTCGAGGTCGGAACCCATTGTACCTGCCATTGCAGCTCGCGTGTGGCCCGGGAGATTCGGGGCATACTGACCTGCCGTGGCCCGCTCCTTCCTCCACTTTATCAGTGGCGGTCTCCACAGTGTGCCCAGCACAAAGCTAGTTGCAACAGTGGACGCGGGTCTCGATCGTTGCCTGACTTAACAGGACACCTCACGGCACGAACTGGCGACGGCCATGCACCTCCTCTCAGCTCGTCTGGCAAGACCTTTAATCTGGCCTTCATACTGCTGTCGCTCCCGGTGAGATTTCCGGCGTTGACTCCAATTAAACCGCAAGCTTCACCCCTTGTGGTGCTCCCCCGCCAATTCCTTTAAGTTTCAATCTTGCGATCGTACTCCCCAGGCGGCAGACTTAACAGCTTCCCTGCGGCACTAGAACGGCACGTGGCCGTCCAAACACCTAGTCTGCATCGTTTACAGCTGGGACTACCCGGGTATCTAATCCGGTTCGCTCCCCCAGCTTTCATCCCTCACCGTCGGGCGCGTTCTAGCAGACAGCCTTCGCCACTGGTGGTCTTCCCGGGATTATAGGATTTCACCCCTACCCCGGAAATACCGTCTGCCTCTCTCGTCCCCTAGCCAAGCAGTATCCCCCGCAATCCAACGATTAATTCGGTGGATTTAACAGGGGACTAACCTAGCCAGCTACGGATGCTTTAGGCCCAATAAACATCCACACCACTCGGAGAGCTGGTATTACCGCGGCGGCTGACACCAGACTTGCCCTCTCCTTATTCCCCCAGCGTTCTAGACTGGGTAAAAGCCTTCCTCAGCGGATGGCACTCGGGATAGCCCTGTCAAGCTTTCGCTTATTGCAAAGTTTTCGCGACTGCTGCGCCCCGTAGGGCCTGGGCCCTTGTCTCAGTGCCCATCTCCGGGCTCCCGCTCTCACGGCCCGCACCGGTAAAAGGCTTGGTGAGCCATTACCTCACCAACAACCTGATCGGCCGCGGCCCCATCCTTGGGCGGCGCTGGAGAGCATAACCCCAGCGTCTTTTGGGCGAAGACTCATTCCAGAGTTCTTCACCTATCGAGAATTAGCCCCAGTTTCCCGGGGGTGTTCTCGTCCCAAGGGCAGGTTAGCCACGTGTTACTGAGCTGTGCGCCGCGCTCCCAAATTGGCTAGGAAGCGCTCGACTAGCATGTCTTAGTCCTATCCCGATAGCAGTGGGGTCCGGCAGGATCAACCGGAGTTATGCACTCCATATTGATTTCTGCGGATCTTTCTATCTTGTTTTTTGTGTGGTACGTTATGCACTATTTCGCATGATTTGTGCCTAACTGGATTTGGAGGGAAAAACATTCCACTCAATACGTCAAAGCCCAATTCAGACCTAACTGAGCAATTAGTCAGGTCCACATTCGTGTCCCCGCAATTGGAGGCCAACTCCGTCATTCCTGCAAGGCAAACGCCGTTTCGGTAGGGGTTGAGCCGCCGCCATGTGAAAATTGCGGGGCTAGCAATGATAGCTGAATTCTTACAGAAGCCTAGTCAACTGATATAAACATTTCTTTTCATTCAATTAAACAATCGTCTATAAACCTCTGATATCCAACCTTGCAGATAGGTGCACTTTTTCATAATTCTTATCCTTATTTATCGTTCTTTCGTTCAAAACGATACCAAAAAACGTGGAGATGATAGTTTTAGTTTCTTATTTTATTTTAAGTTACCAGTGTTTCCTTGCGTTTTTCAAATTGATTTTTGGGCGGTGCCAGTCACAGTCTTTTCCTGAATTGAATGTTAGTTATCAACATTGCAGATGAATTTGCCGTCGGAAGTCATTTCTGGCTCCATATTGGGGCGCGCACATTTATTCAAATTTTATTACCTCCGAAGAGAGAAAGAACAAAAAAGAAGAAATGGATAAGGCGTAAGACTACAAGCGGCAATCATGTAATTCTTAAAATGACCATGCCTAAAAAAATCAAATGCTTACGTGAAAAGCCCAATGCATATACGATCTAAAATCACCTGAAAGCGCTAAAGAAGGTTCAACATAACAATGAAGACTACATTTCTGGCAATTTCTTGTCTTTTTCCAGTCAAAGCCTGAAACTGCATGCTTAATACCGTTATCGAAAACAGAAACACTGCTAGCGTAATCATTGTGGACATAGCAGGGTAAAACGACGTTCCCATGTGGGTCGATGTTTACCATAGACCATGGCTTGCACCGCCAGTTTTTCTCTTTAGCCATCACTTTGAAATAACCAATTGAGTTGACAAGAGGGTAACCCTCATGTTTCATTTCTATCAGCCGATGGGCGATTTTTGATGTTTTGTCTGTAGCAGCCAAAGAAGCATTAACATTACAATATTCATGAGCTACGGCAACGGATATTCTTGCATCTAACTCTTTTGCCAACTCCACCAAGCTTTCTATCTCATCAGCGTTCTCAGCCATTATCGTTGTGTTTATGGTCACGGAGACTTTTTCTGCTGCCGCTCTTATGCCCCGAACCGCTTTTTTAAAGCTACCATCTACACCTCGGATAGCATCATGAGTTTTCTCGAGCCCATCCAACGAAACATAAACTACCCCGTTAATGTACGGGGCTATCTCGTCAATTCTGGATTCAAGAAGAGTTCCATTTGTTATGAGGCTTGTATGCAAAGGCAGAGAACGGGAAAAAGCAAGAATATCTACCAAATCAGTTCTCAGAAGAGGTTCCCCGCCTTCAAACGCGATTCCAACGGCGCCCGAATCGTAAACCCTTTTCAGAATTTTTTTTTCCTGCGCAAGGCTTGAATTTTGGCTGGTTCTTTTCCAGAACGGACACATCTTGCACCGAAGATTACAATTATAGGTCACTTTATGTCCGCAAAACAGGGGAGCTTTGACGTCCAGTAAATTTGAAATAAAGCCCCGGTAGACTCTTAGCCCTAGCCAAAAGTTTTCCGCGTAATGATGAATATTTTTTTCTTCCCCAGAATAGCTTGAAACTGTCCCCGTTCCTCCAAGATAAATATGGTCTATACTAGTTCACATAGATAATAACAGGTACTTTTCTCCTTTTCTCACTGCTTCCTCAGTTTTTCATGATGCCTTTTCAACTTTTCGCTTAATCGTTAATATTTGGCATGTTATAAAATAGCGGTTTCTCTGTTTCTGTGGACAACCGGGACAACCAGCCATACAAGTTTAATAGCGCTTGTATGCACCTTAACGTACTGAGGAGTTGCAATTTTGGGCGCGATAGATCAAGTATTTCATTTCATTACAACTGGAAACATAGGCGGTTTGCCACCAATTGTGTTGATGATAATAATTTTTGTCGTCGGATTAATTGTGGGCTTTCTAATCCATTTATTCCTAAAAATTGCTATCATAGCTGCAATTATTCTCTTTGTGGTTGCCTATTTTGGCTTTTTCGGTTTGAGTCTTAATGCATTGAAAAATTATGCGACTCAATATGGATCAATTGTTTACCAATATGGTGCACTAATTGTTGGGATACTTCCGCTAAGCATTGGATTCATAATTGGGGTAATCATTGGTTTCGTATTTGCATAAGCAAACTTCCCCAGTCTTATCCTCTGTTTGGGGCAAGTTTGAATTGGCGTCTTTGTTTTTTTCCGCGAGGAGTGTGTGGGCCAGTTTGTGATTCATTTTGCTTTTCGCTTACTTTTTTAGTTTTTTCGCTGCCGTATCGTTTCACTTCTTTTACGTGAGGGGACGGCTGCTTTGTCTCTTGAGTAAAAGTCTTAACATTTTCTTTTTCATTCATGTACTTCACCTCAAATATTCAATTTTTTTGGTTTTAAATTTAGTCAACGAAACCATGAAGTGATTAAGATTTTACGTCTCTGTCTTCAGTGTAGTCTCGGTCTTCGTGGACTTCTTCTTCAGCTTCATCTTCGGTTTCTTCTTCAGCCTCGGTTGCTTCTTCGCCTTCAGCCATGGATTCGTCTTCAGCTTGACCTTTTGGCGGATAAGCCTTATCTAACCAAACTTCAAACTGCCTTTTGCTGTCAGAAACAGAAAAAGCCCATTCAAACAACCCGCCAATAACTTTGCCAACGTCAACATCATGTTCGTCAGCTAAACGTTTCACATAAAGGTCCCACTTTATAGGTAAAGACATAGAAATACTACTCATGAACAATCTCCGCTATTTTGTTAGTGTCAAGTTATATTTTAATCTTCAAATATACTCAAAAAAAATTCGCTTTAGAAAGAAGACTTTTATCTTTGCTCTTTCAACAATTGAAGTCTTTTGGCGACTTCTTTGGTGATTTTTTCTAAACCTGACGCTAAGTCATCACGTTCGACTTCGTCTAAAGGGTACCATTTTCCGTCTTTATCAATGAAAACAAGGTCTAATTTTTTGTTAACCATAATTTTCGCCTTATTAATAATATTCTATTGCTTGGGATTCGCTTAAACTTTACTTGCCTGACACCCTTGGCACTAGGAATATTACATTTGCTGGGGATAACCATTCTGAAAAGGGTTTTCAGCTAGATTGCCCATAATGTCACCCGCGCGGTTTTGGGTGCTTGAGGCTAACTGGCTTCCCTGCGCCTATTCCGAGGCATTCTTATAATTTAGTTAATTGGCTTGAAGAGGAGGCGACTTCTTTTGTTATTCTTTTTGGTTGATCCATGTTTTTACTGCTTCTTGGACTGCTCGGGATAAGTCGCCTTTTTTACCGCCGAATTTGTCTACTGTCTTTAGTCTTAGTTGCTTTTCTAATTCGTCTGAGATGTCAACGTTGATGCGGCCCATTTTAATCACTTATTCTCGTTGCACAGTATGTGTTTTATGTTTTTTAGAATAAGTGAATACAAATTTCTTTCTCTTTCGTTTATTTGAATCGTGTTTGGCTGTGATTCACTTATTCACAGAACATAATAAGTGCATTGGTGCTTATAAGTGTATGCACATAAGTACCTAAAAACTTAAGCACGTAAGCACTCATCACCAACTTTTCCCATGGTTGAATCTGCTGCTAGCGTAATAGTTTTATAATGTCCTGCTTTTACATGAAACTGGGGCGCAAGATTTGCCAGCATTTATGTGTTCAGTGTGCGGTCGAAAGGTACAGAGCGAATTTGAGGTTTCTTGCACTGGTGATGTGAGGCGTAACGTGGAGAAGGCACCTACTTGTTGCGGCAAATCAATGATTGAAATAATTGACGATTAGCAAGTCAGCCAATAAAGTTTCATACATTTTGATCTAACATTTAGCCATGTTTGCAGGTTTTGTTGGCTTAGCTTTGCAGTCACATATCTTTATTTTACCATACGAAGTAGCCTAACGTGAGGAATTTCTCTGAACGAACAAACTAGCCAAAGCTACGCACACCAACACTCCATGGAAGCTAAAACCCAGAAAAAATATGTGTATCTTTTCCAAGAAGGCAACGGCAAAGACAAGAAATTGCTGGGCGGAAAAGGGGCAGGGCTTTGCGAAATGACCCAGATAAATTTGCCAGTTCCCCCTGGCTTTGTGATAACTACTGAAACTTGCCTTGAATACTTTGAGAACGGCTTCCAGTTTCCGCAAGGTCTCAAAGACCAAGTTCGAGCTGCAATATCTGAAATTGAAAAGGCAATGAATCTTGGATTTGGTGATACCGAAAAGCCGCTTTTGGTTTCTGTACGCAGTGGAGCAGCCATATCTATGCCTGGAATGATGGATACAATCTTGGACCTTGGGGTAAACGATAGCACTGTTTCTGGACTCATTAAAAGAAGCGGTGACCCACGGTTCGGCTGGGACGCGTATAGACGGTTTATTTCACTTTTCGGAAGCATTGTTCTAAACATTAGTGACGAAAAATTTCATTGGGCGATGAAACAGTTTAAGGAAGACCGAAAAAAAATTGAAGACACCGACCTCACAACTGAGGATTTAAAAGATTTAGTTAATGTTTACAAACAAATAATCATAGATATAACGGGCAACCCCATTCCGCAAGACGCCTATGAGCAGCTTTTTATGGCTATTGAAGCAGTTTTTGCATCTTGGAACGGCAAAAGGGCTGTAGATTACCGCAAAGAATTTAAAATTAGCACAAAAACCGCTAACGGCACAGCATGCAACGTGCAAGCGATGGTTTTTGGCAATATGGGTGCAAACTCTGCCACGGGAGTTGCTTTTACACGTGATCCAGGTACTGGAGAAAATGTTCTATTTGGCGACTACCTTGATAGAGCGCAAGGTGAAGACATCGTTGCCGGAATCCGAACGCCTAAACCAATTGTGGAAATGCAGCATGCTATGCCTGAAATGTACAGAGACCTTTTGAAAGTACGAGAAACTCTGGAACATCACTTCAAAGAGGTACAGGACATGGAATTTACTATCGAAGAAAACAAGCTCTACATGCTACAGACTCGCAACGCCAAAATGAATGCTGCGGCAAACATGAAAACCAGCGTGGACATGGTAAATGAAGACTTAATCACAAAAGAACAAGCCTTGCTAAGACTTGATCCATCACAGCTAACACAGCTTATGTATTGCCAAATTGATCCAAACAACACTCTTCAACCTGTCGCTGTCGGTTTAGGCGCTTCTCCGGGTGCAGCTTCGGGCGAAGTAGTTTTTGATGCAGATGAAGCAGAAAGACTGGGTAAAGCCGGGAAAGATGTTATTTTGGTGCGTGAACAAACAAAACCTGAAGATATTCATGGCTTTTTTGCTGCTAAAGGCATCTTGACATCCGTCGGGGGCAAAACCAGCCATGCAGCAGTTGTTGCTAGGGGCATGGGCAAACCGTGTGTTTCAGGAGCTAGCGATATCAAGATTAGCCATTCTGAGGCTCTAGCATTTGTGGGCGGAAACCGCATTGTTCCAGGCACAGTAGTCACGATCGATGGTACATCTGGCAAAGTTTGGCTTGGCGAAATTCCTATGGTGGAACCAGAAATTTCAGAAAACATGAATACCATTTTGAAGTGGTCTAATGAATTCCGTCGGCTTGGTGTTCGAGCGAACGCTGATACTCCGATGGATGCTGAGAAAGCCCTGAGGTTTGGCGCTGAAGGCATTGGATTGTGCCGCACAGAACGTATGTTTAATGCTTCTGACCGAATCGGGTTATTTCAAGAGATGATTTTGGCTGATAATCCTGAGGAACGATCAGCGGCTCTGCGTCATCTTTTGCCCATGCAAAAAGATGACTTTGAAGTGATTTTGCGGGTAATGGAAGGTTTTCCAGTTACAATTCGCCTGCTTGATCCGCCTCTGCATGAGTTTTTGCCTTCAGAGGAAACAATTGAAAGGGAAATTCAGACCTTGCAGAAGTGCCAAGAAGCTTTAGGCAACGTATGCAAGCTCCCCGGGGTTCTCCGAGACATCAATCCTTCACTACAATCCGTTTTAGTTGAAGATGAGCACATGCTGTCTAATCTTGGCGATCTTCAATCATCCGAGTTAAATAAAAAAATAGAGCTCTTACAGAAAATCCGCACATTAAAAGAAGTTAATCCCATGCTGGGCCACCGCGGTGTACGATTAGGAATTACGTACCCTGAAATTTATGAAATGCAAATTGAAGCAATTTTGCTTGCTGCTGGTGAATTGACTAAGGAAACGGTTCCCGTTAAAGTGGAAATTATGATTCCACAGGTTTGCACAAGCCAAGAGCTCAAGCGCGTTTACGGGATGATTCGGAGGGTTGAACGCAGAGTAAAGGATAGGTTAAGAATAAATATTCCATATTCCGTGGGCACCATGATTGAGGTTGTGCGTGCTTGTATGCGTGCTGGAAGGCTAGCTGAACTGGCTGAATTTTTTAGTTTCGGCACCAACGACCTAACGCAAGCAACATTTAGTTTTTCAAGAGAAGACGCAGAAAACAAGTTTTTACCCTTCTATAATGAGCATAAGATTTTGCAAGATAACCCATTTGAAATTCTGGATGTGAAAGGTGTTGGCAGGTTAATGGCTATCGCAGTTGATTGGGGACGCAAAACAAGACCTGACCTCAAAATAGGCATTTGTGGTGAACACGGTGGAGAACCATCATCAATTGAATTTTGCCATAGAATCAACTTGGATTATGTAAGTTGCTCACCATACAGGGTTCCAGTGGCACGATTAGCAGCAGCACAAGCTAGTATCAAAGAAAAAAGAGGCATAATAAAACCATTCCAATAATGCTTCTTCATTCTTTTTGTTATTAATTTAGCCGCCGAATAATCAATTGTTGAATTTAGAATTTAGTATACAGTTTATCATTAGAAGAAGAAGCTCAAAGGAAGGGTACTTCTTCTTCTTTTGAAAGTCTATATTGTGTAGTTGTCGCCGGTTTCGTTTTCATTATATGTGTGGAATGTTGAGCAAAGTTTGCAGAAGTCGAGTGTAACTTCATCCCAAGTTGTTTGCTGGTTTGCAAGTAGTTGAGCGGTTTTTTTGGCTTCTTCTTGGATTTTTGGCAGGATATCGTTGAAATATTCTGTGCCTTTTATGGCGCGTTTAGAGTTAATATATTGGCTAACTGCTGCTTGTGAGGTTTTGAGTTTTTTTGCCGCTTGAATCTGAGTTAAATGGTAAGTGCTGACGAGCTCTTTCGCCACCATGGATCTGAAAACAGGTAGCACGAATTTTCCTATACTTTCGCAGCGTGCACTCATTTTAACCGGCAAATATAACGCTATTATACCTTAATAAATTTCTTGTCACGTTCAAAAAAATCCTTCGTGCTTAATGAGAGCGATCTCCCTAAATCATTCTAAGCAAATCAGCCTTAGTAATAATTCCAATGACTTCGCCTTTTTTGCAAACCAAGACGGCCGAATAAGTTTGCAAAAGACTTGAAATTAAAGCTAAAGGTGCATCTTCATTAATCTGTGGAAATGATTCTTCCATGATTTTCTCAGTAGGCAACTTCGAGATTTCCTCGAGAGCTTTGCCCTCCATGATTTGGCGCAAAATGGCTTTTTCGGATATGCTGCCAACTGGGTGTCTGCCTTCGAATACAGGGATTTGGGAGTAGCCGTGCTCCTTCATAATTTTGACGACTTTGGATATGGGTTCGTTTTTTTGTATTGTAGTGACGTTTTTGTGGAGGACTGTTTCCGCTTGGGTTTTTGTTTTGAATTCTAGTCGGTCTAGTACGTCGAATATGGTTTTGACTTTTGTGTAAGAGCTGTCTATGCTTCCCGCTTCGAGTTTAGCGATTAGGGATTGGCTTACGCCTGCGGCTTTGGCTAGTTCTGACTGTTTTAGGCCTAGTTGGTGTCTGCGTTTGGCAATGTCTTGTAAGGTTGGAAACACAGTTTAGTAATTGATTGTGTATTGTAATATTCTTTTTGGAATATTTTTGTCAAAAATCATTATAACGCTGTTATGCAACATTTGCAGTGTAAAAGGTGAAAAGCTTGGCTACAAAAAAACTTGACACTCTCGCAGTCCATGCTGGACAAGAAACATCAGACCCAGCAACAAACGCTAGAGTAGTCCCCATATACCAAACAGCATCATACACATTCAAAAGTACTGAGCATGCATCAAACCTGTTTGCCCTAAAAGAATTAGGAAACATTTACACTCGAATAATGAATCCCACTACGGACGTTTTCGAGAAGCGTGTAGCCGCAATCGAAGGTGGAACAGGCGCCTTAGCCGTAGCTTCTGGACAAGCAGCAATATCATTATCACTACTAGCGATAACACAAGTTGACGATGAAATCGTTGCTGCAAACAACCTGTACGGCGGAACCTACGAACTCTTCCATTACACATTCCCAAAATTTGCAAGAACAGTGAGATTCGTAGACTCAACAAAACCTTCAGAGTTCAAAAAAGCCATAACATCTAAAACACGCGCGATCTACGCTGAAACAATCGGCAACCCAAAACTTGATGTGCCAGACTTTGAAGTCATAGCCAAAATAGCACATGAAGCAAAAATTCCCTTTGTTGTCGACAACACAGTCGGAATAGGCTTAGTGCGTCCCATCGATTTTGGAGCAGACATAACCGTAGCTTCAGCAACAAAATACATCGGAGGACATGGCACAAGCATCGGGGGAGTAATCGTAGACGGGGGCAAATTTCAATGGAACAGCGGCAATTTCTCTGAATTTACAGAGCCTGACCCAAGCTATCATGGACTTAGATATTGGGATGCCTTTGGAAACTTTCCAGGATTAGGCAACGTTGCTTTCATTTTCAAAGTTCGAGTGCAACTACTCCGAGATCTTGGACCAACTTTGAGCCCATTCAATAGCTGGCTATTTCTACAAGGATTAGAAACCCTTCCGTTGCGCCAACGCAAACACTCCGAAAACGCACTAAAGGTCGCTCAGTACCTCAAAATTAATCCACGAGTAAACTGGGTCAACTATCCTGGACTTAACCATCACCCAAACCATAGAATAGCAGAGAAATACCTCAAAGGCAACTACGGCGGGATTGTTGGGTTTGGCATCAAGGGCGGTTTAGAAGCTGGCAAAAAATTCATTGAATCAGTTAAACTACTCTCGCATTTGGCCAACATTGGCGATACTAAAAGTCTCGTGATCCACCCTGCCTCAACAACACATCAACAATTAAGTTCTGAAGAGCAGGAAGCAACTGGCGTAACTCAGGATTACGTTAGGCTGTCTGTAGGCATTGAAGATGCTGAAGATATTATTGGAGATATTGAGCAAGCATTGAAAATCGCAACTAAGCCTTAACCTTCACCATTTTTGGAGGAAAAATACTTAGCAACTACAAACAAGACGAATCGGGAATCTGAAACAAAATATTTTACATTCGCTAATCCACCTGAGGAACTAATTCTTGAATCGGGTGAGAAACTCGGTCCAATAACTCTTGCCTACGAAACATATGGCGAGCTTAATACACAAAAATCAAACGCTATTCTTGTTTTCCATGCCTTAAGCGGGGATGCTCATGCCGCTGGAGCTAACGGTTGGTGGACCAGCTTAATAGGCCCCGAAAAATGTTTAGACACAAACAAGCATTTTGTAGTCTGCTCCAACGTAATTGGGGGCTGCCAAGGCTCAACAGGACCATCAGCTACTAACCCAAAAACAGGCAAACCATACGGCACCGATTTTCCATTGGTAACTATATGCGATATGGTAAACGCTCAAGCCAAACTAATTAGCTATTTGGGCATCGAGAAGCTACTAGCAGTTATCGGTGGGTCAATGGGGGGAATGCAAGTTCTCCAGTGGATGATCGCGTATCCGGAAAGGATATGGTCGGCAATACCAATTGCCACCACATTGAAACATACACCTCAGCAGATTGCTTTCAACGAGGTGGGTCGACAAGCTATCATAGCTGACCCCGACTGGAAAAAAGGGCATTACTATAGTTCGTGCGCTCCAATCAAAGGCTTAGCGTTAGCCCGAATGATTGGACACATAACATACATGAGTGATGCATCAATGGCTCAAAAGTTCGGCAGACGAGTTCGAGAAGACAAGGAACCATTCAAGTTCGGAGCAGAATTTGAGGTGGAAGGTTACTTGCGTAATCGCGGCGACAGCTTCGTTAAACGGTTCGACGCCAACTCTTACCTCTACATTACCAAAGCCATTGATTACTTCAATATTTTAAACGAAAACAACATTACAACAATTTTCAAAGGGTTAAAGGCTAAAGTGCTTGTAATATCATTCAAATCAGATTGGCTTTACCCATCGTATCAATCTCAAGATATTGTGAAAGCCTGCAAGTTATCAGGTGTCGATACTACTTACTGCGAAATAAACTCTACATACGGTCATGATTCGTTTCTTCTGGAAACCGAGCAAGAAAATCAATTGATCAAACACTTTCTAAATACAGTTTCAAATGGATACAACGGGGTGGTTATGCATTGACACAAGCAACTGTAAAAGCAACGCAAAAAATAATTCTAAACTGGATAAATCAGGGAGCGACGGTGTTGGATCTTGGATGCGGAGATGGAGAACTTTTGGCTATGCTGGTAAGCCAGAAACGAGTTCATGCACAAGGAGTAGAATTAAATGAAACTTCTATCCACAGATGCGTTGCCCATGGATTAAGCGTTTTCCAGCAAGACATTGACACAGGGCTATCGGAATACGCCGACAACTCATTTGATTATGTTATACTTAACCAGACATTGCAGCAAGTGAAAAAGCCAGATTTCGCTCTTAAAGAGGCGTTACGCGTGGGAAAAAAAGTGATTGTTGGCTTCCCAAATTTCGTCCAAGCCTCAGCGAGATTCCAAATATTTTTCAAAGGAAGAGTCCCCGTTACTAAAGCACTGCCTTACGAGTGGTACGACACACCAAACCTACATTTTCTAAGCATTGCGGACTTCAAAAACTACTGCAAAAAACATAGAATATACATCGAAGGTGCAGCTTTTATTCGAAAAGGTGTAAAAGTTAAGCTGTTTACAAACTTTTTCGCTGAAATAGGCGTATTTCTTTTGTCAAGTAAGTCTTGAAAAGGGGATAGTGTTAGCAATAATCCCGAAATTAGCGGTGGGCCGTATGTTCAAGCTAATTCTTTTTTGAGAGGAGATATTTGATAAAGATTATTCAGAGACGACAAATTCATTTAACGCTTGAAGGATAGAGCTGCAGAACTGTTGTTGCTGTATTGCTACAACCACTTAGCTTTAAGTGCTGGAAGAGTTAAGCAAGTATGCGCAGACTTCATACTGCCAACTTAACCATTTAAGAATGATAAATATGGAATCAGTAATTTCTCCAAAATATAAGCGCTCGACAGGTAAGGATGCTTGGCGAGAAAACTTGCGTTTAGCCATTTTCGCATCCGACAAAATCAGAAGCACTTTGGGACCGCGAGGATCATACAAACTTGTTAGCTATAATCGTGGCCCTGAACAGGTGGTAAAAATCACTAAGGACCCAATTGCGATTTTGGATGAGCTCGCAATTCAGTATCCGCCAGCCGTCATAATCTCGGAGTCAGCAAAGATGCAACGTGAAGAAGCAGGTGACGGGACAGCGTCTTTTGTGATTCTCTTGTCTGCTCTATTAAAGAAAGCTGACGAACTTGTAACGAGTAAAATTCATGCCAACACAATTATTCACGGCTACTTTTTAGCCACAAATAAGGCATTAGAAATTATAGATAAACAAAGCATGAACTATATTGGTGAAAGCGCCCATGTTTTTGATATTGTTGATTGCAAGAGAAACATTCTGACTCCTGAGTTACGATCAATGATCATAGAAGCATACTCGCTGGCTTCATCCGGAGGCATATTTGACAAAGAAAATATTGGATTTTTAAAGAAACCAGGCGGCAGCATCCAAGAATCAAGCCTTATCAAAGGAGTAGTCGTCAAAAAAGAAAAAGCCCATCCCAACATGCCAAATAAACTGAAGAATCTTCGGATTGCCATAACAAGCGAAAGACCAGGGATAAACCATTTAGATGTTAAAATGAAAGGCGAAGGACCAACACAAATCAAACTGAATATTAAAACTGCTGATCAGATGAGAAAATATAAAGAAGCGGAAGACAGGCTAAGATCAGAAGCTTTAGACAGGATGATTGAGCTTAAAGCAAATGTTTTGCTTTGCGAACAGCCAATAGATGAGAGCATAAAAGACAAATTGCTGATGAACGGAATTTTTGCTCTTGAAAAAGTTGATAAAAAAGATACCCAGGCGGTTGCTAAAGCTACCAATGCAAACATCGTGGGGAAGCTCAACAACCTCACAGAAGAGGACTTGGGCATCGCAGATGAACTTTTTACTGATAAAATAGAGCTTGAAAAAACGGTAACGATCCAAGGATGCAGAGGAGCAACTTTCATGTTAAGAGGAAGCGCCTCGCAAAAAATTGATGAGCTGGAAAACACAATTCGCAGCAGTCTAACGATGCTTAAAATTTTGGCTTTTGACAATCACGTTTTGCCCGGCGGAGGAGCGATAGAAACTCGTATCGCCCAAGAACTTAATCAGTATGCCAGAAGCTTCGCAGGCAGAGAGCAGCTTGCGATTGAAGCATTTAGCAATGCACTGATGGAAGTTCCAAGATGTTTAGCGGAAAATTATGGCTTAAATGCAACTGACATCTTAATTGAATTGAAAAAACAACATGCTGATGGAAATAACGGCTATGGGATAGCCGAAAAAAGTTGTTCCGATATGGTTTGCTTTGAACCCGCTAAAATGAAACGATCAGTAATTAGGAGGGCTTACGAGGTTGCATCGCTTATGTTGAAGATAGATGAGTTGTTGATTTCTAAGGAGATTCCGAAATTCCATAAAAAATAAGAGTTCAATAAGGTCAGTTATGTTAATTTGAATTTTTTTGGTGTTAGGGTTGGCTCTATGCTTTCTCTCTCTCTCTCCTATTGACAGGTAGGTCAAAAAGTTTATACACTATGATATACAGTTTGATATACAGTTACGAGAGTCAAGCAAATTATTACAGGGCTTTAATCTCCAGATAACTATTAACTAATTTTAACTGGGCATAGTGTAGTAGACAACCGCACCTAATATGATACTTATTAACCAAAGCCCAACTGTGAGTTTCACCCATTTCTTGGTCTGTTGGGGTAAATCGTTGAATAGATACATTATTGTCAATATTAAGGGTGAAACACCGATTGCTGAATGAACTATCTACAGAATTGAGAATGATGAAAAAAGGTGTTACTGAGGTTGTCATAGTAAATGAATAAGGCTTAAACCATTACAAAAAAAATCGATGCAATAGTTAGAACGCTTATCCTAAACGGCTTCACTATCAATAGCTGCTTACCAGGCTCGACATACTATCTCTTAACAGGCGTTCATGCCGTGCACTTGTCGGCAGGTTTAGTGGCGGTAGGATACCTTTTGATTAGAGCGTTCAACGGAGGATTCAATAGTGCAAAGAATTTCGGCGTTGAAAGCGTTGGTTTGTATTGGCATTTTGTAGATATTGTTTGGATGTTTTTGTTTCCATTATTCTATTTGATTTAGGTGAAAAGTATGCCCAGTATTAAATTGTATGTTGGAATTTGGCTCGGATTTGTAGTCGCAATCATAATGGAAGGCGTAACTAAATCCTTACCAGGAGCCGCATCATTGCTTGCGCTCATTATTCTTCTAATTGCTTCTGCCAAAGCAATTTTCATTGCCTTATACTATCAGCACCTGCATTTTGAATCATGGAGAATAGCTGTTTTACCAATAGCAGCTATTGTCGGTTTTGCTTTACTCGCGATTTCTGCCGCATTTTTACTGGCTATGAGAGGATAAGTAGCGCTTAAAACACAAGAGGTTACACATTTTTGAAACAAACTAAACAGATATCTTGAACTTACAAAACCAAAAGTTACTCTGTTAAACCTGCTTGTAGGTGTCACTTGCTTTGTGCTTGCAGTATTTTCTGCGGTCAACTGGGCAAAATTAGCAGTGTTTGCGGTAATAGGTTACTTGGCGGCAGGCGTCTGCGGCGTCTTAAATAGCGTTTAAAATCAGGACATCGATAAGATAATGTCACGCACTTCAAAAAGGGCTATCCCATAGGGAAAAGTGACAGCTAAAATAGCAACAGTTCTTGGCGAGGTAATGATTGCACTAAGCTTCGTCTTCTCTTACTTCTTCTTCAATCCATTGACTGTTTTTATGCTTGGTCTTGGAACGGCATTTTACTTAATCATTTACACTGTTTGGCTCAAACGTATTAGTCCTTGGAACGTGGTTATAGGTGGCTTTACAGGTTGTTTTGCAGGACTTTCAGATTGGACAGCAGCTATGAACACGTTGAGTTTAATGCCTCTGTTAGTTGCAATGCTGGATTTCTTTTGGACACCTGGCCATCTATGGGGGCTTGCCATCAAGAAAATGAAGGAGTACAAGAAGGTTGGAATACCCATGTTACCCGTTACAGCAGGTATAAGTAAAGCTTCAAAAGTTGTATTCCTTTTGAATGTCTTTTTTGTTGCTTTCTCATTTCTACTATCTCTATCGCGTTTAACGGGTACCGTCTATCTAGCAGTGGCTTTTGCAGCAGCACCGCGTTTCTGTTCCAAAATCGCGGATTAATTTTTTCAGCCACAGAAGTAGACGGATTTAAAGTATTTCTTGCTTCAATGCCCGACCTAACTTGTTTGATGCTAGGGTTAATTCTGGACAAACTCATTTTAACCTAGGATGAAACAATCTCTAACGGATGAAATCTTTGGGTAACTGCATTTATTTTTTCTACTCGATCAATCCAGCCCAAACTAGTATATAATTCAGCGGCGATTGAGAGAGGGGTCACAGCTATTTTTTTGCCAATAACATAAACACTTTCAGGGGTAAATTCAAAAACGTCACCCCAATCCCACTCACCTATTTTAAACTGTAAATCTCCTTGAACCTTAACCTTTAAACCGTTTAAGTTAAATTCGAAATAATAACTTCTAACATAAATCGGGTATTCTTTACCAGCGATTACAGCGTATCTTGTGAGTTGTTGCACCCTAAAAGTTATTGGTTGTGGCCCAAATTCTTGGAAGCCTTGAAAAATCTGTTCTACATCATCTTTTGACGAAACGATTTCTATGAAAGCAGGTTCAACTTTAACTATCCTCAGATGTTCTGCCAAGTCACCGTTGACAACCCATTTTATGTTTTTGCCGCCAAGTTTCTCATGCAAAACAAGCAGTGCATCAACAAATTGCCTTGGAGTAACACTTACAAAGTTGTTAAACTGATCCCAAAATTCCTTGCTCGATATGCTCATAAGCAAACGCTCAAAAAATAAAAAGAGAAACTATGGTTCAATCAAAATCCCTGGATTGGCTAGATACCGCTTCATGCTTTCTGCTGCAAGATAGACCATTGCTCCAGCAACGTGTGTTCCAGCTGTCAAATTGTCGCCAAAGGTATCGCAGATTTCTCCTGCAGCAAACAAGTTTTCGCTGGTCCAGCATTGCATCCACTTGTTGAAAACTGAAGTCGCAGAGTTTGCTCCTGTTCTTGCTCCGCCTCTCATATGGTGCCCCCACCAATCCACATGTTGAGATAATTCAGGAACTGTAGTTTTCTTAATTGTTGATGCATCGCCCATTTTTCCAAGTATATCGGTAATATACGATGTTCCATTCACAAGATAATTTGAGACGCGATAAGTGTTAGCGTCCCAGTCCAGAGTTACCCTTGCACATGGATCACCATATATGTCAGAGTAGTTCGGATCCAAATCCGCATAGTGCTCCAGAAGAGGTAAATTCGGTCCTGTGCCAGAGAGAGTAGCCGTTATTTTTTGTGGGATTTTCTGGTCTTTGAGAGTTGCTTTCCAAGTGCTGCCGAAATTTGTTCTGGTTGGCAATGTTGTTGTAAATGTGTTCGGTCCGCTTCCTAAGTAATTGCCAAAACTAAGCAGAACGCCTCCCATAAAAGTCAAGTCGCTGGAATGATTATATTTTGGGTTAACCTCGTTCAGGTCCATTATTCCGTATCCGCCGCCAGCAGCATTTCCACTTACATAGGTGTTTGCTCCAACGTCTAGCTGAACACTTGCGCTTGAAGTTGATGGATAATAGCCTTCAGTTAATCCTCTTCCAAGTGAGCCAGTTTGTTTAACAGGGTCATATGGAACTCCCATTCCCGACAGAAGCATGGCTCGAATGAGATTATAGCCCCATAGGCCGTTAAATACGACTTTGGCAGGTTGGACATGAACTTGGCCTGAAGGATCATAGTATCTAACTCCGGTCGCCTTTCCAGAGCTGTCAGTATCTATGCGGAATACGTATGATTCGGTGCGCAAATCGAATAAGCCTGTGTTGACTGCAGCCGGAATTGTTGTAACATGGGAACTACTTTTGGCGCCAACTTCACATGGATAATTACAAAGCCCACCGCACCAGCCACAGTAAACGCAACCGTTTCGTGTTATGCCATATTGATTTGTGTAACCGCCGCTTATCAAGCCGCTAACAGTTGAAAATGGGGTATAGCCGAGGCTTGTCACTGCGTTTTTAAATATTGGAGCATACGCGGTATCTGGGTGTGGCGGCATCGGAAAATTGGCGTTAGGTATAAATGGATCTTGGTTAGTTCCAACTACACCGATTGCTTTTTCCCACTGGTCGTAATAAGGAACCATCTCATCGTAGGTTACCGGCCAATCTTCTATGTCAGGAGTGCCACCTTTTACATTGCTCAGAATTGTGGCGTATCCAGTATCACCATATTTGGCTTGTGTCATAGTAACTGGCTGGTATGACCAGGGAGAAAACCGTCCAAGACCACCACCATAATGAGTTCCAACTCCACCGACTCCATGACCCAACGCATGATATTGAACGTTTTTTGTGTATCGTCTTACAGGCAGAGCAAATTGATTCATTGTGTTCCGTATGGTAAAAGTAGAAATATACAAGGGGTGATCAAACTTTCTCTCCACTGCAATGGCCCATTCATCATCTTTGTTTCCTTGCTGCCAGTCAATGTTGTAGTCCCAAAACGGACCTTTTTCGATGCCAACAACGTTGTATTTAGCTGCAGTGAGTTCTGCTGCTATTGGGCCACCCATATGGCCCAGTCCACATATTACTACATCAGTTTGAGGGTGTGTGATTACATTTGACATTTTATAGTCCCCCTCCTTGTTGTTGGAGTTCAGCAAGACTTTTTGGTGGTAAACGAGTCGGCGTCCCGGCTACCATTAATTTTCTCGCGCCTAAACCTATATCATCTCCCCAATAGTTAGCGTTGAAAGCTATCAGTTTCCAACCCACCATTCCAATGTTTCCCCCATGTAAGGGATCGGACCAAAAGCCTGCGACGACCATATCATACACGTCGTTGTAGAATTCAGAAGCATTTGGACCTTGGAAAGCGGTTTGAAGTGCTGTGTTGCTTGGACTATTATCATATAATTCTTGTAGAACAGTTATTTGTGTGGCAGAAGGTAGAGTTTCAAACTTTCCGCCTTTTGCTGCAGTACAGTAGTTTTCAAGAGATATTAGTCCTCGACGCCAGAACTCTCTTGGATTAAAGGCATACTGGTAAGCGGTGCCTGCTTGTTGTCTGGGCTTTATTGTACCACTTGAGTAAGTGATAGCAGTTTTTGTGGTGCTGGGGTAAACTGCTCCCATAACTGTTAGACTGCCCGATTGAGGAATAATAAATGGTCCCTGAAGGTACATGTTTCCGCCTTTGCCGTAGTTCCCCGCCAACATGTGGTCAATAAAATAGATGACACCTGCTTCTTTAGCTCCTGGACCATTATTGTCTGTTGGAATTATTGTTTCGGCCAAAGCTTCAACTTCTGTTTGCTCGTTTGCGTTTAAAGTTAAGAAGCCCATTTGACCTTGAGTAACCTGGCTTTGCAACTGACTGACGCTGCTTTTTTCATTATTAACATTGTTTTGCAAAATAGGAATTTCAATTGCGCTTGCCACTCCTGCACCAATGGCGGCTGCAGCGCCAATTTTAATAAATTCACGCCTATTCATTGGCAAAATTAGACCTCAAATAAAGTTAACTCTCGATAAGCAATTTAAGCCTATGTTGTTGGCTAGTGATTGTAACAAGTGCTTGCATGATTTGCGGTATGTTGGTATAACGATGGGTTTAATTAAAAAAGAGCAAAGTTAGGAAGCATCAATTTTTTTCTTCTTCGTTTATAACTCTGGAACTTCTTCGAAGTTGTCGGAAGCAATAGTATCTATTGAGTCAGTTCGAAGGAAATCTTTGCCATCCACAGTTACTAAGTGAACATCTTGACCTTTGCGCCATTTGCCCATGGGAGTTCTAAAAACTGTAGCGTAAGTGCACCCGTTCTTTACTTTAGAGATAAGGTCAATTCTAGAAAGAATAATGTGTCTCACATACAACGCAGCCAAAATCGGAATGGCATTCTACAAAATCTATGTGTATTTGGTCGGGGTTGGTTTTAACTGCAGATATTAAGTAATCAGCCCATTTGTCCATCCTTGTCGCCTTCCGCTGTTTTATTTCGAAGTATTATTTAACACTTCTTGCATATAGCCGACGCTCTTAAAAAAATATTCAATTGCATACAAACCGAAAGCTTTAATCTAGCAACCGCAAGACTTTGAGTGTTGTTAGCAATAGTTTTCATGAAGTATCGATTCTTTTGTGGTCTAAAAGAAACTAAAAAGGGATAAACTGGTTTTCTACCAGCATCAATCCTGTCTTTAAAAATGGATTCGTCTACAGTTTAAGCCAGAGTAGAATACCCATAATTAAACCGTAAATTGCTAATGCTTCAGCCAATGCCACAATCAAGAAACTTCTAAAGAACGTTTCAGGTTTTTCAGCTAATGCACTGATTGCAGCGCTACCTGCAGCAGAAATTGCGAGTCCTGCACCTAATCCAGGTAAACCAATTGCTAATGCAGCGCTGATTGCAATGCCAACTCTGATCGTATTGGCCAATTGTCGTTGTTGGCGTAGTCTGATTTTGAATTGTAGTCAATTGTTAAAGCAGCTGCGACGCCCATGAGAGGCAGAAGCACAAGCGGAAGTATGACGAGCAATAATAGTTTAGTTTTCAAGCTGACATTCACTCCAATAACATTGCACACAACAAGCTTAGCTATTAACTTTTTTCTTAGTTAACTTCTTTTCTCTTCATTCGGAGAAAGGGCTCAAAGCTCTTCGCTCATTTTATTTGCTTTTTCTTTGAGTGCATTGATTTCTTCGCGGATCTGGTCTATTTCTTTTTCTGTTATCTTTCAATGTCTATGTTAAAATTCTTGAAGTCTTCATCTAACTTGTCCTGTTTGTCAACAGATTTGTTACCAACCAATCTTATTTTACAACTAGGACAGGGCAATTGCATATTCAATCACTCGTTCAGCAACGCTACCGATAAGGATTCTTTCTGCGCCTCTTCGTCCATAAGTTCCCATTACAATTAAATCCATTTCTAAGCCGTTAGACAGATGCACAATCTGTTCAAAGGTCTTCCCTTCGCAATCAAAGAAGTTGCTTTAACGCCTTCTTTCTCAGCTAAACCCAAAATATAATTGATGTATCGTTGACCATCGGTTTTGAGTTCTTTTTCAATATCTTCGCGTTCGGTTATTTTGGAAAATCGGTCGATAACAACTTCATCAAGCACATAAACGACCATAATTTGTGCATCATGCGTCTTTGGCAATGCTTATGGCATATTCTGCTGCATGAATACTATAATCTGATCCGTCGGTAGGAACCAAGATTTTTTTTATGGTTTGAGAACTAAACTTCATTTTTATTTACGCTCCTTAATTACACGTTTAATTATTTTAGTTCTAACAAATTCTTCTCGGTCTTTTTCTTCTAAGCACCAATTCAATCCATTTGGCTGTGTTGCGGTACCTTGGAATAAGAACATAGTTTAAGGCGTTAACTCGGCGCTGGGTTCTGCGTACGTCGTTGGCAATTTGAAATGTTGCTCCTTCAGCTCTGGCTAAATCAGCGATTAAATTTAAGAACTTTGTAGAATTGTTTGAATGCTTTGTCTAGTTCTACGCTAGTGTTGGCGAAATCCGTAATCTGGTTTCAGCGTCAGTTTCGCCTTGAAATTCTACAGATAGGAACAGTGACACCCATGATGCTTTTGTAATCGATGAGGTAGTTAGCTTTAGTGCTTGACCCCAAAGCAACACTGGCAACTGTCTCTGAACCCTTAGCTATATTTGCGTCCCTTAGACTTTGGTAAGCCTTCGCAAGAGCATCCAACAATTCCTCGCGGGCTCTCTCAGCCTCATAAATGCTGTTTCTTAAGTTCACGTAGCAGAATGTCACGTTTGCGTTCAAGAACTTCGCGACCAGACTCTGCCAAGTTTAAAGTCTTTTTTGTCTGAATCAAGTTTATTCTTGTTGGGCTAATGTTTTCAGAGGACAATTTTGTTACTTGACCTCGCTAGCAAATTTTGGATAGTACTTCTGGTATGTATTCAGGCTTTATGCTGGTTAATTCTTCGTCGGGCAACAATGAAAGCGCATCCCAAGCAATTGAAAGTGTCTGTTCAATTGTTCGGTTCTCATTTTTGCCTTGGTTGATAAGGGTTTTCTCGAAGGCTTCGCCAAACCGCAAGTATTCTTTGTCTCTTTGACCTAAACCTTCTTCGCCGATGATGGTTACAAGTGATTTTACCGAGTTGTATTGGGCGTAAGCGGAATAGAGCTGGCTTGCAACGTTAGCGTGGTCTTCTCGGGTGCTGTCTTTGCCAATTCCGTCTTTCATCAGTCGAGACAGACTTGTTGATACGTAGATTGGCGGATAGATGCCTTGTTTCTCTAGAGAGCGAGACAAAACGATTTGTCCCTCAGTAATGTAACCGGTAAGGTCGGGAATTGGGTGGGTGATATCGTCGTTTGGCATGGTTAAAATTGGCATCTGTGTAATAGAGCCTTTTTTGCCGTGAATTCTGCCTGCCCGCTCGTATAATGCTTGCTAAGTCACTGTACATGTAACCGGGGTAACCTTTTCTGCTGGGCACTTCTTCCATTGAAGCACTGACTTCTCGAAGAGCCTCACAGTAGTTTGTCATGTCAGTTAAGATTACCAGCACATGAGTATCTTGTTCATATGCCAAGTATTCGGCTAAAGTTAAACCAGCTCTTGGAGTAATAATACGTTCAACTGGTGGGTCTTCTGCTAAGTTAAGGAACATTGCAACATTTTTTATGGCTCCTGTTTCCTCGAAGCTTTTCGGAAAAAGGCAGCATCGTCATGTTCTAAACCCATAGCAATGAAAACTAATGTAGAAGTCTTCGCCTCCACTGCGAATTTGAGCTTGCCTAACAATTTGGGCTGCAAGTTCATTATGGGCTAGACCTGGACCGCTGAAAACTGGAAGTTTCTGTCCGCGGACAAGGCTGGATAATCCGTCGATGGCAGATATGCCTGTTTGGATGAATTCTTTGGGGTATTCTCGGGCTACTGGGTTTAAGTGGGAAGCCGTTGACGTCACGTTTTTCTTCAGTGAAGAATCGTGGGTGACCATCAATGGGTTCGCCGAAGCTGTTCATGACGCGTCCAAGCATTTCTGTGGATACTGGAACTTCTAAAGAGTGCCCAAGGAAGCGTGTGCGTGTTTCTGAAGGTGATAAGCCAGTTGTGCCTTCGAAGACTTGTACGGTGACGGCTTTCTGGGTGATTTGGATAACTTTGCCTAAGCGTGTTTCGCCGCTTTGGGTTTTAACTGCGACCAGTTCATCGTAGCCTACATTCTGCACGTTTTCAACGACAATGATTGGACCTGAAATTGAAGCGACGCCTTTGTATTCTAATCCTGAACCTGTTTTTGTTGCCATAGTAATTACCTCAATGTTGCCTCCAACATTCCGAAACTTTCATACATTCGCTTCTCTAAATCATCTAACAACTCGACTTTATCGTTGGGTATCGAAGTTTTCATACGCATAATTTCCTCAGTGATCGGCAATTCTGTAACTTTGAAGATTGGTGCACCCTTGCTTACCACGTTGTCTGCTAATCGGTGGTAGTCAACAATTATCTTTAGCATCTTGAACTGTTTCTGTGGAGAACTGTAAGTGTCGATGGCATCCAACGCGTTCTGCTGCAGGAATGCAATACGGATGATTCTGGCGGTTTCCAAGATTAAGCGTTGTTTGTCGGGTAAAGCTTCTGGACCGACGAGTTTTACGATGTTTTTCAAGTCATCTTCAGCCTGCAATATGCGCATGGCTTCTTCGCGATAGCTGTTCCAGTTTTTATCGACTTCTTTATGCCACCATTCTGCGAGGTCTTGGATGTAGCCGCTGTAGCTTGACATCCAGTTGATTGATGGATAGTGTCTTGCGGCTGCAAGTTCAGCATCTAGTGCCCAGAAGACTCGTGTGAAACGTTTCGTGTGTTGAGTAACTGGTTCTGAGAAGTCTCCGCCTGGAGGGGAAACTGCTCCAATAGCACAGATGGAACCGATGCGTTTGTCTGAACCTAATGTTTCAACGACGCCTGTGCGTTCGTAGAATTCTGCGAGACGCGATGGCAGGTAACTTGGGAAGCCTTCTTCAGCAGGCATTTCTTCAAGTCGCCCTGAAACTTCTCGGAGTGCTTCTGCCCATCTGCTTGTGGAGTCCGCCATCAACGCGACCGCGTAGCCCATGTCGCGGAAGTATTCTGCGAGGGTGATGCCAGTGTAAATGCTGGCTTCTCGTGCAGAGACAGGCATGTTGCTTGTGTTAGCGACAAGGACTGTTCGCTCCATAAGTGGATGTCCAGATGTTGGATCAATTAGTTTGGGAAAACTATCTAGCACATCGACCATTTCGTTGCCGCGTTCTCCGCAGCCCACGTAAATAATGATGTTGGCATCTGACCATTTTGCCAAGTTGCTGCTGAGTTACGGTTTTTCCTGAGCCGAAAGGACCAGGAATAGATGCACTTCCGCCTTTAGCAACAGGGAAGAAAGTGTCGATAACACGTTGCCCAGTGATTAATGGAGAAGTCGCAAACAATCTTCGAGTGTGGGGGCGTGGTTCTCTGACTGGCCATTTCTGAAGCATAGGCAAGTCAACTTTGGCTCCGTTTGATTCAAGGGTGGCGATTGTTTCTGTAATTGTATAGTCGCCTTTGCGATGCAATCTTAACCAGTTTGCCTTGAACGTTAACAGGAACCAGTATGCGGTGCTCAAAGAGGGCGGTTTCTTGTACTGTGCCAAGTATGTCGCCGCCTACAAGTTTAGCTCCAACTTTTGCGGTCGGTACAAAAGTCCATTTTTTAGTTCTGGAAAGGGACGTTATTCCGGCTGCTTGCTTGATGAAGGCGCCTGTGAGATTTTTTAATTCTTCAAGGGGTCTTTGGATACCGTCAAAAACGTTGCCCACGATTCCTGGAGCTAACTCCACTGAGAGGGGGCTTCCTGTGCCCAAAACAGGTTCATCGAGTTTGAGTCCAGATGTGTTTTGGTAGACTTGAATTGTTGCTTGTTCGCCTTCTAAACGGATAATTTCTCCGATTAAACGGTCGTTACCTACTTCGACCATTTCATGCATAACTGCTTGTGCCATGCCTTTAGCTTCGACGACTGGTCCTGCAACTCTGATTACGCTTCCTTTAACAGGCATTTTTAATACGACTCTCCAAACAATATTTTTGCTAATTCAACACGTAAAACTGGTTTAAGTTCTTGCAACCGATTATCCAAAGTGACATCATAGATTATTTTTCCGTCTTCAGTTTGGATTATGCATCCCCCAAGGTAATCACCAGTTTTTTCGGATAGTTTCAATTCACAATGCAACTTCTTAGATAAACGTTTCAGCATATCTTGGGTTAACCAATCTTTATCTTTAGCGTTTACCTGTATAACGAGATTTTTTTGGCCGATTCTTTCAGCAGCATTTTGTATAATCTTGAGAAGATAATCGTGATATTCGTCAGTTTCTACAAAAGTCTTAAGTTTAGCTAACAGCTTTCTCGAAAGCAGTATCAACTAAATCTTCTTTTGTCTGAAGCAAACGATTCCTCATTTCCACTTCAGTTACAGAAGCAATTTTCCGTTTTTCAGCTTCTGCTTTCGCCTTAGCTTGGGTGATTATTGCTTTGATAGTTTTGGTCTGCTTGCTCTTTTGCTGTCTTCAAGGTTGCTTTCGCTTCATTTTCCGCAGCTAAAATTATAGCTTCTGCTTCTTTTTGCACATCGCCTACAACATCTTTTGCAATCGCTGAAATGCCATCTTTAACAGCTCATACTAATTCACCATTACATTTTGATTCCTAAAATTTTACTGACAATATCGGATAGTTGCATTTTGTTTGCAGGACCCTTTGCTTCCAGGAATCTGCCACGATTAGTGGTGTTACTCGTTCCTGACGTATTTTATCAACTTCTTCCCGCATGGATGGGATCGGTTGAGAATGCTTCGCTAATAATTATCACACCAATATCGCTTCGTGCTAAGCGCTTTATTTAGGGCTTGTCGAGCCTCATCAGCTGTGGAGACTTCGATGCCTTCAACACCAACGAGTCTAAAGCCAGTAATCATGTCACTGTCCCCAATTACGTAGCCAATCATGCCATCGCCAAATATAACTTTAAATGTTTGTTGGTAAATCAAACATTCTGTTAAAAATGTTGCGACCAGAAAGAATGACCTCTACATCAATAATCTGCGTTAAAAAAGACGTAGAGCCGGTTTTGGAAGCACTCAGTAACTTCGGAGAATTCCATATTGAACAAACGGCTCAAGACAACGCAGATTTAACTGACTACAACCAGAGTATACAGAAGGTCGAAGGGTCCCTTGCAGACGTCAACAGTTTAATTAATCAGCTTATAAAAGAAAAATCAAGCCTCTTAAGCATTTTCAAATTACCACAAACCGACAAAAACTCAGGTTACAGCAGAGAATTGGCAGGCTCTTTTGGAAGACACAAAGCCAAAAAATTTCAACTCTGAAAAAAGAAACTGACAACCTCAATGAAGCATCTTTCTAATCCTGCAAGAAAAAACTGAACAATTAAACCATGTCAAAGACATGTTGGAAAGGCTCAAAATCATGGAGCAGACCTTGCTGCCATGGAAGATTTAAAACTAATTTATGTTGCAGTAGCAAGTGTACCAACTAAAAACTTTTCTGGATTAGAAACAGCTCTCGCAGGATTCCCATTTTTATTAATCGTTGTTCCATAACCAAAGAAGCAGCCTTTTCATGTGTTTAGCACTTCCAGCAAACATCAAGCAGACATCGAGAAAATCCTAAGAACATATCACGCTGAAATCTTTCACATTCCCAAAGAGTTACCGCACGACGTAACTGAAGCGCTTAAAGAAGTTAACAAACAAATAAAAGAAAACACAGACAAAGAAAAAGCAATTTGTGATTCATTAAACAAATTAGGTGAAGAAAACAAGAATAATCTTGCTCTCATTGAAAGGAAACTTCAGAGAACATTCTTGCTCTTCTGCAGGCTGAAAGAAAAATACTCCAATCAGGTCGACTTGCAACTGTTCAAGGATTTGTTCCACAGAAAAAATTCCAAGAACTCAACGAAAAAGTTACCGGAATGCTCGATGGAAAAGTGTTAGTTTTGAAAAATGAAGTTGCCGAATCTGCAGATCCACCTACAAAGATTAGTCATAACAGGTTTGTAAGACCTTTTGAAGAACTAACAAAACTATACGGTTTACCACATTACGACGAAATAGATCCGACGCCTTTAATGGCAATAACTTTCCCAATTATTTTCGGGTTAATGTTTGGCGACCTTGGCCACGGATTAATTCTGCTGTTTGGCGGATTGGCAATGTTTTTCTTAGTTAAGAAAAATCAAGGAATAAGAAACGTATGCTGGATCATGGCTATGTGCGGCATAGCCGCCAGTGTTGCAGGAATACTGTTTGGCGAGTTTTTTGGCAAAGCAGTGTTTGGACCTTTATGGTTCGACCCCGTTAACAATGTTTTCAGCTTCTTAATCTTCGCCCTTTGCATAGGTGTGGTACAAATCGTTTGCGGATTAGTTTTGGAGATGGCGAACTTTGCACTTAAAACATGATTACGTAGACGCAGTTTTCTGGTCCGTACCGAAAATTGCTTTTTACTTATGTTCAGTTTACCTTATTGTTGTTTACAAGTTAAATTTTGGCGCATGGTTCTCAGGGCCCAGTATTGTTAATTATAATTCCATTTATTTTAATGGTTATCGCAAAACCAACTTATATTGCTTTTTCGCATCTTTCATTTCGATCAATTGAGAGTCAGGGTGAAGCGGAATTGGCTTCTGAGCCATGAAGATTCGTTTGGGCAAAGCCTTTTTGAAAGCGGAGACTTAATAACACGTTTGCTCAGCAACACAATATCCTACAGTCGAATACTTGCCTTGCTTATGGCTCATTGGGCATTACTACTTGTGACCTATACCGTCGCTGCATTGATAGGTGGCTCTTCGGGAATAGGCTTGGTTATCGCTGGCATAGTCATAGTTGGAGGAAACATTTTCGTGATTGCACTTGAAGGATTAATCGTTTTTATCCACACACTAAGACTACATTTCTACGAGTGGTTTAGCAAGTTTTATCAAGGCACAGGATCAGAGTTTCAGCCGTTCAAACAGAATTTCATCCATACTAACGTAGTGCTTAAACGAAAAGAAAAAGCGAAATAATTGGAACTAAAAACGTTTAAAGCAAAAGTTGGTTTCGCATTTCGTCAGGCTTCATTTCTGAGGATACACTCAAACTCAAAATAGTTAGATTAAAACTTCGGCTTCTTTTTGAGTCATGAAGGCAAGCGGTGACCCAATGTTGAAAGTTTCACTAATTGCACTCGATTTAGCATGTTGAAACACCGCTTTCTTGAAGGCTTTTCCAGCAGTTGCAATTGTTTCTTCTGGATTTTGCGCTTTTACAAAATACTTGCCATAATAACTGTCTAGAACAATTTTAAAAGCTGCCTCAAAATCAACTGCGGACACTAAAGCCTCAACCGTCGATTTACTGAAGTTGAAGTAGTTTTGAGGAATCACCAATCGCAGCCAATTTGGTTCGTGATTCAAAAGTTTTCCCCTTAACAGAGTTAAAAGTGTAAAGCCATCGTTTTCTATGCTTGCGTAAAAAGATCGCGTACTGTTTCTCCTTTTTTGGAAGACAATTATAACTATCATAAAGGTTTTCGTAAAAGAGCTTATCTATAAACACATCAAAACATGTTGTTGAACCGTTTTCCTCATAATTCTTCAGACCCGTGTTCAAAACTGACCAATATTCTGTTCCCTTAAAAGCATGAATAATTTGATTCACAGTTGAAGCCTTAACAGCTTCCTCTATTACAGCATGTTTCTTAAGGTAATCTTCCACAGAAAAATATACTTTAGCAGACTTTTGGTCGGGAGTCAGTTTGGCACTATGTTGCTCTCATAAGCATTTTGATATGTTCAATTTCGAATCTTAAAAGATACAAGCTCAGATATTTTCTTGCTCTTTTAGGTGAATTTTTGATAATTTTTATGTAAGTTTCAATTAGATTTTCGTTGAATGCTCTTTCAAGTTTGCGGTTTGTAAGGGGCATAGATATTTTTGCAGATTTGCTCTTGATAACTTGTATCTCGCAGTTGAACTGTAAGTTCAGTAAGGCTTCTGCTTTCTGTAAGCGCCTTAAGTTTGCCTTCGCTAAGCAGTTTGCTTCTTTCTGCTCCAATTTTAGCAAGAACAGTCGCGTAACGAGTTGTCTGACTCAAGGTTTAGTTTCCCCAAGGACTGAGTTCAAAACTGCCGAAGCCGCTTTTTCCATTCGTTTCTTCAGCGTGTCCTTTGAGTTTCTCAGCAGTTTCCTGACTTAATTTTAGTTGTTCATCGCGTTTCTCGATTGGCTTCCTCGAATTGCTTTCGAATAGATTTTCTGTGACTCTTCTTCAGCATAGGTCTTACTGTTTGCAATGAGTTTTTCGGAATCATCTTTTGCTAAAAGAGACAATTTTTTTGGCTTTATTTTTTGCATCGCTCTGAATTTGATCTGCTTGGGCGTCGATTTTTTTTAGGTCTTCCCATACTTTTTCCATTGTCCACAGGCGGTATAGGGGTTGTAAGGTCACTAAAGTTTCTTGTGGTTTCTAAATTTTCTATTGTTCTTAAAATTATTAGAATTTTTATGAGCCAGTTTTTTTCTCAGGAATATTTTTTTTCAAGCAAAGATATTCTTTGTTGATTTTTTTTGGGGGAAATTGGGAAAAGGCATTTAAAAAGGATCGTACAAGCTAATTGAAAAGCGGGACGACTAAGTTAATGGTAAAGAAAGAAGAAGAAGAGAATCTTAAGCTAAATTTTGAAAAGTTGAAGAAGATTGACTTGGGATTCGATTATCACTCTTCAAGGTTCTTTGTTCTGCTTTTCTCAGCCATTTACGCCATAGCTATAACAGTTTTCTGCATAGAATACAAAATTATTCCCGGACCTGAATTTCTTGTTTTAGGGGTCTTATTCTACGCGGCGTATAACCAACGAACTTGGCGTGCTCTAAAGGATTGGCTTCCATTTGTTACAGTGTTTATTTCTTATGAAATCATGTACAGCGTTGTAGGCAGCATTGATTTGGATATTCTTCATGCTGGACCACGTAATTTGGATGTCCAAATGTTCGGAAGGATTCCATCTTTGATTCTTCAACAAAATTTTAGGTTCCCAGTTTTAGATTACGTGGGAGCTGTCTTTTATGGAATATATTTCTTTGTGCCGACCATCTTTGCTTTTGTTCTTTGGAAGAAAAGCCCCAAGAACTACTGGAAATATCATCGTTGCTTTTGGAGTATTAACTTATTCTGCTTTGCTAACCTTCCTTTTTTACCCTGTTGCCCCACCATGGTTCCAATTTAACTCTGTTTTTAACCCTGCTTATTCTGGGCCCAAGTAATTAGAGTCTTGACTGGATCGGTTGATGTCAATCTGGGACTTCCTGTTTACAAGACGTTGTTTGATTTTTTAAGCCCAAATATTTTCGCAGCATTCCCAAGCATGCATTCAGCTATGCCTTGGCTGGTTTTTCTTTTTGCTTTTAAAGTTTGGAAATGGAAATCTCTTCCAGTGGCAATAATTCCTGTTGGAACATGGTTTAGCGCAATCTATCTTGGTGAACACTACTTCATGGACGTTATAGGCGGAATAGCTTATGCAACAATCGCATTTATTGCAGTTGAGAAGCTTTTGCCTTTGCTGACTGCGAGAGTAGATTTTCTCAAGAAACACGTGCCAACCGACAAGCCTGCAATCCCATAAGTAAGCGGATTAAAGTTTTCTGGTTAAGGAGCCTTAATCGGGTAAACCGCGGGCTCAAAAACTTTATACGGGAAATCCCAATGTACATTAATGATGATTTTATGAGCAAAAATAACCTTAAGCAAGAGAAGGTTATCGGAACCAATTGTTACAATTGCAAATTTGTGGCAAACACCGAAGAGCCGGTAAATCAAAAGCTGTTAACTGATGAAGGGGGCATTGACCCACAAAACGATGAAGAAATGGAAAGGGCAGAAAAAGCTGATTTAATTACGCTTCCAGGAGGCATTAAAGCTGAGGTTACAACTAAAAAGTTTTGTTACAATAACAATGTAAAAATGTATGTCACCGTTCGAATGTGTTGCGCTTATTGGGATAATGACGGCGTCAAAAGACCTTGGAAAAAAACAGAAAAACAAAAGGCAAAAAAATAAGTGCGCAGAAACAGATTTTCACAAGACAGCAAAAGTAATCAAACGACGTAAAACCCTAACGACCTAAACTTTCGAGATGCAGTTATTTTACTGAAACAAATCTGTTGCCTTTAATGTAGAATCTCCAAGGTCTACTTTTCCATTCACCAGCATAATCTACTCCAATACGAGTGGTTTCAACAATATCAAGTGTGGAAATGGACGGGGCATCATTAATGTAAAGTGGTGGAACGGTTAGGTCCAGTTTATTTTGCGTTTTAGATATACCCATTGCCATGCATAACCTGCTTGGACCATTGGTCAAGTTAGCTATCTTACCCTCACGGGCGCCTCTACGATTTGCCATAATATCTTCGCCCTCAACTGGTTCAAGCGCTCTTAGAAGAACAGCCTCAGGTTTCCCTGGCACGATACCTGATGTTACGTTAACGCAATAATATAGACCATAAATAAAGTAGACATATGCATGACCTTTTGGTCCGTACATAACCTCATTTCGAGCTGTTCTTCGACCGCCAGAACTGTGAGCAGCTTGATCTTCAGGACCCATGTAAGCTTCAGTTTCAACTATTCTGCCCGCAGTGACACCTTCAGGGGATTCGTGAACCAGAATCTTTCCAAGAAGCTCTCTTGCAACTATCATCACTTCTTGCTGGTAGAACGCTCTTGACAAAATCATGCTTTTCGATAAAGTCTTTCTATCAAATAAGCATGTCTACCATTTCTGGCAATGATAGCAATCAAAATGTAGACGAATAGTGGTTATCCTGGTGGAAAATTGTTAATAAAAGAAGTTTGTAACTTAAATCTGAGTAAGAAAACCTAACGGTTTCCATATCTCTTCTTCATACAGGCTTGACAAAAATTCTTGCGGTACCGCCTTATTCTCAGGGGATGAAAAACCTTGCCGCATGAACTGCATTTAATTTGCGCTGATTGAACGGGATCAAGCAGTTTTAGCCTCCTTTCAATTTCTGCTTTAATTACAGAGTCATTTTCTGCTTTCAAAGCTGCGGTTAACAAAACTTTTGCTTGCTCTAAACTTTTGCTTCCAAAGAGCTTTAAGAAAACGCTGTCTGTTTTTCCAGCGCCCAATTTCAACGGGAGCATACAGACAAAATTTGACGGATAGCTCTCTGCTTTACTGAAATCAACTACAGCGAAACGGAAGTTCCGCTGAAAAGGATTATCTTCCTTGCTATTTAACTCGAAAACCTGAAGCCCCATATTCATTTTAGTCAAGACTTAACACTTAGAGTAAAGCAGGGTTAATATCTATACCTCACAAATTTTGTCCTTATTAACTTAGCGCTTGCTCTTCCTAAGGTCTGACTGCCAATAAGAGGAGAAACGTCGACTAACAGACGAGAGCGAGGTGCAAAAAAGTTTCGCAGCCGGTCAAGGGAGAGGCTGTTGTTGAGATTTCTCGGTCATTGAAACCATTTTCTTTACACTTTCAATCTGCTGTTTTAAATCGTCAATTCCTGATTGGAAAGTTTGAAGCGGGATAACTTCCCAAGTAAGTCGCCCCCAAAACGGTAGGCTTGTCATCCAATTGCTTAATTCTTCGGCCGAAGGAGCTTCGATCATTATTGCAACCGCTCTTTGTGCTGCAAGAAAACCACCAACAATTTTTTTGTCTTGTTCCCACTTTTTAAGTATCTCAAAGCTTGGTCTATAGACATTTTCAAAAAGCACCAAAAGGTCTGTTGGGCTCATTGGACCGCCATAATCTACGTCCCTGCCTATAATAAGAAATTTCAAAATTTTCACCAAAAAACTGAACTCTTTTTGATTCTTAAGTCTATGTGGTTGTGAGTTATCACTCACAGCTATCCGGAAAAATCTTTATTCTGTTTGCTTTTAACATTGAAAACAAAAACTGGTTATCTTTTCATGCATTTTCCACTTGTTGGGTCATAATGGTTACTTTTGGAGTAATCACAGTTCTTGCAATCGTCTTTTATATCTTGTCCAAAAGGACAATCTTTCAAATCTGCCATTCAAAGCACCCAGTATCTTTATTGTAAATTTGCATATAAAAGTTAAGCATCGCAGAGCAAATTATTCTTGACCGTTTAGTTTCAATAATTGACTTATTTTATGGGGTGTGTTTGCAAATTTAGATTTAACTTTTGGATTTCTTGATTTTAATTTTTGAAATGGTATGTTTTGCGTAATAACCCAAAATTACGACAACCCAAATCAGAATCATCACAATAGCTATCACTGCCACAATCATGTTTAGGTTAAATACGCTACCTACCTGGTAAATGAAGGTCTGCGAATATTGATTCGGCGTCGACGTGGGCGTTGAAATTATAACACCTGGCGTTGGTTGCGGCGTTGCTAAAAGTGTAGGTACTGGGGTAACCAGGGGTGTTGTAGCTGGAATTGCAGGCGCTGATGAGCTTGGCTCTGTTAAGAACGGAACAAATGAGACCGTTCCAAGTCTGCTATCAACTTTTGAATCATAAATTGTTTGGTTAATTGTTTGTGAATCGGTTGTTCCCCACCAATTATTTGATGCATCAATGTTTGCAGTTGTTGCATCAATGCTGCTTACTGTATTGCCTACAATGTTGTTGTTGGAAATTATGCCTGAAGGCGGATTGTGTATCCCTACTTGATTGTTAGTGATTGTGTTGGAATTTATGTTTCCTCCCCCTATTATCGCAAAATGGGAATTATGATTGATCAAGTTGCCAGTAACTGTTACTGTTGCTCCTGGCGCTATGGATATTCCATCAGTCCCTTCCAAGAATGAGTTGCCCTCAACGGTCAAGGTACTTCCCACTTGAGCGGTAATACCCGAGAGACAGCTTGAAAATACGTTGTTAGCAATAGTGAAGGAGCCAGAGGATGAGTCAACGATAGCATTAAGGTAGCCGTTACCTTGAAACTGATTATTACTTATCAAAGGTGTCCCTGAATTCACGTTTATGCCATTGCTATTTGAGCTAGAGTAAACTCCTGCGAAGATATTGTTGCTAATCGTTGGTGATCCTGTGCTCACTTTAATGTCGTTACTTGGAGAGCTATAGTAATTGCATTGAAAACGGTTGTTGGTAATTATAGGATTTCCAGAGTAAACAATTATACTGTTGACGTTTATGCCGCTGTTAGAGCCTTGAACGTTGTAAGATAGGATATTGCCAGAAATTGTGGGTGACCCTCCACTTATGCTGACAGGTGCAGTATAAGGTGCTTGAAAACTAAATGCACAGTCAGCTATTTTTGGTGATGCGGTGCTTATTTGGATGTCTACTTGGTTTAGGTTTGCATTTTGGATTATTGAGCCTGAATTGGTGGCATCGTTCCAAGCAGTGCTTGTTGGTCCAAAAGATATTGGTGCGTTGGCATATATGGTGTAATTACCGACGGTGCTGGCTGTGAAAGTGATTCCATTATCAAGAGTGCCTGTTGCGTTTAACGTCCCAGATACGAACAACCCATATATGCCCAAGTTAACGGTTACACCTGGATCAATTGTTAGTGTTACATTGTTGTTTACCATTATGGTTCCATTCAAAGTGACTGGGCTATCATTCATCGTCCAATGAGTGTCAGCCTTAAGAGTTCCGCCTACAGTGGTTCCATAGGCGGTTTCTATAAGAAATAAAATGCTTAACAAAATAATTATTATTAGAATCAGGCAAGCAACGCGTTTCATGCTAACACTGCTTGTGCTTATTGATTCTTAAAATATAAATTACTTTTGCAAGAAAAGCAAGGGCAAGCGACTTTAAGATTGATTAAATATAAAAGCACAAATAACGTATAGAGAGATGACATGGGCAAGCTTGTTTCAAACATCGCTAAAAGTTTATTTGGATTTACTAACAGAAGCTTAGTAAAAAACCTTATAATTATTACATTATGCGTCATGTTCATTTTTATCCAGCTTTTCTACCCGTACAATTATTATATATCAGCGGCAAAAGATTCAAATTCAAATTTCCAAGTCGGCATACACTACGTTTACGAACAAGATAACCTTAACCAAATTTATGACCAAGTATCCCAAATCCACGGTTTAGGTTTCAAGGTTATCCGCATAACCCTTGAATGCAACCCTCAAGTTGACAATGACCAACAAAACCAAAAAACAGACATCTTTTTCAACGCCACAAACCACTACGGCTTAGCTGTGGCACTTGTAATTCCAAACGGGGACTCAGCAGACACAGTTAACTATTATCTTAACCGCTGGGGAAGCAATTTGAAGTATGTTCAAGTTATGAATGAACCAGAAACTTCATCCAGCTGGTCTGTCGGAGCATTGTTCACCGACGACGAAATCTTATCCAACTTTAACAACATGTATTCAACCATTGAGTCACATAATCTTTCAGTTCAACTATACACCAACTTTGGCATCGGCTACATTCTACGAAGTAACCTGCCCATTGACATGAGCAAAAAACTTAGTTTTGTAGGCTTAGATATCTACATGGATTCATTCCTCGTTTTATCTCCACATTTGATTCAAAATTTACAAACAATAACCCACAAAAACGTCGTTATAACAGAGTTTGGTATGTCAACAACCGACAGCACAGCTCAAACCAACTATATCATTAAGGGACTTAACCTATTCAAAACCATGTGGCTGAAGGGCTGTTGGATAGTATATTGGAACAGCCAATATGATAACTACGGAATCCGTGGGACACCAACAGCAATAGCAGTAGGTGATTGGATTGCACAAAATGCTCAGTGACAACAAAATCTTCAACCATTTCAGAAGCATGCGTTTGCTTGAAAAATTGTTCATTCAAGGCTTCATAGTAACCATCATTTTAATCATTATCGAAGCCTCGCTTGAGGGTCAACGCTCACCATTTATGGATTATATGCCGCCGCTGGGCTTTGCTTTCTTTATGTCTTTAGAATATTTTGTTCAACCCATTATAATCGGTACAATAAACATTGTAATAATAAATGGCTTATACAAAACCAAAGGTTGGCAAGTTGGGTTTTGGCTTAACGGGGTTTTCTTGGTGCTTGCATTCTCAACTATTAATCTTGTTTTACAAACAAGCTTCAATTTAGCGTTTTTGCCCTATGTCGCCATTATTGATCTGTTATTATCACTTCCCTTTGGTTGCATTGCCAGATTCAGCAATAGCGGATGGAAAAAACCGGTCAACTAAAACACAAAAATTTTGCCAGTGTTATCTTAAAATACAATTCACTCCAAAAGGTATCAAGAGAGATTTGAATTTCGTCAAAGACACCAAAAACTCTTCCCTCATTTTTTCGTAGGTTGAGAATTCTTTGCAAAAACGTTAAATTGAAAACGAGAACAATAGACCATTGGAGAGTCTTTGTGACAATACGCCAAATTAAACTCAGGGAAGCAGCAGTGACCATTGTACTGGTTTTGCTCATTATGTTTGTATTATTTTCGGTGACCTCAAAAACAACTCTGGCGCAAAGCACCTCAACTATAACATTAACGCCCAGTCAAGCCCCAGGAGGTTCAACTGTTATTGTGTCAGGCCATGGATTCCCAGATGGCACACCCGTAATTGTAAAATTTAATGGAAATATTGTCCAACCGGAAGCGCAAGGACATGGTTTTCAAGATCTTTTAGATACTACATTTACGGTTCCTTTTTTACAGGATGGATCGTATACCGTTACTGCTTCGGATACAACAGGTCAATATTCGGCATCAGCCACTTTTACTATTGGCGCTACCGTTGCTTCTACCTCGCCAACAACTAGCTCTTCTGGAACATCTCCTTCTCCCACTTCGGCTACTTCATTATCTGGTTCAACTACAGGCGCAACTCCCACTTACACACCGTTTGTATATCCAACCCTTCAACCTCAAAACTCAGGGTTTTCTCCACTAATAATCGGTTTGATTGTGGTAGTTATCGCAGTGGTGATTGTGGTTCCAGTTACCTTTATGTTAAGAAGTCGCTCGCCAAAGCGCGACATATTACTTGAGAAAGAGCCTTCGCCTTATCGGGCAGATCCATATTCACAGTCAAATCGACCTGCTCCCACACCTACATCATCATACAATCCACCCACTTCTCGAGTCGACCAAAGCTCTACCCGATACAATCAACCCTCTACACGCTACAGCCAAACAACGGCTTACAGTCGATATTCTGCAAAGCCTACTGTAACAGATAGCTACAGCTCATCCACAAGTAATGTTCAACAACCAACATCAGGAAGAATCTGTCCTCACTGCAAACGCACAGTAACCGGAGACTACAGTGTGTGCCCATATTGTTATAAAAGAATGAAGTAACCGCACTTTTCATTTTTCTTAATATTTTTTTAAAACTGAAATACAAGTCCGCACCTAATGTACATAATTTCTAAAAAAATTTGAATTGAAAGCAGCCATGCCTTTTATTGAAAAACTTAAAGCAATTAAGTACTCGATAATTTTTCTTGAAATCAAAAAAAAGAAAAGGAAGATGTTTTGGGATTGTGTTTATGCTCGCTTTCTAAGAATCAATACTGACATCAGAGCAAATCCTAATATGATTGCGACTATGATGCCTGCAATTGCTGGAACAAAGTATTGATCAGCTGTGGATTGGGGTGCATTTTGGACTGGTGCAGTTGTTGTGGTTGCTGAAGGATCGACGTTAAATGCTGTTGTTGATTGTGATGGCCAATATGATTCACTACCGCCAAATGTGGCATATACAGTGTATTTGCCTGCAATATCTGGGGTCCATGCCATGCTGTATAGTCCGTTTGTGTCTGTTGTTGTGGTGCCGATTGGTCGTGTATTATTGTTAGCGTCGGTGACGTATAATGATACTTGGACACCTGTAGCGTTGGTTGGTCTTGGCTGTTGCATGTAGACGTATTCCATCCAAGCGCTTTGACTTGCATCAGAGACTGCTGCTACTCCATTGGGGAAACGTGCTGCTCTATCGATATCTGTGGTACCTGCTGATTTGTCTAGAACTGTTCCCGTAATTAGCACACTGTTGCCTAATTGTACAACGTTTTGGCCGACTGTTGCAGTAGTGTCTGTAGGTCCTTTGCCCCATGTGTAGACTTGTGCATCATAGCTGTTGTATCCTACCATGTATCCGTCCGCTATCACACTTGGTTCGCGACCGTAGAAGCCCATTTCGCTCCAAACGACTGAACCGTCAGTGACGTTTATTGCCTGTTTCTTTGCTCCGGCGAATAGCGGTGGGTCGTACATGCGGCTTTCTGATAGGAATATTTTGCCATCTGCGATAGTTTGTGAGCCAAAGTGCCAAAATGGATAAATGCCATATGGTGTAGCGTAGCCTGCGTCACGGGCAGTATATGTCCATGCTAAAGTGGCATTACTCAAATCAATTCCACTCACATAGCCGCCAAAGTCCCAAATGTAACATTTGCCATATGCGATAGCGCCCCCTCGTTCAAGGGTTCCTAATGAGTTGCCATTAAGCTGAACTACTCCGCCTATTTGTGCACCAGTGGTAATGCTGAAGACCGTTGCTTGATTTGTGTCTTTATCGTGTTCCACATAGTAGCCTTCACCAGCTGCGATTACAGCGACTTCATGGTATTTTGGTAATGTTCGGTTTGTTGGAGCCCATAACAATGCGCCTGTTTGGGCACTGATGGCACATTCAATCTCATCTTGTTCACCGAATTCTGAAGCGAATGTAGCGAGGGCTTGACCCTTTGCGCGAAGCAAAATTCCTTCAGGTGTCCTTGCGGCAATAGTCAGAGCTGGATTACGAAGAGTATTTTTTGTATCGCTGATGTTTGTTGTGACGCCATTAGTGGTTATGGTCGTTGGTATGGGAACTGCCCATTGATAGCCTGTTGTGTAGTTGATGTTGCCAGATGGTCGGATTATGACCGATGTTGCTCCTCCTAAGCAGCGTGTTGAGTTCCACATTCTGAGAGTAGTGACGGTTCCAGTAGTATTGGTGTCATAAATGTACACTGAACCTTGAACGTTATTGGGGTTAGTTTCGACTAATCCTGAGGCAACTGTGCTTGGGACGTCAGTAATGTTTGCTATTACATATCCTGTCAGCGGATCACGTAGTCGCCACATGGTGCCGTTATAACCTGTAACGAGGAAGGCTTGTGTGCCGTATTCTTGTATTGTGTGGAAATTCAGAACCATTCCAAAGCAAATTATTTCGTTGGTATCTAAATGCCAAATTTGTTGTCCCGTTCGAAGATCCATTGCAGATAAACCAGGACTGAAAGAGCTGCTAGTTGTTGTAGGAGTGTTTGGATACAATTTGTAGAATATTACTCCATTTAGTATAACTGGCTCGAATTGTCGATAAAGGATTGAGGTGGAAGTGTATTGGCTTTCCTGGTTAGCAGTAATTGGGAGACCTGGTTGGCCTCCGAACGCTACTGGCTTAACCCACATTATGTGGCCTGAGTTTGGTGCCTGAGTGTAATTGTTAAAGTTGTTTCCTGTTGCATCGTATCCGCCTGTATCAGTGAATGATGGTTTTCCCAGACCCCACCAGTTACCACCAAGTACTGCCCATCCATAGTTTGTTGCTTCTATTGGACGAGACCAGTATTCAGTAGGAAGCGGATTCAAGGGAATGTTGGTTATAGGTTGCTGTTGAACTGTGAAAGTGTCAGGTGGACTCATAGTTGGAAGTATATCGTAGTATAAGCCAGCGCTAGCTTGTGAGATTGTTTGACCAGGATAGAAAGCTTGGATAGTGTAGTTGCCAGCGACAGTAGGTGTAAATTCAATTCCGCCTACGCCACCAGTGGTGTCTGATGTGTATGGACCAAGTGTTGTGTTAGTTCCGTCTGGTTTGACAAGGTTCATGGTCAAATTTGTGTATAGAGTTGAACCGCCTGATGAGCCGACTATGGGCAGAGGCTTAGTGAAGAAGAGGCTAAGAAACTCTGTTTGACCGACACCTACGGGATTTGGTTCAGCGTAGACTTTTAGATAAACTGGGATCGGTGTGTTTGCGGCTTTAACGGGTATTATTTGATATATCTCTACAATCATTGATATTGACAGTATTGCTATAATAATTATAGATAACAAAGCTCTTGCATTTTTCATTTTTTATTTTCCTTCATATTTTAGTTTGAGCAGGGAGCATTAAGATAGCCCTCTCTCAACCAGTTTCGTTTGTGACTACAACTTATATTTAAAATTATAGAAAGAAATATACTTCATTCAGTTCACTATAAGACATTATTTGACTCAAAAACTCCTTTTTTTAAATCTGTCATATATCGGGCATTGTGTCATTTGTTGTAGTTTATCTTATTTGTATTTTTGTCTCAGCAATTCGCGTCGCGATGAACATATTTGCCTAAAAGTTGATTTTTCCGCGATTACGTACGCTAATTACTGTTTCAGAGTTTTCGCTTTGAGAAAGACACCTATTATTTTCACTTTCAAAAGACTCCCCCGCACTAGCAAAAATTTGCCTCAATAAGTAATAGCATTTGAGTTATAGTTCCCAGATTCTAATTTATAACGAGAAACCTCTTTTTTCTCGTTCGATAATGTTCAGGTTTATAGATTTTTTAAATCATGTTATCTCGTTAGGGGGCATATTTGAACTTTCCATGGATAGGTCACCCGCATTACCCCTGTTTTCTTTAGGTACACTTGGCAAAGAATCAAAAGTAGTACCAACATGTACAGAATTACAAACTGCCAAATTAGAAAGATTACCTCACAAAATGAAATTATTGTAGATTAAAAAAATGTTGGGTATTTAGCCATAAAAACTAGAATGGATTTAGTTTGAAGGAAAAAACTCATAGCTCAAGAAGGATCCTCTAAGGTAATTTACACAACATGTAGCAGCGTTTACATCATTGGCATTATTTCCAGAATGTCTATACTGGTCTTAGGCTGGTTCAGATGTGGACTGCTGATAACCATTGCTTTTACCTGATTGATGTCTATTCCTTCAACAATTGAATATCCTGTAACTTTGTCAGCGTGTGCTTTTGTTACGCCTTTTTTGTTAAGGGCAAATGCTTTTCCTGTGGGATTTCCCTGATCAACGATGGCAGAGCCCTGTTCTTTGAACCAGGCATTCCATGGTTCCATTCCTTTCTTTATATCTTCGGGACTGGCATTCATTTGTTGTTCAGCAGGTTTTTCTGAGATATATAAAATCAAGAATTTTTTCATTATTTCACCTCTTTTATAAATTAGTGGTTAGAAACTTACTATCTAGTTGTTTAGTGGCTTGATTTTTATTTCTTTCGGATTGATCAAAATAATTTACGAGAGTCAAGGTCAAAAAGGTATGAATTCACGCCTGGGACAAAATAGCCCGTGAGAGATTCGAACTCTCGTCAGAGGCTCCAGAGGCCCCTATGCTTAACCACTACACCAACGGGCTTCAGGTTTCAATAAAAGATCGTGCCAATTATTAACTTTAACTTTGCGCCGAGTCGCCGTCGTTTTTCTTTTTCAACGCCTCTCTGACGCAATAACATTCTTGACTAATCTTATTGTAATCATCACAATGCCATAAAGTATCAACTATAGGGTCTTTGTTTTGGGAGTGACGGGTTGAACAGAAAACTTTAGTTGGATAAATATACGAGTTGTGGCTGTCGCAGTTACCGCAGAACTTTTCATCATCGCCGTTCATGGTTTAGTTTCCTTTGTTCTGTTTTTCAAACTTTAAAAAAGGAACACGCTTAAAGTTTTCTCCTAACCGTTCAGTAACTGATGCAACAACAAATGGGAAAACCATTAAAGCTTCACCAATAACCATGACGTGATCAGCGTGACCCTTCATTTTTCCCCAACTTACCGTTTCTTCCAATGTTGAGCCAGATAAGCCTCCTGTTTCAGGTCTATCCAAGGTGATGACAACAGCGTAATCTAATCCTTTCTTAGATGCCAACGCAGACGATTGAATAGTGTTGCGTGGCACTCCACCGCCGATAACGATCATGCCGTTTTTTGGAGACTTTGCACAAATATTACATATGGTTGGAACGTCTTTGAAGGCGTCGACCTGAAGGACTGGTTTAGATTTTTCTTGTGCAGAGTGAAGCCAATGGATGAATCCAAATTCAGAGTCTCTGACTGCTGGAAGAAAAATTGGAATATTCTCTTCATAAGCGGCTCGGAGAATAGAGTTTTTGTCTGTGAGGCGCTTGCCTATTTCCCAACTGAACTCATTTGAAGCTAAGCTTTCACCTTTATGTTGAACAGCGATGTCGTCATACATTTCGGATAGTTTGAAATCTAATCTCACGTAGTCTTCTTCGGGAACAAAAATATCGTAAATACGGAAAAGGTGATATTTGTAGAGTTCAGTGTCATTTACTGCCCAACCACCGATATAGTGATGCCCACCTACAGCCTCAATGGCATCATGAACCATACAAGCGCCCGTGCTGACAATAACATCTACAAGATGTTTCCTTACTAAATCGGTAATTAATGTCCTCATACCTGCGGGCACAACGGCGCCGGAAAGAGCCAAAAAAATTGTGCAATCTTTGTCTTTGGCCATTTTCTCGTAAATATCGCATGCTGATGATAACCGTCCAGCGCCGAGGGCACCTGACCCCTTAAACTGCTGCATTAACTGGTCAACGGTTAATGTTCCATCGATTTTAATGTGTTTGACTGGTGTTTGCAGATAATCTTTTCGATCCATCCAAGTTGCGCCTGAAATTATTAGTATTGCTGGACTATGGAAATAGCTTTCTATATTTAAAACAAACGTTAGAAAACCAAATTAAAATATTTAGAATCCAATTGAAGAAAATCTTTCCTGAACCTCTGTAATGCGCTGTCTCGAAAGGTAATATTCCCATTAACTTCCACAAAAATACCTGTTCTGCCAAACCGCTTATGCATTGCACTTTTCGAATCGGGAAGGAGGTCATAGCTCTTTGGATGTCATGGCTTTTCCTGGTTGTTGACCTTTCTCTTTGAATTTTGCTAATATATATATGAGTTGTTTTGAGGATTTCTTCTCTTCTTTCGAGGCAATATTTCTCTTCGGCTTAGTTATTTTTTTAATAACGCTAGGATGCCGCCTATCAAACCGAGGATTAAGCCGATTAGCCAACCACTGCCAACAAAGATGCTTAGCAATGAAAAGACAATGACAATTATTCCTCCAGCGCTTGCCATTCCTTTGTAAATGAAATATGCTCCAACCAAAATTAGAACGGCGAATGTAACTGCGATTCCACCGACAACATTTAGGGCTAATCCAGCCAGAAATCGATGGCGAACCAAATCTGATCCAGCAAAAGTAATGACATCTCCGACCACCATTCTAATTAAGCCTCTAATTAAAATCAGAATAGCGCCTGCTAACGAAAAAGCGAAACCTAACATTGCCCTTTTAGGTGTCGAATTAAGTTGCTGGGCAGTTGATTGCTGCAAAAAGATTGATCTCCTTAAAATTCCTGTAAGCAAGCGCTAATTTAAAGTTTGTCAACCAATATTTCCTGTTCGAAGCCATGTTGATGACAAAATGAAGTAACAAATTGAGCAGATTAAACAACTCGTTATTGACAACAGAGCTATAACATGTTTTCAATTTAAAGAAATGTTATTTGAGCCCAATTTTTAGAATTCCAAATTTCTTTGCCTTGTTTAAGACTAAAAATTAAGGCACTAAAACGGCTCTTCCCACTATTTTTCCCTGTTTCAACTTCATCAGGACGTCCTCTGCTTCACTCAGTTGGTAGCAGGTGCAATCAACCTTTAATTTGCCTCTGGCAGCAATATTCAAAACTTCCATCATGTCATGCCTCGTGCCAACAACACTGCCCATAATGGAGTATTCTTCTGGAAAATTGATACACATATCCCCAAGAACACCCATAACAATTATTCCGCCACGCTTTATGATTTTCAATGCTTGATCCACTGCTTTCTGTGAAGGAGCATGAACAAACACAACGTCAGGTTTGCCATTTTTTCCAATGTATTCTTCTACTTCGTCTGCAGTAAAAGCTTGATCTGCCCCTACATCTTGCGCCAATTCTAATTTAGATTCATCCTTATCAACAGCTATGGTTTCAGCACCCGCCAAACGTGCAAATTGAAGCGTCATATGACCAACACCGCCTATGCCAATAACAACTACTTTTTGTCCGAAATGCACATTTGCCCGTTTCACAGCACGATAAGCCGTAACGCCAGGGCAAAAAAGAGGTGCACTCTCATACAAATCCAAGTTTTCGGGTAAACGGTAAATGAAGTTGCTTGGGGCAGTTATGTATTCTGCAAAGCCGCCGTCTCTGGTTTCACCCGTGGTTTGCTTGTTTAGGCATAGGTTTTCTCTTCCGGTGAGGCAGAACTCGCATTTCTCATCAGTTTTCCAAAGCACCTGAACCCCGACATTATCTCCTTTCTGGAAGCCGGTTGCTGAACTTCCTAACTCTTCGACTACGCCTGTTATTTCATGCCCTGGAATAATAGGCAGCTTTGTCGGTATACCAAAAATTTCTTTGAACTCACCCTCTATCATGCTTAAGTTGCTATAGCATACGCCACATGCTTTGATTTTGATTAGCGCTTCGTCAGCTTCGGGTTTTGGGTCTTCAACATTTATATAGGAAAGTGGGTGATTTTCGATTTTATCAATTCGAGTGAGAACCTGAGCTTTCATTTCAATTCACTATCACAAAAAAATGTTTTTTGAATTTCAATTTAAAAATCAAGTTGCCAACAATTTAACGATATGTGATTGCAATTATACTCCAACATGTGTTTATGAAGTTTGTTTCTAAATATTTTATTTTCAAGGCATAATTGCCTCAAGATTGATTATTACCCTGGGTAGGTTTTAACTAAATATTATAGCTTGCAGTTGGATAAAATCGAAGCGTTCAACCATCAAGCATATTAATTGAAACATTAAGCCTATCTTTTCAACTTGATGCACAGATGACATGTTGAAAAATAAACATATGAAATTCAATGTCTATTTGATGCCTAAAAAATGGTCCGGATGCACTAAAACCCATGAACAAGAAAATATTGGCTATTGGAGTCATAATGATTATGCTAATATCGTATATTTCTATGTTTCAAATAATGAATTTAAAACCATTAATGCTTCTGCAAAACCCAGTTCGTGTCGCCTGCGTTGGAGATAGCATCACCCAGGGAAGTGGCTACCCAGCTAAACTGCAATTGCTCCTTGGGACAAACTATTGTGTTGCCAATTTTGGAGTCAGCGGTTCCACTGTAACGCTGAATTCTACAAAACCATATATGAATCAGACAGCATTTCAGAAAGCTGAGCAATTCAACCCAACAATAGTCATTGTTATGTTAGGAACTAATGATGCCCGCACAAATGTAAGTCAAAACGAAGATGAGTTTGAAAACGATTATTATGAGCTTATTTCGTCTTTCCAAAGTCTTGACAGCAATCCAGATGTCATTGTGGTGAAATCACCGCCAATATTCACCGATAATCCAGAATACAACAACACTTTTCTTGACAACGATGTGCTTCCGCAAATTGATAACGTTGCAACTAATCTTGGTTTAACCACAGTCGACGTAAACAGTGCATTTACCAATCATTCAGACTATTTCATGGATGGAGTTCATCCAAACGACGATGGTGCAGCCCTCATCGCCTCTGAGGTAGATAGTGCAATAATTACTCAAGAGAGTTTCATTCCTTAATATGACAATTCTCATTAACAGGTAATGGTTACTCAGTGGTCATTTACGATCCATTTTAAGGCTGATATCTGCAATACGGTTCCTCTTCAAAGGAGTCGTTTTTGACGGCCAATGCTCTTGCGCGGCAACCGCCACACTGTACTTTAAAGTCGCATATTCCGCATTTGCCCTTTAACAACTCGTGGTTTCTCAGTTCAATGAAGAAATGTGATTTCTGATAAATGTCTTTAAATTTCCGCTGCCTGATATTGCCTGCTGAAACTGGTAGGAATCCGCATCCGAAGACTTCTCCAACGTGAGAGATAAAACAGAAACCGTTGCCTGCCATGCACCCTCTACCACCTGAATGCGGCTTAGCCTGATTGAGGCTTGAAAATGTTTTTTGTTGCTGAGCAATAACACGCGTATACTGCGGTGCACAAGTCATTTTGATTGGAATTGGAGAAGTGAGACTTGCTTCAAAGATGGATTGCAAAGCTTGCTCATATTGTTCGGAAGTTATTTCCATCGTAACTTTTCCCCGACCCGTCGGCACAAGCATGAAAATATCCCATTCAGAGGCACCCATTTCCATTGCCACTTTTTGAATGTTAAACAGATCGCCTAAGTTATGCTGGGTGACAGTTGTGTTGACACGGAATGGAAATAGCATTTGACGTGCCAATTTCATGTTTTTCATTGCTAATTTGAAAGCGCCAGGAACCTGCCTAAAATTGTCATGAACTTGTGGGTTGGAACCGTCGAGGCTAAGAGAAATCATTTTTACACCTGCACCCTTCATTTTTTCAAAGGTTTCCGCAGTCAAGTTGCTGCCGCTTGGGGACATAACTACTCTTAACCCTGAGCTTGAAGCGTAGGAAGCAATTTCAAAAATGTCTGACCTCTGCAAGGGGTCACCTCCGCTTATGATGAAAACGGGTTTGCAAAACATGGCAATTTGATCAATCAAGTTGAATGCTTCTTGGGTGGTGAGTTGTTTTGAATCAGGTTCTTTTTGAGCTTTAGCGCGGCAGTGAACACAGGCAAAATTGCAGGCACGAGTCGACTCCCAAGCGATCACTCTTGGCGTGATTTCTTTTGCTTCTAAACGCGGCGGTTTGTTAATTACGTCCGTACTGTGACCCTTCTTAATTAGCTCTTGTTTCCTCATGTGTTAAGTAGCAGGCAGGGTCAAGCGCCCATATATCTCCATAAACTGCTTCAGCTCGAACCCTAAGGTTGCCGTTACAGATATCGAGAAATCGGCATTCTTCACATTTTCCCTGAAGATGTTCTTTTCGGTACCTAAGCGCTTGAAGGAGCGGTTGGGATTTGTCAGCCCATATCTCACTGAACAAGCGGGTTCGTATATTGCCAAGCGAGTAATGTTGCCAGAATTGATCCGGATGCACATTGCCGTTGAAGTCAACGCATGCAATTCCAGCGCCCGAACTATTTCCACCGTTTAATTTCAGAAGTTTAAGTGCATCTTCAGCTTTTTTTGGATCTTTTCGTTTAAGTTTGAGATACAAATATGCTGCATCGGCATGGTTGTCAACAGTTAAGATTTCAGTGTCTAAACCTTTGCTATGAAATTTATCCGCTTTCTCTAAGACGTAGTCCATGAAAGTTCTTGTTTCGTCATGTGTAAGATCATCATTTGTAATTGCTGTTCCCCTCCCTGCGTATGCCAAGTGGTAAAAGCATACTCTTGGGATTTTTTGTGTTTCGATAAAATCGAAAATCTCAGGGACATCTTTTAAATTATATTTAGTGACGGTGAAGCGTAAGCCTGTCTTGACTCCTGCTTTTATGCAGTTTCGAATTCCGGCAACTGCCAACTCAAAAGCTTGGGGGTTTCCTCTAAATTTATTGTTGGTTTCTCCTATGCCATCTAAACTAACACCGACATAGGAAAAACCAGCGTTTTTTAGGTGATTGGCTTTTGCTTCTGTTATGAGTGTGCCATTTGTTGATAACACTGCGCGAATTCCGGCTTTAGTTGCGTAACTTGCAACTTCGAAGAGGTCATGTCTAAGCAGTGGTTCTCCGCCAGAAAATAATAGGACAGGAACTTTGAATTCTGAAAGGTCTTTTACGAAGTCTTTAGCTTCATTGGTTGTTAATTCGTTGGGGTATATTTGATTCTCAGATTTTGAGTAGCAATGCATGCAATGAAGGTTACAACGTTGCGTTGTATTCCAAACAACAACCGGTTTTTGGTGGGTTTCGCGGCTATATCGTAGTTGATCCATTGAACCTGGGATGCCACACCAAAGCTTAGAAATGTTAATCATATTTTGTCCGTCTCCACTTGATCTTGAGATCCAAGGACAAAAGCTTCAGATTGAACTGTTCTGGGGCGACTTCCGCAGTTAATTGTTCTTTTAAGATCCCTTGTGCTGTAGAGAATTTTGTATTCATTTATTGCCAGTCCAACTGAAATCTGATTAACCATATGTTGAAGGCTTTGTCGTTCTCGGGCGTGCATAACAGTGTAGAGATTATAATCCCATCTTCCCTGCACAGGTTTGCGCTCGTAACAATGAGAAATGTCAGGGAGCTTTGAGAGTTGAACTCCGACTTCTTTGATACGATCAGCAGGAACCTTCCAAGCCACCAAAGCATTTGCCAAAAGACCGATTGTGTTAGGTTTTATTGAAGCGCCAAACTTCCGAATTACGCTCTCCTTTTTGAGCGCAGTTAGACGAGCGATTACTTCTTTTTGTGTAATTCCTATCTCACGGGCAATTTCGTTGAATGGCTCGGGTGTAAGAGCAATCCCCTTTTCTATTAGAGCTAAAAGCTTTCGATCAATTTCATCCAAGTTAACTCACCATAAAATTTAGATTAATTGAAAATGAACGTTAATTTTGAAACGGTTGATAGTGGGCAAGTCAAGAATATCAGAGTCTTTTACGCCGGTTTTTTGTTTAATGTCTTCTAGTCTTTTTTGCCAATTCTACGCTGTTTGATGCTGATAGTGTAAACCAAACGTTGAATTCATCTTCCCGTTCATAGTTATGGGAAACGTCGTCATATTGGTTTATCACTCCTGCAATTTCCGGCACCTGGTTTTTTGGCACCCTCATAGCGACTAAAGTAGCTGCTTTTAAGCCGATTTTTGTTGAATCAAATATTGGACCAATCTTCATTATGGCCCCTGCGTCAATTAGCCGTTTTAAACGGGTTATTAATTCTGTTTCTGTAATTTTGAGGGCACTACTGATTTCAAGCCAAGGTTCCTGAACTATGGGGAAATTATCTTGAATTAATTGCAAAATTTCTCTGTCAATTTGATCTAGACCTATGGAAAAGCATGTCTTTTGATCAGTTTTATTTGAACTTGTCTTCTCCGTCATAATTTCGCCTTAGTGAGTAGTTTTTTTAAAGTGATTGCTTATCCCTTGGGACTTAGCGGTTTGTTATGTATCAAATATTGTTGTATGTATTAACCTTGCGGAAAAGTTAGGTTGAAGCTATATTTCTTGCTGATTCAGTAACATCAAAGTCGAAGACCGAATTTGAGCAAACACAGATCACAACATGATGCTTGGGTCAAATTTCAGAAACCTAGTCGTAACTGACACACGCGCATCTTTTACGCCAAGAATCATCTTTGTGTTTTTAACCAAGTTATTTAGATGTTCCATATCACGAGCAACAATTACCGAAACAACATCATATTCACCAGTACTTTGAAAAAGATAAAGGGTCTCATTAAAAGATACCAGTTGCTTGCAAGCTTCTTCCAAATAGGCTGGGTCAATTTTAAGCAAGATAGCGCCGCTCACTTTCATCCCAACTTTAGCAGGATCCACCAATGCGGCAAACCTGGTTATTACACCATCCTCAACAAGTCTATTAACGCGAAATCGAATCGTAGCTTCAGCAACATCAAGTTCTCTGCTAAGCTCTGCAAATGAGAGTCTACAATTAAATTGAAGCGACTTCAGTATGCGCTTATCTAAACCATCCAAGCTTTCGGACGCCATCAAGACCACGCAGATACCTCTATTATGAAGTCAGCTTATGAAACTTTTTACGCTACAAATCAAAATACACTGTTAAAAGTAAAATTGTTTTCGATTTCGACGTTATCCGAAAATTGTTGGGCTCATCGCACCCAACGATTTTTACGCCGGCTTATCAAGCTTCTCAGAAACAACAGGTAGCTAACCTGAGCTTTCAGGCGATTCAGTACAATGCCCGCGATGCGGTTCAGAAAAGTTATTACGAACAAACTTCACATAATTGCAATTAAGGAAACATAATGGCACCCAATGAATCAGAAGAAAAAACAAAGGTCGTTAGCGTCGGCCTTATTCAAACTCACGTTTCAGATGACATAGCGCACAACATGAAAATAACCATTAAGAAGATCAAAGAAGCCACCTTAAAAGGCGCCGAAATTGTTTGTCTTCAAGAACTTTATAGATCTAAATATTTTCCGCAAGTTGAAAAACAGGATGTGAGCCAATTAGCTGAGACGATTCCTGGAGACTCTACAAGAGTCTTCTCAGAGTTGGCGAAGGAAAAAAAAATAGTTATAATTGCACCTTTATTTGAAAAAGCTGCAAATGGGAAATGTTACAACTCGGCAACTGTAATTGATGCGGACGGAAAAATCTCGAGCATTTACCGCAAAGTGCACATTCCGCAAGACCCATATTTTTATGAAAAAAACTACTTTGAAGCAGGCGACCAAGGCTACTGCGTAAACAAAACCCGGTATGCAAGAGTGGGGGTACTTATCTGCTATGATCAATGGTTTCCTGAATCTGCACGAATTAACGCTTTGCAGGGTGCAGAAATAATATTTTACCCTACGGCAATTGGCTACATTAAAGATCATGTTTCGTCTGATGGAGATTGGCATGATGCTTGGAAAACAGTGCAGCGTGCCCACGCCATATCAAATGGAGTCCATGTTGCTGCTGTGAACCGTGTCGGTGAGGAAGGTCAATTGAAGTTTTGGGGCGGCTCATTTGTTTGCGACTCCTTTGGAAAAGTGCTTGGAGAAGCAAGTTACACTAAGGAAGAAGTGTTGTTGTTAAGATGGATCTTAACAAAAACAAGAAAATCCAAGATGGATGGGGCTTTCTGAAAAATCGACGACCAGACACCTATCAATCGCTAACTGAAGCATGCACCTGAGGGATTAAAATGGCTGAAAGTAGTTTTTCTAACAAAACCCCTCGTGAACTAGGCTATTGCATGCCACCAGAATGGAGCAAGCATGAAGCCATTTGGTTAGCGTGGCCGCATGACCCTACAACCTTCACGTCAGGGGTTGAAAAAGTCGAAGAAACCTATATCCAAATTGTAAAGTTGATCCATAAAGACGAATATGTTAATCTCTTCGTCAAAGATGAAGAAATGAAGAATAAAATCTTGGGTTTGTTTAAGAAAAACAAGATTGATTTGGAAAGAATACGATTTTATGAGTTCGATTATGCGGATGTTTGGTTTCGAGATTATGGACCTATTTTTGTTATGAATAAAGAGCAAAAGTTGGCGATGGTACGTTGGATTTTCAATTCATGGGGAGAAAAATACGAGGAATTATTGAAGGATGCACAGATTCCTCAGGTAATAAAAAATGCGATGGACTTGAACTGTTTTGAACCCGGCATTGTTTTAGAAGGCGGCTCTATAGATGTTAACGGAAAAGGAACATTACTCACGACTGAACAGTGCCTTCTTAACAAGAATCGGAATGCTCAGCTTGGTAAAGAAAAAATCGAGAAATACTTACAGGATTATTTGGGTGTAACTCACATCATTTGGTTAAGATGCGGAATTGTTGGAGATGATACAGATGGCCACGTTGATGATCTTGCACGATTCGTTAACTCATCCACGGTTGTCTGCGCTTACGAAGAAGGCAATGACGAAAACTCTGAAGCTCTAAGAAAAAACTATGAAATCCTATGCCAATCCACCGATCAAGACGGAAAAAAACTAAACATTGTAAAGCTGCCCATGCCTGGAAATGTTGAATGCAACAAAAAAAGGCTTCCAGCAAGCTACACAAACTTTTACATAGGCAACAAAACAGTTTTGGTTCCAACGTTCCGATCAAAAAACGATAAGCAAGCATTATCAATTTTGCAAAATCTGTTCCCTAAGAGAAAAGTGGTTGGCGTAGATTGTGTGGACTTGATATGTGGGTTTGGAGCTATTCACTGCATCTCGCAACAGCAACCGAAATGTAAATCGAAATTGCTAGTTTTGCATTGAATTGGCCCTTCACTACTTTCTTAAATGGTGAGTGAAGACAAAAGCAATTTTTGGGTTGAGAAAAGGGCATCGGCTAAGGATTCAATTTTTCACTTAAAATTATTCTCATCACGCCGATGTCTGAGAAACGATTGTTAGTAGTGTTTGATGGTGGATTAGCTTTCTCAAAGGTGCAAAACAACTCAAAATTATCGTTTATAATTTTTTCGATTTGATAATAACTTTTTACTCCTACTGAATTAAGGTCTGCTATAAGCAGATTTACCCATTTTCTATTTTCGTTATGCTCTCTGTCAGGAAATTTCCATTGCAGATAAGCTACAATTGTTTCGTAGCTTAAGTCTTCGGCAAATTTAAGGTCGTGTTCAGTTGAATTGACGTTGGTTAGATTTGAGTCGATGATGCCTATTGTTTGTTCGTTGAGGATCTTGTTTTCTTGTGAAATGAGAGTTTTTAACATATTTTTTGCCTCAATGACTCAGTGCGTATTAAGTAGTAATATATAAGAGTAATTATACGAAAATAAAAAGTTAACATTTGAATCTCAGAAATTAAAGAACAACAGCAAAAGATCATACTTGTTATTTTTCAAATAATACAAACTAAACTTTTAAAAACTTGCAAACGAGAAAAACAAATTAAACAAAGCTCGGAAAACAATCGCAAAAGTTAATCTTCAACAAATAAAGCAGATAACAAAATTAGCCTCTATTGGAGTTTTCTTTAACCCTAAATCTCACAATTTCTTTAATCAAGTCAAATGGAATTGGCTTATTAATTGGAAACTGGATCGTGCCCTTGCTTGTTTGATAGGCAGACAATTTATCTTTGAACTCTTCTATGGATGATATTTTCGGGTAAAACCCTATATGATTTTTAAAAGCTGCAAACCAAACTAAGATGCCGTTTTGTTTGAAAGCCGGCATTCTGTAGCTAATTGCTTCTTCCGCTTCAGGTGCAGCATCCTTGATTGCTTGTCTAAATTTTTCCAAAATAACCTGCACGTCTTTAGGAAAGGAAGCTATGTATTCATCAATCGTTTCATATTCTCTTTCAGATGCCATATATTTTCCTCAAACACTAAGTTTTCAATAAATTAAGCCATTATTTTTATTCTCAATTACAGAAAAAAAGGTTGTGAGTATGATGGAATGAAAGCGGGCCCGATGGGATCGCCTAAACTATTAAGCGAATCCTCAACATTAATGACTACATCTTGCACAGATTAAAGAAATTTAGGGTTTGTTGAGGCTCTAAATACAAAATGGGAGAAAAGAAAAATTCAAAACGCAAAATTTCTTTTGCCATGAGCCTATGTCATCTATCGTGAATTTGACCAGAGAGCTAATTAATCCAAATTCTTTTCGATATTACTTTCCAAAACTAAAAAAGGAAAAGGCTAACTCAGAGCCAAGGCGAGTTCTCATAGAACATTTGCTACTTATTCAGGGTTCCGAATCTTGCCCGCAACTGTAATTTTGTAGATCGAAATTTTAATACCTCGAAAGCTTGTATTGATATTACTGTAATAATGGTGACATGGTTGGCAGAAACAGTTTTCACAGATGAAGACAAAAAGAACCTCAAAGTCATAGCTGAAGAACTGCCAAAACTTCGCACAGTCATCGAAGAGCTCATGGAAACACTTGAAATCCTGAGCGATGAGAAGCTCATGAAAAGCATTGACAGAAGCCTAAAAGACTTCAAAGAAGGCAAAGTGCTTAGCTACAAACAATGCTAGAAGACCTGAGCATCAATGAAAAAGAAATATAATCTCATTTTTACCAGAGATTTCTAAAAAGGCTAAGGCTACTCGATAGACAAACTCAAATTAGAATTCTAAAAGATTTGAAAATCTTGGAAGAAAACCCCTTTACCGGCAAACAACTTGTTGGGCGCCTAAGTGAACTTCAATCGTTCAGGTTAGGAAATTACAGGGTAATTTACCAGATAACTAATGAAACAGCCGTTATTCGAACTATCAGTCACCACAAAAAAGTGTATAACAAATAACCTTAATCACCCTTTTTAGGTATTTGTAGGTTCGGGGCTATGTGTTTTATAGCATTTCAAATATGGTAAAGTTTTCTTGCGAGGAACAAAGAATTGCTACACAAGTTTTGTTTCACAACAACTAATCAATGAGATATGCAGTAGCCAGCCAGTAACTTACTATGCAATCCAATGCAGACTGAGAAGATTAAAAATAAGCATGCGACTAAAGGAGCCAAGAAGCTACCATTACAGTTACCTTAGAAAGAATGGTGTTATCTCAGAGCGGGTAGATATTCTGGCTGGAAGAGTACCTAAGACAGTATTTTGTAGGCATTACCTAGGGCAAGACGTGAAAGCATTTGGAACTAGCATATTAGAAATAGAAGGTAAGTTAGAGAAAACTTTACTGGACCAATCTTTTGTTTTTTCTATTTCTAATTACAATTGTTCCTAGCAAAGTTGCTGCAACTAGAAAGCTGATGATTAGAAGTGTTGATGGAAACTCTGGGACGGTTGGAGTAGGAGAAGCAGAATTGTGAGGAATGGTTATGGTTTGTGTGGTGCTCCAATTGCCTTCTGCTCCATTAAATCCGTACACACTACCATTTTCATAATTGGTTGGGACTTCATTTCCAATAAGTGCCATAACTTGCAGGTCAATTCGTCCACTATCTAAAATACCTGTCAAAGGGTAGCTCTCTAATGGGAAATAAACTTCAGTATAGTCTGAAGAAGATGCTTCATAATAAGTTCCATAAGATGATATGCCTACATAATAAATTGGGGCATAGTTCCAGTTTCCAATAACATCATTATGATCTTTAAACCTCAAGCCATAGTAGAGACTTGCATTGCTATCAGTTGTTTCTATTAGTGCTTGGTTCTTAATTGTAACATTTATTGAAGTTTCTAAGTAATTCACAGTGAATTCTGGAACAGATGGAGTTATTACCTGAGCATTTGCTGGTTTAACCATAAATAGACTTAGACCTGACACAAGTACGATTAAAATAGTAATTAATGCCAAAGCCTTGCTTGTTCTTCCCATGCTTACTTTTATGTAGCTATTAGCGATAAAAGCCTTACAGTAAAACTCTCTTTAACTAAGTTTGTTCCAGTTTCTTAGCTAAATCTATTCAGACAAACTAGAGAAAACTTTGCTTGTTTGTTAGCTGACTCTTTCTTCTCTTAAGTACCATAACTAGAATTACGATTATTGCTAATCCTATTGCACTCAATGTTACCGTTAGGAATAATGTATTATTTGTAAGAAGAGGAGTTGAGTTAAGGGTTGGAGTTGATATTGTAGATGTTTCATTTAGATTGACTGTTTGAGTGTTGCTCCAATCACTTGATTCTGCAGGGTAAAAAGTAATTTCCATGTGCCAATTTTGTGGAGCAGGAGAAATTAAAGCAGGAGGTCCTGATTCATTTGTTATAGAATAGTAACCAGTTACTGCTTGAACTTGAAAATCAATCAAAGTACTGTTGTTAAGTCTGTTTAAAGGACCTAGAGTAAAAAGGGAGGGCGCAGGAACTGGTGGTATTGAAATAATTGAAGTTTTTGAGTTAGACTGAAGATTATAATCAGCATCTAGTAGCCATTGGTTTGAGTAGTGGTCTTTGACTCTGTAATAATAAACTATTGAGTTAACAGAGCTAGTGTTGATGAAATGTTGATTTTCAATAACAAGATGTATTGTGCTGTTATTTGGGAATTGGATAATAAACTTTGGTGCTGAGGGCTTAGTTGACTGGGCATATGCTGGTTTAACCATTAAACTACTTAGACATGAGATAGCAATAATCAGAATCAGAATTAATGCCATACTTTTGCCTATACTACCCATGCTTAATACTAGGGAGAGTTGGCGATAAAAGGCTTACAGTAAAAGACTCTTGACTAAGATTAGCCAAAGTTTCTTGATTAAAGACATAGGGAGACTTGGGTTATTTATTAAACTAAGATTCAGGTTTTCTGCATGGACGATACATTCAGTTATTCAGGAAAGTTTCATATGATTTAAGGTAGATTAGGGTAGCCAAAGTTCTTGGTTACCGCTGTATGTCCAGCTGGTGCATTAACAGTAAAAGTTGTAATGAACTCTTTTTCTATGTCCCCTGAGCCCATGTATGAGAAGCTAAGGTATACATTGTAGGTATGTCCATTCTTCAAAGTAACTGAATAATTTCCTTCGGTGGTGGTTTGTGGAGCAAAAGCGAAATGGGATGAAGTAGTTGTGGTGCCAGTTTGGATGTCTGTAAATTCTATTTTTTGAATATTTGCTGCTATGACAACAGCACTGCTAACAGATGCTCTCCCTGACACCGTTACATTATCTAAGTTAATGAAGATAATTGCTGCACCAACAGAGATAAAGAGAATGACCAGAATTACCATAACTACAACTGCCTTTCTCATAGACACCAATTGTCTATAGATACCATTTGCAATAATAGCTTTCTCGCCAAAAGTTTCTTGATTAAGCAAACTATAGGAATACAACAGACTCCTATCTAATTCTCAAATCAAGGACTATCATCGTATCTGGGTGTAACAGTATAATTGCCAATCCAATCATCAGTGACTATTATCTGATTCACTTGAACTACCTGAGACTTTTCTATATTTCCCAAAGGAATAGACATGTTCAAAGCTAAAGGATAATTTTCAAAATTATTATAAGTTTTATAATAAGCAACTATGTCTAATCTTGCATTGTAAGCTGTTTCATTTCCAAAATTGTAAACTGCACCTTCTATAGTAAAGTGTGGATGAGGATACGTTACATTTCTTGGATCTGTTGAAATTCCAAGGGAAGTAACTAAATGAAAGTTCTCTTGAATGCCTAATTGTTTTTGAAAACCAGTTATTTCTAAATTCTTTTGACTAAGTTCACCATTAAGAACCACATCAACAACAGCGAAATAAGTCATTGATAACAAAAGTGCAGAAGTAATCACAATAATGATTTTTAGCTTCATATCCATTTTCTCACCAAGTGATTTTGCGCTTCCTCTAAAAGGGTAACTATCCTAACAATCTTAATACTCTCCCCAGAGAACAACCTGTTCCTCTAAAAGAACAGCCCTAATAATCAACTATTTTTTATTGCTTAGTGTTTTCATTTAGTTTCTTGACCAAGCTATCAATATCTTCTTGACGGAGATTGGTCACAGTGGTCAACACTCTAATAATGACCTACAAAAGCCAGATTTAGCACTAAAAAGGGATTAGAAGCGGGCCCGATGGGATTTGAACCCATGACTTTCAGCTTAGAAGGCTGACGCGCTATCCGTCCTGCGCCACGAGCCCACTTGAAGCATTTTAATGAAACACTAACAAATATAATTTTACCTATTGAGAGGCATTAAAAAATAGAAATGTTGGTTGGTTTACAGTTTTTGTCCGCATCTTGTGCAGTAGGAGGCATCTAGTTGGTTTGGTGCTCCACAGTTGGGGCAGTATTTTACTTGTCCAGAAAGGACTTGGGTATAGATTGAAGGCACTTGGGATGACTTCTGAGCGTATGCTGTTTGAGGCGCAGGTGCTTGTATTCTGAAAAATGACATGGCCAAAAGCACCCAAGCAATGTCTTGGATTACACCTCCAATGGTCAGAAGGGCAAGTAGAGTATTAACCGGAATTGAAACGTATACACCGAGCACTGCAAATACTACCGCAATTACAACATTTACTAAGGCACCTGCTAGTAGCACTTTACCGCCAGTTCTGAAAAGTGGCACCTTGGATTTGTCAGATAATAAGTTAAATGATCGCAACACAAACACTACCCAAACTACGCCTACAAGGCCTAAAAAAGGCGAAATTGAACCAAACGTTTTGGAAAATGAAGACGATATTTGAGAGGATGAAGCTGAAGAACTTAAGTTTGGAAAAAGGGTAGCAAAATTAAACAAAATAATTAAGACAGCAATTACGGTTACGACTACAACGACAATTACTGTAACTATAAATCCATAGAGAAGGTTACTGAATATGCTATGTTCATTGTAGTCTTTTGAGAACCCATACATTGCGATGAGGAATAATAGAAAACCAACTATGGCCAAAGCTCCAAAGATTCCGCCTACACCAGTATAAAACAGGGAAGCTCCAGATGAGTTAGGAAATATATAGTGAAAAAGAGAAGCGATCTGGCTGAAAATTCCAAGCAGAGTTAAAATAGCGGCGACTCCGCCTAATGTTCTGTTGGATTCAATAGTCAACTTGCTTACGCTCATCACTTATTATGCAGCGGTTAAGGGATAAGTTTTTTCCTATACGCCCGCACGGATTCTTCGCTAACCATTAGTTTTCTTTTTTCTCAATTCAATGTTAAAAGAAGAAGAAGAAGAAGAAGTGCGCTTCCCTTCGGTTTCTTCTTCTTTCTGAGTTAGAAGAAGAAGGATACGGTGCTGCTACCAGGTCCTTCTTCTATCAGAGAAGAACAACACCCGGTGCTTCCACCAACTGTTGTTGTTCTTCTAATGTTCAATTTAGCAGCAACTAGACCAATCTTATTTTGTGTTACCAATCCTATGGACGATAACGTCGGTCTCTTTTGGAACCGCTACAATAATTGCTTTGTCCAGAGTTTCTCTGCCAAAATTAACCTCAACTTCACTGGTCTTAGCGTCAGAATAAAACGCAGTTAATTTCGCCGCTGTTTCAATGGCATTTTTTGTTTTAGGTCCCTGCAAAAGCGAAGTTGGACCAACAATATCAGCCGATTCAAATCGATAATCGCTTTTTATTTTTCCAGCAGTTAAAAGCTTGTTTTCAGCTTCATTTCTTCCCACCACTATTTTATTTTTACCCAGTCTAAAATGTCGGCCAACCCTAAGCAAAGCAATGTCAGCCATTGAAATACGTTTTTTGTTGATGAATAAGTCTCTGAGCTTTTTTGAGTATTCCTCACATGTCAGCAAGCATCCGCCAGCCGGGGCGGGAAAGCTTGTAATTCCAAATTCCCGAGCAAGCTGAAGCTGAGGCTTTCGTGACCTTCCCTGAATATTATGAAGTTTACTTCTATCAACCAAGCCTTTTTTCTCCGCTTCAGTTTCGCGAAGCAACTTTGCAGATAAAGGTCTTAGAAGTTTACCTTTCAAGCCAGCTTCATCTTCAATGACTTTCAATGCTGGACCATGTTGGGATTTTGGTCTTTCTCCAAGAACCTCTCCTGTGAAAAGAAAATCAGCACCAATTTCTTTAGCGTATTTTTTGGCTTTTTTTATCATAAAGATTTTGCAGTCAATGCATGGGTTCATGTTTTTGCCGTAACCATACTTGGGGTTGCGAAGCATCTTCACATAATCGTTTTCGACACTGACAACTTTTAGGGGAACTTTTAATTGATTTGCAGCTTCGGTTGCTTCGCTTGTTCCATCTTTTTTGGGGATGCAAAAAGGAGTTTTAACGTTAAAGGCTATCACTTCGATTCCTTGTTTACTGATAAGTTCTGTAGCAAGTATGCTGTCTAAGCCGCCTGAAAGTAAACTTATAGCTTTAACGCGAGTCATATCGGCAATAGAATTCTTATCTGCCGAATAATAATTTACCTATAAAGCATTGAAGAAAAACCTGATTAAACCAGTTTTCTGATCATTCTCTTGGCTTTCTTGCTCCTCTTTTCTAGAATCATTTAAAAACTCAGGCGAAAATAAAACATATGATAATGCTAACAACCAAGGGATTGAATTGACGGCAGATGTCAGCATTTTCATTCCAGTCTACAAAGAATCAAATCAATTAGCAAACATGCTAAAAGAATTAAGCTCTCAAAACGTCGTGAAAGAAATCTTTGTAACAGTCGATGACCCAACCGATGAGTTTGCTCAGGAAATAAAAAATATTGAAGACAAAAACGTCAAAGTTATTATTAATAAAGAGCGTCTCGGAAAAGCAAACGCCTTAAACAGCACAGTAAAATTGTCTTCAGCCAAAGTGCTTCTTTTCTTAGATTCTGACGTCCAAATAAGCCCTGATCAAGATTTCTTAAGAAAAATAATTATGGAACTCCAGCAAACCGACATTCTTGACATAAAAAAGAAAGTTTCAAAAGACAAATCTTTCCTCTCAAAAATGGCTTATTACGAATACTTTACCTTCAATGTCAGCGCCTGGTTATCATCACATTTCATGCACAAATGTCCCGCTGTTAACGGAGCAGCGTTTGCGATTAAACGTGAAACCTTTGATAAAATCGGCGGGTTCCACAGAGTTATTGCCGAAGACATTGATATTGCAATCAGAGCTTTCCTCCAAGACAGCAGTTTTGCTTACACCACAGACGTTGAAGTAAAAAATGTGGTTTTTTCAGATTGGAAAAAATGGTTCATACAACGTCGAAGATGGTCGATAGGTCAAGCTCGTTGGACAATTGACTGGTACCAAGATTTGATTAAAAAGTTTTTTAGAAAACCTCAAGTTTTCCTGCCAAGCCTATTCTTTCTTTACCCATCCCTCGCTGTCTTCTTCTTAAGCGCAACAGTACCAAGCCTTTGGATGTACAATTCACTATTGGTTGTTTCACTCTTTCTTTCAGTAAAATTCAACATAATGCTACCGGTTTTTCTTCTATCTCTGACCACAGCTAACCTGATAAAAGTCATAGTTATTTCGTTCTCTGGCTTCGCGTTTACAGCAATTACCTTTTATGGTTTTTCAAGAAAACTCGGGTTCAAAGAAATGAAACTGCATGAGCTTTTCGTGTACTACTTTTTCTACTCAAACCTTTGGTTCGCAATACAAGTTATCGGCTATATTCAAGTGATTGCTTTCCGCAAGAAAGCTGCGCCCGGCTGGACAATTGGACCAAAACAAATTGCATCGTAGAATTTCAGTCTTTTTTCATTGCTTCTATCTTTAGTTCTTTAGGCATCAACTCAATGGCGTAACGCAGTGCTGTCCGCGGCATAACTTTCTTGTTTTTAAGAATATAATCGTAGACTTCTTTTTGGTGTTTTCGGCTTTCCTCTTTGAGCAGCCACCCATAACCCTTTCTGCACCATATCATCGCTGTCAATAAGCAGCTGATCGCAGATTTCAAATGCATCCTGCAGAAACAGCCTTTTTTTGCTGGAACAATAAGTGAAACAGCCGAAGCCCGTTTAAGCCAACGATTTTCTGATTTAGCCCAACTCTTAACTTCCTTTAAGGTTTCGGGGTATTTCTCAATTAAGTCGCCAATGGTGTGGTTGCAGAAGCCGTCGCATTTCGCCCAATTGTTTATGTAGCGTTCAATCCAGCCTTTGAAAATCGCCAAATCACTTGGCTCAAGATATTTAATGTAGTTTGGCAGCCAAAAAGCAACGATAAATGCTTCTTCAGTATAGTCTGAACGATAAAGTTCCTCGCAAAGAGCAAAAATTGCTTGCTTATCTAAAGTTTCTACTTGTGTCCAATATTTCTTGGCAATTTTCCCGACAATCTCAGTTTTAACGCCGTAATATTTTACTTGTTCTTTAAAGAAACGCTGAAAACTTTTTTGTGTCTTGCAAGTCAGTGTTAGCTTTTAGGTCTTCTCTGATTTGGGCAAGAATGCTTTGCATATAGATAACTCGGCTTTTTGAGAATAATAGCTTTTACTAAAAAATAAACAAGACTAAAAATAAAAAGGGAAGATGTTTAGTAGTCTTCCATCTGGTAGAGACCAAAATCAATGTTTAATGGCTTTTTCAGGTCCATGACTGTCTTCAAGGTCGTAGAGGTGACTTGTGGCTTTGTCTAAACGGCTAGTTTTTTTAACGGTCACTTTAGACTTTAACCATCCTGACTTTCATTTTGCCTTTAGGTTTACGAACAATTTGGCTGCCGCCAATAACCATAGATGTTGTCGATGATTTTTGGAAGCAACCTCAACTTTTAGATCGTCAATGGACAATGGCTTTAATGCGTCTTCATGTAAATGTTTAGTCAACGCCTTTGCGCCTCCAAACTTCAGCACTGATTAAGTCTCGAATTGCGACTCGGATGGCTTCGGCACGGTTTGGATAGAACCTTTCGTCGACCAAGCTGGTCCAAAGCTTTTATATACGTTTCAGGCAGATACAGAGTAATTAGTTTCATTAGGATTATCTCTCCCTAATTGGTGAGTTAAATAACTAAAACAGTGTATTCTTGGTTATACTTCTATATATTATGCTGGCAAATATGCTTATAACATGTTCATGCCACTGCTTATAAGCGTTGAAACATGGATATTGCAGGTTATCTGTCAATTCAGGCAAAGCAAGGATTACGTTTTTATTCCTTGTTGAAGCAACTAACGAGCGGTGATAACCATGGACTGGCAGGTTTTCATAAAAAACTTCGGCTGCTCATCCAACACAGCAGACGGCGAAGTCTTAGCAGGATGCCTAGCACAAGCAGGATTCCAAATAGCCACTTCAGAATCAGAAGCTGACCTGATAATCTACAACACCTGCGCCGTCAAAGGACCCACAGAAAACCGCATAATCAACGCCATAAAACATGCACCAAAAGACAAAAAAATCATTGTCGCAGGCTGCTTACCCAAGATTAGTTTTGAGCGGCTTATGTCGCGAAGTACACTTTGACGGTGCAGTTGGTCCAGCGGTTGGCAAAGAAATCGTCGATGTTGTTTCACGCGTTTTAGCTGGCGAAAAAGTGATTGAATTATCAAATTTAAAGAGAAACCAGACCTTTGATCTTCCAAGAGCAAAATCAAACCCAATCGTAAGCATTGTTCCAGTAAATTTTGGCTGTTTGGGCAGCTTGCTCATATTGCTGCGTTGTTTTTGCCCGCGGACACCTGCGAAGCTATAGCATCAAAGAAGTTGTTGAACGTAGTAAGAAACGATTATGCAGCTGGTGCCAAAGAGTTTTGGATAACCTCTCAAGATACAGCCTGCTTATGGAAGAGATTTGGCACTGACCTTGCAGAGTTGTTGGAGCGATTGGGCGGTTTAGCTGGGGATTTTCGAGATTCGGGTTGGCATGATGACGCCAAACTTGGTTACTGAAATGCAAAGTCGACTGATTAACGCCTTTAGGCAGCCAAAAATCTTCAAGTTTTTGCATTTGCCCGTGCAAAGCGGCGACGATGACAGTACTCCAGCACATGCGCAGATTCTACACAGCAACAGAGTTCAAGGGAATTGTAGAATACGTTCAGAAAAGAATTTCCCGATTTAACGCTTGCCACCGATGTCATTGTTGGTTTCCCAGGTGAAACTGCAGAAGCTTTTGAAAACACGCTTAAACTTTTAGAAGAAGTTAAGCCTGATGTGACTAATGTGTCAAAGTTTTTTGCTCGACCCAAAACAGCAGCTGCAAAAATTAAAGAGGGCTTGGTTGATAAGGAAGAAATTAAACGCAGAAGTGCTGTTGCTGCGGAGTTGGCGAAGCGGCTTTCGGTTGAGCGGAACCAGCGTTGGGTTGGCTGGGTTGGCGAAGTGCTGGTTGATGAGAAAGGCAAAGTTGAGGGTTCATGGGTTGGACGTAACTTTGCGTACAAACCAGTTGTCGTAAAAAGCTCAGATAATTTGCTGGGAAAAACGTTGAAGGTTAAAGTTGTTGAAGCTTTAGCAACTTATCTTAAAGGAACATTAGCAGAAGAAACCTAATTAATCATTTAGAACCTCAAAGCGTCTTCTACTTAATCCATTGTTTGACATTAAGTACCGCCAATTTTTCTAAACTGTTAATTGAGGCTTTATAATAAGTGAAGATTTGTCGCCGGTAGCTAACTCGAAGACTGATGAGTTTTTAATTGCATGTTTTGGACAGTTTTCAGCACAACAATAGCAGAATATGCATTTAGCAAGATTGAATTGAGGATATTTTTTTCCGTTAAGGAGTACAACCATTTCTATTGCTTGTGCTGGGCATTCTCTGCTACATGTACCGCAGCCGACACAGAGGTTAATGTCGAATGCGGGTTGACCTCGAAAGTTATTTGCCAATTTAAGTTCCTCGTAGGGGTAATTAGTTGTCGCTGGCTTAGCAACAATATACGACATCACCTTTTTTAACATTGGAGGTATACTGATTTTTTTCGCCATTTTTACACCACCTTTGAAAGGCAAAAGCAAGTTTTTAGACAATTAAAGTGGGTTATTGGTGGGTTGATTTTGGCGCGCGAGAAGAATTTGAACCCTCGAACCATTCTTAAAAATTTTGTGCCATCCTTACTTTAGCTTTGACAATTAGTTCGAGCTTGATTGGGTTCCTTTTGTTTATTTGGGATCACCCAAATCCGTCAATGTTTTTGTTTGCTTTTGCCTACTGATAATACGTCATTCCTTACTCTTATTATTTATGTTTTTTACGCACTGACATGTTTTACATCATTCGTGGCAGATTTGAGCAACTCACAGGACAGTCCCAATGGGATAATCGAATCCTTAAATAATTTCGGCTCTTGTATTTTCTTCAGGCTAAAAGAATGACCACCACGCAGTCAAACATTCATTTTTTCAACACATTAACACGTAAAAAAGAAGTTTTTAAGCCATTGGAAACGGGCAAAGTGAAAATGTACACATGCGGTCCCACAGTTTATGATTATGCTCATATTGGCAATTTTCAGGGCTTTTTTGTTTGAAGATTTGCTTAAACGATGGCTTGCACATCGAGGATTCAAAGTCACACACGTCATGAACCTAACTGATATAGACGACAAAACGATAAAAGGCAGCCAAAAACAACAGGTACCGCTTAGGCAATTCACAGATTTTTATGTAAAAGCGTTCTTTGAAGACATCAAAGCCCTAAACATAGAGCCAGCCGATGTTTATCCCCGAGCCACTGACCTTATTCCTGAGATGGTTGCATTAATCAAGACTTTGATGGATAAGGGCTACGCTTACCGAGGCGAAGACGGCTCAATCTACTACGCTGTATGTAAGTTCCCAGATTACGGTAAACTGTCAAAAATTAAAGTTGATGAATTAAAAGCAGGTGCAAGGGTAAGTCAAGATGAATACGCCAAGGAAGAAGCTCAGGATTTTGCTTTGTGGAAAGCTTGGACACCAGAAGACGGCGACGTGTTTTGGGAAACAGAACTTGGGCAAAGGCAGACCGGGCTGGCACATCGAATGTTCCGCTATGAGCATGAAATATCTTGGCGAAACCTTCGACATTCACTGCGGAGGTGTCGACAACATGTTTCCGCATCATGAAAACGAAATTGCCCAAAGCGAAGCGGCTACGGGTAAGAAGTTTGTTGATTATTGGTTGCATAATGAACATTTGCTAGTTGAAGGCAAAAAAATGGCAAAGAGCCTTGGCAACTTCTATACCCTTCGAGACCTCTTAGCCAAAGGTTACGACCCAATAGCAATAAGATACCTGCTCATGTCTACTCATTATCGGCAGCAATTCAATTTTACTTTTGAAGGCTTAGACTCAGCGAAAAGCGCAGTGGATAGACTCAGGAACTTTGTTAGGCGCCTTCATGATGTTGACATAGGCAAGGAAAGTAAAGGAAAAGTTGCTGTTTTAACTGAGAAGCTTGAAGCTTGTTTTGGCGGTTCAATGGATGATGACTTAGACATTGGAACGGCGTTGGCTTCTCTATTTGATTTTGTCCGCGAAATAAACAACTTGCTTGACTCTAACATGATAAGCAAAGCTGAGGCGGCGGAAGTTGGCGGCTTAATGATGCTTTTAGATGAAGTTCTTAGGAGTAATTGGAAAGGTAGAAGTCGAAGAAGCCTTACCAGATGACATTGATGCATTGGTTCAGAAACGTGAAGCAGCACGAAAGGCCAAAAATTGGAAGGAAGCCGACGAAATTAGGGCACAACTAAAGGCAATGGGCATTGTGCTTGAGGACACAGCACAGGGCATTAGGTGGCATAAAGAGAAAACTTAGGTTTTGCCATCAAAAGTCCATTTTTCTGTAGCGTATTTTTCTTTGAAAAGCTTATTGGCTAGCTCCACTTCAGTTGGGGTTAACTCACCTGGTTCTAACTGAATTTTTAGCATTGCCTTAAACCCCTGAGCCAACGCATTCGCAACCGTTTCAGGCATAACACTGTGTCCTAACTCGTTTTGTATGCTGGTGATTTTACGTTTGCCAACATCGAGCGGCTTGGCTACACGTCGCGTTTTTCAGTTTTAGAAGCTGAAACATTTTGGGTAAGTCAACACTTCGGAGAAGAGTGCCATGTTGGAGAACTACTCCGTGAGTGACTGATTTGGCTGCTGCCTGAGATTTTTTTGCCGTTAACAGTCATGTTTGGACAGTTTTTAGCATCTCCAGAGCTGAAATCAGCGGTTATCCCCAAAATTCTTAGCGCATCCTTGATCGCCTCGTAAACCTTGGCATAAACAATAGTAATGTCTGATGCCCCCAAAGTCTCGGTTTTGGCAATTAAACCATAAGTAACTTCACCTTCAAAATCGTGGTAAACAGTGCCGCCGCCGCTCATGCGCCTAACCACATCAATACCAAGTGTTTTGCAGGCGTCAAGGTAAATCTCAGTTTCAGGAGTCTGGTTTTTGCCTACGCTAACGGCTGATGGTTGCCAACGATAAAGCCGCAGCGTATTCGGAACTTGTCCAGAGATTCGGGCTGTTAAGATTGCTTCGTCAGTCGCCATGTTCATAAACGCATTGTTGGTTTCGAGCTGTAGCAAACGCCAAGTATCCATAAAGTTTCAATCCTTTCTAATGCAAAATTGTGTTAAGCTTAAAACTGTTATTACTTTGTTATTGTGTTTTGCAGTCACATTCCACAAACTTGTCAATCAAAATTATTTTTTTGATTTACATCAATATCGGTTTCAAATTGGGCATTTTTGAAAAATATTTGTAGGTGTTTTTTCTGAAGAAGAAAAGTTAAATTTGCCGAGAAGATAGAGGCGTGCTTTTAAGGTTATGAAACTAATTTAAGAAAATGTGGGCCATCTATCATCATTTTCCCAAAAAAGCCGTCCGGGATCCGTAGAGATAAAGCCTTAAAACATTAGCCTGCATCTCTAAATTGGAAAGAGGCAAAACAAGTGAAGATTATCTCTGGTCCAGCATCCAAAGACTTGGCTGAAGCAGTTTCATCGTTAACGGGTTACCAAAATATTCCTGTTGTTTCAAAAATTTTTCCAGACGGCGAATCGTATGTTCGTTTGGAAGATAATGTTGAAGGGGAAAATGTGGCGATTATTCAAACTACTTGTCCTCCAGCTCAGGATGGAAGGATTTTTCAGTTAGCTTTCATGGCTGATGCGGCAAAACGAAGCGGAGCCACAAAAGTAACCGCTGTTGTTCCATACTTGGCATATGCACGTCAAGACAAAACTTTTCTGGCAGGAGAAGGCATAAGCGTTGAAACCATCGCTCGAATGCTCAAAGCAGCAGGAATCGACGAGCTCATAACGGTAAACATTCACTCTGAACCCGCACTTAAACAGTTTCCATTTCCAGCCAAAACCCTCAGTGCCATTCCGCTTTTGGCTAAATATTTTGTAGATAAGGGCTTCAAAGGTGCATTCGCCTTATCGCCTGACAAAGGAGCAATGTACATTGCAAAGCAAGCGCAAGAAGTTCTCGGTGGTGACGCAGGGCACTTGGACAAGGTACGTGACCGCTATACTGGACAAACAGTGCAGACTGCAGAGGGCTTAAACGTTAAAGATCAAACCGTGATAATCCTGGACGACATCATCAGCACTGGAGGCACAATTGTGGGAGCAGCAAAAATCCTTCGTGAACAAGGCGCCAAACACATTTTCTGTGCATGTGTACATGGTTTGTTGATTGGAGACGCACAAAAACGAATCTTAGATGCGGGCGTAGAAGAGATTGTGGGAACCGATAGTGTTCCTGGAGACGTAAGCAAGGTTTCACTCGCACCACTTTTAAGTCAAGAACTTAAGGCGCAAGAATAGTGCCTAAACTATTCTTCTTATTATCTGGCGAAAATGAATCGCTTCCTGCAGCAGAAGTTAAAGCGATTCTTGAAGCTGAAGGCTACTCATACGCAAATACCGAAGAGTTCGACCAAGTCCTTCGATTAGAGGCAGAAGTGGGCAGCGTACAACCAATTCAGATCCGCTCGGCATACACACGGGTTTGTGCTTTGGAACTTTTCGTATCAAAGGCAAACCTAGCAGACATTGCCAAAACTGCTTCTGAAACAGACTTCAAAGCTGTGCTTAAAGCTGGCGAAAGCTTTGCGGTAAGAATAAACCGCATAAAAAACTACGCTGACCAAGCCCTAAACACGATGGTTCTTGAAGGCAAACTGGGTAAACACATCTTAAACAGCACTGAAGGAACCAAAGTAAGCCTCAAGAACCCTGACAAAACTATTCTCGGAATAATCACTAATGAAAAACTTATTTTAGGATTAAAACTCACCGATATAACTTCCAAAACCTTCTCGGAGCGCAGACCACGGAAAAAGCCTTTTTTCCATCCTTCTGCAATGCCGTCGAAGATGGCCAGGTGCATGGTCAATTTGGCGCATGGAAAAGCTGAAAGCTTGGTTCTGGATCCATTTTGCGGTACAGGGACTTCGCTCATTGAAGCCTCTTACATTGGATGCCGAGCTGTGGGTGTTGATGCTCAGCGGCGAATGATTATGGGTACGAGAAAAAACCTGCGTTTCTTTAACATAGCTGCCGAAGGGTTATTGTTGGGTGACGCTCGTCAACTGCCCTTCTTCAAAGTTGATTGTGTAGTTACTGATCCACCGTATGGCCGCTCTTCAAGCACAATGAAATCAACAACTAAGCAGTTAGTGAAGGACGTTTTGGCTTCGACATATGGCTTGTTGGGAGTGGGACAACGAATTTGCATAGCTCTTCCCATAAGGGTGAACCAACAAGGAGAAGTGGACCACATGGCTAAGGATTTAGCACAATACATCGTAGATCTTGGATACAAAACTATTGAATCACACTTGGTTTTTATTCACAGATCCTTAACCAGAGAAATAATGGTTTACGAAAAAATCTAGTCGTTCATTTGTTTGAAGGTTTGGCGTTTTTAATGGTCTATTTTATAATTGGAGATAGCCAAATCTGCACCATAGTCAGATACTGAATCGTAAGACAACAAAACTTTTAAGGTGTTATCGAACATAGGAGTAATCGGAGTGGGGTAAAAATAACAAAAAAAATAAGAGCAAGAGCTAAACCTTCGGGATGGTATTAGCTTTGGAAAAATCATTCAAATAGTCCAAGAGGGATAGAAGCAAAGTTTCTATCTCTCCCTTTGTTTTACAAATTGCTGATTTCCTGATTTTTAGGAGCTCAAGGTTAATGGATAAAACTAGATTTTTTTTGATAAGGTCTTGTACTTCAGAACAACTAAGAACAGTCTCAACAAATTTATTATGGACTTCCTTATCTGATAAATTTTCAAGCATCAGTAATAGCGCTTTTTTTGTTTTAGTAGCTTGAAGTGCATAGATTAACGGCAATGGAGGGCATCCATTTTCAAGTCTATTTCTCAACTCATTTTCATCAAACATATCGGTAAATTCTTCAACTATTAGAGAAACGATTCCAAATGTTCGACCAATTTGCCCCAGAGATATTACGTTTTCTGGGCTACCATTTCCTATTATTGCACCCATCTTCATTGCTAATTCTGGAACAACAGCTTTATGTCGAATTATTGAATAGTAGTCATTTGGCGATAAATGAAATCCGCGTTTCACGAATTGAGTTTCTGATGCTTCTGATTCACAAATTTCTAAAATCGCTTCCATTAACAAATTTGTAATTAAGTCGCCTCTCTTGGTCTCGATTTGGCCAGATGCCTTGTATATCTGTGACATGCCTTGAGATAGCAAGATGTCGCCTGCCAGTATAGCGACAGGCGCTCCAAATTTTCCCATCACAGTCAAGTTAGCACCCTTCTGAAATGTTTTATCAATAACATCGTCATGCAAATCAGCGCCGCCAGTGATCAAAACAATAGCCTCTCCATAAGGCATTGTTTTTTTCGGATTGCCTCCGACAGCCTCGCATGCGAGTGAAATTAGAGCAGGGAAAACCGGCAAGGCATTTTGAAGTGTAACTTTTGAGAAGTAAAGCAAAGCCTTTGAAAGGTTAGTATTATTTTTACAATTTAGTAGTATTGATTCTCTCGCTTTTTCTAATGCTGTATTACCTCTTTGATTAAAAGTTCTGTACATGGCATCTGTTAGAGCGGTATCTGACGTAATTTGATCCTCTTCCATTATTTCCTAATTTTTTTTTGTTTTTTACGGCATTAAGTCGGTAAGCTTATAATGAATTTTGCACCTTCGCCCAAATCACTTTCAAAGCTTACGGTTCCGCCAAGCGTTTCCGTTAAACGTTTTACCACGACTAAGCCGAAGCCCTGCCCTTTTGATTTTGTTGTAAACATAGGCTTAAAGATATTTGGCTTAACGTCCTCAGGTATGCCAACGCCCGTATCTTGAACAAGTATCAGTATGTTTTTCAATTCTTTGCGAGCATTAATCGATAGGTTTCCTCCTTCAGGCATAGCTTGGATTGCGTTAAAGATTAAATTCATCAGGATTCGCTTCAGCAAGACGTAATCACTGTTGATTATGTTTGCGTCAGTATCTATTTTGTAACTGGTTTGGATATTTTTTGGCATGTTCGCTGTTATGAGAAGCTTAACAATTGTTTCAAGCTCTATTTTCTTAATTATGGGCTTGATTGGTCTTGCGTAGTCCTGCAAGTCGGCAACAATTTTATCAATATAATCGATATTCTTTTCTATCGCTTCAAGATTCTCCTGCATGCTTCTCTTAGTATTGTTGTCTGGTAACCCAGCGACATCTAGCTTTGTTAGATAAAGGTCGCCGGTAATCGCCTGTAATGGGTTACGTATATCATGTCCAACCATTCCTGCAGTTGTACCGATGGTAGCTAAACGTTCTGCATCTCTCAATGCTTTGGTGCGCTCCTGAACAATTCGTTCAAGATTTTTGGAGTATTCATCGAGTTTTGATTCTGCTTTTATGCGCTCATTTATGTCTTTAAAGCTTATTTCACGATGTTTTTGTAACTGCCAAGAACTTGAAGCTGCCACAGTGAATGCAAGCAGCATGCTCAGAAACATTGGAAAAAGGTCCATAAATAATGCGTTCGTTCCCAGAAGAACAATAATAACTTCACTGACTATTGCGATTAATCCCAAAGTTGTTTGATAAACAAACTTGTTAGGAATAACTAAATAGAAAACAAAAACTAGTAACATTACTATAATAGTTTGAGATACAAAATTGCCAGGTTCTGTTGTATTGACAATAAAATTGGACGTTATTAATATTAAAGCATAGAAAAACATTGCTTTTGTGTAAGAGGCATATTTTTTTACTTTTTTTAGGTGAAGAATGTGAAAAAAACTGTAAATTAAAAGTGCGGTCCTCATTCCGGCAAGAGCGTAGAATTCCCAAGTCAAATTGAACATGAAGAAATCAGCAAAAATGAACAAGGTGATCGGAATGACGAGTAATAAAAGTCCAAGCCTGGCTCGACTTAGGTCATTACTGAGATTGAACTGACCTATATTGTTCTCTTGGTTATTCATTTTGAATTTCCAATTCAAATTACCTTGTCACCTCTCTAGGCCCTTGCTAATTAACATAAAGTTTGAAGAGATATTTGCCGTATCGTAATAAAAGACTATGCATAGTTAACTCTTAATTTGCCAGATAGAAAATAAATATTTTCGCATGAATTGTGTTAGCTTATAGCCGTCTTTTCAGCGCAATGAATTTGTATAGCTTCACCCAAAACATTACAGATCAAAGCAGTAGGCGAGGCTTTAGATTACAGGCATCTGGAATCCCATTTCGCCTTCATTCATAGAAGTTTAATAAGGGAAATTGCAGTGTTTGAAAAGGTGCAAAACTGATGAGTATTCGTGTGGTGTTTTTGGGGACAAGCGGCAGCGTACCAACTTTGAAGCGCAGCTTGCCCTCTGTTGTTGTTCAATGCTCCAAAGAACTGTGGATGTTTGACTGTGGCGAAAATACTCAGCGGCAGATGATGCAGGGAAAAGTGAGCTTCCACAAGAAACTGATCAGTTTTCTTAACTCACCTGCATGGAGACCACGTGTTAGGTTTACCAGGAGTTTTGCAGACAATGGCTCTGATGGATAGAAAAGAACCCGTCGCTGTTTATGGTCCGCCAGGCATTAAGGATTTTCTTGTCTGCACCAAAGAAACCCTCAATTTCGGCTTAACATTCCCAGTTGAAATAAATGAGGTCTTAATGGAAGGCGCAATCCTAAACGAAGAAGAGTACATGATTACAGCTGCAAAGTCTAATCATGCCGTCAAAAGTTACTCTTACGCATTCATAGAAAAGCCTCGACCGGGAAGATTTTACCCCAAAAAAGCCCAAGCTCTCGGAGTTCCAAAGGGTGAATTATGGTCTAAACTGCAAAGAGGAGAAGAAATTACGTTGCCCGATGGTAAGGTAGTTAAGCCGACCGACGTTATGGGACCACTAAGGGCAGGGAGAAAAATCGTTTACACTGGCGATACCAAACCGTTCGTTGGGTTTGCAAAGTTTGCGGCTAATGCGGATTTGGTTATTCATGAGAGTACTTTTGATGATTCATTGGCAGACAAAGCTGAGCATGATGGACATTCAACGCCTAGCCAAGCAGCTGAAGAAGCGAAAGCAGCTGGAGCTAAACAGCTGATTTTAACTCACATCAGCGCGAGATATCCTGATGCTTCTTTGCTTTTGGAACAGGCAAAAAAAGTCTTTACGAACACATTGGTTGCTGAGGACTTTTTGGAGTTAAATATGGCTCTTAAAGAAAATTAAGCGAGAATTTGTTTTAGTTTTTGGATACTTTCGGGCACGTTTGTTACGGATTCGATGATTACGGATTTATCGTAACCGATTTTCTTTAGTGTCTCTGCAAACCAGTCATAATCTATTTTGCCGAATCCAATGCCGAGGTGTTGGTCGTCTGATCCATCGTTGTCGCTGGCGTGAATGTGAACAATTTTATCAGCCAATAAATTAAAGAACGATTCAATGTGTCCTTCCAAGTTAGCGTGCCCAATATCCATCACGATACCGATTGGCAAATTTGTTTCTCTGTAAAAACGAGCAAACTCTTCAGGTTTACTCATAAAGAAATAATATTTTGCGGGCAAATTCTCCAAAGCCATGTTCACACCGTATTCTTCGGCTGACTTGTAGAGTTCTTGGATGCTTTCGATGTTTTGTTTCCAATCGGCGCCAGGGTAGAATTGGCCAATGCCTGTTTTTGCGCCAGGATGAAAAACCCATACTTTGGCATCCAACTGGTTCGCGTAAGCCATTGATTGTTTAAGCCTTTTCATGGAAGCGGTTAACATAGTTTTTGAAGGTGAAGCAATGTTGATGTCAGCGAAGGGAGCATGCAAGGTATATTCTATGCCTAAGGATTTTGCGGTTTCTTTCAAGGTAGCAACCCGATTTTTGTTAAGCTCGTGTGTGCCATCATCTAAGATTTCGATGTAACGAGTTTCCATTGTGCCTAAACGTTTAACCATCCGGTTGAATGGCTCACCTAAGCAATACAGCATTGAAACGCCAACTTTAGCTTTTGACACAATAATTCCCCTTGTTAACCTATGTTTTATGGTTAAGAGTTTAGAACTCACTTAATAATCTAATTGGCAAGATTTCAAAATCGTAGGAAACGTTGAATAAAATTTTTTCAACTATTCATTTTGGAAATAATTTCCTGCCCCATTGTTGCCTCGGACTAAATGGCATTTCTGCAAATAGAAGGTGATCGGGAAAAGCAAATATTTGGGTTGGCAGTAAGCAAAAGAAAAAAAGTGATTATTGATTAGCCGGCATGGCTACGGACAAAGCTTCAGAACTCTTCTGAATTTCCTTAGTTACATTCGAAAGCAGTTTTATGCGGTTTTCTAACTTGCGTTTTTGTATGCTTGTTAAAGTTTTGAATTTTGGCATTACGTCGCCGACAACTGACATCAAAAGATCTCGGTTTTTTTGTTCGCTTAAGTCTTTGAGTTCTACATGGTTATCTTGAAATTGCAATATTAAACGTCCCGTTGGATCGACGTGCGCTTGAACTACATCGCCTAGTTGAGCTGGGAGAACTAGTTGGCTTACAGCTATTGAGGGAGCAAGAGGTTGCATAAGTTTGAAGAGGGACGCGAAAAATTGAGATACTAATATTTTTTCTTCGGAATTTAACTCGCTTATTTGGCCGATATCGTCTGCTATGCTTTTGAGAGAATCCACTATTTCCTGCACTGTAATCTGTTTTTTATTGTCAGATTGTTTGAGGTCATGTGAGTTGATGAGTTCTGTAGTCTCTTGTTTAACTACTGTTTCTTGAGTCAATGTTGATCAGAATGTGATAGCGAGTTCTAGTCAAAAGAAGGCATGTGTGTCACAAAACTTAAGCACAAAATTAATTGTTTCGCCAATGGTAAACTCTTTTTAGTTAGCTTACAAAACGCTGCACAGAGTGTCGTCAAGTTAATTTTGTATATCGAGTAGTAATTCATAATACTTAATTACAAGATTTTGAAGTTCAGTATCGTCTTGGAGGTGGCGATAGATGAGTTACGGGCATCAAGGTTTAAAAGAAAAAGCTGAAGCAAGCAGAATACAAGAGGTTTCATCGCTTAAACAAGACAAATTCAAAGTAACCGTATCCCTCGATAAAGAGCGACCAATGTCCAGATCACCCTTATATGAAAAATATAACATACAAAGGTATGACCTTCGCCCAAACTTCAGCTTTGACCACTTAGACGGAATGATCCCAAAAGGAACACCAGAATACCTTGATCATGGCTTTAATTATGTTGAACGCATTGTACGCGCTCTTTATTATTTTAAGCAGTGCAGCCTAATTGGACCATCAGGCACCGGAAAAACCCACATTGTCTATCTAGTAGCCGAACTGACAGGCTTGCCAATTTGGGAAGTCAACTGCGGTTTATCAACCTCCTCATTTGACCTTATTGGACGTTTTATCGGGTTAGGCAAAGAAAACTGGGTAGATGGACTTCTAACTCAGTGGCTAAGAAAAGGCGGAATCATGTACCTTGACGAAGCTAACATGATGAAGCAGGACGTTGCCACAAGATTAAACCCAGTTTTAGATACAAGAGGCCACCTGGTACTAAACGAAAAAGACAGCGAAGTAATTGAGCGCCACAAATACGGCTACATGATCATTAGCATGAACCCTGCAACGGCTGAATTCTCAGGAACTAAACCTTTAAACGCTGCCATGAGACGACGCATGGCCGTCTGGATAAACTTCGATTTCTTAAGTGTAGGAGAAACAATTTCGCCTCATGAGGTAGAGATGCTGCGCAAAAGAACCAAAGTCGACAATGACACAGCCTACCAAATTATTCAAGCGGGTGCTGAGCTGCGAAGACAGTACAAGGCTGGGGACTTGCCATATGGTCCATCATTGGGTGACTTGATTAATTGGGCGACTTTAGTGAAAGATGGAAACACACCGATGGGCGCAGCTGAAGAAACCATAATTGGGTTAACCAGCGATAACGTTGAAGTTCAAGCGGACGTAAGAAGAATCCTTGAAGCAGTCTTCAATAAATCCCAGTAACCGGAGCTACCTAATTGGGTTTTATCGATTACGCGTGGGCTTCATCCCTTCAGAAAGATAACACTAAAGTAAAAATTCTACAAGATGCAGCTCTGACGCAACCAATTTTGCAAGCTGACGATTTCGGATTCACAATTACTTTTCCCACGGTTCATAAATTGGAAGATGGGACGCTCTCATATCTGGAACACACATTCTCCCCAGATGGCCTGGGTAAATCCAAGATTGGTAGATTATTTAGGGCATCAGTCATACATCTAACGTGTCACACGTTATCGCCGTTTCAGAAGGAGAAAATAGTACCCAATGATTCAGATTCAATTGTTGAAGCTTTTGCTAAATCACTAATTAACGATACATACATAAACGCATACATCCAAGCTTTGGTCCCAGACAGGTTTTTTGATCTTGCTTACGCAAATGCATTAGCATATCAAAAAATAAAATCTTCTGAGCGAATATTTACTCATTCAACAAAGCTTATGGCTGCATTATTAACAAAAATTAACGTAGGCTTAGTTAAGAATTCGCCCGGAGTGGAAGAGGAAAAAACAGTTAATCTTTTGTTTAACGATTTAATGGCGCTTAGGGAAACGTTCAAAGTTTCGATAGGAGCTGAAAAGAATAAACTTGACGAGTTGTTTGATGAAAAAGTTAAATTTATCAAGGGTTTGCTTGAGCCTTTCGGCCCATTTTTAGAAGCGCCCTCATTTAGGCACACAGAAAGCAGAGGGCGCTGCAGTATTTACAGTGAAGCTGAGACTTCAGAAGAAGATTTTGAAGGTTTCTTTAAGCAATCGCTCATGGCTTTAGGCGGCAACGCACCAACCTTAGATAAAATTGATCAATGCTGGAGACCAGAACAGGAATCAGAGGCACTTCAAGCATTTAATTCCGACAACTACCAAAAGCAGCGCGAAGAAAAAATTCTCTCAAAAATTAGCCCATACGCGGCTTTAACCAAGTTTAAGGGCGTTTCTATTCCAGAAGAAGATTATACCCAGTATCTAAGAGCAAGAAGCATGGTCCAGGGAGCAAGCCGACGACTCTTAGACATTTTCCGATCAGCATTTAATTATCTTGATGAAGACCCAAGGCAAGAGATGGGCCAGTTAGATCTTGCCGCAGTCATTCAATCTTTGGCAGCTAACAAACCAGCAACAGACGTGTTTTCCCTCGATGAGTTTTTGCAGCCGAGTTATGCTTGGTCACTAATTTTTGATGTAAGCAATAGCATGCAAGTTAAAGGCGAATATGGTCGAGCGTTAGCTATAGCGGTGGCAGAGGCAGCAAGAGAGCTGATGACTGACCCCACATCGTGGACATTTTTTGGTTTCAGCGATAAATTATACGTAATTAAAGATAGCTCGGAATCGTATTCAAAGCGGGTCAGAGCGAGAATTGGAGGCTTGAAATTTGAAGGGCTCACCTACATTCCTGACGCAATAGCAATTGCGGGAAAGATGCTTGCAAAAAGGTTTGAAGAACAAAGATGCCTGATAGTTATTTCTGATGGTTGGCCTTATGGTTATGCAAACATGCCAGTGGCTTTGAAAGAAGCTGTTGATAACATGGTGAAGAAAGGAGTGTTGGTTCTTGGGATAGGGGTGGAAACTGATAGAATGGGCAACTTCTTCCATTTGCATTCTTCAATTTACCAACCTAAAGACCTAGTTAAGAAATTTGCGTCGATGTACGCTAATGCTTCAGCAAAAGCGCTTGAATCTTAACTTGAAAACAAATTGAATTAAAGCCTAACTTTTGAGGGCTCGAGTTTTCTTCTGATAATGAATGTTTTTTCATGTTTAGATATTTTACGATAGGTTTTGTTTCAAAAGAACAGCAACAGTTCTCTGGTAGAAGAAGGAAGGATGGCGGTGGCACCATGTTCCTACTTCTTCTAAGCTCTACAGAAGCAGAACACAGTCTTCGTCAACTTCAACCACTAATTTACTTGACAAAACAGCCTTTCTAAGAAAACTAAAGAAGAACAACAGTTACAGGGTGCTTGTTGTTCTCTTTCGCGACATTTTCTTATCAAAAGAAGCTTAAGAAAACAGTTTTTCTTCTCTCAAAGAATATCATGGCACTATTTTGTAGTTTTTTAAAAATGTGGAGTCTGGATTCAGATTTAGAAGTCGTAATTATATTATATATAAAGGGTCAGAATTGGGTGACAAGACCCCAAATATGGAGAACCCATCAATGACACTGACAATGGAAAAATTGGAAAAACAAGAACTAACTAAAGTGTATAACAAACAAACTGAAGCATGGAAACTAGTAAAGAGAGATCAATCATACAACAAGCAAATATCAACAATCGAAGAGACCCTTTTAAGATTTGGATTAATGAAAAACGAAGTTAAAGTCTACTTACATTTAGCACGAGCGGGCGAAATGAAAGCTGGCGACATAGCAGAAGCAATTTCTCTTCATCGAACCGAAACCTACAGAATCTTAAGGGAGTTGGAAAAGAGAGGAATGGTCTTTGCCATTTTCGAAAAACCACTAAAATTCACAGCTGTCCCGTTAGATAAAGCCATTGATTTGCTCGTTGATGCTCAAAAAATAGAAATTAACCTATTAGAAAAAGAAAAAGCAGGTTTGGTAGAACTCTGGTCATCTATGCCTCAGCCAAAAGTTATGAACTCAGAAAAACAGCTTTTCCAGATGCTTGAGGGCGAACAACAAGTCCTCATGAAAGCTAACGAATTGCTTGAAAGATCTGAAAAAGAGTTCCAAGTGTTCGCTTCAAAAGATTACCTCTCACAGTTGTACTATAGCGACTTCTCTGACAAACTTAAAAATCAAGCAGATAAAGTCAAGGTATCTTTAGTTACTGACAACTCAATGAAAAGCGCTTACTTCCTTGGACAACTTCAATGGCTTAATAAAACACATAAAATTGCTGATGATAAAAGCCTACCCTGCTTCATGATATCTGACAACAAAGAAGTATTAATTACGTTCCATGAAGACGCAGTTAATGATGATGACATAAAAAAGAAGCAAAAGACGGCAGCAATATGGACAAACTACAGCGCCTTCATAAAAGTGCTGGTAACATTGTTTTCCAAATTGTCCGAAGAATAAACAGCTGATTAACGCTCAGCTATCAAAGTTTTTTGATTAATGAATTGCTCTCACGTAATTTGCCAAATTCTAAGGCATTTTTTATTAATCGTTCCAATGTTTCAAAATCGGTGTGCTGTAAAGTTGTTTGCTCTGAACCTATGTAATTGTTATTTTTTGCTTGAATAACAAATCTTTCAAATTCATCTTCTAAAATATCTTTGATCATAATTGGCTTGCCATTAAGCAATCTTAGCTCACAAGCAAGGCAATATTCAAAATCAAACTCTAACATCTCTTTCTTTGGAGTTGCCTTCCCCAAAATATTTAGTATCTTTTGCGAGCTTCGTGAACATGACATCGTCAAATTCAATGAATGAAACATGGGTTTTTTTAATGTCATGTTTGTGACACAAATTAACGCACTCTCTGCTTGATGTATCTGACTTAATGTAGTTTATTTAAACATAGCATAATTTAGAAAATATATAGTGTTTTACGGTTGCTGTCTAATCTTTACCAAAATAGTTAACCTGTGATACAGGTTGCATTTGCGCATATAACTATGCCTCGCTGATCCTGACAAAGCACGCTAACAAGAAATGGATTGCTTGGCTGATCTGTCTGTGCATTAAGCAACACGGCGTATGTGCCATTGCCAAAGTCCGTTATGCTTGCGGAGGGTGCTTTTACCCATCCAGTTGCATCCTGGAAGGAAAAAGTGAAGTTTTGCGCTAAAGCAGGCTTGCCTTCATTGAATACGTTAACTATTAAGTTTGCTTGTCTTAAGGTGTCGTTAAGTTGCTGGTATTTTCCAATTAAAGTGACTTCTGAAGTAACATTTACGTTATACTCAAAATTTGAAGTTGCTGAAGAGGCTGAAGAATTAAAAGAAAATGCGACATAAGCACTTGAAATGCCCAGACCATTTTGCCCCCATGAAACCCAGACACCATTTAGATACGATGCTGTGTTTAGCGGAGTAAAACCCATTTGAACCATCGTCCGGTATGAATGAGAAGTAATTGCTGTGCTTAACTCAGTTAAATCAAAAGTTAATACACTTGTGGGACCGCCGTTGGTTATGTTTGCTAAAGCGCTAATTAGAGTGTTTTTCGTGCTTTGTTCATAATCAGTTGAAACATCGGTTTGGTCTGTTCCAATTGTTGGTACTGCTTTTTCTGTTTCAATAATGTAGATGGCTGTTGAAAGCAAAAGCGTTGCTACCAGCAAAGCTGTTATGATAATCACCTGGCCTGAACTATTTTGTCTAAGGTTTCGTTTTTTCAATTAGTTACACCTGCGACAACTGCAACTGTAGAATGTAAATTGCGTAAGTACCATTTTGACTTGCACAAATGTAATCCACTGAAATTATTTTGTCACTCACAGCCCCTGCATTGCAAATTGGAAAAGGATTCATAACATGCATATTTTGATCAAAAACTGTTAAGTTAAACCAAACTGTCATCGGAAAAGAAGATTCTAGGCAATCCTTAAGCGACGTCCAATTTTGAATACCAATTAAAGCTGCCAAGTGGCCATCACTGTCCAAACTTAAAAGAATATTTTGAGCTTTGGAACCAAGATTTCCCATTGGATCTTTTACAGTGGTTGACGCAGGAACAAAAGATAAGCATGACATCAAAAGGATTGTTGCAAAAATCGCCTCGATAACGCGCACTTGCCCTTTCTTATTTCTCACCAGTTTCAAGAATCTACATCTCCAAAGCTTAAATCAACCTTGTAGAGGACATTGTTAATAGTGACCATATAGCTGAAGACGTTTCGCTCGGAATTTTGAAAACTTGAACCTGATGCTAAGGGAACTTGAGGGTAAGAGGTCCATTCTTGAAAATAGGCTCCGTTATTGTAACCGCAGATAAGTAGGATGTTGGGGCTTTTGTCAATCAATTTTGGAATTGAGAATTGCGTAGCGTTTTGAAGAGGTGTTTGGATCTGCTTATATGAGTAGGAGAAGGTGTAGCTGTTTTGAATTGTTATGTGAGTTGAATTTGTTGCGTAGGTTAAGGTGTAATTAATTGGGGTTAATGATAAAACGTCATTGTTCGGAGTTGATTCTTGGGTTGAGTTTTGGAAGTTATAGATTCCGTATGAAGTAATTCTGTCGTCAAAAGATGCTCGTGCAAAAACGATAAGCATGGCTTGGTTAGTTGAGTCCTTGGGGATTTGAGTGGTGACGTAGCCGACTCCAACTCCCGATGTGCTACCGGTTATGTTGCTTTGAAAATTGTTTGATATGACGTAACAGTTCAAGTTTGCATTTGTGGGTTCAGAGTTGATGCTTGTTAAGATCGCAAAAGTGAATGAGACCGTGTTGCCTACCGTATAGTTGCTTGATTGTTCAATGTTTATGGACATGACTTGAGAAACTGTTATGCCCAAAGCAATTTTGTTTAGTTTTGCAGCGTTTTCCATGTCAAAGTATGATAATGAGTAGTTATTCAGATTGTTTAGCCGCGTGATTTTATCTGTGTCTAATTGATAGGGAATTGTTGAGGAGCTGGCTGCTAAACCGAAGTCAAGGGGAACACTACTTCTAATGCCCCAGTCAATGGGATCGCCTGGGTTTGCTATAATATGGTCGGCTATGGCTTGCAAATAACTGTCTTTATTGATATTTTGTGTACTGTTAATGCTGGTTTGCATTGTGGAGGTTAAAAAAGCGGTTGATATCAAAGCTACAGCTACAATGATTGTGCAGGCGAAGAATGTGTCAATGGAGGTTGATGGCAACGCATTGTGTCTCCGTCTATGTTAGGGGCTTTAATGATCCAAAAAGCCCTGATAGTAAAATTTGAGAGAGAACCAAAGCTACATAAGCGGTTGTTGCGAGCAATGCTGCATGTTTAAAGCCAGCGCCTAAGTTGCCTTCGCTGATTTTTCCTATGAAGAAACCTGAGATCCAGCATTGAATAATAATTCCCACAGAGAACAGTCCCAGTGGATTTGACACAGGCAATGGAGCTGAACCAAGGCTTGAACCGTTTACGGTTGTCATCATACTGCTTGTTAAACTCGTGGTTAAGCCAACTATGGTTGTTGTGACAGCGATTAATCCGCTCCACATAAACGCAAGAAAAATGTACGGCTTCAAGAGTTCACGTCGATTAACCTGCAATTCCCGTTCTTTTTCACTATATTCCGAAAGTATCTCTAGTGATTGAGTTGAGTTGCCGCCAATTTCAATCGTTTCTACCAACATCGCAAAGTTGACAGTGACAAACCAACTTCGAATTTCCATGCGAATGTTATCGAAAGTTTTTCTTAACGGAATGCCCCATTCAATTTGGCTTCGCATTAAAACTAAGAACTTAGAAAAGGATCCGTAATCTTTGCGTTTTGTTGCTTGGATAATGCTTTTTTCTGGTGACAGCCCAGTTTTTTGAGATTCTGTTACATCTCTTATGAAGCTGGGTAATGATTCTTCTGCATTGTAATTAATTTTTGAGATTTTTCTGTATAGTATTGCAAGTGGCAGCGAAGCCGCAACTAAACATATGGTGGTGATTGCAGGCAACCCTATTGGGCTTGTAGCTTGCGATAACGATGGAACAATTCCGATTATGGCTATTACCACAAATGCAGGCGGTATAAGGAATAAGGCTTTTTTGTAGAGATCTTTAAGGTCTGGAAAAGCGCTTTGTTGCAGATTATGCGCCATCAAAATGAATATGCAAGACCCCACAGGCATTATGACAAACGCGATCAGGTAAGATAGCATAGGCGAGGAAGCAATTGAACTGCCCATTAACATTGACATTACATTTGTTGAGGATAAAACAACAAAAAGAATGTACGAGCATAATACGACAATTAGCATGACGGAGTAGGCTTCAACTAAAGTAGCGATTTTCTCGATTGACCTGTTCAGGTTAATGTATCTTAGTTCAAAGATTGCCTTTAGCTGGCTTTTCATGTAATCAACCATTTTTCCGCCGCTTCTAATTGAAGACACAAAGCCACCCAGAAAATTTCTGTAAAGCTTAGATCCGGTGGTTTCTGCGCGTAACTGCATGACAGTTAAAGGATCTTTGCCTAAAACTTCTACTTGACGAATAACCTCGTCGGCTTCTTTTTTGAATGCTGGCAAGAAAGTGAGCTTTCGCATTCTTTTCCAACTATCATAAGGAGATATTCCGCTTGCAGCCATTAGCGTAAAAATCATTACTGCAAAGGGCAGTTCCTGTTCGGTTTTCTCTTTTTCTTCGCTAGTTGCCTTATGTAACATTCCGAAGATTTTGCCTAAAAAACCGCCAGAAACGCCCATCTTGTTTAGTTCTCCGTGGAGGCTTCGTTTGCGGTTAATTCTGCGAGGGCAAGTGAACTGTTTAATGCTTTGTGTACACTTCTGAAGTCTCTTAGATTCTTCTCGATCATGGTTAGCAAAATTTGTTTTCGTCTTTCAAATTCTTGTTGAACAACGCTGAGTGGTGCATCAAGGTTTTTTGCTATTTTGTTTAGCAAGTAGCTTTTGTCGAGGTTTTGTTGGAAAGTGTCGCTTGACATGTTCCATGTAAATACTTCGTGTGGGGTACCCGTATTGTCAATCTCGGCAACTTGGACAAATTTGCGTCCAGCTTTTTTTCGGTCTCGAGAATTTAAAAATGAGGTTTTAACTTGTTTGACAATTATTACGCAGTTCATTAGGGATAAAATGTTTTGGGGAATATTCATCGGTGGCTGAGTTAGCCGTTTAATGACGGTTTCGACATCGTCAGCGTGCATTGTACACAATCCGCCGTGCCCTGTGGCTAACGCTTGGAAAAGGACATATGCTTCTTCACCTCTGATTTCGCCCACAAGGATTAATGCGGGTCTGTGCCTCACAGCTGACTTTATCAAGTCATAAAGTGAAACTTCGCCTTCACTGTCTCCACCAAATCCTGTTCGGGCAATTGTTGAAACCCAGTTTTCTTGAGGTAAATTAATCTCTTGAACTTCTTCAACTGAAATCATTTTGAGTTCCGGACGCACTAAACATGCAATGGCGTTTAAAGCGGTGGTTTTTCCGGCACCTGTTGGGCCCACAATCATAACTGACATCTTGTTTTCCATTAGCATCCAAAGATATGCGGCTATGGACTCGTCGATTGTTTCGTTCATTATCAAGTCTACGATGGTTAAGGGATCTTCTTTGAACTTTCTTATCGTGAAGCTTGTTCCCGCTGGTGTTGTTTCTTTTCCAAAAGATATAGCAAGTCTGTGCTTTCCTGGAAGGGTTAAGTCAACAATTGGATGAGCGATGCTTACGTGTTTGCCTTGTCTGTGAACTATTCTTGTCATGAAATCGTCTAGTTCTTCTTCGTCAGTAAAGGTGATGTTGGTTCGGACGTTAGCGTATTTTCTGTGGTAAATGAAAACGGATTTGTTTAGGCCCAGGCAGCTTATGTCTTCTATGTATGGGTCGTTCATGAGGCCTTCAATTTTTCCGTAACCGATTAAGTCTTTTTCAAGGTAGTAAGTGATTTTTCTTAACCCAACTTGGTTGGTTCCTTCGAGAGCTTTTTGGTGGGATTCCAAAATGGTTGGAAGTTGTCGGTGGAAAGATTCAACAAGCGTTTCATCTATCCTTGGAGCTTTAAGCTCATACTCAAGAATGTTCTTGAGGCGTTTGTAGGATTCCCGTTCATCTTTTGACATGGGAAGTTCATCAACAACGTAAAAGAAGCTGCCTTCAGAGTCTTCTTGGAATATCCAGGCATAAGAGAACGGTGGATTGAGAGGGTAACTTTCGAGTTGAGTGTAACCTTCAGGCACCTGATAACCCTGAATGCCCAAGTATGCTATCAGTTCCTCGTCTGAGGTTTTTTCTTTTCCCGGGACTTCTTGTTTCTTTTTGCCAAGTTTCATCTTTATCACTCACTTGTTAAAATTAAGGTAATGGTTTGGTTTTGGCAGTAACATTGCAAAACAGCTCTGCCCCAACCGCTAACATAAGTTCCAGAAGCGGCAATGTCAGCTGGTATGGATATTTGTGGTTGATTTTTGACAATTGATCCAAAGCCTGATTCAACCCAGGCACTGGATGAGTCATTTGCTATAGCTATAGAATATTCATGGTTTCCAATCTGTGTGGGAAGAGTCAAAAATTGAGTTACGTTTTGACCTTCTTGGGTCACATGCGTTATAAGAATGAGGCTTTGCGCGGCTACATATTCATCGATATTGACTAACTGACGATTATCTGCTATTCCTCTAAGGTTTACCATTGAAAAACTGCAGCTTGAAACTATAATTGTACCAACGATAAGAGCTGCAAAAATCGAGTAAACGTAACTTGGAATTATCGTCACCATATTATCTTATCCACCTCTGGATTGAAACGTTAGAAATGACGGTTTCTACATAGGTTATTGATCCTTTAGATGTGCTTGATATCGGAATTGAGACATTTCCGCTTGAGCCATTCAATTGCGAGGTTATCACCAGGTTTTCAGTTTGGTAAGAAACTTGGTAGGTATGTGTTGTTAATTGGGTGTTTGTGCAGGAGATTTGTAGGGGAAGGTCTCCTTGCAATGCAATTGGCGCTGAAGAGTTCAGATTAACAATGTAGATGCGAATCTCGTTGATGGCTTGGCCATTTTGCAATCCAGCAGTCGCATATGTTACAGTTGGGCGATACTGCAGCTGAATCTGGGGACCTGTTGATCCAGTGGTTATGTAAAGCTGACTTAGTGATGATCCGCTGCGGTTAGTTATTGCGTCGCTATCGCCTGCAAGGTAAAATCCTGTGTCAATTGAGCCTGAAGCTGGAAGTTCATAAGTGACCTGGCCAACAGGTGAGTCAAAGATGGTTTGTTCAATCGATGAATTATCAGTTACCGAGATTGTTAGATTGTTGCTGGTTGGTTCAACGTTGGTTTTTCCGCCTGTATCGCTCATGTCAATTGTGTTTGAGGAACCAGGTTGCCCTAAAGTTGAAAGGATAACATTGTTCAAAGAGAGAAAACTTTGGCGAGCGATAGAAGCCTTGAGAGTTGCGGTCTGGTTTTTAATGTTCTCTATTGAAAAGGCATAGGTAACTGTGATTATGGCCAACGTAGAGACGAGCAATATAAGGAATGTAACTGGTAACGCCAATGCAGCTCTAGATTTAACAAATCTTCTGAAGAACCGACTATGCAAAGTGATTATCAATTACATCCTCTCGTAAATGTGATTTACTATAGAAAGGCCAGAAAATGGATTAAGACATTTGTGCGTATGAAAAATTCACATATTATTTCAAAACAAATGTTAAGCGCCAAAATAATTGGGGTCTTAAAATATTGAATCATTTAAATGAAAAAGAAAAGATAGGGGGGAATCTAAGTTAATTTTCTTTTTTAACCTATGGTTACTGATGTTGTTTGAACGTTTGATTCTTGGTAGTACATTGCTTGTGAGGTGAAGACTGTCAATCCGATGGTTGTGCCAATGTCGTTGATGCTAACGCTAGTTGGGGCAAGTATATAGACGACTATAGAGCTGCCGGAAGGTAACACTAATTGTCCTGAACTTTTTCCAAAGGTACCTGTTCCGCCAAATGGATTGGCTGCGGTTGCAATGGCAGTTGTTGGTGCTAAGCTGCTGGGTATTGTTCCGGTGGCGCTGTTTAAGGCAACGTAGACATTACCAGTATTCCCAAATGTGGCTGCTATTCCACGGATCTGTACCTGTGTAATAACAACATCACGTCCGCCAGTATTCGTAATCATAATTGCAGCTTCAGAAGTGCCTGCTGCGTCAACCCAAACGTGCTCGTTTGTGAGCGACAGACTTTCCTGTTGAACTCGTGTGCTTACCACGTTGATTGCAAAGTAAGTAACGACACCTGCGAGAAGCACTGAAACGACAAGAATAATCAGCGTTGTAATGACTGTACTGAGAGCCAAACGATTCTTCAATATATTTCTTAGTTTTCTCATTTTAGTTTTAAACTCCTTTGAAAAGACTTACGCAAATTCACGATAAGTAAACTTGTGCGTAAAAAATACGACACCTAACAAATACGAACTGAGTAACATGACCAAAAAAGTAGACTATTGCTAATTAATGGATAAAATTTTTGAGCTAATGATTTACGAATATAGAATCTCAAAATATGCTTAATAAAAAGGAATAAGGGGGGATAAATACCCTAAATTAGGTATTTATGGCAGAGCAGTAGTGGTTGCTTGAACGTTTGTCTCGTGATAGTACATTGCTTGTGAGGTGAAGACTGTCAATCCGATGGTTGTGCCAATGTCGTTGATGCTAACGCTAGTTGGATTACCTATGTATACGGCCAAAACGCCGCCAGACGATAAGGTTATTGGTTTAGAGGTTGTTGCGGCTAATGCATTAGTGCCAGCTCCAAAAGGTAACCCGCCAGCAATTGCGGTTCCAATCGGTGCTATGGAAGTAGGTGCTGCTGTACCAGTGGCTGTGTACACGTTTGTACCAAATGTGGCAGCTATTCCACGGATCTGTACCTGTGTAATAACAACATCACGTCCGCCAGTATTCGTTATGATTAATGCAGCTTGACTTTTTCCAGCTGCGTCAACCCAGACACTAGGGGTTGAAATCGACAGACTTTCCTGTTGAACTCGTGTGCTTACCACGTTGATTGCAAAGTAAGTAACGACACCTGCGAGAAGCACTGAAACGACAAGAATAATCAGCGTTGTAATGACTGTACTGAGAGCCAAACGATTCTTCAATATATTTCTTAGTTTTCTCATTTTAGTTTTAAACTCCTTTGAAAAGACTTACGCAAATTCACGATAAGTAAACTTGTGCGTAAAAAATACGACACCTAACAAAATAGAAAAGAAAGACCCAATCAAAATCAAAACACGAGAACTTAGCCTTAAAGCCTTACAAGAATTTACAAATTCAAAGAAAACTGAAGCAGGTCATCGTCGAAAACAACTATGTTTATAAAAATGAAAGAAGTGAGGGCAATTTTAAGAGCTAATTTAAGATATTTACCCTACTTGAACGTTCGTCTCGGTATAGTACATCCCTTGAGCCGTGAAGACGGTGACGCCTATTGTTGTGCCTATATCGTTGATAGTTACACTATTTGGATCATTGGTGTATATGATCATAACGCCTCCTGAAGGTAATACTAACTGGCCTCCAGCTGCGGCTAAACTTGTGGCAAATATTTGAGTAACTCCTGAAGTGACTGGTTGAGCTGTAACTGGGTAAGTCATGTACGGTAATGGCAAAGTTAGACCTGCGTCGGGTGTGTTGCCTGTGTTGACTGCGTTGAGGTAAAAGACATTTCCCCAAGCGCATGGTATTCCGCGTATTTCGATTTTTCCGATTACCACGTCGCGTCCGCCAAGATTGGAAATCATTATGGCGCCTTCAGCTTTTCCTGCGGAGTTAACCCATATATGAGCGTTTTTAACTGAAACACTTTCTTGTTGAACTCTCGTACTTACAACGTTTGTGGCGAAGTAGGTTAAGACTCCCGCAAGTAATATTGATACCACTAGTATGATGAGTGTTGTTATTACAGTGGCGAGTGCGTAACGGTTTTTTAAGAGACGGTTTTTTGTTAGTCGGATCATTTGATTATTTTTCACCTGTAGCAAAAAGAACAGACATTTCATTATATATATCTTCCGTAGCAAGACTCAATATATACTATCGCTTTAGAATAACTTCCCAAAATAATCCACAAAAGAAAAAACTATAACCAAACTGCCCATTATTACTGAAAAAAACTTTCAAGAAAACTTTACTTATTTTACAAAACTGATTCAGCGATAGTTTCGTAAAATCGGAATAGTTTGACACTAAATTGCTTACTAAAAATATTGATTCAGCCTTCATAAGCAATATGGGCTAGTTAACTGCAAATACAGAGCATTCTCAGCTGGTTAGCTATGCATAAGAAAATCAACGCTCAAACCAAAATTGCAGCACTAATTACCGTCGTTTTCCTAGTTTGCAGTCCTTTATTCACAGTGCTAGCTTCAAACATTCAATTAGCTACAACCTGGGAATATACCAGCCACGTACATAACTACGTAACCTCGCAAGGAAGATTTACTTATGTCGAAAAACCGATTTTTCCAGTTCTAATTAACAGTTCACAAATACAAATCGGCGGAAACTGGACCATAATCTGCCCACTCCAAGCAAACCATAACTACCATATTTACTGCTATGGCGCATGGATAAACACTTCATCTGCCGCTAAAACAGATTATGACTTCTATGTTTTTGACCCTCAAGGAAACTTGGAAAGCACCCACACCGAATGCGCTGGCCTCCCACCACATTTAGGTACAACCGTCAATAACCCGCTTTTTACGCCCACACAGGAAGGCAACTACTCATTTGTGATATTGAATAGTCCAATTGATAGCGTAAGTGCTCAACAAGCTACTTTTATGATAATTGAAAATCTCCCGTGCGACCAATGGTGCACGAGTCATGTCGAAGGTGAAAACGTAAATAACTTGAATTTATATACGAACTGGGCTTACGAATTTGTTACCAACGCTTCACATGTCGAGTTATACGTAATAGTTCCTAAAACACTCGACATGTATGAAGCAAGACTTTACCTAATGAACAATGCCACATCCACAGAAAACTCTTCAAACCTAAACGGTTTTCCATTAGCATGGGAACCAGGCTTATATGGCAACTTAAGCAGCTCGGTGGGTGGCTACAACTTTGAGAGCGAGGGCTACAGAGGAGTGGCATTCGCAAGTTGTGAACACAACGGTCAATCAATGTTTCTTAACTACACTTCCAATTATAATGGAACAAATCTCTTTCATGTAGTGCTCATAGGTGAATATGGCTCTGGTGATGTAGAGTTCATGTTGAAAACTCAATTTGCCAATTTGACCTTGACACCTATAACTACTCCAACAAGAGTCTGCCCAAACAACATGACAGAAATCGCTTATAACTCAACCAACGAATTGCAGACAACTCAACTTTCTTACACGATAGATAATTGGACAAGTTCAGACTCGGTGGATATGTCTATCAGCAATCAAACATGCACCGCGTCGATACCTGGTCAAATCGCAGGGACGTTAGTCCAATATACTATTAATGCAGTGGATGTAATAAAAAATAAAATGCAAGCAACTGGCAACTACACCGTAAAAGAACCATTAACTCTAAACATTACCACCGTAAAAGAAGCAATGCGCCTAGGTGAAAACATCACTATCGATGGCGTCTTAACCCCGAATATTGATAACTCAACTGTTGAAGTTCGATTTAGCAGCAGCAACTCTACACAACTATTAAATTGTGTTTTGGAAGACAATGGTACTTTTGAGGTAAGTTTTAGGCCTGGATCTTCGGGGCTCTGGGCGGTTTCTGCATCTTCTCCTGAAACCCAAACATCTTTCAGATGTGATAGCCAACCATTAGTAGTAACAGTTCTGGAGCCACCAGTTTACGTTAAATATTCTCTTTTTATTATCGTTGGACTTGTCGCTGTTTTTGCTGCCGGTGGAGTAGTTTACTTTTTAAAGTTCAGAGGGCAATAAACAACAACCAAAAAAGAAAGCTGGCTTAATTGTATTAAAGAAAAATGCTATCGCAATGACTATATTGAGTCCCATCGGGTAAGGGCTTGTTGTTTTATCGTTTCTTTTTTAAGTTTTTGAATCTCAGTATGTAATGTGATTGCTTCTATGAATTGCTCGTCGTATTTTCTTATTGTATCTTCCATTTTTACGGTCCATTTAAGAAGATGTGGGTAACTCGGAATTATTTTTTCGGTATCTGGAAGACGTTCAAACCAGAATTCGTGAAATGAGCTTGGATTGCCACTAGCATCTACATTAAATCCAAATTCCTCTAATATTGTGCCTAAACGACCAAGTATGTGCCTTACCGCTCGGTCAAGAATTTGAGGCGATTTATCGACTAATTGCGTGTACTGCTCGATGGAATCATTAAGACGCGGCATTGTATGCCACCACAATGCAGAGTTTTCTAGCTCGTCTTTCACTATTTTTTCCGCATTTTCAACTAATTCGTTGATTTTTATTTTCATTTTTAATATTTTTTCTTCACTCATATGTAGAGCTACTTCGGGATACTTCGCGACGTATTCTTTTGCGGTTTTTTTGTACCATTTAGAAGCAAAATCAATTGTTTCCATAATAAATTCTTGTTTGAGTTCTTCCATTAAAGTGAGGATAGGCAAGAGCGTAATCTCTTTTTTCTGAATTAAAAGGTCTATTTCTTCACTCACCCGGGATTACCTTGCCTTTCTTATCATTGTAGTATGGGTTTCTATATTCTGAAGGTCATAAAAGTCTTTGCAAATAAGGCTTAATTTATTTTCTTAAAGTTTTGGCTGTAATGTAACTTACTCATAAGTGGCGCGAGGTGGTTTGGATTGTTTTTTGGAATCTGAATCATTGAAAACAACATTGTCCATACAGTCAAACAATATTATTTATTAATACACAATACTTTTATTCAATCAAACCTCAAATAAAACCAGAACTTTCCTAAACAAAAATGTCCAGCCTCGGAAGAGGTTCGCGTCGACAAAGACAGATACAAGCAGGAAAACAATTGAGCGATTAAAAAATAACGAATCGTCTGTCACACAAAAGTGATCGATTCAAAAAAGAATTAAGGGGGGTTAACTCAGTTGCTTTTCAATAAACTGTCAGAATCGCACGGACCTCTTCCGTCAACCAATAAACAAAAAGCAGATATTGACTGGGAATTTCAGAAAAAAAGTATGTAATTTCCGCAATGGACAAATCCTATTATCCGAAACATGAGCATCTTACATCATCAACCAAATTTAATCGCCACAACATGAAAATTGAGGGACAAAAATGGGAACAGAAATTCACACATTTACTTCGCTAAAAGAATTAACCGAATTCCTGGCGAACCAGACAGCCCAATACAAAGGGATATACGAAGATTACAGCCAATGGTTGGGTACATTAATGCGAGACTTTGATCCAGCTCACAAAAATGAAGAATGGTACCAAAAAACGTTAGTTATGCAAAAGACCCTGCGTAGTCAATCAAAGAAGCCTCAGGAACCGGCTAATAAGGGGAAAAAGGGTACAAAAAACGGCAAAGGGGAGGAAGAGACTTCGTGTTGGGTTCAGTCAGGAGACATCGCAATTTCATTTACTGAACAAGGGCAAACTGAAATATTGTTTGAGGCGATTGAAAAAATTAATATTAAAATTCAAGAAAACGAGAAGTTCAAATTGACCGTGCAACAGCTTGCTCGTTTGGGATTAGGAACGGCTGTGAATTACATTGTTTATCTTGAAGATGATGTCCCGAAAAAAATAGTGTTAAAACCTAAATCTAATGCTAAAGGCGAAGATGCGTTCAAATTTATGACAGATATGTCTGTTCCAGCAGTTTACAGCAGTGCTGAACAGTAAATCCCCAGGTAATTAACGACAAAAACCTGTAGTTGAAATACAAAAGTTAAATATTAAAATAACGAGAATGATGTAAGAGCGAGGAATTAGCCGTAAATCCACAGTATTCTGTTTCGGGCGTGATCGTTTCGATAAACCTTAACAGTTTACAGGCTGAACGAACAGGTGAATATCTATCAAAAGACGAACTTTTCTTTGATGTGAACGCAAAGCTTGAGGAACAGAAAAAAGGCAACAACGAAATTACCCTTGCCTTTAACTTAGCAATTTCTACAAAACCAAATGTTGTAAAATACAACACTTCAGGCTTGGTAACCTTATCAGGCAAACCAGATGACATCAAGAAAAAACTAGAGGTTAACCCTAAAACAAAAATTCCCCAAATCCTCTTCACCATCTACCAACATGTTTTCAACTCAATCTACATCCTGTCGTCAAACCTAAACACGCCATATCCACCGCCTGATCTTCTTCATCCGATGGCAGAAAAAATACAAATATTATCAAACATACCAACTCAAAATCAATCTCCGTCAGAAAAACTTGAAACCTCATCCGTTACATCTTCTGCCTCCTCTTCCGCGCCGCCAACTACTGATAAACAAATATCAAAATAAAATTAATTTAGACTTATTTTTTGTTCGAACCTATTATGTCTTATTTCAATTTTTGACATATTCTTAAATCGACAATAGTTCTCATCAGAAATTAACGTAATATATGTTTTTGATGAAATAGGCTTCGAGAAGGAAGGAGAAGTTTGGAGACAGCAGTAGCATCGTTATTATTAATTACAGCGTCAGTGATTCTCGCATGCGTAGTCGTCGATTTCGCCGTAAACGCCCTTCAAAGCACCATTAATACCACTAATATTCCGGAGATTGACCGAATCAGAATTCTCGAAAATAATATTTTAAATCAAACCTCCGGGTTTAATGGAACGCAAATACAGGTTCCAAGTGAACCACCACCCACTTAAAATCGTCCGATTAGGTCAGATGCTTTTATTGATTTGAAATATTGTTTTTGTTTTCATAAGTCCTAAAAACCTTAACGCATCAACTCCTCTAAGAAGATTAATGTCAGCAGATCCTGTAGAAATTTCACGATTCGACGCTGAAAATGCAACAGCTTTAACAGTGGACTTTCTGAAACGACTAGGGTATAAAGGAAGCTGGTTACCCATGAAAGTTTCCCTTGATGGCGAATTATACGTTGTTGAAATGATGTTTCAGAAGTTATCGGCGAAAGTACAGATAAACTCTAAAACTAAAGAGATAAAAGAATATGAATTCCAAGAAGGGGAAGCAGCCTCGAATTCGCTTTTGAAATCTAAAGGCAAATTAATATTTCTTATCGCCGCAATTTCGGCAGCTATTGCAGTTGTTAAGTTGGTGGGCATTTTCTAAATTTGGTTTTTCTCGCGAGTTTGTTTTTTAGAAGCAACTGATGGTTTAGTCAAACTCGAAACGGCATAGAGTTAGAATTTTGAAAACATTTTACGACAATTATACAGGATAAGAATAGAAGTTATTTAAGAAGGTTCACAAAAATTGTTTAACTTTTTTTCAAAAACATTTGGAAAACTATGGCTTTCTGTAGAGGTAAATTGTGTGTGAAGGATAACCTAACTGTGGGTTTTCGCAGAAATTCTCAACTTTCTCAGGGCGCCAACCAATAATTTCGTAGTCATGCGAAACCACGCGAGCACCTTTTTTTAGGTCAGCTGTCAAGTTTTGGCCTGATTTTCTCGTTTGCACTCGTTGTTAAATAAAGGTAAACGACGTCTGCGGAAGTTAAATTTACGTTAAACATGTCACCGTTCACGATTGTTACTCTGTCGTCTAGACCATTTTCGTGAATGTTAGCTAACGCTTTTTTCGCTAAATCTTCACGTAGCTCAATGCCGACGCCTCTGGCACCAAAGGTTTTTGCAGCCATAATTACGGTTCTGCCATCGCCTGAACCCATATCAAACAGGACTTCGCCAGCTTTCAAACCAGATAGTTTAAGCATGTATTCTACAACTGTGTTTGGACTTGGAACAAAAGGAGCAATAAACATTTTTAGCGATTCACCTTAAATGATTATCATTATTTTATGCCACATAAGCGTCTTTTTTAGGAATTGGTCTTCTTGCTTCGCCGCATTTTACGCAGCTTTGAGCGCATAATTCAAGATATTTTTCTTCATTCGCCGAGCCTACTGCTTTTGCTGCTTTTGTGCACATTTCACTGGGTTCGGTGCATCCTTCTTCTTTGCATAAATTTGAAATGTACTGGCAAATTTCCTGAACATCTTTAGGTTCTAAAACAGCTCTGTTGGTGCGAACAAGCAAGCAAAGTTCCCGTCGCCATAACGCAGGTTTTAACGTATTTGACTCGTTCAAGAACTTCATTGCGTAGATTTTTTCGGCTTATTTCCACTGTTTTTTAGTCTCCTATTGGCATTATAAGCAGATAAGCAAAGTAAGCGTTTCTAGGTTTAAAAAGTTGCTGTTATTTTGACTAAAATAACACAATTTTGTAAAAGAAAAGTTTGTCAATATTGAGATCAGAAACGTTTGCTCAGAGATTTACGTTCAGCTTCCATAACCAACTCGTAAAATCGGTCTGAAAGCTTAGGCTCCTTCTCCAGAACAGCAGCAATATCAGCCGTTAAAACTCGCCGAGCACTCAACGCCACAGCAGCCGCTTTACCGTATTTTTCAATCAACTCAGCGGTCTGTTTAGCGTGCAATCTGCATTTTTTCCTCGTTCTTAGCTAAATGCTCGCCCTTCTTCTCAATCAACGGCAAAGCTTTCTCCTCATCAACCTTGAGCATTCCAAGCGCAAAAGATCCGCATCTTGGGCATTTTGGTTTGTCAGGCAGGTCTTTGATGCGAATCGTTTCCATGTAATCCCAACAGTTTGTGCAGACAAAATTGCCTGTTTCATTTAGCAATCGTGCTTTGGCTGCTGCAACCAGAACTGCGCGCATTTTTTCAGGAGGAATCAAGATCGGTTTTCATGCTGACCCGTTCAATGCCTACACGAGCAACCGGAGTTGCGTCTCCGCCTGTCTCAACCACCTGCAAGCCGATATCACCATCATGAATCCGCTTAAGCACCATAACAAGCCCATCTGCATCAAGGTCTTTAGAGAAAACCTCCTTCAGCCCTTCCTCATAAATTGGGGTGCCTTCAAAACTTGTAATCAACTTTCTGGATGCTTACGTTGCTAAAGTCTGCCCACTTCTTGAGTGCACCAAAACGCCTTGCAACCTGAATTACGCGTCGTTTGAATAATCCAGTCTTCACTGTTGATCTTGTTAACGTGTTCTTTAGCCGTTTGTCGGCTCATGTCTTTGAATTCATTAAAAACTTCAACGAGGCGTTCAGCGCTCATGCTACCCATGGTCTGCACAAAAATGCGGTAAGGGTCATGTTGAACCACTATGCCGCGTCCAAGCTTATCAGATAAGACTTCGCCAAGTAACTGGGCTAAGGCACGGTTAATTAGTGAACCAAAATTTGAGTGAATAATAACGAATTCGCCCCAATCCTCAACCACAATTCGTTTAGGGGTTGGAACTGGAAAGCCAGCTGTGCACCTGCTCCAAGGTTTCAGCTAAAGCATGCAAAATTGTCTCTGCGTCAGCTGGATAACGCTCAGAAAGCAAAGCGCTGATTTCTTCAGGCGAAACTCCGCTGTGAATTTTTTCTTCTACAAACCCACGTATTTCTGCGAGTTCCTGTGCTATCTCGTAGGGCACAGGAATTTCTTCGCCTATCCAACTGGGAATTGAGCCTGTTGGGTCGTCAACTGGGCGAACGTACACTTTGTCTTCTGTGGCATGGATTATTTGCCATGGGCTGCCTCGTATGATGAATTTTGTTCCTGGTTTGCCGTATTCCGCCATGAAGGCTTCATCTAAAACGCCAATAGAGGTATCCAGTTGACTCATCGATGACTAGGAACTGTTTTTCCACAGGAATCATTGACAAATTATCAAAATAGTATTCAAACAGAGCCTTTGTCCGCTGAGGCTTAAGCGCAACTTGATCTTCAAACGATACCCAAGCTAAACGTGGAAAACGCTCATGCATGTACTTGAAGACTTTTGCGACATCTTCCATAGTTAAATTTTCGAAGGGTGCAGCGTTTTTGGCATATCTCTAAAATTTCGCTAAATTCTAAACGCCTGTTCTTTAGCATTAACCCAGCAATTTGATGGACCAAAACATCGTAGGGTTTGTCAGGAATTTGAAGAGGTTCTAACTCTTCATTTAGTGCTCTTCGGGCAATAACTAATGCTTCAAGCGTATCATCAGAATCCATACCGATAATTATACCCTCAGACAACATCACCATAAGTGTGACCTGCCCTGCCAACACGCTGAATAAGCCTTGTAACTTGCCGCGGACTCATATATTGAATAACAAGATCTATTCGTCCAACATCTATGCCCAATTCAAGGCTGCTGGTGGCAATTAAACCTTTAAGATCGCCACGTTTTGAGCCCTGTTTCAGCAGCAATTCGGAAAGCTTAGCTAATGAGCCATGATGAATTGAAATGGGAAAATCAATATCCCAAACTTTAAAACGTGAAGCCAAAACCTCTGAAATTGAACGAGTATTTGTAAAAAGCAGCACAGATTTGCGTTTACTCATGTAATCGCGGATAATGCGCAATCTCGCCGCTACCTCTGGATGAGTATAGATTTTCGAGGCAAACTGGACATCTTCTTCGGTTGGCTTGGGATAAATTACTTGCAGCTTCACCATTTTGGCGACGGGAACACGGATAATTTCGACAGGGCGCTTGTTGCCGACAAGGAATTGGGCGACTTTTTCTGGGCTGCCAATGGTGGCGGATAACCCGATCATTTGGAAGTCTTTGCCGATTAAGCTTCGGATACGCTCCAACGCCAAAGACAGTTGGCTTCCACGTTTGCTGTCTGCTAACTCATGGACTTCATCGATAACTATCCATTTTAAGGCTCTGCAGATGCTGACGTAAAATCCAACCGAAAGTATAGCTTGCAAGGTTTCAGGAGTGGTTATTAGAATGTCTGGTGGACTGCGGGATTGGCGAGTTCGCTCTTTGGTTTCAGTGTCACCATGTCTAACCGCCAATTTTATGTCTAGGCTGTTGCACCACCATTGAAGCCGCTCAAGCAAGTCTCGGTTCAAAGCTCGAAGAGGAGTAATGTAGAGAACTTTGATGCCTGGAGTTTTAGGCTCCTTCAGAAGCATGCTTAAAACAGGCAGAAAGGCAGCTTCTGTTTTGCCTGTGGCTGTGGGTGAAATTAAAAGGACATTTTTGCCTTCGAGGATTTTAGGGATAGTTTTTTCTTGGGGTTCAGTTGGTTTAGAGAATCCTTTCTGTTCAATGAGCCTTCGAACTGGCTTTACAAGCATGTCAAAAGCGTTTTCAGAAGTTGCCTGCAATATAAAGTGAACCTCGAATGTTAAATATATGCTGGAGTTCTGCTATAAAAAATGTTAGGGACGATTTGCTGATTTTACAGGTTTTATAACTGAGTTTTACATTTTTATGATCGAGAGTTTGACTTAATTATGTGCTGTTCTTGGCTGAATATTCAAGAGTTTTACTATGATAGCTTTCAACCATTTCATTTAATACTGCTTTCCATGACATTGACATAAACATGTTTAATTGTGATGGTAAAAAGAAAAATATCTATGTGAAAGCTATGGAAAGTTTTTTATTCTATCAGACTAAAGCATGGAAGCAGCAATACGGAGGAAAATTAAATGGCTAAATGTCCAAAATGCGGAACTGAAGTTGCAAAACCAAAAAAAACATGGAAAATGGCAGGTCGTCCAGATAAAGCTGGAAAACGCATGCAATTAGAAATCGGACTCTACGAATGCCCAAAATGCGGCAACGTATTCCGCGAAGTACTAAGTAAACAAGAAAATCTAAACAGTTGCAACCAGAAATTAACTGATTGCAATAGCATTTCACTTTCTTATTTTTTCTTTATTTTTAAGACGGTAAGTTTTAAAACATAGCAAGTCCTTAATGAACTGGAATACTATTCAGTGCAGAGGCAAAAGTTTGATTGCTCTAAAGAAGACTCTGGAAAAACGATTATTTCAAAACCGTAATCGCCATTGTCTTGATTGTTGCCATAGTTCTTGGTTTTTTCTTTGGCTTGCAATTAGCGCTTAAGACCTCTTATCCATTAGTTGATTGTAGAAAGCGGCAGCATGTGCGTTCCCTACGGCGGTGCAATGACGGTTTCGGCTTTAAGCATAGCTCACCCGTTTGATCGAACCCTACAGTATAGGAGACATAATAATTATTCAAGGCAGTAAACGCCAAAGACCTAAACACTAACTACCCCAACAGCGACATAATCGTATTCCACAGACCCAATGGATGGCCAACCCAATTGTTCACCGAATAATTTCTCAGAAACAGTCAATGGCACACTTATTTCCAAACCAAAGGTGACGGAAACGGATATCCAGATACTTGGCCAGCAACTCCAACCTCAGGGTTACGATCACATGGGATAGCAACAACCCTCCTGGAGTTCCCCAAAACTTTGTTGTTGGAAAAGTGATTATGCGTATTCCATGGTTTGGGTGGATAACACTGTTTATGAGAGGTAATTCTTGGGTTTACCACTAATTATTGCCATAATATTCTTGCTTGTTATTGTTGAATTTGTAATTCCAATAATTAAGAGAAAAGAAAAAAAAACTAAACAACAGAATCAAACGCCACCTCAGCCATAGATGTCTTTATAAAGAAAGCCTTTGATAAATGAATATTCAAGAAAGGCGATTATAAGCCAGAGGGAAATTAGTTGCCAAAAGTAAAAGCTACAATAAGCATCGAAAACGTGGTCGCTTCTGCAACGCTCAACCAAAAAGTTGACTTAAACGCTGTAGTTAAAGGCTATCCAGGCGTAGAATATCGTCCTGAACAGTTTCCAGGCTTAGTTTTCAGACTTAAAACGTCCCAAAAACTGCAACCTTAATTTTTAGTTCTGGAAAAATGGTTTGCACCGGCGCCAAATCCGAAAAAGAAGCGCGTCGAGCCGTCATGAAAGTTGTTAAGGAACTCAAAAAAGGCGGCATAATAATAATCAGCAAACCAGAACTAAAAATTCAAAACATCGTTGCTTCAGGCGGACTTGGAGGCATGATTGACCTGGAAAAAGCAGCTTACACTCTTGATCATGCCATGTATGAGCCTGAACAGTTTCCAGGCTTAATCTATCAGAATGGCAGAACCAAAAGTGGTGATTTTGCTTTTTGCCAGCGGCAAACTGGTTTGTACAGGAGCCAAAAAAGAACAAGATGTCTATGTTGCGGTAGAAAAATTGCATACGCTACTTGAAGAGACCAGCCTAATATTTTACGAATAAATCAGAGCTATTGCTTCTTTACTTGTTTTAGAATTGTTTTTAGGCTTTCCTGATCTATTGCGCCAATCTCATAGAGTGTATTAGCTATTTCACTTATTTTTAACATTGCATGAAGTTTTATTCCACTTTTCTCCAGTAGTTGTCTTCCGCCTTCTTCCCTGATCAAGAAAAACAACAGCATCCGTTACAACTCCACCTTCAGCTCTAACCGCTTCAGCAGCTTCTTTAAGTGTTAACCCAGTGGTAAGTAAATCATCAATTAGCAGAACTTTATCGCCTGAAGCCAAAACGCCTTCTACTCTTCGTTCTCTTCCATGCAGTTGGACTACCTTTCGCACGTAAAGGAAAGGTTTTTTGAGGTTATAGGCAATTTGAGAAGCAAAGATAATTCCTGCTACGGGTACTGCCTGCTATTCGGTCGAAGTTTTTTACCCCGATTTGGTCATTTATGTACTCAGCGTAGAAGTCGCAGATTTCTCTGAAAGGCATCTGGAAAACTTGGAATCACTCTTAGGTCAACGTAGTATGGGCTTGCTTTTCCGCTTGATAGTTTGAAGACTCCAAATTTTATGGCGTCAATTTTGAAAAGTATATTTGCCATTTGGTCTTTTCTATTTTGGGCTTGCTTTTTCAGTTTTCAATTTTTCACTTCCTTTTTGACACTTGATAGATTTTGTTTTGCTCGGAATCAAGCATGCAGTTCTTGGCAGCTCCTTTTTTAATAGTTCTGCAAACTCCTTTTGGCTTGCAACTGATGCTGTGTGGTAGGGTACGGCGACTTGAGGCTTAGTTAATCGTGCGATTTCAAAGCCTGTTTGCGGTGATGCAGCCTGGAGCAATGCCGACTGTACAGAAAACCATGTCAAATTTTTCTTTCTTGCCCCATGAGTGCAAGTTCGGGAAAAGGTAAACTGTCTGCTGTATGGTAGACTTTGACGTTGATCTTCGCTTGTTATAATGTAAGTTACTGGTGCTTGTGCGGGGTGGTTGCATTTTTCCGCTTTTACAGAGACTTCGCCGATTTTTATTTCATCGCCTGGCTTGATTTCTTGAAGTTTATCGGTGGGTATGGCATGTTGGAGTTTTTTGGTTGAGGCGGAATCAGCGATTACGGTGCAGTTTGTTGCTTTCTGGATTTCTAGTAATTAAGTCGTGGGTCTAAATGGTCATAGTGTTCATGTGTTATTAAGATTGCATCGACATTTTGGAGGCTTTTGGGTTTGACGTCAACTGGATCGATGGCAAAAGTTTTACTGGGAGTTTTCAGCAGGATTCCAGCGTATTGGTTTAGCCAAACGAAGAAAACTGTGTTTTTCTCGGGAATTTTCTGGATCGACATAAACTTGATTCCTCAAAAATAATTATGTAATCAGCGTTTTAAAGAAGTTGCGTTATTTTCTATTTAGGACCCGTTGGGAAAGCGTACTCACAGTGGTAGGTTTGCATCTTACTTAACTGTTTGATTATCATTCCTTTTGATATTGTATTTATCAACAGATATTGTTGTTTTCTTATCATTTCTGTTTTGTAAAAGATTCTCTCGACCGTTCCGATGTAGAACATCTGGCGGAGCGTCGGTTTTGGGAATAAAGGTTATGTAGTTAAGTAAACTTGGGATTATTCGGGAGAAGGACCATTTATGGGGTCTCTGAAAAGTTTAGGTCAAGGATTTCTAATTGCAGCAGGGCTAGTCTGGATATTCAACATAGTTTCGCTTATTAGAGGCGGCGATGCTTGGCTGGGTTTTTTATACCTTTTAATTTTGTTTATTCCAATTTCAAGCCTGACATATCTCAGACTTAAAAACAAAAACTTCAAACAAGCAGCTGATTCTTCTTCACCGAAATGGCGGAATTTACTTTTTTCTTTTCAAGGTGTTGCGTTAGCATTCTGGTTGCTCGATATTTTAACAACTTTTTATGCTATCAACGTTACTCGTTTAGCTTATGAGTTGAATCCGCTTGGTTGGCCAACGGGAATTTTAGGCGCACTTGCGTATTATGCTCCAACTCTGTTTTTCTCTTATTTTCTGCTGTTCAAATCAAAAGAGAAAATCGCGTTTTACGCTGCCATACCTTTAACGCTGATAACCATTGGCATGTGCACAATGAATCTGATGGCGGGAATACAAAACTTCCAGGTATTTGTTGACACTGCAACATTGGCGTCGGGAATGCGTTACACAATGTTAACATTGATTGTTATGGTAAACGTGGTTGTATTGTTAACTTTGAATCGGACGGTCTCTCAGCCCAAACCCGCTTTAGCTATTAAAAAGCGTTAAAGAGGCTATTTGCCGCTTCTATCCCTAAAAGGTGAAGCCGTTCCTCAACAAAAATAAAAAATTACAGTATTTTTTTAGTCATGACGTATGCATCTTCGCCGTCAGAGTAGTACCCGTTTATGGTTCTTGTAACTTCAAAGCCTAATTTCTTATACAGCGAAATTCCAGCGTCGTTTGTTACTCTAACTTCTAGGAAGCATTGTTTAGCCTTGTAATATTGCATGCCTTCCAATGCTCTATTGATTACTGCCTGGGCGACACCTTTTCGCCTATACTGGGGCATAACCGCTATGGAGACCACATGTCCTTTTTTTACTAAGCCGCCAAACCCATAATTTGATAAGCCAACTTCAATCCGGCACATAATATAACCTGCAATTTCCCCGTTTTCTTCTGCTACAATAAAGGTTTCGGGAAAACGCTGGTGTAAATCCATAAAGAAAAAGTCAGTGTAGTTTTCCGGTAAGCAAACGCGGTTGATTTGCATTACATTTTGTAAGTCATTTGGAACGAATTTGCGTAGCTTGAATGTTTGTTGCATTCTTTCGCCTTCTTTAACCCATTTCACTGTTGTAACTTAAAGTTTACGCTTTATGCGTCAACTAATTGCTTTGGACGTGTTAATTCGGCTTGTTTAAGTTTTTGTTTCTTCAGGAGCCTTAAACACTGGCAATGTAAAGCTTGCCTTGAGGCATCGCCCAAACTCTTGAAGCTGAACCGGCAATTTTTAATGCTTCAGTTAAAGCATCGTTTACTGCCCGCGCAGTTTTCAGCTTGAATATGCTTGTGGCATAATAATCTGGCAAAGATGAAACCAATATGATTTGGTGATTCTGCAGGGCTTTTAAAAGATAATACGCTTTGTGTCCGCCCATGACAAAGTTGCGTTTTATCTCGCGTTCAACATTCTTCAAGTCACCCAACCGAGTCATCCAATCGTAGAATACTTGGTTGCCATGCCCTTCCGGACACTCCGCAACCAAAATGATTACGCCGCCACGTTTAACTGCATCTAAGGCGTTGTCTATGGCTTTGTAGGCTTGATAGAGATTTATGTCCGCTGGATACCCACCTGCACTTACAACGATAATATCTGCTCGACGGTCAACTGTTACACGGTACATTTCGTCAACAAGTTTACGGCTTCCGCAAAAGCTTGTTCTAAATCACCTGCAAAAGCTTTGACAATTTCGCCCTTCTTATTTTCAACGACATGTTAACGATAAAATCAACTTTTGCTAATCTTGCTGCTTCAGTCATATCCTGATGCACAGGGTTATCCGTCAAGATTTCCTGCTTCGCGCGTTAGCATGTAGAAGCATTGCATGGTTATGCTTGATGGTTTCTTCTCCGCAAACGGCTGGCAAAACGCTTTTTCTTCCTCCGCCGTAACCTGCATAATAGTGAAAGCTAACATCGCCCAAAAGCACCCTCACGTCTGCTTCAGCAAATATACGATTTACAAAAACTTTGTTGCCATGTGTCTTTGTTGTGCCCAAATTTACTAAGTCTTGGGCTCGACAGTCATGACTGATATTTTTTATCCGTTTTAACAACTTCTGCGCCAAGAATTGCTGTGGCTTCTTCAGGTTTCACTGCCCGATGGGTTCCGCAACCAAAAATAATTGTAATATTCTCGTCTTGTACACCTGCCAAGTTTAGCTCAGCAAGCACTGGCAAAAGCATGGATTTCGGTTGGTCTTTGCGCGTGGCATCATCAACGACAATGGCGACTTTGCTTTCAGGTTTGGCAATTTCGCTTAAGACGTTTTGAGCCAACAGGTATGGGTTCTTTTAGGGCTCGTTCAACCTCAGCTTTCGCGTCTGGCGACACCTGGTCGCTCTATCAGGTTCAATTGTTCCCAGAAGGTTTCGGGCTGGAACTCGAACGCATACATCGGTTTTTCCGTAGGGAAGCCAAACATCAACCATGACATAGTCACGTTATAATTTAAATGTACACGACGCAAGAAACTATTAAGCCTTATCAAAACAATAGACAAAACTGGCGACATAGTCATATCAAGTTGCTATTGACAATTAGTGCGATAAATAATTAGACAAAAAATTAAAGAATAAGAAGTTTGTTTAGGCTGCTTTGGGCTTTGCTTTGTCGACTGCACCGCTTAGGCTGGTCATTTCTGTGTTGGCTTTGCGGATTATGTCTGCGATTGTGTCTTTTGTGGGTATGGCTGCGCTTACGGATAGTGCGACTGCTTTTTGGTGTGCGTTCTGCAGATAGTGGTTTGATTGTGTCTTTGCTTGCGTAGCCTATTTCGAGTGCTAATGCGAAGGCTTCTTGGTTGCTTTGAGCAACGCTTCTTCGTGTTGCGTCAACGTCAACTTTGAGTTGGTCGCCGGTAATAATTATGCCGTTGTCGAAGACTGCACGCATGGATATGCCGAGTTCAACTGCTTTGATGCCGAGTTTTGAGAGGACACCTGCAAGTCGTTCGTTGATTACTTCGCCTCTGCGGACGACTAAGGTGTCTTTGCTGATCCAGACGCTGCCTGACTCGATTCTTGTTGGTAACCCGACGGCGTTTAGTTGGCTGATGACTGGTCCTGGAGGTTGACCTGTGTTTCCTGCTGGAATAACTACGTCCATGGCAGCTATGTCGCCTGATTTGGCGGTTGTTTTTACTTTGCCGCGTTCCAGCAGTAATGCCAGTTTGAAGGGGTTAAGGTCGGTGAACAAGTAAACGTTTGATCCTTCCAAGTATTCCTCAAGCTTCTTGAGTTCTGCTTGATTCATTTCTTCAATAGCGATTTTGATGAGTGTGTTCTTTAGGACGCGAAGGTAAACTTTGCCAGCCATGCTTTTCTTTAGTTCTTGAAGTTGGGAAGCACGAACCTTCTTGAGACTGGCGATGCCGATGGATTTGTATTCTTTGAGTATGTCTTTTATTGCTTCTACTTCGGTTGATTTTGCTTCTAATACTTGTTGGGACGGCATAGTTTTTCTTCTCGTTTAAGCTTTAATTTTTACTGGTTCACCCATAGATGTCTTGATGAAAGCGTACTTTACGTTTTTCAAGCCACGCTTTAGTTTTCCATCTAAAACACGAAGAACAGTCATGGTGTTATCGACAAGTTCTTCATCTTTCATCTGTTCGGAGCCAACGGAAACTTGAATGATTGGTTGAGCTGCGCATTCTCACAACCACGGTTTTGCGGTGCTTGTTTATTAGGGCTGCAATGTCAGCGTTTGGTGGAACTGGAATAGGCATTTTTCCTCTTGGACCTAAAACTGGACCAAGAATTCTACCTACAAGCGGCATTAACGGAGCTTCGCAGATGAAAACGTCATAGTCGCGTGGCAAGCTTACGCAGTTCTTTCTTTTTGCCGTTTAACGCATCTAAGTCTGCACGTTCAATAACTTTGTCAGCTTGCAGAATTCTTCGCTTTCATAACAAAGTCTCCGCCAGAAGCAACAACACAAATCTTGTTGGGTTTGCCTGTTACATGAGGAAGCTCTACAACCTCTTGGATTTTGCCTTCTGGCGACTTCATATCGATTTCGACGATGTCGAGAATCAAATCTACAGTCTGGTTGAATTTTTTCTCGCCAGACTTTGCCTTTGCCTGTTTAATTGCTTCTGTTATAGTCTTGTTGTCTAGGGGCATTTTTAAGCCTCGTGCCAATGAGGGATTGGAAACCCATTATAAAAATATTCGCTTATCATTGTTCAGTACCGAATAGTTGTTCGTAGTTGCCAGCATCAATGTCTTTCTGGACTTCTCGGGGGTCTTTGCCTTCAACAGTAACGCCTAAGCTCACGCAGGTTCCAAGCAATTCTTTTGTTGCTTTCTTGAGTGTTGGTGCTAAAAGTTGAGGACCCTTAATTTTTGCTATTTTCACCATCTGCTCCATGGATAAGTCGCCGATTTTGACGGTGTTGGGTGTACCTGAGCCTTTCTCAACTTTAAGTTCAGCAACTATAAGTGCTGATGCTGTTGGGGTGCCAACGGTTACTTCGAAGGTTTTGTCTTCTGTATCAACGCTGATTTTTACTGGAACTTTCATTCCAGCATATTCTTTTGTGATTTCGTTGATTTTGTTGACAATAGCCACTATGTTTACGCCTAATGGACCAAGAGCTGGACCTAATGGTGGACCTGCATTGGCTTGTCCGCCGCTGACGATCAATTCTACAACTTTTTTCTCTGCCATTTTGTTTCACCATTTATTTTGCTTTTTCAACTAGTTTTACATAGTCTGAATGTACTGTGATGGGCAAAGTGAATGTTGCCTCAAGCAATTCGAGGGTAACTTCGCCTTTTGACTTGTCAAGTCTTGTGATTTTTGCACGCATACCTTTGAATGGTCCACCAGTGATTTCGACGACGTCATCTTCGTTGAGGTCTTCCATGACTGGTTTACGGACAATGTATCGTTCTATTTCGGCGAAGCTTACGAGCCCAGGGATTCTGGAGCGCACATGTCTGACGCCTGTGATTGCTTCTTCCACGAGGTGTGGTCCATCTGCTTCAACAAACACGTAGCCTTTGAGTGTGTCTGGAACAAGAAGAGCTTTTATTGGAATATGGGTCATTTCAACTTTTGAAGCAATTAAACGTGCAACGTTGCGTTCTTGACCGGTTGTTGTTTTAACAACGAAAATTTTTACTTGTCTTTAGCTCTTCTTTCTTGTCCATAATTCAGGTTTCCTTCTAAGCTGTTGGCTGTGCCTGATGCTGCGCCGCCAATAGCATAGGATAAAAGTTTAATTACGAAACCGATTAAGCCAACTGCACCGATGCCTAAGAGGCTAATTTTTATCGAGAGCCAAAGCTCTTCGCGTCCAGGTTTGACAGCTAGCTTTAAGGTTCTTGCTGCTTGCTGATAGCCAAGATTTTATTCCCATATTTACCGCACACTCAAGATTTCACTTATGAATAATAAACGTTACTGTAACTTTTGAGTTTAAAAACTACTGTATTAAGCCTTTTAAATCTTCCTTGAATGATGCGCTTAAACTTTCTTGAAAGGCAACCCAACAGTCCTCCAGAGCAGACAGCAGTTTTGGTTTGTCTTCACTTTTGATTCCTTTCCAATCAAGAATTGCCAACGAAACCTTCTCCAAAGTTTTCTCTACGCATTGCAGATAGCATTTCAGCATCTATCAATGTTGCAGACAGCGTATTTTGGAATCATGTGGCCAAAAGCAGCTTCTCCGACCAAAGCCATACACGTAAATTTTTGGTTATAATGGGTTCCGCCTATGCCTAGAACCGCCGAACTAGTTGACGGGCTTTGAAAAGTTGGAAATGGCATACATTGCTGAGTGGGCAACAGCTTCTGCAGCCTTCAAATCACTCCATTGCGCCGGCGAACTGCCTAACTCAACAAACATAGCTGGAACATTGAGGCTTGGACCATGATGAGTACACTCATATGATACTTCATAGTTGAGGTTTAACTTTTCTTTGTAGTGTAAAAGCGCTTTTAGAGCATCACTGCATAGCGTATGCAGGAGAAACTGAAACGTTCTTAGGTAACCCGCCAAGTTCTGCTTCGCCAAAGTTTCCAGGCGTATGAACGGACAAGGTTGGTTTGCCGCTTTGGCTGCTATGCCTTGAGATGAAAACAATTAATTTCTGCGTTAGGAAAGTTTTCGGGCAGATCTTGGGCATTAACTGATTCTTCATTTAAAGTTACCAAGATTATTTTTTTGCCGTTTATGTCTGCAGCGTAAACTGGGTTTTGCTGGAAGATTTCTGAGGTTTCTCTAAAAGGATAGTAGTTGAGGATTTGTTCTTTAATGTTTAAGGCTTGCAATATCCTTGTTTGAGGCAACGAGCAGAATCATACTGTTCATTCTTTATTGTGCATGGTTTGAGTGAAAAAGGTTTCCATAAAGCTTATAATTGCATGGCTCGTCAGCGTATCATTGAAGGCAAAGCAAAGATGCATCTGATTAATTTCAAAGAATTAACCGGCCAAGAGCTTACTGCAATGGTTGATTTAGGCATTGAAGTTAAGCACAACCCAAAAAAATACCGCAAAGCCTTTGAGGGCAAATCGCTGCCTTGATTTTTCAGAAAACCTCCACTCGCACCAGAGTTTCTTTTGAGGTTGCAGTGACTCAGCTTGGCGGTCATGGCTTATTTATTGATTGGCGAACAACAAACTTCGCGTTGGCAGACATAACCGATGAAATTCAGTACTTGTCGCGCAATGTTGACTGCATCATGGCTACGGTTGCTTTGTGATACGGATTTGTTGAAGATGGCTAATGGCGTCCCGTGTTCCAGTCATAAACGGTTGCGACGAGAAGTATCATCCAAGCCAAGCCTTAGCCGACTTAATCACAATAAAAGAGAAAAAAGGCAACTTTAAAGGCGCTAAACTAGTTTACATCGGTGTTCACAACAACGTATGCAACTCGCTCATTGAAGGCTGCACCAAAACAGGAGTCAAAATAACAACTGTTACGCCGATTTTTAATGAAGCAGCAAGAGACGAAGAGTTACTCACTGAAGCCAACAAAACTGGGCTTTGGCAATCAACTTTAGACGCAAAAAAAGCAGTTAAAGATGCAGATTTTGTCTACACCGACACGTGGATTGATATGGAGTTCTTCACTGACCCCAAGTTTGCTGCGGAAAAGGAGAAGCGGATTAAGCTTATGATGCCCTATCAAATCAACGCTGAACTTCTCGAAGGCAGCAACGCCTACATTATGCATGACATGCCTATTCACCGGGGATACGAAATAAGCGCTGAAGCCATCGAAAATCCGAAATCTGTGATTTATGAGCAAGCAGAAAACCGACTGTATTCAGCTAAGGCAATTATGCTAAAACTGATGAAATAAATGCCCCGTTATGTAGCTTTCCTAAGAGGAATCAACGTAGGCGGACGTAAAGTTAAAAAAGAAAAGTTGCAAGAAATCTTTTCATTGATGGGATTTCGAAATGTTGTGACTTACAAGCAAAGCGGCAATGTAATTTTTGAAGCTGACGCGGGAGACGTTGACGACATTAAGAATAACATTGAATCTAAACTTCAAGCGGAATTAGGCTATAACGTTCCTGTTTTTATCCGCACAATCACACAGCTTAAGGAGACAATTGAAAAAGCATCGTTAAAAGATCAAGACAAAGATGGAACGAGTTTTCTTGTCACTTTTCTCTCAAATGCTCCAGAAAAATTTCCGCTCCCTCTGCCAGCAACAATTCCAAAATCAACAGCTCAAGTGATCTCAGCTAGCGACAGAGAAGTCTTCAGCTTAACCCATGGCGGAGGAGAAGGAGCGTTGCCTAACCCATTTGTGGAGTCAAAGCTAAAAGTGAAAGCGACAACTCGCAATGTGAACACAATTGGAGAAATTGTGAAAAAGTTCAGCGCTTAAGTTTTTTGTTTGTAGCCGCAACTGAAACATTTTGCGTCATGAACACAAATTACGTCGCCGCAGGATGGACAAGTGAACTTTTCTGATTGATTTTTTAGGAGTTCGTCCATGCCCTTTTCTTTGAGCAGCTTTAGGTTTTCAACCATACTCATACCATAGCGTTCGCGGTAGCGTTTGTCGAGGTGTGCAAGTTTTTCACATGGCATTTTGTCGCATTCGCTGCAGGAGTGGATTTCGTGTTTGGTGAGTTTTTTGCAGTTCCGTTTGATGTAGCAGTTCTTGGCTCTATGAACGCAACCCGCGCAATAGGTTATTTTGCCGCTCACCCTCGGTATTCCATGCGTATAAGCGATGTAGCCTCTGCAGATGGCACAGTTCATCCCACATGGTGCAACAAGCTCGGGATTAAATTTGTAGGTTGTCATCAAGTTTATTGGTTAGTTATAGTTTAATTATTTTGCTCTTAAAATGAGCATAGCCAGTTAGGTTGTTTTTGAGGGATAATCTAGTTTTGGATAAAGATTATGACTTTTTAGCTTCTAAGTGATTAATTGACGCTTTGAAGGGAACAATTAGTTTGAGAGCCAAGTTGGCAAGGGCACAAAATGCATTATAGAGTTACCGATTCCTTGAGCATACGTTAACTGAAGCTTGAGCTTTAAAGCATAATTATCGCAGGAATTCCCAACATAATTGTTAATTAGGTTATAAAATACTGGGATAATTATTGGTATATTAAGAGTTAGCTGTTCTTCTTTTTCAGCGCCTTTAGTTTTCGTTTGAGGGTTGCTGAGTTATTTATTATTCTTCAAGGAGAAAAGAAAATGCAAACGACCGCAACATCGAAAGTTATTATTCAACCAATTGCCTCTCAGCTCTCGATGAAAAGTTGTAGGTTTTGGTTTATTCTTTTTTCTAATAATTATTTTTTTCTCTGCATTCTACAAAAAATAATCAGTTTTTAGGTTCCAATTGGTTTAAATAAAAATTTAGAATTATGATTCGTAGGGATTAATACGGAAACAGGCAAGAAAACGTATGAATCACTGGGCGAAAGCGAGCAAAAGTATCGAAATATTGTTGAGAACGCACCGATTGCAATTTATGAGATTGCTTTCGACGGCTCAAAACTTCTTTATGTAAATCCTGCAGTGAGTCAATGGTCGGGATACTCCAAAGAGGAACTTCTAACGATGAACCCTTTGGATTTGTTGGGTGACGAAAGCAAGAGGAAATTTGAGGAAATTGTTATTGAGGCAATGAAAGGAGAAAAAACCTTTTTTTCTTCTGAGTATGAGATCAGAACAAAGAATGGTCAAAGCGTTTGGGGATTGTTTCATGCAAGAGTGAATTGTAAAGATGGGAAACCTGATACTGTGCAGGTTTTTGTCCAAGACATAACTGAACGAAAGAAAGCTGAAGAAGCGTTAAGGGAAAGTGAGGAGCGTTTCTCAAAGGCTTTTCTTGCCAACCCTACTGCAATGGCTATCTCTCGACTTGATGGTCAGATAGTTGATGTTAACGACGGCTTTGAGAAACTGATGGGGTATAATCGAGGAGAAGTAATAGATGAACTTGGGCGCAACCTATCGCTTTATGCCTTGGTATATGAACGAGAAAAGTTAATTCAGCGATTAAAAGAAAAGGGTCGAGTATCCGATTACGAAATAGTTCTTAGACATAAGACTGGCAAACCAATTGTAGTCATATTATCATTAGAACAAATTCTTTTGAGAGGTCAGCCGCATTTCTTGGGTGCCGCAGTTGATATTACTAAACGTAAGAAAATCGAGGAAGAACTAAGAAAAAGTGAGCAATTGTACCGCACTGTTTTTGATAACAGTGATGATGGGTTCCAACTAGTTGAGCTCATATGTGATGAAAACGGCAAACCACTCGATGAACGTATGCTTATGGTAAATCGGGCTTTCGAAAAGCAAACAGGTGTTAAAGCAAATGAATTAGTGGGAAAAAAGGTTTCAGAGCTAAACCCCAGCAGGGAAACTCATTGGTCTGACAAGCATTACGAGGTCTTGAAGACTGGAAAACCAACTCATGTTGAAGTCTATATTAATTACGCAAAAAAATACTTTGACGCATATATTTTCCCATATTCTGAAGCTGTAGTTGGAATACTTTTTAGAGATATTACTGAGCGCAAGAAAACGGAGGAAATGCTAGTCGCGAGTGAGCAGCGTTTTCATGAGTTCTTTGAAAAAGAAACCAATTATGCCTACATGATTTCACCCGACGGCATAATTCTTGACTTAAACTTCAGCGCGATAAAGGCGTTAGGCTATTCATCCAAAAGCGAAATTGTGGGTAAGCCGTTGGTGACAACGATATATGCCCCCAACAGCCAAGACCGAGCACGCCACCTGTTCTTGGAGTGGAAGAAAACCGGAAAATTGGCTAACGAAGAAATTACGGTAATTACTAAAACGGGACAAGAACGCACAGTCATCTTGAACGCTAGTGCAGTGCGAGATAAAGAAGGCAAGTTGTTGCATTCTATATCCATTCAAACAGACATTACTGAGCGCAAAAAAGCTGAAGAAACTTTAAGGATGGAAAAAGAGAGATTTGAGAGTCTTGCTAATTCTTTGCCTGAAATTGTGTTTGAAGCAGACATAAACGGCAAATTGGTTTTCGGAAATAAGCGTGGATTTGAAATCACCGGGTACACCTTAAAGGAATTTGCCGAAGGCTTTAATATTTTCAATTTAATTGCGCCACAAGATAAAGAGAAGGCTATTGAACATTTCAATAAAACCCTCAAAAACCAGCCCTCTATTGACAATGAGTTTACTGTTCTTAGAAAAGACGGTAGCACTTTCCCAGCAATAATTGTAGCCAACTTAATTATTGATAAGGAACGTCCTATTGGTCTAAGAGGGATAGTTATTGATATTACTGAACGCAAGAAAGCTGAAGCGGCCTTAAGAGCGAGTGAAGAGAAATTCTTTAGTATGTTTGAGCAGTCTCCAGCTATTTTTGAAATTTACGACAAAAATGGTGTTGAACTTCAAGTCAATCGCGCTTGGGATAAGCTTTGGAATATACCGAGAGAGAGTGTTATTGGAAAATATAATGTCTTAAAAAGTAAACAAATTGAAGAAACTGGATGGCTTCCATTATTAAAAAAAGTCTTCTTTGCTGGAGAAACGGTCTTTGTACCCGAAAAAGAGTTTGATGCATCCCTAGAACCTGAAGGGTTGGGTAAAGGCAGAAAACGGTGGTTGAGAAGCCTCTTTTACCCGATAAAAAATAGTAAGGGAGAAATTACTAATGTAGTTTTTATGCATGAAGATGTGACTGAGAAAAAGATTTTGGAAGATAAGCTTCAAGATAAAGAGCGCATGGCTACAATTGGTCAAACCGCTGGGATGGTTGGGCATGATTTGCGTAACCCGTTGCAATCAATTGCTGGTGAAGTGTATTTAGCGAAAAGCGAATTGGATTCATTGTCCGATGGTGAAAGTAAGAGTTGCCTGCAGGAAAGCATCCAAACCATAGAATCGCAAGTTAGTTATATGGATAAAATTGTTTCTGATTTGCAAACTTTTGTAAAGCCTGTTGAAGCTCAAATACAAATTATAAATCTAAAACCGCTAATTACCTCCCTCTTTGCACAAACAGAAATTCCAAAAAACATCCAAGCAAACATTGAAGTCCAAGAAGCATTAATCGCCGAGGCTGACCCTCAGCTACTAAAAAGAGTCCTAATCAACTTAGTAACTAATGCAGTACAAGCTATGCCGGAAGGAGGAGAATTAACAATAGAAGCGCAAGCTAAGGACAAAAAAGTCCAAATTATAGTTGAAGATACCGGAACAGGGATACCTGAAGAAATCAAGCCAAAAATATTCACTCCATTATTCACCACAAAATCTAAAGGTCAAGGCTTTGGTCTAGCAGTCTGCAAGCGAGTCATAGAAGCCCAACATGGAACAATCACATTTGAGAGCCAAGTAGGCAAAGGAACAAAATTCATAGTTGAACTGCCAATTAATGAAAAATAGTGCGCATGCTAAAAACCAATAATTATCCGCTATTTTATCACTATAATTTTAAATAACTGCTCACTCGACAGGGTACACTTATCTCATAATTATCACTCGTTTTACCAACATAATTCTTAATTAGCGCCGAAAATCCCATGATAATTATAACCCATTTAATTTTCCCTCAGCATAAAACAGGTGCCGAGGATTGGACTTGAACGCTCCCCTCCAATGGACGCATTACCCACATACCATTTTTTATTAAAAGGTTTATCAAAATATTCGTTTGATTATTGGTCAAATTCGGAATATTGAATATTTGCCCGCCGCGTAAGCTGGACTTTTTTAGTTAGAAACTTTTTGTTTTGAGTGTTCGCGTACAAAAAAATGGATGATTCTTTTTCTTAGGAATCTAAATAGTCGTTCTTGCGCTTCAGGGTAAAGGCTAAGAAGGTCTTAGACTTTTAGTTTAAGGGTAGTTTGATAGCACTTTGCAGTTAAGACACATTGCTTTAATCCCTGCCATAGTTATTATTCTATCAATATTTCTAACTTTGTTTTTTAATCTTTCAAAGGGGATTGCTTACAATCCACCTTATCTTTTCTTGTCACTAAACTTAATCTTTTTTACAATAACAACTATCGCTATCTCCTTTATTTCGTTAAGAAGTTTCTTAAAAGATGGTTCATTGACTGTTCTCATAATCAGTTGTTCATTTATTATATTTGGGCTTTCTGTTATAATTGCTGGCTGGGTGATAACATTCTCAAGCAACCTAAGTATTGCCGTTTCAAACCCATGTATTTTAGCGGCTTCGATATTACAAGTGTTGGCCAGCATTTTGGTATTTCAGGGAAAACAAGAAACCAAAACGTCAAGTAGAAAAAAACTGTTTGCGGCTGCTTATTTTGTATCTGTAATTTTTGTTCTGGCTAGCTCAACCGTAGCTTTGCTGGGTCATTACCCAATGTTTTTCGTTGCTTCAGGACCAACTTTGTTAAGGCAAGTATTTTTAGGGTCATCAGTTTTCTTTTTTGCTGTTGCAGCCTTAATTTTTGGAATTCAATATTTTAGGTCAAAGTCACTTTCAATTTATTGGTATGCTCTTGCCATTGGACTCTTTAGCAGTGGGTTGTTTAGTGCTTTCGAACAAAAGTCTATTGGCGATATACCAACATGGCTTGGCAGAATAGCTTTGTACATTGGCACCGTTTACTTGATGGCTGCTATTCTTTCAAGCAGAGTCAAATCAGAAGGAACTGACACTGCAAGCGCATGGGCTGAATCATTTAGGTCTAATCCAAAGCAAGTCAATACGTTCTTTTCAAAGATGCTTAACGGCTATGCCTATTGCAAAATATTAACCAACAAAGCTGGAAAACCGATTGATTACATTTTTCTTGATACTAATGAGGCGTTTGAGCAGAGTTCTGGACTAAAGAAACAGGACATTTTGGGTAAGAAAGCGTCCGAAACAATCAATGCTGACGCTCTCGAGGATTGGTTAAGTGTAGTTGGTCCAGTCGCCATCACGGGTGAACCAGTCACTTTAGACCACTTGTCAAAGGTATCGAATAAGTGGAGACATCTGTCGATCTATAGTCCACAAAAAGGCTATTTCATTTCAATTTCGGAAGATATAGATGATCGCAAGAAAGCTGAAGAAGAAATAAGAAAGAGCGAGGAGGAATATAGTTCTCTCTTCTCTAATATGATTGATGGCTTTGCTTATTGCCAAATGATATTCGATGAAGTAGGAAAGCCCATTGACTTTGTTTATCTTCAAATTAATGATGAATTCGAGAGAATAACAGGTCTTAAAAGAGATGTTGTTGTTGGAAAAAAAGTAACAGAGGCAATTCCTGGAATTAACGAAGCTAATCCTGAACTTTTTGAAATTTATGGAAGAGTTGCTTCTACATGCCAAAAAGAGAAGATTGAGGTATTCTTTAAACCTCTGAGGCTTTGGCTGTCTATTTCAGTTTATTGCCCAAATAAAGGTTATTTTGCTGCCGTATTTGAAGATATTACAGCGCATAAAGCAGCTGAAGAGGAAGTGCTTGAAAGTGAGAAACGTCTAAACAGAAGCCAAGAGATTGCTCACCTTGGCAGTTGGGAACTTGATTTAACTAATAACAAGTTGTCATGGTCGGATGAAGTTTACCGAATTTTTGGTTTGAAACCACAAGAGTTTGGAGCTACATACGAAGCATTCTTACAAGCAGTGCATCCTGATGACCGCAAAGCTGTAGATGATGCATATTCTGGATCTCTAAGAGAGGGCAAAGACACTTATGAAATTGAACATCGAGTGGTAAGAAGATCAACCGGTGAAATACGCGTCGTACACGAAAAAAGTGAGCATATTCGTGATGAGAACGGCAAAATTATTCGCTCAATCGGAATGGTGCAAGACATTACAGAACGAAAAATTATGGAAGATAAGCTTGAAGAATACGGCAAAAACTTAGAGAAATTGGTCGAAGAGCGAACAAATCAACTTAAAGGCGCCGAGCGCTTAGCAGCAATCGGTGCAACAGCGGGTATGGTTGGTCATGACATCCGCAACCCATTGCAGGCTATAATTAGCGATGTTTATTTGATAAAGGCAGAATTGGCTTTGACGCCTGAAACTGATGAGAAAAAGAACGCATTAGAAGGCTTAATTGAGATTGAAAATAACATCGAGTACATCAACAAAATAGTTGTAGACCTGCAAGATTACGCTAGACCATTAACCCCTGTTTTTAAAGCAACCAACTTGGAGAATTTGTGCCAAGAAATTTTCTTGAAAAGCAATATAACAAAAAACATCAAAACTTCCTGCAAAATAGAGAAACCTGTAAAAGAAATAATGGCAGACCCTGACTTGCTAAAACGAATCATTAGCAACTTAGTGTTAAACGCCATTCAAGCCATGCCTAAGGGTGGAAAATTGTCTGTCTATGCATATAGCAAGGAAGGCGGTCTTGTCATTGAAGTAAGCGACACAGGTGAAGGAATTCCTGACGAAGTGAAAACCAAAATGTTCACGCCAATGTTCACTACTAAATCAAAGGGTCAAGGTTTTGGACTAGCAGTTGTGAAGCGTGTAACGGAATCGATGAATGGAGCAGTAACTTTCGAAAGCGAGATTGGAAAAGGGACTAAATTCATAATAGAGTTACCGATTCCTTGAGCGTATGTTAACTGTAGTCGTAGCCTTGACCCATAATTATCGCAGTATTTATCAACATAATTCTTAATCACCATGGGAAAAGCAGAACGAAAAACTCAATAATCATTCGCTATTTTTTCAGTATAATTTTAAATAACTTCTCATTCATCTTGATACACTAACCTCATAATTATCGCTCCATTTACCAACATAATTCTTAATTAGCTTAAAGCGAGAAAGTTGAAGAAAAAACATAGTCAGTATATACTGACCTATCGAGGAACCCCTTTGTCCTCTATTTTAGCTTAGAATTATTAATTTCTAATTACCATTCATAAACTTAACTGGCAAAACTTTTATTTTCAACAAAGAAATTAAACCGTTAGTTTATCTTGAAAAATGAATGATTGGGAATATTCTGAAAAAGCTAAATTTGACCTGGAGCAGCGGCATAGCCTTCTTGAAAGTGTCAGCAATAACATTGATGCGGGTTTAGCAATAATCGACAGGAACTATCATATTATTTGGGCGAACAAAGTGCTCAGAAAGGTGGGCGCTTGTCCAGGTGAACTGTGCTATCAAAGTATACCTCACGCAAAAGCTGTTTGTCAGGATTGCGGGGTAAAGAAGATTTTTAGTCAAAATGTTCCCCTTGACGTCCATGAGTGCAAGGTTTGTTACCCGTCAGGAAGAACTGTCTGGATCGAACTTAGAGTAACTCCAATTAAAGACGCATGTGGAAATATAACGTCAGCTCTGGAGCTTGCAGTTCCAATAACCGAACGCAAGAAAGCTCAAGAAGAACTATCAAAAAGTCAAGCTGAGCTTCAAGCGATTTTTGAAGCTTCGCCAGATTCTGCTTTTCTATTAGATCAAAATTACCGCTTTACTAGAGTTAATCGCCTAAGTTTTGAGCCAGGGCTAAAGGAAGTGCTAATTGGAAAAGACTCAAGAGATTACGTTGCGCCTGAATACAGAAACCTTGCCAGCAAGAAAATTGATGAATGTTTTGCTACCGGCATAAAGCAAGAATTTGAACACCGAATGCCAAATGGGCGATACGTAGTTTCCAGAATTGTTCCAGTTAGGTCTGAATCCACCAACAGACAAGTTTTGGTTATTGCTACTGATATTACAGAGCGTGTAATTTTGGAAAAGCAGGTACAAGAAAAAGAGCGATTGGCTGCAATAGGTGCCACGGCTGGAATGGTGGGGCATGACATTCGTAACCCCCTCCAAGCTATAATGAGTGATACTTATTTGGTTAAAAATGAGCTTACCGACATGCCTGAGAGCAAAACGAAAGAGGAGGTAGTCGAAAGCATCGAAAGTATTGAGAAAAACATTACCTACATTAACAAGATTGTTCAAGACTTGCAAGATTACGCGAGACAAGTAATACCCGAATATTCTATTGTTGATTTATCTGATGTTCTTGTGAATGTCTTTGAGACAATCAGCCTTCCTGAATCAGTCAAACTCTCAATCGATGTCAAGGATTCCAAGAGAACTAAAATTGATCCGGCGCTACTTCAAAGAGTTATTACAAATCTAGTCACGAATGCTATTCAAGCTATGCCAGATGGCGGCAATTTGGAGATAAGCGGTCAACAAAAAGACAATCATATTCTCATTATAGTCAAAGATACAGGCGTTGGGATTCCTGAGGCTGTTAAGTCTAAACTGTTTACTCCGATGATGACTACAAAATCGAAGGGTCAAGGGTTTGGACTAGCAGTTTCTAAGCGATTAATAGAGGCTTTGAAGGGTACACTTAGTTTTGAGAGCCAAGTTGGCAAAGGAACAAAATTCATAATAGAGTTACCCTCGTCTTAGCAACCGAGCTATGGCTTTGTAGCATAATTATCGCAGCATTTACCTAACAAAAATTCTTATTATTTTGGAAAATGAGTGGAACTTAAAACCTAATAATTATCCGCTATTTCTTCAGTATAATTTTAAATAACCACTTGAACTGCCAATTCCGCCAATTACTTTTGCATCAAACTATTGAGCATAATTATCCCTCCATTTACCAACATAATTCTTAATTACCTCATCGCCCAAAGTCTCTGGCTTGAAGGTATACTAAAATGGTAAAGATGGATTTCGGTGGCGTTAAAGAAGACGTCATTACAAGAAAAGAATTCACAGTGGCAACAAGCACAAAAAATCCTCAAAAGACGAAGTCGTCGTTTCACTTGGCTACGGCATCCAAGGTCAAGCTCAATCACTTAACATGAGAGACAATGGAGTAAAAGTAATAATCGGACAAGAAAAAGAAGGCGTATTCAAAAAGGAATGGGACAAAGCAATAGCAGACGGCTGGAAACCAGGCGAAAACCTCTTCCCAATGGAAGAAGCAGCCAAAAAAGGAACAATCAAAATGTTCCTCTTAACCGATGCAGCACAAAAATTGGTCTGGCCAAAAATCAAAGCAACCCTCAAAAAAGGCGACGCACTCTACTTCAGCCACGGCTTTAGCATAGTTTACAAGGAACAAACAGGCGTTATCCCATCCAAAGACATAGACGTTATCCTAGTTGCTCCAAAAGGCTCAGGCACATCCGTGCGGAGAAACTTTGTTGATGGAAGTGGCATAAACTGCAGCTTCGCTGTCCACCAAGACGCGACTGGCAAAGCAATGGATCGCGCAAAAGCGCTGGGCATAGCTATCGGCGCAGGATATCTCTTTCCAACCACTTTTGAAAAAGAAGTTTACAGCGACCTAACCGGCGAACGCGGAACCCTAATGGGTGCTCTCGCAGGCATTCTTGAAGCACAATACAACACCCTTCGTGATCATGGTCATAGCCCAAGTGAAGCCTTCAACGAAACCGTCGAGGAACTGACTCAGAGCTTAATCCGCCTTAGTCGATGAGAACGGCATGGACTGGATGTACTGCAACTGCAGTGAAACAGCCCGCATCGGAGCACTAAGCTGGAGACCTCGTTTCCGCGAAGCCACTCAACCAGTGTTTGACTCACTCTACGAGCTTGTTGCTGCAGGCGAAGAAACACGCATCGTGCTGGAAAAGAGCAAAGCACCAGACTACAGGCAGACAGCTCGCCGACGAACTCAAAGAAATGGGCAACAGCGAAATGTGGCGTGCAGGCACAACTGTCCGCTCACTACGTCCAACAAAAGCAAAGAAACAAGAGTAAATTTTTTTACTCTTTCTTTAATTCTTATTTCATTTTTACAACATATCACTAAACCTTAAATTTTAAACGTCAAATAAATCCGATCGGAGAAAAGAAGTCCATTCATGCGGAACGATGAATGCATTATAAAATTTCTTAATAAAAAACGGAAAAGTGCTGCAAACTTTTCAAAGGGACAAAAGATGGTTGGTTTGAAATTAGTTCCAAGGGAATAGTAAGGCGATGCACAGCCGAACAGACACTATCCCATCTGTTGCCTCCTCCCCCAAGAGTCAGCGAAGCAATTGTAAAAATATAAAGGACACTTCCTAAGAAGCTTGATTAAAGAAGAGCTAACCTTTTTTTAATTATTTTATTTTCTAAAATATTGTTACATCAAAAAATAATTTGGATTCTCTCGCCTGATCCGATGAAATCAGTTAAAGATTGATTTTCAGAGGTTAAATCAGCGACACCTAACATGTAGGATGGGTGCTTCTCTAATTCAACTTCTTTGGTGTAGGGAGTTTTAGTGAAACGCAAACACTGTGTTTGCTTTTGCATTGGTTATTTCTTGCAAGATAACTGTTTCTTCGTTGCTTTCCTGAGGAAGATAGGTTGCGATTATGATCAGATGATGTCTTTTTGCGAAGTTTGCAAGGTAACTCATGATTTGGCTGTAAACTGTTCTCGCCTCTTGGTCATCAACATTGTCCATTTAAGAATGGCCTTGCGATGTCAGAGATGACAACTATTTTGGCATCGAAGTTTTCCACGGCTTCTTGTAATTTTTCCATTATTAAAGAAGTTAATCGATAGGCTGTGTACACACGCATGTTATGGACTCGCTCAAGTGCTGTTTTGGCATCTAAATGTTGAAGCTGGACGGTATGTTCGATGTTTGATAGTGAAGAGCTGTTTGCGCAATCGATGAAAACAACATTGCTTTCTAATCCGCCATGTTTTGTTGGCAATTGGGCACGAACGCAGAGTAAAGATGTTAGTGAAGTAAGTGATTGGGGCCCATAGAGGACGGCGAAGTCGCCTGCTCTGAATCCTGGAAAAAGGTACATCGATGTCTGATATATTAAATGTAAACCGTGTTAGGGTAGTCTGTGACGTTGAAGGTTTAATTGAGGTTGATGGCTTGATTATTAGGCTTTGTTGCATGTGTTTTCCACGTAAACTCGTTACGTCTGATTAGTCTATTTAAGCTATCAGCCAAACAACATTTCTGAGTAGGGGAGGGTAGGGTGAAAGTGAAATGGTTGAAAGCTAATCTTTTATACATCCAAGCAACGCTTTGCTAAAACATCGAGGCAAGGTCTTGGAGTACATCGCATTAGCCGCAATAGTCATCTTTGCTGTGACACTTTTTTTGATGATTAATCGGCCAATGGGACTGCGGTTGGGATACGCTGCAGGAATCGGCGCGGCTGTTTCACTCTTACTTGGGCACAGTCAGCTTGGGGCAAGCTGCACAATCGTTTTTGAATATTTGGGATGCGGCTCTGGCGTTTCTGGGCATTGTAGCGTTGTCCGTTACGTTGGATGCTATGGGTTTTTTCAAATGGGCAGCATTTCGGGTAGTAAAGATAGCTGGAGGCAGCGGCTTGCGCCTTTATTTCTACGTCACTCTGCTAACTGCGGCTGTAAGCATCCTTTTTGCAAATGACAGCGCCATTCTTATTTTAATCCCAATTGTGCTAGAAATTGTAACATGCCTAAACATCGACGCGAAGGGCAAACTTGCGTATCTTTTCAGTGCAGGATTAATCGCTGACACCGCCGCCATGCCCCTGATAACAAGCAACCCTATCAACATTTTAAGCGCCGACTTTTTCAAGTACAGCTTCATTGACCACTTCATTTTCATGGGTCCTGTTGCAATCGCAACAATCAGCAGCAGTTTGCTTTTGGTTTACTTGTTTTTCAGAAAGCGAATTCCAAGAGCCTATGACATAGAAGCCGCAGATTCCTTAATCACAGGAAAAAATGTAATTTCACCCAATTTGCTGAAAATATGCTTTGCCACCCTCATAGCAATTGACATCGGGTACGTTTTAACTTCACTAAATAGGTTTCCAGTTTCCTTAGTAATTTGCAGTGGAGCAGTGTTTTTGGCAGTTGTCTACTGGTTCTCGTTAAAACAAAATGGTTCAGTAAATAGTGAGAGGAAAGGTCTCACCGGGCTTGCAAAAGATATCAACTGGGATATTTTGTTGTTCATGCTTAGTATTTTCATAGTGGTTCAAGGTTTGGAAACTGCAGGCATCACAAATCTTTTAGCGTCTGCGCTCGAGGCGACCAGCAAGTTGCCGTCTGTTCTGGGTGTGTTTGGCCCAAGTATGGTTGTAACAGTTGGTGCGAGTTTCATGAATAATTGGCCGATGACTATTCTGGGCATGCTTAGCATTCAACATATAGGGGGCTCTGGACCAGGTTTGACCCAACTGATTTTCATCAACATTATCGGCAACAATTTGGGTCCGCACTTTTTCCCGCTAGGATCATTGGCGATTTTGATGTGGATGGAAACTATGCATCGCAAAGGCGTGCATCTTAGCCTAAAAGAATATCTAAAAGTTGGTGCTGTCCTCTCAATTGTCGAAGTCTTGGTAGCTTCAATCATTCTTTGGGCAGAGCTAAGTGTGGGATTCAAGCTTTTTTAGGATTTCCCGATAAACTTGCAATGCTTTCTTTTCGTCTGTTACGCCTTTTATGAGCATTCGTCCCCCTTTAAAGAGACTGACTTCATATTCTTTGTAATTGAACATAAGAGCCAAACGTGACTTCAAACGGACATGAAAATGCTCGTTAACTGACAGGAAAACTTCCTCGAGATCTAATGACATTTGTTTTTCTGGGTTAATATTGGCTGTTTCTTTTCCGCAAAGCCAAACCAGTTTTTCACCGCCTGCAAACGCCGATAAATCGCCGTGGCAAACGGGACAATGGGTGTTTTTTGAAATGTCAATGGTTGTAAAGTCCATATCGCTAAAGTCGCATACCAAAAGTTTGCCCTTCAAAGTCTGCCCAACTCCAGCCAAGAGTTTTAGGGTTTCCAAAGCTTGCAATGCCCCAATTATACCTGGTGTAGCGCCGATTACTCCACGGGTATTGCATGTTAGCAAGTCGTTATCAGAGAGGTTAGGCATTAAACATTCCAAGCAGCCTGTTTCAGGCGGAGCAAACACTGACAGATTACCTTCGATGCCAATAGCTGCACCAAAGACATAGGGTATTTTTAATTTTACACATACACGATTAACAAGGTAACGGGTGACCATGTTGTCCAAGCCATCGACCACACAATCAGCACCCTTTAAAAGCCGCTCGACGTTGTCGGCATTCACGTTTTCACTAAAGGCTTCGGTCTTGACGAGTGGATTAAGCTCTTGAAGACGTTTTGCAGCAACTTCAGCTTTCGGATAATGCAGATCGGCGGATGTATAGAGAATTTGCCGGTGAAGGTTCTGCATTTCAATCGTGTCTTGGTCAATTAAACGAATGTAGCCAACGCCTGCCAACGCCAAGTAAAGTGAAGAAACTGTGCCAAGACCGCCTGAGCCAACAACAACCACATCAGACTGAGCCAGACGATGTTGCCCTTTTTCACCCAACTCTTTCATTATCGTTTGGCGACTGTAGAACTCTTTAGCGAACGCTTTCTTCTCTACCGCATCCACTTTAATCATTTCTCCAAGATGTGTTGTCAATCAGTGTTATATTTGCCTTTTATCTTGAATTGCCTTTCATAGATTTCCTTAACTTTGTCGATTGTATCAGCCTCCTGTATTGTTTTGTCATCTCTTATGCGGGTGATTCGTGCAAAACGCAAAGCCATTTGGCTTTTGTATCTGGGGCTCTTTTGAATTTCGTTGTATGTGACTTCAACGACAATTTTGGGAATAACAATTACGCTGTGTCCTTCCTCTTCAATTGCAGATAGTTTTAGCTGCTTTGTCATTTCAATGATTTCGGCGTCGGTTAAGCCCTTGAAGGTTTTTCCTAGCTTCAAGAATTCTCCTGTGTGTGGATCTCTTGCCGCCAAATAGTAATCTGAGAGCCAACCTTTCCGCCTGCCGTAACCATACTCGGCAGCCGTGATTACGAGGTCTAAGGTTTCAAGGACTGTTTTGATTTTCAACCATTTTTTACCTCGACGTCCAGGCGTGTATGGGCTGTCAAGCTTTTTCGCCATTAAGCCTTCGTGACCAGCAACTGTAGCTTCCTTGAGAAAACCTTCCGCCTCTTCAATTTTTTCTGTAACGATTTGTTTAGATAAAGCGATTTCTCCGGCGGTTCGCGCCAAGATTTGACGCCGCTCAGTGTAGGGAAGGGAGACTATGCTTTCGCCGTTAAGGTACAAAATATCAAATAAGTGAACCGTTAATGGGATTTTTTGTGCCATGTTGGAGACGTCACGTGTTCGTTTGAAACGACGCATTAAATGTTGAAATGCAATTGGGAAACCGGCGCTGTCCAATGCGACTACTTCGCCTTCCACGATGGCTGAGTCTGCTTTCAGATTGCGCTTTATGATTTCAACTATTTCGGGCAGGCTTTCAGTCACATTGCTTAATCTTCTGCTAAAAACTCGTACTTCCTCATTTTGTTTGTGAATTTGAACTCTTGCCCCATCATATTTGTATTCTAAAGCGGTTTTGCCGCCATGTGTAATCAAAGCTTCAGTAATTGTTTGCGCTGTTTGAGCAAGCATCAGTTTTACTGGCCTAAAAACTCTGAAATTCACATTTTCCAAGCCTGCAGCACCTTGGATTTTGACTGCCGCCGCAACTTCGCCAATGTCACCAAGTACCATGCTTGAATGCTGCACCTTTTGAAGTGGCACATCGAAAGCTTGGGCAACGGCTTGCTCCATCAACCCTTCATGAAGACCCGTACGCATCTCGCCAGTAAAGATTTTAACCAAATACTTAGCTTCAACGGGCGTTGCTTCGCTGAAGAGGGTTGTTAATAGTCGTTCTTTTCGGTTTCTGGAACCTGAACCCGAAGCTTGAGAGATAGCATCAAGTGATCGCCTAACTTCAGTTATTGTTAGTGAACGTTGAGTTAGTTGGGTTTGCTTTTTCGTTTTTGCCTGTTCAAGAACAACTTTGGTTGCTGAACCAATATCACCTGTGCCAGCCATCGCTTGGCGAAATTGATTCCAATCAAACTGGCTTACCCTCCCTAAAACATGGATAAGTGTAGACCAACTCACATCCAAAGTTTTTTGACTGTATTTTGGAAAAGCTCTGCCAACCATCATGTTTGTTGCAGGTTCAATTTCGTCTGGATCGAGGTTTTTTAGGAAGTCTGCAGTTAATTCTAATATTTCTAGCCGTTTTTTGGTGGCTTCGACTTTTTCCAGAAGTTCGGAGAGAGATTTGAATAATCCAGGCATAATTTAGACCGAAAAAACTTCTAATAAAATAGTGATTTAACCTGCATATTAATTAATTATTGCAAGAAAGAAAAACCGTTTTGACAAGTGAAAAAGGAATTGAAGAGGTCAATTAACCTCAATGTTTTTAGGAAAATACAGAGAACGTTGATTCGCCCTCAGGCTCTTTTTGTTTATCGTTGATTTCCTTAATTTTCTTTTCCAGTTCCTCTACATCTTTAGTATTACCTAACGTCTTTTGGCAATCCCTTGCTTGCTCAAGTGCACTTAAGCCATATCTATCAAAGGCTTTGCTAAAGGAGATTTCAGAGGATTTCATGAAAAACTCGACACCTTTAGTGCAGTCTTTGAGAGCAACGGCAGCTTCGCCAGCTTTATAGTACATTTCGGCTGCGCCAAAATAGTTCTGACCTTTATAGTAAAGTTCACCAGTTTTAGCAAAGAGGTCTCTGGCTTCCTCGTATTTGCCGTTTTCCATTAATGAAATAGCTTGTTTATGCATTTTTATTGGGTCTACTTTTTCAGTCATGACTTGTCACTTTATCGTCTTTATTTTGTGGGAACTCCCATTTAGATTTTCCTCTTTTGCATTTTTAAGGTTCATCTATCGACTTAAGGGTTAGAAGAAATAGGATGTTGTCTAAATCAAAATACTTATCAAAAAAGGCACCTAAACTTGAAGCAAGTCTGCGATTATACTTTTATATGCGCGGTCAAATAAAATAGCCCTGAAACTATAGCTGTGTATTAAATGAAAGACGAACAAACCTTAAGCAGCGATTCTACGGGTTTTACACCATCTACCGCATTTAAAATTGCAGCAGCCGCCATCTTTGCAGCCCTAGTTGCCGCAGCCACCCTCTTATTTGTAGTTCCTATTCCCGCTACAAGTGGATACTTCAACCTTGGGGAGACATTCATCTATGTTGCGGCATTACTATTTGGTCCATTTGTTGGGGCATGCGCAGGAGCAGGAGCGGCAATTGCTGATGCCCTAGTTGCTGCCCAATATGCCCCAGGAACTTTTACAATTAAAGCGATAGAAGGCTATCTTGTCGGCTTTTTGAACAAAAAATTAAGTCGAAAAATCAAAAGCCTCACATTGTGCGCCACAATTGCAATTATTATTGGAGGGTTTGAGATGATTTTGGGTTATTTCCTTTATGAAACGCTTGTTTTAGGTTATCCTTTTGCTTTGGCTGCAGTTGAAGTTCCTTTCAACATTGTACAGATGCTAATTGGTTTGATAATCGCTGTGCCAATTATGCACGCAGTTTTGCGTATTTTCCCACAACTTAAAAGCTCGATTTAACAGAGAATAACCTATGAAACTGCCTCCTGGAAAGATTCCAATCGACATCTTAAAAGAAATAGTATTCAAGAATTTAGGCGCTGAACGCAGCGAAGTAGTTTTAGGTCCAGCCGCTGGAGTAGACGGCGCTATATTAGATGTTGGAAGCAAAAACGCCATTGTCTCTATGGATCCAATCACAGGAGCTGTTGAACGCATCGGATGGGAAGCCATCAACATAAACGCTAACGACGTGGCCACTTTTGGAGTTGAACCAACATTTTTCTTTTCATGCCTACTTCTTCCTGAGAACGCTGACAGCAAAATTATCGAAACAATAAGTACCCAAATGCACACCGCCGCAAAAGAACTTGGAATAGCCATCGTTGGGGGACACTGCGAATCAACACCAGGACTAACTAACCCCATAGTGGTTGGTTGCATCATGGGATTAACAGAAAAAGGCAAATACGTAACTGCTGCAGGAGCAAAAACAGGCGACAAACTAATTCTAACAAAAAGCGCAGGGATTGAAGGCACCGCCATTTTAGCTTCCGACCGAGAAGAGCAACTTAAGAAAGTTTTCTCGCCTACGATTCTTGAAAGCGCCAAAGGCTTCTACAGCCAAATAAGCGTAGTAAAAGATGCTTTAACCGCTTACAGAACGGGTGGAGTCCATGCCATGCATGATCCAACTGAAGGTGGAATATTAAATGGCATCCATGAGATGGCAGACGCCGCTGGCTTAGGAATACGAGTTTTTGAAGAAAAAATCACTGTTGAGCCAGAAACCGCCAAAATATGCAGATACTACGAAATTGACCCATTGCAACTGATTAGTTCAGGCGCACTGCTTATTGCTGCACAACCAGAAGCAGCATTCAAAATAGTTGACGCTTTATGCCAAGCGCACATTTACGCGGATGTAATCGGAGAATTTAACCCAAGCCCAAACAAACGCATCTTGATGCACAAAGATGACTCGGCAGAGATGTTGCCAAGACCAGTCTCAGACCACCTATGGATAGCGCTATCGCGTTAAACAACGTTTAAACTTAACAATTTATTCGTGAAATTATACTGTCATGTTTTAAATAAAAACAAAGCTAAATAGAACATAATCTATCAGAAAAAAAGCAAAACCATTTCAAATAAAACAGATAACATAACTTGCCAAAGCCGTAGCATAACTAAATTAGAAAAAATAGTCGACCCCCCGGTTCATGAAACCATGTTCACCTATGTTGAAAACAGCCAAAAAAAGAACCAATATTTTAGCCTATCAAATGAAACAGGAAAACCAGCGAAATAGTTTCCATTTAAGTCTAACTATTAACATTTTTTAAAAAGCTCGATTATAAGCTATTGTTTCATCCCCAAATTTGCCCAAAGAGTCACTTTTTAGCTGTTTATGCAAAACTCTCCATTGCCAATTGCAAAGAGATTTGCCTGGAATATTCATTCTTGCCTCTGAACCTAAACTCAAAATATCCTGAAGCGGAACAATACTCAAATCAGCAACAGAGCCTAACGCCAACTTTACAACTTCAAAACTAACCATTTTCGCAGGCGCCTTCCTGTCAATTATCTTAAAGAGATTTTTACGTTCTTTTCTTGAAGATTCATCCTTTAACCAGCCCTTCACAGTGTTGGTATCATGAGTTCCAGTATAAACCACAGAGTTTTCGACGTGATTTTTCGGTAAATTTGGATTAGCGGCTTCGCCATCAAAAGCAAAAAGCAGCACCCTCATACCGGGAATGCCCAATCTTTTAATTGCTTCTCTAACTGGGTCGTCTATGTCTCCTAAATCTTCAGCAATGAATGGAACAGATGGAAAAGCAGCACTTACGACTTTAAAGAAGACTTCAGAGGGACTCTTTACCCATTTTCCTTTCTTTGCGGTTTTTGCAGAAGCTGGAACTCGCCAATAACCAACGAAACCTCTGAAGTGATCCAAACGCAATTGATCATAGAGTTTGAGGTTGTGGCTTATTCGGTTTATCCACCATTCAAAGCCTGTTTGCTCCATATTTTTCCAATTATAAACTGGGTTACCCCAAAGCTGACCTGTTGAGCTAAAATAGTCAGGAGGAACGCCACCTACAAACTTAAGTTTTCCGTTTGAGTTTAAACTAAAAAGTTCAGGGTGAACCCAAACATCTGCACTGTCATACGTCACATAAAAAGGCATATCACCAATTAGGCAAACGTTTTTGGTTTTGCAAAATTTTTTTAGAGAAAACAATTGGCTAAAAAAGATGTATTGTTCAAATTTTATCTGTTCAATTTCTTCTTTAAGCTTCGATTTCTTGATTGCGATTGCTTGGTACTCTCGTTTTCGCAATGGACTTGGCCACTTGTACCAGGGCCTGTTTGTTTTCTTTCTCAACACCGAGTATAGGGCATAATCGTTTAGCCACATTTCATTTTCGAAACAAAAATCATCAAAACAAAAATTTTCATTTACAAATTTCATAGAAGATTTCTTAAAATTAATGAAGGCAACTTCAAGCATGCGATCCTTTCGGTTATAAACTTTTTTGTAATTGATTTTGCTTGACGATTTTACAGCATGCTTTAGGAAAGCTTTAGGCAAAAGCCCGTTCTCAACCAGTTTTTCTGGGCTAATCAGCAACGTGTTTCCGGCAAACGCTGAACACGTTTGGTAAGGTGAATTGCCATCTTCCAACCTTATAGGCGAAAGAGGCAGAATACTCCAATAACGCTGCTTGAGCTTAGCTAACAATTCAATGAATTGGTAGCTCTCTGGACCCAAATCACCTATTCCAAAATTTGAAGGCAAAGAAGTAATGTGAAGAAGAATGCCGCTAGCCCTAATCATTTTGTTTCACCCGAAAAAAGAAGAGACACAGGAAAAGCACTCAACACATCTTTGACTTGTAAAGAGCCACCTTCTGACCGTAAGGTTCTATTTGTCAAAACGTCCGTCAATTTGGTGTAGGAGTTTTCAAGGGAAATACTCGTATCACCCCAATCTATTTCCGCTTTATGCCAAACCTCATCAGGCGTAATCAATTCTGTGAAAAATCTGGGAACTATAATGATGCAAAAGAGATTTCCCTTTCTTCTTGCAAAGGCAACGATATTTTTTTTGCGCTCCCCTTTGACAGCTAATGGAATATACGAGCCCTCTTCAAATAATTGTTTCATTTTTCGTCTAAACTGCAACGTTTTGATTATAACAAACATTTTTGCTTTTCCATCTTCAGGACATTCCAGAAGTTTAGAAGACATTGATGCGTCTAACTTGGAAATTTCTGACAGCGTTTCTTGTCTTTTCTGAAAGTTTACAGATCTTCTATTGTCAGGGTCAACTAGGTTGAGATCCCAAAGCTCGGTGCCTTGGTAAAAGTCGGGGATGCCTGGGCAGGTTGATTTAAGCATTATTTGGGATAAAGTGTTGAAGAACCCGAAGAACGCGATTTTTTTCTGTATTAACAAAAAAGATTGCAAGAAACTTTCGTTGGTTAGAATTTCCTCGGTAAACGTTGTTACCGCTTGTTCATAGGAAAAGTTTGGCGAAAGCCAGTCACTATTTATTTTTGCTTCTCGAAGCGCCTTAACCAAGTGCAATTTCAACCGTTCAATAAATTCCTGCTTTTCATTGAGATCCCAAGGAAAAGATCCAAGAAGCGTTTGGTAGAGATAATATTCTTCGTTGCAATCAGGTGCAAGTTTTCTGTTGACACGTTTTTTCTTCTTGATGTTAAGTTCTGCCCATTCAATGACGATCTTTCTGAATTCTTCAGGGATTTCGCTAATAACATTCAACCTTGCCCTAACATCTTCACCGCGCTTAGTATCATGAGTACTCAAGGCACATATGGACAAAGGCCATTTCTGCTGCCTCAAAATGTTAAATTCATGAAAATCCACAACTGAGCCGCCAAATTGTGCAGGGCTACTGCCGACTTCATTAACAGAAAGAAACCTGCTATAACGGTAAAAAGCTGTATCCTCTAAACCCTTAGCCATAATTGCCCCAGTGAACTGTTGCAAACGCATGATGGCTCGCAAGGCTTCAGCTGAAGTTTTTGTTTGGTCAAGCAAATATCCAATCGAGTTTAATTCATCGGTTAAATTGAAGTTTTTTTCTTTTGCAAGTTTCAATGCTGACCTGAAAGGTTCGTAATCATGTTGTTGCTGGTTTAGGTAGGTGCGGTAAACTGGGAAACATGCTAAGAGTTCGATAACGGCTTTTTTTAAATTGGCAAAAGTGAATTGATCTAGTTTTACTTTGTTGAATGTTTGTTTAATCAATTGTGCAAGATTTTTTATGTCTCCAGAAAAATAATTGAGAATCACAAATTTTTTGCATTGATACAAAATATCATTGAAAGTCTCTTTATTTCCAGTAAATTGATTGTAAAAATCAGTGATTTGTTCTTGATTGTCTGTGTTAATGAAGATCCCATTTAGGCGGTTGAGGAAATCGTATCCCGTTGTGCCCTGAACTGACCACGAGTCAGGCAATTGTTCATTATATGCCAATATTTTCTCAACTATAATATATTTCTCCGGAAGCTTTTCCCGTATTTTTTTGAGGTACGTATCTGGATCATGAAGTCCGTCGATGTGATCTATTCTCAACCCAGAAAACTTTTCAGATTCTGAAAGCTGAAAAATCAACCTATGAATATTCTCAAAAACATCAGGTTTCTCAACGCAGACCCCGATTAAGTTAATGATATCAAAAAAGCGTCTATAATTAATTTGTTTTAGCGCTGTTTTCCAGTATGCGAGTGCAAAAAATTGGTTGGAGAGAAGCTCATTTAAGAGGATAGGATCGCTATTGACGAGTCTAATTGCGTCTTTAATTGAGTTGGTGCCTTGAAAATTATTCACTTCGGCGCTAATGGGAAAATCCAGCCCGTCATATTTTATTTTTAATCCATCTTTTTCATTTGTGATTTTTATGAGACCTTGTTTTATGCAGTCTATATAGGGCTGTGTTAGGAAGGGGGCTAGAATCTTGTTTTTCAAAAAAGCCGATGGGTAGTTCCAGTCAACATCAAAAAAAGTATAGTAGTTGGATGCAGATCCTTTTTGCAGTAAATCATAAATCATCTTGTTCTCAAGCGAATATGACATATGGTTCGGAACTATATCCTGAATCCAATCTATTCCATAAGTTGAAGCCTCTTCCTTCAGGCGTTGAAAAGCATCTCCCCCTCCAAGTTCCGTACTAATTCGGCTTGGATCTACAATGTCGTAGCCATGCATGCTGCCTTTTTTGGCTTCAAATATAGGTGAAGCATAAATGTGGGAGATTCCAAGTTGGCTCAGATAAGAAAGCAGCTGCCGAAGCTTGTCAAAATCGAATGTTTTGTTTAATTGTATTCTATAAGTTGCTACAGGCGCTTTCAAATCTAAGACAGCCTTATACCAATTAATTCGGATAATTGCGTAAAAGCCAAAACCCATGCTTTAGATTCGTCATCTGTTTTTTCTTTTATATTCTTGTATTGATTTTCCGCTATTGTGAAAGCTATGTTCTGGGACCTCCATAAATTGAGTTTCATGGGCAACTCAGCTACTACTCGAAGAAGCTTGTTGATCGATTTAACAGCTTCAATGTTTTCAGGAGCCTCTAAGAGCTTGGTGAATTCTTCAGCTACTTTTTCGCTTGCTTTATAACCAATTAGATTGGAGTCAATAGTTACTAACAGATTTTTGATTTCAGCTAAACAACTGTGAAGTTTCTCAATATCCACTATTTTGTCAGAAAAAAATTCTTCGAGTTGCATGTTTAAGAAAACTTCAGCGGCTGATCGAAAAGGTTTGGGCGATTCAACCCGAATTTCTTTCATAAAACGTAACATAGCCGAGTTATCACGATAAACGATTCCATAGAGATCTTTGGCTTTTTTCAATCCGTCGGCAACAATGTAGTTTAGAATATGGCGTTGATCATCTTTAAACAAGTCTTTAAGTGAGTAAACGTACTGACCAAAATATTTTGACATCAACACGATTATTTCGTTTATTTGGCCTTTTTCAAAAAAAGACAAAAATTCATTTTTCATCTGATTGAATGTTTCATCTTGCATGTTGGGCATAATACCGCAAGAGACATTGTGATCGCCAAGCCACAAAGCCGCGCAACCTAAAGAATCGTCGTCTAAGGTGATACTTGAATAAACATTAGAGTGGTTGATTAAAACTCTAAATTTGCCGTCGTCACGCTTTTCAACATTGGTGGAGGTTATGTTAAAGCAGCAATTGGGCATGTTATGAGTTAGAACGCCCAATTTTATGTTATCCGCGAACAAATCTATTATAGTGTGTTGAGCGGCTATTTTGGGAAAGTCTATGATTGCTGGTTTAACAAAAATTGAGTACACTTTTGCTCCATCTTGGAATTCAGGAATGTTGCTTGGTGCATTTTTTAGAATTTTGATAAAGTCTTCTTCTAGCGATATTTCAAAGAGGTCATGGGCAAGTTGCATTGCCCTTGCAGCATACATCATAACTTGCACGGTTTCGATACCAGATATCTCGTCGAAAAACCAACCGCAACTGGTATACATTAGCATGGTGTAACGCTGCATTTCAAGCAACTTCAAAACTCGTCGCTTCTCGATTTCAGTTAAAGGATTTTTTGTCTGTTCCAAAATAAAAGCGTCAGTGTTTTCTCGTGAACGATCAAGTAAGACGTCAATGTAGCTGTTGCGTGCCCCCCATGGATCTTTTAGGTATTTAGAGGCTTCCTGCTCAAAATTGGGTGATATTGTATCTCTTAACCAATCCATAGCTTCTCGCAGAGGTTTTCGCCAACCTTGATGCCAGCCTTCATGACCCATACTATCTCCACAATCGCTTCTCCAACGTTCAATTCCATGTGTGCAACTCCATGAAGTGTTCTCATTTATTTCAACCTCAAATTGAGGAGGAAATCGTGCCAAAAATTCAGCGTAGTTTGTTAGCTTTGCAGATTCAGTGGAAACAATGTGGTATATGCAATATGCTAGAGTCATATCTCCATGGGGACGATGGTGTCCGTACAATTCTCCGTCGCTTGCAACACTTTCGATAAGAGGTTCAGCGCCGTTTTCACTGAATGATTCAATTAATCTTTTAGCGAAAGCCTCTCCGTTCTGAAGCAAATTTCCAAAGGCTATATCGCTTGCCGTAAGCCTATCAAAAAAGAAAAGACTAATCTTTTTTCCCGACGGCAACTTGCATAAGTAGGCTCGCCTCGGATCGATTGTTATGTTTCCGTTGCCGCTTGAAACTTCAGTCCAATCTGAGTCGCCAATTTTCCTTACTCTTGCAGCTTGATGAGGACTTAAGATGGTAAATTTGATATGGTTTTGAGCTAAAACCTCAAGCGTCTCAATGTCAACTGCTGTTTCGGGAAGCCACATCCCTTCAGGATTGCGATTGAATCTTTTTTGAAAGTCTCCTATCGCCCACTTTACCTGAGTTTCCTTATCTCTTCGATTTGCCAAAGGCATAATCATATGATTGTAAACCTGAGCAATGGCTGAACCATGTCCAGAAAAATTATTCATACTTTCTTTGTCAGCATTAAGAATCGACTCGTAAACGTCAGGTTGGTGCCGTTCTAACCAATAAAGAAGTGTTGGACCAAAATTAAAGCTGATTCGTGAATAATTATTTATTAATCCAATTATTCTCCCTTGAGAATCCATAACCCTTGAAACTGCATTAGGGGCGTAACATTCTGCTGTCACTCTTTCGTTCCAGTCATGGTAGGGCTGGGCTGATTCTTGAAATTCAACTTCTTCCAGCCAAGGGTTCTCACGGGGAGGCTGATAAAAATGACCATGAATACAAATAAACCGCTCAGCCAATTTTGTCACCTTCTTCACTTGTTGATTTTAGGAAAACTGCAAAATTGAACCCTTGAATAACATGACTGTCGCCATAAGAAGCGCTATTTGGGAGCCTTGTGCCAGGTCCATTCCACACGACTTCCGCAGAATCGAGTATTTTTTTGTAAGTTCCGTTTTCGAAGGGAAAAAGGTAGCTGGTTTGTCGGCATGTAAAGTTAGCTATTATTACAGCTTCGGAATTTTCGTTCCCTTTTTTGATAAAAAGGATTTTTTCATTTTTTGCGTTAATTTGTTTGATTTGCCTATCATCAGTGGAATGGAAAAGGAGCAAGTTTTTTCTCATTTCTATTAGAGCTTTAAAAAACCCAGTCATTTTTTTTCCAGTGTCCATGCTACGTAGATTCCAGTTTATCTTTGACTTATCAAAAGTTTCAAAACTTTGCGGGTCAGGAACTTCACCTTGCCAATGGAAATCGGCAAACTCTTTCTTTCTGCCTTCACGGACTGCATCTTTAAGCTCGTTGTTAGAGTAATCAGTGAAAAATAGAAATGGCGCTGTTTCACCATACTCTTCACCCATAAAAAATAGTGGAACATAAGGAGACAGCATGACCATTGCAACAGCCAGTTTTGCCCCTTCAAAACCAGTAATCGAAATTAATCTATCACCTAATAGTCGATTCCCGATTTGATCATGATTTTGCGAAAAAACAATAAATTTAGATGAAGGAATCCATAAGAAAGACTCATCAGAGCTTCGCCTTTTAGAATCAAAATCATTCCCAATGTAGACGTAAGCGTCAGTTATTGATTCAATCAAATCGTTTATGTTTGCGTAAAGTTGGTAGTAGCCTTTTTTCTCTCCTGTTAACTGAACGAAGAGCGCATGTTGAAAATCCTCCAACCATTGAGCATCAAATCCAAATCCGCCTCTTTGAATTGTAGTTAAAACTTTTGGTTCATTGCATCCGCCAAGTTCCGCTACTAGATAAAGTTTTTTTCCTGTTTGTTTTGAATAGGATTTGACTGCTTGGTTTAGTTCCTGCAAAAAATGTTTTTGGCTATTGTCATGTATTGTAAGAACCGCATCTAGCCTAATTCCATCGAGGTGATAGTGGCTAAACCAATGGAGTGTGTTTTCCAAAAAATAGTTGCGCACTTCGCTGCTGAGTGAACCATCCAGATTGATATTGGGTCCCCAGCGTCCTTTTGAGCTGCTTGGAAAGTACGGTCCATAATCGTTTAGGCAATTGCCTTCTGGTCCTACATGATTATAAACAAAATCGATGAATAAAGCCACTTTTCGAAAATGGCATTCGTTAACTAACATTTTGAGGTCGTCTGGATTGCCATAGCTGTTTTGAACGGCGAATGGAAAAACTCCATCGTACCCCCAATTCCTTGAACCTGAGAATTGGGAAACAGGCATTAACTCAACTGCAGTTACTCCTAAATCTGATAACTCTTTAATTCGGCTCATAAGTGACTTGAACGTTCCCTCCGGTGTGAAAGTTCCAACATGAAGCTCATAGAAAACCAAATCCTCGAGATCCAATCCACTCCAGCTATCGTCAGACCATTTGAAAGCTTCATGATCTATTACCGCCGATGGACCAAAGACACCTGTGGGTTGAAAATGTGAGGCGGGGTCAGGTTTGACAACTTTCCCGTCCAGCTTGTACAAATAAGGAGAATTGGGTTTTATGCCATCGCATGTGAGTGTCCAATACCCGTTTTCGGACTGAGCCATTTCAAATTGCTGCCGGTCCTCACCAATCAAAAGCGTAACTTCATTGTGATATGGAGCCCACACTGAGAAACTACAAGAACCGTCTTGAAAATTAGCTCCAATTCGCAACTTTATAATCACTAAGCCTCTAATTTGGCGAGCTACAACAGAAAAACCAAAATGCGCTTGTTATAAAACCGCTTAAGAGCTTGCAGATTTGCCGGCTTTACTGTTAAAACTCCACAAACATTATTATTGGACGCGAACTAAATAATATTTTGTCTCAGACATTCTAGACATTTAGTTTTTAGAGGTTTGTTTGTATGTTACCCGTTGAATTAACACGCAAAATCGAACTCGACGATTATGCCGAACTAGTTGGCGAAAAGCAAATTGAAATCGTCAGATCCCTTGGAGAAAGATTGAAAGGCAAATCGATTATGAACGTAAATTCTACAGCTTTTGGCGGCGGTGTTGCCGAATTACTAAATAATATATTGCCTTTATTGAAAGATGTTGGCATGGATGTTCACTGGGAAGTAATCAAAGGTTCATTTGAGTTTTTTACCATAACCAAGAAAATTCATAATGCATTACAAGGCATGAATATTCAGTTAACCAAGGAAGAAGAACATACTTACTTAGAATACAACCGCATGAATAGTGAAGAAACAATATTGGACACTGACATCGTGTTAATCCATGATGCGCAGCCAGCGGCGTTAATCCAATTTTACGCTAACAAAAAAAATAAGTGGATTTGGCGGTGCCACGTTGACTTATCCACACCTAACTTGGCTGTCTGGGGATTCCTTGAACCGTTCATAAATCGCTATGATGCCGCCATGTTTACATCAAAACAATATGTTGTGCCAAGCTTGGCAGTACAACAACTTTTCATACGTCCACCTTCTATCAACCCTCTTGCCGAAAAAAACAGAGAACTCACAGACACTGAAGTTTTAGAAGTTCTACAACGGTTTGACATCAAAGCTGACAAGCCAATAATCACTCAAGTTGGGCGGTTTGACCCTTTCAAAGATCCATCAGGCGTAATTGACGTTTACAAAACCGTTAAAAAGCAGTTTCCTGACGCTCAACTGCTCCTCATAGCAGGCATGGCAACAGATGACCCAGAAGGCTGGCTTTACCTAGAAAAAACTGCTAGACACGCAGGCGAAGACCCGGATATTCACTTGTTAACAGATTTAAAAGGAGTTAAGGATCTTGAAGTAAACGCTTTCCAGCGAGCCTCACAAGTAGTGCTTCAAATGTCTACTCGTGAAGGGTTCGGGTTAACTGTAGCCGAAGCACTTTGGAAAGGCGTTCCAGTGGTGGGGCGAAAAGTTGGCGGAATTCCTCTTCAAATAGTTGACGGCTCAAATGGTTTCCTCATAGACACTGTTGACCAAGCGGCAGAAAAAACCATTTCCTTACTGAAAAATAGAGATATGGCTTTAAAGATGGGAGCAAACGGCAAAGAGTATGTAAAAGAAAACTTTTTGAGCATTAGTCACTTGAGAGATGTCTTAAACTTGTTTAATGATCTATTAGGAACCTAAGAAATTACAGAACAGGTTAACGCTGCTTTGGTGATAAAAGATCTTGGAATTCAGGGTTGACTTTACCGTATTTATCTTGAATTGACTTGCTTATCCGATACCAATCATCTGAAATTAGAGGCCACATCCTGCTTGCAAAGACTTGTTTTGTGATATATTCTTTGATTGGCCCCGTCCTTTTGATTACTCTATTGTGCCAGTCTACATCAATCAAGCCGCCTTTGCGAAGATGCTGAAGATTTTGGTAAACGCGATCTGAATCAATAGGATAGTTCAAACTTCTTGATAAATCGTCGATCAGAGAATCAAATGATAATTCGTTTTCTTGACGCAGACATACAACGGCGGCTATATTCTGCACCAATCGTGCATTCTTGCTTAGATAGAAGCCTTTTCGTCGGGGAACCAAAGCTTGTTCGAGTTTAGAAGCAAATCGTTTGTAGAACCATTTTTTCACAACTTCGGCTAATAGCAAGTAAGCCCCTATCATGAGAACCAAAGCAACGTAGAAGGCCAACGGCGGCGGATAAAAGCTGAATATTTTACCCACCTCTGTGTAGGGTAGAATTAAAGCTATAGCAACAACAGAAAGACAGCTAAAAACCAAGTACTTACCGGGTTTACTCTTATAGAACGGCGAGGTTCTCGTTCGAATAACAAACACCACAAGCGTCTGAGTACATAGCGACTCCACAAACCACGCGGTTTGGAATAATTGCTCTTTTTGCAGCTCAGGCAAAAACGCAAACATTGGCACGATAACAAACAGCATTAGGAAAAACGTCAAATAATCAAAAATCGAGCTGATCGGTCCCTCAACAATCATGAAGTTTCGAATAAATGAAATGTCCCATCGTTTGGGTCTTTCAATGTACTCTTCATCAACGTTATCAGTTGTTATAGTAGCTTGTGAAAGCGTGTAGAGTAGATTGTTTAATAGAATTTGAACTGGCAACATAGGAAGGAATGGCAGAAACAGTGAGGCTCCGGCGACACTGAACATGTTTCCGAAGTTTGAGCTTACGCCCATCATGACATATTTCATAGTGTTGCCGAAAGTTTTTCTTCCTTCAAGAACACCCTGGGCAAGAACAGTCAAATCATTTTCAAGTAAAATAATATCTGCCGATTCCTTGGCAACATCAACTGCGTTATTAACTGAAACGCCAACATCAGAGGTTTTAAGAGAAGGAGCATCATTAATGCCATCACCCATAAACCCAACGACGTGCCCATTGTCTTTTAATGAATTGATTATTCGGTCTTTTTGAACTGGATTTACTCTAGCAAAAACATTAGCTTCCTCGACCACACGAGCTAAAGCATCGTCATGCATAAGGGCAATGTCTGCACCAAGCACTACACCTTTAATTTCAAACCCAAGTTGCTCGCAAATCTTTCGGGTAACAAGTTCATTGTCGCCAGTTAGAATTTTTAGGTCTATGCCCTCCTTGGCTAAAAGCTCCAATGACTCCTTCGCGGTTTGTTTAGGCGGGTCAAGGAAAGCAACGAACCCCAGAAAAACCATACTTTTTTCATCATTTACTGAGTAAATTGTTTTTTCTTCCCGAATTTTTTTGTAAGCAACCCCTAAAACTCTCAGGCCTTCTGAACTTAAGTCAAAATATTTCTGCTCTATTTTTTTCCGCAGTTCCTCGCTAATGTCAGAGACTAACCCGTCAAGTTCACAATATTCTGAAACCTTCAAAATCTCTTCAGGTGCACCCTTAACTATCAAAAACCGTTGATTATCTTTGTCGACAATAACAGAAACTCTTCTTCGAATGAAATCAAATGGAACCTCATCGATTTTCTGAAAGCCCTCCATACCTGTTTCTTTATGGATCAGTATTGCTTCATCAAGAGGACTTTTCAAACCAGTTTGATAGTAACTGTTTAAGTAAGAATATAACAGAACTTTGTCGTCGTCATGCCCTTCCCAATCAATATGCAAAACCAATGTGATTCGGTTTTCAGTAAGGGTGCCTGTTTTATCAGTGCACAACACATTCATACTACCAAAATTTTCTATGGAAGGCAAATGCTTAACAATAACACCTTTTCGAGACATGTTAATGGCGCCTCTTGAAAGGTTCATAGTAATAATCATGGGAAGAAGTTCAGGCGTTAATCCAACAGCAAGAGCTGCAGCAAATAGCAAAGACTCAACTAATCCATGACGAAAAAGTGCGTTTACAAGAAAAACAAAAATTATCAATATGAAAGTGATCTGCATGATGAGGTAACTGAAACCTTTCACGCCTCGTTCAAATTCGGTTTCAGGAGGCTTAGCAATCAGTTTCTTAGCGATTTTCCCATATTCTGTCATGCCCCCAGTTTTAACTACAACGGCATTAGATGATCCGCTAACCACGGAGGTACCCATAAACAAGTAATTATTCCATTCAGTGATTGAAGCATTCGAGAAGTTCAAAAGCGGCAAAGGATTAGCGTTTTTTTCAACTGGAAATGATTCGCCAGTCAATGAACTTTGATTTATAAAAAAATCTTTTGCAGTAATAATTCTTGCGTCTGCAGGTGCTATATCTCCGGCTGAAAGAGATATTATGTCGCCAGGTACAATTTGTGATAATTTTATCTCCATTTTGGTGTTATCACGAAAAACCGTAGCGGTCGTTGAAACTTTCTCCTTAAGCAATTCAGCGGCGTTTTCGGCTTTAGATTCTTGATAGTGATCAATGCCAACGCTGATAAAAACAATGACGACAATTATTAGAAAATCCGGAATGTCACCTTGAGAACCTGCAATCCCAGCCGCGAACAACAGGATAAGAATTAATGGACTTTTAAAATGGAGAAGAAAACTTATGACGCCTGAACGCCTTTGTTTATGAGCCAACTCATTGGTACCATAAACTTCTAAACGTTTAGTTGCCTCTTCAGAATTAAGACCCTGTGAAGAAGTACCCAAACGGGAAAGCATCTCGCTGGTTGGAAGAGTTAATGCTTCTTCTGCAGTTATAGGCGGCTTCGCTATAGGTTCATTCTCTTTAACGGTGAATATTTCTGGGTTTTTATGAAGCCTATCTGCCACAGTTTTCTCCGCCGCTGGTTACTCAACCGTCCTATCAATACCAGAAACACATTCTTAAAAACAGTTCCTCAAACCAACAGAATCAAAATCAATCAATAAAGCCACAAAAACATTTTGATTTAATATGGATAATGGTTTTTATAGTTCTAAGGAAAGATACATACACTTACATCAATAAATCGGCTAGTGACACTTTACTTGACCACAGGCATGAAAAAAGCAGCGTCGATAGCAACACGTGCCCTTGCTTCCGGTAAACCGCACCATGCTCAATGGTTAATCACAAGAAAATGCAACTACCGCTGTGCTGGCTGCAATGTCTGGAATGAACAAGATCCAAGAGAACTTGAAACAGCCGAAGTAAAAAAAGGATTAGATATCCTAAAAAAACTCGGCATAGTTGATCTTGTTCTATCTGGTGGAGAACCACTGTTAAGAGATGATATCGGCGAAATACTTGATTACGCCTCAAAGAGTTTTGTAACAACTGTTTGTGACAATGGAAGTCTGGCAGCAGAAAAAATTGATTCATTGAGAAATGTAGATTTTGTGGCTATTTCAATAGATAGCTTAGACGAAGCAAAAAACGATTCCATAAAAGCGGTTCCAGGTGCATGGAAAAGGGCGATGGAAGCGGTTGAAGTCCTCCAAAAGGAAGGAATCAACGTGAGTGTTACTCCAACAATTTCACAGAAAAACCTCTATGAAATGGTTGATATAACTAATTATTTTACTAAAAAAGAAGTTCCTGTCTGGTTCTGTCTTTATTCTTATGACTTCTCAATGGATGGAAAACAGCTTTTCAGGATTGGTAAAGCGAATGACGATTTTGTCATAAAAGATAATGAAGCCATGGTTAAACTTTGCAATTCATTAATGGAAATGAAAAAGAAAAATAAGAAAATTCTAATGACAAACAAGCTTCTGAAAACAATAAGAAGTCTCTATGGGGAAGATGGGAGAACTTGGAAATGCCAAGCTTTAAACAATTTTTTAGTTATTGATCATTTAGGAAGAATTGCTGGCTGCCATGGCCACAATTTTGCCGGATCAATATTTGATTTGCCCAAGAAATGGAGTAGCCAAGAGTTCAAGCAATTACGGGATAAATATTATAATTGTACCCAATGCAGTTACCTGTGTTACGTTTTCTATTCACTTCAGGGAAGTCCATCTGGATACTTATCATTGGCTGTTGATCAGTGGAGAAACGCAAAAGTACTTTTGAAATAATTTTGAGTAGCTCCATATAAAGAAGTATATTTCTCTGTGATTGTTTTAAATCGTCAGTAAATTTGTTACAAGTTCTTTTTGGCTAAAAATGTCATTAAGATGCAGAAAGAACTACGTTGCTTATCACTTTACAAAGTACCTCAAAAACTTCATCAGCATTCAAATTATCAGTATCTAAAACCAAATCAAACGGTGAAAAATCTTCATCTAAAGCAAACCCGTAAAGGCTCTTGTAGATAGCTTTTGTTCTATCTTCTTTTTCCTTCAACATTTTGAATGCTTCATCAACTGTAATATTATCACGTTCAGCGACTCTTGCAGCCCTTTTATCAAGCGAAGCCAGCAACCAAATTTTAAAACCTTCCTTAAGCAGCCAAGGCATAGTCCAACTATCTAACAATACATTTCCTAGCGCAGCGTATTGAAGGAGCTTAGCATCAACTGCCTTGTCAAATTTAGGATCATTTATTCTATCATTAAGAAAACTTAAACCCTCAGGACTCTCCCACCAACCTTGACAGGAAGCATCGTATCCTTCTGCTGTGGCCAGCTCTTTTAGTGCATCTCCGCCAGAATAACATTTTAAATTGTATTTTTTCGCAAGCTTTTTGGATAAAGTGCTTTTTCCAGTTCCAGCCATTCCTGAAATGCAGATTACTGGTTTTTTGTCAGTGGAGCAGAATTTAGAGTTTTTATCCATTAGCGCCACCTTTCTTTCTGCATCAAGGCTCAATGGGCATTATGCCAAGAATGCGTGATGAAAGCAACCCGAAAAAGAACGAGCAGATGGGGTACCAGTAAAACACCTGAATTGCATTAGGAACCGAGAGTCCACCAACATAATGTGCTCCAGCAATTGTACCAATACCTGGTATGAAAGCCATCGGCGCGGGCCCAAATGTAGGAGTTAAAATTAAAAACCAAACAATTAAGTAAACGAAAGAAATTCCAAATTGAACCATCTGAGGCTTCATCATTTTAGCCTGCATATTTTTTACTTGCGACTCTTTCTTTTTGAGTTTTTCAACTTGTTTTTTATCGTTCGCCCGCATAGCTTTCATGGTTTCTGAACGATATTCAGACATTTCTTTTTGCATAACACGATATTGTTCCCAACCAACAAAATAATTTATTAAAATCCTGTTAATTCCAGAGTTTATGAACGCAATGACCGCTGCAATAACCATAATTACAATTGTTGCCAAAGGCAACGAAGTGATAGCTAAAGACATTGCATTTTCCTCTTGACTCTATGTGTATGCGTAACTTGTTTCCTTATTAATAACCGTTTTTGCTTCTTGGCTTTAGAACTAGGTTGGTAAAATCCATTTTCTGAATAACATCTAGGTTTTTGGGAAATACTAGTAATAATTGATTGAGTAATGAAAAAGAAAGCTATTAGTTACTGTGATTTTCAAAACTATTGATTATAGCTTGTGTATTCGTTACATCAACTTGGGCACTTGTAAGCCAATAAGCTTCCGCAGTGATGGTCATAGCAAATTTATCTAGCGCCTTAAAATACCTCTCCAGTTTTTTGCTTGCATTACAAGATCTAATCCTAAATTCAAAAAAACAATCCAAATACAAAGGCAAATATCAAACTGACCTAAAAGACTTAAAATAAACAATTGAATTAATCAAACATTTAAAAAAGATAGATTTTGATTTAACAATTGGAGAGTAATTAAACTAGTCACCAATGATTCTTCTGAATGCCGGGAACATCTCCGCTGCTCTCTCTCGCATCAGCAATTCATAATACTGGTATATTATGCCCACTGACAGCAAGATTCCTGTGCCGGTACCGAATGCGCCTAGGAAATCTGACATACCCACTACAAGGCCAACTATGATTCCGCCAAGAACTGTCACCACTGGAATGTAGCGTTTAAGAACAGCTTCAATTGGTCGTCCTGATCTACGGTAACCAGGAATTTGCATGCCCGAATCCATCAGTTGCTTGGCAACTTTTGAAGGGCCTAAACCGCCAACTTCAAGCCAAATTAATGAGAAGACCGCGCAGAAAGCGACGATAATGCCAAGATATGCAGCAGCGCGCAAGGGGTCAAGTAAAACTTGGTTGATGTTTGTTGGAGCAGTAACTAGGTAGGTTATGCCGCCTACTGGTTGAACACTGCCTGATGTAGCGTTGTAATTGAAGTCGCCTATTATTTGGAAAAAGAGGTTTGTTCCTGGAGCTGGTCGACCCAATTGGCTCCATAGCAGTTGTGCGAAGAAGTAAACGTTTGCAAACAATGCTGATGCAAATATTACTGGAAGGTTCGACACATATAGAAGTTTAATTGGATATTTACTTCTGAAACCTTTGTACCCTGCGTAGCTCATTGGAAGCTCGATTCTAATCCCGTTCAAATAGATAACAAGCAAAAATACCCCAATGGTTGCGAAGAATCCTAACAGGGATGGGTAGACTCCGTTAGCGGAGCCAAATACGTAAGTTACTGTTGGGTTTCCAATGTTAAATGGTGATGCTCGAGCGAGATATGCTGAGAGAGAGCCAACAAATAAACCTGTGCTTGGCGAAAACATATCCCAAACAACGGATTGGGCAACACCAGCCATGATGAAGAGACTGATTCCGCTGCCAAGGCCCCAGCCTTTCTGAACAAGTTCATCCATTAACATCACAATAACTCCTGTGGCGATGAGTTGGAAGAAAATAACTATAGCCACTGGCCCAGAAATTGAACCGTACATGCCGCTTATAATGTAAGCTGCACCTTGTATGCCTGTAAGAATAACTGTAAAGACTTTACTTGCTGAGGTGAATAATCCTCTGTCTTCAGAATTTGACATGTCGCATTGGATAATGTTTGAACCTGCAAGTAACTGTAAAATCAAACCAGCCGTGACAATTGGTCCAATGCCTAACTCCATTAGTGTTCCACGGTTGGATGCAAAAATGACTCTTAATGAACCAAACTGGTCTTGCGCTGACGCTGCAACCCCATAAAGTGGGACTTGAGTCATTACCAGAAAAATAACTAGAACAAGGGCGGTCCAGAAGATTTTTTCGTTAAAACTGACTTTTCTCTCGGGCTTTTTAATTTCAGGTAGAACTCTACCGAGTGGTTTAAAGAGGCTGAGGAATCGTCCAGGCATTTAGCAGTTTTACTCTCCGTTAGCTTGGGAGCTTACGATTTCTCCGCCTGCTTCCTTGATCTTTCGCTGCTGCTGATTTTGAGTATGATGCAACTTGTATGGTTAGGGGTTTAGTTATTTTTCCTGTGCCTAAAAGTTTGGTGTAGCCCAGAGCAGTCAGGTTAATTTGCGGCTTTTCCCCCGGGATTGTTCGCGCCATTTGTTCTACATTTATGAGATTTATTGGGTTTATGTGACTGTGAACGGCTTTGAGGAGAAGTAAATCCGTTTTTGCCAAAGTAGTTAGGTTCATGGGTTACGACTCAGCTCCATAAGTGTTTATGTCTTCCAACTTTTCTATGTCCTTTGGAACCACTGTCTCGGTGTTGACCTATTCTACCGTAACCCTGTGTTCTTGAACCTCTAATTTTCCGTATTTTTCTAAGTTTATGTGGCATTTTGGTCAGCTTCTTTATTTATAGCTGTTTCAGCTTTTTTAAGCTTAATTTCGAGCACACCGTTCTTGAATTTGGTGTACATAACGTCTGGAATCACTACCGTCGGAAGATTTAAACTTTTATAGTATCTTCGGTCTTTTGACTTTGCCGAAAGCGTAAGTTTCTGATCTTTCACATGAATCTTGAGAGTTTCCTTATTAAAGCCTACGATTTCCGCGACGATTGTTATGTAATTGTTCTCTTGGAATATATCTATTAATGGTTTCTGTTCCTGCAGTTTACGTTCTGCATAGCTTTTGGATGGGCGAAAACTTGGGGGAACAGGTATTGATTTTACACGGTAAGCGTGTTCAGGTTTGGTTGCTTTTGGTTTAGTGTCTTTTTCAGTTGAATCTTTAAAATCTAGCCATTTGCGGTTTTTAATAGTTCTTCGCCATTTTGCGCTCATATGTGTTCTTTCCCCCTCCAATTGACTAACGGATTTCTTCATCGGTGTTATAAAATGTATCGCACATAAAGGGTTAGAAAACCTGTTGTTTACCTGAAGCAATTTACTTACGAAAATGACGATTCTGTGCTTATTTTGCAGATAGACAAAACGCATGCAGGGATAATTGATCAAAAGATGGTTTAGTTGTCAAGTTAGCACTTTATTGCATTTGGAGCAAGCGCGCCTACAAGATTCCTCATGACAACCATCATTGTCAATGAAACAAAAAGCCCATGTATTTTAGTTACCAGCGTTGGCAAGAGGCATGTTAGCATCAGGGCTTGCTTAAAGGCTCAACTTACAATAAAAAAAATGCATTGGATTCTTGAGCCGAAGAATTCGAAAACCCGTTAATTGCAAAGATTACATGGCTGAATCTACCACATTTTGCGGAAGCGGAAAAGAGTGGAATCCCAGCGTAAGTATAGAATTAGTTTCTCAAAATCTTTAGCATTTTTTGACTATAAAAAGATTAAGAAAAACAAAATAAATGTTGAAAACGCGGTCTTAAACCATACGTTTTACAAGGTCGTTGATTGCTTCTCCCCGGTAGCCTGCTTCGCCACCTGAGTTGAAGCCCTTCTTGATTTTGTCTTTGTAGCCTTTGCTTGGCGGGTGTAATTTGAACCGTGGCTCTATATCGGGCAGCTTTTGGAAGTGTACTTTGCAACTTACGATTGCATCTGCAAGGTCTTCGATGGATTTGTAGCCTATTTTCTGGATGTATTCTTCTGTTAGTTTTTTGTCGCCTGCAAGCCTTGCACGTTTCTGAAGCATCATGGCCACGAGTTCTTTTGATGGTTCTCCATAGGTGACGTAGCTGTTTACGCGTTGGAGCATGCCTATGTAAGCTGCGCGGCTATCGATTAGCACTGCGTGGTTTGTGTGAACTAAATGGAGGAACTCGAGGGTTTCTCTTGTTTCTTTTTGTGCTCTAACGGTTCCTCGGATTTTAACAACGACTAAAGTTTTGCATTCTTCTGTTTTCTGCGCCATTTTATTTCACCCAGTCCACTGTGGTAATCAAATTATAAGTTCTTTCTTAATCCGTCAAAGATTGCACATGCGTAAGATGGTACTGTTCTTGTTGAGCCGAAGCTTCTCATCCACAGGTCTTTAACACCGGCTAAGCCTAAGATGACTTTGGCGACTTCGCTTGAAACTAAACCTAAGCCTCTTGGTCCTGGAACGATAACTACTCGGACACCGCCGCATTTGCCTTCAACTTCGAATGGAACACTGAATGTGGTTTTCCGCATCCGCATTCCCAACTTCCGCATCCGCGTTTAACTGGAATAATGTTTAAACGGGCGTTGGCTGCAGCTTTCTCTATGGCGTTTCGTACTTGACTTGCTTTTCCTGAGCCTAAACCGATGTAGCCGTCTCTGTTTCCGACTGCCACTATGGCTTTGAAACGGGATTTTTCGCCTGCGTCAGTTTGCTTCTGCACTAAGTTAACGTTTATGACTTCTTCTTGCAGGTCAGGAATTAACGAGTCAACGATTTGAGATTCAGAAATCTTTATGCCACTTAGGAAAACATCTTCAATAGTGGTTATTTTGCCTTCCTGAATCATTTTGCCTAAACGGGTTTTAGGAACCCATTCTTCTAAGTTAGGTTTTCTGTCTCTACCCATTCGATTTCCAGTTCGACTCATGCTTTCTTTCCACCTTTCTTAGCTTGCCTTTTCTTTGGGTGCAGTTGGTTCCTTGGCCGCTGCCTTTGGCTTTGCTGCTTTCTTAGCAGGTGCCTTCTTCTCTTCTAAAGGAGCTTCTTCTTTTACAGCTTCTTTTTTAGAGGCAGGTTTCTTGGCTTCGGACTTCTTCGCTGCGGGTTTCTTTGCAGCTGGAGCTTTTTCAATTACCTTTTCTGCCTTCTCCGTTTTTTTCTCAGGTACTTTTTCTGCGGGTGCTTCTTTTTCTATTTTTGGAACAACCTGTTTTGCCTGTTTTAAATGATTCTGAAATCATGTTCTTAACTTTGGCGAAGTGTTCAGAGATTTTTTCAGGAGCTACACCTTGTGCAGTGTACTTTGAGAATTTGGCGTTGTATTCTTCGGAGCCGGCGCCTAAGCTTTTAGCGTATTTAGCTATGTGTTCGCCTTTCATGCGTTCTTTAACAATTTTTTCTTCGCTGTGAGGAACATCCACGCCTGCATCCAAAACCCCGCTTAAGACAGCGAAGATTTTGGCGCCTTTAGTGGGAGAAACTAAGCCGATGTCTAAAATTGCTTCTTTAATCCCGGCAGCTTTCGCTTTCTATCCGCAAAGCAAACCTGTAAGGTAGGCTGCTGGAATGTTGCCTGTTGCTGCTTTCCAACCGTAAGTTTTTGACAAGTTCACGACTGTTTGCTGCAGCTAAAACCTCATCCCCATGTGGCTTTGCAATTATTATTTGTACTGTTATGTTTCTATTTGCGGTTCGAGTAACAAGCCTAGGTTTTCCGGAAACAACCAGTGCCTTGCGGGCTTGGTAATCAGTTTTTCCTTCACGTCTACGTCTTAATTGTACTCGGTAATTGCTGCTTTTTGCCATCTAACGTTTCCTCCATAAATCATTAGCTTTCAAGTTGCGTTCTAAATCAGCTATAGACTCGAATCTGCCGCTGCCAGCCATCCTGTAATATTGGGTGTATGTTTCTTCGGTTATTGATTCTATTTGCTTTCAAATCTCGAAGTTTGCGTCTTAAAGAACGAATCTTTAGCATCCAAGCTTCTTTCTTGGTAACTTTTGCGTAAGCTGCTCCAGTTATGCTGCCAGGGCCACTACGTCTGCCTTTAAGTTTTTTCGCTCGAATGACCTTTGCTCTGGATCTGCTTACGCCTTTTTCTGGTTGTGAAACGATGATTTTTTCGTGAATAAGTTTTCGTACTTCTTCACGTGTAATTGCGCCTTCAACATCGTCCATTCGTTCAGGATTAATCCAAACTCGGTTTTGCCCAATTTTTAGAATTTGGGCAGCTAAACGTCTTTGACCTTTTAGATCGGTCATTGTTTTTCTTCTCCTTTCTTTGCTTTAGTTTTGGTTTTCTTTGGTGCTTTCTCTTTCTTTTCTTTCTTTTTCGGCTTCGCTTCTTTCTCTACTGCTTCTTCTGTTTGCGCCTGCTCTTCTGTGACTTCTTCGCCTTCAGCTGCTTCCTCTTTCTTCTCTTCAGCTTTTGCTGAAACTTTAATGTTTAAGATTTTCACGTTAAGTTTCTTGGCTTCTGCAATAATTGATGCGCGTTTTCTTTTGCCCACGGTATGTGCGATGCGTGCAGCTTGAGTACTTAGATCAATAGTTGATAAGTCTTGGGCATTGTAAACTATTACTTCTCGATAACCTGATGGATGTAAACCTCGGGCAATTTTTGGTCCTTTGTAGCCCACGCTTACTCCAGCTGGCCAACCCTTGATTTTTCGGCGGATCTTATTGTCTAAGCCTCGGGGTCTTCGCCAGCTTATGCTGAACCTATCGTATTTCCAGCTTTCAGCTCTAACGAATTTAGGTTTCTTGTTCTTAGCGCGAGCTCTAACTCTGAGTGCTTCGCGTGATGGGGATTGTCTCTTTTCAGTTTTTTCAGTGCCATTAGGCTACACCCTCATTTCTTTCATAAACGTATATACCGTCAAGGAAAACTCTCGGGTCTTTGTTTCGAACTCTTGTAGCTTGTTCAATGTTGGCTGCGGTTTGGCTGACATGTTCTAAGTTTATGCCTTCAATAATGATGTCGTCGGGTTCAATTTTCACCTTGACGTCACCGATTAGATCTATGCTGCGTGGTCTGCGTTCGCCAGTAAAGTTTTCAATCAAAATAGATTTGCCTTGAAGCTTTGACAGAGATTGGAAAGTGGGAGAACACAATTTTTAGCTTGTACGTGTAGCCTTTTGTTACGCCGGTGATCATGTTTTGAATGTGCGAGGTGATTGTTCCTACAAGAGCAGCTTCCTTTTTGCGTGGCCACTTTGCCCAAATACGAATGTTCTTGCCTTCGCCTTCGATAGCAATTGGTAGCAAAAGAGAAGTCGCGTATTAAAGTGCCTTTAGCGCCTTTAACATTGACTTTTTTGCCTTCTAAGAGTGACATCTACGTCATCTGGAACTTGAATAGTTTTTGATATTTCTGGAAGCCGCATAAATTACACTCCTTAATATACGAAGGCTAAGAGCCTTCCTCCAAGATTCTTTTCTTCAGCATCTTTGTGTGCTATTACGCCTTTTGAAGTTGAAACAACCATGATGCCTACATCTCTGGATGGCAGGTACTTCTTTTCCCAATCTTCGAATTCGTCGACTTTAACTGCGAAGCGTGGTTTTACTGGTCCGCACTTGTTGATTCTGCCTAACAGTTGAACCTTGAATTTTCCTGAGCGTCCATCATCAATAAATTCGAATTCGCCGATGTAACCGTTAAGTTGCATTATGCGTAAGACGCGCCCCAGAAGTTTAGAGGCAGGGCTAATTATGCATTCGCGTTTATTTCGCGTTTCATTATTTTTGATGGTTATCAAACCGTTTGTTAAAGTGTCCATATTTTCTTTAGCTCCTACTCATATTTCTTGAACCCAAGTTTTGGGGCTGCCTCTCTGAAACAGTGCCTACATAAATATAAATTGTAACGTCGAATAACTGGTCCATAAGCGCCGCATCTTACACATGGTCGTGAACCTTTGCCGTATTTTCGTTCTTTCTTCACTTGCTGTTTTCCCATACATTCATCCTCAGGTTTATACGATTTCGACTCCTAATGTTTGTTTCATGAAGATTATTGATTCTTCAGGTGTTAACATGTGCTTTCGACCGATAGATTGCTGTTCTTTTCGGCGAATCTTAACTCGTTGTCCTGGGCGAGTTACAGTGACGCAGATATCCATGCCAAATATGCCGATTTCAGGATCATATTTTACGCCTGGAATTTCGATGTGTTCTTTCAATCCGAAAGCAAAGTTTCCGCGTACATCAAATGAAGTTTTTCTGACTTTGTTGTCCACAACTGGTAAGACTTTTTTAAGGAAGTCTATTGCTTTTTGCTTTCGCAAGGTTACGACGACAGCGATTGATTCTCCTTCGCGTATGCCAAAGTCACGGATAGTTTTTTTGGCTTTTCGTTTGACTGGTGTTTGACCTGTTATTTCTTTGAGCACTTTGTTAGCTTTCTCTAGTGGTTCACCTGATTTTCCAACGTTAAGGTTTACCACAACTTTCTCAATTTGTGGTTTGAGCATTGGATGCTCTTCCCAGGTCTTAATTATAGCTTCTTCTTCAGACAACTGCAGATGCCTCCGGTACATTTATGAGTGGTTCAGCTTCCCCGATGGAAAAGATGAAATCTAAGATTGTTTGGTAACGAAGACCTTTAGCATCTTCAATAACTACTAGTGCTTGACGTCGTTTCTTGGCCACAGTCTTTTCGATTTCTACGATTTTTCCTTGTTTACCAATGTTTTTTCCGCCAGTGATTATTGCCAAGTTGCCTTCCTTGGTTTTCAAGCTTTGAACAACTTGTTTTTCTGGCAACGTGACCTTTAGAATATCAAATGATCCGCATGGTAACTTCGTCGGGATGTTTAGGGTCTGCTACTTTAACAAACATGTTTGAGCCGTCGTGAAGAGCAATTTGTACGCCTTTTTTAGCGGTGGTTTTATTTTCAACTCGAACCAGTTTGAATGCTGCTTCTTCCTTGCTTATTGGACTTAAAACCAATCCTTTATCAGATGGCATAATACGGTAATATTTACCTGCGTCAGGAAGGGAGATAACGTCCATTAAACCAACGGGAGAATCGTCTTTAGCAACAACTTTGCCGTCTACTAGTACTTTACCTTGAGCAAGCACCATTTTGCCTTCTCTTCTTGTTTGTGCAATTCCAAGTATGTCCCGAAGAACAAGTGTCAATGATAGACACTTATCTTGTGAGTGTGATCCACATGAGGGTTTCACTATCCAGGGCAGCTCTTTTCTGTGAATTGGCCAGAACTTTGGAGCTGGCTTACGTTTCATCCTTGCGGTTTTTCCTTTTTTACCCAAATTATTCGTCCTCCTTCTTCAGCTTTACGTTTAGCACGTGGCTTAGAAGCCGTTTCTTTCGCTGGTGCTTCTTTTAATGCAGCTGCTTTCTTTGCTGCAGTTTTTGGCTTTGCTGCTTTCTTAGCAGGCACCTTTTCCTCTTCTAAAGTAGCCTCTTCTTCTTTTGCAGCTGGAGCTTTTTCAGATACCTTCTTTGTTTTTTTCTCAGGAACTTCTCCGGCAGGCGCTTGTTCTTCTATTTCTTCAGGCATTGCTTCTTCTTCAACTGGCGCTGTTTCTAAGGTTTCTTCTTCAATCTTTGCTTCTGGTTTGCCTGCTTTCTTTGCGGGTTGTGCCTTTGCCTTTTCTGTGCGCTCGGGCTTTTCTATTTGTGCCTTCCTACCAAGAATGTCTTTTCGACGTTTGTCGTCGAGGTTAAGATTTCTTATTTGAACTTTGGATGGATGTACTGAAATGAAGATGTTTGTTCCATCAACTTTTTCGCGAGTTAAACCTTCAAGAAATATTCGGTAGTGTTTTGAGTCGATACGTGAGACTTTGCCTTCAAAGCCTTTGTTATCGCCTCTTTCAATTCGAACTGTATCACCCTTTCTTACTGGAAGGGTCTTTGCGCCTCTTGAGGCAGTAAGTTCACTGGATAGGGGAGCAGCCATAAGCTTGTGGCGAATGTGAGCAGGAGCGTTGAAAAGTCTTTTACGCTGTTTACCCGGATTTTTTACTCGTTTAGTTTGTTGCATGTCTTGCACCTACACTATTATGCTTGAGGCACTTGCGATTCTTGGCCATCTTTCAGCTGCCTCTCTTGCGACTGGGCCTCTTATTTCGGATCCTTTCATTTCGCCATCCGGAGTAATAATTACTGCCGCGTTATCTTCAAATTGAACCCAAACGCCGTCAACACGTCTGAATGTTTTTCTTTGGCGTACAATTACTGCTTGGAAAATCTTTTTCCTCATGTCTGGTGAGCCTTGTCTAACTGATACGGTTACTTTGTCACCCACAGTTGCGGATGGGTAACGTCGCAGTCGACCTTTATAACCCATTGCTTGAATTAAACGAAGAACTCGTGCGCCAGTGTTGTCTGTGCATTTCATTTCGGAACCTGATAATAGACCACGACTAATTTTTTGTCCGTGTGAAAGCATTCCTTTTGCTACTAGTGCTCTCTGCTTTGCCTTTGCCGCCATCTTACTTTTCCTCGCCTAATTTTTCAACTACAACAAAAGAAACAGTTTTGCTGATTGGCCTACATTCAGCAATTTTAACTCTGTCTCCTTCTTTTACGTCAATGCAGGGGGTGTTGTGGGATGCAATGTGACCGTGTCTGCGTTCATATCTTTGGAATTTAGATGAGAACTCTAAGTATTCTCTGTCAACTATAACGGTTTTATCCATTTTTGCCGTTTGAACTGTTCCGTCTAGTACACGTCCTCTTATTGCAAGAGTTCCGTGGAATGGACAGTTTCTATCGTCGCATGTTTTTTTAGGTTGTTTGAAAGATAGAGACATTACCATAACCTCTTAATGCTTTTTTTAAGTCGGTCCTCAGGTCTACCAACTAAAAGTTTACCGTCAATTTCTGCAATTGTGCCGTCGCTGAACTTGAAGTTAAACACAGCTTGTTCTTTTATTACACTCTTCACTTGACCCTCACTGATCAATGAGAAAGTATTTTTTGTTTCGCCAACTACTATGCCGCCTAAACCAACATAGCCACCATGTGGGCTTCTTGTGATTTCAGCGCCAGAGCCAATAAATTCGTAGCGAATAATATCTGGAGTTATTTTCATTGTGGAGTAGTCTCCTCAGTTTCTTTTTTGATTACAGGTTTCTTTGCTTCTTTCTTTGCAATGGCGGTTTTTTCAGGTACCTTCTCCGCTTTTTTCTTTGATTTTTCTTCAGTTACTTCTATTGTTTGCCTAATGCCCAATTTCTTTTCATTATCTACGGTTAATATTTGAGCAATGGTTTTGCGCAGTTCTCTAACGCGTGTTGGGTTCTCAACAGCGCCGCCAGCTCTAATCATAGTTTTTAAGCGGGCTAGTTCTGCACGTAAATCAACAAGTTTTGCTGCTCTATCCTCGGAGGACAAGGCAACGATTTCTTTAATCCGCATTATCGCCATTATTCTTTTTTCTCCTCTTCTTTTGGTTCATCTGTTACTTCTTTTGCCTGCACTTCTGGTTCTGGCTCGGGTTCTGTTGCTTCTTCAACTGGAACTGGTGCTTGTTCTACTGGTTTGGCAGGTACTGGAACAGTAACTTTTGCTTCTTCAGGTAATGCAGTTAGAACTGTGATTCTGTCGGGGAAATATGCGTCTGGAGGCATAATTTTTACACGCACACCGATAATGCCTGGTTTTAATTGTACGTGTGCTTCAGCTTTTCGGGTAGATACCAATGCCGGTTCTCCGCATCTTGGGAAGTATCCTGCTCGGAACTTTTCGAAGCGTGCGCGTTCTGTTGTTAATTTGCCACTTATAACTATTTCAGCGCCAAGGGCACCTGCTTCCATAACTTGATTTAATGCCCAAAAGCCCGCGCGTCTAAAGTGAACACCACGCTGAAGTGCTGAGGCAACTCGGGAAGCGATAACATAGGCGTTGAATTCTGGAACTTCAATTTCCGAAACTGATATTTGAGGATTAGAAACTTTGAAGTTTTGTTCTAAAGCTGAGGCTAGTTCTTTTATAGTCTCTCCGCCTCTGCCGATAACTAAGCCTGGACGCATTGCATAAATTACTACGTGTGTGCCAAGCGGGGTTTTTGATATGTTTACTCCGCCGTATCCAGCTCGGTCAAGTTTTTTCTGTAAGAACTCATCGATTTCTGTTCTTTTGATTGATTCTGTTATAAAACGTTTAACTATGCTCATTTATTGCTCTCCTTGGGTCGGTTTCTCATCGAGGACTATTTCGACATGTGTTGTGGTGTCGTATTTTGGTGAAGCACTACCATGGGCTCTTGGAGTGTACCGCTTCAATTTAATGCCTTGATAAGCCGCTGCATGGATAATGCGTAATCGGTCTACATCTAAACCTTTGTTTTCAGCGTTTGACTGCGCTGATTGTAAAACATCTAAAATTTGCTCTGACGGTTTTACTGGGTATCTGCCACAAAAAGCGTTTACAAGTCCATGACGATGAGGCAGTTTTTTATTATATCTCATGTAAGGGACAGCTTTCCTTTTTGCTGCAACATCCCGTAAGTATTGTTTTGCCTGGTTCAGCATCATGCCTTTAAGGGCTTTGCAGATTTCTCTTGATGCTTTATGGGATATTTTGAGTTCTCTGCCGCTGGCTTTCGCTGTTTTTTCCGGATTAAGCATTTCGTCGATTACTGTATATCCCCATTTTGGCATTCTTATATCTCCAATGCGCAAACAAACACGTAAAAGCAATTTATATGGCTTTCCGTATCAAAACTAATCTTTTAGTTTTAACTTGTGGTTAACGTTCCTGCGAGGGAACAATTCGAACGCGTGAGGTGTACAGTTTTGGATATAGCTTTTCCCTTTTATAGTTTACCCATAAAAAGTCCTAGCGATATATAGCGACTAAAATCTACAGAATAATAGACCTTACTTAATGATAAATTTAGTAAATTATCAAGTCTTTAATTATACATATTCCTCGCGGTCTCTATGAGCAGGGCTTTTTGATACTACTGCTCATTTATTTTGTCAAAAGAAGATTCGGAAAAACGTTTTTTTCTCATTGTTTCCATTTAAATTTGCTTAATCTAAATTTAACAAATAGCTTTTCTAAGAACATTAAGGGGAGAATAACAGTTACATGGTGTTTGTTTTTCTTCTGTGGCAAGAGGTTAATGAATGGTTGACAATCTGCGATTTGTTTATGTTTTACTTTTATGCTATTGAATTTGCAGAACGGGAAGAAAAAATAATGTCAAACTCTAACGAAAAAATTACTATGCTGCATGGCGCAGGCGGCACAGTCATGCATAACCTGGTCAAGAACTATATCGTAAAATATTTCGGAGGATTAGGCAACACTGCAGAAGTTCCCTTAGAAGCCATGGATGACGCGGCAGTTATCGGAGATGTGGTTTTCAAAAGTGATTCTCACGCTGTTAAACCTATATTTTTCCCCGGCGGAGACATTGGACGCTTGGCAATTTCTGGTACAGTTAATGATATTTCCGCATTAGGAGCTGAACCTTTTGCTTTGGCTTGCGGCTTTATTTTGGAAGAGGGTTTAGCTATAAGCGATTTTGAAATGATTTTGGCAAGTATGCGTCAAACCTGTATTGAAGCGGGTGTTGGCATCGTTACTGGAGATACGAAGGTCGTGGAGAAGGGCAGTTTAGGCGGCTGCGTCATGAATGTTTCAGGAATCGGCAAAAGAACGCCAGCATTGGATAGTAATCTTCAAGTCGCCAAAAAATATCGAAGTTTTTCGTCGCGTTGGTTGCTTGATTCAAACCTTACTTTAGGCGACAAAATAATATTAACTGGAACAATCGGTGACCATGGATTAGCAGTTTTGTCAGCTCAACAAGGATTAAAATTTGGAAGCGAAATACGCTCAGACGTTAAACCGCTCAACCGCGTAAGCCAACGTTTACTGGATAAAGTCGGCGGAGTTGTTGCGATGAAAGACCCAACCCGGGGCGGATTAGCTGACGCATTAAATGAATGGACTGAAAAATCCCGAACCGGAATATTGATCCAGGAAAACAAAGTTCCCATTCGAAAAGATGTACAAGCAGCATGCGACATGCTAGGACTTGACCCCTTGGAAGTTGGAAATGAGGGCAAATACATCATTGGAGTTATTCCAGAAAAAGCTGAGGAAGCGCTGGAATTTTTGAAGCAAACCGAAGAGGGCAAAAACGCGCAAATAATCGGAGAAGCCACATCAGAATTCAAAGGCGTAGCAATGCAAACTCAGGTTGGCGGCAAAAGAATTATTGCAAGACCTATAGGCGACCCAGTGCCAAGAATCTGCTAACCCTCAACAGCCACATTTTTTGCCCAAACCCTGCAGGTCCCTTCACTACTAACCATACAAGCGCCCACTGGTTTCTCAGGCGTACAAGCTTTCAAAAACAGGGGGCATCCATCAGGCTTGATTTTTCCTACGATTACAAGATGACATTTACAGCCTACTATGATATCTTTGCCTTGCTCCACATGAACGTTATGCCTTATTCTTGCGTCATAATCTGATAGCGTTTCACGAAGCTGCAGTGCTGAGTTGTCGAGTTTGCCTATGCCGCGCCAGCTACCGCCTGTAACGGTGAAGGCTTTGTTTATCATTTCTAAAGCTTTCGGGTTTCCTTCAGGCTTGACCACCCGGGGGTACTCGTTTTCCAGTTTGGCTGCTCCGTCGTTTTTCTGCTTCATAATCATGTAAATCGACATTAACACATCAATGGGTTCGAACCCTGCTATTACTGTGGGCATATGGTGAACCTTTGGAAAAGGCTCGTAGGGCTTCATGCCTATAACTGCGCTTACATGTCCGGGTGCGATGAACCCGTCAATCTGCAAATCTTCTAAGCCAAGTAAAAGCTCCATAGCTGGGGGAATTAAACGGTGAGAAACCAGAAAACTAAGGTTTTTCGGCGGGTATCCAAGTGCTTCGACCGCAGTGGATGGGGCAGTAGTTTCAAAGCCAACTGCAAAAAATACAAACTGCTTGCTTGGCTCGCGTTTAGACATTTCAACCGCGTCTGAAACCGCATAAACAATTCTGACGTCAGCGCCAACTGCTTTAGCTTCTAGAAGCGACATTTTGCTCCCAGGAACTCGCAACACATCTCCAAAGCATGTAACAACGATGCCCTTTTGGGCTAACTGCACTGATTCATCAATTTCAGCCGCAGGAACGATGCAAACGGGGCACCCTGGACCAGCAATAACCTCAACGTTTTTGGGCAAAAGACTGCGCAAACCATAATGAGCTATGGTCCACTCATGTGTTCCGCAGACATGGCAGATTTTTGTTGTTCCAGCGTTAAGTGCCAATGTTTTGATTTTTGATGCTATATTTTTTGCTAATTCAGGGTTTCTGAATTTCAGATTTTCAGCCATACCGACAGCTCAATTGCTGCTTATTGTTGGCCAGCTTCTAGAACGCTATTCCATAAACTTATGGTTTCTAAGGCTTCTTTTTCTTCAATAACTGTAATGGCGTAGCCCGCATGAACCAAAACGTATTCGCCTACTTTTGCTTCAACTAGTGACACATTAACTTCTCGCAAGACGCCTTGGCCAAAATCTACATTGGCTTTGGTGCCGTCTATGTTCATTATTTTCGCGGGAATTGCTAAACACATAACTATCAAGTAATAAGGAGGCTTAAAAGGGCGATAAAAAGAAATTGGTTCAAAACTTGGAAAATCCACCTACAACTGCTTGACCAAACGACACTCCTCCGTCGCCTGCTGGAACATTCTCATGAACCAAAAACCTTAGCCCGGCAGCTTCAACCGTTTCACGCATAATTTTTGTAAGTATTTGGTTGCAAGCAGCGCCGCCTGAAAACCCAACTTGTTTAACGCCCAGTTCTATGGCGTTTTCAGTTGCCAAAGCAGCCAACCCCCTTGCCAAATATGCATGTGCAGAATAAGCTAAGTCAGCAACAGAAAATTTTTTCCTACTTTCAAAAATTGCCCTTAGCAAATTAGAAGTATGAAGCATATCGTCATGTAACAGAGGATTTTGGTGCAATACTTCTTTCCCACTTAGGGCGGCTGATTCAAGTTTCATGGCTGGCTCTCCCTCGTAACTTCGCTCAAAACAAACACCTAATACGGCTGAAACAGCATCTAAAACTCTGCCGCAACTCGTAGTTTCAACAGTTCCGATCCCTTTTTCAAGTTGGTCCAAAAGCAGTTTAGCCTCTGTTTCGCCAAATGGCAAATGCGAGCTATTTTGCATCAGCCAAGGTTCAACCGTTACGCCGGCTTTCTCGAGCATTCCAGCGGCTACACGCAAAGGGTAACGACTAGCCACATCTCCACCCAGCAGCGGTTGCTGTTCAAGATGCCCAAGACGCATAAACTCGGTTGATTCACGAGTACAAAATATGACTTCGCCGCCCCAAGCTTCTCCGTCGGTCCCGTAGCCATACCCGTCGCAAACCACTGTAACGGCCTCTTCTAAGTTGTGCTCAGCCATCAAAGATGCCGCATGCGCATGATGATGTTGAACTTGAATAAGAGGTAAACCGTCGGCTTCAGCCATTTCTTTAGCGAATGCGGTTGTCGTGAATTTGGGGTGCAAATCACAAACTACGGCTTCAGAGTGGCAATTGATAAGTTGGTAAATGTGGTTTGTGGCTTCTTGCAGAAACTCTCGGGTTTCTACATTTTCTACATCGCCAATATGTTGACTAATGAATGCTTTATCATCAACAAAAACGCAGGCAGTATTATTTAGTTCACCGCCAAATCCCACCACGCATCGTTTCGATTTGGCTTTAAGCCTAATTGGTGCTGGAGCGTAACCTCGGCTTCGTCTAAGAAAAACTTGATGATCCCCGTGAACGCGCATGACCGAGTCGTCACATCGGTGAGCGATTTTTCGATTATGAAACAAGAAATAGTCCACTGTTCCACCGAGTGTTTTGAGGGCTTGGTCGTTTTCTTTCACGATGGGCTGGTTTGCAGGGTTGGCGCTAGTCATAACAAACGCAGAATCATCAACTTGATCAAAAAGCATGTAATGTAGCCCAGTATAAGGGAGCATAACACCGATATTATGCAGGTTTGGCGCAACCAAAGACGACAAATTGTAATTTTGGTTTTTGTTTAGCAAGACAATTGGGCGTGCGGGGGAAGAAAGCAGGTCCTGTTCCTTCGAAGTTACTTCCGAAAAACTCTTTGCTGCTTCAAGGTTTTTTGCCATGATAGCGAATGGTTTTTGGCTTCTATTCTTTGTTGCTCGAAGCTTCTCCAAAGGCACATCTCGCATAACTGAGGAAGCAATGTGGAAGCCTCCATACCCCTTTATTGCAAGTATTTTGCCTTCGGAGAGCAGTTTTCCAGCTTCACGGACAGGATCTTTCGAGATGACAGGTTCACCATTTTTTGTTGTTAAGTAGGCTTTGGGACCGCAAGGTGGGCAAGCTACAGTTTGAGCGTGAAAACGACGGTTTTTGGGGTCATTGTATTCTTTTTGGCAGAAGCCGCAAAGGGGAAACTCACGCATGGTTGTGTTTTCGCGGTCGTAGGGCAAGCGTTCGATGATTGTAAAGCGTGGACCGCAGTTTGTACAGGTGATAAAGAAATAGCCATAACGGGGATTTTTGGGGTCGCGCAACTCGGCGAGACATTCGTTGCAGATTGCGATGTCTGGCGGGATAATTGAACCTGACTGCTCCGCTTCTTCAGAGCTTTTGATAATTACAAATTTATCGTATTCATATTTACCAGGAAGCTCAACTGATTTAACCGAATCAATCTGGGCTAACGGCGGCTTTTTCTTCGTCAAATAACGAGTAAATCTCAAGATGCTTTTCCCGTTGCCTTCAACGAAGATTTCTACGCCTGCATCACCCCTATTACGTACGTACCCCGCTAAGCCGTTTTCCACTGCTAAACGGTAAACGAACGGTCGGAAGCCGACGCCTTGAACAATACCCGTTACGCTGATTTTTGCGCGCAATAATAACTGCCTACTTATTCAAGATTGAAAGATTTCTCTTATACATTTCGAAGAATTTCTGGCAACATTTAAGACAAACAGGCATCCATCAGAATATGTTGAGAAATTATGAAGGGCTTAACGTTTGCCATAGCGTTTATTTTAACAGCTTGCTTGGTTGTCGGTGGCGCTGCGCTTTACCCAAATATTTTGGGGCAGCTAGCAGCTAATAATAACGATTTTGTTTTTGGGTTTTTCTTGGGGCCATTTTTTGTTTTGTTATTTTTTGCTTGGGTTGGCGAAAAAGTCGTCCTCAAAATAAGAAAAAGAAAAGAGCAGATTTAGATTTTTTCTTTGAGTAATCGTTTTACAACTTTTCCAACTGAATTGACGGGCAATTCTCGCCTGAATTCGATTTCTTGTATTGCCTTGTAAGGCGCCAGTTTATTGTTTACGAACTCGATGATTTCCTCTACTGACGCGACGGCGCCTGCTTTGAGGACGATGAAAGCTTTTGGAATTTCACCTGCCAAAAGATCTATTTTGCCAACAACTGCACATAGTTTTACAGCTGGGTGTTCATAGAGGATGTCTTCGAGTTCTCGGGGGTAGACGCTGTAGCCACGGGTTTTTATGAGTTCTTTTTTGCGGTCGGTGATGTAAAAATAGCCATCTTTGTCCATGTGGGCTATGTCGCCTGTTAAAAGCCAGCCATCATGTAGCACTAAAGCGGTTTCCTCGGGTTTGCGCCAGTAACCCTTCATTACTTGCGGTCCTTTTACGGCCAGCTCGCCCGTCTCGCCTACACCGAGTGTTTTTTTGCCTGTTTCCAAATCAACTATCCGCACATCTGTGTCTGGCAGGGGCAACCCGATTGAACCCGCTTTCACTGTTTGCATCGTTCTGTCTACAGGGTTGCAGTGGGTAACTGGGGAAGCCTCGGTTAGGCCATAGCCTTCGGCGAGGAAGCCGCCTGTAATTTGCATGAAGTTGTTTTGCACTTGAGGAGGCAAAGAGGAAGCGCCTGAAATGCAGACGCGGATTGAGGTTAAGTCACATTTTCCGAGTTCTGAGTTTGCAAGGAGTGCTGAGTACATGTTTGGGACGCCGCAAAAAATCGTTACTCTATGCTGTTGGATTGCTTCTAAAGCTTTGGATGGTACAAACTTTGGCATCATAACTATTTTTGCGCCCAAATTTATTGGTACAATCATGCTAGTTGTCATACCGTAAATGTGGGATAGGGGAAGTGCTGTGAGGAATGTTTCGTGGGCGGCTTTGCCTTTTATCCAAGCGGCGAAGGCAAGGGTATTTGAAAAAAAGTTTGTATGGGTTAGCATAGCACCTTTTGCGGTTCCAGTTGTGCCTCCTGTATACTGCAATGCCGCTAAGTCTTCATTTGGATGCAATTGCATATTAGGAGATTCACAAGGGGCCTTTTCCAGTAGAACTTGAAAAGCAAAGGTCTGGGCGACATCTGGAGGACTGGTTTTTCTATAGCTGTACTCATTAAGCCCGGTTAAAATAACGTTTTTGAGCTGGGTTTTTTGCTTAACTTTTTCTATAATCGGGTAAAGTGAGTCGAGCGCCACAATTGTTTTTGCGCCTGAATCCTTCAATTGGTACTCAACTTCTCGTTCTCGATGCAATGGGTTTATAGCTGTCACTACCCCGCCTGCTTTAAGAATTCCAAAGTAAGAAACAATGAACTGTGGAGTGTTTGGGAGAAAAATTGCACCGCGGTCGCCTTTCTTCATTCCTAACTTAACAAGGGAATTAGCGAATTTGTTTGAGAGCAAATCCAACTGAGCATATGAAAGTTCTCGTTCATCAAAAATAATGGCAGTTTTTTGTTGAAATTCTTTTGCGCTTTTTTGGAGGATTTTTTGTAGAGGCATCTGTAGATATTCTATGTGTTTTGGAACTTGGGTTGGCCATGAGTTAAACCATGGCTTACTGTTTACCATTAAGTTATTTCTCGCTCTAACATTCAATCTAACTTCTTACGGTTTTGTTTTGGGAGTTTTTGAGTAATCGGTCAAACCCAATCTGTTGCCGAATGGGTCTTCAAACTCAACTGCCAATCCCGTATAAATCTCAAAGGGCTCAGATAGAAACTTTAGCCCTTTAGCACTCAATCGTTTATACTCTTCTTGCACGCCATCAACCACAAACCAGATGGTCGGTTTTGCCTCTGGAAACTTGCTTGTGTCTTTCAAGATGATTGCAGGCTCATTGTCGCCGACTTTGAAAGCTACCATGCCCATTTCTGAGAAGTCAAATTTAAGTGATAGCCCTAAGAGGTCTTGGTAGAATTCTTTGCTTTTTTTGAGGTTGCTACATGGAAGAAAAAAGTTGTCGTAGTCCTTCATCTTTTCACATCAGGGAATATTTAGTGGCAGGTGTTAATAATATTTGATGAAAGGTCGCACAAAATAGTTGAAGATGACTTGGCTTTGGTTTTTCCTCTATTCACCGTTATTGAGTTAAAGTGGTGCCGGGAACGGGATTCGAGCCCGTGACTTCTGGTCATAAGGCGCTTGCCCCTTACAAACTCCAGATTATGAGTCTGGCGCCCTAGCCAGGCTAGGCTACCCCGGCACCTAAATTGCCGCCGTTTTTGGTGGCTGAAATGATTTAGTTGGTTTTCCATGATTTAAACTTTTAAAGGTGTTATTGAAATTTGCTTGCGGCACAACCGATAAAGCGCATGCCACATGACTTTGCGTAGCATTCAGAAAATAGTTTTAAATGCACAAAATTTATTGGAGTGAAAAACTCCACATAAGTGGTGAGTGAGAATTGTCTTCAGATAACGAGGATTATCCTGAATGGTCTAGAAAACGGCGAACTAAAGATCCGTTTTTCGGTGATATAGATGACATGTTTCGTGAAATGGAAAAAATGATGGATGAAGAACTTAAGAATTTCACGGATAAAGTTCCTAAAGAATATGTTAAGGAACGCAAAATGCCAGACGGCAGCACAGTTAAGGAACTTGGACCGTTCGTTTATGGTTACAGCATGAAGATTGGTCCAGACGGCAAGCCTGAAGTTCAAGAATTTGGCAACATCAAAAAAGGCTTGAAAGGAACACCTCAGGTTAAGGAAGAACGAGAGCCGCTTGTAGACATTGTAGAAACCAATGAGGATATTCATGTGGTTGTAGAGTTGCCAGGTGTAGAAAAAACCGATATAAAACTTCACGGCACAGAAGATTCTATAACAATTTCAGTTGACACCCCCCAATACAAGTATTACAAAGATGTTGAGTTGCCAACAAAAGTTAAGGTTAAGGAAGCAAATTCCACTTACAAAAACGGCGTCTTAGAAGTAGTGCTTCCCAAAGCCGAAACAGAAAACAAGCCAAAAGGCGAACGATATCGACATAGGCTAAAAGCTAAATTCCCTTTCCATTATCTTTCATTAGCGAGTGTAGAAATGAGCAGTAATTCAGAAGAAGACACGTTAAATACTATTTGCCGTGAAGCAAAAGCAGCAGGCAAACTGTCAGGCACAAATATCACGGAGATCTACGAGCTTTTCGGATCAAGATTTACTAAAGCATTAGATGCGCTAAAAGAGAATCGTGTGAAAAAATATGTTTTCAAGCCAAGTGGAAGAATTGTTTGGATCGTTGTTGGAAGAGAACGTGATTACTTGATAATGCCGGAAGCTGAATTCTGTACATGTGACGATTTTTACTTTCGGGTTATAGACAAAAAAGTACATATGTGTTATCACTTGTTAACGCAGAAGATTGCGCAGAACCTAACCTGGTTTGAAACTATAGAGGAAAATGATGACACTTATGATATGTTGATGAATGAGTGGAAAAAAGCTACTCCTTAAATATTAAGAGGTACAAGAAGTAAGATAAAATGAAGGATGAATCTCTATGGATTTAGGCGCATACTTCGTAAGTTTACAATATGTCCTGATGGGCTCAATATTTGTTGCGATAACTTTGATCTTCCTTTACATGTATTACGGTAAAGATGACGAAAAAGTAAGCTAAAAAACACCTTTTCTTTTAATTTTTGAACTTTTCCAATCTTCTGTTCAACACTAAAAAGAGGACTATGCTTAAAGCAGCAAGAATTATTCCAATTAAAATAAGCCAAACAGCATTAGGTCCTGAACCAAAGACGATCGGAAATGGACCGATAAAAATAACAACCCCAACACTTCCTGAACCGCCCAAAGTTATTGAAGCAACAACCAAAACGACTATGCCAATGAAGACCAATGCTATTCCTAAAATCAAAAAGGCAAAAAGTCTGCCTGACAGTTCGATTCCTTCAGGTTCATTTTCCTTGGTATGCAACATTCTGTCTACCTCAAAAGCCAATAATAAACTAGCATAGCAATGATTACGACAATTGAGAGTGCTAAAGCAAGCACCAAAACTGTTTTGACCGACTTTTTATCTGTTCCAAAAATTATAGGAACAGGACCAATCATAATTACTCCCGCAGCCTTCACTTTTCCCTTTCCAGCCCCACTAATCGACGCCAAAATAATTGCCGCAACAATAATTGTTATGCCAACAACAATTAAGCCAAATCCAAGGGCGTAAAACACTTCAGAGTCCAAGGTTTTTTTACTCCAAGTTTCAAATTAAAAATGAAACAGCGTTTTTAATAAACATAATAACAATGGGCAAAAAATGCAAAAAATTAAAAGCGCCAGTACATCTTTATCGTGTCGGCGCAAAATGACCACTCAAGAAATCATTGACAAGATTCTCACGAAAAACCCTGAAATTACAGAAGAACAAATTTTGGAAAAACTTAGTTCTGAAAAATCCAGAACTGGAGGGTTGCTGAGTGACGAAACGCTTTTGAGGTTAATTGCGGCAAAATATGGTGTTGAAGTGCAACAAAACACAATTCATAACGATGGAAATTTATCGATCAGCCGTTTGTTTGCTGGATTGTACGATGTTACAGTTGCAGGTCGTTTAGTCGCGGTTTTCCCCACTCGAACTTTTGAAGGAGAAAAACCTGGGAAATTTGCCACTTTAATGGTAACTGATAACGACGGTATATTGCGAGTGGTTTTGTGGAATGATAAGGCCGATTTAGTAGAGAAAGGCGAGTTAAAAGTTGGACAGGCAATTCGGCTTCTTCATGGATACACACGGCAAGATCTTTACGGCAAAGTTGAATTGCACATTGGTGACAAGAGCCAAATTGAAATAGGGTCTCAAGAAAAAGCCTGCCAGTACCCAGCTATCGACAAGTTTGCAACTAAAATTAGTTGCTTAAATAAGACATCAGGCAGCGTGCAACTTTCAGGAAATGTAAAAGCTGTTCTTGGATTAACCAAATTTACTCGAAGCGATCAAAGCGACGGAACGGTTATGCGATTTACGCTTGGGGATGATTCTGGGGAAGTGACGGTGGTTGCTTGGAACGAAAAAGCCCAAGAATTAGAAAAAACTCTCAAAGCGAACGCTTCTTTGCAGTTAGGTAATGCTAAAGTGAAAGAAACACAAAACGGCAGCTTAGAGGTTCATGTGGATTTTACAAGTTTTGTTAATGTTCAATCTGTTGATATGCAATTTGCGAAAATCTCTAGCTTATCTGAAAATTTGAATGCCAACGTGGACGGTGTCGTTTCGGCGATTCTTGAAATTAAAGAAGTAACCACAGCCAAAGGAGAAACCGTAAAGCTAATGGTTTTCGAATTAAAAGATGAATCAGGCGTTGTGAAAGTTTCTGCTTGGCGACAACATGCAGACGCCCTCAATGTATTAAAGATCGGTGATAAACTGCGGTTGGAAAATGCCTTTGCAAAAAGGGGTTACGGCGACAAAATAGAGCTATCAACTAGAAGCTCAACAATTGCCTCAATCATGCCAACTTAGTTTTGCTTCTACTAATTTCGCTAAGGCTTTGCTTTTTCATTTTTTTGTTTTTGCGGTTCAATTTTTCCATTAACATAACCAAAAAAAACATGTTCATTCTTTGGCTCATTGCAGTAGCTTTCGCAGTACTTTGTTATGGTTGGAAAAATTGCTTTTACTCGTTCAAGACGTTTTTTTCCGTTTATTTTTTCGCCAATCTTTACGACATCGTTTGGCTTGCTGAATTTTTCAATTGTGCCGTCTTGCCGTTTGCGCTCGATTTTTATGCAGTCGTCAACCATGCAGTTTAACACGCATGCTCCGCAGTAAATACATAAATCTTCAGTGACGCCTACTTCACCAGTTCCCCAGTAAAGAGCATTGGTTGGGCAAGCCTTAACACATAACCTACATTGACCCCCGACACAAGTGAATTTGTTTACGTCTATTTTTCCTTCTTTGAAGAGTTCCTTTATGCCAGTGGGTTCCAAAAGTTCTTGCCGACGCTTCTTTTTTGCCTGTTCAGGACTCTCCTCTGATAACATGCTAAAAATGTCAACAGCATCAGAAGCGTTTTTCTCAGGCATTAAGAGGAATCCCTACTGGAAATGGTTTTGTTTAGAATAGGTTTTACGAATTATAATTACTTATCCACCGTTTTTGCGTTTATTTTAGGTGGAATGAGACTTATCCGCGGAGTTTTCTCTGCTTTTACAGTGAATTGATTTTATTAAGAGAAATTGATGAAACAGTTTTTCTTCTACCTCGACATATCGGACATAGACCATACGTTTTATGTTTCAATAGATATCAGCGATTGCGGGCGTTTTATCCTACATAATAGGTATGGACCTAAGAAAACATGCACCGGCTAAATTATAGGTATTATGCTAAAAGCCTAATTACTTTCCTGCATCAATTAACCGTATTTAGGATTTAGCCGTTTGGAGGCATCGCTTGGGCAAATTCAAATTCGGAGTCTTCCTTCCATTCTACACATACCAAGCGAAAGATCCGAAAGAGCAATTCAACTTCATCCGCGAAACAGTTTTGGAATGCGAGAAATTGGGATATGATTCAGTTTGGCTTGATGACCATTTAATGTACAATGAATGGTTTACCTTTGAATGCTGGACTACTCTCTCCGCGCTTGCCTCATTAACCAGCAAAATACGATTGGGAACCATGGTTTCCTGCAACGCACATCGAAACCCTACCCTAACTGCGAAAATGGCTGCAACGCTCGATGTTTTGTCGGACGGCAGATTAGAGTTCGGAGTTGGGGCAGGAACCCAAGAAGGTGAACATTTAGCGTATGGTTTTGGTTTTCCTAAGCCAACAGTTAGAATTGACCGATTAGCCGAAGCGTTAGAAGTAACAAGGCAACTTTGGACGCAGAAGAAAGCCAATTACAATGGAAAATATTTTTCTCTAAAAGATGCTGTTTGCGAACCCAAGCCATTACAGAAACCTTATCCACCAATAACAGTTGGAGGCAACGGCGAATTATTAATGAAAAAAGCGACCGCACCATACGCTGACAGATTTGATTGGGGTTTCCTACCATCCCTTGAAGAGTATAAACGCAAACTTGAGATGTTAGATCAACAATGCAAATCTATTGGCAGAAACTTTAAGGACATTGAAAAGTCCTGCTGGCCCGGCGGCCAAGTTGTAATTGCACATAGCCAAAGAGAGGTAAGTGAAAAAATTTCTCAACAAAAATTGGCAAATGTTAGCTTGGAAGATTACAAAAAAACTATTTTGGCTGGTACGTCAGATGAATGCATTGAACAGTTGCATGTTTACGTGGATTTGGGTGTGACTTATTTTATGCTATTTTTTGCTGACATACCAAAAATAGATGGACTCAAGATCTTTGCAAAGGATGTCATTAGCAATTTGGGTTAGAGGTCGCCTCGGGCAATGTGAGATAATTCATGAACAATTATTTCATCTAAACTATGGTATGGATTTTCCCTGACCAAAATAACATATTCAGCATCGTCTGCTTCGTCGGCATTAAATACGCAAGCATCCGTGCCTTTAGTTGAAAGGATTCTTCCCCATTCCTCGATTTCCCGAAAATCGTCTTCGATGCAATGTCTATGTTGAATTATATGGTCAAAATCGTCGTCACTTAATTTGAGCGCTTTAATTTTGGGCAATGGCTTGTTTGATAGGGTTTTCCATGCTTTCTCTAGTTTTTTTTCGTGTATACGTTTAGCATCCATTTGAAATCCTTCGACATAAACCATAAGATCACAGCCAATTAAATTATTTTCTAAAAACGAACACGCGCTTTACTTCCATTAAGCGCTAACAAAAATTAGTGTTACTTATTGTAAAAGTGTTTGCAGTAGGTACAGTACTACAACAATCGCTAAAAAGGAGACCGCCCGAAAAACTTTTAGCGGTTAGTGTGAAGATAATACGCCACAAAATCATCGCGAAAAGCAATGGCAAAAAAGGTTTGTTGGTTTTTGTTTATTCTGATGGCGTTGGCGAGTATCTGCTCAAGTAACCTTTAGAGATTTTGGGTTTGCGTGGTTCCCATTGGGCTAAGCGTTCTTTAAGCTCCTTATCTGACAACTCAACCGTGAGAAGTCTGTTAGGTATATCGATGGTTATTTTGTCACCGTTCTTTAGCCCTGCGATTGGTCCGCCATCGAATGCTTCAGGTGCAATATGTCCTATGCTTCCTCCTCTTGTAGCGCCTGAGAAGCGTCCGTCCGTGATTAAGGCAACGCTTTCGGCAAGACCCATCCCTGCGATAGTGGCTGTGGGAAAAAGCATTTCTGGCATGCCTGGACCACCACGAGGCCCCTCATATCGGATGACAACTACGTCACCGGGTTTGATTTCATTCCCGCGGATAGCAGTTAATGCTTCTTTTTCCGAATCATAGACTTTAGCTGGTCCCGTGTGCTTTTGCATTTTAGGTGAGACACCTGCGGTTTTTATTACTGAGCCCTTCGGCGCAAGGTTGCCTGTTAAAATGGCGATGCCTCCTTCTCTATGAACAGGATCAGTTAATGGCCGGATGACATTGCGATCGAGAACTTGTGCGTCTTTGATGTTTTCGCCGACAGTCTTGCCTGATACAGTGGGCAGCTTAAGGTTTAGTAAGCTATTAAGTTCATTCAAGACTGCTGGGACTCCGCCTGCTGCATCCAAATCTTCAAGAGCAAAGCTTCCGCTTGGAATCATGCTGCATAAGTGGGGAACTTTTCTGCCTATTGCATCAAAGGTTGACAGAGGCAGAGTTAAACCTGCTTCTTTGGCGATAGCCGGCAGATGCAACGTTGTGTTGGTTGAGCCGCCCAGTGCCATGTCTAATGCAATTGCGTTTTCGAAGGCTTCTTTGGTCAGAATCTGCGATGGCTTAAGGTCATCTTTAATTAATTTTATTATTTGTTTCCCTGTAGCTCTGGCCAATCGGAGTTTGAATGCACTGTTTGCGAGAGATGTTGCGCAGTAAGGCAGCGATAATCCAAGGGCTTCCGTCATACATGACATGGTGTTGGCAGTGAACATTCCGCTGCAGGAGCCGCACCCTGGACATGCGTTTTCTTCCATATCACACAATTCGCCCTGAGTCATTTTGCCAGCGGCTACTTGTCCAAGTGCTTCAGGCATTGCGGAGTAACTTATTTTTTTTCCGTGGTGGCGTCCAGCTGCCATTGGTCCGCCTGTAACCATTATAGCTGGGATGTTGACCCTTGCCGCTGCCATGAGCATACCGGGGGTGATTTTGTCGCAGTTTGAAATCATAACCAACCCATCTAGGCTGTGAGCTTGAAGCATAATTTCTACGGAGTCAGCAATTATTTCTCTTGAAGGCAGGGAGTAGCGCATGCCTTCGTGTCCCATTGCGATGCCGTCGCATACTGCAATGGTGTTGAATTCGAATGGTGTGCCGCCTGCGGATAGAATGCCTTCTTTTACGGCTTCACCTATCGTGCGGAGATGAATGTGCCCGGGAACGATGTTCGTGTAGCTGTTAGCTATGCCGATTAGTGGCTTTGCTATGTCATCATCTTGTAATCCTAATGATTTTAGCAGCGCTCGGTGAGGCGCTTTTTCTGTTCCTTTTTTTATTTCGTCGCTTCTCATGCCGATTAACCTTCTGTGCACTTTAGTCACCAATAATTTTATATTTAAGGCTAACGCCTTGAAAAGAGAGTGACTTTAAATGGGGTATTGCTTTATTCAACCATTTCCCTAAACATGTGAAATTTTTAGACACCACTCTAAGGGATGGTGAACAAACACCTGGAGTATCTCTTGTTCCTGAAAGCAAATTACGCATAGCCCAGCGTCTAGATGAACTTGGCGTAGATGTTATCGAAGTTGGGTTTGCCGCAGTTTCTGAAGGCGAAATGGATTCAGTAAGACTAATCGCTAAACAGGGCTTGAGAGCAGCAATCTCCAGCGCAGCAAGAGGAACCAAAAACGACATTGATGCCGTAATAAAGAGCGGGGCTTCAACTGTAAGCATGATTATTCCAACGTCTGATTTACATATCGAATGTAAACTGCATAAGACACGTGACCAAATCCTCAAATCCACAGACGATTGTGTAACCTATGCAAAAGACCATGGCTTAAATGTGGAACTTCTGGCGGAAGATGCAACCCGATCCGACTTTGAGTACCTCACAAAAGTTTTTTTAACAGCAGTTGATGCTGGGGTCGATAGGCTTATTCCATGTGACACAGTGGGCATCTTAACTCCTGAGCGTTCAGCAGAGTTCTTCTCTAAACTAAAAGAAAAAATAAATGCGCCTATAGGCGTGCATTGCCACAACGATTTTGGCATGGCAGTCGCAAACACTATTGCTGCTTTGGGTTCGGGCGCTGAAGAAGTACATGCAACCATAAACGGTTTGGGTGAACGTGCAGGAAACGCCTCGTTGGAAGAAGTGGTTGTCACTTTAAAATCGCTCTACAAAATGGACTTAAACATAAAAACCGAATTGCTTTATGGCACCTCTCAACTGGTTTCTAGATTAACTGGGGTTTACGTGCAACCTAACAAAGCAATTGTGGGCGAAAACGCTTTCACTCATGAATCTGGTATACACACTCAGGGAATGCTTGCCAACCCCTTAACTTATGAGCCCATTGCGCCTGAACTAGTGGGATGCAAACGTCGCATATCCCCTGGGAAACATTCAGGTTCACATGCAATTAAAGCCGATTTAGAAGTCATGGGTCTCAAACCAACTGTTGAGCAATTTAAAGACATATTTCAACGCATCAAAGAGCTTGGCGACAAAGGCAAAACCGTCATGGATGCAGACGTGTTGGCGATAGCTGAAAATGTTATGGGTTTAAGCAAAGCTAAACCAATACGGCTTGAAGAAATGACGTTTGTTGGCGGAGACAAAGTAACTGCAACAGCGTCTGTGCGCTTAGCATTAAATGGCAAGGATGTTTGGGGTGCAGCGGTGGGGGTCGGACCTGTTGATGCAGCCATAAATGCAGTCAAAAACGCCATCGCAGAAACTGAACCAATCATACTGGAACAATACAATGTTAAAGCGATAACGGGCGGCACGGATGCAATGGTTGAAGTTGTCGTGCGTATGCGCAAAGGCGATAGGGCAGTCACAGCCATGGGTGTCCGTGAAGACATCGTTAAAGCCAGCATGGAAGCCGTCTTAAGTGCCATGAATGTATTAACAACAGATTACAACAACAAAAACAGCCACTAAAGATTTCTTATTTAATCAATTCTTTTCTTTTTAGGAATTGGTAAAAGGCAAGAACAATAAAATAGCGGTTAGGTGTTAAGCTTTTAAGAGGTTGCTGATTTTTTATCGTTATGCGCTTATTTTTGGTGGTGGCCGCACTCGTCGTCTGCCAAGTTTCACGCGTAATGCGATGCGATAGAGTTTTCTTAAGGATTTCACAAGTTGCTCTACTGTGGGAGCGGATGAGTAGATGATTGGTATTTGCTCATACTCAGCAATCTGTATTGCTTCCTCGTCAGGGGGAATTTTGTGAAAAACAATAATCCGCGGTTTAAGACTGCTAACCCGCACAAGCATCATCGGCAAGGCACCTGTTTCGACATTTGTGAAAATGAGCGCTCGATCGGTTGTTGCACCAAACAGCTGGGCATACTCCGCGCCCGAATACGCTTCAACGGCTTTTCGACTATCCACAACCGTGTACCCGTTGACCTCTTTAACGTATTTTTCCTTGACAGCCACGATTTCGCCGCCAATCGCCTTGCACAAATACTCAACTCGAACGGGAATTGGAAACTCTCGCAAATCAACAACAGCCATGCTTGGCGAACTGGTAAGTTTTGCGAATTCCCTTATGAAACGGCTGCCTTTTGCTTCATCAATGTGCAACAATGAGAGTACGAATCTTCGGATGAATTTGGAACCGGGGCTTTTTCGTCGTCCACTTTCATAGTCACTGATAACAGTTGAAGATGATAGTCCCATTGTATCGGAAAGCGTCAATTGGGAAACGGCGAAGAGCTCCCGCCATTTGCGCATGGTAGAGCCCGGTTTGCTTGAAAGAATTATTTCTCCAGCAATTCTTCTTGCTAAAATTTCTCTAAGACCAGGCGACACAGACACTAATTAGCTCTCCTGCTTTTACAGTTCCCTTCAAGAGTGAGGTATAAAACTATAGCGCTTCCTAGTGAAACCTTCTGGAATTAAAGGGTATTTACAAATATTCATTAAGAAAAGTAGTTCACAGTCATAAAAAAGGATCATTTTTGTAGAACTTAGCGTTAATGTGTATAGCTTGTTACTGAACTGAGTTTATAAGGAAGTTTGGTGTAGTAGTGGAGTATCGTTCCCAGTCCAAAAGACAAAAGAACGTACTATCCGCAATAAAATAAAAAAAGGAGTTGATATATATGGCAGAAAAACCAAATGATGTAATCTTCGTTGGAAACAAACCACCAATGAGCTATGTACTCGCTATCATAACCGCATTCTCTTCAGGTGCAGGTAAAGAAATAACCCTAAAAGCAAGAGGACAAGCAATAACTACCGCTGTTGACGTTGCAGAAATTACAAGAAGCCGCTTCCTAAAAGATCTCAAAGTGACAAAGATAGCAATCGGTACCGCAGAGATGCCACCAAGAGAAGGCGAAAACAGGTCTCGAATGGTTTCAACGATAGAGATTACTCTTACAAAAGAGTAAACCCTGGCGAACAAAAAATAACCTGGGAGTTTTAACCTCTCCAATCTTTTTACATTTAACATTTTTCGCAACTATTTTTTGAGATAGGTCTTTATTTTATCTACAATTTCTGTGAAAGCTTTAGCTGCTGGTGAATCTTTATGGGTAATAACGAATGGCTGCCCTTTATCAGAATCCAAGCCAACGGTGGGATCGATGGGGATGCTGCCTAGAAATGGTACGCCTGTTTCTTGAGCCATTGTTTTGCCGCCTCCAGACTGGAAAATCTCTGTTTTCTTTCCGCAATGTGGACAAATAAAACCGCTCATGTTCTCGACAACTCCGATTATCGGCATGTTCATTCTTTCCGCGAAAGTAATTGCCTTCTTTACCACAGCACTTGATAGGCCAGTAGGCATGGTGACAATTACGACGCCATCCATTTCTGGTAAAAGTTGGGCAACACTTAGCGGTTCATCACCTGTTCCAGGTGGCAAATCAATAAAAAGAAAATCAAGCTCTCCCCAAACGATATCGGCTAAAAGTTGCCGAATTGCCCTCATTTTAAGTGGGCCACGCCAAATCGTAGGGGTATTCTCACTTAGAAAGAAGTCAATTGACATAACCTTCATGCCAAGTGGTCCATCAACTGGATAAGCCCCTAATGGATCAGTCTTAACTCGCTGCCCTTCTAATCCAAGAAGCTTTGGAACGCTTGGGCCATGAATATCCGCGTCTAAAACGCCCACTTTATTGCCCATCTGGGCAAACGCTGCTGCAAGATTTACCGTTACGGTACTTTTTCCTACGCCGCCTTTGCCGCTTATGATGGCGATTTTATGTTTGATTTTGCCCATTCTGTACTTTAGTTCTTGCTGCTCTGTTGATTGTTGCTGTTTGTAAGCTTCAAGTTGAGCCATATTCCTCTCTAAAGCCATTAAAAACACCAGTGTAAAGTTTGTTAAGTTTGATCCTTTAGTAAACTAAAATAGTTTATGGTTTTTGAATTACCCTAGTTTATAGCCAATTTTCCGCAAAAACCCACGGCGCTCCTTAACGTCAGCATCAGTTTCTATGCCTTTACTTTTTAGCCCATCGACCACACCAACGATTCCTCTTCCTTGAGATGTTTCAGCAATTAATACTTCGAGCTGGTTAGCGGTGGCAGCGTAGATCGTACATACTTCGGGCACCTTCTTGATTTTGTCAAGGACGTTGAGTGGATAAGCGTTTTTTATGTAAATAAGAAAGATGTGGCCGCAGCCAATTTCGAAGGCTTTATCCGCCGCCAAATGGCGTAGTTTCTCGTCGTTTCCTTCATGACGAACAAGACATGGTCCTGAACTTTCGCAAAAGCCTAATCCAAATTTGATGTTGGGAACAGAATTAACGAGTGCTTCGTAAAGATCTTCAGCGGTTTTAATAAAGTGCGCCATGCCAATGATGGTGTTGCAGTCTTTTGGCGGGTCAATTTTAACGGTTTTTAAATCCATTCTTGAACCTTCATTTGCAATATTTTAATTAGGCTTTAAAAGATATAACTTTTATAAAAAGTGATAGCTTTTTTGTTAATTCACGTCAAAGTCGGCGGTAAAATGTAGAGTTTACGCTTCTTTTATGCCGAAGATAAATTTTATATCAGTCAATGTGATGCACTAGATTTGGTGTGCAAGAAGCTTTGCACTATAAACAATATAAGGAGTTGAAAAATATTGTCAGATAAAGAAATGCATAAGGCAACCTGTGCTGAATGTGGAAAAGAATGTGAAGTTCCATTCAAACCAGATACAAGCAGACCGGTTTATTGCCGAGAATGTTACGCAAAAAAACGCCCGCCAAGATCATCATCACCAAGACGATATTGAGCTTGTTACTTTATGCATTAAATTTCCTATTATTCATTATTTTTTTCATGTTATTTTGTTTTGTTTAGTTGTTAGCATGGTTTTTCTGCAAACAAAAGCTAAATATCATTGAGTGGTTTATCAATTGGGAAAAGCAAGGGCCGGTAGTTCAGCTGGTATGAACGCTTGACTTGCACTCAAGAGGTCAGGGGTTCAAATCCCCTCCGGTCCACTTTGCATCTTTTTCACTTCTCTTAAAACATTGTTTGTCAAATCTATTATCGCGATCAATTGCAATCAGCTTGTTAAGATTAAAGTGGCATGAAAACATATACTGCCTTGGTTGAGACAAGTTATTTTTCCAAAAGCGATCAAATTTCTGAAATATCTAGCGTTAAGATTCTTTGATGAAATTGCGATTTTTCTTTTAAAAAAATAAAAAAAGAAAGATTGTTGTGTTTTTCTTTTATTGCCGCTTTCTTAGCATTAGCGCTAAGAAGGCTCCGACTGCGATTATCACTATTATTATTGCAATGCCTATGCCTAGAACGTATGTGTTGGTATTTGCTGCGGTCTGAGTACTTGATGTTGTAGTTGGTACAACGGCTGCGGGGTAACTAGCGATAAAGGATGTTTCTGAAGAAGATGGCCAATACGAGTTCGTGCCTGCAAAGTTTGCGTAGACAGTGTAATTTCCTGGAACATCAGGAGTCCATGCCAACGTGAACATACCATTGGTATCGCTTGTTGTGGTTCCGATTGTTCTGTAGTTGTTGTTTGAGTCAAGAACGCTTAAGGTAACTTGAACACCAGTGGCGTTTGTTGGGAATGGCTTTTGCATGTAGACATATTCCATCCATTGACTTTGACTAGCGTCAGAAACTGCTGGAACACCGGCTGGGAAATTAGCTGCTTGCTGGTTTTGCTTTGTACCAGCGGAGATATCCATTACTGATCCTCTGAGTACGATAGGTGTGCCTACGGTTGCAACGGGGTTAGGTGCAGTAACGGTTGTTTGGCTTGGTCCCTGACCGACAGCGTATATTTGGTTGTCGTACATGTTTTGATATACCATCTCACCGTCTGCAATGATGTTTTCTGGGTAACCAGGACCACCTGAGTTGGGACTTTGACCTAGCATGCTCCAAATTTGTTGGCCTGTGGTTGCATTCAGACAGTATTCCATTTCATTTACGTAGTAAGGGGATTGAGCGCCGTTTCCATGTTGTGTTGTGTAAGCATATACTTTTCCGTCTGCTACTGCAGTAACCATAGTGGGTAGAAGACCCCAAGGTGAGTTGATTCCGTCGTTAGTGCTGTTGCCTGATCCGCCGTTGCCGAATTGCCATAGTAGGTTTCCATTGGATGTGTCGTAGCACCAGATTTCGCCACCGTATCCTTGAACGTAGATTTTGCCGTATGCATCGATTGCGTTTTGTCCAGCTCCGAGTCCACTGCCGAAGTATTGATAGCCGTCTGGGAAGGATGTTGTTGTTGGGCCCCATAGTTGAGCGCCGGTATCTAAGCTGTAGCCTATCCACTGCATTGTTTCGCAAATTTGCATGGTTACGACACGGGTGACTGGATCAACTGCGACGACTCGTTGTGTGAAGCTGCCTAGGTTTGGATTGCCTGTCATCACATTTGGCGCTGTGTAGTTTTTGACCCATAGGACTGAGCCTACTGTGCCTCTGCTTGCATTAAGGTTAATTGCCCACATAGTGAATGGGTTTGGTGTATATTCAGGACCGACCGCTTCTGATAAGCCACTGCTTGTTCCAAACATAATGTCGCCAATGATTATGCCGTTAATTGTTGGTCCAGCTAGAGCCACGCCTGTCGGTGAGCTTGGATCTACGATGAGTGCAATGTTTGGTTGTAGAGTTGCCACAAGTCCGTTCAAGTTTGCTTTTATTGTGACGTTGAAAGTGTATGCACCTGAGATGCTTCCGTCGTATACCATTCCTTCAGGTCTGTATGGATGTCCAACGCCAAGAGGATTGTATACGATTTGGGTTGTGTTCCATAGTCCTAACCATCCGGTTTGGCTGGTGGTATTGTAGTTAAGGACATAGATTAGTAGACTGCCGCTTGAATCATAAGCTACTTTAGTTGTCTGTTCTTGTAGCAATGCGCTGCCTGCACCGTAAATATTCCAGTTCTGAGGAACGTTTGTGATGTTGTATACCCAAGTTCCGGTCCATCCATCGAAAGCTTCCCAAGTTACATTAGCCATTTGAAGAGTGCTGCCTGTTGTTGAATTTGTGAGTGCGGGTGCGACAGTAAATGCTTGCCATAAGTATCCGCTTGGAATAACACCGGATTGGTTAGGGTCAATTTCATTGTATAGCTGTCCCCAACTTGGGTTGAATACAGGGTTGGAGTTTGACCAGATAACTTGCCCGGTTCGCAGATCTAAGCATACAAAAGCTCCGGCATATGTAACACCGTTCACTACTACAGGTCCGCCGTTACCGCTTAGAGGCATTTTAAAGTAAAGGTATCCGTTCATGATTATTGCATTGTAGAATCTTGGCTGATATGAGCTTCCTGAGTAATAAGTTGCGCCTGGAACACCTGTGTTGCTTCCTCCTACTACCCCTCCAAATTCAATGGGTTTTGTCCAAAGAATGTGTCCACTGTTGGGTGCCGTTCCATCGGGTTGGAAACAATTGTAGCCCGGCTCGTTGGTCGCGCCTAACTGCGCAGAACCTGGACCAAGCCAATTTGATGAGATAGTGTACCACTGAATGTTCTCACCCTCGATTGGTCGCGCCCAATAGCTCGTGGGCAATGGATAGACAGTTTGGGGTAATGGTTCCTGTTGCACAGTGAAGTTTGTGCTTGCGGATGCAGGTGTAAAAATGTCACCGGCATATGCATTAATCGAAGCTTTTTGCGCTGGTGTAAACGCTAGTGTTGTAGTAATCTGTGACAATGATGGATATGTCATTCCGCCAAAAGTGAAAGTCGCTGAGTAGTTGCCAACTTCTGTGGGCACAAATGTGGTGCTTTGTTCTCCTCCTGTGTTATCAACAACAGGCCAGGATTGAGTGGTGACTTTTCCTGTAGGTGAAGTGATAGTGAGAGTGTAGTTATCTTTTCTTATGTTATTAACTACCTGTGCGTTGGCAATCGGTTGGGCAGTCCAGACTGTTATGACTAAAGTTTGGCCGACCCCTATTGGGTTGGGTGCAAGGGCAATGAAAGCTTCATCCTGAATAGTCCACGGTGGACTATGTGCAGCAGCGTTTGGTATAATGTTTGGTAACATCATTGTTGAAGCCATCAAAGAAATCATTAGTAAAGTTGCGAAGGCAATAATTTTTTTGTTTTTAGATATTTGCATTTTTTTTCTTCCTTAAAATTTATTGAACGAAAACTGAAATGTTTACGCTCATAAGCTTTCCTAGCAGTCAAGTTTCCTAATAAGACTTTCTAAAATCTGCAAAAAATTTAAAAAAAGAAAAAAGGATGTGTTGAGCGTTTTTTGTCTGCTTATTTTTTCCGAAGCATTAGTATTGCTAATATTGCGCCGATTACAATGATTGTGAAGAATAAGGCAGCGGTTGCGGGTATAAAGTATGTGTCAGCTGCAGATGTTGATGTGATAGGAGCAGTGGTTGATGTGTTTGTTGTGGCTGTGTCAACTGCGAAGCTTGTTTCAGCGGAAGATGGATAGTACGATTCGGTTCCTGGGAATGAAGCAATCACTGTGAATTTGCCTGGAATGTCTGGTGTATATTGGAAGCTGTATGCGCCTGTAATGTCACTTGTTGCAGTGCCAATGTTTCTAAAGTTGTTGTTTGCATCAATAATGTCAAGCGAGACTGAAACGCCTGTTGCGTTGTTTGGCATTGGTTGCTGTCCATATAAGTAATTCATCCAGTCGGTCATGCTTGCGTCAGATATTGCTGGAGTGCCTGCTGCAGGTATGCCTAAGCAAGTTTTTCCTGGAGATTGATCAGTTACAGTTCCGCGTATTACTAAGCTGGATCCTTGTGTGATCGATGCTGATGGTGCTTCAACTGTGGTAGCACTTTGTCCTTTGCCGTATGCGTATAGTAGATTGTCGTAAGCGTTCGGTAATGTGACAACTCCGTCTGCTGCGGCTACGACTGGACTATTGGATTCGCAGAAACTATTGATGCTCCAAACTACGTTGCCGTTAGTAGCGTTTAACACATATGCTTGTGAACCTCTGAATAGCGGTGGGTTGTATGTGTGGCCTCCGTTGAGGTAGACTTTTCCGTCAGCTACTAATTCTACAGTTTTGAACGGCCATGAATTGTAGACTGTGTTGTAGCCGGCTGGTCCTGCGAACCAGTTCCAGATAAGTGCTCCTGTTGTTTCATTCCATGCGTAGCAGTGTCCGTCGAAAGTGGCATCAAAAATCATGCCATAACCACTAACTGGACGATAGCCTGAGAAGTAACCCCATATAGTGTTTGTTGGATAATTGCATGTGCATTGAAGTTGTCCTGTAGCTGCATTGAATACATTGATTGTTTGTAGCTCATCATTCTTTTCGGTGTAGTATCCGTCTCCGATAGTGAAAGTAACGACTCTTGTCCAATCTGCTATTGTGCGATTTACTAAGAAGTATTGATGTCCGTCAGTTATGCTGTAGCCTGCGTCAATTTGCCAGTTTTCCCAGTTACCTGAGACTCCTTGACTTAATACTATTGTATCTCCTGTTATGCCAATTGAACCACTTGATTGGGCGCCTGACAAGCTTAAACTAATGGGTGAAGTAACTCCATTGCTAGTGATGTTCATAGCTATCGGTCTAGTCCATTGTATGCCCCACTTGAAATCAATTTTCTGTCCTGTAGTTGGATAGAAACGCCAGTTATTCGGGTCTCCGCTTCCTGCGGGAGTAGCCCCTCCAACCTGTAGACATCGACTTGAGTTCCAGCAAGTCAGCGTATATTGTGCTGAGTTTGTAGTGTTTATGTAGTATTCTAAGAGACTTCCGTCAGCTCCATTTTGATAAGAGGTTTCAGGTTGTGACACGAATAGACCGGAAGTTGTTGCATTTGCAATGTCGTATATCCAGTTTCCAGTTGTCGGTTCATAAACTGAAAATGTTGTGCCTGAGACACTCCATAGGAACGATTGTCCGCCGTATTGGTTTGGTGATATGTAATTGTATATTTGCCCCATTCTTAGAGTGCCGTTGATGTCGTTGCGTTGCCAAAGTATTTGTCCTGTGCGAAGGTTCTGGGCGATTAAACCTTCTTTGTCCGTTGAAGCACCTGGTGTATAAGTGTAGTATAATATGCCATTCATTATTACAGCAAGATATTTGCATTCGTATTGGGCGGTTGAGTAATAGTTGCTGTGTGCTGTTGCACCATATTCGCCTCCGATTAGTCCTCCAGGGGCTAATGGTGTTGTCCAAAGTACGTGTGCACTATTTGAAAGTTGTACGTATGGATCGAAGTTTGTAGTTGCATTGTAACCAAGACCTGCATTAGTATATGCGAATTGTCCAAGCCAGTTGCCGCTGATTGGGGCCCAGTTGCTGTTCATCATGTTAATTGGGCGTTGCCAGTAGCTTGTTGGGAGAGCATTAAACGGCACTGTTGAAGCGGGTTGTTGTGTCACTTCTAGAGTCGTAACGGAACTTGTGCTTGGTAGATAGATATCGCCAATATATGCTTGGGTAGCAGCGCTGTTGCCAGTTGGTGGTGGATTAGCGCCTGTTAATGTTTGTCCAAGGAAATTGCATACGAAGGTGTAGTTTCCAAGAGCAGTTGGAGTATATGTTGTATGTGAGAATCCTGTATCGTCAGCTACGAATCCTGAAAGGGTAGTGGCTTTTCCATTCGGGTCTGTTATCGTCACGGTGAGGTTTGTCCATCTGTCTCCATAAGCGGCATTTGCAGTGTTTGGTACTTTGTCAATTCCAAAAGTAACGAAGGCAGTTTGGCCTATGCCAATGGGATCTGGGTTAACATCGATAAAGGCGTATGTTTTGATTTGCCACACTGGGCTGTGTGCTTTTGCTGTTTGCGAAGAAAAGATTGGAGTGGCTATAGATAATGTCAGAAGCAAAGCGAGCGCGATTGTTAATATTCTATTTTTACTTATTTTATTTAGGTTTTGCATTTTTTCAACTCATTTTGCTTTTTTTAACCTTTTTATCCCTAAATTGCTTAAGGATTGGCAGTTATTTCGAGTTGAAGCTATTTATGATTTACTTGAATTCCCTGTTGCGAAAAAACAAGAAGGATATTTGACAGAATAACAATCAGCTGGGTTTTTGCTCTTCCAACCAGTTTCTTGACTTCATAACTGTTTTTCCAGCGAACTTTAGCTCTAAAGCATTTTCGTAAGGACAAAGCTCTACACAGCGTGCACAAAGGATACATCTTGATTCTGTAACATCTCCGCCTTTCTGATCAAACACTGCGTCTGCTTGAGTGGGGCAAACACGTTTACAAACACCACATTTAGTGCAGCTTTCTTCATTCTTTTGCAACTTTGTCAAAGCGATCTGTTTGAAGGGAGTAAAGCTGCTAAATAACGCTGTTAATGCTCCAAGAGGACAGATTCTGCACCAAAACCGCCTATAAAACAAAGATACAATTGAAACAGCAATCAGGATAGCCAAGTTCAACGAGGTGATGTAGAAACCTGTTATCCAAAATGGCCCGTATACAATTTGTGAGATGTAGGACCATTTCATCGCGCCTATAGCAACTTCAATTAAAATACAAAGTGGCCTTGCAGGGCAAACCAGACAAAAAGGCTCATTAATATTACTTACAATTCCTGCTTCGGTTCCTTGAGGGCCGCCAGTGATAGTGCCTTGAATCAACTCATGCCCAAAAATGGCATACGAGCCAAAAATAACGCTGAGAATCAGAAAAATCGCAATTATAATGTATCGCGATTGCCCAAGCGCTGTATTTGTTTTATTGGAAAATCGCAGATGCTTAAGGCGAGATGCTTTGCGGATGCGGGTTAATACATCTTGATACAATCCAAACGGACACAGCCAACCACAGAAAAACCTCCCTAAAATAATGGCGCCTACTATCACCATTCCTAGTACAATGCCTATTTTTTCTAACCCTGGGGTAGAATACAAAACTTGATAGCCTACTTGATGATTCCAAAATGGAAAAATGTATGCTTGAAGCTGCCAAATTGGACAGGTAACTGTTCGCCCGTTAGGGTAATAACAAGCTAAGATGGGAACTGAAATGCCGTCTGGAAATTGGGTTCCCAAGAAATTAGACCCAAGCAAGTGATCGCGGGGTGAAGGACCTAGAGGCTGGAATACAGGCAAATTAAATGGCCCAAGGATTAGACCCATGAATACAGCAACCACGGCAACTATTTGAATAAAAAGTCTAAGAGTGCTTACTCTTTTTGTCTTATCTTTAGATAATTTATAGATAAGGAAAATGCCCAGACTTACTATTATGGCAAAAATGAGTAGGACAAGCCAAGTTGGGTTCTCCTGCATTATAGTTTCTCCTCATGTTTTATTATTGAGCTTTGACTGATAATTGAACTGTTTTTATCAGCTTTTTTTCCAGTTACCAATTTATTATTTCTTACTGCGAGAACAACAGCCAAAATAACAACAACAGCCAACCCTGCCGATGTTGCAATAGCTACTGAATGCTGCTCATAAAATGGCAAATTCGAATTCAGCAAAGCTGTGTCACCAGAGTTAAAGTGTACAACGCTAAAGTTACCGGTTGCAGCGTTCACAACTACTGTTCCGTTACGAGAAATTGTCCAATCCACGCCAGGGGTTAGAAATATGCTCTTGCCGTTAACCGTATGAACCACATACCAATCAACGCTATTTTGTGCGCCTTGAATTTGGCCAAAAGAGAAAATCTGGTAGCCCGCTCCTGCCACTGAATACCTCAACCTTAGAGTTTGAGAGGTGTTGGATGCAGTGTATGCAAATATTGTGATGTTACAGTTTTGGGCGGAAACCCGAAAATTGCTTAGTGTTGTGGATCGATTCATACTCAAATTTTGGAAAGCCCAGCTGTCGTTATAAAGTGTTGCTTGGGAGTAGTTGCCGTTTACTGCAAAGCTTACAGTGCCATTGTAGGATGGGATTTTGAATTGATCAGCTGGACTAAAGGAGATGGCCGTTTGGGCTTTTATGTTGGGGTAAATGGAGGAGGAAATGAAAAGAATGAGCATTAGGGCAATTACAGCTGAGACTTTGCTGTTAATCTGTTTGAGCCCCAATTCACAATTCACGTTAAATAAAATATTTAGGGGTAGCTTTAAGACTTTCTAATAGCCGAGAAGAATGTTGTATTATTTGATTTTGAGAAACAAAAATCGCGAATTTACCGTTTTACCTATTAACAAGAATCACTAAATGACAATACGATGAAGAAATCACTGACCGTAGCCTCCATATTCATTGTGGCTATTCTTGTTCTGAGCGCTTCAATAATCTATTTTGTAGATAGCACTAAATCTCGAGGCACCGTCGCACCAACTTCAACGCCAACAGCAACCTCATCCATTAACCCCACTTTAACTCCCTCTCTCGAGATGACACCAACGCCCTCGTCAACAGCACCCACAACAATCACACATTACAGCTACACTATAGTCAATACTTACCCGCATGACTCAAATGCCTTCACAGAAGGTCTCGTGTACTCAGATGGTTCACTGTATGAAAGCACAGGAATTAACGGTAACTCATCATTACGCCGTGTTGACTTAACCACCGGCAATGTGCTACAAGAATATACTTTGCCCGATCAATATTTCGGCGAAGGCATAGCAGTTGTAAACAACACCATAGTGCAGTTAACTTGGGAGTCACAGATAGGCTTCATCTACGATAAAACAACGTTTGCCCCCTTGGGGAACTTCACTTTTCAAACAGAGGGTTGGGGATTAACTTTTGACGGAAAACACTTAATCATGAGTGACGGCACAAGCAACCTCTATTTCATTGACCCTACCACATTTGGACGTACTGGACAAATCCAAGTGCATGATGGAAACACCAGCATAGTTAACATCAATGAGTTAGAGTACATCAACGGGGATGTTTACGCTAACATTTGGCAAACAAACACTATCGCAATAATTAACCCGCAGACTGGACAAGTTAAAGCTTGGATTGACCTTACTGGATTACCAAGTGAAAACAACTCAGATCCAAATGCAGTCTTAAATGGCATCGCGTATGATCAAAACAGCAGCAGGCTATTCGTAACGGGAAAAGATTGGCCAAGCCTCTACCAAATTAAGCTGGTGCCCCAAATCGCCCCAACCGCTTAAATGGATTTTTGCGCTATTCAATTGATTATTCATTGACGCTGCGCTAAATAATAGGCGAGAAATGCAAGCGGATCTACAATCAAGTAAGAAAATAAAGGTCCAAACCAAACTCCAAAAACAGGCTAAAAAAATCTGACGACGCAAAAAGAAATAATTGTCAAAATACCACAAAATACTAAAGGTTTGGTCATCCCGCGTGAGAATTCTGACCCCGCTCTTATGTATATAATAGAGAATGAAGCAAAAACGACTGGAAAGGCAGCTGCGATGAGCCAAGGATTGGACCGCCAATTTGAACAATTATAGTTACCAATAGGCTTCCAACTGCAAACGCTAAAACGAGACTATTAACGTCCAGAATTCAACCATAACTTACCCTTCTCGATTTGCTCGTTAACTGAAATTTCTTGGAAAACAGGGGCAAACTTCTATATGTTAGTTCTTAAACTTTGAATTAGGCAGAGATCAATATGAACCGTGAAAGTTATAAAACCAAAAGGAAAGGACAGCCAAAACGAAATCCTACGATGAGCCGATCCAAAAAACAAATGATGGCAAAGCCAAAAGAAGTCAGCAGTACTCCAAAACTACGTGAAATCTATAATACGAAAATTGAGTGGGCAACAAAGATATTGCCAAAATTGAAAGAATGAACATACCAAAGAAACAAAAGGTTGACCTAATAAATTATTTCTAAAATCTGTTTTTAGAAATATAAAGAAATTTTTTATTTTTAGTCTGCTTTATAATTTTGTAATTGAGAATTCAATTTCTTTTAAAACATGAGGTTAAGCTTCAGAAACCATTTATAGTGACCTTGGTAAGAAATTCTACGATTTTCAAAGGTCTTCTTCATCAAAATTTTCTTTGGCAACGGATAGGCTTTATAGCAAGTTCTGCATTAGACAAACCTGCAAAGCAATTTGCAAAGTAATAAAACAGGAAGTGAAAAACAGTATGTCATATCCAAAAGAGATGCACAAGGCAACATGCGCCGATTGCGGAAAAGAATGTGATGTTCCTTTCAAGCCAGACGGTACAAGGCCAGTTTATTGCCGTGAGTGTTACTCAAAGCGTAGACCACCAAGAAGATATTAAGCTAATTTAGCTGAAAAATCTTTATCAATCCAAATTATTTTCTTTTTTATTTTTTAATACTTTTCTAAGACCAGTGTAATTATTAAAATAATTATTTGACGCGGTCATCTTCTAAAAAATTACGCGTGCATTGAGTTTGGTCTTAAAATTTTATATAATGGTAATGGTTGATATGGTCACTTGAGTGTATAGTTACCGTTAATTTGGGGGAGAAAAGTTTGGATGAAGTATTAGAACTCTTAGTTAAAACAGCAAAACGAATACAGAAAACCGTGGATGAAACAAAAGAGGCAACTTGGAAACAATCTGCTCTGTACGAGCAAATCATGCAGTCGCCTGAAGCTTCACAAGATCAAAAAATTAAGGCTTTTATTAAAAAAACGAGGTATTTAGATCAATTGGAAAATTTGAACTCTCAATTAAGTCTGCTTTACACGCTTCAAATTTTCGCGTTTAAAGTTAAAGTGCTTGAAGTAACCGTTGACAACATAAATGAGCAGCTTTCTAAATCAGGAGTTCTCCTAAAAACTGCTGAGATAGAGAGCATAAAAACCAACGTTGACTCGCTGAAGATTTTAATCGAAGCACAGTATGAATCGATGAAGGAAATCCACGAAAGCCAAAACAAAACATTGAACTACATCCAATAAATGTAGGCACAAAACAGCTCTTAGGAATAAGAGCGTTAACAATTTCTTTTTTCAAAAAGCATAGCCAAAAGGCTTGATTTTGTTTGATTAAATAAAAAGGGCAGCCTGGTGGTTTTCACCACTCATGCGTGCAATGTATTTTTTTTGAGGCTTATTCTACGATCTTTTCCCAACTTGTAACTAAGTCGAGAACTTCTTGACCTGCTTTGCCGCCGTAGCTCTTCAAACGTTCGCGAACATCTTTCTGAGCGATCATAGCTTTCTGGAACTCTACCATCTGGTATGCCTTATCAGTTAAGTATAGAATTCCGTCTACGCCTGCTCTTGCCATACGGACTGAAACTGTTAAGAGCTCGCTTGGTGTTGGTGTTTCTCTTGGGTCGTCGCCGGGGCCAATTACGTACAATGCAATGTTTAGTTTTTTGTCTTTGAATATCTTCTTGAAGTTGCGAGTAAGCATTTCCCAATACCACGGTGTTGCATAGTTTTTGCTGAACATAACGACGAGGAATTCGTCGGTAAGTGGTGCTAAGTCGTCGAAGTTGACGCCGAAGCGCTCATAGTTTGTAACTGGATCTGGAAGTACACCAATAACAAATTGACTCTTTGCTCTGTCACGTACGCGTTCACTTGTTGCTGCCATGTATTCAGTGATTTCTTTTCGTCTCCATTCGTACCAGCTTAAACCGCTCTTTTCGTGAAGTGCTTTGCAACGTGGGCATATGCAATGTCCGTGTTCTGCGAAGTGAATGCTGTTTAGCCATATGCCTGGGCTTTTTCTTGCAACATCTTCCATGTAATCTAGTTGTTCTGCACGGTGTTCAGGTTGAGTTGCGCAGAGGACGTCCCATCTGACGTTAAAGTTGTCGTTTGTTCTCCATGCTGGACCTAAAGCTGACTGTGAAATCCAATCGGGATGATTTCTGGCGGTAACGTTGTCTCCGAAAATAGCGATGTTGCTGTACATATCGGGTTGCGGCGGCATTCGTCTGCCTACTTCTGGTTTAACGCGGAAAAGGTCAAAGTCAAAGCCTGGAACTTTCTTTGCTTCAAACATGTATGTGCCGAATTTCATCTTGAATCTACCTTTTTAGAATCCAAAGGGCTTGGCGATGTTATAAAGTTTTGGATAAAAAGGCTGATGCTTTTTGCAAAAAATAAATAGCTGACTGGCGATTGCTTACAATAACATATTTGCAGTTTCACCTTCAATTTAAGCCTTTAACCATAAATTTTCTTGGTGAATTCACTGTTTTGGTTGCAACCAGGCGTTTATCCTGTAACATAAATAATGAAATAGAAATCAGGCAGCTGCTAAGAATATTAGCGATTGGTTACGCAATGTTTTTAGGGCTAATTTCCTTCGCAACTTTACAATCTTAGGTGCTGCAATGAGCCAGTGGCATTCAAAAGAAACCCATGAACTAATTCATGAATTAGGCGTTAATCCTGATAAAGGCTTAACTGATCAACAGGCAGCTCAGCTGCTTGGCAGGTATGGAAGAAATGTTCTTGTTCAGCAAAGAGAAATCCGCTTCCTTGGAATCCTTCGAGAAGAAATTGCTGAACCAATGATTTTACTGCTTATTGCGATTGGCGTGCTTTATAGTATTTTAGGCAGCCTAACAGACGCGTTAACAATAATTGTAATAATAATAGTTCTTGTTTTAGCTGAGGTATGGAATGAATATAGAGCGAAACATTCGATCGCATCTTTAAAGCAGCTGGCACCGCCAACTACGACTGCTCTTCGAGGAGGGCAACTTCGGGAAGTTGAAACATCCCAGATTGTTCCAGGCGATATATTAGTTTTAAAAACAGGTCAAAGAGTTCCAGCAGACGCTCGATTACTTGAGGGGTTTGGGCTGGAAATTGATGAGTCCTCATTAACTGGAGAATCTTTCCCAGTAGCTAAAGACGCCACGGCAACTTTAGCAAGCGAAACCCGAGTCACAGAACAAACGAACATGCTTTTCGCTGGAACCGTGGTCACTCAAGGAAGAGCCAAAGCCTTGGTAACTGCAACTTCGGTAAATACGGAGCTTGGAAGAGTTGCGGGCATAACAAAAGCAGCCAAAGAACCAAAAACAACCTTGCAGTTAGCCATGAAGCAGCTGTCAAAAACATTAGTTTGGATTGCCCTTTTCTTTGCCATCCTCATTCCTATTTTAAGTTACATCAGAGGATTACAGCCCAGCCCCGCAGAAGCCGTACTTTACGGACTATCGTTAGCGTTTGTTGTTATCCCTGAAGAACTCCCCATTATAATCACTATGGTTCTTGGCGTAGGAAGCTACGCATTATCCAAAAAAGGCGTCATAGTGAAGCGTTTACGGGCAGCCGAATCTCTTGGGAACGTTACAGTAATAGCCACAGATAAAACAGGGACAATAACAGAAAACAAAATGCGTTTAGAACACCTATACTTTGATGGTTCAGTTCGGAGAAGCCAAGATTTCAAAGAAAACGAGAAAGCAGCGCTGCGAACCGCGTTTTTAGCTAGCGACGCCGTTGCAAACTCAACAAACGACACGGTTCTGAGTAATCCGATGGCCCAAGCAATTCTTGAACGCCTCAAACAAGATGGAATAGATACTATGAAAGCTACGGAAGAGTGGGTTCTTAAAGACGAGTTAAGCTTTGATGTCAAAAGAAAACTCGCTTCTTACATCTATCAATATGGCAATTCAAGAGTTGTCTTAACTAGCGGCGCACCTGAGAAAATCTTGACGCAGTCAACAAAAATCCTTGTTAAAGGAGAAGAAACAATTCTGAATAAAGACTCCAGAAATGAAGTTAATAAAGTAATGATGCAAATGGCGCAGTCAGGTGAACGCCTGCTGAGTTTTGGTTACCACAGACTACAAGCCGATTCCTTTAGTAAGCAAAATCTTGAAAGCGAAATTGTTTTCGTTGGTATATTGGGTTTTATTGATCCACCACGAAAAGAAGTAAAAGGAGCCATCCAAACCTGCCAAAAAGCTGGCATAAAAGTCATAATGATCACAGGTGACCACCCCGAAACCGCTAGAGCCATCGCGTCCCAAGTTGGAATAGACAGTTCTAACGTGTTAAGTGGCTACGAAATCTCACAAATAACCGATCTAGAACTGAGAAATGCATTAAAAAGCACATATGTTTTTGCACGAGTAACTCCCGAAGACAAATTACGGTTAGTTCGCCTCCTCAAAGAAACCGGCGAAATCGTAGCGGTAACGGGAGATGGAATAAATGATACCCCAGCTCTCAAAGAAGCCCACATCGGAATCGCCATGGGCATCCGTGGAACTGATGTGACTAAAGAAACAGCAGACATGATTCTAACTGATGACAATTTCGCCACTATAGAAACTGCGGTTAAGGAAGGACGTAAACTCTACAGCAACCTACGAAAAGGCGTCCGCTATTACCTTGCCTGCAAAGTAGCTTTGGTCTCAATTTTCCTCATGCCAATAATACTCGGCATTCCCTTACCGTTTGCGCCTATCCAAATTATAGTCCTTGAATTATTCATGGATTTGGCGGCGTCAGCCACGTTTGTAGCTGAACCAGCTGAAACCGGAATAATGAACAAACCACCTATTGACCCTAAAGAAAAATTCCTAAACAAACCCATGCTTAGAACCCTCTTTTTGGGGTCGTTAAGCCTCTTTTTAGCCGTCACAGTAACTTACCTTTTTACATGGTATACTACACAAAACATACTTTTGGCGCGGACAGTGGCTTTTGCAACATGGATGTTTGGGCACATTTTCTTGGCCTTGAACTTCCGTTCTGATCAGGAACCTTTGATAAAAGAGGGTTTGTTTTCAAACAAAATTATGCTTCTTTGGGCGCTACTCGTATTTGTAACATTAATTGTAGCTACATCAACGCCAGTTACCCAGAGCGCTTTGCAAGTTACAGGGTTGGATCTTCAAAATTGGGTTTTAGTTATTGTGGTAGCATTTGCTGCCACCTTCTGGATGGAACTAAAGAAAATATGGCAGAGAAGCACTTAGCTTTTAAATCCAACAAATGTATAGAATGCCATCAGGGAGAGAGAAGGGATGCCGATTAAATATTTTGAAGCCCCAGAAATCAAAAAGCAAGTTGATCAATTAGCTGAAGAATGCGAATTTTATCATGTTGTGCCACAATTCGTTTTCTGCGTGCGAAGTAAAGGATCGAAAGCCCGACGCACAATCGCCCGCATCCATGGCTTAGGCAAGATTTGGCAGGGAGTACTAAATCTGCCTGCTTCTTATACTATTGAAGTTATATCAGAAATCTTTGACAGAATGACTCCTGAAGATAAGGAAAGAACATTGATTCATGAGCTAATGCATATTCCAGGAGGGTTTTCCGGCGGTTTTCGACCTCATAAGGGATATGTTGAGCGGAAAGATGTTGAGGCTGTTTATAAGAAGCTGCAGAACGATCGGGCTACAAAAAAGCAGAAAAGGCTGTTTTTTGAGTAAACTTTGCCGTTTTCTGCCATATGTTTTTAAGCGTCGAAGCAAAGTTATGGGAAAGTGCAACTTTAAGACCGAAAAGCAGAAAAACTATGTATAAGCAAATAGTGGCAAGCAAGGTCCCTTGTCGAAGTATTGAGGTTTAATAAATGAAGCATGTTATGAAAAGTTTAATGCATAACGGCATATTCGTTCCTATTTACGATTATAAAGGCTTCACTATCAAAATTAATGGTCAGACATTAAAGTTGACGCCTAAAAGTGAGCAGATGGCGGTTGCATGGGTCAGAAAAACATTATCAACCGTCTCCCCACCTGACAACGTTTTCAAACACAATTTTATGAAAGAGTTCCTAAACGAACTCAAAAAAGAGAACCCAACAGCAACATATCTCAACAGTTTTATTCCAAAATATCTAAACAGCATTGAACTTCCACCTGCAACAACAAACAACTGCAACCAGTCAGCAAATCAAGAAATCGACTTCACACAAGTCGTTAACTACATTGAAAGCGAAAAAGCCAAAAAAGAAGTCCTAACTAAAGAAATCAAAAAACAGCAAGCAGAAGAACGCAAAGTCAAACGACTAGAATTTAAAGAAAAATATGGTTATGCTACACTTGATGGACAAAAGCTGGAGATTGCCAACTGGACATCCGAGCCATCATGCCTTTTCGCTGGACGAGGCGATCACCCGCAACGTGGAAAATGGAAAGACGGCCCAAGCGAATCCGACATTATACTTAATTTGCCTAAAGACGAAAAAGGCAATCTCTTAGTTCCAAAACCAGAAGGAAACTGGAAGGACATAGTTTGGGAACCTAACAAAATGTACGTTGCTAAATGGGAAGACAAGCTTACAGGAAAAATCAAATACGTATGGTTCTCTGACACAGCTTTCCTAAAGCAAAATCGGGAAAAAGAAAAGTTCCAAAAAGCCGAAACCCTTGGCAAGCAAATTAAAACAGTTGAACAACACATTCTCAGAAACCTTAATGATAAAGAAGATTTAAGGCGCAAAACTGCAACTGTGGCTTGGCTAATTCTTGTACCAAACATGAGGGTGGGTGACGAAAAAGACCCAGACGAAGCTGACACTGTAGGCGCCATCACACTTCGAAGCGAGCACATCAAAATAGAGGGAAATATTATCCACTTCGACTTTCTTGGCAAAGACAGTGTCAGATGGATAAAAGACATCCCAGCACCACCAGAAGTCATCCGAAACATTCAACACTTTGCTAAAACAAGCAAAGAATATCTTTTCGAAGGCGTCGATTCAAAAATGGTCGCTCGCTTCCTGTCTGAAAAAATGCCCAAGTTAACCGCTAAAGTTTTCCGTACTTGGAGATGCACAAAAACAGTCCGAGAAGAACTGGAGAAAAGCGGGATAACAAAGGAAGACCCAGATTACTGCAAAATGTATGCTGCAAAAATGGCTAACTTTAAAGTTGCTGAAGTCGCCAATCACAAACGTAAGGTTCCGCCAACTTTTGATCAGCGCTTGGAGAAAAAAGAAGAAAACATTAAATCACTTGAGCAGCAGCTAAAAGAGAAAAAAGCTGAGGGCAAAAAAACCGAATCTCTTGAAACTAGACTCCAACGGGCTAAACTTGATTTGGAATTGACAAAGCTAACTAAAGAATACAACTTGGGCACGTCACTCAAATCCTATATTGATCCGACAGCTTACTTGAAGTGGGCGAAAAAAGTAAAGTTTGACATCGAAAAATTCTACCCCACAACATTGCGAAACAAGTTTAGTTGGGCACTGCAAAGCGGCAAAGCATCGCAAGTACCCGAGTGCATAACTGCATGAGCATAAGCGAAACTAAAGACGGCATAATCATCACAATTTTTGTTAAACCCAACTCACCCAAATTCAGCATAGAGCGGGACGGCGATGAAATTATTGTCCACTCAACAGAGGAACCAATCAAGGGCAAAGTAAACAAGGAAATTCTCAAAGAGTTCGCAAAACTTTTGCATGCTAAAATTGAGATCGCGTCAGGTGCCACCTCAAAACAGAAACAGCTATTTGTGAAGGACATTACCAAAGCGCAAGTAGAGCAGTTTTTGATGTGCAAGTGACTTAACAATAAATACTGATATATCGGAAACCGAAATACCCCTTATAAGCTAAGCAAACGCATGGACAAATAGAAATAATGTAGTTCAAAGGGAGAGGGGCAGACCCCCAACACCTTACCCCAAGAGTTCTTATTTTCTTAGGTAATACCCAAAAATTGTTATTTCGTTTCACTGAATTTAGCTCTGCTGCTGTTTGAATCGAAGCATCGCTGCTATGCCGCCAAACGCGTTCTTTAGCATCTGCCCTTCTTCGGTCTCTGTAGAAATGACTTCTACATCCGTGCCTCCAAGTTCTGATAGTTCTGCTAAGTCATCAACAACGTCTTTCTTATCAACAACTGTGAATGAGGGTGCACTGCATTTGGCACATGGCTTGCCGACTAACCCTTGCTCGAAAGCTGCCACGTCTATGGCTTTAACGGTGTGCTGCTCTTCGCAACTGCATGCGCTGCATTTGATTGTGATACGGACTAAATCAACGCTTTCAGACAAAAGAAGCAAGCGTACTGCTCCTGCCTGCAATAGCCGCCTCACTTCGGCTTCTCCGTAAGTTATCAACCCTGTGTCATGTCCGACTTCGTAGAGGAATTTCTGCATTATTTCTTTCTCTTCAATGTAGCGGACTTTCTTCATTATTTCCGGCGCCTTATCCATTACTTCTTTTACGCCTTGCTCCTCGACATAAGCTGTATCAACTATATCGAGAATTTTGTCTTTTAGCTGATAATTCAAATATCCGCCTTTATCAAAATCATATTTAGTCGGACCAGGCCCACCAAGAATTATGCCTTTTAAATTGTCAAGGGGCAGGAAAGCTTCGTTAGCATGAACTCCAACCCGGGTAAAATATTCGTTAAGTTGCATGTCACGCAAGCGTTCGTATCGACGGGCTGATTGCCCACCTGCTTTAGTTTTACCTGTGACACCCGAATGCATTTGACGCACAATCTCAAGACGTTTGCCCTGCAAAATTGCAATGGTAGCGTTATTGGCATCCACCAACAAAATCCCATAGCTTTCTTTTTCCCGTAGCATATCTTGCAGATGTTCAGTGTGAAATCGGGAGTCACAGCGGTAGAGGAAAATTCTAATGGGTTCAGGTGGAACTATAACGTAGGCTTCCATGCGTTCGGTACCTGGTGCAGCGCCTTCTCCTAGAAGGGCACCTGTAAAAACTACTATGCCTTTTTCTCCTGGGTCTTTGAATAATTTGAGTTTCTGTTGAGCTTTAGTGATAGCGTCAAGTACGTTTTTTCGTGTAACGTTTGATTTGATGTTGCTAGCGGTGCCATATTCGTTTCTTAGAAGGTTAAGGGCATCGCTGATTTGTTTGCCCGGAGGAACATAAACAGTAATGAGTTCTGTGTGGCTGCCCTCTTTGGTAGCTAAGGAATTAATCATTTTCCGCAGTCGGAATAGTTCAAGAGACGATTTTTTCGCTGTACTCAATATAATTCACTAAATACTCGCTTTATTGGATAACTAACGTTAAAAACGAATCAAATAAAAGTTGCGACACAAAAAAGGAAGTTGTTAGGCTTTTGGCTTAGATGGAGTTGCGGCTGCTGGTTCTGGAGCGGGTGCACCAATGGCATCTCTGAGATAAGCCTTGAAAGGCCCCAATTTGCCACCGTAGTTGCCTGAAGAAATCTTAACAACTCCAGGCACGCCTATTGCTGCGGTAACACCTTCTTTCATGCCTTTTTTGACAGCATCAAAGGTTAAGCCGTTCATGACTATTTCATAAACACACGTTACGCCTTCGGGAACAACGCTATCAGGCACAAGAGTGCGCAATGTTGGGCAATAAGGATGGTTAGTTGAAGCTTTTAATTTGTACTTGAGTGAGCCAGCTTTGCTGCCTGCGCGGCAAACGCCTCCTGGAAACTGCATAATTACGTCAGGAGCATTTGCACGGATTGCGTCTGCTGCAGCTTCAGCGGCTTTTAATCCTGATATCTGATCTTTCGCAAAAATCATGAAGTTGCCGCCTGCAACCGCTTCGGTAGCGCCAAACCCATTTTCAACAATGAAGCTGCCTTCCATAACGGGGAGTTTCCAGCACTTTCTTCCGCCAACCATGGCTTTTTTCTGGAAGCCATCGCCGAAGTAACGTAGGCTGTTGCCAACATCTAATGTTCGTTTTCCAACTAAACCATTGAAGGCGGCGGTTGTTGGACAAGTCAGGGTACACTGGCCGATGCGTTGCATGAGCTGGTGTTTGAGCTCAAATCGGTCACGATTATAAATTTGAATATATACTCCAGGTCTTTTGTCTGGTGTCTGGTCTGCTGGTACGGTTCGTTCGATTGCAGCTTCCGCAGTTGCCTCAATAACGCTTGTAGCAAAACCCGTAGTTAGGCTTGCGGCGATTAATGCCCATTTTTCATTTTGAGCGGTGATTAAAACTCTTCCTGCCCAAAGGGCAAACATTTCGGCAAAGGTATCTTGAACCTTTACTATGTTGCCGCTGGGTGATTTTACATAAAACATTTTTTCTTTATCGTCGTAGCTTTGGATTTCAAGCGGGTTAGTGTTTGATGACATTGAAGAGACCTTGCAGTTCAGTTGGGTAATGTATAATTTAAGAGTTTTCGTAAATGATTGGGGGTTTTCCCGTTTTTAAAGGATAATTTCATGCAAAAAACAAAGGAAAAACTGATAACGGCTTCGAAGGAATACTATTTACTGAAAGATAATGAGGCTTAGCTTAACACTTTAATTATTTCGGGGATTTTCCCGGCGGTTCCAACTTGCCCTTTATAGATTACCATCACGCCTTCAACTCCTACAATGCTTAGCCCCCTACTAATGCCCGCTTTAATTGCCGCTTGAACATCCTCGCCCTTAACCACATTGCCAACAGCTGTGGCTGCTGCATCGGCTAAGGCTGGCGTTTTTGCAAAAAACCGTAGCTGCCTCTGCATCTCCAAAACTTAACGCATGGCTAAAACGTCCTGAACTTGTAGCTACACCGATTGGGAATTCTGTTAATCGAAACCCGAACCGTTTTGAGAGGGGTTCTTCTCCTGCAGCAACTGCGACATCAACTGGGATGTTTGATTGACGCCGAGATTTCTCCGCCGTCTTCAACAACTGCCACTTCACAGCCCGTAAGCATCATAGCCTTCAACGGCTAAGTCAGCTATAACTCCTGCAACCGCTGCCATAGGACCAACATCCGCTTTTTCCGCTGCCAATGCCATCAGCTTAGCTACAAGTGGTTTTTCTGGCGGCGGAATACGGTGTTAATGTATGCAGAAATTTTGGGTTGTGCTCTGACGTAAATTTCGAGTTCTTGTCTAGTTGCGTCTGATCGATTCTTTAGCGGCTTGGATGGCTTTTTGCTTTCAGAAATGATTGTGCATTGAGATTCTTTCAGGGTAAAGTTTTCTTTGAAAAGGTTACGGGTCAACTTTTTTTTTCCTATTGCTCTGTATTGATTGGTCATTGTTGTTTTGTTTAATTGATTTTATCGCTCTTGCAGGACATGCGTCAACGCAGATGCTGCAGGTGCTGCCAACACATTTTTCCTTATCGAACTCAACGGTGGAGTCTTTAGTCTAAGCTGATGGCTTCTACGGGGCAAAGAGCAATGCAGCTGCCGCAGCTAAAGCATTTTTCGCTGTCAACTTCGATAAGTTTAGGCACTGTTACTGAGACGCCTCTTTGCCGGAAAGCTTTGACTACTTTTTCTTGATTGCTCATCGGGGACTTCAGCGAGGATTTCGCCGCCCTTAGAGTTAATATGCGCTGACAAAATTGCCATGGGCACTTTGTATTCGATGATTATTTGAGATGCTATCGGCTCTGAAACTTGTTCTTCATCGAACCTTATGAGAATTCTTGCCATATTTTTACCGTCCTAACAGTTTTGAAACATCTTCTGAAGTGATTATTCCAAGCACTTTCTTTTCAATATCAATCACGGGCAATGCTGAAATGTTGTTTTGTGCCATCCGTTTAGAAGCAATCTCCAAGTGGTTCATCGGGTTTGGCGGTGACGACATTGTGGGATTCGATGTCAGCTAATGCTGTTTTGCCTTCAGCCATAGCCCGAGTGACGTCCCAAGAAGTGACAATTCCCAGCAATTTGCCTGTGTCATCCACCACGACTATGTGGTTGACTGATTTGGTTACGATGCGTTTTGCGATGGCTTGTATTTCCTCGTCTTCGGTGCATGTGACTGCTGGATGCATAACGCTGACGACGAAGGGAATTTCCTCGGTTTGCCGCATCGGCTTAAAAACCGTGTTTGTTGGCAACCGCTCAACAGGCGAAGTTAAGAAGAAACGTGCCTTCGTCAATCCATGACTTTAGCGTTTGTGAAACTTTCTTTGCCATCTTTATGCTGGATAGTGAGCTTACACGGACTTTTTTGCCGTTAACTGTTATGGAGCCTGATTTTAGTTCTTTGTAGCTTACTTGCCCAAACTTGGGTCGGTCACGTCGAGGCACGCTGTAGTCGACGATGTCAGTTAGGATTTCGTTGTCTCGAATCGCAGTTTTCTTGGCTAAGCCTTCGTTTAGAATTGGAATTGGAACGCCTAAGCCCACATACATTGAAGTGCCATAGCCCGTGAAAGCGGCGCCCTGCAAAAATTCAGGCGACATCTTTCTTCGCATCGCCTTTAACCATCAGGGTTCCGTTGAGGTTTTTGGGGCTATGCTGGGTTCCTTCGCCGATGATGTAGCCTTGTCCGCCGCCGAGAAAGATGCGGGTTCCCATACCCATCGTTTCGTAGTCTGGGTCATTCATGAGTGGGTTTAGTTCGCCTGCGCCTGAGAAGGTGGCGTTTCGGAATCTGGGCAAAAGTTTACTCATGTAAGTGTAGATGATTTCGTCGCTGCTGTTTACGGCGCAGTTGTAGCGTTGGTAGCAGTTGCGGAAGTTAAGCAGGATAAAACTGGTTTAAATCGTCCTTTGTTATGGTTGTTTTAATCTGAAGTTCTCGGATAACAGTCAGTTCCATAAGCGGTTGCTCGAAGTTCAACTTCTTTTCCAGCAACCAAGATCTTGAATAACGTGTCCGCCGCCGTACTCGAACGGCTGCTTCTCAGACATGTTTGTGGCGCCAATAAACAGGTCCACCGCTGCGCCTGGATGACAAACTTCCACATCGTTCATCCATGCATGGTCAATCTTTATTGGCGGGTCAGAATGCCCAAGGTTAATAACTGCGCCAGAAGAACACATCGCTCCAAAAGTGCCCGTTGTAACAACATCAACTTCTTTAAAGGCAACTTCAACGCCGCTGCTTTCAACCAGCTTCTTCATTTCTTCAGCGGTTAAAACTTGAGCGTCGCCCTTGCGGATTTTCTGGTTAATCTCTTCTACTGTCCGAGTTTTGGCTTGTTTAGACAAAGTAGCTTACCTTAATGCCAATCGAAAAGGTAGCGCAAGTTAATATTTTTTGTGCCATTGCCAATTAATTTACTAATCTTTGGAGGTCAAATGATAAACCCATAATTGTTACAGCATAAAACCCTCAAAAAGGCTCAATTGTGCTGCGAAGGGATTGTTTGGGGATACGTCGGGTAATGCTTGTAACGATGCTTTGTGAAGAAAAGAAACTAAAGGGGGAGTTTAGATTTGAAAGCTGAAGAATTAGTTTTCCAGGCTTTTGTCTTTGCAAATCAAAACTGTTTCGTCAGGGCCTTGTTTCACTGCTTCGGCGCTCAGTATTTTGACTTCATCAATCAGTCTTTCCAATTCGTCTATATCTTCATTGAATTGTGTTTCATCGTATCCTTTTGACAAGTTACCCATTACTTGTCCTAAATTTGCTGTGACTTGTGCCCACATTTGGCGTTCTTTAGGTGTTATATGCTGCAGTTTGCCGTCAACTTGTTGTTGATCTACTTTGCCTTTAGCTATCAAAATTGCGATGTCAAATAATTCGTCAAGTTCATTTATCCATTTGTTTCGCAAAATTTGTGTTTCTGCACCAACTCTTTGTCTAAGATGGCAAATACGACTCTCAACATGCGTAGTATAATCTGGACGTCTTCTCATTTTGTTTCTTCACCTCCAAAACTCCTTAGGCGGCAGGAGTAAGCGAGCGGCTTTTACATTGAAAAGCAAAGGCTGGCATGCTCAAATTGGGTTGTAAGGTTAAAAACATTCTGTCCTCGCCAAAGAGATGTATCTAAAAACGAACATATTCTACAAATCATCTAAGTTTAAGGTTTGCTTAGACTAAATCTTTGCATTTTTTGCGGGCTCAACCAATACGTCTAACGTACAGCCGGAGAAACTTTTTTTCACCTTCAAAGAAGCTTGGCAACATTGGAAACGGATATTTGACCATATTTGCCCATCTTTAAATTAAAAAAAACCAGTCCTTATGCAAACCCAAAAAGTTTTACGCCAACCTTAAGCGCCCGGTTACTTTCCATTTTGAATAGGCACCGAATCAACATTGGAATTCGCACTTTATTGAAGCGCCCGAGGTCGTTGTAAAGGTGACTTTTTCGGTTAAAGGAGTACATTTCACTTTTCAGTCTTTTTTAATTAAAGCAATTAAAAAAAACGCTCTGAAGTCAAAGATCAATCAAAAATAATAAATTTTAGTCTAATCTAATCATAAATAGTCATTATCAATCAGATCCTAGTCGCAATCTGCAAACGAATAAACTCCTAACGCAAAAAAACATACTGAAACACAAACTACAAAATTTACCCCAAACAAATCGACCCAGAACTCATCCTACAATTACCAATGTTTCCAGGGTAAGTCATCCATGTACTCGTTGAGGATGCGATTGATGTGCCGTTTTTGCCCTTCTGTTTTAGCACTTCCACGAATGCAGCTGCTAGTTGTAAGTTCGTGATGACTGGTATGTTGAATTCTACTGCTTGGCGTCGGATGATGTAGCCGTCGGTTAAGATGTCTGAGAAACTGTTCTGTCGATTAGCCATGGGCACGTTTATCACTAAATCTATCTTGCGTTCCTGCAAATAATCCATAATGTTTGGGCTAACTTGAGCTTCCTTGACTTTGTAGAGCACGGTGGCATTACGCCTGCTTCGTTGAGGACGTCGGCGGTGTGTGGCGTTGCGTAGATTTTGAAGCCCATTTCAGCAAACGCTTTAGCAATCGGCACAACCCGTGTTTTACGTTCTTCATCGCCGCCAACGCTGATGAAAACTTTGCCGTCTTTGGGCGGAATCTTGAATTCAGCAGACTGCAACGCTTTAGAGAATGCATCGGAGAAGTTTTCGCCTAAACATGCGACTTCACCTGTGCTGAGCATTTCAACTCCGAGAACTGGATCAGCTCCGCTTAGACGCATAAAGCTAAACTGGGGAACCTTAACGCCAACGTGAGGTGCAACTGTCATCGGTGAGAGTTTAACGCCGTCGATTTTTTTGCCCAGCATCGCCAAAGTAGCCAGTTCAATCAGGTTTATTCCTCGTGTTTTGCTGACAAACGGCATAGAACGGGAAGCTCTCAGGTTGCATTCGATAACGTTTACAACGTCGTCTTTGACGAGGTATTGAATGTTGTAGGGTCCATGAATCTTGAGGGCTTTAACGATGCTTTGTGTGCATTCTTCAATTTTCTTTTGAACCTCAAGTTTCAACGCTTGAGGCGGAATAGTCATGGTTGCGTCGCCGCTGTGAACACCAGCGTTTTCAACGTGCTCCATTATGGCGCCTATAAACACGTTTTCGCCGTCTGAAACGCCGTCAACCTCAACTTCTTTAGCTCGATTAATGAATTTGCTGATGACTACTGGGTGGTCACGTGAAACCTTTGCGGCTAAGTTAAGAAAGTTCTCAAGCGATGTTTCATTGTAAGCAACACGCATCGCTGAACCAGACAGAACATAGCTTGGACGCACAATAACTGGGTAACCGATTTTTTCAGCAAACCGTTTCGCATCGTCAATGGATTGTAGTTTGCTCCAAGTCGGCTGAGAAATCCCAAGTTGATCAAGAAGTGCACTGAATTTTGAGCGGTCTTCAGCTAAATCCACGTTTTCCGCAGATGTGCCCAGCAGTTTTACGCCTGCTTTGGAAAGTTTCATGGATAGGTTGTTTGGGATTTGTCCGCCAACACTAGTTATGACGCCCAACGGGTTTTCTTTTTCGTAAATATCCAAGATTCGTTCAATAGTTAGTTCTTCAAAGTAGAGTTTGTCTGAAACATCGTAGTCAGTTGAGACGGTTTCTGGGTTATAGTTGACCATGATGGCTTCTTTTATGCCATTTTTCTTTAGCGCCCAAATAGTGTTGACACCGCACCAGTCAAACTCTACGCTTGAACCGATTCGAAAGACACCTGCGCCCAACACAATAACTTTGCTTCGTGTAGTGCTTAATTCAATGTCGTCTTCGTCTCCGCCATAAGTCAGGTAGAGATAATTTGTTTTTGCTGGCCACTCAGCTGCTAAAGTGTCAATTTGCTTGATTGCAGGAATAATGTTAGCGTTTTTTCTAAATGCCCTAATTGTGAATTCGTCAGTGTTTTGGCATTGAGCTATTTGTTCATCTGAGAAACCTAAACGTTTAGCTTCACGAATTATTTCTGCCGCAGAGACTTCTGCAAGGTTTAGCTTGCGAAGTTGCGTTTCCATGTTAATTATATTTTGGATTTTGTGGAGGAAGAATGGGTCTACGCCACTTAAACGGTAAATTTCCATGATGGATATGCCCATGTTTAATGCTTTTACAATTTTGTAGAGTCGCTCGTCAGTGGGGTTAGCCATTTCATCTCTTAAGCGTTCTTCTGATTCTGGCTCAGAATCCTCGGGGTTGCAAACTAACCCAATTTTGCCTGTATCCAACATACGAACAGCTTTTTGAAGTGCCTCCTCAAAGCAGCGTCCAATCGCCATAACCTCGCCAACTGAACGCATCTGGGGACCAACATGACGATCTGCATTCTTGAATTTCTGCAAGTCCCAACGTGGGATTTTGACGGTTATGTAATCTAATGCTGGTTCAAAGCAGGCGGTGGTGACTTCTGTTACTTTGTTAATTAATTCTGGAAGGGTGTAGCCAAGTGTTAGTTTTGTTGCTATGTAGGCTAGTGGATAACCTGTGACTTTGCTTGCTAGAGCAGAGCTTCGGGACATGCGTGAGTTAACTTCGATTACGCGGTATTCTTCTGATTTAGGGTTTAGTGCCCATTGAATGTTGCATTCGCCAACGATTCCAAGAGCTGCGGATCGCGTTTATTGAGATTGATCGGATGAGGTGGTACTCACGGTTAGTCATGGTCTGTGATGGCGCAACAACGATTGAGTCGCCTGTGTGGACGCCCATGGGGTCAAAGTTTTCCATGTTACAAACGGTTAAGCAATTGTCGGAGTAGTCACGCATCACTTCATATTCGACTTCTTTCCAGTGACCAACATACTCTTCAATAAGCACTTGACCGATTCGACTCTGAGCTATTCCACGAGTCGCTATTTCTTTTAGTTCTTCAACGTTATGGGCGACGCCTGCACCTTTTCCGCCTAAAGTGTAAGCTACACGAACTATAACCGGGTAACCTATTTCCTCAGCAACTTCCAACGCATGGCTTAACGCTGGTAGCTGATTTGCTTTGTAGTGGTGGAACACCTGCTTTGAGCATTGCTTGACGGAACCGTTCTCGATCACCAGTATCTTCGATGGCTTTAACAGGTGTACCTAAAACTTTACATTATACTTTTGCAGAATACCTTTTTTTTCAAGTTCCAAACCACAGTTTAAGGCAGTTTGTCCTCCGAACCCCAAGAGAATGCCGTCTGGGCGTTCTTTCTCGATAACTTTTTCAACGTACTCTGGGGTAACCGGAAGAAGATAGACTTTGCCAGACAAACGCGGGTCGGTTTGAATTGTGGCTATGTTAGGGTTAATCAGTACGGTTTCAATGCCTTCTTCTCGCAGAGCTTTAAGGCATTGGCTTCCTGAATAGTCAAATTCGGCTGCTTCACCGATTTTTATGGCGCCGCTTCCAAGAACCATAACTTTCTTTATCCAATCAAACTTTGGCATTACTTAACCTCCAAGGTTTTAGCGAATTTGTCAAAAAGCATCTCAGTGTCATATGGTCCTGGTGACGCTTCAGGATGCCACTGTACAGCAAAGACGGGTTTGTTCTTATGTTTAACGCCTTCAGTTGTTTTGTCATTGGGATTAATGAACCAAGGTTCCAATGGCGTTTTCTTTAACGAATCCAAGTTTATTGCGTAACCGTGATTTTGAGTTGTAATGTAACAGCGATTATTGTTCATATCTAGAGCAGGTTGGTTTTGGGCGCGATGACCAAATTTTAGTTTGTAAGTGTCTCCACCCATTGATAATGCTAGTATTTGGGCGCCAAGACAAATGCCCATAAGCGGAACTTTTTCAGATAATTCTCGTAATGCATTGAATTGTTTTGGTGCATTTTTTGGGATCGCCTGGACCGTTGCTTAAGAATACTCCGTCAGGATTGTAAGCCAATACATCACTGGCTGAAGTATCATAGGGCACTCGTACAACGTTTATTCCTCGTTTAAGCAGGTTACGGATGATGCTGTATTTTACGCCACAGTCAATTAGAACCACAGTTTTTTTGCCATCTACGCTGTATTTGATGGGTTTTTTAACTGAAACTTCCTTAACTAAATCCGTTAAGTTTGGGTCAGCGATGTTTTTGCCGTTCTTTAAAATCGCATCTAAATCAGGTTCTTCGCCTGCTTCAAAAACCTGTAAAATCCCCAGCATAACGCCGTGAGTTCGAAGTTTCTTAGTTAAGCGTCTTGTATCTATTCCAGTATATTCCTGGGACACCTTCGTCTGGCAGCCATTTGTCAAGTGTTCTTGTTGATGCCCAATGGAACGGTTCATGACATAAGCTCGTGAATAACTAATCCTTGAACTTGGATGTGGTCTGATTCGAAATAAAGTGGCAGTCCAAGGTTTAATTCGTTTGATGGAACGCCGTAGTTGCCTATAAGCGGGTAAGTGAACGTTAAAACCTGCCCTTTATACGACGGATCAGTGAGCGCTTCTGGGTAACCAACCATCTGGGTTGAAAAAACAACTTCGCCAGTGATTTTTCCTGTTGCGCCAAAACCTTTACCGATAAATGACGTTCCGTCTTCAAGAAGCAGTATCGCTTTTTTATTTTTGTTGGACGTGCTATGTTGTGGGACCAAAGCCCTATTCAACCTACATTTTGAATTTTTAAGTCTTCCGTTTTCGGAAGAGCTGTTGAAAACAGCGTAAGATTCCACGGTCGAGTTAAGGGTCTTTTCTGCATTTGCAAGGTTGTTTTTGAAGTTTAGCTATGTTGGTTTTTGCTTCTGTCATGCTTTTGTTTGCTTGTTGTGATTGATCTTTCGACCTCTGCGGGTGAAGGACCGCCTTGCACTTTATAGGTTTCGACTAGTTTACGCGGATTTGTGCATTCAAATATGTCCGCTTTCTTAACAGTTAATTTGACATCTGCAGTTTCCTGAGCTACTTTCTGGAAGCATTTCAGGTGTCGCATCGAGCAAAGTCTTGTTTGAATCAATCAATAGCTTTAACTAAGAGCGCCAACTATCTTGTGGGATGTTCGGAAAGCAACATTATACTTTCGCACAAGCATGTTAGCAAGTTCGGTTGCGCCAACGAAGCCTGCTGCCGCTTTGCCTTCGACATTTGATGAAACTTTCAAGTTAGGAATAAGCTCAGTAAATATGCTCAGGGACTGGGATAAGTTGTCGGTTGATGCCCAAAGCTTCGGAGTTATCTCTTGGAAATCAAGATTGTAAGTTGAAGGCAAGCTTTTCACGGCAGCGGTTGAAGCTACAAAATCGCCTAATGCGTAGCTGGCTCTTGCCCGAATAACCTCAAGCACTTCAGGGTTCTTCTTTTGAGGCATGATGCTACTTGTTGAAGTGAATTCGTCTGGCAACTCAACTGTTCCAAACTCTTGTGAACTCCAAATTATCAAATCCTCAGCTAAACGACTCAAATTAACAGCAAGTAAAGTCAACGCGGATTGAGTTTCAAGAATGAAGTCTCGGCTGCCTACAGCATCAATCGAATTCTCCAACACTGAATCGAAGCCTAAAAGTTCTGCGGTTCTTTTGCGATTTATTGGAAAACTTGTCGTTGCCAAGGCTCCTGCGCCAAGAGGACACAAGTTAACCCGTTCATAAGCGCCTTGAAATCTCTGCAAATCACGACCTAAACCATTGAACATGTGAAAGCAAATAATGGGCAAATGTGACAGGTTGCGCTGCTTGAAGATGAGTATACTCTAAAATAACGGTGCCTACATGTTTGCTGGCTGTTGTCTAAGAGGCTTTCCTGCATCGCAAGAACTTGCTAAACATCATATCGATGAGTTCTTTTCGGAGCTGCATTCGGATAGCTGTTGCAACTTGGTCGTTTCTGCTTTTTGCAATATGAAGATTTCCGCCGACTTCCGGACCTATTTCCTCAAGAACTTTTTCTTCTACTGCCATATGAATATCTTCGGCATTAGGATCCAATGTTGACGGAGATTGTTTACTGAGGGCTTTTAGGATTTCTGCGCCGTCTTGGCACTGAATAATTTTTTGTTCCATCAGCATTATAATATGGGCTTTATTGATGTCAATGACAGCAGTAGCTAAACGTTCATCATCTTTTCGTGAAGAGGTAAAATTTGCAACGTCTTCACGAATTGAGGATAATCGTCCGCCATGCAGTATCTTTGACATCTTTTTACCTTCCTTTTGGCTGATGTTTAATTAGGCTTTCTTTTTCTTTCCTGCGACTGTTTTGCTTTTCTTTTTGAGGACGTTATACATTCTGGTTTGAAGTCCCCAAAGTTCAATAAAGCCTTTAGAGTAGGACTGGTTAAACGAGGTTTTGATGTTATAGTTGGCCAAGTTTTTGTCGTAGAGTGAAATTGGTGATGATCGTCCGATAACTTGCAAACTGCCTTTGTAGAGTTTAAGTTTGACTTCGCCAGTAACGTTTTCTTGGGATTTGTTGATGAAAGCGTCAAGGTCATCTTTAAGAGGATCAACCCATAATCCAGCATACGCTAAGAATACCCATTCAGCATCAACCTGCTGCTTAAAAAGAACTTGGTGACGAGTCATAACCATCTTTTCAAGGTCTTTATGTGCTTCCAAAATCACAGTTGCTGCTGGGCACTCGTAGACTTCCCGTGATTTTATGCCGACGAGGCGATCCTCAATATGGTCTATTCTGCCCACGCCGTTTCTGCCCGCTATTTTATTCATTTCTTCAATAAGTTCAAGTGGCAACATGGATTTGCCGTTAACTGCAACAGGCACACCAGCCTCAAACTGTAGAGTAACAATTTCCGCTGTGTTTGGTGCTTTTTCTCCAGAAATAGTCCATTCATAAGCGTCTTCAGGAGGCGCTTGACTTGCATCTTCAAGCAATCCACATTCAATTGCTCTACCCCAAACGCTTGCGTCGATGCTGTATTTTTTGGCTGCATTAGAAACAGGTATGCCTTTGGTTTTTGCATAAGCGATTTCTTCATCTCGTGTCATGCCCCATTCGCGTACTGGAGCTATAATTTTTCTGTCTGGTGCCAATGATCCAAGTGTAATGTCAAAACGTACTTGATCATTTCCTCTTCCCGTGCAACCGTGTGCTAAGGCGGTGGCGCCTTCTTTTTCAGCGATTTCAACCATTTTTGCAGCAATTAAAGGTCGCGAGAGACTTGTGCTAATCGGATATTTTCCTTCGTAGAGAGCATTTGCTTTGATGGCGGGGAAAATATAGTCTTTTGCAAATTCGTCTTTTGCATCGATTGAAAAATGTTTGAGAACACCTAGTTTTTTAGCTTTTTCTTCAGCTGCTTTAAGGTCTTCGCCTTGACCAACGTCTACGGTGACTGTTATTACTTGTGCATCGTATTTTTCTTGGAGATACTTGATTAATACGGATGTGTCTAATCCGCCTGAATAGGCTAAGACGATTTTTTCAGTCATTTTGCTCCCTCATTTTTCAAGCTGAATTATTCCCCTTACCTTGAACGCTGTATTTTTAAACATTGTGACTTTTTTGTTACTTAATAAAATTTAAATGTACCATTTGATACATTGAGTCCTTAATATGACAATAGCTCAAGACGTGCGAAATCATCTGCGAAACAAACCATACTTACTTGAAGCCTTAGAAAAAGGCATAGTAAATCTAAGCGAGCTGTCAAGACAAATAAAAAAAGAAATAAAAACTACCGAAACAAGCGCCATAAAAGCCGCACTGCGCCGTTATTCAGAAGAACTTCAAAAACACAAGCAGAACAGAGAAGAAAAAGTCCTTCTTCTTCTAAAACGCAGCAGCATAGCCGTTTACGACCGCAAAGCAGTAATAATAACAGCCAAAGAAATCGCGGCTAAAACGGGCATGGAAGTTGACTTAGTCGGCAAATTTGTTTACTTACTTGACAGAAGCGAGCTGCCTGAACGCATAAATGCGCTTGTAAAGCATGATAACTGCACGATGATTGTTGTTCACTCCCCAGAGGAATTGGAGGCTATACCAGGAGTAGTTGCATTTCTAGCAACTTTGTTGGCGGAGCAAAATGTAAACATAATCGAATTCATCTCATGCTGGACTGAAACAATTATTGTTGTGGAGAAAAAAGACAGCCTCAAAACATACGAAACTTTAACGAACATGGTAGGTTAAGAACCACTATAGCTAATAACAAAATTAATAATGTCAGAGATGATATTTCAGCTACAACTTCCCCTTACAAAAAATAATAAACGGAGATTAAGATATGCCACATCAAGAATGCATAAACTGCAAAACACAATATGACATAGATGAGATTCTGTATTTCTGCAAGAAATGCGGAGATATTCTTGAAATAAAATTTGATTTCAAAGAATTAGCTCAAACGCTTAAAGAAAGTGATTGGAAAACAAAGCCCCTATCCGTTTGGCGTTACCGAGACTTCATGCCAATTCATGAAGATGCAAACATAGTCACATTAAATGAAGGTGGCACTGGACTACATCGTTCACCACGTTTAGCAGAAGAAGTAGGATTAAAAGAAGTATATGTAAAAAATGAGGGCGAAAACCCAACAGGCAGCTTCAAAGACCGAGGCATGACCGTTGGCGTCACTAAAGCCGTAGAACTTGGCGCAAGACACGTAATTTGCGCGTCAACAGGCAACACCAGCGCTAGTTTAGCTGCTTACGCCGCAAGAGCTGGAATAAAATGCACAGTCCTTATCCCGTCAGGCAAGATTGCATACGGTAAACTGGCGCAAGCCATGATTCACGGCGCTAAAGTTTTGCAGGTTCGTGGAAACTTTGACCAAGCGTTAGAATTTGTACTTAAACTTGCTGAAAAACACAATAGCATTTACCTTCTCAACTCAATTAACCCTTTCCGAATCGAAGGACAGAAATCTCTGGGCTATGAAATCTGCGAGCAACTAAACAACGAAACGCCGGACAGAATCATAATACCAGTGGGCAACGCAGGAAACATAAGCGCAGTCTGGAAAGGCTTAACCGAATTTTACGAACTTGGCTTTATAAAGACACTCCCGAAAATGACGGGCATACAAGCCGTTGGCTCAGCGCCCATAGCTCAAGCAATCAAAACCGGAAGCGACGAAATAATTCCAGTTGAAAACCCAGAAACTATTGCCACGGCTATCAGAATCGGTGCTCCTGTAAGTTGGAAGAAAGCGGTTAATGCCATTCATGAATCCCATGGAACAGCTGAAACGGTAACTGATGAGGAAATTCTTGATGCTCAGAAAATGCTTGCGCGGATTGAGGGCATTTTTGTGGAGCCTGCATCTGCATCGTCTATTGCAGGACTGAAAAAATTAGTGGAAAACGGTGTTATCGATAGGGATGAACGGGTTGTCTGCATTACGACAGGGCATGGATTAAAAGACCCTGATACCGCAATTAAACAAAGCGAAAAACCCTTTGAAGTTGACGCTGAAATATCGGCTATTGAGCAGGCTTTGGGTTTGCAAACTCGAAGAGTTATTTTGGCTAGGTGATGTTGAAATGAGAATTATCTTAGTCGGATACGGAGTAGTTGGAAAGGGCGTCACTACAATTCTTGCACAGAGACAGGCAGAAAAAGTTAATGATTATGGGTTTAATCCAAAAATCGTTGCCATCGCCGATATAGATGGTGCTGTTATTAATCCAAAAGGTCTAAGCCCAGAAAAGCTTGAGGAAATTAAGAAACGCGGCTACCCCATATCAGCAGACGCCGATTTTGGACAACCAGGTATGAAAGCATTAGACGTAATCGCCTCGGTTGAAGCAGAAGTAGTTGTTGAAGTCACACCTGTCAACATAAAAAACGGTGAACCCGCCCTTTCCCACATCACTGCAGCCTTTAAAACGGGAAAACATGTTGTAACAACCAACAAAGGACCATTAGCCCTAGCCATGCCAGCGCTCACCGAGCTAGCGGAGTACAACAATGTTTACCTACGATTCAGCGGAACAGTCGGCGGCGGAACACCAATGCTGGAGTTTGCCAAACGATGCCTTGCCGGCGATAAAATCCTCTCAATAAGAGGCATTCTAAACGGCACAACAAATTATATATTAACTGAAATGTCTCAGAACCGCGTGACCTTCCAAGAAGCGCTAACAAACGCTCAGAAGCTTGGTTACGCTGAAAGAGAACCTTCAATGGATATTGACGGGTTTGATACTGCCTGCAAAGTAGTAATTTTGTCGAACTGGATTATGAATAAAAAAATAACTTTAAAAGATGTTGACAGAACAGGCATCCGAGATGTTACTTTAGAAGGGCTTGATGAAGCTTCAAAGAGAGGAAACACAATCAAACTAATCGGTTCAATAGATGGCGATAAGGCATCGGTGAAACCAACGGAAATACCGAAAAACAATCCCTTATGTGTAAGCGGCGTCTTAAACGCGATAACTTTCTCAACTCAATACGCTGCGGATCAGACCCTTATCGGCAGAGGTGCAGGCGGAATAGAGACAGCTAGTGCAGTTTTAAGAGATCTTTTAGACATAAGACATAAGTTAGCAAACCGAATGCTAAATAATAACTCGGAGTCCTAAAAATGAAAATCGTAATGAAGTTCGGCGGCACAAGCGTTGCCACAGGCGAAAACATACGTCACGTAACTGACCTTGTTGCAAAAAACGCAAAAAAAGACAAAGTAGCCGTAGTTGTATCTGCGTTAGCAGGAGTCACCAATAGCTTAATTGAAGTTGCTGAGCAAGCCAAAAAAAGCGATGAAAAACACATCCAAGCCTTTATCGAAGAATTATTGAAAAAACATTCAAAGGCAATTTCAACCGCAATAAACAGCAAAGAGATTCAAAAAGAAGTTACAGAAATCACACAGAAGACCTTAGGCGAGTTAGAAAAAGTTTTAACAGGTATTTGTTACATTGGCGAAGTCACCCCAAAATCCAAAGATTACGTGGTTTCTTTTGGTGAGCGGTTATCTGCACCTATTGTTTGGGGTACGATAAAAGACCAAGGACTTGAAACTCAGTGGTTTACAGGCAAAGAGGCAGGTATAGTCACCGACTCCAATTTTGGCGAAGCCGACCCACTGATGAATTATACCACTCACCTGATCCGAGAACGACTAGTGCCGTTGCTGGAAAAAGGTGTTATTCCAGTAGTTACAGGCTACATTGCTGCAAATCAAGACGGCATAGTCACTACAGTTGGCAGAGGCGGCTCAGACTACACCGCAACCATCTTAGGTGTAGCATTAGACGTTGACGAAGTTTGGATATGGACCGACGTAGACGGCATAATGACAACTGACCCAAAAATAGTTTCAGCAGCCAAAATGCTCCCACAGCTGAGCTATCAAGAAGCAGCAGAAATGGCAATTTTCGGCGCCAAAGCCATGCATCCACGCGCACTCGAACCCGTAATTAAAGAAAACATTCCCGTAAGAATAAGAAGCGTTTTTCACCCCGAAAACCCAGGCACATTGGTAACTCAAGAACCAGACTCAAATACAAAAGAAGCAGTGAAAGCCGTAGCCATGATCAAGGACGTTGCAATGCTTAACGTTGGCGGAGCAGGCATGGTTGGAGCACCTGGAAGCTACGCTAAAGTGTTTGATGTCCTTGGCAAAAACAATATAAACGTTATGATGATTTCAACGGCAGCATCCGAAGCAAACATTTCCATGATCATCAAACGTGGATTATTGGGCAGGGCAATTAGCAACTTGGAAATTGCACTCTTAGACAGAGGCGGCTTAGTCAGCGAAGTTTCAGCAGAAGACGACGTTGCCGTAATCGCGGTTATGGGTGCAAACATGAAGGGAACATTGGGTGTAGCCTCAAGAATATTCTCAACTGTTGCAAAGAAAGGCATAAACATCCGCATGATAGCGCAAGGCAGCTCCGAACTAAACATATCATTTGTTGTCAAAGAAAAAGATGGAGCAGCAGTAGTCCGGGCGATTCATGAAGAATTTAATTTAGATAAAATTTAGTTTTTTCAATTTAATTTTTTTAAAATCAAAAACTGGAAATGTTTTCGTCTCTAATTTGATCTTTGTGTTTTGAGGCGTTTTTTGTCTAAGCTCGATTTTTCTGGAGGTTGAGTCGTTATTTGACATTTTTTGACATAAATTTACATTATTTGATAATATTCTACAATCCAAAGAAAAAAATTGGCAGAATCGCAAAAAATCAGGGTTTTTGAGTTTCTATCTCAAGCAATTTAAGCATAGAAGCTATGTTATTTGTTGCTGGAAGACAAGTTTGGTTTTTGCACACATAAGCTGTTGCTTTTCCCTCAATCTGCTGAAAACCTATGCCAACTGTGTCTGGGTTCTTAAGTGAGATAATGGTTGTTGGCAAATAATACTTCCTTAAGGTATCAAGCATTTCCTCTATGTTTTTTTGTTTTGGGTCGCCTACTAAAGTCACGCTATAGGAAGGACCGACCATAAAATCAAATGCACATAGAAAGAAAGTGTAAGCTTCAGGTGCCCCTTCAACTTCTTGCCCGAAAGCTTGAGTCATTTCCGTTGCCATGGCTTCATATGTGGGCTCGTTAGTTAAGCGACTCAACAATAGCAAATCAAGTAAAGCCACAGAGTTACCGGAGGGAATGGCACCATCGTACAGTTGCTTCATTTTGGGCATAGATGCCTCAGCAACTTGTGCTTGGTAGAATCCGCCGTTTTTATCATCCCAGAACTTCGCAACCATAGTTTTTGTCAAAGCTGAAGCTGTTTCAAGATATTCTTCTTTGAAGGTTGCTTCATAAAGCACAATTAACCCGTATGAGAAGAAGGCATAGTCATCGAGGAATCCGTCAATTCCAGTTTCTCCTTTAGCATAACGGTGAAAGAGTACATTTCCTTTTTGCATTTTGGTTAGGATGAAATTAGCAGTTTTGGTGGCAGCGTCAAGATAGTTTTGGTCATTAAGGATACTGCCAACTTTGGATAGTGCTGCTATCATTAATCCGTTCCAATCTGTTAACACTTTGTAATCTGTGGCTGGAGCAACTCGTTTTTTTCTTGCTTCAAAAAGAGTTGCCCGTATGGCATTTAGGCGATCTATGAGCTCTTGAAGCGTTAAGCCTTTGTAGGGCGCCAATTCTTCGAGTGGTTCACCGATATGTAAGACGTTTTTGCCTTTGCTTCCTAAAAAATTGCCTTCCGGCTTTAATCCGTAAATGTGAACTGCCAATTCTCCGTCAGCTGGATTCAAAGTATCAAGGACTTCATCTATTGTCCAGAGATAAAATTTGCCTTCTTCACCTTCGGAATCCGCATCTTGAGCTGAATAAAAGCCACCTTGCGGCGACGCTAAATCACGAAGTGCATAATCCATAATTTCTTTAGCGGCAAGTGCAAAACGTTTTGCACCAGTCGCCTGAAAAGCTTCAGCGTAAGCCAGAGCCATCAATGCTTGGTCATAGAGCATCTTCTCGAAGTGAGGAACTAACCATCTCTCGTCAGTACTGTAACGATAGAAACCAAAACCAAGTTGATCGTAAATACCTCCTTGCCGCATTTTGTTCAAAGTATTTTCGACAATAGCTAACGGCTTTTTTTGACTTGTCTTAGCGTAATAACGTAAAAGATACAAAAGTTTATGCGGTGTTGGAAATTTTGGTGCTGTCCCAAATCCACCGTTATCTGGGTCATAATCAAGCGTTAAACGATCGTATGCATCCTGCAATACTTCTTTGCCTAGTTGAGTTTGGCTTGTTCGTTTTTCAATCGATTGTATCCTTGCTTTAATATCGGCGCCTATGATTTCGGCTTGTTGACGCTGGATTTTCCACACCTGCATAATTTGGGGAACAAGGTCCAGCATCCCAACTAAACCTGGCTTACTGAACTTGGGAATGTAGCTAGCAGCAAAAAATGGGTTGAGCTTAGGGGTGAGCATTATGTTGAGTGGCCAACCGCAGTTTCTGCCCATCGCTTGGCAAACTGCCATGTAGGTTGCGTCTAAGTCGGGTCTTTCTTCACGGTCAACTTTAATGCAAACAAACGCTTGGTTGAGCAGATCTGCGACTTGTTGATCTTTGAAGCATTCGTCCTCCATGACGTGGCACCAGTGGCAAGTGGAGTAACCGATACTTAGGAAGATGGGTTTATCCTCTGCTTTCGCTTTGTCAAGGGCTTCTTGGCTCCAGGGATACCAGTCTACAGGGTTGTAGGCATGTTGGAGAAGATACGGGCTTTTTTCTTCAATTAGCCTGTTAGGCTTGGCTTCTTGGTTTGATGGCAAAAACTAGACCTTCTGTTAAATTATTAATTGCGAGTTTTATTTATGTGTTTGAAGACAAAATATTGGAGGTTAGAAAAAACCATTGGCTTCGAGGTTTCATAAAAAGTGAGATTTGCTTGAAAAAGGTTTTTTGTTCCAAATTGATGGTGGATGATTATGCGGGTTCAATCATTACTTCTAAAGCATGGCCAGTTAAGCTTGCTTCGTCTCCAAACAGGTTAAGCACTATCTTTGGAACAGTTATGCGACCGTCTTTTCGCATTTTTGAATAAAAAAACTGCCAGCCTTTGTGCAATCCCAAAAAATTAACACCGGTCTTAAGCGCTTGATCGCTCTCCATTTTAAAACGCCAACGAATCACCTTTGGAATCTGAACAGTATTCTTGCACTGAAGCGTCGAAGTGAAAGTTACTTTCTCAGTCAGCGGCACAAGAATTCAAGCATCCAATCAATACTTAAAGTTTTAGAAACAAAAAACAACAAAAATCAACGCAGAAAAACGCAAAGAAACGCGCTTCAACGCAAAACAACGCAAAAACCCTCAACCTACAAACAATTTAAACCCTAAATCAAAAAAGCAACCCAAAACACAAACAACAAAAATTAACACCCACAAAACACACCAAACCAACAATTAACTTATTCCAATTCCCTCTAACTTTGACAAAATACTAATGCAACATCGCTTTGCAACACGCAGTCGGGATAGACAATGACAACTAAGCTTACATTATAAAGCCCTAAGGGTCAATTATGGAAAACCTTTATAACTTAAAAAAGTCATCAGGGATTTACTTCAAGTTGAGGGGAAGACAATTGAAAAAATTAATAACTTTGATAATTATTGCAGCTATGTTTTTAGCTGCGTTCGCTGCGCTTTCAGCGTCCGTAAAAGCCGATACTTCTGAGGTCAGCGTAGTCAGTTTCAGCTCATATATTGCCCCTTCAACCACCGTAATAGCGACTGCTCCAGGCGATTTGATAGTAGTGGGCGAGGTTGTGAATATTGGTTCAAACATCGTAGGTAACGTTACAGTTCAAGGTACAGCTTTTGGCGCAACTGGACAACCTTTAGCCGTTACAAGCTCCGAAGCGTTTGTATATGACATGCTTCCCGGCCAGAAAGCTCCCTTTTACTTAGATTTTACTGCACAAAGTGGTTTGACTCAAGACTTAAGCTGGGTTCCTAATGTCACATCTATCACCGTTCAAGTAACTTCCGTTACTAATACTAACCAGAGACAATATACTGGCTATGATGTCGAAGGCAAATATAGTTACATCGACAGTAATGGGGTCTATGTTGCTTTCGGAACAATTGTGAACAATGGCAGCCAAATAGCTTCCTACCCCTGGGTAGTTACAACATTCTATAACTCAACCGGAGCCGTCATAAGTTTGAATTACACCAACTTCTTAACACCTACACTTTCGATTAATGGCGCCATTAGATATTTTTCAACCCCAGCAGATAACAACACTGACTTAACAAACCAAATAGCGGCTTACTCAATACAAATTGACTCCCTAACCGCGTCAAATTCAACATATACACCACCGCCTACTTCTACCCAATCCACAGACAACCCAACAGCGAACTTCCCAACAACAATTATCGCAATCATTATAGTTGTGCTAATTGCGGTTGTCATCGCAGCAGTGATGCTAGTTAGAAATCGCAAAAAGGCACCTTTGCCACCTCCGCCACCCACAGAGCAAACTTAAACTAGAATAACGCATAGCCCTGAAGTTACGAATTCAAATAACCCAATTGAAGAAAAGTCCCAGTACAGTAAGCGGGTTTCCCGCTCTAATTTCTTTAAGTGCTTTGAAAGTTTTCGAGTTGTATTTTATAGTTGCTCTTTTTCCAAATTAAATCGTATGAAGTGTGTTGTGGGTCAAGGTTATCAATTGCTTCAATGAAGTCATCAGGTACAATGAGTACAAGGCTGAAATATTCACTATAGTGTTCCCTAAAAGTTTGCAGTTTATTTAGAAAATCTTTTAAGTGAGTTTTGACGCCGTGGGGTTCAAGGAGAACTTTTCGCCCTTTATTTGTTAGCTGAGGCAAAAGAAAATCTGGTTTGTAAGTTAAGGTAATATCCGAGCTTGGCTGCGACAGATAAAACTCCATAAACTCATAGTAAAATATGACTTGTTTTTCTTTCAGAAAATCGTAAACATCTTTCTCCATTGCAGTAAAAACCCCAGGCTCGATGCGTTCACCGATTCGGTTATAATGATAAACTACGGTTAAGTACCGCATAAGAGGTCCAAGCAACTCCTGATTTTTCTGAATAAAGAAACGCAAAGAACGTTCAAGAGAAAACGGCGTTAAGTCAGAGTATTCAAGCCATGTTCCCAAAATAAAAAAGGGAAAATCAATTTTAGCTGGGTCATCAGGAAAAAGAGAACATGCAAACCGGGTTAACTTATCTGCGTCAGCATCAAATTGCGCTGTCGACTGCCACCAGCTATCAGGTTTATTCTTGTTGTTTAATTTGAAAGGTAAATTCTCATCCTCACTTAAACCTAAAGCAACATACACTCTGAATTTAGGCGTAGTAAGAGACACCATCAAATCTTTTGGGTCAAATGGAAAAAGCCCCAGATCCGGCGAGCCTCTTACCATCCAACGCAAATACAACCAAGACTTCGACGTATGCTGTTTATTCATCCTTTTAACATTGTATGATAAGGTTTGAACGAAGTCTTTGGGTTTTCTTCCTTTTTGATTTAACTTGGTTGTGAAGTCTATCAGGTCACCGTGAGCTTTCTGAGCTACAAACTTGTTAACGGAGCACAATACCGCTGGAATTTCAGCCTTTTCTCTGCCCAATCGATCGAGATTTTCTATTTTTTGCTCAAATTTGCTGATTTCACACTTAAATTCCAGTGGATTAGTAATTTTGTAGAGTTTTTTTCCGAATACTTCTGAAAGATAATTGAGCAAAAGTTGGATATTTCTTGGATTCCCTGTTAGTTGGTAGTCACTAAGTGAGGCTGCGAGCAAAAAGTAGTGTGCTGCCTCTTTTTTTGAGGAATAACTGTTAAGTGGCATAAAACAGGGTTTAGGGTTTAGATGTAAGTCGAGTTCTAAATCTGCGACGTTACTGTAAGTTTGTACAAAACTTGCAATTAAATTTTTTAAATCTTCAGGAACCTGCTTGCTCATATCGCATAGTTTACTAAATTCTAGCTTAATTGTTTTTTCAATAAAACCATAGAAATTAGCCTAAAAAAAGAAAAATAGTAACTTTTGGCATGATGGATTTTAATATCTGTTGTATCTGCGTCTTGAACTCCAAAATACCAATCGAGCAACAAACACAATTAGCAGCACAACCAATAATAAGATGAGGTATTCACCATGACCATACCCTCCGTTGAACCCGAAAATGAAAAACAGAGCAACTGCAACTATGATGCCAATAGGCAGCAGAAGCAAAAGTCGGATTGCGCGATACCAAGTTGAATGCCCTTGGTTCCATCCATCACCTTGAGAAGCCATTTTTGAGCGTTGTTCTTGGATTTGTTTTAGTCGTTCTTCATTTAGGTAGTATTTGCCGTTTGTTTCAACAAAGATGCCTGATTGTCCGAGTCTTCGATTCATAGCCTGTTCGAAACGGGGCGGCAGCTCGAGTTCTTGGATGGTCAGGGCTTTTTCTGGGCTTGTTGCACCTTTTTGTCTGAATTTCTCAGCTATTTCTTGGAGTCGTTGTCGGATCTGTTCTGGGTTTCTAAACATATTATCTTCCTCGGGGCGATTTTTTGATTTGTTCTTTTTCAACTTCTAATCCTTGCAGGATTTTTTCGGCGAATTTTTGTATTTGGTCTGCTTTAATCATTGTGACGCCGTGTCTGTTTTTGCCTGACATAACTAAAAGAAGATCGCCTGGTTTGATATCTAGTTCCTTTCTAGCCTCGGCAGGAATTACTACTTGTCCTCTGTCGCCGACTTTTACTGTTCCGTAGAGGTGGGCATCGTTTTTCCGTTCAAACATTCCACACACTTTTCCTACATTTCATACTAATATGAAAGCTGATTTAAGGTTTATCCAAATCTGTAAACGAAAACAAAAGACTTGAAACACTAAAAGCACAAACACACGAAAGAAAAGTAAATGCCGCTTTACCAATAGCTTGCAAGTAAGGAGTTAACCCCAAATCTTATTACAATATTCTCTATGAGATTCTTTAAGGAAAAGTGGACTAAATTGTCAGGTACACCTTCTAACACTAACGATAACAATTCGTCAACGAATAATGCCTCAAATAACACAACCTCTAACGAGGGATCGGACGGCTACGGCTCAAGATTCATAATAGCATTAGCACTCATCGTTGGAATGCTAATAATTCTTACAATATCAGTTCTTGAATCCCAATTTACTCAAACAGAACAATTGGCGGCAATATTTAGCGGCTGGATCACCTCAATAGTCGCATTCTACTTCTACGGTCAAAGCACCGCTGCAGCTCAAAACCAAATTAAAACAGCCACTCAATCAGCCCTCAATTCCGAGCATAGAGCAATCCAAGCTGAGAACAAAATAAGCAACATCAAAAGTATGGTCTCAGTTCATTCAGCAATAAAAAATGCGTCATCCGAGAAATCAATAGCACCATCAGTTACCGATGAAGTAATAAGAAACATAAATGACATACTCCAGAAAGACTAACTCCATATTTCTTTTCTTCGTCAATAACTTGATTCTTCGAATATCTGTCTAAAGTATGGATTGTGGTTTGAAAAGATTTATGCTCTTTTCATCTATCGATCGATGAGCAAACATCTCTGTTTGAATTAACTATTGTTTGCCTGTTTTTGCTTCGTGTTTTGCTTTTTTTGCAGCATTCTTCTTTTTTAGTGATGGCATAACTGCTTTATTGTGCGGATGTAGCTAAAAAGACTTCCTAACAAAAGCGGGTATACAACCAAAATAGTTGTGAATTGAATCAATTTTAGACAATCATTGTAATTGCCTTTGGAAAGCTATTTAAGGCTATTGCATGAGTCTTTGTAATTAATTGCAGTATTGTCGGATGCGCTTCTGCACCCAATGTCGCAACGACACCGCCTCTGTATGAAAGCGTAATTGTTATGTCCCCTTTTCTTCAAAGTCTCTGCAACAGTTTTTGCAGTTGCCAGGCGCCGGGTGATTTCTTGCTCTTTTTAGTAGCAGGTTTTTGTTTTTTAGTAAAATCACGACCTATCTTAACGAGTCCCTTCAAGAACTGTTTGTTTTCAATGTCGATATTAATTCGTTTGTTTGTTAAATCAACTTGAAGAAGATCGTTATCACTTGTGGATAGAATGATGTTAGCTGACTCGAACGCTTGCTTTGTTGCATTTTTGGTTTGCGCCATTTTACCGCCTATGGAGGTTTTTCTTTTTTAGAATCATTGGCGTCTGCAGGAAGTTTAATGTCAATATCGGCGTTAACAGTTAGCCTTCTGTTAGCGACATTTAGCTTCAAGTTTTGAACATCAACTCTAAGGTCGGGTTGTTTTCCCGAAATTTTGTTGATTAACGTTAGCATTTGTTGAAACGGAGAAGAATCCTCAGACCTTTTACCTGTTTTAGAATTATTTGCCATAAAAAGCATCGTTATAATGTGGAGCTAGCAAGAATAAATACTTACTTACAAGCTATTTCCTGCTGGTTATCTGCTCAAAATGGTTTGTGTTGTTGCAGTTGTACAGAAACAACCCTTTTTATCCCATTGCGATCTGAGTTCTTTAGATAAAAATTTCTGTAAATTCTTATGAGTGACTAAAAAAATGGCTTCGAGAAAACTGATTGGGTTAGCAGCGTTACTCATCGTCATTATTGCATTCGCAAGCTTATGCGTCTATTACTATGATGCTTATCACAAACTAACATTCCAACTTAGTAATGTAAAAGTAACTAATCTGAGTCTTTCCTATTTACAAATGAATTTAGATTTACAAATAAGCAATCCAAATGCGCTACCACTCTATATCCCCAGTGGCGACTTTGAAATCTATTTGAATAATCAGAATCTTGGAAAAGGCACTTTCGGTTCAACAACAATTGGAGGCAACAGTCAAAACATAATAGTGGTTCCTTTAACTTTTAGCACATTAAATTTGTCCTCAGTCTTATATGGTATTTTTGCGGGAGGGGGAAATGTAACCGTGAGCATACAAGGATCAGCTAACTTAGTCTTGTTTAGAATTCCATTTAATTCCACTGTGTACAATGCCTCGTTCAAATAGGGCAGAAAACCCAACTTGTTAAGTTAGTTGGGAGTCGAAACTGTCAATTTGAAATATCCAATCGAACATTATCAATTTCTAAATCAGATGCTTTCCCAACACTATTCCAATCCTCGCCAATTCCAGAAATCAAATTGACACTATGAGTTGCATCAGTAAATTGATGTTGAATAACGTTAATGACCGTTGTACCATTAACAGCTAAATTAACTGTTAGAGCTGAATTATTTATTGTAAGAACAACGTGACTCCATGCTCCAATCTGAGGTAGAGTACCTGCGGTTTGGAAGACGTAATTGTAGATTGGAAATCCACCTATCCAAAGACCCCAAACGTCTGAGCCATCTATACCAACAGCAATATTTCCACCATTTTGCCCAGATGCATCAATAACATAAAGGAAAAATATTGCTCCGTTGCCCGTCGTGAACCCTCCTGAGAAACCTGAAAGGTAAACATCTTGGGAAGCAGTAATAGTGCTATTTACAGTTGAGATAAAACCGTTTTCTTGAACATACGAGTATGTACCGTTAGCACCGATTGGAGTAGTAAAACAAGCAACCCCATTAATAATGGACATACCTGCGCCTGCTGTTTGATTTTGGAGTGTCCAGCGGTTGAAGCTTTGGCTAGAGAAGTCGTCTGAGAATGAATTTGGGTTTGGTGCCGGTGTAGACTGTGTTATTGGAGTGAATGTAGAAGTTGGATTTGAGGGGTCAGGTGAAGCTAAAGATGCTGGAGCTGAGGTTGGTTCCGAGGTTTGTGGTTGGGTCGCTGGGTTAGGTGATAAAGTCGGAATTGACGTTGCTAAATTAGAATTTGGTGTTGATGGGTTTAAGATTTGAGGATTAACAGATGAAGTTGGATACTGAGAGTTTGGATTATACGCTAAAGTTATTTTTCCCATCCATATCGCAGCTAAAACAATAGAAAACAACGAAAAGAGAAGAATAACTGTAACAATAATTGCCAAAGACTTATGCATTTCAAAAACGCCATCCATCGGCTTCATAGCATATACGCTAAAATAATGTATTTACGTTATGGCATTTCAACGCTCAGCATCGTCAGCCAATTAAACACTGCCTTATGTTGGAAGCGCAGTTGGCTTCATCAGTAGCTAAAGTATGCCTTGAGCAGTTAGTGCTTGTTTTTTCTGTGGACTTTCAAAATTTGCTTGCTAACCCTAAATGCTTTCTAAAAATTTCTTCTCGCCACTTCGCGTCCCAGCTTGCCCAACCAGTTTTCACAAGGCTTTCCCGCAAATGTGGACTCTGGGCAACCCAATCAAGAAAACTCCAAAAACGCCTTTTATCTTGAAGCAACTCTCTTGGCACACCCTTTTCAACACACCACCGAACATAAGCATCATCAACCATCTGCCTAAGCTCACCTGAAGATTGCACTTTTTTGACTTTGAACCCTTGCTTTTGCAAATGCTCAACCACGGTTGACAAAACGTATTCTGAACAAACATTAAAGCAGGTTTCACTATCAGGCTGCATCACGGCGACAATTTCATCTGTTATTTTTTTGGCGTCGTCTAAGTATTTTTTGTTTTTGAAGTTTGGCGGCTGAAATGATGAGGTGGAAATTCTGCGCTCCAAAAGCATCGGATGAGGCGGCTTGAGCGCTCCTATTACTACGCCTAATAAGAGGTCACTCCATCCTGAGGCATCTATCAAAATCATTTTGCCAGGTAGAAAACAATCCAACGCCATAACTAATTCACCAGTAGCTCAAACAACTTTCAATGTACTTTCTTGGCAATCAAATACATTTCGGAGCTGACTTAATTTTTTAGCTGATTATTGTGCAGTTTTTTGTTTGTGTTTTGGGTTGCTTTTTTGGAGCAGAACTTGGTTTCTTTGCAGATAGCGGAATAATTCGCAAGAATTCGGAAGGATTCGCAAGAATACGGAAGAATACGGAATAAAACGCAAAAAAGGCGATAATTTGTGGAGTTAAACAGTTAAATGGCACCTAACGGATGATTCAAAGTTTTGCAACACTAAATTTTGTTCTTTGCGGTTTTAGTTTCTTTTTTGATTTGGGCTTTGATTCGTTTGCAGGCTGCGTCATTATTTGTCACTACTCGTCATAAAACGTCACTATCCGTCATTATTCGTCATAAAACCTCATAATTCGTAAAAAAGAAATCTAATTTCTACTTAAAGCAATCTTTTGGTTTCAGGTTGTTTAATCATCAGCTGCCTTGACTTCCAAAACGCTACACCAACCAGCAGCAAAGTCACCACAATTGGAACATAAGAAGGCAGTTCTAGCCCAAACGCTTCAACAATCATAAACAACCCTAAAAACCCTATTGAGGTCAAAGCCCCATTCTTCAAATAACGATACCTCGCCACTTGATCAATCCCCTTAACAGTCAACTGCCGAACCACAACCGCCCCAATCCCAATCCCAATGAAAATAAGCAACAGATTTGTCGTGAAAGCAAAAGAACCAACAACTCCGTCAAAACTAAAGGCAGCGTCCAAAACTTCAAGGTAGACAAATTTTGAGAAATCGCTCATATAGGGAGTTTGGGCGTTTTTTTCGTTTGATTCCGCTGTTTCCTTTAGCCCATAAAGAAGGAAGAAAGTTGCGGATCCAATTGCAGCAGCAAGCATCATCGTCGGATTTGCCCTTGCAAAAAACATAACAACTACGAGAATGACTGCTGCGAATCCGAAGAACCAAACGCCATGTTTAGTTTTAAGGTAACGCTCGATGTATAATGGGTCCTTGTTTTCCAGAAAAAGCCAATGAAAATAAAGAAACAGCAGAAAAACACCCCCAAACGTTAGGATAATAGATTTTTGGGCGTTAATGGCGTTCGCAGCAACATCGCTTCCCCCATAAAAACTAGCGAACAAAGTGTTCAACGAAATACTAGGCACCGAAATCCACACAATAAACAATGGAAGAAGAAACCGAACCAGAAAAACCGATGTAAAAATGCCCACAATAAGAAACCGTCTTCGCCAAAGTTGCCCCATTGTTTTCAAGACATGAGCATTAACGATGGCATTGTCTATGCTGTTAACTACCTCGAAAACAATTAAGCCCAAGACTATGAAGATAGCTTCGATTAGTAGCACAGTTGGAACAATAAAATTTTAGGTATAAAACAATTCTGGCTGAATAAAGGATGCAATATTGATTGTTTGTGTTTTTTAAGAAAACATAAAATTTTACCATTCGTCTCGTTTGCTGTCTGATTCTTTTTTACTTGTTTCTTCAATTTCACGGTAAATGTTTTTGTCTGAGTCAGAGACTACAGTTAAAGATGGTTCTCCAATGCTTTTCAGAATTGGAATTTTTATCAGCCTGGACTCTCTTGTCTGGGGAACATAATGCACAACGACCTCTTTTTGGGTAAAAGAGAGTTTCTCTCCGTCAGACCAAAGCTCATACATTTCAACCCTTATCAAGTAAGCGCCGGCAGCTATCCCCTTCATGTCCAGCACAAACGGCAACTCTAACTCGTCAGCCGACAAAGGACCCTGAGGGATTCCAATTACGCGGGATATGATTTGTTGGTTGTCAAACCACAAATCCAACTTAACTTTTGAAAAAGCAGTCTTTGACGGATACAATTTGAACCCGATTTTAAGCGCTAACTCATCGTCTCTTATGACTACTTGAAGTTCAAGTATGGTTATTTGCTTTTGCTGAACAGGTTTGGTTGGTTCTTTGGGATGAATTATTGGCAGATTGTCTAATGTGAGTTGCTTGTGCGCTTTGAAATTTTTAAGTGACGCCTTTGTCTTGCCCACGAATTCACCTGCCCTCTTTTTCTATGATTTCTGAGACGATTTTTATGAGGTCTACGGTTCATTTATACCATCCTGAAGACTTTTCAAGGTTATGCATGTTGCTTTTTTACCGAGAGTTTTTGTTTCTGATTTTTAGGGAGTGATAATTTTGTGGGTCGCCGTCTTTGTTTTCGTAGTTACCAATCAGCTAAAGGTTTTTTCAAAAAGAGGTTTAATTTCTTGTAAAGGTTTTCTGATATTTGTTATCTTTCGAGTTTTAGATATGGTCAACGAATGATCCTGAAGACACATTTTTCTTTCCTGAGAAGTCCCAGTTAGATTCTTTTGATTTTTTGTTTCTGTTTTTTTGGAGGAATTGCTGCGTTATTTCCTCCTCCTTCGATGTGTTAAAATGTTCTCGTTCAGTTTTTGCAGCAGGGAAAAACCAGTTAAATGTAGTTCACTTTCGCATTTGTTGCATCGAATCATTATTTCTTCTAAGCCCTGATTGCTGACTTTTGCTTCTAGAATAGAATAAATCTTTTCAGTGCTGTCATCAGGAGATATTGTGTTTCCGCAAATTGGGCAAGGAAAATCGCCTTTTCCATCTATTTTGGTTAAATCTAAAACATTGGTCTGTATTTGCCTCGTTCTTTCATCCTTCTTTTTGTTTTGAAGTTTTCAACTTCTTCTTACGGGTGAGGTTATTAATTGATATTCCAGATTTACACTCAAATCTTACCCAAATTACAGTCAGAAACCGATCTCATGCTCAGAATCAAGTGTTTTAGTTTTTTTTCTTGTTTAGGGGGTGTTCGTTTGCAGGTTTAGTGAAAAAAGTGAAAAAAACAAAATATTAACGGAGAGGAAAACACTATTTTCCGATTTTTGAAGTAATTCTTTTTATAAATCTTTTTAGAATTATGCTTGCTGCTTTTTTGTCTAAGGGTTCATTTTCATTTCCGCATTTAGGCGAGTATATACATGAGGGGCAACCGTCTTTACACTCGCAGTTATCGATTAGCTCCAATGTTTTTTCAAAGAGCGGTTTTATGTTTTGATACAGGGTTTCTGATATTCCGATGCCACCTTCAAAGCCATCGTAAATGAAAATTGTTGGGTTCCCTGTGTCTGGGTGAAGAGGCGTTGATAATCCTCCAATGTCCCATCTATCACACATGGCAAATATCGGCGACATCGCAATCATTGTATGCTCCACGGCATGTATTCCTCCATCAAAATCAAGCTCTCTTTCTTCGATTTCTTTCTTGATTTCAGCTGGAATAATAAACCACATACCTACAGTTGAAAAAGATAAAGGAGGAAGATTTAGTGGTTTTCGCTCCACCACTTCATCATACGATTTGGTGACATAGGTGTGGTAGAATTCGGTTGTTATTAATTCGCCTAAGCCAACTTGGATGCCAATTTGTTTTTCTTCAAGAGTTTTCTTTATGGCGACATCCACTGTTTTTAGTGCTTCCGTGTAGTAGTTGACGTTTTCTTGTTTGACTTTGGCAGTTAATTGGGTGAGATCTAATTCTTCGGAAATGTATGTCTCTCCTTGGTGAAGTAGGACTGCCCCTGCGTGGGCTTCTTCGTAGGCTTTGTTTAAGGTGAGGGTCTCAAGTATAGTCCCTTTGCAAGTAACAGTGACTGTTTTGTCGGAAATGCTCTCTAAAGTTACAACTTCCACAGGTCTTGCCGTTCCCGAATACACGTATCCTCTGGGAGTTTTTCGGATCAAGTTTTGTTGTTCAAGAGCTTGAATGCTTTCGTGGAAAAGTTCTGGGAAATATTTTTGGTCCGTCTCTGTCAGGGGTAGTTCGCTTGCTGCACACATAATGTGTCCTAAAGATATGTAACGATTGTGCAAATCAATTATGGCTTGTTCATGTGGGCGCCCAAAGAAGTCTTGAGGATGCTTCATGAAGTATTGGTCAAGAGGATTTTGAAAAGCCACTAAGGTTACAAGTGAATCTGCGTTGGTTCTGCCTGCCCGCCCTGCTTGTTGCCAAGTCGATATGACAGTGCCAGGGTAACCAGAAATAATCACAGAATCCAAAGAACCAATATCAATCCCCAGCTCCAACGCGTTGGTTGAGACAACTCCGATTAAGTTTTTTGTTTTTAATCTGTTTTCTATCTCGCGTCTTTCTTGGGGCAGGTAGCCAGCTCTGTAAGCGGTAACGGCGTTGGCTAGTTTGGGTGATCTTTTTTTGAGGTCTTCTTTGGTCCATCTTGTGATAAGCTCAGCCATCTGGCGGGAGGTGGTGAAACAGAGGGTTTGGAGGCTTTTTGTGATGTTGATTGTTAGCAGATCTTTGGTTTCTTGATGGGTAGATCTGCGATTGGTGTTTGTGCTGTCGATGAATGGAGGGTTCCAGAAGATGAATGATTTTTTTCCTCTGGGCGCGCCATCGTTTGAGACTATTTCGAAATCTTTTCCTGTTAATCTTCTAGCGTGTTCTTCTGGGTTTGCGATTGTAGCTGAGGAAAGGATGATTTGTGGGTGTGCATGGTAATAATTGCATAGACGCATCAGACGCCTAAGCAGCATGGCGACGTTTGAGCCGAAAACTCCTCGGTAAACGTGAGCTTCATCGATTATTAGGAATTTGAGGTTGGCAAAAAAGCTTCGCCATTTATAATGCCATGGCAGATACTGGTGGAGCCCATAGGGATTGCTTAAGATAATTTTGCTGTTTTCGCGTATGCTTGCCCTTTGACTCTGCGGGGTATCTCCATCGTAAACGTTAGGGTAAGCTTGGACACCTGTTTCTTTTTCGAATGCTCGCAGAACCTTTAGCTGGTCATTTGTTAGAGCCTTAGTTGGGTAAAGGTATAGTGCTGTTGCTTTGGGGTCTTTGGTGAGGGCTTCTAAAACAGGAATATTAAAAGCTAGTGTTTTGCCCGAAGCTGTCGGAGTAATAATTACCACGTTCTTGCCTGCTCTAACCTTGTTGATTGCCTCAGCCTGATGAGAGTAAAGATGGATGTCTCGATTCATGAGGCAGTTTTGGATGTTTTCTGGCAACGAGTTTTCAAGCTTACCAAAGCAGGCTTCTTGCGGAGGAATTTCTTCAATGTGAACGATCTGTTTTTTGTAACCTTGCATGCGCTTGATGCTTTGGATAAAGTCGTCTATCAAAGGCTCCATTCCTCATAAAGCTTGGAAAATAGTGTTCCAAGGGTTAGCAGGTCTTGCCTGTTGTGCTCAACTATGGGGACAAGAGGTCCCGGATTTTTGGTTCTTAAGTAAGTTTCGTAGAAGTGGGGAACTAAGGCGCCTGGAATGTTGATATCTCGTTTTATTCCAATGTATTTCTCTACGGTTTCGAGTTTGCAATCTGACAGCTTGTTGTACAGCGCCCTTCGAGTAAAGTGAAGAACATCAAAATGCGCGTAATCCAATGGCGCATCTAATCCATAGTAAGCTAACCTTTGTTTGATATATGGAATGTCAAAGCTTCTGCCGTTGTAGGTTATGAGTGATAAGTTTGGTTCAAGCTGTGAAATAAGTGCCCAGATGGCACTGGGTTCATCTTGAATATCTCTTAGCAAAAACTGTCTAGTACAAACATGAGTCTTGGTGGGTTTAGCGATACCCAGCAAAATTATTGGCCTTTCTGATAGCCCCAATGTTTCAATGTCTACGATGGCGAAGTCTTGGTCTTGGCAAAACCCAGCTAGATAGTGAAGAAGTGGGTGGGATTTTGGGAAGCGTTGCCATAACCATTTTTGAATTTGGGGGATTTCGTTTTTGTTTATTATTTTCATGAAGTCGTGGGCAGATTTTTTCCAGAGCACATGATTTTCTAGTTCTTCTATTGTTTTGTAGCCTTGTTGCTTTAGAGTACGCTCACGTACTGGTCCTATTCCAGGAAGAGCTTTTAGGTCAGAGATGATTAGTTGTCGGCTTTCTTGGTAACTCGCTTTTTTAAAGTTAGAATTGAATGAAGACGACACTGCGTAGCATTCACCTTGCTGATTTGAAACGACCTCTCCGGCTATTGCATCTTGGAGGCTTTTTCCTTCGTATTGTTCGGTAAGTTTCTTTTCAAGTTTCAATGCCGCCTCGTATTCGCCGCCCCATATCCAACTCTCAACCGGTCCGCTGGGCGGTTCTGCTGTTTTTTGAGTTTCTGAAATTACTTCATATTCTTTGGAGTGTGCAATTCTTTCGCTGAGGCTTTCGGCGGCGCGTGTTAGAGCGATTTTTTCAGCTGACCTATGCACAGAGGATGAAGTTTGATTGCCAAAACTTCTTTGAGCCAACATTTGAATATAACGATCATCCCTAAAATTGCGCAGCAAAAAAGACCCACAAACCCTGCAAAACCTGCTCTGCTCATACTCTTGGCCCGAATAGGTCTTAATGCATTTTCTACAAACGTAGTCTATTGGCAATTTATGTTCCGCCTTAAATCTGCTCAATGATTATAAAAGTCATTCTTTTATTAGGGGAAAAAGAGGGCTACAAGTTGTTTAGCTGGCGAGGTTTTGGATATGTCCTTTTTGACTAATATTGACTATGTTTGACTTAAGTTGACAATATTTGACTATTTTCAGTATTCGTATCCCTTGAGCAGAAATTTTTGAACCTTTTTTTTGTTTATACACGATGACAAAATACTTCAGCAGTTTGAAAATCGTGCACTCATTCAGTTAATATTGTGTATAAGCAATGTTTTGCAAGTAGGGTTGCTTCCTGAGGTTGAGAAATGTGTATGATCAAATAAAGACAGGTTGCCAAACCCAAAATCAATATGTAAGTTGCGATTACTGAATTAGGAAGGAAAATTGTCAATTCCGTTTGGAACTAAAACGAGAAGGCCCAATTTACCTTTAAGAAATAGGAAACCAAAGCAATGAAGCAAGCTAAATTGTTTGGCGAAGAAGAGCCATCAGTTTTAACAACTCTTGAGTTGGTCAAGGCACAAACACTTGCAAGGCAAATTGAAAATAGTGTCAAATCAATATGCGATAAACTTGAGGTAGTTGGCTCAGTAAGAAGACAAAAACTGTTTGTTGGCGACATTGATTTTGTTGTTGTTGCATCGGATTGTAATTGGGGCAAAATTGTTCACACATTAAAGAAAGCTTATGTTATTTGCGCTGGAAAAAGTGTAATAAAACTAAACATTCCTTTTGGTAATAATCTTTTTCAAGTTGACTTTTACCGTGCAAATGAGCAAACTTTTGGTATTCAAGAGCTTGTTCGCACGGCTTCGGCAGACCATAACATGTGGCTTGCAGGTTTTGCCCTGTCAAGGGGTTTTAGGTTGAAGTACAGCGAAGGATTGATAAAAGAGGAGGTTGCTGTGGCTGGCGAGTCTGAAGAAAGAGTTTTTACAGCGTTGGGTTTGCAATGTCCTGATCCACGACTTAGAGAAATATTAGAGGAAAAGCCTGTTTGGTTAAAAACTTGAACTGTTCTTTGGCATAATTCTTGGCTAATGAAAAGGGCAATTTATGTTCAGGCTACGCGTGGCTGATTTGTTGCTTTGGTTGCTGGGGCATACGTGTGACACCAAATTCGGCATTTAGAGCGTTAATTTGTATCTTGTACCACTAATTTGCGATATTGATAAATCGTTTGCACTATTATTTACTTATTTTCTTGTTGTTTCAAACAGAAGTAACATATCTTTATTAGTGTTTCTTAGTTCAACGAGGGTTGAGGTGCTTTGATTGCATTATAAAAACAAAACAATGGCATTTGCACTGATCTTCATTATTGCAACCGCTTCAGCTCTCTTCTCAACTGCCACCATATACTTCATTACTGCACAAGGCCAAACCACCCCGCCAACGGCTACACCGACGCCAAACATGACCACAACGCCCACCCCAACAGTGAATGCAACGCCCACGAATACAACAACGATGACTACAACGGCGCTAAACATAAGCAATATTTCCCAAGCATTAGGAACACCAATTGTAGTATACAACAATCAAACGGGAATTGTAACAGCAATTCTAGTGAGGCAAGTGCCAATAATAACTGAACCTGGAGGAATAGTTGACAACAACTTTACATTAATGAATTCAGTTGTTGAATTCATGGCTGTTCCTGGAGCAACCAGCAACCAAACTGTGTACGCACGTGGATTCTTTGGTTTACTAGAAAATGAAACCAATACAGCTATTCACCAAGCAGTCGCTTACAACATGACCATACTTAACGTGCATCCATTTTCCCTACAGGATACTCCTAAACTTCAGTTCTTACACTGGCAAACAACGGGAAACCTCAATACAATTCTTGCAAACATTAAAAACATAGTAGGAAACACATCCATCGGAACGACACAGCCAATGACATATCAAACAGCTTTGAATGTTTCATACCTTGCCAGCAGCTTAAATGGATCAGCAATGAATGGCTCAGTTGTAAACGTTGCAATTTTCAGACACGACGGTAACATTACCGCACCAAGCAGCTTTACAGGAACTGGAAACACAACCATTACACTTAATGGCTTTGCAACAATGGGCACGTTGTTTGAATTTATGTCACTTCAGCCAAACGCAACCGGGGCTAACGCCACTAGCGGCAATGTGATGGTAATGGGAGACTTTGCATTAAAAGAAACTGAAGTAAACGCAGTTGAACATGTTTTAATGAACAATACCGCACACCCCATGGTTAATGTAACGATAACTTCAATACATGACCATATGCTGATGGAAACTCCAAAAATGGCGTTCCTACACTTTGAATCGATGGGTGACTTGAACCAAACAATAACCATGCTCAATGCTGCTATTAACCAGACATCTACCCGCGGAAATTCTACAGGATCAACTTAAACATTCAGAAAATAATGTTTTTTTATTCTTCTTTTTTTTAGTTTTAAGTCATTTTCGACTTTGGTTGTTAAAAAAACTATTTCGACTTATCTTCGTTTGGGGTGCAGCTGTCAAATATCATTCCTCTTTTAGTTTTGTTAAAGTAGCTGATTAAAGTAAACTCGATAATCCCACCTATGACGCTAACAACGATATATGACCATTCTCCAAAAGAATTGAAGATAAGTATGTAAACAACGATGTTTAAAAGGAAAACCGATAGGCCTATGACATTGTATTTTATATAACGCAAACCCCATTTTTGCAATTTAAAACTAAGATGACTCATTTCTACTCAACTCTCCCCCAAATTAAGAATACATACTGAATTCACATTAATAATTCTAGACTTTTTGGAAATTATTCAAAGGAGCTTTTTCTAAAACCTGTTCTGTTGAGTTTGCGTTTTATTCCAAATTTTGAAATCTATAGATTTATCATTGGTTTTGAAAGGTCTGAGCCAGCAATTTAGAGAATTTAGTCGATGAAAAATAGTTTTGTAAAAAACTTGAACAGCCCTAAAGCATACTTCTTGCCTTCATCAAAAGAGCAATTATTGTAGGTATCTCGTTTTGAGTGAATGCGAGCTTATATTGTAATTTAGAGATCTCTTTTTTATAAACCATGACAAGTCCATGGATGCCGTCATAATCAACGGTGAAGCCTTTTCCTTCCCCGATGGTGTGGACCTCTTGGCTACTGACAATAGTTTTTGCTTTCTCAAGTAAACAAATCAAATCTTTGGTTTCGCTCATTCTAATTTTCAGTTTGATTTGACATCTGTTAGGAACTTCTTTTCCATAAATAGAAATTGTTTTGTTTTGCCTGTCAAAGTCAACCTCAAACTCCTCTGATTCGCCTACCGTGGCAGTGGAATTCTCAGCTGAGCAGGTCGACTTTTGTTCTTGTGGCATTTGCTTCTTCTTACTAACGCTCATACGTGATGAGTCGGTTCCAGCGATGCTTCTAACAAAGTCTTCTGTTCTTTTTGATTCCCTAGCTGCCTCTTCGTCAGAAAGAAATGAAGCGTTTGTACGTCTCTTTTCCAAATATTTAACCTAATAGATGATATTACTGGTTGCTCTTCAACTTTCACAAAAAATCTCGAATTAGTTCAACGATTGTTTAATTTTTGGAATTAAGATTTTTTATTTTGGTTTGGTTCCCCGATTGTCTTAAGAATTTCGCCTGTTAGCTCGTCCTCTGTTAAAACGTGCCCAGTAATTTTTTTGTGCTTGGTTAAGTGGACCTTTATTGCTTCGGCCATCGCATGAACATCTGGAACTATCAGAATTGCTTCTCCGCAAGTGCAAAAGTAAACGGGCATTTTTCTTGAATCATGAATTTTTCCATTGTTATTCTTGCATTCTGATGTAGAATTATTGAATTTTTCAGGCATAGAACATGCTCCAACATCTTCGGGCGATAAAAAGTGATCGGTCGTTAACCTAATTTGGGCTTGAAGAAAATATCATGGATTAACAGGATCAGATTTTAAATATCTGTTTTTTGTGGCTAGATCAAGCTTGTTAGCTTCAAACTGGTTGTCGTTAACTTTCAAGGTTGATGTTCTGGCGTTTTCTGGGTGCAAGTATTTTTGTTGTTTGTGTTTTGGGTTGCTTTTTTGATTTAGGGTTTAAATTGTTTGCAGGTTGAGGGTTTTTGCGTTGTTTTGCGTTGAAGCGCGTTTCTTTGCGTTTTTCTGCGTTGATTTTTGTTGTTTTTTGTTTCTAAGAAAAAGAAAAGGACTTAACTCAAAATGAGTTTAGAGTCCAGGAATATTTGAGTCAACCAGGTTTATGTCCATATTGTATGATTGTCCGTCAACTGAGGTTGGAGAAGTCATAACTATTTTGACTGGCCACTGAACATTGTTATCAACATAGTATGCAGCGTTGATGCCATCGTTACTGTACTCGTAAACAGTGCAGTTTCTGGTTCCAACATTTGCCACGTGTACCTGCGTATTGTAAGTATCATTAAGAGTCATGCCGGGTTGTTGAAAATTCATGTTTTCTCTGCTAACCCAACTGGTTGTTCTGTTCTCAGTCTCTCCAAAGGCTGTTGACATGTTAAAGTCTGTGGCTACTTGAATGTGAGTTTGGTTAAGATCCACAATTTGCATTCTTGCCGTAAAAGAAACATCGATGGACATGATAGTTGCTTGGCCTGCGTAAGTTGCGTAGGCGCCTACTTTTACCCAGGATTGTGGATTGTTTGGAGAATTGGTCTGGCTGTTTTGGGTGTCAGTGCCAGTTTGACCGCTAGACGAGTTCTGACCGTTCATCAAAATTGAACTTGTTAAGCCAATTGCCAACACGATGACAATAACAGCTGCGGCGATTACGATCATTTTCTTTTTGTAAAATGCAGGTTTTTTTGTGATTTGCTGATTGTCTTCCAACATAGTCACCAATTTAATAGTGTATTGAATATTGCGAAACAATTATATGGCTTATGGAAGCGTAATTTTGATTTGAAATCCACAAAGATTAATTTGTTAAAGCCTGCTGTCTTTGATTGATTAGGCGATGCTGGGTTGTTTGGAGATTTAGCTGTGGAGCCGTTGGTTGAGGTTTCAGGTGTTTCTGTAAAGTTTGGTTCATTTACTGCTTTGGATAATTTGAGTTTAAGAGTTGTGCCTGGAGAAGTTTATGGTCTTCTGGGTCCAAACGGCGCAGGAAAAACAACAACAATTAAGGTTTTAATGGGTTCAGTAATGCCTTCCATGGGCAATGTAAAGGTTTGCGGTTCTGATCCTTTCTCTGACCCTATAGATGTGAAGTCAAAGATTGGTTATGTTGCTGAGAACTCTATCGTGTATGAAAGTTTGTCTCCTAGAGATTTTTTTGAGTTTGTGGTCTCTATGCGGAAAATTGATCAGGCGGCTGCTAATCGGGTTGTGTCTCGGTTGTCTGATGCTTTTGATTTGGCACAGTATTTTGATTCGCCTATTGCAACTTTATCGATGGGAATTAAACAGAAGGTTGCGTTGATTGCTGCGTTTATTCATCAGCCTCCGGTTTTGCTTTTAGATGAACCCCTAAACGGGTTGGATGCTAAGAGTAGCAGAGTTGTAAAGGATTTGATGTCCTTGCACGTCCAGAGAGGGGGAGCGGTTTTGTTTTCTACGCACATAATGGAGATTGCTGAGCACCTCTGCGACAGAATTGGAATTATTGACCATGGCAAGGTGATTGCTGAAGGAACACTTGAGCAATTGAGAAGCCAAACTGATGGTAAAGATTCGTCTTTGGAAGAATTGTTTTTGAAGTTAACAAATGAGGAAGCCGCAATCGCGGATAGGACAAGAATGCTTCGGGAGGCATTCTTTGAAAATGAAACTCACTGAAGCCTGGCGTTTAAGCAGTCTGCCATATAGAGAAGTCGTGTACAGGTCATTAGCGCAAGAAAAGAATCGAATGTGGTGGGGTTCTTTTGGAAAAAATCGCTCGAACAAAGATGCATCGGATGATTTTGAGTTAAGTAAAAAAGCTTTGCAGATTGCCAAGTTTGATAAGTTGATTATTGCCGTTTTTAATCTTGTAGTTGCAACAATTCCCTTCAGTTCACTTTTGTTAGGCTCATCGGCGTTGGGTTTGAGTGGTTCAGTTTCTCTTAGTTTAGCTATAACATTTGGTTTTATGACGCTTTATGCAATTCAGACATTGTCTTCTTTTGTGGGTGTAGAATCTTCAGTGTTGCTGTCTACGTTGCCCATTTCTAACAGTGATTTTTCGTTGATCTCGTTGTTTTCTTTTGTGCGGTCGGTGGATTATTTAGTTGTTGGTTCAGTGTTGAGTCAAGTTGTATTGGTTGCATATCTTACCGCGTCTCCTTTGGCTGTCGCCGTTATGTTTGTTGCTTCTTTGATGAATTCGGTTTTTGCCGTTGCGGTTGCATTGTGGCTTTCAAGAGTTTTTCATAAAAGTTATATGCGTGGCGGACGGTCAAAGCGTACAACTGTTTTTCGTGGATTCTTCGTCTTGCTCTGGGGATGTTTGCTTTTAGGAGTGGGTTTAGTTTTGAGCGTTCCTTACTATATTCTTCCACTTTTGGATACGGCTTTGCTTAGCGTTAATACTTTAGTGGGTTTTTTGCTTAGTTTGATCTATCCGTTTTCGGCTGGTTTAGCAGTTGCAAAATTATCTGGCTCCGCCACACCTATTTTCACTTTGTTTGGGGCGTGTGTTGCTATGGGAATTTATGTGTTTGTTGCTTGGTTTTCAGCTAAATGGAGTTTGGGTACGGTGAAGCAGATTTCTCAGGGTTTGGGCGTAAAAATTGATAGATTTAGTGCAATTGATTTTCGTATTAAATCGCGTGGTCCTTTGCGGGCTTATGTGTTGAAGGATCTGCGGGTTACTTCAAGGAATCCAGCGACCGCGTTCTTTTTTGTGTTTCCTGTTTTTGAAACAGTGATTATAGCGTTTTTGTCTTGGAACCTTGCGTTTTTGAGAACTTCAACAGTGTTGCTTGCTTCCATGATGGGTGCTGTCTTTGCACTTTTAATTCCTCTGGCACTTTTAACTTCAGAGGGCAAAGGGATAGAATACGCAAAGACCTTACCAATTACCTCTCAAAGAGTGGTTTCATCTAAAGCACTAATAACAATGGCAACTTTCATTCCGGTTCCTTTTGCCTTGCTTTTTCTTGCGTTGTTTAAGCAGCCGACTTCATGGGTTACATTGATGATTCCATTTTTTATGGTAATTTCAATTGTTTCAGCAAGCATCTTTGAAATCCTAATTTTTTTACGCTCCGTTGACAACAGAAAAATAGCTGGAATAATTAATGATGTAGAGAAGATTTTTGTTGGGTTGTTAACTGTTTTTGTGCCTATAGTCGCTTATTCCTTGGTCTACCTTACCTCATTTAACCATATTTTTGCAATTATGTCAATGGGCGGAGTTTCAGTTATTGAATTGTGGATAGCGCTATCTGTACTTAGGCGAAAATAAATCCAGTGGCAAGTTTTATGTGCATTTTTTAATTGGTGTTTTGGGTTGCTTTTTTGATTTGGGGTTTGATTTGGTTGCAGGTTGCGTCGCAATTTGTCGTGATTTGTCCCTTTTTGTCGATATTTGTCCCGAAAAGTCTTTTCTTGTTGAGAGTCTGAAGATTTTCGACGAAGAAATTAACGAAGAAAAAAGGCAGGTGCAGTCCTCTCATGTCCAATGCATGTAGGGAGCCTTAAAGATGCTCTTGCCTTTCAGCCTTCAAACCATGCTTGGTGAAATAGTTGTTATTTGTTGATAAATGCCAGCTGCCCATTCTTTACATCGACCGAAATCACAGAGTTTTTGTCGACTTTTTCTTCTAAGATCATTTTTGACAATTCGTTGAGGACGTTTTTTTGGATGACTCGTTTTATTGGTCTTGCACCGAATTGCGGGTCATATCCGATTGTGGCTATAAAATCGACTGCTTTTTTAGTGAATGTTAATTTGATGCAGTTTTTTTCAAGCGTTTTCTGGATGTTTTTTAGTTGAAGTTCCACTATTTTGCGTACTTCTTCCTGTGTCAAAGAGTTAAACATTATAATTTCGTCGATGCGATTTAGGAATTCTGGCTTAATGGTCTTTTTCAGTAAATCGAAGACTTGTTTTCGTGTTTGATTTATGATTTCTTCGCGGTTATGTTCATCTATTTTTTCTAGGTTTTCTTGAATTATGTGAGACCCAATGTTTGAGGTCATTATGATTATGGTATTTTTGAAATCAACAGTTCGGCCTTTGTTATCCGTCAATCGTCCATCGTCAAGAACCTGAAGCAGTATATTGAAAACGTCGGGATGTGCCTTTTCAATCTCATCAAGAAGCACAACAGAATATGGTTTTCTTCTAATCGCTTCGGTTAACTGTCCACTTTCTTCATAACCCACGTATCCAGGAGGTGCACCAATGAGTCTTGAAACCGTATGGCGCTCTTGATACTCCGACATGTCAATTCTAACCATGCTATTTTCGTTGTTGAATAGCAACTCAGCTAAAGCCTTTGCTAACTCGGTTTTTCCAACCCCCGTGGTGCCTAAGAAGATAAAAGAGCCGATTGGCCGTTTGGGATCTTGCAAACCTGCGCGGTTTCTTCTAATGGCATCCGCAACTGCACTTATTGCTTCTTCCTGTCCCACAACTCTCATATGAAGCTCGGTTTCTATGTTGAGCAACTTTTGTTTTTCACTCTGAAGCATTCTGCTAACTGGGATACCTGTCCATCGGGAAACCACTTCGGCTATTTCTTCTGCATCGACTTCTTCATTAACCATGGGTGAATCTTTCTGCAATTCTGAGAGTTTTTTCTCCAGAGTCTTAATTGTTTTTTCTGCTTCGGGAATTTTGCCGTAGCGAATTTCTGCTACTTTTCCAAGATCGCCAACACGGTTTGCCGTTTCGTCTTCAAATTTGAGTTGTTCAATTTCTTTCTTTTTTACTTGAATCTGCTCAACTATTTCTTTTTCAGATTGCCACTTAGCTCGTAGTTGATTGCGTTTTTCGCTAAGGTTTGCGATCTCTTGATTTAGCGATTTAAGTTTCACTTCATCCTTCTCACGTTTAATGGCTTCACGTTCAATCTCTAACTGGCGAATCTTGCGCTCAATAATCTCCAGTTCTTCAGGAGCTGAATCAATTTCAAGTCGAAGTTTTGATGCTGCTTCATCAATTAAGTCGATTGCTTTGTCTGGAAGGAAACGGTCGGAAATATATTTCTGTGAAAGTTCCACAGCTGCAATAATGGCTTCATCCTTGATTCTTACGTGATGATAGGTTTCGTAACGTTCTTTGAGACCTCGAAGAATGGAAATGGCGTCCAATGTGTCTGGTTCATTGACCATGACTTTTTGGAAGCGTCTTTCCAATGCTTTGTCTTTTTCAAAATATTTTTGGTATTCGTTTAGTGTAGTGGCGCCGATTGCACGTAATTCGCCTTTGGCTAATGCGGGTTTTAGAATGTTGGCTGCGTCCATTGCGCCTTCTCCGCCGCCGGCTCCCACGAGTGTGTGAATCTCGTCTATGAATAGGACGATTTCGCCTTCTGCTGAAACAACTTCTTTGACAACGCTTTTTAGTCGTTCTTCAAATTCGCCTTTGAATTTTGCACCGGCGATAAGTGCGCTCATATCTAAAGAATAGATTTGTTTTGATTTCAGATTCTCAGGTACATCTCCATCGATTATGCGGTGTGCCAGTCCCTCTGCGATTGCGGTTTTGCCAACACCTGGTTCTCCGATTAGGATTGGATTGTTTTTTGTTCTTCGAGATAGAATCTGGAGGACTCTTCGGATTTCCTCGTCGCGTCCAATGACGGGGTCAAGTTTTCCTTTTCTAGCCTGATCGTTTAGGTTTATTGCATATTTGTTTAATGCATTGTAGGTTTCTTCTGCAGTTTGAGAATTAACTTTTGATCCTTTCCGCAACTGTTTGATAGCTGCTCGCAGATCTTTGTCGGTGACTCCGTTACTTTGGAGCAATCTTGAAGCAGCATCATTTAGCGACAAAATACCCAGCAATAGGTGTTCGATTGAGATGAATTCATCTTTGAATTCTGAAGCAATTTCTTCCGCCTTCTGAAGAGCTCGATTAGAATTAGATGAAAGGTATTGTTGGTCGCCTCCACTAACTTGAGGCAAGGAATCAATAATCGAATCAAGCTGCTTTGAAAAAACATCAAAATTTACATTTAATTTCCTCAACAAATAAGGAACCACATTTTCATCAACCAACAATATACCCTTCAACAAATGTGAGGGTTCAATTGATTGGTTCTGTTTTGCCGTAGCAATTTCTGTGGCTTTCTGAATAGCTTCCTGTGATTTAATGGTAAAATTATTCAAGTTCATTGTGCTATCCTTCTTTAACAGTTATTTTTGAATTTTATATTATTGAATAATAACAAATAATTTTCTTATATAGAATATGCAGGTAGCAAGTAAAATACTTGGCTACTATTATCATAAGCTATCAACCGTCTATTAGCTGTTAAATTGAGTTTAGCTCTCTTGTTAATTCACTTTCTTTCAATTTATTGTGCTTTATTTTTGCATCAAGAAGAATTGCAATGCCTAGAAATGTGAGAGTTATCATCCAGAAATCCGTTAAAGCCAAGAATTCGCGATAAATCGGTACCCAAATGGAAACTAAATCATAAATAACAAAGTAGCTTCCAACCAAAATTAGTGCAGCACCAACATCCATGGGTTGAATTTCTTTTTTTGTCTAAAAGATAAAACTGCAACCGTAGTAACTATGGCAGCCACCAACAAAGTTACCAATGAATTAACAGACCCAACGATACCGATTAAACCTGTGCTTTGAGAGCTTGAAGGCGAAAGCGCGTAGATCCAAAGAAATCCATGCCTAACCCAAAAACCAAAAACGTACAATGGAGCTGCGATGCAAGCCCATTTTAGAATCGGGGGAAGATTTTGTGGTTTTCTCAGTTTGAGGCTTAGCATAAACAAAACGGGAAAAATCAAAAATGCTTGGAGCAAAAATGATACTCCTGTATAAAAATTCAGAAAAGGACTGGTTGATATTATTGAACCGACAAGGTGGTTTGATGCCGCTGGAAGTAGCAACAGGAAGAAGAGCGATTCAAAAAGAAAGACTTTCCAAAGTTGGTTTACATATCTAAGGTCATTTTTGAAAAAGAGAACCGCGGCACTTAAACCAAATATAGCGCCTACCAAACGCAGATAACTACCAACCGCACCCGAAAGCTCCTGGAAAAGAAAAAGGCCTAACTGCAGGTTTGGATTGGAGCTTTTTATGAATTGAGGCAATCGAGCAATCACTAGTTGGAAATGAGAAAGAAAAAATGTCCCAATGACAGCATAATAAAGAGTGTAGAGGAAAAACGAAATAGCGACAACAAGAAGCGCTATCCTAAACGATCTTTCGTTACTAAATTCCAATCTGATTCATTTTCTCCGCTAAGTCTCAGATCGTTTTTGTTTGACTGTCAAGTTTTTGTATGCAAAGAAGATTATGATCAAACTCCAAACCAAGCGTTACTGAGATGGCAAGGCTTGGAAAAAACACGTAAGTGGCGAAAACCCGTTGTGTTACAGTGAGAACAATCGCTAAAGCTGGAGCCCATTTTTTATTTTTGATTAATCCATATAATATTAAGCCAAATACAACTGCAGCTATCGCCGCTTCTGGACCAACGATTATGAACCCTAACCGATAAATGCTCCATTGTGTGGAGGGAAATCCACCCCAAATCACAATTGCAATAATATCCAAAACTATGTTTGCCGCAATTAGCCCGGTGAGTATTTTATGTAGCTTGGCGGGGCTGAAAATGGCTGTTTTTTGAGGCTTTTCCATTGTTTGATCACTTTTTGTTGGTTTGTTAGTATGAACTTCAGCGATTAATTGTTTATGAATATTCAATCTAAAAATGCTCAACGATAAGGCTACGTTTAGCGTTTGAGAGTAGAGTCAACGGATGTTGGATTACAAAAACAAAATAAATAACTGAAATTTTTTGCCCGAACTATTGCCATTTGATTTTACGTGCAAAAAGGTACCATGCTATCATTGCAGCAATAACCGCGACCAATACATCGCCAAAACTATTCCATAGAGGCTCTCCTCCAAACCTGAAAATATTCACTGGAGAAATAGAATAAACGACTCTCTCAAAGACTTCCCAAGCAAAGGCAATTACAACAACACTAAAGAGAGCAAACTCCGCCGAAGCAGTTTTGCGCTCAACCTTAAAGGAGCGAAACCTGCTAATATGAAAGTATGAAGCCAAAGGACAGTAACCGTAGTGTTCCACAGATGCCATGTAAGCCTTAGTAGCTATCGCACCTATCCCAAAACCTGCCAAAGCATGTAATACCCAGTCAGCTCCAAAGACGCCATAAAGCAATGAACCACCGGCAAGCACCTGAAGCGCTAAAGGTATCTTTGATAGCAAAGAAAGTCTATAGTCTGAAAAAACGGCTTTTGCAGCTTTCCTGAAAAGATTACTGAAAATTAGTTCTTGATGGATAAGCGCATCATTTACAACACCCTTCTTGGCGATATTTGTATAAACTGGCAAAGCTACCAAAACATAAGTACCAACAGCTAGCAAACACCAGAAAAAATCATTCGACATGAAATTGATATAAAATGAAAGCAAAGCAAGCATTTGAAGAACGGTAAAGAGAACGACCCATTTTAAAGGCATCATTGTATGACGACCTTTAATGATAAGTGGAACAAATGGGATAAAAGCCACAAGAGGCGGAATCTCATAACTAATCGTAATATCAGCTTTGTCCATCATAAATCACCACTTATCGTTAGTTGCTTTCCGGCAGGATTGGGCTAAAATCAAAATGATGCGAAATTAGGTTTTCATTTATCAAGCATTCATAAGAATTTCAATTCAAGAAATCTTTTCTTTTCCGTAATTTTATAAAAAGTAGCAAAAAGCAACTATCGCTAATTTCTTCTACTTTTTGTTGGAGATAAATATTTTGGGGATTTTGGGATTGCCTGCTTGATGTTGAAGAAAACAATGTCACTTACCACTTTTTGGGTGATTGCAAACAGAAAAGCTGCTAATCTAATTGAATAGCGAAAATAGGGTAGCTTCTTTGTATTTCAAGTATGCCGTTAAAACCTGGAGCGCCGAAATGTCGTTAATTATATAATAGTCGGAACCTAGTATGGCAAAGTCAATTTGGAGAGAGAGGGAAAAAATGAAGGCAAAACTTGAAAACAAGATATTAGAATGTTTGACGCCACGTTGGAACGCATCAAAAACTAAAAACAACCCAAACATCGGAGGATCAAATCAATGATAGACTTCATTACGATAATTGGGTTATTTGCTGCCTTCTTAACAACCATTTCGCTATTTCCGCAGATAGTCAAAGTTTGGAAAACCAAATCAGTAAAAGACATTTCAATTGGGATGTTCTTGCTTATGGTCGGCTCAGTTTCCATATGGCTGATATATGGACTGATGCTGAATGATTTGCCGTTAATAGCTTCGAACACTTTAGTTTTCGTTCAAGCTATCACGATGTTAACATTCAAGATAAAATTCAGCTCTTAGACAAATGGGAATAAGAGCGAACAATATTTTTTTCTTTGTGTTTTAGATTGTTTTTTTGATTTGGGCTTTGTTTTATTTGCAGGCTGCGTACATAAAAGTATTAAAAAGTATGGAAAAGTATGTGAACGTATGGAAAAGTATGGGAAAGTCAAAGATTTCAATTATGCTTTGTCCCATGAATAAACTGAATGAAATATGGTAAGAATGCCTATTTGTTTGTTTAAGCATCTTAATCTGATAATTAATATGTCAGATAAAATAAAAGTCGGTGTAAGAGGTCAAATCGTAATTCCAAAGAAATACCGCGAGAAACTCAGCATAGAAACCGGAATCCTACTTGAAATAACCGCAACAAACGAAGGCTTGTTTTTGAAACCCTTCAACCCAGCCGGCGAATTAAAGGGACTCGGAAAAGGCATCTTCGGAGACCCAACAAAATATCAAAAAAAGCTGCGTAAAGAATGGGAATCCTATCAATGAAAATGGCCCTAGATACGAATGTTCTCATTACTATCGCGAAGGCATCGAAACTGAAGCAAACAAGGATAATAAATACTGAAGGAATTTATGGACTCTGAAAAACGAGGGATACATTTCGACAATAACTGTAGCTGAAATCTTGACGGGCTTTTACTTAGCAGGCGACATAACCAGAGACGCAAAAGTAAAAAAAGTTACTGAACGGACTAAACTTTCTAAACAGCTTCATTTAGATAATCTTTGATTTTTGATTTTGAATTAAAGGCCACAATTTAATCTTAAGTTAGTTTTCTTGAAATGTCAGCGCGTAAAAAGTAGGCAGAGCAATAACTATTGATACAATCGTGTAAGTGAGCAGGATTTCAATTGAGAGGCTTATTGTGGGCACAACAGTTGTGGAAAATCGATTGATCAACACACCCGTTAAATTCGAGGGGAGTTTTGGAAAGGCATATTGAATCGGCAGTGAGCTTGCAGGTGAAGTTGGAAGATAGATCTGAACTGTCTTGTAGATTTCTTTGCCCGTTAAAGTGTAGATTAAACCCATAAATGTGCTTATGATGTAGCTTGAGAAGAAAGCGGCTGATGAGAAGATGTATGCAAGAGAGGAGCGTCTAATTAGTTCTCCAAGCATAAAAGCCAGCGAATAAAATACGAGTGAGCTAAAGGCTTGGGCTAAAAACAACCCAGGAATTATGTCAAGGCTACTTTGAGCGCCAAAAAAGGCAAAAGCAGAAGCAACGGATAGAAAAAGGGTTAAAGCTAGTATTAAGAGAAAAAGAAGATACCCTCCAAGAAATTTGCCTATAAAATAATCGCTACGCCTCACCGGTTTTGACAAAAGTAGTTCTGCTGTGCCCTGCTCATATTCTTCTGACATTGCTCCCGCGGCTATGAGGATCGCGGTGAAGTTTAAGAAAAGAGGTCCAACAGCAAATATGCCGACAACCCAAATGTATGGGAAGACACTGTTTGGAATTAATGTTGTTCCTGCTGCAGATAAAGCGTAATAGGGAAGAACCCCCAGAAGCACCGTAAATATAACAAGGACTAAAACTTTTTTTCGTGCGATGGCACGCTTGATTTCGTACATGGCAAAAGTGTAAATAACTTCAACGCGACTCAAAGTTGGTCACCTTTTTTCTCTCTGAGCGCCTCAAGGTAGGCTTTCTCCAGCATGTTCTCGCCCTGTTTGATGGTGTAGAGTTTTGCACCTGATTTTACCACAAGATCAGAGATTACTGGTCTGACATCAAAATTTTGTTCCGTCACTATAATCTCAATGGTCATCGTATTTGCGTTTTTGCTGTTTTTTATTTCGATGTGGATGCCAGGTATTTCTTGTATTTGCTCGATTGTTTGAGGCGTTAAAAGGCTAGTTTCGAGTTGAACTATCGAGTAGTTTAGCACCTTTTGCACAACCTCATCAGTTGGCCCTTTGAAAAGTATTTTTCCTCGATGAATAATTGCCACAGAAGTACACAGCGACTCAACCTCGCCCATAATATGGGAAGACATAAAGACCGTGCCCTTTTCTTCAGATGAGAAGTCTTTGAAAACCTCTCGAAAATGAACGACTCCAGCAGGATCCAAACCAATCATTGGCTCATCTAAAATCAAAGTTTGGGGCGAGCCGATTAAGGCTTGGGCAATGCTGAGTCTTTGAACCATCCCCTTGCTGAGTTTGGCAACTTTTGTTTCAGCATACTCACGCAAACCAACGAGTTCGAGCACTCGATTTATTTCATCACTTCGATTGAGGTTGTCTGGAAAATTGAGTTCATGAGAGATTAAATTAAGAAATTGTTTTGGATTTAGAAACGTCTGTATGTTGGGCAATTCGGGGGAGTAGGCTACGTTTCTTAGAGCTTCCACATGGCGGCTTATGGGGTCAAATCCGTTGACTTTAACTGATCCTACGGATGGCTTGATTAGTCCTAAAATGAGCCTGATGCATGTTGTTTTGCCTGATCCGTTTGGTCCAAGAAACCCAACAATTTCTCCCTTATCTATGCTAAGGTTAACTGGGCCGATTTTTTTGTTGTTTCCATAGTCTTTGATGGCTCCATTGAGCTCGATTACCGCTGAAGAATTAGCCGTGTCAGGTTCCCTCATAAGACTTGTTTAGCACGCAACGATCATGAGTCTAGTCAACTTCGTAGGATGGCTTTGTGTTATCAGGGTGTTCGTTGGATTCATCGTTGTCTTGAGAGGTTTTGTTTTCATTTTCTTGATTTTGTTCTTTGTGTCTGCTACTTGTGGCTCTTTTGAAGATTGTTGGAGCCGCAACTATAACTGCCGCAACTATTGCTATGCCAAGCAATGAGGCGCCTAGCGGGTTAACACTACTTCCAGTTGCGTTTAATGAAAGATCCGTAGATAACAATGTTGCATTAACTGTAGCAGTTTGGTTTAACGAGAGCTCAACGTTGTTGATTAATCCGGATGGCAGACTGGTTATGGTGCCGTTGCCAAAGAATGACATTGAAGAATTTGACGCAGAGAATGAAACAAGATACTTTGTTGATTGGTAGGATGCGCCGTTGAAGGTAGCTGCGATTTGACCTGTATTAACCAAGTTTACATTGATGGAGAATCCTTGAATGTCATAAGATAAAGACTGGTTTGTTAGTCCAGACAAGTAGGGAAAGATTTCTGGCAGAGAACTGGAATTCACATCTTTTGAATAAGTGAAATTTGAATTGGTTGAAGACAATGCCAATGTGAGGTTAACAATTCCACTTTGACCCGAGGGCTGCACAGTCTCATTCACTATGAAAACAGGCGTAAAAGGGTAATCTAAACTGTTTAGCGTTACTTTATATTGAACATAGCCGTAAGATGGCCCAATAGCGGACGCAAAACTGGCTGCTGCTCCAGACAAAAGGGTTAACGCAAGTATAGCTACAATAACAGTTTTGAAAGAACTCATGCAATCATCCTTCACAAATGAATGATATCTGTAGAGATTTGGTTGGATAAAAAGAGTTGCTCGTCTGAATGATGCCTTGAGATACGGTTACTCTTTCTGGGCTTTTTTAGCTGAAACTATTTGTTCTGTGGTTTTTTCCAGGGTTAGTGACCAGTTTGTGAAGCAGTCCCATAGTAGAGTTGAATCTTTTTTATTTTCGGTTTCGTTCATATGTTCGCCTTAATGTAGCTATTGAAGAATGCTAAGGTCATAGCCCATGCATTTTCCGCAGCTTCTTTGTTATAAGATGGTCTTTTTTCGTTGAAAAATGCGTGCTGTGTTCCTTGATAGATTTTCATTTGAAAAGTTTTCTTATGTGTTATCATGCTTTCAACTAAGGCTGGAACTTGGCTTGTTATTCTAAGATCCTCTCCTGCATAAATTCCAAACACAGGGCATTTGATGTTGGCAACTGTGTCAAGTGGTTTTGGGTTTGCGCCATAAAACGGAACAGCTGCGTTGAATGGGTATTGGGTTGCAAGCTGGTAAGTTAATCCTCCGCCGAGGCAAAATCCTGTAATTCCAAGCCTTTCCCCATCTACCGCTTCCAGAGTTTTAGCATAGTTTATGCAGCAAAGAAGATCCTGCGCCATCGTTTTCTCAGCGGTTTCTCTGCCTGTGAAGAAAAAGTTCATTGTTTTCCGATCACTATCTGACAGGCTCTCCATTAGTTTCTGCACGGTGACTGGGTCATTGCGTTTTTCGGGTGGAATTTGCCACATACGCATCATAGCTTTCTCTATGGCTTGTTCAGTTAGATCCTTGTCTCGGCTGAAAAGATGCGGAGCAATACCGACAAAGCCTTGTTGTGCAAATCGGTTTGCGACGCCTTTAATCTGTTCGTTAAGTCCCCAAGCTTCGTGAACAATTATGATTGCGGGATGTCGGCCTTCAGATTTAGGCGCGGCAACATAAGTTGTCATATCGACACCGTCAAAACATTTGAAAGTTACAATTTGATTCAAAAAATCATTCTCCACTAAATTTAATTTTTATCAAGTTAATATTTAACTATTTTCCTATTTTTTTTCTAACACGTTTGCAGTTCTGACAAGGACAGCTGCAAGAAGACACTAAGTGTTCAGAATAAAGTTTTTTGGTTAATCTTTTCTTGCCTGGCACGATCGTATAATTTCCACGAGTGATATGAGGTCTATCAACGAGGAAACTTTATGAAAATAGCATGCGCTATCAAAAGAAAGGATGTTGCCAACTTTTCCCTAAAACAGCATTATTTTTTGAAATTATTATTTGTTTATTTTAGTATGGTTGCTGATTCAGATTCTGTCCAAGCTTTCATTGTCGCTGTGCGAACGTTCCCCATGCTGCCGAGGGACCTGAGAATTTCTAAAATAGTTTCATCGTTTGGAACCTCAACGATCATAACAAAATCGTATGTTCCAAGTGTAAAGTAGAGTTGCATTTTTCCATTGGCCTTTTCAACCATGCTGCGCATTGGATGAATCCTTTCGGGAGGGGCTTTGACATTTCGTATGCCCTGATCAGTCCAATTTCCAAGAACAACAAAACTTGCCAAAATTCTCACCGCTAGTACTTCAGAAAATGACTAACCTAAAAGTCTTGTGACAAGCGATTTGAACACCAACCGCAATGGAGATAATTCTTTTAAAAAAAATAATTAATCAAGCCTATACGCTCTTCCTCTCTCGTTGACTTACTTATAGGTTAAAAAAAATATATTTTTTTAGTACATTGCTCAAATGACGATTAATGTCAGGGGAGGTACTCTTCAATGAGCGTCTCTGTTTGTTCTGCAGATAGATAGTCGGATAGATACATTTGAAGGAGTTCTCTAAGGGCATTTCTTCGCAGTTCTTTGTTTTTTTCATTATTTGATGCATCATTGATACAGCTGTATTGATTGTTAATTTGGCTATTTGGGTTGTTGATGTCGTAGTTTGGATTGTAGAGGTCGCTTTTTGGATTATTTAGGCAGCTATTTGGGTTTGTGTCTTTGGTTTTCAAGTCTTTGACAATTTGTTTAAATATTGAGCCGATTGTTACGGGCATAAAATCATGCCTTTTGGGTTGATTTATTTGTGGTGTCTTGGTCTTTTTTGATTAGTGATTCGTAGATTTTTATGGTTTCGTCGGCTACTTTGCGCCATGTGAAGTACTCTATTACTCTTTTGCGTCCGTTTTCGCCCCAGTTTCGGGCTTTTTCAGGGTCTTTGAGCGTTTGGTTTATGCCCCAAGCTATGTCAAGTGGGTCTTCGCCGTTTACATGTACTCCGTTTTGGTCTGGACCTGAGCTAAGGACTTGTTCTTTAAAACCTACTACGCCACGTGCGCCCACTACAACGGGTTTTTCCATAGCCATGGCTTCTAAGCAAACTATGCCAAAGGGCTCATAGGACGATGGAAAAATGCACACATCAGAAGCAGCATAATGCATGATTCTCTGGGATTCGGGAACAAAATCAAAGCGAAAAGCCACGTTGTCTTTAATGTTTAACCTCTGTGCCAATTCCATTATTACGTTTTGTTCTTCGCCTGTGCCCAGAATCACAAGCTTAGTGTTTGGGTTTTCTTTCAAAACTGAGGGCATGGCTAACAAAAGGTTTTTTGCACCCTTCACCCAGGAAAGTCTGCCGACAAACAGAAGCATGCTCCAGTCTTTGGGAACCCCATATCTTTCGCGAATAGCCTCTACATCTTTGCGATCACATTTTGCCATGTCATAGCGTTCTGGATCTACGCCGTTCCAAACCACACTTATTTTTGAGGGAGACCAACCATGTCTTGTTAAATCTTGCTGCATTGCATAGCTAACAGTGATTACTCTGTCTGAGTTTTGAGCCATGGCATATTCAAGATGCGACACAACCTCCGACCCTGGACCCTGACTTCTGCCCCACTCAGTACTGTGCACGTGAAAAACCACCGGAATCTTTGTTTCATTCTTGATGACAATCCCCGAAATACTGCTTAGCCAATCGTGCACGCATACAACATCAAAATTGTACTTGTCTGCTTTTATCAGTCGGTTGATGAATTTGGTTGCGCTCAAAATGTTGTAGATGAAAATGTCGTTGAAGAATTTTATGTTGGTGCCCCATTTCTTTAGGTCATCAACTACGAAAAATGGAAAAACGTTGCTTGCGTCAGCAATTAAGGGTCGATGAACTTCTACGCCTTTTATGATTTCGCGGGTTTTTAAATTGCCAGCGTTTAGTGTGAAGACTGAAACGTCATGTCCCATGTCGATGTACTGCTGGGTTATATTTTCCGCATACGTTCCTAATCCTCCCACAATTGCTGGTGGATATTCGTAAACAAAAAATCCGATTCTCAAAATGGTCACCTAAGCTGAAATTACGAACTTCTAAAGTATATTTAAAGTTTCCACAGTACTAAAATGAACTATAAATTTAGAGTCACAATTTCTGAGCAACGATTTGGTTGTTTTTTTGTTTTGGGGCTTGTCTTGTTTGCGGAGTCACTAGAAGTCACTAAAAGTTATAAAAGGCAATCAAGTAACAAGACATTTTCTTAAAGTCCAATTAATCTGCAGACAAAGGTTTGCTTGTTTAGTCGACCAATTTTCAAGATGACCGCGTTATGGTTTGGAATAATTATTTAATAGGTTATTTAATAGGTGCGGAGCCCTAGTAAATTTCGAAGAAACATGACAGCCGAAGGAGAACTTAAGGAAATTAAAAGTTTGCTGTTGAAGTTAACCATGAAAGTCGATGGATTAAATGAATTAGTTGAAGAGAGACTAATCAGTTGCGAAGAACCGACGAAACAAGATGTTGAAGCAATAAGAGAGTATGAGACTGCGAAGAAAAATGGGAAGCTGACGCTGTTGCCTTTGAAGGATATAGCAAAATGGACTTAGCGCTTGACAAAACATTTGGTTTTCATTGAAGCTAAAGCGCAAAAACAAATCCAGAAATTGCCTAAAGCTGATCGAAAAAGAGTAATTGAAGTTCTAATTCCTTTAGAGAAAGAAGGGTTGTCGCTTGACTTGATATTAAGAAGCTTCGAGGCTATCAGAAGCATTACCGTATAATGTTGGGTGATTACAGGATACGGTTTGAACTTTCTTCTGATCAAACATTCGTAGTTTATTCAATTGCACAACGCGAAAAAGCATATGAATAAAACATTAATCTATCCATAAATTGCTTTTTACTGAAATCTCGTGACTAAAGTCACTTTCGCTCTAATTGAAGAAATGAATGCTACTACGGCATCTTTTTCGCCTTCATTTAGAAACAAGCGCAGGTCTTAATTTTGTCGAGGTTAAGTCAGTAAACGGAAAAGAGATTAGAACTATTTTTCCGTTCAATTACATTTAACCTTATGCTAAAACCAACTTTTGCTTCTAATTGCATTACAGTTTGGGCAACATAGCAGTATTGTTTCATCCATAAGTTCAGTAACAGTTTCTGCACAACCGCAACGGCATTTATCATTATTTATCATATATTCATCTCCAATTTACTTTGAGGCAGGTCATACATTAACCAAAAATTTGAAGTTCAGCGTGGCTTATTGCGTGGCAGTAAGAACACAAAACCATTTTTTGGATATCTTGTTTACGCTGTCAAGGTATACGTCTCTCGGGTAAAATATATTTGTTTCCTAACTGCTCTGACAATTCCCCCATCTAGGAGTTATTTTCTTAGTCAGAGATATGGCATTGTAGAGGCGTATAGGAAAACAGACCGGAAGATGATTTTTTGCAAGACAAGAAATAGTTAGTTGGAATCATTTCGGGTGAGGTACTGCAAACGTTGTTGGGGAAAACGAAAAAAAGGCTTTGTTTATATGCTTTAAAATTTGCTGTCGACTAGATGAGCTGTACCGTCTGGACAAAAAACTTTAGCACCTAAAGAAACTTTGTCAAAGCGGCGTTTACACTCGGCGTGTCTTTCGCATCCGTCACAATCACGAGATAACATCATAACACCTGGCTATGACATGTGTCATAAGTTGCTTATACAACTTCCCAATTCTGAGCAAAGCTTTCAAACTGGGTTGAACTTCCACCTCCGGCGAAGTGGGGCAGAGATTCGAAAAAGCTATGAACTTCTCATCGTTAATTAAATTTAGAGGAACCATTGTTTGATAACAAAAATTCTTGTCGGAGTAGACGGTTCTAAAAACTCGGAAAAGGCTTTAGATACAGCTCTTGAAATCGCTGACAAGTTTTCTGCCTCTATTCTAATCCTCAACGTTTTTCAGCCGCCTCCAGAATTTGGATTTGGATACCAAGCAAAAATGTTTGAGCAGTATGCGGCGTCTGAATATCCTAAAGATACAAACGGTGACCAACCGAATTTGTCTGCCTTTATCAAAGATCTTCGAAAAGTGCACGAGGCAATTTTATCCAAAGCCGGTAAAAGGGCAATTAGACTAAAACCCATGCTTAAAATCACCACTGAACTCAAAGAAGGAAACACGCCGTCTCAGATAATTGAAACTGCTACAAATGGCGGGTTTGATTTAATAGTCGTAGGTCATATGGGGGAAAGCGAAATCAAAGAATTCCTTCTTGGTAGCACAAGCGAAAGAGTCGCCCACCAAGCAAGATGCCCAGTGCTAATTGTCAAATGATTCGAGCACTTAGGAATGCACTTCACTCCATTAGTATGAGAGTGTTAATGAGTTAAAGAAGATGCCAGATCAGATGAGGGACGATGATGCCTGAAAGGCGCTTATACGACAACTTAATTTCTCTTCTTTCACCCTTTTAGAATCATTTAAAATGAGATTTCAAAAATTCTACGAACGGCTCGATGCATATTCTATGCCTTAGCACTTTGGTTAAACAACGCTGGCATGTGGATAATTACAGTTATGGATAAAGGCGTAAGTTGGCTACTTACTTCACCCGAAAGCATCGTCAGTTTTGTGACAGCCATATTTGGGTTATTAGCATTGGCAATTTTCACCATTTACTTCGCCAAAAAATCAATAGGAACTCATGAGTGGATACAACTAAAAATCAGAACAATAGGTGCTATTATTACAGCATTAGGCTTGTTCTTTCTTTGGAATTACATGACTTGGATATTCTTTGGTGGCTGGAACGAATGGTATGCATGGATTTTAGGGCATAACTTGGATTTGTGGATGCTCGCACTTCCGTTACTGGGTCTTCCCATGCTCTTTAGTAATAAAGATCGTTTTGGAAATAGGTCTTCACAAACTATCGAGGCTTCAACAACTAAAAGGAATGCTTGACAAAGAAGTAATCACCCAATAAGAATACGACCAACAATAAAAGCAGCGCCTTGAAACTCTTTAACAACCGTCTATTCATTAACTCTAATCATCGATTTTTTCTAGGGCAACACACTGTTGCTCAATTTTTGTTCTTTATGCTTCAGTTTGCTTTTTTGATTTTGGACTCGTTTTAGTTGCAGGTTGAGTCACTACAAGTCACTATAAGTCATAGGAAGTCACTACGAGTCACTTAAAGTCACTAAAAGTCATCGCGGGTTGTTTTGATTTTCCCAGATTAAACTAGCAATCGATCAGAACGCCAATCGTTGTGCAAAATTTGTTTGAGTTTTTTTATGCCGTTTTTTTAATTTATCGCTTAAATTGGTCGCAAGTAAGTACAATATTTGACAATTGTTGCAAAAATTTGACGTTATTTTATATTATGCGAAAAAAATCTTACAATTAATGGACTAAAGTGGTCTGTAATATCCTAAATCAGCACTCTCTCGATAGATATATTAGCACCCTACATCAAATTGCTTGAACATTAAATTTAGGAGAAAGAAGAAATGCTAAAACTAAGAACCAGAAATTTTTCAGTTATTGCTCTTGCTATACTTATGATAATTTCTACAGGCGCTTCAATAATGCAAACCAGTTATGCGCATTCACCACCATGGCAGATACCAACATTTGCGTACGTACAAGCTGTACCTAACCCAATAGGTGTAGGTCAAACAGCGACCATATACATGTGGTTAGCCAACACTTATGACAATGCATTAAAAACAAACGATTACAGATTCCATAACTATCAGCTCACGATAACCGCACCAGACGGCACAGTAACAACACAAAACTTTGCAAATATAACTGATCCTACCTCAAACCAGTTCTACTCATTTGTTCCTACCCAATCAGGCACTTATCAACTTCAACTTCACTTATCCAGGACAAGACATTAATGCCTATTCGCATCTCTCAACCTCAGCATGCAGTTAACGATTCATATTTGCCAAGCACACGCATCAACAACTCTAACTGTTCAGCAAACCCCAATTCCAAATATTAGCGCTTTACCTCTTCCAACCGAATACTGGGCACGCCCAATATACGGTGAAAACGTAAATTGGTTCTCAATTTCCTCGAATTGGCTAGGAACTGGCTCAGCAGGTTATGGTACTGGTGCAGCAGGTTGTAACTATCCACCAGGAGAAGCCATAGGGCCTCAAACCAGCCATGTTATGTGGACATATCCACTTGACATGGGAGGAATCGTAGGCGGAACTATCCCTGCAGCAGGCAGCACATATTTCGAAGGATCTGCATACAATGGTAGATTCACCAACCCGATAATAATCAATGGATACCTATACTACACTAAACCAGTAACCTTCACAGGTGCTAGCAGTGGAGCAACTGTCTGCCAAGATTTGCGAACGGGAAAGATCATTTGGAGCAGCAATATAATCCCAGCAATATCGTTTGGTTATGTCTACGATCTAGATAGACCCTAACCAGCACGGAGTATATCCACCAATTCTTTTCACAAGCAACTTTGCGCAAGCGTATGATGCATACACCGGATGATCCACTTTTCAACGTAACTGGCGTCCCCACTGGCACCTCACTTCCAGGTCCATCAGGAGAACAACTAAGACTCATCTTAACTAACAACGGCAATGCAACAAATCCAAACCTGTATCTGAGCCAATGGAATTCATCCAGACTTTGGGAAAATGTTGCGAATCCTTGGACACTTACAAATCTTAACTCTCCAACACTCTACAACTACTCAACAACTACCGGCGCTAGCATAACCCCCACTCAAGCCCAATATTCAACTGTTGTACAACCAGCAATAGGCGCAGTTGCAGGCAATGATCCTAACCAACCCGCTACTAACAATTACGTAGTTTATGGAAACGTCGTGAATTCAAGCAGTTTACTATACAGTTATGACTATAACGTTTCGTTATCCTGGCTCAACACCATTACACCAGTGCCTACAATAGTCGCAGGATGGGCAGGGGACATGTTGATTTGCAGAAGCGGCGCTACACCAACTAACACAGTACAGACACCCTACACATACTACGGAATCAACCTCAATGCCTCTAACGGTGCAATCGGTAGCAAACTATGGAGCAACACTCTTCAACCACCAGCTGGCAACCTAACCGTGAGTTACAGTGGACCAGCCAACGGTGATCCAACAAGCGGTGTCTTTGTCGAATTCTACAAGGAATCTTTGCAATTCGTAGGATACAGCTTAACAACCGGTCAAAAAATATGGGGCCCAATCGGTGACCAATCAGCACAGCAACTAATGTACTACAACACTGGATACAACAGTGGCGGAAACGAAAACGGCGCAGCAATTGCTTACGGACACCTCTACTATGACGGATTTGGAGGAATAATGTCCTGTTATGATTTGCAAACTGGAAACTTACTTTGGACATACGGTAACGGCGGCGCAGGCAACAGCACTTCCAGCGGCTTCGAAGTTCCTGGTCCATACCCAATCGACAATATTTGCTATCGGCAACGGAATAGTATACACAACAACAACTGAACACACTGTTGAAATGCCCATTTATAGAGATGCAACACAGCGTGCTATCAATGCCACAAATGGACAAGAACTCTGGACACTAAACGATGTAACCTCTGAAGCTGGTGCACCAGCCGGAGCTTTAGAAACAGGCGCTATCGCAGACGGCTTTTCTGTGACCTTGAACGGTTATGACAACCAAATCTACTGTGTCGGCAGAGGCGCAAGCACAACAACAGTTTCAGCTCCAAACCTTGCAGCAGCTACATGTCAAAGTGTCACCATTAGCGGAACAGTAATGGATGCTTCCACAGGAACCACACAAGACGAGCAAGCAGCCCGCTTTGCAAACGGCGTACCAGTTTCATCAGACGCAACTATGACAGACTGGATGGGCTATGTTTACCAACAGAAACCATCTTCCAACAAACTTCACAGGCGTTGAAGTATCAATTGACGTTGTTGACTCAAACGATAACTATCGAAACATCGGCACACGCAACAACAGACGCAAAAGGTTTCTACAGTCTACAATGGACACCAGACATCGCAGGTAAATACACAGTCATCGCAACCTTCGCAGGTACCAACGGCTACTGGCCATCATCTGCCGAAACAGCTTTCGCAGTTGATCCAGCAGCAGCAACAGCAACACCGCAAGCAACTGCAGCTCAATCTATGGCTGACCTCTACTTCGTTCCAGGCATCATCGGCGTTATCGTTGCAATCATAATTGTCGGCGCAGTCCTCGCATTGCTACTACTCAGAAAACGATAATAAATTGAGAAGAATGGGAGAATCTTCCCTTCCTTTTTTATTTTTTTAAATCAATTCGGACCTAAACACTTTTTCGTGGCTTGTTGCACCTTTTTAGCGAAACCATTCAATAATCTCGTCGAGCCTTCTCTGCATTCTTTGCTGATCTCTAAATATCGACCAGAAGCAGGATAAAATAACTGCCAAAAAATGTATTGATTATTCTATCTCTCAATAAATCAAGTTGAGAAGTGATATAGTGCAACAGGTATTAGCAAAAAGAAAAAATGCTAAAAAAGGCAGCCGACAGGTTGTTAACAAAGCGAGTTTTCCTAATTAGCCTGCACAGTTTCCTTCATAGCAACCGCATAATGGTTTCTAGCATGATTATCTAATTCATGACAATTCTGAAATGTTGTTTCGCACCACGGACAAGTAAGATGATGTTCCAAACAAAAGCTTCCTACTGTTAACTCGTTTGTTAGAGTATTTAATTTAATGTTGGTGTGCAAGAGTTACTACAAGAAGCGCTATGTTGTGTTACCATGACTTGATTTAATCAAAACAAAAAAGGAAAAAATGGTTTACTTGAAAAAGTAAAACCATGAGTTGAAGTGTGACCAACTGAACAGATCTAATGAGTTTTTGTTGGTTTGGTGGACTTGATAGACAGCGTATGTTGGCGGTGTTAGTAATGGCGTGGCGGTTGGATTCGTAGTTACGGTTGGTTTAGTATTTTGGGTTTGTGTTGGACTCGTTGAGACTTGGCTTTTTGGTGTCTCAGTGGGTGCTGCGGTTGGCGCGGGGGTTGCTGTAGCTGCTGGTGCCGGCGTTGGAGTAGGTGCAGGATCGGATGAAGCTGTTGGAGTTGGATTTGGTGTTGGAGCTGCTGTCGGAGTCGCTACAGGGGTTGGTGTTGCTATTGGAGTTGGAGGCATACCAGCTGCAATGGCTTGTTGAAGTATTTGTCCTGCCTGGTTAAGTCCATAGTTGGCATTTCCATCAACAATTGCCCATGCCGTTCCAGGATTCCAAGGTGCCCATGCCCAGTCGCAATAGCTAACACCGTTCGCATTAAGAATAGCTAATGTGTTGGTTAACCATGCATTCTCATTGTTCATGTTTGTCGCCCATTGGTTAGCGCCGATTTCGCCTATGAATAGCGGCTTGTTAAAGCCTATGATTCCAAGCTTGGTTAAAGCCGTGGTCATGTCGCTTGTGGAATATGCGTATCCGTCGTTGCTGGCAGCGTCATTGTAGAATGATGTTCGGTATAGGTGGGTGCTGTAAATCAAGTTGTTTGCTGAATCAGTTAATGGATACTGGTTTACCCATTCTAAACCGTAGAGGGTTCCATATCCATAGTCCATGGATATTCCGTAGTTGAATTGTACGACTATTGGGTTTGTTGCTCCTGTTGCTCGGATGGCTGTTATGCATTGTTGTGTTGCGTTAAACCAGCTTGATGCGTCTCCGTTAGGCTCATTGTATAGCTCAAATATTACGTTTGGATCTGCCTTCAAAGAGTTAGCTACGTTTGTCCATAAATTAACAAAGTCGCCCACGCTGTTTATGACTCCGCTAGTATCATAGGGCGGATAAGGCAAAGCCGGTTGACCATCTGCACTTGAGACTCTCCAGAAGACAAAGTCAACATAAATTCCCCGTGCAGCTGCCTGAGCTATGAAATATTGTACGTTACTTTGGAAGCCAGATGTGTTTTGTGTCCACCACTGAATCGTGGCAAGGACCCGAACACAGTTAACGCCCATGCCTTGAAGCTTGTCTAGATTGCTGTTAACTGCAGCAGTGTCCCATACGTTCCATTCGGTTTGGCCGTTTGGAAGCATCCAGCTGCCTTGGGGACCGTCAATAAAATAGGTATAGTCGACCCCGCGTAGTGCTACAACGGAGCCGTCTTGATTGAGAATTTGTGTTCCTGATGTGTGTAGCGCTGATGGCGTTGCCGCGTGGACTCCTGTTCCTGCAAATATTGATAGCATGCTTATGATGAACAGTGCGCAAAGGGCTAAACCAGTTGGCTTAGCAAGTTTTCTAAGATTTATGGGATGCGCTATATCCCCTGATATGTATTTTTTCATTTCCCTCTCTCTCTTGAAATTGAAAACCCTATCAACAGGATCTATATTATACGTTCTTGAAAAAGTCCGTTAACGTATATTGTTAAGCAGACTTCGCAAAAATTCACCATAGATTATCAACCCGATGTCCAATTAAGACGCTTACTCCAAAGTTCAGTGCAATCGTAAGCATGAATGTCATGCAAACAATCAAGCATGAAAAAACGATTATTTTCATACATACAGGTTCTGGTTTGTCCTTAAGCTAACGTTTACTTGCCAAAATCAAATCATATTCTAAGAGCAAAAATTTTGGAGTATATCTTACGTGGACAAAGTAGTACTCTTGAATTTTAATCAGAATCTGTCGAGGACTGCCACACTATTTTTAGATTCGCCATTTTTTTCAAACCTTGCTCTATTTTCTTCCGCAAGATCACCGTCGCAAAAGAAACAAAAACAATAACAACAATAGAGAGGACTGCCGCCATGGGGAATTCTGTCGGTACAGCTCTTAAAGCAAAAACAATTGACAATTCATAATTACTAAAAAGAGTCTTGTACCAAACGTAATAATTATTTGCATCTTGCGAAAAACCTTGATCAGTAGCCACCTGGCCGTTAAGGTAAACTTTCGGTATTACCCCATAAGCAACGGCAGATTTAGGAACAGTAATTGTGTAAAGATTGTTTGTACTTTTTTGGCCAATCACAGCCAAAGATAAAGCCGTTTGGGCAGCGCTTTGATCGGTCGAAAACACAACGCTCGTAACCGCTAGTGCCGTAATTCCATTAACTCCAAGGTCAACAATTGAACCATTACTAAAAGTCGCTTGCAGGGATGTAGAGTTAAAGATGGGTTGGGGTGAAGGTGTTGGTTTTGGGCTTGGTGAGGGTGTCGGAGTTGGGTTAGGTGTGCTGATTTGTGTAGGAGTTGGGGTCTCTATAGGAATTGGCGCAGGAGTCTCTGTTGGTGTTGGAGTAGGAGTTGAAGGAGGAGTAAGGCTAGGAGTTGGCGTTGGATTTTGAGTTGGGGGAGGCGTAGGCGTAGGTGTAGGAGTTGAAGTTGGTGTTGACTTAGGAGTTGGTGAGGGAGTTGGTGTAGGAGTATGAGTTGGAGAAGGGCTGGGGGTTGGAGAATGCGAAGGTGATGGAGATGGTGTGGGGGAAGGCGATGGCTTGGCCTTCGCCGCTGAAACCGTTTGCTGGTTTAGACTGGAAGATACCAGCAACAGGGAAATCACTGCAAACACTGCTACTTCTAAGAATAATTTTTTGAATTTATCTATTTGTGTTTCCCTTCAATTGTTTTTTACTGAAAAACAAGCAGTATCTTCCAAACCATTGCAAAACCTACTTTACCAACTTTATTTGCGCTGGCTAAGGCAATTTTATCGATCTGTTTCTCTGGATACAAATCATCTTAAGTTACTAATCAATTTAGCGGTGTCTCTTGGCACCCCTGCACTATTTTAGGCCAATTTAACAAAAGATGTGCCCGCTTTGTTTTTCTTTGAAATCGATGCAACATTCGGTTAAGCAGTTTCACCGTGTAGCGACCTAACTGATTCTCTAAACTTTTAAAGGTCAACTTATCCATTAGCGCCAAGGTTTTCCCTGTGGTGGTTTATTTGGTAATAATGTATAATAGTATGAAAGTAAACTATTCTTACTTATGACAGAGACAGAGGAGCCACAAGTTACTACAATTAGCGAAAAAGGCCAGGTCGTAATTCCACAATCTATAAGAAAGCAGATGGGAATAAAGGCAAAAAACAAATTTTTAGTCTACGGAAAAGGCGATACAATCATAATGAAGAAACTTGAAATCCCTGATGTAAAAAAGGAATGGGACAGCATCTTTAAAATGATGGATGAAAAAGGACTGAAAATTTCCGAAGAAGAAATCGAGGAAGAAATAAGGCAAGTCCGAAAAAGACCTAACAAATAGCAATGCTTAACAAACAATTAATCACCCAACAAGAATACGACCAACAAGAAAAGAAACTACTTGAAAACCTCTAAACACCATCGATGGTTATTAATTTCTATCAACCTAAGGCATCCAATTTGCTTCAACCTCTTTCTCTTTAGTATTTGTTTTAGGGGATAGAATTTTCTCGCAATTTTTTTTCTTTATGTTTTGGGTTGCTTTTCCAGTTTAGGCTTTGAATCATTTGCAGGACCCGTCCCTAGATGTGTCCAGATGTGTTGGATTGTGCCGGATTGTGTCAAATTGTGTCGAAAGATCAGAAAAGTATGGGTAAGGGTTACAAATCAAAGTGGATTAATTTGTTCATTATGCTTCAGTTTGCTTTTTTGGTTCAGGGTTTGCTTCCTTTGTAGGTGATTCCCGTTCCAAAACGTCCTGAAAGAAATAGTTGTCGAGTGCTTGTTTAGTTGATTATTCATACAATTTATGGGGAAGATTAGGTTTGAAAGCATGTGGTTTTTTTAACTTAACTCTTCTTTGCCTAATGCACAAGTTGTGTTTTTAAAAAGTAACCAGTTGAAAATGTTCTCAAATATTTCGTTTTCTTGCTGTACCGACTGTTCTAAGCAGAAGTTAAGGAATATGGCTCTTCCTTCTCCATAGTTGTTGGCAACTATTGCTGGAAGATCTTGTGATTCTCCATTTATATTTCTTACAGTTTGTTTTGCAAGCACTGCGCCTTTGTCGATTTTTGATGTGCATATCTTGCTGCTTTGGCTCAAAGGTACTTCACTGCCAACACTTAGGGTCTTAGTTGCTTCATGATGATTATCCAATACTACAAGCAACCTTTGAGATGACTCAAAATCTTCAAACAACATATTGCTGTAACCTAAAGTTTGAGAAATCAATTCCATATTTGACGTATTAATTCCACCTATCACAAACAACGATTGACTTTGCTCAACAAAGTTAGAGATGTTCTTTACCCATTTTAGCGGCATTTCTGATTGGTAAGCTACGACTAAGAGGTCAAATTCTAAAAGCTTAATAAAACTGTCAGCTCCAACCAACTCATCCCAGAGAAGCGAGCGGTCGCTTAACCATTTTCTTAATGTAAAAGAGTTTTTCTTGCCTTCAGCATCAGTAAGTAAGCCTATCCTCATAGCGCGTAGAGATCGATCTTTAACTCGGCTTGATGTTTGGCTGCTTTTAACCTCAAATCTGAGTTTATAATTTCCGCGTTTAATTTGGTTGTTAGCAACAAATGGAAACGATATGGGCTTTTCTTCAAATGGTTTGAGAGTTGAGATTTTTTCTGTACTTTTGTTTAAAGCCAACCCGGGCGTGCAAACTGCGCAAACTTGCACGTCGTGAGCAGTGGCTATACCCTGATTCAGCACTTTACCTTCAGCCAAGCCTGATTTTGATCCCCAAAGTACTGAAGGAACCTTGATCTCCAACTTTAGAAAAGGCTTTTTCTTTATTCTATCTTTTTCTTTATCTTTTTCCTCTTCTTTTTCATGTTTAGCCTCTTTTGTTCGTCTATTCTGAAGGTCTTTTCCAAATTTTTTCAGCGAAGGTCTAAGGACGTACGACAAGATCAATCCCGCTCCCAAAGCTGCAATAGAAACCGCAACAATTATTCCCAAAGTAAGCGGGATAGCATCAATGGTTGAACCAAAGTGACTTTGTGTTGGTGTAGGCGAGAGCTCTGTAGTAGGGCTTGGAGTGATTGGTGAAGTCTCTGTTGGAGGAGTCTTTGTAGAACCAGGACTGCTTGATGGTGGATTAGAACTTGTTGCTGAAGATTGTGGATTGTTACTTGGAGATTGAGAAGGACCAGTCGAAATTGTGGGTGAACTTGGCGGTATGGTTTGCTCATTGAATTTAGCAGTTATAGTCGCTGATCCGGCGATTGTTGCCGTTGTAGAATTAGAGGAGGCATTAGCAAATGTTATTGCGCTTGGCGGGTTTGCACTCCAATCTGAGAAAACATAAGCACTCGCCGCACTAGCGTTTATTGTCACTTGTTGACCTGCAGTGTAAGTTTGTGTTCCAAACGGAGAAATCACGGAGCTTCCCCCGCCGCTAAGAACGAAGGAAACCTGATACGTTGCTTGGGCAAAATTTGCAAAAATGGTGCCGGCACTGTTAACTGTGGCGTTGGTTGAGGTTGCATTTGGATTGGTAAAGGTTATGGAGCCTGAGGAGTTCCACCATAAAAATGAGTATCCACTTACTGGAGTTGCAGTTACCGTTATTTGTTGACCCATGTTATAGGTCTGAGTTCCAGAAGGCGAAATTGTTCCGCCTCCACCGTTTATTGCAAAGGTAACTTGGGCCAGTTGAGTAAATGTTGCAGTAATGGTACCAGCTGCATTGATCATTGCGGTGGTCGACGCTGATGATGAGTCTTCAAACATTATCCCTGGAGAAGATGCACGCCAAGATGTAAAATTGTAGCCGCTGGCGGGATGAGCAGATATAGGCACTTGCTGGCTAGCGTTGTATGTTAGGGTGCCAGAAGGGGAGGTCGTCGAGGTTCCTCCACCGCTGGTGGCGAATGAAACATTGTATTGAGGCGTAAATATTGCTGTGATTGTGCCGGAGGCGGTGATATTTGGAGAAATTGAAGCAGATTTTGAATTATAACCTGATATTCCGCCTGTAGTGGCCCAAGAAGAGAAAACAAAGCCGCTATTTGCATTTGCAGTTAATTCGTAAGATCCCGAGGTAAGATTAAGTATAGTCTGTGTAGTTATGTTTAGGTCGAATTCGTCTATTTCGGAAATATCGATTGTTCCAGATCCAATTGGACTAATAATTAATGTTACCGAAGCAGTCTGCGCTGATACCATTGGAGAAAGGTCAATTATAAAACAAGTCACAACTAACATTGCAGCTACTAAAACTGATGTTTCAAGAATTTTTCTTTTAAAGGCATATGTCATTCATACAAAGCCTTCTCACAATTTCTAATTATTTTTAGTAACCAGCTTTAGATTGGGATTCCAATTTTCTCCTTTTCCCCCTTCTTTGTTGCCAAAGTCAGAAGAGGAAGCGATGCAAAAGTCGCTTTGACTTCAAAAGTTGACCAATCAAAGTCTTGAGCATTTACCATGTGATTTCCCGCGTTTAACCCAACCGTCTCAACAATAATAGTTGTAATTTGTCCTTTTTTGGGGTCTAACTGTACATTGAAAATTCTGCCCTTCATACCTGTTTGGTCAGTGACTTTTTTGCCCTTCAAACTGGGCAGATTAAGACTTATTGGCAAGAGTGTTTTATTTTCTTCAATTGCCAATGCATCATCAGGGTAGAAGGCAACTTCATCTTCATTTAGGCTCAAGTCACTGTAGCAAGCTTTAATTTGTTCAAAACTCGACTTTAAATTAATTGTTTGCCCTTCAATACTGTCGAATTCATGTAAAGGAACTAAGTAACAGTTCCGATGTTTAAGATGCTCTTTCCAAAGATCCAATGCAGCATCAGGTCCTTTATCTGCTACATCTTTGAGAATTTTGTCCGTTTCCTCCGGCAGTGCTTGTTTAACTAAATCTAACGTTATTTCTGCCCCTCTTTCGGTTAACCATCCTACCCACCAAGCTTTCTCTTGAGGAAAAATAAGCAGCCTTGCGGCAAGGTCCATTTCTGAGTCAATTATTATGTTAACAATTGCGCCTAATTTTTGCTTATCTGCAGATGCCACTTTGGCTTTAAGAATTTGAATCGCATTTACAACAATTGATTCGTCGGACGTTTCTTTTGAACTCCCATCAATTTTATAATTTTAGAAAAATCAACTTGTGAAGGAAGAAACGAAGAGTTAGTCCATACCAATAATGGGCATTTCAAAAGAATTAAATCTTCTGTCAAGCGATTGGAGAGATTTCGAGAGTTTGCATTTATAAATCTACAACCACTTTTTTAGGGACCTCTCATGTTTTAGTGGAAAAAGCCGCAAACACAGTAGCATTATCCCTTCAATCCAAAGAAACAGAATATAGATGTGTTTTGTTTGCCAGAAAAATTGTTCAGGTTGTCTTAAGCTGCTTTTATAATTTGGAGTTTGCTGCGTTTGCAGGTTGCGTCATTATTCGTCACTAACCGTCATTATCCGTCATAAAACGTCAATATTCGTCATTATTCGTCAAAAAAAGGCAAAACCGAAAAAACAATTCCTTCAACCAAAAGAAAACCCATCCAAGACTGCACTTCAACAAAGAAAAGGAGTGCAAATTTGTTCTCTTTGCTTTTGATTATGTTTTATTTTTAGGGTCAGAAATGCTTGCAGGTTGAGGTTTAAAAAGGTTCAAAAAGGCCTAAAAAGGTTTGAAAAGGTTGGGAAAGCACCAAAAAGGAGGGTAAACGTTGGGATTCGTCTTTAGGTTGATAAAGGCAGAATTCTGTCTTCGAAGAAATGACCGAATCAGAAAAACAAGTTAGCTGACTTGCTCAAAGAAATATGCATGTGCTGGGTTTTCGAATAGCCAATATTTGTTTATAACCATAAAGAGCGCCCCTAAAGTAGGGAGCCCTGACTTCTATCTCCAAAACTGGGTATGTATATAGAAGTCTACGGAAAAGCATATCATATGAGTATCGAAAAAAAATTTATAGAAAAAAACAGACACCACATAATCTTTGTTCAAGTTTACAAAGAAGAAAAATGGAAAACAGGTGGTCAACATTCAACAGAATAATGTTTTTAGTATCAGGTTTCTAAGCCTCGCCGAGAACCGTACGACTTGAGTTGTGTAAAAAGGAGTATCAGAAAACAATCAGTAGTGTTCTTTTTGAGGCCTACGTTCTCAACAAAGCACGGGATTTAACGCGGGAATTTAGCTACAGGGACTTTTTAGAGATTAAACATGACGCTTTCCGCAGAATCATACTACGTTTGAGGCGAAAAGGCAAAGTGGTGGCTAATCCTCAACGTACGCTTCCAAGATTTTATTTTCTGGCAGAACGAGTCAACGAGTATGCGTCTGAAGGAGGAACAACACAGTAAAACATTTGTTTACATGAAAAGTGATCTGGAAGCATATGTTTCAAAGTTTCGTCTACAAAAATTTCTCTTGCTTCATGAGACTAATTAACGATATTTGTGGAGTTTTTCAGTATTTCTGGCTTGAGTAAATCTTAAGAACTTGTATCTCTGAGATAAGACTGCTTGGTCGTTTAGTTATGGTACAGAGTATTGTTTGCTGCGATTCAAAGCAACATATTCGGCATGGTGCTGTTTCTAGTTTTCATGGCCTGATAGGTGTTACACTTATCGTTAGAAAACCTGAAGAATTCAAGAAACAGTTTGATGGCATAATGAATAGTTTCTTCAAAGCAGCTAAGCTTACTCGAAAAAGAAAAGTCTACAAGTCTTCTGCAATTGGATCCCTTTTTCCCGGGAATAGAGAGAGAATACTAAAAGCCTATAGTCAATTGGCACGTTCTCTGATTAAACTTCCTGATGTAGACATTAACGTTTATTATTTGACTTTGGATCTCGCAGAATTGAGAGCCAGAATTGCCGGAGAAGATGTGGAAAAAGCAAAAGAACTCGAGGAGCAAGGATCCGACGCCAAGCTTGTGAATGTGTATGGCGAAAAAGGCCGAGAAGGGGTTAAACTCGAATCGGTAACAGATTTCTTTGCAAAAGTTAAAGAGTATTTTCCAATCGTTTGCGCTTGGAAGCTATGTTCTTTTCTCGATGCTTGGGATGTTCAGATTGTTCTCGATGGTTGTAAAGGAGAGAAATCGCAAGCATGGATTGAATTAGTTGATAATTGCGCAAATTTCACCATTGCTTTCAACAGTGGCCTATACAATCCCTTTCTAGGAGCTTGTGACATTTTGGTGAAATGGATTGATGAAGAGCTTAGGGAGCACGGTCTTCCACTAAATCAGAATGCACTAAATCGAGTATTAACCGAATGGAAGGGAGTTACGGCGGATTTGAATACCCAACACATTCACATCGTTCACTTAAGTAACAAAGATTTACAAAATATTCAACCCCTTTCAAAAGAGAAAATAGATACATTTGAGCATCTTCACGCTCGACATCCCATATTTTTCATTTTCAGAGAAGAGGCGACCGAAAAACAGCGGATAGCGATTGAAAATTCTCCTAGAATGAATTCAATAGCTGACCTTATTTACGAAAAAGATGGAAGCCTATTATGGTGGGATGCAAAACTTCATACTTCCATTATTGGCGATGGTGATGTCGCTATAGTTTTCGGCGAGACAGCTCAAAAAGAAGCAGATTTTCTTGCCAAGAAAGGCGGATACCCCCTTAAAATAATGAAGGCAGAAGAAATATAGCGAAAATTTGTTGGTACTTAAATGTTAATTTTGATTTAAATTGGTTATGCGAAGTGGACGCATCTCTTAGACCTGACATGTGTCCGCAATACTACAAGGTCATATGACCATTTATAACGTTTTCGGATTACTAATCTATCTTTTATGCCTATTCTAACCAGCAACTTAGGGGGCAAAGAGAAACGATATATCTGGTGTCGCATGCCGTTATAACGCGGACGTTGCCTCCTCTGGAGACCACGTGACCCGGTGGACATGCGATCTTAGGTACCTTCATCTATGATTATTCACCTGACAGCCGTCGCTTATAAAGTATCTCTGGAGGATGTTCCCAGACAACGGGTTGAAAACGCCCAATTCTGCAGAGTTGGAAAAGGCAAACGGGCATGTTACTCTCTAACAATGCAATGAGACGCTGCAGCAAAACGCTATAGAAAACAGAAATGATTAACGTAATTCACGTTAACATTACATAAGTAAAGTGGCATAATTAACGTGACCAAGAAATAGTGAGATTTTATACTATGAAGTATTATACCCGAAGGTATAATTCCAGAAAAGTATCTCTTTTGTTATTTTTGTTATGATTGTTATTTTGCGTATGTTGTCTTTTTTCTCTCAGGCGCACAAGTTCTTTTTTGGGGGTTAGTTGATGGAGAACTTTTGTGGTTTATGGTCTTTGTCTACCCGAACAAGCTTCTCTTTCTCCAACCGTTTGAGCTCAGCTCTGACAAAACTCTGCGGTTGCCTGATTTTTTCAGCGATACCTTTGACTGTGTTGTTTCCGCTTGCTATCTCTTTCAGAAAGGTTTCTTTGCTGAGTTTTTCAAGCTTTTCTTCTGCAACCCGCCGGATTTCCTTTGCTATGGGCGAGTCTATGTGGTATCTTTGGTTGAGATCTTGCAGGTTTTGGGATAGTGCCATTTCCCAGGGCACGCCTGCTGCGGCTGATTGCATGTGACATTCTCGGCTGATGAGTTTCCAATCAAGCCCGGATTCAGCAAGGATTCGCATATCATCTAGATCTGCCTCGCGTTCAGTTATTCCTTTGAAGAGGAAGATATCCTCTTTTGATGCTATGAGAACTGTCAAGTGGCTGCCTTTGTAAAGCGGCTTTGCTCTTTGCTTGATCGCTTCCGACAGCATTAGCGCATTGCAGACTTTGTTGACGAATAAGTCCCAGCGAAAGCCATCCGTGTTTTCCATTATTGCATTAGTTTGCATTTTACAATAGCTTTTCGTGATGAGAGCCTGAGCGGGCTTGTCGTAACCTGATTTACTTAGCGCAGTTAGCAAACTGTTAAGCTGCTCTGCGTTTGTTAGGATGATGTCGATATCTTTGGTTGCTTCTTTGAGTCCATAGAATGCCATGGCGCCTCCTCCAATGAGGTAAAGTGTTGCAGGTTGTGTCTTGGCGTCGAGTTTGTCGAATTCTTGTTGGAGGTAGTTTTTGTTAAAGGAGCGCCTTTGTGTCATGCGACCACCCTATAGTCTGTTGCTTTTTCGACGAACTCGTTCCAGGTTGGCAGCATTGAGTCGGCTTGACGTTTGTGGGTTTTTAAGAATTGCTGCATGGAATCGATTTGACTTCTGATGCCGAGTCGCTGGGCTTCACATAGCAGATATGCCTGTGTCCAAGTTATTCCCGATTTTCTTGAGCAAAAGAAGAGCATAAGTTGTGTACCTTGTGCTGTCTGGCTCTATTAACAGAGTGTGGAGTATAGCGTCTTCTGGCAGAATTTCCTTCTTGTCTTTTGAATAGAGGTAGATTTCGGATTCCGAGAAAAGAGGTAGATCGTATTCCTGAAATACTGAAGTCGCTGTTTTGAGGAAGCCTTTCGGAGGTTGTTGTGTTGTTTGGGGTGCTCGCATCAAAAACTCTCCGTCTTTTTGCCAAAGAATGACTGCGTTTTTTGAGGCGGTCGCTGCTATTTTTCTTAGAAAGAAAGTCTGGTACTCAACAAGGAATTCGGATAGAGTTTGAAAGCGGGAATTGATCGAGCCGTTTTGAGTGATTATTCCGCGGATTTTCAAGTTTTTGAGGTGACGCCAAAGAGTATTTTTGGGAATAGTTGACGTATGGTTTTCACGACCTTTCAGTGTTTGAAGCAGGATGTCTATCGCTTTGCCGCTTAGAACGTTTTCCCAGTCAATGTGGCTATGGACTGAGAGGAGATCGTTAAGCAATGTTGCATGTTTTGAGTCGCTGAAGTAAGTTTGCTTTTTGAATGCATGCTGGGTTGTTTTGATTAGACCTTTTTGTTCAAGCTTCTTTAGGTTGTAGGAGAGAAGTTGTGGTGTAATTGAAAGAGCTTTCTCTATGGAAACTAGTTCGTGATGTCCTTTTGCTATCTCTTTTAATATGGATAGTTCTGTTTTGCTGAAAGTGTATTCGGAGCTTGCAGTTTTCATAAGTTTCCATAAGATTGAAACAGTATATAAGCTTTTAAATTATCTGGTAAAAAAATTAAGCCGCTAGGTCAGTTTTCAGTATGTTTTCTATCTTTTCGTTTGCAATGTTCCTGATGAATGGCGGAAATCAGTTAGTTGAATGAAGAAAACTGTTAATATTGTTAACTGGATTGGACGTTTGCAGGCTGCGTCACTACTCGTCTTTATTCGTCTCTACGCGTCACTAACCGTCACTACGCGTCATAAAACGTCATAAAAGGCAAGCTGAAAAAATCAATACAGTCAACCAAAAAAAGGCTATTCAAGACTGCGGTTCAATAAAGAAAATAGTGCAAATTTGTTCTCTTTGCTTTTGAGTGTATTTTGCTTTTAGGGCTTAATTTGTTTGCAGGTTGCGGTTTAAAAAGGTTCAAAACGGTCTAAAAAGGTCTATAAAGGTTAGAAAAGGTCGGAAAAGGCACCAAGTGAGGCGCAATTACTCGATTTGTTCGCCGCCCGTCACAGTGATGCCAAAATAAATTGAAGTTGCAACAATGATAATCAAACTGGCAACCGCACTAAAAAATGCTGCAAAAACAGCCAATCCAAAGAAAATCGGCGCCACCAAATATTCATGCGCTATTTGTTTCACACATTTCTCTGAGACACCCTCTCCGATAAGATTATGAAAGTGAGTAGCGTTGTGCCAAAGAAAATTCCAAACAACAGCCACAATGAAAAATGAGCCCGCGTAGACAAGGGCAGCAGTATTTGCTTGGGAATCAAGAAGATGTTCCGAAACCAGCAGGGTCGTAAAAGGAGTTAAAACAACAAACAAAAGAAGCACACCATTAAGAATCATAAATTCTCTACTTATTCGCTTAATGTAATTGAACATGTTATGGTGGTTTATCCACATTATGAGAATATTTATGAAACTGATGAGAAAGGCAAAAAATGCTGGCCACTCACTCACAAGTCCACTTAAAAGATTAGTGCTCCCCCTCGTGGTTGGGTCATAGAGATTCAAAACAAGCAAGGTAACCGCAAAAGCAAATACACCATCACTAAACGCTTCAAGCCGTTCAGTTCCCCGCTTCCTAAAAACAGACCCCAAAAACATCACTATTTAATCATTAAATTTTCGGTAACTTAAATATGCCCTCAGTTTAACGCTGGACATTTTTATGATCGGAGACAATAAGTGATGCTGGTCTACTGTTTAGGGTAACCACTATAAAAAAGAGAGCGACTTTTTGATAGTGTTGTTAAAAAGTACACATTCGCACTTAGTGTGGTGGTCCCGCTCGGATTAGCCTCTATTTGGGGTCAAAACCAATTGATTTAGTTAATAAAACTTAGCTATTTTTGATATAGTCTCAGGCTAAGGCTTACCGCTTTCCCCAGAGCTGCACCACACAAAATACCTCTATCATAAAACAGCCCATTATAAGAAGTAACATTTATAGTCGATCCGTGCGCTTGCTGATCAACCAGATCGTTCGTAGATAGCCCTGCGCACATACAGAGTAACGCGCGCTAAGCGATTCATTGACATGGCGTCAAATTTTGGTGGGGCAGAGAGGTTCTTTTTCTCTTGTCTCCTTTTTCTATATAAGAATCTGAAGCGTTTTTAACGCTAGCGCAAAGCTTTTTCCTTATAGGCGTTATTAAGAAGTGATAAAGAGATGCAAACCGAAAAATGGATTCCCCTTTGAAGCTTCTCGTGAAGTTCCCTAAAGATTTACCAAAAGCAACCACGGGAGTTTTCTTTCCAGAATCCAATGTCCTGATAACAGGTCATGATAATGGAGTTGTGCTCCTATGGAAACTTTCAGGGGGAGATCCTGAAACATTATTTGAATGTTCATCAAAAATTGAAACAATTAGTCGTTCTCCAGCAGGAGAAATAGTAATCGGATCTCATTTGGGCGACATAGTTGTTCTAACTCTTGACAAAAAACTAACTGTTCTTCAAAAACCAACTTATAGCGTCAACTCAAGAGTTTGGCGATCATTGTGGTTGGGCAAGGATGCTTTCGTTGTTAGTTCAACATATGGTGAGGTAAAACTTTTCAAAAGGACAGATGGCTCATGGAAAGAGGAGCAACTGACTGGTCACACTGACAGCGTTTTTGGTATAGGTACCTCTCTTAGCGGTTTGCTAACGACTGGGACTACAATGGCAATATTCTCTTGAGAGCCCCAAAAGACGCCTTATTCCAAACAATCCAAAAAATAAAAATCCAAAATGCAGTAGAAGACATGTCTTGGTTCAAAGACGAAGTCTTCGTTGCAATTAATCAAATTGGCAAAATCTATCTGTTTGAAAAATCAGCTGGGGACAAAGAATGGAAATCAGTCTATGAGGTCAAAGACGCTACAAGCTATGGCACAACTGTCAGCATTGCTGACGACGGCAAGACAGTGTTTGCAGGGACTTCAACTGAAGTTATTCAGTTTGAAGTTGAAAGCGAGGCTGTTGGGTCAATTTCGTTATCTGGTGTAAAAAAGATTTTTCCAATTGGAAACGATGTTTTTGCTCTAACAAATTATGGGTTTGTTCAGCTAAAAAGAACCACGATCAAAGTAAACCCAGACCTCATAAAGTACAAGTATTTCAAAATCGGAGTTGTTGGTCATACTGGTGTAGGAAAAAGCACGCTATGTAATCGGTTAACAACTGGAACCTTTTCCGATCTTTCATCAACTCCAGGGAAGAAGATTTGGAATTGGGAACTACCAAAAGATAATGGACAAGAAAAGCGCCTTATTCTCCACGATCATGGCGGGCAAGAAACAGTATTAAGCACGTTCCTTCCCTTTCTGCTGGATTCTGACATAATCCTGATTTTGTGGCAACAGACAGATGGAACAACTCTCAAAAAAGCCCTGCAAATTTGTGACCAACTCTTACCCAAGATCGCAGATAACACCAAAGTTTTCTTTGTTCAAACATTTGCAGACGAAAAGATGGCTGAGTTTGATGACAAGCCAGTTGAAGACCTAATCAAAAATGGTGCAATATTAGATAACTTGAAAGTTTCTTCAAAAAGCGGAAAGGGTATTGAAGAGTTAAAAGAAAGCCTTTTGAAACAAATATCTTGGGATAATGCACCAGTAATCGTTCAGACGGCCAGCGGGAACGGTGTTCTGAAAACAATAATTGCACTTCAGGAACAAAACATCACGGGAATTTCATTTGAAGACTTCATGAGTTATTATGTAAAGGAAACAGCGCTCGGGATTAGCAAAGCACATTTGAAGCTTTTACTGCGTGATTATGGCAATCAAGGAATTATTGAATACAATCCCGAAATATTGGATTTGGTTATAATTAATGATCCTGAATATAATCAACTTAAGACGGATATTCCAATCTTCGTTATGAAAAAAGGCGGGGTCGTGTCCATCAGTGAGCTAGTTACCAAGTTCAAAAACAATCGCTTTCTACCTATTATCGACGCCATGTATCTCAAGTATCGGGTGGCAATAGAAAACTTTGAGCAAAGAATATTTCCAGAACTTCTTCGTGCTAAACCAATAGCAATTTCGGACTACTTCTCAAAATACCTGAAGGAAACTCCCACAGATACAAGAGTTTTGAATGATCAACAAGTTAGCATGGAAAGACTTTTTGAGGCATTGTCAGAACAGAAACTGCGGTGCATAAGTGCCTCCAAACTTTCAGGGCTTTTTTCATGGGAGGAGAATGCGATTGTCTTCTACAACTTTGATAGAGTTGGTAATTTCTTTGACGGTTTCAGCATCCATTGCGATTTCAGAATTGGCGGTTCCAAGAAACTAATAGTTGATAGGCTGAAACAGGAATTTGTGGGAATAATTGAGCGCCTTTTTGGTCCTTCCATAGAAGCCAAAGAGGAAAGCGATAAAAAAAAAGTTGAAATAGGAGATAAATATGTTCACGATGTCGCCATTTCCTATGCAAGTGAACAAGGCGATTTTGCTGGAAAAGTTGCTGAAATTTTAACCTCCAACGGAGTCAGGGTGTTTTTTGATAAATATTTTAAGACAAAAATGTGGGGGAAAGAACTTGCACCATATCTTCAAAGGGTCTACAGAGATGAATCAAGATACTGTTTGATGTTTATTTCAAAGGAATACGTATCGAAAGCCTGGCCAACTTATGAACTGAAATGTGCTATTTCAAGAAGCATTGCCAGCATGGGTGAATATATTCTACCTATACGATTTGATGATTCTGAAGTTCCAGGGCTCAGCACCACCATGGACTACATTAGAGCTAAAAGATACACGGCAGACCAATTGCAACCATGGTTATAGAAAAACTCAACTGTTAGCGTTTTGGTCAGTCTAAACATGCTAAGACTAACTTTATTAAAGCCTAACTCCGCATGTTCAAAAGGAGTGAGGATAATATGCCTAAATATGAAATTCATCAACGTACCGTTACTTTAGTCAACGATTATAACAAGGTATGGGAGTTTTTGAATAGCAAAGGCGAACTTACTTTACGGACAGAGAAGACTATGACACCTTTTTTTGTTCATGCAAGCTTAGCTAAAAGGGGAAAGCATTCAGGCGAACGAGTAATACGTATTCTTAACTATGACACTCGAAGAGCTTCTGCATATGTCTTTAAATGCTGTTGGGGATACCATACAAATTGTTATGGAGAAGGAACCAGGATAGGAATGTATTGTCAAGCGCTGGACAATTATATTACCGATTCATGAGCCATCCAGACTCAAACTGCCCTTGCTTCCACTTTTTCAACATTAAATTATTCAACTACCTTACGCGTGCGCCGGTTTTTCGTTTATGAAATTAATTATAACCAGGTCTTTGAATACAGATTATTTTGACCTTTTCAGCAATCATTTGTGCTTCGGATGTCTTTTAACATTCGTTGTCTTTGCAAGAGTATGTTTTCCATTTTTGATTTCTTTTCTGTAATCTTTAAGAAAAATAGTTAATTCATCTATAAAGTGTTGATAGTCACTAAATTTCTTTAGGTTCTCACAAGTTCCATCTCTTGCGTAATTCTAAAAGCCCACCTGTAATCATGTATTGTCATTTTTCCCATAACAATATAGGCTTCTATCATGGTGGTAAGTAGCTCATCAGCGAACATCTCTGCAAAATAAGAAATAGCTGTCCTTCTTTGATCATGTTTTATGTTTGCTCTAACAAAGGTTGTGAATTAATTCATGGCAAAGAGTTAATTTTATGTCGATATTTCGATGCCGCTTTTTAATTACAAAGTAATTTCTTTGGGTCTATCGAAAGCATCAGTTTCTCCTAACCGTGACCTCGAGGATATTGTTCAATGAGGATACTTATTGACTCAATCCTTTTAGTTAAAGGCAAGTCGCAGACAGTATTGATCCTTTTCATGGGCGAAGACGGCACGGTTCTGATTCCATTTCTTTTCAATGAAATCTCGTTTTTTTAAAAGCCATTGCGTATGATTTACAAGGCCACAAAACACTACCTCTCCATACTACATTAGTTCGTCAAACATGCTGTCGGATTCTTCTGTTAACTGGTCGTCCCAGCATTCCCAACACATACCATCGTAGTTTTCGCTATCTTGCTCGCTGATTTCTTTTCCACAAACCGTGCATTTTCTATTATCTTCTTCAGTCACTTCATATCTCTCCAATCTTAATTTGATTAATCGCATAGGCAGTGTAGTCGCAGTAGTTGCATTCCCAGCTTCCTTTTTTAGGCTTCAAATTCTGCTGCCTTGATTTTTGCCGCCATCTCTGTGATTTCTGTTTGAATTGCTTCGATGGCTTGGTTTTCTGGTTCAAAAAACACTTTCTCGTTAGACCGCAAAAACCAGTTGCCCACCTTCAATGGACCGCTGCCATACATCTGCTTTGACTGCAAGCGCATAAACCAGCAGCTGCATGTCTTTTTTGAGCTCATTTAGAGACGACGCCTTTTTGCTTGTCTTATAGTCCACAACCGTGTAGCTTGATCCATCTTTGTCGATGCGGTCGATTCGTCCCTCTTAGTCTGATGTCGCCAATAGAGGTTTCAAACCACCGTTCAATATCAACAATCTCCGATTTGCTCTTAGCCTGCTCTTCGAGGAAAACCTTCAAAATAGCCTTCGCTTCAGCATAATCTCTTTTTTCATCGATCTTTGATTTGTAGCCTTTTGGATCCCAGAATTTCGCGAGAAGCTCATCAGCAACAGTCTTCGTTGATGGGTTTGCCGTCTTTCTGCATCCTGGTTAGTTGTTCTGCGATGCTGTGCAGTGAGGAGCCGAAATCAAAGTAGTATCGGGGTTTCTCTGGAATCTTCATAACATGGCGATACTGGTAGAGTCTGGGGCATTTCTTGTAGCCGACAAATTGTGAGACGCTAAACACATGGTTTTCGGGAACTGTAACTGGTTCTTCATCAGCTTGTTCCAAGTGCTGAGTAGTCGGGTTCTTTTATTTTGCCTATTAATTCGGCTTTGATATCTAAGGTCTTTGTTTGTTGATTTAGCGAATAGAAGCACGTTTTCTATGGCTTCGTTGAATTTTCCTGTTGTTAGGTTTGATATTACTTGTTTCATGAGGCGTGTTTGTGTTTGGTTTTCTTTTGTTGTTGATTCCGCAGATAGTTCTTGAGGGTCAGCTTGCTGGAAGTCTATGTTTTCGTTTTGTTGATAGTCTATTTCGGTTAGGAATCTTGATGGTTTGGAGTCTGTTTTGTTTTCGCCATATCGTTTAGCATAGGTGATAATCAGCTTCTCTTTGGCTCGGGTTATGGCTACGTAGAAGAGTCTTCGTTCCTCTTGGATATGCAGCTCTTTTTCGTCGAATTTTGATTGGATGCCTTTGAGTAGTTCTTTCGGGATTGAGAATTTGTCTTTTTGGATACTTTGTTGGCAGCCTATGCTCGATAACATCTGGAATTATAACCACTGGGTACTGCATGCCTTTAACGCCATGAATTGTTGAGATAACTATGGCTTGTTCTTCGAGGTTTTTTTCTTCAATTTCAAAGTTTGAGGCAAATGACAGATAATCAGTGAAGTCTTCTATGTCATTATCCGGGTAGATGCTGTTGAATTCTTCTGCGAACTCGTAAAATTGGTTTAGCAGCTGTATGTTTCGGTTGTTTTGGAGCGCTATTTCGTATTTGTAGAACTCACGTTCAAAAAGCAAGCTATGAATAAGGTCAAGTGTTCGAAGCCTCTTTTTAGATGCCAATTATGTCAGAGAGAGTTTGTTTGACTTCAAGAAACTTGAATTTATCAACATCTAATCTCGCTTAAGTGGTCAAATGCCTCGTACAGTGAAAGGTCATTTTGATCTGCATAACAGTTGAATTTGCATATCTCAATCTGCTTGATGCCATAGTTGTTTCGGTTTAGGATCCTTACGATTTCAGCGTTGTTTTCCAGTGGGTTGCTTATGACTTTGAGGTAAGCAGTAACGTCTTTTATTATGGGTTCTTGGAAGAAGCCTGTCTCGCCAACAAAGTTGAAGCGTATGGCTTGTTTTCTGAATGCTTTGATTATTGGTTCAGCGGTTGACTCTTCGCCTGCAAAGTATCGCTATGTCTTGTAAGGGGTATTTCTTAAGAAGTTCTTTGACTGTTTCAAGAATATAGTTTGCTTGCGAAGAGTCGGTTGGAGTTTCGACAACTGCTACTTTTTCTCCGTCAGGGTTGTTTGTGAAAAGTTTCTTGATTGTTCTTTCTGGACTGTTTTCTATTAGTTTGTTGGCGACTGCTACGATTTTTTTGGTGCTTCGGTAGTTGTGTTCTAATGCTTTTTCAACGTAGTTAGGGAACATTTTTTTGAATTCGGCTATGTTGGTCAGGTAGGCGCCTCGGAAACGGTAGATGCTTTGGTCGTCATCTCCCACCACGGTAATGTGGCCATGTTGGCTAGCTATCAAATAGACAATCTGCAGTTGTATGTAGTTAGTATCTTGAAATTCATCAACGATAACGTATTGGAATTTTTCTCGATATTTCTTTAAAATCAAGCGGTTTATTCTTCAGTAGGTTATGGACTGTGCAGAGCATGTCTCCGAAATCAAGCATATTATTTTTTAGTCTTGTAATCTTCGTAGAGCCTGATAAATCTTTAGAATATCTTTTAGGTTGTTTAAGTCATCTTGAGCTTCTTCATCAAGAGTGTTCTTTTCCTGTTTTTCAATATATTGTTCGATGTCATCGGGCGAGATGGATTCGTCTTTGCACCTTGAAATGAACTTCTTCATTTCTTCCGCTAAAGTATATGGCTCATGATTAAACTCAAGATGCTCAATACCAAACCTGTTGATGTTCTTAGTAAAATAAACCAGTTGAGCCGTATCAGTAATTACCCTAAAGTTAGCGTTAAGTTTAGTGTTAAGAATGTTATCCTGAATAACTTGGTTGCAAAAAGAGTGAAAAGTCGATATGCTCAAATCCTCAGAATTCCCAAGCATACCGATAACTCTTTCCTTCAGCTCTTCAGCTGCTTTCTGGTTAAAAGCTAACGCCAAAATGTTCTCTGGTTTAACGCCCTTCTCAATTAGATAGGCAATTTTGCTTGCCACTGTCAGAGTCTTGCCTGAACCAGCACCTGCTATGATAAGAAGAGGTTTCTCAATCTCTTTTACGGCTTCTTCCTGCTGAGGATTCAAACTTCCAAAAATATTTCCTTTGAGAATGCCGATTTTTTTGGTTATATCACCTAAGGAAGCTGAGGGCAACATGTACCATGATAGTTGAGATTGTAATTTAAGAGTTGGCGTTTGCTAGCAAGGTTTGCTATCAAGCATTATGCCAAAAGCAAAGCGAAACAAACTTAACTCGGATTCATTCAAGTCTTATTCAGGTCTATTTTGGCTTTTTTATAACTTAAATTTGATTTTTTCTTTGGCTACGATACAGAAGTCAAATCAAGAGTACAAGTAAGTATATAGAAGGATAAACAGACGCAATATAAAACCTAAGCAAGGGTGTTCTTTGGGGTCCTTTTTTGAAGCTCAAATTATTCCATGTATGTTCAACATTAGTTCGCCTTCAGCACTAAATCTCTTTTTAGCATTAAGTATTAGCCAAGCAAAAGTTGATTGGGTTTATGTGAAAAAACGAGTTTCAGGAGTGCCCGGTTAATGAATGCATGGAATGCGACAAAACTTTTATTCAGACGACGAAAAAGGCACAGAATTCTTCAGTACCCTATAATCAAAATACCCTTTAAGGGCAATTTCAATCTTCCACTCGCAAACAGTGTATCGAAATGTGTGATGACTGTCTCGAAATCGTGTTGTTTACTGTAAATTCTTCTCACAGCAATCACTGAGTAAACGGAGTCATACATCATACAAGCTTCAAACAAGTCTTTGAGAAATTGGTAATTTGTAACAGCTCTTCCAGCTTCAACCTCAATAACAGTTCCTGTTTTCTTTTGGAATGCGTCAACGTGGAAAGATTTTTCAAGCTTCCCATCTCTGCCAAAAAGTACGGGCATTCTAATTTTGTCATCCATTTTGGCACCTTTTTCGACATCAAACTCATTACTTATTAAGCCGTCCTTAAGAATCAGCAAAACGCTGTTGCTATTCAGTTTGTGTTTAGATGAATCTATCATATCCGAATATTGTTTGAAAATATCCACAATTTTCCCTAGATGTTCAGGGATTGAATCAGATTTAGGATAATATTGCCACGTTATCATTAAGAATGCATTTACGCTGACGTGGTATAAAAGATTAAGCGATAACTAACAAATCTCTAATACAAAGAACGCTCAAGGTTTACATTAACACAATCCACCTTGCTTACGACGTTTCATTGCGGGATAAAGCTGGATCTCAAAGAATTTTTGAAAGGCCATTACGTTCGTTGTCGAGTCATATGCAGGTTTTTTCTTGACACAGTTGGAAACTACTAGGAAACGCAAGATTTCGGGCTCTTATTGAATAGAAGTTTTTAATGTTCGCCATAACCTTTTGGAAGAAACCACTCAGCTTCTTGTTACTTCAAAGACTATTTGATGTCATCGTTCATGCAATGTTCGTTTTTACGTTAAAGACAATGAGTCAACTGGTTGTCCTCGAAGACATAAAAAAAGACCCATTTAATTGTTTGTCATCTCCCTTGTCTTAAAGTCGCCTATATTGTAGACGCAGATTGATGATAAAGGGCAAGCTTGGTGCAAAGGTTTTGCTTTGCAAACCTTTCGAGTGAGGTCCAAAACCGCAAAATTAAATTCTCTGAAACCATTTTTCGGTGTAATTTCTTCAACAAAATTGAGAAAACATTTCTTTCTGCGTGTTTCTTTGCCAGACGCAAAACCAAAAACTCTTAGTCCACAGTCGAACAACGTTACTATCAACGATAGGCATTCGGATTCCCACGTGCAAAGAAAGATAGGCAGAGGCTGCATAGTGTCCAATCCCCGGTAGTTCAATTAGATCTTTGTATGTGCTTGGCACACACCCACCATTTTCAGTTATTGATTTAATCAGCTGGAGAATTTTCTCTGCTCTCCATCTGAGGCCAAGACTTGCTAGTAGAAACCTAATTTTTGCAGGATCCTCATGCATCGCAACGCTTACGTTAGGATATTGTCTTGAAAATTGTTGAAAAACTGGAACGACCTGTTCGGCCTTTGTTCTTTGGAGCATGATTTCAGCAACAAGAGCGTGAAAATCGTTTTGAGTGGTTCGCCAAGGGAAATCTGAATAGTTAGATTTTCCCCAGTCTAAAAGAGCCTCTTGTATTATTTTTATTTGAGTTACTGATTTTGCGAAAGATGAATCTCTTGCCTTGCCAAACATTTCTCTTTTTGTAGACAATATACCATTGCCTCCGCAATTTTATGAACTACAGGAATAACAACAGAGTTTCCAAACTGCTTGTACGCTTGCGTGTCAGAGACAGGTATTTTGAAACTGTCTGGAAACCCCATTAAACGAGCGCATTCACGAGGAGTAAGACGTCTCGGGTTTTGGCCAACCTGAGGAATAAGAATTTCAGAGCCATCTTTAAAATAGCGTGCGCTCAAGGTTCTTGAAACACCTTCAAGGTCTGAAAGCCCATAACCAAAGCCGTTTCCTTTCTTTTTGTGCTTTAATGCGTATTCTTGCAAATAAGACCATAAATGATCATTTAAGGTGTACTTGGATTCAACTGCTGGCTCTAAAATAGACTTTAGTTTAGTATGGTTATCCTCAAATTCAGGAAATGCAAAGGGAACGTGTTCCCTGAAACCGACTAAGAAAATTCTTTCTCGGTGTTGAGGAACAACCAAGCGTGCATCGATTACTTTTTGGTGCAATTCATATCCTAAATCATCTACAAGTGTGCTTCTAATCGTTTCAAATGTTCGATGCCGATTATGCGACTTTAGATTTTTAACGTTCTCTAAAAGAAAAGCCGAAGGTTTCTTGTCCTCAAGGATTCTAACTATGTCAAAAAAGAGTGTGCCTTTAGTTTTATCGCTAAAACCATGCGGTTTCTTTAAGCTCCTCCTTTTTGAAATGCCGGAAATCGAAAATGCTTGGCATGGAAAACCGGCCACTAAAACGTCGTGATTGGGAATATCCTTCGCCTTGATTCTGCGAATATTCCCTTTAGGTATTTCTTTGAAATTTTCTAAATAGGTTTTGCAGGCAAATTCATTGTTTTCAGAAGAAAACACGCATTGTCCTCCCACATTTTGGAAAGCAATGCGCATTCCGCCTATTCCAGCGAAGAGATCTATGAAAGTAAATGGTTCCACAAACCAATGTTACTGGATAATACAATATTTAACTATTGAGCAAATTCAAAGAAAATGCATTTGTACTCAGAAGATTACCATTAATTTATCATGGATAGCTGATCAAGGATCTTTGCAACTTCCCATGCCCTGTTTCCTTCCAACAATACACCAATTTCATAATTTGAATACATGCCCCCCCACGAAAAATTGGCTGAACCTATTATTGCAATGTTTCTGTCAACAACAATAACTTTGGCGTGAAGCTGTTTTTTTAACGACTTAAAATTAATAACTTTCGTATGCGGAAAAGACCGAACTAAATAATCAAGCTTTAACGAAATTGCTCTGTCACGACAAGTTTGACTATTTAGTATTAGAGTAATTTTAACGCCTCTTTTCGCCGCATCCTCTAATAGTTCAACTAAGTGAAGGGCACGCGAAGTCAAAACATAAGCAGCTATTTGGATTTCTTTCCTCGCATTCTTAATAACTTCTTCAATTACTGGTTCAACTCCTCTGGTGCCATTCTTTATTATTTCTGGACCGGTACCGAGTATTTCTGTTGTCAAGGCATATTCTCCAAAATTAGTCCTCCGATCAAGCCACATATTTCTGTGATCACAAGAAGTCTCAGAAAGAAGCAAGCAGCCGTAGCAGGCGGACCCATTGAATCGACCAATCGAAAACTGTTCTTTGTCACAAAGGGGATCACTAGAACAAGACCTTATTTGCTCTAGGGCTGAATCCAATATGTCTTGGAAATATGGTGCAAGAGCAATTAAACCGCCAAGAGTCCCTTCACTGCCGGGTTGGGTTGCATAAAGTAGTATTCCCCCTCTTGATCCTCCTTCAGCGTTTTCAAAATAAATTCGTTCCCTTATAGAAGCTGAAGAGTACCCTGCTTCCGTGGCAATAGCTCTTATTAGAACATGACTTAGAGAGTGCCACCATACAAATAGAGGATCAAGCTCATTTCGAGCATCCTTGAATTTAAAAACATATTCGGGATATGATTCTGGCTTATTGCATGCCTCACGCCATTGACTCGCTGCATCAAAATACAATTTGAATATATTATCAGGCTCTCCTTCAATGGAAATAAACAAGCCTTCTCCAAGGAATTCGACTCCAGGGTACCATCTTCTTTGAGGATTGTTAGGGTCCGGGAAAGAAACGTCTACAAGTTTTGGAACAGCATCAAATGCTACTGCCCTTGTAAAGCCCCTTTGAACGGTCACAGTTCTCAATTTGGAAACAGGAGCTATTCGAAAAACGGTTCCACCCGGTCCTGTCGCTGAAGCAACGTTATGTGGATTCATTTCTATCAACACGGGCGATTTCAAAGATGGTCCATGAACTGGTGGAATACCTTCAACGGCTCCATGCATAAGTGAATGGAACTCTTCCAACAGCAGGTTATTATATGAAGTTTCTACAGGCTTCTTTACTGCTTCTATCGCATTCTTAATTTCTCCCCAAGTATGCTGTAATATTTGGGTTCGGGTAAGATTACTCACCAATCCGGTTTGAACCAAATTATCCAAAATAACTTGTAACTGACTAAAAGATTTGGGTTGACTTGCTGCAAGACCACAGTAAATTGGATTTATTTGCAGAAGATTATGCAACTCAGTGTGTCTGGGAGGCATGGTAAAAAGTGTAACTAAATCAGGTATTCTTAAGTTTGAAGCTTGTCTTTGAATTATTTTCGCGTTTTCCGAACACGCACTTCTGATTGGAGGAGAAAGTAAAGGTTCATTCTCTGGAGAGCGTCCGGTACAATGCCAGTCATGGTTGTAGGCCCAACCCATATTCAATTTCTGACTGTGACAGTGTGGACATTCTATCTTAATCTCGCTTATAGCGCCGCCGCCACCGTGCCATTTATACCAAGTTGAAGAACCCCGCGGACAATCCGAATTGAAGCCATGAGCGATAATGTACCAATCAACTTCATCCATGTGTCCATTTGGGCAGGCTTTAATAAAACGAATAGCCTCCCTGCCGCGTCTATTGGAATTATTACAAACAGGACAATAAGAGCCACTGTATAAAACAGAGAAATTGCCTTTATGATTTCTATTTCTTAGGCAAATCTTCCAGATTGGAAAAGCTTTAGTGCGATAAATATACCGACTTTCAAGTACACCTAGTTCTGCATTTGAGGGTAATCGATAAATTCCTGATCCCCCTAGGAAACCTATGGACATTCTTTGGTCAGAAATTTCAAAATCTTGAGGCGATATTCCAGAACCCTGAGAGAATACGCCAATATCGGATCTAGGTATAACTCGAGGGCCTTCAACTCCTTCAATAAGAGAACCTGGACCATATGTAACAATAAATTGTGATAAACGGATGTTTTGCGGCATTTTTATCCCTCAAGTTTGAAATCCAGTTGTTTCTTCAATATCTCTTAACGAGGAGGGGGCATTTTCGTAGTACAACACCCAAGCCTGCATGATGATGCGGGTAATCACCTAAGACCACAGGAAATGTTGGTGGTTGTCCTATCGCATATTCAACATATTTCAGAGTTGAATTATTTGCTGCAACAGACTGCCACTGGTCAAGTTTTCGCTCTACTATTTTTTTAATCTCGCTGTAAGCAATTTCTTGGGCCACGATTGAGCTATGTTGACCTGCACCGCGTAATGCAATTAATTTTGTAATTTTATCAATTTCAGGCGCATTTGTTCGGCTCTTACTCATACAACAAGCAGTATTTGCGAGATGCCATTGCACTGTTGTATTTTGCATATTTCGGAGTAGGAATACGCAGATTGGCCCTGCCGTTCTCTCAAGAACACCCGGTGCGAATGGATTGGTAGTGACCGGTTCAACATATCTATGTAATTGTCTGTGATAGCCAGTAAAAAATTCATAGTGACTTAAGTCTCTGGGTCTAGTAGCTCTGAGGAATGTGACCACAAGTGCCCCTTTGCTTCTTCCAACTCTGCCAGTGCTTTGTATGTATGAGGATGTTGTTTTGGGTTGCCCATTAATAACCATCAAACTTATTCGAGATATATCAACTCCTGTTCCAAACATTGAGGTAGAAAATAGGCAATCGGCAGCGTTCGGAACCGAGCGAGCTAATATATCTAATATTGCTGGAAGATCGGTTGAAGGGGTTCGACTAGACAGTTCCAAAGCATTTTCATCATCGAGAATGCGTTGCTCACCTAAAGAAATCTTACTCACCCTTTGTGGAATGTCTTGCCTGTATAGTGCTCGAGCACCCGCAAGTTCTCTAACAGCGTTAAAATACCCAGTCAATGTCCAAAAGTTATCGATATCTGGATCATTCTTATAATCTCCGACTGTTTGCAGCAACCTAGGCATATATGTTCCTTAGCGGCGTCATAGGACCTCGGCCCGGAGCGCAAATACCTACGTAGAGTCTCCCTCTGAGAGAGGACTGAGCGGGATGGACTTCTTCATCTGTAATAAAAAAACGGTCGTTTGCTAATAATCCGTGAGGTGGAAACAATTGTAATTCACGGAGGAAAACAGCTTTTATTTGTTCTTTAGCTCTTCGAATAGTGGCTGTTGATGCAATATATTTTATAGGTTTGTTTTGTGACTCTGAAGCAAAGATAATCAATTGCAGTCTCATAAATACCTACCAAACTACCTAAAGGACCTTCAATAAGGTGAAGTTCATCCTGAATTATCAAATTGGGAGATTCCAGATTATGTGGCAGTTTGAGGTAATTATGGTGGTTTGCGGATCCAGCAGGACTTGGGTGACCATCAACATCTTGCCCTGAGGTCTCATATTGTCTATAATAACCAAAAATGGAGTGGTAAAACTCAACATTGCCAAATATAGACGAAGCACTAGGTTTGAATGGTGGACGTGCAAATTTATCAACCGTAGCAATAAGCAGGGTTGGTAATCTACTAAAAACCTGTTCTTCAACAGTCATGCCCGTTAATGGAATTCTATCAGACAAGTTTTGGCTTTGGTTATATTGAAATGCTTCCGGCACGTCTATCAATTTGTTACCGTCAAAAAACGAAGGAATTTTTTTCCCATCTGGAGCAGAAGAGTGATTGCTCGCATCTTTTCCGTTTACCCAGCCGAAGGGGGCTCCCCCACACCATGGTTGGTGCAATGGGCATATAGGGTTTGGGCAAAAAATCTCAAAATCATATTCTTTTTTACTTCTTGATGATAAATAGTATCTAATAAAATACCCAAGTCTTGAAGCCCTTGCGGGAATCAATTCTAAACTATCATTATTTTTGGTTAGAGATTCATGAATCGAAAACCAAAGATCATCCACGTCTTTTGATTTCAAAATAGTTGGGGATTTAATTTTAAGTGTAAAAGTGTAGTAGGATTCTGATTGAAGTCTACTTATTTTGGTATTAATTATAGAAATACCATGAATCTGTTTATCAAGGCTCTTCGTTAGAGTGTTCACATTTGGAGTTCTAACGGTAAAATGGAATTCATGCTCGCCAGGTTGTAATCCTCGATCCGGGACTGCTAGAATGCCTTTGCATGCAGGACAGCTTAAGATTTGAGCAGGTTCTCCTTCGCCTAGCCGACCTTTTAAGATGTCTAATGCCCCGGGAATCGAGTGATCGGTCGCCCATATGGGTTGCAAGTGGTTCGGGGATACTGTATTTCCTACCCATAAACCTATAGAAAAGGGAGTTGACCCCCAAATGAAATTAGAATCATTTAATACTTGCTCAGGTCTCCAACCAACTCTGATTTTTCCAGAGAGACTGTCGATTCGTAACAGTTCGCAAGCGGCAATCATTGCAAGAGCTCTTCGAAACTGTTGGATTGTAAGAAGTCGCAACGTATATCGTGTGATAACTGAGACACCTGAGCCTGTAAGGTCCTGACTCGAATTTCTAAGAGCTATCCGTCTTCGATATGCAAAAACAATAGCTGTCAAAGCGAGATAAGCTTCCGTTTTTCCTGCACCCGTTGAAACCCATAACGCATCACAAGTAGACCGTTCGGAAGATTCTTTGTTAAGAATAGATTCTAAAGACATCAGGACAAAAGCTAGTTGAAAAGGATACCAATTGAATTTCTCTTTATGAGACCAGCTATGTTGAATATCAATTGCTTTATTTGCAAAACAAAAAGAAAGGCGTGCTTCCTCATTCGTTGCTAAGAGCTCAATCCCTTTAGCCATTCTCTTGTAAACTTGCTTACACTCTGCCAGAAGTTTTATTGCTATTTTTTTTTCCTGTCCTGAAAGCGTTTCAGCGGTCTCTTCTCCAGCCTTTATCCATTTTTCATATTCGGTTAAAAATGGTTTTAAAGCAGCCCGGAGATCCAAAGGATGCCATAATTCAGCCAAGACCTCGGCACGAAGCTCAGGACACCCACTAAGGCCCTTAGGCCAATCTAGTTTTGGAAAAGGTATTGAGTACATTGGCATAAATTCAGTTCTTATATCGGGCGGAGAAAAAATCTTACGGTGTTCTGAAGGAACTATCGCACCATCGACCCAACTAAATAAAGGATCCCCATCGGAAATTGTTGAGAAGTATTTAGAGTCTATGTTTTGCCTGTTTTCAGGATCAACTTCCCGCCATAAAACTGAACATAAATGTCCTCTAGCGAATACAGGCTTTTGCCTATATAGAAATTCGAGTTCCTGCTCTTCAGGTCTTTTCGGTGTGGACTTTATGCCTTCAATTAGGCGTGTATCCCCTAAACAAACAACCCTAATTTGCGGTTGAAAAATATGTTTCTGGATATCTTGAGATTTAATCGAAGGTTTCATTTTATTGACAAGAAAGAGATCTAACGCGCATCTATCCCCATCCCAGTTTACGAGACTATTAAAAGACAATTCAGCCTCTTCTGGTTTGGTTATCTCTTTGCCTTCAAAATTAAAATATTTTGTTTCTGGTTTAAGGCTTATTTCAAAAACTGAATAAAAAGGCATCCGTTGCCATTTCAATGGAATTCTAAAATTAATATCTTCCTCTTCAGACTCTTTTTCTTTATCATTAGTTTTTTCTTCGAGGACAGAGTATTTTGCCCAAGTTATGCATATCTTTAATTTTGCACTTTTCTTTGATTTTACTGTGAAAGATAGCCCCATCGATGAAGGTCTACTCTTAGGATCTAGTGTTGGATGAAGTAATACGGGAGTTTGAATATCTACATCATTTTGTTCTTCTTCATATGTTTCTGAGTTATCTGATGGAATTTCCTGCTCATCTTCTATAATTTGGGGATTTTTACCTGCTACTGGAGCAAGAACACCTGTAATGTATTCGGTCAAAGGGTTATCTTCTATAACCTCGTTGACACCGTTTCTTGGACCAAGGACTTCTTTAGCAAGCGCTATTACTAGTTTGTTCTCATTTTTTGATTCCAAATGAAATGAAAGTCTTAGATTCATTTGTCGTTGCTAAGTAGTTATTAACTTTGCGCATTAAACACAAATTTAGGAGAATGTGCAACACAAATACTTAGATGAAAACTCGTTTATACTTGATTAATAGGTGCCTGCCCTATCAGAACCAAAAATTCCACTTCGACGCTCTCCCTTGGCTATATCGCTTTCTATTTTCTTATAATAGCAATGGATACATAGCCCATCATAAAGATCGTTACGTTCAGATATTAAGAAATTGCAATCAAGACATCTTTTTTCAGCAGTGTTATTATTTTTTTGCGGTTGAGGTATCAGCTCTTGGACCTGTTCATTTACATTAATCTCTTTGTTTTTTTGTATAATTTGGACGAGTTTAGCTAAAGCATGAGAGTCATTAATTTTTTCTTTTTTAATTTTAACTAACTCATCAACATGAGTACCAGGTATCTCGCAAGGAAAATCGTTAATAAATGCAACGCCTAATCCTTTAGAACTTATTTTTGAAATTTTAGCCGTATATTCGGAACTAATAGTAACCGGACAACTTTTCTTATAAATAATAAAATGTTTACCTTGACTTTGCAAAAGAGGCAAAATGGAATTCTTTTCACAAGACAGTTTTGGTTTTATATTGGATGTGTTTTCGCAATATTTAGGCAACCCCAATTCTTTTTCAACAATTGGTCTAAACCTCACCACACTCCAAATTGGCAATTTTGTTATTAGGGTGATTTCTTTGTTCGTTATCTTTGGATTATCCTTTAAACATCGATAAACCAGTCCGCACTCGGTGCAATCCTTCAGGTTTAGCGCCTGACTGTTTCCTGACACTTTATCGCCCAATGTAAATCGTCTCACGAGTTAAGAAGTGATGTAATTATGTGCTGGAAAGTATGATATAAAGATAATTCCAATCCGAGATTATATCAAAGTCTTAAAATTTACACAATCAAAGCCTCAAAATCATTAGTCATATCAAATTTTTATCGTGATCTCGGTGCTGATCTACACCAAAATTCGCTAAATTATCCTCTTGAATCAGTGAACCCTTCAGGTTACAACCATCATCCTTTTTCCGCGCATTCGCGAATTTAATTTCCTGTCAAGACTATGGTCACCGTTATCGCAGTTAATGATCTTTACAACTATTTTATCTTAATATTTTTGGTTCTTTTCTTATATTTCTAGTTGCCGGAACGTGTTTTTATTATTTTTCTATTCTTGATTTGAAGAATCTTTCAGTATCTTTGTCAGTAAAATAGATGTAACATCCTTTCATTCCGCGTGATAGTAGTACTCTGTAGGTGTTTTTGACTAGTTCTGTGAAGTTGTCTTTGGATCTTTTTACTACGTTGTCTGCGGAGTTTTCTGGGTGGCCTTTCCATGTTTGTTGGTCGAAGTTGTAGGTGAGGTCGTTTCCGAATATTACTCCGGCGTAGTCGAATTCGAATCCTTGGGCGGTGTATACGCAGCCTATTTGGTTTATTCCGTTGGGGTCGTATGCCCAGAGGTTTGATTTTGGGATTCCTTCGGCTAATATTCTGGCGTCGGGTTTAGCATTCCACGGTCTGCTGATAATCGCCGATGATTACGTCGTCTTTGAGTGTTCCATCGGAGTTTGGATTTGACCATGGCCAGCAGAAACCCGCAGTAATTCTTCCTGTGTAGCCTGCTTTGACTTTTTCTCTTATTGCATTTTCAAGTTCTTCGGGGCTGTCAAATACTTTCAAATCGAATTCTTCATGCTGATCCCAAATAACATTGGCAGTTCGTTTGATTCCTAAGGTGTTGTTTATCCAGTTTACGAAGGCATCTGAACCGTTGCAGCGGAACTGAGCTTCCAATTCATATTCGAAAATTTTGCAATTGTTCTTTTGGGCGTATTCTTTGATGTGATTGAACTGAGCCGATTTCGCCTGGTCGCACTACTTGGTCATCGTCAATAAAGAAAGCCGAAACTTTGGAGGCATTAAGTAGCTCTTCGATTTGTGGAATATTTGATCTTTTGTTTTTTGGAGTAAATCGATTGAAGCTTGTTTCTCTTAGTCGGTGGGCTTCATCAGCAATTAGGACATCTATTGCGTTGTTTTCAGCATCGGTGTAGCTGTTGAAATACTTGAATTGGGCTGATCCTCGCGGTTCCAATTATTTTCCTAAGCGTTTCAGTGAATGCTCGCGATCCCGTCGCATAATGGGCATTGTACCCTTTAATCAGCAAGTCAGCCATCAGATTGATGGCGATCACTGATTTGCCTGTTCCTGGACCACCTTTGATGATTATAACCGTTTTTTGTTTGTCATGAAACCCTGCTTTGCGTTGAGGAAAAAACCTTGTCGTAAACGATTTGCTGCTCATCCAAGAAGTATGTACTCGGGATTTCCTTTGATGACGTTGCCAACATGATCCATGAGTTTCTTGCTTGGCCTGTACTTGCTTTCTTCAATTCTTTTTAGAACATCTATGCCGCTGCCCTTCTCAAGCTTCTTAGTCAAGTATCCTGATAACTTGTTGACGTCGTCGGCAGTGAAGAGAGGAGAACTCAAAAGAGCTTCCGCAAACTTTTCTGAGAATAAAATGTCCTCTGAATAAAGGCTGTAATTATGCAAGTACGCACATGCGTTTAGGATTATTGGGTTAGGCTCCTCGTAAAAAGCGGTATGAGTGTCTTTTAGGTACCGCTTGTACTGGCTGACTTGAACGGAAGGATGCAAAAGCTCTCTTCTGCCGCCAACCCAAGAGATCACTTCATTTTTTCCAGGTGCCTCTTCGCAGCGGTCCCATTGCTTCAATTCAATTATGACTGCATTATCTCTTGCCGTTGCATCCTTTCCGCAAATCATGCAATCCAATCGCTTGGACGTCATAGGCAATTGATATTCAAGAAGAATTCCTTGATCAGTGAGATGGCATTTTGAAAAACCATCGAAACTGCACGAAGCGAATTCCGCCACGAATTCAACTCGCTTGGAGAAGGATAATATCTAAAGTAACCAAAGAAGGCAAGTTTAAGTTTCTCTGCAATTTGGTTTTGAACTGTATCTTCTAGAAACTGCTCTGAAGTTCCAGCAAACAACCGCATGCTAATCGCCTTATACACGTAATGCTTTGTCATCCTTTAAACTGTATCAACGTGAAAGGCGTTCAACGAAATTCTAGGATCGAAAGAAATGATGCACTAATCAGTGAATTGTTATGGGATTGTGAAAGTTGTAACGTTATTCAATATGGGTGCGAGGATTTTCCTTTGATTTGTTGTCAGCTTGGTTTAAGCCGAATAGTGTTAAGTTGTCTTTTGACTCATGTAAGAGAGACGAAATTTCATCTACCAATTTTAAGATCCAGCTATAGCAAGTATTCAGGAATTCTTTGTCGGGACACTTGTCTACTACTTCATCGAGGATTTCGCGAAAGCCGGAAAAGTATTTTGGCTTCAGAGGTTTCCCTGCATATTTTTCGACTGAAGCAAGGGCTTGATCTTGGCAATGGCTTCACTTTTTCTTTCAGTTCCCTTGGAAGAGTCGCTATGAAAGAATTAAGTTCAAGCAATGCTTTTTCAGGGTTAGCATAATTACCTTTACGACCATTTGCCAAGCCACATATCTCGTCAAGTTTCTTGAAAGCGTTAGAATAAAAAGTGTCACTAAAACTTAATTTCTCCAAAACTTTTTTATCATTAGCTACCAAAAAGTCAAGCTTCTTTGGATTAGAGCTGGTAAGCCCAATGTAACTGAGATTGTTTGGAAATTTTATAATTTGAAATTCAGGGACCTTTCTTTTTTCAATTCTTGCAAGCCATCGGTAGAACCTTGTTCTTACAGTGTTCGAATTTTCATCTTGGCTGGATTTTTCATATTCTTTCTCACATTTACTTACCCGTATCCAACCGTCCGTTCCTTTTTTTTCTATGATGGTGCGAACTTGATACTCAATGTTACCTGAGTTGACATCTGGTGTCATACCTGGATTCATGACTTGGTAGTCAAGTGTCTGGGAAATATGCCTATTGTACAGGAGTATGTATAAAATGGTAAAATTCCAAATAAAATCAAACCCTCAAGGACAATACTATCTGCCCAAAGAAGTAAGACAAGAACTAGGAGAGAGGCTCGACTTAATCTGTGACACAAAAACAGCAGTCATTTACGATCCAAAAATAAAGCTCTCGGCAGTTCTCAAGAGCCTTCGAATTCTTTGTAGCCATGTTGAAAATCGATTAGAACTAGAGAAAGAAAACCTTGCCAAAAAAGGAGAGATCTAAGATGGTTAGGAAGGATGGCGCTGAAGCAAGAAAGGAAAGGATCGCAAAAATTGCAGCTAATACACAATCAGCTCTTTACCTAAACAAAGATATTGGGTACATTTCTTTGAAGAAAACCGTTGCTAAGCAGGAGCTTGAGACTGGGCTTACGCGAGAGAAAATAATGGAGTACCTTGCGCTTCTTGTTGAAGCTGATCAAATTGAGATGGACTTTGAGAAAGATCAGATTAGAAAGCCTTCGGGTGTGTGAGTGTGTTGTTATGAGTGTATATACTATAGATTCAAAAAAGAGTTTGTTATCAGCTCAATGCTTTCTTTCTTGGAAAAAAACTATCGATGCGCTCATTGAAAGGAAAGATAAATCGTAATTATTAGATTTAGGAATATGCCATTTTTTGAGAGAATGAAGTTTTCCTTAGTTGGTTTGGTTGTGAGTGTGTGTATGAGTATGAGTGTATGGAGTGAAAAGAAGAAAGAAGAAACAAAAAACAACAATATACACTCACATACACACACCCTCAATCGCGCTCAAAACGGCAACATAAACCTTGAAGTCTGCGCCGCAGGACCAGGAGACTCAATAAATGGACATAAAGCTTCTAAAACGCCGAACTGAAATGCTGGACATGATTTGCAAAGGTTTCCACCCTTCATCAGTTATCAGTCAAATTGCTGAAAATTACGCGGTTTCTGAGCGGTGCCTTTGGAGTGATTGGGAACGACGAGAAAAATGGATACCTATGCTGCTGTCGCTGGAGAAATATGCAGAGTTCGCAGATGAGATGGAAACAAAACTTAACGCGGTGCAGAAAGCAGCCTGGAGTACTTATATGAGGGCAAGCAACGACAGCGCAAAAGTAGGCGCCTTAAGACTTGTGTTAGATAGTTTGGAGGTTCACAGTAATGCGGTTTTGTCAAGAAATATTTTGCAGCGTCTTGAGCATGTTGAAGAATTAGCAGAGAAGAAGACTTCGGAGGACAGAAAACCTTGAATACCAATATTTTCAAACGTTTAGAAAAAGTTGAGAAAAAACTTGCGTTTAGCACACAGGACCTTAAAAGTGAGAAGCAACTCGATGACATAGATACGCTTCTCCATATGAATGAATATCTGCAGAAACAAGAAAAAATGACGATGACTCCAGAGGAAATAAAAAAAAGCAAAGAGGAATCCACACGAAAAAGCATAGAATGGTACGAAGCATATTTGGCACTCTCGCCCGAAGAACAGAAACGTCAAGATGGAACTCAAGATTTAGAAACAGCCAAAGTGATTGAGCAATACTAGGTTGTGGCTTAATTCAGAAGAACGCAAACAATTCGACTTAAAATACGCCCAACATGAATCAGGCAGATTTGAGACCGCTAAATAGAAAGATGGGTAACTAAGGGTACCCCCTTTTATTACTCACAATTGAGTAATCCAAGTCATTAAAGGTCCATGTTAATTAGAACGTCAATGCAAAGTGTTATTTGAGGAAAAAATGAAATGCCAATTGTTCAGGTTTCGGTTTGGGAAGGTATGACTCTTGAGAATAAGAAGAAAACTGTTGAAGGAATAACTAAAGTTTTTGTAGAGTTGGGTGTACCTAAAGAAGCAGTTGAGATCGTTATTTATGAGGCGCCAAAGAGTAATTGGGCGACAGGTGGACAACTGCATTCAGAAAGACATGCTCGCACGCCTTCGCTGTAACAACGTACTTCCTAAGTCAAGTCTTGGATGCGTTGCAAAGCCTCTTCCAGAATGATTCAAACCAAAATCACATTTGCTCTCCCCTAATAGACCCGCAGACAATTCGATATAAAATACGCAGAGACAGATTTGAGACCGCTAAAAAGAAAACGAAGTAGACAAAGGTGTCCAAAAATATTACTCATAATTGAGTAAATCAACTATACCGTTTTGCTTTCTCCACTTTGGCATTTTAAGAAATACGTTTTAGGTATAACAAAGTTAGAAAAACTCTACTTTGTTAAATCGCATAGAAATCGCCAATTTTCTCCTAAGAAGAATTTCTGAACAATACTCTTTACTCTTTCAGTTGTAAGGTCATCATCTTTAAGAGAATAAACAAAATAGCCATTTTCAACCACTGGCACATCTAGCACCCAAGAATCTTCGTCGTTTTTGTGGAATTGGATAGTTTCATCTTTTTCATTGATGAAGCCGATAAAATTAGCTTCAGCTATTGGGATAGCATCAATTTCCTTAAGAGCTTCTTCAATTGAGATTTCTTTTGGCTTTGTTTCACTAATGCGTTCTTTTCCATCTTCTTTATAATATTTCAATTAAACACCCTCTTGTTGTGTTTTGATTATCCAATGACCTTTCGGCTATTACGCCTTTGCATTTATTCTAATTTATAGGTTCCACAATGTTCAAAATAGTTACATCGAAAATGATTGTCAATGGGATTTTAGGAAAGATTTTAATAATTTGTTAGTTTAGGGACATTTAAGATATGTTTTCTTTTTAGGTGGGTAAATGAGCAAAAAACAATCTAAGAAGCTTAATGTGCTTATGAATAAAAGCCAGCCTTCTGAGCAAATGCTCCGCGAAGAGTCTGCTCAATTAATTCTTTCGCCGTTTGTCCACCTATTTAATATTGATGAATCGACGAAGTGTCTTTTCAATTCTTTAACTCTAAAGAAAGTATACTTAACCAACAAAAAGTACGAAAAGGTTTTATCAGATCTAAGTAAGGGCGAGCGCAGTAACGACGTCAAAGAGTTAATTGAACTAAAATTTGTGGTGCCTCAGGGGTTTGATGAGGAAAAAGTGTTTGATACTGTTGCAAGCAGCTTGCTTAGAAAAAAACCACAAACCAACCTTGCCTACATTTTGGTGACTGACTTCTGCAATTTCAGATGCGGCTACTGCTTTATCGAAAACAATCTAAAAGGACCAAGTACCGTGATGTCTAAGGATTTGGCTGACAAAGTCATAAACGTCCTAATCAACGAGGCAAAACAAGTTCCAGAATTCAGGGTCACATTTTATGGGGGAGAGCCGTTTAGCAATAGCGAAATTGTTTTCTACATTATTGAGAAGCTTGAAGCAGGCATCTAAGAAATTCTTGTTTTCCTGCGTAACAAATGGAAGCCTAATAACCGAAGAGATAGCTAAAAAACTTAAACAACACAACGTTGCCGTAGGATTGTCGCTTGACGGATGGGCCAACATTGACAAAAACCGTGTTTTCACTGATGGAAAAGAAACCTTTTACTCAGCACTCAAAGCCTTAGCTCTTCTAAAAGAAGCAGACGTAAACATAGGAATATCGTGCACAATCACAAAACAGAACTATATGCATGCAGAAGAAATAATAGAATTTATCCAAAAACTGGGAGTCAGAACCATAGGCTTCAACTTGTTGACCAGACTTAAAGAGCCAAGCGAATTTGAGGTGCCAGACCCCAAACAACTTGCTCATCATCTTTTTGCAGCTTACTTAAAAGCAAAAGAATTGCACATGTTTGAAGATCGCATAGATAATCGGCGAGCAAATTATTTTTTCAAAGAAATATTTCATATTTACGATTGCCCAGCGTTTGGTCAACTACTATTTTTTTCGCCAACCGGAACAGTAGGACCTTGCCACGCGTTCTATCCGTCGGGGAAATATCAAATTCCAATTAAAGATGATTTGAAAATTCAAGAAGAACCATTGTTTTACAAATGGCTGGAAATAGGCACACTAAAGAATAAAGACTGCATGAGGTGTGCTGCGATTGGAATTTGCGGCGGAGGATGCGCTTACGATATCTATGTTAAAACTGGGCAACTTGGCATAAAAGAAGACTACTTCTGCACTTTTCAAAATGAAATACTAAAGCTCCTAATTTCATACAATTTCCTGTTGGAATCTCAAAAAAATAAAATTGCAAAAACCAAAAGTTGAAGAATTTTCCCCAAATAATTCAACCGCAGATTTGCTTACAATAAACATTAAATAAAACGACTTAATACATCAATGTAGTGATTGTTTTTGTCAAAAAATAAATCAACACCTAACTCTTCCTCAAAAAAACCAACTACTGCTCCATCAGCAAAAAATTGACTCCAGCACAAAAGAAACGTTTAGAGAAAACTTTGGCAAAAATGCCACCTATTGAAAAACTGGATCCTAAAATGTATGCAAAACTGCAGTCATCAATACGTGATGCCGTAGCAAAAACGTTGCCGGAATATCAGCAATGGGTAAATTCTTCATTGATAGCAGCCGATGATTGTCCCGACACCTTTGTGCAGCTCTTGTGGCAACGATTGCCCCACGCCGCTTTGTAGTTCATGTGGAAACGACTGTCCAACACCTTTGTGTAGTCATGTGGCAACGACTGTCCTACACCAAATAAAAACTTGATGATATGGTTGTGAATGCTGTCAACGAGGCTATGATGGGTGCAATTCGTCAAGCTTTGAAAGATCAATTCAAATAAGAAGCAGCTTTGGTTCAGAAACCGAACGCTTCAACTGAAAAATAGTTCGCCTATTTACGCCATAAAATAGTGCTACCATAAAACCAATGCCTATAGACTGTTCAGATGATCTAAATTGCCTGTTTTTCTTTGCATTCCCCCAGTTTCTTCTTTAGTTCCTTATCCTGCAATTCCATACTTAACAAGCAGCCTGAGAGGCAAATAATCAAAAAGTAAGTACCTTTGATCTAAACATTAAAGCTTTTAACCTAACTCTTTTCCATCAAGGAATCGAAATCAAACCTGGAGAAATTCTAAGAAAAAGTAACAACACGGAAAAGGCGAAATGGAAAAGAGTTCCTAAAGCAGAGATTTATTCGACCATGCGAGATGGCCAAAAAATTTTTGAAGAAATAATGCTACAAAGAGGCTTATGATCAATTAGGTTATCACATTTCAAATTTAATTTTCAAAGATATTATCAGCGAAGAATCAAGACAGGCAACATTGTCGGATGTTTGGAAAATTTGTAATGATTGGTTTTTAGAAGTTGCCAACGATTCCAAAGAGCAAAATATTGTGGGATTTCATGTAATAAGCCATACTGGTTTGATGTGGAGCTTACTTCTTGGCACGTAAATTAAAGAAAATTCAACCGAGAATTTTGACAGTTTTGGGCGGTCCAGCATTCGCTCTCAGCGGAAGAAGTTCTGTCTGCCAATTCAGAAATTGACGTAACAGTTCGAGGGGAAGGAGAAGTCACGATTTCTGAGATAGCTAATTCCTATGACGGAAGTTTAGAATCAATAAAGGGAATCGATGGAATTTCCTACAGAAATGATAAACGGCAAAATTATTTCCAACGCTGATCGACCATTAATTAAATCTCTTGATGATTTGCCTTTTCCCGATTACGATGATTTACCATTACATGAATATCCTCAGAACAAGTTTGGGATGCCTATAATGCCAGTTGTCGGCTCTAGAGGCTGCATTGGCAGATTGTGTTTTTTGTGTTGAAAAAAGTTTATGGGGCAACACGTATCGGATGCGGTCACCAGAAAACATCGTTTCGGAATTCAAGAATATCAAAGAAAAATATGGAGTTTCCATCATTCGATTCAATGACAGCTTGATTAATTGTAACATCAAATCGCTTGAAAAACTCTGCGATTTATTGATTGAAGAGAAACTTGGAATGCAGTGGACGGGCAATGGCCAGAATTCGTCCTGAAATGAACAACAAACTGCTTGGGAAAATGCGGCAAGCGGGTTGTATGGGCTTGTGGTTTGGCATAGAATCTGGATCCCAGAGAATTCTGCGTAAAATGAAAAAAGGGATATGATTTGGAAACTGCTAAAAACGTGATCCGCGATACTGCAAAAAATGGCATTCGTGTTCTGATATTTATGATAGTAGATTTTCCAGGAGAAACTCAGAGAGATTTTAACAAGTCTGTTGCTTTCTTAGAGCAAAACCACCAATTCATTGATCAAGTCAGCATTTCACGTTTTGGGGTTTTGCCTGATTCAGAAATTTCTCATAACCCCCAAGAATATGGAATTGAGCTGATCAAAGGAAAAACAGGGATTAATTACAGTTATTTTTATTCGCCTCTGCCCGAGAGCTACCGATTTGAAAATCTCCGTTCGGTTTGGAACCGCTTAAGCATGGAAAAAACAGCAGGCTCAAAAAGAAATTATCCCCTAAAAATAATTGTTCCATATTACTAACAAATTTAATTTCAAGAAAACGTCTCTAGTTATGTCTTAATTTTAATCACTAAAACCATAAATATTATCTTGAGAGATCATAAAGAGAGCAGTGATTGTTTTTGTCAAAAAATAAATCTACGCCTAACTCTTCCACAAAAAACCTGACCCCAGCACAAAAGAAACGTTTAGAGAAAACCTTGGCACAAATGCCACCTATTGAAAAACTGGATCCTGCAGTTTATGCAAAGTTGCAGTCATCGATACGTGATGCCGTGGCAAAAACTTTGCCGGAATATCAGAAGTGGGTAAATTCTTCATTGATCGCAGCCGATGATTGCGATCCCCCGCCGACACCTGCGTGTAGTTCTTGTAGCAACGATTGCCCCACGTCAGCTTTGTGTAGCTCATGCAGTGAACGACTGCCCAACTCCAAATAGAAAACTCGACGATATGGTTGTTAATGCTGTCAACGAGGCTATGATGGGAGCAATTCGTCAAGCTTTGAAAGAGCAGTTCAAATAAGAAGCAGCTTTACGGTCTAGAAACCAAACGCAATCAACTGAAAAACAGCTCGCCCATTTACACAACAAAGGTGTAGTGGCTACTATTTTTCTTTGCATTCCGCCAGTTTCTTCTTCAGGTCCATACCCTGCAAAAAACCATAAATATTATCTTGAGAGATCATAAATAGAGCAGCGATTATTTTTGCCAAAAAATAAACCAACAACTAAAACCCTCTCTAAAAAACCTACAAAAACCAAAAAGCAAAATCAACACCTGAATGCACCTTCGGAAAAAGTTCAGCCTTTTGAAAAGTTGGATCCAGAAATTTATGCAAAACTGCAATCAACAATCCGTGAAGTCATAGAAAAAACGTTGCCCGAGTACAAAGAATGGCTAAACTCTGCATTTGGCGAAAAAATCATAGGCAATGATTGTTACAAATGGATCCCTGCAAAACATCGACAAGATGGTGGTTTCGGCTGTCAACAAAGCAATGAAAACAGCAATTCCTCAAGCTTTGAAGGAATATGATGATCAGCAGGGAATTATGGAAAAATGGTTTAAAATGAAATTTTATGATGATGTTTCAGACATAAGACCTGAAAGCCGAGCCTACTACAAATATTGCGTAGAAAATTTCGTTACCCAATTTTTTACCAAAGAAAAAATATGCTGGAAAAAAAATCTTCGATTTTGGATGTGGACCAGGATACTTTTCCACGATTCTGGCTAAACTTGGAGCACACGTGACTGGTATTGACAGAAGTGCATTTCTAATTGAAAAAGCAAACGAACTCAAACAAAGACTTGGACTTGAAAATGTAGAGTTTTTTGCAGGGGGATTTTCTTGATTTTGCAAAAAATGTGCCTTCCGAAAAGTTTGACTATATTGTGGCGATAGATACGATTGTGAGTTTTGACTATTGCAGACAAACGCATAACCATAAGGATTTCACCCAGGCTTTAAGCGAAATCAGCAGAGTTCTGAAAGATGAGGGTCAGATTTTTTATTATTGAGGCGCATCCGTTTTTTGGTCAACTTGCGAAAGGAATAACTCTCTCAAAGGAAGGACGTTTTCATGGACGTTTACCTAATTATAAAATAGAGTATAAGGCTAAGGATAATCCGCATCATTGGTTTACCCTTGATGAAATGACGAGTGCTCTTTGCGAGAACTGGTTTGGCTATTTGTAGGATTTATGAGCCTGATCCAAGTGTTGAGTTGGAAAAAGAAAATCCTCATTTGTACAGGTTTTACTTGAAGTATCCGCATTTGATTGTATATGAAATATGCAAAGTAAAAATCTAATTCTGACTTATTGTAATGGTGAGTGTGCATTATTTAAATATAAATCCATGCATTACAATGCACACTATTCTGCACCCTAAAAATTAATAAATATATTAAAATGCGAAGTAGAGAATTTAGTTGTCGGTGGTTTTGTGCCTGAAGGAATCCTCCTAACTGATGAAGACAAAGCTTTACTGGTAAAAGTAAGCAGTTTACTTGAGGAAGTAGTTGAAACTTTCAGTATCCTTGAAGATAAAAAAGCGATGGCATGTTTAAAGCAGGCTGAAAAAGATGTCGAAACTGGAAGAATCAGAGACTATAATGAGTTCCTCAGGGAGCTGAAGGAAACTGGCGATATTTAAACTCCAAGTTACGAGGACATTTGAAAAAAGTTTTCGTGCGCTTGAAGTTCAAACAAAAAGAAGATTGGATTCAACAATAAGAATACTCGAAACAGATCCTTGCATTGGAAAACCATTACGAGCTGGTCTTGCTGGAAAATGGTGCTTAGAACTGGTGATTACAGAATTATTTACATTATAAACGAAGATGAGAAAACAATTATTCTTTATGATGTTGAGCATAGAAAGAAAGTTTACAAAAGTTAACTTGAAGCTTTGTTGTCGCAAGTTGAAGATGCCTGATAGAAAACTTGTGGTTGCTAATGATTTCATCTCTTTTTTCAAAATATTCCTTAAGCCTTTGTTTCGAACAATCATCATTGAGGGCAAAAACACTATAGTCTATCTCAGGTGATTGTTTCAGAAAAAGAATCTACGAAATACATCAGATAATCAAACGTTACCTATTAAACTCCTAAATTAATGCCAGATAAAAATCGTGAAAAACTTAAACATTACATTGCGTAATACGTAATGTATGACGATGAAGACGGTTAGCATAAGAATATCCGACGAAGAAAAGCGCCAATTAAAGAAGTATGGCAGATTATCAGATATCCTAAGGGAAGGCATGAAACTCTATCTAAGCAAAAAGAAATCCGACGAGTTGCTATGCAAACTGGAAAAACTGCAATCCGAAAGCAAAATAGAAACCTCAATTGAGGAAGAAGTGAAGCTAATTCGAGAGGATAGAGAACGCTCATAGTTGCTGACAGCAGTTTCATAGTTGAAGGTCTTCTTAAGAAAAAAGAATTACTTGCAAATGACCAAATTGTCGCGCCTGAATTAGTTGCCTATGAAGTCACAAACGCCGTTTGGAAGCATGAAAATCTTTTGAAGGACTTAGAAAACGGCAAGCAATACATATCAATTTTCTACGGTCTAATAGAAGCTGGAAAAATTAAGATTTTAACTCTAAATGAGGAGTTAATGCAGAAATCATATTTGATTGCAAAAAGGCAACGAATTACAGTATACGACGCAGTGTTCGTTTCGATAGCAATTAAATTAGGTCTGCCCTTAAAAAGCTACGATAAAGTTCAAATTCGAGCGTTAGAATCTGAGAATCGCCTTTGAAAACCTTACTTTTTCATGGCTGAGTTTTCTTATTGTTTACACTATGTTTTTCAATGAATGTTGCTGCATTCAAAATTTCTTGTGATTGTTTAGTATTTAACCTAAATTTCTTCTTGCCTAATTTAGCTGCACTGATGCATCTGGGACGCATAAAAGTAGTATTTTTAGCGAAGTCAGTAATTATTTACACGGTAGACCTGCGTTACTTGAGAGAATATTAAGTTGAAGAAAACAGTAAAAGTTACCAGAAAAGGACAAACAACTATACCCGCCAGAATCAGAGACGAACTGGGAATAAAAGAAGGAGACGTCTTGTCAGTTGAAACTGTTGACCAAGCAGTGATTTTCAAACGCATACCCAAAATAGAGGATTGTGCAGGAATCTTTGCTGGTCACGCAGACGTGACAGAAATGAAAAAGGAAATCGACAAGCTCCGAGAGGAATACTAACCGTTGAAGCAAGTGCTTGACTGTCGATTCTTTGTGGAATAATACCTATCAATCATTTCAAGTGGAATTAGAATCGAAAGTCTAAGCCCTTCAATTGCGAAAGAAGCAGGCATACTAAAAAGCATATACAAACGCATTCCAGTTGGCGACTGCATCATCGCCGCCACAGCATCAGAAACCAAGCGAGAATACTCTCAGACGATTCGCACTTCGATGCAATAGAAGAAACAAAACGAATATGGCTTTAAAAGCCAAAGCTTAACAAAGAGACGTCTTGTAGGTCATGAGCCATTTTATGCGCCTTTTTTGGAGAGCTTCTCAAGTCTAATAGGAACGCAATAAAGATGAAAAAGTATTTTATCGACAATTAAAAGGGTTGAAAAATTAAAAGTATAAACCCCGACCTACATTTGTATAACTTGTGGTAAGACATTGATACAGGAAGAAATGAAAGTTGGCCCAAAAGGGCAAGTAGTCATTCCAAGAACAATGCGAAAAGCGCTCAAAATTAGTCCTGGCTCCAAAGTGATATTCAAACTAGACGAAGGAAAGCTAATTTTGGAGAAACCAAGCCTCGATGCAGTAGCGATTTTCAGAAAAATAGCCAAACAAATCATATACAACGAAAAAATAGACCCCCATCAATACGAAGAAGAACTTAATGCGAGAAATCAAAGTTAGAAAAACTCTACTTTGTTAAATCGCATAGAAATCGCCAATTTTCTCCTAAGAAGAATTTCTGAACAATGCTCTTTACTTTTTCAGTTGTAAGGTCATCATCTTTAAGAGAATAAACAAAATAGCCATTTTCAACCACCGGCACATCTAGCACCCAAGCATCTTGCTCGTTTTTGTGAAATTGAATAGTTTCATCTTTCTCATTAATGAAGCCTATAAAATTACCGTCAGCTATTGGGATTGCATCAATTTCCTCAAGAGCTTTTTCAATTAAGATTTCTATTGGCTTTGTTTCATTAATACGTTCTTTTCCATCTTCTTTGTAATATTTCAATAAAATTTCCTCTTGTGGTGTTTTACGTATCCAATGTTTTTTCTGTTATTACGTTTTGGTATCTATTCTAATTTATAGGTTCTAGCTGTTTTTTTTCTTTTAGAAGCGTCAACATTTCATCAACATTTATGATTCTTATTCCTCTGTATGCCCCCAGAGAAAGAAGGTGTTTATCGCCTGATACAATGTAGTTAGCATTGCCGTCAAAGGCTGTTCTTACTACCATATCGTCATCTGGGTCTTCTTTTACAACGTTAAATTTTGACTTAACCTTAGTTATCTTTGCAACTTTATCTATGATTCTTAGGAAAGCTATTACGTCCTCTTCGCTGGCGTATTTTCTTATTCGCGGATCCTTGGAAATTTGGCTAAACTCTTCAAGTATGTTCTTTGAAATTACAAGTTGGATGTGCCCTCTGACCGCTTGTTGGAAGAGCTCTTTTGGTTTTCCAGTCGTGATTAGGGCTGAGATTAGAACGTTTGTGTCAAAAACTACTCTCATTTACCGAACTTCGCAAGAAATCTTCTTTTTTGCTCTGTACTCGTGGATTACGTCATTTATCTCATCGTTTGACAATTCGCCATCTTTCTCAATTTTCTTATTTACGCGTTTGTATATTTCTTCTAATTCTTTGGTTACGTCTGGAACTTCAAGTTTTTTCATTATTACAGCGTCTTGGTAGCCGTAAATGAGCAGTTTGGTTTTTGGTCCTATGCCTAATTTCTTGCGTATATTTTGTGGGATTACGACCTGTCCTTTTTCGCTGACAACGGTTATGTCTGCTTTTTCGTTCTGTGTCATAGTCTAAACCATAGATATTCTTACTTTCTTACCTAAAAAAGGTATGCATAAAAGTATGCTTTCCACAAAACCACCCCACAATCTCACATTATCCTTACAGAAAAAAACCTTCAAAATTATACCTTGCGTATGTGCTAACTAATTTGTAAGGCTATTCATTGTGGGTGGGAGTGTTCTTTTGTTCTCAGAGGGATTTGTGCCGAATACTGATTGTAGTTGTGGAATTCTCTTTTTCAACTCGATCCGATCGATTAAATTGGTGAACAAGGGATCAACTAACGCAGCAAAATGTGGCAAGTTTTATATCGTAGTCGTTCACAAAACTAGCTTAACGTGGGCTGACAATGAAAACTGCAGCAGAAATAAAGTGTCAATTAAATTCTCTTATGCCAATTCTTAGAGAAAAATATCATGTAGATTCAATTGAAATCTTTGGTTCCTATGTACGTTCAGAACAGAATAAAAAAAGAGATTTAGATTTGTTGATTACTTTCTCAGAGCCATATAGTTTGTGGGAGTTCATAGACGTTAAAGAATTTCTAACAAAAAAATTGCACATTAACGTGGATTTAGTTCCGAAGGACTCGATAAAACCGATGATTAAAGACCGAATTCTGCAAGAAGCAACGCCAATATGAAAAGAGATTACAGATTGTATCTTAAAGAAATATTTGACGCCCCATCGACGAAATAGAAGAATTCACAAAAGGATTCTCCCAAAACGATTTTGTAAATAACAAGATGGCTGTTCGAGCTATTATTACAGACTTAATAATAATAGGTGAAGCAGTTGACAAAATTCCTAAGAATGTCAAGTTCAATTATCGAATTATTCCTTGGCGAACATGGGAAAGAATGAGGGAGACAAGAAACGAGCTTGCACACGAGTATTATAATGTAAAACCTGAAGTTCTTTGGGGGATAATAAAAAATGAATTGCCTCCGATAAAACCAATAATCAAAAAAATATTGGAAAAAGAAACAACGAGCACCCAATAAAACAATGATTAAACTTCGTTTTATTGGTCTCCATAGTTGATGTGTAGGTACTTTTGGGGAGTCTAATGCTAATGAGGTGAAGTTGTCTTGGGCGCTTTTGTTAGTTATGAAGTCTGGAGTTGTGTCTTTCTTCTCAATGTAATCAGGCTTAGGGAAAATAACCCTGCGACTACGATAAAGGCTATCAAAGATGGAAATTCGGGTACTGTTGGAGTGGGTGAGATGGTTGCGTTTGGGTTATCATTTGGTTTAGAAGTTGGGTTTTGAGTTGTGGATGCGGTTGGATCGGATATTGGTTCTTGTGGAGAAGTTTGAGTGGAAATAGGTTTGTTGATTGGGGTTGGGCTGGCTGAAGGGCTATGGGTAGGACCTGGAGTTGGTGTTGGAGTTGGGGTTTGTGTTGCAGAGTTTAAGGAAAAGACTATTGTTCCATATGTGTAAGTGCCGTATGTGATTATGTTGTTGCTTGATAGGATGTTAAGTGTCTGTTGAGTTGGATGGCCATAGGGGTTGTTGATTCCAGCGCTAATTATAGCGTAAGTGGGTGTGACAGCGTTTAGAAATGCTTGAGAAGTACTTGTGCTACTGCCATGATGTCCGACTTTTAGCACTTGGCTTTGCAGATTATAACCCGAAGAAATAATGCTTTTTTCGGTATCAAATTGAGCATCTCCTGTTAACATGACACTTGTGTTGCCAACTTGAAGTCTCATAACAATGCTCTCAGCGTTTGTGTCGCTAAATTGTAGTGGACCCGTTGGGCTTAAGACGGTGAAGTTTATGGTTGGTGACATGGAGTAGATTTGGTTTCTGCTGGCTTGGGTTAAGTTGTGTGTCAATGCTAATGTTTTCCAGGTGTTGAAGGTTTGAGTTGAGGTGTAGTTGTATCCGTTGTATATTATGTCTTGAATGGGTATGGTTGATTGCAAAACTGCTATTTCGCCGCCTATGTGGTCTTCGTGGGGGTGGGTGGCAACCATTAAATCAATTTTTGTCACATGATAAGCATTCAAATCATTCAGTATCGTGCTGCCGGCACTGGTTGGTCCTCCATCAATCAAAATATTTTTAGAAGGAGTCTTGACTAAAATTGAATCACCTTGACCAACATCCAAAAAATAAATAGTTACATTGTCTGGGCAAGAGGTTGTTAATACAATAGGGACGAGAGTAGAGCTAACTGATTGAGTATATGCTTGGCAAAAAACAGAAAGAGCAAGCACTGTTACTACAATTAAGGCCAGTTTTTTCAAAGCTCTAAACCCCAAATTGAGTAACAGGTTAGCACTTAAAAGGTTAAGCCAACAATTTTCGAAGAATATTTCTTGATAAAATCCAATTCAGAAATATGATTCTTAATCTTGAGACCAACCTTGTTTCGAGGAAAAAGGAGAACGCATTACGAAAATGGCTGCTTTTTTGGTTCGCAATAAGTACAGAAAAGGGTGTTAGCCTCTTAGAAGCTCATGTGGATTCCTTAATGATTCTCTTCTCGAACGCAGCCCAATCCTCGATGGAGTCTACGCTTAAATCAACTTTATCAAAACATTCGGTTAAATCAACTCGACGTTTAGGAACCAACAACAAATATCCTTTTCTCTTGATAACATACACCTCTTGGCTTTCTCCAACTTCTGTTTCACGCCAGTCAGCTGGTAGGAGGAGGCGACCTTGAGAATCCACCTTTTTGACTTCAGCACCAGAGTCCAAGGATTTCACAGTAAATGTACTAGTCACTCCATTCCAAAAAATACTTCATGAGTAAAGTCTAAAGCGTGATCCCCGGCAAATAGGCAGATCGCTGGAATAGATGTTGTTGCTCCATAAAACTAGATAAAGCACACGTCGTTCAATTCTTTCAAATCCTCATCACTTGTATAGAGCTTAGCTTTCCAATGACGTGCAGTGGCATAAACAAGAGCGTCTGAGAAATGCAGATTGTGTTCGAGACTATAATCTGCGGCTTCAAGTGAGATTGATTGGTCAATTGCAACAATGGTGGTCTGGCTAAGGGCGGCAACTGCGAGTAGCGCTTCTTCCTCGCCCTTTAGCTTTTTTATTTTTTTGTAAACTTCATAAAGTACAACAACTGAAGTGAGTATCTCCTTAGGCTGACTTTGGTCAATTACCTGTTTGTATTGTCGTGCCTTTGGTCCTTTAGTGAATCGTTCGATCCAACCGGAGCTATCTATGCTAATCAATTCTGTCAGACTTATCACGCAGGTTTTTTGTGTCAAGTCCGGGGATAAATCCTTCTGTTTCTTTCAGGGGACGTATAGGTATGTACTGTATAATTCCATGTTTGGTTATGGCAACCATTTTGTCTCCCGGTTTGATCCCGGCACTTTTGCGCAGCTTTTCGGGAATAACTATTTGATATTTCTTCGAAACAGTGACCGTTTCCATCGTTAATCAACACGTAATACGAATGCAACATCGATCATAAAAAATTATCGATAATGACGTACAATTTGCAGCCGTACTAACAACTGGACAACCTGTTCTCAACCTTAGCATCATATAAACCGCTAACTCTAGTCTAATCAGGCGAATAGAATATGGTTCAAAAAGAAGTCTTGAAGAAAACAAAAACTTATGGTTTAATTGCATTACTTTTAGCTATAGTTCTTGTGGCGATGATTTACGCTTACGGCAACACAGGGATTTCTCCTGGTGCACCTCAGCAGCCGGGGTCATCTGGGGGAACTCAGGAGACACTGTCTCAGGGAAACTTGGGAACACAAACGCTGGCGACACAAAGCTCAATGAAAACCTTTACCTCATATGATGAACTCAAAAACTTCCTCAATCAAAGCAGCAGCTCAAACCTGAACAGTCCTGCCATGTACTGGTATGGTTTTTCTAACCAACTGGCTGCACCTGCTGCTGTACCAGCACCCACAACAGCACCTTCAGCGGCATCTCTAACTTCACAAGGCAGTTCAACTAGCTATTCAACAACTAATATCCAAGTTGCAGGCGTCGATGAAGCAGACACCGTAAAAACCGATGGCCAATACATCTACGTTATAGGAAACAATAGCCAAACCGTTTACATTTTAGACGCAAGCAATCAAAACCCACAAAACGCCAAAGTCCTCAGCAAAATAACCTTTGACAACGGTTCTCCGCAGGGAATTTACCTTAGCGCAGACGGCAACAAACTTGCTGTTCTCGGAAGCAGCTATGTACCATATGCGGCTTATGGGAGAGCTCTTGGGTTCTATCCGGCAAACATCATGTTTCCCAGTTGGACCGCTAGCACAAACTTTGTCTATGTTTATGATGTTTCAAACAAAGCTAACCCGGTGCTTTCACGCAACTTTACAATGAGTGGCAGCTACGTTAACAGCCGAATGATTGGTAATTATGTTTACGATGTAATCTCTGAAAATGCTTATTTGTTAAATGGAACTGTTTTGCTTCCAACTGTGTTCTCTGGACAACAACCATCCGCGGTAACCCCAACAAGCATCTACTACGTTAACAATTCAGACACAGCCTACCAGTACACAACTATAGTTGCCTTAAACATCGAAAACAGCCAAGAACAAGGAGTAAGCACAACTGTCCTGATGGGCAACGCAGGAACAATCTATGTTTCCCAAAGCAACATCTACCTAACCGACCAAATAACCACTTACCAACCCCTAAAAACACCTTCAGCAACGCCAGCGCAAGGAGGTACAACAATTATGCCAATGCCCATCTATCCAGTGCAGCAATATTGGCAGGGAACCGCCATTTACCGCATACAAATCTCAGGCCCATCACTTACGCTCACAGCAGAAGGAAACGTCACAGGCACCGTTATGAGCCAATACTCGATGGATGAATACAACGGGAACTTCCGCATAGCCACAAGCTCCTCCACTTACTCCACAACCAGCAATAGCTACACATCAACGCAACAAAATAACGTGTACATACTAGACTCAAACCTAAATGTCGTGGGAAAAATCGAAAACTTAGCCAGCGGAGAACAACTACATTCCGCCCGATTTATAGCCAACCGATGCTACTTAGTCACCTTCAACCAAATTGACCCATTATTTGTCGTCGACTTAACTCAACCCACCAACCCCATGGTCCTTGGAAACCTAACAATCCCCGGATACTCAGATTTCCTACAGCCCTACGACGCAACACATCTGATCGGAATCGGTCAAGACGTAAACGCCAGCATCGACGCAAACAAAGTTGAAACTCCAGGCGCCGTATATTACACCGCCGTTTTAGGCATGAAAGTATCGCTATTTGACGTAAGTGATGTTGCTAACCCGAAGGAGACCTCAAACATTGTCATAGGCGACAGAGGAACAACTTCAGAAGCCCTTACCGACCCCAAAGCCATCCTCTTTGATGCATCCAAAAACCTTCTAGTTCTGCCTGTTGAACTATACTTAAACTCCAATAGCACTGTTACGGCATCTCCGGGCGCCACAGGAACTGCAGGCAATGGAATAGCTGTTCCAGCCCCCGCACCAATACCCCCAACAACCATTGATTATCCCCAGTTCGTATGGCAGGGAGTATACGTATTCAATGTTGACCTCACAAACGGCATCACAATCAAAGGCAACATAACACAGTTAGACAATGCATCAACGTACCTCGCTAACCCAGCCCTTGCAAACACAGGATCATACCCATGGGGACAAAGCCAATACTTCATAACTCGATCACTGTACATCAACAATGTCCTATACACTATCAGCCAAAACAGAGTGCAACTAAACAGCCTTAGCGACTACAGCCTACTAGCTAAAGTAGAATTAAACTAAACGCAGTCAACTTTCTTCTTTTTCTTTTTTTTCTATTAGAGAACTTGGAACTGCTACTTTATCAAAACCGCATCCATACGTTCTTAACACGAATATAATGATAATAAAATCGTTATTAACAAAAGCTCGCTATGCCCTAATTAATGAGATGCAGTTTAGGCGCCTGACTTTGGCGGCATCATATTGCCTAATATTTCGGTTAATGGCGGCGTACTTATGGGTTCATCTTCCGCTATCTTCCCGTCAACTAGACGGTAATATGTGAGAACTCGGGCGGAGACTTTTTTTCCGTTGGAAAGGGTAAAGTTCATGTTGCCCCTAAATACGACCGAATCGCCTTCGGCTACAAGATCGGCAATTTCAAAATCACGTGCCGGGGCAGATGCTTTCAAACCGGAGATCACTGCCTTGAAACCAGCGCGATTGGTGACGCCCATGCTCGGATTCACATAATCCGATGTAATCAATTCGTCGATAACCTCGATATTTCCTTCGCCCAACACTTCTTTGATGAATCTGCGGACGATGGTTTTGTTTTCATTAGTATTCATTTAAAAATTCTCCTATATTGTGAGACGTTGCATAGTCAATATAACTCTATTGGCTCACTTTTGTTACGGAATAGTGAAATTGGTGATGGTGTTGCTAACAAAAAGACGCAACGATACTATCGTTTATTTACTGTTAAGGTTGCCTAACGAACCTATTACTTTATCAAAACAGCATTCTTAACATTCTTGAAGTGCACGTCGCCAAGCTCACGCATTAACGACAAATCTACTCAAACGATTTTAACTCGTCTTCAACAACCAACGGAGCCATGTTCTTAAATACGCCAAACCCATTTTTCCTACATTTCTTTACTATGACTTCAACAAACTCATTTTCCCTGATTTTTAGGGTTTCCACAAACTCTTTTGGCAAAGTGATAACGATTGAACCACCAACTTTTCTAGTCTTAGTTAAACAACTAACCCTACTTTAGTCACTCAAATTAGACTATAGCGATGGCGTACGTGCGTGTCTTTCTGAATGCAGTTGTCCGCCTGTTGCCCAATTGCCTTTTGGCGCTTCATAAATGACAATCTCAACGGCTTCCTTTGGGACTCCTAAATCTACAAAAACCTTAGTTATCCCTTCAACAGTTTTCTTCTTGTTTTCAAGGGTCATTCCTTCCCAAACTGAAACTTGAACAATTGGCATTCCATTTTCCTCAAATAACACTTTGCCAGTTTACCTAATTAAAATGTTCTAAAAATGGCATCAATGCGATTATCTATCAGTAAACTGCAGCTCACTTTATACGTACAGTCTTTATATCGTTGGTTCAGTGTTTATTTCAATTTGACCTTTGTTCCAATAATTGCGATCTCAGGTTCTTCTTTGTGGTCCAGGCTAAAGCCATCTTGTTTTGGTTTCTTTAATCTGTTTAATGTGTTTGTCATCGGTCAAAACGTATTCGCAAGACATTACAATAGCTGTTGCGGCTATGACAGCGTCTGCGGTTGGTAGTTCGGCGTATTTGCACCGTAGTTTTGCTGCTTCAATTCCAATGACTGAGTCAAGATTAATAATTTCTAGATCAGAAAACAATAGGGCATTAACTCTGAGATCTGCGATGTCCTTTCCATATGTTTCGAGCAGAAACTTGTAAAACTCATGAACCACAATCGAAGGAACCAAGCCGCAGTTTACTTTATTCTGCAAATTTTCTAAAGTTTTTCGAGTCCACTTCTTGAATAACTCCTCTTGAGCTAAGAAATGCGCGATTAAAAATCGTGTGTCAACTACAGCTTTCATTTAGTATCGGTCTTCAGATCTCATTTTGTCCAGAATTTCAAAGGCTTTTTCAACAGTTATTTTTCCAGCATCGACGCCGGCCAGATCTTCGATTCGAGGAACAACTTTTAGAATTATACCTGAATCTGAGTCTTGAATAATCATTTTCATGCCTTCTTCTATGCCATATTTACGTCTCAAACTAACTGGAACGGTAATCTGCCCCTTCCGCGTAACTAAAACATCCAAGCTCAACTTCAACTCCAAGTACAACAACAAAGAAAAGTACAACTTAACCATTACGGTCGAAAAAACCAGGTGCACCAAAATTACTCATAATTGATTAATCAGACAGACTAGAACCCGTCTGTCCAAAGTTTTGATACAGAAATAAATCAAGGGTTTGAATTAGTCACGCAGTTTGCTTAAGCTCTGGTTAACACAGGTTAGTTTTAGTTTTGCGAGAGTCTCCTGTGTAGGTATGCCTTTTTGGTCCCATCCTGCTTGCTCGTAGTATTGCATCACTTTTCTTTTTACGCTTGCATGGTCAGCAGCTTGTCCTTTGCATGGCCCCGTCGGCAGCGGCTCGTAGAACCTTTCTGGATTATCATCATCAACCGATGGGTTCCACTTTAAGTCTGGTCCACCGAGAAGCAACATAGCCCGCTGTATCTGTAACGTTTTCATTCCGCCTCCGTTAAGCCAGTCTTTTCGTGTTAGAGGTTGACCTGTTATTGCGGTGTAGAAATCGTATCTGTAGGTTGGGCTTAGATTGAATGATGTGAAGATGCATATGATGGCGGAGTCGTTAAATATTGTCCAGATTTCGCTGCCCCAGCCATCAATTGGCAAATCAGTCTGGCTGGTGTGATCACCGCCTTGTACACTGCAAGCGTATCCTATTTCGCGTGAGAAATCTCTGCCACTTCGGATACCGTGGGCTCCAATGCTTATGCCCTTACCCGTTACAGTATAAGGCAGGAGATTCATGCCTTTTAGTTTTCCAAGTTCAAGTGCTGCTCGGTAAGTGCCTTCTGCCAAAATGTCGCCGATGCCTTCTCGGCAAGCTATCTTCCTCAAAAGCGCTGCAAAGGCTTCGACATCGCCCCACTTCAGCTCAATACCGTCTAAGTCTGCTTTGGTTAGGATACCGCGCTGAAATAGTTCCGCCGCGAATCCCAATGTGCTGCCCCCTTGGATACCGCAAAGACCAAGATCTTCAAGGAGCGAGGAGAGGTAAACGTTTTCTTCGGGAGTGAACAACCCTAAGTTCGGACCCAAAAATGCCTGCAACTCATAATCCGGATTATCAGTTATAGCGCCCTTGTATTTGCCTGAGCGGATGCAGCTGATTTTCAGGCAGTTCGTTGGGCAGCCAAAGTCACTCCAAGCCGGCTTTACCCACACTTTGGATTCGAATTGGTCAACACCGTAGCTTTTCTGGTCGTGCCATTCTTCCTGCCAGTTACGAACAGGCTCAGAACTCGTTTCCGCTCCGAAGCTGTAGCCGCCTCCACCTGTGCCCCACCGCCGCCACAACACGTTGCCGTATGCACCCTTGCAAGCTTCGTCAATCATATCCTTGATTTTCTTTATGTCCGCCACTTCGGGCAACGGCCCCGTGCCCTTGACCGCAACCGCTTTGAGGTTTTTCGATCCCATAACTGCGCCATAACCGCCGTAACCTGCCGCGTGAGTCCACTTTGCGATAACAACTGAAGTTCGGACTTTTCGTTCGCCTGCAGGCCCTATGTACAGCTTGGCAGGCTGTCTCCAAACGCCTACCCGCGGATGACGCTCAGCTAGTAATTGTCTGCACTCTTTGTTTAGCAACGCTTCAGTTTGCTTGCCGTCTTTGCCCCAGATGCCGCCCGCGTCTCTGAGCTCTACTTCAGAGTCTTTAATGAACAGGTAAACGGGTTTCTCAGCTTTGCCCGACACTATGATACCGTCGTAGCCTGCGCAACGAAGTTCAACGCCGAATTCACCGCCGACAGTTGAGCCGACCATACCGTTACTCTGCGGCGACTTGCCCGTGACACAGGTTCTGCCCCCGGGAAAGTAACCTGTGAACGGACCAGGCATGAAAAACAAGAGATTTTCAGGTCCAAGTGGATCAACGGTTTCCCATTTGGACAAAAGCCGTTCGCAAAGGATTTTTGCTGCGAGTGCTCTGCCGCCTATATAGTCCAAGAGCCACTCATCAGGAACCGTAACATCTTTGAAACTATAATTTGAGAGGTCAACTTCTAAGAACTTGCCAGTGTAACCCAGCATTAGAGAAATTCCTCCGCTTTCTCCCCGTACAGTTTAGTCGCCAGAGCTTTAGCCGTCTCCTCGGGCGGACGCGCAAAAAGTTTAAACTCATGGTCCCCCCGGGCTACAACTCGCAGGCAGTTCCAACCGCCTTCCTTACACACCTTAGCGCACTGCGGGTTACCGTCACATAAATCGCAGATCAGAATCTTCTTGGTCGTTGGATGCATATGTGGAACTTTGCCCGGGCAAGCGTCTACGCATTTTCCGCAGCCAGTGCACTTTGATGAGTCGATGGTGACAGCGCTGGTTTTCTGGTTAATGTCCAGAGCCTTAAACGGGCAGGATGCAACGCAGGGATAATCTTCGCATTGAGTACATAGGTGAGGGAATTCTGTGCCTGGAACAAGCATGAAAACTCGGACTCGAGAGGCTTCAGGCCAGATTTTGTTCTCATGACTCAGCGAGCAGGCAATTTCACATTTTCTGCAACCGCAACACTTGGAATATTCCCGACTTACCCAGATTGGGTTATCGCCATTTGATTTTTTCTCCATCAAACTCACACACTCCACGATTGTTTGAGCCAGGTTCCGAAGAGTAGCCTTCAGATTCAAGTATGATAACTAAACTTAAAAATGCGATATTTACCTATTTTCCCAAAACACCGCCAAAACTCAAGACGCAATGAGCTAGAAGAGATTCGAATATCTACTAAACTAGATAAGACACACTTCGTTCAATTCTTTCAAATCCTCATCACTTGTATAGAGCTTAGCTTTCCAATGACGTGCAGTGGCATAAACAAGAGCGTCTGAGAAATGCAGATTGTGTTCGAGACTATAATCTGCGGCTTCAAGTGAGATTGACTGGTCAATTGCAACAATAGTGGTCTGGCTAAGGGCGGCAACTGCGAGTAGCGCTTCTTCCTCGCCCTTTAGCTTTTTTATTTTTTTGTAAACTTCATAAAGTACAACAACTGAAGTGAGTATCTCCTTAGGCTGACTTTGGTCAATTACCTGTTTGTATTGTCGTGCCTTTGGTCCTTTAGTGAATCGTTCGATCCAACCGGAGCTATCTATGCTAATCAATTCTGTCAGACTTATCACGCAGGTTTTTTGTGTCAAGTCCGGGGATAAATCCTTCTGTTTCTTTCAGGGGACGTATAGGTATGTACTGTATAATTCCATGTTTGGTTATGGCAACCATTTTGTCTCCCGGTTTGATCCCGGCACTTTTGCGCAGCTTTTCGGGAATAACTATTTGATATTTCTTCGAAACAGTGACCGTTTCCATCGTTAATCAGTACGTAATACGAATGCAATATCGATGATAAAAGCATTATCTAAAATCTAAAAGTGCTAAAGAACCCTTGGGTCAATTCTGAGCTAAAAATCAGGCTTCTAGTTTACCCTGATGCCACTTTCTTGTAAGAGTGCCTCCATTCTTACTCATAATTGAGCAATTGCTCCCAAATTTGCAGTGCGTTCTGGCAGTTTAAGAAGAACTGTGGTAGTTGTGCTACAACACATTAATCTTAAATTTCGTTTATTGCCAATTGTAGGTTGGAAGGAAAGGGCGAAAGAAAAAAGAAGTAAGAAATCACCTTCAAAAATAAGAAACAAAATAATGCATATGATAAATTTTCAAAGAATAGCATTGAATACTTTGCTATCAAAAGAAAGAGTTTAGAGATGCTCTTTCCTTCTCTCACTTTTTATTTTCTAAGGTACTTTGCTGCGGTCGTAATGTCCTGCGTTTATGTGAAGTTTATCCTTGGAGACAGGGAATCGATTAACGAGAGGATTAAAAGAAGTGGAATTAATTCGGGGTAGATTTGGAATAAAACTTATACCGTTAATTATTCACCCAAATAGTAGCTTAAAGCTCGGAAAAAAATGGAGAATAAGCTTTTGGAAACCACGCCTAAGAAACCAAGAAATATTAAACTTGTAGTCGCTATAGTTTCAATGCTGGTTTTAGCCTCTCTAATTGCAGGAATAGCTGGGTATTATGTTGCCAACCTAAATTCTAACTCGTCCAATAATCAGAGCGCTAACACCCCGATTACGCAATCAAGCACAAGTTCAACTGCATCAACAACAGCATCGACACAAACCGACAGCACCAACGTGGCGGACAACGCTTCACTTTCACAGATATACCAGCAAGTAGAACCATCCGTAGTAGTCGTGCAAGACTCGCAGCCTTCAACTGACTTGTTAAACCAAGCGTCCTATTCGCAAGTTCAAGGTTCAGGATTCGCCTATGACCTCAACGGACAAAACGTCATAATTACAAACTATCACGTTGTTGCCAACGCCGTGAACGTCACAGTGACATTTCAAGATGGCAACACATACACAGCTAAAGTGCTAGGTACAGATGCTTACTCAGACTTAGCTGTTCTTTCAACTGATGCACCACAAACAGAACTGGTTCCACTAACAATCACCAGCTCATCAGGCTTACTAGTTGGCGACCAAGTAATAGCAATTGGCAGCCCCTACGGTTTAACAGGTTCAATGACCACAGGAATAATCAGCGCTTTAAACAGAACAATAACTGAAACCACCGGAAACGGATACGCCATTTCAGACATTATTCAAACAAGCACCGCTATTAACCCAGGCAACTCAGGTGGACCACTTCTAAACGACCAAGGACAAGTAATAGGAATAACAACAGCAATAGTTGACAACTCGCAAGCCTTAGGTTTCGCAATACCTTCAGACACAATACTGCGGGAAATCCAGGACCTAGCCCAAAATGGTTCATACAACAAACACCCATACCTTGGCATTGGCACCGTAGATATGACCTATGACATAGCTACTCAAATGAAAACAAGCATAACATACGGCGTTTTAATTGCGCAAGTTACAAGCGGCGGCCCCGCAGACAAAGCAGGAGTTAAAGCAGGAACAACACAAGCCGTCATAGACGGAAGTACAGTAAATTTGGGCGGCGACATAATAGTTGGCGTCAACGGGAACAGGATAAGAAACTCTGACGACTTGTCAACCTACCTTGAAGAGTTCACCCACCCAGGTCAAACCGTAAACTTAACAGTGATTCGAAATAACCAAAGCACAAACATATCAGTAGTCTTGGGCACAAGACCAGCTCCAACCACAACCACATCTTAAAGACACAAATTTTCCTTTCCTTTTTTAAATCAGTCAAAATGCCCAAATTAAAAAACAAGTGACTAAGACTATCGGTAACTCCTCATTAACCTTATAATCTAAGCTTACATTACGGATAGTAATCTATTAACCGAAAAAGGCTAATGGAAAAGAGAGAGGGGAAATTAGAAATGGGACAAATCGAAAGCAAAGTTGTTAGAGAAAGTGCTGAGGGTAAAAATTATAGAATTGATATTGGTGCTTATGGTAGTATAGGTATTGAAGCGCCAACTAAAGAGGAATGTTTGGAGTTATTCAAGGAAGTTACCCGAACTAAACGGTTTTCAAGCATCGATGAAGCCATAAGATAATTTTAACCGCTTGATTTCTTCTATTTCTAACATTTTGCGTGTGATGGTTGATTTTGAATGGTTAGAAGAGACCGCAGTGCAAAACCTAACCTGCAAAATTAGATATGCCACTTGGGCGTAAATAATCACAAAAGGTTATGCACATGGAAGTTGCGGTGAACTACAAACTCTATGATGGCGAGTCGAACATAAAAAACGAAGGAGAGGCAAGAGCCACTTTTGACGAACAATACCTGACGTTAACTGTTATGTTCGGGGAGCCCATGTTATTCGCTTATACCGATATTGAAGCAATATCAGATTACGATTACAAAGTTGATCTTTTCTTAACTTCTAAAGAAAAACTGAACCTTTGGGGTTTAGGATATCAATACGAAGATTTCCTTTTTCAATTATTCAAGCTCCGAAATGAACTCATGCTCAAATACCTGCTCATGGAAGAATCACTTCTCCAAGGTGGCTTTGAAGCACAATATACAAAACTTGACCCAAACGGTCAAGCAAATCAAACCGGAAACTGCGAAATCCGCCTCTACGACACCGCCATCGTAGTTCTACCACAAAAAAGCGAACCCATCCGCTTACCATATTGCTACATAACCAACTTAAACAAACAAGACTACAAACTAACAATAACAAACGAATCCCTAGAAAAAATTGAACTCACACAGGCTTGGACAAAACTTCGATCCACTCGTAAAAGCGCTCTCTGATGCCATAAACAAAATGATCCTTAGAACTCAACAAAACATAAAAGAACTAATTCCTGAAGCAACCCCCATCACAATAAACAAATTGGCAGCCCTAATGAAAGATGGAAGAGCAGCAAAAAGAAAAGAAATCGAACAACAATCATCAGATTTCTGGCGACGCCTAACCAAAAAAATAGACGAAGCCGACTTAACTATAGAATACGAATTCCTAAACTCTCTTGCCGCAAAAGACCAAGTCTGTGTAGGAATAAAACGCGGACTCATGGGCGACTTAACAGGCACTTACATATGGATGCTATTTCCACTTCTCAACCCAGGAACAAACAGACTAAGCAACACAATTGCCCTGGAAGCATTCAACACCATAGACAATACAGAAGAAAACAAAGAACACCAAACAGAAAACAGACTCCGAAACAGAAGAAGAAACCAACCAAACCCAAGACGAAGAACAAAAACCCGCCAGCAACAGGAGCAACCTACTTCTTCAGACAAACAGGAAGAAAAGAATACTCACAAACCAAAGACGAGGATCTGACCAAAGAACTGGATAGTTTCACCAAAAACATCAACCGATCCATGATCGAAATTAACTTCAGAAGAGAACCAATCTACCTCACAGAAAACCAGCTCGATAGCACAGAATATACTCAATACAGATTCGCCATAGCAAAAATCGCCTCCCTCAAAACCCTAAGAGACCAATTTATAGGCAGGGTAATTCACGCATCCCAAAAGCAATGGAAAGCCGATGTTACATAGCTTATTAGCTTTCAACACCAAAAGCTTAGATGACAAAGAAAAATGGAGTAAAGGAGACAAGTAAATGCCAGGTTACAAACACCCTTGTAAATTCTGCGGAAAACTCGTATCTTTTGACGACAATGTATGTCCTTTTTGCGGAAAAGTCAACCCAGTAGGACCCCAAAGATGCCCAAAATGTCGAAACCCAATCGAAACCGGACAAGTCAAATGCAGCAACTGCGGCTTAAAACTTCAAATAAACTGCCCATACTGCGGAAAACCAACGTTCTTCGGAGACTACTGCCAAAACTGCCACAAAAGACTCACAGTAATCTGCCCGAAATGCAAAACTGAACAGCCACCGCTTGGAGAGAAATGCATAAAATGCGGTAAGCCTCTAAACATAACAGGGAGATAAAAAAATGCCACTTCAACCTTTTACCAGAAATTATCAAGACAACAGCACGGATGCTGGGTTCCAATTTACCTTCAACTGCGACATATGCAACGACGGTTACAAAACAAACTTCATCGCAAGCAAAACCTACAAGAAAAAAGGATTCTGGAAAGGAATAGGTCAAGTTGCCTCCATCGGATCACAACTAGCTGGACGAATAGCGGGTACTCAATTCAACAAGGCGCAAACGTCATGAGCGAACGATTTGAAGGAATGACGCCAGAATGGCACAAAGAACACGAACAAGCATTTGAACTCGCACAAAACGAAGCCAAAGGTCACTTCCATAGATGCCCAAGATGCCACAAATACGTCTGCGAAAACGACTGGAACGAACAAGAAGGACTCTGCACCGATGATGCCCCAAGAGAAAGCACTGAAGTAGCCGCAGCAAGATCCGAAAAAATGGTCGCAGACATCAAACAAAAAGCCGAAACCACCCAAGTCTACACCGGCGAAATAACACAAAGACAAACAATTTGCCCAGTATGCGGAAAACCAGCTGGTTCAGGTAAATTCTGCAATAACTGCGGTGCACCATTAGGATTGATTGTCTGCCCCAAGTGCGGAGCTAAAAACCCAGCGGGTACCAGTTTCTGCGGCGAATGCGGCACCAAACTAACCTAAACAAAGCAGCGGATAACAATCTCTGTTTTCTTTTTTTACACACATCAATCTGACTAACGAAATCTTGAACTATTATAACTAAATTTTCAGAATTATCTATCTAATCAAAAATAAATTGACAAACTTAAATAAGATTCAACCTAAATTAATAAGGGAGGATTTTGAACGCCATATTAGCGCAAGCGTGCTTGAATATGCTGTTTTAAGGTTCAATGGATTAGTTTGAAGGGTGAGTTGTTAGATGTCTGAAAAGTTTTCATTAAGGGAAATAATTGCTGCTTTGCTAAATGAAGTAAAAACTCTTATCAAAGAATATGTCAATGAAGCGGAGACTGCTTTCAAAAAACGTCTCAAAAGATTGATCATCATAAGTATAATTGGCAGTGTTTTGATGGCTCTTGGAATTTCATTTATCGGTTCAGCTTCCCTGTTCGTACTTATCGGGTCGTTCAAATATCTGAGCATGTCTATGCCAGCGTGGGAAGCCTTATACATTATCGGCATCACTTCAGGAGTCATTGCAGCTGCATTCTTTTTAGCGCTTTACCTCATAATTAGAAAGCAGTTGAGGTCTCCCGAAAAACCTGCTGACAAAAAATAAGAGGTTATCTTCTGAGCTTTTTTTCAAGAAAGTGTTTCTTTAGCAATACATCAAGAAATCAACAGATGCAAAGCTATTATCGGTCCAAATAAGGGAATGTTAGTTAGTCGTGTCCTTTTGTTTCGTGATGTGTTGTATCTCTGTGTCTCTCCATCTCCGAATGACTTTTGAAGGTTCGTCCACAGTCAGGACATTTGACCTGATTAGGTTCTAAACCTCTCAGCGGTGTTTCTTGAGATGAAATTCCTGCGAGTGGTCCTGCGGCTTTTTCAACTGCGGGCATCATTGTCGCTTCAGCTTTCGCAACGATGTGACCCATTTTAGTATGCGCATCTAAAGCTTCCTTCGTCATGAAGCCCATCCCGCATACGGGGCAAGTTAGCGCCATATTTGGCATAAGCACTCTGTCTAAAACATGAATAATTCCGTTGTCTGCGGCTAGGTCGTAATTTGTTATGCTTGCACCATTAATTTTTGGGGTCACATGAAGATGCCATTTATGGCCGTCAATTTTTACTTCTTGACCCTGAATTGTTTTGACCGTATTCATTTTGCTGATTTCATTAATTGTGTGTTTTCCTTCAACCATATGATACATTAGAACCGCCTTTAGCTGTGGAACGTTCTTCATAAGACCGTCAAAGGCACCTTCGGGGAGTTGAGCAAACGCGTCATCATCTGGCGCAAAAACAGTGAAGGGTCCAGGACTTCTAAGTGTATCAACTAGTTCTGCTGCTTGAATTGCTGAGACAAACATTCTGAAGGTTCCTGCTTCAAGAAAAATACTCATCATGTCTTTCATTCATTTTTTCTCCTAATGTAGTAATTGCCTGTAGTCTTCGCTTTAAGTAATCGTTTGATTGCTCGACAAGCAAAGCCTTACTTACCCTTAACATGGTTGAGCATATTTTAAGATGTGTGACTGTGCACAAACAACTACAACTTCAATTCTTTTTATAATAAATTTTAGAAATCTAAACTTTAATGCAATATTTCTTTGTTTGCTGGTGCCAGGATAACAGTCACAATTTTCTAATAAAATCGGTAGAAATACGAATCTGCAGTGAAATATTATGAGCAAAGATAAAGTTTAATGCAAAATCAAAAAAGAAGAAGGCAAAATCCAAGAAAGCACGGGCAAAGCTACTGTCCCAACACTGGTCAAATAATTAAAGGGGAAGACAAAAAAAGCTCAGGGACAATCGAAGAAAACATCGGCAAAGCTAAAAGAAAAATCTAAAATCAGCCTCATTTTCAAGAAAATAAGAGTTCCAGCAACTAATATCGGATAGCTAATCGATTCTTCTTCTCATTTTTTGATATGCTCCCGTTTCCAACATCTGGAATGTAATTGTTGCATCTAGTTATCACAAACATGTATATCCAGCTAAGTCCACGTTAAAGATACTCGAAGTGATTTTATTGATATATGATATTTTTAAATGTCCAGTTTGTAAGGCTTATCTATCTAACCCTGATAAACTAAGGGAACATAATTTAAGTCAACATAGAAGCATATACAGTTAAAATTACGTAGCTTTATCCAAAACTTTTGCATTGGGAGGAGAAAGCTGGTTCTCATTATTTGCAAATTCGTTTGAAGCTCATTCAACAGAACACTCTTTTACTCCGTTCTATGCGTCCCCTGGAACGTACACGACGTATCCTCTTGGTGGCGCAAAGAATTCTCCCAAACCGTTAGGCTGGGTCCATTTTTCCATCGGAGCTTCAACATTACTTTGATGGCTTCCCCAAGCGACGGCTTTAAAATTCACGTTATTCCATTTTGTTGCAACCCATTTTCCCGCCCAAGAATCGCCAAGGTTGTTAAGGACAAAAATTAGTCCAGATTGAGTTGGTGTGCCATTCCTTTGCATAATGTAAAGGTTGTCATCAGCATAGAGGGTTGTAGTTGATCCTCCAGCGTTTTGTTCATGGATTTTAACTAATGCTGCGATTCCGTTTGGGGTGTTTTCTTTAGATAGTTGTAGGTTGAAATAGTCTTGCCAGAACACACAAGGGTAGCCTTCATGGGTTAAAATGAAAGCATATGCAAGCATTTTATCGTTGATAATGGGATTGCTAAGGGCTATGTCGTGATTTTCCACAAATGTAACCGCTTCTGAAGACCTGTCTTTCATGAGCGTTCCTGGCTCAACGAGGTTTTTTAAGCTATATCCGTAGGTGTCGCATAGAGATTTTAGTCTGTCTCTTAGCGGGAAATCGAAGGCGTCTATAGGGTTATCTGACCATTCGTTAGTGGCACTAAGCCAATTATCGATTACGCGGTCGCTGTCCCAACATTCCCCAACGCCGTAGGGCTTGAAATATTGATCATTCCGCTTTACTCGCAGCTCCATAATCGATGTGGCTGTCCAACTTCCATAACCTTTAACGAAGTCGAAACGAAAACCATCATAACCTATTGTCTCTATCATCCATCGAACGTACTTGAGAATATTCCCATAAACGTAGGGGTTTCGGTGGCACATGTCGGGCATATCGCCAAAGGTTTCCCCGTCATAAGTCTCAAAGGAACAAGGATGAAAGCATTCCCAATTACGCTCAAACACTTGGCTTTGTGGAGTAAATTTTGTCCAGCGGACCTGATTATCTATCGGGTTAGTCTCTTGTTTGTCGCCGCCGCTGTTGTGGTTAATGACAAGGTCAGCATATACTTGCAACCCAGAATCATGGGCAGTTTTTATCAGCCCTACAAGCTCATCTTTTGAACCAAACCAAGTTCGCACTGACCCTTTCTGATCAAATTCTCCAAGATCATAATAATCATAGACGTCATAACCCATTGAAGGGTTGTTTGCTGCTTTGCTTGCAGGTGGCAGCCAAAGAGCAGTAAAACCAGCTTCTTTCAGGAGTGGGATTTTGCCCTTGATATATTCCCACCAATTATACTCTCGAGTTTCCAGTTTTGGACAATCCCAATAAAACGTTTGAAACATTACGCCCAATTTTCCACAACCATCAAGCAAATTTCATTTGGCAGTTGCATGAGCAAGAGTTGTTTTTGCCCACAAAAATCGCCATCTACGAAATAGGCAGATCTTTGATATAAGTGTTTAATGACAGTTCAGACAGCCGATAACTTGATAAACAAAAGCAACCATACGAAAACCATTCGATGCTATCGCTTGGAATTAACACATGCTGTTTTTCATTTGAAATTGGTCTCATCATCTTCTTCAAAACCGGTTACATTTTGATAAAACGATTTGAAAAACTAAGTTTCCAGTTCCCATTGTTTGCAAACTGGAGTTGACAATGATGCAAAGGCTTCTTTGCAGATTAAGCGAATTAGCGTTCATAAGAAGTATTATTAGTCAATACAGATAACTTGCCACCAGTGGAAGCTCAAAAAATGATCAAGCGTAAAACTCCTATCGAAAATAAAAGTTACTACGGCGGCATATACCATTTCATGCTTCATCGAAACGAAACCAAAAGCTCAAACAAATAAGAAATTATCAATCTAGAACTTCTCAGAATGTATCAGCTAAAGTTAGATTGCTCTTTCCACAGCTCCCGCTAATATTCTTTATTTGACTAGTAATTGAGGTCGATTTTTTGAAAAGCTCATCGACTCGAAAAGTCTATGAGTTTCAATAACCAATTAAACCGTAGGGATTCATGTTTTGATAACAAAAATTTTAGTGGGAATAGATGGTTCTAAAAACTCGGAAAAAGCGTTAGATACAGCTCTTGAAATCGCCGAAAAGTTTTCATCATCTGTTGTATTACTAAATGTTTTTCAGTCGCCTCCAGAGTTTGACTATAACTCTAACCTGTTTCAACAGACTCAGGTTTCAGGACAGACTCAAATGCCAATGGGTTATCAACCAATAATGGGGGAATTTAAAAAAGTGCATGAGGCAATTTTGTCCAAAGCAATCGAAAGAGCAACTAAGCTAAAACCAGAGCTTAAAATCACAGCCGAACTCAAGGAAGGAAACACCACATCACAGATAGTTGAGACAGCAGCCAACGGCGAATTTGACTTAATAGTCCTCGGTCACATGGGAGAGAGCAAAATCACGGAACTCTTTCTTGGAAGCACAAGCGAACGAGTAGCTCAACACGCAAAATGCTCCGTACTAATTACAAAATAAAGCTCGATTCTAAAAAACCACACATTTTTTTCGGTTTCTAACATTGCAGTTATGAAAAAACGATTTTGAATAAAGAATAAATTCTCTATCTTATTTGCAAATTTTCAAAATAGATAGCTACTAATTTTTTGCGGTTTAAACTCAAAAATCATGTTTCAATTTAAGGTGAAAATAGTTAATTTTATTCTTGCAGTATTTCGTAGGAAGTTGTGATTTCCGCTGTTTTTTTAAGCATAGCTCCAACAGAGCAGTATTTGTCATATGATAGTTGAATTGCTCTTTCAACGGCGTCTTTGTTGATGTCTTTTCCCTTGACAAGGTATTTGATGTGGATTTTGGTGAACACCGCAGGCGGCTCTTGGCTTCTTTCAGCTTCCACAACTACGCTGTAATCGGTGATGGTTTGTCTTTTCTTTTTCAAAATGTTAACGACGTCAAAACTAGTGCAGCCAGCCAAACCGGCTAACACTGTTTCCATCGGTGTCGGAGCGGTGTCTTCTCCACCATACTTTGATGGAGCATCAAAGTTTACTGTGAGGCCACTTTGAGTTTTTGCTTCAAAACGAAAGTTTCCCATCCAATTCAAAACAATCTTCTTTTTGTCCACAGACATACCTTATATCAAGAATTTGGCACTAAAAAGGCTTATTTGAAATTAAAGCAGTAGAATATTAGGAGAAAACATTTGTGGAATATTTACTTCTCTTAGTTTCGATTCTTATAGTCTGCATAGTCATAAACTTAAGATTCAAACTTCATATCTTCGAATCAACTAAACAAGCCGTGGTTGTTCTTGTTTCTCTTTTTGTAGTTGGAACGGTTTTAGATAGCTTTGCAGTGCTCAGAGGATACTGGAGCTACAATGCTAACGGAAATTTTTTTGTAGGGATAAAAATCGGGGTATTGCCGTTGGAGGAATACGTGTTCATGATAGTTATTCCTTATATGATATTAACTATTTTTGGGCAAATAAGAAAACATGTCTGTTAAAGCTTGAAGATTACCCAAAGATACCAAAGATTATTTGACCCAGGAAATGGCTTATCACTATCACAGGAATGGCAATTCCTAAGTGGATAGCGATTTCCCTTGAGATGCTAGTTTTGCGTTGAACTCCTATGAGGTAGCTGAGGAAAACTAATATTCCAAAGCCTATTGCAGTGCAAAAGGCAGCGGCATAGTTTAGTGGCAATGTTGCAAAAAGAACAACAAATGTTAATGTGATCCCAAAGCGGGTTATGAAGTTGCTTATTGTAAACATTCGGGTGTTTTCTTTTTTGGTTGCCGTTGATTCTCTGTAAATATGAATTCCAAGGGAGTCTGCAATGTTGTCTGCGACTGCTATCACAAGCAAAGAGCCTATTACGCTGGCTTGAGGGCTGCTTGAAGTTATCAGTCCAAAGATTATTCCCAGACTTGTGACTGTTGAAGATGTTGCTCCAAAACTGAATTTGCTTGGGTCTTTGGGCAATTTCATAAAATTATTCTCTTCAAAGTTTATTTGTGTAATTCACGGTAATTTGCAAATGCAAAATAACTATCCAACTTTCATAAAACGTTATCTGCTTAAAATGTATAACTGTATCCCAACTTTTGAACCTGCATCCAACCACAGAAAGTATGCTGACAAGAGATGATAGTTATTCCACATATGAGATTAACAGTTTTTGGAAAAATAAGAAATCACGTATGTTAAAGCTAAAATAGGAACAATTTTTCTATAACACTTGACATATCTTTAGCAAAAGTTCGAGGTTAATCTAGACTGGGAATGGCAAAAGCGGGTTGGCTTAAAGATTAAAGGCAATTTTTGGTTAAGCCTTTTCAACGATACTTTAATTATTACAATAGCTTTTTAATATGATGCGAGGAGATGCTCAAATGACAAAATTGATAGTGGCGTATTATTCTAAAACTGGAAATACAGAAAAGATTGCTTGCTTAATCGTTGAAGGCGCCAAAAAAGTACCTGGCGTAAATGCCGAATTAAGGCACGTTCAGAGCATAGAACCAAAAGAAGCAGCTGAAGCTGACGGATTCGCTTTTGGTTCGCCTTCCTACTTTAGTATGATGGCTGGACCCATGCTGACCTTGCTAACCGAGCTTTACTTTGCCAGAGACAAATTAGCAGGCAAACCCATGGCGGCATTTTCAACTGGCGGTGGAAGTCAAACAAAAACTATAGAGAACATAGAGAGTGTTCTCAAAGCGTTTAATCCCAAACTGATTCAACCTGGGCTAGCTGTTGGCCCTGCTATGTCTGAGACAGACGAGCAGCAAGCAAGGAAGTTTGGAGAAACAATAGCGAAAGCCGTTAAAGAATCGGTAAAAAGTGAACCTAAAGAAAAATAGTTGAAAAGAACAGGATGCAATAAAGGAGTGCTTAAAGTCTCCGATTTACTTTTAGTGGCATTATTTGCCATTTTCGATGTTTTTGCCTAAATTATCTTATCCAGAATTGTTAATGACTGCTTACTGGGATACGAACAAAAAGGTTGCTTCAACTAGCCAAATCACTTTCGTCAAGAAAAACAAAGAAACAGTGAATTCAACATTAGTTCTCGTGCCTATGCCTTTCCAAGGACACCTTTTCTCGGTTCACTTTGTTACAAACGTTTCATAAGCCAGTTGAGCAGCAACCTAACGCAGGTCATTTAGGATGACCAACCACGCTAAGACAAATCGCACTTTCGTCCAAGCCGTCTATACCAACAATTGAGTTGATTTCATCGTCAAAGAAAGCTCCGATATTGCATGATCCACAAGCGATACTGACCGTCGCCAACGCAAAATTCTCTGCCACGTGCCCAGCATCCAAATAGACGTATCGGTAGGCTCTCTGCGAATATTTCCACTTTGAACGCCCAAAAACGCCCGTCCAGATGAAGACAGCGGACGCTGTTGCGCACATCTTTTGATTCAAAGCTGCATGAGATAGAGCTTCACCGAAATCTCCAGGTTTAATTTCTTCGAGCAAATGATTCTTTATGTTATAGTGATAAACGCCCTTCTCGACATCTTCCACATTATTAGCAGAGATGTAGGTCTCGATGGGGTATAATGCGCCCGCCGACGGAGCTGTGCGGAACTCATAACCCTGCTCGATTCTTTGGATACCTGTTGATGCCCAAAGAAGAAAAGCCAAATCAACCTTACTTAATGGCTCAGTTGAGAATGAGCGTATGCTTTTGCGTTTCCCAAGAATCTCACCAAAAACCATGGTTGGCTTTTGTAGATTGCTTGGCAACTTAACAGTCTTATTGGAAGGATAGCTTTTGTAAGTTTCTGGTTTATTCGCCCAGTCCAGGTTGCCGCCGAGCCTCTTGTCGCGTGAATACTTTGTTTCCGCCTGAAAATTGTCACCAACAGTTTTTGCCACAAAATTCACCATCTAAAAGCTTCTACATTATCTTCAGTTCAAGCGATTATTTCAACTTTTAAAAGTAATATTGGAACAAAAATTTTTAACTATATTTCTTAATCAAAGCAAGCGACATTATTTCAATCCAAATCATTATTGATCCAATAGATAGCCGCTCTGCTAAACCAGCGTAACCAGTTGTTATAGACATTGCTCCAAATGCTCCAAGAACTAGCCCAACTGGAAGCCAAATAAGACAAAAATGGGCGATACCCCTCCACTCTGGAACTTTTCGTAGACTCAATCCATAAGCTAAAATGGAAGCTAAAGAAGCAAAGGCTATCGCGCCTGCAACGAAAACATGCATTGTTCCAGTGAACGAGGTTGGAGGTCCTTGTGGATAGTCTTGTGGGAACCAAAAGAGTATCAGCCCTCCGATTGCGGCTATAGATAGAAATATTGAGCCCCAGAGTGGTTTTTTGGCTTTTACACCAAAATAAAGGCCGATTGCGAGTAGTAGGACAAATAGGTTGTAGGCTGCAAAGAGGGGAGTTATAATTGTTTGGTTTGGGGCTCCTTGGGATGTGAGTGTGCTTACAGTATCATTGTACTGTGAATATCCTGACCACAGAAAACCGCCAACAACCATGGCTATAAGATAAACAAGGGGCGCTAAAACTCCAAAAATACCCAATAACCGAATTTGAAGGGAAGTCGCCATTCAAGAGCCCTTAAAGCCTAAATTGCCTCTTTAAATCTTTTAAGTTTTACGCTGACTTCTCAGAAGTACTATTGTAAAGAAAATGTTAACCATCAAGAAGAGAAGAAAGACATACGAGGATAAGTTAGGATGGCCTACGATGAACAATGGAATAGGCGAAGAACCAACCTGCACAGCCCCTACATAAAATACCCAAAAATTAACTCCTGCCACACGTAAATAATTATTCATCGATCCAACAAGAGAAGAAAGCGTCGATTGACTAGAAAGATACATGACAAAACCCACCATCAAATTAGCAAATATAATTACTAGTGACAACCTCTTTGCTTTACCTGAACTCCTGATGAGATTTATGATTAAAACAGCATTTACCATCAGAGTTAGCAGAAGGAAGTAGAACGGTAAATTAGGAAATGCACTTATGATAAGGGGGGTGGCCGAAGAATATGGCTGAACGACTCCAACAAAAACTTTATCGATATTAACACCTGTTAATGTTACGTAAGGATGAGTCGCTGATAGGTGAAGGAGTATCGCTTGGGTGGAAAGATAGAGAAGTAACCCCATCACGAAATTGGCAATAGTTACAATGGCAACAAATCTTTTGGTCATGTTAGCCTATTTCCTACCTGCGCAGATTTAAGATTTATCAAATCCTAAAACTCAAAAATCTATCTTCTAAATTCACAAAGCCCAAATTAAAATGCAAAAACATAGCGTGGCATAAAGCTAAAGAAACAACGAATCAGATGAAGAATTCAAGAAAAAAATTATTGTAATCGGGAATTATTTTGCTCTTTGAAGTTTCAATAATCATCGGCATTCTCGCTGGCCATCTATAATTTTTTAAATTCTCTCAAAAAATGTAATCCGATAGAAAAATAAATAGACTTAAAACTTCACTCACGTATTTTTCTCTCTAACCGGTGCATACAACTTGGCATTTCTCGTAACCAAAGCAAACGGCTCCAAACAAGCGTTTAACAGAGAAAAAATTGTGCAAACTTGCCTTAAGATGGGCGCAGACAATTACATTGCAAATGAAGTTACAGAGCGAATTGAAAAAAAGCTCTTCCAAGGCATCACGACACAAATGATTCTCCAACAAATTTTCACATACATGAGAGAATACAGACCTGGCGTTAGTCACCTTTTCGACCTGAAACAAGGCATAAGTTTAATGGAGCCTAAACCAGAATTTGAATTATTCATACAATTTTTATTAGCACATACCGGTTTTGAGGTTGCACCTAATCAAGTTCTTAAGGGAAAATGCGGCGAACACGAAGTCGATGGCATCGCAAAAAAAGATGGAGTCACCTACTTTGTTGAGGTTAAGCATCATTTCAGCTATCATACCTTAACCGGGTTGGATGAAAGTCGAATTGCTTGGGCAGTTTTAGAAGATGTTACAGACGCCTTCACCGCTGGCTTAACCAGTCTAAAAATTGACCGCGCAGTTATAGTCACCAATACCAGATACTCAGATCACGCAATTCAATATGGCAAATGCAAAAACCTCATACAGATAGGATGGACTTCACCAGAACACTTTGGATTAAGAGAGGCTATTGAAAAAAATCAGTTATATCCTTTGAGTTGTCTTAGAGGTGTAAGTGTTGAAGTACGCTTGAGGCTTGTTGATTCTGGAATAGTTCTCATTAAACAGTTACTTAATCAAGACAGATTAACAATTGAGCGGAAAACAGGATTACCTCAATCAACAGTGGATTCAATCATAGAAAAAGCACAGCATAGCGCAAATACATTGTGGAACTCTTAACAAGACGCCAAGGTTACTTAGCAAAAACTCAGTCACTAGGTTAAGTTTGCTCCACAATTAATGCATTTGGAAGCGTCTGGTGGATTCTTAGTCCCACAATAGGAACAAATGATCATTGGCGGCATTTCTTCTTCAGTTAAAGCTGTTGTTTGAGTTTTGGTGATGTTGTCTCTAATTATTCTGTAGGCTTTCTCTGCGTCTTCTTTGGGCACGTCATTTAGTAACAGTGGCGGTATCTTGGTTTTGAAGGTGCATTTAATGGTCGAACGCATTAAACCCTTGTCAATGATTACGTCTTCAAAATCAAGGTAGTTGTAATCGGTGTAGTCTTTTTTTAGCCCCAACGCGTGAGGATGCCGCAAAATTACTCTATGGTTGGTTATAACAACCGAGTCAATGTCAATAACAAGATGGTAAAATTTTTGTTTAATGTAAAGTTCAATTGTTTCGTTTGGATCAAGAATATTTGTTAAATCGTCAGGAGCCGCCATAAAAATCAACATCTACTAAGAAGGAACACTGAACAATTATTTATTTCTTAAATATCTTGCTCGCTAAAACAAAACTTGTGTGTACCAATAGAAATTATGGAAAGCAAGCCGGTAACATTTTCTTAAACAAAGCACGTGCCAAACGAAACCCAAATTATTACTTGATAAGCTTGTCAGAAATCTCAAAAATTATGTGTTCTGTGAGTTTTAAGCACGACAAAGGTTATGGTGCTTTTAACACCTTTGATCTTCATGATTTTCTTCTGCAAGACATTACGAAACTCTTCCAAGGTTGAAGCTGAAATTATAGAAACAATGTCAAATTCTCCCCTAACTTCATAAATCTCATTGATGTTTTCAAGCTTCGATAAAGCATCTATAATATGCGTCTTCTCAGTTGGATCAACAAAAAGATTTACTGAGGCTTCGAACCGGTCGTGACTGTTTGATGGGTCGTTGGTCTGCATTTTGTTCACTAAATCAAGCATTCAAGCTAGCTGCTTTTGAGCTTTTTTGAGAACTATACTTTGCTAATTTGAGAAGTAACGAGGGCTAACTATGAAAAAAGGAAGCGATTTTTTGAAATTATCCCCGCCTATTGGAGACGCTATCTTCCTCGGGGTTGCCCTTTTGCACTACGTCTTTCTTTTTGGAAGAAACAAAATCTGTTTTTTTCATTACGATTAGCCTCACTATTAGAAATTCCTTATACGTTCAAAAACTTTGTTTTTAGAAAAAAAACACTCTGAAATGCAAGGTTACAAAAGTTTATACGGGTGTTCACGTTTTTTTTAAAGTGATGCCAACTGTAAAAGATTTTATGACAACCAATGTCATAACAATTAATGTTGATAGGACTGTGCTTGAAGCAGCTAAGCTTATGCATCAGCAGGATGTGGGGGATCTTGTTGTGATGGAGGGCGTTGAAGCTAAAGGGATTGTGACCGAGAGAGACTTAGTTAGAAGAGTGATGGCGATGAAGAAACCACTTGATACTAAGGTCTCTGAAGTTATGTCAAATCCGCTGATAACAATTGACCAAGATGCTGAACTTAGAGATGCAGCAAGATTAATGGTGAAATTCAAAATACGTCGGCTTCCAGTTACCAAGGGGTCCGTGTTGGTTGGTATAATCGCTACTAACGATTTTGCTAAGCATCTAAGCAAAAAAACCTTCAGCGAAGAAATACTTGCAGCTATGACCCGATATCCATTAGCTGACTCCAGCCTATAAGCACCAAATTAGTTAAAAATTCTGCCAACTTCTTAACGCCAAACATTAGATGCTAACCCATTTTGTTTTGATTACTTGCAAATAAGGCTAAAAGCTACTCTTTTTTAGAAACGTCAACATGTATTTTTCCGTTTTCAATTTTACATTGGTAACATACAAGAGTCGTTAGGGGGTTTTCTTGATATTGGCCATTACGTAAATCGAATTTCCAGCCATGACATGGGCACATAACAATGTAGCCTGTTAGGAATCCTCCTTGGAATTCGCAGCCTGCGTGTGGGCAAAGGTTTGATACTCCAAAAACTTGACCGCCTACTTTTGCAAGCAAAATGGGTTTGCCTTTGAGTCGGACAGCTTTCATGTGACCTTCTTGGAGTTCACTCTCTTTTAAGCTGGGAACAAAACTTGTTTTGCTCATTTGATAAACCTCACGTCAATAGAAAAAGAACTCATAAGCTCAAAAACTTTGCTTTAGAATAGACTAACGATTTTCTTTTATATTTGTGATTTTTAAATCCAGCCTCTTCGTTTGAAAATTAACGCTAGACTCGAAGCTACTGTTACCATAATTGCAATCATAATGTAGAAACCATAAGGATTGCTTACTTCCGGAATCTCGCCAGGTCTGAAATTTGTTCCGTAAATTCCAGCAATCAATGTCAAAGGAAGAAAAATAGCCGAGATTATTGTGAGTACTCTGATTATATTGTTAGTGTTTATTGTCTGAACGTTAACTAATATGTCGCGGATGTTACTCATCTCTTCTCGGTGAGCATCAACAATCTCAACTAACTGGATTGTTCTGTCGTAAAGGTCTCCGAAACGAGGAAGGTTTGTTCCCTGCACTAAAGCAAATTCGCCTCTCGTGATTCTACCCATAATTTCGCGGAGAGGACTTAAGCTCTGTCTTAGAGTTACTAATCTTTCTCTAATCTTGAGAATGCTCAGTCCAAAATTTGGCTCCATCTGCCTTGAACCTTTCCTAAAGAAGCCCAATGCTTCTTGACTTAACGCTTCGATTCTTTCAAACAACGAATCCGAAACTGGGTAATATTCACTAGTAACCAAATCTAGAAAAATATACAATATGATATCGGTTGAGGGAACAAGGGATAAAGAAAAATAGCCGTGAGTGCCGATTTTTTTGTAAACCGAACATGTCAAATCCGAGTAGCCTTTGTGAACCGTTATTATCCATTGTGAGCAAACAAGCAGCGATAGCTGTTCCATCTTGGCGTCAGAAATAAAGCCTTCTCTATGGGGAAAATTAAGAAGACAAAATACACGGTCTTCATGTTCATCAATTCGTGAACGTTCGCCTTCGCCTATAAGTTCTTGAAGGTTGTGCTCATCTAAACTAAAATATTCTTTCAGCTCTCTCATTTCATCGTTTGTTGGATCTTGGGCATCTACCCACAGAACTTGACCTTTACTGATTTCTTCAGGTAAAGCATCCAAATTTTCTGATTGCCATCTGCCCTCTTCATGTTGCTTAAGCAAAGTAACGGTTAGCAGGTATTATCGCCAAGTAACTAAAAGATAATTCTTATTTGTAAACCTAACCATTATTTTGGAGTGTCTAAATACTAAAGTTACGATGCAGCTTATTCCAAAAACAATATGTAAGTAGGAATCTTTATAATTATTATTCTTTTAAAAAGAAGCCAGTGGAATATTAAATGACTGAATCCATAGAAACAAGAGTACAAAAAGCGCTTAACGAAATAAGACCTCAAATCCAAGCTGATGGTGGAGACGTCGAACTTGTTGCAGTTGAGAAGACCACAGTGAAGGTTCGTTTGACTGGTGCTTGTGCTGGTTGCCCAATGTCGGCGATGACACTTAAGCAGGGCGTTGAGCGGCTTATCAAACAGAGAGTTCCTGAAATACTAAAAGTTGAAGCAGCACAGTAAGGTAAACGGGATTTTCCAAAAATATCCCTAAAGTCTTTTGTTTTATTTTTTAGAAACCAATTTTTCAATCACAAAGATCAAAGAAATTGTCCTTAATGGCAGAGTTCTCTTTCAAAAACCAATATCTTACCTATTGAACTGCCTTTGTAGCCTGCTTGTTTCATCTGTTATCAACCCATGACAGAAGCATTTGTGGGCACCATAACCTTTGAGAGCCAAGAAGGAAAAGGAATAACCTTCACAACTATGGCTTCCTCTAAAACTAAACGGTAAATAAGCCTTCACATGAAAAATCAAGTGCTTACGATGTCTTAACCAAGAAAATAGATACCCGTTTTATAATAATTTTTAGAATAACATCTAAGTCAACGAATGCCACTTTGCTCGTAATTTTGATGTAACCAAAAAAAATGGAAGAAAAATGAAAGTAAAAGGTACTCTTTATCCTAAAGATTTGCCAATTGCAGCCTTATAGGCCAACTGGGTGTTTTCCAAACTTTTACGTCTTAATGATAGCAAGGATAGACCGACTAGAAGTATAACAATGCCAACGCCATTTATTCCGCTGATTCCTAAAATATAGATCAATTTGAGATTGTTGAAAGTGCTATCAATGGAATTTTGTGTTGAAGTAATTGATGCACTTAAGCTGTTTAGTGGTCCCTTTAAGCTGTCAAGTTTATTATTAATATCAGTTAAGCTGCTTGGCAACGTTACTGTTTGTAATTGCACTGCGTTTATGCTACCCGATACATTCTGGAGGCTTGTTCCGGCTGACTGAATGGATGGTGCAAGCGAGGATATATTGTTACCAACGGATACAAAAGGACTAACATTTCCAATTGACACATTAGCCAACGTTTGACCGATTCCTGACACAGCTGAGCTTATAGCAGTAAGATTAGCGGCAATATTGTCAACTAATTGACTACTATTAATCAAAGCTGGCAAAGCGAAATTTACTGAATCCCGAGCGGCAGCCAACGATGCTTCGGTTGAGTTTATTGTTTGTTGAGCATTTATTATTGCATTATTGGCATTCGTGAGGAGACTTGAAAGGTTAGAATGCAAACTATCAATCTGTGAAGTTACGTACGGATATGTTGCAATAGATCCAACAATCGAAGCGATCCCAATAATTATCAATAGAATACCAGTCATCAACGACAATTTCATTTCAGGCATCAAATACACCTATTAAAAAACTTCTAAATTCAATGATACGCATGTTGCAATTTTAATGTTTCGCTTATACAACAAAAGGTGTTTTATTAAAAAAACGCTAACTAAGTTGAAGTACAAACAAACAATAACTTAAATTTTAGCAAAACAAACACAATAAATTAAAGTGTTCCTTAATTAAAGAAAGAACTGCACTATCTTACGAAAGACTAAAGAATCATTCTAACAATATTTAAAATAGTTTCTCAGTGAGGCATGAAAAACGGCGAAATTGACGAAACTTGGCCTCATTCTTGTAATGGCGCTGGCATTTGCAATTGTGCTCATGGTTACGTTTAACTTTAAAGGACCTGTTTTTGAGCCACCTTACTGGGAGTTCATTCTTCAAGCTGTTTTCGTCTTAGGATCAAGCATAGCAATAACTATTATTTCTGCGAGAGCCTACCTGAACTCTGGATCACTTAACGTCCTTTTTCTAGGAATTGCTATTCTGATAAGTGGATTGTCATCCACAACTGCCGCCTGGGCAGTAGCGCTATCAGCAAACGAATCAGTCACTATAGGAAATATTGGGATATTCATTTCTTCATTTATCATTTTGCTGAGCTCAATATTCACTTTATCTGGAATAGGGTCAAATGGAACAAACAATCGCAAATTAATTCTGGTTACAAGCTACATTATTTCTCTTTTCGTAGTAGGAGCTGTTGCATTATTGGCTGATTTTGATTTAATGCCTGTTTTTCTCACTCAAGCAGGACCCACATTGGTTAACAGCGTAATTTTAACCGTTTCAATTCTTTTATACCTCGAAAGTTGCATGATGTTTGGTTGGCGTTATTGGCTTGTAAAGTCACATGTAATTTACTGGTATTCTTTGGCGCTTGGCTTAATCACGTTATCCTTAGTTGCAGCCGCCTTTACATTAACACTTGGAGACACCATAAATTGGGTTTCAAGAATCGCATTCTACCTTTCAGGAATATACTTTCTGATGGCTTTTCTCAGCCGACAAACAAAAACAGAGACCTCCGAAAGTCTATCGGGAAAATTTGCCCAAGCATTCAGATCAGATCCCAAGCAAGTCGCCGCCTTTTTCTCTAAAATGCTCAACGGATTAGAATATGGAAAAGTCATAACCGACAAAAATGGAAAACCAATTGATTACATCTACCTTGATATTAATGACGCTTTTGAAAAAGCTACTAGTCTAAAGAAAGCAAAAATTTTGGGCAAAAAAGCCACAGAAATAATAAAAGAAGAAAACGACCAAGAGGGGTGGATAGGTCTTTATGGTCACACAGCTACAACGGGTGAACCAACCATGTTTGAGAAATATTCTCCACTTGCGAATAAATGGTTTCACGTCTCCGTTTACAGCCCACAAAAAGGTGAATTCGTATCAATTTTTGAAGATATCACCACTAGAAAAAAAGCTGAACAAGCTTTAGAGAGAAGCGAGCAACGCTGGGCAACAACACTAGCAAGTATTGGAGATGCAGTCATTGCAACGGACGCAGACGGAAAAATAATGTTCATGAACGGAATAGCCGTGGAATTAACTGGCTACACTTTAAACGAAGCTAATCAAATGAAGCTAACCGAAGTATTTCATACTCTTAACGGTAAACCTCGCCAAGAAGCAGATAATCCAATTACTCGAGTCCTTGAGAAAAGAAGTACAGTTGGTTTAGCTAATGAGTCAATTCTGATTCGGAAAGACGGCACTGAATGTCCAATTGATGAAAGCGAAGCACCAATAAGAGACAAAGAAGGCAAAACTACCGGTGTTGTGTTGATCTTTCGAGACATTAGTGAGCGCAAACAAATTGAAGAAAAGCTAGCTGAATACAGCAAAAACTTGGAGAAATTAGTTGAGCAAAGATCAGCCCAGCTAAAAGACGCTGAACGTTTAGCCACTATCGGCGCAACCGCGGGGATGGTTGGACATGACATACGCAACCCATTGCAAGCAATAACTGGCGATTTATACTTGACGAAGACAGAGTTGGATTCTACACCTAACAGCGAAGCGAAAAAGAATGCCTTAGAAAATCTACAAGAAATAGAAAGAAATGTTGACTACATTAACAAGATCGTAGCCGACCTTCAAGACTTTGCCAGACCCCTCAGCCCAACTAATCAGGAAATCGATTTAGAATCGATAATTGACAAACTACTACGAAAAAGTAGCCTGCCAAAGAATATTGAAGTAACTGTGAAGATACAGCCGGAAGCTAAGCAACTTGTAGCCGATCCCGATTACATAAACCGCATTCTATACAACCTAGTTAACAATGCAGCTCAAGCAATGACAGAAGGAGGCAAACTAACGATAAACGCCGTCAAAGAAAACAAAGAAATTGTAATGAGCGTACAAGATACAGGCGTAGGCATACCTGAAGAGGTAAAAAGCAAATTGTTTACCCCCATGTTCACAACCAAAGCAAAAGGTCAAGGATTTGGCTTGGCAGTCGTTAAACGCATGGCTGAAGCGTTAGGAGGAACAGTAATCTTTGAAAGCCAAGAAGGAAAAGGAACAACTTTCACTATAAGGCTACCAAATAAATTATGACAGCCATTGACAATAATTTCAATTACTGTTTAACAACAAAAATAAACTGCCCAATTTAACATAAGAATTTTATATAGCTTTGACTTGTATGGGTTCAAGATGGTTTGGGTTTTGGGAGATAAAATTCAAAATTTGGTATCTGTTGAACGCCGAAAAAATGAATTTAATATTTCCTATTCCCATAAAATCAAATTTATTCTGGAGTGACTAGATGTGAGTGAAGATTTAGTAATAGAGACAAAAGGTCTTCGAAAAACTTTCATTTCCAAAGAGAGAGGCGGGAAGAAAAACGGAAAAAAAGAAGTCGAAGCTGTCAAAAGCATCGACCTCATAGTCAGGAAAGGGCAAATCTTTGGTTTTCTAGGCCCCAATGGCGCTGGCAAATCCACCACACAAAAAATGCTGTCCACATTACTTTGCCCGACTAGCGGAGAAGCTAAAGTACTTGGATATGACTTAGCAAACCAACAGGAAAAGATTAGGCAAAACGTTGGATGCGTGAGCCAAGCAGGCGGAGCAGACCAGGGTTCAACGGGTACGGAGAATCTCGTTCTTCAAGCTCAACTATATGGCATAGAGCCTGTGACTGCAAAAAAAAGCGCAGCCGAATTTGCAGAACGCTTCCAAATGACTTCGTTTATATCGAGAACAGCTTCAACTTATTCGGGTGGACAAAAACGTCGTTTAGACATCGCTCTTGGAATGATTCATCATCCACAACTGCTTCTCCTCGATGAGCCCACAACAGGTCTTGATCCACAAAGCAGAGCTTATCTTTGGGGAGAAATAAAAAAATTGAAATCCGAGGGCGTTACAATCTTCTTAACCACTCAATACATGGACGAAGCTGACAAACTCTGCGACACAATAGCAATTATTGATAATGGGAAAATTGTTATCACTGGAACGCCTGGGGAATTAAAGAGTAGTGTTGGGGGCGATACAATAGTGTTTAGTTTTCAATCTGAAGAAACCGCCCGAAATGCACAAACGCTTCTAAACGCTACAGTTCAGTCAGAAAAAATTCAAAGCATCAATAAAACAGTTCATTTAACCATTAAGGATGGTGAACGGAAAATAGCTGATCTTTTGCGTTCTCTTGACGCAAAAAACTTGGAAACACAAACTGTCACCTTATCTAGGCCCAGCCTCGACGATGTTTTTCTAAAATACACAGGACGTTCACTTAGGGAGGACCTAATAAAATGAGCATGAAGTTTCTGCGAGATACTGAATTAATGTTTATTCGTAATGTGCAGCATACTTTTCGGACTCCTGTTTTTATTTTCGTAAGCATGTTTCAGCCGCTGATGTACCTGCTTTTGTTTATGCCTCTGCTAAATGGTCTGGGCTCTGTTCCTGGAATACCGGCTGGGAAAGCGGTGGATGTGTTTATTCCTGGACTTTTGGTTCTGGAAGCACTCTTTGGCACAGCGTTTGTTGGCTTCTCACTTATTGATGATATCCGATCTGGAGTTATTGAAAGGTTTTTGGTTACTCCGGTGACGCGTGCATCAATCCTATTGGGCAGAGTTCTAAGAGATGCAGTTATCCTTTTGCTTCAATGCATTTTGATTACCTTAGTCGCTATCCCATTTGGGCTCGATGTAAACGCAGCTGGCTTTCTGCTCTCGCTGTTGCTATATGCTTTGGTTGGGATTACGATGGCTTCAGTTTCCTATGGGTTTGCTTTGATATTCAAAATTGAAGACGCCCTCGCTCCAACGCTTAACACTATTACGCTACCTGTTTCGTTGTTATCAGGAATTATTCTGCCCCTTGCACTTGCACCCTTATGGCTCCAAGATCTGTCTAAAATCAACCCGTTCTCCTACGCAGTTAATGCCACCCGAGACCTATTCGCCGGCAACTTTACAAGCCTTGGAGTAATAGAGGGCTTTGTCATAATTGGCATAATGGCAGTTCTTGTGTTCCTATGGAGTTTGAGGTCTCTTAAGAAAATGGCAGCCTAAAAACGAGAGCACATCTCGATCTTAAGTTTAATCAAATGGGAAAAGTAGGCGAAGAATAACGGCCCATAGCCTCCAAAATTTCCTCAGAAGCTGACCTCTTTCCAAGATTTCGCACAAAATCCGAAGCAACGAGAATTCCAACCAACTTCCCATCTTTCAACACGGGAAGTCGCCTAATTTTATTACTTGACATTACTCTAGCAGCGTCCTTTATCGAAGCATCAGGATCAATGGTTATGAGATTTTTAGACATAATCTCCAAAACCTTGGTTTCTCCAGGCAATTTTCTTGCACAAACCCTTCTCACAATATCCCTCTCAGTAACAATTCCAACAGTCGCTTCGCCATCCATAACCACTAAGCAACCTAACTGGTTTGAACTCATAATCTCGGCCGCATCAAAAACGCTATAATTTACATCGATGGAAACAACATCTTTGGTCATTATTTCCTTTACTGATGGCATAAGTTCTCTTAAGAAAAACCGACCTAAAAAAGGTTCGTGGGTCAAAACTTCTTGGTTTAAAGCGAGGGTGTTATGCCTTTTTCATAGGTTTTAGCACTTCTGTGTGCACGTATTTCTTGCCTCTTAGGGCTGAGCAGACGGCAGCTATAATGCACATTACTGCGCCGATAATGAATGCCTCCCTAAGAGCTGTCATGAATGGACCTGAAATTGCATTTGGGAAGAAGGTTGGACCAGTTATGTAAGTCAGCGTTGATGTTGGGATAGCGCTCACCACTGTTGCAGGAAGCGAATGAATTATGGTCGCAATTGGGTTATAGCCTAGAAACGCACCAAATAAAGCTCCTGAAGCGGGCGTTGAACTGAATATATGTGCAACCTGTGGAGACCCACCAGCACTGGTAACTGCAGCGGAAAGCGCTCCTGGAAGAGTAGCACTAAGCGACACTATTATAATGGTGAAAAACACAGCTTGACTTATCATCATTGCACTGTTCTGTATCGTCGCACGCATCCCAGAGGCTGCCCCCCTGCATTCGGCAGGAACAGAGTTCATAACAGATGCCATGTTAGGAGAAGCAAAAACTCCACCGCCGATGCCCATTACAAAAAGTACCGCAGCAAATGCTAAATAAACAAAATCCACGGGGAGCAGCACGAACCCTATGAAAGCAACTGCAGATATCATCATACCCAAAGTGGCAAGCAACCGTGCACCGCGTTTGTCAGAGAGCCAACCGCTGATTGGCCCAGTTAAGACAAAACCAATAGACATAGGAATCATGAAAATTCCTGCCCAAAAAGGAGTCGAATCATAACTGTAGCCGTGGAGTGGAAGCCAAATTCCTTGAAGCAATATAATAAGCATGATCATAACTCCGCCTCTTGACATGGAGCTGAAAAATGAAGCAAGGTTACCTGCGGTGAACGCTCGTATCTTGAACAGATCTATACTAAACATTGGCTCCGCAACATGGCTTTCTATAAATGGAAAAGCAACCAAAAGTGCTACACCTGAAACCAACGAAGCAACCACCCACGGATTGCCCCAACCCATTGAAGAGGTGCCATAGGGTATCAAACCATAGATGAACCCAGTCAAAACTAATGTTAAGCCGCCACCAAAAGCGATGTTGCCCCAGATATCCAGTTTTTGGTGTTTTTTGATTGTGCATTGCTCTTTTAATTTCAAATATGACCAAACTGTTCCAATTACTCCAACTGGAACACTTACCAAAAACACAAGTCTCCAATTGATAACCGCTAAAATTCCACCTAGAACCAAGCCTATTAAAGAGCCAGCAAGGAAAGCTATCTGGTTTATTCCAAGTGCTTTTCCACGTTCATTGCTTGGGAATGCATCGGTTATTATGGCGGCGCTATTTGCGAAGAGAAATGCTCCTCCTACACCCTGAATTATTCTGAAAACTATTAACTCGATAGCACCTGCGTCACCTTGATTAGGGGTTATTGAAAGTAATATCGAGCCAACGGTGAAAATGGCGAACCCAAGATTATAGAGCTTCACCCGCCCAAACATGTCGGAAAGTCTTCCAAAAGTAACTAGCAAAGTGGCGGTAACAATGCTGTAGCCAAAAAGTATCCACAGCATATACTGAAAAGACGAAAAAGGATCAATGTTAATTCCACGGAAAATCGCGGGTAGCGCAATCAAGACTATGGTGCTGTCTATTGAAGCCATCAAAATGCCCAGTGTTGTATTGGAAAGTGCAACCCACTTGTACTCAACCATTGAAACTCACTAAAATTTTACTTGGTGTATGAAGAGCTCCCTAAAAACTTTCCCAATAAAAACTGTTATTTCCGCATTACAGGTTTGAGGTAACTGTTTATCAAACGTTATCAACATAAATTCAAGATTACAAAATCAAAATTTGTTTAGAAAATTACCTGTTAAATCTATAGTTACTTTGTTCGTTTTGTTTGTTGAATTTTTCCCGAAATCGTTTGCAGGGTCTCTTCGCATACATCAGGTTTCCATTTGCATATGCCTTCGATTATAGACTCTAAATAGTGAGCTAACTCTTCACTTGTAACGCCCTTAGAACAATCAACCGTAAACTCGATTTCATCATTGACTCGTTTTACTTTTATCTCAATCAACGCATCTTTATCCATAAATAAACGCCTTTTTAGCATATTCTGAAGTAAACAAAACTTTCACGGTATCTAACTTCTATTGAGGCTGAGGTTTTTGATTCTCAGTTCTATTATTAAATAGCTCGGATAATTTGAGGAGAGTTTCTTTGTAAACCGCGATTGCATTCAAATACTCACTTACATCGATATGCTCGTCTAAAGTGTGGTCTAAATGCGAATCTCCTGGACCGTAAGTAACTATGGGTAAGTTCATTGCTTTGCCAAGGATGTTCATGTCTCCAGTTCCAGTTTTATGAAGGAGCGTTGCGGGTTTGTTTAGAACCTTTCTAACAGAAGATGACAAGACATGCACAAGAGGGGAAGCCTTGTTGACTTCGAATGGCTCAACCGTATCTTGAACAGAAGCTTTGACTGATACCTTTGGATTTGCAGCTTGATATTTGGTAATTATTTTCGTTATTTGTTCAAAAACCTGAGCTGTGCTGAACTGAATTGGCACTCGAACATCAAGGTTCATCTCAACCTCAAAGGGAACAACAGAGGTAGCTCTACCACCCACGACTTTAACTAAACATGCGGTAACGGCATTGTATGGGCTTGCTGAGGGATCCAGCGACGGATATGATGAGGCATTTTTTATTTGTTCCCAAAGCTCATACGCTTTCTCCAAGGCGTTATCATACATCCAAGGTGTTGAAGAATGACCTGTCTCGGTTTTGCAAATAATTTTTAGTTGGATTTGGCCTTTGTAGCCAATAGTTATATTTTCAACGCCGCTGGGTTCACCGAAAATAGCGTAGTCAGCTTTGATACCCTGAGTTATCAGGTGTTTGACACCTCGGCTCGTGGCTTCTTCTTCTACCACGCTGGCAACCAGGATTTCGCCTTTAAAGCTGGGCTCTTTATTAGCGGCAATCGCTGCCATAATCATTGCGGCAAGAGGACCTTTTGCATCAACGGCTCCCCGTGCATAAATTTTCCCTTCTTCAATTCGAAGGGGTAAATGTCCAGCTACAGTATCCATGTGTCCGCAAAGTAGGATAACAGGTGCGCCTTCGCCGACGACGCCAATTACGTTTCCGATGGTGTCTTTGCCTACTTCGAAACCCATCTTTTTCATTTCATCCTCAAGGTAATTGGCTGCGTCTTCTTCTTTTCCTGAAGGACTGTAGATACCCAGAAGGTTAGTTAGGAACCGCACTGCTTGCTCGCTCATTCTCTTCTTCCTCTAAAACTCCATCCAAAACTTTGATTACTTGATCAACTTGTATTTTGTTAATTACAAGTGGAGGCAGTAGGCGAACCACAGTTCTTCCAGCATCCAACACTAGCACACCTTTCTCGGCAGATTTTAGAATTATATTATGAACGTCAAAGCGAAGCTCCATGCCAAGCATTAAGCCTAAGCCGCGAACTTCCTTGATTATTTTATGATTAGCCATCAAACCTTCCAATCCAGCCTTGAGATAACTCCCCATCTCCAACGCTTGCTCTGTTAGATTTTCTTCCACGAGAGCATCTATTGCGGCGCATCCAGCAGCACAAACCAAGGGGCTTCCGCTGAAAGTAGTCGAGTGCTCACCGATTTTGAGCGAAGACATAATGTTCTCTTTAGCCACGGTTATCCCAATTGGTAAGCCGCCTGCAAACGGCTTTGCGAGACACATTACATCAGGCGTAACATTCCAGTTTTGGCAACCGAACAGTTTGCCCGTACGCCCAAAACTTGTTTGCACTTCATCAAAGATTAATAGAACGTTCTTTTCGTCGCAGATTTGGCGAACTGCTTGCAAATAGCCTTCTGGCGGAACCCGTACTCCGCCTTCGCCACGAATTGGCTCCATTAAAACTGCGGCTGTTTTCTCCGTTATTGCTTCACGAATTTTATCAGCGTTGTCAGGAGGGACATGCTTGAATTCAGGAACCAACGGCAAAAAAGGCTCACGATATTTCTTATCCCAAGTCGCAGACAATGCACCCATGGTTTTGCCGTGAAAGGCGCCCATTAAAGCTATTATTTCTGATTTGCGAGTGAATTTACGCGCAAGTTTTATAGCGCATTCAACAGATTCAGCCCCGCTATTTGAAAGAAAAGCTTTGTCTAAGCCTTTTGGCGTAATCTTAACGAGTTTTTTTATAAATTCAGCTCGTCTGTCATTGTAGTAGGCACTATGACAGGTGATAAGTTGTTCAGCTTGAGTTTGAACAGCGGCAACAACCTTTGGATGGCAATGCCCCAATAAAGCAACACCGTAACTGGTTGAGCAGTCAAGGTATTCTTTGCCATTTATGTCCCAGACAAGCGCGCCTTTGCCTCTTGTTAAAACGATTGGTTTTTTGCTGAAAACATTCGCCAAGTAGCGATTTTCAATATCAATTACGTCTTTGTCATTCACCAGTTATCACTGTACCAACCTTATGATTCAACGCATCATTGATGGGTTTATTTCCCTTCCCTGAAGTAACTAAAACCTCTTTAACGCCTTGGTTTAAGGCTTCCAACGCAGCATGAACTTTAGTGCTCATACCTGAACCAATGTTTGAACTAACTTCTTTGACCTCAGTTGCGCTAATTTTTGGAACACATTCGCCTTTGAGCATTAAGCCTGCTACGTCGGTAAGAAGGATTAGTCGATCTGCTTTTAAAGCACCCGCAATTATGGCTGCTGTACGATCGCCATCCACGTTAAGAGGTTCAAAATCTTGGCTTAACGCTATAGGAGTAACAATTGGCAAATAGCCCTTCTCTAACAGGAGATTAAGCAACCCAGAATTAACCTGTGTTATTTTTCCAGTATAGCCTCCATCCATAACTTTTTTTCTGCCCCGTTCATCAACATGAATGAGTTTAGTTTTTCGGTCACCCATTAAAGTTGCCGCATCTAAACCAGTGATACCCACAGCCAAGATGCCTTGGCTTTGTAAGGCTAAAACGATTTGTTTGTTAATTTTACCAGCCATAACCATCGTGTAAATTTCAATAGTTTCTTTGTCGGTGTAGCGACTTCTGAAACCTTCAGGCGAAATTATGAATTTTTGTTCTTTACCCAACTTAGAAGCGATTTCAGTAACTTCTACACCTCCTCCGTGCACAAGGATAATTTTGTTGGTTTTGGATACTTCTTTTAGATCCGCAACTAAGTCTTGAGATGCACCTTCTTTGAGAATGCTTCCGCCCATTTTAATTACAAGCAACATAGCTATCACATCGGATGGAAACCGGTACTCTTTAGCCCTCTGGTTTCATCTATACCTAGTTGTATGTTCATGCATTGTACGGCTTGGCCTGCTGCACCTTTAGTCATGTTGTCAAGAGCTGAAAAAAGCAAAAGCCGATTCGCATGCTCATCAATCTCAAAACCGACATCGCAAAAGTTTGTGCCCTGAGTCACTTTGGGATCAGGCAACTGGTAGGGTCCTTTCTGATATTTCACTAAGCGTACGAAGGGTTCGTTGCCATACATGCCACGCAGAGCTCTCCAAATATCCTTGTTCTCTATCTTTTGTTTTGGGAAAGTGTGAATGGTAGCTAGGATTCCTCGAACCATGTTTACTGCATGTGGAGAGAACGATATTTTCACAGAGTCACTTCCTAAAGCATCGAGTTCTTGCTCAACTTCGGCGATGTGGCGGTGCCCGACAACCATATAGGGCCGTACGCCACTGAAGCGTTCAGGATGATGCGACGCGAGAGAGGGTTTGGCTCCGCCACCCGAAGAACCTACCTTTAGGTCAACTATGATTTTGTCTTTGTCAATCAATCCAGCTTTCACGATCGGCGCTAAACCCAAAATGGCGGAAGTTGCCATGCAGCCAGGACAAGCAATGATTTTGGAATTTTTAATTTCGTCTCTGTGAAGCTCTGGTAACCCGTATACTGCTTCTTTGAGCATTTCTGGATGCGCATGTTTCCACCCATAATACGCCTCATATTCAGCTGGGTTTTTGAGGCGATAATCAGCACTCATATCAATTACTTTTAACCCAGCCTCTAAAAGTTTGGGAACTAAGTTAACTGAACCTCCGTGGGGAGTTGCTGTGAAGATTAAGTCGCAGTTTTTCTGCATCTCAGCTATATCTTGGGAAACAAATTTCAACTGAGTTATGCTTCTTAGGTTTGGGTGAACGTTGAAGACGTATTCGCCTACGCTTTGACGCGAAGTAACCATTGTTACCTCTGCTTGTGGATGCAAAAGTAGCAAACGCAATAGTTCGCTACCAACGTATCCTGAACCGCCAATTATTCCAATTCTTACCATCTTGTTTTTTCCTCTATTAATTAATGATCAATTAGGCTCAGTGCACCTTTCAACAGTGGAATTGCTACATTATAGCCTGTTGCGAGCCGTGTGTTCTCCCAGAATTCTGGACACGAGTTTGATTCGTGAAACACCAAGGCGGTTTTATTATTGTCTACGCTTTCTTCAATTATCTTTTTAATATTTTCGTAATTTATATTATCAGCATAGCTCTTGAACGCTTTTTCTAGTTTACTATTCCACCCTTGAAAATCTGTAAGCCGAGTTTCATCTTGTTTAACCCGTTGAACAGGCGCAAACGCTTTTCCCGCTTTATCAAGTTGTTCTTTAAGGTATGCGTCCTCAACCTGCTTATTTTCTTTAACATTCACCATGGCATCTAACGCAAAAATCCATGCTTCACTACCTTTTCCAAGAGTTCTCCCACATTTTACAGCGAGCTCCTGAATATTCTTAGGCAGTTTTGCTCCGAAAACCAAGTTGCCCAAAAAAGTGTTAGTTCTAAAATCCTTAAAGCCAGCTCTTGCCATTGAGATAGGATAGCAGAAAGGTTGTTTGCCTTTCTCTTTATGAACAACAATTCTTAAATCATAAAACCATTTTTGGACAAGTTCCTGTGCAACAACTCCGACAGGGTTGATTATTGAGGGCTTTGTTTCGCCTATATTGGCGATTAGTTCTTCGTTGTTTTTTGCAAGCATAATCATTTTTCCGTGGGTTCCAGCATCAGCCTTAATTACTATGCCATCGGAAATCGGGATTTCTTGTTGGAATAATTCGGCTATGTCTTTTTCGTTGTGAATTACTTGTCCATTCTTCAAATTGTCGGTTGAATCACATGGAACAAAAACTGTTTTGGGAATCGGTATTCCCTCTTTCCAAAGATTGAGTAGTGTGCGTAGTTTGCTGTAGCAAACAAATTCGCTCTGAGAGCTGTTTAATGTTTTTTTGCCAAGCTGCTCTAAGAAATATGAGGCTTGTAACCGACGATTTTTGCCCTGTGCTCGATTAATCACTACACTCGTATCATTTATAATGGCGGTGTAATCTTTACCTTTGGTCTTAGCCCTAAAACCATCTTTAGAAATTGATAAAGCAATTTTTCTAAAGGGCAGAAAAGTTAAGTCAATGCCTAATTGTTGCGCGGTAAGTTTTATGCCGTTTTCATCGTTCTCTGACCGCTCAAATAAGAGTGCTATGCTCAATGATTTTCTGCTCCACTAAAAAAATTTATTCAAAAAACTTTTTTAAATAATGAAGACTATTTGGGGATACTGTTTATTCGCCCCAGTCTTCGCCTTCAATGGTTAATTCTTGAAGGTCTACGCATCCGCCTTTAACTTGTTTAACTTCAAGTTCTAGTCCGCATCCTGGGCAGCTTAGGATTTCTCCTTTTTCTGTGTCTGATGGAACATTAAGGTCTGCGTCACAGTCTGGGCATTTTGCCTTCGCATTTTGTAGGTTCGAAATTGCTGGTTTAATCATTTTTTACTCGTCACTTTTTTATTTTAGGAAATGTCTTTTTGATTAATTCCAAGATTGATTTAAACATTGTGACTTATTTGTTACAAGTTGAACTTTTAATGTTCTATTTGGTGCAGTAATTTAGGGCTTGCCAGAGTGGAAAACGTAAAACAAACAAGCTGGCACAACGAAAATCGCAAAAAATTATAATCCTTATAAGAGAAAACGTAAACTTTAACTACAGCAAATTTAGTAGGCGATTGACATGGATGACGTTGATAAGCAGATAATCAAGCTTCTAAAAGAAGATGCACGAGCAGGTTATGGCGAAATAGGTACTAAAGTTGGCTTATCTGAAGGCGCCGTGCGGAAAAGAATCAAAACCTTAACTGACCAAGGAATCATACGTAGATTCACTGTTAAAATCGCCGTGGCAGAAGGCGCCCAAGCCATTACACTACTTGCAACCAATCCAATTCAGCCGACGCAGGAAGTTTCAAAAAAAATTCAAGCAATCCCAAACGTTGAAACAACCTATGAAGTCAGCGGCGAATACGACATCGTTGCAGTGATTAGCGGTATTAACATGATGGAAGTCAACGAATGCATAGAGAAAATTCGAATGGTTGAAGGCATCGTCAAAACTAACACAATGATAGTATTACGAAGTTCTTAGCAAACTAATTATTTCAATTGTAATCTACACCTTCTACTTTAAAAGAAAGGTATACTTGATTTAGTAGAAATCTCAATTTTCTGAAAATTTCGTTTTATTCGTAGTTGTGCTGAACAGGAAGACAGGAGACCAAAGGAACGAATAAGATTTATTAATACTCAATACACAATTTTCATTGGGAAAAAAAATGAATGAAAAGTTACAAGAAAGCACCCAATATTTAAAATTCTGCAGCAAACTGGAACTTGAAGCCTTTAAGCTTTATGAAACGTTCTCCAAGAAAATTAACCAACCCGAAAACTGCTTCATCTCAGGCTTAGCTTATGATAGTCTAAAATGCGCCAAAATTACTCAAGCAATACTTGATTATATTGATGCGCCTGAAATTGAAAAAACAAATCCTAAGAAAGATTTCTCAGAATTAACCAACAGCGTTTCAACTTTTACCCAAAAGATTGCAAAAATCAATAGTGTAGACAATGAGGTCGCCTCAGAAATACTCAAAGAACTCGTCACACTTGAAGACCAACTTACGGAGGCATATACAGAGTATTCGCAATCGAACGCAATTAAAATAATGTCTGACGAATTCTCAAGACTACAAACAAACTTAAATAAATTCAAGAGACTTTTCGAAACTTTCGCAGAAGAAAAACAAAAACACAAAGAAACACTCATTGAAATAGCATGTTACTTTGACACTAGAGAATCAGAGAGACTGCGACATGCAGCACCCGTTGTCAAATATCAAAATCCAGATTCGTGGATTCTCCAATCTTCTCTTCATTCCTTCTCAACTAGTCCAACTGAGAATGCCACGCCTTAAGTCATTTTTCTTATCTCTATTTTTTCAACATTTTCTTTTGAAGATAATTTGTATAAACCTACTTAGACGATTGCTGTTCCAATTCTTCTCAACAACAAATTGGCTACTAAAGCAACCACTACATCGGCAATAAGCCAAACGATAAATGAAATTAATCCTAGAATAGCCAGAACAGTGAAGAATAATAGAAGAGCTACTGCAATTACACCTATTGAGCGTTTTTTTCTGCGAACTTTCTCATTGGGCATTTTGGTTGCGACAGGCATATTTATCAATCATTCATAACAACATTACGGATCTTAAAATATTAATCCACAAAACAATCTAACAATCTTCTTCAAAACTGCAAATATGCTTACTTGGATAGGTTAGTATTGCGAATTTCGCAGAAACAAATTAGGACATACCACCCCAAATTGGTTTTCGCAAATTACTTACAAGAAAAACTAACCGAATCGACTGTTTTTCAGCCTCCAACATCATCCTTTCTCCTGAACCAATCGTCGAATTTATCAAATATACCGTCAAAAAGAATCTCCAAGACAGCCGAGAAACCAAGGCCAATCAATGCAGCATCAATCGACTTTGAAGAATACAAGAATACAGGCGTGTAGACAATTGCCCAAGAAATTGTACTATAACAGCATCTACGGCAAATTTTCGATTAACGAAATATTTTATGTATTTGTTGTCCTTCCTAAATTGCCCATCATCAGGGACTGCCTGCTTAATGCAGGTAGTTAAATAACTTTGAGCGTTGAAAACAAATGGAATGGAAAAATGCTTAGCTCTTAATTCACTTTCACTCAACCCTCTCCTAGTTGAAACTGCAACTTCTGCACTGACCTTTTAACCGATTCCAACCAATGCAACGTTAACAAGGTGATTTGGAGTGAAAAAGAAAACACCTGTCTTAGCTATAGAGGAAGAACTCGAACTCGATTTAACTTTGCACGACGTACCTGCATCTCTCATTACTGAGTTTGCAGAAAAAATCGTAAGACCCTACTACAACGGCAATTTGAATGCTGCAATCCAAGACTTAATCGGCAAAGCCCTATCAGAACAAGACTACGTTCATTCACATATAACACACATTAGAGATTCATTTTGAGAATAACTGGAAATAAAGTGTTTTACAAGAATTTCTTAAACCTCGACATTATAGCCTCAATTATTCATCTTCCAAAAATACACTTGAAGTTTTCACATTGGACGTAATGTGTGATTGAAATATTTCACGTGTCTTAAGAGGAAAGGCTTAATAGTTCTTAAGTTAGAATTTTTCTTGGAAAAAAGGCGGACATTTTGGCGCTTTCAAGAATGGAGAAATATCTCGCCGTAATCGGGGTCTTGGACAATCGGGATTTAATAACCCAAAAACAAATAATGGAAGAGGCCAATCTTGAGCTAGAATCTCCAAAAGAATGTCTTGACTTTTTAGTTCAGATGGATTTAATCGTAGAAAAAAATTTTGGAAACAAAAAAGTATACGCTATAACGGAAAAAGGGGAAAGGGTTTTTAATTATTTCAGGTTAAACGATGAAAGCCCAATATTTGGCAGGTCCAACATTACTAAAATTGATTAAACAACATTTTTTATTAACAAATCAAAATTGTGATAACTGTTCAATGACCCGATTTTTGAAAAGCAAAAACATGATCGAGTTGGCGAACGTTCAGTAGTGCAAGGAAGAAATTTTGCCGTTTTCATCATCCACAATGGTAAGAGTTTTGTCTAGCTCTTTAAAGAATTTGATAACAGAGGTGCCTCGTGAAGTATTCGAGTAACTTGTGCTGTTTTTTCCAACAGTTTGCTCTTCAATTAATCCTTGTTGTATCAAAAATTCTAACTGTCCTTTTAAGGCGGTTGCACCCTGGTTTTCTTCAAAGTTAATTTGTGATGCCTCAAGCGGTCCTTTCTTTTCTAAGACTCTGAGAATGTCAATATACAGTTCTAGTTTCGAAGCCATTGTTCTTTACCTGATCTGAATATAAACTGGAATTCGAAATTAACAATTTGTGCGTATAAGAAAATTACTCACTACAAACACAATCAAGTAAACAAAATCCACGCATTTAATGGCAGCAACTACAATCTTGGCAGTCGGTAAAGCCAAGTTAAAGTCGGCTAAACCCTAACTTTCTCAATTTTCTCAACATCATTTACCGTTGCAACATATGCGATATCTGTTAGTCCAATAAAGAAACCAGTTTCCACCACACCGGGAATCATTTTTACCTGAATAGCTAACTTGGCTGGATTAGCTATTTCCCCAAAATATGAATCTAAAATTGCATTCCCATTATCGGTTATTACTGGACCAAGCTTGCCTTTACCTTCCCTTAAAACTGGCTCTCCCCCAGCATCAATAATTTTTCGTTTCGAAATTGAAATTGCAAAAGGCAATACTTCAATGGGTACAACCTGATTATTTTCACCCAACAGCTTTACCTTTTTCTTTTCATCCCCAATAATAACATTGAGTTTTGAGGCTGCTGCAACAATCTTCTCTCTCGCCATTGCGGCACCCATGCCTTTTATCAAATTTAGTTCAGGCGTTATTTGATCTGCCCCGTCAATTGTAACGTCTATTTCTGGGTGCTCATCCAAGGTTGTAATTGGAATTCCACATTCAACCGCTAAGAGAAAAGCTTGGTAAGAAGTAGGAATACCCATAATGTGGAGTTTTTCAGCGGTCATTCGTTCACCTAATGCTTCTATGGCAAAAGCAGCTGTGCTTCCACTTCCTAAACCAACAACAAACCCGTCCTTAACATGCTTGATCGCCTCTAAAGCTGCCTTCCGCTTAGCTTCTTGAATTGGATCGATTTTAACTGTCAATTTCCATCTGCCCCAATTTATCTAAAACCTTCTCAACTTCACTTCTTATAGTATCGATTCTCTTTTCAGCCTCAGTTTTAGCAACAGGTCGCTCTTCCGGCGGTTTCCGCTTCCTTTTCTGCTTTTCCTCACTTACTTCTGCCACTTCCTCCTCCTCTTCGGAATTATCCATCTTTTCCATTTGGGAGGGCGGAGTCTGAGCGGGTAATTTTACTGAAATTTCTCTTATAGGTTTAACATCAATTTTAGTTCTAAGTTCATCAACTTTAGATGTTAATTCGCCAAAGCGTTCACTAAAAAGCTTCATCAAATCTTCCTGCATCCCTTCTAAATCATGCAGAGCAACTATGGTTTCATCTTTTGAAATAGACTCTTTAATAGACATCATTCGCGCCTTGTAGCTTGCAGCGAGCTTTTCGCGTTCTTGTTCAGTAATCTTTCCCTCAGCTTGCGCTTCATACAAACGACGAATTGCATCACTTAAAATCTCCCGTTCCAAATCAAGCATTCGTAACTCATCTTTCGCGTTAGAAGCTGTTGATGTTTGAACACTTTTGGAGATTTTAAAGGGCGAACTAGAATAATCGAGACTTGAATCGTCCATTGTTTTTTGAGGTTTTTTTGGTTGTGGCTTTCTGTTTACTCTGCGCATAGCATAAATGACTACCCCTGCCGCAAAAATTATCGCTACAGCAACCGCTACAACAATTATGGGGTCATCATACCAAGCCATGCCTTGTCCTCGGTATCTTGATTATGTACCATTAATATATAAATTATACAAATTCTCGCTTGCTTTTTCCAAGTTTATATCATAAATCCACGGTATTATTCGATTTTTACTCTCTTAACCTGAGCTTTTTCTAGAATCCCCACAATTGGCAGAGCAATCACAACACCGATTATTCCACCTAAAACATTCCAACCTGCCCAAACAGTCAGCGTAAACATCAGTGCAAAATTGAGAATCACAAGCCCATTAACTACCGCAGCAACATATGCACTAACAATGGCAGCGAAAACAAGAAGCACGATGTTGATTGGTTTTAAGTTTATTTTATGATGGTTTAGAAGTAACATTAAATCAAATACGAATGCTGCAGGTATGAATCCCAAAACGGGTAGAACTTGTGGATTTGCAAACACAACAATTACAGAACCAATTATGCTTACAATTGATGCAGCACCATATTGACCTGTAGCCCAAATTATTAGAGTAAGCATGAAAAAAATTATCAAACTATGAATGACCGGCAAATGAAAAATAGCGAACCCAAGTGGGGCAATGGTTAAATTTAAGACGACCCAAAGTGCGCTAAATATGCTTATTAATGCGATATTGACGCTGAAACGGTTTTTGATTGGGTGCGATTCAATCAATCAGTAACACTTCTCGACATTTTTGTAAAACCTGAGAATAAAAGCTTTCCCATAATATTTAGAAGACCATTAGCCGCAGACTGCATTTGAACAGCAAACTTAAATCCCAACTTACACAACAACCTATCTGTGAAAACCATAACAATTATCGGTGCCATTGCAGCTGCGGCTTTATTCTTTTTTGCCATAATTTTTGCCCTAGCTGCATCAGTGCAAGCAACAACAACCAGACTCATAACAAGTAGCTTATTTTTCATAATTGCCGTTGCAGTAATCATCGGCATCTATTACATAACTCGTAAACCTAAAACAGTTATTCAGCATCTAGAAGTTTCAGGGCAAATTCAAGCAACAGCAATCAAATGTCCCAACTGTGGAGGCTCGATTGATTCCAACCAAATCAAAATTGTTTCAGGAGCCCCTTATGTTAAGTGTCCGTATTGTGGTACAACTTTTGAGGTAACAGAGGAGCCAAAATGGTAAAACGGGCTTACTTTTTAATATTTATTTTAGCTTTAACCGTTGCTTTAACGGCTTCAAGCTTTGTTCGAACCCAAAATATAGTTTACAGTGTTAATCATCAGTGGGCGCAAATAATCATTAACCAAGATGGCACCATCGACTTAACATATAATATAACGTTAACAACTAATTCAGGAGTTATCCATGGGTTCTATGTAGGGCAGCCAAAAAATGATTTTACCATTGGGGAAGCTTTAGATGAATACGGAAATCAACTTCAAGTTTCTGATGCCAGCAGCGGCAGTGACTACAGAGTTGATGTAACATTAAATCAGCCCTTAACGGCTGGAAATTCCATATGGTTCACGGTTACAACCAACGTTGCAGGCATGATAAGCAATGATACAAAAAACCCAGGCAACTTGGGCATGCAATTTGCGCCAGAATGGACAGATGTGCCCATCGATGATGTAAAAGTGCAAATTGTTCTTCCTCCAGGTGCTACTACAAATGATGTAAAAACAACTCAAAACTTCTACAACAGCACATCCACAATTGAGGGAAGATTGGCTGTTTACTGGGAAATTCCGGTTCTGCAGGCAAATGAGCAGCAGATTCTCGGGGTTTCTTTTCCAGCAAACTACTTGCCTAATTATGCACCAGCTTCTTCCTCAGGAAGTGGTTTTGGCGGTTTAGAAAACATTCTGCTGTTGGTTGCTTTACCAATAGTTGCAATCATTCTAATAATTGGGGTTGTTCAAGTGGCCAGAAAAAGCTCGTATTCTTCGCCTAAATTAAGCATGGAAACGCTTGGTGTAAAACGAGGGTTAACAGCTGTTGAAGCGTCTTACCTTTTAGATTTAAAGCCCACACAGATAGTTACAGAAATTCTTTATAGTTTGCTGCAGAAAAGGGCAGTTTGGACCATGGAAACTAAACCGGCACTTAAACTTCGCATTCTTCCGCCATATGAAAATAAAACAGGTGCTAAAGACAATCCCTTAAGATACTACGAAATAGACTTTCTCAATGTTCTTAAAACGGACGGATCATTGGATGAAGAAAACCTTGCCCACACAATCATGTTTCTCCGTGATACTATCGAGCAGAAAATGCAAGGTTACAGCCGAAAAGACACCGTTGAATATTACCGAAAAATCGTCACCCAAGCTTGGACGGAGGTGGAGCAGGCTGGAACGGTTGATTTGGCTTCAAACGTTTACAATGAGCAACTACTCTGGCTTATGCTTGATCCTAACCAACGGACTCAAACAGAAACAATTTTTCAGAATAGACCATTTCAGCCAAACCCGCTTTGGTTGTGGTGGTGGTATGGCTACTCAAATTACCATCCAAATCCTACGTACAAACCAAACATTGAAACACCTACACAATCGGCGAAACCTCCAGTGATTCCAGGCGCAGAATTCGCAAACACAATTGCAACCTCCTTTGAGAAAACATCGAATAACATTGTAGTTAACTTAGAGAAATTTGCTAACTCCATCGTCCCGCCGCCGCCAAAAGCATCTCATGACCCAGCACACCCCAGGGCTGGTTGCGTTTGTGCTTGTGCAGCATGTGCCTGTGCTTGCGCTTGTGTTTCATGCGCTTGTGCATGTGCAGGTGGAGGCGCACATTAAAATGAATAGTTTGAAAAATATTTTTGGCAAAAACAAGATTCCAAAAGGACGCTACAGCTATCGAGGTGAAGACAAGTTTGCGGGTATGTCTCTTCAGCTCAGAGTAGAAGACGCAGGACAAGGAGTTTTGGTGATTAACGCTAATTCAGTTCTTCACCTAAATCATACAGCAACTGCCTTTGCCTATTTTTTTATGATGGGGTTATCTGGAAATCAAGTTTTAAAGAAAATTAAGGGCTTGTACCGTGTTAATGCTGATAAAGCAAAAGAGGATTATGAAAAACTGGTTTACACAATTAGCACGTTGGCGCAAACCCATAAGGTGGACCCAGTTTCTTTTCTCGAAATTGAAAAAGAAGAACCCTTCAGTCACCAATATTCAGCACCCCTACGAATGGATTTAGCGTTAACTTTTAAGTGCCAAAACAATTGCGTGCACTGTTACGCTGGTGGACCACACGAGACACCTGAGCTAACTACAGCGCAATGGCAAACGGTAATCGATAAACTTAGCGATATCGGCATTTTCATCTTTACATTCACAGGCGGAGAACCGACCTTACGAGAAGACTTACCTGAGCTTATTCAGTATGCGCAAAAAAAAGGTATTGTTACAGGATTAATTACGAACGGTCGAAAACTCAAGGATTCAAATTTTGTGAAAACACTTGAACAGTCAGGTTTAGATTTTATTCAGGTAACGCTTGAATCCCAGAAACCCGAAATCCATGATTTAATAACAGGCGATAAGGGCAGTTGGATAGAAACAGTTGCAGGAATAAAAAATGCAGCTGGATCGCAAATGTACATTTCAACCAACACAACCTTAAACAAACAAAACGAAACAGACTTCCTTATAACAATTGACTTCATTAAAGGGCTCGGCGTGAACGCTTTCGGCTGTAACAGCCTCATTTATTCAGGGAAGGCATCTGCTGCAAGCCAAGAGTTTGCTTTGACATCTGAAGAATTAAAGGTGCTGTTGCCTAAAATCAGAGAAAAGGCTCACTTGCTTGGCCTGAAGTTCCTCTGGTATACTCCAACTCAATACTGCAATTTTGATCCCGTGCGGTTAGGCTTAGGCGTAAAAGCTTGCACGGCAGCTTTGATTAACGCTTGCGTTGGGCCAAATGGGGACGTTTACCCATGCCAAAGCTACTTTGAAAGCTTAGGAAACATCCTCACAGACCCCTGGGAAAAGATATGGAACAGCCAATTGGCGGTTAAATTGCGAAAAAGACAGTATGTCGAAGAAAAATGCAGAGATTGTTCCCAACTCGACGTTTGCGGTGGAGGATGTCCCTTGGAACTGCAAAACAAAGAGCACCAATATGGCGAAACGGCATAATTTATTTTTGATTTTCTCAAAACCTGTTTAATGCCTTAATGTATCTATTACTGAATGGTACAGAATTAGTCCTTTTTATTTTACTCTTAGCCAATTCTTTGTGTAGTCTAAATTCATAATGTTCATATTCCAATTTAGCAACCAAAGGAATTAGATACTCAATGGCACACTGTCCTAGTTGTGGCAAAGAAGTTTACAAACCTTCAAGAGAACTCAAAAACCACAGTTTCACTATTCAAGCCTATAATTGTAAAAAATGCCACCATAGCTTCAAAGTTACAATTAATCAATCAGTGTACTATTAATCAATAACGCTATACTTAGTTCTTAAAGGCTATAAAGTCATAATTGACCAATCCATATGACATTGCTGCATTAAGTTGGCATCTGATGAGGTCTTTTAAAGTAAAGTTTGAGAGAGGGCTTGCATTATTAAGGATATGTAAGCCACAAAATATAATTTAATTTTGGGCAGAATTAGGATAGCGTGTTTTGCAGGAAAAAATTTTTCTTTGCTTTAGTTTGCTCTTTCGAATCAAGCTTAAATCCATTGCATGATGCGTCATTATTCGTCACTAAATGTCATAAAACGTCAGTATCAGGCATATTTCGTCAAAAAATTCATGATTCATTCCACTAACTTGAAAGTACTTTGAAATCTGTTCGTGAAAAATGGGAGGTTTTCCATTTAAGGTTTCTGGCTATAAATATACCCTTAAGCCTCCATGACATGCGTCATATTAAAATGTCGCAAAAGCTCACTTAAACTTGAAGGGCAAAGGAAGCCAGCGGCGGAACTCAGTTGGAGCAAACTCAACTGACAGGAACATCATATTACTACTATAGCGCATGATGAGAGATTACGGTTACTCAAACCCAGTTGGCTCAGCTTCACAGCAATCAGGCCCGCCTTCAACTACACTATCACAACCCCAAAACCAGGATCCAAATGGCGGATGTGGATTTATTGGAAAGATAAGCTGAATTTCCCAGTATAGGAGGCCCTTTGAAATTGTCTGGATACGGACACGACTGTTGTTCAAAAGCCAAAAAGATCGACCAGCAGGAAGTTGCTATTATTCTTGCAGATACTGCGAAACGAGTTTTGTTAAATCGTGGAGCAAAAAGGGCAAAATGAGAAGGAGGATTGATTTGAACCCCTGTCGATTTAACACGTATTCCTCAAAACGCTCTTTATTCAAATTGATGTTAATTGTTGACTAATCATTTAATAGCTTGAAGGTGCAAATTGATTTTAGAGGAGATTTTTTGTTAAGACCAATCGACTCAGTTCGTTGTTTTCATAATGCATTTCGCCGGGATATGTTTCAAATCGACACATTAGCACTTAAAATAGCAGGTGAGGGGGGAGATATGACACCCATATTTAACCGGCTTCAAATTATAAGTGAAATCTTGGACTATCACGCTAGAGGCGAGGAGGCAGCAGTTTTCCCAGCTGTCGACAAGATCGCGCCTCTTGTGTCCAAACCCTACATAATGGATCATCGAGAACTTGACAACATGGTTAACGCATTAGAAGCAATTCGCAAAGCTCCTGACCCTCTAATAACGGCTAGGGCAACAGCCGTCCTGAACTCGCATCTACGAATTCACTTAGACAAAGAAGACGTACATCTCTATCCAATCCTCAGAGAGAAAACAACAGATGATGAACAGATTTCAATAGGTAAGATCATGGCGAGCAAAACGCCTCCAGAACGATCGCCTATCCAGATTCAGTGGCTATTCCCTTTACTTGATCTTGACGACCAAGTTACAGTCACGCGATTATGGATGTCATTGATGCCTCCACCGGTTTTCACTATGGTCAAGGCCCTCATTAAAAAGAGCGCTGAAGCAAACTGGTCAATATTGATGTTGAAAATCCCAGAACTATCCGATAAGTAAGCTTTCAAAAATATCAGGATCCCCAAATATTCTGTGATACATTCATTGACCTAAAGATGGAAGTAAACCCAATCTCAAATTGAGACATCAATAAATTGACTGAATCGGTTTTTCCTTCAGTTCAAAGACAAGTTCAGTTTAACCCTTTTAAAGTAACTGACGACACAACAACTAACGCTGTACATGAGACAATTTAGCTGTAAATCATACTGATATGGAACAATGCCATTTGGGGAAACTAAGATGTCAAAATATACTTTTTGCTGCCACTACAAAATTGACACTGCTGACCATGTCGACAGTTGCTTCAAATATTTAAAATCTAATATCCCATAACCCAATTTTCCTTTCTTCCCAGAATAATTATGCTGCTATACAAAGCTGCAATTGGACGCCCATGGAAGCAAGTTAAAATAAGAGTTACTTTAGAGTTTAATTGATATTTTTTGTGGTGTTTTCATGTCGCAAGAATTGAAATCTAAATTATATAAAGTGGCTGAAGAAGATAAAGAACATAAAGAGAAAGATTTTGATGAAGGGATAGAACGCTATAAATCTCTTTTGATTAAGGTTTCAAAAGTTAGGCCTTTTGATATGATGCCCCAAGCTGAAGGACCTGAATTTTATAACGTGAAACAAATGATGCAAGATTTGAACGTGCTTGAGAGAGCAAACCTATTGAAAAGTGAATTGAAAGAGACTTTTCGCAGTGAGTACCGACAATACGATCTCACTTTGGAAGGAGCTCAATTAGTTGAAAAGCTCTCAAAAGAAACCTAATAAGTCACATGCTCAGTTTTCAGGAAAATGCCAATTTGGATAGAACCAAGAAAAATCAGACATTTGATATATTCCGTTTCTGGAAATATCCTTCTTAAGCCTAAAGACCAATTTCTTGTTTGAGGAGAAAGGAGAAGCTCTTCACAAATAAAAATCAAGAAAAAACTGTCGAGGCAAGGTTCATGAATGAAGAAATCTTTAATGAAATATTAAACAGTCAAGATGGCGACTATAGCATTATAGCACAAGTGCTTACATTAATGAAACCCAACGGTTGGTAGACAGCATTTTCCTTTAACTCTATAAGTCCTAAGGGTAACTGAAAATAATGTCGGTATTTTACCCTAACGATTATAACGTTCATTCAATAAATAAACTCCAAGTATGACATTTGATTTTCAAGGGAATGTAGTTTCTGTCATTCAAGTCGTAGCTTTGATCTTGCTTGTGGTAGGCGTTTATCCTTACAGAATAAGAACCAAAAATAGAAACCTCATAATGCATGGTTTTCTTAGCATTATAGCAATTAGTCTAAATCTCGTAACTGTAATTGCCATAATGATTCCTGCTTTCGCTGGAAAATTGGTTATTATTAGTAATCTGTCACTTTTCCAATCAGCTGTTGTTTGGTTACACGCGATTTTAGGAACCATGGCTATTGCACTTGGGTTAACCATAATTTTGTCATGGGTGTCTCATCCTTTGGGAGAACTTGGATGCTCAAAAATGTGGAAAGTAATGATGCCCACTTTCGTAATTTGGACTTTTGCATTGGGTCTAGGTTTAATTATACATTTCTATTCCATAATATAGGCTCAGTCAGGAAAGATTTTATTTTCGAGAACTCAGCTTGTTTGTCAGAAGGGGCATGGTTTTGGTTTAGCGGTTGTTAAGCGTGTTTCTGAGACTTTGGGCTGTGGGCGAGCTCTGTTCCATTCGTGTATTTATCATTGCTATCATTGTTTCAATCTTGGATCCGGTAACGTTTTTTTCGAGATACTTGAATTTCTCTTTTTTATCAACGGACACAAAACAATCTTAAATCAGAATTCGCAATATGTGTGCAGCGAAAAAAACCCATTTGAGCGTCTAACAGTCAGATTTATCTTTGAAGGATTTGAAAAATTGGAAGATAATTGCAGATTGAGGTTTGATAACAATTAGTCCTAAAATCTCAGTAGCTGGAATTGCTACAATTGTAATTCTTGTAACAATAACTATTTTTTCGTGATACCAGCATTAATCTTCAAGCGCAAACCAACGTATCTTTCAGCCCTGCTGACAAATTTAGTATTCCAGCATACAAGGGTAATATCAGTTTTGCAGTAAATGGAACGTATTCGGAGGCATCACTTGTCAATAACTCTTGGATTTTTATAAACTTGCACCTTAATGGATCATTGCCGATTGAGAATCTTGAATTTTCAGCCCAAAACTGTAACGTTACGATTTTCTTTTACCAAGAATTTAACGCTACTGGTTTTAACATACTGTTGTTGAGTTATGTTGTTCAAGGGCAGGGTGAACAGAGTTTAAACTTTGGGTCTTGGCTACCAAGAAAAAGGAGTGGGGACAGGCGCCGAATGGAATGTTGTTTTTGGCACTCGTGCTATCACTGAAGAAGGTGATGGCTGGACTCTTTTACATAATGGTACATTGGTTGTAACCGGTGCATCTGCTAATGAGAATGTAACAATTCTACATTATGTTTTTCCGGTTTCCTCAACTTCAAATTTGCCTTTCTATCAACAACAGTCGGTAGCTATTACAGTGGTAATTGTGTTTGTACTAACAGTTGCTATCGCTGCAGTAATTAAAATAAGGTCCAAAAAGCGGTCAAGTGAATTGACTGGTTGAGAAGTCAACCGCATAACTCCATTTTGCCATTTTGTCTTAGTTTGACTGTTATATTTTGTTTTTTGGTGTAGAAAAGTGCCGTTGTTGTAAGTCACAAGTGTTGGTAAAATCAAAACAGCGGATGGAAACTCAAGAATTGAAGACTTTTCGATGAACACTATTGATACTTCCTGTGCATAAAATGTTTAGAGTACCGTACGAAAAACGCTGCTGTCTTGTGAATAACTCGCTTTGTCCTTGAGGGCAATAGAAAGAAAAATCCAGTTATCATGATGTTTTCTGACAAATCAAAGAAAAAGGTAAACTTGATCGGTTCATAATTAATTAAGGATGTAAATTCATCTTGAGAGCATCAAAAAAAGTTACACTTAGAGCAGAAAACAAGGAGGATCAAAAAATGAGAAGAGATAAATCAGAAATAGACTTCGAAAGTGATATTGATGAATTTATTCATCTTGCTCAACGATGGAACACCCTCCATAAAAGATTACTAAATACTTTAGCGAGGCTGCCTGAAGATGTTTATCAATTTACCTTACAAGAAATCTCGTTCCATGCAGGACAAAGTCAAACCATACAGGTAGAAGAAATGATCAAACCCTACATGATAATTCTAAAAAGAACAGATTCAGAATCTCTAATAGCCCATGAAATAGCCCATGCCTACCTTAACTATACTAAAACAAAAAACAATTCATACGACCAAGAAGCGGAAGCTGAAGATTTGCGAAAGAAATGGGGGTTCAAGAAAACACAACTCTGCCAAACCTTCCCAAAAGGATGTCTTAATTGTTTTAATCCTCACTGTTCCGAAAGCAAATCAAGAAAACCGGATAATCACCATGTAAAATGAGCAAATTGATGTTTTTTGCTGGGCAGATTAAAGTTTAATTTTTTGAAGAACATTTCCTTTCCTCATTTTCGAAAGTTGTAGGTCAATTAATGTAAGCGTTAAAAATTTGCAAACAACCACTCTTTACCATATTATGAATCATCAAAAAAAAGTCATATAGAAAACTGCATAGAGTAGCATATCATACACCTTGCGAAAAAGTAACGCTTATAAGCTAAAATAGTAACCAACCACTTAGTCGATAAGTTTATTTAAATGGAGATCGAAAAAGTTGGTTACAAAAACAATTAAACTTTTAACTTTTAGCATAATGATTCTCATGATTTTAGCAATCGCACCTTCTCTTGCAAAAGCGCAAGATATCCCAAGACAAGCACAACCTATGTTTATAATCAAAGCATCAGGCATTAATCCCAGTTTTATCGGGGCAGACAATCCTTACTACACTCCAATAGACATCCAAACAGCCTACAAACTACCTTCAACTGGTGGATCAGGAACGATAGCTATTGTGGATGCTTACAACGATCCAAGAATTGCCTCAGACTTGACAACTTTCAGTGCCCAGTGGGGGTTAGCATCTCCCAACTTTGAAATTCATCCGATGTCTTCCTATGTGCCCTCTAACTATCAATGGGGAATGGAAATATCTTTAGACGTTGAATGGGCGCATGCAATAGCTCCAAACGCAAAGATCCTGCTAGTCGAAGCTAACTCTGCCCAAACAAACGACCTGCTTTCAGCAGTTAGTTACGCAGCCAACAGACCCGACGTTGTTGCAGTCTCAATGAGTTGGGGTGCAAACGAGTTCTCGGGCGAACAAAACTATGACAGTTACTTTACAAGCAATTATGGAGCAGTTTTCTATGCCTCATCAGGTGACACGGGCGGATTAGTCACTTGGCCTTCAAGCTCAGTGAATGTAGTTTCCGTTGGTGGAACAACTCTAACACAAACAAGTAGCGGCTATAATGAAATGGCATGGAGTGGAAGCGGCGGAGGAATAAGCGCTTATGAACCAATGCCAAGCTACCAAAAAAATGCGGGGCTTGACTCACAACTCTCAACCACCAATCGCGCAACCCCAGATGTTTCATATAACGCTGACTCAAACACAGGTTTTCTAGTATTAGATACCTACGTTTACAATGGCTGGTATGCGGTAGGCGGCACAAGTGCAGGCGCGCCACAATGGGCAGCAATTCAAGCACTCGGTGGATCCGCAACAAATTCTAATTTCTACACTAATTATAAATCAAATTATGGAACAACCTTCACTGACATAATATCAGGAAATAGTGGCGCAAACTCAGCCAACCACTACTATGACCTTTGCACAGGCGTAGGCTCTCCGATTGGAACAAACTTCGGAGTAGCCCAAAACCCTAACTTTGTCATTTCGGCATCACCAAACACTCAAACAATTAAAGCAGGCTCAACTGGATCGGCAGCATTAACAATTACGCCAATCCGCGGATATAGTCAAATAATCACATTTGCATCTTCAAGCAATTGGATAAGCTTTTCAACTAATCCTGTCAACTCCCCGTATTCAACCACACAATTAACTATAACTGTGCCTTCAACAGCAAATTCAGGATCAAACTCTATTGGTATTACTGCAACCGGCGCAGATGGAAAACAGCAAACAACAACACTGAACGTCCAAGTCACAAACCCAGACTTCAGCCTAACAGCAAATCCAACAAGCTTAACCATTAGGCAAGGAAACTCAGGGACAATTAGAATAACAGTTAATGCACTCGGAGGCTACAAAGGCGCCGTAACGCTTTCCGCATCCGGACTACCGACAAGTATGACTGCAACCTTTAGCCCTTCATCAGCAAATGCGGGTTCATCTTCAACCATGACAATACGTAGTTCCAGTAAAACTCTTCAAAGCACGTACACAATTACAGTGTCGGGAACGGACATCTCAGGCAGTATCCGAACAACAACGGTTAAAGTGACGGTACACTAATACCGTCAACCCATTTTTTATTTATTATTTTTAAACATTGAAAAGACAATATATTTAGTGATCTGCTTCCGCAACTATATCATCTGTACCTGCAGGGTTCAAATTGGTCTAAAGGGCTTGTCTTCATGGTTCCTTAAGAAAATGTTCTGACGGCAATGTGAAAAAAAATAGTCCTATATAGCCTATTTTAACAATTCTTATTACCGATACAACTGTTTGCTCAAATCTAATGCTAACACCTTATACCCAATTCATACCCATGACCAAACCGACTGCTAAATCATATCTTAACTTTTAATTTTTTGTGTCAACCTGTTTTGCCAGTTCACCCAAACGACGTACTAATAGTCAAGCGTTTCAAGAACTATCGCTTTATTAACGCTAAACCGTTCGATTTCAATGGACTCTTTCTTTATGCTGGTTTGTGAACAAACAAAATTTATCTTTAGCAAGCTACCATTTCCTCCTTAGGATAGATAGCTAATTTGTGAGTTCAGAACAAAATGGTTTCGACAGAAAAGCCCAGACTGATAATTTTTGACGTTGAAGGAGTGCTGATTCCAAAAAACCTTTTCGTTTTCACAGTTGGAAAAACGTTAGGCGTATTCACACTGATTAAGCTTCTTTTTTACGGTTTTCTTTATGAAGCAGGAATTATGAAACTTGATTCAGCATTAATGCATGTCTTCAAGAAATTAAAAGGAGTGGAATTTGAAACCTTAATGTGTGTTTTTGACCAAATTCCAGCAACACCATATCTTAAAAATATTTTTTCTCAAATAAAAGTAAGAAACTGCAAAATTGCTCTGATTAGTTCTGGGCTGCCAACCGTAATTGTAAAAAAATTAGCCGATGCTGTAGGCGCAGACTACGCGTACGGTATTGAGGTTGAAACTGAAAATGGCAAGTTAACAGGTGAAATTTCTGGCAACGCAATTGAACCCAGCGGAAAACTCAAGATTTTATGCCAAATATTGGAAGCAGAAAATTTAAGGTTGAGCGATTGTGTCGTTGTTGCTGATGACAGAAATAACCGTTGCATTTTCCTTCGTGGAGCCTTGAAAATTGGGTTTAACCCAGACTTTATCATACGAGTTAAAGCGGACAGGGTAGTTAATAGTAAACTTTCAGGAATCTTGCCCATAATTGATGGCAAAAAACACAGACGCTCTTTTCCCTCAACCAATGACTTCGTAAGAGAAGACATCCATGCCTCCGGAATTTTTATGCCAGTTATAGCAAGTTTAATTGGAGTTCCAGCAGTTGCTACATTAATTTTCGCCATAGCTTTGATATATACAATTTCTGAGCTTTCGCGTCTAGAGGGAAAAGAATTTAGTGTTATCTCAGCAATTACACGCCACGCAGCCTCTCAATCAGAACTACGAGGTTTCGCTGCAGCACCATTATACTTCGCATTTGGGATTCTAGTCACTTTGGTTATATTTCCTCACCCGGCAAGTTATGCGGCTATTGCCATGTTTTGCTTAGGTGATAGCGCTGCCTCACTTTTCGGAGGACTTTTATCTACATCTTTGCCTTTCAATAAAGGCAAAACGTGGGAAGGTTCGCTTGCTGGATTCTTTTTCGCGTTTTTAGGCGGCTTGCTATTTATTCCGGCAAATCCATTAATTGCGCTGCTTGGTGCAGCAATTGCGATGACCGTAGAAGTTCTTCCATTGCCTATCAACGATAATGTTTTAGTGCCAGTAATAACAGGCGCGGCATTAACAGTTCTTATTCACTGAGGCTCTGAAGAAATTACAGCTTTAAGATAATCCTTCACAAAACATTTTTTACCTCTTTGAACAACCACATGCACTTCCCGCTTCAAAAGCCGCTTTTGGTTTTCTAATCCGCCTGGATATTTCTCGTTTAAAAATCCCTTAGTTTTAAGTGTGGGCCATTAAGGAGTGATTTGAGTGACCCCTTTCCGTTTTTGCTCTTCAGCGACGTTAGCAGGTATCCAAGCGAATACTCCAGTGGTTAATGGGCAACCAATTGGGGCATTGTGTTTTGTTGCTAGCGTAAAGCGGATTTCGTTGATTGTTATAAGCTTGCCAGCTGGAACCTTTTTCATTAATTCATCTACTTCTATTGGAGCTGGAATTACCATGGTGCCTGTCCCACATTTCTTGAACATTCTTCCAGTAAGTTATTCAACTTTAGGGTAGCATTTGCTATCAGCTAGTTTTTCTTGCCATGTGGGTTTCTTTTTTGGCATAAAATTAACCAAAAAAGGAAATACATAAGGATTTTATTGATACTTTCTAAAATATTATTTCTTCTTGCTTTGCAAACGGGCAAGATCAAACTTTTGTTGATGACTAAGTTTTTTTATTTCTCGTTCCCTCTTCATGGCGGCACTTCTTGAATCCAACATTTCAACATATGCGATTCTTTGGGGTCTGTGTGATTTGGTATATTTTGCACCTTTGCCGTTTTCATGCTGTTTTGTTCTTGCAGCCAAATCTTTGGTGTAACCAGTGTAGAAACTGCCGTCACAACAAAGTAAAATGTAAACGTAAAACGACAAAGAAACTACATCTCCTTGATTTCCCGTGGTAAGTAATCATAAACTATGCCTTTTTGCATGGCTCTTTTTAGGTAAGTTTCAGGATCTATTTCTTGAACATTCGTGTGATCTACGTCTATAATGTAGATTTCATGTATACGAGCATTCTTGATTTCCTCAAGGGTTACAGCTGGTTTCTGATAATACGCATCACAAAGGTGTTTTATCTGCAAGATTTCCCAATCAGCTCGATTTCTTGGAGGCTTAGCTAATGCTTTGGGAAACGGCAAAATATAATGCGGTGGGACGCCTAAAGCAAATTTCCCAGCGAAGCTACTGTACCTTATTATTTTGCTTGCTAACCGTGCAGAAGTGTAGGTTAGTGGAGCTAAGGCGTTTTCAGGAGGAATAAAACCGGTTTCTATTTCTACAATTAGGTTCCCCAAGCCTTTTGTGGAGTATAGGTCGCATGTTAAAAGTTCATTTAGTGGGTATTCAAGTTGAACTTCGTAGTCTTTTAAGATAAGATATTTTGCGCACACGAGTTCCATGACGGAATGGTTGATTTTTACTACGTTTTCTTTTTGCAGTTTCAGAAGCCAATCTCTAAGGATAATGAGTTTGGTTTCAACTTCTTTTTCAGTATCCGTCGTAAGCCTAGATAATAGAACTGTTAGGTCTTGCTCGAACTTTTGCCTATTACTCATTTTTTGCTTCCTTACAAGTTGATGGCAACCATTAAACTAATTGATCTAAGAATATATAAAGCCTGAAAACCAAAAAAAATAATGGTGCCTTGGCATTAATTCGAAATTAATACGAAACCGCCGTCCAGCAGAACAGCAGAAATACCCATTAACTTTTGGTCATTTTTGTTTAACATTCGAAATATTGATCAGGTTTTTTTCAATGCAGCCGTCTAAACATTCTTAAATATTCTATTTTACTTATTATGTAAACACCAAGTTGGGAAGCAAGCTGAACAACTAAGGTCAAGAGTTTTGTCAACATTAACTAAACTCGCAGAGAATCTCTGCGATCGCAATCAAAGAGATTCAATCTAGCAAAATTTAGTTAAAATTGTGAATGAACCTTTTTCTAGTGGTCAGGCTTAGACTCAACTTGGCTTATTTTATAAAATTAGTGAATATTGATGTTATAAGTAGAAAATACTCTTCGCGGCGTTATAGTGGCCGCTTTAGAAATAAACATCCAACTGAATCAAAATCTGCCTATCAGAAGAAGCAAACGAGGATCGACGATAATTTAGTCAGGATGTGCTATTAACATTGGTTCAACGACTTGAACAAGAAAAATCTATCAATAGTTAAGAATATATCTCGCCGCAATTTCTTAAAGCATATTTGAATTGTCATATTTTTTGCAACATTACAATCCGACCATCCATAACACCTTCCACCGAAAACAGCGGAAGTGGCAAAACTAAACCCCGCCTGAATTTAGAGGATACAAAAAATTTTTCGATTGCTTCTTCGCTTACAGGATTGAATCGATCATGACCAGACTCCTCACTTGCCCCTCTAATCAGAGCACGCCCGCCATTTTTTAAAACACGATAAACTTCTGATGAATTCTGAGGACTGTGGGCATCTTCAATTGAGTGGAATAGCCAGCGGTCAGTTACGAAATCAATTGAATCAGCCTGTATGGGCAACGCCAACACGTCTCCTCTTTGCCAATCGACAATAACGTTGGCTTTTTTCGTTCTCTTTTTTGCGACTCTAAGAGCGGCGATACTAATATCTATGCTCATAACTCTAAATCCACAATTAGCCATAAAAATTGCCTCAAATCCACCCCCGCAACCAACATCCAGAATTTTTGCGTTTTTTCGAGGTAATCCGGCAATCACTAATGCAACAAGCTCAGGAGAGGGTAATTAAATTTACAATGTTTGTATTCACCGCTCTCAAAAGCGTTTTCCCAATAGTTGTCTTCTGACATTTCAATGAGCCATTGTTAATATTGGAAGTTGACCAAGATTTAGATTTGCGATAAAAAGGAAATAGGAAAAAACCAATAAGTTAAATTAAAGAGAAGCACCATTTTGTTAAAACGGGTTCAAAATTATACCGTGGACAGAACAAGCCTTGCCATGTTAACATCGACTTCAATTATTTTGCAGTTTTTGAATTCTTTTCCTTCGCCTAAAATATTTTTTACAGTAACATTGTTGCTTTCGACTTTAGCGTAAATAACATCTTTGAGTTGGATTTTGCCGTTTAAGATTACGTTAAATTCGCACATTTTTTTCACAAGATATGAAAAAAGAAAATCGGGGTTATAAGGGCTTTTATTCACTTATCGAGTTTCTATTTAGTTAAATTCCTTAGATCAAGGGATGTCTCGCATTTTAAAAAAACTAAATTAAAGATATCATTGCAACGTAAATGTTAACAAAAAGTTGTAAATAATGGAGGTTGCCACCGTAAACCTTTTATTTGTACATCTATGTATTTTTAGAGACTGGTATTTAAGAGGAATTAAGATGAGGGATCGTCACCTCCATAGCCGGGATCGTCGGGTACTTATTCTTTAACTCGCCCAGGCAACCCTCTGAAAGATCTGTCATTAAAGCTGCAAATCATTCTTTTCGAGACGACAGTATAGAAGTTAATTCAATAAAAGGAGAACCGATAAAATGACCAAAATGTCTGGTGCAAAAGTATTATTAGAATCCCTTGAAAAACAAAATGTTGATGTGATATTTGGCATCTTAGGTGGAGCAATACTGCCAGTTTATGATGCGTTATGCGGTAATGAGAAAATAAGACACATATTAGCTCGACATGAACAGGGAGCAGCCCATGCAGCCGAAGGATATTCTAGAGCCAGCGGGCGAGTCGGGGTATGTATGGCAACTTCAGGACCAGGAGCTACGAATCTGGTTACTGGAATAGCAAACGCATACATGGATTCCTCGCCGATGATTGCTATAACTGGGCAGGTTCCATCGTTTGGCGTTAATTCATCTTACATGATTGGAAGAGATGCCTTCCAAGAAGCAGATATCATCGGCATCACTACGCCAATTACTAAGCACAATTATCAACCACGAACGATCGCTGAAATCCAACCTATGGTTAACGCCGCTTTCTACATAGCTTCTTCGGGCAGACCGGGACCAGTCCTGATTGATATGCCAAAAAACGTTCAGTCAGATGTAGCCGAGGTTGAATTAGGAGTTACAGACAAAATTGAAGGACGTGGTTACAAACCCGCTTTGGAGCCAGACTTAACAAAAATCAGCGAAGCGGCAGATTTGCTGGCCGAGTCGGAGTATCCATTGATATTGGCTGGTGGGGGAGTTATTTCCGCTAACGCTTCCGACGAACTAACGCAAATGTCCGATTTGTTGATGGCTCCAGTTGCAACAACATTCATGGGTAAAGGTGCTTTTCCTGAATGTCATCCATTGTCAGTTGGATGTATCGGAATGCATGGAAACCCAGCTGCGAACAGACTGATTGGTGAAGCTGACGTTTTGTTAGCTGTCGGGACAAGATTTTCTGATCGTGCAACAGCGAACTTGGATACTTTTGCGTCCAACGCCAAAAAAATTCATGTTGATATCGATACTGCAGAAATCGGCAAGAACATTGAAGTCGACGTCGCTGTCGTTGGAGACGCAAAAGTATCGCTAAAGCTATTGCTTGAAGCCGTTTCAAAGAAGTTACCTAAGATGAAAGTTAGTGCATGGTCAAAGCGTGTTAAAGAAGCCAAGGAACAGCTCAACCCACTGTTAAAGGACCGACCAAAAGAACTAGTGCCAAAAGCCCTATTGATGGAGCTAAGAAAATTACTACCAGAAGAAACCATCGTAACTACCGAAGTTGGTCAAAACCAAATGTGGTCAGCGCTGTACTTCCAAGCATTAAAACCCAGAACCTTCATCAGTTCAGGCGGGTTAGGAACTATGGGCTTTGGATTCCCAGCGGCTATAGGAGCAAAAGTCGCATGCCCAGACAGAGCAGTAGTAGATATAGCCGGTGACGGCAGCTTCTTAATGACTGAGCAAGAACTTGCGTGTTCGGTATCTGAAAATATTCCGGTCATAGTCATTGTGTTAAACAATTCAGTTCTTGGCATGGTAGCGCAGTGGCAAAGAACACTCTATAACCGACGATACATGGCAGTTAACTTAGGCAAATCACCAGATATGGTAAAGCTAGCGGAAGCTTATGGAGCACAAGGTTTTAGAGTAAACTCAATTGAAGACTTCCAAAAAGCAGTCAAGACAGCGCTAAACAGTAAAGTTACAACGGTAATCGATGTGCCTATAGGCTCAGAACAGGATGTGGTTCCATTTGTGCCTCCAGGCTGCGGTTTACCCCAACAGAGAGGTGACTATTAATGGAAGCCGAACAAACAAAAGTAATCTCCGTCCTTGTGGAAAACAAGCCAGGTGTCCTTCACGCCGTAGCCAACTTATTTAGACGAAGAAACTTCAACATTGAAAGCATAACAGTCGGACCAAGCGAAACCATCGACATAGCACGCATGACAATCACCGTAAAAGGAGACGAAAAAACGCTTGAACAAGTCGTCAAACAAACAGCAAAACTCATTGACATTCTCAAAGTTGAGGAACTAGAAGAAGGACACTTCGTAATGCGAGAACTAGCTCTAATAAAAGTTAATGCGCCAACCCCAAAAGAACGCTCAGACATTATTAATTGCGTAGAAGTCTTCAGAGGACGAATCATCGATGTTTCAACCGACAGCTTAACTGTAGAAATCACAGGAACCCCCGACAAACTAGACGCATTCCTAAACTTAATGCAGGCAACTGGAGTCATTGAGCTTGCAAGAACAGGCATAACCGCTTTGGCGAGAGGAGCAAAAACGGTCAGAATAGACGATTAAATCATTTCTTTGAACGGAAACGCTTAACTCTCGGATTCTCAAAAATGAGAACCCCTTCATTGAAACCTAATAATGAAAGATTATCAATTGCAAAAAAGAAGAGAACAACTATGAATATTACAGAAAAAATCTTGGCTAAAGCGTCAGGAAAAGACGTAGTGCATCCAGGAGAAATCGTGGATGCCAACGTAGACATGATAATGGTGCATGATTTAACTGGACCTTTAGCAGTTGAAGCCTTCAAAAAAATAGGCGTGCAAAAAGTTTGGAATAACCAAAAAGCAGTGGTGATACTGGATCATCAGGTACCCGCTGAATCAGTAAAAGCAGCGGAATTACATAAAACTATGCGTCAATTCGCCAAAGACCAGAAACTACGCATATACGACATCGGCAGAGGCGGAATCTGCCATCAAGTTATGCCTGAAAAAGGCCATGTTGTTCCAGGAACAGTAATTGTAGGAGCGGACTCTCACACCTGCACTTATGGAGCCTTCGGCGCTTTCGCCACCGGAATAGGCTCAACAGAAGCAGCAGCAGTTTTTGCCTCAGGAAAAATTTGGCTGAAAATACCTGAAGCAATTAAAATAACTGTAAAAGGGCAATTTCCGAATTTTGTAACTCCAAAAGATTTAATATTAGCCATAATCGGGAAAATGAGCGTTGATGGCGCCATATACGAAAGCGCAGAATTCACCGGACCAACAATTAAAGCTATGAGCATAGCAGGAAGGATGACCCTTTGTAACATGGCTGTAGAAATGGGAGCCAAAAACGGCATTATCGAACCTGATGAAACAACCCGCAAATTCTTAGAAGGTAGGGTCAAAACCCTGCCAGATTTTGATTCACTGAAAAGTGATAAAGACGCACATTATGCAAGGACAGTCGAATTTGATGTGTCAAGAATGGAGCCCCAAATTGCTTGCCCATCATCGGTAGACAATGTAAAACCCGTTTCAAAAGTAGGTAACATCCCAATCGAGCAAGCCTTTATTGGTTCATGCACTAACGGGAGAATTGAAGACCTACGTTTAGCCGCTCAAGTCATAAAAGGCAAAAAAGTAAAAGACGGAGTTAGAGCACTGGTAATTCCAGCGTCCCAAGAAGTTTACAAACAAGCAATAAACGAAGGCTTAATCGAAATCTTCAATGATGCAGGCGCAATAGTTTGCGGTTCAGCATGCGGTCCATGCTTAGGAGGACACATAGGATTATTGGCAGCAGGGGAAGCATGCGTCAGCACTTCAAATAGAAACTTCATTGGAAGAATGGGCAGCACCCAAGCTAGCGTATACTTGGCGTCACCCGCTACAGTTGCAGCTTCCGCAATCACAGGAAAAATCACTGACCCTAGAACACTGGAGGCAAAATCATGAACATGAAAATCAAAGGACCAGCCATAAAATTCGGAAACAACATCGACACAGACGTTATCCTGCCAGGAAAATATCTGATACTAGTTGATCCGTACGAATTAGCAAAACATGCATTGGAAAGCTTAGACCCTGCTTTTCCAGAAAAAGCCAAAAATGGCGTAATCATAGTGGGCGGCAAAAACTTTGGATGCGGATCAAGCCGAGAACAAGCCCCCTTAGCTCTAAAATATGCTGGCGTAAAATGCGTGTTAGCGGAATCTTTCGCACGGATTTTCTTTAGAAACGCCATAAACATAGGGTTACCACTCATCGAATGCAAAGGCATAACCGCGGCTGTTGAATCAGGCGATGAATTAGCCGTGGATTTTGAAGCAGGCAAGATAGAAAATGTATCAAAAGGCAAAAAGTTTCAAGTAGACAAGCTACCACCATTTATCATAGAAATATTGTGTGATGGCGGATTAATCGAAAACTTACGTAAAAGGATGAAATAAAAAAATGACAGAATACAAAATATCTTTAATCCCAGGTGACGGCATAGGACCAGAATTAACCGAAGCCACTCTAAAAGTCTTAGATTCAGCACAGAAAAAATTCGGAATAAAACTTCAAATTATCGAGGCAGAAGCAGGCGATGAAACCTTAGCAAAAAGAGGCGCCGCACTACCAGAAGACACAGTTAAAAAAATCAAAGATTCACACGCTTGCCTAAAAGGGCCAGTAGGCGAAACTGCAGCTGATGTCATAGTTAAACTCAGAGTTATGTTTGATTTGTACGCCAATTTGCGTCCGCTAAAAGCTTACCCAAACGTTCCTGTTGCCAGACCAGACATCGACATGATGTTTGTTCGAGAAAACACCGAGGATGTTTACAAAGGCATAGAATTCACAATAGGTAACGATACCACTGTATGCATGCGAGTAATTACAAGGGGAAATTGTGAACGCATCGCTAAAAAAGCCTTCGAAATAGCACGTCTACGCAATGGCAAAAAGAAAGTAACTGCTATTCACAAAGCTAACGTTATGAGAGTGACAGACGGGTTATTTGCCAGCGTGTGCCGTGAAACAGCAAAACGGTACCCAGACATCGCTTTTAACGAGTTATACGTTGATGCAGCCTCGATGCGCTTGATTAAGGAACCGGAAGTGTTTGATGTCTTTTGCACATGCAACATGTTCGGCGACATCTTATCGGACGAAGCTGCACAACAAATCGGCGGGTTAGGTATGGCTCCGGGGGCAAATATCGGCGACAACTTTGCGCTCTTCGAACCCATTCATGGCTCAGCACCAAACAGAGCAGGAAAACACACAGCAAACCCAATCTCCATGATATTGTCAGCAAAGATGATGCTAGAATGGCTTGGCGAAAAATTCAACGACAAAAAGTGTTTACTAGCAGGCGCGGCAATAGAGAATGGAGTAGTTTACGCTCTAAGTAATCGCCAATCTGTTCCAGACTGCGGCGGCAAAACCACAACTGTGGGAATGGCAGAAGCCATTGCTGCAGCTTTAACAGTTAAAACTGGTTGAAAAAATGACCGATAAAACCTCAAAACGAATCCGAATTTTTGACACGACTTTAAGAGATGGGGAACAAACCCCAGGAGTTTCTTTAACCGCTGACGATAAAATGGAGATTGCACTCCAACTAAGCAAGTTAGGCGTCGACACGATTGAAGCTGGTTTTCCTAGTTCTTCTGAAGGCGAAAAAAAAGTAGTTAAAGACATCGCCAAAGCTGGCTTAACTTCTGAAATCTGCGCATTATCTCGTGCAACAAAAGGCGATATTGATGCAGCAATTGAATGTGATGTTGACTTAGTCCATGTTTTCATCCCAACGTCTCCAGTACAAATGAAGTATGCGGTAAACTTGACACCTGAACAAGTATTATCGGCAACTGTAGAGTCCATTGAGCATGTGAAAAAGCACGGGGTAAAATGCGAATTTTCACCAATGGATGCGACTCGCTCAGAAATGCCTTTCTTAAGAAAAGTGTGCCAGGTTGCAGAGGAAGCAGGCATGGACACCTTAAACGTTCCCGATACCGTAGGGATAATGATTCCCAAAACAACAATCAAACTAATTGAGGAACTCAAAACCGTAGTTAAAGTTCCCATAAGCACCCATTGCCATGACGACTTCGGCTTAGCAGTTGCAAACTCTTTAGCAGCCGTTGAAGCAGGCGCAGCCCAGGTACATGTTGCCGTTAACGGCTTAGGTGAAAGAGCTGGAAACGCGTCGCTAGAAGAAGTAGTTATGGCATTGCATGAGATTTACAAGTACAAAACAGGCGTAAACACAAGATTACTGTACAGCACTTCTAGAATAGTTGCTTCACTAACAGGCATTGGCGTGCAAGCAAACAAAGCAATTGTTGGCGAAAACGCTTTTGCCCATGAATCAGGCATTCATACACGCGGCGTTACAGAGAAACCGTTGACTTTTGAGCCTATAAAGCCTGAGTTAGTTGGTCGCACAAGAAAACTTGTTGCGGGAAAACTAGCAGGAACAAGCGGCATCAAAGCGGAGCTGGAAGAGATAGACATTCACCCAACAGAAGAGCAACTTAAAGAAATTGTCCAACGCGTCAAAGAACTAGGTGACAAAGGCAAAATGGTGACAGATGCTGATTTGCTAGCGTTAAGTTCTGCAGTTATGGGTCAATTAATCGGTGAAGAAAAAATCGTTGATTTAGCCGACATAGCAGTTATGACAGGTATCAAAGTAATCCCAACAGCTTCCGTAAGGTTAACGTTGGATGGAAAAGAATACATTGCAGCTGAAACAGGCGTAGGTCCAGTTGATGCAGTCTTAAAAGCCATACAGAAACTAACTAACAACTTAGAGAACATACGGCTTAGTGAGTATCGTCTTGAAGCTATTACAGGCGGATCAAACGCCGTTGCAGAAGTTATTATAAAAGTGTCGGACGAAAAAGGTAATGTTGTTTCTGCGCGCGCAGCCAGAGAAGACATCGTCATGGCCAGTGTTGAAGCGATGATAAACGGTATAAACAAGCTCTTGATAAAGAATCGTAAGCAGGGAAATAAAAAGTGAAAGCGGTAGCCTTCCAAGGCGAACCAGGCGCTTACAGTGAAAGCGCAGTCTTCCAGTTTTTCGGGGCAAAAACAGAGGTCAAACCTTGCAAAGACTTCAAAGACGTTTTCGACAGCGTATGTTCAGGGGAAACAAAGTTTGGTATTGTCCCCGTTGAAAACAGCTTGGAGGGCAGCATTAACCAAAACTACGATCTCTTTCTCAAATACAATTTGAAGGTTTGTGGCGAAGTAATTGTGAAAATCGAGCACTGCCTCATATCAAATCCAGGCGCCTCATTGGAAGACATCAAGGTTGTTTATTCTCATCCTCAAGCGCTGGCGCAATGTAAAAGTTTTTTGGAGGAATTCGGTCGCGAACTTATACCTGCATATGACACGGCTGGCAGCGTCAAAATGATTAAGGAAAAAGGCTTAAAAAACGCGGCGGCAATTGCCAGCGAAAGAGCAGCCAACCTTTACGGAATGCAGATTTTCGCCAAAGACATTGCAGATAACCCCGAAAACTACACACGATTCTTCGTTCTATCAACTGAGGATTCGGATGCAACGGGCAAAGACAAAACATCTATAATTTTCTCTGCCAAACATGAGCCTGGTTCACTCTACCATGCAATCGGAGAATTCGCCAAACGAAACATCAACTTGACAAAAATCGAGTCCAGACCAACAAAGAAAACTGCATGGGAATATAATTTCTACCTTGACTTTGAAGGACACCGTACCGAAACTAAATGTGAAGAAGCCCTAAAAGCGCTTGATAAATACGCCATCTTCGTAAAGGTTCTTGGATCATATCCCAAAGCAAAATAACGCAAATTGTGCATAAAATAAAAACGACAGAAAGCGAATGATTGCTGCTCCTTTCCTAGTAGTTACTATTTTCGTTAATAAAAGAAGTTTGACGGATGATTTCATCTTATTCCAAACAGAAAAACCACCGATCAAGAAATTTTCTATACAAAACATTGTTTCTTAATGCTTCTTTTCAAATTTTCTTCTGGCGGGTAAAGATGAAACATACTCGATGGATTTCTCTAAATAAACTACAAAAAGTCAGTCATCACAGTAAATGCTTTTCCGGAAGAACAACATAACCTTTCATTGCCCTTACATTCATAGGCTCAAACGGAACAACATCCTTACAAGCTTTCATTATTTCTAACACATCGACATCTGATAATCTGATGAAAAAATTCTCTGCGTGAATGCCCACAAACATGTTACCGTTAATAAAATATGCCGGATAGCCAAACATTTTTCGATAATCACCCTTTTTTGCCTTTCATTTTTTCTATTATAAAGTCCACAAGTGCGTCTGGAGCTTTTTTCCATTCCGTTAAAAATCTCAAATGATTTTAAGCAATTATGATTACTTTAGTTTTTCTGTGAGCTTTGAAAACAGGTCGAATGAATGATTAAACAATATGATATTTTATTTTTCTGTTGATTCAAGCATTTTGTACATAACTTCGTAAGATTTTGCAAATTCGCTATCGGTTTCCATTAATTTCTTCTTCAACAACTCCATTCTGTTAACGATTGCATCCGAATCCTTGTTTTTTATAAGGTTAATCCATTCTTGCGCCTTAGCCATAAACTGATCTTCAATTTTAGAAAGTTCCGGCAAATTAGTCTGCAAACTAGCATAGAGATCGGGAGTTTCTAATGCAGTTGCCTCCGCCAAGGTAAACAGCATACGATAAGTTGTGCCAGCAACTTTTTTTGTTTCTGCAAAATCTTTTTGATCCAGAAGTGTTTCGCACGTGATTAAACCTAGAAAATGAGGCAACCCAAGAACAACTGACATTAACTCATCATGCTTTTTTGGAGACATTACAAAGACATGTGCTTCTTCTTGTTCGAGCCATGTTTTAAATTCTTGGGCAAACTTTTCTTCGGTTGGGTTTGTTGGGGTGAGAATGTATGCTTTGTGTTTAACGCCGTTGCTTCCCGGACCGAAAACTGGGTGCGTCCCCAAAACAGTTGCATTCTTTATGTAATGGTGCATGGTTTTGACGGGTGCTTCTTTGATTGAGCAAATATCCATAATAACTTGTCCTTCATGAACGGCTGGGCTGATTGCTTTGACGACCTCATCAACAGCATTTATAGACACACAAAGAAAAATCTGGTCAGCGTCCTGTATAGCCTCCTGGAAATTGCTTGTGAAGTCAACTAGTAGATCTTTTAGTTTCTCTAGATTCTTTTTCTTTCGATCAGCCAATATCACGTCGTAACCTTTTGACTCGAAAAATTTAGCGAACCATACGCCCATTTTGCCTGCGCCAATTATGGCGATTCTCATTCAACAGCCTCACTTATCGTATCAAGTGCTGTTTTGATTTCTTCTCTGGGTGCAGTTAAAGAGATTCTAAAGTGTTCTCTGTAGTCGCCAAATGATGTGCCTGGAGCCACTGCGACTCCTTTGTCAAGCAATTCTAAGGTGAATTTTTCTGAGTCTAAGCCAGATCGCTTCGGAAAAACGTAGAAGGGCGCCTCAGGATTTGTGAATGAGAAACCTGCTTTTGCTAGGGTAGTGCTTGCTAGCTTTGCTCTTTGTTCATATTCTTCTTTTATTTTGTTGGCAAGTTGTTTTTGCAGTTCCAACGCTTTTAACGCCGCATCTTGGATGAATACTGGCACATTGTTTATTGTTATTTGATTGAGTTTAGTTATCTTGTCCACGAGTTGTTTGTTTGCGATAATGTAACCGATTCTCCAACCCGTCATACTGAATGTTTTGGAGAAGCCCGTTGTAAGAATATGAGTTTGTTCCCCATTATACTCTAGGATGCTTTTTGTTTTAACAAAGCTTATCGTACCGTAAACCTCATCTGACAAGATGATGACGCCTTTCCTGTTGGCAATTTCCACTATGCTGTCAAGAGTTTTGGCATCTATAACTTTGCTTGTGGGATTATTTGGATTGTTAAGAATTATCATCCGGGTATTCTTATCAATTAAGGCTTCGAGAGACTCAAGGTCAATTTTCCAACCGTTTTCCATCTCGGTTTTCAGCAATTTAGTTTCTGCACCGAGGCTTTTTGCAATTAGATCGTAAGCCGTCCAATAAGGCGTCGGAATGATAACGTTTCCTCCACCTTTCATCATAAGATACATAGTGGCGAAAACGCCCCATTTTGAACCAGGAGTAATAACAACGTTTTCAGCTTTAACGCCGTGAAGTTCAGCAAGCTTTTGCCTAAGTTTGCTCTCGCCATATGATGAAGAGTATTTTGTTTTGCCAGCTTTCATTGAAGCATAAGCCGCCTCTATAATCTCGTTCGGCGTAGCTAAGTCTGGGTCGCCTAGGTTTAATCGTATTATCTTTTTTCCTTCACTTTCGAGCCTTATTGCCTTCTCATTTATCTCGTAAAGCACAGAGGATTACTTCCGTTGATTTCTTTTTTACTCCTGAACAGCACTGCACATATTAACTATTTCGCGGTAAACTGCTTCAACTTGCACGGGATTAAGGTGAAATTGTATTGCTTTTTTTTGCACCCGTTTAAACACCTCGTCTTCTCGTGAAACGTCTCGTACGGGTTTGCCTTGTTTTTTCTTAATTGAGCCGATAGATTTGCATGTTTTTACTCTTTCAGAAAAGGCAGTTATGATTTGTTCGTCAATTTCGTCAACTTTTTTTCGAAGCTGCTCGATTTCATCCATTATTTTTATCTCTCCAGAACTTTAGGAATAAAGCCTGAGCGAATCATGTGGTCAGCTAAGGTTACCGTAACGGCTGATTCCACGGCGGGAACGGCTTTTGGAACCACACATGGGTCGTGCCTACCTTTAATGATCAGTTTGGAGTCTTTCATTGTTGAAAGGTTTACGGTTTTCTGTTCTTTGCTGACAGATGGAGTCGGTTTTATGGCCACCCGCATCATGATAGGCATGCCAGTTGATAAACCTCCTAAGATTCCACCCATATTATCAGAAGAAGTTGCAACCTCTCCTTCCTTAATAATGTAAGAGTCGTTGTTTTCTGAACCCTTTAACTTTGCAACTCCAAAACCTAACCCGAACTCAACGCCTTTAACGGCGGGAACATTAAACAATGCTTTTGCCAAATCAGCATCAAGCGAATCAAACATCGGCTCGCCAACCCCGACTGGAACATTTAGAACGAGGCAGTCAATTATTCCACCGACACTTTCGCCTTCTTTTTTGGCATCAACGATTTCCTGCTCCATTTTTTCTGCGCATGCTAAGTCGGGGCACCGCGTCAGCGCTTTGTATTTGTTTTTGACTGATTTCTTCGGCGCTAATTTTCTTGTCAGTTTTAACTTTGCCAACTGCAGTGGTATATGCTAAAACATCAACGTCAAATCGGCTAAGTAGCTTTTTGGCTATCGCTCCAGCCATGATGAGTGCTACTGTAACTCTGCCAGAGAAGCGTCCGCCTCCTCGATAATCGTTAAAGCCTCCATATTTTACACGTGCTGGGTAATCGGCAGTGTCCAGGTCTTGGCAAATCCTTATTTGCTTCGTAATCGCTTGAGTCAACCTCTCGATTCTCAACCATCAAAGCAATTGGAGCGCCAGTGGTAAACCCATTAAAAACTCCCTGAGAATATTTGGACAGTGTCCTTTTCGATTCTTGCAGAAACAATTTTTGGCTCTGCTGGAATACTGCGATCCAATTCCATTTGAAAATCAACTTCAGAAAGAGGCAAGCCTGCTGGGCAACCATCGACAACAACGCCGACAACTTTGCCATGGCTTTCGCCAAACGTTGTTACCATGAATTCTTTACCTATCGAATTTCCCGCCAACAATTTCAGCTCCTATTTGTTTTAGATGAGTGAAGAACTGCGGATAAGACTTTCTGACGCATTCGGCGTTTTGAATTGTTGTTTCGTCTTTTGCGCCTAAAGCTGCAACTGCACATGCCATTGCGATTCGGTGGTCATTGTGGGGATCTAATCACTGCACCGTGCAGAATAAACGACCTTCTACTGTTAAGCCGTCATCGTCTGACTTGTGATTTGTGCGCCCATCTTTCTTAACTCAAGATAAATCGATTCAATCTATCCGATTCTTTAAGTCTGAGCCGTTGAGCACCAATGATGTGCGATGTTCCTTTGGCATAGCACGCGAGAGCTGCAATGGCTGGGACCAAGGTCAGGAATATTTTTTGCATCAACTTCGTAAGAGGTTTAAGCAACTTGCCGAGCCTTCCATTATCTCAACACTGTCATCGCATACTTTTCCATTACACCCATGTGCTTTAGAATACCCATAATAGCCTTGTCGCCTTGGACGACTGCCATATTCAAGGTTGTTTATTTGGACTTTAGAGTTAGTTATTGCTGCTGCAGCGAGAAGAAAAGCCGCTGATGAGAAATCGCCTGGAACCCTGACTGTCATGGGAATGGTAGGTTTGGTGGGCTGGGATATGTATAAGTTGATAGTTTCATGTGCAGGCACTTTAATTTCATGTTTAGCAAGAACATGCCTAGTCATCTTGACGTAATCGCTGACTCCAAGGGGAAGTTGATACTATTTCCGTGTCTACCTTTGCCTTTGGGCAGGCAAACATTAAACCCGAAATAAACTGTGAACTCACATCGCCGGGAATGGATGTTTCGCCACCAACGATACCGCCGCCTTCAACAAACACAGCATCTTTGTCGCCAAGTTTTCCAATATGTGCATTGGCGCCGAGTTCTTCTGAGACTTTTGAGTAACGGTTCTACGGGTCGCTTCTTCAAGCGAGCCTCTAAACAGCATAATGTTGAAGGATCTGTTGCCAAGGCAGCTACGGGAATCATGAAACGCAATGTAGCTCCTGATTCGCCGCAATCAATTGGTTCTTTGGAGCTTGTAAGCGTCTTTGCACCTTCGATTGTCCAGCAGCCTTCCGCAACCTGGTTTACTTTTGCACCTAAAGCTGTTATCAGCGCGCAAGGTGGCTTCAGTGTCCTCTGACAATTAAAGGGATTCGAAATTTTCGAAATACCATTAGATAGTGCAGCGGCATATTACCATTCTTTGAGTGTAAGATTTAGATGGAGGGCGCACAAACTTGACCGCTCAACTTTTCAGTTTTCTTAATTGTTACATCTGCCATGTTTAGAGCACCTTGGCTTTCTCACAGTTTAATTTGGCTTGCAAGATTTCGCCTTCATACTTTTGCAAGGCAGCTTTTACTGAATCAACCTTATCTTTTGGGACCACTGCTGTAACTGCGGGTCCTTTACCGCACAAGCCCAGCCGCTAACTGCTCCAGCAGCTAAAGCATCTAATGGCTATTGTAGGGTTGAAGTCTTGAGGCTGAAGAATAAATTAAGCCGTTAAGCGTCAGTGCTTCCCAAACTTTGCCCTCCAAAGCTTTCTCGTAAGCAACTTCCACTAACGGTTTGATGGTTTGCAGCCTGCTTAACATTGGAGTCGGCAGTGTAAGCTTTTTGAGGTGGCACATGGAAAAGCACCACTAAATCATTAGTGAAACGGCAACTGCTTGATTATTTCTCGTTTCAAGTTATCCGTAATTACTATTCCGCCAAAATATGAAGCAGCAAGCATCATCGAAAGCGCCTGTCACTGTGACTTTGGCGTCAAAAGCCGCTTCAACTCCCAAATTTACGATTTCTAAGTCAGCGAAGCATTTTGCCTAATGCCGTCGGTAGTTGCGAGAGCTGTTGCGTTTGCGGCTACACTACTGCTCTTTAGCCCTTTGGCGATGGGAATGTTTGATAGGTTTTTATTTTTGCACCAAAACTTTTCTCTAAACTAAACCTTTGAAGAACTCTTGCCACCGTTTTTTCGATTAGAAGAGTGCTTTCTTTTGGGTCAGAAACTATCTCAGCTCTGATAACGCCTGGTTCATCGGTTAATTTGACTTCTGCTTTAGTCCACAAATCAACCCCAAACGCCGCGCCTTTACCCAGCGCAATCGCGTTAACGATTGTTGCAGCCCCATGAGCAATAGCCGTAGCTTTACCAGTCAACATTTACACCTTCTAGCAAATGATTAAGCGCTGCCTGCCTCATAACTTCAACTGGCGCAGACTTCACGCAGTCCAAATTTCAAACGACGCAGCACCCTGATAAATCAACATCTCAACCCCACTGACCACTTTGGCTCCTGCTGCTTTAGCGTCTTTAGCCAGTTTGGTTTCAATTGGGTTGTAAACTATGTCCATTACTGCCAAATTAGGGTCTCAACAGTTTAGGTGCAACGAGGCTTTCGTCGGCTTTGGGTTTCATTCCAACTGATGTTGCGTTAATTAGAATATCTGAGTCTTGGAGGTTATGCTGGATTTCTTTTGGCGAAAGTGAGCCTGCAACTATTTTTTTGTTAGCTGTTTTTTCAAGCAGTTTAGCTAACGATCTTGGGCTGGTTTTAGGAGTTCGATTCAAAACGGCCAGTTCATCAGCTTCTTTAGCCATAGTGTATGCTATGGCTCTTGCAGCTCCACCTGCGCCAAGCAACAAAACTTTTCTGCCCTTGAGGTTCCACACCGTTTTCTCTCAAGAGCTTTTAATGCTCCGACACCGTCTGTGTTGAAGCCGAAAAGTTTGCTTTCCTTGTTTAAGATAGTGTTGACTGAATTTATGATTTGGGCTGATAAGTCGACTTCTATCTAAATATTTTATAACTGCATTTTTATGTGGCATAGTTACGTTTAATCCGCGAATGTTTAGAGCGCGCATGCCGTTTACTGCGTTTTCAAGCTCTGCAGGCTTTACTTTGAAGGCTAAAAAAATGTAATCGAGTTTGAGGGCTTCAAACGCTGCATTATGCATAATGGGGCTAAGAGTGTGTTCTATGGGGTCGCCGATTACTCCGCAAACCGTGTTTTTCCTGAAATATCCATATTACTTTTTCCCCTAAGAGGTCGTAAGCAGCTCCTCATTTCTCTGAATACTCATTTGCCCTGCTGCAGTTTCACTGCCTTGCTTCAAGTGAAGCAAAAGTAAAAAATGCACCGAACAAGGGCGACAGAAGCCTTGAAATTTTGCCGTGTTCGCCCATGCAGAAACAAACCAGTTTAGCCTTGCTTGATGCAAATAGAAACAAAGCTCAAAGCAGGAAGGTTGTCTTCTACCTGTTTGGCGGTTGTTACAATTTTACAGATGACTGGCTCCGCTGGCAATCTCTTCATCAAGAATCTTGCTCCATTGCTGAAACGCTCAGTGCACCGTCGAATTTGTGGTAGGAAACGATTGGTTTAGCCCCCAACTGCTTAAGTTGGCTCGATTGTTTCTTTATGGTTTGGGCTTGATAGGTCAACGTCAACGTATTCAAAACCGTTTTTGGCGGCGTTAAGAGGGTTTGTTGCCGCTCAGTTTCTGTTCCTGAGAAATATCCTTTTTCGCTTTGAAGTTTGTTTGTTGCAATTAGAGGGATTTTTGTGCTTTTTGAAAGTTCCGATAGTTTTCGGGAAATTTCAAGACAGTCCAGCCGTACTTCAATAAGGTCTGCTTTGGCTTTCTCTGCTCGTCTCAATTAGATTTAAGTGCTTCAATGTTGTTTTTTGGGAGAATCGAAACGCAGATTCTCGGTGTCACTTTTCAATCACCGTTTCTTCAGGCACAGATATGCCGAAGTGTCGTCCTCCCTTCGCCGCTAAATGCACAAGGACTTCGTCGTTGGGTTTTAGTTCTGTTACTGGTTTTGAAGCTTTCGGAGTGACTACGCGGATGGTTTCGGCGTTTTGAAGGATGGTTTTTATTTTTGTACCTTCTGCCTGAGCCTCGATTAGGATGAGAGGGCGGAACTCAATTTTGGATCTGCCCACATTTGTTATTCTGACTTTTGCCTTCCCGGTTAACGATTAAAACTTCGTCGCCTGCTTTGAATTCAGAGAGGTAACGAGTGCTTTGCAGCGAAGTTAAGGTGTAATGTGATGCTGGTCCAGCGTTAACGCGGAAAGGTCTTGATTGCACGTAGGGGTTCTCGTTTACTTCAGCTTCAACCAAGAAAAACCCTGCGGATTGGCATCCGACCAGCATGCCTTCGCCAGGACACATCAAGTCAACAGTATCTACGCAGACTCGTGCGCCTGTGCCAATCGGTTTGATGGATAAAATTTTGGCTGCGTCAATGTCCACTTTAGGCATTTGGCCTTTAACAATGTTTAACAGTTTTGGCAAGCTCATCTGGATTTGAAGTTTTGAGTAAAACGCCATCTGTTCCTAATTCTAAGAGCTTCAAGAACCACTTTAGCATCCTCAGCGGTGGTGACTTCAGCGATTAGTTTGCTTTTGCCGCCGTGCGCTTTTGCAATTAAGTTTTCAAGCGGAATTACTCGCCAATCGAGACAATTAATAATTACGTAAGTCAACTCCCAGTTCTGCGGCTTTGGCAGCTTTGTTTTCATCTTCTTTGCCTTTTATGGTGATTTTGATAGCAGTTTTTTACCCTGATTTTTATGTTGACCAATTTTTTTCTCATCAAGGTCAGATAGAAAGGTTACTTGAATTGAGCCAGATTTGTTACTTGCTTGCTCTCCCTCAAGGATTACATCAGCGTTTTCATGGGCTATGCTAAGTAAAGTTTCTTTTTCTTGCAGTGAAGCCGCTTTGATCTATTTCTACCCAGAGTTCCTTCAACGTTTCTCACCGAGAATTTTAAGCGCTTGCTCACACTGATGCGCCTTCATGAACGATTGCAGAAAGCGCTTTCGACTATTAAGGTTGGATTGCTCATTTGAAACACATTTCGCCCGATGGAAAGTCCTGCTGCTCCTGCTTTCATTGCATCATTGTGGTTTGAAGGACTTCTCTGGATGTTTTGCATTTTGGTCCACCAGCAATGACTACTGGAACTGGGCAGCTTTCGACTACTGTTTTGAAGGTGTCTATGTTGCCTGTATAGTTTGTTTTGATGATGTCTGCACCTAAGTTCTGCTCCGATTCTTGCTGCGTGCGCCACCACATCAGCGTGCATGTTCATTTTGGATTTTTGGTCCACGAGGATACATCATTGCAAGCAGCGGCATACCGAATACGTCGCATTCGTCGGCGACTTTGCCAAGATTCTGGTAGCATTTTGTCTTCGTCTTGAGCACCAACGTTCACATGAACAGAGACTGCATCTGCGCCGATGCGTATGGCTTCTTGAACGCTGCAAACTTGGACTTTGCCGTTTATGTTTGGGCTAAGATTTGACATGCCTGATAACATCACGATTAATCCCGCATTTGCAACATCAACATGTTTTGCTATGCCTTTGTGGACCAGGATGGCGTCAGCTCCGCCTTTGACAAGCTGGTCAATTATTTGTTGCATGTTAGTTATGCCTTGGATTGGTCCAACTGTTACGCCATGGTCCATGGGCACGATTACTGTGTGGTTATCTTGCTGCATGATTCTTTTTAGTCGTCGAGTTTTTCCTGCGTTCATCTTTTCACCTTTTGCTTATTTAGCACTCCTTAATGAGTTTTTAATTAACTTTAATGCCTTTTCTCGTCTCATTCCAATCTACAAACAACAGAATACTGGATGTTATGGTTAATATGCCTGAAATGTTTATGCCGCTCAATCTGAGGTCTTCGCTGATTTTTCCGATGATGCCATGGGTTTCTTCTAAGCCAACACCGCTGGTTTTTATGAAGACCAAGTCTTTTTTGACTGCCATCGCAATGGTTTCTTTGTTGTTCTTTGTGATTTCGTGAATTTGGTTGAAGAGTGTATCGAAGTTTCTTTCTTGTGAGACATAAAGGATAATTGAATTTGTACTCATTGACATGCCAAGCAGCAGGGAATGCTGTTTAGTTTTTTCAACCATTTCCTGAACGATTTGTGGGTTTGCCGAGATACCGTTTCCTATAACGGTTATTTCAGCCACTGGAAAAGGATGAGCGATTTCGGCGTCTAATTCAGTTGCTAATGCGCCTGTAATTACAGTGCCCTCTTTGGCAAGGTTGCCTTGTGCATGATTGATTACTCGAATGTTGATGTTTTTAGGTTTGTACTTCAATGCTTTGCTGTGAATAAATTTAGCGCCTGAATCAGCAAGACCAACTAATGTGTTCACATCAATTTCTTTTAGCCTCTCGGGGTTCGAGATAATTTTTGGGTCACCTGACATTATTCCGTCGGCGTCTGTAACCAAGACGATTTCATTTGCACCCAAAGCTTCAGCCAGGACAAACGCTGTAGTATCGCTTCCGCCTCTTCCAAGAGTGGTAATTTTGCCATCTTTGGTTTTGCCAAGAAAGCCTGCGACCACAGGGATGAAACCTTTTTCCATAATGGGCAATACACATTCACGAATGTTTTTTTCGCAATCTTTCAAGATTGGGTTCGCATTTTGGAAATCTGAGTCAGTTATTATTGGCCAGTTGCTGTCGATGGGGTCAAAGTAGCAGGATTCCGCTCCATTAGTTTTCAGTGCAGCGGAAAAAATTCGTATGCTGGTTCGTTCACCCATCGAGAGGATGTCATCTAAATCTTTTTTCTCCAATTTCCCATTGGAAGCGTTTTTCGCGGTAGTCATAAGAACATCGGTTGTTTTGCCCATAGCGGAAACAACAACTGCCATCCTTGTTCCTTTTTTGGCTTCGTTCATCACTGCAACAACTGCTTTTAAGAGCCTTTCGTGATCCGCTAGACTAGAGCCACCGAATTTAACAACAATTGTTTTGGGAGAGTTACCTTTATCCATTTTAGTACACCCGTTTTTTGCCCAGAACTTTTCTTAAAAAATTTTCTAGTTCTGGGCTTAAGGAAAATAACGATAATAAAAATAGTCGAAGCTAAGAAACTGTGATTGGCTGTTTTCTAACTTGTTTTGGCAATTGGACATTGGAGCTTCGAACCCTTGCTGATTGAGACGTTATCCAGAAAATATAAGCATTTCTCTAGTTAGACTCCAGAAATACAAGTTTGGCCTAACCAATTTCCCAAAAACAACTTTTTAAAAGTTAACGATAGTCGGTGATCTCAACTGGACCACGGTATTTTAGAAATTTATGTTGTCGTCTTTTTTAGATTTAAATTTAGTCATCAGAGGTTTATTATATTCTGATATTAGAGCTTCGGGATTTTTAGACTTTCTTTCTAAATAAGCCGCATATTGCTCAGCTGTAAAATCTTTCCTAAACTTACGTTCTTTACCCAAATTCTTTCACCTATTTTTAAAACCTAAAAGTCTCAAATAGATATGGGATTAATCTGTGAAGGAGCATACCATAATGTGCTTCTCAATTCGTTATTGCTGACCATATTTTATCATTCTTTAGACCTCGCCTTAAAAGATTTCTGAACTTTTGTTTGACTCTTTTAAAAGCGTTAAGCCTCCGATTTGGCTAAACGACCGTTTTTTTCCTGTTTAGTAATCGCTGTAGACGCTCTATCGTTTTCAAAGCTACAGTTTAACCGCTGACAGCCTAATCAATTCAGTATAGTATTTATCAATTTGACCGTACAATAAGAAACTGAGGAAGAGATAGCAATGAAAACTAACAAAGACTGGCAAGAAATCCTCTTAAAATGCAAAAATGCCGTAAAAATAAGTATTCAACCATACTTAGCGACAATTCGAGAGCCTCAACCGAACTTGGGCATAGGCGCTGGGGGAGACGCGATGAAACCGATGGACTTAGCTGCAGAAACAGCGATCGTGGATACCCTAACGCAGGACCGCGTTTCTTTTACCTTGATTAGCGAGGAGTCTGGGGTAAAGCAATTCGGCGCTAATTCCGATGAGTGCTTTGTTACGGTTGACCCGATTGACGGAAGCACAAATTTCATGCATGGCTTACCATTTTATTGCTGTTCAATTGCAGTCTCTAGAAAGAGAACGTTAAACGATGTATATACTGGGCTCGTTGCTGACCTTGCCCATGACATAGCATATGTGGCTTTTGAAGGAAAAGGTGCATATCGAGACGGCAAAAAAATACAAACATCAAAAAATGCTTCACTGGAGGAGGCAGTAGTCGGCTTAGACTTAAACACATACAAAGTCAAAGAGCTGGTACCAAAACTTACTCCATTGATTGCGAAAACAAAGCACATCCGTCACTTTGGCGCCAATGCGCTTGAGCTGTGTTATGTAGCAAACGGCTTGACAGATGCTTTTGTTGATATTCGAGGAAAATTGCGCACAACTGACGTCGCCGCCGGTTTTTTAATCCTCAAAGAAGCAGGCGGAATAGTAACTACACCAAACAATCAAGTGTTCAATGTTGAATTGGATCCCAAGCAAACAATAAGCTTCATCGCCTCGGGGAATATGGAAATTCACAAAAAAATCGTAACCTTGGTTAAAGATACATGTTAAAATTACTGTGGCCAAATCCTGCAGCACTTATAAAGTCAGAAAAAACTAAAATACTTCTTATCGCCGACCCACATCTTGGTTGGGAAACATCTCTTCAAGAAAAAGGCATTCACGTTCCAAGCCAAACAGAAAAACTCCTAAACAAACTAACCGAAATAATCAATAAATACAAACCCCAAAAGCTCGTTATTCTTGGAGACGTTAAATACACTGTTATTTCCAGCGAGTTGGGGGAGTGGCACGATGTTCCCGATTTTTTTACTAAATTGCAAGGATATGTTGGATCAATCGCCATTGTTCGAGGAAATCATGATGCAAACCTCGAACCGCTTCTGCCGGAAAACATCCAGCTTTTACCCGCGTCTGGAGCAGTTTTTGGTGATATTGGCGTTTTTCACGGGCATAAGTGGCCTTCTCCAGCTCTGCTTAAATGCAAAACGTTGGTTATGGGGCATTTGCATCCTGTTGTTGTTTTTCGTGATCCAGCAGGATTTAAAATTACCCGGCAGGCTTGGATGATCGCAAACGTTAACTCCGAAGCTTTGGGAAAGATTCTGTTGCAAAAACACGGGCTAAAAACTGTAGGAAGAGTAGATGAAACATTAAAGAAGCATTTCAACATTAGCCTCAGAACTAAAGAGATAATAATTATGCCTAGCTTCAACGATTTTTTAGGGGGCAGACCAGTTAACGAAACACGATCTAGAAAAGAAATTGGCAGTGACGCACTACTTGGTCCCGTTTTGCGTTCGGAAGCGGTGGATGTCGATAACTCGGAGCTATATCTCTTGGATGGGACCTATTTGGGGACTTTGAACCAATTAAGGAGCCTATAAAGAGCAGAAGCCGAGTTTTTTTTGCAGCATTAAGCAAAAATAAAAGCAACTACCATAATGCTTGATTGACGACCAAAATGTTAGAGGGAAAAAAAACCAAGCTCTTTGGTTGTGGAATATTTGCTGTGAGTTTGGAATTTACTCGATTCTCGGCACAATTATGAACGCTTGGACGGGCTATCAAAGCTATTTGAGTTACTGTGACATTTTTAGTCGAGGATTCTCGCCGGCAGGCAATGACCCCCAGAAACTTATCTTTGGTTTGATGTTGTTTCAAGGCTCATTGTCGGGCTTGTTGTCTGGAGCATTTTGATTTCGGTTGGACTCTATGTTGCAAAATCAGGCATTAAATCAACCAAACCCCAGATTGAAACTTCAGAGACTTAATCGCCAGAGGTTAATATTGGGCAATTATGTTTGTTCTGATTCTGATTAGTTAGGATTCACTACGCTAATTTTATATCTGCCACATGTTATATGCATGATATAGTTTGAGGGAGGAAAAAAAGAATTGAAACTTGTAACAGTCCTATTACCAGAAGCCTATCTTGAAGGTTTAGACGAATTAGTCCGAGCAAACATGTATCCAAGCAGAAGCAGCGTAATTCGCTCTTCAGTACGTGATTTGCTAAAGAAAGAGCTCTGGGAAAACAAACGCCAAAGATAGAACGCCTAAATCCCTTTAACTGAATCGCGAAGCTTTCTTGCTGTTTGCGCTGGGTCACTCGCCATAGTAATTTCTCGCCCAACAATAAGGTAGCTGGCACCTGATTTAACTGCCATTTCCGCTGATCCCCCTTGAGCACCAATACCTGGAGAATAAATAGGTACTTTTTCACTTAAAATTTGTTTTACTTCTCTTATCTTTTCTAGGTAAGTGGCTCCAACCACAACACCATCAGCGCCCCATTTCAAAGCTTTTTTGGCAAAAGACAGATATTGAAAAGTTTTTTCACCAGTATTTTGATCGATGATTGTTTGGCCGTAACCTTCGCTTGCGCCTTTATGACTCATATAACAGAGAAGTATAACACCTCGGTTAAGCCTATGTGAGACCTCAAATAGTGGTTTTAAGCCTTCGTCCCAACCCACAAACGGGTTAGCAATTATTGCATCAAATCCCGCTGAATAATAGTATTCAGCTATCACTTGGTTTGTGGTGCCTATGTCGTTTACTTTGGCATCCATAATTGCCAAAAGACCTTGACCTCGGATTTGCTCAACAAGTTGCTGCACACCATCAAAAGTACCAAGAGGAAGAACAAGATGATGATTTATCTTAACAGCACAAATGTATGGGTGAACTTCTTTTAGAATTTTTTGCGCTCTATCTATGACGTTAATCCGGTTTTCTGGAGCTTCATACGGAAAATCCAGCGCTAAAACAAGCGGTGAATTCATGCTTTCCGATGCTTCTTTCATTTTAGCCTTAAACGACAACAATTATACCTCTTGCGATATCTTGTTAAGTGCAGGGCTATTTCATTTTTTCGTCTACCAAATCAATGCAAAGGTGCAAACCTTTGAGTGCCTCTATATATGTTAACTCTTCTTTGCGATATTGCTCTATACTTACGGATTATCGATAAGGTAACGGATAATATTCTAATAAAAAATAAAAACTATTCAAAAATATTATTAATTCGGATAAATTCTAAAAAATTTATTAAAAAAAATCTAAGATTATGTGACAGCCCAAACATTTGAACTGATAAGGTTCCAAGTAACAGTTAGACCGTATTCTGGGTTATTATAATATTGAGCGTCGGTTAAGGTAATGGCCATTCCTGTTTGTCTATCAAAGTACACGGAATCAAATTGATCACGCATCGTGTTACCCGTCGGGTCGTTAATGTCTTTGAAAAGGGTTTCAATGTACCAATAATTTCTGTCTCGCGTAGAATCAGCATATTTTAAAGTGTCAGTTGCGTTAACAATTTGGGTGCCAGTTCCCTTAGGGTAAAGCAGGTCGCCCATTTTTAGGTTAGAAGGATAAATAGGCCAAAATCCGTATTGATCCGTTTTATTTCCAGTTGCAAGGTCAATTGTTTGTGGACTTGTAATTTGAGTTCCGTTCAAAAATTGCCAGACAGTATTAAGTGAGACTTTATTTCCATCAACCCCTGTCACGGTAACAGTGTAGTGATCTGTTTGGTTATACACTAAGAAGCTAGACGGGGTTACTGCGGATGCACTATTCAATTCCGAGTAACCTTTTATTGTATAAGTAAAAGTGTCTCCAACATGCACTCCAACAATACTTTGGGGTTTAGATGATTGTGTTGCATAAACAACTGCGGCAGTTGCAACAACTAGTATAACCACGAGAATAATGGCAAGGTAGAGTTTCTTTGGAGTAGCTTTCTTAGGCATAACTTTACCATTGCATTACTCAACTATTTAGTTGTTTTCCCAAAAACCCGTAACAAAAAAAATCAGATTCAATCGCAGAAAAACTCATCTATCCATTTTAAAGTAAAATGTGAAACTTATTAAAGGTTAAATTTAAGAGACGGACAGGTCATAAAAGAGGTCGGTGGAAAAGTGTATTGTCATAAATGCGGTGCTCAACTTCCAGATGATGCAGCATTCTGCGTTAAATGTGGAACAAGCACAGGATTAAATGCACCTAAACCAACTTCAACTCCTACGGCTCCAGTTATAGCTGCTTCAGGAGTAGCATCCTTGAAATGCCCGAGCTGTGGAGCACCAATCGCACCCAAATTTGGAGAAATGGTCATAACCTGCGAATATTGCGGCAACACAGTCACATTGGGCACCGAAGGTTGGACAAATATACAAAAGCAAACAATGCTTGATTTGAAAGTTGCCACTATTGATCAAGTCAATTCAATAATTACTCCACTTATGGATAGAGGTCTTTTGCACAGGCACCTGCATGAGGATTCAACTCAGGAAGAAATGAGCCTTACGTTCGTACCTTATTGGATTGTTAGTGTTTCAGCCCGAACGAGCGTCACCGCTACAAATGAAACGGCAACGCTTGCGCAAGCCGCTACAACCGCCGCTTTGATGGGAGTAGTATTTGGCGGAATGCGCGGCGGATTCGGTGGAGGACGCAGGCGAGCTCTTGAGAGTCAATTTCGCACTGGCAATCCGTTTGCTGATATTTTGGGGTTAAAACGGATTAGAATAATGGCTTGGGGAATGGGTATGGGGATGGGTTATGGCGGCGGCGGAATGAACAAGTCCGAGCAAATGGACATGAACTATAACTTCCCTATTATTGCGTTAAAGGCGCTTTCGGATTATCAGCCGCGTGACTACCAATTCAATCTTGAGAGTAGAGAATTGTTTGACATTTCCAAATTGCCTAAGGGCGTAAAGATACTTAACGGTGATATCAGTGAAGAAGTTGCGAAATCTCAAGCAAAGACATTGGTAGATCAGCTTCAATCGCAAAAGGCACATGAGAAATACCATATGATTCAGTCAATACACACTGACTCGGATGTGGGCGATGTTGAATTGCTTCATGTTCCAGTTTGGTTCGCGAAGTATGACCATAAGGGAAACAAGATTGTTTTAGTAATTGATGCCAACTCAGGCAGGGTTATCAACAGCTTCGGTCTCTAAATCCTCATTTTTTGAGCTATCATAGTTATGACACTTGCAAACTTCGCTGTTGCGTTATTGATAGGTGGAATAGCTTTCCGTCTTCTTTCGCCTTTTCTGTGAAGCGACTTAGTTAGCCACTGCATTTAGCATTAGTTCTTGATGAAGAAGAAAATGACGTAACTTTTGTAGGGCATCGTTTGCTCATGTTTGAAATTGCCTGATTCGATTTCGGCATTTAATGCGCCTGGATTTTGAAGGGTGCACCGCGGAAAGACGCCTTTCTTTTTAACCTCAACAATCACCAGCTTTCCATCGGACTTCAAAACCCTTCTAAACGCCTTTAAAAGAGCTTCACTATCCCCAACTTCATGGTAAACAGTTACTAGAAGAATCAAATCGACGGATTCGTTTTCAACCTGAAGACTTTTCCCATCACTCTGCAAGAACTGTAAGTTCTTAACGCCAGCTTTCTGTGCTTTGTTTTGAACTTTTTAAGCATTTCAGACGAAATGTCTACCGCTATGACCTTTTTAGCTTTCTTTTGAGAGCTCGATAGTGTAATATCCAGGTCCGCACCCAAAATCTACTACCCCATCGCTTGGGTTTATCGTAAGTTTATCTATAAGCTCAGAGGGTGGCTGAATCGAACGTCTTTAAGGATTGTCTAAAAAGATGGCGTCTGACGCAGAATATGCGTGGCCTTTATGGGACATTTTCTTTTCTCCTTGCTTTGGAATGAGCGGCTTTCCGTTGAAGAATTTATGGATTGCTATGTTGCCTGTTCTGAATTGTCTGTTTCTTCTTTTCCAGAACCTTTCTTATTAAGTTGAATTACCAGTTGATGGTTCTTTCTTATTAAAACGACTTCCTGTTCTTCAACGTTCTCTGCAATTACTTCACCGTTATATTTCATTCGGCTACTATAACCAAGTTGTTTTAGTTCGCCCATCAGGGTTTCGCGGAGTTTTCTAAGTTGTTCGCTTGAAGTTTGGGCATCTCTCTTAAAACAGAAAGTGATAGTTTTTTTGGCAGGTTCATAGTTTGCGCGGGTGCCTTTGCCAATTTTTTCTACGTGACCCCAAACTACTTTTTCAATCGGTTCTCTCATGATTTCGCCTTACGATTTTTCTCTTTTAAAAGAGCCGTTTCCGCCTGCCTTAATGATGTTGGTAACTACGTTTTGACTTACCTCATCAAGCAGATCTTCAGCGCGTTTCCAGTTGTCAGCTGAAACCTCTACGCTGTATCTTGGAGCGGCGATTACGCTAAATTCGATTTTAACATCTTTAGCTTTTTGTCCTTTCTTAGCGCCTAAGAATGCATCTTGAATGCATTTGACACCATTGGGCTTCATGCAACGAATTTCCAGCACGCCTCTAACTTTTACCAACTTAATGTGGATTCGTTCTTCTGCAACTTCGGCCATAGCTTTGGCAATGTCTTCAGGTATCTCAAGTTTGGTTAAGGCTTCGATACCTTCTTTGAGGACTTTTTCAAACCCCTCGTATAAACCAACTTTTTCTTCAAGAATAACGCCGGCCTTTTGGTATACCTCAGGAATAGGTAAGCCAACTTTTTCGGCAACTGCGCGTAAGAGCACTTCTCCTTTGCGATCCTTTTTCCAAGCCTTGATTTTTTCGATTCTTTCTCGTTTAGTAACTCGTCTAAGGGATAAGTCAATGTGGCCTTTTTCAAGGTTTACATGAACTACTTTTAGGACCATTTTTTGTTTTTCTCGAACGAAATCGCGTACATTTCGTATTCTAGCACTTGATATTTCGGAGATGTGCAAGAAACCTCGTTTATTGTATTCATCAAGATTAGCGTAGGCTCCGTAATCCATTACGCTCTCTATGGTAGCGATAACGAGGTCGCCAGAATCAGGCCATTCAGGTTTATGTTCGGACATAGCTTACATCTGCTCTAACAAACGAAAGAATATGGATTGACTGTTTTATTCTTTTTTGTCTAATTTAACAATATATATCTCTTTATTGCGTACTCTGAGTGCAGTGTTGAATTTTCGGTCAGGTTTTTTGTTATATGATTTAACTCTGAAAGAGAACGGAGCATACATTGACCTTACAGTTTTGCCTTCAACTTCCACCTTAAACATTTTTTCAGGGCTCTCAATTATCTGCTTAAACACCGCATCGTATTCGGGAATCTTGGTTATTTTTCTTCCTTCAGGTACTTCCTTGACTGGAGTTACCTTTGCCACTATTTTTTTGCTCTTGAATTTTTCTAGTTTGCTCATCTATTGACACTAAATAACATAGTCACATCACACTATATAACAGTTGATTAATATGTTAAAATAATAATGGTTAAGTCAAAATAATAGTAAATAATAGATGCACACTACAAACTCTTAATGTTTAGATTTTACCTATAAAGAGCAATGTTTTAGAATGCGAATTGCAATTTGATTGCTTGGTTAAGGTGAATAAATGAGCGTCATGAAGAGGAAAAAGAAAAATACACAGCTTGAACAACAAAAGAAAGTACAACGGGAAAAAGAAGCAAAAAAGAAACAATTGAGATCGCAACTTCCACCCAAAGGAAAGAAGTAGTCTTAATCGCAAAGCTTCGAGATTTTTTTAATTAATTCCAGGCTACGTTAAAGAATTCCGTCGACTTTGTTTTAAGAGTTTTTGTTCCCTCCCCAAAAGGACTTATCAATTGTCCTCGTTTGCTTTTCTAGTTTGATTGTTTTTTGATTTGTCGTTTTTCGGCGTGATTATTGTTATAGTCTGTTTCTTTGTTAAAATCTCTTGTTTTTCTTCGCTCAGATTTGGATTTGATTAATTTGAAGGGCATATAAGCTGGTTGATTGAAATGTGCACTGGATAAAACTAGTCTCTAATTGGGACAAACTTAAATTATACAATGTCAAATACGGGATATAACAAACGGTAGTGTGCATGAGGCGGATTCCAACACAATTCTTCACTCCAGTATGCAAAAACCCTGAACTCGTAAAGAGTTTTGTTAGAGGGGCATACAGAGAATTTGTTAAGTCAAAGTTAGATTATGGTAATGCAGATGGCAGTAGCTCTGCTCTTTGGTTGTTGAGTTTAAGAATTACCCATCGGTGCAATCATCGATGTGCAATCTGTGCTCAATGGGGACAAAACGGGTATAACGCAAGAGAAGATACACCCAAAGTTACAGGGGAAGTTCCTGTTGAAGTTTACAAAAAAGTAATAGATGAACTCGCCCCCAAAAAAGTACACGTTTACATAACAGGCGGAGAACCCTTTCTTTACGAACCACTAGTTCCACTTGTTAATTACATGAAACAAAAAGGTCTTACAGTTCAAATCGTGACAAATGGATCGTTCTTGGAAAAAAACGCTGAAACCATTGTTGATAATGGTTGGGATATGATTTGCGTCTCGTTTGATGGTCCTAAAGAAATTCACGATAAATGCCGAGGGGTTCCAGGAGCGTTAGAGACAACTGTTAAAGGAATACAGGCAATTCAAAAACTTAAGAAACTAGAGAAGAAAAGCAAACCTGCGATTTTTGTGCTCACAACAATTTCCAAAAATAACGAAGATACTTTGCTTGATACTGTGAAAGAAGCGGAAAAGCTTGGTCCTGATGGTATGACAGTTTATTATTCTTGGTTCACGCGAGAATGGATAGGGCAAAAGCATACTAAAATAGCAGAAGAAAAAATGGGCATAACACCTTTTGCATGGAAAGGTTATGTGCGCGATACCACAAAAATGAACATGGATAAAATTGCTGAACAAGTACAAATTATAAAATCTAGAAAATCTTCGTTGCCAATACTGTTTGTTCCTGACCTGAAGCCTGAGCAAATTCGAACTTACTATAATGAACCTGAAAATTTCTTCGGATACAAGAAATGTGTTTCACCATGGTTTCAATTAGATGTCATGCCAAATGGAGATACAGTAACATGCAGAGACTTCCCAGATTTCGTAACAGGAAACATTATGGAATCAAGTATACAGGAAATATACAATGGCGAAAAACACCGCAAATTTAGACGAGCCCTAAGAAGCTGTGAAGATGGAGTTTTTCCTATATGCTCGCGATGCTGCGGCTTAATGGGGTACTAAAAACGTTTTTGATTTCAGGTTGATTACTTATGGAGCCCGTTGACGTTGCAATTCTGACAATGAACAGCGCAAGAATGTTGAGAGAATGCATTAATTCTGTTTACAAAAATATCAAGGTTAACAACTTAATCGTTGTTGACGGCTTCTCCACAGATGGCACGTCAGATATAGTGAATGAATTTCAGGCAAAAATATGGCAACGTTATCTTTGTTCAAGAAAAAGGAACAAGAGGCAGCGCTAGGCAAAGCGCAATCCAACTTGTAAAAAGTGACTGGTTTGTGTTTGTAGATAGCGACGTCATCTTGTCAAAAAATTGGTTTGCCCAGGCAGTAAAACTGGTGAAAGACGACGTTGGCGCTGTTTGGGGTATTGAAATTTGGTCGGTGCTTCAGGGAAGAGCAATTTTGAAGATGTTTGAAAGGGTTACTTTAAAAATTTTTGAAAGAAGAGGCGGAACCCATGATTTGCTTGTTCGCCGAAAAACAGTTGAGGACATCAAAATTCCGTTTAAACTGCACACTTATGAGGATGGATACATCAAAGATTGGATAAACAAAAAAGGCTACAAGGTCCTTGGCGTTTATGAACCTTATTGCATTCACTATCGACCAGAAGAAGTGTGGACTGCAAGAAAGCACGTTGAATTCATGGTCAGCGACCTAAAATACGCCGTTCACCGCCCTGCACTTCTACTTTCATATGCCTTCTACTCACTTATTGTTGGTTACCAAATTGTTTTTAGCCGTTTGAAACACTAGCTGAAACGTAAACAACATCTTCGTGGTTAAGGTTTAAAGATTATGGAAATTAGGCAAATGCTTAATTTTTTCGATGATTAATAAATGGTAGAAGTAGCATGATGAAGCTTTATTCTACAACAAACAATTTAGTTTCGAAATTGCCCCTTTTTGCTTTAAAACTTGCGGTTTATTCGAGGTCTTCGGTTTTAACAATGGCGCTTTTGTCAATATATGGTTTAATTCATGGTGTTGCAAGAGTGCCAAAAAACAGAATAAACGCAATGAAAAGTCTACTCAAATATGGCATTATGGTTTTTCAACATGGGTTGGGAACGCCGATTAAAAGCCGCTAACTCTACAGAAAAATTATTTAATTATCTCGCCAACAGCCGATTTTTCGCCGACTTGTGTTACCTTTATTTTAATGCAGTCGCGGGGCTTGGCTTTTGGCACCGTAATGATGTAGCCTCTAATTCTTGAAATCCCATCACCGCTTGGAGCTATGTCAGTGATATTCACTAACAATTCCTCGTCCAACTCAACGGGACATTTCTTCTCAACATGTTTGATTGTGAATTGTCCGCCACGTACTCTTCTATGGACCATGCCAAAACCTGCTTGCTTTGGATAGATTGAAAAATGAGCGCTTAAGTCTTCCGCCGCTTAATTCTGATTTATCAGGATAATCATTTAACTTTTGGTTCAGTAACACCACAGTGTGATTATTCAAATAAGAAGAACAACAACACTTGGTGGTAGCACCGGGTGTTGTTCTTCTCTGGTAGAAGAAGGAAGGATAGTGGAAACACCGCTTCATCCTTCTTCTAATTCTAAAAGAAGAAGAAGCTGAGAGAAAGCGCACTTCTTCTGCTTTACGAGAACAACAACAGTGGGTGATAACACATATTTCTTCTAAGCTTAAGAAAGAAAAAGAAAATGCATTTTTAAAAAATTGTTCAAAGCTCCGTAATAGGCGCGCCTCAGTATAGAAAAGATACTTGAAAAATAATTAAAGAAAAATAATTAAAACTGGTGCAGGGGGTGGGATTCGAACCCACGAACGCCTACGCGATAGGGTCCTAAGCCCTACTCCGTTGACCTGGCTTGGAGACCCCTGCAACGCTCGATGCAAGATTGTGTAACGCCTAGTTAATATGAAGCTTTTCCTCGCCGTTTGACACATCTTGATTAAGAATTATGACAAAATATTGGCGGGTTGGGTTAAATTTTGTTCTTTGTGTTTCAGTTTGCTTTTTTGGTTCAGGGCTTGCAGTGGTTGCAGGTTGAGGGTTTTCCCGTTTATTTGCGTTGTTTCCTGTTGTTTGCCGTTTTTCTGCGTTGTGCCGCGTTTTTTCCCGTTGCTCAATTGTAGAGCTTTTGTTAGAGCGCTTTCTTTTCTGAGCCTACTAATGGGCAATAAAAAGTGTGATTGGTAGCTGAAGTGTGAATCAATGAGACATTGATTATCAAAAGAAGAACGACAACTTGAGGCCCTTTGTGTTGTTCTTTTTTGAAAGAAGAAGGAGGACGGTTGGTGGTAGCACCGTGTCCTTTTCCTTCTAAGTTTAAGTTGCCAAAAAACCAAAAATCTAAGCGTTGAAATGGCTCCCTGAAAAACCTTGAATTCTCAACAACTCAAAATCACTAAACACAAAAATTACTATTTGTTGCAGCGACCGTAACCGTTTTATTGCAAAGAAGCAGTTCTTTCACGGTAACAGCGTAATGTGCCTTCGTAGCCTAGCCCGGTGGGGCGTTACCTTGGTAAGGTAATGGTCGCGGGTCCAAATCCCGCCGAAGGCTCCAAATCACTTTCTCTTAAAATAACTTTAGGAACGGATTAGTTCAAGAAACTCTTCTTTAGATAGACCTGCTTGTTGAATGATTGAAAGAAGTGTACCTTTCGTGATGGGATCATGCCGTGGCACAGTGAGTTTATGTTTTCCATCAGTTAAGAAAAAATGGCTTCCTCTCTGACTTACAACTATGAAACTTTTTTTGCCGAGTGCCTTGATGACTTTTTGCCAAGACAAAGAAGGAAGTTTTTCAGACAATTATCTCAACCAGCTCTTTCTTGCGTTTAAGCTGGTCAACCTCTTCAGGGAAGGCTTCCAAGTACCCTTCTATCGCCTCTTTAATGTTATCAAGAGCTTCTTTGCGGTTTTCCCCTTCGCTTATTGCACCAAGAAGTTCCAAGCATTGCGCTGAGTACCCGCCTTCAGGCGCTTCCCTTAGGATAACTGTGAATTTTTCTCCCTTGATTTTCACCATTACGGTCACTTACCTTACAAAGCTTCAAATTGACCATATAAGCTTTGACATAAAATGCACAACTTAACCCAAGTCATGACGTCGCTTGGTAAGGTAATGGTCGCAGGTCCAAATCCCGCTGAAGGCTCCAACCAAATTTTATTTCCGCAAGCAAAAATGCATATATATGCATATGCACATTTCCATACCTGTTTGTAATGACCAAAGTAATTTCTCTTTCAAACGAAGCATATCAGACTTTAAAAGATTCCAAGAGACCTGGCGAGTCTTTTTCAGATGTCGTCTTAAGAACTCTGAAACAGAAAAAAAAGAAGTCGCTGTTGGAGTTTTCGGGTAAATGGGTAGGCGACGACGCCGACGAAGTACTTGCCCAAATAATGAAGGACAGAGAACAATCCGCAGCCAGAAGGGTAGAACTGTTTCCGTGATTCTTGACACTGACGCGCTAATCGCCCTATTGAAAGGAGAATCAGACGCAGAGAAAGCAATCCGCAGCTTGGAAGAACAGGATGATCAAATGGCGACCACCATTATTTCAGCGTACGAACTTCTAAGAGGAGCTTACATTTCCTCCAATCCAGAAAAAAACCTCGCAGAAGTTCAGGATCTATTGTCTAATATAGAGGTTTTAGATTTGACATTGCAAGCGTGTAACGAAGCTTCTCAGATTTACCGAGACCTAAGAAAGAAAGGCTGCTTAATAGGCGAAGATGATGTGCTTATTGCAGGAATCGCTCAAGCCCGTGCTAAAGCAATTGTAACCCGAGATGCACATTTCAAGCTCATCCGAGGACTAAATATAATCGAGTGGTAACAGCCCAGGTTATAGCCTTGATAAGGTAATGGTCGCAGGTCCAAATCTCGCCGAAGGCTTCAACTCTAATTTAGAGCTAGAATTGATTTGACCCCCTGTACGCCATTGCTCTTGCTATAAGAATGAATTTGACTATAGATCAGTTTAGAATGGAAAATCAGTTGGCATTTTCGCGGCATATTCTTTTGTATGTTTGTCTTAACCTATTTTTGCAGATTCTCCGGCTTTGACAACGTGCAATTTTCCTAATCGAGGTTCAGTTTAGAACTTATTCCAGGATAACAGCGCTTAATAAAAAAAGAAAAATATAGAGGTAAGTATGCCTATGCCGAGGGTTTACTTTTTCTTAACTGGGGCTTTCTTTTCTTCTTTTTTAACTGGTTTCTTTGCCATTTTAAATAACCTCGGAATTCAATGTATGAGAGTTATTAGTATTTATAACTTGCTAAATTGTGGAGAAAATAGATAACAAAGCTTAATACTTACTTGAAAACAAAAAGAGACTGTGGATGAAGTCGTTATGAATGAATTAGAAATATCTGTAGCTCCGATGAATAGATTATGCAAGAAAGCCGGAGCGGCAAGGGTGAGTGAAGAAGGAGCAAAGGAGCTTGGAAAAGTCCTTGAAAAGATTGGCGTAAAGATTGCCAAAGACGCACTTGAATACGCAAATCATGCTGGAAGAAAAACTATCAAAGCAGAAGACATTGAAATTGCCGCAAGAAAAATAATGACAAAATAGCATTTAATAACTAAGCGATCTTTTTTCTTCTCCTTCAACTTAAAAGGATGCTTCTTTATGTGCCCTTCGATATCTTTGATCATGTGTGCTAAGCTGTAGGGGATAGCCGGTTTAAGACGCAACTACGCATTGCAGAATGGTAACGTAGCTTTTGTAGGTGGAAGTTGGATGTGACTGATAGTCATTATATTCCCGGTATGTTTGCGATGAAGCCTATGAAATATGGAATAAGCCAGATTACCCAAACTACAAAACTGAACTTGTGAAAGTTCCTTAATCTCTGTTCATTGAGACTAACCAAGGTTAGAGTTCCCCAGATTGCATGGAAGAGCATCAATGAAATGGGCTAAAAACCCCTTTACGGCATGTGCATTAAAGAAATTCCCTTTGCCCACTGTGGTCGCCAATGTCGTCATTAATGTTGTTCTTGTTGTATCAAAAATAAAACCAGCCCAGAAAAATGCGAGATGTTTCGGTTTTAGAATTCTGGCAAATCTTTCGGTCCAAACACCTATCGAATAGAAGATAAGAGCCAGAGTTATCGCAATTGTTGAAAACAATAGTATGTTTACGTCCATAAATTCACCCACTCCAATAACCAATACTGACTATTAGTCAGTTATTACAACTTTCGTCAGGAAACCTAATACCTTAAATAAAACTTGCAACAAAATCAAACAAGAACAACAATGCCAAAAGTAATCCCAGAATACAGAGAAGCAGCCAAAGATAGAATTAAAAAAGCCGCCTTCAAAATCTTCACAAAAAAAGGCTATCATGAATCAACAATGGAGAATATAGCCAAAGAAGTAGGCGTAAGCAAAGGAGCACTATATCAATACTTCAAGAACAAAAGAGAACTACTTAACGAAATCGTCCTTTCATATCACGCCATGTTCCGCGATGTCCTACGAGCCTCGTTTGGAAAACAGGATAACTCCACAATCGCGGAAGAAGGGTCAGAGGCATTACTTCAAAAATACCGCTTACATCATGAGATGTTTTTTGAAGTAATTGCCATTGCAGGACATGACGAAGAAATTAAGCAATCACTCAAGAATGAATATGAAAAGGACATCAAACTTATTGAGGAATACCTTCTGAAACAAAAGAATTTTGGAAAACTTGCGCTAAGAATAGAAGCAAATACGCTGGCACAACTCTATGTTGCAGTATATGTTGGCATGGCAATGAAAGTAATCATGGGTGACGATAGCGTTGAAATTCATAGGGTTTGGTCAAAAGCAATAGCAACAATGATGTCATCATCAACTGACAAAACACCTTAATCGACTAACCGCAGGGCTTTCTCTCATTGATTCGGCAAGAAACAAATATCGTTTGAAGTAACTCACTTTGATGCATTAAATTTCGCTTACTTTCCATTGAGAATTTTCTGAATTCAGCCCATTAAAGATCGCAAAGTCTATTGCCGACTGCGTTACAGCATCGTAACATAATGGCCTGCGAGCCATAAAACTGCAGAAGGCTTTAATTTGTCTTAAAATTCTTATCTGTTTAATTTCTTTTGTCGTCACTTGCAGAACAGTTCAACAGCTTCTGTATACCATATATTAATACACAATATACTTAAGACAGCCGCAGTTATGCCTAATCACGCTAATAAAAAGCAACCCAAATCCAAATTTAACAAAATCGGTGAAAATATTGCTAAAAAAAATTGCACAAATAACATTAATCTTAATTTTTGCGGCCTCCGCCTTTACAATAATTAATCAAAATATTTCCCTGGCGCAGACAACCGGCCCATCTAATCTCAAAATTTTCATAGGCCCTGCTAGCGTCTTAGCAGACAACAACACCTACAACTGCATTTTCGTGCAATTACAAGACACCGCAGGAAAACCTGCAAGAGCATTGCAGGACACAACAATTAGCCTCTCATCCTCTCTCACAAATATAGGAAGCGTTGATCAGTCAATAACAATACCTAAAGGAGCAACTTATGCCTCAGCAAATTTCACCTCAACATTTTCTCCAGGAACAAGCATGATTTCTGCCTCAGCAACCGGTTACGCAACAGTACAAGCCTCAATAACGACAATTGGACCAATTCCAAACGCTGTTGCAATATATGGATTTCCATCAACCCTGCCAGCTGACAGCAACACATACAATGCAATAATGGTTCAACTGCAGGATTCAAATGGTTCTCCGGCGAAAGCGCCCAAAGGAGGGGTGCCAGTAACATTATCATGTTCAGATGGCAAGGTTGGAAACGTAACCCAATCTGTCACAATTCCCGAAGGAAAAACTTTCACAACAGCCAACTTTACAACCGTTCTAAATAGTACAACCATTCAGTCAGCTGTGATAACAACAGTAGCCCAAGGATATGCATCTCAACAACTAACTCTCACTACAACACCAGTCGCCACAAATCCATCTATGATCAAAATATTTGTCGGGCCCCCGCAAGTTCCAGCAGACGATAACTCGTGCCCACAAATTTCCATTGAATTGCAGAATGGGACAGGGTATACTTCAATTTTCACCACAGACACTTTTGTTTCTGTAGCTTCATCTGATCCGACAGTAGGTCAGATAGATTCACAAATAACCATCCATATCGGCAAAACTTATGGATTGGCAACTTTGAATACAACCTACAAGCCGGGCATGACAACGATAACTGCAGTTGCTACAAATCTAACCAGAGGTCAACAAACGATAACGACTACCGGGTTCATTCCCTCTAAGTTAGCAGTTTATTGCGCTCCATCGGCGCTCCCATCGGACAAGGGCACTTACCAGTCAGTGGAGGTCCAACTTCAAGATTCACAAGGAAGACCAGCAAAAGACCCTCAAGCAACTGTGAATCTCAACTTGTTTTCGTCTCAACCGACAGTTGGCACTGTCAGTTCAACACTAACAATTCCTTTCGGACAAACACAAGCAACGGGAACCATCACAGTAACCAACACGGCAGGATCAACTGTAATCACAGCCCAAGCTTCAAGTTACACAACAGGTCAGGGAACAGTAACAACTTATACCATTGATTTCGCACCCACCCAAATATCGGCAACAGTCGCATCGCCAACCATTAACAACGGACAAAAAACAAATGTGACAGTTGACTTAACCGCGGATGGCGTCGCCGTATCGGGTGCCACAATTCAATTTACCTCAGATAACAGTGGAACATTTACAGCCACAACAGATCGAGGCGATGGGTCTTATCAAACAACTTTCACAGCACCTAGCTTCACAAAAGCGACAACATGCACAATAACAGCCACCGCTTCAAAAACCGGGTATTTAACATCCCAAACCACAACACAGGTAACCGTCGAACTGCCACCAACAGCTACTCCAACGCCAACTTCAATTTCAAACCCAGCGTCGAATGCAAACTCAACTCAAAGCGCAGACTTAAACGTGACCTCGACTAGCAGCGACGCAGGAACCATAATAATGCTCATTAAAGACTCCAATGGAAATCCATTATGCAATGTGACAGTCTCTTCAACAACTCAGCCTTCAGGAACAGAAACACTTTCAGGAACTACGAACGCGACAGGTTATATTACATTCACAAATGTCACCCTCGGGCAATATGCGTTTAGCGTAATAAAAGACGGATATGAGCAAACGGGCACATCAATGACCTTTAAGGGTGAACCTGTTAACGCAACATTGACACTTTCCGAAAAAGTTGCCACGGCTAATAACAAATTGCTGTTGCCAATTATTATTGTGGTAGTCGTTGTCATTATTGTACTGGTTATAGTTACACTTGTGTTGAAGCGGCGAAAATCCAGCGAAAATCAACCCTATAACCCATCTTCCTTTAAATTATCGGAATATAGAGAAAGTTAAAGATAGTAAGGGCGCGACTTAAAATTGTCGCGACTCCAAAACTCATCGAGGTTAACTACATCCAAAAAACCTAGTGCCGATTCAATTCTTTTAGTAAGACTTTAGCATTAGGCGGCAGTTGCGGTTTGTTTCTTCGACTCACCATCAAAAACGAAAATCCGATAACGATTAGCACTACTCCGAAAAACGCCACACTTTCTTTAGGTAAAATGCCTAATTCAATTGAAAAAGTAAAAACCAATATTGCTATTCCAAGAACGATCATTATCGAGTTACTTATTGAAGCAGTTGAGTGCAAAAGCAAATTCTTTTTTGCCTTCCGCCGTCACAAGATAATAACCTTGTTTTTCTTCAACCTTCATAGCTTGGATATTTGCAGTAATCGGCTTCGCCACCATGAGAGCTCCAGAACAGCAGCCATACGCTTCGCAAACATACGCAAACACGCCACGACAAACAACTTCAGATGCGACAAAATATTGTCCCAAACTGCGGTGCACCTATACCAGTAAACGCCACTTTCTGTCCTAATTGCGGAAAACAATTGCCAACCTAAAATCTGCTAAAAATCCCTTTCTATTTTTTTTTATTACTTTTTTAAAATAAGAAGGCATTTTGGAAAAAGCTTCTTATTCAATTACTGCAACTGTTTGCGTGATAGGAGAGAGCAGGTGGTTAACTTCTCGTTTGCAAAACGTGAAATTGTTATTTTCGCCATCGTGCTTGCTGTTTCTTTCATAGTCAGGGCTCTCCTGTTTCCACAACAAGGCTACCCTATTGACACGGGAGATTTTTCTTATTGGTTTAACACCGCCGCCGCACATGGAATACGACCTTTTTATGGCTTAGCTAGATTTGCTGATTACCCGCCCTTCAACGTTTACATTTTTTGGGCATTTGGCTCCTTAGCAAAAGCATCATCAATAAACATTTTGATAATGATAAAGCTGGTTCCTAACCTTTTTGATTTGGGGACGGCAGCGCTGATTTATTTTTTTGTCAGAAAACAATCAACCTTCAAGCTTGCACTTTTAGCAGTGGCGCTTTACGCGTTTAATCCAGCTGTAATATTTAACGCGGCAGTATGGGGACAATACGATGCTATCTACACTTTCTTTCTTATTCTCTCGCTTATGCTTGCGCTTAAATCTAAACCTGAACTTTCCGCAGTGGCCTTCGCATTAGGAATTTTAACTAAGCCTCAAGGAATCGCGTTGTTGCCCCTAATTGCTTTCTTGATTTATAAGAAAGGGGGCTTGAAAAAGCTGCTATTTTCGGTGGCCGCGTTTGCCGCAACGGTTTTCTTGGTCATTCTTCCGTTTGAATGGAGCAATCCAGTGACTTTTTTAACAAACATTTACTTTGGAGCTTATGGAGGGTACGCTTACACCTCAATTAACGCTTTTAATATGTGGGGTTTGTATGGATTGTGGATTCCTGATGGAACCCTCAACGTCGTAGGTTGGGCTTTATTTGGTGCCTTCACCGTTTTTGTTTTGTACTTTTTAAATAAACGTTTTAAAAATTCAAGCGATTTGCTCGCTGTTTTTTCTGCGTTCATGCTATTGTTTGCCTTTTTTATGCTTCCGACAAGAATTCATGAACGCTACTTATTTCCAGCTATAAGCCTCTTGGCATTGATGTTTCCGCTTATCAAAAAGGTTCGTCCGTTATATGTGGTTTTGACTGCGACGTTATTTATCAACGAAGCCTACATTCTCTACTGGCTGAACAAATCTTACCCTAACGCAGCACCTAATTTAACCGGTGACCCCATTGTTTTGTTGGTAAGCGCTATCAATTTATTAATGCTTGCATACGCTTCAATATTAATGTGGAATAGACGCACATGGCTCAAAAATGAACCTGCAAAACCAAGCCTAACAATGGAGGAGGGTGAGCCGAAATGAATCTTAACTTTGACTTAAAACTAACCAAGAAAGATATCATAACTATTGTCTTGCTTTCAATAGTTTTCTTTTCAATAGCGGTAGTTAATCTTGGTTTAATGCAATCGCCCACTTCGACGGCTCAAATAACAGATGGACAAAGCTTCTACATTTCCCTCGGCAGCCAAACTAATGTTAAGTCTGTGATTTTGTTGCTAAAGCAAGGTGCAATGAATGTTACAATATCAACTGGAGCACCTGGCAACTGGATGAACAGTTCAGTTAATAGCGTTTGGCCTTCTGCATCCTCCGAGGACTATTACAAATGGCATGAAGTATCTATCGCCCAAACCACTCAGTACTTAAAACTGGACTTTGGTCCAGCAGGAGGCTACAACACCATAATTGCTGAAATAGCCGTAATTGATCAAAATAATCAACAAGTTACAATTCAATCCATAAATGATCTCGGCAGCGGAAACCCAAACCTGCATAACCTTATTGATGAACAAAGTGTGATTCAATATCCATCAGATTACATGCAAAACACGTATTTTGATGAAATCTACTTTGTTAGAACAGCCGAACAGTACACTCACTTGCAGTTGCCATACGAGTGGACTCACCCACCTGTTGGAAAACTTATCCAAGCATCAAGTCTCTTAATTTTTGGTTTTAACCCGTTCGGCTGGCGAATAATGGGCGTTATCTTTGCCACTCTAATGATTCCACTCATTTATTTACTGGGCAAAAAAATGTTCGGCAAGTGGATCGGTGGTTTCTCAGCAGCATTTCTATTAACATTTGATTTCATGCATTTCACTATGGCAAGGATGGGTACGGCTGATACATACGTGGTGTTCTTTTCGTTGGCTTCGCAATTGTTCTTTTTCATTTACCTCAAAAACGTTGTAGAGAAAGGTTGGAAAACAAGTATAATTCCATTGTTTTTAGCGTTTTTCTTTTTCGCTTTGGGGTTCGCAAGCAAATGGCTTGTTCTTTACGGTGCTGTAGGGGAACTGGCGCTTCTAATAGCGATAAGGCTAAGCGAAGTTAAAAAGCTTAAGAGCAATTTATCTGCGAAATTTTATGCTTTCCTTGATCATCCCTACTCGGTTATGGTTCTGTTGGTTTTGATGGTAATTGCAATCTATTTTGCGACTTATATTCCAGATATGTTAGCAGGCAGATCATTTTTTGATGTTATTAAATTACAGGAACAAATGTACATTTACCATTCTACTTTGACAGCTACTCACCCATTCTCTTCTCCTTGGTATAGCTGGCCTCTAATGTTTGACCCAATTAAGTCTTCAGTGCATGTTCCAGTTTGGCTTGAATCAGCATCAATGGGTAACGGCATTAGTTCAAGTATTGTGGTGATGGGGAACCCAGCGGTCTGGTGGGTCGGCTTTGCCGCCGTCATAGGATTAACAGTTTTTTATGTGCCTAAACTTTTCAGAAAAACATTTAGTTTGAAAAATTACTTGCCAGCCGTCTTTTTGCTTGTCGTGTTCTTCTTCCAATGGATACCTTACGTGTTTATCAGCAGAGTTATCTTTATTTACCATTTCTACTCTGATGTGCCGATTCTCTGTTTAGCCTCAGCATTTGTGATTAGTAAATATTGGAATCACAGGTGGGTAAAAATTGCAGCAATAGTTTACTTTGCTTTGACAATTGCCTTATTCGTTCTTTTCTACCCTGTTATTTCAGGTTCACCCGCGTCAACTTCAACAATTGACGGTTTGAAGTGGTTTAAAAGCTGGGTGTTCTAATGGAGAAGAAAACGAGTTCGAGCGCTAACATGGATGTCTCGGTTGTTCTTCCAGCTTACAATGAAGCGGATGAACTGGAAGGCGCTGTAGCTAAAGTAAGTCAAGCCTTAAAAGAGTCAAGATATTCATATGAAATTATTATTGCCGAAGATGGTAGCACTGATGGCACCGCTGAATGCGCAGAAGAGCTAGCGCAGAAATTGTCCTATGTTAAGCATATTCACAGAGACAAACGCTTAGGCAGAGGAACAGCATTAAACAATGCATTTAGGCAGTGTAACGGTAAAGTTTTTGTTTACATGGATTTGGATTTAGCGACAGACCTAAAATACATTAAACCTCTTATTGACGCCATCACTGTTGAAGGCTACGATTTTTCGACTGGCTCAAGAATGTTGCCTGAAAGCAAAGTCGAGCGCTCCTTAAGCAGGGGCATAAGCTCTAAAACTTATAATTTTCTTGTTCGACATATGCTCGGCTCTAAACTTAGGGATCACCAATGTGGTTTTAAAGCTTTCAAGAGAGAATCCGTTTTGAAGTTGCTAAATGAGGTTGAGGCGACGCATTGGTTTTGGGATACAGAAATAATGGTAAGAGCACACCTTCACGGATTAAAAATTAAAGAGATTCCTGTTGAGTGGAAAAGCGGTAAGGGCACTAAAGTTAATCTTCTGAAAGATTCGTGGGATATGTTTAAGCAGATAATGAAGCTTTGGTGGAAACTAAAAATAAAACGCAGCGACTAACGGTTTCGGCTGACAAAAAGAATAAACGCCCTAGTTACCAATGATACACCGCCTATCAGAATTATTCCAGCCCAAAAAACAAACCATTCAGTTTGTAAAGTAATATTGATAAGGTAAGAAATTATCAGATAACTTGTTCCAAGCCAGAAAACGAGGTTTTCAACAGTTTCGGCTTTTCTTTGAATTGGTGAATGAAGCAAAATTCTAACTACCAAAACTACCATTTCTAAAAGACCTATACCCATCGTAAACTGGAAAGCAATAGCGTAAAGCGTTGTGTGAGCGGCTGGAGTTACAGGGGCAGGCAAAGTTATACCTGTTCCTGGAAGAGGAGCAAGCGTTAAAGAACTAAAAAAATTAGTAATGTGAACCCAAATGCCAGTGTTGAGAACGAAAACCAATGCAAGAATAATAAAGATGGCTCCGAGGTAAACAGCGGTAACCAAGCTTTCTTTTTTCTTTTCAGTTAATGCTTGAGTACCTGAATCGTTTGCCAAGCTTTCTCTTCCCATTCGAGTATGTATGATGTATGCACATATATGTTTCTCTTTAAGCGGAATGAACTGTTTTAAATAACTCAGAGTCATAAAACATAGACGAGGAAGAGATGGAATGTCTTATTGTCCGAAATGTGGCAATAAAGTAGATGAAACATTGGCTCTTTGTTCAGTCTGCGGAACATCACTGAAAGATGCTGCTTTGCCTATTCAATCGCCGCCAAGTCAGCCTTATCCGAATGAGAAAATCCAAAATGATCAGAAAAAAGAGAAACCGAAGAAAAACCAACATTTAAAGAAAGGCGAAAAGCAAGAGAGAAGTGATCACGCATTTGTCAGCTACCTTATGGGAGGTTTAATATTTATCACCATAGGTGTTTTTGCTTTACTTGATTTTACAAGATCTTCCTCCTTAAACCCAAGTCAAGACTTAACAGGTATGTTACTTACCATTGGTGCAATAATTATCACAGGCACTGTTTACATGACAATTAAGGGACGAAAGCCGTCATGCAACCAAATGCCCATAAATGTTTCAAAATAGCGATATTTTCTCCATCTTGCTGCATGGGCGCTTACTTGACAAGCTATTATGAATTGGCTTATATGCTTCTGCGATAAAATAAGTAAACAGCCAACCTGTTTCAGTTAAGAGTTGAAAATTATGAATGAAGCAATTCGGGTCACAGCTCAACAAATCAAAAAACTTGAAGTTCAAGGAGCAAGAAACGTCGCCATAGCAGCCATCAAAGCTCTTCAAACTTTGGCAGAACAAACAAATGCCAAAAACAAAGTCACTTTCCTCGAAGAACTAAAAGAAGCGCAATCGACTCTTTTTGCTTCAAGAGAAACCGAGCCCTTAATGAGAAATGCTGTTCGCTGGATAATTACTCAAGCTCAAGATTGCGACATCGAGAAGGTTGATGTTTTAAGCGGAATGGTTTCTTCAAACGTAAGTCTATTTTTGCAGAATCTTGAGGCTTCGAGGGAACGTACGGCGGAAATAGGCGCTAAGCGAATCCGAGACGGTATGCTCGTTTTTACACATTGCCACTCATCGACGGTTACCCGCCTTCTTGCCAAAGCAAAAGCTGACGGCAAGAGCTTCAGCGTCATATGTACTGAAACCCGACCTGCCTTCCAAGGAAGAATCACAGCGAGGGAAATGGTTGAACTTGACATTCAGACTATGTTTATTGTTGATTCAGCCGCGCGGTCTTATATGGGAGATGTTGACATTGTCTTCGTTGGAGCTGACGCCATCACTTCTGAGGGTAACGTGGTTAACAAGATTGGATCCAGCAGCATTGCGGTTTTAGCAAATGAAGCTAGAAAGCCGTTCTATGTGGTTTCGGAATTGTTAAAGTTTGATCCGGAAACACTCGACGGAGAATATGAAGGGATTGAGCAACGTAATCCGGCGGAAGTTTGGAAAGAAGCGCCCGAGAAACTGTACGTGCGAAACCCAGCTTTTGACGTTACTCCAAGCAAGTACATTCATGGGTTAATCTGTGAAGAGGGCGTGATAGCACCACAATCAATAGTTGAAACAATAAACCGAAGCTACCCATGGGTTCTCAAGCCGATTTAAGTTTTCCATTGAGCCAAGGCAGCTTTCAGTTCCTTGTGTGTTTTAGCATAGTCCTCAAGCGATTTCTGGTCTAGAGTTGCATCTACCGCTTGCCTCATTGCCTTTGCGCCCGCCACTGTTCCGTCTGGGTGTCCGTGGATGCCGCCGCCAGCTTGAAGGACAACATCGTTACCGAAGGTTTCAAGCAAAGCAGGAACTAATCGAGGATGCAAGCCTCCTGAAGCAACAGGCAAAACAGTCTTCATATTATCCATTTCAGTTTTGCATGCTGCAATGTTTTCTATGACTTCAGCTTTGGTTTCAGACATTTTACCGACGACTGTGCCTACGTGTAGTTGGTCTACGCCAATTATTCTTGCTACTGTGGCTATGGGCCGCATGGCGATGCCGTGTTGCTGGTTTTTGGTGAAAGCCGCGTGCCCGGCTCTGTGCGCATGAATAACGAGTTTGAAGTTTTGATCTCTGAGTGTTTGCAGAGCTGACCAGCCACAAGTTAAAATGTCAACCATAACGTATTCGCCGCCTTGGTCAATAACAGCCTCTGCCCGTTTAAGCATCAGGTTAGTTTCAGCTGTTATGTTTATCATGTAGACTTTCCGTTCGCCCGTTTCTTCTTGTGCTTTGTCGCGACTCTCCAAAGTCTGTGTTAAGCGGTCTTCGAAGGGGTTAAATTTTTGACTGCTTAGGTTTTCGTCATCTTTTACTACATCACAGCCGCCTCTCCAGGCGTCATAAGCCACTTTCGCATGGTCTTTAGTGTTTAATCCGAGCTTTGGCTTGATTATTGTGCCAACTAAAGGGCGCTGGGGAACTCTTAGGAGCTTGCGTATTCCGGCGATACCAAACGCAGGACCTTTGAAGCTTTTGATTAATATATTGGGCATTTGGAGATCAAGAAGGCGCAGGTTTTTGAGCGCTTTTAATCCGAAAACGTTACCGGCCACGCTGCTGAGGATGTTTGGCATGTTGGCTGGCTCAAAGAGTTCAATCGGATAAGCAATTTTTACTATGTTTCCCTCTATAGCTAAAAACATGCGCGGCTAACCGCACAACGTATGGCTTCTCGGTTGAGAGCTCAGTCCATGTACCAACGGAGCTTTCTGCTGCAACTCCACCAGCGGCTTCCTTAAGGCTTATGCCGTCGGGCTCTAAATAGAAAGTGCAGATTAAGTCAGTTTCTTTTGGATTGTAAGTTAGATCAACAAAGTCAAGATATTTCAAAGGTTTCATCCCAGTGCTAAATGAGACTGATATTTGCTTAAAATCTTTAACTATTTCTGACAAACAATCAATATTGACGTGATCTAAAATGCAGCTTACCGTTGAAATCCTAATGATTACCACTGGCGGAAGCAGAATCGCCGTACTAAGCGAAGAAAGCGCCAGCCTCTTAGGAGTACATAGCTCAGACAGAATACGAATAACAACTCCAAGCCGTCAGATGATTGCTATTGCAAATATAGCGGAGCATTTTCCCCAAAAACGCATTGGACTCTATGAAGAAACCGCTTTGGCACTCGGTGTTAAAGAAGATGAGACCGTTAATGTGCAGGTGGCTCCACTTCCAGAATCATTATTTAACGTCCGAGCTAAACTACATGGCGAACGACTACGCGAGAAAGACATAATCAACATTGTTAACGATGTTGTTGAGCGTCATCTTAGCACGGTTGAAATAGCGGCTTTCTTAACGGCGCTTAGCATTCATGGTTTAAGCACCGCTGAAAACGAAGCATTATCAAGGGCTATGGTTTCAACTGGAAAAACGCTTAGTTTTGGTGAAGGACCCATCTTGGACAAGCACAGCGTCGGGGGCATACCGGGAGATAAAACCTCAATGCTTGTGGTGCCCATAGTGGCGGCTGCAGGATATATTATACCTAAAACTTCGTCCCGGGCTATCACTTCTCCAGCTGGAACAGCTGACAGAGTCGAAACGCTTTGTCCCGTAAATTTATCAATTGAAGAAATCAAGGATGTTGTTGCAAAAACAAACGGGTGCCTAGTTTGGGGCGGCGCCTTGGAGCTTGCTCCAGCAGATGACCTTTTCATTCAAGTTGAGTACCCCTTGGGAATTGACCCCATGCTTTTGCCCTCGATTCTAAGCAAGAAAAAAGCCATGGGAGCAACACATGTTGTCATTGACATCCCCACAGGCATGGGAGCTAAAATCAAAACCCGAACCGAAGCATATACTTTGGCGTCTGATTTCGTTGATTTGGGAAAACGTTTAGGCTTAAACATCCAATGTGCCCTAACTTTTGGTGATCAACCTTTAGGCTGCAGTATCGGACCTGCGCTTGAAGCCAGTGAAGCATTAACAACTCTTATGGGCGGTGGACCACCTGACCTCCGCGATAAAGCGGTTAGTCTTGCAGGCATGCTCTTTGAAATGGTTGGAGTTGAAAACGGGAGATCTAAAGCAGAAGAGATGCTAGATTCAGGCAAAGCAGTAGCAAAAATGCGTGAGATTATTGCGGCTCAAGGCGGAAACCCGACAGTTAAACCGGACGATTTACCCGTCGGCTCTAAAATGGCTGAAGTACGCTCTGAACAAGCGGGCAAAGTTATTTGGTTAAGCACTGAAGATATTGTACGCATTGCTCGTGAGGCTGGAACGCCGAAAGAGAAGGGCGCAGGATTAGTTTTGCATGCGAAACTCGGTGAGACTGTGCACAAAGGAGACGTATTATTTGAGATATATGCGGATCGAAACAGCAAGTTGACTTCAGCACTGGAGCTTGCCAAACAGTTGTCGCCTATTGTATTGACTAAGAAACCTGCAGAAAAAATGATTTTGGATCAAGTACCTGAAAAATTTGCTCATGAAAAAACGTTTATGCTAGATAGATAAGAAAATGCCAAATCTCTTTTTTTTCCTTAATTCACTATTCAAAAAGTACACCTTAGCCAATACTTGCAATTCTGCTGGTGAGATTCGCCTGCTAAATTGTCAACTTGCGCCCTTCTCGCGCAATTTCAGATATGAAAAAAGATACCTGGTTTAGACAATGATTTACAATTAAAAGGAACTTTAGAAAACCTGTTGACATGATTAGCGAGTAAGACTGCTTATAGTATAGCTCGGGCATCCATTTTATGGATGAAGATGCGTTAATTTTAAATGAGAGATTTCATAATTTAATTAAAAAGAGAGACTAAGACACTTTCTGGGGTTTGGGCAATGACGGGTCTTTGGGTTTGGCTAAAAAAAACGTACAGTTTAGCATTGGTGCTTAATTCACTGATAACTTTAGCATCAATAGCTGGAATCTTGTATGGGTTCTACTTCCATGCTTGGAGAGCATATTCACCGTACCTCATTAGTGGAAACCTCTTTCTTTTAGTAGCTGCAGCAGCAATCATCAATATTTTTCCCAGCGCAAGCATAGGCAGATGTTTGCACACGGGACGATTATGGTTCCACCATTACGTCTATGGCGCCTTCGTATTGTTTATCTCATCGATCTATGTGATGGCATTCACGTCTGTGGGTTTAGTGGACCTCTTTTTGTTAAATTCTGCAAGCATAGCAATTAACACCGGAAGATTTTTTGTTTTAACAGGCACAACCCTGCTCTTAGATGATCTGCCAGATGTTTCAAAACGAATTGAAACCACTCTCAACAAAATAAAGTCAAAGGCATATCAAGCTAGAAAAGGAATCTATGTCGCTCAGTTAGTTACAGGCATAGCTACATTCTATGTTTTTATTGCAATTGCAACATCAGCACTTTTCCAGCATCATGCCTTCACTGTTTCCAACTTTCTGACGATGGGCACCCTATTAATAACTAGCATCACAGCTCTGGCTTTCGTCAAAAGAAAAGCTTGGCTAAAGATCAAGGTTTAAAAATAATTTTCTCATTGTTTTTGTTTTAAGATTTCTTTGGCCAACGCTTCCAGCTGTTCATGAGAATAGTTACTCAAGCGTATGTGGGATGTTATCTGGTTTGGAAGTTGAGAAAGCTTGACGATTGCTACTGTTGGATTGTTAATATGCAGATTTGCATGATTATTTGTGAAGACCACGATGCCTTCAACGTATATGCCAAGCGCTCTAAAAGCCTGCGAAGAATCGATTATATTCTTTATTGTGGCAACGTTTCTTTTAACTTGTTGACTTGGACTTCCTTTAAAATTCTGTCTCCCTGATCTTTGCCAAAAATCGCCGTTGCAACTTATGTTTCCGTTCCAATTTTTAGTTTCCAAAACAAATATGCCGTTAGGGCCAAGAACAACATGGTCAATGTCGCCGGCACCACCGTGAAGATACAAGTCATTTAATAGAAAATAGTCGTCACCGAGTTTGCTGCTTAAGATTTTGATTACTCGTTTTTCTCCCTCCCAGCCGCCGCCGTAGATTCGGTATTTACGCAGAAAATAGTAAAAGGCGGCTAACGGCACGAGAGAGATCAAAAAGCCAGCTAAATCAAAAATGCCAAAGCTTAACGTTAAAAGAACATGTATGCTCAACGCAGAAAAGATCAAGAAAAACATTAGTAAACAGACTATAGCTTTTGCCAAGTTTTTGCGAACTTGATTTTTTAAGTAGTTACCTGATCCCTTCATTTTTCTCATAACATTAACATCTCAAGAATTGATTCATTTATTTTGAAGCATTGACTTTGAAACTATATTACTTTATGGCATCATTGAGCGGTTGGAAACTGAATGTTTTAAATTGTTCTTTTTGCGGAGATCTATTGCTTACCGCAAAATCGGTCAGTTACCTTTGTCAAAGCAATAATTTTAATACACCTATGTTCAAATGAAGCGGACATGAGCGCCAAGAGTTCCACGGAGAAAACCTCTCATAGAAAGCTTTTTCTTCCGACTTTAGGACTAACAATTTTTTCGGCTTGGCTAATAACGGTTACTTTTGAACTACTTTTATTTCAAATCGCTCATTCATTTAATGTTCCAGTGGGAACAGCTGGTTTGGTTGCCGCAGTCGGTTCTATCTCAGGCATAGTAGCTGGATTACTATTATCTGTTTTGAGTGTTCGCATCAACCACAAATTGTTGCTTATAATTGGAGTATTATTTACCTGCTTCGCAGCCCTAGGATTCTTTTTTGCACCTGACTTCATTTTTGTTTTGATCACAAACATTGGCGTAGGAACAGGAATAGCTATAGTTAGTTCAATGTCGTACTCGTTAATTGGAGAATTCTATCCAGTAGAAAAAAGAGGAAGAGCAATTGGCTGGATGGTTGCCTCATCTACCTTAGCATTTGTAATCGGAGCCCCAATTATCGGAGCAATTGCAAATGTTGGAAATTGGCGTTCAGTAATGATTTGGTTCTCTCTACCAGTTTCCTTGATAAGCCTAATTCTAGCATTCCTTGTAATCCCAAATAAATCGTCTGAGCATTTACTTTATGCGAAAGAACCATTTTTTGCTGGCTGTAAACAAGCATTTTCCAACAAGTCTGCAACTGCCAGCTTATTCGCAACTATGTTTGCTGTTGCTGAGGGATCAATCGCTTTTTACGCAATTTCTTTTTTTACAAATCAATTTGCCATCAGCATATCGATGGGATCCATTATTATCTTGGTCGGTAACATCTTATCGTCTGTAGGAGGTGTAGTCGCTGGCTTATCTGTGAACAGGATAGGTCGAAAATATCTTGGATCAATTACAGGCTTAACAGCGTCCTTACTTACGTTAACGTTTACATTTATGCCTAACTTCGCAATGTCTTGGGGTTTGAATGCTGTTCGTTTTTGGTTTGCTGGAATGTCATCTACTGCCCTTGGTAGCTTAGTGATTGAGCAAATTCCAAAATTCCGATCAACAATGGCGTCACTTAACGTGACTTTCATTAATTTAGGAATGTTAACGGCATCTATAGCGGCTGGAGTAGCTTTGGACAGTTTTAACTATCAAACATTAGCCGTAATTTTGGGAGGTTTAGGCGTAGTAGGCACAGTTGTATGGGTCTCGCTAGTTAAAGATCCATGTAAAATATAAAAACAAAATTAGTTAAACAAAAAAATAATAAGTATACTTGTGTCTCAAAAAGAGATAAAATGAAGGGCTTATTTGGGGGTTGTCAGATATTCATGCATTGCTTTTGCTGCACGTTTGCCTGCGCCCATTGCGCTGATTACTGTGGCTGCTCCTGTTGCAACGTCTCCGCCTGCGTAAACTCCGTCTAAGCTGGTTTTGCCTACTTCGTTAACGCATATTGTTCCGCGTTTGGGGTCGCTTTGTAAGCCGCCTGTGGTACTTTGGATGATTGGGTTGGGTGTTTGTCCTATAGCAATTATGACCGTGTCTACATCCATTGTGAATTCTGAGCCTGGAATTTCTCGCACGCCTCGTCTACCTTTGGCGTCTGGTTCTGTTAGTTCCATTGCGATGCATTTCATGGCTTTAATCCATCCTTTTTCGTCGCCGTAGAATTCCAATGGAGCTGCGAGGAATTTGCAGACTAAGCCTTCTTCTTCAGCATTTTCAACTTCTTCGTGTCTTGCGGGTAATTCGTCGCGTGATCGCCTGTAGAGTAGGCATACGTCTGAGCCAAGTCGCATGCTGCTTCTTGCGCAGTCCATAGCTACGTTTCCACCGCCTATGACAACAACATGTTTGCCGATTCGTATTGGAGTGTCGTATTCTGGAAACAAGTATGCTTTCATTAAGTTAACGCGTATTAGGAATTCGTTGGCTGAGTAGATTCCACCGAGGTTTTCTCCTGGGCAACCTGTGAACTGTGGCAACCCAGCGCCGCTACCTATGAATACTGCATCGTATCCGCCTTCTTTCATTAGTTCTGGGATTGTGTGGATTCTGCCCACTAGGTTTCCAAGACGCAAATCTACTCCGAGTTTTTGGACATAGTTGACTTCGTTTTGTACAATGGCTTTTGGTAAGCGGAATTCTGGAATACCGTAAGATAAGACTCCGCCGCCGACGTGTAATGCTTCAAACATTGTGATGTGGTGACCAAGTTTTACGAGGTCTGCTGCGACAGTTAATCCTGCTGGACCTGCTCCGATTACTGCTACTTTTTTGCCGGTTGCTGGAGCTTTAGGTGGAAGTGCGTAGCCATTGTCTCGTTCCCAATCTGCTAGGAATCGTTCCAAGCGACCAATGCTTATTGGTTCGCCCATTTTGCCAATGACACATTTGCTTTGACACTGCACTTCCTGAGGGCAAACTCTTCCGCAAACCGCTGGTAGAGCATTTTTGCTTTTAATTGCTGCGATGCCTTCAGCGTATTTCTTTTCTTTGATGCATTTGACAAATGTTGGAATTGGAACTTCTACGGGGCAACCTGTTTTACATTGAGGATTAGGGCAGCATAAGCACCTGCTTGCTTCTTCTTGGGCTTCTGCTTCAGTATAACCTAAGGCAACTTCACTGAAATTCTTAGCGCGAACTTTAGGTTCTTGCTTAGCCATTTCAACGGCTTTCTTATTTAATTTCGGTTTAGGCTTTGTTTCTGCCACACTTGCAACCTCCATTCATTTCCGACAAAACTGAACTTAACCTCTCTTCTGGAAGCATGGTTCGTTGACGTATAATTAATTCGTCAAAATCTGTTTTGTGACCATCAAATTCTGGACCATCTACACAGCCGAACATCATTTTGCCGCCAACTGTAACACGGCATACACCGCACATGCCCATTCCATCAATCATTATAGGGGTTAAAGTTACGATTGTTGGTATGTTGTAGGGCTTGGTGATTTCGCTGACATCTTTCATGAGTATTACTGGTCCCATTACGACGCAACGGTCGAATTTTTCGGTCTTTAGCAATTCTTTGAGAAAATCTAAGCCTTTGAATCCTTTGGAGCCATCGTCAGTCGCAATGTAAACTTTTTCGCTGAGCTCATTTGCTTCGTTTTCCATCATAATGAATTCTTTGGTTCTTGCACCAAGAATGGTGGTCACCTTGTTGCCTGCTTCTTTCATGGCTTTGGCCTGCAATAGCAAAGGCGCAATCATTATGCTTCCGCCTACACAGAGAACTTTTCCAAAGTTTTTGACCTCTGATGGATTGCCTAATGGACCGGTTACGTTATCGATGCATTCGCCTTGGTTTAGTAAGCCCAAGTCTTTGGTGGTTTTGCCAACTTCATGGAAAGCAAACGAAACCGTTCCTTTTGGTCGGTTATATCCGCAAATTGTTAAGGGTATTCGTTCGCCAGTTTTTCCGTGTATAACGATTAGGAATTGGCCAGCTTGCGATTTAGCCGCAACATCTGGAGCATCAACTTCGAGCATTTTGATTTTTGGAACTAACTCTTTTTTTGTGACTATTTTGTACGTTTTGCATTCGCCTCCACAGCTATTTCTCGTTTAGGTAAAGAACATATTTTCTTGTAGAATTCATCGAGTTTCTGCTCAAATTCGCCAGCGCATCTAGGTGATTCTTCGTATAATTCAAATCTGTCAAGCAACCCTAGTTTTTTAAGTGAAACTTGCAGCGCGGCCACGTTACGTTCTGCTGCTCCTCGTCCTTCTTGCAGTTTGCAATCTTTAGATGAGCAGACAACGCCCATGACACCGTCAAATCCGCAGTTTAATGCATTGATAATGTGGACTGGGTCGAGGGATTTGAAGCATGGAACTTCGAGAGCTAAGACGTTTTTGCCTTCAAACGCTTTGTTGGGGTTGTCAAGGGCTGAGAACTCTGACCATTGGCAAACAAAAGCGAGAATTGCTGGACCTTTGTTTTGAGCTCTGAGTTCTGCAAGCGATTTTCCGTACCTGTCTACAACGTCTTCGAACTCGAATCCTTTTACTTGGATAGCGTGATGTGGACAAACTAGTTGACATGCGCCGCAGCCGGTACATTTTTCTTCGTTGACTTTTGGGGTTCCGAAAGATTCGAATTCTAATGCGCCGTATGGGCAGATGAAGATGCATTTGTCGCATCCTACACATGCTTGAACATCGTAGACTGCTTTTCGCGAGAACTTCACAATTTTGACTGCGTTTGCATCGTAGCCTAATTGTTCTAGAACGTTTCTTGCTAAAACGAGTCGTCGAGTGTTAATTTTTGTGCCTTCTTTGTAGCGGCAAAATGGGTCTTCGCATTGGACTGAAACGATGTTTTTTACGCCTGAATTGAGCGCTTCAAAAATAAAGTCGCTTGGAACACGACCGGCACAAGGCAAACGTAGAACCAGGTAATCATCAACCTTCAACCCTTGTTCTTTGAGGATATCTTGAACTTCGCCTGTTGAGGGAGAGTTTCCTCTGCACATTAAAACAAGCGTTTCAGAGTTTTTCGCTTTTGCCTGAGCTTTTTTTAGGTATTCAGACAAGTTATCGTAAGTGTAATAATCCATTTTTATGGCTGAACTTGGGCAAGCGCTGTAGCATATACCGCAGACCTGGCAGTCTTGACTGTTAATTTCAACTTTACCAGTTGAATCAGCTTTTATTGCGTCGTATGGACAAATTGATTTGCATACATAACATCGGCTACATAGGTCTTGATTGATTTCCACTACAGCGAGACATTTTTCACTCATTTTGAAACCTCTTTTCATACACCGCTGCTACTTTAAACATGAGCATGCTAAGATGCTAGCTTAAAGCCTGTTGAAACGATGAAAAGAGATTAAGAATGATATAATCGTTTCTCTCTATTTTCTGTAATAAGGTCGTTTAATGTAACTATAGGCTTCAAGGGCTGCTGTAATTCCTTGTCCTACTGCTGTTCCAACTTGCTTAATTGTCTGATTGGTAACATCACCAGCTGCAAAAACGCCCATGATATTAGTTTTTTGATTCATGTCAACTTTGACATATCCATGGTCATCGGTTTCCACTCCAGCGGCTTTAGCTATTAGGCTGTTTGGCGCTTCACCGACTTGCACGAAAACAGCGTCAACTGCTAACTCAGTTGTTTTGTTTGTCATGTTATCAATTAGACTTACCGATCGGACTTGTTTGTCGCCTTTGATTTCCTGAATTTCAGTGTTCCACATGATTTTAACATTGTTTTTTGCTGAAATATCGGTTATCAAAGATTCTTCAGCTCTGAAAGCTTGCCGTCTGTGAATTACATTAACTTCTGAAGCTATGCCAGCAAGGTAAAGTGTGGTCGTGCAAGCTGTATTTCCACCGCCAACGACGATTACTTTTTTGCCTTTGAAAAATGGTCCATCACAAACTCCGCAGTAGCTAACGCCTTTCCCGCGGAATTCTTTTTCGCCTTTAGCTCCGACTTCCTTATAATGTGAACCGGTTGAAAATATTAATGCTTGAGCCTCATAAGATGCAGATGCAGTTTTTACAATTTTCTTTTCACCAACAAGGTTCAATTCTGTAACTGCTTCTAAATCGTGAATATTTGCCCCGACTTTTTTACAGTGGTTTGTCATTTTTTCAGCAAGCTCTCCACCGCTAATCTCGACGAACCCAGGATAATTCACCACTAACGAGGCATCGGCTATTGTTCCGCCCGCGAGTTTTTCATCTAAAATCAAAGTTCTTAATCCGCTTCGGACAGCATAAATTCCAGCGGATAACCCCGCCGAGCCAGCGCCGATTATTATAACATCCCAATTCTCCATAACAGGCATCTCTTTGGATAAATATTTGACTAATGCAGTTTATGAAGAATTCGATTTTTTGATTTGAATAAATCCTTTGCTTAGAAATCGAAAAAGTGTTAGCCAATAAACAGATAAAGCGGAATGGGTTAAGATAATATTAGAAATTTTGAAGGTGCAATTTTTGGCAAGATACAGGTGTACAGTCTGCAATTATGTTTATGATGAAGCAAAAGAAGGCAAAAAATTTAGTGAGTTGCCCAAAGAATGGGTTTGCCCGGTTTGTGGAGCGCCCAAATCAGTTTTCGTTTTGTTAACTGAACGTGTTGAAGAGAGAAATGTTGTACGCACAGTTTCTCAAGTTTTAATTGACCAGATTGCTGCTTGGGGTGTACAATACGTTTTTGGGATTCCTGGAACTTCCACTTTGGGTATTATAGATGCCATAAGAAAAACTAATGGAAAAGTCAAGTACCTACAAGTAAGGCATGAAGAAACCGCTGCCTTTATGGCTTCAGCCTATGGTAAATTAACAGGGCACATTGCCGCTTGCCTAACAATTTCAGGTCCTGGAACAACAAATTTAGCCACAGGCTTGTACGATGCCAAATTGGATCATTCACCAGTTTTAGCGTTAACTGGAATGGTACCCAGACCAATGATTGGCGCAGGCTCACTTCAAGAAGTTGATCAATATGCTTTTTTTGAGCCCTTAGCCGTTTTTAACAGCGTTTTAATGTCTGAAGATCAAACAACCTCGCTTGCAACGTTGGCTATTAAGCATGCATTGTTGGATCGAGGCGTTGCCCACATTGGAATTCCCAATGACATACAGAAGTTACCTTATGAAACAGCAATTTTGCCCTTTGAAGGAAGAATGCCCAATCTTGCTTACGGACATGAAGAAGCGTTGATTGAAAAAGCTGCAAAAGTTATTGACCAGGCAGTTAGACCTGTGATTCTGGCAGGATTTGGCTCCAGAGGACAGGGCAATAAACTGCTAAAATTGGCATCCAAAATTTCTGCCCCCATAATCACAACCTTCAGAGCTAAAGGCGTGATTGGCGAACATGAACCTTTAGATGTCGGCTGCCATGGTGGCGTTGGTTCAACAGCTGCAGCAGAGCTTATGCAAAAAGCAGACTTACTCATAGCCATTGGTTCTTCATTTTCTGATTTATCGCTGATCCCGCAGAAAAAAACCGTCCAGATTGACATCAACCCATTGATGATTGCGCGAAGATACCCCGTGGAAGTGGGTTTGCTGGGTAACAGCGCAGTATTGATTCCCAAACTAACAGAGAAAGTTCAACAAAAACAGAACGCTGATTACTTATCTGAGATTGCAATGTTAAAGCAGACTTGGCTGGCCCAGCTTGAAAAAGAAGCGGATGCCACCATGAAGCCGATTAGACCACCATACATAATGAAAATTCTTAATGAGAAAATTGGAGATGACGCGGTGATTTCTCTTGATGTTGGCGAAAACTGCTGGTGGTTTGGACGCAATTTTATGATGAAAAAGACACAGAAAATGGTTATGAGCGGCTCTTTGGCAACAATGGGATTTGGCTTACCTGGCGCAATGGCTGCCGCGTTAGCTTACCCCAATAGGCAAATTATTTGTTTGACAGGTGATGGCGGCTTAACGATGGTTCTAGGCGACTTTTTAACTGCTCTCAAATATCAGTTGCCAGTTAAGGTTTTTGTAATTAACAACAAGCGTTTGGGAATGATTATGCAGGAGCAAAAAGTTGAAGGCTTCGAAGCATGGCAAACTGACCTTTATGATTATAATTTTGCTGACTTCGCAGAGCATTCAGGCGGGATGGGCATAAAAGTTACTGAGCCAAACCAGCTTGAAGCAGCCGTTGACAAAGCACTCACCAGCACTAAACCAACGATTGTGGATATAGATTCAGATCCTAGGAGATTCTTGTAGGTGAATTTTATGGCTTCAAATCAAGGATTAACATTCGCATTTATCGTCTCGTTGGTTGGAGGGTTAATCGTTTTTGTTTCCAGCTTAATCAATTTTGTGTGGTTTCTTTCAGGCGCAACTAACTTTGGTGGCTTCGGGAATTTCATGCAGGGGGCAATGAATGGCTATCATGGGTTCATGGGCAGCTATGGCTCCTCAAATAGTTTTCTTGCCGGAATTTCGGTTGTCGGCTTGGTCTGCGGCGTAATTGTTCTGATTGGCGCTATTATGTTAAAAGCCGATTCGCACCAAAGCACACTTTGGGCTATAGTCATTATAGTGTTTTCTGTCATTAGCTTTGTTGGTATGGGCGGTTACTTTATTGGCGCAATTTTGGGCATTGTCGGGGGAGCTTTCGTTTTGAGCACTAGACAAACAAACCCATAATTGAAATTTTTTCAAAGTATTTACAGAAATAATAGGCATATTTTTTCGATTAAAAATAAGCCTAGTTTCTTTTAATTTTTTTAAGAGCTTGGTCTTTCTCTCTCTCCTATAGGTAGGTAGGTCAGAAAGTTTATACACTATGATATACAGTTTGATATACAGTTGTAACATCAAAAAATCAAATCAGCCACAACAATGCAGTTTACTTGTTCTTAAAATAGAAGTTGATTTGGTAGCGGGGAGTAGATTTGAACTACTGATCTCTGGGTTATGAGCCCAGCGGGTTAATCCTGGCTACCCCACCCCGCTATATTTATTTCACAAAGGATGTTTTAGCATCCTATTAGTTCATTCGTCAAATATTAATAGTTTCTTTTTTGTTTTCAGCAAAAGGATTTTAGATGCGACATATACTTTCATTGCCGAAGGATGTTTACTGATGGACAAGCCGTATTTGCGTAAGCTTTCAGAGCCGACTTTGGAAAACCCCATTTTTGTTCAAGGCTTGCCTGGGTTTGGTAATGTCGGCAGAATTGCGGCGCATCTGCTCATAAAATTTTTTGACGCTAAGCCTTTTGCAGAATTGTACTCTCCTTCCTTTCCAGATTACGTTGGAATTAGCAGTAAAGGCATAGCTACCTTGCCTAAATACGAGTTTTATTATGCGCCAATGGAAAAGAACAATTTAGTTATAATGACAGGCGAAATTCAGCCGTCGTTTGATGATGTTGTTGCGCATTATGTTGTTTGTGAAGAGGTAATTGATTTTGCAGCATCTCTTGGATGCCGTTTTATTGTGACCATGGGCGGCATTCCGATAACTGAAGAAAAGGCGCAGGTTTACATTGCGGCGACATCAACAAGGTTAGCTACTGAGTTTATGGAAAAAGGCGCTGTTATTTACAGCAAAGGAAGAATCGTTGGTGGAACTGGGCTTACCTTGGCAATGGCGAAAGAAAGAAAACTTGAAGGAGTTAGCTTGCTTGGAACAACCACCGGTTTTAAGGCTGATAGGGAAGCTGGATTTTTAGTTTTCAAGTTTTTAATGAAGTCTTTAGGAAAAGAGATAAAAGAAGGGCTAGGAGAAAACATTGCATCAGAAGAGTAAGTTAAGGCGGGGTTACAAATGACTGAAACTAAAAAAAATATGAATGTTGACGTTACTTATTCAAAATTCACAAGAATTGCTTTCATAATTATATCAATGGTTTTAATCTTTGCAGGCCCAACTTATATTCCATACTTAATGACAAAAGTTAACATAGACTACGTTGTCTCAACAGGCGTCGGGGCTGTCCTCTTTATTGCAGGATTAGCATTCATGATGTATCTGGTTAAGAAGAAGATTATAACAGCTTAATTTTGCCTCAGATACCCTAGGGTGCATCATCAAATCAGCAGATTATGTTCTTCATCGGCAGCGCTCTATAAACAATATCTGTTTTATTAACCATTCTTCGCACCTTTAAGAAACCTGAGTTTAAATATAATTCTAAAATTCATAATGCATATTAAATATTAACTTAGCAATAGTCGATATGCAGAGTAGAAACCGCATAAGCCCTGACTTACCCAAACAAAAAAATGATGAAGCGAAAAGAACAACGATAATTCTCGAAAAAACTGAACGAGAATTCATAGAGACACTTTTAAAAGATGGCAAAGAACCAGGAATAAAACCCCTCATCTCAAAAATGCTTGAAATGTACAAAAGCATGATGGTGTATGACTGGCATTTCCCAGGCGAATATTACTGCGGAATAAGTCGCATAGCTCTGGTTAATGTTGAATTATTTAACATATTAACTCAACACGTTCCAAAAGAAAAATGGGGCGAGATTGGCATGAAGATGGGTGATGCCCTAAAAGTTTCTATCCAATCCACAATCGGAATCGAAGCAAACGAGCAGTCAAATTGGGAGAAGGTTTTTGAACGCTTAAAAGTTCAGGGATTCGGCGATTTCTATCTAAAAGACAAGTTTCTTCTTCTAAAAACTCCTTTCATCAATGACTGTGAAATTTGGAAGGGCATATTGGAAGGATTGTTAAGCGTTGATTTGGAAACCAGAAACTCTGCGCCGCCGTTGGTTTTTGAGATTAAAAAGCATAAAGCGCCTTCAGTTTAGCGTCTTTTTGGCATTAGACAGTTAAATATTAGTGAACAGATTTATTAGGAAGACGACCGTTCAGGTGTCTTTCGTGGTATATGATGAGGGATTGCGTTCATACAAGGCGATTGCATTCATTAATAGCAATCCAAAATGCTCAAGCGTAAAATCGATTAACTATTTGAAATTAGGCGCATTCCTCTTTCGTATCGTTTTAACAAAACAAAAAACCTTCAGTGGTTACTCTAAAAATTTAGGTGAAAAATTATGGATAAAATAAAATTTGCAATTCCAAAAGGCTCCTTAGAAAAAGCAACAGCTGAATTCTTCTCTAAATCAGGCTTCAAAATTGGTGGGACAGAACGAACTTACCGACCAACCATAAACGACCCTCAAATCGAAATGAAAGTCCTAAGACCCCAAGAAATCCCGGTTTTCGTAAACGAAGGCTTACAGGATCTGGGTATTACAGGGGAAGATTGGGTAAAAGAAAATCGTGCGGATGTGGAAATCCTGCAGAACTTAGAATATGGTAAAATCAAATTAGTTATAGCCGTGCCAAAAAGTGTTCCTGAAAAAACCACTTTAGGAGGGTTCATGGAATCCATTTGGAGTCAAGGCAAAAACTTCCGAATGAGCACAGAATACCTTAACATAGGTTCTGAATACCTCAAAAACACCTCCGAATATAAGAAACGTTTTGGAAATGTCGACCCAATGATTGTAACGCCATGGTGGAAAAAAGGCGATAATGCTAGAGCCAAGATTTTCTTGTCTTTTGGTGCCACCGAGGCAAAACCTCCGGAAGACTCAGATTGCATAATGGACGTAACTGAAACGGGTAGCACAATTGAGGCCAATAACCTAAAAATCATAGACACTGTGTTGAAATCCTCCGCTGTGCTTATTGCGAATAAAAAATCGCTTGAAGATCCTGAAAAGAGAGAGAAAATATTTGACATAGTTGCTTTGCTTAAGGGTGTAGTGGACGGTTCTAAAAGGATCCACATATTTGTTAATGTAAAAAAATCGAATCTCCAGAGATTACTTACTGAATTGCCTGCTTTGAAAAACCCAACGATTTCACCCCTTGCTGATGATACATGGGTTAGCGTAAACACCGTTATTGAAAAAGACTGCTTAATTGAACTTCTACCAAAAATACGCAAATTAGCTCAAGGACTTGTCGTTTATGAGCCAAGGCAAGTGTTGGCTCTCGATGAGATTGCTAAAAGAGTGGAGAACCCGTGCAAAAGCAAACCGCAGTAAGAGTCTGGAAATCAGACGAGCTACCCGCTAATTGGTTTAAACGACAGAAAGCAGATGAGACGGCAGTTCAAGAAGTTGAAAACCGAGTTAAAGATATTATAACTCAAGTTAAAGAAAACGGCGATTCGGCATTAGTTGAGTTTGCACTAAAATTTGACAAAGCCGAATTAAACCCTCGAACGCTCAAAGTTAGGAAAGAAGAAATCAAAGAAGCCTACAACAAATCCAGCCTCGAACAAGTATCTGCATTAAAATTCATGAAAGAAAGAATCAGCATCTTTCAAAAAGAACAGCTCAAACAAACCGAGATCAAAACTTCGAACGATGGCATTTATGTTCGGACTGTTCTGCGTCCAATCGAAAGTGTTGGCTGTTATGTTCCTGGAGGACAAGCTGCTTACCCAAGCACTCTTGTTATGACTGTGGTTCCAGCTAAAGTCGCAGGCGTCCAAAGAATCGTAGTTTGCTCCCCGTCGGATGCAAAAGGCAAACTTAACCCGCTTGTTCTTGTCGCCGCGGACATCTGCGGAGTTGATGAAGTTTACAAAGTTGGTGGAGCCCAAGCCATAGCAGCATTAGCTTACGGAACAAAAAGCATAAGACCCGTACGAAAAATTGTTGGTCCAGGCAGCAAATATGTGACGGCGGCGAAGGTTTTGGTTTCTACAGATGTTGCGATTGACATGCCTGCTGGTCCAAGCGAAGTATTGGTTTTGGCTGATGAGTCGGCTGATGCACGGTTTATTGCGTTTGATATGGTTTCGCAGGCTGAGCATGGAGGAGACAGCGTTGCTGGACTAATTACAACTTCTGAAAAAGTTGCACGGCAAGTTCAAGGGTATATCGCAAAAGTGGCGGATTCAGCAGAAAGGAGCGAAAAAATCTGTGAAGCACTTTCTAAATATGGCTTCATAATAGTATGCAAAAACATGGAAGAGGCTATCGGTTTAGTTAATCAGTTTGCTCCTGAACACTTAGAAGTCAATACAGCTAAACCTCAGGAGATTGCAGAAAAACTAACAGCTGGACTCATACTGTTAGGTCCATATAGTCCAGTTGCCTTGAGCGATTACGGCAGCGGAACCAACCATGTGTTACCAACAGGCGGTTTCGCCCAGTCATTTTCGGGGTTATCCGTGTTTGATTTTATGCGGCGAGTAAGCATAGTTGAAAGTTCAAGAACAGGACTTGAAAGAGTAAGAGACAGCATCAAAGTTATGGCGGAGGCTGAAAATCTTCCCAACCACTACAAAGCTATACAGGCAAGGTTTGAAAAATGAGTGAATTATACAAGAAATGGTTAACCGAAAAATTAGTGAAGCTTCAAGCAATAGATTGCTACACTGCAGGAGCAACGCCTGAAACTGTGGCAAAGCAATTGGGCATACAAACGAAACAAATAATCAAGCTAAACTTCAATGAAAACTTGTTTTTGCCAAGAGTGAAGCAAGCTAAACTGGTTAAGGATTTGGCCGACGAGATTGATTTGCGGCTCTACCCTGAAGATGAAGAGGCCAAACTACGCGAAAAGCTTACAGGCTACATTGAAACCCCAAAAGAGAACATTGTGGTAGGCAATGCAAGCGATGAATTAATTGACCGAATCATCAGACTGTTTATGGAAAAAGGCGAAAGTGCAATTTCGTTTGCACCAACATTTAGTATTCCAAGGCTCTGCGTTAAACGCCAAGAAGGCGAATACATCACAGTGCCGCTTCTAACCAACTTACAACTTGACGTTAAAGGAATGAAATCAAAGTTCTCAGATAAAACCAGGCTACTTTACATTTGTTCACCCAACAATCCCACTTCGACGCAATTTAAAGTTAAAGATGTTGAAACCTTAGCCAAAGCATTCCCAGGAATAGTCATCTTAGATGAAGCCTACGTTGAATTCGCTGACTACTCACTGGTACCACGTATAGCGGAGTTTCCAAACATGATTATTCTCAGGACGTTCTCAAAAGCATTCGGTTTAGCTGCTCTGAGGCTTGGCTATGCGGTGGCAAATCCTGAGTTATCGAAGATTTTGAGAGAAAAAGCTCCGTTGCCCTATCCTGTCAGCGCTTTCACGTTAAAAATGGGTTCTAAGATGCTAGATAATGTTGGTTTGATGATGGAATCCATTAAACAAGTTAAAAATGAACGGGGAAAACTGATAAAGGCACTCAACGAAATAGATGGCGTGCAAGCGTTCGATTCACAAGCAAATTTCTTGTTAATAAACACGGAAAAACCAGCTGATGAAGTTAATGACAAACTGCTCAAACGCGGCATTATGGTAAAGAAATGGGGTAAAATACTGAAGTACAATAACTGCTTCCGAGTCACAGTGGGTTTACCAGAAATGAACGCTAAACTAATTGAAGCATTAAAGCAAATTCAAGAGGAATAAAATGCGAACCGAAGAAGTTTACCGTAAAACCAAAGAAACCGAAGTTAAAGTGAAAGTGAATCTGGATGGGGAAGGCAAAGCAACTGTAAACTCAGGTGTCCCTTTTCTTGATCACATGCTCACTTCTCTTGCCACTCACAGCTTAATTGACATTGACGCGTCAGTCAAAGGGGACTTAGTGCACCACATGGTAGAAGACTTAGCCATTGGCTTGGGCGAAGCATTGAACAAAGCTTTAGCCGCAAGGGAAGGCATTACGCGTTTTGGCAATGCCGCCGCACCCATGGATTGCTCTTTAGCATTTGCAGCAGTTGACCTGGTGAAACGACCTTACTTCAAAATTGACATCAAACTTAAAGGCAAGAAAGTTGAAAACATGGCAACAGAAGACATCAACCACTTCTTCGAATCTCTAGCGACATCTTTGCAGGCAAATGTTCACATATTTGTTGAATACGGCAGCAACGACCACCACAAAGCAGAAGCCGCCACCAAAGCCCTCGCCTTATCGCTTAGACAGGCAGTAGCAATAGATCCAAGACGCAAAGGGATACCAAGCTCCAAAGGAGTCATCTAAGAGTGGCAAAAGCAGTAATCTTCGACTATGGCGTTGGCAATTTGCTGAGTCTAAAAACAGCACTGGAAAAAGCGGGCTTAGAAACTTCAATCGGAACTTCAGCAAAAGAACTAGCCGATGCTGATGCGATTGCTTTGCCAGGTGTCGGAGCTTTCACTCCAGCAGCATCAAAACTGGACACGGTAAAAGAGACCCTTGTTAACAAAATTCAAGGCGGCACCCCTCTTCTCGGAATATGTTTGGGGTTGCAGCTTTTTTTTGAAACAAGTGAAGAAGGATCAGGAAACGGCTTATCACTCTTCCAAGGCAAAAACATTCACCTGCCAAGCACTGTAAAGGTCCCGCATATGGGGTGGAACACATTAAACATAGTTAAACCAAACGAGCTCTTTGAAGACATAGCCGAGAATTCGTACGTTTACTTCGTCCATTCACTTTATCCCGTACCGGTTGACAAAACTATTGTTTGCACAAAAACAGAATATGGCACAACATTCACATCATCAATAGCCAGCAAAAACGTATATGGCACACAGTTTCACCCGGAAAAATCAGGCGATCTGGGCTTAAAAATTCTCAAAAACTTCGTCAAAACAGTAGTTAGGTGACCTATGTGCAGTTGATTCCAGCTATTGATTTAATGAATGGCAAAATCGTCCGTTTAACCAAAGGCGACCCTAAAACAGCAAAAATTTATGAGAAAAAGTTTGGAACTCCACTAGAAGCTGCGGAGCGGTGGCGAAATGAGGGCGCGGGAAAATTGCACATAATCGATTTGGATGCTGCTTTTGTGTTGGGCAATAATCACTCGGTTATCGCTGAGATTGCAAAAAACATAGCGCTCCCAATTCAAGTCGGCGGTGGAATTCGCAATTATGAAACGGCAGAAAAACTTTTCCAAACTGGAATAACCCAAGTGATCCTAGGAGCCTTAGCCTTCAGTGATCCCTCGGCCATTGTCAAAATTCAAAGAAAATTTGGGTCAGATTCAGTAATTGTTGCTCTTGATAACAAGGATGGGCAAATTATGGTTGAGGGATGGAAAACCGCGACCGCCATGAATGTGGATGATGCAATTGAAAAATACACTCAACTTGGCGTTCGCCACTTTCTAATAACTTCTATAGCCCAAGATGGCATGCTAAGCGGTCCCGACCTACAAACATTAAGCGCAGCTGCTATGTATCCAAACGCCAAAATCATTGCGGCAGGAGGAATCGGTAGCATAGGAGATTTGGTAGCGCTTAACGAAGTTGGGGTAGAGGGTGCAGTTATCGGGAAAGCCCTTTATGAGGAAAGATTCACGTTAAGGGAAGCATTACAGAAAATAGGAGTCTAAAAGATGCCTTTAGCAAAACGTATTGTGCCATGCCTCGATGTTGACCATGGAAAAGTAGTGAAATGCATAAACTTTCTCAATCCAAAACAGGCAGGCGACCCAGTGGAAATGGCTAAACAATACTCAGATGAAGGCGCTGATGAGTTGGTTTTTCTTGACATAACCGCGTCTTCAGAGAAAAGAGACATCCTGCGAGGAGTTGTCGAGGGAGTAGCGAAAGCAATCAGCATCCCATTCACAGTAGGCGGCGGAATCAGAAACGTGGCAGACGCAAGGCTGGTTTTATGCAGCGGCGCAGACAAAGTGTCCGTTAATACAGCAGCTGTAGAAAACCCTAAGCTTATTACTGAATTAGCAGATGTTTTCGGAAGGCAATGTGTTGTAACCGCCATTGATGCCAAAAGAAACCGTAAAGCCAGCGAGGGCAAAATCATGATTGACACGGATGAAGGCAAATTGTGGTTTGAGGTAGTTACTTACGGGGGCAGAAAACCCACGGGAATCGACGCTTTAGTATGGGCGAAGGAGGCGGAGAAGCTTGGAGCAGGAGAGTTCCTTGTTACGTCAATGGATAAGGATGGCACAAAAGATGGTTATGATATTGAGTTAACCCGTGCAATTTCAGAGCGCGTTAACGTTCCAATCATCGCAAGCGGCGGCGCTGGCGTACCCAAGCACCTCCTTGATGTACTCACTGAAGGCAAGGCAGATGCAGCGTTGGCAGCGTCAATTTTCCACTACAACCAGTACCCTATCCAAGTTGTAAAAGATTACCTGCGTAAGGCGGGGGTGACAATTAGACAATGACAACAGATTTACTTGAGAAACTTGATTTCAAAAAAGGCAACGGACTCATCCCAGTAGTTGTTCAAGACAATAAAACCAAAGCAGTAATCATGCAAGCATACGCGAACCGTGAAGCCGTCGAGAACACACTCAAAACCTGCAAAGCAACATATTGGAGCCGCAGCAGAAACGAACTCTGGGTCAAAGGCGAAACCTCAGGACACACTCAAAAAATCATCTCCGTTTCAACAGACTGCGACTATGACTCACTACTTTATGTGGTTGAGCAGACAGGACCAGCATGCCACACAGGAGAATACAGCTGCTTCTATAACAAAATGCTCTAAGCAAGATATAACAATGCAAAATGTTTCCCTAAATTCCTTGCTTGACTGGAACCAGATGTTCAGGGCTTCTTTGTAAACCAGTTTTTTTCCAAGCTTGCTTTCAGCGAGCTCTTGTAGTTAATGCTTTTAAACCAAAAAACCACTCTATTCTTTTGGAGAAAGAAATTATGTCACTTCATGAAGCCATGCTTTATGAAAAGCAAACCGAAAACAAAGTAAAATGCTGCCTCTGTGCCCGTCGTTGCCTCATAAGCGATGAAGGCCAGGGATTTTGTTTAGTGAGAAAAAATCAGGGTGGCACACTATACAGTCTAAATTATGCTAAGGCCGTTTCGGCTGGTGTTGACCCTATTGGCAAAAAACCGCTTTCACATTTCAACCCAGGCGCTTTGGTCATGTCGGTTGCTGCGGCTGGCTGCAATTTTCGATGCCAATTCTGCGACAACTGGATGATAAGCCAAGACAAAGAAATCGCCGGCACCCTCTTTCCGCCCGAAGATGTAGTTAAGTCAGCAAAAGAAAACAATTGCCAAGGAATAAGCTACACCTACACCGAACCCACCATTTTCATGGAGTACGCTTATGACACAGCGAAGATTGCTCATGAAGAGGGTTTGTTTAACACTTTTGTCACGAATGGATACATGACTCCTGAAGCAGTGAAAACTATTTCGCCATATTTGGATGCTGTCACTGTAGATTTTAAAGGCGGCGGCGACCCTGACTTCTACAAATCTGTCATGGCAGTTCCCAGCGTCGAGCCAATTTATGAAACTCTAAAAGAACTCAGGCTAAGCGGTGTTCACATCGAGATCACCAACTTGGTGGTTCCTAAAGTGGGCGACTCTTTGGATAGAATACGTGAGATGGCAAAATGGATAAAGATTCATCTTGGAAAAGACACGCCGTTTCATTTGCTGCGTTTTCATCCTGAATATAAAATGACAACCATACCAGCTACGACAGTGCAGGAGATGGAGCAAGCGCTTTTAACGGCTAAAAATCAAGGCTTAAACTACGTTTACATGGGCAACGTTCCTGGGCACCCAGCAGAGAACACTTACTGCCCCAACTGCGACTCAGCCGTCATTAAAAGGGATAGCTTTGACATAACAGAATGGAAGCTAACAAATAACATGCGATGCCCGGTATGCGGAAACCAAATCCCAATAAAAGGCAAACTATGGCAATCAAACCTGCGGTTTCCATATTCAGTACTTTAGTCGCTATTTTTTTTCTTTGTGTTTTGAGTTGCTTTTTTGATTTGGGCTTTGATTCATTTGCAGGCTGCGTACATAAAAGTATTAAAACGTACAGAAAAGTATAGAAAAGTATAAAAAAGGATAGAAAAGGTTTAGAACGTACGAAAAAGTCTAAACTGATCGATCAAGATTCCAGTTAGATTAAAAAAATCGCATAAAATCCGGCAGATCAAAACACCACTAATTCAAATAGCCGTTGGTTTGCCAATTCATCTCTGAGTTAAAAATTAGTCTTATTAAGGCTGAACAGAACTGCATTTATGAAAGTGCCAGTGTTGACTAAATACATTGCCTTAGCTGTAACCACCAGTTACTGGAAACCAAAAGAGAACTACCTCGACCAAATAATCAGGGCTCTAGAAGGCAAAATTGAAAGCGGCGACTTTGTCGTTGTATCGGAGAAGGCAATTTCAACAGCTCTTGGCTGCATGGTTGATGAAAGCACAGTTCAGCCACATTTTGGTGCAGAATTGATTGCCCGTTTTTGGATGCGACTTGCCTGGGGGTACCCTTTGGGGATCCTGAGCCACTTTGGCCAACGATTGCTGCATAGATTAAGGCAGTACCCACTTGATTCGGGCAGCCGACACAAGCAAGTAGCTCTTATGTATGCAGGTTTTTTGCAAGCGCTCATGTTTGGCTCAGAAGGCGGAATCGACGGCTCCAACCTACCTTACTCTTACGTGAGTTTGCCGCTGGAAAATTCAAAAGAAAGAGCACAGCAAATTCAAAATCAAATTCAACTTAAACTGCAAAAAAATGTTTGCGTAATCATTGCGGACACAGACAAAACATATAGGTTTAGGAATTTCTTCTTTACTCCAAGACCAAAACCCCTCAGCGGCATACATTCGTTTGGCGGAGTAGCCACATACATTATCGGACGCATCCTTAACCTAAAAAAAAGCTCAACTCCCCTTGCCGTTGCAGGCTGCAAACTCCAAGCAAGCGAAGCCTTAACCATCACTAACATAGCTGACAAAGCCAGAGGTCCAGGTTCAGGCGCAACCGTTTGGGATATGGCGGCACGATTTAAAGTTGATATTAACGGTGTCACATGGGAAATGCTAAACAAAATCAAACACAAACCCATAGTTATCATAAGAAAAAACAGATCCAGTTAACACAAAAAGAAACAAATAATAATTTAATTGGAAAGAACTTTTTGTATAGTAACACATAAAAACTTGGCTTGAACGCTTTTAGCGAAACGGTGGAATATACTTATGGAAGAAACATTGCAGAAACTTGGCGCTTTCTTCAACCCCCAGTCAGTGGCGGTTATCGGCGCGACAAAAAAAGTTGATAAGGCAGGTCACGTCATTTTCAAAAATTTTGCAACTAACAAAGATCACGGAGTTTTCAAGGGAGAGCTTTACCCTGTAAATCCAGGCGAAGACTCAATTTTAGGTCACAAATGTTACAGCTCACTAAGTAAAGTTCCAAATGAAGTGGAATTAATCGTTGTTATTATACCCGCAAAATTTGTGCCCGCCGTTATGGAAGAAGCCGTGGCTAAAAAAGTCAAAGCCGCCATCATAATCAGCTCAGGCTTCAAAGAAGTCGGCAATAAGGAACTTGAAGACCAAGTTGTGGCTACGGCAAAGAAAGGCGGAATACGCGTTTTAGGCCCGAACTGTCTTGGAGTTTACTATTCAAAGACGGGCATTGACACCCTATTTCTTCCCGAAACAAAAGTTCTCACAACCGGAGAAGACGTCGTTGCCACGCCAAGGCCAATGCCTGGCAACATAGCCATGGTTACCCAAAGCGGAGCATTCGGAGTTGCAGCCCTAGACTACTTAACCGGGCGCCAAATGGGCGTTAGCAAATTCGTCAGTTTTGGAAACAAATGCGACGTAAACGAATCAGACATACTCCACTACCTACTTTACGACAAAGAGACCAAAGTCACCCTTGTCTACCTAGAAGACATATCGGACGGAAGAGAATTCATAAAGATCGCTAAAAAAGTAACCGTCAAAAAACCCATAGTTGTCATAAAATCAGGTAAGAGCGCTGCTGGCGCAAGAGCTGCCGCCTCCCACACAGGCGCTATAGCAGGTTCAGACAAAATTTATGATGCCGCATTCCAGCAAAGCGGAGTAATAAGAGCCAAAGACATGGAAGAATTTTTTGACATGGGAAAAGCCTTAGCTATGCAACCCCCAACCATGGGCAAAAACATCGGCATACTCACAGACGCAGGCGGACCTGGCGTAATGACAGTAGACGAATGCGAAGCCTTAGGATTAACAGTGGACCGCTTTTCCGAAGAAACTCAGAAGAAATTCCAAGAACTAAAAGACCAAAATATAATCCTAAAGATTGCGGCTACCTCAAACCCCGTTGATCTCACTGGTTCAGTGATTGATGACATGTTTGTTATGTCTGCTGACCTAATGTTCCAAGATCCCCAGGTTTGTGGCATAATCCTTCTAGGCCTTCATCACATGCCAGGGCTCCGGGAAGTATACATAGATGGCATCGTGAAAATCGCTGAAAACTACAACAAGCCAATTGTCATGTGCGATATTGGAGAAACAGAAATGGCGCTCTATACCCGCTCAAGATTTGACAGGCTTGGCGTTCCTGCATACCCATCTCCTGAAAACGCAGCCAGAGCCATGAAAGCGCTTGCAACTTATGGTGCGTACCTGAAAAGAAACGATTGCTTAGATGAATATATCACTTCACACAAAAAAGCCACTAGACGTCCACAGTAACCGTCACCGCGTCGCCATCAACTAATTTCAGGCGTTCCCGCAAACAAAATGGAGAAATAACCTCTAAAACATTTATGGGATAACTGGGCATTTCGGGAATAATAACCGAGCACTCCAAAATTCCCATATTTGCTTTGAATAATTCACCAGTACAATACCCTCTTTCTGGGCAAATCTCAAAATGCGTCGTGTTTTTGAGTAACTTTTTGTTTCCAACAGTTTCTTTTGTAAGGTGGATATTTAATGTTCCACTAAATGGAGTAAAGCCAAGTTTTTCTTTTATCTGAGCCTTAACCCAGGGTAAATCAATAAATTTGCGTCCTTCGCCCTTCCCTGAAAAAACGTTGCCTTTAAACAATATTTTGGGCAAAAAGATTGCCTTCAAGAGGCTTATGTTTTTTGTTCTTTTAGCCACTCAGCAACTTTGCTAAGAACAGGATCAGTTGATATATCAACAACGGGCACAATCATTTTCTCTTTAGTTTCAATTGTCTGTGCATACTTTGGCATAAGCGAGTAACCCACAAAAGTCCAGTAAACCTTGCCATTTTCTAAGAGCTCTTTAGCCACCACAGCGGTTGATGCGGGTAATGGAAAATACAGAAAGACTACACCTTCAACCCAGTATAACCCAGCCAGTTTGCCGCCTGCAATAACCGATGTGAACCGTGCGATATCTTCAGGCGATTTAAAAAAGGTTTTTTCCATGATAACAATTTTCTTAAAAGGCTCATAAGTAATAGAGACTTCAGGTTTACTCATCAAATTACACCAGTTAATAAGCTAATGTGTCAGCGGCTCCCTTTTAATTTTGCCATAATTTAGAAAAAGTTATACAGCAGACATACATTAAGCCTAACTAAATCAATGCAGTGGATGGTAATTGTTTCATGCCTGAAATTCGCGTAGCACTTGTCGGCGTTGGCAACAGCGCATCAGCCCTAATTCAGGGAACCCAGTATTACAAAGACGCAAAAGAAAACACCACCGTTCCCGGATTAATGCATGTAAACTACGGTGGATACCACATACGAGACATACATTTTGTCGCCGCTTTTGAAGTTAACAAAAACAAGATTGGCAAAGACCTCTCAGAAGCTATATGGATCAAACCAAATTGCTGCGAAAAATTCTCCGACGTCCCAAACCTCGATGTCAAAGTTTCTCCAGGAATAATTCTTGACGGCGCCGCACCACACATGCGTGAAACTTTCAGCGTTTATGACGACAGTAAAACCACTAAGGAAAGTATCATTAAAATCCTCAAAGAAACCAAAACTCAAGTTCTTGTTAATTATCTTCCAGTAGGGAGCCACGACGCAGTCCGATTTTACGCTCAATGTGCCATTGATGCAGGATGTGCATTTGTAAATTGCATGCCCGAATTCATCGGCTCAGACAAATCAGGGGAGTGGCCAAAGAAATTTGAGACAGCAGGTTTGCCAGTTTTGGGTGACGACATTAAAAGCCAAGTGGGTGCTACAATCTTGCATCGAACTCTTGTACGGTTGTGTTTAGATAGAGGTACGATTGTTGATGAGACTTATCAGCTAAACCTTGGCGGAGACACAGATTTTCAAAACATGACCGTTGAAAACCGACTCACTTCAAAACGAATCAGCAAAACCGAAGCCGTTACCAGCCTTGTCCCCTACGCCTTACCCACACGCATTGGCCCCTCAGATTATGTGCCTTTCCTGAAAAACAAGAAAATCTGCTACATCTCACTTAAAACTCGCGCTTTCGGCGACCGCCCCATCAACATGAGCGTAAAACTTGAAGTTGAAGATTCACCTAACAGTGCAGGCGTAGTCATAGACCTCATCCGAGCAGCAAAAATTGCCCTTGACCGCAAAATCGCAGGCACGCTTATTAGCATGCCATCGTACGCTTTCAAACATCCACCAGTTCAAGTGCCCGATTCCCAAGCTCTCCAGTGGACTGAGGATTGGATAGCGGGCAAAAGAGAACGTTAAGGCAAAAAATAAAGCATAAAAAAAGCATTGCTTTACGCTTCTAATTCTTTTTGTATAGCGTCTACTTTTTTTGATAGCTCGTTGACGGCTGTTTTTAATTCTGACATTTCGTTTGCCATTTGGATTTTTACTTTTGTTGTTGGGCTTTCGTCTTCCAATTTGTGTCTCATTGCTTCTATTCCAAACCCTATTGCAAATGTTATCATAAAAGCGACAGCAACTAGTAATGCAACGATTATGTCTGTCTCTATTGTGATTCGTCCAATGTAGATGTACATTGAAGAGATTATAGCTACTGCTATCCAGGTGCTAGCTACTATTCCTGCTCTACTGTCCATGCTTTTCCACCTCCTGTTTTAGAGTTTGTGGGGATACGCGTATGTCAAAGTTCTTTAGTTCATAATAGCGGAGGGCTTTTGCTTCGTCTGGAGCGGTTACAATTCGGCTTGCTACGATACCGGCTTTTTCGAGTTTTATTAGGTGTATTTTTGCTAAGGCTCTGCTGACTCCGTTGTGGTTAGCTATTTCGTTTAGGTACATTTCGCCGTTTGTGAGTGTTGCGATGATTTTAAGGCGTAGGGGGTGTCCTAGAGCATCGAGTTTTTTGGCGAGTTCGTTGATTTCTGACACACCACTACCTCTGTATTATTTTTATTACATGTAATCAAAATGTTACGTATTAACTTTTCTCAATAAAAAAACCTTTTAATGTTTGAATCCGAACTGCTTAATCATCAATATTTAGAAGGTTCAAATGCATGGTAAAAGTTGAAGCATACGAAGTGCCGGAAGGCCTTTATTATTCTAAAGATTTTGAATGGATAAAAATCGAAGGCGACAAAATTCGCATGGGCATCACCGACTATGCTCAGAAGTCGCTTAGAGAAATTGTTTACGCTGAATTGCCAAGCGTTGGAACGGAAGTAAAGCAGGGTGAGCCTTATGGAACATTAGAATCTGTTAAAGCCGTTTCAGACCTTGTTGCAGCCGTAAGCGGAACAATCCAAGAAGTTAACGAAGAAGTCCAATCAAAACCCGAAACTCTTAACGAAGATCCATATGAGAAGGGCTGGTTGATTGTTATTAAACCTGAAAATTTGCAGGCTGAACTAGCCAACCTGATGGATTTCAACGCTGCGGTTGAGTGGCATAAAGCTCAAGCCCAATCCAAATAAATTAGAAGGCAAAGTTGGATGGCTAGACGCATCATAATTATTGGCGCTAACGCGGCAGGCGTTGAAGCTGCTTCAGCCGCGCGCAAAAAAGACCGAACCGCTGAAATCACACTTATCACTCAAGAGAAAAACGCAGGTTACTCACGGTGTGGCTTGCCTTTTGTGATTGGCGGACAAATTGCGAAGTTTACCGATTTAATTGTTTATCCACCAGCATATTTTCAAATGCTAAAACTCAACCTACGCTGCGAAACAAAAGCCACGACAATTAACACTAAAGAAAAAACCGTAAGCATCGCCACCAAAGATGGAACGACCGAAATTCTGCCATACGACGCCTTGGTAATTGCAACGGGCGCTGACTCGTTTATGCCGCCGATTAAAGGCAAAGAAAAACAGGGAATCCTAAGCCTCCGAGGAATTGAAGATGGCGAAAAAATAGATGCTGCGGTTAAAGCAGGTGCAAGATCTGCGGTTATTATGGGAGCAGGTTTAATTGGTTTGGAAGTCGGCGTGGGTTTGATGGAGAAAGGCTTGAAAGTTACCATAGTAGAAATGCTGCCCCAAATTTTGCCTCAACTGCTTGATGCGGACATGGCAAAGATGGTTCAAGAACACTTGGAACAAAAAGGCATGCACATCCTTAACTAGCAAAGGCGTTGAAGAATTCCTTGGCGAAGACAAAGTTACAGCAGTCAAAGCAGGCGGCGAAACCATTGAAGCAGACCTTTTCATCAGCGCTTTTGGAGTAAGAGCAAACACAAAACTTGCTGTTGAAGCTGGAATACCTTTGGGTGAAACAAAGGCAATCAAAACTAATGGACGCATGGAAACCGACGTGAAAGATGTTTATGCTGTTGGCGACTGCGCTGAAGCCCCAAACATCATCACCCACCGACCCATGTGCGCTCAACTTGGCACCATCGCAGTTCGCCAGGGTAAGGTTGCTGGGGCAAACGCTGGAGGAGACTACTCACAATTCTCAGGAGTTTTAGCTTCCGCAGTTACGATGCTTTTTGAGATTGAAGCAGGAAATACTGGCCTAACCGAAACCGCCGCTGCTCGCAACCGAATTGAGGTAGTGACTGGAGCCATATCTAGCAAGACCAAGGCAGATTACTTTCCAGGAGCCAAACCCATCAAAGTCAAACTTATAGTCGAAAAAGAATCTCAACGCATCATAGGCGGCCAAATCATAGGAGGAGAAGAAGTAACTCAACGCATAAACTGCCTCAGCTTCGCAATCCAAACAGGAATGACAGTACGAGAACTAGCCAAAGCCGACACCGCTTATGCACCACCACTCTGCGAAACATGGGAACCCATGGTTTTAGCTGCAGAAATGGTTCTAATGAAACTGCGATAAGCAGTCTTTCTTTTCTATTTTATGTTTACCACAGTTTTTATTAATTTATTCCATCGATTAAATAGCAGTGGAAACAATGAACGCTCTAATCGTTTATGGAACCCGGTATGGAGCAACCGCCAGTACTTCAGAGGAGATTGCGAAGGTTCTCCAGGGCGAAGGCTTAAACGTTAAAGTGATTAATTCGAAAGAAGAGAAAATCAAAGACATTTCACCATATGACCTTATTATAGTTGGTAGCGGAATGCAGATGGGCAGGTGGACGGGTGAAGCTGAGGATTTTTTGAAACGGTTTCAAAGTCAGCTTGGTCAGAAGAAGGTTGCGATTTTTGTTTCGTCAATGAAGACAGTATCCGAACGGGAAGGGAAATCTGAAGATGTTGCGAAGACCCGCAAGATGGCTTTGGACGATAAAATAACAAAGTACTGTTTGCACCCTGTCGCCGTTGGCTTTTTTGGCGGCATCTTGGATTTCAATAAAATGAACATTATTACACGGAGAACCTTTGGTTTTATTAGACCTCAATTGGAAAAAGATGGTTTCAAAGAGTCGCCTTCTGGGGTGTATGATTTGCGTGATTGGGAAGAAATCCGTGGATGGGCCAAAGAACTCGCCGTTAAAGCGAAGCAGTAGACATAATTCTTTTCTCAAATTAGATAAGCTTCTGTTATGTATCTGCGCACAACCCACTGCGTTTGGAAATAGTATGCTATTTTTGCAATCGAGTTTTTCATAAGAGTTATCCAAGCATCTTTTTGATTGTAAAATGTTGGAATGATTAAGTATTCAAGTTTGCTGTAGAGGTCTTGGAGTTCAAATTCTCTTCTTTCATTTTCAGTCAGTAGTTCTGTAGGATGAGGACCGATTGCCCAGCCAGTTACGCCTTCGATCCAACCTTCCATCCACCAACCGTCCAAAACACTGAAGTTGATGACACCATTGTGGGCCGCTTTCATACCGCTGGTTCCAGACGCTTCCATAGGCGGCAAAGGAGTGTTAAGCCAGACATCAACGCCCGAAGTTAGTTTAGCTGCAACATCCATGTTATAATTTTCTAAGTAAACAATGTTTATTTGATCTTTCAGTTTATTTGCGTAATCATGAATTTGCCTAATGAGTTTCTTGCCGTCAGTGTCATTTGGGTGCGCTTTTCCACCAAATATCATCTGGATTTTTTCTTTCCGATTGATATCGATTAACCTATGCAAATCCGAAAAAATAAGAGTTGAACGTTTGTAGCCTGTAGCTCTTCGGGCAAAACCTATGGTCAAAGCTTGCGGATCCAATGTTACCCCGTTTGTTTTTTCAACGAAAGTTAAGAGATTTGCTTTTGCTTTAATATGTGCATCCCAAATTTCTCGGTTGGGAATTTCACTTGCTTTTGCCAGCAGAATAGGTTCATTAGTCCAGCCTTGAATGTACTTATCAAAAAGCTGTCTGAAATACAGGTTCGTCCATGTGAATGAGTGAACTCCATTAGTAACTGCGCGGATATAACGACCTGGAAAAAGTCTTCTGGAAAAATCCACATGCGCTAAAGAAACACCGTTGATATATTTACTTAAGTTTAACGCCAGATAAGCCATGTTTAGATTGTCTGTTCCTGCATATAATTCTATATCCGACCTCGAATATTCGTTGCCTAAAACATGCCGAACAAGATCATATGAGAATTGGTCAAAAGCAGCTTCGACGGGGCTATGTGTTGTGAAAACGCAGAGGTTTCGAACTTTTTCTGCATCCATCCCGTTCTCTTTGAGTAGTTCAAGAGTTAGAAGACTAGAGTGACCCTCATTCATATGATACTTTCTGATTTTGAAAGGCAGAGTTTTGAGGAGTTTAGTGCCGCCAATGCCTAAGACAATCTCTTGTCTTAGTCGGTAACTTTTATCGCCACCATAGAGTGAATCGGTGATTCTTCTATCTTGAGGAGCATTTTCCTCCATGTCCGTGTCCAGAAAAAGAATCGGCACCATGCCGCCTGTTATACTTTGGTGCTCATAGAGCCAAGCCTGAACTTTAACTGGACGACCTTCGATGCTTACAGTGACCATGTTAGGCATGCGCGTGAGCGTTTTTGCAGGATCCCATTCATCAGGCAATTCAAGTTGCTCCCCTTCCGCGGTTAGTTTTTGCCTAAAGTATCCTTTCCTGCTAACAAGAGTAATGGCAACCATTTGAAGTCGCAGGTCAGCACTGGATTTTACTATGTCTCCTGCTAAGACGCCTAAGCCGCCGCTGTAAGTTGGCATGTTAGGAGATACGCCTATTTCCATTGAGAAATAGGCAATTCGTGGATCTTCGAAAAAGTGGCGTCGACAGTTTTCGCTGCAGAAACAGTATTTTTTGCCCCCGAAGGTGTCACATGCTATTTCGATACGGGAAGTAAGACTCTCTTTGTCTATTTGAATTCCACAAACGGGGCATCTTGAAGATACAGGATTATCCAAACTTGGCACCTTCGAAGGAAACCCATTCGTTCCGCATTGATATATGTGTATTGCTAACGGGTTAACGCTTTTTCTGCTATTCTATTTTTGATATTTCTGGTTGAGTGAAGGGCTCCGTCATGCCGACTAGGAGTTTGCCAAAAGTGTTGATGTGATTTTCCTCTTCTGCAAGAATTTCTTCAAGCAAACGACGTGTCGTATAATCGCCTTCATGTGCGGCCGCTTGAATTGCTTGTTTGTAGAGAGTTATGGCGTCTTCTTCATCCTGCTGATCTTGCTTGAGCATTTCAATGAGGCTACCTCCGACGAAAATGGGGTCAGGTTTGGTTGTAGGTACACTGTCAAGGTAGTCTAGGCGTTCTGCAAGCTGTTCGGCATGCTTCATTTCGGTGATGGCGGTTTTGCGAAAAATATCCTTCACAACAGCGCCGTCCATGCCTGTAACTTGGACATGTTGCCACATGTATTGAATGCTTACTTGGAGTTCACGGGCTATAGCTTTGTTTAAGAATTCTAAAAGCTTTTGAGAAGACAAAATTATCACTACAAAAAATTACGTTAACTTAGTATTTAAACGACCCTAATCATATAAAAGCCAAAGTTCATCAGGTTCCAGATTTCGCACAAAACTTAAGGAACAAAATTCTAATATTAACCGACTGCAATTCATAAATCCAAATAGCTTAAATCATGCTTGGGAATAGCAAACTGTGCGGGCCGATCGTCTAGCCTGGTTAGGACGTTGGCTTTACACGCCAAAGGTCGCCGGTTCAACTCCGGCTCGGCCCACCACTCATTATATCGTACCCAAAAGTTTGTCGCCAATTTTATCATTCAAGCTTCAAAAGAAACAGCTGCCTTACCTTACACATTGTTTACTGGCAAAATTCAAAAATAAAAATTACTGGACAGAAGCTTTATGAAAAACCCAGGTTGTCTATTTCCTTGAGTTTGAGATGAGTAAGAAAGTGTTTATTTCAGGGCCTATTCTGGGCATGGAATCAAATCAAGATTATAGAAAAACAGTCACCGACATTCTGCTCCGATTGGGTTTTGAAGTGATTGATCCATGGAATCGAGAGAAAGTTCTCTATAAAGGAGATGAAAGATGTTGGTGGGATAAAGTGCCTACGTTTGATTTTGTTCAGAGGGATTTAGATGATGCTGACAGATGTGATATTATGGTTGTTTATTTGCCAATACTGTCCGCCGGAGCTTGCATGGAGCTTTTCTATGCCAAACGTGGAGGAAAGAAGGTCATTGTAGTATCGGAGATAGAATGTTTGAGTCCATGGATTATTGCCCATTCAGACATGGTTTTAAAAAGTTTTAGCGAACTTGAGAGTGGACTCAAAAGAATTAGCTCTTAGCGTGATGGTCAAACTTTTTTAATTGTCTTTGTTGGTTTTTAACGGTTGGTTGTTGGGTGCCTGCAGTCACATATTTTTAATAACTATTCTGACGGCTGAATTATTATTGGGTCGATTTTATGTTGGAGGTGAAACTGATTGTCTGAAGATGAATGTGGTTGTGAAAAAGATAGTGAATGCAAAAGTACAGCACCCCGGGTTACTATACCTGAACCTGAAATGACTAAAGATAAAAAATACAAATGCCCTCTAGATCAAGAAGTGTACGATAACAAAGAGGACTATGAAATGCATTGCAAAGAAGAACACGATGTACTTTGAGAAACAAAAAAATAACTATAATTTTTCTTTGAATAGAAGTTACCGATAAAAAAGACTAATTTGGAGCCTTAATTTATCTTATGGCTTCATCTATTTTTTGGTCACGTTTTGTTCTAGTGACTTCTTTGAAAAGTTCCAAACACTCTTCTTTAGTTGGCGCTTCAATACCTATACTGCCATAAGCGCCGATGTCAATTCTATATTTTCTATCTTTTCTATCTTCAATCTGTGGTTCCGTAAATCTTCTCCCCCTCTCTCCCATTATCTTATGATTAAGATAATAGTTTGTTATAACTAATGATGTAACAATTTATAAGGTTAATGCCGATTCACCGATGAATTCTACCAGCTTTTTGGGGTTAAAAACGATAAATCTGGAATTTCGCATGTACCTTCCCACTTTAGAAACCAATCCTGCAGCATCAGTTCCAAGTTTACATGTTAAAGCATGCTCAAAAATACCTAATTCTTCAATGTTTATGATGTCCCTAGTTAATCTTGTACGTTCAAGGACAGTTTCTATCTCACCTTGCGATGCCCCTAAAATAATTAATCTGTCCAAAAAAGATTGCTGCCACAACTGAATTTTTTCAATTTGCTCCGTAGATAATTCCGCTTGCATCATATCGTTTTGCCCATCATTTAAACTAACAACTTTAATCGTTAAGGGTAAATTTTCTTTGAAACCATAGATTTCCGAAATTTTTTGCAAATCAATTTTTTTGCCGTCAGCAAGTTGAGCCTGTAAATTAGTTACAGATATAGTTGCTTGAATTATTTTTGGCTCAAAAACTCCCACGTCAACTACTATTTCCTGTTTTACAGTATCGATTTTGGATATGTACCCTTTTAAAATTGAAAATTGGCTTACTTTTTTTATGCTTATGGGGCAGGTGCCTATTTTCTTATTGATATAACTTGTAGCAATAACTTCGTCTTCACCTGAAAGAGAAACTTTTACCCATTTACCGGCGGAATTTCCTAAAACTTTTACGTCTACATCTAAATTTTCAAACTCAGATTTTAACAAATCATCTATCATCTGTTGCATGACGAGAATTGGAAGTTTTAATTAGCAACGTTAAATCTGTCATGGTTAATTCCCTAACAAATTGGTTATTTCTTCATGAAGCTTTCTAACTCTTTCTGCAGCTTCAACCTTATGTTCCATTTAAAGCCTCTCAATCTCTACGTCAATTGGAACGCGTCTTGACGTGATCAATCAGTTTGTCAGCGTAAGAAACAATTTTTTCCTCCAATGTTTGAGGCACGTAAACGTCTTTTGGCCAACCAAACGTTTTCGCTTCATCAGCAGTGATTCCGCCGCCTACATGCCGCTTAATTATTCTAATAATAGGTTCAGGCAAATCCAATGATTCTGCAATTTGAGCGCCGACAATTCCGTGGTCAACCCTATGGGTTTTTGAGCGGCCAAGATCATGCAAAAGTGCACCTGCCTCAACAAGCTCACGGTTTATTCTTAAGCCTTTCCGCTCAAGTTTGTCTGCAATTTCTAAGGCAAGTTCGGCAACTGCTTCAGCAGTGACCAATAACTTCGGGTGAACAATTGTTTTCGTGGAGGAGTTCTGATTGCTTGCTCCCTTGAAGGAAGCTTATCTATTCACCGAGTTCCTTCCTTAACATATCAACTTTTTCCGATAGTTTGCTTATCATTTTTTCGTTTTCAAAATGCACAAGAGGTTTGCCGCAGCTGGAACAGTGAAAAACTAGTTCAACTGCTTCTTCGAAGGGTACCCGTTTGCATTCTTGGCTGTCGCAGTAGTAGAAGTCATGGTTTTTTTCGTATTCTAACCTGACATTGAGTTTTTCGAGAACACGTCGTTTTTGACTTAAAATAAAGCCTTCGAGCTGGTCGGGTTGAAGTTTCCAGTGAAAAATAAACCATCCTGTTTTTGGGTCGCGTGTTCTTCTAAGGCTTACAAGTGAGTGATCGTAGAGTTTGTAGAGGATTTTGCGGACTGTATTGAGGCGAATGCCTGTTTTATTGGCGATTTCATCATCAGTTATTTCATCCACGCCTTTAAGATGAGCAATAAGTATGTACAGCTTCTTCGTCCGCCTAATGCCAAAGCAACTTTCGTTAAGGTTGAATCATCAATAGTCGATAACATAATCTAATATTCCCTTTTAATAATACCCTAATTATTGGAACTTGGTGTAATAAAACTCTTCTTCAAAAATTAAGCAAAATTCACGTCATCGTACTTTTGATTTCTTTGCCTCGCTCTTTGGGAACAATTTCAGATTTTGGCTTTTTCAAAAGTCTACGGCTAACTCTTTACCTTCAAAATAATCTGTCTAAAAAAATTGCAAGCGCAGAACATTCTGAATGAGGTTGATTTCCAACGGACACGTTAAAATCAGATACTTCGCTTGAGTAGAATTCGCCTGGAACCTTTTGGCTTCCAACAACAAGCAAAACATTCTTTTTTAATGCTTTTAATTCGAGTTCAAAACATCGCTTGTTTGGATATTTTCGCCATAAGCAGTTAAATGAACAATGATTCCGCCATTGGCTTTCCAGTCGCGAACAGCTCTTTTCCATGAAGTTCCCATTTCAAATTGAAAGTTTCCGCCCCAACGCTTCAGTTATTTTCGTTCACAGTTTCTTCAATGCTGGAGTCTTCTACATCTGAGAGTATAAAGCCTGAAGCGCAAAGAGCTCGTGCAGTTAAAGCAACATGGGTAGTTAACCGTACGTCTCGCTGTGGTCTATGTCCCCACCTTAGCACAACAACTTTGGGCAAGTCACTTAGCTTTGGATTCGAGTTTGGAATTTTCCATTTAAGTCTTCCACTTTTCTTCTTACTTGCTCACTTAAGTCTGATGGTGCTCCAAAAACGACTTCAATAGCTTCATTGGTGTAAGTTTTCTTTCAAGATATCAGTTTTTCCGTGAACCCACGAGATAAAAGGCATGCTCTTGCCTGTTAAAGGAACGGAAAACTGCGCTTCAATGTAATTCTCGAGAATTTTCAGGATTTCTTTTCTCAGTAAATCAAGGTTTGTTTGGCATTTTGCTGATATGAGAATTGGATTTTTGACTTTTTCTTTAAGGACTTCGAGTTTCTGTTCTCGTTCTTCGTCAGTTATCAAGTCAATTTTGTTTAGAGCGGTTATGGTTGGTATGCCTGAATGCGCCTAAGCGGTCGATTGTTTCCAAGCAAACGTTGTTTTTCTTCTCGATTGTTTCCATAGGTTCGCTTAAATCTAGTACGAGTATTATCAGGTCCGAAAAGATGGTTTCTTCAAGGGTCGAATGGAACGCTTCAATCAGAGCTAATGGTAAGCGATCAATAAAGCCGACAGTGTCAGTTAAAAGGAATCTTGCGGTTTGAAAACTCCACCATACGAGTCGTAGTTGAAAGCGTAGTGAATAATGCTTTGTCAACTTCAACGGTGTCTTCAGTTAACGCGTTAAATAAGCGAGCTTTTTCCAGACTTGGTATATCCAGCAAGTGAAATAGTTAAAAAACCCAGTTCCGTTCGTCTTTCTCGGTGAAGAACCCTTTTTTCCCGGATTTTTGCGAGTTTTTTGAGGATTGTTTGAACCTGCCGTTTTATGGCGTCTCGGTAAACGTCTGCTTCATAGGCGCCAAGACCCATAAAACCAGGTTGCTCACTACCTTTGGCCAAGTTTAACTTTTTCTTTAGCATGTTTAAGTTCATTTCGCACGGTTGCCAATTGAATTTGCAGTTGGGCTTCAGTTGTTGTGGCTCTGTTTGGTGAAGATTTCAAGTATAAGTTGGAAACGATCAATAACTTCTACATGCGTTGCTTTTGCTAAGATTGTATGTTTGGCGTGTTTTTAGGTTGATTGTCAAAAATTACTTTTCCGGCGCCTGTTTCCTCAACCATTCGAGCGAGTTCCTCTACTTTTCCCGCGCCTATTTGGTAGCGTGCATCAGGCGGACGGGTCTGTTCCATTGTGCCAACAACAGTGTATCCTGCAGCTTCGGCTAATCGCTTTAAGCTCATCTAAAGTTGATTCTTCACGGTTCAACCGACGCTGAACTATGATGGCTTTCGTTTTGTGAGCCGCCTCCTCGCCTTTGTCAATTTCGATGAGATCGCCCAAAGTCATTTCTTTGCTAGCTAAACGAGGAAGTGGATTCCCTTTTTCTTCAGATATCGGAACAAGCAACTTGATTTTTAGCATGTGCTCAAGCTTTGAAGCAAGCTGATTATTTGGTGCCATTTTACCAGTTTCAAGATTTCTCAAAACTGAGGCTTTTTCATTTATTTTTTTGCCCAGATCTTCATGGGTAAGCCCGAGTTTTTCTCTTGCTGCTCTTATTTTGTTTGCGTAGTCTTCGGTGAGTTCTTGAGTAATTTGTACTTGAGCAACTGGTTGGTTTTCTTTGAACCATAGAAATTGGATGCCTGAGGTTTCTTAGCTGCAGATCATAGCTTGTCTTGGAGCAGGCGGGTTCTTCATGAAAACTACTTTTCCATGTTTTGAACATTCAACACAAACAGTTAGTCTTGCTCCTTCAATAACTGCCCTTATTGGTTCATCGTGTATTTTGTGTCCGCAGACTTCACATCTCAAGTAAACTTTCACCTTTTAACTGTCTTTATTATATTGTTATGTTTATACTTGTCGAAACAACAAAAACTGTATCGATGGTGAAACATGTGGAGAACACACTTGGCAAAGTGAGGAGCTATTGCTGATTACCAATTTGGAAAAGGCGTAGGTGCAAAGCTGTTTCCAGACAATATCGAAATACAATATTCTCCAAGAACAGGCAGAATACGCTACATTAATCTAAACGGCGAAAGATTAGCTACTTTGCGCCCAACAGATGGGGTGCTTTCGTTGAGCATTAAAGCCGCCAATTCATGGCTGAAAACACGCCCTTTGCCAAATGCTTTGTCACAGTAAAAAATGATGTTTCCAAAGTTTATCGCCGAAGGCGGAGACGTTTTTGCAGTCCATGTAGTGAAAGTTGATGCGGAAGTTGGCGCTAAAGACGAAGTTATCGTACTAGATGAGGATGGGCAAGTTTTGGCGGTTGGACGAACCGTGCTTTCAAGCGCAGAAATCAATGCTTTCAAAACAGGAGTAGCAGTTAAGGTCAGACACGGAACTAAAGAAAGTTAAGTTTATATCAAGTTCTATGCAGAATAGGTTGTGGAAGTGAAACTTATGCATAAACGCATGAATCCTCGAGAGCAAAAACGTATGATGCAACGTATGGGCATGAACATGGACTCAGTTGCCAGACGTTCAACAAGTCATCATTCGAACAGCAGCAAAGACATAGTAATTGATGAACCAGAAGTAGCAATTTTGCAGGTTCAAGGACAAAAAATGTACCAAGTCATCGGCGGACAAGTCTCGAGCAAGCCCCATCACAACGCCAATCTGGCTGCAGCCACCAGCCAACCTTTTCTGAAGAAGACGTAAGGTTAGTGGCGGATCAAACAGGCAAAAGCTTGGAAAAAGCAAAAGAAGCCCTTGAAGAATGCCAAGGAGATTTGGCAAAGGCAATCCTGCTTCTTCAATCCTAATTTCAAGGTTATATCTTAGATATCTATTAATTTCATGAAGGGGCTTGGGCATTGCTTCAAAACGTAGATGTAGCAGTAATTGGACACCTTTGTATCGACACAATCATATTGCCCACAAGACCTAGCCCCTTCGTTGTTTTAGGCGGAGCAGCAACCTACACTTCTTTTGCAGCCAAACGCTTAGATGCTTCAGCTTCCGTAATTTCTAAAGTCGGCGGAAATTTTCCTGATGCTTACTTGTGGTGGCTAAAGCAAGAAGGCATTGATCTTTCAGGAGTAACCAAACGGGCAGAAGAGCCGACAACATGTTTTGAACTCATATTACAACAGCGATTTGTCGGAAAGAACCCTAAAATTGAAGAGCAAAGGAACACCAATCGATTTAGCAGATGTCCCAGCTGATTTGCAAGCCAAAGCAATTCATATCGCTCCAATTGCACAACGAAGTATCATTCGAAGTAGTTGAGCACCTCAAGCATTGCGCGGATACCTTGTCGCTTGATCCGCAGGGTTTACTTCGAAGCTTCGACGAAGCAGGAAACGTAACAGAAAACGCCTCGGTAGATACTCGGATATTTAGTTTAATCAACATTTACAAGTCTTCACAAAACGAAATCTTTAAGCTGACTGGCGAGTCAGACCTTAAAGCCAGCTATAAAGGCAATTCACGACGTTGGCGTTGAAACCGTCATCGTTACTATGGGCGCTAAAGGCTCAATACTTTCAGTTGAAGGAGCACAATACAATATTGCCAGCTTGTCCTTCACAAGTTTTGGTTGACCCAACAGGTGCAGGAGACGTTTTCATAGGTGGTTTCTTAACAGAGTATCTTCGCCAAAAAGAATCAAAATGGTGTGCTTGCGTGGGTTCAGCCGCTGCTTCAGTTGTTGTTGAAGGATTAGGCCCCACTTATTTTGGCAAAAAAGAAGAAATTTACCGAAGAGCCAAAACTCTTGTATGAAAAGGAACTTAAGCAATAGCGTATATTTACGTAGTAAAATGTACTGAGGCTTAAACTATGGGTCGCATAGAAAAAGGACAAAAATGCAATGTGTCAGGCTGCGGCAAGAAGCTGTCCGTTCAATATCAGCTGACAAAGTTAAGGCTGCTGGCTTAAATGTCAGCAGCAAAGAAACTCGAGCTTACATCTGCAAAGAACATTATAAAGAATTTAAGAAAAAGACTAAAAAAGATAAAACACTTGAAAAGTGGCGTTACGGTTAAGAGTGAAGTGCTATGCGAATATTACAGTTACACTCTAACTTTATAGTTTTCAAACCAGTCCAAAAAGAAATTGCGATCGCTGAGGAAGCGGAACAAAAAGAGAATCGGATAGAAGAAGTTGTAGTGCTATTTACCGCCATTGAAGAAGGCGACAACACCCAAGTTGGGCACAAAGCCATTGATGACGTCAGAGCTTTTTTAGGTAAACAGAAAACAAACCGCATCCTGATTTATCCGTTTGCTCATTTAAGCAGTAACCTTTCTCAACCATCGGAAGCCCTCAAAATAATTAAAGAGATGGAAACATACGCCAAAGAGAAAGGCATCGAAACTCATCGTGCCCCATTTGGCTGGAACAAGCAATTTACAATCTCAATTAAAGGACACCCGCTTGCTGAGCAAGCTCGTTCCTATGCACCTGTGGCAGCTGTTCAAGTTGAGGCACAAGTCGAGGGCGTATGCAAAAAAGAAGAAGAGCCTATTTCGGCTGCACTCAAGGCTGAAGATAAGATGCAATCATTCTGGCACGTTATTCTGCCTGACGGCTCTTTGGTGCCTGTTGAAGATTTCAAGTTTAAGGGACATGTTAACCTGCAAAAGTTTTCCCAATATGAAATTAAGAAAGCAAGGGCAGTCACTCAAATGCCGCCTCATGTCACGTTGATGAAGAGGCTGGAAATCGCTGATTATGAACCTGGAAGTGACCCTGGAAACATCCGTTGGTACCCTAAAGGACGCATGATAAAGTCCCTTTTGGAGCAATATGTTACTACGCGTGTGGCTGAATATGGCGGCATGGAAGTAGAAACCCCTATCATGTATGACTTTAACCATCCGAGTCTGAAAAGTTACTTAAACCGTTTCCCAGCACGCCAATACGTGCTAAAATCAGAAGATAAAGAATTGTTCCTACGTTTTGCAGCATGTTTTGGACAATTCCTTATGGCACACGATGCGCAATTCAGCTACAAACAGCTTCCGATAAAACTGTATGAATTGACCCGCTACAGTTTCAGACGAGAAAAAAGCGGCGAAGTAGTCGGCTTAAAGCGTCTAAGAGCGTTCACCATGCCCGATTGCCACGCATTCTGCACTGACCTTGACCAAGCTAAAAAAGAATTCATGGTTCGATTCAATCTCTGCGTAGATGTCCTAAGCAACATCGGTTTCACCAAAGACGATTACGAAATTGCCATGCGCTTCACAAGAGCATTTTACGATGAACATAAAGAGTTCATTGCTGAACTAGCAACAGCTTTTGGCAAACCAATGCTTGCTGAAGTGTGGAATGAACGCTTCTTCTATTTCGTGCTCAAATGGGACCTAAATTTTGTTGATAACCAAGACAAAGCCGCAGCTTTAAGCACTGACCAAATTGACGTCGAAAACGCTCAACGATACGGAATTACTTACGTTGATGAAAAAGGCGAAAAGCAATTCCCACTTATTCTCCATTGTTCCCCAAGCGGCGCCATTGAAAGAGACATCTACGCATTGTTAGAGAAGGCTTACCGCGAACAAATGGCTGGAAAAGCACCGATGCTACCACTTTGGCTGTCACCTACGCAGGTTAGGCTAATTCCAATATCTGACAAATTCCTAGATAAGTTAGATGAACTTGCAAAACAGATCAGTTCTCATTGTATCCGCGTTGACATTGACGACAGCTCATCAACATTGCAAAAGAAAATTCGTGAAGCAGAACAAGAATGGGTTCCCTACATAATTGTTGTTGGCGAAAAAGAAATCGAGTCAGGCATGCTCTCCGTCCGTGAGCGAGAGCTTAAGGGTCAACAGCAAAACATGACCACTGAGCAGTTAATAACGAAAGTGTCAGAGAAAATCGCTGGCAAACCATTCAAACCATTGCCGTTACCGGTGTATTTGTCCAAGAGACCACAGTTCCACGGTTGATAAACGAAACGTATGGTTCACTGACGCAAAATATATCAAATAATTGAACAGTATGAAACGCTTGAGAGTTGAAACAAGATGAATGATGATTTGCAAGTTTACATAGATGGGCAATACTATCCAACATCACAGGCCAAGATTTCGGTTTATGATCATGGTTTCCTCTATGGTGATGGCGTTTTTGAAGGAATAAGAGAATACAACGGCGTGGTATTTCGGCTTAAAGAGCACGTTGACCGCCTTTACCGCTCTGCACATGCTATAATGCTGCAAATTCCAATCACCAAACAAGAAATGATACAAGCCGTCGTTGAAACTTTAAGAAAAAATAAGATGAAAGACTCCTACATACGTTTGGTCGTAAGCAGAGGAGTTGGAGACCTAGGACTTGACCCACGCAAATGCCCCAAACCCACAATCATAATCATCACTGACACAATTAACATACGAGCCGGCAATGCCAAAGAAACTGGCATAACCACTATGTTCTCTTGGGTTCGAAGAAATCCAGTTGATGCAACAACACATGAGATAAAATCACTCAATTACCTAAACAGTGTCATAGCAAAAATCGAAGCTAACGCATGTGGAGTTGACGAAGCAATATGTCTCGAAAGCAGCGGTTGCATAGCTGAAGGTGTAGGCGAAAACGTTTTCATAGTTAAAGATGGCGCGCTGTTAACACCGCCAACCTCGACAGGTGCACTAGCAGGCATCACCGCCGAAGTCGTTGAGAAAATCGCAGCAGAACTCGGCATAAAACTAACCGTCACTAACCTAACTCCGTTCATGATGTTTACCGCTGACGAAGCCTTCTTCACAGGAACCGCAATGGAAATGGTGCCTATAAGAGAAGTCAACAAACGAATCATCGGGTCAGGCAAACCGGGTCCAGTTACAAAGAAGCTTATGGTGGAGTTCCATAAGGTCATCGAAGACCCCACTCAGGGTACAAAAATCTAATTTCTTTTTACTTAATTTTATTTTTGAATTATATAATAAGAAGCAAGAGAAAATCAGCTTCTACCAAATTATTTAGTTACTGTTGAAGAGTTGAAGATGGTTGCCCGGGTAAAAATGGGCTAATTGCAGATTAATTCTATTGTTTGCTCTTGTTTTTCTTCATGAAATCTTCAATTGCGTTGAATGCTTGCTCTAACTCACATATAGGTGGCAAGAATACTGCTCGGGCATGTCCTTTACCGTAATGTGGGTCAAAGCCAGAGCCGTTAACGATGAGCACGCCTGTTGCTTTTAACAATTCGATGACGAAATCCATGTCGGTTTTCCATATTTTGCCAATATCATTGATTTTTGGGAATATGTAGAAGGCTCCTTCAGGTTTGGTGGTGCTAATCCCTTCCATCTCGTTAAGCCGTTTGCAGGAATAGTCTCTTCTTTGGCGCAGTTTTTCGACTACACCTTTAATGTGGTCTTGTGGTCCATTAAGTGCTGCAGTACCTGCTTGCTGCACAGGTGTATTGGCACATAGGCGGATGCGGCATTCTTTTTCAATTCCCTGCCTGAGCTCATCAAGTTCACCTTTTTGTCCTTTAAAGTACAAATAGCCTAACCGCAGCCCAGTCATCTGGTAAGCTTTTGAGAAACCGTTGAACCCCAGAACTGGCACATCTTTGGCTATGCTAGCAGTACTAACGAAATCATCAGTGTAAGTTATTTGATCGTAAATCTCATCCGACAGCACCAACAATTTATGTTCGGCTGCAACATCCAACATTTCTTTAATCATTTTTCTACCATAGACAGCGCCAGTAGGATTGTTTGGATTTATTATTACAAGGGCACGAGTTTTTTTGGAAATTTTTTTGCGCAAGTCATCTACATTGGGTTGCCAACTTTCGGACTCTACAGTCTCATAGGCAACTGGTGTGCCATCAAAAAACTTCGTGTAAGAAATGTAAGGTGGGTATGTTGGACCCGGGAAAAGGATTTCGTCGCCCCTCTCTACTATGGCGGCCAATGACATCTGTATGCCTTCGGAGATACCCTCTGTGATGAGGACGTTTTCTGCAGTTAAGTCAACATTGTTAACTCGTTTTTCCTTAGCCACAACCGCTTCTCGAAGTTCAAGAAGTCCTTCGGATGGTGAATAATAATTGTTGTCTTCCTGCAGTGCTTTGCATAGAGCAGCTTTTACGTGCGGGGGTACCGTGAAGTCGAAGGCCGCAGGGTCACCAATATTTAAGTAATATATTTTTTTGCCTTCTTTGACGAGTTGCTCAGCGTAAGGTATAACGTCTCGTATAGCATACTCGATGTTTGATGCTCTGCTGGTGACTTTGATAGCCAAGTTTGTTACCTGTAACCCAAACACTTGCAAAGCGAAAAAATAAATGTTCCTAAAATTAATGCAACATCTAAAACCGTGAAGCATTTTTGCAGCCCGTGGACAGTTGAGTAGTTAGCGCTGTATGTTTTGCTATACATATTTGATAGCGCTTGATGAGTTTTCATGTCTTGAATAGTCAATTTTAAATATGACTTTAAGCGGACCTCACGGAAAAAAGAGTTAATGATAAATGAAAAGGCTATTCGTAATTGTAGCGATTCTCTTAGTTTTTACAGCTTTATCATCCATACTAGCCGTTGAAACGTATGGCCAAACAGAAATCAGCACTTCAGAACCTATCCATGTGCAAGTTGGAGCTTACATCATCAGCGTCCAATCCATCAACCTTGCAAGCAGCAATTATCAATTAGACTTTTACGTGTGGTTTAACTTTGATCCATCCCAAATCAACGCGACTCAAGTGGCGCAGTTTGAATTTAACAATGGCGCGCCTACAGTGAAACAAATTGATGCAACTGATGGATACATCGAATATCGAGTAACAGGAACATTCATCAAAACATTCGATTTCACGAATTATCCATTTGAAAGCCACACACTCTACATTGACCTTGAACACCAAAACCTAGATAACACGAAGTTAGTTTACGATATTGACCCTGCATCCTACATTGAGCCAGCAGGAGGTCTTGCCGGATGGATCACTGGAAACATAACTTCAACTGTTCTTACTCATACATACGGTACCCAAAGCTTCAGCCGCCCTCAATTCGCCGTTACTCTTAGCAAACCGTTAATTTCGGGAGTAATCAAAAGCGTACTGCCAATATCAATCATAACGGGGATCAGTCTACTTGCTTTTGCTCTGTCTGCAGAAGACTATAGCCAGAAATTGGCACTTGGCATCACTACTCTGCTATCAGCTACAGCCTTCCATCTCTCACTGACAAGCGGTATTCCATCCACAGGATTAACGCTAGGCAGACAGAATGATGATTGGCGTTTACATTCTCTTCCTCTTCAACATCGGTTCTGCAGTCTACCTCATGACGTTAGCGCGCAAAGGCAAGAAAGATCAAGCTACAGTATACAATAAAAGATCCAGAATATTGTTGCCCTTAGTCATCATTGCTGTCATTGTAATGGCTATATTGTTGTAAACAAGAAATCTCAAATCCCACAGCTTTTCTACTTTTTTATTAACTCCCTGGTCATGAATGAGCAAAAAATAATTGCATAACTTAATGATTCAACAGATTTTTATCATGGGGTTTATTTGATTAGTATTTGTTTTTGGTGGAGAAGATGTTTGGATGGACTGAAACTTTTTTAAACATTGATTTAAGCAATGGCAGAGCTGTCGCTGAGCAGTATCATGAAGCTTTAGCTTTGAATTTTTTGGGTGGTCGAGGCTTTGCAGCTAAAATTCTCTGGGATAGACTAAAACAAGGAACGGATCCGTTGTCACCTGAGAATTTACTAATTTTAGCTGCTGGACCATTAACAGCCATTGGTTTACCTAACAGCGGCAAACTTGTTATTGCCTCAAAAAGCCCCTTAACAGGCGGGTACGGCGATGGAAACATCAGGAACACTAGCAGCTGTACACATGCGCAAGGCTGGTTATGATGCGCTCATTATCAAAGGAAAAGCCGAGAACCCCATATTCATCCATATCCGAGATAGCGCCTGCAATTTTATAGATGCAACAGATTTGTGGGGCCTAAGCTCATTTGAAACAGAACGAAAACTGAGAAAAAAATATGGACAAACTGTAGGAATTGTTTCTATAGGTCCAGCGGGAGAGAACAAAGTCAAGTTTGCAACCGTTGTTTCTCAAGAGGGGCGTGCAGGCGGCAGACCAGGCATGGGTGCAGTGATGGGCTCCAAAAACTTGAAAGCTATAGTAATCGAAGGCACAGCGCAAATACCGCTTGCAAACCCAGATGAAATGCGAAAATTAGCTGCAGACGGGTACCGAGAAGTCCTTGCTAAACCACTTTACCCATTTTGGAAACGGCAAGGAACCATGTCGACAGTGGAGTGGTCACAAGAAAATAGTACCCTGCCCACATTCAACTACAAGCAAGCTGTTTTTGATAAAGTAGAAGCAATCAACGGTTTTTCAATGGAGAAAATCAAGATTTCAAACCGTGGCTGCCCACAGTGCAACATGACCTGCGGGAATGTAGTAAAAGATAGTGAAGGAAAAGATTCAGAGTTAGATTACGAAAATGTCGTTATGTTGGGTTCAAACATTGGGTTTGGAGACCTCGAGCAAGTGGCCACCTTGAACCGTATGGCTGACGAGTTTGGTTTTGATTCTATTTCTCTTGGTAACGTGCTTGGCTTTGCCATGGAAGCCTCAGAGAAAGGGCTGATACCTCAAAAAATTGGATGGGGGCAATTTGAGGAAACAAAATCGTTGATTAGCGATATTGCTTATCGGCGGGGTTTTGGAGCAGTTTTAGCTGAAGGAGTCCGAGCTGCCTCCACAAAGATAGGGCATGGATCAAGCGAGTGGGCAATGCATGTTAAAGGCTTAGAAGTCTCAGCTTACGATTGCCATGCAGCACCAGGAATGGCTTTGGCTTATGGCACCAGCTCAATAGGGGCTCATCACAAAGATGCGTGGGTTATTACGTGGGAGATAGACTGTTGGCAGAGAAAACTATGAACCGATAAAAGTTGATCACCTTATTGAAACGCAGCTTATCCGAGGCGGAATCTTTGAAGCATTAACCGTTTGCCGATTCCCATACAACTCGCTTGGCTTCGAGCTTGAATGGTACAAGAAATACCTTAAAGCAGCTACAGGAATAGAATTCTCGATTCAAAAACTAAATGAAATAAGCGATCGAATTCTCAACTTAATTCGAGCTTTCTGGGTGCGCGAATACAAAGAAAATTGGAAACGAGATTTGGACGTGCCGCCCATGAGGTGGTTTAAAGAACCCCTAACCGAGGGCGCCCTAAAAGGCTCAGCACTTGACGTTGAGAAATACAATGAAATGCTAAACATGTATTATCGGAAAAGAGGCTGGGATATGCGTGGAGTGCCAACTCAAGCTACTTTGCAACAGCTAGGTTTAGGTCAAGAAGCAAAAGAGCTTGAAGCATATGTGAAATTAGAAAAAAGAAAATGAGCCTTAGTCAATATGACCTTGCAAAATACACAATTTCATTAGCTTTCTGCCCACAATATACGCAAGGTAGTAGTTGGCTCTTCTTTTTGGAACGGTCGAACTCTGATGGTTGCGCCTGTTTCATCTTTAATTTTATTTTCATCATCTGCACTTCCGCACCATGCTGCTTTAACAAATCCACCTTTCTCGCAGATGACAGATTTGAATTCCTCATAGTTTTGAACCGTTGTAGTTTTTTCTTGCAGTGTGGCTTTGGCTTTGTTGAAGAGGTTTTCCTGAATTTCCGCAAGAAGCTTCTCCATGGTAGCGGGTATGTCTGCTTCTTTGACTGGCATTTTTTGACCTGTATCTCGTCTAACCATTACCACTTGTCCCTGTTTGAGGTCGCGTGGACCGAGCTCTATTCTAACTGGAACCCCTTTGAGTTCCCATTGGTTAAATTTCCAGCCTGGAGTGTATGCGTCGCGGTCATCCAAGGTGACACTGTAGCCTTTTTCTTTGAGGATTTCAGCAATTTCTTTAGCTTTGGCGGCAATAACTTCTGGTTCGGCACCTTTGAATGGAATAGGAACAATAACAACTTGGATCGGCGCAACTTTAGGTGGCATGATTAAACCTTTATCGTCGCCATGAACCATAATCATAGCGCCAATAAGCCGAGTTGTAATGCCCCAACTGGTTTGCCAAACGTAATGATCTTGTTTGTCTTCGCCTATGTATTTGATATCGAAAACTTTTGCGAAATGCTGCCCCAAGTTGTGGCTGGTTCCCATTTGCAGTGCTTTCCCATCAGGCATAATTGATTCTAAAGCAGTTGTGTAGAGTGCTCCTGCAAATTTTTCGCTATCACTCTTAGTGCCAATTAGCACCGGGATTGCAAGGTAATTTTCTATGATGTCTTTGTATTCGCCAAGAGCGTATAAGACTTCAGCTTCAGCTTCCTCGCTTGTCATGTGAGCGGTGTGTCCTTCTTGCCACAGAAACTCTCGTGTACGCAAAAACAGTTTGGTTGCTTTAGTTTCCCATCTTACGATGTTACACCATTGATTAATTTTTATAGGCAAGTCACGCCAGCTACGGATCCACTTGTTAAATGTGTCATACATTATGGTTTCGCTAGTTGGTCTAACCGCAAGTTTCTCTTCAAGCGGCGTGTCCCCGCCTTGAGTAATCCATGCAACTTCTGGTGTGAAGCCGGCAAAATGCTCTGCCTCCTTTTTGAGGAAAGCTTCAGGGATAAACATTGGAAAATAGACGTTCCGAACGCCTGTTGATTTGATTTTTTTGTTCAGTATTTCCTGGATTTTCTCCCAAACTGCGTATGCGTCAGGGCGAATAATCATGCAACCCTTAACTGGTGCATAATCTGCGAGTTCTGCTTTCTGAACTACTTGAACATACCATTCTGAGAAGTCTTGATTTTTCTTAACGGTGACTCCAGTATCTGACATAGCGATTTCTCTTCTTGCCATTTCTATGTGAGCAGAATATAAAACTGTTTTACGAAAAAAACATATTTTGTATGATGCTATTTAATTGAGGTTAAAACAAGTATTTGCTAAGGCAAATAAAGAAAGAAATTATCATTCCAGATTTAATAATTTAACAATAAAGTAACAAAGGATAACTGTAACTAAGAACACGCCCACCGCCCATGCCAATGCAACCAAAGGGTCACTCATGAAATTTCTAAAGACAATCGCACCCAACAACACCGCAAGAATAACATAACCGACTGTTACTATTTGTTTTATAATCCTTATCGCCGCTTGCTATATGAAATCGCATGTTTAAAAAGTTTAATTTACCTGCAAAAAGCTGAATGAAAGGTTTGAAAATATTACGTTATATCCCTAATGCTATCTTGCATTTCTGCACTATCAGCTTACAAACGACTTAAGCTCATTTACATAAAACATAATACATAAGATCGAAAATCAGTTTTTTAAATCGACCATTAACAATAACAGGCACATTTATCACAAAAGTTCTTTTAAAAAAAAAATAAAAAGAAAATAATTATAGACTATCTTCTAAAGATCCCCTTTTTTTCAGGGTAATCTTTGCATTCGTAGATGCGAAGTTGTCTTTGCGGTTCGATACGACAGCGTTTGCGTGCATTCTTGCGCTTTATAAGCGGCGCGAGTTGGAAGAAGGGGCATTTGGAACAGAGAGTGCTCACTTTTCAGTTCCTCTATCGTGTCATCATTCGTTTGAAGACTGGCAGTGCAATTGCTATCATGACTATGCCGAAGCCGAAGAGTATTATGAGTTCAGTTGAGATCTGTGATACGCCTGCGCCGAGCACCATGACTTTTCGTAGAGCTGTGCTTGCATAGGTTAATGGCAGGAGCTTTGAGATGTCTTGCATATACCATGGCATCTGCTGTATCGGGAAGAATACTCCGCCGAGGAACATCATTGGGAACATCAGTGTCATCATGAGCATCTGAGCGGTTTCTTGGTCTTTTGTGAAGCGATGTTACGACTATGCCTAAGCCCACGAAGCTGAACACGCCCAGCAGCAGCAACGCAAACACGAGCAGGATGCTTCCTTGTATGGCGACTCCAAATATGCCGATGGCTAGCGCAAGGATTATGACACCTTGGATTAAGCCTCTGCCCGTCTGTGCAATTGTTTTGCCCAGCAGGATTGACAGCCTATTTATTGGTGCAACCATCATGCCGTCCATCGTGCCGATTTCTTTTTCCTGTGAGATAGCGACTGGCAAGCCTGTCATGACGCTCATCATTACGGTCATTGCCATTATGCCTGGTGCAATGAAGTCAAAGTAACTGGGGTTGCCTGAGACTACACCTTGGGTTTGTACGTTGAAGGGCTGAACCACTGCAAGAGAGTTTGTCGCATTCAACGGTGCAACATTTTGGATTGCTATTTGTTGACCCATCGCATTAAATACGGCAGTTAACGCGGCTTTTATTGTAGCAGATATCTGGGGGTTGGATTCGTCGCTGACTATGATCAGGGTGCCTTGTTGCCCAGTTAGCATGCTTTGGCTAAAGTTGCTGGGGATGACTATGCCGCCTTCTAAGGTTCCTCTCTGCACTTGATCTTTCAGGTCTGCTGCATTGGATAAATTAGTCATTAGGAGCATATGGGTTTGACTGTTGATTGCTTGCAAGCTAGGTATGAAGCCGCCCGTTGACATGTTTGATACGAATACGCTGTTGAAGCCTGCGTCCTGGTTGACCACGCCAACCTGAAGGTTAGTTACGGTGCCGTTGGATGGATAAATAAACCCAACCATAACCATCATGAACAATGGCATAACGATTAGAAGCACTAAGCCGAGCCTGTTGCGGAACAATTCAGTTAAATCTTTTTTCGCGATCCTAAAGCTATGATTAAGGATAGTTTGTGCGGTCATGTTCTATCACCTTACTCTACTTGGCGCTGCACCAAACCTTGGACCATGCTCCTGCTTGATTTTCTGGTCTGCGCTATCTCTAACTTCGTGACCAGTTATATGCAAGAATACGTCTTCAAGGCTGGGCTGCAAGTTCGCCATCGATGTAATTTTTCCGTCGTTCTTTCTGATTGTATCAATGATGGAATCGAAAGCTTCTTCTCCATGAACTATAATATGCAGAGTTGTGGAGTTTTCCTGAGTTACTGCATCTGCGCAGCTGAGTGCTTTCACAGTGCTTACCATACTCAGGTGTTAAGTTTGCTACTTCAAGTTTAATTATCATGGTATCGCCGCCTGAAATTATCTTTTTTAGGTTAGTTGAAGTGTCGAGAGCTATGATTTTTCCATGGTCGACGATGGCTATACGGTCGCAGAGCAAGTCAGCGTCAAGCATCATGTGTGTAGTTATGATTACTGAGGTTCCGCTTTCCTGGTTGAGTTTTCTGACGAATTCCCGTATTTCCACTGATGATTGGGGATCTAAACCTAATGTGGGTTCATCAAGAAATAGTACTTTGGGCATGTTAAGCAAGGCTCGAACTACGTTCATTCTCTGACGCATGCCAGTTGAGAACGTGCCGACTTGGGCATCTTTGAACTTGGTTAATTGAACAAGCTCAAGTAAATCGTCAATTCGCTTGTTTAGTGCGTCTTTGGGAATGTTGAAGAGACTACCAAAGAACCAGAGGTTCTCTTTTGCGGTTAAGCGGTTGTAAATAATCATTTTTTCGGAAACAATTCCGATTAGTTTGCGGACTTCGGTGTCGTTTTTTACTGTGTCGTAACCACCGATAGTGGCGGTTCCCTTTGTAGGTCTTGATAGCGTGGAGAGCATGCGTAGGGTGGTGCTTTTGCCTGCGCCGTTTGGCCCTAGCAACCCGAAGATTTCGCCTTTTTTGACATCGAATGATATGTCATCTACAGCGGTAAACTTTTTGAACATCTTGGTGAGATGGTTAACTTCGATTATGGATTCATTTGCCATTTGATTATCACATCGTTACGATATTATTCAGTGCAATATATAGCGGTAAAATATAAGTATTACCCAAATATAATATAGATTTGAAAACCAAATGGCAGCAGAAAAAGCAGAAAAGACAACAGCAAACTGGATGAAAGAAGCCCAAAAAGGATACATACGCATGGGAGTTCTCATTCTTCTCAACAAGAAACCATCCCACGGCTACGAAATCATGAAAGAAATCGACAGTCGAACAAAAGGTTTCTGGCAACCTACGGCAGGCGGCGTCTACCCAATCCTAAGTAGCTTAGAAAAATCAGGCTACATTAAGGGACATTGGGAAACACTGAAAAACCGCAAACTCAAAGTTTACAAAATTACCAAATCCGGAGAAATTATTCTAAGAAAGGCTATTTTAAAGCAATCCGAAATTTTTGGCAACATCGGAAATTTGTTCCGTGAATTCTCAAGAGATGTTCTCAATGTTGAACCGGCAAATACTTCTGTGCCAGAAATGCCTTCGCCGTTTACTGCTTTTCTTGAAGAACCAAACAGCGAAGAAAATCTCAAAAATCTAGAACAACAGCGAAAGCATGTGTAGGAAACATCCAAAATGATGCAGGAAAAACTAAAACGGATAGACAATAGAATTAGAGAAATAAAGAAAGAGGCATCTTCCAATTCGCAATCACAGCCACCGCTAACTTAACCGAAATTAGTCTAAAGAATTAAATGCCTGAGCTAATATTTCTAATTAAGAAGTGAACTCGCAATGTTCCGTGTTAGAGTAAGCAAAATTGAGTCAAATCGAGATTTAGACGGTAATCTTGGAAAAAGAATTGAACTTCTTGAAGAGCGCGAAGTTAACCCCTATGTTGTAAGACCACAATCGGATGAAGCGAAAATGGCGCAAGACATTATGCAAGCACTACAACAGCAAATGCCTTTTCTGCCTCAAAAATCCCAGCTTGCAACACCAAAAATAATCCTGTTCCTTACTGAACAAGAATATGACGGTTTCGGCATCACTTTTGATGTAAACCAGGTTTACGAAGTTATACTGGAAAATCAAGCTATCCGTTTTAGGAAAGTTTGAGAATTTCCTTTCTCATTTGCCGCAACACTGAATGTTTAGGATGAAAAGACAAAACAAACATCATACTTCTCAAAGCAGAACTTATCCCCTCTAAATCTGATGGTTTACCTTCATCACAGTACAAAGGAACAGGATCATCGCCTCCATTTTCTTCATAGTAAACATAAATCGGTGCGCCGGCGCGTTCCAACTTTACCTCTTCAAAATCTAAATTTAACAGTCTAGCCGTTTCTTCTGCGGCAGTTCTAACTGAATCCAAACGTTTTTTAAACGGAAAGCCATTTGACGCGTAAACCATCAGTTTTCCACAATTCCCTTTGAACATATTCATATCTCCAAACCAGATGTGAGCAAGAATCCTTTTAATACAAATTATGAAGCGATGTCTTCGAGCAGGGGAGGGGTGACTGAAAGTGAAGGAACGCACCTAACGGTTGTTGTTGTGTACGAACAACAACAAGTGCTTAAATTCAAAACAAAAGTCCATTGTTTTTATGTGAGGTGGAAAAAATGGTTATTGGCGAAAAACTATGGGAAGGCAACAGGCAAAAGTGGTGCTGGATTCATAAAATCAGTCGGTATGGAAGGCGTAACTCAAGTCTACACTTGGACAGCTCAAATGAAAGGTGTGGGGAAAGCTAAAGGAGTAGATTGCAACCTCAACGTGACAGGAAAGAGCATGAGTCCTCCAAAAGGCATAGCTTGGTCTAAAGATCAGGGAATGATGATGACTATGACTGGTGAGATGGGCATAGTGAAAGGAGTTAGCTTGATGAAGATGACAATGGGCAAAAACCCGACAAGCGTTGGGCTATGGACTTTTATGACTATGTCAGAAAAACTCGGTTGGTTAAACGACACAATTGCTGTAGTGACTTTTGAAGCGACCGACCCAATGTGGACAGAACTTAACATAGCAATCTGGGAATGGAAGTAGATACTATGCAAGATCAAGAACACCATTGGCAAGCTCCTGATTGGTGGTATCAAGGAAGACGCCCATCAACCGATGAAGAATACTTTGAGAACATGTGTCGCGTAATTTTTCAAGCAGGCTTAAACTGGCAAGTAGTTGACAATAAATGGCCATCAATCAAGAAAGCTTTTTCGAATTTTAAAATCGGTAAAGTGGCCTGCTTCACAGAATCCGACGTTGAAAGACTCAAAAAAGACCCTGGAATTATTAGAAACGAGGGCAAAATTAAAGCCATAATACAAAACGCACAAAACTTCAAAGCCATTGAAAAACAATGCGGGTCTTTCCAAAAATACCTCGACAGCTTAGATAAATCAAAAAACTATGAATTCGTCGTTGCCGATTTGGTCAACAAGTTCAAGTGGTTAGGTCCCCCTTCAGCTAGCACTTTTTTGTACACTGTTGGAGAAAAAATCAGTGTATGGGACTAATACATTTTCCTTTTTTTATTAAATTAGATTTTTAAATTCGAGCCCATAGGTTTGTTTGCGATAACTAATGGCCAAAAATAGAGCCCACGTGTTTGTTAGCGGCAGAGTTCAAGGGGTTTTCTTTAGGCAAAATACTAAGCGACAAGCGGAAAGGTTGGGAGTTACAGGCTGGGTTCGAAATTTAACAGATGGTAGGGTGGAAGCAGTTTTTGAAGGCGAAGAACAGGCTGTTAAACAACTTGTGGAATATTGCCATCATGGACCTTCTTCCGCAAAAGTGACCAATGTGGATCTGACGTGGGAGCCTTACAGCGAAGAATTCGTAAACTTTGAAACAATGTAGTCAGTTAAGCTTTTTTCTTTGGTACTCTGAAGTGAGAGTCTTTTCCAGCGCTGATGTATTCGCCGCCCATACCTCTTACTGCGGAAGCTATTTTTGCAAAGTTATCTGAACCCAAAAACTGTTTAGGTTTAATAATTATATAATCGCCTTTCTCTTCAAAACCTAATCGAGATTCTAATTCTTCAGGAAAAGACATTCTAATATCATCAAGCGACCTAAGTTTTGAGCTAGATTCAAGTGGAACGACCGGCGACACTTTAAGAGCTGCAGTTGCGGGTGCTTGAGTAATTTGCCCCACAGCAAGGGACTTTAGTGAAGCTGAAACGGAACGCAACTCTTCCGAAATTTTGCTTAAATCCGCAACAAGCTTGTCAACTTTTTTCAATAGCTCATTGAGTTTTTCTTTGTCAGTACTCATCCAAACGCTCCCTCAAACTCCTAAATAAACCAAGACGCTTATTAATTATTTGCAACAGCTAAACTTAGAAGAAAAAAAGCATGATTGAAATCGACGGAAGCCAAAAAAGCGGCAGTGGCACAATACTTCGCCTCTCAGTGGCTTTGGCAGCCATAACAAAACAGCCTCTTCACATCTGCAACATTAGAGAAAACCGCCCTGAGCCAGGTTTAAAACATCAGCATTTAGAAGCTGTAATAACCGCGGCTAAACTTTGCAACGCCAAAGTGCAGGGAGCAACCTTGGGTTCAAGGGAACTTTGGTTCACACCTCAAAGCTTGGTTGGCGGCAACATCGAAGCACTTATTGAAACGGCTGGAAGCATTCCGATGCTGTTATTGGCAACACTACCCATTTGTCTGTTCACGGATAAACCAGTGCGTTTACACGTTGCGAAAGGCGGAACAGACACAACACATGCAGCAACAATCAACTATATCCGATACGTGCTTTTGTCAGTTCTAAAACCAATAGGGGTTGATGCTGAAATATCGGTTCAAAAATACGGCTATTACCCAAAAGGGATGGGAGAAGTGACAATGACCGTCAAACCCTGCCCTAATTTGAGACCAGTTCAGCTGTTGAAATTTGGTAAAATAACGAGTCTAAAAGGCGTTTCAGTTTGCACTTTTTTAGCAGACAGGCAAGTGGCGGAGAGGCAAGCCAAAGCGGCGCAAGGGCTTCTCGCTAAAAACGGCTATGACCCTGTTATTGACGTTGTAAATGATCAGTCGAACACTTTCCAAAAGGGCAGCTCAATAGTTTTGTGGGGCCAAACCGATACGGGAATAATAATTGGCGCTGATGCAATCGGCGGACTTCGCAAAATGAGTGAAGATGTTGGAAAGGAAGCTGCAGAAAAACTCTTAGCTGAATTATCTGTTAAACCAACGGTTGATGTCTTTTTGGCAGATATGCTTATTCCTTATATGGCATTGGCGAAGGGCGAATCAGCATTTTTTGTCAGAACAGTTTCTGAGCATATTGAGGCTAACATTTGGCTCATGGAAAAAATGTTAAACGTTAAATTCACCACTCAAAAAATAAACGATCTCTACAAGATACAAAAAGTAGCTGATTAAATGCCTAAGCCAACGATTTGCATAAGAACTCCAAAAAAACAAGGACAAAAAGTCATAGCCTTAGCAAGCAAGCTTGGGCTTATCGATAAATCACTAGAAATTCAGCGAAATGAAGTCAGCCTCTGCATTCCGATAGTTAGGCAGCTGCAAGGGAAATGAGTTGTCAATTTTGAAGAGTCAGGTGGCAGAAATTGATGTATCAACCGCGATTTTCAATGAAAAACAGTTGCCAAAAGATAACCTTATGCAAGTTCTCGAGAACAATTTGCCACCTCATTTGTTATCAAGTCTGCCTAAAGCGTTAGATGTAATCGGGGATATAGCAATCATTGACATACCATCAGACTTAGAATTATACAAAAAAGTCATCGGCGAAGCAATTCTGCAAACACATAGAAACATTAAAACTGTGCTTGCCAAAGCAGGAGCAATAAGTGGAACCTACCGAGTTCGCGAGTACGATTTTATTGCCGGCGAACAAAAAACTCGAACGGTCCACAAAGAATTCGGTTGCCAATATCACGTTGATGTCGCTAAAGCCTACTTTTCGCCAAGACTCTCACATGAACATGAACGTGTGGCTTCACTTGTAAAAGAATGCGAAACGGTTGTGGATTTGTTTGCTGGAGTTGGACCTTTTTCGATTTTAATTGCTAAAAAAAATCCGAACGTTAAGATTTACGCTATTGACCTTAATCCAGAAGCTGTCGAGCTACTAAAAGTCAATGTGAGAGTTAACAGGGTTGAAAATCGAGTCTTACCCATTTTGGGGGATGCGAGACAAATTACTTCAACCCGACTCAAACACGTAGCTGACCGAGTTATAATGAATTTGCCTGAAACCGCCATTGATTTTGTTGATGCCGCTTGCCAAGCAATCAAGCCTAAAGGTGGAGTAATTCATTTTTACGCTTTCGTTCGTTCGCCTGATTCGATTGAAAACCTCAAGCTTCGTTTCAGCCAAGCAGTAGAGTCAACAGGGAGAAAAGTAGAAGCATTCCTTTATGGCAAAAGCATTCGTGAAACGGCACCTTTTGAGTCGCAGATTGTTTTAGATGCCAAAATTGTTTAGCCTTTGACAATGAGGCTGACTCTGATTTTTTGTTTTGGATTTTTTAGTTTCTCAACTAAGGCTCTGGGCAGATCGTTTGAAGATTTATCTGCGTTGATTGCCAGGGTTCGGTCTGAGATGTAATCGCTTTTTCTAATCACAATATCGGTTGGGTGAGTTAAAATCAGTTTTGGCGAACCAGATGCATTTATTTCTGCTATTAACCCGTCCAGCTTCGATAATAATGGTTAGTTTAGCTGTTGGGTTTTCTTAGCTTTTCTTTGAATGCTTGAGTCAAATCCGCTAACGCCTTATCTGCAGCTACGGCAACTATGCAATCGCCAGTGCTTGACAAATGCTTTTCTTTGGTAAACATTAATGTTGAAGGGTGAATGGCTTGAATGTTTTCATGACCAAAAGCCAAGATGATGATTTCTTCTGTTTGTTGAGTTCTCAATTACTCGTTAACCTCAATGGAATCTACTTTGCCGTCTCCGTCTAAGTCAAAGCCTTGAATAACAACTGCGAAATGTCCTCGGCGTCTTTATATTTTTGCAGAGTTTTCTTCCAGAAATTCGTCAATGCTAAAACGCACGCTTTTGTTCCAACCGCTTTGTTTCCTGCTAAAACAACAATACGCTTAGTTTTGTCCCATGGATTAACGATTTTAGCTATTAACCCTGAAACATCAGAGGTGTAAATTTGCATCGTCTTTTTTGAGGATAAACCGCCCAGCAAAAATCCTTGGTCAGACGACTGCATTATGAACTTGATTGGCAAATACTCGTTTATTTCCTGTGTAAGAAGATTTGTGCCGGGGCCGCCAACAAGAATTAAATTGTTTTTTTCTTCTTTCTCAACTTTCACGTCAACATCAAGTTTCACAGCAAATTCAGTTGGCATTTTAGCTAATTGACCAAGAAAAAGTGCCAAATGCGCTGCATAATGACCGTCTCTTGCGCTGGTTTTAAATGGTCCGTGTGGTAGAGGGCTACCCACAACTATTTTTCCATCAAAAACGCCGTCTTTAATAAATTCTTTAAAGAAATCTTGAAGCTGACTTATCTATGCTTAGCGTGCAAAGGTTTTGAATCGGCTTGTAACCGTATGGGAAACTCTATTCCGAAAGCTGGCGAAACAGTCTTGTAGTATTTTGCTGTTGCTCCTTTCTTTTTTTCTTCGCGGACAACAGTTATCGCCCCTGCTTTAGCCAGTTTTCTTATGTGATAGTAGATTTTTTGTTCATGCATGCCTAGTTGTCTTGCAATTTCCAAGGGATACATTTCCTTTTTTGACAGTAACGAAAGGATTTTCCAGCTCAGACTACCTAAAATCATTTTTAGTTTTTGTGAATCATGCTATTATGCTGATTTCTTTTACTTCTTGAATGTTACCGTTATCTTGTAGAAGCAGTTTTTTGTGCATGTTGCATTCGAGATGAAGAATACTTAAAGCACTATAAAAAATTTATTTATAGTGGTTCACAAAATTTTGCGATTGAGTCGTCATTTCGTTTCTTAGATTGCATGAAAAACACAAAATCTGCTAAAAAAAATTTTGTAGTGGTTACAATGAAACTTTAAAAATCCTTATTAACAAAACGCAAGTTCCATAAGCCTATCAATCAGGAAAGCGAGGCTTTTGAAATGTGTGGAATATTTGGTTGCGTTTTAAAAGAAGGAAACTGCTGCACCGTTAATACATTCATCACTTAAACGGCTTGAATACCGTGGTTATGATTCAGTTGGTATAGCAACAATCTCTGACGGAAAAATTTTTCTAAAAAAGGATTCAGGAAAAATTGATGAAGTTCATAAAATTGTTAACCTTGATGACTTACCAGGCAGCATAGGTATTGGTCATACACGTTGGGCAACACATGGTGCACCCTTAAAAGTGAATTCCCATCCCCATGTCGACTGCACTGGAGAAATAGTTGTTGTTCACAACGGAATAATCGAAAACTTCATGGAACTCAAAAGTGAACTACAAAATCTTGACCACACATTTGTTTCGAAAACAGACACTGAAGTAATCCCACATCTTATTGAGCAAATCCTCAAAGAGAACCCCAAGCTCTCCTTAGTCGATGCAGTTCAAGCAACCCTCAAACGCGTAGAAGGTTCCTATGCCCTTGCGATAATCTCCACAAAAGAGCCAGATAAAATTATCTGCGCCAGAAACGAGAGTCCACTGGTTTTAGGAATCAATGGCAAAGGCGTTTTTTGCGCTTCAGACATTCCAGCATTTTTGCCAGTGACAAACAAGGCAGTCATGATAAATAACGGTGAACTAGTCATTCTAACAGCCCAAGGATATGAGATCAGAAAAATCCAGGATTCCAGCCCTGTCACCCGCGAACCAATAACTATTGACTGGACACCTGAAATGGCGGTTAAACAAGGGTATCCACACTTCATGATTAAAGAAATCCATGAACAGCCTGAAACCCTTCGCAATACTCTTCGAATGCAAGAACATTATTTGGAATTAATGTCAACATTTTTAGATCGGGCAAACGAGGTTTTTCTCGTCGCTTGCGGAACAAGCTACCACGCCTGTTTAGCAGCGTCATATATGTTTTCTAAACTTGCATTTCTGCCAACTTACCCAGTGTATGCTTCAGAATTTATAGAACAACATGGCAAATCAGTAAGTATAGACAGCACCATTTTAGCAGTTAGCCAATCAGGCGAAACAGCCGACACAATAGCAGCCGTTACCTGCGCCCAACAACGTGCAGCAACCATTCTAAGCTTAACCAACGTTATCGGCTCTAGTTTGACACGGATTTCTCGCGTCTATATTGGCACACAAGCTGGTCCAGAGATTGGAGTTGCAGCTACGAAAACTTTTACATCTCAGCTTTCCGTGTTGGCACAACTTGCGCTCCGGTTAGCAAAGAAAAGAGGCAAAGTTTCACAGGACGAAATAGATAGTCTTGAAGCAAATTTGGACAAATTACCTGAAATTGCTGACACCATAGTTAAGACGCAAGAGGAAAAAGTTAAGCAAATTGCCAAGAAATACAAGGATTCCAAAGTATTCTTTTTCTTAGGCAGAGGAATCAGCACCGCCACTGCATTTGAAGGCAGACTGAAACTGATGGAAATCGCCTATATTCCATCGATTGCGTTTCCAGCAGGCGAAAGCAAGCATGGTCCAATTAGTCTTATCGAAAATGGTTTTCCAGTAGTTTTTGTTTGCCCCAAAGATGACTGCCACAAGACGCTGATTGGCAACATTATGGAGATGAAAGCCAGAGGCGCCCACATAATCGCCATCGTCGAAGAAGGAGACGAAGATATCAAATCATTAGCTGATGAGTTACATTGAAGTACCTAAAGGAATTCCAGGTGTTCTTTCACCAATTCCATATGCAGTTGCCCCTACAGCTTTTAGCGTATTATGTTGCACTTGAGAAAGGATACAATCCAGACATGCCAAGAAACCTAGCAAAATGTGTTACTGTAAAGTAACTCTATATTTTTTTAACCGAACCATTTTTCCAGCGAAACTTTGGCTTTCTGTTTCTTGCTCCCGTCCAGCATTCTCTCAATTGATTTTCTCACACGGTCTTCGGAGAACTCTTTTTCACGGCACATAAAATCAATTAGGCCTTCAACGTTAGGTTCTTTCCATGCTAATTTGTAGTTTTCTGTTACTTCTGGATGCAAAAATATGGCGCGAATACAATTGGGTTCAACGGGGAACGTTGCGTTTTTTATTTGAGGCAAAGCGTTTTCTAAAGTTCCGTATTGCTTTGATTAGTTTGAGAGCGGTTTTTGGACCGAGCCCTTTTATGCCATCGGGATTAAAGTCCGTGCCGATTAAGTATGCCAACGTCGACTAATTGCTCGTAGGTTAATCCGGTCTCACTTAGTGTTTTTGAGAGATCCATAACTTCTGGCACAACTTCGATGTAGATACCTTTCCTCTTTTTCTTCTTCCAGAAATCGTTATGTTTCGAAGCATTTTTGGTGCTCCAAAAAGTAAACCGTCATAGTCTTGGCTGGCGCAGTAATCTGCATCTCCCATTTGGTCATGTATGCGGCTTGGGCTTCGCCTTCGCTTGGAGCATGAATCCAAGGCAACCCCATGAGATCTAAAAGTTTCCTACTGTCATCTTGCATGTAATCTTTCATGCTGGTCGTTGCCTGTGCAAACATGCGCATCTTTTCTGTGTCACCTTTTGCCGCAGCCTTTTCATAATGCACAGCTGCTTGAACCTTGACTTGTCTGCGACGCTCAATTTCAGCTGCTTTCAATGTCGGCGGAATACCATCAAAAACATAGATTGGTTTTATGCCCATTTCTACAAGGTTGCTTGTTCGGTAGAATAAGCCACTGAGGTGGCTGGTAATTTTTCCTGTGCTGTCTTTTAGCGGTGTGCCGTCGGGTTGTCGGATGATTGATAGAAATTGGTATATGGCGTTGTAAGCGTCTATGGCTATGACTTTGCCGCTTAAATCTTCAAGTTTAACTGGAGTTTTTGGAACAAGGTCTTTGAAGTCTACGCCCAAAATTTACCACGAATAAAATAGGCAAGAAACCTTCTTAATAAACTTGCGAAAAAATCACTGATCTAAAAAATGGAAAAATTTAGCCTTAAGGCTACACCTAATGATTAATTAACTCAAAAGTTTTATTTTAAAAAATAAACAGCTCAGGCTCAGTTCTTTATTTTCCAAAAAATCATGCTTGTATTGCCGTAATGTGCATATCGAAACTGTAGCTAAATGTTGTTCCAGATGGATGTGGCGAATTGCTTAAAACCAAGAGTATAACAAGCTGCATTGTGGCGTTTTGTCCAGGTTGAATCACTGTAAAACCGTTTGCTATCGAATTCCTATCGCCGATTTGGAGACTAAGATCCGAAGGAAGATTAACGTTCGATGACGTAACATTAACCGTTAAAGGTGCAGTTCCATCATTTTTCAACACAACTGCGTTTGGGGTGTATCGTCCAATGCTAAGTGCTTGTGAATCGGCTAAAAAAACATACAGGGAATTCCCACTAATTGAAGTAGGAAATGCTGTCCCATTAAGAAACCATAAAGAAAATTTTAGAGTTGATGTTGGACTATCCACAGGGGCTACTGTTGAAGCCGGAGTTGATGTGGAATTACTTGGATAAGTTGCCGATCCATTTACGTGAATCACTTGCTCAAAGTTCGCAAGTTGAGCAATTACTATCGGAACGGCTATTACAAGAATTAACACCACAGCTGCAAGCAAAAGCTTCTTTCTCAATCATCTCACCTCCAAAAATAACCTTTAATGGTTCTATCCTGTGCATCTACTTCCTTTTTGATAATTTATAAAACAATGTTGTCACTTGCTGTGGCAACACCAATGTGGCAGATCTTTGTGAATAACGCCATTTTTGTATCAAAACAGGCACCTCAAAATAAAATACATACTTAATTATCAAGAAACGAATTGTGAATGCGGAATTTTCAAGAATAAATGGTTAAAACCAGCGGATTAACCTTGAAGTTCCTTCCACAGCAGATATAAGGAACCCTTACAATTTAAAACCGCAAGAGATGTGAGATTATGACAGAAAAAGCTATCCTTATGTTACTTGTACAAGCTGCGGCAAGCCAATTCCGCCAGGCAGCGAATCCACAAAATTCCTGTGCCCAAACTGCGGAGAAATCCAAATGAAACGAGATGGAAAATGCCGCAAATTCGGTCGCTTATACAAGTGTCCAAAATGCGGATTTACAGGCCCATAAGGCGATAGAAATGGGAAGCGTAATTGTAACCTACAAGGTTTTCCCAGAAGACATAGTGGAAAGTTTTGATGCCCTCAAAAAACAAATTGACAACATAAAGCCCGAATTCGCTTCAATTGAGGGATATGGTGAGGAAGAGGTAGCGTTTGGATTAATAGCGCTTCTTGTTCAACTAAAATTTCCAGAAGACAAGAGCGGCATTGTTGACGAGTTCGAAGAAAAACTCGGCAAAGATACCAGGCGTCAGTCAAGCGCAATGTATGTTTGTTCGCAGAAGCAGCAGAGATTAACCAAAATTCTTGTTTTTACACAAGAACCATCAATCTTCTCCCGTACAAACACCTGAAAGTTTTATTCCTTACACTTTAAAGTTTATATAGGAACTAAAGGTTCTTTTCAAACATAACATTTAGCATCAAATTATTTGGAGGATTCTGTTTGAGCGAAATTCAATTACGCGTTGGAGACGCAAGGCAAAGAGATGTGGGTAGAGGAATCGCCCGCATAGATCAGCGAACAATGCAGAAACTAGGCATAAGCGCTGGAGACGTAATTGAAATTATAAACAAACGTACAACGTCAGCTATTGCTTGGCCAGCCTACAGTGAAGACCAAAACCGCGACATAATCCGCATTGACGGCTATACACGCAAAAACACTGGCGTAGCTATAAACGAGTATGTTGTTGTGCGTCCAGCAAAAGTCAAAACAGCATTGAGCATCACACTTGCACCAGTAGATATGCGACTAAACGTTGATGAAGACTTCACTAATTTTGTTAAAAACCGCTTAATGGAACGAACACTCGTGGAAGGCGACACAACCCTAGTAATGATGTTGGGTCACGCCATACCATTCACAGTTTCAAAAACCCGACCGCACGGCATCATAAAAGTTACAGCCGAAACACGCTTAACCATACTAAATGAACCAGCACCCGAAGGTAAAGGCTTACCAAGAACCACATACGAAGACATCGGCGGCTTACATGAAGAAATCCAACGAGTCCGCGAAATGGTCGAACTGCCGCTTCGTCACCCTGAACTCTTCCAACGCTTAGGAATTGAACCACCAAAAGGAGTACTTGCTTCACGGTCCACCAGGCTGCGGCAAAACTCTACTTGCCCGAGCAGTCGCCAACGAATCAGAAGCCAACTTCTACTCTATTAACGGACCAGAAATCATGAGCAAATTCTATGGCGAATCCGAAGCACGCTTACGAGAAATTTTCCAACAAGCCCAACAGAATGCCCCAAGCATAATTTTTGTTGACGAACTCGATGCAATAGCGCCTAAACGAGAAGAAGTTACCGGCGAAGTTGAAAGACGCGTTGTTGCACAGCTCCTTGCATTGATGGATGGCTTAAGCGGAAGAGGAAACGTCATAGTTATTGGAGCAACTAACCGTCCAGGAGCACTTGATCCTGCACTACGTAGACCTGGAAGATTCGACAGAGAAATAGAAATCGGAGTACCTGACAAGAAAGGACGCTACGAAGTTCTCCAAATCCACACAAGAGGCATGCCACTTCACGGAATCGAGAAAGCCGCAACGGCAGAAAAATCTCCCGAAGATGTTGATCTCAAAAAACTTGCAGACATGACCCACGGCTACACCGGCGCAGACTTATCGGCGCTAGGTAGAGAAACAGCCATGAAAGCCCTCCGCAGATACTTGCCACAAATAAACCTTGAAGAAGAACGCATCCCCCCAGCAGTCTTGGAAAAGATGGAGGTTTTGATGAGCTGATTTCCTCGGAGCATACAAAGAAGTCACACCGACAGCCATGCGAGAAGTCTACATTGAAGTTTCCACTGTACACTGGGACGATGTAGGCGGACTAGACCGAAGTTAAAGAGCATCTCAAAGAATCTGTAGAATGGCCAATAAAGAACCCTGAAATGTTCACTCGACTTGGAATTAGACCACCAAAAGGTATACTGCTGTATGGTCCACCTGGCTGCGGCAAAACACTGTTAGCCCGAGGAGTCGCAACAGAGAGCGAAGCTAACTTCATATCTATTAAAGGTCCTGAAGTATTCTCTAAATGGGTTGGCGAATCAGAAAAAGCCATACGCGAAGTTTTCCGGAAAGCACGAATGGCCGCGCCTGCAGTCATATTCCTTGACGAGATAGATTCACTAACGCCCCGACGAGGGATGGGGATGTCTGACAGCGGCGTCTCAGAACGAGTCATAAGCCAACTATTAACAGAAATGGATGGAATAACTACGCTGCAAGATATCGTGGTAATAGCTGCAACCAACCGCCCTGACATGGTGGATTCCGCCGTGATGCGTCCAGGAAGATTTGACAGATTAATTTATGTACCTGAACCCGATGAAAAGAGCCGTTTACAAATACTCAAAATCTACACAAAAGGTATGCCAATCGGAAAAGACATAGACCTAAACCAAATAACAACCCTGACTAAATACTATTCTGGGGCCGACATTGAATCCTTATGCAGAGAAGCCGCCATGCATGCATTACGAAGAGATGTAAACTCAACCGAAGTTGTTATGAAGGATTTCTTAGACGCGTTGAAAGAGATGGGACCATCGATATCGGCTGACATGGAGAAATGGTATAAGAGTTTCATGCAGCAAGTCCGACAAGTACAAAAGCCAGCGACGCCAGTTTCATAAGAAGGAACATTTATGCCGCAGATTAAAGTTTGGAAAACTCGACCCTCTTACTTCTTTGCATTGGAAATTCTCATCAAAAAAGGTGACCTAACCGACGATGAACTGCTGACTCAATTAAAAGGCGAGTATGAAGATTTAGGCTATAAAGACTTCAATGATTTACTGTTAAAGCTAGAAGTAAGCGGTAAAATCCGAACTTCTTCGATGGCTCGTGGTAAACGCCGAATTGAACTAGTTCAGTAACATAACGATGACTATGCATACATTGCAGCCTAGCGGCAACTCTACAGATGCTATTGTGATTGGAGGTGGACCTGTCGGTTCTTATGCGGCCCTAAACTTGGCTAAACTAGGCGTCAAAGTCTCAATTTTTGAGGAACATTCTGAAGTTGGGTTGCCTTCCCACTGCGCTGGACACATAAGCATTCGCAGTCTACGGAGCATGGGCTTGTACAATCTTCCAAAAGGCATCGTTGAAAACACTTTTGACACAGCAAACTTTTATTCGCCCAAAGGCACTAAATTTTCTCTTCATCTTTCGAATGCAGTAACAACCACTTTGAACAGAACAAGATTTGACCAATACTTAGCGGATCAAGCTAAAGCAGCTGGTGCACAACTCTTCTTAAACACACGCGTTCAGTCACTAGTAAAAGTCGATGGAACAGTCAAGGGCGTAAAAATTCAACTAAATAATCAGATAGAGGAGGAAGTTCACTCAAAAATCACATTGGATGCTGAAGGCATCTCTTCTAGGCTTTTAAGGCAAGCAGACTTGACTGGACTTAAGCCAAAAGGGCTCGTTTTTGCTGTTGAAGCTGAAGTGGAAAGTGTAAAAGATGTTGATTCTAACGCGGTGGAGGTTTATTTTGGCAAATCTTATGCTCCCGGGTTTTATGGATGGTTGATTCCTAGGCTTGATGGAACAGCTAAAGTTGGTTTAGCAACAAACCATGGAAACCCTCGTGAATTCCTCCGAACTCTTATGATTAAGCATCCCGTTGCTTCAAAACAACTCGGAAGAGCCAAAGTAACACAGCTTAGCTATCATGCTATAACTCTTGGCGGTCCAATCAATAGGGCATTCGGCAACGGGTTTCTTGCCTGCGGCGACTGCGCGTCCCAAGTTAAACCAACTACCGGAGGCGGAGTAATTTTCGGGTTAACATGCGCCAAAATAGCAGCGCAGACTGCGTCTGAAGCATTAAAGCAGGGTGATGTTTCCTCTAATTTTCTGAAGATTTACCAAAAACGTTGCTCGGACCTTTTACGTTTTGATTTCAGTGTTATGCTTAGGCTGAGAAAATTTCTTGATTCTTTATCTGACGAAAAAGTAGATCAAATGCTGCAGGTCTGCAACAAGCTTGGGGTGAATAACGCATTAACTGATGTTGACGAAATCGATTTTCAAGGGAAGATGATGCTTAAGGCTTTAGGCAAACCTGCAATGCTATCAGCTCTGGCTTATTTTGCAATGCTTTACTTGTCTGCAAACCCTTAAAATCAAGGCGCACCAATTAGAGGCGGGATAAAAAAGAATGGTCGAATTTGAATACAAACAAGTTCTCGTTTTCCGAACCGATTTACAAATGAGTAAAGGAAAAATCGCAGCGCAAGCTGGCCACGCCGCGGTTTCTGCTGCTCAAGCTGCTTTTAATCAGCATAAAAAATGGTGGGAAGCATGGATGTACGAAGGGCAAAAAAAGGTCGCGGTTAAAGTTGCTGATGAGAAAGAGCTGGGCGAACTTGAAGAAGCAGCTGACCAGTTGGGTTTGCCACATGCTTTGATTGTTGACAGGGGATTAACTCAGGTTCCAGAGGGTACTGTAACATGTTTGGGGATTGGCCCTGCTCCAGCGGAAAAGATTGACCGTTTAACTGGCAAACTAAAGTTACTGTAGGCGATTAGATGCCTGTTTCTCCGCTTGATAAACAGCTTGGCATTGAAGTTTACGCTACCAAAAGTTTAGGCGTCGGCGGCACCATTCGGGAAGCGGTTGAGGATTTTGAGGTTGAAGAAATGCTTGTTGACGGCTCAAAGGCAACTGTGAAAGGAGCGGTTCCAAGTAAAGTCTTAGGCTCATCGTCGCTAAGGCAGAGGTTTTTGCTATGCATTTTAGTTAAGCGCAACTGGGATACTTTTATTGCCGTTAAAAATGTTGCAAAAGAACTTGGCATCGACCAGAGGCGTATTCAGATTGCGGGCATCAAAGACGCTAAAGCTGTTACTGCACAATATTTGACAATTGAAAATGTAATAATTGATGATGCCTCAAAAGTTAACATCAAAGACATTCAACTTTTTCCCGTGGGGTACCTTCGAGAGCCACTTTCACTATTTTACTTGCTGGGCAACTATTTCTCAATAAACATCAAAAATATAGAACTTGAGCAAGAAACGGTTAAAACAAGAATTTCTCAGACACTTCAAGAACTTGCAGAAATAGGGGGAATTCCAAACTTTTTTGGGCACCAACGCTTTGGAACCATCCGACCGATTACGCATTTAGTCGGGAAAGCATTGGTTAGAGGCGATTTTAAGGAAGCAACAATGCTTTTTTTAGCTAAACCAAGTATTCATGAGCATCCAACATCAAGGCAAGCCCGTCAACAACTGCAAGAAACAGGAGATTTTAGACAAGCCCTAGAGAATTTTCCCAAACAGCTTCGTTTTGAAAAATTAATGCTAAATCACTTGGTTGAATATCCTGATGATTTTGTGGGTTCTTTTCAAACTTTACCTGCCAAGCTTCAGGAGCTGTTTGTTCAGGCGCACCAGTCTTTTCTGTTTAACAGGTTTCTTAGTGAGCGGGTTAAGCAAGGTTACTTTTTGAATAAGGCTGAAGTTGGAGATTATGTCGTTGGTGTTGAACGTTCTGGATTACCGGTAACTAAAATGGCGAAAATTGTAACCTCGGAAATACTAGAGGAAGTTAACGAGCGGTTAAAAGCAGGAAAAATACGTGTTGCCTTACCTATTGTTGGAGTAAAACAGAAACTTTCGCAAGGTTTTATGGGACAAATAGAAAAAGAAGTTCTTGAACAAGAAGGAATTAACTTAGAAAATTTGGATATTAACGAGTTAACACGTATTGGCGGTAGAGGGGGTTTACGAACGGCAATTACTTTAGTTAAAGATTTCAAAATTCAAAACATTTCGTCTAAAGCAGTTGAAGGAGACTGTCAAGCCGAATTAAGTTTTATGCTACTAAGGGGATCCTATGCAACCGTGCTTCTAAGAGAAATAATGAAGCCTCTTGACGTGATAGACGCTGGCTTTTAAGCCGATTTTATTCGACATACAAAATTGATGATTCGTTTCTTTGCAGAGCTAATGCGAATGTGTGGGCTTGTTTGAGGTCATCTTCGTTTGGTCTGCCTTTCTTTATTCCGCCTGCGATTTTAAGAACTCCATAAGTGTCAAAGCCTGCACAATTAAACTCCCCTTCAATTATGAATCCTTTAGAAACCAGTTTTTCTCTCAAGTACTTGTGGAAACCAGCGGCGGTTTTTCCTGTTCTGCCGCTTGTTGAGTAAATGAATGCTTTCTTGTTGGTTACTTGAGGAATTTTATCGGCTAGTTCAAGTAATTCTTTATGTAGCTTCCCAAAGTAAACGCCTGAACCGAAACCAACAAGGTCATAGTTTGAAAGAGTATTGGGGTCTATTTCCTTTGGTTCTTTTATTTCTGCTCCAAGAGTTTTGGCGATAACCTGAGCTAGTTTTTCGGTGTTTTTATGATGATATGAAAAAAGAATAACAACTGCGTTCACTTTTCAGCACCTTGCTTGATAGATTGATAAAAACCAGTATTTGAGCGCTATGGTAAGTGATAATGTTGATAAGGATGTGCTAAATTCCTGTTCTATAAGGAAGAACATTTTCATGGAAAATCAACGACAATGCGTCATACCACTTCATAAACCAAGTTATAAAGAATTAATCTTCTTCTTCTCATCTGGAATACTTGTAAGCATACCATTTACATTGTTTTTCGCGCAGCTTTACCCATTTTTCCCTGCAGCTTTAACAGTCATAGTTTTTGCACCGTTCATTGAGGAGTTAGCAAAAGTTTTTCCCTTATTTTACAGACATGGAGAAACAGAAAGATCCTTGGTTACTTTAGGAATTTTGATTGGACTTGGCTTTGGAATTTCTGAGCTAGTTTTGTATGTTTTCTTTTTAGGTTCTCCCTTAATTGATAGAATTCCAGGCGTCATCTTTCACGCTTCAAGCGCAGGCATAACAGCTTACGGGATAGCTAAGAAAAACCCTTTACCATACTACCTGATTTCTGTCAGCCTTCATTTGACAAATAACTTTTTTGCTGTAGAAGCTGCGGTGCCCTTTGGCTTATTTGCTGAGCTTTTAGTTTTAATCGTTGCTTATCTTTTGGTTTGGCGTTTCTATCATCTAGCTTCAAAAGATAAAATGGTGATTTAGCAAATCCTGTCTGTTCTAGCTAAATCTCTAAGCCTGTTTACGCCATCTATTTCCTTGATGAAAGCAGACACACTTTTTGGAACCAGTTCCACCCAACTTTCGTCTTTAATCATTCTTTCCCTTACAATTGTTGACATGTAAAGTTGCCTATCGAAGAAGAGAATGTTTTTAACGGGATAGCCTTTTTCCATGAAAAGCCTTTGGGTTAAGGGTTCATTAGAAAAAACCACGTTAAACTTTGGCGTGTAACCTTCAAGAGCGCTGACCCATAACATATGCAAATGCACATCAGGAACGGGGACTATCCAAAGCTTCGAATAATCCACTTCAGCTTCATCTAATGCATTACGAATCATCACTAATCTTTCGCCAGCGGTGAATGGATTGTTTCCTTTATGGCTGTATTGGGCGCTGCCGATCACTATTACGAGTTCATCAATTTCTTTTAAAATAGAATTGATAGCGCTAAGATGACCTAAATGAAAAGGTTGAAACCTGCCAACGTAAAGACCTCGATTAACCAAAGGTATTTCCTCGCTTTGAGGTTAAGCTCGGATGCTTTTATGATTTGCGTAAACCAAGAACCATGGCTTAACTAAAGATTCCAAGTGTGTATTCAACTGGAAAAACCTGTAGAAGGCGTCCATTAACTTCAACTTCTTTTGACGATGAAAACCCTTTTTTCTCTCGGGTTAAAAACTCAAGTTTAACTTTTAGTCCTCCGCCATAACCACCAAGAGTAAAATCAGATTTGACAACCCGGTGGCATGGAACGATAGGAGCAAAAGGGTTAGATGCCATAACATTTCCAACAGCCCTTGGACCACCACCCACCGCCTGCGCAATTGAACCGTAAGAAGCTACATACCCAAGAGGAATCCGACTGGTTGCTTTTAGCACTTTTTGCGTGTAAGTTGGCAACCGAGTTAAAGCCAAATGAAAGCTTACACCTATTTCTTGTCCATCATAAATTTTTTTAAGAAAAGCAAGAGTGGCACTTGAGAAGATTGATAACTGATGAAAAACTTCATAAGGCACATTGAAAGGCAGATTTCCCAAAATGTTACTAAGTGCACCCTGTTGACTTTCAGCAAATGTTGAAGCAATGATACATTGGTGAGCACATGCAACGCTAAACCAAACGCCATCAATATCTTTCGAATAAATTTCTATCATCAGCTAAACCATGTGGAGCTACTTGTATTTTAAAAAACAAAAGTCCAGTTAAAAGCTTCTACGGTACAAACCTGTTTTGCCAGAGCATTCAAGGCATGTTGCAACCAACTTAACGTTGTCAACTGCTGCAGTCGAGACTAAGAAGCTTTTAGCAGACAAAGTGACATAGCCCACTGGTTTTCCGCATTTCTTACACTTAAGCTGTTTAGAATCAGTCGTTGACGACAACTCCGTCATCTCTATAATGGTTATAAGCAACCTTAATAATTTGTTTTGTGTATAACAACGGAAAAGGCGAAAATTATGGAAAATTACGGTCCACAACTACCTCAAATTCCCCAAATTCCACAAATGCCAATGCCACAAGGCCAAGGTCAACAAGAGCAAGCTCAGCAAGGCGGCTACGCGTGGATTCCAGGCGCCACCACGGTTGGCGTAGTCTTTTCAGACGGAGTAATCTTAGCCGCTGAAAAAAGAGTAACATATGGATATTTCATCATGAGCAAAGGCGGCAAAAAAGTTTTCAAAGTAACAGATAGCATCGGCGTTGCCTGTGCAGGACTTGTTGGAGACATGCAAATCCTTGCCAAAGAAATGGAAGCACAAGCTAACCTTTATCAGCATGGATGCAGGAAGAAAAATTAGTGTTCGTTCAGCATCCAAACTTATGGCTAACGTACTGTTTAACCGCAGATATGCACCTTTAATCACTCAGACAATTGTAGGCGGCTTAGACGAAGAAGGTCCATCACTTTTTGTGCTTGACGTTTTAGGTTCACTTATACCTGACAAATACGCAGTTGTCGGTTCAGGAACAGAATTCGCGATCGGTGTCATCGAAGAAGGCTACAAAGAAACATTGACTGCACAAGAAGCTAAAGAACTTGTTACAAGGGCCATAAAATCAGCCGTAAGCAGAGATTCAATGAGCGGCGACGGCATAGACTTCCTTATTATAACTAAGGAAGGCATAACTGAAGAATCCATAAAGTTTTAAATCTATTTTTCTTTAATTTCTTTTATCAATAAATTGATCTAGCAATGCGAATCAGCATTGACTTAGGAATAGGGATATATTATGACGTTTGAACTAACCCAAGAAGAAGGAAAATTCCTAATTCAACTTGCCAGAACTACAGTAAAAGAATACTTGCAAAATGGGAAAAAAATTCTACCTCCAAAAGAAACGGCGAAAAAGTTTTTTGAGCAATGCGGCGTTTTCGTAACTATTAACAGAATTAGGAATGGCGAAAAAGAGCTTCGAGGCTGCATAGGTTACCCCTACCCGACAAGTCCGCTTGTAGAAGCAGTAATTGATTCAGCCATTAACGCTGCAACAGAGGACCCACGATTTGAACCCTTATCTTCAGATGAGTTGGACAAAGTTGTTTTTGAAGTAAGCGTGCTAACGCCGCCAGAGCCAGTGGAAGTTGACGAATCCAAAGGAGTACCTTAAGAAAATTAAGGTTGGCGAAGACGGCTTAATTATTGAAAAAGGCTACTACAAAGGTTTGCTTTTGCCGCAAGTTCCTGTTGAATGGGGTTGGTGTGAAGAAGAATTTCTTTGCCAATGCTGCGTCAAAGCAGGAATGCCGCCAGACAGCTGGCTAACAAAAGGCGTAAAAATATACAAGTTTAAAGCAATAGTTTTTGAAGAAGAAATCGCCAATGGGTGAAGTAAAACGAGTACAACTTAGCAAACAAGTAAAGTCGAATTAATCCAGCAAGGTTTCAACGATTGTAACTGCTCTGATCCAAACCTTTAAACTTATTAGAGAACTCGTTTAGAGCAGAAACATTTCGGTCAAAGGATTCCTGCTCACTTTCCAATTTGGCAACAGCTTTTTGCAATTGTCTTTTGTTTTTTGCCAGTTATTGAGCAGTTTAAGTCTTGAAGTTTAGCAGCGTTGCCCAACTGTTCAGGCTGAGTTGGAATGCAAATGCTCGGTTTGGAATATTTATTGTTTCAAAACAGGTTGCATGTCCACCGCTAAAAATTACGAATTTAGCGTTTCTCATTGCTTCCTGTCGCTCTTCAGCAGACAGCCATGTGTGAAGTTCACAGTTTCCGATTTTAGTACTGACTTTTTTGCCAGGCGTTCCAAGGCTAATAATGCATTTGGTTTTGAGTTTTTCAAGAACTGGAATAAGAGTTTTTATAAGTTTTCCTCTTGTTCCAGGAGGTCCACTGATGGGTGCAAAAATATGGTCTTGTGAACCTTTAACAGGAGTTGTATCAACAAAGCCTCCGACATACTCAACTTTTCCGTTTAATCCCATCTTATCCACGTTTCCAATGCTGTATTCTGAGATCGTGTAGGGTGGCGGATTATCTGGAATTATTATTTTTGAACACTGCTTTACATATCTTTCAACAACACGTTCGCCTGGACTGAGGAAAGCAGAGAAGCCGTAGCTTGGTCTAATCATGTTAGCGATGTAAACAGAGGGAATTTTCCATCTTTGAGCAAGCCGAAGTGCATTAATGTCGCCGTCAGCGATAAGTAGGTCAGGAGCAATATCGCGAATATTTTCTCTAAGATCATAGTAACGGTGAATTGTTTCCCATGCATTGGAATTTTTTATTTCAAGTCTATTTTTGTCCATATTAAATAATGGAAGAGGAAAAAAAAGGTTAATCAGGGAAGCGGAAGTAATGATGCCGTGGGCATTTTCATACCAAGAAATCGGTGTGCACTTGTAAACGTGATCTGAACTCCTTTTGAAGCATTTCATGAGCTTTGCCGCCTGAGAAAAAAAACATTTCATGACCATGCGCCTCAAGCCGTTTACCTAACGGTATAATTCGGGAAACATGGCCTAAGCCAAGCTCTGAGCAGCTTAATAAGATGCGCATATACATACAGATGGTCGTGAATTTATTATAATTATCCCATGTTTTTCCTCAAAAAGCAAGCATTTTAAGGCTGAAAACGTAAACAGTATAGGTATGTTTGTTCCACGCAAAATTCTGGAAGAAAAGCTCGGACAAGATACTTTCTGAAGACATTGGGCAAGGCGATGTAACAGCACAGGCTATTATTCCACCAAACTTAACGGTAAAAGCAATAGTTATTGCTAAAGAGGAAGGCGTAGCAGCTGGAATAGAAGAAACAACTGTCCTTGCTGAATATTTAGGTTTAAAAGTTAAAGCTAAAGTTGTTGATGGAGACAAAATAAAAACAAACAGGTTCTGATGGAAATATCTGGAGATGCCCAAACCATTCTTTCATTTGAGAGAACTTTGCTTAATCTTCTTTCACGAATGAGTGGCATTGCAACCAAAACCCGAAAATTAACTGAAAAACTTGAAAAAGCAGGCACGAAAACCAAGATTGCTGGAACCCGAAAATCAGCGCCAGGCTTGCTTTATTTTGATAAGAAAGCGATAATAGTTGGGGGCGGAGATCCCCATAGATTTCATTTGGATGACATGATTTTGATAAAAGACAATCATCTCGCCATTGTTGGAAGCGTTGAAGAGGCAGTTAAGAAAGCAAAAGCGAATGCGTCTTTCACGAAAAAAATCGAAGTTGAAGTTACAAAATCTGAGGATGCAGTTAAAGCTGCAAACGCAGGAGCAGACATAATTATGCTAGATAATTTCTCGCCTAAACAGGCAAAGAAGCAAGTGAAATGTTAAAGAAATCAGGATTTGTCGATGTGCTTTTGGAAGTGAGCGGTGGAATTACAAGTGAAACACTAATCGAATATGCAGCTGCGCAAGTCGATATCATAAGTATGGGCGAGCTTACCCACAGTGTTAAAGCGTTAGACATAAGCTTAGAAATAATTAAGAAAATAAGAAATGTCGGTTAGATACCGAGATTTATCAGCCAAACTTCCACTATTGCACCAACAATAAGTATGACCCGCACAAATCCCGATTAAGATTGCAGTATTTTTAAGTTCCATCCACCGTCGCTGCATTAATCTGCGGGTTAACCAAATGCTCTCGGCAATTGCAATTGAGTACGCAGTGAATTCTAGCCAAAATACAGGTGTCAAAACTAAACTTAACAAGCCAAGGGCAACTGGATAGCCCTGCACGTAAGATATAGCGCCAAGTGCAATTCCAGTATTGAATAAGATGCCAAGCCCCAATACTACCCCAACTATTGGAACGAACATTAACAAGCAAATTTCAAAGTTATTTAGGAAAATGTATTCGGTTAAGTTGTTATTGGCTTTGTGCTGATTAAGAGTTGAATTTAAGTTATCACTTATTGTCTTGGCATCTTGATGACTAATGGGAATGTAGCTGCCAATAACTGTAAGGACAAATGCGAGAATGAAAATGAATATTATTGTGTAAATTCTCTTACGTTTTGACGAAGCATTTTTCCAAAACGACCAGTCAAGTTTCATTGCGATCAACCGTCTTTTAGCTTTGTGGGTTAATTTTTAAAGCACGAAATCCTCGCGCACAAGGGTTTAGGGTTTCTGACAATTTAACCTTTGCCAACACCTTTTCAGCGTCGACTGCATAACTGCGCACCTCATGCTCGCCACCTATTAGTGAATGAAGATATACCCGGTCACCCAATAATCGTGGCTGACACATTAAAGGTAATCCCAACAAAATCGGTTCATTTTCGTCTACAACTTTTTTGCAGGCAAACAGAATTGCTTCTGCACCCGCGGTTAACTCTGCAATTCGCACAGCAACGCTTTCTTTGCCGATAGCTAGCATATCTATGTCGTGGAGCCGTTTGATTTCTCCAGCGATTTTTCTTAGTCTGGGCAAAATCTTAAGAATGTGTTGCCTTCCTGTCCGGGAAGCTCTGAAGTTTATGAGTTCAACTGGCGAGAGCTCCTCTATTGAGACACCACCAAGCGACATATCCAAATGCACGACATCGGCTTTCATTTTATCGAGCAAACTTCTGCCTCATGCACTATCACTTCAAAATCGCCCTCAACCTCCTTAAAAATGGATTCAGCCATCCGAAAAGACGGCTCTCTATACGGTGGATTAACCAACACTGAAACAGAAGCAACAAGGTACAATGGCTTAAACTGCTTATCAAGGATTGCTGCTGCAGAATCGGCCGATATAACTCTCAAATTCGCTACACCATCAAAAATATTGGTTGAGACGAGAAATTAGCTTTCCTCTTTGCACTTGCTTTTTGATTTTAAGCCTAATGCCAAAAGATACATTTCTGAGCTTTTTTGCCGACTAGCCAGAGGCTTCACAATTTTAACAGTATCAAAAAGGTCTTTTGCTTTAAGTATAAATTCGTTGAACATCTCGCCTTCGAAGAGCTTAACAAAAAAGTTTCCGTTTGGACGCAATACACATTGAGCTATTTCCAATGCTGTGGTCGCTAAATCAATTTGTTTTGCTTGATCAACTTCCCAAACTCCAGTAATGTTTGGTGCAGCATCAGAAAGAACTACGTCTGCTTCGCGAGGCAGAAAAGAACGTATCAACTCCACTATGCCAGACTCAGTGAAGTCGGCGATTATTGTTCTCACATATTCTTGAGTGAATGGGTCAATTGGTTTAAGATCGATACCTAAAACGAAGCCGCGTTTTCCAGTCATTTTCCTTGAAGCTTGAATCCAGCCACCTGGCGCAGCACCTAAATCAACTACCACATCGTCTCTTTGAATGAAACCATATTTTTCGTTAGCTTGACTAAGCTTGTATATAGCTCTAGAACGATAGTTTTCGTCTTTGGCTTTTTTGTAATAGTATTCGCGTTTTCTATCTCGGATCCAAGCTTTCGGCAACGGAATCATCCTCTTCTGTGCTTGGCTCAGCTGGTGCCTGTGGGTCGTTTGGTCCTTCAGGAGCAACAGGGGCAGCGGTGGCTTCTTTTCCTAAACCAAGTATCCAATCTGTAAGTTTGGGGCAGCTTTTTGGAGAAAGCGCAGTTGTAGGATCACATCTTGCATTGTCTGGACAAAGTAGACAGGGGCAATCAATGATGGTTTCTATTGAAGCAGGAAGCCTCTTGGGATAAAGTCGATAGGTCCATCTGCCTTCTTGCAATTCTTTTTCTCGTCTAATCAACCCTTTTTCTTCTAATTTAATTGAGACACGTGAACCTTCACGGCTGCTGGCACCTAGTTCACGCCATAAGTCTGATTGAAGCACACCTTGATAACCAGTGTTTACCACATAATGGAGTGCTTTCTGTTCAAGGTCATTACGTTTAGGCATCTAATATCAAATCCGGATAATGCAATTAGAATATAAGCGTTGAAACCAAATAAAAATATGTATCCCCCAAAAAACGTGGAATCCATGAAAAACATGCAGAAAATGCGCAAAGAGAACGAATCTTTCTGTTTGGGGATAGAATCTTCAGCAGACGACTTCGGAATTGGCATAACTACATTCAACGGAGAAATCCTAGCTAACAAATATGACAGCTATATACCTGCGGAAGGTGGAATCCACCCAAGAGAAGCAGCAAGGCATCATTCAGATGTCGCTGACAAGGTCTTACATGAAGCACTCAGTACTGCATGCGTGAAACCAAATGAGATATCAGTAATCGCGTTTTCTCAAGGTCCAGGCTTAGGTCCTTCTCTACGTACAGGCGCTACAGTTGCCCGAGCTTTAGCTTCATACCTAAACATTCCCCTTGTCGGCGTGAACCATTCTGTGGCGCATATTGAAATTGGAAAACTCAAAACAGGCGTAGTTGACCCCGTAACTCTTTATGCTTCTGGAGGCAACACTTTAGTCACGGCTTTCGAGTTTGGGCGCTACAGGATTTTCGGTGAAACCTTAGATATTGCCCTTGGAAACTGCTTGGATGTTTTTGCTAGGGCAGCTGGCTTAAAACATCAAAAGGGTTTTCCACTTGGGGCTGCTGTTGAGCGTTTGGCAGCTAAAGGCAAAAACTTGGTTTCTTTGCCCTATGTTGTGAAGGGAATGGATTTGTCTCTTAGCGGCTTATTAACATCGGCAACAACTCAGCTAAATGAGAGCAAAGTCTGCTTGGAGGATTTGTGTTATAGTCTGCAGGAACATGCTTTCTCGATGGTCGCAGAAGTAACTGAGAGGGCATTGGCGCATACCGAGAAGAAAGAGGTTCTGTTAACTGGAGGCGTAGCAGCCAACAAACGGCTACAATCAATGTTAACTATTATTGCTGAGGAACACGGGGCAAAGTTCAATGTGGTTCCTCTTGAGTTTGCAACTGACAACGGCGCCATGATCGCTTGGACTGGCGTCTTAGCTTTCAAGCAAGGGTTAGTCACTCCGATAGATGAGAGTTATGTCAAGCTTCGCTGGCGGGTCGATAAGGTGGATGTGCCATGGATACAGTAGCACAGCAAATGCTGTTTAAGAAAGGTGCAGAAGCCAGCCTCTACCTTGCTAATTGGCAGGGAAGAAAAGTTGTCGTTAAAGTCCGGGTCCCAAAAAGGTACCGCCCTGAGTCGTTGGATAAACTGATAAGAAATTATCGTACAATACATGAACCACAGTTGATGCATGAAGCCAAAGGAGCGGGGGTGCCTACTCCGATGATATACATTGTTAATGTTCCGGAGGCTTCAATCACCATGGAGTACATAGAAGGAAATCAAGTCAAACAGTTACTAAACAAAGTCTCTAAAGACCAACGACAGGAATCATGCATTAAAATCGGCAAATTAATCGGTCAACTTCACAATCACGGCATAATCCATGGCGACTTAACAACCTCAAACATGATTCTTAGCTCCGAAGGCAAAATGTTTTTTGTTGACTTCGGCTTAGGCGAAAAAAACATTGAGACAGAGGCGCAAGGAGTAGACTTACATTTGATGAAGCGCGCATTGCAGAGTACACATTTTCAGTTCTGGGAAGAATGCTTCAAAAACATTTTGTCTGGATACTCGTCGGTTTTAGGTGCTGAACCATCGGAAAAGGTTTATGAGAAAATAAAGGAAATAGAGAGACGTGGCCGCTATGTTGAAGAAAGAAAACAGTAACCATGCCTGCAGTATTGATGGTAAGGTTGTCTTTTTTGCCACAGGCAACATCAACAAATTCAATGAAGCCCGAAGCATACTAAACCCCTACGATATTTCAGTTGGAATGCTCCGCATGAAAGGCGATGAAATACAAAGCGACAACCTTAAAGAAATCGCAAAAACAAGCGCTATAAACGCATTTAAGCGAACTAACTTGCCTATTTTTGTGGAAGACGCAGGCTTATTCGTTAATGCTTTGAGCGGCTTTCCAGGACCTTACGCTGCTTACATTTACAAGACCATTCATAATGACGGCATTCTCAAACTGATGGAAAACGTATCAGACAGGCAAGCGAAATTCCAATCGGTCATAGCTTACTTTGACCAAACTCTTTGCGAACCGGAATGCTTCGAAGGCGAATCCAAAGGAGAAATAACCTTAACCGAACGAAAACCACAGGGCAAAAGCGCTTTCGGTTTTGACCCTATTTTCCAGCCTGTTGGGAGTAATAGGTCTTTTGCGGAAATGACCATTAACGAGAAAAACGCCTTTTCGCATCGAGCCATAGCGATTCGCAAATTCGCCAGGTGGTACCAACTAAAATAACTCAGGATTCTCAAGAGTTAACTTCTTCTACCTTAAGGGATTACTTTTAAATATTCGTTGACTATGGTTTAGGTGCAGTTTAAGGTGTAACAATGCCAAAGCAAGAAAAGGGAAAGTCCCATTCGATTCGCCCAGTCAGCAGGCGTCCTCCAAGCTGGTGCAAATATCAGCCTGAAGAAGTAGAATCATTCATAATAAAATTGGCGAAAGAAGGCCATTCAATGAGCAGTATAGGCACCATACTTAGGGATCAATACGCGATACCTCTAGTGAAGCCTATTGTTGGCAAAAGCATAAGCGACGTTTTGAAAGAAGCAAACTTAGCTTCAACCATGCCAGAAGACCTATCAAACCTCATGAAAAAAGCACAAAGCCTCGCCGTTCACATGGACAAAAACAAAAAAGACCTTCATAACAAACGCAACATGCAAATCATCGAAGCACGAATCCACAAGCTCTCAAGATACTACAAGCGTGAAGGCGTCATTGCCAAGAACTGGAAATACGAAGCAAAAATTGCCTCCGTAACCTAAAACTTTTCTTAACTTTTATTTTTTGTTATCTTTTTACTGGATGATGCGCCAGCTTTAAATCCAATTAGGCACCTTTAGCCAAAGAGTGAATGATACATGGCTGTGCAGCAAGCATCTATTGAACGCTTCTTAGCTTCGGCGGCAGAGGCATCAAAGGTCATTCTGGAGACAACTCAGAAAGATGGCTTTATTCATTGTTTTTCACATTTAGATGCTGATGGTATCGCAGCCGCAGGCGTAATGTGCAAAGCTCTTTTTCGCTTAGATGCAAAGATGAGAATTAGAATCACTCAACAACTTGATGAGAAAATCATCAACGAAATTGTTGCGGATAAGCCGCAATTGGTGATTTTGACGGATTTTGGATCCGGCGTTCTCAGTATGTTAAACGAAAAAATTCCCAACTTCAAAGTTCTAATTCTTGACCACCACCAATTGAATGGGTCATCAAGCAATCCAAATTTTGTTATGGTTAACCCTCACATGTTTGGCATCGACGGAGCAAGCGATGTCAGCGGTTCAGGTGTAGCATACTTTGTAGCTAAAGCCGTTAACAGAGCAAACATCGATTTGGCGCCCGTTGCGTTGGTTGGCGCTTTGGGCGACATGCAGGATAAGTATGAACAACGAAGCCTATGCTGCCTAAACGAGATTATTGTTGACGATGCTGTAGCTGCGGGTTTAGTTAAAGTTGAAAAAGACCTAACATTTTTTGGCAGAGAAACCAGACCAATTCACAGGACCTTAGCAACTACGACTAATCCATTTATTCCAGGCTTGAGCGGGGAAGAAGACAAAGCATTAGCATTCCTTGCAAGCCTAGATATACCCATCAAGCAAGGTGAAAAGTGGCGTGCACTCCGAGATCTAAATGAAGACGAAAAAAAGCGGCTTTGTTCAGCATTGGCTGATCACCTGCTGTCCAAAGGGCTACATATGGAAGTTGAAAACCTTATCGGCTACATTTACATTTTAACAAAAGAAGAACCAAACACTGCACTTCGAGATGCGAGAGAATTCGCAGTTTTATTGAACTCAACAGGACGAATGGATAGACCGAGCTTGGGCATTGCAATATGTATGGGTGACCGAAAAGCAGCCCTTGAAGAAGCAAACAAAATCTTAGAGGATTACCGCAAAAACATTAACAAATACTTGGGCTGGGTTATGGAAAAGCCTGAACGGATGCGCGAACTCCAAAACATCTACGTGATTTACGGCGAGAACTTCATAAACGAAAAAATCATCGGAACAGTCTCCTCAATAGTTGTTTCAAGTTTGGCTAACAATGAAAAGCCTTTAATCGCATTTGCCAACGTTGAAAAAGAGCAGGCTGCCAAATTCTCGGCAAGAACAACAGAAGCTGCAATCCGAAGAGGAGTTAACTTGGGTGATGCAATGAGGGAGGCGTCTGAAGCGCACGGCGGAAAAGGCGGAGGGCACAATATAGCGGCAGGCGCAACGGTGCCTTTGGATAAAGTTGAGGATTTTGTTAAAACTGTTGATAAACTTGTAGGCAAACAGTTGAAGGTCGAGAAGGTTGAAAGCAACAATCGCGATTGAGTATGATAACGAGAAAACGGCTGAGGCAGTAGCCAAGGCGATTTCCCCAGACAATTTCAGAACGCCAATTGGTTTGAATGCCAAAACTTTGAGAGAATACACAAAAGTTGTAACCAAAATCCAATGTGAAGATAAACTTGCTACATTCACCGCTACCATTGACGATTTACTTTTCAGCGCATCAACCGCAGAGAAAACACTTCTCGTCATACGCAAAATCCTATAAGCAACTTTTTCACATATCGAAGACAACATTTTCGTGCAAAAACGCGGTATAAAAAATAGACGCAACGATCAGTTGTTTCAGATTTTCAGTCTATTATGAACACATTCAAATCGTTTAATGGAAAAAAGTAAAATCAAAATACTAACACAAAAGAGTGAAACCTAAACAGCATCTCCTTTTTAGCTTAAGCCCTAAATACACCGCTGTTAACTGTAAGGTAAATAAATAAGGGAACACAACATAAAAGAAACATACTTGGTGAAATCAGTGAAACGAGCGCATGCAATCTTCATGATAACGGTTTTCTTTTTACTAGTTTTCTTACCGATTGTTTTGCCGTCAGTAACAGTTTCTGCTCAAAACACCGGTTATACAATTAATCAAGTGGACCACTCGATTGAAGTGATGTACTCGGGGCAAGTTGCCGTTCGAGACACAATTCATGTCTCGGGTCAAGTTACTGATGGCTTCATGATCGGATTACCTGCCTCCTACAGCGCCGATGTCCTCGAAGTTATAGCGTACGACTCAATCAATGTTTACCAAGTAAATCTTGGAGTTCAATTAGGTAGCCAAAATGGATTTTACGGTGCATCAGTGAATTTCAATGGGAACACTCCAAATGTTTTCACAGTCGCCTTCATATTATCGAATAGTCTTATAACGGATCAAACTGGCGGCAACTATACGCTTAATTTTCCAGCTTACCCAAGCCTTACTCAAGAAGTAGGTAGCGCCAATGTAACTATAACGCTTCCAAGCACGCCCACGGCAATAACTATTACCAAAGCTGATGGAACAATAAGTGCAACCAATTATGTTACCCAAAACTTAGCCGCTTATACCTACTCAATAGGTTCAGCCGCCTTCCAGGTTCAAGGAACATTAGATCTAACTTCCATAGACCAGTTAAACCGCCAAATAACTCTTGACCCCACAGGTAAAGTTTCAATCTCCGACAATTACCATATGATAGACAACGCGATTTCACCCATGGGTTCATTTGTCTTGGATGTACCAAACAATGCCACAAATCTGGTCATAAAAGATGGATTTGGCAGAACATTACAAACAACCACAAGCGTTAATGGGAATGTTTTGCAAGCCAACGCCTCTTTTGTACTGTCTTTGTCAAATGGTCAATCTACATTTATAACTGCTTACTACAACTTGCCAAGCGCCACCATTCAAGGTTCGCAATATATTCTCAATAATTTTAAATTGTTCCCAGAGTTCAATTATTTTGTGGAACATGCAACTTTCACTTTTAATCCACCGGAAGGAGCATCAATAATAACTCCTCAGCTCTCAAGCATAGATTCATCTTCAACTGTAACAAGAAACGCCTTCCAAGATAGCCTTACGATAACCAGAGATGCAATCAGCTATGTAAACTATGGCACTCCAACAAGCGTCACAATCCAATTTTCATACAATTATAATCCAATTTGGGCTTCTTTCAGACCAACTTTTTGGGGTGCGTTATTAGGAGGGGGGTTGTGTGTTGCTGCCGTTTTCTATACTAGAAGAAAACCAAGCGAAAAAGCACCAGCTATAACTAGGACAGTAAAATTAACTCAGAAAGATAGGGTAACCTCAACTTCGCAAGAAATGGAAGAGGTTGAATCTGTCGCGGGTCAATCCATCACCTCTGAAATCCTCAGAGAATTCACTGACGCTTACGAAGAGAAGAAACAGTTGAATGCTGAAATGAAGGCGATGGATGGAAGAGCACAGAAAGGAAAGATTCCAAGACGGCAATACAAAGTTCAACGCAAAGCCTTAGAGATTCGACTTGACACATTAGCAAGAAACATAAACAAAATAAAAGATACGCTACGAAGATCAAGCAATTACTCAGATTTAGTTAAGCAACTTGACTCAGCTGAAGAAGACTTGTCAGATGCTGAACAAAACATCAAAAAACTTGAATTAGGCCAAGGCACGGGTGAAATTTCTCTTGAAACATACAAGAAAAACATCGGAGACGCTCAGAAACGCAGAGATAAAGCTGAATCAAACATAAACGGAATTCTACTGAGATTACGGGAAAAAACTCGTTAGAAAACCTAAACCCTTTTATTTTACTCAAGAGCTTTTCAAGAAAATCAGAGGTAAACAAAATGGTAAAGATAGTTGTTGACCCTAAATGCACCGGATGCGAAACATGCGTAAACACTTGTCCCGTCGGCGTCTATGAAATCAAAAATGGCAAGTCTGAACCAACCAAAGTCAGCGAATGTTTAGTCTGCAGAGCATGTGAAGCCCAATGTCCTGAAGGTGCAATTCAGGTTATCGAATAAATAAGGCTTATTGAAAGCGAACGTATCTCTCAATTAAGCGAGAGATTAATTCCTTTTTTATTAAATAACATTTTTATAGAATCTTTTTGATTTTGTTTTAAATGAAATAATGTTTAATCTTCTATATTTCTTAAAAACTGCATGATTTTTGCTATTTGCTGAACTGTGTAGAGGTCAATTTTTTGTTCTTCTTCCATATTTTTTAGCGGAATTGAGTGTGTCATAATGCAAAATATTAGCTACTTTTGTTATAACAATTACGTTGAGCTTTACTTCGAACTTCGAAGTAACCGTAAAATCAAGTTCGAAGATTAAACAGTTTTATGTGTATTCCAGAGGAATCAAACAAAAACTGAGCAAGCTTTCGTCAAAACTGCCTTTGGCTAAAATATGCCGCGCAACATTTTTTAAAAGAAGTTTTTTTCAAGTCATCATGGCAAAAGATATATCCCAAAGATCATGTTTTATTGCGTTTATGGCAGATAAAGTTCATTGTGCGCACATACTTGTCAAAACTGAAACGGAAGCTAAGAACATTAAAGCTCGACTTGACAAAGGCGAAAAGTTCGGCTCAATAGCCAAAAACAGTTCACTTTGCCCATCCTCAAAGAATAGTGGGGATTTAGGCACTTTTACAAGGGGCAAGATGGTTAAAGAGTTCGAGAAAGCTGCATTTGCGCTGGAGAAAGGACAAACTTCTGAGCCTGTTAAGACACAATTTGGGTACCACATAATTAAACGGTTAGAATAGTTTTTGCAGTATAAATAAAACAACATGGACGTTGAGTTTGTTGAGGATGCGTGTGTTATTCTACTTGGTGATAAATAGAAAATTTATATTTAGCCCAAACGCCAGAAAATACCCAGTGACGTGAATAAAGGTCAAACTTGAGCCAAAAAAAATCACTCTCAACATACCGCTACATTCTATGCTTTGGTATGGTATTTGTTGACTGGTGAACAAGATCACTTGTTGGAGGTGAAAGATTGGCAAAAGATTTAGTTTGTGATATGGAAGTTGATGAGAAAACTGCGAAATGGAAGACAACATATTTAGGAAAAAACTATTACTTCTGCGCGCCAGGATGCAAAAAAACATTTGAGGCAAATCCACAAGAATACGTTGGTGGCCACTCATCCGAACGCGCAAAACATGGCTGTGGTTGCGGTGGTCACTAAACCGGTAAGGTTTAGATTTAACGTTCTTTTTCTTTTTATTAATGTCCTATTCAGAATGCGCCCAACAGTACATGCTCAGCGAACAAGTCTTCGTTGAATGCTCCGACAAACTCCACTTTTTCATTAATCACTATTTTTGGAACGCCAATGACATTGTATTTCATAGCTAAATCTGGGAACTCGCTTGTTTCTATGACGTCTGCCTTTACCATGTCACTTTCGATGGCTAATTTGTGTGCAACTGAGGCTGCTGCCGGGCAATGTGGGCAAGTTAATGTAACGAAGACCTTGATTTGAACGGGAGATTTTACCTCTTTTAGAATGGATTTTGTTTTGTCAGAGAGATCGGTTTGAACTTTCGAAACGTTGATAATGGCTTCAATCAAAGTTTGAAGTTCATATCCGTAAGGTATGCCATAGATTCTTACGCCATAATCTTTTTTTCCGATTATCGCTAAGGCGGGAATTTTGTCGATGCCGTATTCTTTGGCTTTGTCGGCGTCTTTTACGAAATCATTAACTTCCACTGAAATTTTATCATTGAGGGTAGCTATGTCCTGCACAAGTTGCCGTGTGTCGGAGCAATATCGGCATTCAATCTCCTGGGTAAACATGACAATTTTAACTGGATCAACCAGTTTCGTCTTAAAGTCGTTTTTTAATAATTCTTTTTTGTCATCAGGAATTAAACCCATACAATCAAGGTTCCTTGCCATTTTGATTGGGGAAATACATCAGAATAACAGACAATTCAGACATATATTGATTATTCATTTTTCTGAAACATCATAGAAAACCTCAAACTCTCCTTACAATATCATCTGAAAAAAAGGTAGACGCTCTCCCCTCAACTTTAGTTTAGCAAAATTAATAACCCACCATATCCTCTCTTAACAAATGGGTCTCGAATTTAAGCAAAAAACGACCTTAAAAAACTGAAAAACACAATCAATATAAACGCTCACAACATTCAAAGCTTGAATTTTGCAATTCTAATTTGGAGCGCGAGAAATTGACTACAAAAATTTACGCAAATGCAAAGTTAATTGAAGGTTTCCAAATTCTGCTTGATGACAATGAATCTCATAGCTATGTGGTCGATATTGCCCCTGAATTGGGAACTGGACTTGGAGCGTCATCTCTTGAGCTTTGCGTCATGAGCCATGCAGGCTGTTACGCAACAATCTTTCTCTTAACTGCAAAGAAAATGCGCTTAGAGATCAAAAGGTTGAAGGTTAAGCTGGAAGCAATAAAATCAGATGAAACAGGCACCATCAGCGAGGAAAACTTTGACATAACTATTAAAACGGATGCACCCCAAGATAGAATTGACCGCGCTCACAAATTAACGGTTGAAACATGCCCTGTAGGCATTCTGTTTGAGAAAGCAGGGGTAAAAGCAACCTATAAAGTATCAACAGACAAGGAGTAAAAAAATTATGGTCAAAGTTGTTTTGAAAGAAGGCGTAAACTGGGTTGGAGCAGTCGACTGGAACTTAAGGGACTTCCACGGCTACAACACAAACAGAGGCAGCACCTACAATGCCTATCTGATTAAAGACGAAAAAATAGCACTTGTAGACACTGTCAAAAGCCAGTTCTGTGACGACCTAGTAGCACACATCTCTGAGTTAACCAGCTTCGAAAAGATTGATTACATAATTGTAAATCACGTGGAAATGGACCATTCTAGCAGCTTACCAGTAATTGCCAAGCTTGCAATAAACGCAAAGATACTTGCCTCGGCTAGAGGAAAAGATGAATTAATCAAACATTACGGGCACGACTTTGATTTGGTTGAAACTGTGAAAACTGGCGATGAGATAAAGCTTGGAAAGAAAACGTTGCGGTTTTTAGAGGCGCCCATGCTCCATTGGCCCGATAGCATGTTCACATATGACATTGAAGATAAAATACTATTGCCAAACGACGCTTTTGGTCAGCACCTTGCCAGTTCAGGTCGGTTTGACGATGAAGTTGATGAGCATATTTTGATGGAAGAAGCAGCCATGTACTACGCCAACATCCTGATGCCATTTGCACCCCTCATAACGCGAAAGATTCAAGAGGTAGTTGGCATGAAACTTGAAATTGACATGATTGCGCCGAGCCACGGAATAATCTGGCGAAAAGACCCAATGAAAATAGTCAACGCTTACCTCAAATGGAGTGCAATGGAAAGCAAAAACAAAATAGTTTTGGTTTTTGACACAATGTGGCACAGCACTGACACGATGGCAAGAGCCATTGCTGAAGGAATAATAAGCCAAGGTGTCGAAGCAAAACTCTACAAGCTCCGTTCATACAGTGCGTCCGAAGCTATGACTGATATCCTTGACGCAAAAGGAGTTCTTGTTGGTTCACCAACCCTTAATAATGGAATGTTCCCAACGCTGGGACAATTTCTAACTTATGCCACGGGTTTGAAGCCTAAAGGAAAACTCTGGAGCTTCTTTGGCTCTTATGGCTGGGGAGGCGGTGCAGTTAAAGGCATGGTTGAGATGGCGAAGAAAGCTGGGTTTGAAGTTTATGAGCCGGGCGTTGAAGTAAAGTTTGTGCCAGATCAAGAAGATTTGAAAAAATGTTTTGATTTTGGGCAAGAAATAGCCCAAAAAATCAAATCTTAACCTTTTTATTTTATTTTTGTGAATTTTTCTTTTGGCGTAGCGCAGATTGGGCATTTGTCAGGTGCTGAGCCTTCAAAGGTGTTTCCGCAGACGGGGCAAACATGATAATCGACTTTTGTTGGCTGCGTTTTACTTTTCAGTGCGTCAAGGGCTTTCTGATAGAGGGCTGCATGGATTTGCTCAACTTGGTTTGCGTAGTTGAAGCTTATTTCAGCGCTTTTGTTTCCGTCTTTTTTGGCGTCAGCAATGAATTCAGGATACATTTTTTTGAACTCGTATGTTTCACCAGAAACCGCTGTTCCTAAGTTATCACTTGTTGATTTGACCTGGCCCATCACAGTCAGATGGTTCAGGGCGTGGACAGTTTCGGCTTGAGCAGCCGCTTTAAACAACATAGCAATTTGGAGAAAGCCTTCTTCCTCTGCCTTCTTAGAGAAAGCCAAATACATCCTGTTTGCCTGAGATTCTCCGGCAAAGGCAGCTTTTAGATTGTCATCAGTTTTAGTCATAAAATTCACTGGAAAATACTAAACAAACCGAGGGTAATAAGCTATACTGGTTTTGCCTGAATTTCTTTCTAAGGTAAAGTATATTAGTTGTTTTCTGCTTTGGTTAGTTTGATTTTTGGTGAATTTTATGGAAAAAGTGAAATCATTTACTCTACCAAAACTGCCTTACGACTATAATGCATTGGCTCCCTTCATTTCCGAGCAGCAATTAAGACTCCATCACGACAAACATCATCAAGCATATGTGAATGGTGCAAATGCTGCTTTTGAAAAAATAGATAAAGCCCGCAGTGAAAACGCCGATATCGACATTAAAGCTATGCTTAAAGAATTATCCTTCAATGTCGGCGGACACATTTTGCACAGTGCTTTCTGGGAAAACATGGCGCCCTCTGGAAAAGGAGGCGGAGGACAACCCGGAGGAGCCGTTGCCGATATGATTAATATGGGCTTTGGAAGCTTTGAGCGTTTCAAAAAAGAATTCACAACGGCTGCGCAAAGCGTTGAAGGTTCAGGTTGGGCTGCCTTAGCGGTTCAACCATGTATCGCCAGACCGTTAATAATGCAAATTGAGAAACACAATGTGAATGTTTTTCCAACATTTAATATTTTGATGGTTTTGGATGTTTGGGAACACGCGTATTATCTCGACTACAAAAATGAAAGACCAAAGTTCATAGAAGCCTTCTGGAATGTTGTGAACTGGGACAGAATTAATAAAAATCTAAGTCTGGTAAAATAAATACTAAACCTTTCAATTTTTTGTTTGATACTTAGTATTTTCGATTTTTTTTTGGGCGTCTCAGTTTCTAGTTTTTTGAACAATTCATTTTGCCTCTTAAAATATTCCTTTTTGTGTTGTTCAGCAAATTTGGAATAGCCCAAATCTGATTCTGAAAAAGTATCTGAAAGAGCACATATTTTTCCAAGATAGGGAAACGCGACGTTTGCAATACAGCCATTAACGTATACCTTGGCGATTACCGTCACCACTGTTAATGGCTAAGCAGTTAAAAACGTTGAATCTTTTATACCAATAACAGTTATTTCTCCTGTTACTTGCCAGATATTATTTTTTCAACTATTTCAGATATTTTTAACCGTACGTCTCATGGTTGAATAACTAAAACTTTGCAGGTTGGCTCTTGACTCATACACAGTGCCCTAGCAGTTATTTGGAGCATCTGCTAAATACAATACTTGCCAGTTTAAAATAAAAAGGGCACCGCTTAAGGTGTTGGAGTTATTTTTATGGCCCCTGCAGGACACTGCATTTCGCACGCTAGGCATTGTATGCAATCTTTTTCGCGTGCAGGGTCAGCTTTGCGCTCTGAAAGCGGGTGACCAGGGGAATCAGCCCAATCATACAAAGAAACGGGGCAAACATCTACGCATACTCCGTCGCCAACACATGAATCCCAGTCAACAGCACTGCTAGTTCCATGGATTCCTAGTTTTTGTGGGGCTTCAATGGGTCCCCAAACTTTGTGTCCGTTATGTTCACTAACAACTTGACGTTTGGTTTGAAAATCAGGGTCAATAGGCAAAAAATTCACCACTAAAAATCAATAAAATCGATAATATTAGGGTTTCTACATTACGTATTTTTCCGCAAAACATTTTGGGGGAATCGTATTACTCTTTCTTGATTAAAATGGTTCAATACAACATGCCAATTGGAATGCGCTATACCACTCTTGAAGAAAGAAAACAATTCTACACTTCTGAATTTAACCTTAAAAATATGGCTGATTGGTTCAAAGACGGCGTTGGTAGAACCAAGTTTGCGGTAATTATGGGCAGGCACACAAAAATTTATCCTGAAAAATACAAGGAAGACTCTGCAACAACCATAATAATCGACGAATACAAAAATTTGGAAGACCTAAGAAAGCAAGTTCTTGAGTTTTTACCTGAAGCAGTATATTATGACAGAAGCGTTTATGATGAAAAAGACAATAAAGTCGGACAAGAACTCGCCTTTGACCTTGATCCAGAAAACGTAACCTGCCCGATCCACGGCAGCTTAGCGGATAAAATGAAGAGGAATCAAGGCTTGAGCTTCTGTGAGTTAGAATTGGAAATGGTTAAAAAAGAAGCAAAAGGTCTCTATAAGTTTCTTTCAAATCGTTTCTCTGAAATCCGGATTGTTTATTCTGGCAGGGGTTTTCACCTGCACATTTTGGACAAGCAAACATATCAAATGAGCGATCTGGAAAGGCAAGACTTTGCCGTGGAAGTAAAAAATGCCGGATTCCACATTGATGAATGGGTGACCTCAGGCGAGATGCGTTTGATTCGATTACCATATAGCCTGAACGGGTTAGTTTCAAGAATTGTGTTACCACTAACAAAAGACGAATTGGAATCATTCGATGCAGTCCACGATGAACGCGTACTGCCAAAATTCCTACTCTAAGAGCTTATTTTTTGATTTCTTTCGCTTTTTTCTCAGCTTTTGAATAGTAGGCTTTCTTTTTCTTTTCTTCTTCTGCTTTTGTTAGTTTGGTTGCTTTTGCCATCAAAATCATCAGATATTTAGCGTTAACTTGCATAAAAAAAATTTTCGAACCTAATTCATCGTTGAAAAGTTTATTTGTCATTCAATATTTCATTTTATTTGACATTGAGGTTTAATCATGGAACAATTTGACGTCATAGTTATTGGTTCAGGCTCCGGAATGCTTGTTGCTTCAGTTGCTGTGGATCAGGGTTTAAAAGTTGCATTAGTTGAGCATGGAAAAATGGGCGGCACGTGCATAAACGTGGGTTGCGTGCCATCTAAGATGCTAATTTATCCAGCAGACGTCATTACGACTTTGAAAGAAGGAGGGAAGCTTGGCGTTAATTCAACAATGAATTCGGTTGATTTCAACAATATAATGGCTAGAATGCGTGAGCTGATTAATGAGGATTCAGGGCATCAAGCATTGGCGGTTGAAGCCACATCTGAGATGACTTGGTTTAAAGAGACAGGGGAATTTATCGCTGATTACACAATGCAAATTGGAGCACATATCATTTCGGCAGAAAAAATTTTTATTGTTTCAGGCGCACGCCCAGCTTTACCCTTAATCAAGGGCATAGACAAAATAAATTATTTAACAAGCGACACAGTTCTACAAGTGCAAACGCCTCCCAAAAGCATTTTGATTATAGGCGGAGGCTACATCGGCATGGAGTATGGGCATTTCTTCGCAAGCATCGGCACAAAAACAACCATCTTACAAAGACCAGAACGCGTGGTGCCTGAGGAAGAACTCGAAGTATCTGAATTGCTTAAGAAAGAAATGGATAGGCGGATGGAAATACACACAGGTTTTGAAGTTGCTGAAGCCAAACAAGAGGGGCAAACAAAAATTTTGATAGCCCGAGATCGAAAAGACGGCAGCTTGCATGAATTTTCGGCGGAAGCAATTATGATTGCCACGGGCAGGCTCTCTAACGCAGACATTCTCAAACCTGAAAAGACAGGCGTTCAACTTGACGACCGTAATTTCATTAAAGTCAATGAATATCTTGAAACTAGTAAAAAGAATATATGGGCTTTTGGAGACGCCATCGGCACTCAAATGTTTAAGCACGTAGCAAATTATGAAGCAGGCATCGCGTGGCACAACGCCTTTCATGATCAAAAAGCTAAAGTTGATTTTTCTGCTTCGCCTCATGCAATTTTCACTAATCCGCAAGTAGCGTCAGTAGGCTTGAAGGAGCAAGAAGCCAAACAAAATCACAAAATCCTCGTCGGGCAAGCCCTCTACAAAGACACAGCAATGGGAGCAGCGATGGGTTTTCCTGAAGGCTTTGTCAAAGTTATTGTAGAACAAGAGACAGGCAAGATTTTGGGTGGACATATAATTGGTCCTGAAGCTTCAATTCTCATACAAGAAATCATTAATGCTATGGTGTCTGAAACTGGAACCTTCGCGCCCATTGCTCAAGGCATGCATATTCATCCGGCATTGTCAGAAGTAGTTCAGAATGCTTTCGGAAACCTGCACTCTCATGAACATTAAAATTCTTGGTTTATTCGTAAGCTAAACAGTTATATTTGGCTTAAAGTAAATTTTAGTGGTGAGAATATGCAATTCTCTAAAGTTTCTGGTAAAAAAAACATACATAAGGTTACTTTGTATGCTTTAAGCACTTGCGTTTGGTGTAAACTTACAAAAGAATTTCTCAATGAAAACCAAGTTGAATATGAATTCGTGGATGTGGATTTACTTGACGAGGATGACAAATCGAAGGTTCATGAAACTATTACAAGCAAAGGCGGAATGCTAAGTTACCCCACTATAATTGTCGATGAAAAGACTGTAATCACCGGATTCCGTAAAGATAAACTCAAAGAGGCACTTGAAATTTGACAACCATGGAAGAAACTCGTAGAAGAGCTGAAGCTGACGCTAAAACATTCGGATATTTTCTTACGCCTCAGCCCGAACTTCTGCAAGGCTTTCTTGAAGGATTAAAAACTAACGAAGATCGATACGGATATCCATTATGCCCATGTAGACTAACTTCAGGTAATTTTGAGTACGACAGAGACATAATTTGCCCTTGTGACTATCGGGACCCAGACATCGCCCAATATGGCGCATGTTACTGTAGACTGTATGTTAACAAGCAAGTTTTCGATAGCAAAAACTTGCCTGAGGTTCCAGAGCGAAGACCACTTGAAAAGCAACAAAGAGCCTACGGAACCCAAACAGAGGCTAAACAAACAGCCGCCCAAGTCGAAAAAGAAAAACCAGCCATAACTAAATCAACAAAACCTCAAACAACCATTAAAAAGAAGTTATGGTACTGCAAACAATGCGGCTATGTTGTTTTTCGCGAAGATCCACCCTACGTTTGTCCAATATGCAAAGCTAAGAAAGAAATGTTCGCTGAAATTGAGAACATAGTTGAATTTAATGGTTAAAACTGAATTATTTTTCTATTTCAATCTCGATTTTTTTCCAATCTGCTTTTATGCCTTTTAGAGAACTGACTGCCCCCGTGACAGTTCCGCTTAAAATATTTGATACAAATTCATTTAGGGGAATTTCTTTTTCATCTACTTTCAGTTTCAAACTCACGCTTCTTCACCGATTTGTATTGCTTAATTGAAATGAAGTAAAAAAACTCTTTGTGTAAGAAAAAAGAAGGTGTATAAAAAAGAGTTTTCTATATTCTTGAGATAATTATGGGTTTAACCAAAACTCTGAGTTTAGTCAAGTTTTCTTTTATTTCAGCTTTAACGCCCATAGCCGCAAAGTATTCTTCAAGAAATATTCTGATAAAGTCTTTTGAAGTCTCCGAAACCAGCACCAACGTATAATCGTTTGGAGCGTTTTTTGTTAACCGATAGAAGTTACATATTTCAAGCCTTGTTAGCATTTCTTCTGGCGAATGAACTTTTGTTTTAAGTTGTTCCCAGTGGGCTCTTGCCACTTCTTTGTGATGGTTCCAGAATTTTTCTGACTCAGGTGATGTTGATATGAGTTGAAGGAACATAAGCCAATGATCGACATCAAGTATTATGTGTTCTCCATTGAGAAGCATATCAATATAAGCAAGAATTTTTTTCTTTGTGGTTGGGTCTTCGAGGGCTTTGTTTTCGTTGTAGAATTTTAGTGCCCGACGCATGACTTCGCTCTGCGATACTTGAGCGTCAGTGCTAATTCTTTCCAGTAAATCAGCTGTTGGTTTGTCGAATGCAACGGTTATTCTAGTTGGGTTAACCATAACGCTCACTTATAGTAACTTTAACACATTTTCAATTAATTGAAAATCATATAAACATTTCTCATGTTTTTGTTAAATTATTCTTAGCAAATTCTACAGATATGATTAAAATACTATACATTTGTTGAAACAATGTCTATTCAGAAGCAACGTTTATTCCATGCCGCCGATTACTAATTAGCTAAGAGCCCCAGGAGAACATGAATATGAAAAAGCCCGAAATCTACCTCGAACCAAAACAAAGAATGGCAAAAGTAATCGAACTCCTCGAAAAAGAATATCCCAACGCCAAAACCGCTCTGAACTATAACAATCCATTGGAAATTTTGGTAGCAACCATGCTTTCTGCTCAAACAACCGACCTAAGGGTTAACATAGTAACTGCCAGCCTATTCAAAAAATATCGCACCCCTGAAGAGTATGCTAATGCGGACATAAAGGAACTGGAGCAAGACATACATTCAACTGGTTTTTACCATAACAAAGCTAGAAATCTACAAAAATGTTGCCAACTTTTAGTCGAAAAATTCAAGTCACAAGTGCCCAAAACAATGAATGAACTGTTAGAGCTTCCAGGAGTTGCAAGAAAAACCGCCAACATAGTGTTATACAATGCGTTCGGAATAGTTTCCGGCATTGCAGTTGACACTCATGTTACCAGACTTTCACAGCGACTTGGACTAACAGATAATGAGGGTTCCGCTAAGATAGAAAACGATCTGATAGAGATTACTCCTAAAGAAAAATGGATGAAACTAACTGACTTGCTGATTTTTCATGGCCGGAAAGTCTGTACAGCGAAAAAACCCAAATGTAAAACCTGCGCTCTAAACAAGTATTGTCCTTGTGCTTTTGAATTTGGATAAAAACACCACCCATTTATAGATGCTCAACTTTTTCTAGAAAGAGGATTGATAATGTTAAACAAAATTAAGGTCGGAGATAAAGCACCTGATTTTACTTTACCGGACACTGATAAGAAGCAAAGAAGCCTAAATGAATTCTTAGAAAAAAAAGTGATTTTGGCATTTTTTGTTGGCGCATTTACCTCAACATGTACTAAAGAAATGTGTGAATTCCGAGATTCAATGTCCCGGCTTATAGATTTGAACGCTCAGGTTATCGGCATAAGTGTTAATGACCCTTTCAGTAACAATGCTTTTGCAGAAAAAAACAGACTGCCTTTCCCAATACTAAGTGACTATAAACGCGATGTAATCAAAACCTATGGTTTAGAGCTACCTAATTTTGCTGGACTCGACGGATACACTGTAGCCAAGCGCTCAATATTCATCCTCGATAAGAGCGGAATAATACGATATGTTTGGGTTTCAGACAATCCAACGATAGAACCAAATTATCAAGAAATACAAAAAATTCTACAACAAATCTAATAGTTCAGGTTTCTTTTTTATTACTAAAGAAAACCGTTACCCTTTTTTCGTATATCCCAGAAGCGAGATTTTGATGGAGACAAAAGTTATTAGTTTCTCTAAAAACTATTTGAGTGTTATTATGATGGTGACTATTTGAAGTGTCCTTTGAAATCCAAGAGTTACCTGATGTTATCCGCGTTATTGTTCTTTTAAACTTAAGCAAAGGCGTTAAAATTAAAAAATCAACCCTAAAAAATCGGGTTGACCGCGTCTGCGTTAGCTACGCCTGTGTAGAAATGTCTGAGCTCGACAGAGCGCTCAAAGAAATGTCAACTGAAGGGCTTCTTGTTGAGAAAGATGGTTTTGTGCAGTTGACGCAACAAGGTCAAAAGCTGGGAAAAGAATGGGAAAGCCTTCTATTAAAAAAAGAACCCATCATGGAAGTTGTAGCAGGTTTAGTTGATGGCTCAATAACCAGCCTAGTTGTTATACTTTCAGCTTTTATAGCAACATTTACAGCAAGCACCACGTTTTTGGGCAACCCCAAAACAGTTGTCTTCGCAGCCTTCTTAACTCTGAGCGCTGTTGCAGTCACCAACTTCTCAAGTTTTCTTCTTGGCGGAATTACAGAAGACTTAGCTGACATCATGACTTTACAAAACTTGATGAATTACAGCTTAAGCGACATACCAGACAAGAAAGAACGAGATAAATCCCTACTGTTAACACAGAAACTTTTCACTTTACTTGGCAAACAAATACACAGATCCAACCTTTATGGAGCTGTAATTTCTGGAACCACAACATTCATAGCAGGAATAATTCCAATAGCAACATACTTAGCCCTTCCACCATACTACAACATTGTTGTTTCGTTGCTTGAAGTCGGCGTTATTTCTGGAGTGTTTCTCGCACGATACCGTTCGAAAAAGACCAGAGTAAACTGGAAAATAACACTTGCTGAAACGGTAGTCATCGTTATAATCGCTGTTGTTGTGTCGCTGCTGCTTGGCGCAATATAGTTCACGTTAAACTAAACGGCGATGTTCAACCATTAAACATTTATCCATAATAACAATCAAACCCGCTTGCTTAGCCATTTCAGCAGCATATTCATTAATTATTCCAACTTGCATCCAAACCACCAATGGCTTTCCATGCAGTTGCTTAAGCTTGATGGCTTGCTCAACTATCGGCGGGACGTCTTGTGCAGGTCTAAAAATGTCAACTATGTCAAGGGTTTTCTGGATTTCAGGTGGAATATCGAGCAGGCTCTTGTAACTCTTTTCCCCAATAACTTCAACTGCAAAAGGGTTTACGGGTATTATAAAGTAGCAATGTTGTTTTAGGTAAGCGCTGACTCTATGACTATCTTTTCCCGAATCTTGGGATAATCCAACAACCGCGATTACCTTGGAATTTTCTAAGATTTCTTTAATTTCGTTTTGACTCAATTTAAGTCATTTCCATCTTACAAAATGCTATGGTGCTTCGCTTAGTTTTAACTCAAAGAAATGCTCTTTGCCATTACGCAATGCAAGAATTCTAACAACATTATTGATTTTTCTTTTTTGCACCTCGTTAACTAAGACTTCTATGCTATTTGTTTCCACATTGTTTATTTTTAAAATGATGTCGCCTTCAGCCATATTCGCTTCTTCAGCAGAGCTACCCTCGGCAATTCTAGTCACTAACACGCCGCCGTTGACAGGTAAACTGTAATAGCGTGCGATTTCCCGTGTTAAAGTTAATCCCACGATGCCTAGCCACGGCCTCTTAACGCCGCCTTCAGAGATTATTTCATCAGTGCAGATTTTCGCCGAGTTTATTGGAATAGCAAATCCAATGCCCTGTGCAAACGGTATAATCGCTGTATTAATTGCTATGACTTTGCCTGTTACATCAACGAGTGGTCCGCCACTGTTTCCAGGGTTAATTGAAGCATCTGTTTGAACAAGATTTTCTATTACACCTCTTTCCGAATCTATTGTTCTGTTTATGGCGCTAATCACGCCTGAGGTTACGCTAGGTCCACCAGTCAAGCCAAATGGGTTACCAATTGCATATACCCTTTGCCCAACCCGTATATTATCTGAATCACCAAGTTCCGCCGCTTGAAAATTTCTTTTGTGTGAATTAACCTTAACGACTGCGATATCATGGATGGCACACGAGCCAACGATTGTACCTTCAAGAACCTCATCTTTTCCAAGAGTCACATTGATTTTTTGTCCGCCTCCGACAACATGATTATTTGTTAAAATCAGCCCCTTTGAATCAATAATAGTGCCCGATCCCATGCCTTCAACCGGCACAGCTTGATAAAAAATATTACGAATAAGTTTCAACGTGCTTATGTTTACTGTGCTTTTGCTAATTTTAGCGATTGTGTCCAAAATAGCGTTTTCATCGTAAGACAACTATTTTTCCTCAAAACCAGTAGAGGCTCGTTTTTAATAAGTTTGATTGCGCCCTAATTTAGCGGCAGAACATGCATTTGTCTGCCCATCCCAGGGGCATTTCTTTTTGACAATGAGTGCACATCAAACCTTTTTCTCGGATAGCTTGACAGGTTTGACAGAAAAGCGTGAGGATTTCTGTTTTGTTGTTGGGTTCTTTTATTAGTGAAATCACCATTTGATTTATTAAGGCCAATATTTCGGCGGAGGCTTCAATTGCGAGAAGGTTGCCTCTTTCTCGGCCTATATATCTGCTGACTGCGGATTGGGATAACCCGAGGAGCGCTGCAGTTTGTTGTTCGTTGAGTCCATGTTTTTCAACTATTTGCCTTGCCATTACTGCTTTTACTGCTGGCAGAACGGTTTTTACTCCTACTTCGCAGGGTAGTATCAAGTTGTGCACCAATTAGGGATAAATTTGGGAGAAACTTATTTAAATATGCCGATTGTCATAACTTATGACGCGTGTCATGATGGGGGATCAACCAACCAATCCAAACAACACCGCATTTATTCACCCATGAGGACACTCGCCAGGAAGAATAAAAATGGGCAATGTCCAAATTCCAAAAACAGAAAACAAACGCAACCTTACTGGTATGCTTAAGACACTTGACTTGGAATGCAGAAACTGCGCTCCAACGTCACCCTTACAATGTATAAATCGATGCCAAGTATACAAACTAAAAAATGAGCTTAGAAAACTTCGAGAAACAATGGATAACCCAAACTACATAAAAGAACTCTTCAACGTTCTGAAAAATGATACTCGACTTCATATTTTGCAAGTGTTCGTAAATGGCAGATACTCTGTAAGTAAACTTCAGCAAGAGTTAAAAAAAACTGGACACAACCACAGCCAAGACACAATAAGCGAAGAGTATTTAGGTCCTTTAATGTCAGTTGGGCTCGCCACGGAATCACGAGACGAATATTATGCGACTACCTTCGGAGGTCGCTTAACCGAGTTACTCACCATTTTTCCTGAATTCGTGGAAATGTTACCCGCACATTCAGAATGCTATGAGGAAACGCTGCTACAATGTTTATTGTCTGGACCAAAAACTTTTGAGGAAATCGAGTTACTAATCTCGCCAAAAATAGCTTCACGTATCCTTAAACGCTTACGCTCAAGCAGTTTAATAGAAACTCCAATTGAAAGAGATTACATCTTTTTCTTTAAATCAAAAAGAGATCCTTCAAAAGAATCACTAATGACTACAGAACAAAAAATTTATGAAACAATAGCCGATGAAGGAATTTCTGCGGGAAAACTCGCGAAAGAAACAGGAATCTCCATGCGAAGAACCTACAAGTACCTAAGAGGACTAAAAGGCAAAAAACTAGTTTTTATTAGAAAAACACCAAAAGCTTATGCATTAACCTGTAAAGGTACAATGCTAGCATCTGTGTTACAGGGACTCCAACAAATAGTGGAAGAGACATGGAGTTCTTCAGAAAATGTGGTAAATGGCAACGTTAACTCGTAATCTAAGCTGAAGTTTCTTTTTTTTTTATTTTTTTCTATCCGCCACCAGGAGCTCCGTGAAAAGGAGCGTTTTCCCAGAGAAGTTTCCACCAATCCTCTTCAGTTATAGTTTCGCCTTTTACAATTATTTCTAACACCATCTTTAACATTTCATGATGCCGTTTCTCATCCATCAATATGGAATTAAGCAGAAAAACAACTTTCTTGTCTTCAATTTTAGGAATCATCTCTTCAAGCTTAACGATTAGCTTAGATTCTATTTCGATGTGTTTTTCCACAAGAGCTCTGTGTTCATCAAGATGCTCTTGTCTTAACGCTGTTGATGAACTCGTCAGTAACGTAACAGCAGCCATGTAGAGTTCTGCATGTTTTATCGAGTCAAGTGAAACCCCTTTCAGAACGCCTTTAACAGCAGGATTATTCATCCTAGCCAAAGGTTTTTCGAGAGAGGCGACTATCTCTTTTTCAACGGTTATTTGATTTTTTAGAAATTCTAGGAGATCCTTGTGTTTTTCCATACTTTTCTCCCTCAAAATGAATGTTAAGGCTTATTCATCAAGGTTTCGGAAATCTTCTTGCCTAGTTCTCTACAAGCTGAAAGCGTTTTTTCGTCAGGAACATAATTCGCAAGTAAAGGTGGTTCAATTTGCATTTCAAACTTATTTTTCATAATTTCTAAAATGAGCTTAGGCGCTTCACCACTCCAACCAAAAGAGCCAAAAGCCGCGCCAATTTTGTTTTTTAAACTTATTCCTTGTGCTGCAACATTTTCAAAGAGCTTTTTGAAATCAATTGGCATTTCATGATGGTATGTGGGCGCACCAACGATTATAGCGTCAAAAGCACTAAGTTCTTGAGGTTCAATATGAAAATTTAACTCTACTTCAACTTTATCGTTAATTTGGGCACCCTTAGCTACAGCATTCGCCATTTTTTCAGTGTTTCCTGATCTGCTATAATATAAAACAAGAATTTTTTTCATAAATATACTTGGACTTTAGGTTATTTCAATATTCTGTTTGAACAAAGCTACCAGAAATCAAGATATTTTAAAGAAAAGAGGTCCTTTTTTTAGACGACATTGCTCGTTATTCGAGCACTTCGTACAACTTTCATTGAGACGCTTTTGTTTCCTCTGCTTTCTCCGCCCTTTTTCCCGATTTCTCGGTAGAATTCTGTTCCACGTTCTTCTGCTACTTTTTCACCGCCTTTCCGACCTATCTCTCTAAAAAATTCTGAGCCTCTTTCTCTAGCCACTTTTTGCCCGCCTTTCCTCCCAGCTTCCTCACGTGTCATCTTTTTTCTTTGTTCACTTTCAACCGTCAAAACTATTTCACCTCCGCGTTTTTAAAAAAGTCCTTCAAGCCTTGTTATCTATCCAAGAACAGCCCTTAAGCATATGTGGTTATCAAGAAACAACCACAGAGTCAACCGAGGGCAATTTGATATGCCTAACTGTTTTGTTTTGATTGAGTTTTGAATTTTTAAGAACTAAAAATAGGGGGAATAAACAGCAATTTGGTTAATCTATTTTGCCGATCTCTTTGGTGATGTCAATTGGCGAAGTGTAGGTTTTATTTGGCAACTTATTTAACAATGCCATAACATTGTCTGGAGCGTCTTTGTTTCGGGCATTATCAATTAACTTGTTTCTTGCAGCTGGATAATGCATGCCGCCGAGAAATTTTTCTACAATGGCTGGGCTAACATGACCAGATTTATTGGTTTTGTTTGTATATTGACGACCTTTACCTTTGCCAACTCCTCTGCGCCTGGTTACTTCCATGTCTTGTTTACTCGTTTCCTTCACCTCCATTATGAGTTATAAGGTAATTTGTTAAAAAGAAAAAAATTCATTTAGAATTATGCTTATTCTTCTTCGTGTGCTTTTCCTTCCTCAATAAGCCTACGAACCTTCTGTCCACCTTTACTGCCGATTTCACTGTAAAATTCTGGACCATGGGTCTGAGCCGTTTTTTCTCCGCCCATCCGACCAGCCTCTTCAACAGTCATTTTTCCTTTTCGTCTTTCACTCATAAATTCACCTCCAAAAATAATCTCAAAATTCACAAAACTGAATTAATGACTTAGGTCATAAATTCACTTTTTAGCAGAATTCAACAAAGATGTGCTATGAAAATTGTTTTGTTACTCCTCTTCATATTGTTTCCCCGCTAGAATTAACCTGCGAACTTTTTGGCCTCCTCTGTGACCTGCCTCTTCAAGACTTGTTTTTCCCTTTGCTTCCGCTGAGCCTTCATGTTGCTTAGCTCGTTGAGAACCGCCTTTGCTGCCAATCTCACTGTAAAATTCTGGACCATGAGTTTCGGCTGTTTTTTCTCCGCCCATCCGACCAGCCTCTTCAACAGTCATTTTTCCTTTTCGTCTTTCACTCATAAATTCACCTCCAAAAACATTCTCATCGCTTCTTTCTTGCCTTAGAGCTTTCTCAATTTTCTAGCCTAACATTATTCATAAACATATGTGGCTGTCCTTGCACAATAACAATTAAAAAAGAAAGTGTATTGTGACCAGTTAAAATTTGGAAAGTACAGATTCGAATGATTAAAATTTAAAGGTAGCCTATAATCTACCTATCTTTCTTCATACTCTTTTCCTTCCTGAATAAGCTTACGGACTCTTTGCCCGCCTTTTGGACCGCCAATCTTTCCGCCTTTGCGGCCTATTTCACTGTAGAATTCCTCTCCATGAGTTTCAGCAGTTCTTAGTCCGCCTTTCCTGCCTGCTTCAGCGACGGTCATTTTACCTTTTTCATTTGCCAATAATTTTCACCTCCGTTAAAAATGCTACACAAAAGTAGCTGATTCTAAAGAAAAAAGAATTTAAAACAAAATTGAAAAATAATTAAAGAAAAGACATGCTATTCTTCTTCATGCTCTTTGCCAGCTTGGATCAGCTTTCGGACTCTTTGTCCTCCCCTATGACCTGCTTCTTCTAGACTTGTTTTTCCTCTTGCTTCGCTTGAACCTTCATGTTGCTTTGCACGTTCAGAGCCGCCTTTGCTGCCAATCTCGCTGTAAAATTCCGGACCGCGTTCAGCCGAGACTTTTTCTCCACCTTTGCGGCCTATTTCTTCATAGAATTCTTTGCCGTGGGTTGAAGCTGTTTTTTCTCCACCTTTCCTGCCTGCTTCAGCGACGGTCATTTTACCTTTTTTATTTTCCTCGCGCATACTCAAAACTTATCACCTCCGCAAAAACTACAAAAAAGCTTACAAGAATAGTGCCGATTAACCGCTCATAAAGATATGTGACTGTAGTATAACTGCAACATGCCAACTGAGCACTAAATCTAATTCAGAGGCATGGTTAAATAAACAAAAATAGATAAATTTGGAATTGTTCTATATCGCTTTAACGCATGAATTAATTTAAATAGACCCCACATGTCAACTAATGATAATTGGGTTAACCTTAATGAAAGTGCTTCTAATCAATCCGCCTCAAACGTTTTATCCTGGTTCAGACATGCCGGCGGGAAACTTACCGTTGGGCTTAATGTACATCGCTGCGGTGCTTGAAAAGTCAGGGTACAAAACAGAAATTTTAGATGCTTTCATGACTGACGATCCATTCAGAAAAGAAGGAAGAATCATAAGAGTTGGCATGCATTTCGAACAGATAAAGCGGCAAATTCAAAAATACAAACCAGATATTGTCGGGATCGCCGGCCCTTTTACCAGTCAAATGGAACATGCGCTCAAAATAAGCAGCTTAGCAAAAGAAGTTGACCGAACCATTCTGACTGTTATTGGTGGCCCCCATGTTACGGTTATGCCTAAAGAGTTTCTTGAAGTAGCAAAGGATGTTGATGTTGCTGTTATTGGTGAAGGGGAATACAGCATGCTTGACATCGCACAGACCTTTGAAGGCAAAAAACAGTTAAACGCAGTCCTTGGAATCGCTTATCGTCAAAACGAAGATGTCATTGTAAATTCGCCTAGACCTTTTATTACAAACTTGGACGAATTACCTTATCCAGCCTATGATCACGTCAATATGGAGCAATATCTAAACCCTAAAAAAATAGGGTACCGCAGTTTTCGCAACAGGGCAATATCAATGATTACCAGCCGAGGTTGCCCCTATAACTGCTGTTTCTGCTCTGTTCATTTACACATGGGCAGGGAATTCAGGTCAAACTCCGCAAGTTACGTATTAAAACACATTCAATATGTTGTGGAGAAATTTGATGTTAAAAATATTTTCTTTGAAGATGACAACCTTACCTTCGATTTAGATAGGTTTGAAATGATTTGCAATGGGTTGATTGAGAAAAAAATCAAGATTGGCTGGGAAACTCCAAACGGGGTCAGAGCTGATCGCTTAAATTTAAATTTGCTTCAAAAAATGAAAAAGTCGGGCTGTCAAAGTGTATTTTTCGGTGTAGAATCAGGTGACCAACAAATCTTAAGCAATGTAATTTGTAAGAGCCTTGACTTAAACCGAGTTGTAGAAGTTGCTAAAAGCAGCAAAGATATTGGATTAAAAACTGGCGGATTCTACATTATTGGTTTTCCAGGCGAAAAAAAAGAAAACATGCAGAAAACTGTTGATTTTGCCTTAAAGCTTAAACGTGATTTTGATGTGGGCATGCACCTGTTCATTGCAACTCCATCGTACGGAACTAGACTCTATAAAGATTGTAAAGCTAAAGGATACATTGAAGAAGATTTGAGCTGGAACTCTTTTGCTCAGGCTCGTCAACCAAAAGGCATGCCCCTTATCTCTACCGAGGACTTTACCCCTTCGGAAGTGAAAGAAATTGCGGCAAAAGCTCTTGAAGAATACAAAAAACTGTCTTTGCTAAACTACATTAAAAATCCAAGAAAAACATTAAAAACAGCTTTTGATCAGCCGCAACTGATTTTGAAATACATCAAAAATTTGCTTTAACGTTTAGCATTTATAGAATAAGGCAAAAAAACAGGATCCGCAAACCAAGAGTAGAAAAGAAATAATTTAGCGTGCTACCTTGAAGCTTATGCCGTACTTATCGTACCTATAAAGTGCGATGTAAAAAATACCATTTTCAATTTTTCTATCGGGTTTCATGAGGCTTTTCCACAGTTCTTACAGCTAACCACGTAGGCACACTTGCGAGAGTTTACTATAAGTTAGCGAAGCAGTATAAGAAAACGTGTGTTCTCCTGAAGTTACTACAAGTGAAGTTTATATTTCTTTTTAAATGAAACTCATTTCAATTCAAGGTATTGGTTTTGCGGAGTTCGCTTAATTTAATATGCTATTTTAATATATGGTTTGGTGTAAGGATGGCAATGCGAAATCATAAGTGGGTACTAATCACTCTTATTGTTCTCATAGTTATTCCCACTTACGGCTGTTCTATTGCTGCGCCTGCTATCAGTAGTTCAGCCACGAATGATTGGACAACTTTCCGTCAAAACTCTGACCACACTGGCTACACAATGGGCAACAATCAATCTGATTTTGTTAAACTCTTATGGAATTACACAACAGGTAGGATGGTACAATCTTCGCCTGCAGTCTCAAATGGGTTAGTTTTCGTTGGTTCCAGAGACAGCCAACTATTCTGTCTCAACGCCTCAAATGGCCAGGATGTCTGGAAATTTTCGTTTCACAGGGAAGTATGGTCTTCGCCTGCCGTTTACAATGGCGCTATCTTTGTAGGTGTTGATGATGGTTATCTCTATTGTCTGAACGTTACTTCAGGAATTCCTATTTGGAGATCGGAAGTTGGAGGACTTGTGAGGTCTTCTCCAGTAATCGTTGATGATCGCGTCTACATAGGATCGGGGAACCAAGGGGTTTTCTGTTTTAACGCCACAAACGGAAAGACAATATGGAATCATTCAACTTCATGCCGAGTAGATTCATCACCCGCCGTTTCAGAGGGAATATTGTATGTTGCCACAGACGACTTTTGCATTTACGCACTTAATGCATCGACAGGAAATCCGATATGGAGTCGGCACACTGGAAGCACAATTTCGTCGCCAAGCGTTTATGATGGCTACGTCTACATAGGATCATATGATGGGTACGTATGTGGCTTAAATGCGTCTAATGGCGATCAAATCTGGAAATATCAAACACAAGATGCAGTTGAATCTTCGCCAGCTGTCGCTTATGGTTACGTTTACGTTGGCTCCGATGACAATAATCTATATTGCTTAAATGCATCCTCTGGACAAAAAATATGGCAAAGTCCAACTGGATTCTGGATAACTTCTTCCCCTGCAATCTCAGGTGGCAATGTCTACGTTGGCTCAGAAGACTTCAACATTTACTGTTTTAATGCCTCAACAGGAACAAAAGAATGGAGTTATGCCACTGAAAATTTTGTGGAATCTTCACCCACAATAGTGAACAATACCCTCTATATCGGTTCTGACGACAAAAATATTTACGCTCTTACTTTAAACGATTCAACGGCTAAATCGATGCCATCACAAACTACAAACCTCTTTTCGTGGACCACAACTGCATTTGAGGCAATCGCATTCTTCACAGTGGGCATCACAATTTTCATAATCGCAAAAACTGTTCACACCATTAAGCGAACCAAACAAACACAAAGTACAGATAACTTTAGCAAAAACTTTTCTCAGTATTTAGTTTCCAAAGACGCCATTTTTATTTTGGCCATTTTAGCTTTTTCAATAATATTCTATATTAATTTAGCAGGCGGGAACCTTTGGACGGCCGACGAACAAACTTACTCCCAATGGGCATTTCATATGATTAAAACCGGCGATTACATGACGCCCTGGGCTTTTGGGGATTTATCATTTTGGATAGCCAAACCGCCGCTAAATATGTGGCTAATGGCTCTTTCGTACCAAGCGTTCGGAGTCAGCAACATTACCTCAAGGCTTCCAAGCGCCATATTTGGCAGCTTATCTCTAGTTCTTGTGTTCTACTTAGGAAAAAAACTTTATAACTCATCTGTCGGCTTTTTGTCAGCAATAATTTTAGGAACGTTCACAACTTATTATGCATTTGCAACCCACGCTATGACTGATGTTCCTTTTGTCTTCTTCATCATTGCGAGCATTTACTTTTTCATTGTGAGCCAGAAAACAGAGAAACCCAATCGATACACAGTTTTAAGCGGTTTATTCTTCGGGTTCGCGTTAATGACAAAACAACTTGAGGCTTTAATTCTTCCTTTAATCATGTTTACTTATCTTTTAGCAACAAAACGAAGCATCAGATTTTTTTTCACAAAACAGTTTACTCTTTTTTGGGGAGTTGGACTTTTACTTTTTTCACCTTGGTTAATAGATATGGGTATCTCTTTTGGTCCTCAGTTTTGGCATTACTATTTCTTTTACAGCGCAGTTACACGTACAATAAGTCCTATTGAAGGGCATGCAGAAAGTTACCTTTTCTATTTCAATTATTTAGCCAATAAAGAAATGTGGTGGTCGATATTGCTTCCATTTGGAATAGGGCTTTGCGGCTTCAAAGCGATTTTTAAGCACTCAAAAGCAGATTCATTAATTATTCTTTGGTTGTCTCTGGTGCTTCTGGTTTTTACTCTTGCTCAGACAAAATTGTACTGGTATATACTGCCGGCATTTCCAGCTTTTGCCATTGCCATTAGCAGTTTCTTATCTCAGCTCACTGAAAAAATAAAATCTCGAATAATAACTTTGTACAAGCCAAGCAAGTTGAATGCTTAGTTCGATAAATTAGGGTAGCTGGCGGGCCCGCTGGGATTTGAACCCAGGATTCCCGGCTCCGGAGGCCGATGCCTTGTCCGTACTAGACTACGAGCCCACAGTTAAGAACCAAAATATGCTAAAGTTAATTTAAAGCTAACCTTGCTATTCCTGGATTAACGCCTCATCTATCCACCAAGCTTTCTTCTTTCCTGACCTTTCACCAGCATAATATTCGATTATTGGTTTTCCAATTTGTTTTTTGGATGTTTTCTGGATTTTCCTTAGCCTGTTAAGTATTAGCCACCTATTTGTTTTAACATACTCAGCTAATTCAGGCGTCGTGCCGCTCTTGTAATGCACCAAAAAATCCATTATTTTATGATCAACCTCATCTATGCAGTAAGAATGAGGATTAATTTTTCCATGTTGAAAAGTGAGAAGCTCTAAATCAGCCAAATATTTTCTAATTTGTCCAAATTCATGCTCGATCTTACCCATCCGCTCTTCCAAAGCCAAGAGTTTGTCCGCTTTAGGGGTTTTCTGCAGTTTTTCACTTATGGCTTCCCTGATAAAAATGCTTCGCTCGCCTTCTGGAATACGTAGTGCCATTTCCTGGTAGACTTCTTCAGACAATTTTATTGAAATTATTCTATTCTCGCTCAATCAATTCGCCGCTGATATCCCCACTATTTACCGTTGACATATTTCATTTTTTCCGTGTTTGCTTGCCTGTTATGTGAAAAACTTAAATGCAATGAAATCCTCGCTTTACTTGGGTTTATGTGTGGCCGAAAAGCTACTACATCTATCTTTAGACTTTGGAGGAATCAAATTTGATTGATTGGTCTCAAAAAGAATTATTAATTTTGGCGTTTGATCATAGAGGTTCATTTCTTGAAAAAATGTTCGGAATAAAAAACCGACAACCCACGGCTGAAGAAAAACAACAGATAGAAGATTTCAAAAAGATTATTTTTGAAGGCTTCAAGTTGTCCCTCAAAAAGAATGTTCCAAAACAGATTGCTGGTTTGTTAGTAGATGAAGAATTTGGAAGCAGAATTCTCAAACAAGCAAAAATTGAGGAATTAACGTTTGCTATGCCAGTAGAGAAGTCCGGGCAAGACGAATTCGACTTTGAATATGGAGATGACTTTTCAAAGCACATAGAGGAATTTGACCCCTCTTTTGTTAAAGTGCTGGTACGCTACAACCCTGAAGGGGACAGTTCTTTAAACAAAAAGCAACTTGAAAAGCTCAAAAAATTAAGTGATTATTTGGCAAAAACAAAAAGACCATTCCTCTTCGAACTCATTGTACCTGCAACGTCAGCCCAGTTATCAAAGCTTGGAGGTTCAAAAGAAGCCTATGATACTGTGTTGCGCCCTAAACTTATGGTTCAAAGTCTTAAAGAAATTCAAGCTGCAGGAGTGGAGCCATCAATTTGGAAATTAGAAGGCGTCGACAAACCTGAATCCGCAAAAGCAGTGGTGGCGCAGGCTCAAAGTAACGGAAGAAAAGCCGGAGTCATCACTCTTGGACGTGGCGAGTCAAAAGAAAAAGTTCAAGAGTGGCTGAAGGTTGGTGCAAAAATAAAGGGAATTATTGGTTTCGCCGTTGGAAGAACAATTTTTTGGCAACCCTTGGCAGATTACAAAGCAGCCAAAATTGCCCGAAAACAAGCTATCGAACAGATAGCCCAAAACTACGGTGAGTTCACAGAATTATGGCTAAACGAATGCAAAGGTGGTAAACAATGACCTCACTACGATCATTATCACCCTCATTAACCAGAATTACGACTGCTGGAGCAGTAGGCGCTGCACTTCACATAGGGAAAGGGGACCCGGATAAAGTAGATCAAACTGCACTTGATTTCTCCAGAGCAGTTCTAAACCAAACTGAAGTTGATGGCGAAGTTATCTGCTGCGAAGGACCTAAAGACAACGCCCCAGCATTCAGCTACAAAGAAAAAGTAGGCACAGGTAACGGACCACGAGTAGAATTCATAATAGACCAAGTTGATGGCACAACGGCAACATCAAAAGGAAAGAAAGATGCCATCTCAGCTTTGGCGTGCGCTCCCGCAGGCTGCCTGCAAGTTCTGCCTGACGACGGCTACTACTTCAAAGTTGCAACCAATGGCTTAGCCAAAGGAAAAATTACCCTTGACATGTCCATTGAGGAAATAGTTCAAACCATTGCTAAATTGAAAAATCGTCCGTTGGCAAACTTTACTGTAATTATGCTTGAACGGGAAAGGCATAATGAGTTGCTCGCAAAACTTAGAAAAATGGGCGTAAGAATAATCCTTATTGCCGATGGAGACATTGCAGGCTCAATTGTCACATGCCTACCTGACTCAGGCGTTGATCTGCTGATTGGCGCAGGGGCAGGGGCAGAGGCAACAATCGCTGCAGTTGCGGTGAAATGTTTAGGCGGCACAATGCTTGTTAAGGTTTGGAAAGATAAAAAAGACGACGCAAAACGAATGGATAGACTAAAAGCAACAGGCGTTGACATCGACAAAACTTACACAGAAGATGAATTAGCAAAAGGTAACGAAATGATTTTTGCTGCTTCAGGTGTAACTAAAGGTGAAATGCTAGATGGGGTTCGGTTCACTTCTGGCGGTGCAATCGTCCAATCTATTTGCACACGATTGCCAAGCGGTACTCTTGAATGGTCAACAACCAACTTGAAATTCAGCGGTCACCCAATATACAGCCAAATAACTTAGGTTTTTTCTTTGTTCTATTTTTTTCAATAGCCATAATAACTTTAGCCACAAGAAGCTAAAATTCTTAAAAAATCTATTGTTCGGTTGGAACAGGTTGACCTGCCAACTTTGATAAGTCAAGATAGCGTTGCTCTACGATACCGCTGAGTTGTTTTCGCATGTTTTCACCAGCGGGATTTTTCTTTTTTAATAGAGCAGTTTTTTTGGCTAATTCTTCATCACCCAACATCTTAAACCAAGCTTCAAAGTCGCCCCGCTGCAAGTGAAATTCTACTGAAGCTAAATCCGCTTTGTCAAGTTTGCTGGCAAAATCTCGCAGGTTATGAGCATGCAGACTTAATGGTTTCCCAACCGTTACATAGAAATTGAAAGCTTTTTCATGTGCTGCATAGGACAATATTGCTACGGCTTTCTCTTTTGTGACTTCAGGAACACCCAAAGCGCCCTTTCCCCTTTCGGTTATGATATATTGCCCTTTTTCTGGTGAAGTAACATACCCCATTTTGGTAAGACCTAAAAGATGCATCATTGTCGGCGGAAACTCTTTTTTGCTTTCGCTGGCAATTTCGATGGCCTTCATTGGTTTTTCATGAAGAAGCATTGTTTCTAGTATTTCTTGTTTTACTGGTGATAAACTCATTTACGGGCACCTTGTTGTTATTGTTATTGTAGAAACGTCTAATCAAACTTTTCGCTGAATTTTTCTTGTTTTTTAGCTGGAAGTTTGTTTTGAAACGACAAGTAAAGCTTTAGTATTTTGATTGCCAATCTATTATTAATTCGATGAGGGTACAGAATGAAACTTGCCGTTTTCGTATACGAGTATCCGCCTAAAATTGTCGGTGGATTAGGAACTTACGCCGCCGAAATAACAAGAAAGTTTGTTTTAGAAGATCATGATGTAACAGTTTTCACCATGAATGATGATGCAGGATCTTTGCCGACAAGAGAGATTTGGCGGGGAATTGAAATCCATCGTCCCCTTCATATTGACATTTCAGATTCGCTCCCAGATGTCATTGCTGAAGACATCAAAAAATGGGGCAGAGGATTACATTTTTTCGGCAAACTTATGGTTTACAATTATTTATCAGCGGCTAAACTCATCAACGAGTTGATTAAGAAAGAAAATATGAAGTACGATGTTGTTGTAGCCCATGATTGGCTTTCAGCGATGGGTGGAATTACCGTTAAAAGAGAAACAGGTTTGCCTTTTGCTTTTCATGTTCATTCAACTGAGAAAGGTCGAACTTTGGGAACCGGTTCAGGCGTAGTTAGCAACATAGAGCTACGGGCAGGCAAAATGGCTGACATGGTTGTAACTGTATCATACGCCATGAAGGATGAGCTTATACAGCTGGGTTTTCCAAGAGAAAAGATCCAAGTAAGCTACAACGGTGTTGACCCACAAAAATATAATCCGCAGAACATATCAACTGAAGATATTAAACGGGTTAGAAGCAAATATGGCATAACAGATAACGAGATGATGATTCTTTTCCTTGGTAGACTTGTAGGCGTAAAAGGCATCGATAAACTCATAATGGCAATGCCCCACATCGTCTCAAAGATACCCAACGCAAAACTCGTAATTGTCGGCGTTGGCGAACTCCAAGAATACCTAACAAATTTAACAAGAACCATGAGGCTTGATCAATACGTCAAATTCTGTTTTGACTTCATACCAGAAGAAGAACGAATCATACATTATGCAGCATGCGATGTAGCCGCCTTCCCAAGCCACTACGAACCCTTCGGAATAGTTGCTTTAGAAGCAATGAGTATGGAAAAACCAGTTGTTGTTGGTGCATCAGGCGTCAGCGGAATGCGGGAAATAGTGATTTGCTGCGGAGAAGAACAATGCGGTTATCACGTTGATCCAAATAATCCTTCAGACATAGCATGGGGCATTATCAGTGCTTTAGAAAACCCTGAAAAACGCAAGTTACTGGGCAAAAACGGTAGAAAACGAGTCATCGCCGAGTTCACATGGAGCAGAATCGCGAAAAAAACCATAGAACTCTACGAAACTATGGGAAAACGCTGATCAGCGAATGGTGCCCAATTGTACGATGATTTAAAATGCAAAGTCGCTCGTGAAGCAGCCACTTTACTTTATTTTGGCGCCGAAAAAGAATATAGACAGGCAAAAGTAAGAGCAGCTGAAACTCTATGTACCCATTTTTTGCCTTCCAACCTTGAGATCGCCTTGCAACTAGATAAAATAGCTGAAGAAAACGAGGGAACGAAGAGAAAAGACCGCTTAATTGAAATGCGAAAAGAAGCTTTGAAAATAATGAAGTACCTTGATGCTTATCGCCCAGTTTTGATTGGGAGCGTTTGGCGGGGAACAATAAGGCAAGGAAGCGATATTGACATTGCCGTTTATGCCGATGATCCTGAAGTGATTGTTAAAATTCTCAAAGCAGAAAACGTGAAGGTTTTGAAAACAGCTTGGACAACTGTTAACAAGCGTGGAGCAACTTTTGAGTCATTTCATATTTACGCTGAAACGTTAGACAAATATGGAATTGAAATAGTAACTCGAAGCAGAGAGGAAGCTGGAAAAAAGAGAAAATGCGAAACCTTTGGCGATGAAATGAAGGGCTTGAACATTAAGGAACTAAAGAAAGTCCTCGATGAAAATCCAATCCAGCAATTTATTCCATCATAATTCTCGATAAAACACGGATTTGCTTCAAAAAAGCACATAAATAACGACTTTAATAATTATTTTTGTATCCTGATGAAAAATGGCAATTGAAAAAAAATCCCTCAAGAAAATATTTCCACATCTTTACGATGAACTTGAAACGGGAGAAGCCAAAGTCCCAATTAACGCGGTTAGAAAAAACCCTGAAGTAATTGAAAATGCTGAATGTGAAGAAGATGAATTTGAACCTTCAGTTCCGCTAGATAAGCTGCGCCATTTTAATCCTTCAGTAGTGGATTTTATTCGAAGATGCGATACCGAAGTGCAAGCGGAAGAAATAATTTCTTATCTTTTGAAAAAAGGTGAAATAAACGAAAAGTGCGCTAATGAACTGCGGAGCCAGCTTAAACGTGATGGCTTAAGGAGTTTTGGTTCTAAAAAAGAGGAGTACTATTATTTTAAAGAAGGCGGAATTCTTTAAGTTAGAACCCTGAACTATCCGATGTTAATATCTAAACGATTAATTAAACCTGAAAATCTGTTCTAAACACATTAAGAGTCCGTTACCTGCCAAAATTTTGCCTGAATTTTTGTCGGAAAATTAATAAATACAGAAATGATTGTACAAACTCGGAAAAATGGTGATTTTATGACTATCAAAGTAGGAATTAACGGATTCGGAAGAATCGGAAGACTACTCTACCGAGCAGCAATTGAAAAAAACGCTGACATCGATTTTGTAGCTGTCAACGACCTTGGCGATGCAAAAACTAACGCTCATCTCCTCAAATATGATTCAGTTCATGGCCGTTTCCCAGGAACCGTTGAAGTTAAAGGCAACGACTTAGTTGTCAACGGAAAAACCCTTAAATGTATTCAAGAGCGAGATCCAGCAAATCTACCTTGGAAAAACCTTGGTGTTTACCTTGCCGTTGAAAGTACCGGTTTATTCACCAATCGCGAAGGGGCAAGCAAACATCTAACTGCGGGAGCAAAAAAAGTTCTTATTTCAGCGCCAGCAGAAAACCCAGATGCAACATTTGTTTTAGGCGTCAACGACAAAACCTACGATCCAGAAAAACATAATATATTGAGCAATGCTAGCTGCACAACCAACGGCTTAGCACCAATTAGCAAAGTCCTCGCAGACAACTTTGGCTTAGAAAAAGCATTTATGACAACATGCCACAGCTACACAAATGACCAGAAAGTACAAGACCTCGTTCATAAAGACTTACGCAGGGCACGCGCTGCAGCAATCAACATTATTCCAACTGGTACAGGCGCCGCAAAAGCCATAGGGTTAGTATTGCCAAGTTGCGCGGGAAAAATGAACGGTATTTCTCTGCGTGTTCCAACTCCCGATGTGTCTATTGTTGATTTAGTCGCAATATTGGGCAAGGAAGTGACGAAACAGGAAATTAACGCAGCTATGAAGAAAGCAGCTGAAGGCGAACTTAAAGGGATTTTGCAGTATACTGAAGACCCAATCGTTAGCACCGATGTACTTCACAGCACCTACAGCTCTGTTTTTGATGCAGAATTGACTATGGTTTTAGGTGAGAAGAGTAACTTCGTTAAAGTCTTCGCATGGTATGACAACGAATGGGGCTTTAGCAACCGCATGGTTGATTTCATTGAAATGGTCGGCAAAAAAGCAGGCGTTTAAGCAAGCAAACAAGCTTAAATCCACCTATTATTTCCTTTTTTAAATTATTCGAGAAGTGGAGAACATGGTAAAATACAAAACATTGGATGATTTCGACTTAAGAAACAAAGTTGTCTTAGTCAGAGTGGACTTTAACTCAGAAATTGACCCTGTTACTAAAAAAGTTACAAGTGATGTTCGAATAAAAGCACATGCTGATTCAACTTTGAAGGAGTTGGCGGAGAAAGGCGCCAAAACCGTAGTTTTAGCGCATCAAGGACGCAAAGGGGACCCTGATTACACACTGCTAAAAGAGCACGTAGCGATTCTTCAAAAAATCCTAAAGTGCCCGGTACAATATGTTGACGACTTATTTGGCGAAAAAGCAAAAACCGCAATCAAGAATCTGAAAGGAGGAGAAATTCTTGTTTTGGAAAACGTGCGTAGCTGGGATAAAGAAACCAAAAGCATGACCCCTGAAGAGGCAAGCAAGACGGAGTTAATTCAGAATTTGGCACCGCTCGCAGATTTGTTTGTTAATGATGCTTTTGCCGCTGCCCACCGGGGACATGTTTCGATGGTGGGGTTTACAGCCGTTTTGCCAAGCGCTGCAGGACGCATTATGGAACGTGAATTGAAATCTCTCAGTAAAGCATTGGAAAAACCTGAGAAGCCATCGGTTTATGTTATGGGCGGAGCCAAAGCAGATGACAGTCTTGAAATAAGCAAATACGTTTTAGGAAACGGCATCGCGGATTATGTGCTTACCGGAGGCGTAACGGGTCAATTGTTTCTTGCAGCCAAAGGCGTTGACCTTGGCAAGGGAAATATGGGTTATCTTGCCAAGAAAGAACTCACAGGCTTAATCTCAGGAATAAAAACTTTAATGGATCAGTTTGGAGAAAAAGTTGTTGTCCCAATCGATTTTGCCGTAGACTTAAACGGCAAACGCACAGAAATCCCAGTAAACAAACTCCCAACAGAAAACAGTATCATGGACATAGGCGCAAAAACCGTAGAGAAATACATCAGAATCATTTCAACCGCCAAATCCATCGTCGTAAGCGGACCAATGGGAGTTTACGAAAACAAAGAGTTCAACTGTGGCACAAAGGGAATCTTAGAAGCCATCGCAAACAGCAAAGCCTTCAGCCTCGCAGGCGGCGGAAATACCATAGCAGCCATACAAGAATATGGGTTAACCAAAAAAATCGGATACATCAGCACAGCCGGCGGAGCACTTATTGAATTTCTCATGGGCAAAAAACTTCCAGGCGTAATCGCATTGGAAAATGCCGTAATTAAGAAAAAAATCTAATTTCTTTCCTATTTTTCTTTGATTTTTTCAAAGCGAGCCCTGAAGCTTTTTTCTATTCCATTGGGTTCCAAGAGTAAACAACAATCAAAATTCAAACGTACCTGAACAGGTAACACTTTGCAATATAGAAATTGTGCTTTTTAAAAACCAACTTCTTTATAATAACTTAGAGATTGATGGCAAGTCTTCTGTTATATAATCTGGTTTTTGCTTGCTTTCAATCAGGTCTTTTAGTGTGTTAAACTGTGATGGGATAAAGATTGTTTTTAATCCCACTTGTTTAGCGCCTTTGATGTCCTCAATTGGGCTGTCACCGATATATATAGCGTTTTTTGCTTCAACCCCGAGCTTGTTCAGGGCGTCTTGAAAAATTTTGGCGCTAGGTTTTCTCCAGCCAATTTCATCTGAAACTACAATTGCATTGAAGAACGAGTTGATGCCCAAAAGTTGTAGGCTTTTGTGGATCACTGGTGCATGGGTAAAATTTGAGATTAAACCAACTTTGCCTTGCTTTTGGGCTTGTTTAAGTATTTTCTTTGCACCGTCTCTTAGCTCAAACGTGTCTACGTATGCTTTGAAGAAAACATTCAAAGCCGCTATTATACGCGGATCATCATCCGCCTTTAAATCAAAACCCAAATTGTTAAGTGCTTCTGCCACCCAAACAGAGTTGGTTACTTCCCTTAATTGTTCATACCGTACAATTCGGTATTTTTCATGTGCTAAATCGTAAGCTTCTAAAAATTTATCGTAGGAGACTTCAAAACCTTTAGCCAAAAGCGCCGAATAAAGATTTTCTTTTGAAGCATTCATACTGTAACCTTTGCAGTTTACCAAGGTACCGATATAATCAAAAATCACTGCTTTGCAAACCATTTTAATTCACGTTTACTTTTACGGTTTTTTTTATGTGCACCATTTCTTTGCCAACCTCTGTAGCCAACAGTTTTTCAGGGCTTCCAATTGCGTTTTCAACTTGTGAATCGAGGCAAATTGAGCCAATATACTTTAATCCCAACTTCTCAGTCGCCATCTTCACAGCGTTTGTTTTGTCCATTTTCATGTTTTCAACAACACCGATTATAGGCATCTTGAGTTCGCATAGCAGCGCTACTTGCTTTTTTACGACTTCAAAAGCCAAAATCGATGATGTAGTGATAATTAAGAATTCTATGCGTTTGACCAAGCGTATTAAATCAAGTACTGCATCGCCAATTCCAGGGGGCATGTCAATAATTAAAAAAGCCAATTTCCCCCATTGAGTAATCGACAAGAGTTCAATAAGAGCGTTGGAAACATCTGCCCCACGTAACGGTGCGGGGTTGTCACCGACGAAATAGACAAGTGACATGTAAGCAATGCCCTGAACTGTGGGTGGAACAATGCCTTTGTCCTCTGTAGGTTGCACGTTTGAGGGCACACCGAGAATTACATGTGTAGAGGGACCTGTAAAATCCAAATCAAACAAACCCACCCTGCACCCTTCTTTGGCAAGAGACAATGCTAAAGCTGTGGCAACCATGCTTTTGCCCACGCCACCTTTACCGCTTGAAACGGCTATAATTCTGCTTATTCCAGACAAACGCTGTGTAATTATACTTGTTCGTGGATCAACCACGCTTATTTAGCTCCTTTTAAATGTTCAAGCCAAACTCCGCGTCCACTGACTATTTCAAAGTCAGAACTACCACATTTAGGACATCTGATATATGTATGCGCGACTTCAGGAACAAAATGAATCGCTTCAGCCGTGGCTTTATCAAGTTTCTTAAGATTAAATTGCCAAGTTGTCCCACAAACTCTACATTTAAGCGTTGACTTAGCCTTCAAAATTCGGAATTTAGCATTTTTAAAAGTGCCTGTTTTCAATTGCGAAAGAGCAAACCTCAGAATCGGAGGTTCCACTTGCTGAAGCTCACCAACTCTAATAGTTACCTCTGTAACTTCCTTCAAGTCTTCTTGTTCAGCAACTTGCTTAGCAGATGTGAGAATAGCTTCAGCTAATGCCCATTCATGCATAGACTACCATGCTTTATGCGTCTTAAAAAGAATATTGCAACTTGGATTTAAAAACCGATAAAACGACAGAAGCGTCAAGCAACGACTATCTTTAAATCTCCTAATAACTTCTTTTTTTATTAGCCTTTTAGATGATTTTAATGGAAAAACAATTCGAAATTCTTGCGTTTGCTGGAAGCCTAAGAAAAGACTCATATAACAAAGCTTTAGTGCGGGCTGCTTTGGAATTAACGCCTGAAAATGTTGCGATAGAAGTTTTTGATTTAGAAGGCATACCACCATTTAACAATGACGACATTAACAATCCCCCAGCACAGGTGGTGGAGTTTAAGGAAAAAATCAGAAATGCCGACGCACTCCTAATTGCTACCCCAGAATACAACTATTCGATTCCTGGAGTTCTGAAGAACGCGATAGACTGGGCATCTAGACCGCCTAAAGAAAATCCGCTTGGGGACAAACCTGTAGCTATCATGAGTGCTTCAACAGGGAGGTTAGGCGGAGCTAGGGCGCAGTATCATCTTCGTCAAACTTTTGTGTTCCTCAATATGCATCCAATTAACCGACCTGAAGTGATGCTTTCCCAAGCAGCTAACAATGTGGACGTGAATGGCAAATTAACTAATGAAGAAACGCGAACGCTCATTCGGCAGCTTCTTGAAGCGTTGGTTGCATGGACTTATAAGCTAAAATGTATGACACAATAGTTCTGATGTAAATTCACGATTTAATTGATGTTTCGGCGAAGCCTTAAAATGGTTAGGGGGCACGTTAAGCCATAGGCGTCAAGCATGAGAGTTATAGCTGACCTGCACATTCATGGGCGTTACAGTCGAGCAACTAGTGAACAAATGAACATACTCGAAATCGCCCGTTACTCAAAAATCAAAGGATTAAACCTTATCGGGACAGGGGACTTCACCCATCCGCAATGGCTCAAAGAAATTGAAGAAACCTTAACGCCTGACATGGACACAGGGCTCTTCAGACTAACAGTCAATACCGATTCGCCCGTTCGTTTCATTCTCACAACCGAAGTTTGCACCATCTTTGATTACAAAAATGAATCCAAAAAAATACACCATGTCATTTTAACACCCAACATCGAAACTGCCACACAAATTAATGAAAGCCTAAAAAGTTTTGGCGATTTAACGGCAGACGGCAGACCAATCCTGAATATGACAGCACCACAACTCGTTGAGCAAGTGATGGCTGTTTCAAGCGAAAACATGATATTTCCAGCCCACGCTTGGACGCCATGGTTTAGTATCTTCGGTGCCTTCAGTGGCTTTGACACTGTGGAAGACTGCTATCAAGACATGACCAAGCATATTCACGCTTTGGAGACAGGGCTCTCATCTGACCCTCCAATGAATTGGCGCCTGAGCAAGCTTGACAAGTACGCGCTTGTTTCAAACAGTGACTGCCACAGTTTTTGGCCATGGCGCATAGGTCGAGAAGCCAACGTTTTCGAACTTGAAAAATTCACATATCAACAAGTTACAGAATCTATAAAATCTAATGACGCTGCCCACTTCAAATTCACGATTGAAACAGACCCAGCCTATGGCAAGTATCATTGGACGGGGCATCGAGCCTGTAATGTATCTCTCGCACCATCTGATGCCATAAAATTCAACAATTTTTGCCCAGTTTGCCGACGAACCCTTACCAAAGGCGTTGAGCAACGAGTTGAAGAACTTGCCGACCGGCCCATAGACTTCAAACGTAAAGGCGTTCCTGGATTTTTGCGTTTGCTTCCTCTTTCTGAGATAATTGCAACTGTACTGGGCACCGATTCACCTGCTACTCAAGCGGTTTGGAAGAATTACAATTCATTAGTTGAAAAGTTCGGGAACGAGTACACTGTGCTAATTGATACGCCGTTAGAAGCTTTGGCAGCAGTTGTAGATGCAACTATTGCTCGATCAATTGTTATGGTCAGAAACGGCAATGCAAAGGTCACTCCAGGCTATGATGGTGTTTACGGACAGCTCGTTTTAGGTGCCGATTCTCGACTTGTTGTCAAGCCAAAATCTAAGCTCCCGCGTGAAACAGTTAAACAAATGAATATGTCTGATTTTTTTGGAAAGTAATCAAGCTAATGTGTGTAGCTCTAAAAGAAACAGAATCATTTAATTCCACAAGATAATTCTAGTTAAACATTTCAACTTACAAAGGACAGATTGCCATTGAAAGACCTTCTAACAAAGATAAACACCATAGCCACGCAAAAATTTGGAGCTAACTATTCTGAAGCCCGAGCACAAAAGCTCTATAAAACCAGCCTAGCAGTAAAAGAGGAGCGAGTTGAAGCAGCCAAGCAAGGTATCGAGAATGGAGTTGCCATTCGTGTTTTGGTAAATGGCGCTTGGGGATTTGCCTCTGTCGGCTCATTTGACAGCGATATTTTGAAAGATGCGATTTCAGATGCATGCAGAATGGCTAAAATGGCAAGCATCCGATTGAAAAACCCGATCAAGATTGCTGAAACTAAAATTGTTAACGACAAAGTTGTTTCAAAGCCAAAAAAGAATCCATCGGACATTTTGATGGAAGAAAAAGTTAAAACTGCTTTGGCTGTAAACAAGTCAAGCTTAGGCTTTGATAATAGAATTAAAAGTTGCAACATGGACTATATGGATTTGAATGGGACAAGCTATTTTGTTAATAGCGATGGAACAAGTTTAGAGCAGGATAAACTGTATGTTTGGGCAAGAATAACTGCCTCAGCCCTAAACGAAGGGATCTTCACTTTTAGTCGAGAAGAAATAGGTTCAACCGCAGGCTACGAAATATTTGACGAACAATCCCCCGAAGGCTTAGGGGAAAAAGTTGCCAAACGTGCAATTGAACAGTTAAAAGCTAAATCGCCAAAAGGCGGAACATTCCCAGTTGTTTTAGGGCCAAATGTCGTAGGGGTTTTTGTTCATGAAGCATTTGGGCATCTTGCTGAAGCCGATTTGGCCCTTTCCGGCGGTGTTTTAGCCGAAAACATTGGAAAAAAAATCGGTTCTAATTTAGTAACTTTCTATGATGATGGCACAATTAACGGGTCGTTTGGCGCATTCAGATATGACGATGAAGGGGTACAAAGCCAGAAAACATTACTCATAAAAGACGGCATTGTTGCTGGGTTGATGCATAATCGTGAGACGGCTCAAAAATTCAGCGCCCAACCGACGGGAAATGCGAGGGCTGAAGATTTCCGTGTAGAACCAATTATTAGAATGCGTTGTACCTACATGGCACCCAGAGATCAATCTTTCGAAGAATTAATTGAAGACGTTAAGCAAGGATATTACTTTAAGAGTTTTAGAGGAGGGCAAGCTAATCTTGACGGCACCTTCCAAGTTGGCATTCAAGAAGGTTACGAGATAAATAACGGAGAAATCGGCGACCCCATTCGCGACGCTTCGATAAGTGGCAACACCCTTCAAACTTTACATCATGTTGATGCTGTAGGAAAAGATTTCCAGTTAGATCCAGGACGATGCGGGAAAGGTCAAACCGCTTTCATTTCTGATGGTGGACCACACATAAGAGTTAAGGAGATGGTTGTTGGTGGCAGTGCTTAAAAAAGATACAATGTTGAGTTTAGCCGAAAACGCAGTTAAAGTAGCTATCCAAAAGGGAGCCTCTGAAGCAGAAGCCTATGTTTACGAGGGGCAAGCAACAAACATTGGCATTGAACTGGGACAAATTAGCAAAACCAACAGGATAATAGACCGGGGCATAGGCATTCGGGTGGCTGCAAACAAAAGTGTAGGTTTCGCTTACACAAACATCATTAATGACCAAAACGCGGTTCAAAACGCAATTACTGCTGCTTTGAGTTTAGCAAAAGCAAGCAAACCTGACGCCGACTGGAAAGGACTTCCACAAAACAACTCCTATCCCTCACTAAAGCAAACTTTTGACGAAAAAATTATGGCTCTTAGCTCAGATGAATTAGTCAATGTAGCTGCAGCTATGCTTGATGCGGCAAGCCAAGTTGACAAACGAGTTGCTCCAATTGAGGGAGGAGTTGGCAATGCCTACATTTCTAATGCCATTGCAAACTCCAACGGGGTGGCTGGTTTTGATAAAGGAACAGTTGTTGAATGTAGTATAGCAACATTGGCCAAAGAAAACAACACGGTCACGCCTGTTTGCTTCGAATTCAACGCTTCCAGAAGCTTTGATGTTGACCCAATTTGGGTTGGGAAAGAAGCTGCGAAAATGGCGCTTTCTGCATTAAAAACCAAGTCAGTTGAAACCAAATCTACGACACTTATACTAACGCAGTTTGCTTTGCAGGATCTTTTAGGTTACACTTTGATTAATGCGGTTGAAGCGGGTAATGTTCAAAGAAATCAGTCTCCATTTAAGGGTAAGCTTGGGCAAAAAGTCGCTTCGGACCAGTTAACAATTTATGATGATGGTTTATTCCCAGGTGGATTACGCACTTGGGCTTTTGACGGCGAAGGAGTACCACATCAAAAAACACCAGTCATAGAAAAAGGAGTTTTAACCAACTTTCTTTATGATAACTACTCCGCAAGAAAGGATGGAAGAGATAGCACCGGAAACGCAGCGAGAGCAGGATACTTATCAACACCCACTATCGACACAACAAACTTTCATATTATACCAGGAAACAAAACATCCGAGGAAATGCTAGGCGAAGTAGATGACGGATTAATAATCTATTACTTGCAGGGAGCCCATAGCAGTAATCCTATTAGTGGCGAATTCTCTGTTGTTGCCACTCCAGCTTGGAAAATAAAGAACGGAGAAATAGTTCACTGCAGCCGAGGGGTAATGTTGGCAGGCAACATTTTTGAAGTGCTAAAAAATGTGAGTTTGGTTGGCAACAATGAGAGGCAGATGGGGCAGTTGATTTCGCCTTGGATTCAAGTTGAAAACGTACGCGTGATTGGAAAATAAGTCAGCTTATGCCCAGAAGCTTTTGGAGTACTCGCCTAAAACGTCTTCATATATTCGTTTGGTTTGCTGAGCAATTTTTTCCCAATCGTATTTTTCTAGAACTTTAATATAGGCGTTTTCGCTGATAGATTTTCGGTAGTTATCGTCCACCAAAACTTTTGTAATACCCCACGCTAAGGAATCAGGATTATTGGGGTAAACTTTAACTCCTGTTACGTCATGCTCGATAATTTCTGATAAACCGCCCGTATCAGAGGCTACAACTGGGCTTTTTGCCGCCATAGCTTCCAACGCAACAATTCCGAACGGCTCAAAAAGTGATGGCACAACAGACACATCAGCGCATTTCTGAAGTTTAATCAAAGTTTCTTCATCCACGAAGCCTTCAAAGAGAACTTTATGTTCAAGCCCCATGCTGCGAACGATATTTAGGAGCTGTTCTTTCATGTAGCCACTACCAACAATGATGAATTTAGCATTAACTTTTTGCAAAATTTTTGGAACCGCATTAATAAGCACATGAATACCTTTTTCATAAACAAGTCTACCCACAAAAAGCACTATTTTTTCTTCAGGCAAAGCAAATTTGCTACGAAATTCTTTCAAATCACCGTCCGCATTGATATAACATTGCGTGTTTACGCCATTTGGAATCATAACTAACTTGTCGTTTGGAAGCCCAAAAGCCCATTTGACATGTGAAATCATGTATTCACTACAGCAAACAACACGCCAAGCCTCGTATGTTAGCCAAGCTTCAGTTTCATGAATCATCTTTTCCGTGTTGGTATGTAAACCATCTCTTCGCCCAATTTCAGTTGAATGCATCGTCACTAACAGAGGTTTTCGAAAAACATGCTTAAGTCCAATGCCTGCGTCTGCTACAAGCCAGTCGTGGGCATGGAAAACATCAATCTTGCCGCCGATTTTTCTTGTGATGGCAGCTGTTTCTCTTTGCATGTTAAGATTCATTAAGTAAACCCAAGAGGCAAAATCAGGCGCGGGATTTTTGTATGAATCAATCCGGTAAACTTCCACACCATCAATTACTTCATGATCAGGTGTGTCAGGGAAATCACAGGTAACCACATAAACTTTTACACCTTGTTTTACCAAGTTTTTTGATAAAAAGTAAACATGAGGCGATATTCCTCCGATTACTCTGGGTGGAAACTCCCAGCTTAGCATCATTACAGTTAAGTCATCCTTCATTTAGCGATCGATCCACCCACGCGTCGGTATAGTTTAAGAATATCTGTTATCCAGGAATCAGGATCGGTTGAAATAACAATTATTTTTTCCTTTGGCACTTTATAAATTCTAATAATTTCATCTCGCATCCATTCTGATTTAACGCTGATTTTCTCAGCCTCAAAAAAACCTAGCCACTCAATACTTTTAATTGCCATATTGTAGGGCGTATTGAGGGACTGGCGAGCGATGATCTTCTAAACTTTCAACAGAATAAACAAATGGAATGTCCAGCCCACTTTTCAGGGTAACTGCAGCAGGAATAAAATGCCAATCATAAACGTCTACCAAATCAATTTGCTTATGGGCTTCATAGTAAATGTTGGCTGCTGCTCTTTCAACCTCTTGGTTTAACGTTAAAACCCAAGTTAACACCCCAATGTGGGTTCGAACAGGATTTGAGACCCTAACTGTTTTCACTCCTGTTGATTCTTGATCTAAACCAGTTAAGTGGTCATCATAGGTAACAACGTTAACATCAACTTTTTTAGCTGACAAGGTAAACTGAAAGGGCTTTTACATAATCAGAGAGTTTGCCTACGACTCTTGGCGGATACTCCCACGAAAAAATTATAACACGCATGTTTCCACTACGTGAATAGCGAGCAGACCTTGATTATTCCTCTTGCGTTAAGATAGTACCGTTTTTTTCCTTCATTATCAACAAAGCTTTCAGCGAAACCTTCAGACTTGTACTTGATCCAAGATGCTTTCTATTTCAGTTGGGTCTTTCTGCATAAGCCGGGCAACTTCTTCGCCTCTTCTTGCTAAATCAGCGGCAGTGGCGCATAAGTTGTGTAGTGTTTGTAAAACCTTATCGGGAAAAGGAAGTTCTTCTCTCATTTTAGCGCACCGTGATATAATTAAGGCGACTTATCTTATAAACGCATACGTGTCTGTTTTTTTAGAAAAGCTTTGTTGCTTCCTGCGTTTGCTTATTGAGGGCAATATAACGTTTTTTTGCGGAGTCAACTATTGTTTTTCTCAATTTTTCGCCTCTTTGTTCTGAAGCTTTGATTTCTTTGAAAATTGCAACTAATTTTTGGTCTTTAAACGAGCTTTGGAACCAGCTTTCAAAGTCACCGTTGTAAACATGAAATTCAATAGCTTTGATGTTAACTTCTTTTAGCGCTTTAATAAATCCTTTCAGGCTCCAAGCCATTGTACCTGTATAAAATTGTTTTCCAACATCCGTATAGAACAAGAAAGGCTCATTTGCAGTTAAAATCGTCACTCCTAAGTCTGGTTTCAAATTCATTGAGCAGCGTTTGCGCCACAACAAAAGCATCCATGGGTGATTCGAATGGGCTAAAGTAAGAGTGAACTTCCCCTGGTCCGCCACCTGCAGTAAACATATAATATAAGTGGTCGCTTGTTTGGAAGTCACGCCAAAGCCTAAGAAATTCCCCATCCTCTGCTTCTTTTATGAAGGGCTCTAATCGCCGGAGGGTGGTGTAATATGCCCATTGCATAACGTTTCCAAGCCAGCCGGACTGGTCTCTTTGAACGTCTGCCCAAGAAACTGTGCCTTCCGCTTCGGGCACATCAATATCTCCCGCTGAGGCATGCCTGCCAACGACTTCAGAAGGAGTATTCATCTGCAAATGATCAAACTTTAAAATCTCATCAGGAAGATGCTGTAGGAAACTATGTATGCCTGTTTCTGGCCAATGGTGCTCACCAAAGGTTTCATAGTCAGGGAAAATGTTGATGCACTCGCCCGATGTTCTCGCTAGCCAGTCTGCATATTTATCTGCGGTTAGAGGCCACTCAGGCCACCATCTTGCTGAGAACCTAAAACCGATGTCATCGGTTAGCTTGTAGTTTCGAAGCAATACTCGAATTTTCCTTGCGCCTTTGGCTGTGTAGAGGTAGTTTGGAGATTTTTCGCCAAGAATTTTCTCAGCCCCTTCAGTGTATATGCCTTTGTAACCCATGGATTCAACTGTTTTAGCGATAGTATTGTTGAAAGAAGCTCCGTGTTCTCGAAAACTCTGGGCACATAGCCAAGCAAGTCCTTTACGGTTTGCTTATGCATTTTTGCCTGTTCAATAAACTCTTCTTTATCAGGATAAAGACTTGAGATTGAGTGATAGTAGGTTTGATTTAACATTTCCACCCGCCCTGTCTGGGCAAGTTGCTTAAACGTTTCAAGAAGGTCTCGATCAAACATTTCGCATTGTTCAAGAAACACTCCTGAAATACTAAACGAATATTTAGCTTGCTTGCGGTTATGCTTATGTTTGTCTATCGAATCGAGCAATATTTGGTTTGATGGAAAATAGCTTTGCGTGCGGCACGCTTAAAAATTTCTCGGTCAACTTCATTGTCAAAATAATAATCGAATAATTCTTCTTTTTTTAAGCGCCTGAAAATTTTGCCTTCCCAAAACAGGTTCCGCCTCAACCTGTGTGGTTGATGAACTTCAAAGACAAACACTATATCCGTCATAATACTTCACTTAAGAACAGAAAGAGATTTACATTTATTTCTAATTTGCTGACACTAATCTGCAAAAATAAATAAGATAGTTGAAGACTGCTAAATCAGAAAATTTTATATGATAAGTAGTTAAATGTCAGAGATATGCCGTCCAATAAAAAGGGTAACGTATCAAGCCATAAGTCTCGAAATAAGTTGTGGCTTGCAATTGGGGTAATAGCCATAGTTTTAATTGCTGTCGGAGCGTATGAAGCGCTAGGGCAATCCGGTAATCAATCGGCAGATCATATACCAACCGCTGCTCCAACAACAACAGTAACTCCCACAGCAACTCCAACTTTGTCTCCATCAAGCGGCACTACTGGAACTAGAGTTCTCTTGCACACGAGTGCAGGTGACATAACTATTCTCTTGCGAACCGATAAACCCACAACAACCGCCAATTTCATAAATATTGTTCAAAAGGGATGGTATGACGGAACGATCTTTCACCGCGTTGTGGCTGGCTTTATGATTCAAGGCGGCCAAATCAGTCAGACCATACCAACTATAAACGATGAGATAGGTACAAACAACCACAATACAAAATACACAATAGCGATGGCAAAAACATCCAGTCCTAACTCGGCAACAAGCGAATTCTTCATAAATGCCGCCGATAATAGCGGAATAACCTATCCTGACGGCTCCACTTTTGACGGCACTTACACAGTATTCGGTACGGTTGTTTCAGGCCAAAATGTAGTTGATGCAATAGCTAATGCACCAGTAACTACCAATTCTATGGGTGAAAACAGTCAACCAGTAAATCCAGTGACTCTTATAAAAGCCTCGATCGTAACCTGATTTCAGTTTCTTTAATTTTCCTTATTTTCTAAAAAACACTAAGTCAGCAAATACAAAAAAACATAGCATATGCAATAGGCATAATAGGCATCGTCTGAATTGGTATTGGGGGAATTTTATGTCCGGAAAAACAGCAAATCAATCCTCAAATTCGTCTTCAATTCCGAAAGAATATGTTAACGGAGTAAGAGTTTTACTTCACACCAACATAGGAGATATAACTATTCAACTACGCAACGACATGCCAATAACAACTAACAATTTCAAAACTCTGGTTCAAAAAGGAACATTCAACGACACAATCTTTCACAGAGTCATTAAAGGGTTCATGATTCAAGGCGGCGACCCAACTGGAACCGGATACGGTGACCCATCAATACCCGACATCAAAGACGAATTCACAAGCAACAACCGCAACGACAGAGGCACTATAGCAATGGCAAATGCAGGACCAAATACAGGAAGTAGCCAATTCTTCATCAACCTCGTAAACAATAATTTCTTAGACCCAAAGCATCCAGCATTTGGCAAAGTCATATCGGGAATGGAGATAGTTGAGGCAATCGCTAAAGTTACAACAAACTCAAATGATAAACCAACTAAAAATGTAACGATAATTAACGCATCAATCGTGCCTTAGAGATAAAATTAAATTAAAAAATTGTTGGTTACTTTTCCTTCTTTTCTTTCTCTTTTGGCTTTGACCCAATTTCAACGGCTAGAATGTTTATTTGATAGTTTTTGTCGCCGATCTGCATTTTTCCTTGAGCATGAAAGCCTTTGCTTCCAGTTTTAAAATTTTTCTCTCCGCTTAACATGAAATTTTGTTTTGCGCCTTTAAGTTGAATTGTTGCCATATCTATGTCGCTCATATATCAGACACCAATGCAGATTAAACAGGTCTTTGTGGCTTTTCACCTTTTCGCTCCTTTAATGCAGGGAAGCAAAAGAATTATTTTTTGTGCTGATTCATAATCGAGCGCAAATCAACAATTATCATGAAAATGAAAGGCAGACAAAGAAATAAAAAAGAGAAAATTGCGTTACTGAATACTCGAGCATAAGGGTTGGACAGCAAAGTGTTTGGATTTGATAGATCAAGTCCAATGGTTTTAAATCCGTCGAATATTGCTGAAGCCGTTACGGTTAAGGCTAAACCAATTAGGAATTGGATAAAGATTCTTTTTTGTTTTCCAAAAATGAGGCCCGAAATTACTGACGATAAAACAAACATCCAAGCGAACGAGCAGACAAAAGCAGCCACTGCAATGTTTGAATTTAATGAAGAGGATAAAAAAGGAGTTGATCCCTGCAGTGTGAATGCCATTGTAGTTAGTGCAGTTTTAGTGAAAATCTGGTAGGTTAGCATTAAGAGCCAAGCTACACCTAAAAAAACCGAAGTTACCACAATCCCCCTCACCATCCAAATCAACGAAAACTAAATTACAAAAATGTTTTATTAACATTTACTCTTGAAAAACTATGTAGAAATTAAACAAAAAAAAGAAAAAGGAAAATTTTTAAAGATTGCTTATGCGCGTTTTCGAATCATTGTAACTAGCAGTACGCCAACTATTGCGATTACAATAATTATGGCGATTGCTGCAGCAACAATGTATGTCATTAAGTCGGTTGTGGTTGCTACGTTTGATTGAGCTGTTGTTGTTGCTGTTGCCGTTGGTGGAGAGCTAGCGTAGACGAATGTTGATGCTGAAGATCCGTAGTATGAATTTGAACCTTCAAAGGTTGCGACGATGGTGAAGTTGCCTGGTATGTCTGGAGTCCATTGGAAGCCATAGTTACCAAGTGCATTTGTTGTCGTTGTGCCGACTGCTCTGAAATTGTTGTTTGAGTCAAGAACACTTATAGTAACTGGAACACCTGTAGTGTTTGTTGGTTGTACTTGTTGTTGGTATACGTATTCCATCCATGCGCTTTGGCTTTCATCAGATACTGCGGGTAGACCGTTTGGATATAAAGATTTGACCAATTGTTGTTGTGTGCCTGTAGAGGTGTCAAGTACTGAGCCTGTGATTGTTATGGGTGTAGCGGTTGTAACTCCAATGTTAGGTGCTGAAACTGTTGTTGCGCTTGGGCCTTTCCCAAAGCAGTATAGTTGGTTGTCATATGCGTTTAGTGAGACAACTTTTCCATATGCAATTGCTGTTGAAGTAACGCTTGTGTCGAGTTCTTTCCATACAAGAGAACCATCAGTCATGTTTACTGCATATAGTTGTGCTCCGTGGAATAGTGGTGGGTTGTATTCGTGACCGCCAGCAAAGTATCCAACATCATTGGATATGCAGCTGCCGGTGAAAACCCATAGTGGCCATACGTTGTATGGTGTTTCGATCCCGGATGATCCTTGCCATTGTGTAGTGTTTGCATACCATGCCAATTGTCCAGTTGTATCATTGATTGCCCAGAGGTCTCCTCCGAGACCCTCCCAGATGTTGAGTCCGTTACCGAAGTAAGGTTTCATCTGGAACAAGTCATAGATGTTTGGTTGAGCGCCGTTTAGTCCTGTCATTTGATATTCCCACGCTTTGCTGCCGTCTCGAACATGATAAGCGATAACGTCGTAGTTGACATCGTTGCCTATGGTAATTAATCCATCACCATACGAGGAGATAGAACGTGTGTAAGGTAACATTGCGATTGTTCCTGGATATGTTATGTTAACTGCAGCTAATTGTGCGCCTGTAGATGCGTCCATGCTTGCAAAAATATAGTAGCCATGTGTTCCAGCATTTGTGGATCCTGAAGTTAATACTAGAGCATTTCCAGTTATTGAAGATAAGGCGAGAGCTGGATCAATTGGCACGCCTGATATGTTTGTTGGTACCATCTTGTCCCAGATGTAACCTGTATTCATTGCACGAACTGTGTTTACAGCTATGTTTTCTGGGCTTATATAAGATGTGAATCCTGCAGCTGCTGTCATGTTAACGGCAGTTATGTGGGGTCCGGTAGTTTTTGAGATTGCGGGAGCAACTGAGGCGCCTGAGGGTACTCCGCCAGAAGTCGAAGTTGGATAAATTGTTTGTGATCCTGCTGTGTTGTTCAGGAAGTAGCCGATCAATTCACCATTGGCATCTTGACCAAGTGTTAGAGCTGAGCCGTTGACAACGCTCATTTCATATTTTCCGGAAACGCCGTCATAGAGGTTCCATTGTGTTCCTGTCGTATTCATAAATGATGATGACTGACCTGGACCAGCAATGAAGTTCCCACCAGTATCTGATGCGGGTAAAGTTCCTGTTGTCCAGATCCATGGTCCACGAACTCCGTAGTCGTTGATTGTGTATTGGTTAAATTGCATTCCGCACCGCAAAGTGTTGGTAGTGTTTATCGTCCATAGGGTTTGTCCTGTGTATAAGTTGAGTGCATCAATGCCTATTTCTTCACCAGAGGACATGCCGGTGGTGTAATGGGTTGAGTATATTATGCCGTTCATTATGACTGGTGCATATCTTGGCGTGTACTGGAATGTTGACCAGTAGTGGCCTGCCACTTCGTCTCCACCAAAAATTCCGCCCGCTACACCGCCCGCTAGCCAAGGCTTCGTCCACAAGACGTGGCCTGCGTTAACGGATTCCGTGTAGGGATTGAAGTAGGAGGAAGCATTGTATGATCCGGTTGTTGCAAAGCTGTTTGCTGCGAGTCCAAGCCAAGCTCCAGTAATTGCATACCAGTTTTGGACGTTTTCAGCGGATACAGGAGTCTGCCACCATTGAGTTGGAAGCGGAGTATACGGATATGTGCGCTGAACTACCGGTTCTTGTTGAACCACCAGTGTTACTACTGGGCTTTTGCTTGGTAGGGCAATTAAGCTGTTATAAGTTGTAGAATTTGTCAAGGCTTGTCCGAGGTAGACCAATTGGAATGTGTAGTTGCCAACTGTATCTGGAGTCATATATGCAACTGTGCCTGCCGTAAGGTCAGATTCGAATGGTCCTAGTGTTACCGTTGTTCCAGAGGGCGTCGTTTCTACGATTGTCATGTTTTTTGCGTCTTCATTTGTTGGAAATGGGTTTGCGAGGAATATGCCAAGTGTGACTTGTTGACCAACACCTACTGGATTAGGGTAGATGTTAATGAAAGAATATGTCGGAAGTTGACTGCCTTTTGCAATAGCAGAATCACCTAATGCGGGTCGCATTGAAATAAGCATGGAAAGCATCAGCAATGTAGTAAGCAAAACGATCGCGGTTTTATTTTTCATTGTTTTCGTTTTAAAAGTTTTTAGATTTAATGTATTCATTTTTATTTTTCTTCCTTCGATCTATTTGAACGAAAAGCAGACCTTCAAAAAGTGAGCTCTTGCTTCCGTTCAGTGCTTTATTATCTGAGGATCTGTATTTAAAATTTTGCAGTATAGATTGTTTCAAAAAAATATATTCAGCCTTTAATTTTTTTAATATAAAAACTATTCTGCTTGTGCAAAAACATTCTAAAACATATATTCAATATCGTTTTTTTGAATGTTTGCATAGTAAACTCATTTAAAAAACGCTTAGCCTGTCAAAGACTGGATCGATTAACCGCAATCACTTTTAATGTAAAATAAAGCAGTGACTGGAAGATGTAGACAACTTTGATTCCAACAACCAAAACTATTAGGCGAATGGTGCGGTCGCCGGGATTTGAACCCGGGATCATTAGCTTGGAAGGCTTACTTACTGCCAATTATTAAATTGAGCAGTTTAAAGTCCTAAACCAGACTAGACGACGGCCGCAAATTCAGTTCAGTAATGAAGATTATCCTTTCAGTTGATAAGTATTTTGATTTCAGTTGGCTTTAGATCATGTCTAAATTCTAAGGGCGTTAAAATTTTTTATGTTTTTGTTTTTTTACTTGTTTTTTATCGTTAAATTCTTATTTTTTTATGGAATGGTATATCTTGACCTAAGCCCCATTTAACAATAAAAAATTAGTAAGTGGCTAAAGATGGGTGTAGGTAAAGAAGCTCGTAAAGTTCCTGGCAGCAAAATGAAAATCTTAACCAAAGATGCAAAACAAATGGTCAATGGACCATATTACTGCCCCAAATGCAGAAAAGAAATGTGTCAGATTTTAGCAAATGTTCATAAAAAAGAAGTTTACGCAGTATGCAAATGTGGTCTTGAATGGCAATTGACTTATGCGCCTGTTTTTCAGCCGATAGATTATTACAATAAGTTTAGAGATGCGTGGAAAAAGCAAAGCTACGGCATAATCAAACAAAAATAACTCAAGAACAATTGCTTCAGATTCGGTTTGTCTTTTCTTAATTTTCATTTTAATGAAGAGTACAAGCGTTCAGCAGTTAAGCGGTAAATTCTAATTTGGGAGAAGTTTTAAACGCAGGAATGACGCTTGGTATGAAGATGCTGGAATGAGTAAATCGTTTCTGACCAGTAAATCAGCCAAATTAATAATTATCTTAGCGTTAGTTCTTTTTGTCTCCATTCCGATTCTTCGTCCATTTGAAGTTGCTACCGCTCAAACCACTAATCAAACACAGAATTACATAAGAGAATTCGCATGGGATTACGGCGGAAACCACTGGATCTGGAACCTCAGCATTCCAGCAGCCCTTTATAACGCCTACAAAGCAGTACCTGACTCAACAAGAACACGAAACGGACCTGCCGGCTATGACATGATGGTGACAACTAAAGACAGCTACATCCAAACCCTTACAGAAAAACTCAACGAAACAGCAAACCAACTCGGATATGGAGCTGTCGATAAGATAAATTTCGTTTTAGCTTTCGTTCAAAGCATTTCATATAACTCCGATTTGAACACCACAGGATATGAAGAATATCCTAGATTCCCAATTGAAGTATTAGTTGATCAGACTGGGGACTGTGACTGCAAAGCTGATCTTTTTGCAACATTAACTCTTGGTTTGGGGTATGGCGCGGTTTTCATTAATCCACCAGACCACTTAGCGGTCGGTGTGCTTGGGGATAACTTGCAAGGCACCTACTGGACATATCAAAATAAAACATACTATTATGCAGAAACTACCGGAGAAGGCTTCAAATTAGGCGATCTTCCAAGCGAGTTCTCCAATGTAAAAGCTAATGTTTACCCCATAGACCAGAATAATCAATACATAGTAGATTCCCAGTTAACCTCAACCATTGGGCCCAATCCAACTATTTCACAAAACAATCCAAATGCAACACCAAACGACGGAACAATCCCCATAATTTCACCAGACATAGCCCAACCAACCATTCAACCAGTACAACCAATATCTCTTAACCTGATTTCAGATTACCCTATTTTATTCATAGCCATCGTATGTGCAATAGTTTTTTCAATCATTATCACAATAAAAACAGCAACGAACACCAAGCAACCAAAACCCAAACAAATAGTCCCAGGTCAACCAATTGAACAGCCGTTAGCTCAACCAAATTCCTCTGAAAATAAGCCTTTTGACAACGTGGATACAAATGTTGAAGCTACAAAATTCTGCATTTACTGCGGCTCAAGCAACAAAGCATTTGCGTTGTACTGCGTCAAATGCGGTAAAAAAACAGCTTAAGTCAAATCTCGCTTGAAATTGAAGTTAGAATTTGTTGTGCAAAGCTATCGATTCTATAATGTACGTAAATAGCAATTGCAAATTCAAGAAGTATAATAACTGAGAGAAAAGTGGCAAGAGTCTTCGCTAAATTTACAAAGGCTTGCCCCACTTGCAAATCAACGTTGCCATTAACAGTTATTAACCAACTCCAGAAACTGTGCCGGTGAGTAACGATAAAAGTGCTCAAATCAAAACCCATCCATAGACATATGCCCACCAATACTGCGGCTAAAACGCAGCCAATTAAAGTTATATTTTTCCAGTCGGAGCTTAAGATGGAACTGTAAGTTATTTTTGTGTTGGAATTAGACAATTCTAGATTCACTTGTATTTTTTTCTTCGCTGAACTTGGAGATATACCCCAAAGTGATCCCTGTTTAAACAAGATTTTGTTGGGGTGTTGTTCAGATATTATTTTGCAGCCTTTATTGGTAAAAGAGGATTTGATTGCAGTATAGGCATTGTCGATTTCTAAGCTGACAGTTCGTTCAAGCAACCTTGGCACCAATTAGATTAAGGGAGTACCTCTGTGTACCTAAAAAGCTTCTTCTAATGACGTGGTCTTGTTTTGAAACCTCTGATTTGACGCCGCTCAGCTGATCTGTTGCGCTCCATATTTTTGATTCTCGCATAGAGCCTTGATACCTTCGTATTTGAAGGTATTTTAGACCTTTGTCGATGAATCGGCACTGGTGTGAATGGTTTATTGATATCAAGCTTTCGGCGTCCACCTTTCTTAACTGCGACGCTGCGTACTTTTTTGAAGATAACGTAGCCTTCTTTAAGGTTTACTTCCTGCACATCCCAACCCGCCTTTAACCAAGCTTTCGTATGAACACTAGAGGATGTGTTGCTCCACCAGGCTGGATCTCTGAAAGCTGGCGTCGGGAGACTACTTCCGATTAAACCATCTATTCTTGCAAAGGAAAGCTTAACCAGGCTAGTGAAAGAAGCTCTAAATTTTAGATGGCTTTCAAGCCCATCATACTTGCCCTTGGATACTGGCGCAACCACCCGACGTGCACAGTGCAGACATAACAAAGCGTTTGGATCGCCAGTTGCAACGTCAGGTACCATACAATCGCGGCAATAGAGTTTTTGACAGCGTTGGCATTTACGCAGGTAAGTTACCCTTAGAACTCGACCGCAGATTCCACATTCATCTTTCAACTGGAGCCAACCCTTACATGAGCTCAAATCGTTTAAACACATTTGATTTTTTTATAGATATTAATTTTCTCTTTTTTAAGAGTTGTTTTCGCCTGAATTATTGCCTCTATACGTTAAATGTTTTATGGTGCCTTTGATTTCTACCCATATTTCTTTTACTAGTTCTCTCATTTGGATATCAATAACGAGTAAAAATATAACGTAGAGCACAAAGCCGCTAAGAGCTTTACCTATTGTAGTTAGCAATGTTGAGGTAGTCGGAAGCAAGAAAAGTAGAGCGCCCATAACTAATGCAGCAATCGTGTATTTGGCTATGCTTCGCCAGGCAACAGGTATTCTAATGGTATGACGCATATACAGGTATAAGCCTATGAAGCTGGCAAGATGAACGCCGATAAGTATAGCCACCACTTCAACTGTTGCTTGTACTGGACCAACCATCGGTAGTTTTGTTAGAACAAGATATGTTAAGGGTAAGGCGACTGCTGATTGAATGTATGGTATAGTAAATATTTTGAAAATTTTGCTTTTGAAGAGTTTACGAATTGATATTTTTCCTTCTGCATCGAAGGACTCTACTCCCATAACACATGAAGCGTAAAAAGTATAGAGCAAGCTAACCAATGTATCAACTGTTAAAGCAACCAGAACTGGCCAAGCAACCCCATAAGAAACATTTAGAACCGTTAAAAACGAAATAGACATAACAGTTGTTAAAGTAGCAAGCGGAATCGCCAACATCATTACTGTTCTAAACGATACCCCAACTTCTTCTTCCGTGCAGCAATTCGCCAACAGCTTCGGATACAAAGCTAACGCCAAAGAAGAAGCGTAACCAACTACGACAGTAAAACTCAAAGCCGCTTGATAATAAGCTCTCGCATCAGAGCCGCCATACAAAAAAAGCAAGATAAGAACAAAAGTAACTAATTGAGAACCAACAGCGTTAAACGCAATTGCCGGTGACCCTTTAATCCACTCTTTAACATAAGCCCAATTTGCTTTTTCCTTAAAGTAATCAGATAAAAGATACATGTAATAAAAGATTTGAATAATACAAGAAACAACCAAACCCAATATTGCGCCAAGAAAAATTTGTTTAAAACCAATTATCAAAATTACTGCAACGAGCACTTTCGCTATTTCTTGAATAATAAAACCGTATCCAACTGCTTGAGGCTTAGTAGCTTGCAATACACTTTCACAGATCGCAACCATGTAAAAATTTAGAATATACAGGCCCGCGATAAAATAAATTGGAAGATAGCTGGTGGTTCCTATGGCATGTGAAATTAGAAAGATTGCTGGTAAATAAATTAAAAGCGAAACAAGACCAAGCGTTAACTGGGTGAAAACACTTGTTTTTACTGTGCTTGGTTTTCCCCTCGCTGTAAACCTTGTAACCCAAAAAGGTAAGACACTGCTAAAAAGAATAAAGTAAGCCGCGTAATCAAAAATGTTTGTCCAAATTCCATACTGAGCCACGCTCATGTTTCTTGTTAGCAAAAGTGTGTAGATAAGCCCGGTAATTATGCCTAGCATCTGTGTTGTAAAAACAATATATCCGCTGTAGCGAAGCCTTATTTGATTTGTATTCAAGTTGGAATTTTCCTGCTGTTGCGATTCAATTATTTACTGCATTGATTAACTTTTAGATATACAATTTCCCAAATAAAGCCATAAAACTGCCATTAACAAAATAATAGTAGATAAAAAAATTTGGGTAATTATTACCCTTTAACAACGGCCAATGGGACAAGCCGAGCTACTTTAGTAGCGATCCCAACTTTATCGCTAACATCGGCCACAACATCCACGTTTTTGTAAGCCGAATCAGCTTCCTCAGCTAAAACTGAAGCACTAGCCGCACGAACAACAATTCCCCTTTTTTCCAAAGCCATCTTTATATCTCCGCCCCAATTCTGCCGCTTCGCCGCCGATCGACTCATCATTCTGCCCGCGCCATGTGCGGTGGATCCGAATGTTAGATCCATAGCTTTCTGTGAGCCCGCCAAAATCCATGAACTTGTTCCCATGCTACCTGGAATAAGAACTGGTTGCCCTTCGCTACGGTAATCAGATGGAATGTCTTTATGCCCAGGTGGGAAAGCGCGTGTGGCTCCTTTGCGGTGAACCCAAACCTTCTTGTCTCCTCCATCAATCTTGTGGGTTTCTACTTTGGCGATGTTGTGAGTTACATCGTAAACAAGTTTTAAACCGAAGTTTTCAGGAGGCTGCTGAAAAACTTGTTGGAAGCTTTGCCTAACCCAATGCATTATAGCATGCCTGTTGCAAAAAGCATAGTTTACTGCGCAAGCCATGGCTTGGAAGTAATCTTGGGCTTCATTGCTGTTTCCGGGAGCACAGGCTAATTCGCGGTCAGGCAACGTTATCTTGTACTTTAATACTGCATGTTCCATTACTCTTAGGTAATCTGAACAGACTTGATGGCCATAGCCTCGTGAGCCACAATGGATCATAACTGTTACTTGCCCTTCCTGGGTAATTCCAAAAGCCTTCGCTTTCTTAGGATCATAGATTTTATCGACTTTTTGTATTTCTAAGAAATGGTTTCCTGAACCTAAAGTGCCAATCTGCGTTAGCCCTCGGCTTTTTGCTGTTGATGACACTTTGTCTGGATTCGCATTTGGCATGGCGCCTTGTTCTTCACAGTGCTCTGCATCCTCTGACCAACCGAAGCCGCGTTTGATAAGCCACGGTACCCCTTCAACTGCTAAATGGTCTAAGTCAGCGTTGGATATTGAAAGGTCTTTTCGGCGGCTTCCAAGTCCAGATGGAACGTTGCGAAAAATTGTTTCTGCTAACGGGACAAGTTTTGGTCTGATCTCCTGTTCGGTAAGTGTGGTTGCCAAGAGTCGAACGCCACAGTTGATGTCGTATCCTACTCCTCCGGGACTGATAACTCCGTTGTCATAGTCAGTTGCTGCAACGCCACCGATGGGAAATCCATATCCTTCATGTCCATCGGGCAACGTAACAGCGTATTTATAAATTCCAGGCAATTGTGCAACGTTCGAGCATTGCCAAAGTGTACGATCAGTTTTCATTTTGTCAAGAAGAACTTCATTGGCGAAAATCATTCCAGGAACACGCATGGAAGACTTGTAAGTGGGAATGCGCCACATGTAATCATTAACTTTTTCTAATGGAACTTTCTCAGGAGCTGCTCTGCTTTCACTTTCACCCAAAATTTTCACCTTGCAAACAAAAGATAAGTGAGACTATAAAATGTTTATGAAAGCCTGTTTTGTTTCGCGTACTCCATAAATCCCCTTACACAGTTTTCTAAAACGGTTTTTGAGTAAATACGATGAACCGCAACGAAGCTAAAAACCTGATTCAGAATTTTATCGTCTGCCACAATTTTGTCTCGAATTTGCTCAAGACTCCAATTTTTCTTCACCCCTTCCTCTGCAATTTTTGCCCATAACTCAAGCTGTAATTTATAGTCTTTGAGACGTTGCATGGCTTCGTTGGCTTTTCCAAAATGACTATAGTAGAGAGCGGTCGGTTCTAAACTAATTAATTTGTCCAGTGAAGCCAATGCTGCGTCTAAATGGAAAGGAGGAGGTGTCGTTGGTACAACAACTTGGAATTCTGGAAAATATGTGCCAGCAGCATCACCAGGAAAAACGCCACAATTAAAGGATTCTTGGTAACTAAGATTGTGTGAAGCATGACCGAGCGTTTCAATAACCTTCAATTTGGCGCCCTCACCTAAATCAACTGTGCCATCTACCATAGGAATTATCCGTTCTTTTTGTACTGGTTCAGGTTTGCCAAAAACTTCGCTGACGAATCCCAAAACCGATTGAGCGGATGGCCAAAGCTTCTCAGGATTTATCAGATGAGGCATTCCTCTGGGATGGACAAGGACTTTAGCGTTGGGCAAAAACTTTAGTAAAGTGCCAGCTCCTCCACCATGATCTAAATGAACATGTGTAATGGCAAGATAGTCAACATGCTCAAACGAGATGTCAAGTTCCTTTAAAGCAGAAAGAAGATTTGGCACAGAAGAGGTTGGACCTGATTCCACTAGAGTGATTTTTGAGGATTTTATAACGTAGCTGCAAATGAGGTTTTTAAATCCACCTGTTTCCAACTCGACCTGAAAAAGATTTTTCCCAATCTCTTTTGTGTTCACATATTCACCTTAGTTAGTTTTGATAGGTCATTTTGTTCGATAAATGTTTCCCTGAAACTAAAGCACACGTAAAATTTAATTATCCTTTACTAATTTATGAAGAAGCCAAAGGTTGAAAGAGTGAATTGAAAGCAATTATGATAGGAGCGCCAGGCGCTGGAAAAGGCACTTATGCTTCGAGGATGCAAAAAAAACTTGATGTTGAAGTCATTGCAACAGGCGACATATTTCGTGAATTAGCAAAGGAAGATTCAGATTTAGCTCAGAAAGGTTAAGAGTTTCATGGAAAAGGGGCTTCTTGTCCCAGACGAAGTTGTAGTTGAAGTGCTAAAGCAACGCTTAAACAGAATTCCAAAAGGAAAAGGCTTCATTCTTGACGGGTACCCCAGAACACTCGCCCAAGCTAAAATCTTGGACACTATAACTAAAATTGACGTTATTCTGTTGCTAGATGTTCCAGACTGGATAATCGTTGAACGTCTATCTACACGCAGAATATGCCGCAACTGCGGAGCCGTCTACAATGTTCGCTTCTTAAAACCAAAAGTTGAAGGCATCTGCGATATATGCGGTGGACAACTATATCAACGCTCAGACGACAACGAGGAAGTTATAAAGAAACGACTCCAAGTCTACCAAGAACAAACAAAGCCACTTTTAGAATACTTTAAACAGAAAAAAATACCGTTCGTCACGTCAGTCACTACTAGTCTCGAGCAGTCGCCGGAACCAATAGTTGATAGCATGATAGCTGAGCTAAAGAAGCTAAAAATAGCCTAAATATCTAAAATAAACTCTAAGACCACGCGGTCTTTTTCCCTTATTATTACCATTCTATGATAAGTTATAGCTTTAACGGCAACTTTCTGCGGGTGTTTTTTGGCATCAAATTTTTCACCCCAAACTTTCGCTTTGAACTTGAATGTTTCTGCGGTTTCCTGCCAATCAGTAATTTGAAATTTTGAATAAAGCATATTTTCAGTTTCAAATTTTACAAGCAAATCTTCAAGCCAATTATAAAGCAGTGCATATTGGTCTTCAGCTTCAACCTCGATGGTTTGCTCTTGTTGTTGAATGATTTTGCTACTGTCTGTCATTGTTTCAAACATTGCGAGTGCAGCATTTTCATAGGCTTCCTCCATAGTGTTGCCGTGTGATCGAATGAAAACATCTGCTGTGTGTTCAAGAAACTCGAATTTTCCAGCAAATTTCTCTTCTGGCGGTTCTTTATTCATAATTTAGCCACATTAAGTAATTACAGTGGATATTCTAAACACTTTCGCTGCTAAAAAAGATCAAAAAAGATTATTTGCTTTCTAATACAAGAAAGTTTTCAATGGAAGCTTTAATCAGATTAACGCATACTTTGTCAAAGGCGCCTTCCTTTCGAGCTTTTGCCGCTTCCTCAGGATTTGACAAGTCAAACTTGATCAGGTCGCAGCACATAGTGGTGCCTTGCTGCTGTTCGAATTGTTTGAGAAGTGTTTTTGCGTTGGCGTAAGCTTTTGCTCGTTTTTCTACGCCCATTTCGTTGGATGCATATTTGATTCCGACAGCCATTATGCTACCAGTTAATGCTCCGCAAACTGAGCCGCATCTCCCTATGCCACCGCCAAAACCTCCAGCTATCTTTGGAACAAGATCACTTTTGCCCTCTGGCTCTATGTGCTCATATAACGCTAAAAGAACACTCTCCGCGCAGTTGTAGCCACTTTGGAAGTGTTTGATTGCTTTTTCGCTCACTTGTTGATTTGTTGTCATCTTATTTTCCTATTTTTAGAAGTATTTTTGGGTTCGTTGAATCGCGGCCACAGTGAGTTTGGCACAGTTTTCTATGTCTTTTAGACTTAACATACCTACGGGACTGTGGATATACCGTACGGGCATTGATATGTTTCCGCATGGAATGCCTTGTCGTGTAAGCGAAATTCTTGCTGCGTCAGTTGAACCCATTAAGCCAGTTTCAATTTGGAAAGGAATTTTTTCTTCTTCAGCCGAATCTAAAAGCCAACGCAGAATCTTGCTAGACGTAATTAAGCCTGAATCTGTGATAGTGAGCGCTGGGCCTTTACCCATCCTTACGGTAGTATCAAACTCTCTAACACCTGGAGTATCCCCCGCTATGGTTACATCGAGAGCTATTGCCAAGTCAGGGTCAACACTGAAAGCTGCTGCTCCAGCACCACGCAAACCAACTTCTTCTTGGACAGTACCCACAGCATAAATTGTGAAGTCAGTTTTCTCCATAATCCTAAGGGCTTCAATCATAGTAACGCAGCCCGCTCGATTATCAAAAGCTTTGCCAACAACAACTTCCTTGCCTAACTGAACATATTGAACATCAAACCCCACCGGATCGCCGACTGCAACACCCATCGCTAAAGCATCATCTTTACTTTCAGCTCCAATATCAATGAAGAGCTCATCTGAACTTATGATTTTTTTTCGCTCTTCTTCTTTTTGGATGTGAGGAGGTTTAGACCCGATAATGCCTGGAAACTGGCCTTTTCTCGAAAAAACCTTTACTTTTTGAGCGGGCAAGATGCGATCGTCGATTCCACCCATTTTGGCGAATTGTAGAAAGCCCTCTTTTGTGATTGTTTTCACCATTAATCCAACTTCGTCCATGTGGGCAGCTAGCATGATTTTCGGGGATTTTTCTTTTCCCTTTTTGATTGCGATCACGTTTTCAAGTCGATCAACCATTATCTCGTCTGTATAGGGTGTCATGAGCCGAATCATTAAGTCTCGAACTTCATTTTCCCTGCCCGTCACTCCACAGGCGTTAGAAAGTTTGGCTAAATTTTCATTTATGGACAATTGAAAGATCCTTCTAAAGTTTGATTGCTAGAACTCTAAAAGCTAACTTATTAAACAATTGCGGTTTAAACGAAAAGCAATGTCAACTTTTTTATGTCATTTTTGAGAAATTTAATTTTCAGTTTTCGTTTACTGCATTTCATATGTAAATTTCATTACGTTATTTGGTTGGCTCTCAAACGTTACTTCGCCGTTTAATGCTTCAACCAACCGCAATCACAGCCATTGGAATGGATCTCACATTTCAGAGCTAAAAATAAATCTGGACAATTCTTAAATCGTTAAACTGCATCAAAGACAAGGTAAGGTGTTAAAATTGGCACAACCACAACCAAGTTTCAAAACAGTTTTTGTTTTCCTTGATACAGACAAATATTGCAGTCCATTTGACATGTTGGTAGCGATAGACGCTTTTCCAGACTCAATGATTTTCAAATATGAAAATGTGACAGCTGAAGATGCTCCAAAAATCGTTTATGACATGCTTTTTCCAAGAGGACCTGAAGGCGCCAAACATACTAAAGTTTTCATAAATGGAAGCAACTTTGAAATGGTCGAAAAAGTCGTTGAAGCAACCCAGAAAGCGATGAAGTCAGCTCCATGGGGAAACAGCATAATTGTTGATCCACGAGGAGGATATTCAACAGCCGCGGCCGCCGTAGCAAAAACTTTCGGAGCATCAATGGAGAAAGGCTTTGGCACATTAGAAGGCAAAAAAGTCACCGTCCTTGCAGGCACAGGTCCAGTCGGGCAAACAGCCGCAAGAATCTATGCAGCAGAAAAAGCAGATGTAACAATAACCAGCCGCTCCATGGCAAAAGGTCAAGTGGTCGCAGACAAAATCAACGCTGAAGTCGGCGCAATAAGAGTAAAAGTTGTTGAAGTTACAAAACCAGAGCAAACAGCAGAAGCGGTCAAAGATGCAGAAATTGTGCTTTCAGCAGGCGCAGGCGGAATTCAATTGCTTTCAAAAGACGATCTAAACAAAGCGCCCAAGGCCAAAATAGTTGCTGACATCAACGCGATAAAGCCGGTCGGTGTAGAAGGCTTAGGCTCAAATGACGATGGCATAGAAATCAAACAGGGTGTTTTCGGAATCGGCGCATTAGCAATCGGCAAACTAAAAATCAAAACAGAAACAGAAATGATTAAACGTGCAACCGCTGAGCCACAAGGGCTATTTGATTATTCGATCGCCTACACAATTGCCAAAGATGCAATATTGAAGAAGCTCGCTAAGGCAGCCGCAAAATAAAAATCTAACCTAACTTTTCTTTTTTGTTTTAACGAAACCGTCTTTTCTTTTTAATCTGTTTCTTAGCCGCATCATTTGCTTCGGCCACTATAACGACGTTTTTAACGGTTGTAGGTTTGTGCGTCGCTTTAAGCATGTGCTTTCCTCTCCAGCCGCATTCGTCGCAGGCGTAGGTGGTGGTGTAAAACCGATGTGAGCTGAGGTGTTACCACTCATATTTCCAACGTGTCGAACAAATGGACTTTTACATTTAGGTCAAACATCGATGTCAAAGTTTTTTTTCTGTTTCTCAAGCTCGTCTAGTCTTTCAACTAACTCGGGCAAACTTTGCTTTGAACTTCTTGGCTTTCTAAAAGAAGTGTTTGCTGCTTTTTCTTTTTCTGCTCTTGAGACATCAATGACCCTTAAGTGCAATTAATTTGAATACAATTAGAATACTGTCGCGATTCTGTTGCAAGCTTCAATTATTTGGTCTTTGGGCTGAGTAAATGTTATGCGTATGTAGCCTTCACCATACTTACCAAAGCCTACGCCCGGCGTCACAGCCACCCCAACATCCAGCAGTTTTGCGGTGAACTTCATTGAGTCGCCTTTGCAGTTAACCCAGACATAGAATGTTGCTTTGGGTTTGTCACATTTGTAACCGATTTTGCAAAGTGTTTCAACGAGCAGGTCACGGCGTTCTTGAAGGATTTGGTTGTTTTTCTTAAGGAACTCGGGAGCATCACGGCTTGAATATGATGCAAGGGCTTTAACTGCTACTTTCTGCGTGTAAACTGGCGGTCCAGAATCAATTTGTGACTTGACTTTTGTTAAGCCGTTGACAAGTGTCTTGTTTCCAACGGCAAAGCCGATGCGGTCACCTGTCATGTTAAAGGTTTTTGAAAGTGAATGAAACTCGATGGCAACATCCATGGCACCGTCAATCTCCAAAATGCTAGGCGCATGATAGCCGTCATAAGTGATTTCGGAGTAGGCGTTGTCATAGCAGAGCATGACATTGTTGTCTTTGGCGAAGTCAACCAATTCTTTGAGGAACGCTTTGTCCACTGTAGCGGCGGTTGGGTTGTTGGGGTAGTTGAGAAACATCATTTTAACCCCTTTCCAATTTACCGACTCAAAATCGGGTTTGAAACCGTTCTTCTCAAGCAATGGCAAAAGCACCGCTATACCATCGCAGAGAATTGTGCTGCCGTTAGCGTAAACTGGGTAAGCGGGGTCAGGTACAAGCACACGGTCGCCTGGATTTATGAAGGCTCGGGCAATGTTTGCTATGCCCTCTTTGGAACCTAAGAGTGCAACTACTTGGTCATACTGCAAATCAACGTTGAAACGTTTCTTATACCATTCTACGACGGCTTCTCGGAAATCTGGTTCCCCTTGACTGAAAGAGTAGTTATGGTTCTTTGGGTTGGCAGCTTCTTCCTTGAGCGCTTCGATAACAAAAGGGGGAGGCGCCAAGTCGGGATCGCCGATGCTTAATGATATTAAATCGATGCCCTTTGCTTTCTTTTCTTTAATTATTTGTTCAATTTCAGCAAACAGATATGGAGGCAATCGCTTAATTCTGTCAGCATAATCAAATGTCAAGTTACATTTCTCCAAATAATGTTCCTTCAAAAACTTTTTTAGCAGCTCCGCTCAAAAACAAGTGTTCAGCCACTTCCACTCGCAAATCACCGCCAAGAACATGAGCAGTTACGTTCTCGTTGACCATTCCAAGCTTGTTAGCTACAGCCACAGCAGCACAGGTTCCTGTTCCACAAGCTAAGGTTTCTCCGCAGCCCCTCTCCCAAACGCGAACTTTCAACTCGTTTCGATTTATGACTTCAGCAAAACCGACATTGGTTCTTTTTGGAAAAGCTTTATGGTTCTCGATTTTGGGTCCAATTTGCTCAACTGGAAAATCATCTACTTTGTCAACAAACATTACACAATGAGGATTACCAATTGAAAGACAAGTTACTTTGTAGTCTTTGCCGTTAACAGTTAAGATTTCGTTAATGTATGTGCCTTGCCCAACCATAGGAATCAAGTTTCTTTGCCAGTTCGGGATGCCCATATCTACCTTGACCGCAGTAACTTCTTTGCTCTTGATCGAGAGCCAAACATTTTTTATTCCAGACAAAGTCTCAACTCTAAATTCTTGCCTGGGAACGATGTTGTTTTCGTAGCAGTACTTTGCAAAGCAACGTATGCCATTGCCGCACATTTCAGCTTCGCTTCCATCAGAGTTGAAAATTTCCATTTTTGCGTCAGCCACCTTCGAATCAGAAACCAGCAAAAGCCCATCGGCTCCAACCGAGAAACGTCTCTCACAAACCCGTTTAGCTAAATCTGCAGCCTTCTTGCCACTTATTTTATTGTCTCTGTTGTCGATTACTATGTAATCGTTACCTAAGCCATGCATCTTCCAGAAACGCATAGCTTAGTCTGCCGCCCGTTGATTAGACGTCAAATTATCTAGTTGCTCGCGTTCCCTAACCAAAAATGATTTGCCCTGCCGTATCAGAACTTCCGCGGCGCGTGGCCTTGAATTGTATTGTGAACTCATACTGAAACCGTATGCTCCAGCGTTTAGAACAGCTAACAAATCGCCTTCTTCAATTATTGGCAACTCTCTGTCTTTGGCTAAGGCATCGCCTGACTCGCAGATTGGACCTACCACGTCATAAGTTTCTTTATCTGCCGTTCCAAGCTTGTTGGCGACCAGAATTGGATGATATGAACCATACATTGTAGGTCTAACCAACGTGTTGAAACCGGCATCCACACCAACAAACTTCTTTGAAGGTGTAACCTTGACAGTGTTAACTTCTGTTAACAGAATGCTTGAATCACAAACTATGTATCTACCTGGTTCTATGCAAAGAAACGGTTTACCTAGACCATACTCGGAAACCTTAGCTTTGAACGGTGTCACAACTTTTGCAGCGAATTCATTCAAATCAAATTCTTTGTCCTCCGGCTTATATGGAACCCCAAATCCGCCTCCAATATCGATGAAATCAAAAGATATACCTACTTCTTCATGAATCCGCTTAGCTATACTCAAAAGTTTGTCAACTGCCAAAACGTAGGGCTCCACTTCCAGGATACCTGAGCCAATGTGCATTTGAATACCGAAACGTTCCACTCTTGCCCGTTTAGCAATCGCGTAAGCTTGAATCGCCTCTTCTTCCCAAAGCCCAAATTTTGAATCGGGACCAGCAGTTATGCAATGGCTATGGTGACCTGCACCGATTTCGGGGTTAATACGAACCGATAAAATGGGTGGGACAGCAATTTTTAGGAGCCTATCTAGCTGTGATTGCGAATCGATGTTTACTGTGACATTTGCGTCTGATAAAACTTTTAACTCGTCGTTTCGCACGCTGGTTCCTGTGAACATTATGCGGTCCTGGGTGTAGCCGCTTATTAACCCCATGAAAACTTCGCCAGGGCTAACAGTGTCTAAATATGCGCCTTGTGACTGAAGAATTTTTAGCACTGCAAGGTTTGAGTTGGCTTTTGCAGCGTAGTAGAGTCGTACGTACTTGTAGTTACGGATTAAGGCATCATAAATCCGATTATAATTATCTCTAATTCGTTTCTCGCTCATAACATATAATGGAGTATCATATTTTTGAGCTAACTCTTTAACTGAAACGTTGTCAAAGAACAAACTGCCTTTTCGGTCCTCTAAGGGTTCACGAAGCTTTCTATTCTTAACCATACTATCTACACCCGCGTTACTGCAATTAAAGAGTTTAAGCTAATCCCTTAGCAACAAAGAGTTCAGCACTCAAAATCCCTGCGCCAGCGCCGCCTCGAATCGTATTGTGTCCAAGGCACATGTACTTGAAGGTCATAATTGGATCTTTACGTATTCTGCCTACTACAACGCTCATGCCGCAACCTGTTTCGCGGTCAAAACGTGGCTGAGGTCTATTCTTTTCATGCCTAATTACAATAGGGTTTACAGGAGCGGAGGGTAAATTGAGTTTTTGCGGTTCACCTTCGAAACTGCTAAATGCATCTTCAATCTCTCGCATTGAAGGGTCTTCTGCGAGCTTTATGAAAACTGATTCTAAATGTCCATCTTTAACATGAACTCTATTGCAGCTTGCGCTAAGCTTGAAATCTGCATTCTGAACAACTTTTCCGTCAAAGTTACCAAGTATTTTAAGGGCTTCGGCTTCCATTTTCTCTTCTTCTCCTGAAATGAATGGGACAACGTTATCAATAATGTCAAGTGAGGCCACGCCTGGATATCCTGCACCACTAAGCGCTTGCATTGTTGAAACAATAATTTCTTTTAATCCAAACTGCATCAAAGGCTTAAGCGAAATCGCGAGTTGAATCGTGCTACAGTTAGGGTCAGTAGTGATAAATCCTTTCCAACCGCGGAGTTTTTGCTGGATTTTGATTAAATCTATATGATTAGGGTTTATCTCTGGAATAATTAATGGAACATCTTTTTCCATCCGATGAGCACTGGCTTTGCTAAACACTGGAAAAAGCGCTGCAAATTCGGATTCAACTGGACCTGCCAAATCGCCTGGAAGAGATGAAAAAACCAAGTCTACGTTGCCTGCCTTCTCCACAGATTCAACATCAGCATTTGCTACTGGCATTTCAGCAATTTCTTTCGGCAGATTTGACTCCATAACCCAGTTGCAAGCATCGCCGAATTTTTTGCCTGCTGATCGCTCTGAAGCGGCAAGCACTTCAATTTGGAACCATGGATGTCCCTGTAAAAGTTGGATGTATCGTTGTCCAACGGCTCCAGTTGCGCCTAGTACTGCAACTTTACGCTTTATGGTCATGTTTTGTTTCTTCCTGCTCTTTTGAGTTAGTATTCGCCGATAAAAAAGTTAATGGTTGATTTATGCTTAAGATAAACCTAAAACATCAGCCATACTGAATACTTTAGCTTCATTTTGTTTGCTTAGCCATTCAGCAGCGTAAACGGCACCTTGGGCAAAGACGTTGCGTGAGAAAGCTGTATGTTCTATACGGAGCATTTCGTATGGCCCGGCAACGATTAAGTCATGAATACCAGGGACTCCTCCTGCTCGCAGAGAGGTGATTTCAAGTTCTCCAGCTTGGCGTGGACTCATTCCTTCTCGTCCAGAAACAACCTTAGTGTAGCCACGGACGTTCGTCACGATTTCGCCTAGCTTTTTTGCAGTGCCACTTGGAGCATCTTTTTTGCCAGTGTGATGAATTTCGTTTATGCTAAAATCGAATCCCATGGGAAACGCTTTCAAAGCTTCTGCTAGCTTAAACATTATGTTGACTCCAACTGAGTAGTTTGGTGAGAAGACCGAAGGAACCTTCTCTGACATAGCATTGACCACTTGGACGTTTTGTTCAGGAGTGAAACCTGTGGTACCTAAGATTATGCGTTTTCCAAGACGGGCAACTATCGGTATGTTAACTACTTCTGCCGTTGGTACAGTGAAGCTAACGTAGGTGTCTGCGTTTTGCAAAGCAACGGCTAATCTATCTGAGCTAAAAATTTGGGCGTCGGAGTTTGTGATGCCGAGTTCTTGCAGGGTTTTGCCGATATTGGGGTTATTTGGAGCCTCGATTGCGCCTACAATCTGATGCCCCCTTGCCGTTGCTTCTGCTATGATAGCGTTGCCCATTCGACCTGCCGCACCTGCTACACACAGTTTAAGCATAGTAAAGACCCTCTAAGTACTTCCTATTGTATAGCCGATCTTTCAAGTCAACATTGAAGAAGTCGGAGACTGGCTGGAGAATTTCTGGGTTAGTTTCATAGACTTTTCTCACGTTTGTAAGAACTACCTCTAAACCGGCACGAGTCATCTTTCCCAGAGGCTGCCTACAGGCTCCTGAGGGCATACCAAGCACATTCATCAATGTCTTATACGCCAATGGATTTCTTGCTTTGCAAGTTACTGGACCATATGGTGTTTGTTCTTGGGTTTTTACCGTAACCAAATTAAAGAGCGGTTGGAGTGCTTGGGCAATTACGCTGGCAGCTTCTTCATTACCGTCTAGAAGGTAGTGCACCATGTCCACAACAGCATTGGGAACAACGTTGGAAATGACCGAGATAACGCCGCTGGCGCCGATGTCAGGCGAAATCATCATAGTGTAAGTTTTGTCATCATCTCCTGAAAGAATATCGAAGTCTTCACCGCAAAACTTTCTGGTTAACTCCATGTTCTTGAGATCACCTGTAGCCTCTTTTACACATCGAACGTTTGGGTATTGCTGATGAAGCACTGCGAGATCTTGGGGGTAGAGTTGGGTCCCTGTTCGCCCCGGAATTATGTAGGGGATTATTTGGACTTCAGGGAACTGCCTTGCAATCGGCTCAATATATTCTCTGCGTATTTCCAACGAACTTGGCCCATTGTAATATGGGTCTACAAGCAAAACGCATTTTATGCCTAACCGCTGGGCATGTTCTGTTCCTTCGATGGCTTCCTGTGTGGAGTTGCTTCCTGTTCCAGCTATGGTTAAGCATCTTGCGCCTGCGTATTCGTGGATTTTTTCAATTACCTGATTGTGTTCATGCCAATCTAAAGTTGGGCTTTCACCTGTTGTGCCAACGGCAAGTACGCCTTTTACACCATGTTTTATTTGGAAATCTACTAAGTCACGTAAGCCTTCGTAATCGACTTGGCGATTACTGGTCATGGGAGTTATTAGTGCAGTATAACAACCACTAAATGTTACCATTTTAAATTCCTCATTTTTGATGAACCAAACAATGCTTAGCTCTGTATTTAAGGTTTACGTTTTTCACAATAATTTTACTAAAAACGAATTTATTCTGACAAATACTTACATAATTAACAGTGATTCAATTCTTTTCGCAAACATTTAAACAAGCGAAGCTAATTTTCTAATCGCTCTATATAATAAGCGGTAAAAACTCCTTCATATCCAACATAAAGCCTGCGCAAATAGACGAGAGCGTCACCAAGAACCAAAGCAGAAGGAATAACTAATCCATAATTATCAGATCGTACAACATAAGCGAGTTTTCCAGTTTCCGTCTTAACAATTTTCATGCGAAGAACATTTCGGCCAGAAAGATAGACTGCAACCTGTCCATTAAGTGGAGTGCCTTTTCGGACATCTATTGTTTTTCGGTTTGATTTTAACCATTCGAACGGTTCTTTTTTTGTGCGGAAAAGTGGCAAGATACAACCTTAAAGATCATCAAGGAACTTGGTAGAAAGATAAGCTTTCGGTTAAAAATCGAATAACTAATAAAATAGGAAAAAATGGGTTGAAACTGAAAAAGACTTGAGGTTTACCCTTTGCCTTTTTCTTCTTTACCGAAGTACTTGGTCCATTTTAATTTACGTGCATCTCGTTTGAATTGCAGCGAGCTTTTCTTGCATTTGCCAGAATCGAACCACAGAATTGAGCCGTCGTTTTTAACGAACATCATGCCTGTGCCAGCTGGGAAATCAGCACCACAGAACGAACATTTACGGTTTTTTGGCATGACAATTTTTCTCCTTTATGTTTATCTTGTGATTTTCTTTGCTTCTCTTTCTGTTTCTCGCAGCATCAGAATATCTTGAACGCGGACTGGTCCTTTAACGTTGCGTGTAATTATTCGTCCTTTGTCTTTGCCTTCCATTATTCGCACTCGAACCTGTGAGATTTCGCCAGTAACGCCTGTTCGACCTATGACTTGAATGACTTCTGACGGAATAGGCTCTTCAGCTGCTTCTTTACTCATTACTGAGTTCCTCGTTTAACCTGGTCAATTCGTGTTACAATTTCTTTGATTAATCCTGCGGCTTCTCCTTCTTTGAGAATGCATGCGGCTGCACATTGAACGTCGATTCCAATTGAGGTGCCTAGTTTTTCTTTGCTTGGGACGAACACGTATGGTATTTTTCTTTCTTCACAGAGAAGAGGTAAATGAGCCACAACTTCTGGTGGATCAACATCTTCAGCTATGACTACAAGTTTCGCTATAGATCGTTCAACAGCTTTTGTAGCTTCGTTTGTTCCTTTCCTAACTACTCCTGTTTTAGAAGCTATCGTTAGGGCTTCATAGGCTGCATCTACGATTTCTTTCGGTACTTCATATTTTACATAGAATGGTTTAGACATATTAGCCTCACCCTTTTAAGGCACAGTCTTATCCACACTTCTTATTTAAGAAGCTTTCTGCTCGAAAGTGCCAGACTAAACTTTCGGCTTTTAAAGACCTTAGAAAGCTTTAAATAAGCTATTACGAGTTCCTACATGTTTTTCGAGAGGGGAATGGCGCATTTGCAAAAATTGGGCAGAATAAGGGCGTTAACTCCATCTAAAAACTTAATTGTTAAGACTGAACAAGCGCCTAGAATTGGCTCTGAAATTGTTGATGAGAACTTAAATATTATCGGCAAAGTTTTTGATATAATAGGACCAGTATCCGCTCCTTATGCAGTAGTTAAACCAACAATTAGGGAACCTGCTAAACTATTGAATAAACCGGTGTACTTGCTTCTCTCGAAAACGCAACGGAGCAAAAAATGAATGAGCAGAGACAGCAAGTTAGAAACTGACCAAACCCCAAAAACTGAACCAGCCAAAATACAATCATGCCCTGAATGTGGCAGCACCCGACTTATGCGCGATTATGAATGCGCTGAAATAGTATGTATGGACTGTGGTTTCGTAGTAGCAGCCAAAATAGCTGATCGGGGACCTGAATGGAGAGCTTTTGATGACGAGCAAAGATCAAAACGCACTAGAGTTGGAGCACCCTTAACATATACAATTCACGACAAAGGTTTATCAACAACAATCGATTGGCATGACCGAGATATTTACGGAAAAAGCCTCTCGCCTGGACAGAAAGCACAGGTTTACCGTCTGAGGAAATGGCAAAGACGTATCAGAGTTTCAGATGCTACAGAGCGGAATTTGGCGTTTGCCCTATCTGAAATTACAAAAATTTCAAACAACTTGAACCTTCCAAAAAATATTCTTGAAACTGCATCAGTTATTTACAGAAAAGCAGTAAAAGAACGCCTTATCCGCGGAAGATCAATTCAAGGTGTCACTTCAGCGGCGATTTACTTAGCATGCAGACAATGCGGGTTACCGAGAACTTTAGATGAAATAGCTCAATCGTCCACAGTAAACAAAAAAGAAGTTGGCAGAAGCTACCGTTTCCTCATCAGAGAATTAAACTATTCAATTCCACCACTCAGACCAAGCCAGTACATAACAAAGTTTTCTAACCAGCTCACGATGCAGGGAAAAGTTGAAGAAATTGCTCATAAAATTTTGGCAGCCGCAAAAGAACTTAAACTCACATCTGGTCGAGGACCAACCGGAATCGCGGCGGCAGCAAGTTACGTAGCATCTGTTTTAACGGGAGAGCGAAAAACACAAAGAGAAATCGCTGAGATCGCGCAGGTAACTGAAGTTACTATCCGGAATAGGTACAAAGAGCTTGTGGAACGCTTAATGTTCCAGATAAGCATCTAATTTTCTTACTATTTGTTTTAAAACATGGGTTCATCTAATGACTGAATCGGGCATGAAAAAAGAAGAAACGCCAAAAATACACGAATTAGTGGGTAAACTTAAAGAGATCCAGTCAGAGCTAAAACATGATTTATTTGATTTACGCCAAAAAATGGAGACTTTTGAATCTAAACCTGAATTGTTAATTGGTTTGGAAAGCTTCAAGAAAGACGCTGAATCCCGAGCCAATAACCTGGAGGAAGAAGTAAAGCAATTGCGTGAACAAATAGCGGCCATTAAAGAGATCTTAGGATTAAATTAAGAAGAAGATCTCATGTATTCTTTGTATAGACACAGTTATTCTTTTAAGGGCGGACAATCAATCCTTAGAATATGCCCTATAGATTTACTTTTGATCTTTCTAAGGTTCCACGCTTTTTTTTCACTGAAATTGCAACGGTAAGTTACCAGAAGGGCATGCATAAAAGCCTACTTGATAGACTCCAGCACCTTATTGTCCAATTTAGAATTGAAGAGGCTACTGGACTTAATATTAATGACGCAATAGTTCTGCTTCAAGATTTTATTGATGTACAAGCAGTTAACATGATTGAGCGAAGTAAATTCTTGCAGACTAAGAAAAGAGCTCTTTTCCTGCCACACTGTTCAAGAAAATATTTAGACAGCCGATGTAAAGCTTCGTTTGACCCAGATATACCAACATACAAATGTGCGCACTGTTCAGAAGAATGTTTAGTTAACCAGTCTAGTCAACTAGCTGCAGCAAGAGGTTATGACATTTACATTGTGCCAGGAGGATCATGTATTCCTAAAATCTTGAAAAACACCAATTATGAAGGTGTTGTAGGTGTTGCATGTGGAGAAGAAATCAAGATGTTTTCGCCGTTTTTGAACAGCGTAGGTCTTGCAGGTCAAGCAATCCCGTTGATTAAGAATGGCTGTGCTAACACGGTTTTCAACATGGAAACCCTCGTAAACGCACTTTAGTCATAATCATCGATTAGTTCTATTTGAGAAAGTGAGCCTCACCAAAGCTTATTGTTTTAACCTACGCGATGTGTTATATTTGATTTAAATTGTCACCAAAAGGTAAAACCGCAAGAAAAATCGAATTAATTTTATCGAAATGGCGAGAAATATTCAGAACCGGGTTTTTGTGGGAACACTCTGCAAAGACAAGCGTGAGGAAGCAAGAGTTACTTTATCCAAATCTGAAACTTTTCCACTTTGGAGAACTTGTGGTTTAGTTTGATGCAAACTATCGCTGGGGCACTCTTGAGAACCAGGCAACTTTAATTTTTGTAATACATTGAGAACGCATAGATTTAGGATTTTTGAAAAACAAAATATCCATTTTTTTTAAATTGGAAAAGGGATTCCGCAAATAAGAAAGCGAAAATAAGGAAAAAAAACTTTTACTTTACTATTTCTCGTTTCTTCCAGCGCAGGTTCTTGCCTTTGCACTTTCTGCATTTAATCGCGGTTGCAGCGTTACGTGAGCCGCAGTCCCTGCAGATTTTCATGTATAACCTATGCTTTTGCGCTATGGCTTTTTTTACTGGATCTAATATCGGCATTTGTTGTTAACCTTCTATTTTGGCTAAGTCTTTGATGGTTAAGTATCAAATATACCTTTTGTCTGAACTTTAGAATTTACAAAAGTTAATGAAATTATTGAATTTCTTCAATAGTTACATAGGAGCGGGTGTCCTCTATTCCGTCGATGTTGTAGAGTTTTTTTAGTATTTCATCAAGATTGTCTCTTTCAACGATGATTAAAGCATCTACTTCCCCTGCGATTCGGAATGCTCTGGAAACTGCAAGTTCTCTAATTTGATCGTAAACGTGGATTCTTTTTATTGGTGCGACTTTTAGCAGAATAAAGGCTGGTGTTGTGGAGACCCCAAGTGCGTTTAAGCCTTTGTCAGTGACGTCAATGAAACCTCTACCGGTTCGAATGTAACCGCGGTTTTTAAGTTTACGCAAATGAACGTTTAATGCTTGTCTGCTTACGCCTAATTGGTTGGATAATTCATCTTGTTTAATCCTTAAAGTGTAGGTGTTTGTGGATTTTCCTTTTTCGTAGAGTGTTTTTAAGAGTTGAATTGAACGTTTAGTTAATGGTTCCAAATTTGTCACTTTTGCAGTAGTTTGTGAAGCTAAACCTTTACAATAGTGAGGTTGCTTAAGAATTTAATGCCAAACTGCTTGCTGAGCATTCAGTTGACAATATACTTTCGTAATCAATTATCAAGACCATCATAAACTATCATCTGAAAAGTAATTTGAAAATGCTCAGCTAGAACGTAAAGCTTATACCACAATGTATTTATTTTCATAAAAATCTTTACTGAAGCCACTTAAAAAGTAAACTAGGAGTGAAGCGAGGCGTGACGGAAAGCAGCGCAGTCTTGATCGGCAAAAAACCAATAATGAACTATGTACTCGCATGCATCACATTCTTTCACAGTGGAGCAAAAGAAGTCAGCATAAAAGCACGCGGAAGATCCATAAGTCGAGCAATTGATGTAGCTGAAGTAGTTAGACACAGATTTCTACCAGACGTAAAAATCAAAAGCATCGGAATCGGAACAGACCAGTTTGAAGCACAAGAAGAAGGCGACGCTACTACTAACGTAAGCACAATAGAAATAACACTGATCAGATAGTCACGAGTAGCAAAACTCCTAACTTTGCAGGATAAACGACAAAAAAATGAAAACTGAACTTTGCAGTTTCTGCTTAAAAAGCGGCATACTTTGCCAAAAGTGTTCATCTAAAGTAAAGTCTGGCGAAATCAGCGAGTTAGATTTGAAAATAGCCCGTTTACTGCTTTCGCTGGAAGAAAAATATCCTTCCCTGCAAAACGTCTGCTTTTACAAGGCAGTTGATGTAGAAAAAACATTAGCTATTATTGTTGGACATGGAGATGTACCTAAACTTTTAGGTTATAGCGGTAAAATCATCAAAACCATAGGCGATGAAACAGGCAAAAACATTAAAGTTTTAGAGTATGGTGTTGACGACCGCAAATTCCTAGAAGACTTGTTCATACCCTTCAGTATTCTAACAATCAATACTATTTGGCTTCCAGACGGAACAACTGAAACCCGAGTAATTCTTAAAAGGAAACGCGGTGCACAGTTGCCTTTTGATCTTAAGGCGTTAAAGGAAATAGCCAGTAAAGTACGTAAAATGTCTCTACGCGTTGAAATTGCAGATTAGGGATTGGCGAACCAGTCATGAACTTGGACTCTCTTGGTGAATGGAGTAGAACTCACTATACAAGTAACGTAACACCTGAAATCGATGGTCAAGAGGTTACTCTTTTTGGGTGGGTTCATGAAATCCGCGATTTAGGCGGAATTCGCTTTATCATAATGCAAGATCGAGAGGGAACAATCCAAATAACTATTCCCAAAAAAAGAATAGCGCCTGAAGTTTTAGCTAAATCGGATTTGTTGCAGAAAAGATTTAGTTTAGCAGTTAAGGGTGATGTTAAAAAAACTAACATGACACCAAGAGGCATAGAAATAATCCCAAACGCAATCAAAATCTTAAACACTGCGATTGAAGCGTTGCCTATTGACATAACTGGTAAAACGCCCGCCCTCATTGAGGCTCGTTTAGATGCAAGAGCACTTGACCTTACACAGGACAAAGTTTTAGCTGCCTTTAAAATCCAGCATACAGCCCTAAACGCAATCAGAAACTACTTGTTTGAGAAAGGATTTTTAGAAGTTCATACCCCACGCATAATAGCCTCCGCAACTGAAGGCGGTGCAGAACTTTTCTCAGTTAAATATTTTGACCAAAAAGCCTACCTTGCCCAAAGCCCACAACTTTACAAAGAAGAATTAACGTTGAGCTTTGAAAAAGTGTTTGAGGTTGGTCCATTTTTTAGGGCTGAAGAGTCACATACCCGTAGACACCTTAGCGAGTTCACATCCGTTGACATCGAAATGGCGTTTGCGAACACTCAAGATGTCATGGGACTTCTGGAACAAGTCATACATCATGCCTGCGTAACAGTTAGAGAGAAATGTGTCTCTGAACTTTCGGCATTAAAATACAAGTTTGAAGTGCCTGAGGTTCCGTTCAAACGTTTAACCTACACTCAAGTTCTTGAAGATCTCAAAGGGCAAGGCGTAACAATTCCATGGGGCGAAGACATCCCAACAGAAGCATTCCGAGAATTAGCCAAACTCTACCCATTCTTCTACTTCGTAACGGATTGGCCGACACACGCAAAAGCGTTCTACATTAAACCATGCGATGACAAACCAGAAGTCTGCGAAGGCTTTGATTTAATGTGGCGCTATATAGAGTTGGTTTCTGGAGGTACAAGAATTAGCCAAAAAGACCATCTAATACAAAGAATGCAAGAGAAAGGGCTTAACCCTGAATCATTCAAGCATCACTTGCAAGCTTTCGATTATGGTATGCCCCCACATGCGGGATGGGCAATCGGGCTTGAGCGGTTAACGATGATTTTGACTGGCAAAAAGAATATTCGAGAAGTAACGCTGTACCCACGCGACCGAGTGAGATTGACCCCTTAATTTAATCACGTTAGCTGGTAAGTGTATATCAAACTGTATATCATAGTGTATAAACTTTCTGACCTACCTGTCGATAGGGGAGAGAGACAGAGAACGAAAACGGACAAACCCAGATAGAGTTCAGAAAAAACTGAATTTAAAAAATCAATTTCCCCGTTTTGATTTTTCCAGTAGCCCATTTATGTATTCGTTAACTGTTTTGTCTTGAGTTTTTGCTACTCGTTTTATTGCGTCGTTAATGCCTGTGGAGTACTGTACTGCTTTCTTAGGTTTATCTACCAATCCACTTGGCAATCCAACGTTCAGAGCTACTTTTCGCAAAACCAACTTTCTTAGCGTGTCAATTTTGGGCTCCATTTTGCATTCAATCGGCAAGCTTAAGGCGAACTCATCAAGCTCAAAGGATGCGAAAGGCAAACGCAGTTGCACATCAAAATAACTAGTGATTTTGAGGTCTCGTTCAAGATTACTCTCAAAGATGTTAGCTACATCGTTAAACATTGTTTTTCTAACTTTTTCTGCGCCGTCTTTGCAATATTCCTTGACATAACGTTGATACCCCCCAAACAACTCGTCTGCTCCTTGACCTGCCAACATTACATTGAGACGTGCTTCAGAAGCTTTCTCAGCTACCCAATAAAAAGGTAAACCAACACTGGCTTTAATCGGGTCAGCCTCTTCAATAAGAGCTACAACATGAGCCAACGTGTTTTCCACGTCAGAATCCTTGAATAAATCGACTTGAAGTGGCAAATTCAGTAGTTCAGATGCCTCGATCGCTTCTTCTGTTTCAGGCTGATTCTCCATGCTTACATGAAGCAAGTTAACTTTTACTCCAAGTTTACTGGCTAAATAAGCGACTAAGCTGCTATCTAATCCTCCAGAAAAGGCCACAGCAACTTCTTTCAAGTTCTGTGTGCGACGTTTGATTGATTCCTCAAGAAGTGTTTGAAGTTGTTTTGCCGCATCATCAAGTGTCATTCCTACAGGGGTTGTAAACGAGAGTGTTTTAACGGATTTGAATTGGAACCCTTCACGGTTAACAAAGCCCATGTTTCCTGGCGGAAAAGAGAGGGGCTCTTCTAAGCCAAGCAACCGCAGGGCTTTTCGGTTTGTAGCAATTGCAGCGAGGGATTTGTTTTCACCGTAGTAGAGCGGTTGAACACCAACAGGATCTCTTCCCGCACCGATCCACCTATCTTTAGCAATTAGAAAAGCATAGTCCCCATCAGCATTTTTCATCAACGTTTGCAGGAGGGCTTCGCAGTGAAGCGGTTCTTTGGCGACTTGTTCCATAACAGCATTTTTGGTTAGGGGAGAATAGATTCTGCCTTCAAACATGAGTGCAGCATCATCCAACTGCAAAAACTCGTAGCCGCTTGATACTGCAGGTTTTGTCGAGACATAGCCGACGGCTGCTGAAGACTCTATGCCCTGCCTGCTTAGGATACCGGGACTTTTCTCGATAACAATTTTTTTTGGCGACACTAACCCAAAATGGGAAGGCTGTCTACCGCTAAGAGTGTTAAGAACATCAAGAACACGGTCAACGATGTTATCGCCTTCCTTATCTAATATTGCTACCGTTGTTTTCATGCCAAACCCTCAATGCCAAGTTATAATGAGTTATACTATTGGTAAAACATTAATCCTTAATGTGTATATCCTTAGCCTCTGAGGAACTCCACTTGCCTATCTTACCAATCGATACTGGGCGTTACGGTACGCCAGAAATGTTAAAAATCTTTGAAGAAGAAACACGGCTTCAGAAGCTGCTTGACGTTGAAGCTGCCTTAGCTTTAGCGCACGCTGAAGTAGGCAACATTCCAAGAAAAGACGCGGAAAAAATCGCTTCCAATGCTAACACAAAACATGTAAAAGTTGACCGTGTAAAATCGATTGAAAAACTCATAAAGCATGATATTGCCTCGTTGGTTCGTGCACTATCAGAGGTTAGCGGATCAAGCGGCGCCTACGTACATTTGGGAGCAACAAGCTACGACATAGTAGACACAGCCAATGCATTGCAACTAAAAGATGCCATCACACTGATCGAGAAAAAACTTGCCGATCTCAAAACTATTTTGCAGAAGCAGGCGGCTGAGAATAAAGAAACAATTATGATTGGCAGAACTCATGGACAACACGCCTTGCCGATTACCTTGGGCTTTAAATTTGCTGTTTGGGGCTACGAGCTTGACAGACACATTCAACGCTTAAACGAAGCCAAGAAACGAGTTTTAGTGGGAAAAATAAGCGGCGCAGTGGGTACACAAGCAGGTTTAGGTGAACACGCTGAAGTTATTCAACAACTTGTAACTAAACGACTTGGCCTCAAAGCAGCAGAAATTTCAACCCAGATCGTGCAAAGAGACCGATATGCTGAACTCATCTGCATTTATGCAATGGTTGCATCTTCACTTGAAAATTTTGCCACGGAAATACGGGAACTTCAAAGACCCGAAATCGCAGAGGTTTTTGAAGCATTCGAAGCGAGCAAACAAGTCGGCAGTTCTACAATGCCTCATAAACAGAATCCGGAAACATGCGAACGCGTTTGCGGTTTGGCCAGAATTGTTCGAAGCCTCAGCACTCCAGCCCTAGAAGATATGATCACTTGGCATGAAAGAGATTTAACACAGTCATCAGCTGAACGGTTTATTTTGCCAGAATCAAACATTCTGCTAGACTATATCCTTAGTTTAATGTGCAATATCGTTGCGCACTTGCGAATTGACAAAGAAAAGATGCTGCAGAACCTTAGCGTAACTCAGGGACGCGCCATGTCTGAATCGGTTATGATGGCGTTGGCAAAGAAGGGTGTTAACAGGCAAGATGCACATGAGTTGCTAAGAAAATTAACCATCCAAAGTGCCGTGGAGAAAAAAGATTTCAAGCAAGTTCTGCTCAAAGACAAATTGGTGAGTAGTAAACTCAATGAGAAAGAAATAGATGAAGCTTTGGATCCGAAGAATTATTTGGGCACGGCAGTTAAACAAGCTGAGAAATTCTCCAAAGCATAGGCTTATCAAGAAGATGCGTGGATTTTGAGAGAAGAAGAAAAACTTTTTTTCTGAACTTCTTCTCTTGAACAAATGGTTCTGACTTTCCAACATTAAGTGACTTAAGGTCTGACGGGTACGTGAAAGCAGAAGAAGAAGGTGCATTCCACAAAGCTTCTTCTTCTCTTAACGAAATAAAAATTAAGCAAAACCAATTAAGAAGTTAAAAATCTCCAAGCGCCTTCTGCTTAAACTCTTGCTCAGTATCAAGCTTTTCCCATTCATCCTTTTTAACAAAGCCACCCACCTGCTCCTTAATTTTCTTGGCAAGCCTTGGACCAACAGTTGGCAAATTGGTCAATTCCTCAATTGATGCATGTTTTATGTCTTCGATAGTTCTGTATCCTGCATTAAAAATTATACGTCCGCGGACTCTGCCAACCCCTTCAAGATGAACAATCGGTAAGAGTTCTTTCTTTATGCCTTTAGAAACCCGCTCAACCAACTCATTTGTAAGCGGCAGAATTTCTTTTGCCCCAAAAAGCGATGCTAATTCGTCCGTTGCATGAAGAAGCCACTTCGCATTCTCAATGGTCCTGTACAAATCGCCTGGTTGAACATTGAATTGTTCGATGAGCTTTTCTTCGCTGACTTCTTCAATCCAGTTTTTCATGACCACCGCAGTTTTGATTTCACCAAGAAACTGCTCATATGTTAAATGGTCATCCCACTCGTTTGGAACATCAGTGAATAATTCATCTCTGTGCTGCTCCAGTTGAAGCGCTAAAACATCACATTCGCGGGCATAAGGTCTCATAACGGGTCCCATGTCGGGAGTGTGAGAAATCAAATGAAGCAACCCAAAATCAGTAATATTGGCAGGTTCGTCTTTTAGGGCATTTCGGATTACCACCGCGGATAGTGGGTCGATGTAGAGTTCGCTTATTCGTTTACCAAACTTTGTCGCAAAAATGTTATCTTCGCTCATATCAATCATTTCTTCTTCATAGAGGGTACTTCAAAATTTTCCCGATAATCCCTTTGATTGCTTTTACATCGTACTGGTAAGCATAGAAGGTCTTGCCGAAAAACTCATAAATCCCCTCTTCAGAATGCGCAAAATCCGAAGCAACCGTTGCGAGGACATGACCACGGATTATTTTTTCAACGCCCAATCTGGACCATATCCGCTCAGGCTTAGCCATAACATAGCCCTCCATCAGATAGTCGGCTTCATCTGAGGTTTTGGCTATAAGAACTGATTCACCAACTTTGTCATATTTTGGTCGCCCCGCTCTACCAGCCATCTGCTTGTAATCAAGTACGCTGATGGGGTAATTGCCGTATCCTGGCTCAAAACGCCTGTAATCCTGAATAATAACCATTCGCGCTGGAAGGTTAACGCCGAACGCCAATGTAGGGGTGGCAGTTAAGACTTTGATTTTTCCCTCTTTAAATGCATCCTCAATTATTTTGCGATGTGCTCCCGCTAAGCCTGCGTGGTGAAAAGCTACGCCGCACCGGACAAACTCTGCAAAGGTTTTCACTGATTTGGGTTCGCTCGCCGGCTGAAAGGATTTTTTCTGCTTCATGCTCCAGAGTCCGTTTCATCGGTTTGGATAAGGCTTCGCTTGTGTGTTGAGCAATGATTTTGGCGGCTGAAACCGAGTTTTTCCTTGTAGAAGCAAAAACAAGAGCTTGCCCACCACCTTTTATTGTGTTCAAAACTAGGTTTACTGTGGGTATATGTGTTTTCTTTTCGACTTTTCTTGCCCCGCCGTCCTTATATTGGATTTCATCGTTCAAAACAATGCCTTCCTTAAGTGAGACGGGGCGCCACTCAGTGACAATAAACTTGGCATTTAGCCAACCAGCAATCTCGTCAACGTTGCCTATGGTTGCACTTAACGCCAAAACTTGGATGCCAGGATTAACCTGCATTAGTCTAGCCAACACCACTTCAAGAGTAGGTCCTCGACCAGCATCATTTAAAAGGTGAACTTCATCCGCAATAACTAAAGAAATATCATCCATCCATTTCGCACGATGACGCAGAAGCGAATCCGCCTTCTCATTTGTTGTAACAATTATATCGTATCGTTGAAGCCAATTATCAGCAGTGTCAAAATCGCCTGTGCTAATGCCAACACTGACTTTTCTGCCATCCACCTTTTTGATTGTTGTGTATTTTTTGAATTCTTCAAATTTTTCGCTCGCCAACGCCCGTAGAGGCGCAAGATAAATTACCTTGCCACTCTTTTCCAGCACATGTTTGAGGCTGCAGAGTTCAGCAATCAAGGTTTTGCCTGATGCGGTTGGGCTGGCTAAAACGATGTTTTTACCTTCCAACACTCCTGCCCGTATAGTGTCTTCTTGAGGAGGAAACAACTCTGCAATTCCCATATTAATCAATATTTCTTTGACGGATTCGGGAACGGACAATTCTGTAATTTTCAACTTTAAACTCGCCATTGACATGTTAATTTATGATTTATTGAATTAGCTAATTAATAGAATTAGCCTTATCAAAAATGCTTTTCTCAGCTACATTTTTCTATTTGAACAGATACTAGCAAAGTATCGAGTTATCTAATCTCTCTAAATAGGTAGGATACTGTATGGTTGAAAACGTAAAAGAACTCTTAAAACTGCATGAAGGAATTACACATGAGGTTTACTTAGATAACGAAAACTCAAGCATTATTCCCCAAGAAGTCATTGACGATAATGCTGCCTTATTTTAACAAGAAAGCTTACGGCAACCCAACGCTTACGCATAAGCCAGGCTGGGAAGCATTTGAAGTAATTATAAACTGCTTCAAAAAAATCAGTCAGGACTATGGGCGCAAAAATTCTTGAAGAAATCACTTTCACACCAGGCGAAACTGAAGCCAACAATCTAGCCATCATGGGCGCATGCTTTGCACAAAAAAGCAAAGGCAAAAAAATTATTATATCTGAAATCGAACCCATCAACGTACTGCAAGTCGCAGAGATGATGCAAAAGTTCGGTTTCACAACCACCAAAATTCCAGTAAATAAGGAAGGATTCATAAATCTCGAAAAACTCAAAGAAGCTGTCGACAACGAAACCATACTTGTAAGCGTATCATCGGTAAATAACGAAATTGGTACAGTTCAGCCGATTAAAGATGCAGTTGACATCGTTAAAGCCAAAAACCCACAAACATTATTTCACACCGACGCTTCAGACGCCTACGGCAGAATCCCCTTTAATGTGCAAAACCTAAACGTAGATTTAGCCACAGTCAGCAGCTACAAAATTCAAGGTCCAAGAGGCATGGGAGCAATGTACCTGCGAGACGGCATAAACATGGAACGCATTCTTGGAGGGGCAAATTGGAACTCAGAAGCTTTGGCCAGGAGTTGAAAATACGCCATTAATCGTTGGCTTCACTAAGGCGTCAGAGCTTGCCTTCCAAAACTTTGAAGCAAACACTACTAAGATGCGAATGTTACGCGATAAGCTTGTTGATGGCATATTTAGCGAGCTTGATGATTTACGTTTTAACGGTCCAAAAGGCGACAAACGCTCACCCGACAACGCCAACGTAAGCATTTTACGAGCGGAAGGCGAAGCATTAACCATTGAACTCAGCCTGCAAGGCGTCTATGTTTCCAGCGGAAGCGCATGCAGCCGAAGACTACTCCAGCCAAGCCATGTACTTATCGCAATCGGACGCATATTTGAGGAAGCACACGGCAGCATTCTCATGAAAACAACACGTTTCCTTACAGAAGAGGATATAGCTTACGTTCTCAAAGTCTTACCAACAGCTGTCAACCGAATAAGAGGGATAGTTGGCTCAACAGGAGTGCATTAGTATGTCACGTATACCGTTACCTTACAACCCAAAAGTTATGGATTTATTCAGACACCCCAAGAATCTTGGAAAAATGGACGATGCCACCGTAGTAGCAATAGCTGGAAACCCAGCATGCGGAGACATGATAACATTCTATTTGAAAATAACAAAAGAAGACATAATTGAAAAAGCAAGCTTCGAAAGCTATGGATGCGCAGCAAACATCGCCACGTCCAGCATAGTTACTGAAATGATTAAGGGATTGAGTCTTGAGAAAGCTTGGGAAGATATTACTTGGAAAAAAGTAACTGAGGAAATCGGCGGCTTACCAAGCGTAAAATTCCACTGCGGAGTGCTAGCAGTAGGCGCATTGAAACGTGCCATCAGACAATATTTCAAAGAAAAAGGCGTAGCTGCACCCAGCTGGTTGCCTGCAGAACATACGTTTGAAGAAAAACAGGCGCTTGAAGAAGAAGAACTCGCAAAGACATTGTCTAAAAGAATGAAGGTAGAGGAAGAGAAAAAGGCAGAGAAGTAATCGTGGATATTCAAGCGCTTCGCAAAGACTTTCCAATTCTTAAACGCCAAGTAAACGACAATCCCCTAATTTATTTTGATAATGCTGCAACCACTCAAAAGCCGCGGCAAGTAATCGATGCTATAAACAGCTTTTACGAGAACAGCAATGCTAACGTTCACAGAGCAATACACACTCTGTCGTTGGAAGCAACTGACCTCTATGAAAACTCACGGCAAAAGATAGCACAATTCATCAACGCAAAAGATTGGCAAGAAATTGTTTTCGTCAGAGGCACAACTGAAGCCATTAACTTGGTTGCATACTCTTGGGGACTAAACAACCTATGCAAGGGTGATGAGGTTCTAGTTTCCTTAATGGAACACCATAGCAATATTGTTCCATGGGAAATTACTTCTAAATTAAGAGGTTTCACAATCAAATATGCCAAAGTAAACACTGACGGAACATTAGACTACGATGATTTCGAAAGCAAATTTTCCAACAAAACAAAAATCGCTTGCTTAAGCCACGTCTCAAACGTCACAGGCATCATTAATGATGTTAAAAGAATCACAAAAGCAGCACATGACAATGGCGCTCTAATGCTTGTTGACGGTGCACAATCTGTGCCGCACTTGGCAGTAGATGCTCAAAATTTAGATATTGATTTTCTTGCTTTTTCAGGACACAAAATGCTCGGACCAACAGGCATCGGAGTGCTTTATGGCAAAAAGGACATCCTGCAAAAGATGCCGCCGTTCCAAGGCGGAGGAGAAATGATAAAAGAAGTATCATACAGCCCTGTTGGGGCATGCAGCATAAGTTGGAATGATTTACCATGGAAGTTTGAAGCAGGCACCCCTGACATTTGCGGTGCAATTGGCTTAGCTGAAGCTGCAAAATATCTTGAAACCGTAGGCATGGACCAAGTTTTTAATCATGAGAAAGAATTAACTAAATACGCATTCGAACAAATGCAGCAATGCAGCAAAGTAACAATTTATGGATCCTGTGATGTTTCAAAAAAATGCGGCATTATACCGTTCAGCATTGAAGGGTTATCTTCACATGATGTTGCTCTTATCTGTGACAATTATGGTATAATGATTCGCAGCGGTTACCATTGCGCTCAGCCGCTACATGAACAAGTTCTTAAACTTCAATCATCTGACCGAGCAAGCTTTTACATTTACAACACAAAAGAAGAAATTGACCGATTCGTTGAAGTTCTAAAGGAGATTTGACAACTTTGGCAACCATTGACGATTATGTGGCGCGAGTTGAAGGCACATGCGGCGCAGAAAAAGACGTCATAGTCGTTTTCAAATTTGATAAAAAGGATGAAGCCATTTCCAATATCTTAAAAAAAGCCCAATTAAAAAACAAGATAGCGGGAATCATTTTTGAATTAACATTTCAAGATACATCTTTTCGTCTATACACGAGCGGAAAAGCCATTTTTCGCAGCATCAAAAACAGAGAAGAATTAAACAAGATTCTGACCAATCTTCTGTTCTAAACAAAAACCAAAAAAATGAGCTCCGGCTCAGTGTATTTTTCTTCCTTTTAAAAGTAAATTACATATATAAACTACGCATCAAATAAGTTCAAGCTAATCTGGACGCCTGTACCTATGAAAATTGCACTGATTCATACACCTCTATGGGGGCGAGGGGGTGCAGAACGGCAAGTTTTAATGTTGGCTATTGAACTTCAGAAACTTGGAAATGAGGTGGAACTTTTCACCCCTTTTGTTAATAGAGAGGCATGCTACCCTGAACTAATGCGCCAAATAACTATAAGAGAAACCCCTCAAAATCGATTCATTCCTTTTAGGCAAATTAATATTTCAAATTCTTCGACGAGAAAAATCGGCGAAATTACAAATAATAGAAACCCATTCCGCAGAATCGCAGTGAACCAATTTTACACACTTGGATTGCCGTCTATGCTTAGGCTAGGAAAGTCGATACCTAAAGGATTTGATGTAATTAATAATCATAATGCTCCAACTGAATGGGCAGCTTTTGAGGCTAAAAGAAAACTGAAAGTGCCGACGGTGTGGATGTGTAACGAACCTCCTTCATGGTTTTATTTTGCACCTGGAAGAGGAATAAGAAAGAAACTTACCTGGCCGCTTTTTGAATTATGGGACAAGACTTCTGTAAGAAATATTGACCAGATCGTTGTATTGTCTCATGTTGCGGAAAAGCTTGTTAAAAACATTTACAATAGACCAGCGAAAGTTGTGAGAACTGGCGTTGATATTGAGAAATTCCAAAACGTTTCTGGAAATGAAGTAAGAAAAAAGTATGGGTTTGAAAATGATTTTGTTCTTCTTTCAGTATGTAATTTAGCGCCGATAAAACGTCCTGCCGACTCTGTAATGGCACTTAACTTTTTAGCTAAGCATTATGACAACGTCAAGCTCATTTTTGATGGCTCAGGACCTCGAGAAGACCTAATTAGACTAATTAAAAAATTGGGTCTAAAAGAGAAAGTGTTGTTCTTGCATTCAAAAGGCGACGAAGAACTAATAAAGGTCTATGCAGCCTGTGACGCTTTTGTTTTTCCTCCACCGATAACATGGGGTTTAGCGGTGATTGAAGCGATGGCGTCTTCGAAGCCAGTAATTGTATCCAGTGCTTGTGGTGCCTCTGAAATCGTAGAAGATAATGTAAACGGGATGATATTTGAACACGCAAAGCCTTCGCAGATTGCAAAAAAAGTGGAATTGCTAATAAATGATCAACAGCTGAGGCGAAATATTGGAAGAAATGCGTTTGAATACGTTGAAACAAATCTTTCCTGGAGGAATTACGCAAACTCTATGGAGAGTATATTTCGGCAAACAATTTCCCAAAAGAAATAATTAAGAAATCGGAATCAGAATCTGAAAACTATTTTTCAATCTATTACTTATCAAAATTTGTTTAATTCGGTAAGTTACAAATGAAAATGTGGCATTGCGTGATATACGTAGCTACTTAGCATCAAATTAATAAGCACCCATTCCGAACCTTTTTCAGTGAAAATCATTGATCTCATGCTTCATGGTGCTAAAAAATGTTCTAAAGACAGGGTATCCTTTCGTGGAATCAATTGCCGCAAGTTTACCGGTATGTGATGAGTTTCTTATTTCTGAGGGGTATTCTACAGATGGTACTTTTGAAGTTGTAGAAAAAATCTCAAAATTAAACAAGAAAGTTAAGTTATTCAGACAAGAATGGCCTGATATCAAGAAATATAGTGTTATTTCAGAAGTAACTAACTCTATTAGAGCAAAATGCAATTATGACTACATTTTTTCTATCCAAGCAAATGAAATTATCCATGAAAAAAGTACAGAACTTATTAAAGCACTACCTGAGATTTGCCCAAAGGCCAATTCTTTTAGTCTTCCTTTTGTTCACTTAGTAAGAGACCTCAAATTCTATGAGGATTTTCGCTTAAGGTTCGCTAAGAACTTAAAGAATATCGTGTCTGTGGGTGATGCGTGGACCCTTGGTTCGAGCGAATCATTTACAAATTTAGAAACCCTTAAGGTGCTAATGCATCCTCGAAGACTCAGACAGTATATTAACAAAGGCATCGAATGGACTTATACAAATTCTTGTACAAATTCTTCATCAAGGGCTATTTATCTGCCAAAGCCCATTTTTAGGTACTGGTCCCTTTTTCCAGTAGATTATCTTGAGAAGTGCAAGAAACACGCCGAAATGTTTGGTCTTGAAAATCTAAGAAAAGATATTGAGATTCTCAAGAAGCATTTAGATGAACCCCTATTATTTTGGGAAAAAGCAGCCGAAATGCGCAGAGAAGAACTAGGTTTTCACTATCCCGACTCATTAGGAATGGTTAACCTGGATGATCACCCACAACTTATGAAAAGCCTACTTTCAGATTCAAACGATAAAAGTTACCATATACGCGAAGAAGTTTTAGATCGAATAAAGGGTCTATAGAAGAATTTAAGGTAAAACGTCAGGAACTATTGAATCCAAATAAGTTGATTCGAAAATAGCATTTTTCAAAGTTTAGTACAAACATTTGCATTTAGCGCTCACCTTTCTACTTTTACTCACTGTCTTGTTAAATTCGATCAAGATGCTAAATTTCTTACGATACTGTCCATCATTAGATTTGGTTTGTCGTTTGTCTATCTATTATAGTAATTCAGTGAAGTAGGTATTAATTTCAAAAAAGTGAAAAAACATTATCTGGATTGAATTAAATGGTTCGGCGACCAAACTTTAAATTGGAAGTCACATGCTTGTAAAACCAAGAATTAAAACGGAATCAACAGAGGAAGAATTTTGTGACAAGAATAGCAGTAATATGGCAAACGTTGACGATAACCAAGAACCCTTTTTCAGTCTTATCAATGAAACGTAACAAAAGCAGAAAAACAATAACATTTAGAAACGGGTTAACTTGCATTCTTAATTGGCCCCAGTTCAGAACATTCCGAGATACTTACCCATTTTTGACTAAGTACAGAGTTACTCAACTGGATGAGGACCTTTTCAAGATCAAGGATCAAAGAAACGACCTTATCTGCAATTCTCAATTACTTCCAATAATCTTCAATCTTATGGAAGACTTTACTATCAATCAAACTGATGGAGACAAATTTGATATTAAAAAAGAGAACTTTCAAGCTGTTGGATCGAAAGAAATGCTCCATTGTATTCAAGAATTAAAAACTGGGGAATACGAATGCGATTGCCAAAATAAAGTAGTTTTAGATGTTGGTGGTTTTGAAGGAGAATCCGCAGTATATTTCTGGAGCAAAAAAGCTAAAAAAATTATCATATATGAGCCAGTAGCAGCCCACGTTAGATTAATTGAAAAAAACATAGCCCTAAACAAGATCAACGCAGAACTTCACCCAACTGGTATTGGAAACAAAAATGGTACTCGAATAATCGAATATAATGAGGTTAATCCAGGCTTTGGATTTCTCAGCAAAGGTATGAGGAGTATGGAAATTGAAATAAGAAATGTATCGGAAGTTATTCAAGAAAGCGGAGCAAACTTTGCCAAGTTTGATTGCGAAGGAGCAGAAGAAAGTCTTGTTAATGTTCCGACAAGCATTCTTAGAAAAATTGAATATTACATAATTGAAACGCATTCTCCTGAAATTAGATGTTTAATCTTTGAAAAGTTTCAAAAAGCGGGTTTCAAACTAGAAAAAGAAACAGCCAAGAATTCGAGTTTCTCTGTACTAGCATTTAAAATTCAAGAGCAAAATTAAGACGCCATATCTACAAACCTGATTCACATTTCTAAAAGTTAAAACTCTTCACCTTTCAACAAACGCTATGTTTTATAATGAACTAAGTCCAACAGTTCTCAAAGCCTTAGACCATTGACAAACAAGTTCTGTAACCTTGTCCAGAAATTTTAAGGGCACGTCCTCAAAACACTATCGATTATTGAAGCAAAATCAGTCAGATTTTTTGCGGACTATTGAAGACAGCATATAAAGCGGCGTCTAAGATTAAGCCATTAGTATTTAGACCGACTCCATCAAAAACTCCTCCAGATTCATCAACACCCTCGCAATACCCATCTATAGGATTTGGAATAGCATCTTCAACGTGAACACTTAGGTCTTTTGCAAAACTTGAATTGTAAATAGCAAGAAAGCCAATTGCTATTTTTGTGTAAATTAATGGAGGTTCATTCATAACTTGTGAATTATCATTTAGAACTACCCAAGATCGATTGTCTGGCAAGACTACCCATTCCCATTGCCAGTCAGCTGTAAATGCTGGACCTTCACTGAAAGCTCGATATTGACCAGTATCATTATAATATGCCTGGTGAGCGAGATAAACTTGATTTGTTAAAGCCATTAATCTCGAGTCATTATTGTTTAGCTCAAAAACGGAACAAAGCAATGGGTCACCCGTGATTGAAGCTGAGGGCAGTAAAACACCGTTTACAGTAACGTTGTTAGCTGAAAAAATATTGTTCATAATTATGCTGGGAATAGTGCCAAGAATGTTTGGCCAAAAACGTGCAAACCCGCTATAAACGTAGTAAGAATAGATATTTGTAGAAGTAAGGCCATCCGATTTGATGCCGGGCAGTAAAGCGGCATAGTTAGATCTGTTATAATTTTGCCCGTAAAGAACTATGTTGTTTATGCGTGAAATTAAACTGCTATTATAAACTCGAAGATTATTGAGAGCTACAAATAATCGCCCCGTATCCGCTATATCTACCTGCACTGTGGCTAAATCTGAGTTTTGATGCCAATCTTGTCCATCATTTGCTTCGTAGAACCAAAAAGGGTAATGTGTCGTGTTGTTTAGAGGTCGAGTTTCTAAGAATGTTAAAACCTTTTCGATTCTTGCGCTAGATCCCCAGTCTCCATCCGGCGTGGTCAAATTTAAGTTCTGTGCATCAATTACAGCCTGAATGTAAACACCTAGATCCCAATCAGTAAAACATGGTGAACCATAACCAGAAGTAGGAAGCCCAGTTGAAGGATCTACGCCTACACCAGGCTGAAAATACTGCCAAGCATTTGCAGCTACGGCAAGCCACATAGTACTATTAACGGTTTGAGCTGATTTTATAACACCTGGAGCTTTAGGAGTGGAAGGATTGCTATTCATATTTGGATCTTGCCACATCACTTGAGAAGGATAATTGATACTTGGAGCTGGGTTATTAGTATTGGGCGTTGCAGTGCTTGTTGGGGAAGGTTCTGGCGTAGCTGTGTTCTGAGGGGGAAGAGAAGATTCACTTTGTTTTGGCAAAAACGCTAAAGTAGAAATCAAAAATACAATTATAATTGCCACCACAATCAAACTTTTTGCTTTTCTACTGAATAGCCAACGATTCTTTTCAAAAAAGCCTTTTTTATTTTCAACCCTTGGAAGAACATTCAAAGAAACAAATCTGAAACATGGAAAACGACGATTTTTATTAAGATTTACCAACTTTTGCATTACCTTGACAATTCATTTTGTTTTCCGCAGCCGCATTTCCCTTATCCGCTGAAGATAAGTTTCCATGGGAAACTAATTATTAACTCTTATTAGCCAATGTTGATTTAAAGATATGGCAAAAAATATTCAGCAAAAATATTGAATCTTTATACCTGAAATTAAGAAGTGTAGACATCTCTATTTCATCAAATTTATCAGGTTTTTAATATTTCCAAGATTCAATAAACAAACACAACTTACGATGATTTTGAATCCTTTCTCAGAATTCCTAAGCTTTTTTTGGAATTTCTTACGAAAACTCTATGGTAAGCAAAAGAGCGAAAAGTTTGAAAAAGAATAATTATCTTGTTAAACGCAGTTTTATTCGCACCTTATTTCTACTGGCCCAATTCATAACTGGAATAAGAGGGTATTTGACGGATTGTGGCAAAGCATCTTTAAAGTCTCTGTGCAAACCTAAACGTATAGCAATTCTGCCTTTCTTAGTCACAGGAACATAATAACGTGCAATCGGAAACCTTACAAAACCATTACTTTCCTTGAATCTGTCAAGTGAAGGGTGGTTTCCTATTCGGCCATATATAAGCCACCGCTCTCTATTTGTTGCACAGACTTCAACAGCTTTAGCAAGTAGAGCATTATTTACTGCTTTATCCCAATGTTTCTGCATTGAAAGAATCTGAGCAATAATTGCGATGTTATTGCCATAGATTAGCTGGATAAATCCAACAAGCTCATCTTGCAGAAATGCACCGATAAACGTCGATTTTCGAGGGCCAGAAATGTTTCCTATTATCGCTTCAAGCGACTCACCATAATGCGAGAAAGCCCTATCTTGCCTAATTGGGGTCTCATTATAAATTTTACTGACACCTTCAGCAAATTTTTGACTCGGCTCAACTACAATTACATTTATGGCACTTTTTTCTGCCCTTCGAACCATATTACGGGTTTTCTTTCCGATACTACTCCACCAAGTTGCATAATCTTTTATTTCAATTAACGCAACATTATCATCTTCTTTTATCCAACTGCTATGCGGGTTAGCTGTAGGGCAGCACCATTTTCTTTCCACAAAAGTAAAAATATCTATATCCCTTTCAAAGAGCTTCTCAACGAAAGCTTTGGAGAAAGAGGTATTTTTCTCATATTCTTGAAAATCATGGGCTATTCTGATCGATATTTTCTTTTTTATGATTAAAGTTTTAAGGTCATGATCTACATCTAAAATATATTTTAAGATATCATAATATGGCCCTCTTGGGTTTATTGTACCCTTGCTAAAGAGCCATTCGGGGTGAATTTCCAACACAATTTTTTCGTTAATCAAGTTCTCTGATTCAATCTTCATACGGTCTAAACCAAATTCGTAGCGTCCAACATCTAAGCTGTATGTTTTGAAATCGTGGAAAGATTTTAGCGGAAAATCGCTGGGAACCTTAGCTTGCTTTTGTCCAATCTTTCGTCCCCATAATAATTGGGCAATCACTCGAGACGTTCCATGGATTGTATAGTATTTCACGCCTCGCCGGGTTTCGTTTTCTAAGATTTTCCATTCCCGATAGGGATCTGTTGCAATATGCAGGGCAACCTCATGCATCTCAGGATTCAGTAAATCAAGCAGGCTCTTGTCTGGAATTGTATATGGAGTAAAAAACCAGTAAGCAATAACTTGTTTTGGAGATTCATTTACCATTCTTGCGATAATTTTTGCATTTTTCAAATAATCATTGCTTTTTTTCTTGATTCCAAAAGCCAAGTAGAGAAAACTTTTGTTCCGTGATGGGTAAGGGTAGTCCACATCTAATCTTATCTTTATCTTTGCTCGCTCATTTGCCAATTGCGATAATCCCCTAGTTGGTTACAAGGACTCTTAAATCAGCTTTAATAATTTAACCATTCAGGAAAACAGTCAAACAGCTGTTACCCTGATTTTGAAGCTTTCGAAGATTGTAAGAGACCTTTCATGTAATAAAATCTGATCAACGGATGAATGTATAAAACTGTAGCTTCTCGGGTTTGCACCGCCAGAAATAATCCAGTAAACGGGGATATAACGAATCGTCGGATTACGCCAATCCTTGTTACAGGCGGAGGAATATTTGTTTCAGTTCGTATTTTTCGCCATATCTCGTAAAGCTGGGCGCCATACCAAAATTGATGATCCAGCTCTTGCCTTAACCCGTTGCGCATATGCACAGATTGAACCTTATAATCAACAATCCATTGGTAATCAGAATGGCTAATTTTATAGGCTAAAGTAGTATCCACGCCAGCGTTTACCTTCAAAGTTGGAAAACCGCCTAGTTGACGAATTACCTTTGTTTTGTAAATCGTATTATCCAAGGTTTTACCCAAAGTAAAAGCAGACATGTCTCTTGACTTAAGCCAAGAAGCCAAGCTTACTTCCCCACGATACTTCTTGCCAACATATTCCTGCATTTTTTTAACGCCTAAAGGCTTATCTGCAAAACGCATCCCAGATGCAACGGCAACATTGGGATTTTCAAACAAAGGAGGAATTTTTTGCCACCAATCAGCAGCTAAAAAAAGGTCTTGTTCGAAGCTTATGAAGAAATCCGATGTAACTTCTTTTAATGCTGTATTTGCGCCATCGCTTATTCCATGCCCTTTATTTGGAATAACTTGCCAACCAAACGAAGATGCGATATTATGTGTGCCATCACTGCTTGCATCATCTACAACTATTTTTTTATTTACGAATTCTTGAGGAACTACTTCATTTATTCGTTTAAGGACCGCAGGCAGTGTTCGGGCACCATTCTTGGTCCACATTACCAAATCAACTCTGCTAATCATGACTTTCCCCAAGTAGGATTTCAATTGGCATATCTTAAGAAGATTGACTATTTATATAATCAGGCAAAACAGCAAAAATCCAATTAGAAATAATTGCGTCTCAATTTTTTTGTTTATAGGATTTGAGTGCTTCTTCAAAAATGGTTTCCATCATTCGGGCATATTTTTCCCATGACAAATGGTTTTTTACGTATACATAAGCCTGCTCTCCAATTTTTCTGCGCAAGTTAGCATTGTTCAGTAATAACTCTGCTTGCTGCGCAATTTCCTCTGGCTTTGATTGATCAAAAATTAAGCCATTCACGTTTGGCTGAATGATTTCTGATCCGCCACATTTGTTGGAGACTATAACAGGTTTTGACGCAGCCATTGCTTCAATTAACGCTAAACCCCAGGTTATTTGCTCGGGAAAAAGAAACACATCGCATGCAGCGTAAATCTTTGCAAGCTCTTCATCGCTGTTACTATGCAGAAATATCACTTTATCGTTTACACCAAGTTTTTCGCTCAAATTAACTAATTCTTCTTTTGGACCGCCACCATCAAGAATCAGTTTAATTCGATCATAACTCTTGGAAAGACGATAAAGAGTCCTAATAGAATCAGCTTGCCCCTTGCTACGTTGAAAGTTACCGACCTGCAACAAAACGAAATCGTTACTTAACCGATATTTCTCACGGATATCTGTTCCTGAAGCATTATGTAAAAGTTCAATATCAACACCGCTTCTTACAATCCTTGAAGATCGATTATAAGCTTTAACAACGTGATCCTGAGCAATTTTAGACAAAACTAAAAGTTCATCGATATAGCTTGAAACAACTTTATCGACTAATTCGTAAATGGGCCAATTAATTTTGCGCAAGCCTTTTCTAGCATCACGAGCGAAAAACCAATCGGGCGGTTCATTACACATCCAGACAACGGGTACATTGAGCCTTTTTTTCGCTAAAAAAGCTGCCCATTCAGACGGAAAGTTGTGGTTATTGATTATGTCGAAACCTTTAGGTATTTTTCTACCTATATTGATCATTGTTGGAAAGTCGTATGGAATTGTGTAAAATTGGCGTCCCAGTGCTTTTCGCATCCAACTTCGTAAAGACGAAGATTCGGTAGCTTCTTTGGCGCCATAATCTTTTTGAAAAATTTCAGAAGGAACAAACAATTTCGGCATCTTTTTTCCCAGGGGATGCGGAATCACGTTTATGGTGAGTTTTTCTATCATATCAGGATAACATTTTTCTTTGTTAACTGCACTTACAAAAATTTCAACTTCATGCCCAAACCTTTGAAGCTCGATGGCCAACTTCAGGATTTGCCTTTGCCCGCCGCCGCGTCCTACTAATGGAGTGTGAATCATTGCGATTTTCATAGGTTCTGCATTCCGATTACGCTTAGAGCATTATTTAGCCCTTATAAGTTTGTCTCTTAATATGAACTTTAGATTACATGGATCGAAAATACGCTAAGATCATTGAAAAAAAATAGTTTATGAAATGTTCAATCCGATTATTTTGCCATCGATTTTCGAAAATAAGAAATTACTTTGTCAATTCCTTCGGCAAGAGAGACCGTTGGCTTCCAATCTAATTCCTTCTTTATTTTTTTTGCATCCATGACAATTGATGACTGGTCAGAAATTAGTGGTCTATAAGGATAGCCAGGCGGGTATGAACCTAAAACAAGGTTCTTTTTGTCAAATCCAACCTTTTCGGCGATCAAAGTTGCAAGCTCCTTGTTGCTTACGCCAATACCTGTTCCAACATTGTAAACTTGACCATTAGCTTTGGGATTCTTCATTGATGACAAGTAACCGTTCACATGGTCATCAACGTACATGTAATCTCTCACCGAATCGGGGGAACCGATGTAAACTTTCTGGCCTTTCATCATTTGGGTAACTAGATATTCCACCATGAAACTTGTGTCGAATTTTCTGCCGTATGAGTTAGTCGGACGAAGTATGGTTCCGTTTAAGTTGAAAGAATTAAACATCATTTGCAAATAAAGATCGCCTGCTGCTTTGCTTACTGCATATGGACTGGAAGGGTGCAATGGCAAGGTTTCTTTTAATGGCGCATTTGGTTGTATGCCATATACCTCAGCGGTTGAAGCGGCTATTAGCTTTCTAGTCTGGGGATCTTGCAGCTCAAGCAATGAATGTGCAATGTTCATGGTTCCAATAAAGTTGGATTGTTGATATTCAAAAGGTCGCTCGAACGAATCACGAACGGGTGAGAGTGCGGCTAAATGGAAGATTACATCAGGATTAGCTGTCTTAACAGCGTTTCGAATAGAGACATAATCTGAAACGTCGCCTGAAATTAAAGTAATGTCAGGAAGTAAATTGCTAATAACATCCATGTTTCGGCTAGCTACTCTTCGGACGACACCGAACACTTCAATTTTTTCGTTGACGAGTTTCTGGGCTAAATTACTGCCTATGAAACCCATGATTCCAGTTATTATAACTCGGGTCATGATTGGACTCTCTTTAACTTGGTAAATTCTTTTTCTGCAACAGATAAGTCCTTAACGCTATTAATAGTTAACCATAACTCCTCTGGTTTAAGTCTACAAGCTTTCAAAGCTCTCTTCTGAACAAGTAACGGAAAAACCATTTTTTCGATAGATCCATTAAGTGGGATTTGATCCAGTATTTTCTGGTTAAAAATGTACACGCCTATGCTTACGAACATATTTTCAACAAGAGGCTTTTCCTTGAAAGATACAATGTCATCGTCTTCAAGTTCAAGTATCCCAAATGGCGAACGCATTGGCGCAACCGAAATTGTGGCTAAGGGTTTATTTTTTAAATGCAACTCTTCCAGGCGCTCCAGGTCCATGCTTGTGAGTTCATCGCCGTTCATAGCTAAGAAATCATCGTCTTTCACGAATCTGCTTATGGCAAGGCGGAAGCCTTCGCCAGTTTCGCCTTCAACTGTGTGCTCGCTAAAATCTATTTTCAAACCCTGAGTATTTTCTTTCAAATAATTAATGACTACTTCTTTTCGGTAAGCAACACCAAAAACTAAATGTTTGAACCCCCAGCTTTTGAGCCAAGAGACAGTCCAATGGATCAAGGGTTTTCCGTTAACGGGAACCATGCATTTTGGCATATCTTCCGTGAAGGGTCGCATTCGCAAACCTGCGCCTCCGACCAGAATGACAGCAGTTTCGATCTTTTTCATTTTGACCCCATGGAAAAACTAAAGATACAAATATATAAACTCCTTGTCTCTTGCGACTTTGTCAAGTAATTTTATGAAAATAATTTTATGAATTATTTCTTGAAAATTTCATTTGAAAATTCCTGTGTATAACTAATGACCTTTGCTTGCACTTGATTTTGTTTCATTTCATTATTGGTGATTTTAGGAGCAGTTTGAAGTTTTATTGCTGCTTTTTTGTCCAGAGAGATCATTCTGCAAAGCTTCAGCTCGCGCGGCTACTTTTTCGGCTTCTGCCTTCACTGTTTTGTCTTTTATTTCCTCTTTGCGTTTCTCATTTGACTTCAAAATTAGCTTCAGAAACTCCGAGTCATAACAATCCAGTAACAATTCAGTGTTAGGTATCAAGCAGTGACCGCCGATGACACCTGGAAACATTACTGGTCTGTCAAATCTTTGTCTGTGGGTATCTTCTAGAAAATCAACTGTTTCATTGAAATCAGCGCCAAAAGCCCTTGATATACGATGCATCTCTTGGAAGCAAGCAATCATCCATGCACGGTAGGTTGTTTCGAAAAGCTTAGCGAGTTCTGTTTCGGTAGAACTTTTCAAAACTTTAACTTTTAAGCCTAATTTCTCAAAATGGACTAAAGCCGCTTTTGCGGCAGCCACGTTTGCGCCGCCAACATACTTGGTCCAACGCTTCATTTCCCACTTCATATGTTCCGCATTAAGGTGCACGCCTCTTGACGGCGAATGAGCAACTAGGCATTTGCATTTTTCTGCAACTTTCAAGGTAGTCCCTGGGGGAACGGTGCTGTTTATGATTGCAAGTTTTGGTTTAAACTCTACAATGTAGCCTACAGTTATTTTTTCGAAGTTTTGTTGGTTACCGCAAGGCAAACAAACATGCAAAGTATCAATATGCTTTGGAAAATCCTTTCTGTTTTGGCCAGCATCCTGCATTTTTGCTTGATCCAAATCCAAGCCGTAAACATCAAAGCTGTCTTTAGCATCGTTGAATAATGCAAAAAGTGTATGACCTATCTCGCCTAAGCCCAAAATCAAAACTGTTTCTTTAGCCAACCGCTTATTCCCGCCTTTAAAAATCAAGTTAAAGTTAAACTATTTAAATCTGGAGCTCGAAATGAGACTTTATGCTTACCGCAAAGAAAGGCACAGGTATAGTTACAGGAGCCAACGTGGAAATAGGCGTGAATGTCTCCATCTGGAATTATGTCGTAATAGGTGACAACACAAAAATTGGCGACGGAACACTTATCGGAAGCTTCTGCGACATTGGCAAAAATGTGGTTTTAGGCAAAAACTGCAACATACAAGCACACGTAACTATCTCAAACGGCTGCATACTTGGCGATAACGTGTTTATCGCGCCAAACAGCTCACTTCTCAATGACAAGTATCCGAAAAGCCCGTTTTTGACGCCACCGGTTGTCAAAGATTGCGCTCAAATTGGGGGAGGAGTTACCATACTTCCAGACGTGACAGTAGGCGAGCAGGCGGTGGTCGGTGGTGGAAGTGTAGTCACCAAAAATGTAGCTCCGCGAACGGTGGTGGCTGGCGATCCAGCAAGAGTGGTTATGAATTTAGAGGAGTACGAAGCTAAACGGGAATCGTTCATAGCTTCAAGATCTAAGGTGAAGAAATGAAAATATGGTATGACGCTTGCACGGGTAAACATGTTAGATATGGCGCCGTCATTGGGCAACGTCTTAGGAAGGCAGGGCACGAATTTGTTTTTACAACTCGTGAGCATCCAGATACCGTTCCATTAGCTAAGATACTTGGGGAAAAACCCATTGTTGTTGGGAAGTATGATCCTTCAACGCTGTTCTCGAGGCTTGAAGAAAGTGCCGACCGCATAATACAGTTTGCCAAGCTCTTCAAAGATAACCAGCCAGATGTCGCCATTGCCCACCAATCCGTTGAGCTATGCCGTACTGCCTATGGCTTGAAAATCCCTATAGTCTTAACGGCAGACACACCATACGCAACCGCGGTGAACAGATTAACAATTCCATTTGCACACACAATTGTAGTTTCCGAAGCGTTGCCCCGCCGTTTCACCGCTGACAACTGCGCAAAAAACGTTGTTCCCTTCAAAGGTGTAGATGAAGTCGCATGGATTAAAGAGTTTAAACCCAGAAAAATTGAAGGGCTAAAAAAACCATTGATTGTTATTCGACAGATTGAAACAAAAGCGGCTTATGCAGGCGAGAGAAAGGATAACGCACAGATTATGGCAGAAAAGCTTGAGAAGATTGGCAATGTGCATTATATCCAGAGGTATAATGGGAGCGGTGAAGTTTTCGCTGCAAAGGGCGCTTTTTTGGATTCATCTAATTTAGTAGCAAATGCTGACTTAGTTGTGAGTTATGGGGGAACTATCGCTCGAGAAGCAGCGCTCCAAGGCATACCCAGCATAGCCATTTCTGATATGGCTAAAACCTATGTTAACACGTACTTAACCAAGAAGGGTTTCCCATTGTTTGCCACAACAGAACGGGGAGTTCTAACCTACGCAAAGAAGTATCTTGGTAAGAAATGCGATGTACAAAACAAGCTTTCGGAACTTGAGAACCCCGTGGATGTTATCGAAAAAGTCGTAGACAGTCTTAAGAAGCCCTAACAACGATTTTGTCTCCAGCTTTTACATGGAATTTCTCGGCAGCATTGCCCTGATTTAGAGCTATTTCCAAAAAACCATGACTACCTATTATCGCGATGGGAAGAGAATTCCTGGCTTGAGCATACGTTTTGCCGAACGGAAGTTTTAAAGTAACTTTAAGCAATTCTACAGTCAAGGTCTCAACGATGTTCGTGTCAAGATTTTGTGAGGTTATGTTTGTTATTACGTTGCCGAAGCTATCTATATACAAAACCACGCCATAAACAGAGTCGACTTCTTTTTTGATCTGGGTGAACTCAGGTTGAACAGGGTCTTTTATTTCAGGTCCTAATGCGCTTGGCTGAACACTACAGTCTATTAGAGCTGATACTGGCGCAAAAATATCTCGACCATGAAAAGTCCCGGAAACTATAGGCATCATAAATTTTGGGTTTGTCAATTGGTATACATGTTCTATGCCTTGGCTTTTAGCCGCTAACATCAAAATGCCATTGTCGGGTCCAACAAAAAAGCTCTTCTTGCTCTCTATCAGTATTGGGCGTCTAATGGTTCCGACTTCAGGGTCTACAACCGCTAAATGGACGGTACCTTCGGGAAAATATGGTGCCGCTGAACAGAGCAAGAAACTTGCCATTCGAATATTAAATTTTTCAACATCATGAGTTATGTCAACTATTGTCGCTTTTGAGTTAAGTGATAAAATTACGCCTTTTATCTCGGCTACGTAAGGGTCTTTGAGACCAAAATCGCTGGTTAATGTTATCATGTCGCTTACCCACCATGGACAACTGGGATAAAAACGATTTCGTCACCATCACTTAATTTGGTTTCATAACCGTTTAAAACACTAATTTCCCTACCATTAACAAGTATGAGTGTGTTTGATTTTGAATCGTTGAGTTGTTGGTCGCCGAAGGTTTTTTCTAATGGTGGTAGGTCTTGGCTTAGATTGGCTACTAATTCTTTTAGCGATATGTCTTGTTGAAATTCAACGGTTAATTGTGTTTTGCCTGAGATATGGCGTAATGCGCCAATGAATTTCACTGTTAATGGCATTTACTTTTGTCACTACCAACTGTAGAATAGGTATTATGTTAAATTATTTGTGGCTCAGTTGCTAGAAGTTCTGGAACCTTTCCTCAGTTAAGGTTTCTACGATATCGGTTGCTATGTCAACGATGGAATCTGCTTGCTTCATCATGGCATCACCATTCACTTCTTCGAGCTGCGATATTTGTTGTATGATGTTTTCCATATCGATTAGAAAACGTAGAATTGAATCGTTTGTGTTTGGATTTTTGGTTACTTCTTCATGAATGAGTATTTCGATAAAGGCAGGCTCACCGAGACTGTAATATATGGCGTTTCGTGCTTTCCTGATTGCTTCTAAAACTAAGCCGGGCGCCATATAAGGTATCTTTCGCGCTGCTTCCAATTCAGCTTTTGCTTCGCGAAGGTATCTTAGAGCCCATCCTTTTCTGTACTCATCCATCATGACGATTTCTTTTCCCGAAGATACTGCTAATCTGATTCTTCGTCGTCGTCTGATTCGGAGTCCATTTCGGAGCCGGCTTCAGCTAACGCTTTGGTGCGAGTTATGTAACCAGCAATTTGATTTCTTACCCGCGTGCTTGTTCCCTTTGTTAAAGTGTTAACTAACACTTTGTTTTCATCAAATTCAGTTGTGAATTTTTCTGGAAATCGTTTAAGTAATTCTTTGCCTGCTCGTTTAACCTGATCGGTCTTTACTTTTCCCAAACTTTGATTCCTCATGTCAATAATGTTTAGTGTCCGACGCTTGAAAGCGCAAGAGCAATTCCAAATAGATAAGAGGCTTAATTTAAGCTTGCGGCTTATGTCGAGAATTAACTGACCGATAAACAACAGAGAAAACATAACTTTAGAGTAAAAGTCAATTTAGCTTAATGTTAAAGAAAGCCTCAAAATTTTTTGCGATTTGTTCTGCAACATCATTCACTTGCATCTTCTTGATTTCAGCAACAGCTTCAACTACATTGCGTATGTAGGAAGGCTTGGTTAATTGCCCATTGAAAGGACGTTTCCAATATGTTACTGGGCCATCAGTTTCTGTTAAGAAATTTGTCAACGGAACTTTCTCCACAACTTCACGAATACCGTTAGAATAAGTTGCAGGTGGACCTTCAGTGATAAAGTAACCATTGTCGATAGCTTTGTCTAAAGCACTCATCGGATGACTAAACCAATGCAGTAGTACCTGCTTTAGACGATACGAAGGAAGCATATCAACTATTTTGTCAGTTGTTCCTCTAGAATGAATTATTACTGGGAGCTCAAGCGTTTCAGCCAGGCGAAGCATTTTATCAAAAACCATTATTTGTTTTTCCCAAATTGTTTCATACTTGTAGTCTAAACCGATTTCTCCTATAGCTTTAAGAATAGGTTTTTGTTTTTGGATAAAATCCAGGGTTTCTTCGAGTTCATCTTCTTTAAGAACATTCACGTTCCATGGGTGAATGCCTAACGCGGGAAAAATCAAGTCTGGATATTTTTCTGCAAGTTTAATATCATTTTGGCATGTATTAAGATCCATTGAGTTTGTAACTAGCGCCAAGACGCCTGCGTTTTTTGCATCCGCTATAATCTCATCTATGTGACCGATGTATTCTGAATCTGAAAGATGAATATGCGCATCTATTAACTTCATTCTTAGTCAGCGCTAATATCATCTCAGTGTTTTTATAATTTTCTTTGTTAAATACCGGTTTCAAGTTAAGGGTAATTTAAAGGAAAAAGCGACAACAAAGGTTAAATATTGCTTTAAAAAGAAAAAGAGGCAACGGAGTTGTCGTTATGACCGATTTAGAAATAGCTGTAGCTCCCATGCACAGATTATGTAAAAAAGCTGGCGCTGACAGAGTTAGTGAAGCAGCAGCAAAAGAACTTGCAAAAGCACTCGAAGAAATAGGCGTAAAGATTGCTAAAGAAGCACTTGATTTTGCGATGCACGCTGGCCGAAAAACCATTAAATCTGAAGACATAGAGATTGCTGCAAAAAAAGTCATGGGAAAATAATAATTTTATATTAGTTTTTTCTCTTTTTCTTCTTTTTTGTTTTAAATCGCTGTTGAATTAGTTTTAACTCTGGATAGAATTAGTGTAAAAGTTTTGCTTAGCCTGATAGGTTGAACAAAAAGAGGTTAAGCAGGGGCTGATGAATCCCAAAGGAACTGGAAATATTCTCTGGCAAACCCAACTAATCCCACATGATTACTCCATATAACCAAAGTTGGCTTATCTTCGCCTAGGAAAAGCATGGCTTCTTTCCCGTCGGCAATAATGCCGCCACCAAACATGTGATCTCGGATTCGAAGCTCACTTAAGCCGGCATAATTCTTAATGAAAAACCAGTCTTCCTTTTTCCCAGCCGCCATAAGTTTAACCTTAACAGTATTTTTTAAACCGTTTTCAAGCAGTGGCTCCGCCATGGCAATCACAGGTTTAGCGAATTCGGGAGCCGCGATAACGATTTCTTTTGTGGCTTTTTTTAGAACTTCTTCAATTTTGCCCAATACCGCTTGTTGACCACGTAAAATAAGCATGTCTGGTCGTTCAATAAGCTCACGTTTTTCGTAAAGGGGTTGAAGTTTTTTATTAACCGTGTTTTCCCATACTAAATACTTGTCTTCCAGCCTCAACTTGGTTGATCTCGTGGCTTCAAGAGGTGGTACAGGGTAATATTTGAAAGGGCGACTTTCACTGCTTTTAATCCAGCCTTTTTCTTTTAGAGAGTTAAGGACCTCATACATTTTGCTATAGGGAACTTTGGCTTCTTGACTTACTTCCATAGCAGTCATTTGCCCACCTTCAAGCAAAGTTATGTATGCATCAATTTCATAGGCGTTTAAGCCCATTTCTCGCAGTGCATCCCGAGTGTCTTCGTTAATTGCCATAGTTTACCCCTCAATCACCTTAGGAAACGTTTGGAAACCTTATTACATCATTATGCTCTTAAGCCCTTCGAAAAGCGCTTAGATGTTAGAAGGCAAAAAAATGAAAGACGTCAAATCTACAAAAAGCATTTGTCCTGAATGCCTAAAAGCTTTAGATGCAACAATTTACGAAGATGACGGTAAAGTCTTTATCAAAAAAGATTGCCCTGAACATGGGCATTTTCAAGAACTCTACTGGTCAGACTACGACCAATATATGCGGGCAGAAAAATTCCGCTACGATGGCGATGGAATAAGTAATCCACGAACTGAGAAAAAAAACGGGTGCCCATACGATTGTGGAATTTGTCCAGAACACAAATCGCACACTGCGCTAGCAATAATCGATGTCACAAACAGATGCAATCTTACTTGCCCAGTTTGTTTTGCGAATGCAGCCGCAGCGGGTTACGTATACGAACCAACAAAAGAACAAATCATCGGCATGCTTGAGAACCTTCGAGCAAACAAGCCAGTGGCAGCCACCGCACTTCAATTCTCTGGTGGAGAACCAACAATACGCAAAGACCTACCAGATTTTATTCGAAAAGCAAAAGAGCTTGGTTTCAGCCACGTTGAAGTTAACACGAATGGTCTTCGATTATCACAAAGCGTAGAATACTGCAGAGAACTCAAAGAGGCAGGCGTGAGCACAATTTATCTCCAGTTCGATGGTTTAACTTCTGATGTTTTCAAGTTTATTCGTGGCGTGGACCTTCTTGACATTAAAATGAAAGCACTCGAAAATCTTCGAGCTGCAGGATGGAACAGCATCGTCCTCGTTGTTACTTTAGTGAAAGGCGTCAACGATGGACAACTTGGCGACATAATTAATTTTGCAGCCAAAAACTTTGATCTAATAAGATGCATTAACGTTCAGCCAGTTAGTCTCTGCGGCAGATTGCCACCAGAAGACCGAGAAAAAATGCGTATCACAATCCCTGATTTCATGAAAGCTGTTGAAGAACAAACAAACGGAACAATAAAGATGTCAGATTTCTACCCAGTACCTACAGTTGTTCCTGTTTCAAAAGCGGTGGGTGCGTTGAAAGACAGGCGTTACTTAGAATTCACTGCGCATCCACACTGCGGCATGGCAACTTACCTTTTGGTTGAAAACGGCAAAATCATTCCAATCACACAATACGGAAACATAGAAAAATTCATCGATGTAATGAACAAAGTCTACGAAACTGCTACAAAAGGAAGCAAAACTAAAGCCAAATTGCAACTGGTCAGTTCAATGCGGCATATAAAATTCGGTTTCCTAAGAAAATATGTTCTTGGCGTTGTGACAAAAGGCGATTATCATTCTCTTGGCGATCTGCAACGAAAAGCGATTTTGCTTTCATCAATGCACTTTATGGATCCTTACAACTTTGACCTTGAACGCGTACAACGATGCTTAATTCACTATGCTGTGCCCGATGGACGCATAATTCCATTCTGCACCATGAACTCCATTCATAGAGCCGAAGTTGAAAAGAAACTTGGCGTTCCACTCAAAGAATGGAAGGCACAACATAAAGTTGAAATAAGCCAACCATTCTAGATGTTGAGAACATAAAAATATCTAGGTGAAAATTTATGGGTGGAAAAAAGAAGCTCGGCATAAAACAGATGGAGAAGCAACAGGTCACTCAAGACGAAGAGAAAGCTAAGCAAGATAAAAAGAAAGAGAAAGCGGGACCGCCAAAAGAAAGAAAAACTGTTGGAATTATGCCTCCAGACGCAAAAGATGGTAAAATCGTCGCCGAAGTCAAGAAAATGGGGGTTTTAACACCTTATGCCGTTTCAACAAGATATGGTGTACGAATAAGCGCAGCCAAAGATTTCCTTGAACAATTGGAAACTGACGGTGTAGTTCAGCTTGTTTCCGGAAGCCACAATATAAAAATCTACAAGGCAAAAGCAAGTTAACTTGCTCAAGCTTAATCTTTTATTTTAGAATTTTTAACATAATGGAGTTTAATTTATTGAAAGAATTTCCTGAAAGAGTCTACACTGGTGAAGAAGTAAAATCTGCTAAAACACTGGTTGATGAAGGCTACAAGCACAACATTGCAATTGAGGGCTCACCCGAGTTTAAATCTAAAGTCTACCGTGCCCTTGAACTAATCAAAACAGCTGGATACTTTGATTTTTTGAGTTCGTACATAAGAAAAATAATGGAAATTGATGGAATAACGCAACTGCGTGAAACAGAAGTTGCCATCTGGGCAAACAAGTTCGCCGTTGAAAATCCTGTTGACGCTGGCAGCCTATTCATCCAAAAAGCATATCATATGAAGGAGTACTTGGAAGGCGAACTTTACTATGGTGGCAATGCAGAAAAGCGTTCAGTTGCAAAGCGTATCGAGTTTTTGCAGTCACTTAAAGATAAAATTGATGACAAAAATATAAAAGAAGAATGCGAACGACTTCTTCAGATGTGGAAAGAGAGCTCATTAGCTTTTTAAGCGGTTACGAGTGCAACCTTAATAATTGTTCCACTTTTAACTTGCTTAAAAATTTCCAAATTATCTGTTATTTTGCCAAGTATGCTAACTGGGCTATAGGGCTGTGACTTGCCATAGAAAACACACAAAGCGCCGCCCATTGGCCAAAAAGCAATGGTGCCTGTTTCGACCGTTGGTTTTGCTTTTTCTTCTCCCATCTTTATTGGGATTTCAAAGTAAACTTCTTCTTTCCATAATGCAGCTCTGCCTTCTATCGGAAGCTTTCTAACGATGTAGTCGATTGTTCTTGGTGCCAGAAATCTGACTAATTCACCTTCAGCTTCGCCTAAACCTTCAATTAAGAATTTGACTTTTATGTGGGAAACATCTGCTTTGGGAACATCTTCTTGAACCTCTATTTCATCACTCACAATTTCATGCTCCTTAAATGAAAACCCCATAAATATTGGTAGGCTATTCAATGGTCGAAGTTCCATTTAACTCTTACAGTAACCATCAACGGCTATAGCAAATCATAACTCACCGTTAGGTTGGTTATAAGAGGCTTAGAACAGTTTTTCCTATGAAATCAATCTGTTCAGCAGTAACCCCTGGATGAATCGGCAAAGAGAAAACCTGCTTCGATGCTTTTTCTGTTTCTGGAAGTTTAGCGCTTTTAAAATTCTCTCGATAAAACGGCATTTGATGCACAGGGTTAACGTAATAAGCTTCAGAGCCGATTCCTTTTTTCTTTAATTGCTCCATTAGGTTGTTGCGTTGGGTTTCTGTGCCGTCTTTTAGGCGTGCCGTGTATAGGTACCAGCTGTGTTGCTGATCTCTTGATTCGTATGGCAAAACAAGCTTGTTATTTTCTTTTAGAATGTTGGTTAGCTGTTGAGCATTCTGACGGCGTTTAGAGAGAAAAGAGGGTAACTTTTCCATCTGAACGTTACCAATTGCAGCTTGCATCTCTGACATGCGATAATTAGTTCCAAGCATCAACGATGAATACTTTGCTTTTTCTCCGTGAGTCCTAATCATCCGCAACGTCTCATCAATTTGATCATTATTTGTTGTTACAACGCCGCCTTCGCCAGTTGTGATGTTTTTGCTCGCATAAAGGCTCCAGCAAGCTGCATCGGCAAAAGCGCCTGCAGATTTATCTGCATACGTTGTTCCATGGGCTTGAGCTGCATCCTCGATTAAAGCCAACTCATGGTTCTGGGCAATTTCACGCATGGGTTTCATATCAGCCGAAAAACCATATAGGTCAACTGGCAGTATAGCTTTCGTGTTTTTCGTTATTGATTTTTCTACCGCATCTGGTGACAAATTGTAAGTTTTAGCGTCAATATCGGCGAAAATTGGTTTCCCGCCTGCTAAAACGATGGCTTCGGCAGTGGCTACAAAAGTGAAGCTGGGCAAAATAACTTCGTCACCCTGCTTTACTCCACAAGCCATAACAGCTGAGTGTAATGCTGCAGTGCCAGTGTTAACTGCAACTGCGTGGTTGACACCTGCGAAGTTTGCGAATTTTTTTTCTAATTCAGTAACCATTGGACCAGCGCCAAGTCCACTTGTTAACATACCGCTTCTCAGAACCTTAACTACGGCTTCAACTTCTTCTTCTCCGATTTTTGGCAAGTTGATGGGGATACAGAAATTCTAAGCGTATCAAGAGAAGTGGTTAGAGACAGACGATATAAACTTAGATTAATGCCAAAACGAAAACAATACAACTCAAATCCAGAACTAAACTATAAAATAAAACGAGAATTAAGCGACCAATCAGTAAAAAAATATAAATTAAAAAATCCAGAAAAAGTCAAGCTAATACAACAATCAAACTTCAAAAATTGGAAAAAAGATAATCCTGAAAAATGGAAAGAAATCCATCGCAAAGGCGAGCAAAGACACCGAATTAAGTACCCATTTCTAAACAGAAAATATAAACCAGTGAAAACAAAACAAAAAGGACACTACACAATAATAAAAGACCCTATCAAAAAGAAAGAACATCAGAAGGAAATAAACAAACTCAAATCACAACGATTCAGAAAAAACAACCCAGATTATTACAAAAAACAACCTAACTCAAAAAAGAAAACTTCACCCTAACAACAACCATTAGAAGTTAAACACTAAAAGGGACAATAAACCATATACAAACGACACAACAAACCAACACAATTCACATACCGAAGCACAGCACCATACAAAGGACACTTAAAAGGAGTTGTAAAATCCATATACGACTCAACCACAGGATAACCCTTCGCATTAAAATTCAACCACCTCATCCTCCTCACTTAAACCATTACGCAACGCTTGAACCTCATCACTAATCTTATAAATAATCAAAAACAACGGCAACTTATAACCTCGCTCAGAAATCAAATAAAAACGATAAAAGTCCATCCCTAACCCTTCCGAATACCAAACAACCAAATCATCCAACAAATAAACACCATAAAAAACACGCCTAACAACAACCTTACACTTAGCAACCCAATGATTCAACTTCTTGCTAAAATGAGCAGGAACAACCTTAACAGAGGAAATAACAAATCTAAAAGGCTTAATCAAAAAAAATCACCTAACAAAAAAAGGGGAAATTAACCCGTATCTCCTCCACCACTATCCGAATACGCAAAATTCGCACAACCATTCTCATCATACAAATCTACAAACAAATGCCTATGAAAATTAGGGTCAGACTCATTCTTACAAATATCACATGGAGCAACACCAACATAACGAATTCGAGACAACTCAGCACCACAAATCGGACACGTATGCTTCTCAGGAACAGCCTCAAAATCCAAATTCTTATGACTACAACAGCCAACCCACGTTAAAGGACTAAACCTATCATGCCCAACACGCAAAGACGAATGGTTTAATTGGTAGTAAATTGTTCCGACAATAGTCTTACGAGCACCCTCAACCTTGACGATACAGTTATCACCAGCAACAGCTACACCGTCATCACCAGTAAATCCAGCATTAACACGCCTCGTTAACTGCTCAAAACCATTACAAAACTCAGCCTTAGAACAACCATGATTAGTCTTCCACGAAGTAAAAAACGGACAATTCCGACACTGACTATAAGACTCCTTAAAAAATCCGACAGCATGGTAGTGGGGCGAAAAGTACCACCCTAACGACTCATCAGACGTATTCAAATGTTGCCATTCACGAAAACTATGATACCTAAATGCATGAAACAAAACGGCTCCGCCAATAAAACCACGAGCTATCAAAGCCTCCATACACTTCTTTTCATTTTTTTGCCTCTTCGGTTAGATACTGATTGCGCAATATTTTAATTTACTTAAAATCCAGAGGCGCTCTTAGTGTACCATAAAAAAGTATCACTCAATAACCATTTTTTGAGTGACTTTATAATCAACAATGACTTCAACTCCGCGGTCTCTAAACTCTTTGTCCAGCTCCAAATCTCCAGTATCAACCCTTAAGCTCTTTAGCCTATCCAATTTGCTTTTAGTGGCAACAACAAAAATGTTGTCTAATCCTATTTGTCGGATGACTTTGCTACTTATCTGTTGATTTCCTCTCCCAAAAATGAAACCTTGACCTCCGATCGGCGTCACAATTATTTTTGCTGCATTGCCCTTTGTAACTTCCAGTATTTGTTTCTCGTTCACATCGTTTTGTATTATTTTTTTGTCTAAAAAGATGTCTACACCAAGGAGCGTTTTTTTCTGATCTAAAAGGTCACTGATAGTTCGTGTGGTTGTGCCAGGACCAATAGCATAAATGGTTTTGGGAGTCATTTGTTCAATAACATAAATGGCTACTGCTGCTTGGTTACGTACTTCGTTCTCAGTCATAGGGCTTTCAAGTTTATTGCCCTGAATTAAATGTGGCTCAAAAGGGCTTAATAGGTACCCGTAAAGTTCAGCGGATAGACGTCCTTCTCGGAAAGCTTGCTCATCAACATCCATTACCTCTGCTTCCCGAAGTGGCAATCCAATCCATAGAAAATTTTTAGCAACTCTTGCGGCAGCTTGAGGAGTGACTGCAAATATAGCGCTATGCATTTTGACGCCTGTTGGAACACCAAGCACAGGAACTTTCAAGCCAACAGCTCTTAGTAAGTCTCGGGTTGTCCCATCGCCGCCACAAAAAACAAGCAAATCAACGCCTGACTCCACAATTGTTTTTGCGACATTTTGGGTGTCGTCGGAGGTGTATTCACTTTTACTTTCTCCTTTAACTTCAAAAGTGAAGCCGCATTTTCTGGCTTCATTCTCACCCATACTGCCAGCGCCGACAAAGAGTTTTATGCTGTTTTTGACCGGAAACATTTCAGCAAGAAAAATTTCTGCCCGCTGTGGCGCTATGGGTTTAGCTCCAAGAGAAACTGCTTTTTCTAGTATTATTTTGCCATCAGTCCCCTTTAATCCGACAGCACCCCCCATTCCAGCCACTGGATTGACAATGAACCCTATTTTTTTGGTTTGCAAAGATTGAGGCTTTCCTGTCAAATGAGAAACCTAAATGGTTATGAAAAAACTAAGATAAAAAGAAAATGTACCTTAGACCAACAAGTCTGCATTATTCTACGTATTAAAACGCCTTTTTCAGGTATAAATATTCAAGACAATTCATGCACCGCCACGTGGGTGATGTCTTCTTTGAAAGAAGAAGAAGGAAGGATAGCAGCAACACCCGTTCCTACTTCTTCTAACAGTGAATTGAAAGAAGAAGAAGCTTGGTGGAACGCACTTCTTCTTCTTCTTCCAAAACGACCAATCAGCTATGATTTCGGGTTTGATGATAATGAAGACGATTAAAGATAACTAATTTCCATTTTCAGAAATTACAAAAAACCGATGGGATACCGTTACCCCCAAAAATTATGAGAGTCATTGGAAAATAAACAATAATGAAAAGGGTTGAGGTTTAGTATGTTTCGCAGCCAATGTATTTTTTGTTAACCTCGTTTAGCCATGGGTACAGCTTGTGCAGTTTATCCATTGACTCAGCAACTTTCTGGGTTGGATACTCGTATGGTTGAAGTTTGCCGCTAAAGTATTCGTCGTATGCTGCCATGTCAAAGAAGCCGTGACCGCAAAGCACGAAGAGGATTGTTTTTGCTTCGCCTGTCTTTTTGCATCTGAGTGCTTCGTCGATGGCACCTTTGATTGCATGGGATGGTTCGGGCGCGGGGATAATGCCTTCGGATTGGATAAATAGCTTTGCAGCGTCGAAGACTTCAAGTTGGTTAAAGGCTTCGGTTGTCATCTTTTTTTCTTGCGTTAGCACGCTTATGATTGGGGAGATACCGTGGTAACGAAGTCCTCCTGCATGGATTGGAGCTGGAATGAAGTCATGTCCTAAGGTGTGCATGGGAACGAGCGGTGTGATTTTAGCTGTGTCACCATGGTCATATTGGTATTGTCCCTTCGTGACTTTAGGGCATGCGGTAGCTTCGGTGGCAACAAACTTTGTTTCTTTGGGCGCTTTTTTGGATACTTGGTCATAATAAAATGGCCACATTATGCCAGAGTAGCTGCTGCCTCCGCCGATGCAACCGTAAACAACATCCGGGTAATCATCCACCATTTCAAGCTGTTTCTTAGCTTCTAAACCTTCAACTGTCTGGTGTAGGCAAACATGATTGAAAACGCTTCCGATTGCGTAGTTAGTTTCTTTCTCGTTTACAAGTGCATCTTCAACAGCTTCGCTGATAGCTATGCCAAGGCTACCTTTGTTTTCTGGGTCTTCAGCAAGGATTTTTCTTCCTGCTTCAGTTTTGTTACTTGGGCTTGCGATACATTCTGCGCCAAAAGCATTCATCATCATTTTGCGATATGGTTTTTGGTCGTAACTTGCTCGAACCATGTAGATGGTGGCTTTGAGGTCGAATACGCTGGCTGCGAACGCCAAAGCGGAACCCCACTGTCCGGCGCCTGTTTCTGTGGATAATCGGGTGGTGCCTTCTTTCATGTTGTAAAAGGCTTGGGGCACCGCGGTGTTGGGCTTGTGGCTTCCTGCCGGGCTTGTGCCCTCATATTTGTAATAGATTTTTGCGGGCGTTTTTAGTGCTTTTTCCAATCCAAGGGCGCGAAAGAGCGGGGTTGGTCTCCAGATTCGGTAAACTTCTCGAACTTCGTCGGGGATATTTATCCATCGTTCTTGGCTTATTTCTTGGCCGATGATTTCTTTGGGGAATATTCTAGGAACTATACCTACGCCTGGTTGTCCTGTCGCCGCATCTATGAAAGGTGGGAGCGGGTGGGGTAGGTCGGGTACTATGTTGTACCATTGTTTTGGTATGTCGTTTTCTTTCAGTAAGATTTTTCTGTCGGGCATTTTTTCGCCTTCTTTCTTAGAGTTATAAAGCGTACCTTAAAGTTTTATTTAAGGCTTTTGTGTACACTTTTGGTCATTTAAACCATGCAAAAATGCAAAAGCTCAACAACACATTTATACCCAAACGGACAAAAACATGCATAAGAAAATCAAAATGTGGAACCAAATAAAAACTCAACTAGAAGAATACCCCGAACGGCTCAAAGTTGCTCGAGTCCTAATAGAAAATGGATTAAGCGTTCAAAATAACAAAATATGCCTAAATCAAATTGAAATTCCACCTGTACGCATCGCTAGAGTTGCAGGCGTCGACAGGCGAACTGTAAACGAGACATTAAATAGCATAAAAGCCAACCCAGATCTAAAATTGATTTTTGAGGAAATACGTCCAGCCGGTCACTCACTAAAAGAAATCGCCAAACACCTCAACCTCGGCGTACTCGAAATTACTCCTGTTAATGCAAAATCTCCAGGAATCCTGTCCAGCGCAGCAATGATTCTCAACAGGGCGGGATTAAGTATCAGACAAGCAATCGTTGATGACCCGGAGCTTTCACCGGAACCCAAACTTACCCTAATAATTGAGAAAAAAATCCCAGGTGAATTAATCCCCGAGTTACTAAAGATTCCTGGAATAGCTAAAGTGTCAGTTTATTAAGCGATGGCAAAAATGAAACGGCTAACCCCATAAAAGCTGGCTAAATGATGCAAAAACCGCTTGCATAGGCTTTATTAAATCAAGCCTTGCCTAGAAAAACTTATATGGGTAGTAACATTTTGTTGTTCGCTATTAAAGGAGATTATTTGATTTGTCATCATTCCCAACACAAGCGGGCGGTGTACCTATTCTTGTTTTGAAAGAAGGTTCGAAGAGGTCCCGTGGAAGAGAAGCTCAACACGGAAACATTACTGCCGCTAAAGTTGTGGCTGAAAGCGTTCGAAGCTCTTTAGGACCAAAAGGCATGGACAAAATGCTAGTTGACAGCTTCGGAGATGTCACAATAACAAGCGATGGCAGAACTATCTTAGATGAGATGGATGTTCAGCATCCGGCAGCAAAAATGATGGTTGAAGTTGCTAAAACCCAAGATAATGAAGCCGGTGATGGAACAACATCTGCAGTTATCATTGCAGGCGAACTTTTAAGCAAAGCAGAAGAACTAATAGAAAAAAACATTCACCCTACAATAATTATTGATGGTTACCGGAAGGCAGCTGAAAAAGCTTTAGAAACTCTTGAGAAAATAGCCATCCCCGTTGACCTCAAATCTCACGATTACTTGAAAAAAGCTGCAACAACATCAATGGGAAGCAAAATTGTAGCAGAATACAAAGATTACTTAGCTGATTTAGCGGTTAAGGCAATGATGACTGTTGCTGAAAAACAAGGAGACGGCTATAAAGTCGATATTGATGACGTTAAAGTTGAAAAGAAAACAGGCGAATCTCTCAAAGATACCAGCCTGATAAACGGCATCGTTCTGGATAAAGAAATTGTTCACTCGGGAATGCCCAAACGGGTAGAAAAAGCAAAAATTGCGTTACTCGATGCTTCACTAGAAAATGAGAAAACTGAATTAGATGCTAAAATAAGTATTGAAAGCCCTGACCAAATTGAAGCATTCCTCAATCAAGAAGAAGCAATGCTCAAAGAAATGACCGACAAAATTGTGGCTTCAGGCGCCAACGTGGTTGTGTGCCAAAAAGGCATAGATGATTTAGCTCAACATTTTCTTTCTAAAAAAGGAATAATTGCCATCAGAAGAGCCAAAAAATCAGACATGGAAAAGCTTGCAAAAGCCACTGGTGGAAAAATCGTAAGCAGCGTTGACACAATTTCAGCAGCCGACCTTGGATATGCAGCTTTAGTCGAAGAACGAAGAATCGGCGACGATAAGATGACTTTTGTTGAAGGCTGCAAGAACCCCAAAGCGGTAACGATTTTAATTAGAGCTGGAACTCAACGCATGGCTGCAGAGGCAGAACGTTCAATTCATGATGCACTCTGCGTTATCAGAGACCTTATTCAAGAGCCAAAAATTGTTGCCGGTGGAAGTGCTCCAGAACTTGAAATGGCAAGTGTTCTAAGAAAATATGCTGAGACAATGCAGGGAAGAGAACAACTTGCAGTCAGAGTGTTTGCAGATGCCCTAGAGATCATAACTGTTACACTTGCTGAGAATGCAGGTGTAGACCCAGTTGATATACTTGTAGACTTACGGACAAGGCATGAAAAAGGAGAAACATGGGCAGGCATCGAAGTCCTCACAGGAAAAGTTCAAGATATGTCAAAAGTAAACATCTTTGAACCCCTTTCAGTCAAAAAACAAATAATCAAATCCGCAAACGAAGCAGCATCCATGATCCTCAAAATCGACGACATAATCTCAGCTACCAAAATGAAGGCACCACCGATGCCCCCAGGAGGAATGGGAGGCGGCATGGGAGGAATGGGTGGCATGGGCGGATATCCAGGCATGGGAGAGTAATAAAGTACGTCAGAACAAAAAATAATTGTTGGACCACCAAAAATTACTCGATTCGAGAAAGCAAGAATAGTTGGAGCTAGAGCACTTCAAATCTCGATGGGAGCACCAATTTTGGTGGATGCAGCTGAAAATACAAACCCTATTGATATTGCTTTATGTGAACTTGAGGCGGGAATTCTTCCGATAACTATCAGAAGAACTTTGCCTGATGGAACATTTCAAGATATTCCATTGAAATGGCTAGCATAAACGCTTTTTTTCTTTCAATTTCATCAGTTTATTTTGTGCTTTGTCTAATGTGTTTGTTATCTGTTTCCAATGTGCCCCTCGCCAATAAACTTGGCCACAATAGGCGCACTTCCAAAACTGATTATAATAAATTAATGTGTTTTTCTCTAATTCCCTTGTCAATTGTTCTTTTGGAGTTGCTTTGAGTACAGTATTACATAAGGGGCAATGGGATTTGTCCATATCAATGTTTAACGCTAAGTTATATCGGTTGGCAAGTTCGGCAAGTTGATCAGGCTCAGTCAAACCCTCGATATAATAGGCATCTAAGCCTTTAGCGTTTGCTCGTTGGTAGAGCGCTAAATCTTTTGTTAACAAAACCCGGTTTTCTTTTTTTGCTAATTCAAGAAGCTCAGAATCATTCAACTCAGTTGAGTACAGTACATCTTCTCCTAACATGCGTAGCCAACGGGCAAGTTTCCCCAGCATACTATCCGCTAAGAACTTCATCGTTATTTCTCCGAACAATTGAGCCGCTGCCTGCCTTAGCAACAATTTCGCCTTCATCAAAAACCAACAACCCATTAACAAATGTCTTTACGGGTTTACCTACAACTTCCCAACCATTATAAGGCGAATACTTGGCTTTTGACTTAAATTTTGAAGCATCAATTTTATATTTTTCGTTAAAATCAACTACTGTTAAATCAGCATTCTTTCCCATCTCCAAACAGCCAAGATCCTTCAAACCGTAAATCTCAGCAGGCATTTCAGCTAAAAGCTTGACCACTTGAAATAGCGATAATTGATTTTTCTTCACAAACGTCAACATAAGCGGCAAAGTAGTTTCTAACCCAGGAACACCTACTTTAACGGCCCAAACACTACTGGCAGACTTTTCACTTAAGATATGGGGCGCATGATCCGAACCTAAAGAATCAATTATACCCGTTTCTAAGCCTCTCCATAGAGCTTCAACATTGCTTTTACTTCTAAGCGGAGGAGCCATAATCAGCATTTGCCCTTGGCGAGCCAAATCATCATTTGACAGTAATAGATGATTGGGGGTAACTTCGCAAGTTACTTTTCTTTTTGATTTTTTAGCTTCCGAAATAGCGTTTAAGCCCATTTCAGTGGAAACATGACAAAAATGCAACCACACGTCAGTGGATGCGCTTATTTTTAGTAAGCGTTCGATAGCTTTGAGTTCAACAGCTTCTGAATGTGCTAATTGGAAAGCTGGAGTGTTGGTTTTTTTTGATTGTATAAATTTCTCTTCATTTGCGGTTAACAAAGCTTTGTCTTCCGCGTGTACCGCCACTGGCAAGTCCAACTTAGCAACTTCTTTGAACCCTTTTTGTAAATCTTCGTCATCATCAATATTTAATCCGCCGATTTGGCATCCCATGAAAAGTTTAAAACCGATTGCCCCTTCGCAGACTATATCTTTAATTTCTGATAGTTTTTTTGGAAATTCAGAGTAGAACCCCACATTAACCAGAACTTTTCTTGATGCAGCCCACATTCGGTTTCTTAATGTTTCCGCAGACATAGTTACCGGCTCGTTGTTTGGCATATCCAAAACTGTAGTAAAGCCTCCTGCGGCAGCGGCAGCAGTTCCTGACTGGAAGTCTTCTTTGTATGCTTTTCCTTCATCTCGAAGGTGAACGTGCTCGTCTATCAAGCCAGGTAAGACTAAAAAATTATTTAGATTAATTTTTTCGTCGGCACTTGGCATTTGGGTTTCTTTACCGATTTTGAAGATTTTGCCTTCTTCAATGGCTAAGCTGCAATCGACGATTTGCCCGTTGATGTAAGCTTTTGCGTTTATGAGAACGGAATCAACAATCAATCAGTTCACGATCATAGTGAATAGCGGGTGGTTTACTAATTAAAGTTTATTTTTGGAGCAAGATTTGCGCTATGAATAAGAAAAATGTCATTTCTCTTGTTCTTCTATTCTGCATTCATCACAAATGTTTTGCCCATTTCGCTCTTTCAGGTTCTCAGAATATGCGTTGCATCGGTCACAGTATCCAGATAGTGGAACTTCTTCGTTTTCTTCAGTTCTGGCATCGCCTTCAATACGTGATCTTTCTAGAATTGTCTCGATTAGTTCAGGCATTACGCCCAACACGTCTTTACTTGAGATTATTCCGACAAGATTACCTTTGTAAATTACCCCCAGACGCCTTATATCTAGTCTGTTCATTCTTCTTGCGGCTTCAGTGATTGTTGCGTCAGGTTCAATTGTCACCAAAGGTGTGGTCATGATTTCCTTAGCTTTAATTGTGTCTGGTTTGAGGTTTTTGGCCAAAACCCTAATGACTAAGTCTCGTTCTGTGATGATGCCGATTGATTTGCCTGCTTGATTTGTAACTATTACTGCCCCTAAATCCTCACGATCCATCGCAATTGCGGCTTTGTTTGAATCCTCGTTCTCATCCATAGTTACAACAGGACTACTCATGACATCTTTAACAAGCATTTTTGTTCTTAACCCAATTTCAGACATTGCCAAATTTCACTTCCGACACAATTCAGATAAGCTAAGCTTCACTTCAACAATAAAGAGCCGCATAATTTAAGATTTACTTAACTATAAAATTGTGCTTGTGAAGTTTTATTAGCTCCCTCACGGTAGGACACAATGGTTGATGAGGAAAAGTTATGCTGCGAACAAACGCTGATAAACTCATAAAAATGTCAGTAATGGGAGAAATAGCTAGTCCAACAATCAGATCAGTCTATAATATTTCAGCAACAGGAAAACCGATAGTGTTGCCTGGAGTAGGCGGCATAACCTACAATCTTAGAATCGGTGACTTAGCATGTGGTTGGGAAGCCGACCATGTTGAGCCAGGCGTAAGCGTAGAAAACAAAGAAAACGATTCTCGCTCAGGACAAGCTGCTAATACTGCGTTCAACGTGCTATCATGCGTTGGGAACAAAGCAACTGTTGTCACTGGTGACGCGAAGGGCGCTGAAGGATCAGTCACAGGTAAACATGGCGGAATCGAGCATGTGTTAGTTGATTTTCCACTTGAGATTTTGGAGAAACTTGCTCTTGGAGATAGAATTTTAGTAAAAGCTTTTGGCGTTGGATTAAAACTTTTGGATTTTCCAGAAATTAAAGTTTTGAACATGGATCCCACATTGCTTAATGCATGGAATCCGCAGCCGAAAGATGACAAGCTTGAGGTATCAGTTACTCATATTGTTCCAGCTGCAATCATGGGTTCAGGTTTAGGAGCTAACCAAGTTAATTCGGGAGATTATGATATTCAATTGTTTGATGAAAAAATGGTTGAACAATATGAGCTTGAAAGTTTAAGGCTTGGCGATTTAGTAGCTATTATTGATGCAGACCACTCGTTTGGGCAGGATTTACCGTCAGGGAGCAATTTCGCTGGGAGTAGTGATTCATACAAATTGCGTTACGGCAGGTCACGGTCCAGGAGTTACAACTTTGATGACATCTTCAAATGGAAAAATTATTCCGCAAATAGATGCGAAAGCCAATATTGCTTCTCTGTTAAACTTAAGAGCAGATATATAAGATAGTTTAATGCATAATTGGAAAAGTAGAGAGATTAAGAGGTTAAAAGTAATTGCCATCTAAGCGAAAAAGCCGAGGAAGAGCCAAAGGAAGTAAAGGAAGCGGCAGCCTTGTTCAATGCGCTAATTGTGGAGCACAAGTACCACGAGATAAGGCAAAGAGGAACACTCGTCGTGTTTCGTTTGTTGAGCCTCAGTTAGCTAAAGAACTCAGACAAAAAGGCACATACCTAGCCTCTTGGGTGGACACAAAATATTATTGCATATCTTGCGCTGTTCACCGCGGTATAGTTAACGTTAGAGCCGAAGCTGAACGCCACTCAAAAGCCAAAAGACGATACTAAATAACTACAGTTTTTTTCTTTAATTTTTTGTAAACGTAAAACGCTCTTTGTACAACGGTAAAGTTTGAAAGAACCGCTAACAAGAATATGCCATATCCTAGAGCGGGTAACCAGAAAAATGCCACTATACTGACCGCAGCTAAAATAAGCATACGTTCTGCTCGTTCAGCCAAGCCCACTGACTCCATTTTAATTCCAATTGCTTCAGCTCTTGCGCGAGTATAACTCACCAACACAGAACCAGCCAAAGCGGTTAAGCCCCAAATTGAACCCCAATGTTACGCCCCAAACTGGATTAGATAAACCTGCAATTATTATTGCTGCGTAAACTGCTGCATCCGCGTATCTGTCAAGAACTGAATCAAAAAAACCTCCAAACACTGTTGTCTGTTGAAAAGTTCTAGCTATAATGCCGTCTAGGGTATCACAGAATCCTGAAGCTAAAAGAAAAACGGTTGCTAAAAGAAGAAGCCAGAGGTGACTTGGAGCCAACGCATACGCGCCTGCTGAAGCTAAAGCAAGAATAAATCCTATGATGCTTACTCTGTTGGGAGTTAAACCTACTTTGTGTGCAGCTGTTGCTTGTGAAGTAAGCATTTGCTGGATTTGTTTCTTCAGTTTAGTAAGCAAGTTAGTTCTCAACTTGTTTAGGTGTTAAAGCTCATTATTGGTTGGCTGTAGAAAAGCCTTTCTAGTTAATTTGTTGAACGTTTCTCGGTTAAGAGTGGTTTTTCAATGAACTTATAAGGAAGAATATGTATTATTTTGGATCAACGTCACGTTACTGACGCGCAACAAAGCCAGTAACAGCAACGTTACACAAGCAAACAACAAGGAGTAAAAAAAATGACTGAAAATGCAGATGTTATCTTCGTCGGAAACAAACCTCCAATGAATTATGTTCTGGCAATCATAACAAGCCTCTCAGCAGGAAACCTAAAAGAAATTACATTGAAAGCACGAGGACAAGCCATAACAACCGCAGTTGACGTAGCTGAGATCGCAAGAAACCGGTTCATTAAAGACCTCAAAGTTAGCAAGATTGCTATCGGAACAGCCGAGATGCCACCTCGTGAGGGAGAGAGCAAGTCCAGAATGGTTTCCACAATGGAGATAACACTAACCAAAAAGTAAACTGGACAGATTAAAAAGAGCAATCCGATTCCAAACTTTCTTCTTATTTCTTAGACAACTTAATTCGAAATTAGAAATTCGTTTTTTTACCGCTATGTACCTAATCAATCTCTCGCATTGGTCTTAAGATTACGGTGCATCGGCTTTTTGAATCGTAAAGTTAAATAGCTGTTTTTGTTAGTTAGAGAATTATTCCGTGTGAGAACAATGTTAGATATCAAGCTTATCCGAGAAAACCCTGAACTTGTGAAAAGCTAATTTGGCAAAACGTGGCAACCCAGAATGCCTCCAAATGCTTGAAGATTTAATAGCTGTTGACAAAGAATGGCGATTAAACCTAACCAAACTAAACGAGCTACGCCACGAGCGAAAACAAGTAACCATAGAAATTGCTAAACTGAAAAAAGCAGGCAAAGAAGCCGATAGACGAAGTCACAAAAGCACAGGATATTGATGTAAAAATAAAAGAACATGAAAAACTGGTAAGCCAAGCATGAACAGAAAACTCATGATTACCTTATGCAACTTCCAAATCTGTTAGATGATACGGTTCCGCTTGGAAAAGACTCAAACGACAACGTTCAAGTAAAAACTTGGGGAACAATTCCGACATTCGATTTTCCAATAAAAAACCACATTGACTTGGCATTGGAGTTGGACCAAATTGACATGGAAAGAGCAGGAAAAGTTTCTGGTGCAAGGTTCTTCTATCTAAAAAATCAAGTTGCTCAGTTAGACATGGCTTTGATGTGTTTTGCCATCGAAGAACTAACACAAAAAGGCTACACCCCAATTATTCCGCCTTATTTGATGAAACGTGAAGCATACGAAGGTGTAACGGCACTGGGTGACTTTGCTGATGTTCTCTACAAAGTAGAAAACGAAGACCTCTACCTAATTGCCACTTCTGAGCATCCCATGGCTGCAATGTACATGAATGAAATGTTAAAAGAACAAGACATGCCAGTAAAACTTGCAGGAATAAGCACATGCTTTCAGAAAAGAAGCAGGAGCGCATGGCAAAGACACACAGAGGAATATTTCGCACCCACCAATTCAACAAAATCGAACAATTCATCTTTTGCAAACCCGAAGATTCAGCCAAACTGCATGAGGAACTTCTGCAGAATGCTGAAGAATTCCTTGCAAAAACTTGAATTGCCCTATCGAGTTGTTAATGTTTGCACAGGTGACATTGGAACTGTTGCAGCCAAAAAATATGATATTGAAGCTTGGATGCCTGCACAGAATGGTTACCGCGAAGTGGTTTCATGCAGCAACTGCACCGACTACCAAGGAAGACGTTTAGGTATTCGATACAGAGAAAAAGAAGGTGCAGCCCCAAAAGGCTTTGTTCACACATTGAATTCGACAGCTGTTGCTACCGGCAGAACAATCGTTGCTTTACTAGAAAATAATCAGCAAGAAGATGGCACAATAAATATACCTGATGCGTTAAGAAAATACATGGGTAACAGAGAGAAAATTGACAGAAAACGCTAAACCTTTTAATATTTCTATGAGAATGTTGAGGCACGTTTGGAGAAATAAATTTGTCTTCAAAAACAAAACACGTACGAGATAAATGGCGTGGAAAATGATGGTATATGGTTGTTGCACCGTCCTTCTTTGGTAACATTGAGTTAGGTTCCATACCTGCACAAGAAGCCAGAACAACTAATCGGCAGAGTTGTCGAAGCAACCCTATATGACATAACAGGTGACTTTTCACATCATTACTTGAAAATGTTCTTCCAAGTTAACGAGATTGACGGAAAAACCGCTAAGACCCTCTTTAAAGGTCATGAATACTCACGAGATTATCTTAGAAGCTTGGTTAGAAGAAGAACAACAAAAGTTGATTCATTAATCAACCTAACCACAAAAGACGGCTACAAACTCAGAATTGCAGTTTCAGCACTGACACTTTCCAGAATAAAGACCTCACAGGAAAAAATCATTCGCAAATTGATGGACAAAACAATACAGAAAAAGCCACTGCATTATCACTTGACCAATTCGTTCAAGAAATGGTTCTTGGAAAAATCGCTTCAGACATCTACAACCAAGCGAAAGAAGTTGCACCACTAAGACACGTTGGCATAAGAAAATCCAAACTACTAGCCGCACCACAAATCACTGCCAGTGAAAGAAGCCCAGAAGCGGTACAAGCGCCAGAAGCTCCAGTCGAAGCATAACCACATTTTTTATTTTAATATCTCTTTTTGAGCAAAATACTTTAACACGAGACGTTTAGACTAAATTCTTGAAGTTAGCTAGGAAGTAATTACTTGTCTGCAAAAGCGGGAGTTCATGAAAAAGGAACCTTCACCGTCCAAAATGCAATTGACAACATAAAGAAGATCCCCAAACTACCATAAAGCAGGTGCAATAGGACTTTTTATCGGGGTGGTTCGAGGAGAAACTTTGGATGGGAGAAAAAGTTGAAAAACTAGAACTTGAAGCATACGAAGAAAAAGCCAATCAAGTTCTCAGCAAAATCTGTGATGATTTAATCGCAGAAACCTGGAATAGTTAATGTTCAAATTCACCATTTGCTAGGCGAATTTAATGTTGGAGATGACTTAGTTTATGTTGCAGTTGCTGGTTCCCATCGAACAGATGTTTTTCCAGTTTTAAGAGAAGCGGTAGAGAGATACAAAAGTGAAGCACCAGTTTTCAAAAAAGAACAAATAGTTAACGAGAAAGGATCAACTTCTCAATACTGGGTTTCAGAAAAACACAAACATTCACTCTAAAAATTGAGATGTACTGAATGATTACAGCTTTAGCAGGTGGAGTTGGCGCAGCAAGATTTCTTACAGGCTTATTGAAGACTTGCTAAAGAAGATGATGTGTCAGTTATTGCTAATACTGGCGATGACATTGAAATGTTTGGCTTGCATATTTCGCCAGATATTGATATTGTGACTTACACTTTAGCAGGCATTGTTGATGAGGAAAAGGGATGGGGAATTAAAGGAGACACTTTTCAATGCCTCGAAATGCTGAAAAAACTCGGCTTAGACACATGGTTTGCCTTGGGCGATAAGGATCTTGCAACTCATATTTTCCGAACTGACCTGCTTGAAAAAAGGTTTTACACTCTCTCAGATAACAGATGAAATTTGCCATGCGTTTAGGGCTTAAAGTCAAACTTTTACCCATGACCAATGACAAGTTTGAAACGAGGATAAAAATCAGTGAAGGGTCAATTCATTTTGAAGAATATTTTGTTAAAAGAAGATCAAAAGATGAACGTTTTGGGCGTCGAATTTGTCGGCGCTGAGTCATGCAAAGCCTTCGCCAGAGTTTTAGAAACAATTTTGGATGCGGATATAGTTGATTATTTGCCCTAGCAATCCAATAGTTAGCATAGGCACCATTTTATCAGTTGATGGAGTAAGAGATGCGCTGAGAAAGACAAGCGCAAGAGTCGTTGGGGTCAGTCCTATTGTTGCAGGCTTACCAATTAAGGGTCCTGCAGATAAAATGTTGCGTTGTTTAGGTTTTGAAGTTTCAGCTTTTGGTGTTGCAAAATTTTACGCGGATTTCCTTGATACTTTTGTCATTGATAATAAGGATGTTAGCGAGAATAGTCGCATAGAAAGAGCTTGGAATCAAAGTAAAAGTAACAAACACAATCATGAAGAGTTTAGACGATAAAGTGCATTTAGCTAAAGTGGTTTTGGAAAAAATTAAAATAAAATATATAGACTAAATAATTACCTATATACTATTTGGATAGCTTAAATAAGTCACGAAAAAGCTTTCTTTATTCAAGATCGCCATGCAAAAAAAGAAAAACAAAAAACAAACTGCAAAAATCGAACAGCCATGGTATTTCAATCACGTTTAAAGCGTGGAAATATTTTATGGATTTAATGAGGGGAGCTTATGAAGGGAAACAACATAGAAAAAAGAAAAACGGAAGTTAAAAACGCAGATCTTTTAGATTGGCTTTTAGCGATTGACGCCTCATTGACGTGCCCTATTCAAAATGGAAACAATTCGGAAAAAAGATACCCCTCTTCAAGCAAGCGGTTGATACCATTTTAGAAGAAGGGTTATATCTCAAACCTATCAAATAGTTAAACAGTGATTTGACATTGGAAAGAAAAAGTTACGATTGGTTTGAACAACGCCGCAAAACCAGAGGATTAGAACTTGCGCATGATCAAATAACCAAAGCTTTTGATACCGTAACTTGGCTGCATAAAGCAACCAAAAGCTTTTCAGAGAAGAATTTTAAAGAAGCTCAAAAGTACATTGAAAACCTGTACAAGACCGAAGAAGAAGTTGATTCACTTCGAACAGACGTTTTCATGGAGTTATCCAAAGGAGCAGCGCTTGTTGCTGATTACCGCGAAGACCTTTTGCATCTTGTCAAACGTTTAGATACGTTAGCAGACCATACTAAAGATGCTGCAAGATGCCTTGAAATGCTATCTGGAGCGGATATCCCGCAAGAGCTATCAGACAAAACGGTTTTCATGACTGGAAAACTTGTCGAAACAGCTCAAACATTAAGAAGCAGCATAGAAAAAATCTCATCTGACCCCACAGAAGCAATAAAAGAAGCAAAACAAGTTGGCGACATAGAACATGCTATCGACGTGGAATACCTGAAAACAAAAAGCTTATTCGTCAAGTACGGCGCAAACATAAACTGTGGAGCCATGGTAATATTTGATGACCTCATAGAATTCATCGAGCAAGCTGCAGACATGTGCGCTGACACAGCAGACTACATCTTGATACTCTCAAGTAGAGAATAAAAAAACACGTTTTTCAATTTTTTATTTTTTAATTCAAAAATATTTTTTTGATTGATTAGATCTATTTTTCGAAATTAGTAGTGGCGGGCCCGCTGGGATTTGAACCCAGGATTCCCGGCTCCGCAGGCCGATGCCTTGTCCGTACTAGACTACGAGCCCAATCTTTTTTGTACCCAGAAAATAAGGGCAGAATAGTAAATACTTTGCTTAAACTTAAAAATAGTGGTGCAAGTTTTCTTCAAAAACCGTTTTAACTACAAATGAATTAGCTCAGTTCAACAAACAGATAAATAGACTTATGAAAAATAAATTAATTTGTGAAGACAATGCAAAAACTTTTCATGCGCATTGTTGCTTTCGCTATCCTCATTTGCCTTCTTATTTGTTTGCCATTACCTTCTAAAGAGGTTTCCAAAGCAACAACGCAGGATTCTTGGACTATGTTTCGGCATGACACGCAACGTACGGGGTGTTCAATCTCAGTTGGGCCAGCCACAAACAAAACACTCTGGAATTATACAACAGGAGGGCAAGTTTGGTCCTCTCCTGCATTCGCCGATGGAGTCGTGTATGTTGGTTCGTTTGACCATAAAATTTATGCACTAAACTCCTCAAATGGAAATGTAATTTGGATCTTTGCAACGGGAGGTGAAGTTTATTCTTCTCCGGCTGTTTCCGACGGAATTGTTTATGTGGGTTCATTTGATCACAATATTTACGCGTTAAATGCTTCTACTGGAAGTCAACTTTGGAATTTCACGACTGGAGGAGCGATATTTTCTTCTCCAGCTGTTGCCGACCGAATGCTATTTTTTGGTTCAGATGACAACAACATATACGCTTTAAATGCTCAATCAGGCCAACTTCTGTGGAATTATAAATCGGAAGACAAAGTGCAGTCTTCAGTTGCATTCTCAAATGGCTTGGTCTACGTGGGTTCAAACGACACCAATATCTACGCAATTAACGCCACAAATGGGGATAAAGTGTGGCTTTATACAACCGGTAGCTATGTGACTTCTTCCCCGGCTATCTCAGGAGACATTATTTGCGTGGGTTGCTTTAACAACAAAACTTACGCTTTGAATGCAGTTACTGGAGCTTTAATATGGAATCGCACAACCGGCTACGACATATGTATGCAATCTTCACCTGCAGTTTATGGTGGTTTAATCTTCACCGGCTCCTCAGGTTCGCTTTCCTTCAGCATGTCAGCACCTTCAAATGAAACTTCAATTGGCAACAAAATCGATGCGTTAAATAAAACAACAGGAGCCTTAGTCTGGAGTTACCTTACTGGTGGAGGAGTTTGGTCTTCACCTGCAGTTTCAAGCGACTCGGTTTACGTAGGCTCTGGTGATGGCAAACTGTATGCATTGAACGCCGTCACAGGCATTGTTCAGTGGACCTACCAAACCCGAGGCGCTATCTACTCTTCGCCAGCTATTGCCAATGGAGTGACCTACGTGGGTTCTTATGACGGCCAAGTTTATGCAATTGGGCTACCTGCTCAAGAAACTAATTCAAGCACAAATTCGGGCTTTTTGACAATAATTGTTGTGATTGTTGTTGTGACGTTATTGGCAGCTACTGCTCTACTATTAACATATAGAAAGCGGACTAAGTCAAGACTTCAGCTTCAAAAACCACTAAATGGCTAACTCTTGCTTACAACCCTCTTTAAAGCGGCAATAACGTTTTGTTTTCCCATAGCAAGCACGTATGGACCTAAACGTGGACCCTGCGGTGCACCCATCAAAATCTGGTACAGAGTTTTGAAGAAGCCGCCTGGTTTTATGCCATTGTCTTTGGCAGCGTTGAAGATGGCGTTTTGGATTTTGTCTGGGTCATCTTCGGTTTGCAAGTTTGGTGATAAGTTCGGTGATGGCTTTTTTCTCTTCAGCTGGTCAGGTCTACTGTGGTTTCTTTGATTTCTTCAAAGTCTCTTGTCCAATTCAAAGCGTATTCGATGCGTTGTTTCAGGTTAGCATCTAAGGTTTGACCTTTCTGCAGATAACCGTAGCTTTGCAGTTTCTCAGTGACGTAGTCGTTTAGGCATTCTTTGGGTGCCATCTTGACGAGAAACGCCATAAGGTTGTAGGGCACGTGAATGCTGGGTTTAGCTGGCGGCTTCATAACGTAGCAGTATTCAGATATAAGCCTTTGAGTTTGGTAGCTTCTTTTTCGCCGACCTGTTTTTTGCCAAAGTAAACGTCTTCCAAGGTAGTCGAGTTCATTCATGTAAGCTGGAATATCAGAAACATCCAAGGTTCGGGTACCAACGAACCGTTTAAGCATGAGCAAAAGCAGCGATTGCGGTGAACCATAGTTGAACCAAACTTGCGGTGTGAACACGTTGCCTGCTGACTTGGAAATTTTCTTTCCGCCCTTGTCGAGGAACATTTCGTATTTGGCGTGTGAAGGCGGCTCAAAGCAGAGGACTTCGCGGCAGATGCGGTCGTTGATGCGCACGGAGTCGGCGATGTCTTTGCCATAAGCTTCAAACCGAATGTCCAAGTGCTTTCCATCGGGCGGCAAATTCGCTTTTCCAAGTGAGTTTGCCTTCGCCGCTTTTTATGTCCACTTCGCCTTCGTGGCCGCAACCTGCAATCAGTTTGCCTCGGATTTCAAGCCCTTCACATTTGTAGGAGACCTTGTCGGTTTTGGGGTCAAACTTGTAGGCTCTGGTCGTGTAGAGGTGCCCGCATTTTTCGCAAACCGCAAAAAACGGCAAAACCTCAGTGTAGGTTTCTTGTCCTACTTCTTCTTTGACGATTTCGCCGACTTTTTTGGCGTTGGTAAGTATTGTTCGAATTTCGTTTAGAAGTAAGCCTTTTTCGTAGACTTCTTTGGCTGAGTAATACTTGTATTCTATGCCGCATTTGTCTAAGGCATCCAGCAGAAGTGAACTCATGTGTTTGCCGTAGCTTTCGTGGCAACCAAACGGATCAGGAATAGCTTGAAACGGAATACCCAAGGTATTTTTCCAATGTCTCTTTGAGAGTCCTGCGGGAACCTTGCGTAAACCGTCTTTGTCGTCGCAGAAGGCAACAAGTTCAGAATTGCAATTCAGGTTCTTGAGCGCTAACGTAACTGCGTAGCTGCGGGATGCATCGCCTAAGCTGCCGATGTGTGGGAAAACCTGAGGCGCCAAGACCCATTTCAGTGCGGATTCTGCTCATGTCTCGGTTTAGTGATTGTTCTCTTTCGATGACTTTCTTAGCCATCATGTCGTACCATGTGCCGTGTCCAATAGTTTCTTCACTCATAACTATGCTGCCTTCTGCAACATGACTGTGCAAGGGTATAGAAAAATGTTTAGAGCCAAAAAAGGCTCAAAGGGACTATTTTCGTCTTAGTGCAGCTGCAATTGCTATGACGCCGATTGCCAGCAGTATCAGCGCCAATGAGTAGAGCCAGTTGATAGGCGAATAGGTACCATGCTGCCGCCAAGGACAATTAAGCCTACGCCCATTGCCATAGTGCTGAATGAACTGCGTTCATACTTCTGTGGGTTTGCTGCCTCGCATGGCTGCTAAAGCTATAATCCAGATGCCAAAGAGCCCAAGGACAAGTGGAACAAATAGTCCCCAAGTCTAAGATGCTTGGTAGCTACCAGCAATATTGCGACAACTAGGATTATGAAGAAAACGCCGATGGTAAGCAGTTGTCTTCTACTTTCAGACATTCATGTGCCTTCTTACGATATTGTTGCACCGCATTCAGGGCAGAACTTTGAGCCTGCTGGAATGTGAGTGGCCGCATTTGGGGCATTTCATTGTTGCTGCTGATGGAGGTGTTAGGTTGGTTCCGCATTCGGGGCAGAACTTTGATGTGGCTGGAACATGTGCGCCGCATTTGGGACAAATCACTAGTGCTGCTGTGGGTGCTTGTGCTTGGACTTGACCTTGCTGATTCATGATTTGTGGAATAAGCACCATGCCTGTGCCTAAGCCTGCACCGCCACCGCCTGATTGCGCCAAGCGATGCCGCTGCACTCTTCACCGTTTCCATTCGTAAAACTGTGTCTGCTGGGGTTCCTCCGGTTTTGAGCCAGAATAGTCGTTCTCGGTATTCAGGTGTAGTGTCGATGCCTTCGAATCGTAGGTCAGTTAGTTCGATGCCTAAGCGTTTGAAGTAGTCCATTACGGAGTTTTTAACAATTACGGAGGTTTCTTGTAGTCGTGTGAAGACGGTGACGAGGTCGTAGTGGCTGAGTTCAGCGATTATCTTTTCGTTTAGGAAGCCTCGCAGGAAGTTGTTGACGTCTTCTGTTGTGTAGGCGTTTTGTCCGCCGACAACTTCGTTAACGAATAGTGATGCGTCTTCGATTTTGAATAGGAATTGCCCGAATACTTTGAAGTGGAGCTAACTCGGTGGTTTGTGCTCTTGTGCCCCATTTGCCATTGAAGACTTTGGTGCTGATGTATAGGACCGTTGCTTTGAAGGGTTTGTTGCCGCCAAATCCTGCTATCCGTGTCAGTAAACTTGTAAGTAATGGCAAATTCAAGGTTGTTAATGTGTGTCTGCCAGGACCGAAAACATCATAGGCTTTGCCATCTCGGAAGAACACTGCCATTTCGTATTCATGTACGATTAGTTGGGCGCCCCATGTGATGTCTTCGTTTGGGTACCTGTAGATTATTGCGTCTGGACCTGCATTTGTCCATTCTATTACTTGTGGCATTATTGTGTCACTCCTAAGATTACTTCGTTCACGTTTATCAAACGTATCCTCTAGAACTTTCAAGCTTGTCAGTTACAGTTTGAATTTTGTCTTTAAGGTTTGCAGTAGTTACCGCTTAGCAAGTCTGTTTTTAAATGCGTCGATTTCAGCGGTTAATGCGTTTACTTCGTCGAGGAGTTGGTTGTCGAAGGTCTATCATGTCGGTCAAGGTTTTCCTCTTTGATTTTAACTATGTCATAGAAGCCCGCGTAACCGTAAGAGGCGTGATTAACTTTTTCGGTTATGCGATCCATCTTTGCAGTTAACCGATCGATGTCAGTTAAAACGTCCAAGTAACGTTTATCAGCTATTTTTTGTGAAATTTCTCTCAGACGTTATCTTTATCTTTGGAGAGTTTGAGGTACAAGATGATTCCTAACTAGTTTGTCTGATTCACGACGAAGTTCCTTCTCTTTATATCCGCGGAACCCTGGAAGCGAACGCAGCTATGCGTTCTGAAAGCCGCATCTGGCCTTTTACGTCTGCATATACATCATTATTTTCGCTCATTTCCTAAATCCTCCATTATTTGTATTCCGTTATAAAAAAAGGCTTGCTTTTAAAGTTTATTAAAGCAAATAAGCTTAGAATCTTGGAAGAGGGTATATCGCCTTTTAAAACCATTCCAGCGGTTCCATCAACAATCATCTGGTATATGTTACCTTTGTACTCGTATTTTATGAACCAGATGGGCGCATGCAAGTAAACCATCTGCTTCAGATGTAATTGTCGTTGTTGTCTTCAACGATTTTATCTATATCCTGCTGAAGCAGAAAACGATGATGAGCTTCAATTTGCTGCTTAGCAATCTCCAAGGCTTCATCACGGTCATTTCGCTGTTTAGCAGTTTGGCAAAGCCTTCGATTTTTCTGAAAGTCATAGGGAATTTTTCCTGTTAATGGAACGTCGTATTCTCGGGTTGGGAAACCTGAGGCTTCTCGTGCCAAAACCAGCCAGTTATACTCTTTTTGAGATTTGCCCTTCTTTAACAATAGCAGGGGATATGCGCTCGAAAATTCCTTTGTACTTGCTTGTGGCTTCGGCGGAAACAATCCAAAACGGCAAATAAACCAAGTTTTTCTCAGTAATTTTTGCTTTTTTTGCCAAATCGCCTGGTTTCATGAAAGCCGCCAGCGCATCCAATCACGCATTAAATCTTCCATTGCTTTTCAGAGTCAACTCGTTTAGGAGTAGTGAATGCTCAAAGGTGAATGCTTGACCTGTTTCGATAACGGTTGTGAAGCCGCAGTACTTGCATGTGGCAATTAGTTCGCCTGGTTTGAACTCAACTGGGGCACCGCAATGCTAGCACCTGAATTTCTTGAGCTACAGCAGCCATTGTTTAATGCCTTCAGTTTTTCACGTTTGAAGAATTTCTCTTGCAACGATAACTCCTGAAGCTGAAGCTTGGATTAAGCCGCGTGTGACACCTGCGCCGTCGCCGATGGTGAACATGTTTTGGATTTTGCTTTCCAATGCATTGTTGAGTTGCAGGTGTGATGAGTAGAATTTGACTTCGACACCGTAGAGCAATGTGTTTCGGGTGAGGCGACGCCTGGAGCAATTTTGTCTAAGGCTTGAAGCATCTCACGTATGTCTGCTAAGTAGCGGTAGGGTAGAACGAAGCTTAAGTCGCCTGGAGTAGCGTTTTTGAGGGTTGGTGTAACTACGCTGTGGCGATAATCGTTCAGGTGTGGAGCGTCGACCATGGTTTAGATCGCCTAATCGCTGAACCATGACGCCTCCGCTTAACAGGTTTGAAAGTCTGGCGACGTATTTGCCGTAGGCGATTGGTTCTTTGAAGGGTTCAGTGAATGAGGTGCTCACGAGGATGGCGAAGTTTGTGTTGTCTGTTCTTGTTTCTGCATGGCTTCCGCCGTTAACGGTTAAGACGCCATCGTAGGATTCCGTGGTGACTTCGCCGTATGGTGAAACACAGAAAGTTCGAACTTGATCATCGAATAACCGTGAGAAATAAACCAGTTTTGGTTCATAGAGCGCTTTGGTAAGTTTCTCCATGACTGAAGCCAAAAGCTTCAACGCGCACGCCGATGTCAACTGGGTTGTTTACGGTTTTTAACCCGCGAATTTGGGCTTCTGTTTGAAGCCATTCTGCTCCGCTTCTGCCAGGAGCAATTATCACGTATTTGCCAAGGAATTTTTCGCCGTTAACAGTTTCGACGCCTTGGATGGTGTGGTTTTCGGCGATTAGCCCTTTCACGTCTGTTTTTGGTAGGAAAGTGATTTTGCCGTTGAGATGCTTTGCGCATTCGCTGAAGGGTTTCGAGGCATTTGTCGGTGCCCATGTGGCGGACTTCTTGCTTGATAAGCTTTAAGCCTGCAAGTGAAGCTTGGCGTTCGATTTCGTCTACTTCCTCGTTTTCTCCGCCGTAAACTTGTTCGCTTGCGCCGAATTTGATGTAGATGCTATCCACATATTTTACTAGATGCTTGGAGTTCTTTGGTTGAAACGTACTGGTTTAGCCAACCGCCAACTTCAGTTGATAAAGTGAGTTTTCCGTCACTGTAAGCGCCTGCTCCGCCCCAACCTGAGAGAACTGAGCATGGTTCACAGTGGACACATTCGAAGCCTCGGCTTGATGGGCACTTGCGTTTGTCAATGTCTGGTCCTCTGTCGACTATTAGGACGTTGAGGTTTGTTTTTTCAGTTAGTTCTAGCGCTGAGAAGATGCCTGCTGGACCTGCACCCACGATTATTACGTCATATTTCAAGGAACTTGCCTCCCTTGGAACCCAGAGTTAGATGTAACAGGTAGCATATATTTCTTAGTGCAAAAAGCGAAGGATTATGTTGTTTGACTTTGCTGCATAGGTATTTTTTAGATATATCTAAAGAACATTTATAACAACAAAATAACAATATAAACAAGAAGACAATGGCAAATCAACAACAACCCGCAAACATCGACGAATTAATCTGCGACTTCTCACGCTTCTACATACTCACCATACTCTATGAAGGACCAGCCCACGGCTACAGCATAATAAGCAATTCAAAAAAAGAGTCAAAAAAGAAATCAGCCCAAGCCTAGTTTACCCCTTCCTACAACAACTCGAAGAAAAAGGCTTAGTCACACATACAAAGAAACCAGTTGGCGAAAAAGAAAGAAAAATTTTTGAACTAACAGAGGAAGGAAGAGAATTATGCACTGATCTCTTCAAACGCTTCGCCGAATTAGTTGCAATCGCCATTGAACCAAGCCTCTACGTTTGCGCTCACTGCGGATGCAAAGTCTACGAAGGCGCCTACCGAGAAGTCATCGATGGTAAAGAAACAGCATTTTGCTGCATACATTGCGCTCACGCCTACAAAGAATCGAATTATCTGAAAAAATGAGCATTGAAAAGAAAGCGGAATAGGCTTTTGTAGAAGAAATTAGGAACAAAAAGATTGATGTTTTTGAGGGGCAAATCCGAACTTAACTGTCCAGATTGGCAGCGGCCAAAGAAACTATAAGGAAGAAGCACGCCTTTTGTTGGGGCTCTGGACAAATAGAGAAAGAGCGAAAATGCAAAAAAGTACGTCACAAAACTGACTAATAGCATCTTGAACTAACAAGAGCCCTCCCAGTCTCAACTTATTCATTTAAACAAAAAAAAAGGAAAGATTTTGTTTGATTTCTTTAATTTATGGTCGCTTTCTCAGCATGAGAACTGCTAGCATAATGCCGATTATGACCATCACGATTATTATTGCTGCTATTCCGTACTCCAAGGTTTGTGTGGATGCGAGACCTGAAGGTACTGAGGTTGTCGATGTAGGTGTTGCCGAAGCTTCCATGACGTTAAAGCTGGTTTCTGCTGTTGATGGCCAGTAACCTGCTGGTGCCCGCGAAGTTTGCGGTTACTGTGTAGTTCCCTGAGATGTCAGGGGTCCATGTTAGAGTGTAGGCGCCGTTTGCGCTAGTTGTCGTGGTGCCGATGGCTCTGGTGTTGCCGTTTGAATCTGTCACACTGATCGTTACTGGAACACCTGTGAAGTTTGTTGGCAATGGTTGTTGTTGATAGACATAGCCCATCCATGCGGCCATGCTTGCGTCTGATGATACTGGAACGCCGTTGGGGAAGTCTGCTTTCTGTTGAGTCTGTTGTGTGCCAGCGGAAATGTCCGTGACTAAACCACGTAGTACAACGCTCTGTCCGGAAGCTAAACCTACGTCTGGTGCCGAGATTGTCGTTTGGCTTGGTCCTCTGCCTACAGTGTAGAGTTGTCCGTCATAACCGTTGAACCAAGTGTTGAATCCGTCTGCGATAGCATAGCTCATTTGTGTGAATTCGCTAGTGTAATGATGAAATTGTCCAGATTTCTGCGCCTGTAGTGGCGTTGATGGCTCGTGCTAATGCGCCTTTGTAGATCGGGTCGATTACAGTGTGCTCAGTTGTAACTAAGTAAATCACGCCGTTGCTGCCAACTGCTTGGATGAATGTTGGGTAATCACCATAGGGTGTGTTTAATCCTGCGAGAGTGCTGTTGCCTGCTCCACCGTTTCCGTATGTCCATTCCAATTGTCCAGTTGAATCATTGTAGCAGTATACTGTTCCACCGTACGCACTGGTGTATAGGTTACCGAAGGCGAGTTGACCGGCAAACTCGTTTGGCGCTGTTTGGCCATAATAGTCAAGCGACTGCATAGCTGGAGTTGGACCCCATATCTTTTGTCCTGTTAACAGGCTGTATCCAACCCAATTCAAAGTTTCATAGTTTTCTTCTACGAAGACGTTAGTTGTCGGATCGACTCCTGCGTAGTAAACGGTGACATTGTTTGGTACTGGTTGCAGTGTGTTTTTCCATTCGAATGAACCTATTTGGCCCAAGGATGTGTTGAGGTTGAAAGCCATGTAGGTGTAAGGTGTATAGCTGCCCACTCCGTTAAAGCTGCTTGGTGATGCGGGTAGAGTTCCGTTCAAGGTAAGCAAAACGTTGTTGTACATTCCTGCAATTACTGAGGGTGTTGGTCCGCCGGGGTTGTTCAGAGCAGGCATTGAAATGTTCCAGTCGTAAGTGCATTCTGATGGGTACTTAGTAGAGTTTAATACACCGCCAGTAACCGGGTCGATTATGGTTTGGTTGAATCCTATGTTTGCTTGAACAGTGAGCACTGGTTGAACTGCCGCTTGGTTGGATGCTGGGAATACTGTAACTAATGATGTTGGGGTGCTTGCATTGATGATTGCTGGTGAAACACTTCCTGCGCCTGTGAATGGGTTAATGTCGTATTGCCAGATTCGTGATGAATTCCATTCTCCTAGGTACCAGTTGGGATTTGCAGCTGTGCCTTTGTTTTGTAAGACATATCGAAGTTGTTCGCCTGATGGGCCCGCTGCAACATAGCCTGTTGGAACACCAGTCACATTAAACAGTACAGTTCCGGTGAATCCATCGACCATTTCCCATGTAGCTCCGTTCGGGCAGATGAGTATTGGTGGGAAAGTTCCGTGTTCGTCAGGGTCCCAGAGGTTGTATATGTAGCCGAATGATGGTGTTGGCAATGTGCTGCTGGTCCAAACTATTTGCCCACTTTGCAGATTAAGGGCAACTAGTGGTCCATAACTTGGAGCATCGAATCCTAATGGTGCCATGTAGTAGAGTATACCATCCATAATTATCGGATTAATGTATCGTTGCTCGTATGCAGTGCCTTCGTAGTAGCCCACACCTTGACCGTTTCCTGGATATCCACCGCCATTATAGTACGCGTTGCCTCCGACGACTCCGCCACTTTGAATGGGCTTAGTCCACATTACGTGGCTAGTCAGTGATCCTATTGCGTCACCTGGATTTCTACTTAAAATTGCTCCCCACGAGTTTTGTGGTGGACCAGTAGAGAAAGCAGAGACTGCGCCTGAACCTACTGCAGGGTTAACCGCTGAGCCTGCGCCCAGCCAGTTTGAGGTTATAGCCCACCAGTCACTGTTTTCACCGTAGATTGGACGTGTCCAGTAAGCGGATGGCAATGGTGAACTGCCTATAGCAGATGTAATTGGCTCTTGTTGAACAGTAAGTGTTGTTGTTGCACTGCTTGGTAGATACGTATCGTTTACGAGTATGCTGTTTGGATTGTACTGTCCTGGGTATTGAGCGTAGGCTTGTCCTGGAAAGCTAAAGGTAAACGTGTATGTGCCGACTTGAGTGGGGGTATAAGATGTTGCCTGATTTGACGTAGTATCTTGCACAATATCAAAAATCGTTGTTTTAGTTGTTCCATCAGGACTTGTAATAGTAAGATTATAGTTATGGAATCTGTAGTTATTTGATAACAGTGCGTAGCTGGTTGTGTCGTATCCTATTCCGAAAATCTGATTGAGCCACATGAAAACCGTGGCAGTTTGACCCACACCTACTGGGTTAGGATTAACATCAATGTAAGCATACGTTGGAATCTGGTATCCGGGATAATGTGCACTAGCTTTTGGCATAAGACCTGTAGAAGCTGCCATTGAAATAGTCAAAAGAATAGCAATTGCAATAGCAATAGTTTTATTTCGATTATTTTTCATTTTTTGTTTTTCTCCTTCCATTAACTTTTTGACAATGAAAACCAACTTTAAACAAACTAAAAGAACGGTTATGGAAAAAAATAGTCAACAACCATCCTTTCGCTCGAGTAAAGTTAGCCGCCATTGCCAAGCTTGCTGCAAAGCTTGCATAAAATCTTTTTTCCATTTTCCAAATCCATCCAACGTTATGGCACATTTTAAGTTTTTTTCGAACTTTTAACCGATTTCGAACGAAAAAATAGCGTCGATTACTCCATAAAAAGCAATATGAACACGCTTCTTACCTATAAGCCACAAACTTATCGATATTGCTAAACTGTCAACCAAAGAAAACAGAGAGAATCTTTGCAACCGCATTTAACCTAAAATCCAACTTCTACGAGACACGCAAAAGCACCGGTTTCAAACTCCAAAACCCACGCCTCAAAGAAATAGGCTTGCACACATTCAGACAATGGAAAGTAACCATGGAATACCAGAAAACAAGAGATATACTTCACGTCCAACAACTGCTTGGTCATAGAGACCTGAGAAACACGCTGATCTACATCAATATAGAAAAAGCAATTTTTCAAAATGGTCGACGAAAATTACATAAAAGTTGCTTAAACCTTGCAGGAAGCTTGCAAGCTATTAGAAGGAGGCTTCGAAAACGTTACTGACATGAACGACGCGAAACTCTTCACGAAAAGAAAGTAGTATTATTCGCTCTAAACTAATCTTTTATGGCTTCAATAAAACTCATGACATTCCAAAGTTTTACCCGTGTGTAAGCGGGCATGTTTGGATCTTGAAGAATCTCATCGAGAAGTGAAACAGCGTTTGAAGCACGTACTGCTAGCAGTATATTCGCCGCTTTGCAGGGTATTCATAGCGTCTTTTGCGGATCGCCTAATGTTTCTTGGCGTTGTGCTATCCTCAGAAACCTCTCCAAGCACTTGCTAACGCTTGCTGAATTTTTGCTTCATATTCTTCAGCTTTTTTCTTTCGAACCATAAAGACACTACCTTCCTGCCATGACGCAGTAACCCAGTTATATAAGTATTGATACGTATTTACTTTGGGGTTCTGATGGCAAGAAAAAAAAGAAAACACACCTATTAAACGTATGGCTGACCTATTAATGCAAGGGCGCCACTTTAACCGACTTATCGTGTCCAGCCTGCGGTTCACCACTTTTCAGATTGAAAGATGGCACGTTGTGGTGTGCAAAAGATGAAAAAAAAGTGATTGTAGTTAAAGGAAGGCGAAGAACCAACCAAACCCTCAACCGCTGGCAACAGCCATACGATAAACTTGAAGCAACTCTTACTAGCCAAAGTACAAGATATACAAGGTAAAATTGAAAAAACAGAGGATGTCGGACGAACTGCAAAAACTTACTGGCGCACTTTCGGAGTTACTAAGTAGCCTTGATAAAATACAGAAAATGAAGAAATCCTGAGCAGAATCAAGTTTGACTATTGGATTTTACGAAAATTTTCCCGCCCAACATACATTGAGTTGAAAGTTTTAATTCAAGCCTTTCCAGCAAGCAACTTCAACAAAAATTAATTCAACTTTTTTGTGAAATAAATAGAAGGGAATTCAGTTTTGAAGAAGTAACTAATCCAACAGTTCCTGAGGGCAAAGTAATTTTTGAGTTTGGATTGGCTGAAGCTGAAGGCTTTAATTTCATAGATAAGGAAGAAACAAAAAAAGCGATAGATCTGCTTGTGAAAGACACGTTTAGAGAGCTATGGATTTTTTCTGTGCCATACGTTACTATAAAGGCATCGCGAAAAAAGACGCCATTAAAGTTTGATTATTACATGCTTCGAACTATCATTCAGCAAAGATACCTTTGAAATTCAAGTCCTTCATGAAAGAGGACCAAGATATATTTCGCCTGAAGAGTTAACCGTGATTATTTTTAATAAAATAAATGAAGTATCGGACAAAAAAGTTTTAAAAAAATTAAGGACTTAATTTCTAGCAAAATAAATAGATCTGGCTAATTCTATAGCCGAAAGTTATATTTGTAACAAAATAATTTCGTAAAAGCAAAGGGCAGACAAGAAGCAGAACATAATACGCCATAAAAGGAGATAAATCAATTGATACCAATTGAAGTTTCTAACCTAAAAAAAACTATGGCAGTTTAAAAGCTGTAGATGGCATCTCCTTCCACAGTTAACCAAGGTGAAGTCTTTGGTCTTTTAGGTCCAAACGGCGCAGGCAAAACCACAACCATAGAAATATTAGAGGGTTTGCGCGAAAGAGACGGCGGCGACGTAAAAGTTTTGGGCTTTGACCCATGGAAAAATGGGTATGAACTTCACAAGAAAATTGGGGTCATACCGCAAGAGTTTACCTTTTTTGAAAAAACGACTCCACGAGAAGCCATAATCTACTACGCTGATCTCTTCAACGTTAAAGTTAATCCAGACGAAATTTTAAAAGAAGTTTTACTAGAAGAATCAGCCAAAGTTAATTTTGACAGTCTTTCAGGTGGGCAGAAACAGAAAACAGGACTTGCACTATCACTTGTGAACTCGCCTGAACTGCTCTTTCTAGATGAACCCACTACAGGCTTAGATCCAAACGCAAGAAGAGCAATTTGGGAAGTCATACGTGGGTTAAAAGCAAAAGGAAAAACCATCATCTTAACCACCCATTACTTAGATGAAGCCCAGCAACTATGCGACAGAGTAGCCATAATGGATCATGGACACATAGTTGCCATGGGAACCTCAGAAGAAATCATTAAACAACATGGTTCAGGCGAAAGACTAGAAATTCATGGAAACCAAAAACTGGCAGAGTACATTAAAGCAAACACTGACTTGCAGGTTGATTATGATGCAGCCAAAGGAGAAATCATCATACCGCTGAAAAAGAAAATTGATGCATTAGCCGCGTTAGCAGCTGCTGAACAGTCAGGATTGGAGTGGGGAGAAATTCAGACACGCCAAGACAGCTTAGACGACGTTTTTGTTAAACTCGTTAATGAAACCGGAGAAATCACATCAGAAGAAACTGAAACTAAACCGAAAAAAAAGAAAAGGAGGGCTTAAAAATGGTCAGTGGAAAAAGAATCTCTTCAGACTTTAAAGTTTTCAGCCGGGGTTACTTAAGAAATAAGTTTGGATTATTCTTTGGCTTAATTTTCCCAGTAATTTTAATCCTGATTTTCGGAGCAATCTTTTCAGGAGGCTCAACTGGAACCATAAATGTTTATGTACAAAATCAAGATACTAATGCGCCACCCCAAGCAAGATATTGCTTCACAGTTTCTAGCTGCACTTAACAATTCAACCACAATAAGAGTCATAACTGTTAATGCCACCGAGAATTTTTCAAAGTACCTAGCTGCGCATTCAGTCATCTGACGGAATTGTAATTCCAGAAAACTTCTCAGCTGATTATTTGGCTGGTCACCAGGTGAATGTAACGGTTTATGGTAATCCAACTTCAGCATCAAGCGGCATTGTTAGTGGAACAGTTAATGGATACGCAAATTACTTTAATCTTAATTATTACCAAAAACAATGCTATTCCAATAATTGGAATAACATCAGCAACTGTGAATACTCAGCAAACAAAATACATTGACTTCCTTATTCCAGGCTTAATCGGATTCTCAATCCTTACCAGCCCAATGTTCTCATTAGTCAACATTTCCTCAGAATACAAGAAAACAAAACTCTTCAAACAACTATCGCTCACGCCGCTGACAAAGATGGAGTGGCTAACATCCAAAGATGCTATGGTACATTGTTTTAACAATCGTTGGTTTCATACTAATGGTTGGAGTGGGAGTCTTCGCTTTCGGTGCACATGTTAACTTAACCGCTGGGCTAATACCCTTCCTCGTCTTAGGTCCAATGCTTTTTGCAGCGCTCGGTATGCTTGTTGGCACAGTAACAAAAAGTCCTGAAACTGCAGGTGTCATAGGCAACATAGTAACGTTCCCAATGATGTTCCTCTCAGGCACCTTCTTCCCCATCAGCACCATGCCACAGTACCTACAAACCCTCGCTCACGTACTACCATTATTCTACGTAATTGAAGGCTTAAACAACGTCATGGTCTACGGTAACACCTTAGGAGCACTCATTGATTTTGCAGTCGTTGCTGTCATAACAGCGGTATTCTTCGGGTTGGCAGTCAAACTGTTCAAGTGGAGAGAAGACTAACCAATTTTTTTAATGCTCAATATTTTTTAGTAAACTTAAAACCTTAGCGTACAAAGCCTCAGCCACAACATCTCTTTGTTTATCTCCATCAATAAGAATAAGCTCACCTTCTTCAACAAACTTCAGGTAAACTTCTCTAACTTTTTGCTGTGTTTCCAAGGTTTCCATAACAGATTTTTTTCTTTGCAAACGCTCAAGCACCCGTTCAGGAGCTACATCGATAAAAATGCTGAAATCAGGCTGCAAAGCCCGGGCGTTAATAGTTTTTATCCAGTCTAAACTAAGTCCTGCGCTGCCCTGATAAGCAAGTGACGAGTAAATGTAGCGGTCACAAATTACTATTTTTCCCTCGTGCTAAAGCGGGCTTTAATTCATTTTGCATATGCTCGATTCGGTCTGCAGCGAATAAGTAGTGCTTCAGCTTCTGTTGGGAGTCGTTTTTCTTCGTATAGACAGCCTTCGCGAATGAATGTGCCGATTTTGCCGCGGCTAGGTTCAGCTGTGCAAAGCACATTATGGGTTTTGAGAAAGTTTGTTGGCAAGTAGTGTTGCTTGGGTGGTTTTTCCGCTTCCGTCTAAGCCTTCGATAACGATGAAAATGCCTTTTTTACTCATTTTCTCAACCTCGGCTGGTTAGCGTTACACATTATAGGGAGATACCTAAATATAGCTTACAACTGTGAGGTTTGTTTGTGCCTAAAGCTTACTGGGGAGAAATAAAGGATCCCGTACACGGGTACGTGTACATTACTGAAGCAGAAAAAAACATGATCGACTACTTATCCAATGCAGCGGCTAAGCGCAGGCTGCGGCAACTTGCAGGATCAGAATACGTTTATCCAGGCGCAAACCACACACGCTTTGAACATTGCTCTTGGCGTTATGTATCTTGGCGGGTCAAGTTCTTGGAAAATCCCAACATTTCACGATGCGTAAGTGACGAAGAAGTAGATATATGCAGAATTTCAGCACTGCTTCACGATTGCGGACATGGACCTTTCTCCCATGTTTTTGAGCATTTACTTATCAAAGACTTAGACAAAACTCATGAAGACATAACTTCATGGATTATCGAGAAAAGCGAAGTCGGCGACAAACTATCAAAGATGGGTTACAACCCCAAAGAAGTAGCAGAACTTGCCGTTGGAAAACTACATAAACCAAGACAGAGCATTTCTTGACCAAATAATAAGCAGCGCCGTTGACGTTGACAAGCAAGACTTCATAGTTCGAGACACCTACCATACAGGCGCCGAATATGGCTTCATCGATGTTTACCGCCTTATACATGCGCTTGATGTTTTAGGCGAAAACTTAGCAGTTGAACTAGGAGCATTATCAGCTTTGGAAGCCTTCATGATTGCCCGCATCGAATCTTTCAAAAGCATCTATTTCCACCGCGTCGGTAGAGCAGCACAAATTATGCTGGCAACCGCTATGGAAAAAGCCAACAGCGAACTAGGGTTAACAGCTTTCAAGACACCTGAAGAATACTTGGCACTCGATGACTACACGGTTTGGTCAGCACTCAAAAAATGCAAAGCATCAAAAGAAATAATTGGCGATTTAGAACAACCGCAGAATGCTAAAATGCGCTTACGAACGAACATTCTACGAGAAAGATGCTATGATTTCTAACATGTTTGGCAGAGAATCGTATCGGCGACAGATGCAAAGTGAAATCGCCAAAGAAGCAGGTGTAGATATCGAATCGGTTATAATTGATGTGCCTACGGTGCCATCTGTACCCTATCACCACGCGGTGCTCATGGAATCAATGGAGATTCCTGTTTTCACAAGAAGTCAAGCAGGCGAAAAAATGCTCCAACGGCTAAGTGAGATTTCAAAGATTTTTGAAACACTCAAAGGATTCATGAACATCCTGCGAGTCTACACTGATCAGAAGCTGACCCGAGCAAAAGTAGAGAAAGCAACAGCGAAAGATTCTGGGCAAGATTCCTTCTGCAGCAAAAATCTCATTTTAATTACGTATGCTTTTTCTTAAATACTAGGTCGTTGCTTAAGAAAAAAAGATAGAAGCACTCAAAGTATGCGGAGGAAAATGCTGATGGATAATAACTCTGAAGACAAAAAAATCATAAGTGTTAGAATCAAAAAAAAACCTGACTCCAAATCTGAGCCAACCGCACTTTTCAGTGAAGAAGATGTTCGAAAATTTGTGAGCGAATTTGTTTCTTCATGGATAAGAGGAGACATAATAATTCGTTTCCCAACTGCCGCTGAACTAGCAAAAAAGACCCCGCTAAGCATCGCGTTTCCAACTGACCCATCAGTGAACGCAGAACTAAAAATTAAAGAACATTACGTAGACTTATTATCAGTTATTGCGGGAATAAAACCTGCGTCAACAGATGAACAAGAAAAAGCTATTTCTGAAGTTTTCAAAATGCTAATGATGTTCCGATCAGCTCAACCGAATTGAAGGCAAAATACTATCAAATGATCTGGAAAAAAGAATCGCAAGATCTTGAAAAAACCAGTAGCAAACCAGAGCAAACTAGTTGATCAAATAACTGGATTTTTGTTTAAGCCAAAAAAACCCAAATCAAAAAAGCTCAAGCTAGCTAAAAGCTTGATTCTGGAAGGGTAAGGTTTATTCGAAGGAAAAAGCATTCTGCTTGATGCTTTTAGCAAAAGCGCTCCGGTAGTATAGTCCGGTCAAGTATGCTGGCCTTTCGAGTCGGCGACCCGGGTCCAAATCCCGGCCGGAGCACCAATTATTCTACTCTGTGAGGACCAGTGTGAGTTTTTTCGGGGTTGCCATGCTCATGTTCCATGTGTCTGTCAAGTTGTGTATGCGTTTTGAAGGTTTTCCCGCATATTTCGCATTTTTCTTTTTCTGAACTTAACCCTTCTATTGGTTCTTCATGAAGCGATGGAGCTTTGGGGAAACTATAACTTTTGTTTGTCTGTTTATTGCTAGTTGAGTCATTCATAAAAATAGCACTACAATATAGTTAGTGTCTGCGGTTTCACTTATAGTTTAGTGTGGGATAATCTGAATTTTTAGTTTTTCCAAAAATAATTACATTGATTTGATGCAGCTGTAATGAACTTCTTTGTTGGGATATCTTGTGATTATTTTGCGAGGGATATTGAATTGTTTTTCTTTAAAACTGTTGTTATTGTCGACGATAAGTATATTAATTGACTGAAGGTCGGTATTTTGTTAAAAGTGAGTCAACATGACCTCAAACAGTCCATCTAATACAAACTCAAACACCTCAAAAAGTCGGTTCGGCTCAAGTTACGCCATCAAAGTCCTCTTGACTGTAACGGCTGTTTCACTTTTAATCAATTATGTTGAAACTATGGTTATTCCGGGAATCCCTGCAATTCAAGCCGATTTAGGCACAACAGCAACAGTAGCTTCATGGATAACTTCTGCGTTTCTAATTGTGGGAGCAGCTGTCTCCCCCCTGTTTGGTAAACTTGGAGACATTTATGGAAAGAAAAAAATTTTCCTCACAGTTTTGCTTTTTTACATAGCAGGAGTGGGGCTAGCAGGATTTGCCTCAAACATTTACATGCTAATCGCCTCAAGAGCAATCCAAGGGATAGGTTTTGCCATTGTTCCATTAGGCTTAGCCATAATAACTGACATTTTCCCCAAAGAACGAGTAGCAACCGCCCAAGGTATAATCAGCGGAACTTTTGCTATAGGTGCAGCATTAGGTCTACTCATCGGTGCCTATGTGGTAGAGGACCTTAGTTGGCAATGGGCATTTCACACTGCGTTTTTACTTAGTATAATTCTGTTTTTTGTTGTTGCGGTCATGCTCAAAAAAGATGTGCCAGGCGAAAAGAGCAAAGTAGACATCGCAGGGGCTACGATATTAATGGCCGGCATAGTTCTCATTTTACTCTATTTAACTGAAGCTCCAAATTTAGGTTGGATCTCCTACGAAAACCTTGCATTCCTCATACCTGGAATCATCTTAACCATTAGCTTCTTTGTATTTGAAAACAAACGCACCAACCCGCTCATCCAACTTAGCTTACTAAAAATCAGGAACGTACTTGTCGCAAACTTAGTGGGTATACTCTCAAGTCTGTCCATGTTCTTACTCTTCTTCGCTGTCATTTATTATGCACAATATCCCAAACCATTCGGGCTGGGACTAGACATAATCAGCACGGGACTAACTCTTGCACCAGCAACCCTAGTAATGCTAATTGTTGGACCTATCATAGGCAGATCTGTAACTCGCATTGGGCCAAAACCAATACTTATTCTTGGCGCATCTATCAGCATCGTAGGTCTCCTTCTTTTCACGTTTATGAGAGGAACAACCATAGATCTTACGATAGATGTCGCTGTTTCACTTGTAGGTGTTGTCTCAATGATAATTCCTATTGTAAACATGATTTCAATATCAGTGCCTAAAGATAGCACCGCTGTAGGATTAGGAATGAACACTATGCTGCGAAATCTAGGAGGCGCCATCGGACCAGTTCTCGCAACAACCATATTATCAACATATACCACACCTATAGTGAAAACGATAAATGGACATCCTACTGTAGTCGCATCATTTGGAAACTCCACCGCATTCAACACAATCTTTGCGACAGGAATTGCAATTATGATAGCAATAATCGCCATAAGCTTAACCATTAAAAATTACACATTTCGCAACTCAAAAATGAAAACATAAATCTAACAACATAATAAAGCAACTTTTCTTTTTTCATTTTTCCTTTTAGCAGATTCAAAACATAGATGAAAATGGGCTTACTTTTGGAACTGAAATACCTTGAATAGAAAGCGAAGAAGGAAATCAATTTTGAAAAACACAATCAGGTTCAAAATTAGTACGATAAATAAGGGCGATCGATTATATCTGGGCAGTTATGGTTGAAAAAAAAAGGTTGATTAAGTAGGCAATTGTTTTCCGCAGTTCGGACAGAAAGCAACATATGGTTGCACTGGTGCACCACAGTTTGGGCAATACCGTGTTGCCTGTGTTGTTGGCGGTGGCGCTGCGGTTGTTGAAGGGGATGTATAAACGGTTGGCTGCGGAGAAGGTCTCATTGAAAAGAAGCCGATTGTTGCAAATATCCAAGCAATAAAAATCAGTATTAAGCCAATGCCAAACAATATTGTCAATAATGCACCTATCCATAGTAAGTTTCCTGCACTTTCAAAGGCATGTTCACCTGTTTTCTGTGCGAGTGTCGAAAAAGCTCTTCTAAGATACATAGCTGCAATGACGTAAAAAACGAAAACAACCACTAACACTCCAAATAGACTTAACAATCCGACGCCTAAGCCCAATGCTCCGCCAAAAAGACCACCGATAAAGACTAAAGGAAAAGCTACTGCCACTGCAACGCCTGCGATAATGCCAAAGATGAGTCCCCATAACGCATTCTGGTAGATGCTGGGTTCTTTGTAGTACTCAGATAGCCCCTTCATGCCGATAAAGACAAGAATTATTCCAATAATACTTAAGAAGGGAAAGATAAGCAGTATCGAACCTATGCCCGCCAAGTTTTTACTAGATTCCGCATTATTACTCATTTTATTAACCTCAATAAAACCGCATTTATGATGTCGGTAGATAAAAGCTTTTGCAACCAAGCTAACAATAGCTAACTAAATCAGATTTCGTTAACAGAACAGTAAATAAAAGCCATTCGCCTAAACACTGAAAGGAGAACCCTAATGCTATCAAACATTGATTCAGCTTACAGAGAACTTTTATCGAAAACAAAAAACATAACCGTTTTGGCAACAGCTGGAGGCATAATCCACTGGGACATGGAAACAATGATGCCACCTGGAGCTGTAGAGCAACGAAGTGAACAACTAGCATTAATGAGTCGACTTCAACACAAATTGGCAACTGACCCTGAAATAGGAAAGCTTGTAAAAAACATTCAATCAAATCCACAATACCAATTACTAAGCCAGAAGGATAAACGCAACGTTTACCTAATCAACAAAAGCTATCTGGAACAAACAAGTTTGCCTGAGAAACTAGTTTCTGACCTCGCCAGACAAGAAGCAGTATCAATAAACGCCTGGAAAAGAGCTAAGGCACAAAAAAACTTTAACCTCTTCAAAGCAGACCTTCAAAAACTTTTAGATTTAAACAAACAAGCCGCCGAAATTCTCATGAAAACAAAAGAAACCAAAACAGCCTACGAAGCATTGATCGACAATTTTGAACCTAAAATGACAACGGGAAAGATCACCACGACATTTAGCCAACTTCAAAAGGGTTTAAAGCAACTCCTAAGCAGAATCCAAGCCAGACAAAACAATCCAGATGAAACGATGCTTCATAAGCATGTTCCAATGGAGAATCAACGTCAAATAACCCAGCTTCTTACAAAAACTTTGGGTTACGACACTGCTTCATCTAACGCACGCGGCAGAATTGATGAAACCGAGCATCCTTTTACCGCTGGCTACTATGATGATGTCCGAATAACCACCCATTATTACCCAGACAATTATGCGAGCTCAATCTTTTCAGTTCTTCATGAAACGGGACATGCACTTTATGAGCAAAACCTGAATCCTAAATGGAAGTATCAACCTGTAGGCTCAACATGTTCTTACGGAGTTCATGAATCGCAATCGCGCTTTTACGAAAACATAATTGGCCGCTCAGAAGAATTCTGGACATATTTTATTCCAAACCTTAAGAAAACATTGCCAAATCTAGTCAATGTTGATTTGGACGAGTTTGTGCGAGCTATTAACAAAGTTACCTTCTCCAAAATCCGAATTGAAGCGGACGAGGTAACATACAATTTACACATCATTATTCGTTTTGAAATTGAAAGAGACCTGTTCGCAGACAAGATTACAGTAAGCGAACTTCCTCAGATTTGGAATGAAAAATACTCAGAGTACCTGGGGGTTAAGGTTGAAGATGACTCTGAAGGAGTAATGCAGGATACACATTGGGCAAGTGGACTATACGGCTATTTCCCTAGTTACGCTCTTGGCAACATATACAGTGGACAAATAACTGAAGCAATTTCTAAAAGCCTGCCAGACTGGCGAAGCGAGCTTGCCGAGGGAAAACTAAACCGAATTAATAATTGGCTAAAAACAAAAATTCACCGCCAAGGTGACCTCCATGACCCAGAAGAGCTCATACAAAAGGCAACTGGAAGAACCTTAGACGCCCAAGCCTATCTGAAATACCTAAATACAAAATATGGTAAGCTTTACGGATTTTGAATTGGCGGTTGCTTTGTCAATTCCTTATACGCATAAAAGACAAGATAAGCAACAACTGAACCAATGAAAAGATACAGACCTGAATAGCCTATAATTGCATTATAAATATTAGCACCTATTAAGAAAAGCAAAAAACCCAAGACGAATAAGCCTAAACAGGTCCAGTCAGTCCAAGACATTTTATTGCCTCATGCTCTCGAATTCAATAAAACTCAACATATAAAGACTTACCTTTAGTATCTAAAAATTCAATGCCCCAAAATAAAAAACAGAAGCCAAAACTTTCTCTCAAAATTACTCCAATCATCCTAAATATTTTAATGAGCTTCCGACATTTTTATATATCCGATAAACTAAGAGAGCGCTGAGGCTAGAATAAATGTCGGGATCAGATATAAAAAAGCCAGAAACACGCGAAATATTTATAAAAATGCTAACTGAAGCCGCAAAAAAAGAGGTTGGTTCTAAAGGTAAGCCTTCAAAACCGACAGTCATCGGAACCGCAAAAGAGATGGACATTCACAGAGATACACTTTACTCATGGTTGAAGGAATTTAATGTCGATTTCAAAGAAATCGTAGACCGCATGCCGACAATCGATGACTACTCTGATGAAGATTCAGGACCTACCTACCTAATCGGTGAATCACTGTTAGGGGAAGGAAACGAAGTTGCACATATTGATTTGATGATAGGGGACAAAAATGGACCAATCGGACAAGCATTCGCAAATGGAATGACACAGCTGTCAGCAGGCCATACACCGGTGTTAGCAGTGATAAGACCTAACCTGCCGCCAAAACCACACACACTAATCGTACCAAAGGTTACAATCAAAAACATGGCAGACACAGGAAAAATTTTCGGTCCAGCACAAGCTGCAGTTGCAAAAGCCATCGCTGATTCAGCCGAAGAAGGAGTTATCCCAGCAAACAAATTAGACAGCTGGGTCATCATCTGCAGCGTTTTCATCCATCCAAAAGCAACTGATTTCCGCAAGATATACCAGTACAACTACGGCGCAACAAAAATGGCTCTAAAACGCGCGCTAAAGCAGTATCCAACTCTGGAAAAGATAATCTATGAGAAAGACCGTTCAAAGCATCCAATTATGGGCTTCAAAGTTCCACGCCTATGGAGACCACCGTACCTCCAAATTGCACTTGACGCACCCTCACTTGAAGGGGCAAAGAAGGTTATTGAACAACTGCCAGGAAGCGACAGAATTATCCTTGAAGTCGGCACACCACTCATCAAACGCTACGGAACAAGAGGCATCAACGAACTTCGCCAAATTGCAAGAGACAAATTCATTATAGCCGACCTAAAAACCCTTGATGTTGGAAAAGTTGAAGTTGACATAGCATACGAGGACACAGCCGACGCAGTTGTTGCAGCAGGTCTAGCACCGCCAGAAACATTAGATGCAACAGTTTCGGAAGCCAAACGCCTAGGAATCTACGCGGTCATCGACATGCTAAACGTAGAAGACGTACTCGGCAAATTGAAGTCAATCAAGGAATTTCCAGACATCATCATCTTACACCGAGGCATCGACCAGGAATCAGGCAAAACTAGCGGTTTAGAACGTATAAAAATCATACGCCAAGCATTCCCAAACAAGAAGTTTCTGATTGCAGTTGCAGGCGGCATAGTGCCAGAGACAGCTAAAGAAGCACTCGAGTTAGGAGCAGACATACTTATAGTTGGCAGATATGTAACGCAATCCAAAGACATTGAACGCTCAGTGCGAGACTTCCTTGAATTGACACCAAGCATGCGCGAAGACGTAGACTTATACAGAGTCCACACAGAATAAATCAACCCAGGCTAAGGTCACTTAATCTTTTTTTCTTTTTTGTTTATCGGAATATTTTTAGTGTTATGAAAGCAGCTAAGAATAAAACTGCAGCAATAATGAAAGTTGGAATATAACTTAAGTGGAAAGCAAGGAAAGGACCAAGAAAAGCGCCTATTGCAGCGCCTAAACCGACCATTCCATCGAATAAGCCGGCTTTTCCCTCTGGTATAAGTTCCATTGAAAGTGAAAGCATCATGATGTAATACATTGCGTAAGCAAAACCGATGCAAACTAAAAGAACACAAGTGATAATTGTTGGAGCAATGGTGAGAGAAATAGCAGCGACTAAGGCAAAAACAAGAAGACTACGCAGAAGTATGAAACGGGGCATTTGTTTTTTTGTATTCATTGAGTTTGCTCGCCCACGAATCAAGAAATAGCCGGCTGTTGCACCTACCGAGTTAAGTATGTACGCTAAATACACAAATTTTTCTTGTCCCCCAAAGATGTCTTTGAGATATATTGGCAAAGGCGTAAAGAACACACTTGTTGCAAGAGCAAACAAAACTATTGCAGAAGCAAACCCAAGAAAACTGTCTTCTTTGACCTTACCATCCCAAGGCAACCCATCCATAAGTCTAGATGAGCCCTCGCAGCCGCGACTAACAGTATCCAATTTCCGTTCTATACCTACCAAACGTCTTTCAAAAATCATTAATGGATCAGCAATGGTTGCTAGTGCCAGAGCGAATGCAACTACGCTTAAGACGCTACAAAGGTAGAAAGAGTATGTTGACAAGACAGAAAAGCTAAGAGATGAGGCAAAAAGCGCCATTCCAGCAGCTAAGCCAATAATAAAGCCTATTTCGGTAAGACCTTCATAGAACCCAAATGATTTCTCCCAGTCAATGCGGCTGTAGTGTTCAGTGACAAGCACATTTTTGGGTGATTCATGAGCCACATGAAGCATCTGCATGACAACATACAAAACGACAAAGACAATTAGATTCTGAGCAAATGGAAGCGTCATAAGGAAAAGAAGTACCGCAATCGACAAGAAAGAAAGCAAAATAAAGATTTTGTAATGACGGGTTTTGTCGCAGAGATAACCCCAGAGAAAAGAAGCAGGGATTGAGCAGAATATAGCGATAGAAGTCATAACTCCTAGAGCAAGCAGTGGTCCGCCTAAGATGCTGGTATTTTGGAAAAGTACTACGTATAGCGGTATGAAAACTGTGAGTAATCCGAATGCCATGTCATGGAAGAAGAATCCTAACCGCCACATAGCAAAAAGACGCTTCATTGTTGCATTAAAGCTTTTGGCTGAACAATCCTAACTTGCTTAAAAAGTAACTACGAGTCGATAATTTCTCATAAATCTTTTGAGAGCTAAGGAAGGCAATCACTAACTTCTTTATGAAAAAATAGGAAATCTATACTATTTTTGGAGAATATAGAGATTAAGAGATTAAGCAAAATATTATAAGCAAACTCAGCGGATACATGCTCTATTGAACGATATAGGGCTTACTCTTAACGTTCAAATTAAATGAAAGGAAAATAAAAAATATGAAAACTCTAAGAAATAAATTAGTAGCTATTTCGATTGTAATATTCTTTGTACTATCAATGACCTCCGCAACACAATTAATACCATCTGCAAGCGCACATACACCTGCATGGGCAATTCCCACATTCCCATACGTCGTGGCAATACCCAACACCGTAGGTGTAGGTCAACCAGCCCTCATATACGCATTCAATGGAAACGCACCCATACCAAGCGCAGCCGTAGGGAACACCTATCGGTATCATAATTTCCATATTATCGTTACATCACCTACTGGTAAAACAACAACCTTCGATTACCCCACAGTCCAAGACACCACTGGCGTCCAATATGTTAGCTTCAACCCCGCTGAAGTAGGCACTTACAACGTTACCTTCAAGTATGATGGACAAACGCTAACCGCCAACGATCAACCCACAGGTTCGGTTTGGATTAACGACACTTATCTGCCCGGCACCGCTTCAACCACTTTGACTGTACAGCAAGACCCCGTTCCACTTAGCCCCGTACCAGAATCACTTTTCCCAACCAATTACTGGACTCGCCCAATATACGGTGAGAACCCCTATTGGTACACAATTTCTTCAAACTGGTTAGGAACAGGATCGGCTGTCTCATCTAGTGTTGGCTCAGGCACAATTACTGGCTTTACATCAGGATCACTCATGGAAAGAAACCCAGGCGACGCTATTGGATCTCTTACTGGCCACATATTGTGGACAAATCCAATTGAACCAGGAGGAGTCGTTGGAGGCAACCAATCTACAGTTCAGGGAAACACATACTTTGAAGGATCAGCATACTACCAAAGATTCACCAATCCAATAATAGTTGCAGGAATGCTCATCTATAACCCACCGGTTTCATTCGTAGGCCCAAGTTCTGGTCCAACCACTTGCGTAGACTTAAAAACGGGAAAAACCCTTTGGCAAAGTCTTCCTTCCTCTGCTGGAGGTCCTAATCCAAATGCACCCTGTTACGTACCACCAATTTCATTTGGTTACGTTTATGATGTCCAAGACGGCAACCAACATGGAACTTATGAACCAATTCTATTCACAACCAACTTTGCAGAAGCTTTTAACGCATACAACGGATACTGGCTATTCAACGTAACTGCCGTTCCCTCAGGCACTGCAGCTCAAGGTCCACAAGGCGAACAATTAAGATACGTCATAACAAATCAAGGCAACGCAACGGTTCCAAATTGGAATTTAGCTGAATGGAACTCAACCTTAATGTGGAATGCACTATACTTCCATCCGCAACAAGCAAGTCCAAATGCACCAACAATTGATACTAGCACATCAGCGCCATATTTCACGCCCACTTACACTCTAGTAAATACAACGTATTATGACAACAATGTGTTACATACCATAGCCAACAACTATACAGCAATTACAGCGGCAGTCAACGCATCAGTTTTCAACAGTTCTGATCAACATAATCGATTCGACTGGAATGTTTCATTACCATGGCTAAACGTAATGGGCAACCAAACTCTATCAACCATTACCAATGCAACAGGAAACTACTACATTAAAGGCTATAGCGCTACCGGCGCAAACCCAGATGCATCTAACCCAGCCACAGTACTTTATGCTTTATACAATAACGAGATGATTTTAAGAAACGGCACTCTACCTTCGTTAGGCGGTTCTCAAGCCCCATACACATACTTCGCAATCGACCTCAACCCAACTCACTCAACGCTAGGCCAAATTTTATGGATGCAAACGTACGCCCCACCGGCAGGCAACATCACAGTCTCAGGTGGTCCAATCGACCCCATAGCTGGCGTATTCACTGAAGGCTATAAAGAAACTACGCAGTGGGTAGGATACAGCATGACAACAGGCGCGAGACTATGGACAACCCAAGGTCAAGATGCTCTTGATTACTTTGGAAACCCAATTTATCCCTACGTAACAGGCCAAACCGCTTATGGCAATCTCTACAGCAGTGGGCAAGCAGGAATACTCTATTGCTACAATATGACAACCGGAAAAGTAGAATGGAAATTCGGAAACGGCGGAGCAGATAACAGCACTAATAGCTATTTCCAGGCACCAGGCAATTACCCAACCTTCATAAACGCTGTTGGAAACGGAATCTTGTACTTGGTCACCACTGAACACACAGCTGAAACACCAATTTATAAGGGAGCAATGACTCGCGCTATTAACGCCACCGATGGAACAGAAATATGGAGTCTTTCAGATTACACCGGTGAATTCAGTGCTATAAGCTACGCAATCTCGGATGGCTGCGCAGTATTCTACAATGGCTACGATGCACAAATCTATTCAGTAGGTCAAGGACCCAGCGCTACAACAGTTACAGCACCCAGTGCCGGTCTGTCATTTGGACAATCAGTAGTTATCAAAGGTACAGTCACGGATGTTTCGGCAGGCACAACGCAAGCTCAACAAGCAGCAAACTTCCCCAACGGCGTTCCAGCTGCATCTGACGCAAGTATGACCGCATGGATGGGCTATGTTTACCAACAACAACCAATGCCAACCAACTTCACAGGCGTTACCGTCACATTAGACGTCTTAGACCACAACGGAAACTACAGAAACATTGGAACAGCAACAACTGACGCCACAGGCAGCTACAGCCTCAACTGGGTTCCAGACATACCAGGCAGCTACAACGTAATCGCTACTTTCCACGGCACCAACGGTTACTGGCCATCATATGCAGAAACAAGCTTCATAGTCGACAATCAAGCACAAGCATCAGCGACACCTACAGCTCAATCAAACGTAGCAACCACAGGCGACTTAATGACATACGTATTTGCTGCGGCAATCGCCATAATTATTGTAATCGCAATAGTTGGCGTATTGACCATATTTATGCTCAGGAAAAAAGCATAAAATCATACAATAAAAAATTCCCTTTCTTTTTTTAGTTTTAGAAACCATTATAGAAAAGAATCGCTAAGAACCTTCATTTTAGAGTCCCAACGTTAAACCAAAATATCAGGACAGGCAGATTGTATGCCCAATTTGCAACTATGAAATCCAATAAACGACATTATGATGTGTGATTCACAAGTTTTTTGTTACACTCGCTAAATCCTTAATAGAGAGTCGACCAATTTCATACTCCGCTGGAGAGATAATCAGCAAAATGGCAAAATTTAAGGTAATAATATCGGATCCTGAAACTGGAACGTCAAAAGTAGTCGAACTTGAAGAAGTACGTGCAGTTCCATTCATTGGCAGAAGATTAGGAGAAATAATCGATGGCGCAGTCGTAGACTTAGCAGCTCATAAAGTGCAAATAATGGGCGGCTCCGACAAAGATGGAGTTCCAATGAGGGGAAATGTTCATGGTGGTGTTCGCCGAAAAGTAGTACTTAGCGGCGGAGCAGGCTTCAACCCAAAGAAAAAAGGCGAAAGAAGACGAAAAACAGTCCGGGGAAGCACTATAACAGACGAAATTGCACAGATTAACATGAAAATCGTCGAGAAACCAGCCGCAAAAGTCACTGAAGTCAAACCACAAGTTGCAAAATAAGCACAAGTTTGACAAAGTGCATGCTTAAAATTTATAAAGTAGCCAACGGTTCATTCATAATTCATAGTTTATAATAAAGAAGAGAATGACATGAGTAACACTAGTAAAGCCTTACCCAAACAACCAGAAGCCAACATTGGCACAATCGGTCATGTAGATCATGGCAAAACAACCCTTGTACAAGCGTTAACTGGGGTTTGGGCATCCAGGCACAGTGAAGAACTCAAAAGAGGCATCACTATAAAGCTTGGCTATGCTGACATGCCAATTTACAAATGCCCAAAATGTGAACCGCCAAAAAATTATACAATTAAGCCTTATTGCGAAAGCTGTAATTCTGAAGCAGAATTTGTTCGAGCTATTAGTTTTGTTGACGCACCTGGACATGAAGCATTAATGGCTACAATGCTTTCAGGCGCAGCCATTATGGATGGTGCGATTTTGGTTATTGCAGCTGACGAACCGTGTCCTCAACCGCAGACACGAGAACACCTTGCAGCAGCTGAAGTTAGCGGTATAAAGAATTTGATTATTGTTCAGAACAAGATCGATATTGTCGATGAAAAAAGAGCCCTTGAAAGTTATAAAGAAATCAAAAACTTTGTAAAAGGTACCGTAGCTGAGAAGGCACCAATCATTCCAATCTCAGCGCAACGCGGGGTAAACATTGACGTTTTACTTAACGCTATTCAAACAATCATTCCAACGCCCAAGAGAGATGAGACTAAAGCACCACTTATGTTCATCATTCGTTCTTTTGACATAAATAAACCTGGAACTACCATCGAAGGACTTGAGGGCGGAATCATCGGTGGAACTATTGCTCAGGGAAAATTTGCGGTCGGGGAAGAAATAGAAATACGCCCAGGCATCAGTGCTGAAAGAGAAGGAAAAACAGTTTATGATCCATTAATTAGCGAAATAGTAACTTTGAATGCTGGCGAACAAAGCGTTAAAGAAGCCACTTGCGGCGGACTGATTGGAGTAGGAACATGTCTTGATCCCTCCTACGCAAAAGCAGATGGCTTAACAGGCAGCATCGCCGGAAAGGCAGGAATGCTTCCGCCAACATTAACGGAACTCACTCTAGAAACCCATGTTTTAGAAAGAGCAGTGGGTACAAAAGATCTGCTTAAGGTTGAAAAATTTAATCCTGAAGAAGTTCTATTACTTCATGTGGGCTCAGCAGTGAACGTAGGGAAAATTCTTTCAATAAAACAAAACGTAATAAAAGTCAAGTTAACTAGACCCATTTGCGCATTGCCTGGATCCAGAGTCGCCATCAGCAGAAAAATTACTTCACGCTGGAGACTAATCGGATACGGACTTATTGTAACGAAGTAAAAAATTAGTTAATCAGTTGGCTTTATTATACCGTTTTTCTTCAAAAAATCAAGTGCCTTTTGTAGCACATCTTTAGCGTTTTTAAAAGAAAGTTTTTCCATAGCATGTTGGTAATCCAACCAAGCAAAACCAACATGTTCAAAAGACAACTGCACTTTATCGGTGTATGATTCCATTATAAAAAATACTACTTCTTTGTGTACCGTTAAGCCTTGTCTTCGATAAAAATACGCGATCGGTTCTCTAAAGTTTTCTATGAAGTGTGCTTCAGTTATGCCTGTTTCTTCCTGCAGTTCACGCACAACGGTTTGTTTTTCTGATTCATTTGGTTCTACATTGCCTTTTACAAAATCCCAATGCCCGGCTGCATAATTGAGAAGAAGATACTTTGTCAATTCATCTTTCTTAAAGAATATAACTGCGCCACAAGATTTCTCGCGAAGCATACATTCACCTATCTCTTGGCACAATTCATTTCCTTAGGGTATTTAAAGTGATAGCAAGTTTGCGGCGATGTTGCGTTTATATTCAATACACGGAATTAAAAATTTTTAAGCAGGTAAAACAAGTTTTTTAGTGAAATAGGGATAATATCAAGTGTCAGCATCACAAAATAAAAAAGAGGCACTGAAGGTCATTTTAGATTCAAATGCTCTATTTGTTCCATTAGAATTCAAAATTGATATCTTTTGCGAAATTGAACGCTTGTTAAATCGAAATGTGCATCTTGTTTTATTGTCGCCGATTAAACGAGAACTAGAACTTTTAGCGACCAAAAAGTCTCCCAAGATTCGTATGGAAGCTACATACGCCTTAAAGCTTGCTGAAAAATGCGAGTATGTTGCAGTTGATACTGATGAAAAATTGCCTACAGATGATGTCATACTTAAGGTTGCTAAAGCTTGGAATTCTCCTGTGTTTACCAACGACAGTCAACTTCGAAGGAGGCTAAGAGATATAAGCGTCCCAGTGATTTATGTGAGACAAAAATCTCGGCTAGAGATTGACGGATTGATATAACCATGTTTAAGCTCATAACGTTGCAGGATACTATCCGCATTCCACCTGAAACCTTTGGCAACCCTCTGGAAAAGGTTGGACGCGAACAAGTTAAACAGAAATATGAGGGTGTTGTCGATGAGGAATTGGGTTACGTAATTTCAGTAACAAGTATAGAAGTAAGTCCTATTGGCAAAATTATTCCAGGCGATGGAGCAACTTTTCACAAAGTAACATTTTCATTATTGACATTCTACCCAGTAATTCAAGAAATTGTAGAAGGAGACGTAGTTGAAATAGCAGATTTCGGCGCCTTCGTTCGCATTGGACCAGTAGACGCCTTGCTTCACGTTTCACAGCTAATGGACGACTACATTTCTTATGACGAAAAGCAAGGAGTCCTATTAGGAAAAGAAAGTAAAAGAAAACTAACCACTGGTGACCAAGTACGCGTCAGAATAACAGCGGTTTCGCTTGGCAGGGCAGGAAGTTCAGGAAAAATCGGTGTCACAGCCAGACAACCATTCTTAGGTAAACTTGATTGGTTAAAAGAGACACCTTTAACTGGTGATAAGAAACCAGTTGAAAGCAAAGAAAAGGCAGAATAACGGAGCGGAATTAAATGAGCGAAAAATCATGCACCAACTGTCATTTCATAACAAAAGACAATGTATGCCCTAAATGCAGATCAACAAATTTTAGTGAAGATTTCAGCGGTTTAGTAGTAATGTTTGACCCTGAGAACTCAGCCATTGCAAAAGCAATGAACATTAAAGAAAAAGGCAGATATGCGCTAAAAGTCCGTTGAGTTTTTGGCGCTGTTGCGGTAGTTTCTTAACCTACATAGCATTTATTTTTCGTCAGGTTCCGCATATGAAAATACTATACGCCATAACCCCTGAGCTACGCATAAAGTTGAAGGAACCTTTTGGCAACCTAATTACGGGCACATTCTCGGAAACAACGGCTAAATTGAAAGAACTTTTAATAAAAGAAACGCCGCCCTTGCTAATCTCTGTAGGCGACGTGGTTTCAAAAAACCTGCATCAACAGGGCATACATCCACAAATTACAATTATTGATCTAATTTCTCTAAGAGACCAAGCCACTGTGCCGCCTGAACCTCATGGAGAAGAAAACGTCAATGTGCGAAATCCGCAGGGAACCATAACAGAAGAGGCCGTCGTTGCCATTCAAGAAGCCTTAGCTAAAGCCGAGCACACGCATATAGTGGTTGAAGGGGAAGAAGATTTACTTACCTTAATTGCTGTTCGATATGCCCCAGAAAACACTTATGTGATTTATGGACAACCATATTCAGGCATAGTTATCGTCAAAGTGACATCTGAAAAGAAAGATCAGGTTCAAAAATTCCTAAATGCCATGAAACCCTTAGAAAAGCTAAATAAGAAGAAAACTGTATGAACTTTACGCCTTAAAGTGAATATTAATGCAAATCAAAATTGAATCAACCAAAGATAATCCGCTTCTGAAACGGAAAGAAGTAGTTTTCACTATCGTTCAAGGTCCAAAAGAAAAAACGCCCCCGAGGCTAGAAGTAAAAAGAGCAGTAGCCATTGAAATGAAAATTGCTGACGAAGTAGTTTTCATTAAGAGAATGCACACTAAAACGGGAACGAGCATCACAACAGGAGATGCTAACGTTTACCAAACTGTTGCACAAGCCACAATTGTGGAACCTGAATATATCAGAAAACGGAACAGTCCACCTGAAAAACCTAAAGAAGAGGCCAAAGCATAATGTCAAAAAAAGCACCAGTAAAGAAAGAAGAAGCACCTGCGGCGGCAGCATCACCAGCTGGAGAAGCAGCGTCAGCAAAACCTCAAAAAGCTGAAAAGAAAAAAGAAAAGAAGCACAAAGAGGAAAAAGGAGTTCGCGCAATGTACAAGGCTGAAGCTGATAAAGTTACTAGAGCACGTCCAACTTGCGAACGATGTGGCCCTGGATATTTCATGGGGGACCACCACGATAGGTACACTTGCGGCCACTGCGGCTTTACTCGTTATAAGCAAAAATAAGCAGTTTTAAATTCACCTACCTTAATTAGGTTCTGATGACCGGTAATGCTTAGAGTAAACGTAGTTATAACTAGCATTTCAGCTGAACGATTTTGGGATATAAGAAAACCAATTCCGCCTATTCAGATAAACACCAACATTAACGTAGTTGGCATGGAAAAAAAGCAAGATGAATCGTTAGACGTACCTTTTGTTTTGTCAATTGGATTTAATCCATCCATCGCCCAAATGAGCATAAAAGGAAATGCCTTCGTTACTGGCGAAAAAAACGAAGTCGAAAAAGCTCTTAAAGATTATGAGCAAAAAAAGCCACCGCCACAGATAATAATTCAATCTGTTTCCAATGTTGTGTTTATTGAATCAGTTCTTATTTCTAGGATACTAAATCTTCCGCCTCCAATTCCTCTGCCGCAGATTCCTGAAACTGGAAAACCTCAAAGTTCAAAGCCTGAAGGAAGAGACTACAGCGCGTAATTTTGCTGTTTAGAGGAACCCTTTAAATTTTCTTGCGACAGCATCAGCGATTTTTAATTCAACTGGAAATCCAAAGTTTCGATGTTTCCATCTATACCTTGCCATACGATTCATCACACCATAAGCAATTCTGTAAACTGCATTGCGTTCCTTTATTCTTGATTGAGGATAAAATGCACAACGTGTAACTGCTGAAATCGTATGAAGTTTTTCAACTTGCGTTTTGCTATGCCATGGTGGATCGAAGTGAAAGACTTGGATGCTTCCCCATTCTTCAAGTGACTGGGGAGATTTAAATTGTGTCGGCAAAGACTCCATAACTGGGCTGGGAAACGGGGTGTAAACGAATATTCCGTAATGCTGGGTTTTAGGATTTACCTCGGACATTTTATCCATTAAATTAAAAGTTTGATTCAAATCCTCATCGGTTTCGCCTGGAAGACCGCTCATCCAGGAGACATAAGGCTCAATTGAAGGTGCCCAAGATCGAAGATTGGCTACCGACTCCAACATTTGATCTGCCGTCACATCTTTACAGATAAGCTTTTGCAGACGATCTGAACCTGATTCGCCCCCAAAATCCAACTCGACGCACCCAGCTTTTTCTAAAAGCTCAAGAAAATCCTTATCATAAGTAGATAAGTAGTCGAATCGGCAGTTGGCTCGCCACTGAATTGCAAGTTTACGATCTAAAATTCCATGACATATTTCTTCGACGCGTCTTTTTTCTACAAAGACATTGTCATCGATTGGGTCAATGATTTTGATGTTGGGAAACTTTGCAAGTATGTATTCTATTTCATCAAGCACTCGTTTGGCAGCTTTTGCCTCTCCATCTGTTTTTGTTGAAATTGGTGTTGTAGCAGAAGCCGCATCTGTGAGGGCAGCCTCGGCTTGTTTGAATGTGAAAACGACCTGATTTTAAGGATGGATATTTGTCCATTTGGAGCAAGTCATAAGGTAAAGCTATCGGTTCATCATCCAAATCTATAATTTTTCCGTCTGGGTTATTTTTTATTAGTCCATTGAAATTGTAAGTTATTCCTGCAACAGCATCTAGAGGCTCATTTGATGAAAGTGCGTTCGCTAGGTCTTTTATGATTAATTCACCTTCGCCTCGAACAACAATATCAACAAAGTCGTTGCTTGCGGTTTGCTCAGGCAATAATGTTGGGTGAACACCGCCCCAAACAAGCGGTGATGAGCGGATTTTGCATCGAACATAACGGGCAAATTCTAAAGCATACTTGATTTGTAAACCACTCATACAGCTTATGCCTACAAAAATGGGATTTCCAACTTCGAAGTGATGATAATCTTCAAGGCGCATGTCAAGAATTCGAACTGTAAAGCCTTCTTCCTGAAGTGAAGCAGCTAAATAAAGAAGGGAAAGAGGAACTTGGGGGTCAGGCGCTTTGAATTTACCTGGAAAAACGAGTAAAACATCCTTTCGGTTATTGCCAGTATGTATGTTGCAAAAATGCGATAAACATGTCTGAGGAACTGAACAAGCCTAAAAACCTCATTAGTAAACTAGCTTAGAGTTAAGCTTTTAATCCTTCCTAAATTTTTGTAATTAAAGATAATAATAAATCTAGTAAGAATTTCAGCAAGCATAACTTCGGTAAAAGAAAAAGTTCGATATGTAAAAAGCTAAAAACTGAAATAAGAAAAAAGGTTTATTTTAGCGGCACATACATTGATGAACGTGACGCACCGATACCTGGAGTTCCATGTCTAACAGGCTTGTTAGTTATAGCGAATTCTCCAAGGTAGTGTCCAATCATTTCTGGCTTGATTTCCATGGCAACGAATTCTTTGCCGTTATGCACTTGAATTTTTGCGCCCACCATCTCTGGCAGAATAATTAGGTCTCGGACGTGAGTTTTAATGCTGACGTCTTTGCCTTGTTTTTGTGCTTCTTTGGCTTCGCGCAGTTTTTCTAGCAGTATGCGTTGTTCTGGTGTTAAGTCCGCGTTGTAGGCTTCTTCGTTGGCGTGAGGGAAGCAAATTGATGAATTCATCCATAGACATGCCTGTTAAACTGTTCAAGGCTGTGTCCACGGTAACTAAATTCTTTCGGCATTTTTCATCTTCACCTAAACTTGATTTTATACTCTATTATACTTTCCTTTAGCGAATTGCCCGTTTCTTCTTCTGTCCTGGACCTCTTGCTGCGATTAAGCCGACTTTCTGTCCTGGTGGTGCACCGTGTGAAGTTGTTGTGCATCTGCGAGAGCTTCGTTTGCTGCTTCCGTATGGGTGACACTGCTGGAACCATTTTGCGACCGCTTGTTCTTGGGTACGTGTGGCCTTTAGCTTTCATTAAGTGGAATTTTGCGCCTGCTTTCAGGAACGGCTTCTCGATTCTTCCAGCAGCAGAAATTACACCGACAGTTGATAAGCAGTAATCGTCAACGTATCTTGTTCTTCCAGAAGGCAATCGAATCATGGTGCCTTGTGGAGTGTGACCGACAACAGTTGCGTATGCGCCTGAAGACTTTGCCATTTTTCCTCCGTCACCTGGACGAAGTTCAAGATCGCAAACAATTGTTCCTTCAGGAACTTTTCCCAAAGGAATAATGTTGCCTATTTCAGCTGGAGCTTTTCCGCCATAGCAGATTTGTTGTCCAGTGAAAACGCCTTCAGGAGTAACTGTGTAAATGGATAAGCCATTCTCGAATTTGACTAGTGATAGTGGTGAACCGCGACCTGGATCATGTACAAGATCTGTCTATTGTGCCCATTAGTGAAGCTTCAAAAGATTGTTTTGGTGCTATTGCTGGATATTTTGCTGGAGCAACACGTTTGTGAGTGTGAGCGCGCAAGTTTCGTCCACCGCGACCACGTCTTTGAACACGAATTCGTTTTCCCATAAGTCATGCCTTCTATAATGTTTAGAGTATTCCAAGTTTAATTGCAACGTCTGAAGCTTTGAATTCTGGTTTTAGCTTCACGAACGCTTTCTTTACGCCTTGAGGAGTAATGAGCAAGTTTATTTTGCTAACTTTAACTTCGTAGAGTGTCTTCAACTGCGCGTTTAACGTCGGTTTTTCCTGCTTTGAGGTTAACGATGAAGATTAGTTTGTTGTCTCGTTCAACCATTACGCTGGCGGATTCTGTCATTAACGGATAAGTGATTATTTCGTTAATGTCCATTATCATTTTTCTCCATAAAGAGTGGTTAATTTTTCGATTGCGCCATTAGTCCAAACTGTTAATCGTCCTGGGTGAGTTCCTGGTGCTAGCATTTCAGTGTTAAGGTTAGCTACAGTTGTTACTTCTACGCCTGGAAGGTTGCTGGCTGCGTTAACTAAGCTTTTTCCGTCGACAACTACGATGAGTGGTCCAACGGCTTGCTTCATTTTTCTGCCTCTACGCTTGCCTTTGCCTGCGCGAACGTTGCGGCTGTCACGTACTCGAGTTAAGTCCTCAGCTATGCCAAGGCTTGTGAATGCTTCTTCAACTTCTTTTGCTTTCGTTAAGCCTTCAAAAGCATCTTCAACCATTAAGGGAAACTGTAGAACATTCCCGATTTTGTGTCCGCGGGAAGTCACGGTTTCTTTTTGTGCAGTTGCTGCAATAGCTGAAATTAAAGCTAATTTGGCTTCTTTCTTTGGAATGCTTTTGCAGTATTTTTTTTTCTGCTCTTGGCGGATGAGGTTGTCTTCCTTTAACGGTGCTTGGAGCAAAAGCTGCTCTTCCAGCTCCGCCTTTCATGCGGGGAACTCTTGCGGTTGCGCTGCCTGTTCCGCGTGATTCTGCGGTGGTTTTCTTTCCAGCCATTGGGTCTCTGCCTTGTGGCTGTATTCTGTTGGATTGTATAGCTAAGACGGCGCGTTTTATTACGTCTGGTCTTAGTGGTGTTGAGAAAACAGCTTGGAAGCGTTATTTTTCCTGTTGCTTTGCCTTGTAAGTCAAAGATTTCTGCTGTTTTTTGTGCCATGGCTTATTTCACCTTATTTTCCTTGTGGGGACTCCAGTGAGATATATGTGACTTGTGGTGCTGCTTCTGGAGTTTCTGTTGGTGGACGTGCTGGAACTCGTAGGCGGATTTGGCGTTTTTCTGTTCCAGGTATGCTGCCTTCGATTAGGATGTATGGTCCGTTTACTTCGCCGTATCGGATGTAGCCGCCTTTAACGGTGACTTCTTTGCCGTCTTTGCCGATTTTTAGTATGCGTTTGTTGAATTCGATGCGTTGGTGATAACCCATTTGTCCTGCTCTTGGAATAGAGTACATGAGGTGGTGAGGATTCCATGGACCTAAAGTGGCGATGCCACGTTTTGTTTTTCTGCCTTTATGCTGCAGGCAAGTTACTCCCCAACGTTTAACTGGACCTTGGAAACCTTTGCCAACTGTAATTCCGCCGACGTCGATGTATTGTCCGTCTTTGAAGACTTCTTCAGGTGTTACGGTTTTGCCTAAGAGTTGTTTGGCATATTCGAATTGCTGTGGCGATTGTTCCGCCGCCGATTTGGATTTCGCATGTTTCAGGTTTCTTCTTTGAGAGGCTGGTTTGTGATGGTTGTGTGGCGGTGATAACTCGAACTATGTTTGTTTGTTCGAGGTTCTTGCTGAGAGTTTCTCAAGCATTGCTTCAGTGTTAAAGTTGTCTGGTAGAACCAGTAGTCGGTCAAGGATGGCTGGTGGATCTTTCATCCAGGCTTCCGATATGTTTTGGAGCCCGTATGGTGTTTTAGTGTAAGTTCTAATGCCACATACAAGGATAGGTGGCGTTTCTAGGATGGTTGCTGCTCGCACGACTTCTTTACCAAAATGAGGAGAACGTTTACGGTCCTCGATTGTGAATACATAAGTCATGCCTGCTTTGTAGGCTGCTGAAAAACCTAAGAAGTTTAGGAGATTCTGACTTTATTTCTGGCCAGTATCTTATTCGTGCTGTTGGTTTCTTCGCACGATGCCTTGGCAAATAGGCTAATGAACCATGTTTTGGAGCATGAGTTTTACGATGTCCCATAGTACTTCCGCTTCGCGCCTTTAGCAAATAGTAAAAGGGGTTATAAACGTTGCCATTAGAAAAGAGAAAGCAAGCTATGTTTTCGAAAGCAAGTGATTTTTAGCTTTCAATATTCAAATTAGATATATTCTCATTTCAATTAATGTTTTGCGGTTATATTTTTGATTCAGCAGTTACTCACATAAATTAATCAATTTTAGTTTGATACCGATAATGCTTTTTCAAATCAAAATCCTGGATAATGCAAACAACATTATCTTGCGTTCGTCAAAAATTATGGATTGCGGCAAATTTTGAAAATAGAAGAACAACACCCCGGTGCTACCACCAACTGTTGTTGTTCTTCTCTGAAAGAAGAAGGAAGTCTGGCAATAGCACCGCATCCTACTTCGCCTAACTTTAAAAAAGAAGAACCCGGAACGAAGGACACTCCTTTTTCTTTTTAGGTTGACTAACCAATGACTTTTTTTACTGAAGTCTTGTTTTGCAGATGACCCCGCTGGAAACGTTTTTACACCGCTGGCACAATCGTTGTATCTAAGCCGGGGTGGCGGAGTGGTTATCGCGCCAGCCTCGAGATCTAACAAAAGAGGGCTAAGCCAAAGGCAAGTTAGCTGGTGGGCTTCGTGCTCGCAGGGGTTCGAATCCCTTCCCCGGCGCCACCAAACTGGTTTTTAGAAACAATGAAAGGTTATAGTTTTTGGTAATGCTCCGGAAAATCAGAGAAAGTAAAATTTGAAAAATATTATTCTGACTTTGGTTAAGTCCTTGGTGATCTTGTTTAATAGTTCCAGAAATTTCAATCAGGTTTTCTTACTATGATTAACCATCAGAAAATTCAATTGCTGCTTGAAGTGCCATGACAGTTAATTTGCCAAGTTTTTGGCAATATAGGATTAATTTAAATATGTAAGAAAATATCAAGAATTCCAACAAGAGGCATCAGCTTTAACTGAACATATTACAAAAGTCCAAGCAAAAATTCTTAAAGAACTAATAGCGGATGGACGCAAAAGTGAAACCGAAATTGCGGAAAAATTAGACGTTACTAAAGAAATTGTTCAAAAAAATTATCTTCACTTAAAAGAAATAGGCATTATTACTGGAGCCACAATCCACATTAATTACAAAAGTTTTGGTTACAAAGCCGTAGCACACATCTTAATCAACGTTGACTCCCAACAGGCGCACAAACTTGTCAAATACTTACAACAGATGCCCGAAGTCTATTCATATTACATAAGAGGAGTAAAGGGAAACATAGACGCGGTAGTCGTCCTCAAAACACTTGAGCAACTAAATGAGATCAAGGATTCAATCAAAAAATCTTTTACGATATTTGAAATGAAAACCGCAATATGGACAGACGTAAAAGAAATGAACGACAACTTAGCTATAATTCCAAATTGCGCGAAAAAATTAGCAAAAAGCACACAGGGAAACATAAGAAAAGAAACAACTCACTCCAGCAAAATTATCATGGATGAAATGGACAAAAAAATCGCGGATAAACTCGCAGAAGATGGCCGAATCTCAATGGATACACTAGGCAAAGAACTGGGAATCTCTGCAGACTCCGCAAACAAAAGATATGAAAAACTGAAGAACAATGGAGTATTAAAAGTCACAATTCAAATTAATCCTAGCCTAATTGGATACCAAGCGTTGTGTGTTTTTTTTACCTCAACCGCAAATGAAAAGTCTTACTCAGTTACGGACAAACTCGGTTTAATACCCAATATTATAAGTGTAATGAAAACGTCCGGAGATTACGATTTACAAATATACGCAATGGTTCAGAACATTGATCAACTGCTTTATATTCAGGAGCAGATCGGAAAGATCCCGGGAATAAGCAAAATCGAACCAGAAATTCTAAGATTAAGCGAACAATTAACGAAGTGGCCCAGCCCACGCCAATATATATCAACTTTCTAAGATTTTATAATTAACTAATTTCCAGTTCAATTAACCCAAAAAAACTAAACTGGAAGTTTTGAACGAAAATAACAAGGAAAATCATAAATGCAAACACCAAAACAAAGAATAGAAGAAAGGAAAAGCACGTGCCAAAAATTAGAGAGCTTGACTCAAGAATTCTAAAAATCTTGCTGAAGGATGGGCGAACAGGCTATGACGCAATCGCCGAAGAATGTGGTGAGCCGAAAAACAAAATTTGGAAACGCGTCAAAGCAATGGAGAAAAAAGGCATCATTAAAGGAGCTACAGTTCAGATTAATTTTGGACAATTGGGCTATATTGCTCTTGCAACTTTGCTCATTAGCATTGAAGCTCAGCAGATGGAACAAGCAATGTTGTTCACGGAGAAAATAACTGAAGTTCGAGCTTATCGTCAATATAACAGTGTTTATAACCTTAGGGCAATTGCAACGCTAAGGGATCTAAATGAATTAGACAACATTAAGCAGTTGCTTAAACGCAAACTACCCATTACTGGCTTAAAAACCTACATATGGTCTGGAGTAAGAAATATACCCGAAAACCTGAATCTTACACAAACACTCAAAGATGCCATTAAAGAAAACAAACGAAATTTAAGCCAATTAATGTGTAAAATCAGCAATGAAGTTACAGTAGATAACATCGATAGACAGATTATAGAAAAATTAACCATGAACGGGCGTTCTTCGTTCACAAGAATCGCAAAAGAAATGGATCTGTCAACCGATACCGTGGTAAAAAGGTATCACCGGCTAGTAGAAAATGGCACCATTAAGGTTTCAGTCCAGATAAATCCAACAGTAGTTGGGTACAGATCGATATTAGATTTTAACATAGCATTTACTACTTCTAGCGGATTGATGAATAATGTAATTGAATCGTTATCATCGATTCCCGATGTAGTTGTCATAACGAAAATTAGCGGGGATTATGACCTTCACTTAACGGCAATGGTCAGAGACATAGAACAATCTTACGATATACAAGACCAAATTGCCAGAGTTTGCGGAATTACAAAAATTGAGCCGAGTTCAAGAAAAATACCCGACAGATGGCCGACACCTCTACAACACATATCCACAGTCTAACGAAAACATTTTTTTCTGGTCATATCATAAACCCTCAATGTTAACTTAATAAAAAAAGGTTCAAATTTGTTTTTTCTGTATTTTCAGTGGCATTATTTCAAGAACTTCAATGCCCGCTTTATGCATCATTTAATATGGATGATCAAGCAACTATTGCTTTCGCAGCTTCCAAATCGTTTTCCTGAACATCAAAATATTCTGCATCAGAGTTGTACCTTTAGCCGTGCCATTCGTATCCACACAGGCGACTTTACATAATAGAGCACCTTAATCAACAATGGCTTTGCCCATTTCTTGTAACAATTAACCAAAGACGCCGTGCCCTTCTTCATTTCTTCTGGACTCACATTAATTTGGACTCCAGCGGCACCTGTTGCAATATACAAAAGCACAAACTTCTTCAAATCAGAATCACCAAAAATCTGAAAGCAGAAATAGTTTTTTGTATTGGATAAGCCATACCGTGAAGACTCGTTGAATAACTAAAATAATTATTCAGATTAGAAGAAGAAGGACGCGGTGCTAACATCAACCTTCCTTCTTCTATCAGAGAAAGCGAATTTGAGTTAATTTTATAACCAAACGCAAGAATAGTTTATTCATGAGCGGACTTGGCAATATGAAGAAGATTGCTGAAGGCGACAGTGATTTTGGCGATTTTAAAGCCGTTTTGTTCAGAACATCTGATGGGCGGCACTTTGTTCGTTTTGAGCCATTGAACAATATGGAAAAACCTCATGTTCAGTGGCTTGGCGGAGACGAGTATTTAGAGTGGCTTAGATGTTGGGGTAAATGTTCAGCGACATAATTTTTTTCTTTGATTTTCAGAGAAAAAACCGCTTAAAAAATGAGATAGGATGTTCTTAAAATGAATGGCTACTCCATCATATAAGTGATATCATCCCACGGATGTCTGTAGAGACCTTGTTTGAGCCGTTTTTGGTCTAAGAAATGTGCCGTCATTCCGATTGTTCTGCCGACGACGAATATGCCGTTTAGAGCCCCCATCTGAATGTATTCATCAGCTTCTTGTTTAGTCATCTCGTTTCTGAGCATGTCAACAAAACAAATCCCGATGCATCCATCCACGTTCAATATCAGATTATCTTTCTTAGCAGTAGTAACCTTTTCCACCTCAAGAGCATAATCAAGAAGTGGCGTAGACTTGAAATGTTTCTTGGCATATTCCTTCATTATAGTTACGCGCATGTCAGGGTTGTTTATGCTCTTTACCAAATGCCCGATGCCTTGGATGGGTTCACCTTTCCTCTTCATTTCCTCAACAAATTCAGAGGGACTTAACCCGCGGTCAAATGCGCTGGAGAACATTTGGGCTGCACCATCAATTGCTCCTCCGAACCTAGGTCCGATTGTAAGCATGCCACTTGCCACTGAAGAAATCAAATCCTTGCCTGCTCTAGCTGCTACTATGGTGTTGTGGGCGCCTGACACCGCAGGTCCATGATCAGCAGTAACCATTATGGCCATTTCGATGAATTTGGTGGCATAGGCCGGAAACTGGCGTTTAAACCAAAGAGTGCTGAGGACGCCACCAATACCTATGTCTTTTTTGAAAACCTCTGAAATTGGCATTTTACCATAAAGTAGTTCTTCGCCTCGGTCATCAGAAATCGTGCAGATAAAATTGGAAGGCTTCCTGATTAGCCCTTCTTTTACCGCCTTAGCGTAGTCCATAGGAACTTTCGGTACTGGCGGCTCGGGCTTTGGCTTGATAACATTCTTCTCTACCAAGCTCTCGTATGTCTCCCTTATTTTTTGATCATAATCATCGTATGAACTGGGAACTATGGCTCCCGCGTTTCTTAGCGCAGTGTTTTTTGCGTCAGCTGTTTCTACATCACAGCCTGCTTTTGCGCCTGCATGTCCAAATTGCACTTCGGTCTTGAATGCCTTTGAGCAGGTTCCAGTGACCCAAATTACCAAGGGTTTTGTTATTTTTTTGTTTTTAATCGCTTCGGCAATCTCGTATTCAGCGGTGCCGCCTACTTCGCCCAAGCACACCAGCATCTTGATTTCGGGAATATTTTCAAACCTAAGCAAGATGATCAAGAAGTGTGGAGGCAGGATAAGTATCTCCGCCAATAGCTATTCCTTCATACAAACCATTTGTGTTTCTTGCAATAATGTTGTATGCCTCGTTGCTTAAGCCGCCTGATTTAGATACGAAGCCTACTGAGCCGGGTCTGATGAAGTTTGGAATCGATAATGTTTTCAATCGTGCCGCCTGCGTTGCCAATTTTGAAGCAACCAGCTTTTATTCCACCTACAGTTGCAGGTCCAATGATTGACTTTTCCCAGGGCTTTTGCTTTGGCTGTAACCAGTTTCATCCGCCTCTCAGGCACTCCCTCCGCAATTATGACAACAGTCCTTATCTGAGGTATAGCGAAAGCGCTTCTTCAGTTGAAGCTGCAGCTGACCTGAAAGATGCAAAATTGATTACTACATCAACGTTTGGATGAATCTTTGCTGCTTTTTCAATAGTTTTGTACATGGGTATTAGGATTTCTCTTTTGCCAAAGAAGAATTTTGAGAAACTATCGGCACCTGTTGGGTTGATTATTGCTGCGACAGATGGGGTTTTGCGTCCTGCTGCATAGTCGAAGTCCAGCATTCTCTGTGTTGCAGTAGCTTGGTTATTGTAAATGAACGCTTGAGTATTCTTATCGAACAGTTCATAAGTGGTTTTGGCAGATTTTGCTTTCACCATATTAATTTCCTCCTTTAAAGCCTTGGAAACAATCTTTGTCATATGAGTTTCTGGTCCATAGACTTCAATAGGCACATCCTAGCTTTTCGACCAAGTTCTCTCATTTGGCAAAGACCTTCCTTGTAATTTGGTCCACCTCTGCGAACATATATCTTGACTTTATTTTCTTGGAGATTTTTCTGGTATTCTTCCAGTGCCTTAATTATGCCTTTGAAAGTGCTAGCGACATCAGTGAAGTTTGCTATGCCGCCACCTATCAGCAGGAACTTACCCTTTGGATGTGACTTTCGCGTCATAAGGTCAAGTATCGTTTTTGCGTACAGGTAAGTGAATTCTTCACTTGGATCACCTGAATATTCACCATAGTTTGCTAATTCATGCATGAAGCCGAGATCGGTTATGGTGTCGGCATAAATTACTGATGCACCACCGCCTGCAACCATTGTCCAAACTCTCCCTTCTGGATTTAGAACTGTTAACTTTAAGGAAGCTCCAGTCTTAGAATCTAACTCCTCGATAAACGCTTCTTCGTTAGTGAGAGTTCGACCAAAAGGTGCTGGAAACTCAATGTTGCCCCATTTTGCGCCGCTTTCAAACTCTGCAGTACTATCGAGTTTGGCTGCAAGGTCCACAGGAATAACTGAATCCTTTGTTACAACAATCGGGTTTATTTCTAAATAGGTGAAGTTCAGGTCTGCATAGAATTTGAACAATGCTTCGATGAACGCCGCAACGTGTGCTTTACGGTCGGCAGGCAGCCTTGCGACAAGTTTCTTCTCAATTTCCGCCGCACTCGGGTATGTTACCGATGGGTACTTCAAGCGTGCCGCTTTGCTGTCAACATCTCCAACGTTGATGCCTCCTTCATGATGGAACATTATAGTGTCGCCCTCTTTGGTTGACTATTATCGCAACGTAACATTCATCAGAATCTTTGTAGGAAACGAACGGCTTGATAATAAAGTGAGTTAGTTGCCCAACTGTTCCTTTGTCCATGGGTTTCCCGTTTTTGTCAAATTTGCCGTAGATGGTTATCGGCGATTTAGATTTCTCCTGTATCCATGCTTTGGCTTGATCATAATTTGCACCGACAAGAACCAGATTGTTTTTTCCTCTGCGTTTAATGAGTTGGTCGGGTTTAACAACTAGTTTCTCGGTGGTTAGCCAAGGATATTGGTTTGGTAACTGTTCCATGTCGGTGCTTGGAGCTACAGTTACAATTTTGTCGGAAATTTCGTATTTTCCATTAGAGTATTCGTTAAAGAGACGAGCGAGCATTCGTGTGCCGTCCGCTTCCCTAATTGCTTTATGCGCCATTTCATATCTACCTTCTATTGAAGTTTTTTCTTGAGTCTTTTTGCCACTTCTGCAATAAACTCTTCAGTGTCAACCTTTCTGTTCTTTGGGTCAGGCGTAGCAACAACCATCAAATCGCCAGTCATGATGCCGCTTTCCACAGTTTCAAGAGCTGCCTCTTCAAGCTTTGTCGCGAAATCCACGACTTCTGGTGTTTTATCTAACTCGCCTCTTTTTCTGAGGCAACCAGTCCAAGCGAATATCAGAGCCATAGAGTTGCTTGAGGTTTTTTCTCCTTTAAGATATTTGTAATAGTGCTTTTGGACTGTGCCATGTGAAGCTTCAAACTCGTAAAATCCTTGTGGGCTCACAAGTACTGAGGTCATCATTGCCAAGCTGCCGTAGGCTGAACCTAGCATGTCGCTCATAACGTCGCCGTCATAGTTTTTGCAGGCCCACAGCAAACCGCCCTCAGTCTTCATTATTCTGGCAACCGCGTCATCGATAAGAGTGAAGAAGTAATCAAGCCCGCTGTCTTTGAATTTGTTTTCCCAGTTTTTCTTGTATTCTTCCTCAAAGATCTTTCTGAATTGCGCATCGTATGTTTTAGAAATAGTGTCTTTGGCACCAAACCAGAGATGAATTTTCTGGTCATAAGCATAGGTGAAGCACGCTTTTGCGAAGCTCTCTATTGATTTGTCCGTATTGTGAATGCCTTGAATAATGCCTGGACCTTTGAAGTCCTGGATTGTTCCACGCCAAAGTTCTTTGCCCGCGCTGTTAGTGAATAACATTTCGGCTTTTCCTGCTTCGGGAACCCTGTACTCACAATTCTTGTACACATCACCGTAAGCATGTCTTCCGATATGGATTGGTTTTTTCCATGACCTGACAGATGGCGGAATATTCTTCACTAAAATTGGTGCCCTAAAAACTGTGCCGTCAAGTGCAGCTCTGATGGTTCCGTTGGGGCTGCTCCATTCTTTTTTAAGGTTGTATTCTTTAACGCGATCCTTGTTTGGCGTGATTGTCGCGCATTTTACGCCGACACCATATTTCTTTATGGCTTCTGCTGCTTCAAGCGTTATTTTGTCGTCTGTTTCATCCCTTTTTTTCAGCTGCAAGTCGTAGTATGCAACATTCATTTCCAAATAGGGCAAAAGGAGCTGGTCTTTGACCATCTTGCCACATTACTCGGGTCATTTCGTCTCCGTCTATTTCGACGATTGTTGTCTTTACATTTATTTTGTTCAATTGAAAGTATCTCCTTCTATTTTCCTTAACTGTGTAGGGTAGTAAACCGCCAGCAAAGAGAATGTCTTTCTGTCTTTGAGAAAGATTGTATGCCAAGCTCGATTTTGAGTTCTTGGTTTTATCTACTAAGATGATTGGTTCGTTGTTCTGCAGTTTCTTTTTGATGTCGGATATTTCAATTTCGTCGCCCTGATCTATTTTGTCGTAGTCAGCCATGTTCTTGAAATGAAAGCGAGATTATGCCAAAGTTCACCAAGTTGGCCGCGTGGATTCGCTCCACAGATTTGGCTATGATTGCCTTAACACCAAGGTACATCGGGCACAAGCGCTGCATGTTCTCTGGAGCTTCCTTGACCATACGATTCGCCTGCAACAATCACAGTTGCCAACCCTTTCTTTTTGGCGTCCATGGCTCTAGTTGGGAAAGCTTTGTCAATAGGTTCAAAAACATATTTTGAGTATTCTGGCACGTTTGAGCGGTACTTGAGTCTGGCTCCAGCTGGCATTATATGGTCTGTTGTGATTTTATCGCCGACTTTTATGCCGACAACTCCTTTTATTTGCTCAGGCATTTTGTCGTTGACTGGCGGGGTACCGATGTTTGGTCCCCTAACGATTTCAACGTTTTTGTCAGCGTTCTTTGGGAAGATAAACATGGAGTCGTCAATAAGGAATGTAGTTGGCATGTTAACTTTTGGGTACTCGATGCCTGCTTTTCGGGGGTCAGTAAACTTGCCTGTTAATGCGGATACGGCTGCAACCTCTGGGCTCACAAGGTAAACTTGTGCATCCGCGGTGCCGCTTCTTCCTTCAAAGTTCCTGTTGCTTGTCCTTAGAGAAACACCTGTTGATTTGGGGCTTTGGCTGTTGCCGATGCAAAATCCGCATGTTGCTTCCAGCAATCTAGCGCCAGAATCTAGTAGATCACCAAGGTAACCGTCTCTTGCCGCCATCTGCAGAACTTGTCTTGAACCTGGCGCAACTCCGAATGAAACGTCTGGATGAACTTTTTTGTCCTTCATAATTTTGGCTACCGTTGCTATTTCTTTGTAAGAAGAATTGGTGCAGGAGCCAAGCATTACTTGATCCACTTTCAGAGTCTTTCATATCGCTGACTCTAACTACGTTTCCTGGGCTATGCGGCGCCGCTGCAAGAGGCTCCAACTGGCTAAGGTCAAGGTCGACAACTTTGTCATATTCCGCGTCATCATCAGCTTTTAATTCAACCCAATCTGCTTCTCTTCCCTGTGCTTTGAGAAACTTTTTTGTTTCCTCATCTGAGGGAAATATAGAGGTTGTAACACCCATCTCAGCGCCCATGTTGGTGATTGTAGCTCTTTCTGGAACAGTGAGGGTCTTAACGCCTGGTCCAGCGTACTCCATAACAACATCAACATTACCTTTCACCGTAAACATCTCCAGCATCTTTAAAACCAACATCTTTCGCGGTTACCCAAGGCTGAAGCTTACCTTTCAGATTTATTTTGTAGACTTTTGGGCAAGTAAGATAGAAGTCTCCACCGCCCATTGCTACAGCAACATCCAATCCGCCAGCACCGATGGCTATCATACCTATTCCGCCGCCTGTGGTTGTGTGACTGTCTGAGCCAAGAAGTGTCTTTCCGGGTTTGCCGAATCGTTCTAGGTGAACTTGATGGCAAATCCCATTTCCTGCTTTTGAGTAAATGATTCCGTATTTGGCGGCTACTGTCTGGAGATACTTGTGGTCGTCGGCGTTCTCGAAACCCACTTGGATGGTGTTATGGTCAACATAGCTTACAGAAAGCTCGGTCTTTACATGCTTCAAGTCCCATTGCTTCGAACTGCAAGTAGGCCATTGTTCCTGTAGCATCCTGAGTCAGGGTTTGGTCAATCTTTATGCCTATTTCTTTGCCTGGTATGTATTCGCCTATTACCAAATGTTGTTCAAGAATTTTTTGTGTAAGGGATTTACCCATAAATGTTTCATCCTATGGAAAGATTTGTTTTTCTTATTTGCATATAAAGGTTGTCAATTTAACCACATATGAGAAAATTCATTTATTTAATCATAGAATTGATTTCGTTTCATAAATTTGCAAATTTTAGAATAATGGATCACAACCAATTATTATTTAAAAAAAGGGTAAATTAAAACATGGTTTATATTTTCTTCATTTGGGGGGGGAATTCACTGAACGGTAAATATCTACAGGATTCATCATTATTTACCGTTAACTTTTATTACCTTAATCAATGAATCTTAACCAAATTAGGATGGGGATATAGGTAACGAACTTCAACGCTAGACACTGTCATAAATGGGCGCAACTTCTACAGTCAAGGCAAGAAAAACTAAATCAAGCCTTAACTGCCATTACAGAAAAAGACTTTGATTTGGCAAAGCGTCTATTTTCTCAAATTTTCACTGGTTTTCATGCAGGCAAACAAGCTGACCCCGGCATGGCAGGTTCACTTTTGTACCATATGGCTATGGTTACAAAAATGGAATCGGAAACTTGCGTGCTAATTGACGAGTTAAATGTTGAGTTACCTGACGTTTCACAAAAACTTAGCAAGATTTACAGTGACTTTGAATCCGACGCAAAAGAACTGACAAATCAAATAACGTCGTTTACGTTGAACTATAGAGAAATATCCTTAACGCCATATCTTGGAACGGCTGAAAAAATCGATCTTTTCGCAAATTTAAAGAAAGGAAACAAAAAAGTCGAAAACCTGCTAAACAATAAGAGCCCTGAGGCTGGTGTAGCTTTAGCAAAACTGTTTCGTGATTGGGCAGATCAAATTGTTCGAATGCGTCTAATTCAAGAGTACGAAACAATCAAGGGTTTACTAGTTACTGTCTGAACTAGCAAACAACATAGATCTTCCAACACTTGAAAAAGCAATGGCAAAATGTTCAAGATAGGTTCGGTCAAGAAACCGTTAACATCGCTCTTGACGTAACTCTCAAAGTTGGCATGCGAAGAGAAAAACTTCAGTCAGTTATGTTAAGCGACCACTTCATCAACTACACAATGTCAACTGAAACCCTAGATGGGCATATGGAGTTTTTGAATTGCCCAATTTTTGGAAGCCACATGTACGCTCAAGAAAAATATGGTGTTAACCCAACTGTATCTTCGCTTTTTTGCACCCATTTCTGTTTTGCCCATGCCAAAGCAATGCTAGATACCGTTCTTCCTTTTCCGTTTACACTTTGGCAGCCTAAACTATTGGCTAACCATGGAAACTGTGAATTTTACCTAAAACTGGCGCATTCACTCAAAGGCAAAATCTTCTGAACAGTTTGTTCCTCTTGTAATGTCTTGGAATGTTACACGCGAATGCAACATGAAATGCTCCCACTGCTACATCAACGCTACAGACAAAAAACTCCAGAACGAATTAACCACTGAAGAAGCCAAAAATCTCATGGATCAAATTTGCCAAGTTAGTGCACCACTTCTAATTCTAAGCGGCGGTGAACCTCTTTTGCGTCCAGACATTTATGAACTAATCAGTTACGGCTCAAAGAAGGGTTTGAAGATGGGTCTGGGAAGCAACGGAAGCCTCATCGATGACACCGTAGCTAAAAGACTCAAAGAAGCCGGCATAGCCACTGTTTCAATCAGCTTAGATTCTAATATTCCAGCCCAACACGATGAGTTTAGAGGAGTAGTTGGCGCATGGGAAAAAGCAGTAGAAGCCTGCAAGGCTTTGCGAAAAAACAATGTCCTTGTTCAAGTTAACACAACCTTAACCCAGCAAAACTACTACCAAATAGACGACATAATGTCATTGGCTGAAAATATTGGCGTTGAAAACTTCCACCTATTCTTCCTTGTCCCAACAGGACGAGGAACCAAACTTACAGACATTTCACCACAAAAATATGAAGAAATGATAACAAACACATTTGCCAAAACTGCAAACCACAAATTAAACGTGAGACCCTCCTGTGCACCGCAGTTTATGCGAATAGCCAAAGGTATGGGCTTAGATATGCGACAGTGGATTCGCGGATGTATCGCAGGATTATACTATTGCCGCATTTACCCCAACGGAGACGTAACACCGTGCCCGTACCTGCCAATTAAACTTGGAAATATTCGTGAAAAAAGCTTTAAGGAAATTTGGTTTAACTCAAAGATTTTTCAAGACTTAAGAGAGCCAAATTCTCTGAAAGGCAAATGTGGGATCTGTGAGTATCGCTCTTTATGCGGTGGTTGCCGAGCACGTGCTTATGGTCTTTCAAGCGACTTCATCGATTACTGCGGAGACCTTCATGAACCTGCAGAGCTAAAAAGCGATTATCTAACTGAGGATCCATGGTGCGTGTATCAACCAAAAAAAGATGCTTAAATGCCCTTACTTAAAAGTCCAAAATACGAAAATTAGTGGCAAAAGCAATTTACAGAAACTATTTAAATCATGGATGTCTTTCAAAAACTTTAATGGGCAATTGAAATGGCTTTGGCAGCCCGCAAAAAGAGATTGGGAAATGTGGACCGCCAATCAAAAGAGGAGACAAAATATGATAACAGTCCACAAATTAGCAAACATGAGTTACTCAATAACAATTATAGGGTTAAATGCTGAGAAGAACCGTTTTAATTTTAACCAAACTTCATTCAACTCACTTGCTCAAAAGAAATATCTGACAAATTTTGAACGTTAGGGGGCAACCAGAATTTCAAATGGCGGCCTTTCAAGAAATTTCTGGCGAATGTTCAAAGAAACATCATTGGCTTATTTTTTTAACATAGCGGGATTGGCAGCGGGTCTTCTGATTGCTTACCAGCTTAACGTTTTTAGTCGTTCGCCTTGGGCTTTGGCTCTTTACCCCACATTGATTAGTGCAAGTGTAATTAGTGGTCTACTCAGTGGCCATTTAAGTACTGGATTACATCTTGGTACAATTTACCCCCGATTTTCAGGGAACACAAAAAGCTTCCAAAATTTAATCCATGCCATTATTGTCTTAACATTAGTTACAAGTTTAATGGTTAGTGTTATTTCATTATTTTTTGGTTATCTGTTTTGGAGCATAGCCCTAACGGATTTTGCAGCGATATTATCAGTGATGGTTTCGACATTGGCAATTGGCTTGCTTTTCTCTTTTGTTACGATTAAAGTTTCTTTTGTTTCTTTCAATCGAGGATTAGATCCTGACATCGTAGTTTACCCGATAATATCTACGGCAGTAATCATTTTCATAACTTTGTGTTACATTGTGGTTTTAAATTTGTTCTACTATTCAACCTATTTTGGAAAATTAGCAATTCTTGGCATCGGTTTCATACATGTTTTTATAGTTTTGTTTCTTGTCCTCAAGGACCAGCATGACCCTGAATTCTTAAAAACCATACGCGAATCGCTCATTATGTTACTTGTTGTGTCGATATTAGTAACTCTAACTGGAACGATCTTTAAAGGGATAAGTAAATTCGCCGCAAACCGAAAAGAAATTTATACTATTTATCCAGCCCTAATTCTTTTGGTAAGTAATGTTGGCTCGGTAGTAGGTTCAACTTTAAACACAAAACTTGCATTAGGTTTAATTAAACCATCTTTTTCATCAATAAAAAATCACAGCAAAAACATTGCAAGCGCTTGGCTCGCGTCATTTTTAATCTTCAATATCTTGGCGTTAATATCTCTATCGATAAATCACGTGTTTTCACTGCCAACCATGGTTAATTTTATTGGGGTAATTTGGTTATCTAACCTTATTGCTGTAATCAGTATAGTGTTGATATCTTGTGGAATTTCAATAATCACGTTTAAGAGGGGCTTGAACCCAGAAAATTTTGTAATTCCCATTGAAACCTCATTGTCAACTATTGTGACTTCGATTGCTTTGCTAATAGCTTTACTTTTAATCGGGGTTTAGGGCATAATTAAAATAAATAAAAATACTATATTATTTGAGGAATGATCTCACGGGGATGCCTAAATTTGAAAAAATAGCTTACAAGCCTATCCCAGTTAGAGAGCTATTGCTTGAAATGAAAAATCTCTCGGAACTTATGATTGATTTAGCGTATTCGTCAGCTTTGTACAATGATAAAGACCTTGCTGAGGATGTTCTTGCACTTGAAAGCCGAGTAGATACGTTAACTTATCTTCTAGATATGGAAATAATGGTTGCTTCACGAGATCCAAAAGACGCAGAAGCCATGGTAGGTATCTCTAGAGTGGCTTCGGCAACAGATAAAATTTCAGACGCTGCCGCCGACATAGCTGCGATAGTGATTCGCAATATTGGTATTCACCCTATCGTTGGCGAAATCTTTGAAAAAGTAGAAGAACGCTTAATGAAAATAACCGTTAAAGCAAATTCAGCGATTGTTAAGAAGAGAATAGAGGAACTGGATCTAGCTGCAAAAATGGGTGTTGACATCATTGCCATTCGCCGAAACCATGATTGGATACTCAATCCCAAGAATGTGGAGAAAGTTTTCGAAGGAGACATTCTGATTACGCGCGGAGCGCAATTAGGCAGTGAAGAGTTTAAAGATTTAGCAGAAGGAGAACTAGCAAAATTAAACATTCAACAACGAGCTAAATTCGAGGAAATCGTTTCTCGTTTTGTAGAACTCAAAGACACATCAGAGATAATGCTTGACCTTGCGTATTCTTCTCTGCTTCTAAACAGCAAGGAACTTGCCGAAGAAGTTGAGCGCCTTGAAGAACGCATGGATCAATTGCACACTGATTTTGAATTGCTTGCTTTAACTAGTGACTTCAAAAAAGAAGAAGCCTCAGGTTTTCTAGGTTTAATTAGGTTAGGAATAGCCACAGAAAAAATTGCGGACGCCGCGACAGATATCGCTGAAGTTGTCCTTAGAGGCATTGAACCTCATCCTATTTTGAAGTTGACAATTAAAGAGGCAGAAGAAACAGTTGCTCAAGCGTGCGTTACTTCAGATTCGACTCTTGTAAATAAGACATTAAAAGAAGCTCGCGTGCACGAAGAAACAGGCATGTGGGTTTTGGTAATCAAAAGAGGAGAGAAATGCTTGAGGCCAAGAGCAGATTCAAGAATCCAAGAAGGCGACGTACTAGTAGCTTCAGGATACGCTGAAGGAGCCGATGATTTAAAGAAATTAGCTTCTCCAACCCAAACCTGCAGTGTTGAATAGTAAGAATCTTTATTTCAAATTCATTAACTATAAACCAGTAAAGCTCTCTAATGAGGGTTAGAGAAGAGTGAAAAAACGTCACTAACTTGTTCGAATCCTTCATGTAAAAGAGCTTTCAGTTCACCACTGAAAACCTTAAATTTACAGCAAGATTCGGGTGAGCCATATACCGCCTGCCCATACTGCTTAACTGAAATAATCAACGCCCCTATTGAGACAAAACATAAATCAAAAAAGACAAGCAATGAACAGAGTTTTCGTGACGAGAAACCAACACAAAATAAAGAAAAAGCGCCTAATTGTAACTATCATCTCGGTTACTTAAGTGAACGTGAAAAAAAAGATCAAATTCCTGACGAATGCTTTTCCTGTAAAACAATTCTTGATTGTATGCTCAAAAAAATGAGACAAGAAAACTAGTAAAAATACTAGCATTTTAACTTAAATTAATAAAAAAATTAAAGAATTGAAAGATAAGAAAAAATGATTTTAATTTATTTCTTTTTCTTAGTTGTAGATTTCTCTTCGGTGGCAGCTGCTTCAGTTTCTTGAGTTGGCGTTTCTGCTTTTGGTTCTTCCTTTTTCTCTTCGATTTCAGTTGTTATTTCTTCGATTGGTTTTGGAGGCGGCGTTGTTGCCATTGTCCAGCCTATCCATGCACCAATCGCTAATATGGCGACGAATGCTATGGAAACTAGAACTAATACAACATCTAAACGTGTGTCGGTACCAGTCGAGCTAGTCACTGTTTTGAAAAGTCCTACGACTTGAGCTGGGAAGATTACTAGAACTAGAAAACCTATAGCGACTATAACGCATACTGCCAGTATTGCTCCACCTATTCCTTGATCTTTGCTAACCATTTAAGTCACCACTTTATAGCCATGTATTATGTCAAACAATTTAAAGTTTGTCATGTTCAAGTGACCTCTTGTTTACGTAGTTCCCATTTCCCAAGTTGACAAGATATTTTTTCTGCTCTTCGGTAAGCTCATCGATTGTTACGCCCATAGATTTTAGTTTTAGCTCAGCGACTTTTTCGTCAAGATCCTTTGGAACTGTGTAGACTTTGGTTTGCTAGCTTTTCTGTTTTAGCGATGTATTCGGAGCATAATGCTTGGTTTGCAAATGACATGTCCATGACTTCGGAGGGATGGCCTTCTGCGGCGGCTAAATTCACTAGTCTGCCTTCTGCGAGGAGATAGAGTTTTCGCCCATCTTTTAAACTGTATTCTTCCATATTTGGGCGCATTGTCCGTTTAGCCTTAGTGAGCGATTCCAAATCTGGGATGTTGATTTCTACGTTAAAGTGTCCGCTGTTGCACATAATGGCGCCGTCTTTCATCTTTTGCATGTGTTCTTTGCGTATTACGCTGATGTCGCCAGTTGCTGTGACAAATATGTCACCGATTGGCGCTGCTTCAGCCATCGTCATAACGCGGTAACCGTCCATGACAGCTTCCAGGGCACGCGTTGGTTGAATTTCGGTTACTATTACGTTTGCGCCTAATCCTCGAGCACGCATAGCTATGCCTCTGCTGCACCAGCCATATCCGCCGACGACAAAATTTTTGCCAGCGAGCAGAACTGAGGTTGCCCTCATAATACCATCGATGGTACTTTGACCTGTTCCATACCGATTGTCAAAGAGATACTTTGTGTATGCATCGTTGACTGCTACGATTGGGTACTTAAGGCTGCCATCCTGTTCCATAGCTTTTAGCCGGACTACGCCAGTGGAGGTTTCTTCGGTCCCGCCTTTAATTTCGTTAATTTGGCTTGAACGTTTACTGTGTAGCATACCAACAACGTCTGCTCCATCATCCATAGTGATGGTTGGTTTGAAGTCTAGGACCTTATTGATACATTGATAGTAGTCCTCTGTGTTTTGTCCTCTCCAAGCAAAAACATGAACGCCACTATCTGCTAAGGCCGCGGCAACGTCGTCTTGGGTAGAGAGAGGGTTAGAGCCACAAAGAGCAACGTTAGCGCCTCCGGCAATTAGCACTTTGATTAGAACGGCGGTTTCTTTGGTTACGTGAAGGCATGCGGCTATTGTTTGGCCTTTAAGCGGTTTTTCTTTTTCGAATCGAATTTTAATAATATTGAGAACAGGCATATGTTTTGCAGCCCATTCAATTTGTAAATGACCTTGAGGTGCTAAACTTTTGTCTTTAACTTGGAATTCTTCCATGAATATCCCTTCTTTTTAGGAACATTTATGCCTTCTACCTATTTAGAATTTCCTTTAAAGAGAGGACAGTTCAAAGCAAGTAGTAACCTGTAGCTGATTATGGATTTGGAAAGAGTTTAATTGTACCACATCTAAACCTAACTGTAAGAGGGTGTACATTTGAAGGAACATTTCGCCAAGTTTATTAAAACTAACCTGGGAGCCAAAACGCTACTAATCACATGTGGGTTACCAGGAACTTGGAAAACAGAAACAGCAGAAGAAGTTTCAAAAATTAAAGGTTACCCGATTCTCCGAAGCGACATTATAAGATTAGAAGTACTCAAAAACGAAGATGTTTTTGATCCTAAAGTCGCCGGAAACATGAGTAAACGGCTATCTGTTTATGACGAAGTCTTCCGTCGAGCCGATGAACTTGCTGGCAAAATAGATGGTGGCATTGATTTTGGACGCTACTTTTGTTACCCAGGATTTGCGCAAGCGGGCGGCGCAAGTTGCAGCAAGACACAATATGGAGTTTGTAATCATGCAAACAAGTTGCCCTCAGGAAGTTTCTGTTGCAAGAATTGAAAGGCGATCCAAAGAGAAGTATGAATCAAACGCTTTAACTGTGGACGCATACCTTGCTAATAAGAAAAAGTTTGAACCTGTTAACATCGCAGAAATTAAGAAAGACAATCCAGCTCTAAAGATACTTCATTTAATAGTTGATACCTGCAGTGATAAGGCTGAGGACTGGTATGTTATTGGATTAAATAAAAAATAAAGGAACAACGTTCCAAAAATGAAGATTGACCTCCATATTCACTCGACAGCATCAGATGGAAAATTAACGGTTCAGGAAATTTTTAGTGAAGCAAAAGCCAGAAATATCGTTTTTTTAGCCATTTCAGACCACGATTCTATCGGTTGCCAAACCGAAGCCACCAGATTAGCAAAGAAAATGGGTATCCAATATGTCACGGGGGTAGAGTTAAACGTGACTTTTATGCACCCTAAATATAACGAGAGCAAAGCTGTTTCGTTGGATTTTCTAGGCTACCAATTTGATCCTCACAATAAGCCATTACAAATTAAGTTGGAAACAATTGCAAAATATAGAACGGAAAGAGCAGCCAAAATTCTCACCAACCTGAACATAGAATTTCAAAAAGAAAACATTTCTGAATTAACAAATGAAGATTTCGAGCAGATTGAAGAATCGGTTGATGGAGTTCTTGGTAGACCTCACATTGCTGATTATTTAGTCAAGAAGAATATTGTTAAAACACGTCAAGAAGCCTTCGATAAATACCTTGTAAAATGCGATGTTCCAAAATATCCGCTTTACTTGGAAGAAGCATCGAAACTAATCAGAGGTGCCGGCGGGAAACTAGTCAATAGCTCACCCAAATGATCCTCATGGCACTTCTTTGGCGCATTGTCTAAGTCGTTAGCTGAGCAAACTGAAATTATTCAAGACAAAATGTTACAATACATTGACGGCGTCGAATGTTGGCATTCAAGGAATACCGCAGAAACAACAAATCATTATATCGCGTTTGCAAACCAACATGGATTGATAATGACTGGCGGAAGTGATTGCCATCAGAAACCGATCCTAATGGGCACAATTCCTATTCCTGATTGGGTAGCAAAGCAATTTGCTGAATAATAGCTTACTATATTTCTTTGGCGTATGCGTCGCCTAGTTTAAAGTACGCTTTTGCTTCTTTTGCAGCAATTTTCTTTTCCTCAACAGTTATATTTGGGTCGTCGAGTTTGAAGCTAATTACTTTCCCACGGACATAGGCGCGGTAACACTTATAGAATGAAAGAACGTTTACTAATTCGTGGTCCTTCGAATAAAGTACATATCGTTTTATGAAATAATTTGATAGATCTGATCTATCTTGAAAGTCTAGATCCATGGCTAAAAAAGCAACATCGGAGGCGACATCAGAATATCTGAAACGATCGTTAAATTCTATGGCGTCAAAGATGCAGATTGGGTCTGTGAGGAATATATTTCCTGAATGCATGTCACCATGGCAATCTCTGATCTTATCGTCTTTTACTCTCCTTTCAAAAAGCAACTCGTTCTTCTTCATGAAGCCATCTATTCTATTATGAATAGATTGGAACTCAACCTGCGAAACCGTTTGATTAATGTACTTTAGGGTTTGAGCAAAATTTTCATCCCAATTAATCTTTATGACCCTTATTGAACCATAATCGTTTATTTCATCATTAGTTCCCGTCTTAGAATGGAAATGTGCGATAGTTTCAGCAAGCTCATCAATAGTTTTTTCGTCAACCTTGTTCTGTTTAAGAAGATTGGTCATTATTTTTTCTTGGGGAAGACGCTTCATTTTTAGAGCGTATTCAATTGTTTCCCCGTTACCGTTTATCTTAATGATTTTGGATTTGTTAATCGGAACAACTTCAAGGTAAACATCGGGACAAAGTCTTCTGTTGATCTCTAACTCTTTCTCGCAAAAAAAGCGTCTTTTTTCAAGAGTCGAAAAATCTAGAAAGCCAAAGTTTACGGCTTTTTTCATTTTATAGACAGTATCTTGGGTAAGAAAAACAAAAGATATGTGTGTTTGTATTAGTGCGATTTCGCCTGGATTTTCAGGGTAGGCCTCGAAAGTTTGAAGTGCCTCAACTACTTGTTTTTGGCTAAGCATTCTTATTCTTCCTTGAAGATACTTCTGTAGTTTAGATCCCAATAAATATAGAGTTTTTTGACAGCTTTATTTTATATACAATGTATTTGCCAGTAATACTTAGGTTTGTTATTTCTGAAGGGGAAGAGATTGAAAAGCGCTAAACCCAAAGATCTTAAGAAAGCTCCCATAAAATGGTTGTTCAGGGATATTTCAGAGGAAATAATCAAGTGGTATTCTTTGGAGCTTTGAAATTCACTAAATAATTTAAAACTTCAGCACTCTGCTCTTCTGAGATATGTTTGTTAGCACATAAAGAAGTAACAAGACCACTAACTTTAGCAAGAGCATGCACCCTAAAACCCAGTTTTTCAAGGTTCTCTTTTCCGCCTTGTTCACGGTCGACAACAACCATCAAGTGCTTAACATTGCCACCTAACTCTTGCAGAGGCCTAATTCCCTCAATTTTGGATAACCCCTCACTGATGACATCGTCAAAAAACAATATGTTATCGCCTTTGGAAACATCTGCGCCAGCAATTCTGCCTGTAACACCATAAGCTTTCGCTTCCTTTCGAACTATAATACAAGGTAAATTTACGTAGCAGGCTACGCTTGGAACTATCAATGCACCCTTAAGCTCGATCGACGCCAATTTGTCTATTTTGTCAGAACTCATTATTTTCTTTATTTGCTGTGCTGCAATTTCTGCGATCGTACACAGCTTTTTGGGCGTTGAAAGCAAACGAGATAGGTCAATGTAATATGAGCTGGTTGCGCCCGACTTAATTTTAAAGCTTCCAAACTTTAAACATCCAGAGGAGTAGAGGGCCTCAGCGACTTGATCGTCATTACTTGACATGTTGATTATCCCTGATGTAAATGTAAAATATGAAATTTAACCCTTTACCAAAACTAAAAAGTTAGAATGCTTAAACCACTAAGTCCGCCATATCAACACTGCGCTCATAAATCTGCCTGATGAAGGAGGCTGCCGCCAAAATTTGAGGCATCAAATCTACGGATGAGTTTTTTGCCACTTGTTCTATACTTGCGTAAGTTTCGTCTATTTTTTCTCTTAGATTACGCACATTCTCGGCCATCCGAATATCTTTTGTTATAAATGATTTTAGCGCTTGTTCGTGAGCTTCACAGCACACTGTCTGCAGATCAAACAATAATTTTCGAAGTTCCCCCGAAAGTTTAACGCCATTAAGAGTTATAGTTTTTGAAGCTACCTGAACGCATGCATCACCGATACCTTCAATCAAACTTGCGGCTAAACGATAATCCAAACATTCAATTGGAGTAATTCCAAGCTTCTCGCTAAAACTTGGATTTTGAATTATCGTCCGTAGAATTCTAACAAGCAAAAAATATAACTTATTACTCTCAGCATCTCTCTCGATTACGTTCTTTGCCAACTCCACATCTCCATATATAAAAGAGTTAGCAGCATCGCGAGTCATTCCGGCAACAATAGCATAATTTCGATGCAAAATCTTTTCAGGAATAAAACCTGAAGCCTGCTGCATCAAGCTTTGTAACGAAATTTTTGAACTTGTTTCCTCAACAATCTCTAAGCCAGCTAGCGAACTAGCTGTCGACTTGACTATGTTTCTGACAGCATAGTCGATTCTGTCCTTTGCCTCGATATTGATAATGTCATAGCCAAGAAGATACCGACCAATAATCTCTCTACCTAAGTATGGGCCAACATTTAAGGAAGCAATTTTAGGCTGCTGCTCCACATTGTATTCGGCATCCACAAGCAGCTTGCCGTCATTAGTTACTTCTAAATTGACCAAAGTACCTTTTGTTAAGCCATTCTGTTTAGCCCAAGCTCTAGGTAAACAAACAAAAAAAGTGCCAGTCGGTGTTCTTTGGATTTTTCGTAAATCACCCATAAGGGTACCTATCCTGAAAGATATAACATATCTAAACCATAAATCAATAATATAAATTAAATTTCTTTTGAATAATTATAACCCTTTTAGTAATAATTCTAAATGATAATAAAAATTGTCCAACACAAGTTATAAAAAGATTATTAGCCTCAAAGAAATCTGTTCTGCAAACAACAAACGGTAAATAAAACAAAAGCATAAGAGCCTAAACATAAATCAAACTGGCAATCATTAGAAAGATAAGATCAAAAAATGAGTGCAGAAGAAAAACTACAAAAAGCTATTGAAGCAACAATCGCAGCAGGATACCAATTAAACAGCGAAGCTTTTGAGTTCTTAAGTCAAAACTCGCTCATCAATGATCCATTAAGTATAATGAATTCAGCCCTTCAAAAGTTACAAGATTTAGACGAAAAACCATTTTTTATTGACAGAGTGTTCTTAGAAAGCCTAATGCAGCAGCTAACAATGCCCGTACTCGAACTGTCTCTACAACAACAAAAAGTAGCGGCACAACCAATTATACAACAAATAAGTCAAATTATTACAGATGAGAACGTCACTTTTTATCCCTATGCAAAGGACATAAAATCAAACCTCATCATTTTGGAAGATGCTACCGGCAAGCTAAGTTCTAATGGAACGTCTGGAAGAATATGTACAATATTTCCAAGATAGATTCAGAAGAATTGAACATTTGCTTCGGCAAAGAATCGATGTTAGAGTCTGCAACAACTATATTAGAAGCTCTTAAATCGCCCGCCAAAACAAAACTCAAACTAATTTGTATGGTAACGGAGAAAAGAGAATCAAAAAATCAAATGATATTATCGGTTGAAGACCTGCAAGGAAGCGCAACTGTTTTAGTTCCTCAAAAAGCACCTGAAGAAGTTCGCAAAAGAGCACTTCTTCTATTGCCAGACCAAGTAGTTTGCTTGGCAGTAATAAAAACCAAAGACCAACCTATTCCTTGCTGAAGACATTATTTTCCCAGAAATAGGCAAAAAACCTCAACAGAGAGCCCAAGAACCTGTTTATGCAGTCTTAACATCAGACCTTCATATTGGAAGCAATAAGTTTGAAAAGGAAGCATTCAGACGATTCATACTTTGGCTAAGGGGCAAATATGGAAACGAGGAAATGAAGGAAATAGCCGGCAGAGTAAAGTATGTGTTAATCGCAGGTGACATCGTTGACGGAGTTGGAGTTTATCCTGATCAAGCAGATGAATTATCGATTCGTGATGTTCATAAACAATACAATTTTGCGACTAAATATCTGGAAAAAATTCCTAATTATATTGAAATAGTGATTTCGCCTGGGAACCATGATGCTTCTCGCAAAGCCTTGCCCCAGCCCGCCATACCAGAAGGCTACTTAACTGGCATCAAAGGGAAAAATAACATTCACTCTGTTGGAAGCCCTTGCCTTTTAAGTGTGCACGGCGTCGAAGTTCTAATGTACCATGGCAGAAGCTTGGATGATATAGTCGCAGTTATACCTGGAATGGATCATGCGCACCCCGAAAAATCAATGAAGCTACTTATGCAAAGTCGCCATTTAGCTCCAGTTTACGGCGGAAAAACCATGCTATCTCCAGAAAACCGCGATTACCTTGTCATTGATCAGAGTGCCCGACATCTTTCATGCAGGGCACATCCACGTTTTAGGTTACCTCAATTACCGAGGGTGTGCTAGTTGTGAATTCTGGCGGTTGGCAGCAACAAACGGATTATATGGAAAAGTTAGGGTTAGTTCCCACGCCTGGAAAGGTTCCAGTAGTAAACCTGCAAACGCTGGAAATCACCGTTCTCTCATTCCTTTAATATAGCCTAAAATCCGAGTTAGCTTGAGGCTTTGTGGGAGGTTTGTGGAGAATAATCCATCAAGCGACTAAATCGGTTATCATCATTAAACACATCTCTAATTAGACTTCTTGAGATTTCAAGTCTTATTTTTTTGGTTCTACCGTACCGTCCCATGCTAACAACTTTGGCGTTAACAAGCCCCATAGAATCTAGTTCGTTAATTAGAGTACCCAAACGACGCTGTGTTAAAAGCCCAGATCCCATTTCACCACATAAGTTCGTTATAAATATCGTATATTTCACCAGTTGTGGCGCTTGGTTTGTTTAAGTGGTAAACACTAAGAAGGACTAATTTAGAGTGAAGCGTTAAATTTTTGAGAGATTCCACAACTCGATTGTGTTCAATATGTTTCTCTGCTTGGCGAACATGTTCTTCGGTAACCACTGTGGCACCTTGGCGTTCCGCTACTTCTCCGGCAACTCGCAACAAATCTAAAGCGCGTCTGGCATCACCGTGTTCTGCAGCAGCTAAAGCTGAGCAAATGCTTAAGGCTGAATCAGATAACGCACCTTCCTGGAAAGAGAGCTTTGAGCGTTCGAGAAGAATATTTCGAAGTTCACCAGCATCATAAGGCCTGAACACCAATTCTTCCTCGCTAAGAGAACTAAAAACTCTAGGGTCCAAGAATTCTTTTAAACGAAGATCATTTGATATCCCGATTATAGCAACTTTACTCTTGGTTAAAGTTTCATTTATTCTTGTTAATTCGTACATGAAAGCATCGCCTTTGTCTTTAATCAAGGCGTCAATTTCATCAAGAATTATAATGAAAATTATTCTAGAAGAATCTAGAGCCGCTCTGAACCTGTCAAAAACTTCTCCAACAGATAACCCAGTAAAAGGTATAGACATACCAATGTTTTGGCTCAAAGCTGCAAAAACGCGGTATTCTGAACCTGTCATTCGGCAATTTATATAGCAAAATTTTACCTGTGAACCATATTCCTTTGCTTTTGACTCCAGATGACTTAAGACATATTTTGTTACCGCTGTTTTTCCAGTTCCAGTTTTTCCATAAATAAAAATGTTTGAGCACCTTGCATCTTTTAGGACCGGAGCTACAGTTTGTCCAAGTAATTTTATTTGTTCTTCTCTGTGAGGTAATTTTTCAGGAAGATAATCATGTCTTAAAACTTCTCTGTCTTTGAAAAGCTTAACACCATTTACGAAATTCTCGAATACGTCATCTAATATATTTTTATCCCCCATGTTTCCATCCCCTCATTTACAGAGGTAGAACCGTTATTTCGTGTGGAGAAGATAAAGGATACAGTACAAAAAACTGGTTCTATAGCACAATATTCTTAGAAAAACATGAAAAAACCAGATATCAACCGTCTAAATAGAGAACAAGGCACACCCCAATGCTTCTACTGGAAAAAAATTGAACAATAACAGAATAGGCATTATATATTATTATTTAGTTACTATACTCTGGTTGTTAAGTAATGATTTTGTATATTAATAATTGCTATCCAATTTTTTAGATAAAGATTCTGTTTTTCTTTTTTTAGAGATTTCAAAGCTTCTTTTTAACCTCAAGACTTCGAGAGGAAACATAGGGGTGCCTCTGCAAACATTTTTTCCATGGTAAGTATACGATAACTTGACAGTTTTTACCATAAATATTTTTCATTTCATTACTAAGATATCTTGAAAATTTTATTGCTGAACCGTTGTGATTTTTGCTTCACAAAATTGTGAATACATGTGAAATTGCATTAATTTTGTTGCTTAATTGCCTTCCTTTTCTCGAAGATTACCTTTTTCCTGTCAGTTTACTGTGAATGAGGCACCCCTCCGCTTCTACTGGAGAAGTGAAATCAGGCAAGAACTATAATCTTTCACCTGTTCTGTTTTGTTGTGAAGTTGGTTATGCTGAATAGACTGAAGATTTTGGCAGCTTGCTTAAAATGAGCTCTTTATGGCTTTTTTAAGTTTCTATGTTTCACCATAACAGCTATAAGTTGTGAAGTGTAAAGCTGTGAACCCTAAGGTGTACACCTAATGCCAGCTCGTAAAATACGTGTGGAGCTGTTCGATAGTGATGGTAATCGATATACTATTGCTTTCGAGGGTCAGGTAACTCGTGATAAAGCTTTACGCCTTTTGGATCTTGTGGAGTTGCTAGGTGGTGCACCAAGCGAGGGTCCTTCGATTAATACAGGTGCTTCTTTGCCCAGTCGCGTTCTTTCACGTTTTGAAAAAGTTCAGGTGGTAGTTCAGAAGAGTTTTCCACTGATTTGGTTTTCTTCAAAAGATATTCAGTCGGTTTATGAGCAGGAGCTTAAAGAGCCAGTTAGCTTGAGTACGGTCTCCACGTATCTTTCAAGGATGGCAAGCAAAGGCATGCTTCTCAGAACTGGCGGATCAAATAATTTGAAATATAAAACAGCGCCAAATATTCCTCAAGCAACACTCAAGCAACGAATAAAATAACTCTAACGGTGCCTGCTAACAACAAAATGGATTTCCAATTATTGTCCAACGTATTTTATGTTGGTTGAGGATTTTCGGGTTTCCTTAAGAATTTTTCCATCTCTTTTTTAATACTATAGTTAAACGGTATTTTGCCTACTTCTCTCTCTAGATAACCCTCTTCATAGAGTTTCTTCATTAATCTTGCAGTGTGTTCTCTACTGAGGTGCACTCTGTCTTTTATTTCGGGCGCTGTTTTTGGGCCTTCTGCCGATAACATCTCAAGCACTGAAATTTCAGTGTCGGTTAATGCAGCCATTGCTTTGTCACGTTTTATTGGCATGACGGGTTCTGATCTGATTTCTGGCATAATTGTGAACTTCTGGATCTGCTCTTCGAAACTTGATATCTTTACAATAAATTTCTCTTGCGAGGCTTCAATGTCTTTGATTTTTGACTCCAAACCTGTTAATCCAGATAGGAGTTTTGTATTACTTTGTGAATTCATTTGTGAAAAATCGCTCATTTGTTTTTCCAAAGGCGAAATTCTTTTTTCCAAAGCATCTGCTTTTTTTAGGCTATTTTCTGCTTTTCCCAAGTTTCCTTCTATTTTGAATGCGATTACGTCTAATTTGTCAGCTTCACGTTTAAGTTCTCGGTCAAAACTAAGAACAATGTCTTCGACAATTCCCTTCGCCTTCTCGTATTCTTTTTGAGCCCTTCGTACTTGCCTATAATATTCGATTGATGCTGCCACTGTTACGATAAGCAAAACGCCTAAAACCACTGTTACAAAGTCAACCATGATGTTCGCCTCGTGATGTATTCGTGATTATGCGTGATTTAATAGCTTGTATCACACATCACAGTTATTCATGGACTTTTTAAGGTTTTTGGTGACATAAAGCTACGGTGGATATGATATCACACGTCACAGTTATCTTGTTCCTTCACATCTTGCCTAAATTCGACCTTCAAATTCCTTCAATTTGAACCTGATTGGTCATTTTAGTCATAAATTTCGTTATTAATTTATGATTCATGAGTGATAAAGATATGATAAAAAATCATTGATATTACATGTGATTTGTGACGTCACAGCCCGTCATTTGATGGACTGGAAAGGCGTTTTAGGCTTGTTTCAAGCTCCTGGCGGATGATTTCAATGACCTTTAGATGGTCTTTTAATTCTTCTTCTTTCTCTGGCGTCTCTTGATGAGCGTCGACATACTCATGTAGTTTATTGGCTATTTCGAGATAAGGGTCAAGAGTTGTACTATCAAATACCCCCAAATATCCTAAAAGTAACACTGTATAAATCGATTTTATCACATTTTCCTTGGACTGTTTTAACGTCCTATTAAAGGCTCCGCGACTAATTTTAGCCTTTGTTAACCGTAAATTGGCTTTTTCATCGTACTTTAGTTGTTTGCCTGCAATATTTTCAGCTAAAATATCAATTAATAGTGTTTCGAGTTGTGTTTTAGTTAATTGGCTGTTTTTAGCCAATATTTTGACAATAGGGTCGTTTAGTGCGCCATTTAACCACGCTTGTACGCCGTCTTTAAGCTTCAAATCTCCATCTCTCCCGTATATCTAAAAGAATACGGTTTTGTATACTGGATCGACTTTTTAAGCCTTATCCAAGAATAACTTGCATCTTCGGCTGTTATTATCTCGGTAAATATTAGATGCAAAAAGAAAATGGGGCTGATATGAGGGTACTTTGCCCTTTAGTGCCAAATTACACTAAGTTGACAGATAAGAGGCAAAATTATCGAAGCTATGACCTGTGAGTTTACCTTAAATTTATACAAACATTACTGTTTTGACTTCATATTTAATCTATTTTTTTACTTTTATTTATGAATTTATTTGATTTTTATTTTTAGACACATACTTTTTTCAATGGAACAACACTTCAAACCTATTTTTTTCATCAGTTAGTCTTTAATTGATAGTCAAAATATGAATGTGACGTCACTGGTCATGGTAAAAATCACCGTGATTTAGCTAAATAGAGCTTGATGTCACAGGTTGTGATTAGGCTGTGATGCATTTGTGATTTAATTAGTCCATAGTTTGACGTCTAAATGAGCTCTGAATATTCTTTTAATTTATCAAAAAGTTCAGGTCGCAAATCCCTTAACGTTGGGATAAAGGTCTCTGCAGTTCGCAGATCATTATAATCTACTTCGCAAATCACAAAATCTTCTTCATCATATTTTGCTTTTGAAATAACATCTCCGGATGGATTAACTAGCCTGCTTCCTCCCCAAAATTGAAGTCCATCTTGAATTCCCGCCAGATTTACGTAAGCAAGATAAGCGGTGTTTTCAATTGCTCTGGCACAGGTTAATGTCTCAAAGTAGCTTCTGCGCACTGCTGGAGATGCAGAAATGCACACGATTAGTTGTGCACCTTTCAAGCGGGTAAGACGAAGTACCTCTGGAAAGAAAATGTCATAGCAAATGCATAAACCAATGTTACCTAAACTTGTTGGGAAGGCGGTTGTTTGGTAGCCTGGACGGAAATATCTTTTTTCTTCAAAAACGCTGTGAGTTGGCAAATACATCTTACGATATTTGCCGATTAATCCGTGAGGACCAACAAAGACTGCGGTGTTAAAGATTGTTGCTTGCGTTTTCTGGCTTAACTCAGGCATTCCAAAAATAACGTGCATTCCTGTCTTTTTTGTTAAAGCCTCTACTCTCTCAATAGTTGGTCCGGGAATTGTTTCAGCTAGTTCATAGAGTTGATCTCTGACTACATAGCCTGTTAATGAAAGCTCAGGAAAGATAGCTAGATCAGCTCCCTGCTCTTTGGCTTTAACAGTCAATGTCTCTATTTTCTCCAGATTCGCCTCTTTGTCTTCTCGTTTGCTGCTTATTTGGGCAAGAGCAAGTTTGATTTTATTTTTCATGTCTTTCCACTTTTCAATAGGTATGTCTTGGAAGCCTAAAATCGTTTCCTACAGTTCGGAACCCAATTTTAGGTGATAGGGGCATTCTTCTTTTATGTTCGTTTGTTAACCACCTGCTCTTTACGTTCTCAACAGTGGCTTTCTGAATGCTTAGCTGATTAGCAATCTCTTCAACAGCCATAAACCGTTCCAATCCACAAAGAATAAGATCCAAAGTTTCATACTTAATACCTAGTTCGTTTTCCGCCATTTGGTTTGGCCAAAGCGCAGGGGTAGAAGGCTTCAAAGCAAGTTCTTTTGGGATTCCCATGTGAATTGCAAGTTTTCGAACTTGTGTTTTGTACAAGTCCATAATTGGGGCTATGTCTGAAGCAGCGTCTCCCCACTTGGTGAAATACCCCATCATTGTTTCAGATTTGTCGGAGCTGCCACAAACAATTCTGTTAAATTTATTAGCGTAATAATAAAGGTAAATCATTCTTGTCCTTGCTTTGAGGTTACCTTTACACAGTTTGTCTTTCGGGTCAAACACTGGTATCGCGTTATAGAGGCAACCTAAAACCGCTGACATATCACATATTTGCGTTTGTAACTGAAATTTTTCTGCAACTGCCTTTGCGTCATCAATGTCTTTTTGGTTAAAGTTTTCTTCTTCAGGTAACATTAGCCCTGTAACATTGTCTCCGCCTATTGCGCGACTTGAAAGTGCTGCAATCGTGCCGCTATCAATTCCCCCCGAGAGCCCAAGTACAATTCCTTTGGCTCCAGCGTTGGCAACGTATTCTTTGATAAAGCGGCAAATTCTTTTTTCAGCTTCTGAGAAGTCTATTTCTAAGATAGAAGGCGTTAATTTCAATTAGTTTGTCACGCAGCCTCATATGGTTGAGTTTGTAGGCAAGTATTTAAGGACAAGGATAAATATTAAATGAACATTATCATCAATTTAGAAGGCTGTTATATTTGGGGCGAAGAAGGAAAAAAGTAGTTCATATTCCTAAGAAACGTTTACCTAAGTTCTTCTCTTGCCCAACATGCGGAAAAGAAACGGTTAAAGTCGAAATTACACGGGAAGACAGTCACGCAGTTGCACAATGTAGCAGCTGCGGTCTTAAAGAAGAGTTTCCGATCAAACATGCGCAAGGCGAAGTTGACGTTTATTGTATGCTTACTGACCGCGTTTATGGTACCATAAAGAGAACTCCTGTGACAAACGTTAAGAAAGAGTAGTCGAAGGATTATTGTTATGCTAGGGCCCATCGAAAAATACTTGCTTGAAAAAATAAAAGCTGAAGGCTCAATTCATATAACTCTTATAGATCCCGAAAAAGTCACGGCGCAACAAGCTGGTAAAATTGCTGATAACTCCAAAAACAGCGGAACAGCGGCTATAATGATTGGTGGCTCGACTTTTGCTTCTCAAGCACATCTTGATGATGTTGTGAAATGCATAAAATCCTCGGTGAAACTTCCGACAATACTTTTTCCTAATAATATAACTGGAATAAGCAGTTATGCCGATGCCATTTGGTTTATGTCTCTTCTTAATTCAGTTGATCCTTACTTTCTTATGGGGGCTCAGATTCTTGGAGCACCATTGGTTAAAAAATACGGTTTGGAACCTATTTCTATGGGGTATGTGATTGTCGGCGATGGCGGTACTGCCGGCATCGTTGGTAAAGCAATCTCAGTACCTTACAATAAACCTGAACTTGCAGCTGCTCATGCTCTTGCTGGCCAGTACTTGGGAATGCGCTTTATTTATCTTGAAGGTGGTTCTGGAGCTGCAAATCCTGTGCCGGCTGAAATGATTCGTGGTGTTAAGCGTTTGCTTGATGTTCCTCTCATAGTAGGTGGGGGTATTAGAACTAAGGAGCAAGCAATGGCTGCTGCATCTGCAGGAGCAGACATAATCGTCACGGGTAATGTTACCGAGACTTGTGATGCTAATCAAAGAGTTTCTGAAATTATTGGTGCAATCAAAAGCACTAAAGTTTAGTGCTTGTAATTTCTGCTTGCCTTTTCTGTTCTGTTTTTAGAAAGCCAAAAGTACCCATTACTCTATATCTTGCCTCGGGTGCTGGCTTTGAATATCAGCAAAAGCTATCAAGACTACGTTGGAACATTAGAAAACACGCTCAAGCAACTGTATGCAATAAGCGACAGCGCCAGATCACAAGGTCTTGATCCCTCATTAAAAACAGAGTGTATCACCGCCCAAGACATCGCTGATTTAGTACAAGGTCTAGTTGGACCCAAAGGCGTGGCACTTAGCATTCGAGAATTAAGCACGAAAATTCAAAGAGAAGAGATCGCGTTTAAAATCGCTGAGGAAATTGTCTCAGGCAAATTCGGTAGTATGGATCCTGAACGGGCAGCAGAACAAGCGATTCGAACAGCGCTTGCAATTTTCACTGAAGGCTTAACTGCCGCCCCGATACAGGGCATAGCTCAAGTTAAAATAAAAACTAACGCCGATAGAACTCGCTATTTGGCTATTTATTTTGCGGGTCCAATCCGTTCGGCGGGTGGAACCGACCAAGCGTTAACTTTGGTCGTAGGTGATTTTGTTCGGTGCCAGTTAGGCTTAGATAAATACAAGCCTACCGAAGAAGAGGTCTCTCGTTTTATTGAGGAATTAAGATTATATGAACGATCAGTTGGCCGTTTTCAATATCACATTCCAGATGATGAGTTAAAAAAAGCGCTTAACCTGATTCCAGTTGAATGCACTGGCACAGAATCTGATCCCGTTGAAGTATCGTCTTACAGAAACCTGCCAAGAATAGAAACAAACCGAGTGCGAGGAGGTGCTCTTAGGGTAGTTAACGATGGCATTGTTGGGCGAGCGCAAAAAGTGTTTGTTATCATTGACAAGATTGGTTTTCAAGGTTGGGATTGGCTAAGAGACTTCAAAAAGAAATCAGAAAAGAAATCAGGCGGCTTTATGGATGATGTGATTGCTGGGCGCCCAATTTTTGCTTTTCCTTCAAGGCGTGGCGGCTTCAGATTAAGGTATGGGCGATCGCGCAATACTGGACTTTCCGCCGTCGGTATTCATCCTGCAACAATGTATGTTCTGGAAAATTTTCTTGCTGCAGGCACTCAAATGCGTTTGGAGCTTCCGGGAAAAGGCTGCGTAACTCTCCCTGTAGATGCCATCGAGCCTCCGGTTGTCTTGCTAAAGGATAACTCAGTAGTTCGAGTCACTATAGAGAATTTCCCAGAAGTTAAAGGTAAAATAAAGAAAATCCTTTTTCTGGGGGACATTTTGATTAGTTTTGGAGATTTTCTTTATTCTAACAAAGCACTTCCCCCGTCAGGATACGTTGAAGAATGGTGGGTCAAAGATACTCAAAGAGTTGTTACTGAAAAATTCGGTTCAGACAATTCAAAAGCCGCAGAAGAAACTCAGATTTCTTTATTACGATTTAACGGTTTTTTGGCCGATCCTTTTAACAATAAACCTACGTTTAAAGAGGCTCTACTTCTGAGCTTGAGTTTGGGTGTACCTTTACACCCAAGTTACCTGTTCTTCTGGTCAAGCTTGTCTAATGTTCAAGAACTTGAACTCCTCAAAACTTGGTTCCAGTCTTGTGAGGTCACCTTAAGAGATGGTGCTGTTTGCAAAATTTCAGGTGTAACTACTGAAGATACAGTAAAGCTTCTAAGAAGAATTCTTGCTCCTCACAGATTTGAAGACGGTAAAATTTTGTTGGAGGACGAAACTGCAGCCGCTTTAGCGTTGTCTCTTGGTAATGGTAAAACCGTTGACTCTACTCCGGCAGCCACTGTGTTGGAAGCTGTTAGTTTGCTTTCGGGCATACAGGTTAAAGATAAATCACCGACATATGTGGGTGGACGGATGGGTCGTCCCGAGAAAGCGAAGAAACGCGACATGAGGCCTCCAGTGCATGTCCTTTTCCCAGTGAACCTGGCAGGCGGAATGCATAGAGACCTCTTGGAAGCAGCGAAGCAGGGCCCAGTGTTTGTTGAAATGGTTAAACGCAAATGCCCAACCTGCAAAAATTATACTTTAAGAGTAAAATGCTCAAACTGTGGATGCAGCACAATACCTGAAAGTAGTTGCCCTCGTTGTGGCAGAGCTGTGAAAGATAATAGTTGCCCCACATGCAAAACAGAGGGTATTCAATACCAACGTCAACCCGTCAACTTCAAAGACGTCGTAGGCGACGCCTGCAAATCCCTTGGGTACCCAGCCCCAAAGATGCTAAGAGGCGTAAAAGGCTTAACTAACAAGGATAAGACTCCCGAAATAATCGAAAAAGGTATTTTGCGCGCAAGATACGATTTATCAGTTTACAAAGATGGTACAATCCGCTTTGACGCAACCAATGCTCCTTTAACACATTTTACGCCCACGGAAGTCGGAGTCTCTGTTGAAAAAATACGGCAACTAGGATATTGTTCTGATACACTTGGCGCAAGTTTAACAAATCCAAATCAGATCTGTGAGCTCAAGATTCAGGACATTGTGATTCCATGGCGTGCAGGACACTATTTCCTTCAGATCGCCGCATTCATTGATGACTTGCTAGTACGGGTTTACAAGCTGCCAGCTTACTATAACGTTAAAAAACCTGAGGATCTTGTTGGGCATTTAGTTTTTGGTTTAGCTCCTCACACCTGTGCTTGTATTCTAGGGCGAATAGTTGGTTACACCGACCGCAATGTGATCTATGCTCATCCCATTTGGCACTCCGCTAAACGCCGAGATTGCGATGGCGACGAAGACGCAATCATGCTGGGGTTGGATACACTTCTAAACTTTTCAAATGTTTATTTGCCTGCTCAAATAGGCGGAATCATGGACGCTCCCATCTTGTTAATTCCTTTCGTTAACACCAAAGAAGTGCAGAGACAAGCTCATGATTTTGATGTAGACGCGACTTATCCTCTTGAGTTTTATCAAAAAACTTGGGATAAAGGCGAAGCTAAACCTGTAAGCTCAATTATGGATGTTATTAGTCATAGACTTGGAACCGAAGCGCAGTATGAAGGCTTCCAATATACCGTACCCGTGACAAACATTAATCTCGGTAACGCAAACAGCGCCTATAAAGAATTCAAATCTATGATTGAAAAACTCAATATGCAGTTGGAGCTAGGCTCTAGAATCGACGCTGTCGACGTCAGACGAGTCGCACTAAAAGTTTTAACAACTCATTTCATCCGCGATATAGCAGGTAATTTACGTGCTTTCTCAACACAAGGGTTTAGATGCAAATCATGCAACAAAAAATTCCGTCGATTACCTCTCAAAGGAAAATGCTCCTTCTGTGGTGGAAAGTTAACCCTTACCGTTTATCGAGGCGGGATTGAAAAGTATTTGGTGGCCGCACAGCAACTTGTCGACACTTACGGTTTGCCCAATTATTATACTCAGCGCATGGATCTCATAAAGGAAGAGATAACGTCCATGTTTGATAACAAAAAGCCCAAGCAGTCTAAACTTTTCGATTTTGGGTAAGCTAAAGCTTTTCAATGTAAAACGCTTGTTTATCTTTCGGTGAGATTTCATAAAGACGACGATACATCCAAACGCGTACTTAAAAAACATAAGAAACGTAAATTGTGGCCTGAAAGCCAGAACGAAAATATTGGAAGTTCTTGAGATTAAACCATGTTCAGCCTCAAGGGTATCAAAAGAAGTGCCCTTATCCTACAGCGTGGTAATCCATCATCTGAGGCTTCTGGAAAAAGAAGACATAGTTCACCGAAAAGGAAGCAGACCCTACTATTGGATGTCTACTGGGTTAGGGCAGAAACGTCTAAGCTAAAATGTGCATTGGCAGGGTGATTGCTGGCATTTAGGACATTTGTAATTGTATTTGTTTATGGCTGCTTTTTCAAGATCAATCCCCATTATGTTAGCGAGGGATGCAAGCCACGCAATAACGTCCGCGAACTCTTTCTCAGTGGCCTCTCGATCGGTTTGTTTATGTAATTCTTCTCCTAATTCCTCAAGTTCATCAACAAGCCACATATAGGTTCCATTTATTCCGCGTTCGGAGTCTCTTTTGAAGTATAGTTGTCTCATCATTTCTTGAAATTCATGTATTTGCATTGGCTCACCAATTTCGAATTAATTAACTAGAATCGGTTTTAAGATTTAAGGTATTAATTTTGTAATCCTGTTTGATCTTGTGTCTGCGCAAGATTAATTAAATGCATACAATACATGAAGAGGCAGTGATTATAAGGTGAGTAGGAAGAAAAAGAAAGATACAGGTCCAATGCCTGCTGCCAGTGCAGGTTTGCTTAGGTTCTTTGAGGAAGAGACCGAAGGAGTAAAAATTAGACCTGAACTACTTGTCGTTTTAGCAGTTTCATTAATAGTTATTTCTGTATTAGCAAAAGTATTCTTTCCGGGTTAACGCTATCTTTATCGTCTAGGTGGAGTGGCGTGCAAAACTTCAATTCTTTGAACTGAATTCAAATGAAGAAACAGTTCACTTCTTTCTTCTCGGCTAGCAACTTGTGGTATGGGTTGTGCAATGGTTGACCTTAAAACTATTGCTTCCGCTTCTGATAACCAGATTCCTGATGGTTCATGTGTTACTGCGATTAACATGCCTTCAAAACCGTAAGCTGGATCTATAATGACTCTGATTTTTTTGCCCACGTTCCTCTCTAACATATGAAATATTGAAGGGGGCAAATCTTGATCGGGCATGAGGCTCGCAAATAAATATGATTGTTGTTCTAAGGATAAAACAGTTCCTCTGTCAAAACTATGTTGACTTTTCTGTTCATTGGTGCAAAGTGCCTTTTTTTTTCGTTTATTTTTAACTTGTTCATGCTTACTTCCGATTGCCTTGATTATTGGTTATAAAAAAATTTGTCCTTCTTGGTGCAAAATCGAAGTCTATTTTTGGCTAAAGAATTTTAGTAACTCCTTCTAAATCCATTAGGAAGCTTCGAGAGTTGGAATTATGGAGAGCAAGAGTTCACTTAACAAATCAATTGATAGTGCATCAAAACACTATTCCTCTATGTTTTCCCTTCCCTCCTTAAGAAAAGCGCTTGTTGCAGTTGCAGCATTATGTTTAATCGTTGGGCTTTCAACTTTGGCTGTTTCTCCTTTTCAAAATTTAGTTGATGCTATTGCACTTAGTCTTGGCTTTTTCGCTTTAACATTTTTAGCTGATTTAGTAATGATTAAGATTACTCTTAGAAATGACCCCATATTCTCGTTAAGACGTACACATGTGATTTCTCTTGTCGGATGGGGGGTTTGGCTCGTTTTCGATGTCATTGGCATTGCCCTGAGCTTTCCCTTTGGTTTTTTGATATGGGTTAAACTTTGCTTGTTGGGCTTCGCTGCAATCATTACTCTTAGACTTATTGTATTAATTGCAACTTCAAGCTCGGCTGGTTGGAGAAAAGGATTATCCGTTCTTCTTCAGCCAACTCTTTGTTTAGTTGCTTTTGTGATTTTTTGGGTTAGGGCTTCAAGTGTGTTTCCACTTTTGGAGGTTTTGGTTTTTATAGTTATTTCTCCAGTAGTCTGTTTTCTTGCGGTGAGTCTTTTTTTTTATTCTATCGAACGTTTGAGTCAGAAAAACTATTCACTGCGCGCAATACCGCTTTTTCGAGCATTCATAGTTAACTGGGTAACCGATCAAAATGCTCCTTTGGAAAAATACCTTGAAGAAATGGGTGAAGACAAAAACATTGATGTAAGTCTCCTAAAATTTGACTCTTCAAAACCTAAAGCCGCTATCATTGTTCCGTTTGTGCACCCGGGTCCTTTCAAAAATATCGGCAGCAGTTTGTTGCCTTCACTTCTAAAACAAGGTTTTGAAGAAGAATATGATTGTACAGCTTGTATTCCATTGGGCATTCTTGGTCATGAACTTGATTTAGCTTCTCAAGAACAGAATCATAAAATAATTTCTCAAGCTATCGCTTCTGCAAAATTTAAGTCTACAGCAGATCTAGCGTCACCTTTTGTTAGGATTACGGAGGGTGGTGCGATTGCTTCAGGCCAAATTTTTGGAGATACACTTTTTCTTTCTTTTTCGCTTGCTCCAGAAACAACTGAAGATTTGCCGCAGGGATTAGGCAGATTTGTTAGTGAAGAAGCAGCGAAATACGGTTTAACTGGTTCTGTAGTTGTTAATACTCACAATAGCATTACTGATTTCGTTGATGTTGAAGCTCATTTGGGCGAATTGCAAACTGCCGCTTCTAAATGTATTCAAGAAGCTGTCAAATTGAGAAAGAAAGAGTTCTTGGTTGGGGCTGCGAGCGTGTTTCCTAAAGAATTTTCATTAAGAAACGGAATGGGTACCGGCGGAATCACTGCTATCGTTATTGAAGTTGAGACTCAGAAAACTGTTTATGTAGTTATTGACGGAAATAATATGGTTCCTGGGTTGCGTGAAAAGATTCTTGCTGCTTTGGCTCTAGTGGGGTTTGGGGCAAGTGAAGTTTTTACTACGGATACTCATGCTGTGAGTGCATTGGTTACGGGTGGCCGGGCTGGTCGACGAGGTTATCATCCTGTCGGCGAGGTTATGGATCAAGAATTGCTGATCAGTTACATCTGTGATGCTGCAAAAAACGCCGATACAAACTTGGAAGGTGCTAGTGCAGGTTACTTGCGTTTTGTTGTTCCAAACGTTAGAGTTATTGGGGAAGAACGATTAAAATCAATAACAACTCTTGTTGATGCAGCCATAAAGAAAGCAAAACAAATGCTTCCCATTTTTGGTTTGGAAGGACTATTTTTAATCTTGCTTTTATTGCTCTTTTAAAAACGTCGTTGTTTGCTAGTGGTAAAGGTTAATATTGTTTCTTTCCTAGGCTTTTGATGGAGTTATTTCAAATGTTTGCTTATCCCAAAATTGTTGTTTCCCCGCCAGGTCCCAAGGCAAGAGCGCTTGTTGTGAAGGATGAACAGTTTATTTCGCCATCTTATACAAGGTATTATCCTCTTGTGGTTGAATCGGCAAACGATTGCGTAGTTAAAGACGTTGACGGCAATGAGTATATCGACCTCAACGCTGGTATAGCTTGCATGAATGTGGGCCATAATCACCCACGTGTGGTTGAAGCCATAAAAGGCCAATGCGACCGTTTCTTACACTATTCCAACACTGACTTCTACTACAAAGAAGTTATTAATTTAGCAGAAAAATTAGCTCGGATAGCTCCTGGCGAGTTTGACAAAAAAACGTATTTTGGCAACAGCGGGACCGAAGCTGTTGAAGCAGCTATAAAACTTGCTAGATGGCACACTCGCAAATCACAGTTTATTGGATTCATAAATGCATTTCATGGCCGAACTATGGGTTCACTTGCTTTTACTTCCAGTAAACCCGCTCAACGACGGCAGTTTTCTCCATTTATGCCGGGCGTAGCTCACGTTCCCTACCCCTATTGCTACCGATGCCCCTTCAAACTAGAGCATCCCGCTTGTAATTGTTGGTGTGCAGACTTTATTGAAGAGGAAGTATTGCAAAAATACATGCCTCCTGAAGATGTAGCTGCAATTCTTTTTGAGTCAATCCAAGGCGAAGGGGGCTATGTGGTTCCACCGGTAGAGTTTTTCCAAAAAATCAAGAAAATTGCCGACAAATATGGAATATTGCTTATTGCTGATGAAGTGCAGTCTGGAATCGGCAGAACTGGAAAATGGTTCGCAATTGAGCATTGGGGCATTGAACCAGACATAATTTGCAGTGCAAAAGCTTTAGCTTCTGGTTTACCCATAGGCGCAACAATTGCCAACGCAAGAATTATGGATTGGACCAGCGGGTCGCACGCAAGCACTTTCGGAGGAAATCCTTTGTCATGTGCTGCTGCGGCTGCAGTTCTAGACGTGATTAAAGAGCAGCAACTTCTTGACAACGCTAACAAACAAGGAGCTTATGCAATGAAAAGATTGGAGGAACTCAAAGAAACTAACAGTATTGTTGGCGATGTCCGTGGGAAAGGTCTAATGATTGGCATTGAACTTGTTGAGGACAAAGAAACCAAAAAGCCTTCACATCAAAAAGCTGCGGAAGTCATGTTGCGATCATGGAAACGTGGAGTTGCCGTTGTTACTTGCGGTGTTTCAACCCTTAGAATTGTTCCGCCGCTTACTATACAAACTGACATGCTTTGCGCTGCATTGGATATTGTTGAAGACACAATTAATGAGGTATCCAAAGAACAATAGTTATTTTGTCTTCACAACTTTGCTTCGACGTGGTTTTCGTTTAAGAGTGGTACCGCAAACTTGGCATTCCTTGGTTGAGCTGTTAACAGGGTATTCTCGGTAACATGCTGGGCAATACCTTATCCACTCTAAAAGTCGCTTGATACCAAATGTGGCGAGGGCAGAAAATTCTATTCCCAGTTTTTTGGCAACGTTTTGGATTGAGTAGTCATCGCTGATAATCTTTGGCGTGTAACCTGTTGATTTCAATTCTAAGGCTAATGCCAAAAGTTCAATGTCAGTTTCTGAGAGTTTGAACGAGTCGCCAACTTTGCTTGATGACTCTTTTATTTGGTTTAAGTATTGTTGGGCTGGGGCTTTAATTTTTACTCGTCCGCTTTCTAAGGCTGTTTCAAACCGCAGCTTGTTCATAGAATTTCTTTTTATCTCTTCTTCAACCTTAGGGGCAGTCACTTGGTCCTCACTTAAAGAGAATGGATCAAAACCAGCTACAAATGCAGAAGTGTCTAGAACCATTACTCGTTTGCATTGGTTGTTAGGTTGGGTGTTCATTCTGTTCCCTTGAAAAGCAGCCTGCTTTTCAGTCTATCGTAAAAGTCGGTTTCAAATCGTATAAAAGAAGTGACGTTTTTAGAGATTGAAACTTCTAAGGTTGGCTCTTTACAGTTTATCAATTTACGGTATTTTCCATCGATAAGAACAAGGATTTCCTCTGTCCTACTCACTTTGAAGGTTATGGTTGAGTTGGCTGGAAAAACAAGTGAATGAAATACTGTTAACGGACAAATAGGTGTTATAACAAAAGCGCTTACAGAGGGATCTAAAACTGGTCCACTAGCTGAAAAGGAATACCCAGTTGAACCAGTTTGCGTCGCTACAATTAAGCCATCAGCTTGACAGTTTAGAATCTGTTTGCCGTCTTTGCATATTTGCGTGTAAAGTATTTTTGAGGGTTCTCCCGCAGAAATTACAACGTCATTTAAAGCATCGGGTAACACTTCTTCTCCAGATTTCATACAAAGCTTTGCACATTTTTCTAACTTGTAATTTCCTTCAAGGATTTTATTTACTGCTTCAAAAGCGTTTTTTGGTTCAGCTTCAGTTAAGAATCCTCGAAGCCCCATGTTTATCGCTAAAATTGGCGGTTCAGGCTTACGTACGCCAATACAAGTTCGCAGGATTGTTCCGTCGCCGCCGATGGTTATTAAAAAATCCGATTTCATTTTTGAAAGAGGAACCATTGTTTCTTGTGTGGTGATTTTTCCAGCAAGCGTATCTTCAATGTAAACTTTAAGTCCTTTCTTTGAAAGATACTCTGCTAATTCTTCTGTAAGTTTTAAAGCAGGTTTCTTATCGAAGCGGGCGACTAATCCCACACTTTTAAACACTAATTCCAACGCTCAGTAAAATAGCGTGAACTTAGCCTATATTAAGCTTTTAAATTGAGTTTTTGTTTTCTTACGTTTGTTTCCTCTTTGCAAAAATTATTTTATAGATGTAACTTTCATATTTTACTGATGAATTTTGACAAGTTCTTCTGAGGAGGCCGCGTTACTAGAAATAAGAAATTGCAAGCGGCATTCAAGGTTAATATCTTTTAACTGAATTATTATTTGATAGAGCTAAATGAAAACTGACACTTTTAGAGAACAGATGGAAACTTTCTCAAAGCAGCATTCTTTCGCTGAGGATTTTGTTCTGCCTGATTATCATAGGCTTAGTGTTAAGAATATTTTGCCTCAAATTGGAGCAGTGTTTGATGGCACTTCACTTGGCTCAGCAGCTTTTCCTCAAGAATATTTCGATGATTTTCAAAATGTCGATAAGGTCGTTTTAGTCATTTTAGATGGGTTAGGCTACAATCGCCTTATACATCACTTGGGCAACCATGATGGAATTTTTCGAGAGTTCGCTGAGAAGGGTACGCTTAAGCCTTTAACCACAGTTTTTCCCTCAACCACCTCCTCTGTCTTAACAAGCATATTCACAACTCTTTCGCCTGCTCAGCATCAAATACTTGGGTACCATATGTTTTCTGAAAAATACGGCTTGGTTTTCAACACTTTAGATATGAAGCCTGTTTACGGTTATAGTGGGCAAGTTGATTTGGCTAAAGATTACTCGAATATCATTAAGCCATGGCTTCCTATTTTGGAGAAAAAGGGAGTAAACACGTTATTGGCAACTAGATCCTCCATTGCTGGAAGCGGTTTGTCTCAGGTTATTCATAAGGGTCTAAAATTAATGCCCTACTTATTGGGATCTGATCTATTCGCTCGGTCAGCTATGGCACTCGAACAACAAGGACCAGCGTTGCTTATCATGTATTACAGTGGAGTTGATACTCTAGAACATAGATATGGACCTTATTCGGATGAAGTAATTTTTGAATTAAGTTCAATAGAGCACAATCTAAGGAACTTTGTTAACCACCTCTCGGATAAGACGAAAAAAGAAACTTTGATGATGTTAACTGCTGATCATGGTGTGGCTGAAACTCGGAAAACATTTTTTCTTAAAGATGTTCCCGAAGTTAATGAACGATTGTTACTTCCTCCAGTTGGCGATGGACGTGCAACTTTTCTGTTCTCAAAGCCCAATCAACAACATGCATTAGGTGAAGCTTTCAAGAAATATATTGCAGGCTTCAAACTTTTCTCTTCTCAAGAATTAATTGAAAAGGATGCTTTTGGCCAAACTACAAATCCTGAAGTCCTTAAAGAAAAAGTAGGAGACTTCACAGCTTTAGCCACTAAAGATAATGCTTTGAGTTATCCATTTTTTGAAGATGACAGATTTCATGCAATGTTAGGAACGCATGGAGGTATGACACAGGAAGAAATGATTGTTCCATTTTTATCGATTAAACTTTCCGTGCTATAATACGGTGATTGCATCTTACTTTGAATATCCTGACCTGGATAGTTGTGTTTTGTTGATGCTTTTGTATACGGCTATTTTTTGTAAAAGCTCGGTCTCTCTGTCTCTCTCCTATAGGTAGGTAGGTCAGAAAGTTTATACACTATGATATACAGTTTGATATACAGTTGTGGAATACATGCCTAAAGGAAATCCTAAAAAGTTTAAAGGGTTCAGATTTAATGCTCAACTGTACGAAGATTTCAAGACTTTAACTGCAAAGAACGGTTATAGCGCAACCGAAGTTTTTGAAAAGTTTATGATCTCAGCTATTAAACATGGGCTACAATTTCCCTCCGCAGCCAAAACTGAAAATGTGGAGGCTGAAGCTCGCATCATGCTCACATGGCTTAAGGAAGGACGCTACTGGGTTAATCTTGGCGGCGCCGAAGAGATAAGTACTAGGGGCCGTCTTTTGCTTCTTTTGCCTAATGTAGAAAACGTTGATTTGAGAGTGGATATTGAAGAAACATTGAAGAAAAAACCCTAACGAATACTCTCTTCTTGGAAAAAATGGCGTTTTAGGCATTGAATTGTCATAAATGAAAGACGCTATTAGTGTGGGAGAAAACCGACGGCTCTCCCAGGTGGCGCTGCGAAAGAAGCTGCTCGACACGCTAAAGCAAGAGCCATCAATTGATCATCATGTTTTCCCGGCGGATGCCAAAACTTAAGGTGAATACGCTCCTGAGCCGTTTTAGGCTGCAAATACTCATATTGCTGCTCATTCATTTGAGCAATGAGCGCTTTGTCATCTGCCGAAATCTTGAGCAATTTCTTTTCCATGAGAAGTTTAAGGTTGTTTAAAATATTTTCTTTTTCTGCTTCAGTGAAAAAAATGCCCTGAACACCATAAACATTAGACCTATGTAGCTCATCAACTATTCCATCTCCAACCCCACCTTTATCAACATACAAGCTCTGCAACTGGAAGACTTGGCTTACTCTAGCAACGTAGCCAATAACGTCAGGATAGTTTGTGTCAAGTGGAAATTGGCGTCTGTGCACTATCCTGATTATGTTATTGGACAGTCTTTGGACAATCTCTAAGTCGCTGTAATCGATTTGTTTACCTAAATCTAAGCCACCGTAGACTGCTCCTCTTAATTGTTCGGGTAATGGTTTTTCGATGTCTTCAACATAGTTGTTTTGGGAACCTGCTTCAGGATCTATGCAGCTAACGATTAGGTCCATGGGGAAAAATGTGTGAGTTGACTCAACCCATAAAGCTTCAACTTCTCTTTGCCACTCTTCATGAGTCATCACTTCTTTCCATTCATCAAGTTGGGTTGCACTGACAAGGGGGCTTTGGTAGCTTGCGTAATGATGTGAACTGTAACGTTTTGAGTCCAAAAACGCTTTGCGAAAAACATGGTCTGACCCCATGGGTGTGCCGCTCATAATTAAGCCTGCATTGGGCTTTGTTAGCATCATCATTATTTCGCTAGTAACCATCTCGCTTGGGACAATTGAGGCTTCGTCAATAAAGATATAATCTGGATGGTAGCCTCTGAGCTTGTCTTTAGAACATGGCAACGCAATAATTCTCCCGCCTAAAGGTGGTTTGATTTTTATTATTGTATGAGTTGTCCCGGGCCTCTGAATCATCTCTCTCAGTAGCGGGTTAGCCCTAATTGTAGAGTAACAGTAATCGAACATAATCATCGATTGCCGTTGCGTGCTACTCACAATCAAACTCTCCACTCTGGGTTTCGTGCAAAGTAACCACAGATTTTTTCTGCTAAACACAAGACTTTTCCCCCATCCTCGACCGCAAACTACAACCTGCTTTGAGCTTGTGTCTCGAAGTAATTTCTGATGTTCAGGCGCTTTGACAAGCCATTTATCTCCACACATCAATACAGCAAAAAAAACTGGGTCTTGGATGAGTTTTTCAGTAACTTCTTTATGAGCAATTAATTGCCTCAACGCTTTGGGCCTTGCCAGTAAACCCTCACAAACCGATGCCGTAAACTCTAAATCGCTTATTACCTTCTCGACGAAAGTCTTCTCTTCCAAGTTCTAAAGTCCCTCCTGATCATCCTACGCATCGGTCCACCGGTAGAATTTACTCCGGCAACAAAATCCCCCAAAGAATCTTCATCAAACTGCAAAACTTCCTTTTTCTTTGATCGAAGTTTGTTTAAAATAACGGCATGATACGCAAGCGCATTAGCAACACGAACCTTCTCCCCCGTCGAAAGAGCAGAATCACTAAACATCTTCTTTAAATCCGCCATTATTTCCTGCTCAGTTTTTAAGAGATCATCAACGTTTTCTTTATTTTCTGACATAAGTTTCCCTTTGAAATTCCAATTTTAATTCTTGAAATTCTTTTTGCTCGTAGAGGAGTTACTTGGTGTGTTTTCCTTTTAAACGACTTGCAATAACGACATATTGACTCACTGGAGGGTAGAGTGAAAGTGTAAAAAAATCCTCTAAACTCGGATTTATTTAAGTTCAGATGAAGTTCTTTTTTGATGTTGAAGGCGCTTGACAATTGACGAAATTATCGCCTGCGAGGCATGGCTTTAGGTAGAACAGAACAATTTGGTTTCCATGTTAATGGCGCCGGGGAAGGGATTCGAACCCTGGTGAAAGAGGCGATGTCGCCAGCAAACTCAGTTTCTCAGCAATTTCTTCTCTTTTTTTGGACTTTTGAATTTGCGTTGGCCATTCTAAAATATATTCTCCCCAGCTTCTGCATTTTTTTCAAGACGTTTATAGATAAATAAAACTCTTCTTTTCTCAATTTTCTCATTGGTTTCATGTTTTCACACGAAAAAGTTTTTTATGGGTCACAACAAAGAGGGAGGCCGCTTTTTTCGGTAATATTATATAAACAAGTTATTCACAAATAGGACTTCTGTTGAGCGAGCATGTAAACGCTTACTTAACAAATAAAATTATAAGGAAGAAAAAAAATGAAAACTCTAAAAAACAAGACTTTTGCAACAATGATTGCTTTAATCCTACTAATTTCAATTGCAACCTCAATGATGTTAGTACCAACTGCTTCTTCTCATACTCCGCCATGGACTGTTAAAACTTACGCCTATATTGATGTGAATCCTGACCCGGTAGGAATAGGTCAAACCGTGTATGTTACCTTTGGGATCGATAAAGTAGCAATGACAACAAGTGGGGCTTATGGAGATAGATGGACTAATTTTACTATAACTGTCACGAAGCCTGATGCAAGCAAGGAAACTCTCACAGGGTTTACTGCGGATGATACAGGATTTTCGTACACAAAATACACGCCGACATCACTTGGTAACTACACTTTTGTGTTATACTTCGCCGGACAAACATTAACAGGTGCCAATCCACCCCCAGGCGGTACCAGCGCTGCTAACTCTGTCTACATAGGCGATTATTATTCGCCCAGCACAAGCGCACCTGTAACACTCGTAGTTCAGCAGGAGCCTGTTTCGTTATTACCAGCCAACCCACTTCCAACAAACTACTGGAGTCGCCCGATAAACATGATGAACAACAACTGGAACACGATTAGCGGAGATTGGCTGGGAATGGCTGACCTTGGTAATGCTGGTCGCGGTTACAATGTTTCCACGAACGTTAATCCATTCACCACAGCGCCACAAAGTGGCCACGTAATTTGGACACAGTCGATGGCTCCCGGAGGGCTAATCGGAGGGGAATTTGGTAGCACAGCAAACAGTAACTACTACTCAACTGCTCAATACGAATGCAAATTTAAAGCAACTGTCCTCAACGGAATACTTTACTATACTTCATTACCAGGGGCTTCAACCTACCCTGAGGGCACAGTCGCTAAAGATATTCGCACTGGACAAATACTGTGGACTAAGCCGATGAATGGTACACTAAGATGCGGTCAAGTATACAACTACATATCACCCAACCAATACGGCGGCGAAGCATACCTATGGAGCACCTCTGGCAGTACATACTCGATGTATGATGCAACGACTGGAAACTGGATACTAGACATCAACAATGGCGTTAGTGGTACGTTGGTATCACAACAAACTGGTAATAGTCCTGCCGACGGAAGCATGCTATGTTACTATGTCGCCACGGTATCCGGAAAACCCTACTTAACCATGTGGAACTCAAGCAGAGACATCCTCATGGGCCCAAGTGGGACCGGTGATCCGAATGGTTGGATGTGGAGACCTACCGCTGGAAGCTATTTGAATTGGTCATACGGGATACAATGGCAAATGCCGTTAGCCACTAATATTTCGGGCTTAGCTATCAGTCCGTCTTTGGGCATCAGTAAAATATGCAGCGATGTGGTACTAATGACTTCAGCACCCACAGGTAACTGGGAAAATTACCAAATTGAAGCAGGTTACAGCGCAATTACGGGACAACAGCTATGGATAGTAAATCGAACAGAGACGGAATGGACAAGAGATACAATAAGCGCTACTTCAAATGGAATATACTATAATTACTGTTGTGAGGATGAGACATTTACTGCCTACAGCCTCTCTACTGGTGAAAAAGTATGGGGCCCAAGCGAGTCCTTCAACACAGGCTTCTGGGGTTACGTATCTTCTTATTCTGCACAAGTAGCTTACGGTATTCTTTACGCTGGAGACTTCGCTGGATATTTGCATGCTTATAATGCAACAACAGGCGCACATTTGTGGGATTGGTATTCTGGGCCTTCCGAGCTCAACAATGTCTATAATGGATGGCCTGTTAAAGTTGTCGAAACTATTGCTGATGGGCTAGTCTTCCTCAACGGGGGACACACGTACAATCCACCACTGTTCCGTGGCTCACATGCATATGCTATAAACGCTACTACAGGCAAAGAAGTATGGCAGGTAGCAAGTTTTTGCCAAGCCAACTCTGCAACTTGCGTTATCTCAGACGGTGTCTTAGTGCTTCCAAATGCGTATGACAATCAGCTATATGCGTATGCTCCTGGACCAAGCGCTACTACTGTAACCGCACCTAACATTGGCGTGACAACCGCGACACCGATAACGATAACAGGCACAGTTGTAGATAAATCCCCGGGAGCTCAGCAACCAACACAAAACGCAATGTTTCCCAACGGCCTTCCATGCATATCAGACGATAGCCAGGGTCAATGGATGGAATACGTTTACGAGCAGCAGCCAATGCCAACAAACGCTACAGGTGTTCCAGTTACCATAAGTGTTATCGACTCAAACCAAAACCTCAGAACAATTGGCACAGCCACAAGTGACGCAAGCGGAACATACAGCATGACTTGGACCCCAGATATATCTGGCAACTTCACTATTATTGCAGACTTTGCAGGGTCAAACTCTTATTATTCATCAAGTGCTGAAACCCATATCTATGCCAGTAGTCCAGTAGCATCAACTCCAACTGCTACCGCTCAAGCAGATATAGCAACCAATGGAAACGTTATGATGTACATCGTTGCTGTCGGAATCGCTATAATAATTGCCATAGCCATAGTCGGCGTTCTATTATTAAGAAAACATCCTTAAAGCAAAACAGTCTAAAAATCCCTTTTTTCTTTTTTTGTTTTAAATAGAAGAATATATGTTTCGAACAAGTGAAACTTCCGTTAAAACCTGAAAATTTAGTTGCTTAATTTTCAATGATACGTTAGTCATTTGCAAAAGAAATGAGACTACAAGGGGTGCCAGTCAAACCCACGGTGCTTTTGCACAGGTGGTCGGATTCGAACCCCAGTGAAAGAGGCGATGTCGCCAACAAACTCAGTTTCTCAGCAATTTCTTCTCTTTTTTTGATAAGCAAAATTTAGAAAGTTAAACTAATCTTTTATAGCTTCTATTAAGGTAAATTGGCAAAATCCCGCACAATCCATTTATTTTATTTAATTGGAAGGTGGATCCCCGTTCAGTTCCAAAAACAACCAAATGTATAAGCTTTTATACAAAATCTTGTGGCGATATCTCCCGCATAATGCTCCCCTTTTTTTGATTTGAGAACATTTTCGATTAAAGTGAAATCTGTAAGTAAGAAATTATTCTTTACTGCCCATTCATTTTTTCTTGAATATAGCGTAGTAAATTCATACAATTTTGTAAAACTACTATCGATAAGTTAGACCCATTCGTTTCATAAATTCAAGAATATTTTCATATTCCTTAAGGTATTGTTTGCCTTTTTTGGTAAGATTAAGTGTCTCTTCTTCAATCAAGCCAAGATCCCGAAGGTCTAATATGTATTTTTTCAACCGGTCAAAAGGCACGTTAATTTGTACTTGAACCTGTGATAATACTATCTTTTCAGTTTTAGATTCGCTATTAAGTACTCTCAAAAGGTCGCCGTAAATTTTTAGTTTATCCCTGCGGAAGATTCTTTTCATTTAGACGACCTTTTTTTTTGAGCCATAAAAGGTTCGATATGAAACTAAAAGGAAAACAGTCAAAGCTGCCAAGCGAAGCACCAACCCTCCTATAAATGCAAAATTGCCACCATCAACAGCCCAAATTAATATCGAATACTGGCTTATGCCAAGAAGAATAAAACCGAATGGAATCCAAATAGTCGCAGGTTCTGAATTTTTAAGGTGACTTCTGAGTGTATGCATAGAAATGTAGGTGAGACAAATTATGTTAAAAATCCGAACGTATACTTGAGTTGCCTGATAACTCTGGGTGGTAAATTGTGGAACAATGATTACTGCTACAACTGACGATAGAAGAGCAACAATTAGTAAACTTAGAACTATGTTCCAGGTGATTTGGGCATTTTTCGAAGGTTCCTTTGAAAAATAATATGTAACTGCTAAGAATGAAAATGCAAAAGTTCGTGAAAGAAGTTGAAGCCACGCTAATGTATCAACTGAAAAAGATGTTTGGGCGAACGCAATGGCTCCCAAAACATATGAAAATCCAAGAAAACCAAATCCGAGAGGTAGACAAAGAAACCGACTCTCCCGCGTGAGCGAATAGGGCTTAATCATGAAACGCAGAAGAATAAAGCATAGAACTGCAGAAACTAACTCAATTATTACTTGAACTGTCGCATTGATCATAGTATTGATTATGTCCAGCCATGTCTTTAATTTGTTTTTTCTTGATACTTGAAGCGAACGTATGTAATATCAACGAATACGAAACTTTTGTAGCTCACGACAGGTGAGTGTGTTTTATTAGAAACTTGTTAACAGTTGCGTGTTCATAGTGCGCATACGCGTGCTTACTAAACAAAAAAAATAAAATTACAGGAGAAGAAAAAGAAAAATGAAAAATGCTAAAAATAAAATTGCGGCTATTTCGATTGCGATACTTTTCATGATTTCAATAGGAGGATCAACGATGCTAACACCGAGCGCTAGCGGACATACACCAGCATAGTCACTTTCGACATTTGCCCACGTACAAGCTTGTCCTAACCCGGTAGGTGTCGGTCAGACAGCGGTTGTATATATGTTTCTTGGAAACGCAGTTTTTCAAGGTGCACAGTTAGCAAACAATTATAGATACCATAACTACCAGCTCACCATCACAGCGCCCGACGGAAAAGTCTCAACACAAACTTGGCCAAGTGAATCAGACTCAACAGGTAATCAAGCCTACAGCTTCACTCCTACCGAAGTCGGTACGTACACACTTAACTTTGCCTATCCTGGAGAAACCATAACAGCTGATAAACAACCCGCCGGCTCACTTTTTGTTGGTGACAGTTATTTGCCCAGCTCGCATCAACAACACTCACTGTGCAGCAAGAACCAATACCTACCCTGCCAGATAGCTATCCGCTTCCAACTGCTTACTGGACGCGCCCAATATACTCTGAGAACACTTACTGGTACACTATTTCGTCAGACTGGCTAGGTACTGGTTCACCAGGCTATAGTAGCGATTTCCCGCCAGGGAATGCCGTAGGGCCTCAAACTAGCCATGTCATGTGGACATATCCGCTTCAAGCTGGAGGAGTCGTCGGAGGAGACAATTTTGCCATTCAGGGAAATACATACTTCGAGGGATCCGCATATTTAGGTAGATTCCAAATTCCAATAATAATGGACGGCTACCTGTATTATACGAAACCTGTAGGATGGGGAACAAGTACCGGCACGGGTGGACCAACTGTCTGCCAAGACCTACGCACGGGAAAAATTCTTTGGTCTCGCGATGATGTACCCGTGCTGTCATTCGGTTACATATATGACACTGAACAACCCAACGAACATGGAGTTTTTCCACCAATATTATTCACAGCCAACTTTGCTCGCGCTTTTGATGCATACACAGGCGACCAACTGTTTAACGTAACTGGAGTCCCAACAGGAACAGCAGTGCTAGGTCCATCAGGCGAAGTATTGAGGTACGTCATAGCAAATGCAGGCAACACCACAAATCCCGATTGGCGCTTAGGTGAGTGGAACTCATCCAAACTGTGGTTCCCCGCTGGAGCCATTGGACCAGCAATTACAAACATGAGTGGTACAACTGTTGCAATAGGAACTCCAACCGGCGATGCTCTATCAGACACCCTAATACTCGACGGAAGCGTTTCAAATCCGAGTCTTTCTCTCTTTCCCTTTTTTTAGTCTAAAGGAATGGAAAAAATGGGGCTGAGCAGGTTCTGGTTGAAATTGCGCGTAAAGTTAGAGTATTCCTTTGCGTTTTTCTTCCTTTATATGTCCAGAACCTCAGCATACCCAAAAAAATGATCAGCTGCTGAAGTCAAAAAACAAGATTTTTTTGTACTCACGATAAGTGAGTGAGGCTTATTAGATTTCTCTATTAGATCCTAACCCACAAATTAAGGAGAAAAAAAATTGTATAAACTACAGAAAACTAAAATTATTATTGCTTTGCTCGCCGCAATACTTTTAATATCTATGACCTTTGCGATACGCCCAGCATCTGCAGACAGTGCTGTAGCCCCAGGAACTCATTTTCCAACCTTTGCTTATCTCAACGTCTTCCCAAACCCTGCTGGAGTTGGACAATCAGTCACCCTTGATATATTCCTAGCAACTCCATATCCAAGTGCTGAAACAGCGGGACCCTTCACTGTTCAAATAGTTAAACCAGACGGAACAAATACCACCTTAGGACCCTACACATCCGACCTAACTGAAGGTACAGTTGCGTACTTCACTCCCGACAAAGTTGGTAACTATACAATTCAATTCTTTTTCGCCGGTCAGTTATTAACAAACACTACAACGATCAAAGGCGTTTACGCAAATCCTAGCATCAGCGACCCAGTAACACTTGTTGTCAATCAACAAGCGAATGTTGAGAGTTCATATCCATACACTCCCCTTCCAACTACTTGGTGGCAAACACCGGTATCCGCTGAAAACTCGCAAAACTGGTATCAGCTTACTGGCGCTTGGTACGGATTTGCTGGTGCTAGTTCTTTCGCTATCACAGGCGCATACAATAACACTGGTAATTACAATCCCTACACTGAAGACGTATTAGCTGGCCACATTCTATGGACCAAACCTTGGTGCGGTGGCGGTTTAGCAGGCGGAGAGCTTGGAGGAAGCGAAGTTATGGCTCATTACTGGTCAACATATCAGTATGAACCTCGGTATGCTCCTGTCATTATTAACGGCGTTATATACTCTACTTGGTATACATCCACAACTGGCTCTGGCGGTAAACAAGGTATCATGGCTGTCGATTTATACACTGGCGAAACACTTTGGATGATCAACACTACTAGTATCTTGCGTTGCGGCATGGTTACTTACCAGTACACCATAAACGAGTACGGTGTCCTCGGACCATTCTTATGGACTACAGGCGCACTTGGTGCAGGCGAAACTGGCGGAACAATCCCAGCCAATACAGGAACACAATGGAACCTCTTCGATGCTGTCACAGGAAAGTACGTTCTCAGCGTAGTCAACGGCAGCGATTTAAGAATCCGAAACGACGAGAACGGCGATCTGATCGGTTACTTCATCAACAACACTGCAGGCACACAAATGGTGCATCCGAATCAATTCACAAATGCTATTGCAACAAACACTGTTCCACACATGACCTGCGTTAACATGACAATGGCTGCAGGATTCACAAGCACTCAGTTTAGCCCAAGCGTAAATACTGTACGTGCAATGAACACAGGGTATATGTGGGATGTGCCGGTGCCAACCAACATCAGCGGTGTCGCTATTGACCCAGCCCTTGGTTTGGTTGCAATAACTGGCAATCAATTGGTTTTAACCGCAGGAAACCCAAGTACCGGACAAAAAGGCTACACTGTCATTGCAACCATGGACCAAACCACAGGTGCCGTAGTGGCTGCAGCAAACATTACTTATCCGACAGTAAATGCAATGCTACCTTGGAGCAGAACTGGAACCGTAGCTGGAGATGGAATTTACGCTATCGCCAACAACGTTAACAATTATTTCGTTGGGTACAACACAAAAGATTGCACAAAAGCATGGGAAGTACAACTGACAGGCGACAACGGCGCAACACCAAACATCTACGACGTGTTCGGCCTTAAAATGTACGAGGCAAAGAACTCGTTTATAGTCTGCGGCTTAGGCGGAGATATTTGGTCCGTGAACGATTTAACCGGCAAGATAAACTGGTATACCAACACAACAAAACTGCAAGGTTCATCGGGAATTGAAACGCCCTACAACGTTTGGCCTGTCTGGGCTTTTGCAAGCGGCTGTGAATCCAACAATGTTGCATACATCACCGGCGGACACGAATACAACCCACCATTATTCCACGGCGCGCAAGTCTACGGAGTCAACCTCACTGACGGCTCACTCATCTGGAGCGAACTGGACACAAGCGTAACATCCACATCAATCGCATATAGCAAACTCGTATCTCTAAATGCCTACGACAACCAACTCTACTGCTTCGGTAAAGGTCCAAGCGGTACAACAGTTGAAGCACCATCTGTTGGAGTAACGACAAATACACAAATTTCCATAAAAGGCACAGTATTAGACTTCTCCGCAGGCACAAAATCGACTCTAGTAGCGTCCAAATACCCATACGGTTTGCCTTGTGTATCCGATGACAGCCAAAGCCATTTTATGGAAGCAGTCTACCAGCAGCAAGTGATGCCTAACAACATAACTGGTGTGCCCGTTACCCTTAGCGTAATTGATTCAAACAACAACTTCAGAACAATCGGCACAACAACAACTAATGCACTTGGCAACTATGGCTTCCAATGGACTCCAGACATACCAGGCAACTTCACAATCGTTGCAACCTTTGCAGGTTCAAATTCATACTACGGATCTTCGGCCTCAGTATACATGTACGCTAGCTCTCCACCAACGGCGACAGCAACAACAACAGCTCAATCAAACGTAGCAACCACAACCGACCTGATGACGTACATAGTTGCTGCAGCAATCGCCACAATTATTGTAATTGCAATAGTTGGCATTGTTATAGTAATGCTGGTAAGAAAACGTGCATAAAATGAAACACATGAAAACAATCTTTCCTCTTTTCTTTTTTAGTCAAGAATCGATAAGCAACACGGGGCTGAGTAGGCTCTGATTTAGATCAGTTGAAAAGCATTTGCTGCGAAAAAGATTTTGCATTTTCTTTTTCTCCTATATTCCAGAGCCTCAGCAAACCTATAATGCACAATAATCTATGAGTATCTTGGAAGGGGTTCGAACCCCAATTTTCTATTAAACTGCAAAGGGAATTTGCATTGAAGCGCCAACTGGAGCAGCTGGGTAAACAAAGTTATTTGAGGTTTCATTTTCTGGTCATTATTTGTTGTTTAAGGTAATTGTAGCTTAACATATCGCCTAAACTGATAAAAAACCAGAGTGCAAAAGAAAGCAAACTCGAAGAAACCGCCAGCTATAGAAGCACGATTTGAAGGTAAATCCTTTGGAATTTTTCCCCTTTATTGGCGTGGTATAAAGTTTATTTCGCGAAGGCGGTCACTATTATTAACTTCTAACTTAAGTTCATTTTTGATATTGATACTTACAATGATTATTTTTTGCATAATTTTATAAACAGAACGCTCGCTTAACGAAGGTAAGGAGAAATAATAAAAATGCAAAATAAAAATAAAGCTTTAGCGATATCGATTGCAATTCTCTTGATAATTTCTACGGGAACATCAATGAATCTATTTCCAAAGGCTATTGCTCATACGCCAGCATGGCAGATTCCAACGCAGGCTTTCATTGTTGCTGCGCCTAACCCAATAGGTGTGGGTCAACAGGTGCACGTTTACATGTGGCTCGCTGAGGTATATGGCGCAGCTGGCGGAACATCTGCTGCTATCGGAACCAACGCTTCAACTGCAAGCACAGGCTTGCTTGCAAACAACTATAGATTCCTGAACTACAAGCTCACCATTACTGCGCCCGACGGCACAGTAACAACACAGACTTTTGCTGTTATTACAGACACAACATCATCGCAATATACGTTGTTCACGCCATCTCAAACAGGCTCGTACACTTTAGACTTTAGCTACCCCGGACAAGTCTACGGAGCGAACGGTAACGGCTATGAGAAATCACCGATATTCGGCGACTCTTATCAGCCTAGCTCTGCATCGACTACACTTGTTGTAGGCCAAGAGCAAATACCTCCACCTATAAACAGTTATCCACTTCCAACAGCCTATTGGTCTCACCCAATATACGGTGAGAACACTGATTGGTGGACAATATCTTCAAACTGGCTAGGCTCAGGCGCGGGACCAACACAAGGATACGGCGGCACAACTTTTGCAACACTTTACCACTCTGACGCTATAGGACCACTAACGACTCACGTTATGTGGACAAGACCACTACAATTCGGAGGAGTTGTCGGCGGAAACCAGTTTACAGCTGGCGGCTCAAACCCCAACGGCGCGGCTAACGGTGCTCAGTACTACGAAGGATCTTCATACCAACCAAGATTCAACAACCCAATAATAATGAATGGTTATCTCTTCTACACTGAACCACAATCGTTCACAGGACCAAACAGTGGACCAACAACTGCTCTTGACCTTCGTACTGGAAAGGTGCTGTGGACTCGCTCTGATGTTCCTCCGCTGTCATTTGGCTACATCTACAACCTTTGGGATCCAGATCAACACGGAACCTATCCGCCAACTCTGGTTGCAGTCAACGGCGCTAATTGGCAACTTTATGATGGATACACAGGCGCTGCATTATTCAACGTAACCAACATTCCAGCAAGCACTACCTTCACTGTATCGATACCAAACACCTCACCACCAGCCACGGTAACCTTCCCGAACACAGTTGCAAGTCCAAACATATTAGGCCCAAGCGGTGAAGAACTAAGATACGTTATCGCCAATGCGGGCAATGCATCCAATCCACAATGGTACATGGCGCAATGGAACATGTCCAAACTCTGGCAATACGACATTAACCCATACACAGGCTCCGGAAGCGTATCACCCGACCCAATCAACATGACAAACGGTGCTCTAGTTCCTAACCTGCCTATTCCGCTCTTAGGTGAAACAGTTACTCTGCCAACCGGTCTCGGACTACTTGTTCCATACGGATCATCAGTTCTCGTCAACGGCAACATCCCTATTAACTCCACTACTGTTGGCGGCGGTGTCGCCGGCGGTACTGCAGGATATGGCACAACCACCTATGACTGGAACATTTCACTGCCATGGCTCAACACAATGCCAGCTCCATACGCAACAATCAGTTCAGTCTCAGGACAACTAATCCAACCACCAATAGGAGCAAACCCCGTATCGATAGTCGCAGTCAAATACGGCGATGTGATGCTTTGCAGAAATGGCACATTACCGACTGGCTTCGGTGCAACCCGCACAGGCTACCCACAGCTTCCATACACATACTTTGCCCTCAACCTCAACGCATCTATCGGAGCAATCGGTTCAATACGATGGATGAAGACATATAACCCGCCACCAAGCAACATCAGCCTCGTACAAGGCCCAGTTGACTTCGACAACCGTGTGTTCATGCTGAACTTACAGGAAACCATGCAATGGGAAGGAATCAGCCTAAATGATGGTTCAGTCCTGTGGGGTCCATCTACACCCCAAAACGATTGGGACTACTATGGCTACCCAGGAACCACCACGTTACCAGGAACAGTAGCTTATGGCCACCTCTACAGTAGCTCATTCTCAGGAGTATGCTACGCTTACAACGACCTAACCGGAAATGTAGACTGGACATATGGTAACGGCGGATCAGGCAACAGTACCAACGCAGGCTTGCAAGTCTTCTATGGTGACTACCCAACTCAAATCCAATCAATCGCTAATGGAATCATCTACCTAGCAACCGACGAACACACAATGCCCAACCCATTCTACAAAGGGTGCCTCTTAACTGAAATCAATGCAACCACCGGACAAGAAATAAACACACTTTCACTCTACCCAAGTGAATGGTCTACTCCAGGCACTGCCTTCGTTGTCTCGGACGGTTTCATCGCATGCATGAACGGCTTAGACAACAATATCTACAGCATCGGAAGAGGTCCAAGCGCCATAACAGTCTCAGCTCCAGGACTATCGGCAGCATCAGGACAAGCAGTTGTCATAAGCGGAACAGTTACAGACATCTCAGCAGGTGCAAAGCAGACACAGCAAACAGCCAACTTCCCAGCAGGCGTTCCATGCTCCTCTGACGCAAGCATGAAAGACTGGATGGGCTATGTATACCAGCAGAAACCACTCCCATCTAACTTTACAGGTGTCTATGTCACAATCAATGTCGTAGATGCAAACGGGAACTTCCGAAGCATCGGCAATGCAACAACCGACTACACAGGCGCATACAGCCTAGTATGGCAACCCGACATCCCAGGCAAATACAACGTCATCGCAACATTCGAAGGCACCAACGGTTACTGGCCATCATCAGCAACAGCTACATTCAACGTAATGGCAGAGCACCAAACAGCGTCCCCCCAACCAACCCAAGCACAATCAACCGCAGACCTATACCTGCTACCAGGAATAGTTGGAATAATCCTCGCAGTAGTCATAGTTGGCGTAATCCTAGCACTTTTGATGCTCAGGAAACACCCATAAACCGAGCAAGTGGATAAACCACTCCCATTTTATTTTTTTATTTTTCCAACAGGAAATTAATTTGAAATTGCGATTGTTAAATTTTCCATTGAAAAGTGTTTGCTTCTATATCTCATTAGTTCTGCTCTAATTTGTCAACTACTTTATCACTGCTTGGAAAGACTCTCCCATCGCTCTTTTTATTTTTCTGAAGAAAGATAAATCGTTACTGCCCTCTTTTTGATATTTTTTGACACCACAGAAACTCACCTCACCGTAAAATGTCCCCGGAAAAGAATTCGAGCCCAATTTACTTGTAAACCGCTTTGAAGACAAAAAAAATATTTTGTCAAAAATGAGATCGGACCTACGCTGTTCAGGGTAGAGCAAGTTGTCGAACGTAGGTAGCTATTAAATTGATGATGTTTTTTGAATATTAGAGCCTTTAACCCAGTCCGACACATACTATCTCGCTGGTGCCTAGATGGTTACCCCACATTTGGCTCATCCAACTTGACCCATAATAAGCGGGAGGTGTAGCTGATAGATACCACGCTACTGTAGGTACGGATACCAGCACAGCAATTGTTGTAATAAGAAAGATGAGGAAAATGTGCAATCTTTGGATATTTTAAAGAAAGCTAGGGGGAGTGAATTAAAGTTTCCTTGTTTCTAACAGCTTTTGCCATAGCCAGATTGCGAAAAGTGAGGATAAAAAAACGATTAGCAAGCCTGAGCATCCACACTTTGTTGCTAAACATAACTTTGTCGCTTGGTAAGCATGCGATCAGATGTCATAAATAAGGATAATTTGGTTGCTCGCTATTAAAGAACAAAGGGTATAAGTCGGTTAAGCCTCAACCGAAAATGTTATACCTCGCTTTGAGAACTATTATGATAGGTGAATTTTTTGGAAAAAAGACTTATATATATTTTTTTTGCCTTGCTTTTGATGTTTTCAATGGGAGCTTCAGTGATTTTATTGCCAAACGTAAGTGCACATACCCCACCAATTCAAGTACCTACATATGCGTTCATCAATGCTGCACCACAACCTATTGGAGTGGGTCAAACGGCTACCATTACTTTTTGGCTTGACAAAGTACCGATTGGAGCAGAAGGTCTCTATGGTGATAGATGGCACGGATATACAATTACAGTTACTAAACCCGATGGAACTACTGAAACGTTAGGCCCTTTTACTTCTGATGTGAATGGCGGCGCATCCTATAGGTACGTGCCTACTCAAGTTGGCACTTACAATTTCCTATTCAAATTCCCTGGACAAGTAGCACAAAATGCAAATCCGTATCCGTATACTCCTGGATTTGTTCCGCTGGGACTAGACTATGTAAATGATACTTTTCTTCCAAGTAGCGCAAATACAACTCTTACGGTGCAGCAACAGCCTGTAATAACCGCTTATGGCTCGGCTCCTCTTCCAACAACATACTGGACACGTCCTATAAATTCAATGAATAGAGAATGGTCAGTGATTGGCGGTAACTGGCTTGGGCTTGGGGTAACAACATTTGGCGCAACTGGACTGATGTCTAATACAGGTAACTGGGCCCAGTACACGACAGCCCCAAACAGTGGTCACATAATGTGGACAAAGCCAATAGCTTTCGGAGGTCAGATTGGCGGCGAATATGGAAGCAGTGAAACAGGCCTCTACTCAACCGGAACAGCATACGAAACAAAGTTTGGAGCTGTAATTCTCAACGGAATTCTTTACTACACAGAATATCCTGGGGCAGGAAACAACCCTACAGGCTTGATAGCTATTGACATAAGAACCGGAAGTACAGTGTGGGAAAAGAATATCACTACGCCATTGAGATGCGGAATGATAATTAACTTCATAACTGGAGATCAATACGGCGGACACGCTTACTTATTCTGTGCACCTGCATCAATTGGATTCATTCCTTACCCAGCTGGAAGCAACTGGGAAATGTATGACGCAATGACTGGCAACAAAGTGCTAACTATCAATAATACCAATGCGGGTACACTCGTAGAAGGTCCAAATGGAGAAATACTCAGTTACACTGTCGCGAATGGCATTTTAACTATGTGGAACTCAACCAAATGTATTGCAGCTGGGGCAACAAAGAACCTATACTTTGTAACTTATAGCTCTGCGGAAATTTGGCGGCCTCCTCAAGGAGCAACTATCGATTGGAGTGGAGGATACCAATGGAGTGCACCACTGGCCACAAATATTAGCGGAGTACCGATAATTCCGGGATTAGCAATTTCCAAAATTGATAGCGGCGTAGTTCTTACAACAGCTGTGCCGGGAGGCATATTTGGCGGACCACCTGGAGGAGCGCAAGCAGGCTATGAAATTGACGCAGGTTACAGTGCGACAACAGGTCAACTGCTTTGGGGTCCAGTTAATCGAACTGAAACACCATTTACCACTCTCGCTGTACAAGCCGGCGACGGAAAATACGCTGTATACACTCAACAATTGTTAACATGGACTGGCTACGATATCACAACCGGGCAGAAACTTTGGACAACTCCACCAGAAAACAGCTCTTGGGGTTACTATGATTTCTCGGGCGATGGCGCATTTGGATATGGCAGCTTCTACACATGGGGTTTGGGCGGAACAGTATATGCTTATAATTCAACAACTGGTCAACTTGAGTGGACATGGAACTCTGGAAATTCTGGCGTAGATACTCCATACGGCTCATGGCCATTAGGAACATGGGCGACACACTACATTCTAGCAGACAACAAATTTTACATAAGGGCTGGTCACGACTACACTCCACCGGTATTTAAGGGCGCTCAGCTTTACTGCCTTAACGCTACAGATGGAACATTAATCTGGAATTCGTTGAGTTTTGACATCGAAGGCTCACCAGCTATCGCCGATGGCTACATGGTTTGGTTTAACGGCTATGACAATCAAATATACTCCTACGGCAAAGCACCAAGTGCTCTCACAGTTACTGCTCCCCAGTCAGGCGTCGAACAAGGCAAAGCAGTGGTAATCAGTGGCACAATTTTGGATTTCTCGGCAGGAACGCAACAGGATGCATTGAAATCTAACTACCCCTACGGTGTTCCAGCAATATCCGATGCAAGCCAAAGCGCTTGGATGAACTACTTATACCAGCAGCAGCCTATGCCAACAAACGCTACAGGCGTTTCAGTCACAATAAGTGTTTTGGACTCCAACAACAACTTCAGAACCATCGGCACAGCTACAAGCAACATTTATGGTACCTACAGTTTAAGTTGGACACCTGATATTTCGGGCAACTATACTGTTATCGCCAACTTCGCAGGAACAAATTCGTACTATCCATCAACAGCATCCACAGCATTTTTTGCAAACTCTGCTTCAGCAACATCAGCACCAACACCTACATCTGCAACAAATGCAGCTGCAACATCAAATGATGTGTTAACATACGTAGCAGTTGCAGCAATTGCAATAATCATCGCAATAGCAATCGCAACAGTATTAATGCTCAGGAAAAAAGCATAAAATAGCACAACAACAAAAAATCAATCTCTTTTCTTTTTTTTTGTTAATATTAAATATTGACAATTCTCCATATTGACAAATAATAGCAAAGTATTGAGTCGAGTTAAATTTTGCTTGCTTTTTCAGAACAAATATTGTTAAACCACCAAAAAACTCCGAATGCTAACTCTTTCTGCTTTAACATTTTCAAGAAACCCAACGACGTAGTTAAAAATATCCGAAAAATTACTCAACTAAGCAAAATTTAATGCATATCTATATATGGCTCTTGTTCAGAATGTTTTGTTTAGAATTAGTACTATTGGTGGGTGTAATGAGTAAACCAGTTGATGTCGGAGAATTACGCGTTGGCGGCTATATGATGATTGAGGGCGAACCTTGCCGCATAGTCGACATAGCCAAATCTAAACCTGGAAAACACGGATCAGCAAAAGCAAGAATAGTCGCAATCGGCGTTTTCGATAAACAGAAGAGACAATTCGTCAAACCAGTAGATCTTGGCGCTGAGGTTCCAATAATTGATAAACGCGCAGGACAGGTCTTTGCTGTTAATCCAACCGGGATACAAATTATGGACTTAGAAACCTACGAGTACTTGGATGCTCCTTATCCTGAAGAGGATGAAGTTCCTAAAGCTAAGCTTACTCCAGGTACAGAAATTGAATACTGGCGTATTCTTGGTCGAGTAAAAATCGTTAGAGCAAAATAATCCAATCCTCAATTCGCGTCTCTTTCTCTTCCTACTTTACTGAAAAATTCATTTTTCAAATATTTTGTTTTTTTAGCTCCACCATTTCCAATCTAGTCTTTTGAAGCTAACATACATAGCTAGAAGAATTATTCCCCAAACTAAAGGGACGCTTCCAATTACAAGAATCAAACTGTATTGTGGGTATAGGTAAGTGTAGCTTGCCCATGCGGTCAAGACGGTTAAACCTACAAGTAACAAAACAAAAATGCCGGCATGTATCACTCGTTCAGCTGTCAACCGTTATCCCCAAGCTTGTTTATGTTATTTCCTCTTGTTGTTAAAAGATTTTCTGTTAATGTTTATGTTCTAGTTGGAGCTTTTTTGCGTTGAAGCCAATGATGCATGAAGAGCCGTCTGAATTGTGAAGAATATTTTAATGGGGAACTGAGGCTTCAAACCTAATGGCTCTTGTCAAAATATCGGCGAACATTAAAGATTTAGGCGTATTCTTTGTTTTTAAGCTGTAATCTTTATCTAAAAGAATAATAGAATGTTTAGGCTGGAGACTCTGATGGCACTAGACAAACTTAGGTTCTTCACTAACAGACGCAATAAAAAAACTGTTTAAAGCAGGCGTTGTAGACGAAGCTGCAGTGAAGGAACTGGTCCGCGACATACAACGTGCGCTACTTCAATCAGACGTTAACGTTCAGCTTGTTCTCGAAATATCCAAGCGCATTGAAGAGCGAGCATTAAAAGAAAAAGTTCCTCCAGGCGTCTCAAGACGCGAACACGTCATAAAAGTAGTCTATGAAGAACTAACTCGTTTTGTTGGCGACAAACCGGTTCCGCTTAAAGTGGAGCCTGGCAAAAAGAAAATCATAATGCTCGTTGGAATTCAAGGCTCAGGAAAAACCACCCACGCCGCCAAACTGGCAAGATATTTCCAGAAAAGAGGATTAAAGGCAGCTTTGATTTGCGCTGACACTTTTCGTCCTGGCGCATATGCTCAGCTTCAACAATTGGCAACCAGAATAAACGTTCCAATTTATGGCGACGTAAAAGCAAAAGATCCAGTCAAAGTAGTCAAGGAAGGCTTAAAACAATTTAGCGACAAAGATCTGATAATCGTTGACACCTCAGGCAGGCACAAAGAAGAGAAAGATCTAATCAAAGAAATGAAAGACCTTGAAAAGAACATCAAGCCCGACGAAGTTATAATGGTTATTGACGGCACAATTGGTCAACAAGCCCTTATTCAAGCTAAAACATTCCATGAAGCAACGCCAATCGGCGCAATCATAGTTACAAAACTTGACGGTTCCTCACGCGGAGGCGGTGCACTCTCAGCAGTTGCAGCAACAGGTGCACCAATAAAATTCATTGGCACAGGCGAAAAAATCGAAGACGTAGAAGCTTTTATTCCCTCACGTTTCGTCGGTCGACTCTTAGGCATGGGCGATTTAGAAACACTTCTGGAAAAAGTTCATGACGCCGAAATCAAGGTTCCCCAGAAGAAAGCCAAAGAAATAATGAGCGGCAATTTCACGTTAACAGACATGTATGAGCAGTTTGCAGCAGTCAAAAAAATGGGGCCATTTAGTAAAGTGCTCAAGATGTTGCCAGGTATGTCCTCCAATGTGCCAGATGAAATGCTGAACACTGCTGAAGGTCGCTTGGAAAAGTGGCGAGTAATAATTCAGTCTATGACACCTAGACGAAAAAGAAAACCCTAAGACTATTGAATTCTTCTCGAGCAAGACGAATTGCACGCGGTTCAGGAACAACTGAAAAAGACGTTAAAGAACTTCTCAAACAATATGTCATGATGCGTAAAATGCTTAAGATGTTTAAACGCAAAAAGAAACTGCCCTTCGGGCTTGGCGGAAAAGGAATGCCCGCGAATTTTCCAGTAGGCTAAATATTATGGATGTTTTAGAAAAAGCGTTTGAACTTACTTAGCAAATACCCGCTTTGTGACCACTGCCTTGGCAGACAATTTGCGTTGCTTGGCTACAGCATGGAAAACAACGTTCGAGGTCAAGCACTAAAAGTCAGTTTAACCTTGCAAGCAACGATCTTGCCAAAGAAAAAAACGTTGAAGGAATAAAGCAACTTAAGGTTTTGGCGACAAATGGTTTTTCAAGAGAAGCCCAAGAAACCCTAAAACACCTTAAAAAACGGGTCCAAACAACTGATGCAGAGGACAAATGTTTTCTTTGTGAGGGAAAATTTGAGCTTGTTGACAGCTTAACTGAGAAAGCTTTGGTGGCAATTGAAGACTACGAGTTTACAACATTTCTTGTAGGCATTGAAGTTGCCAATTAAGGTTGAGGAACGAGAAGACGAGTTTAAGGCTGCCTTCAATATTGGTTATGGCGAAAGCATAAAGCATGAATTCGGTCGATTATTTGGCAAAGCCCTTGCTAGAACGCACTGGTAAAGAAGCAGATTACTTAATCCCTGATCTAGTTGTAGTAATCAACCCTTTCAGAGAAAGCGTACGCCTTCAAGTTAACCCTCTTTTTGTCGCTGGCAGATACCGAAAGCTTGTACGGACTATTCCTCAGTCAAAATGGTTCTGTTCAAACTGCCGAGGAAGAGGCTGCGAAAAATGTGGCGGAACAGGACAAATTGTATCCTGAATCAGTTGAAGAACTATCTTCAAAACCGCTGCTTGAGGCAACTGAAGGTGAAGAAACATTTTTTCATGCTTCTGGACGAGAAGACATTGATGCTCGAATGCTTGGGACGGGGAGACCTTTTGTCATTGAAGTTTCTAAACCCAAGAAACGATTTGTTGATTTAAAAGCAGATTGAAGAAAAAGTCAATGCTGGAGCAGTTGGGAAGGTTGAGGTTTCAGGTTTGCGCTTTGCAACCAAAGATGTTGTTAGGCACCTCAAGAAGGGCGAAGGTGCCCAGAAAGAATATCGGTTGCTTGGCTGAGTTTGAGAATGAATTTTCAGATGAAGATTTGCACATGATTGAAGAGAAGCTCATCTGGCCATGCATTAAACAGCAGACGCCTATCCGTGTTATGCATCGAAGGGCAGATTTAATCCGAGAAAAGTACATATATAAGGTTAAAGTTAAGAAGGTGTCGCTTAAGAGGGCTCTGCTGGAAATTCGTTGTCAAGGCGGGCTCTATGTTAAAGAATTGGTGTCTGGAGATGAAGGAAGAACAGTACCGAACGTTTCGGATTTGCTCAGAAACAGAGCGAAGACGCTTAAGCTTGACGTTCTAAAAGTAATAATGGATGATAAATAAAGGTGAAAATTGAATGAGAGGTTCAAAAGGATACTACACTGGCACTCGCAGTCTACTGCGAAAAGCCAACTCGTGAAAAAGGAAAACCAAACATTGGTAAGATACTTCAAGAGTATACATCCTGGTTCTCAAGTGATAATAAAGATGGATTCTAGTACACAGAAGAGTATGCCTCACAAACGGTTCCATGGCAAAATAGGCGTAATAGTGCGAAAAACAAGGTCGCGGATACGTCGTTAGCGTTCCACAAGGCAACGCTATTAAAGAAATCATTACTCGCGCAGAACATATAGAGCCGTACACGGGTAAGTGAGAGAAATGAGCAAGAGAGAAGTAAGCGAAAGCCGCTTAACCCTACCACAAGTTAAGAAAGTTCTAGAATCCATCGGCGAAGAAAACCTAGATCAATTCCAACGCCGAACACTTGATTACGTAAGCAAATTCTCCAAATGTCGATCCAGATAAAGCAGAAGAACTTCTTGCAAACACTTATCAAAGAATACGAAATTGACGAAGCTGAAGCAGTTCAAATAATAAATTGTATGCCTGAAACTGTTGATGAACTTGCGAGTTTTCTTAGCTGGCGGTCGCAAAATCATAGAAACCTCAAAATTGCACACAATTGTTGAGCTTTTGAATGAAAATAGAACGTTGAAGTAGCGAGAAGCGACTAAGTATTTTTAAGCAGTAAGCGAGAATAGACTAGCGGACGGACTTAGTGACTGTTATGGAAAAGCGGTATGAAGAGTACGCTTACGTGTTAGATTTCCTTCAGCACGGCAAGCCAGGATTTCGTCCAACTGGACGAGCAGGTTATAGAGCGGGAGCTTTAATTCAATGTGTCGGTGAAGAATTCTTTACGCTTTTGGAGGCTTTAGTGAAAGAAGAATTGATGCTTAAGCCAGGCGACCGTGTTTATGTTGGAAAAGATTCCCGCGAAGAAGTCACCTACATCATTGGACGAATTGGCTATGAAGAATTAACTGCATCAGCTAAAGCAGAGCTTCCAAGTGTCATAAGCAAAATAGTTGCAGAACCGAGAAAAATGGTTTGTTAACTTCTTCAATACCGCTCGCGCCATTACTCCTCGTATGCATGCCTTAGAGCTTGTTCCAGGTATCGGAAAAAAATACATGTGGCAAGTCATCAACGAACGTGAACGTAAACCGTTTGAAAGTTTTGAAGATTTGCAGAAACGCACCGAATTGCCGAATCCTGTTAAGCTCATTACGAAACGTGTTATGGAAGAGCTTGAGGGCGACAGCAAGTACCGGTTGTTCACGCGAGCACAGTAAGGCATAAACGATGAGTCTTGAGGAAACGAAGCAGCTGCTTCGAACCCACCGAATATCCCCAAACAAGCTTTTGGGGCAAAACTTCATGGTTGAGCCGTCGCTCTACCCTAAACTTGTGCAGTCTATGCTGCGCTTGATAAGTTCGGATGTGGTTTTGGATGCTGGTGCAGGCTTCGGTTTGTCTAACTCGTTTTTTGGCGGATAAATGCAAGCGTGTAATTGCTGTTGAGAAAGATCCGCAAGTTGTCATGAGTGCTTCGTGAACAAGTCAAAGGTGTTGGCAACGTGACGGTTGTTGAGGGCGACGTGTTGAAAGTTGCATTGCCCGAATTTAACAAGGTCATAGCAATTCCCCCTTACTATCTGTCTTCTCATCTTGTCACTTTGGCTTCTTGAACGAAAAGTTGATTGTGCAGTTTTGATTTTGCAGAAAGAATTTGCTGACCGCCTTGTTGCATCCTGTTGGCAGTGAAGAGTATGGTTGGTTAACAGTTGTGACCAGTCGACATGCGTGAAGTTGAGCTTTTGGATTCTGTGCCCAAAGACATGTTTTATCCTCAACCTGAAGTTGATTCAGTAATCCTTAGCCTAAAACCCTGGAGCACAAAACCCTTTCGAAGTGAAAGACGCAAGCTATTTTTTGTGCAGATGGTTAAGTGGCTCTTTACTCAGCGCAACAAAAAGTTGGGAAAAGCAATTGTGCCATTCCTCAAGAGACAATTTAAAGTTAAGCAAAGCAGGAAGCAGAGAAATTAGCTCTTACCCTGCCTTTCCATGATAGACGTGCAAGAGAGTTGTCCCCTAAAGATTTTGGAGCAATTAGCAAATGCCATCTCAACTTAAGCGAGTGCACTTTGGAAAATACGTTTTTGATGTTTGCGAGGATGTTTACGAGCCTGCAGAAGATTCCTTTCTTTTCGCAGAAAACCTTGATGTAAAAGATGGGAGCAGGTTTTAGATGTTGGCACTGGCTGTGGTTTACTTGGCAATTTTAGCAGCGAAAAAGCCTGTCAGCGTGGTTGCGGTTGATTTAAATCCTTACGCTATTCGCTGCGCAAAAAAAAATTCAGTTCTTAATGGTGTGCGTAGTAAAATGATTTTCATTCAAGCTAGCCTTTTAGCACGCTTTAAACGCAAACTGCAAAATTTGATTTAATTATTTTTAATGCGCCTTACTTGCCGTCAGATGAGAATGAAGCAGAGTCTTGGATTGGTGCGTGCATGGGCAGGAGGCGTTAATGGGAGACAAGTTATTGATCGATTTATTTCGCAAGCCCCACTGCACTTGAATGCCTATGGGCGAATTCTTTTGATGCAGTCTACGCTTGCAGACGTTGAAGAAACGATTCGAAAGTTTGAAGAGTCACAACCTTAAAGTAAAGGTGAAAGCTGAGCGTAAACTGCCTTTCTTTGAAACCTTAACACTTATAGAAGCCACAAATGTTTGAACGACTAGTGCGCAAATTTGCGAATCTGAAAAGCAAATAAAGGAATGCTGCATTGGTTATTGTGGTGATTAAGTTATGACAATTTGGTTTTATGTTAAAACAAACGATGACCCCAAAGCTGTTGGAGACATTGTTTGTGCTTTCAATTTTACTGAAGGGACACATCCTGGGGACAAATACTCTTGGGTTATGGAAGTTGGGAAGGATGAACCTGGTTACTGGGAAATCAAAGGCAAATTCGCAGCCCTAAAAGACCTGACAGCAATAGGCATCGTCTACAGGATTGGCGATACGGTGGTTTTGTCAGAAATTGATGATGACTTAGCCCCAGACTTCCTTGATCCATTGGTAACAAAGTATGGGTTTGACAACGTTAAGTGGATTGTTGTAAAAAAATAAAATAAAAAATGTTAGAAATATTGCATATCATTTCAGTGATTAAGCATGAGTAGAAAAGAATGTGAGAACACCGATTATACTCGCGGCTTTAAGGTACACCACGAAAAGGATGGCTCATTTGTTGCCACTAAGGGCGAGCATAAGCTTCAAGCAAATTCAGCAAAAGAACTAAACGAAATGATAGAAAAATTTCATGAACCACAGAACACTAAAGCAAAGAAAAAACCAGCCGAGCAAAAAATTCACGACACATGTGTAAGAACAATAGCCGAGGATCTCCAAAAAGACAACTGGCTAGTTAAAGCGAACACTGTAGGCTGGGAAAAACCATCAGAGATTGGTGGTAAAGTTCCCGATGTTATGGCCCATAAGGGTTGCCTTAAACGAATATGCCAAATAGTGACCGAGAAGGATTTTGAAGGTGACAAAGCTAACTACAGGGATTTCAAGAACTACTGCAGAGAATACGACTTTCAACTATATGTCATAGACAAAAACGGAAAATCAAAGCCCATGGATTTCTAAGAGTATGCAAACATTTAGTGCTTTCGCCTCAAAGAACAACATTTTTTGAAGCTTTCACCCAACTATTAAGAACAGAGTAATTGTTTCGATGTTTAGAGTTAGCGCTTATAAGCTTTTGCTGTTGCCTCTAAGTTACAACGTATTTTTAATAATGGCATTCAAGCTATTGCTTCAATTAATTGAAAGGTGTTTTAGATGCAAGCAATTCTCACAAAAGTTAACAATCATCAAAAAACCCAACAATCTCTTTCCTCTCGAGGAGTAATGGTCAGATTGAGCGACGTCAGGGCGCCCTGTCAATGGTTAGAACACTGTCACTCAGGCAAGTGCCCAGCTTTAACAAAAATTAACGGCAACTTCTATTGCGCTCGACCAAATCAAATTCACACATAGAGATCCAATCAGATTTGTTAATACCGTACAGTTTTGCCTTTGCGAGGGCTTAGTACTTTAACAAAGAGGCTATATTTGAATGGTGAAGAGAGTTACAGAGAAAGAATCCATTTCGGAATCACTTATTGAAAGTTCGCTCAAGGTTCTCCTGAGGGCTGTTTTTATTTTTGAACCTTTGGCTCCGACAGCCATAACTCTATTAACAAACAGACAAATGGCAAGATTCAAAACCAGAGGTGTCATAGGCAAGTACAAAACTGTGACAAAACGGTTGGGTAGATTTCATTACTGTATTCAAGTTGAATTAGACTTGACTGGTCCGCAAGCCGTTCATCTACTTACTAACCTGTTTCCAAACCAATTAAGCGTATTTAGGAGGTGGTTCCATGACTGAAATGCAAGAGAAGAAAGGCAAACTAAAATTGACTGTTGAAGTTGAGGTAAACGAAGAACTGATGAGTTTAGCCAAGGATGCAATAGAAAAGATGCCTATGCGGATGCAGGAAATGTGGAAAATGCACGGAGAAAAGAAAGAATAAGAAATTAGGCATTTTTTCTTTTTTTTTCATCAATTCATAAAATGAATCGTTTTTTCAGCCTTAACCCAGAAGCGAAGAGCACTATCTTTTGTAGACTGGTTATTATTTTTCTTCTTTAATTACTCGGCTAACATTGTGGCATTAAATTCTCTTTTTAGGCGGTAATTTGGTTAGCACCTAAGCCATTGTGTGCTTTTTAGGAAAAGGATAATGTTTACATGCAGAGTTGTAGGAATCTCCGAATCATCTAAAAAATAAATTGTTCACTCCAAGTTGTCTGTAGTTAAAAGCATGACTGATCCTAGAGGAACTGTAACTTTTGAGAGCTTAGAAGGCAAAGTAACACCTTTTATTTTATTTTTGCCATACAAAAAACGAAACCTTTTTCAAAATTGTGTTTAGCTGAAAAGGTTATCTTAGATGCAAACCAAAAATTCGGAAGAGAGAGGGTGAATCATTTGTCTGCATCTAAGCTACCATTATCTCACGCTTCAAGGCTCGTCCTTTTCTACGCGGTTATAACACTCAATGCTCTTGCAGGATATATAACAATGTGATTGGCTCTTCACAGTCACAAGCTTAACAATGGAACAGTATTTTTTAGTGGTCAACTATTATGAGTTTGAGTGAGCTTGTTAGGTTAGCCATATGCCTTATTCGTAGTTTAATTATGTCTTCTATTTTTTCAATGGTTAAGAGTGTGATTTTTATTATGAGATCATAAACGCAGTTTAAGCCATGAGCCCTCTTCCACGTCTCCAACGTCTCCAATAGCTTTTTGACTTTCTATTATTTCATTCTGAGATGATCCCAATTCCGTATTTATTAGCACTAATGCAAATATCATGCTTCAATTCTTCTTGTTTACTTTCATAGACAGGATAGTTAAACCTGTAGCTTTGCATGAGTTAAGTCACAACGCATGTTTGTTCTAGAACTTTACATTTGTTGTTCCAGCTTGTGACAACATCGACTTATATCAAAAACAATTGATTACTTGTAGGTATGGGAATGTAGCAATAGTTGAGCGGGTTTGGCTGCTAATTAGATGAGGCACTTGCCATCTCTCTTTCTCTGCCTTATCTAAATTAGCTCAAGGCTTGATCCGCTTAACAAACCTTTTTTGCTCTAAAATCAGATGGTTGTTATGGCTAACGATCTTCATCAATGAGCAGTGGCTACCAATTTGTGATAAAGATGAGTCTTGAGTGCAAGTGTTATTAGTCATATAACAACTAGCATCTTACCCCCAGCTTAATTCTTAGATCCACCAACAAACTGTTAGCGAAGCATTAACCCTTCAAAAAAAATTGGCTTTGTTGTTGTTTGATGTAGTCACAATATTATTTATCATTCAAAAAGCTGTAATCCTGTAATAAGTAAGGTTAACTTAAAAGCTGGCCGAACTGATCTCTCTCTCTTCCGAATTTTTTTGCTAGCCTTAAGTTAACCTTACTTCTCTCTCTTCCGTGGAACCCTCGCATTTTTCAATGCTGCATCACATAAAAGTGTAATTACAGCTTATCAGTATCTTGATTGTTAACGTTGAATGTGATCTGAATTAGTTTACCAACTCATTGTGCATTTCACTTCACGCCAAGAGGTAATAAATTAACCATAAGTAGTTTTTTTAGAGAGAAAAATATTATAATTTATTGGTGTTCTATTGGACCGCATTGAAGCTGTCAATGTTTTAAAGCAAATACTTGAGAGTTGCAGGGCTGTTGACGGTCGAACCTTGTTACTTTTGCTTCCTAACGCAGCTAATTTACAGCCGAATGGTTACCAAATTCACTTAAAAATGAAGCTGGTTGGAATAGAAAGAAAGTGCATCCAGAAAATATTGGATGAGCACCAGTTGGTCATAAAAGAAATTGAAGATACAACCATAATTTACAAACCTGAGGATATCAAGAAGTCGTTTTGTTGAATTTCAGGTGCAACATAACTAATATTTGCATATTACAATTGTTCGATCTGTGAACCTGATCCGGTTAGCCTCGATTATAATCCTTAGAACCAGTGTCTAACAACTCGAGGACAATTCCTGGAAGCAGCAATGTCTTTGCGCACACACTATATGCCATTTTGAATTATCAGTGAAAGCCAAGTATCTTTTCGAGCGTATCCATAGCTCTGTCCGATGCTTCTTTGTCTGGAAATTCTAAGTCATCTTCCTTGGCTCGGTACCCGCAAAAAGGCACAGTGCCTCCATGCCTTTGCGCTTTGATAAACCAAACACCAAACCCTGAGAAACCCATGAAAGGTCCTTTATATCCTAGTGTCGATACTGTATTTTTCTTTCATCTCAGCGAGTAATTCTTTGTTGGTTGCGGCGCAGCATATTTTTTTGATCTTTTGAACCGTAACCTGCAACAACTATTATTCGCTTAACGTGGTTTTCAGCTAGAAAATCTAAAACTTTTGTAGCTACGTCATATTGGCCTTCAAAATTTGCATGATATCCTTTTGTAATGATTAAGGAAGGGGTTGAGCAAGCGTAGAACTGAACTTTGGGAAAGTCTGCTTGGCCTGATTCAACAATAACTCCTCCTGTGCCAGGCATCATTGGATTGGCAGCGTAGGATGGTTTGGTTTGGTAGATTGAAGGCATGTGAGTAGAATACAAATCTGCAATTAGGGTTGCGTTGGTTTTGGTTATGAGACTGTTCATAACGAGTTTGCCTATAGATCTTAACCCAGGTGACCCAACTACAGCTATTGGTTCGATGAGTTTGGCGTTGCCGCGACGTCTCTATCCACGTTTCCTTTTCCATCGATATATCCTCAGTTTAAGTAACGTAGGCGGGTTTCTTACCTGCGCCAGCCATTTCTTCTCGTATTCTACGCTCAATTTCGACCATTTTCGCAATTGCCTCATCCATCTGCATAACCTGTTTTTCCATGGGTTCCATGTCTACTTTCAAATTCAACATAGAAGTCAAAACTTTCAAAGCCGCTTTTGATGCGCGAGGATCTACAATAATATTCTCCTGTTGGAGTCTGATATCCATGAGTTTCCGCAAGCAAACATACGCCTTCCACGTTTCTCTTTTTGGCGAAACCCATTATTATGCCGTTTTCGCCACCGATGATGCCATCATCAAGAACTTGGGCGCCATGTGCCTTTAGCTTCTTCACGCAAAGCTAACGTTGTAGTAGTGCAATAGACATTTGGCGCCTCAAAGGGTCTCTCAGTTACGTAGGCTGCAACTGGAGTATACTCTTTGTACGCCATTGTTGATTGCCCAATCCAAAACTGCATCTGCAATTTCATATTGACCCTCAGGTGAATAAGCCTGTGAGTTACCGGTGAGAAAAACGATGGTTCGTCCAGATTCATCTTTGAATTGGTGGAGTTCGTTTTCGAAGAAGCTCAACAAGTCCGTCCTCCTTAATAACGACAAATGGTGGAAAATACTTTGAGTAGACCTCTCCGACTAGTTCAGCTTTGAGTTGTTGAATGAGGTAGTCAACTGAAAGTTTTCCAATGTAAGCTGTTCCAGGCAATCCACATATGAGTATTAATTGGCTTGGCGTAAACTCCTTTAACATTTTGATTTCGACGTTCATGGCTGCAAACCAACTTCAATTCAAGCTAGTAGTTGATACAAATGAACTTTTTGTTTGAACCTTGTAGACTTTTCTCTGCTACATTCGCAAACACAACTGAAACTTAAATCGTGAATTATAACCTATTGTTTGTCGTATTTTTCGAATTCATTATTCACTATTGTAAGTTCTATCGCATGCTTGTTTGAACATGTCTATAGTATCAGCGTCAGCATGATAGCGTTTTTCGCAGACAACCCGTTTTATGCCAGCGTTAATTATCATCATTGCACAAGTTCGGCATGGCGTCATTTTACAAAAAAGAGTCGCTCCCTCAAGCGGATATTCCAAATCTTGCAGCTTGAATGATTGCGTTTTGCTCAGCATGAAGGGTGCGAACACAATGCTGAGTTACATTCTCCATTGGCGTCAAATACTTTGCGCATATCATGTCCAGCTTCGTCGCAATGTGGCAAACCCGTTGGAGCACCAACGTAGCCGGTAGTCATGATTCGTTTATCCTTTACGATGACGCAGCCGCTTCTTCCTCGGTCACATGTTGCACGTTTAGCCACTGCTTCACATAAATCTAAGAAGTATCTGTCCCAATTAGGTCTTGAATGATTTTCCAACTGTATTCTGCCTCAAATCTTTTAGAAACATAGTTCATCAGAACGAAATTAATAAATTATCTCTGCATAGAAACTGTTTATTTTTGGCAGATATGAATTTGTCTGCCGATTTTATGGCGTTCATCCATTTCCACTAAAGAACGCATGCTGACTAATTCTTCGATGCTCTCTGGCATTCTGTGACGAACATATCTTCGGAGAATGGCTGTACTCGCTTGAATCCAAGTCTTCTCAAGTTTCTCAGCTAATAGGCATAGTTACTGCTTGCCCCGAACGAGTTATAATGTAAGGTGTCACAACAACTAATCGGCCATCTTGGTTTTCAGAACCTTATACGCTTGTTCGACAAAACCGAAAAATAAGGGTTCAAGCTTTTGGATAATTTTCTGTGCATATGGACCAGTTGGCACTTGCCGTAGGGCTGGACCTAAATCAGGCTCTGTATACAATGCAGTCAACTGTTTCTTGCCCAATCTTCTCTGCTAACCTGCTAACATCACCTTGCACAACTCTAAAATCCGCATCTTCAAGGCTATACTCACTTTTTACCCACTCAAGATTTTCAGTTGCCGCTTTAACACACCAAGGATTAACATCTACACCAACAACCTTTGCCCTTTCCAGCAATGCTTCTTGAAGAATTGTGCCAACACCGCAGAATGGGTCAAGCAAAACCTTTCCAGATGTGCAAGCAGATAAGTTAACCATTATTCTTGCTAACCTTGGAGGCATCCCAAAAATTTTTCGTTGATTAGGCTTGTAAATGTCTCTTTTTTGAAATTCAAAAGGATTATGCACAGCAATAGTGGTGGCAACCCATGTTTCTTCTTTGCCAATGCATAGCAATACTTCTGCTTTGTTTTCAACCAAATTCTTCTTTAAAACTTCCACATGGCTTAGCTGGGCTAGCTTTTCGATCTTTGCCAAAACCCATGAACTTTGATTTCTTACCATAACCTAGTCAACTCATCTTTTACAGCGCTTCCCACAAACGTTGAATGTTTCCTGATAACGTACGCAAGTGTTTTCAGCGCAGTAAACGCTAACTCCAAAAAATAGTTTCTCAGCTGATTTATGCCATCTCATCAACTAAACCGCTTGAGCTAAAGATTCAGTTATTTGCGATTTGGCTTGCTTGTTTTTCTCAAGAAAAGCTTCCTTTAACAATTTCAGTTGGAAATTTTGTTTTTACTTGCAGCAATTTTTATTGTTCCGCCCAAATCATCAATTGCAGAACTGTCAAAGTCTCTTCTCAAAAGTTAAGACGAAAAATTCTTTGGAAAAAAATTTTATTTCAAACTTGATTTCTCTTGCTTTCAGGTATGCAGTTAGCTCCGCTAAAGAAAGTTTCCAGTTTTTTCCTGAAATAAATAATTCTGTTGGCATTCTGGAAGATAAAGAAGTAAACTAAGTATATAAGAAATGACGCGCCGTTATGACTCGAATTGCTGCTTTAAGACTTTACAATTAGAAGTTGGAAAATACACGGAAGGTTAAGCATGATTTACAAATCGTTTAAATACCGCTGAATGAGTATGCTAAAAAGGGACGTTGCATGCACGCAAAAAATTACAGGCACGTTAAAAATCGAGCCTACACAAGAAAAGAATACGCTAGAGGTTTTCCACCACCAAAAATAGTAAAGTTCACTATGGGCGATACTAAGGGAAGCTTTGAAGTTGAAGGCAGACTTATCGCTTTAGAACGAGCTCAAATACGCCACAGTGCACTTGAAGCAGCGCGTGTAGCTACAAACCGTATCTTAATGGATAAAGCTCATAAACGATTATCTTATGGTTGTTCATCCATATCCTCACATTATTCTAAGAGAAAACAAAATGATCTTCGGCGCTCACGCTGACCGACTTCAACAGGGAATGAGACGTTCCTTTGGAACAGCCGTCGGTACTGCAGCAAAAGTAGAAGTAGACCAAACCATCATAACAGTCAAAGTAAAAGCAGGTCAAGAGGAAACAGCCAAAGAATCACTTAAAAGAGGAAGCGCAAAACTTCCAATACCATGCAAAATAGTTATCTCCAAAATTGAAGCTTCTCCAACTATGACCGAAACTGCAGAAGCCGAAGCGCCTGAACCGGAGACGGAGACGACTTGAGCGTAAAAGAGAAAGAGCTCGTTTTATGGTTTGAAGATGTAAGAAATACTGATGTTTCTTTTGTTGGCGGCAAAAACGCCAGCCTCGGCGAAATGATTAATGCCGGACTTCCTGTTCCTCCTGGTTTTGCAGTAACTGCTTTTTCTTATGAACGATATATTCAAGAAAAAAAAATCGCCGAACAAATTTACAAGATAATTAATGAAACAGTCACAAACCCAAATGATCCTAAACAGTATGATATTGCATCCAAGAAAATTCGTGAACTCATCGAAAAAACTCCAATGCCAAAAGACATGGAAACTGCAATAAGAAAAGCTTACAAGGAACTCAACAAACGGCTTGAGCTTAAAAGATACTTTTGTTGCTGTTCGATCAAGCGCTACAGCCGAAGACTTACCTGATGCATCGTTTGCGGGTCAACAGGAAACTTACCTTAACGTAAAAGGTCGCAGATGACCTTATTGATAAAGTGAGAAAATGCTGGTCAAGCCTCTTTACGCCACGCGCAATCTTTTACCGAAACGAAAAAGGCTTTCCACACGAAAAAGTCTTCATAAGCGTCGGCGTACAAAAAATGGTTAACTCTGGATGCGCCGGAGTCATGTTCACCATAAACCCAGTAACTGGAAACCGTGATGAAATTGTTATCGAAGGCAACTATGGTTTAGGCGAAACTGTTGTTTCAGGCGCTGTTAACCCTGACGACTTTGTCATTGACAAAGCTACAACTACAATTAAAGAACGAAGGATTTCTCGCAAAACAGTAGAGTACATCCGTGATCCTAAGACAGGCAAAACAGTTCATTTAGACGTGCCAGCGGACAAGCAGAAAATAACCTGTATAGACGACCGAGAAATCTTGGCGCTTGCAGAACTTGCAAAACGAATTGAGAAGCATTATGGCAAACCCATGGATATTGAATGGGCAATTGACCAAGACCTATCTTATCCACAGAACATGTTCATAGTTCAAGCTCGACCAGAAACAGTTTTTGGCACAAAAAAAATGGAAGCGCCTAAAATGGAAGAAACAAAACATGAACAACTAAAAGTTATAGTAAGAGGCATCTCCGCTGGACGAAGAGGCTACGGTATAGGAAAAGCAACAGTTGTCCTCAACCCTGACGATGCAAACAGAGACATGAAAAAAGGCGATATTCTTGTTACAGGCATGACTGACCCTGACTTTGTACCATTCATGAAAATGGCAAGTGCCATAGTCACTGACAAAGGCGGAATCACCTCTCACGCAGCAATCGTCAGCCGAGAACTTAACATTCCATGCGTTGTAGGCACAGAAATCGCTACCCAAGTAATGAAAACAGGTCAAGAATACACTGTTGACTCAAGAAACGGCATAATTTACGAAGGCATAATGGCACAAGCAGTTCAACCAGCGCAGCAAACAAACGGCGGCATGGTTATGCAAGTAGCAGAATGCAGCACCAGTAACAGCTACAAAAATTTACATGAACCTCGGAACCCCCGAGATGATTGAACAATACAAGAACCTGCCGTTCGAAGGCATCGGTTTAATGCGTACCGAATTCATCTTAGCCAGCGCTATAGGCAAGCACCCAATGGCGTTTGTTGATGAAGGTAAAAGCCAAGAATTCGTCGACAAACTTGCTGACGGCATAGCCACTGTTGCACGGGCAATTCAGCCTAAACCAGTCGTGGTACGTTTAAGCGACTTCAAAACTAACGAGTACCGAGGCTTAAAAGGCGGAGAAAAATACGAAATCGTTGAAGAAAACCCAATGTTGGGTTGGAGAGGATGCAGCCGCTACATAAGCAAATGGTACGACAAAGCCTTCCGACTGGAATGTCAAGCCATCAAGAAATGCCGCACCGAATGGGCGCTCAAAAACGTCTACGTCATGCTTCCCATGGTTCGCACTCTTTGGGAAGCAAAAGAAGTCCTTCAAATCATGAAAGAAGAAGGCTTAGAACGCAACAAAGACTTCAAGGTATGGTTCATGGCTGAAACACCATCGATAGGAATCATGGCTGACGAATTCAGCAAACTCGTCGACGGCTTCAGCATAGGCTCAAACGACATGACCCAAGGAGTACTAATGATTGACCGCGACTCTGAACGCTTAGGACAAATGGGGTACTTCGACGAACGAGACCCAGCTGTAAAACGCATCATCGCCCACCTAATCAAAGCCGCACACGAAAACGGATGTACAGTGTCAGCATCTGCGGTGAAGGACCATCAAACCTTCCTGACTTCGCAGAATTCCTCGTCCGAGTTGGAATCGACAGCATATCCGTAAACAACGACGCCGTAGTCACAACACGAAAAAACGTTGCCAGCGTAGAACAAAAAATAATTCTTGAACGCCTAGCTGAACAAGCAGCTTTAGCTCGTGGACAACCACTCAAGAAGCCAAAGCAAGACTGGGAATGGCAACCTAGCTAAAGCGCATGCAATTGTGCAATCTTTAGTTTTCTTATTTCTTTCATTCTCTTAATATTGAACAGTGAGGGCAGATGTATGTTAGGGTTTGATTTTGAAGAAGAACGAATAAAACAAGAAATCACTAAACTTGGTGCTAAACGTGTTCTGTTGCAGATGCCTGAAGGATTAAAACCTGAAGCTCCACGAATTAGCCAAAATAGTTGAGAAATGTGGTGCACTTGCAATAATTTCTGCTGACCCCTGCTACGGTGCCTGCGACATTGCGGTTAGTGAAGCTGAAGGTTTAGGTGTGGATTTGATTGTGCATTTTGGGCACGCAAAGATGGTTAAGCACGAGCAAGATTCCAACGATTTATGTTGAAGCAAGGGCAACAGTAGCAGTCGATGAGGCTGTTGAACAAGCCTTACCGCTTCTTAAGTAATTACAGCAAAATTGGTTTAGCAACTTCAGTGCAGCATCTGCAAGCGCTAAACCAAGCAAGAGAAATCTTAACTCAAGCAGGAAAAACCGTCATCATCGGCGACAGCGGGCAAATTGGTTACCCAGGACAAGTTATTGGCTGCAACTACAGCAACGCCAAATCCATCGCTGACGAAGTTGAAGCTTTCCTTTTTGTAGGCGGCGGCATGTTTCACGCTTTAGGCATCGCTTTAAGCACTTCTAAACCAACCATCATAGCTGACCCATACGATAATAGAGCTTTCTCAATTAATGATGAAGCTCAAAAAATTCTCAAACAACGCTGGGCATGCATTCAAGAAGCAAAAAATGCAAAGACATTCGGGGTTCTTGTCGGGTCTAAAGCCGGGGCAAAAACATTTGGACAAAGCCTTGAACGTCAAGGAATTGGCGAGAAGACATGGCAAAGCAGCTTATTTGTTGGCGGCAAGAGAAATTACTCCTGAAACGCTCTTAGAATTTCCCATCAATTGACGCTTACGTGAACACGGCTTGCCCAAGGATTTCTCTTGAAGCGCCGGAAAAGTTTTCAAAGCCAGTTTTAACGGTTAACGAGTTTATGGTGGTTTGCGGCGAGTTTCATGGGAGAACATGCTCAAAAAAGGATTATTCGAAAATTAGATTTAGAGCTATTTCTCTCGGAAATTGCTCCTCAACCTAACCCTCAAGCGCATCTTGAACAATACACTATCTCACCGTCGATTGCCGCAAACATGCTCTACATCGCTGCCTACGCAAACAACGATATTGTTGGCAAATCAGTGCTGGATTTGGGCTGTGGCACAGGCAGGCTTGCTTTAGGTGCATCTTATCTTGGTGCTAAAACCGTTGTAGGCATTGACATTGACAGGTTAGCCATTAAAACTGCTGTTGAAAACTGCAGTTAAAACCGGTCTGGCTAAAAACGTTCAATGGGTTCTGGGAGATATTACTTGCATTGCTGGAGGATTTGATACGGTTTTGCAGAATCCGCCTTTTGGTGTGCAAACCGCGAAGGCTGACCGAGCGTTTCTAGTTAAAGCTCTGGAAGTTGGCAATTCAATTTATTCCCTGCATAATCACCCAGAAGTCGATGAGCGGTTGATCAAGCAGCTTAAATCCAGCCAATGGGTTTCTTGCAGGTTTCGCCTTCGCCTTTTCTTGAAAGGTTTGTTGCACAACATGGCGGCGCTAGTCAAAGGCGGTTTATGCGATGCTTATGACTATTCCCAAGATGTTTGATTTCCACACAAAACTAAAACATGACTTTGTCATTGACTTGTACGTTATCAAAAAAGTGAATGCACTACATAAATTGTTTCGCAGTATGCAGACAAGACTTATTTTTGTTTATTAATCAAAAGGTTTATTGAGCAGATTGGAAACTAAGCATATGCATTTATCAAAATCAGCTTGATAGCTTACTTAAGATAAAGGTAAATCATCATGAGCTCTAAAATCTCCTGAACAAAAAAGCGGTCATTTAGTAGTTGCCTGGCGAACGCTTAGGCGTTATTGAAGAATTTATTCCAGACGCGGGAACATACGTTAAAGACGGCGTTATCTTCTCCAAAATTGTTGGTCGTTCACTTGTTGATTTACTGAACAAACGTGTTTCCGTTTATCCAGTAGTTGACGGTGTAGTTGTTCCAAAAGTTGGAACAGTAGTTGTTGGCCAAATTGGCAACGCCCAATCAGACAACGTTTTAGTAAAAATATTCAGAATTGGCAAACAAGAAACTCTCAGGGAACTTCGGCGGCATCCTACATGTTTCTGATGTTTCCGACAGATACGTTGACTCAAATAAGTGATGTATGCAAGCCAGGTGACATTATCAGAGCTAAAGTCATCAGCGACAAAGAACCAAGTTTTCCACTTGTCAACGAATGACAAGAATCTTGGTGTACTGTACGCTTTCTGTTCTCGATGTGGCACCTTGCTTGAATCAGCATGGGTATGATGACCTTAAATGTCCAAAATGCGGCAACGTTGAAACACGCAAAATAGCTCCAGATTACGGCAAAGAACAACTTTAGCAAGATGGAGAAATAAAAATGAAAGTTAAAGTACTTAAAAAATCAGAAAACGAACTTAAAAATTGAAATCGAAGGTTCACGCCATGGTCTCTGCAACCTTGTTAGCAAAAAGACTCTTAGAAGACAAAAAAGTAGAGTTTGCAGGCTACGATGTTCCACATCCATTAGCTTCAAGCCCAATAATCTACGTTAGAATGAAAGGAGCACGCAAAGCCTGAAGACTGCGTTGATTGAGGCTAGTTGAGAAAGTTCGAGAAGCAAACGATGCTTTCGGCAAAGAACTTGACGCGTTCTCAAAGCTTAATTCTCTTTTTAAAATTCTAATATTTTTTAGGTTCTTGTCAACTTTATTTAAATTTAAAAGCGCAAATGTAGATTATACTTTTTCAAGGTAAGATTTTGAGCAATCAAAGATTTTCGAGCTATAAAATCTGAAATTCGAGTGCTTGGAGTAGATGACGGAAAATTCACTCCACACACAAGGCAGCGTAATAGTGGTAGGCGTTGTTTTTAGAGGCGGCTGCTCGATTGACGGAGTCATGCATACTAACATTGCAATTGATGGTTTAGATGCAACTGAACAGATAGCTTCAATGATTAACAGTTCACCTCATTGCAAACAATTGCGTTTGGTAATGCTAAACGGAATAACTTTTGCCGGATTTAACGTGGTTGATATAAAAAGACTGAATTTGGCAACACGGACTTCCAGTTATAGCCTTAACTGCGTGACAAGCCTGATTTAGACGCAATTCACAAGGCGCTCAACAATTTGCCAGAAAGCTGAAGAACGCTGGAAAACTATTCTTGAAGCAGGAGAAATTCATGAAGTCAACTGCAAGGCTAAAACAATTTATATGGAGATAGCTGGAATTTCCTTGAATCGACGCCAAAAAATTATCAAGTTAACGTCGACCAGAAGCAGTTTTCCTGAACCTTTGCGAGTTGCCCATCTTATTGCCTCAGGAATCAGTCCTTGATTAAGCCCAAGTTAGAAAAAGTTTAAAAGGTACAATGCTAAGGGAATCCCAAACGGATAGAGAGTGACGGTATATGGAATTCTGCCCTAAATGTGGATCTCGTCTTGAACCAAAGAAATCCAAGAGTGGTAAAGAAGCTTCTTTAGTTCTTGCCTGCCCAAAATGTGGCTACAAGAAGCCTGAGGCTGGCGAAAAAGGAGAGACAAAAGTGGCGCCGAAAGTTATCCAACATACTCCTCAGCAATTTGTAGCCGTCATCGGTAAAGAAGAGCAGAAATTAAGCACTTTGCCAACAGTCCGCATTGAATGTCCAAGATGCGGAAACAACACAGCTTATGTGTGGCAAGTGCAAACCCGCGGAGCAGATGAATCTTCAACTCAGTTTCTGCGCTGCACCAAATGCAACTACACGTTTAGAGAATACAGCTAAATTCTTTTTCATTTTTGACTTTTTATTTTAAACTTATTTCCTATTAGGTAACGATTTGACTAAAAATGTGTTTTACATTTTTTGCTAGAACAATTTATTTATTAGCTCAAAGTGTAATCATAAGCTATATAACTTTACAGTAATATGCAATAGCGAGGAAGAGAAGTAACATGTTCAAGCTTAAAGTGTCTGACGCTAAACTATTAAGAGACATGGCTACAGCCATATCAATTCTTGTAGATGAAGCAACCTTCAAAATTGACCCTGAAGGTTTAAAACTGCGCGCCATGGATCCCTCACGTGTTGCCATGATTGATTTTGAATGGCCAAAATCTATCTTCCAAGAATATCGTGTCCACTGAACCATCAAAAATGTGCATAAACATTAGTGAACTGCTAAAACTTCTCAAACGCGCAGGAAGAGACGAAGCCGTTGAGCTATCTCTTGATGACAAAACTGGACGATTACAAATAACAATAACTGGGAAATACAGCCGAAACTTCACCATGCCAACCCTTGAAGCCTCCGAAGAAGAAGTTCCAACACCAAAAATAACCTTCAACGTAAAAGCCAAAACAACAACTCAAGGCTTAAGCCAAGCAATCGAAGATGCACAACTAGTAAGCGACCACGTACGAATCGAAGCTGAACCAGAAAAATTGACCTTGAGCGCATCAGGCGACTTGATGGGTGCAACCATAACTCTGCAAAAAGGCAACGATGCACTTCTTGATTTAGAAGTCAAAGAAAACGCAAAAGCAACATTCAGCCTAAGCTACCTCTCTGAAATCATCAAAGCTGCATCAGCCACCTCAGATATTGCAACACTTGAATTCTCCAGTGACATGCCTGTGAAAATAGATTTCCAACAGACAAAAGAGGGAAAATTAACCTTCTTCTTGGCGCCAAGAATCGAAACAGAGTAAGGAACTCAAATTGCAATTGGAATCGGCATTATCTTCTGAAGATTTTGCCAAATACCCTTTTTTAAAACAAGCCTCAAAACAAATAGAAGAACTACAATTTACAATTGAGACCTTATCTTCAGAAAAACCCGTTTTTGACCGTGCCCAAAACCGCGTAGAAAAAGCCATTTTTGAAGTAAACACTGGTGAAGCAGTCAGGGACAAAAGATCTGAAATTTCGTCTTTTGCCGCAGCACTAATTTTGGTTATAGCCACCAAAAATTCATGGATAAAAAAAAGATATGCCTTGGCCGTAGCAAAAACAGCGCATGCACAGATGCTTGGCGAGAATAAAGAAAAAATTTTTGCAATTGCCCAAGACTTTGATTGGGATATCGGTGAAGGCGCCTTTGGAAAGGATTTTCGTGTTGGATTTAGTTTCTACTTGAAGAATGCTGCTCACATGCATGGTTCAGAGTGGAAGCTTGTTAACCAAATTATGGATAAAGGCATGGTTTATTTAAACAAAGATAAGGTTGTTCGCCTGCTTCAAGAAGAAATAAAAAATCGGGTGGAGAAAAGGCTTGATGTTTCAGAAATCAAAAACCTTCCTTCAGAGATAACTGTTATCGCTGAAGGATTAATAAAATTGGCGCAAGAGATAATGGGACAAGAAATTGAAGAAATACCCAAAGTAGTCGTTCAAACAGCTTTTCCTCCATGCATAAACGCAATTTACGCAAGCAGCATCAAAAACTCATCATCTTTCAGCACATGGGACGATTCACGTTAACTTCTTTTCTTGTTAACATTGGAATGTCTCCGGAAAAAGTTAGTGAAATTTATAAAACTTTTTCAGACTACAACGAAAGATTAACTCGCTACCAAATCGAGCACATAGCCGGAGAAAGGGGCTCTGGAACACGCTACACTTGCTCCTCAATGCTCCAGTACTTGCAAACACATGGAGTATGCAAAAACAGAGATGATTTGTGCCGCCGAATCTATCATCCACTTGAATATTATAAAAGTAAACAACAACTTGCTCTAAAATCAGGCTGAATAATTTGTTAAGATTTATTAATTGACTATACTGTAAAATAGTTGGAGTCATATGAATTATCAATTAATTGGCAATTCAATGGCTTAACTCTGAGGTTGGGATAATTCTTCCCACTTATCGAGAAGCAGAAAACATTTCCAAATTAATTGATGACATTGAAGACCTAAAATTAGATGCTTCAATACTTGTTATTGATGATTCCAGCCCGGATAAAACCGCTGAAATTGTGCAGGAAAAACAAAAAAAATACAAAAATATTCTCTTATGTATTAGACCTAAAAAAAGTGGTTTAGGCACAGCCATAACTGATGGCTTCAAATATTTTTTATCCTTAAAGCAACCGCCAAAATACGTCTTTACAATGGATGCCGATTATTCACATAACCCAAAAGATATTCCGCAGCTATTATCAAAAATGTAGTGAATGTGACTGCGCCATGGTGATTGGCAGCAGATATGTCAAAGGAGGCAAAATTGAAGGGTGGCCTTTCACAAGAAAAGTAATTAGCAAAACTGCTAACTCTATAGCCAGATTTTCGCTTGGGCTTAAAACTTCATGATTGCACAAGCGGTTTTCGATGCTACTCAACAAAGTTTCTAAAAGCAAGCCATCAGTAATTTGCACAGCCACACTTATGAAATCCAAATAGAAACCATAAGACAAGCGTCTTTGAGAAATTTCAACGTAAAAGAAACGCCTGTCTTGTTTGTTAATCGGAAAATCGGAAAATCCAAACTTTCATGGACTGAAATCCAAAGCTACTTATCTTATACTCTGAAAGCAGTTTCTCATTCTTAACGCTCTGATTAAGCAATCCTTATTTTTCATAAAACCAATAATAACATATCCTTTTTTAAAAGGAAGGATAGCTCGACTTTATGAAAAGTTTTGGCACAGTTAAACTGCTTCTTTTCATAGCTATTTCGCTTTTAGTCCTAAGTGTATCACTCGGTACAGCTAGCCTATTTCCAATACAAAAAAGTGGCAACCCCTCAATTGTTTTGGTAAACAAAGTTTTAATTAATGATACTTTTCGGTTAAGTCCAAACGAAACATATCGACAAGGATTGGGATCTTTTCATGGCGGCGAAAACATTTCACTGCTAATCCAGAATCCCCCAAATTCCATCCAAAATTTTTCATTCAACTTTTCAATTTTAGCAATTAATGGCTCTCTCTATTCAACTTTGATCAACTCAGAAGTAAATTACAACTTTACGGCAGGAGCTTATTATTATGACGCAGTATTTTCCAATTCAACTAACTCGGACATTATTCATTTTCAAGCAACTTTTCAGAAACCTGAATTTCGCGCTCTGAGTTTAGTTCTTAATGAAATTTCCAAAATTCTTTTCCTGCTTAGCATGGTTTTATCAATAGTTCTAGTTTTAAAAACAGTATTTTCTAGTTCTTCAAATTTAAAATTACGCACAAGAAGGTTGCCTACCCTTGACGAAAAAAACCGTAGATACCTGCTAATTTTACTTTTAATTTCCTTGGTGTTTTGGCTTTCCATTGTTGCCTTTAACGGCAATCCACTTGGCAACTTTGAAAAGTGGTACACTGATCATGCAAGAGATTCATATGTTTCAAGCCTATTTCTGAAAGATGGGTTTTCAGTTTTCAATCAGCCTCTTAACAAATTAGCCAACACTGATAATTCATATTTCAAATTTGTGACATGGCCAGAGATGCCGCATCTTTATCCATTAGGCAGCATTTTATTGTTTGCTCCTTTCGGTGTTCTCCTCCAAAGTGGTTTTGCCCCAATTTTGATTTATAAAATTGAGATTGCTATTTTTCTAATCTTTGCCCATATTTGCCTTTATTTTTTCTTAAACAATTTCTTGAAAAAAGACATTGATTCGTCCCTCATTTCGGCGATTACGCCTTTTAAGAGCTCAAAGATAAACCAAAAAACGATAGAGAAATATTATGTTTGGCTGCTGAAAGGCATTGGACTCTATATTATTTACGTGAGCTTGGTTGTTTATGCTGCTGACGGCATGTTTGATTCTGTTGCTTTCCTATTTTCTCTGTTTGCAATATTCATGTTTTTGACAGAGAGCGTTACGATTACTTCTTTTTGCTTATTGTATTGTCTGTATTTATTAAGTATCAAGCAGGCATTTTCCTTTTTCCACTTATCATTGTTGGCTATAATCAAGTTACTTTCACAAAATAGCTTAAGCAATTTAATTCGCAACAAAGCCATAGTCGTAGGTATAGTTTTTGCGGTTGTTAGTATCTTCACCGCTTATTTGAGTGCTCCATTCATGTTTTCGACACGTTCAGAATTAATTATGAACGGTATCAACGCTTTTTCATCAAACACACAAATTTCTTGGGCAATGCAGTCATTCACAGTTCTGTTAACGCTTTCAGCTACTCTTGTCTATGCATTTTACATGCTAAACAAGAATAGTTTGCTTTCTCTATCGGCACTTTTTATTTTAGTGCCAAGTTTTATGATGCCTTACTTCCAGAATTGGTATCTGCCCTTCATTTTCGTTTATGTGTTGGTTCCTCAACAAAAGAAAGAGGTGCAGGCAACAATTATTTGGTTAATTTTCATGGTTTTTGTTCTCTCTTTTGGCGGAATCGCTTTTAACCCGCTCCAGATTTTTGGCGGCATTCAACGGTTGATCTAAATACAGTCTTTCAATTTGCCTTTTCCGCGGTATATAGTTAAATTTAGGAAAAGCTAATGAATATTCTAATTGGCAAGGGGGTTAAGGGAAATTGGAGGCTTCTCGAGAATTTGTTTATCAAAAATTCTGCGAATACTATCGAGATCCCTCAACAATTATTCCTGCTCCAATTGTGCCAAATCAACGAGAATTCGCCTATCTTCTTTTCAAAGAACGTTTTATGGTTAGGCATAAAAGATTCGAGGAAATCAACAGATTTCGCTCCGTGCTAACTGAAACCGTTCCATCAGATGTTTATCATTCATGTGCTTACTATGAAAACCCAGATTTTGACATGGACAAAAAAGGCTGGTTAGGCGCTGATTTAGTCTTTGACATAGACGCTGATCACATTCCAACAACATGTGACAAAATCCACGACGAATTCACATGTGTGAAATGTGGGTTTAGCGGTAAGGGTTTAATTCCTGAAGTTTGTCCTGCTGTGAAGCAACAAAATTTGAGACAAAAATTTGGCCTTGCGAGCTTTGCATAAAATCTGCCCGGGACGAAACTGCCAAGCTTCTTGATATGTTAGAAAACGATTTTGGTTTTTCTTCAGATGAGTTGCATGTGTTTTTTTCTGGTCACCGAGGATACCACGTTCATGTCGAAGACGAAGCCGTTCGGTCCTTAGATGCTATGGCAAGAAAAGAAATTGTTGATTACGTTATGGGATTAGGTTTAGCCATATTGGACAAAGATGGGAAAGCAAAACGCGAAAAAGAGTGCTGTTAAAAGATTTAATTTGCATAATTTTGGGTGGAACAAGCGTCTGAAAGTACGGCATGGAAAACTTTCTTCAAACCGCAACCAAAGAAGACCTAAAAGCCATCGGCTTAAGGAATAATGCCCTTTTAGAAAACAAGGACACTATAATTAAACGGTGTATAAATGACGGTTTATGGGAAAGTATTAATGGGGTAAGAACTCAAACATGGCTTAAACTGGCTGAGCATGTACGCGAGTTACAATCGTCAAATATTGACACAGTTGTCACCACTGATATTCACCGTTTAATTCGAATGAATGGCACGTTGCATGGCAAAACGGGACTAAAAAAAGTAGAGTTTCCAGCAAAAAACCTGGAGAATTTTGATCCGTTTACTGGAGCGGTAGCTTTTAAAAAGGGCAGCGCGAAAGTGTTGGTCTCTGATGCGCCAGAGTTTAAGTTGAGTGGAGAAACGTTGGGTCCATACAAGAATCAAACAGTTGAGTTGCCTGTTGCTGCGGCGGTTATGCTTATTTGTAAGGGAAGAGCTAAGGTGGCAAATTAATGTACAATGAACTTTATGCAGCTTGGCGAAGAGAAATTGAAGAGACATCGCTAGGAGGTTTACCTCCTGACTTCTACATTAAAATAGCAGATTACCTGCGGCGTCTAAACGAAGAAACCAAGATTCTTGATAAGAAATCCGTCAAAGTAAGTCTGCTAGAGCATGAAGCACAAAACGTAACCCGAATGCTTGATGAACTACTCAGATTAAGATACAAAAAAATAGTTAAAACAGTAACCCAAAGCCAAAAAATGCCTTCCGATCTGTTAACAATTGAAGAAGCCAAGATGGTGGAGAATTTTGTTGCTTTCTCAGAAGCATATCATAAGTTTACTAAAAACCTAATGCAAGGGCAAGCCCAAGCTGCCAAAGTAGAAGTAAAAGCACTTGATGTTAGAGTTGACGCTCAAGTAGTGAAAATGGAAAGTCAAATTAGCCAAAAGCGTGTGGCTTTACGCTTCTTAAAAAATATTCCAAACATAATTGGTGCAGATATGAAAACATACGGTCCCTTTAAGGTTGAGGATGTTGCCTCTCTCCCAATTGAAAACGCCAAAATGCTAGTTAAGCAAGGCTTAGCTGTTTCAGTTGAGGTTTCCTAGTTTTCAACTAACTTTTTTCAATTTTATTTTTCGCCACAAACCTTGACTCACGAGAATAATCAGCGGGTAAGAAATTATCCAAGCAATCGAATATAGCGGGCCATAATAGAAGTGGAAGTTCTGCACTTGAGGCGCATTTATGTCACCTCCAGCGCCAACACCAATGATGAACATCGTAGCTATTCTTAGGACATTTATGAAGTAGGTAACGGCCGCTCCAAAGATGAAGTACCCTGCTTTAGCTTTCCAAGAAAGTGGCATCCGCTGCAAAAACAATAACGTGACAGCTGTAAAAATTAGGAGGCTTTCAATACCTGCACAGGGCCAAGCTATCGCAAATTTAGCAGTACCTAACGCTCCTGTAACCTGCAAAGTTGGCATGCCGTTATCTGTTCCAGGCAAAACACTGTATCCCATTGAACGTAGAACAAAGCTGGCAAGGGTGGCGGTAGTTGGAACTAGCAGTTGGAATGGTGTAAATTGACCATATGGAAAAATGTTGTCGATGGTGTAAATAATTCCAATTAAGGCTGCGAATAATGCGGGCAAGGCGAAGCCACGTAACCCTTTTTTGCCCAAGCACAGGAAAATTGTCAAGCAAAAAAGAGCTGAGAACACAAAATACTCCATCGCAATGGGCATTGAATTATAAAATGTGACTCCATTTTGTTGAGCTAATGTTGCGATAGCGGCGTTTAACCCAAAGAAATACTCTAAAATCACATACAATGTTGGAAGCAATAGGACTGTAGCAACGGCAATGAGTCCTGCTTTATTCTGTTTGTTAATTTTTGTATTGATAGTTTCCCAGCTGAGAATAAATTCCAATGCCATCAACCAAACAAAAAACAATTGGAAGGTTCTGCCTTTCCACATTAACTGAAATGAATACTGGGAAGTAGGTCCAAGATAGGGATCGGGCAAATTTAAAAAATATAAAATCGCAAGGGGAGCTACGAATGCAAATAATGGGAGTAATTTGATAATTGCATCTGAGTGAGTTTTCATTTTCTGGAAAAGTTGTGACGTCAATGCATTCAAACCTGCAGACTAGATATAACTAAAGATTACCTTCGGTTTAAAAAACACTATGCCTTTCTGGCAACGATGGGTTATTGGGAGGGTTTGTTCAGAATTTGGCTGATTAAATAATGCTTATAGTTACGCTAAATGGTATTTCAATAGCCTGCATGCCTAAGATTTTTAGCATATAAGTAAAAAAGTATAAGAATGCGTATGTTTCTTTTATGCAAAGCTGGTAGTGAAGAACGTGAACGTTCCTAAAGAAGTAAAGACATACTGTCCAAAATGTAAAGCTCACCAAATTCACAGTGTTACCCTCTACAAGCCTGGGAAGCGCAGAGCATTAGCTCATGGTGAACGCGCCCACGCTAGAGAAAAAGAGGGTTATGGTGGTCAAAAATATGCGCTTCAAAGAGAATTCGCTAAAACCACCAAAAAACAAACCTTGCGCCTTAAATGTAAAGTTTGTAATTTCATGAGGCACAAAGACGGTATTCGTCTAAGAAAATTAGTTATACAATAAGGAGAAAAAAATTATGTCTGAATGGAGCAAACTTATTCCAAAACCAAGAAGTGTCTTCCTTAGGGTTAAATGCCCAAAATGTGGCAACGAGCAACAAATCTTCAGCAACGCGGTTAACAAAGTAACTTGCAACGTATGTGGAGAAATACTCGCTGAACCGTCTGGCGGAAGAGCAAAAATCAAGGGCGACGTACAAGCGGTTCTTGAATAAGGGATGAGGTAATTAATGGCTGCGCGCAAGTTCGAGTGGCCAGAAGATAGCGACTTACTAAATGTCACTGCAAACACTATTAGCGATGACGAGGCTTACGCTTTTAGAAGGGAAAATTAATTGGTATGGCAACTCCGTAAATGCGTTAATTGTGAAAAATACACTTTGGCAAAGGACAAATGCCCTTACTGTGGTGGACCCGTTAAAATTCCGCATCCCGCGAAGTTTTCGCCTGACGATAAATACCTTAAATATCGAATGGAAATGAAAAGGTGTAACACCGAATGAAAGAAACCTACATTAAAGAATTCACAGAAATAGAGCCAAACAATCCCATTCTAATCGAAGGTCTTCCCGGTTTAGGATTAGTCGGCAAAATTGCTCTTCGTTATTTAATTAAACAACTAAAAGCCAAAAAAATTGCCTATCTTTACTCGCCCCATTTCCCATATTTTGTCTTAGTTAACAAAAAAGGCAATGTACGACTTTTAAGAGGGTCATTTTACTACTACAAAAATCCAAACGGGGCAAACGATTTACTCTTATTTACTGGCGATAGCCAATCGCAAACTATCGAAGGACAATACGAAATCGCGGATCAAATCCTTAATTTCTCAGAAAAGTACGGCGTTAAAACCATCGCAACAATCGGCGGGTATCGAATGGAACCAAAAGAAAAACCCAAAGTCTTCATCGCAGCAACTTCACAGGAAGTCTTAGACCAAGCAATTCAAGCAGGCGCAACATTAAGCACTTCAGGTAGCCCAATTGTCGGAACGGCAGGGTTAATTCTGGGACTTGCTAAATTCAAAAAAATAAATGCTCTTTGTTTGCTTGGTGAAACACGTGGTTACCTTCCTGATCCTCTTGCAGCTAAAAGCATTTTAGAGGTTTTGAAATCTACTTTCAACTTTGAATTGGATTTAGCAGGATTAAACGAGGAAATTACCCGAGCGGAAACAATGGTTGCTCGCCTTCAACAAATTGAAGAAAAACGAGCTCTGCAAGCTGAAGAAACCCGAAAAGAAGACGATAAGAAGACCACTTATATTTCTTAAGTGGCAAAATTTTTCTTTATTACATCAACAGTTTTTTCTGCTGCAAAACCATCACCGAAAGGTGAAGCATGTGGCAGCTCAACTTCGTTTTTAACGACATCTTGAATTGCAGCCAAGATTTTTTTGCTATCAGTTCCAACTATTTTTGCGAAACCTGCTTCCGAAGCTTCTGGGCGTTCAGTTGACAAACGCATTACAAGTACTGGTTTTCTTATGGCTGGAGCAGTGGCTTCTTCTTGGATGCCTCCTGAATCGGTAATAATCAATTTGCAGTTTTTCATTAAAACTAAAAAGTCCAGGTATCCTAAGGGCGGGAGAATCAAAACATTCTTTAACGCTTCCATTTGTGAGAGCATCTTATTTTCCTCCAGCCTCTTTTTTGTGCGTGGATGCATTGGATAAACAATTGGAATCGGCGATTTAGAGAAAACTTCCATAAAAGATTCAAGAACCGACACATTATCGACATTTTCTGCTCTATGCGCGGTAGCTACAGCAAAAGTTTTAAAGGGTATTTTGCTCATAATGTCGGATTTTTTCGCTGCAATCGGCAAATGCTGCATTACTGCATCTATTGCTGTGTTACCAGTGACGTAGATTTTGCCCCAGACACTCTCTTTAATCAGATTTGTTTTCGCTCTCTCTGTCGGAGCAAACAAGAATTCCGACATGTGATCAGTTAAACGTCGGTTATATTCTTCAGGCATGCGGAAATCAAAACTTCTCAGCCCAGCCTCCACATGTCCAATGGAGATAAATCGTTTATTAGCTGCTAACGCCGCTGCTAAAACACTGTTTGTATCACCTTCAACGAGAAGAATTGACGGCTCAACCTTCTCGAGCAACTGGTCTGTTTTCAGCAATATTTCAGCAGTTTGAGCTCCTGGTGAAGAAGCATCGATTTTAAAAGTGTAATCAGGCGTAGGCAACTCAAGGTTTTCAATAAACTGCTGAGCCATGTTGTAGTCATAGTGCTGGCCACAATGGACAAAGACTGATGGTACCTTAGCGTCCTTCAAGGCTCGAATTATAGGCGCCATCTTGATTATTTCAGGTCTTGTGCCTGCAATAACTACAACTGGCTTCATTTCACGTTACCTTCTTAGGTTTTCTTTAAGCATCCTTCTCTGGGCTCGTAGATTGTGCCTTCACGTAGTAACTGGCTTATCATTCGTTCGATTTCTGCTCTGGGGATTTTATGTTTGGTTTCCAATTCGGTGACAAGCGCGTCTTTTTCAACTATGCCAGTAACTTTCTCCATATCCATTAATGCTGCAAGTATGATGTGTAATCTGTCTCGCATGCTTTTTGGTCTTCCAGTCATGATTAAGTCAATATCTACTTTGTATGAGGATAAGTCGATTCCAACTTCCTCTAAAGACCTTTTCATAAGAGTTATGGCTGCTGCTGCATCCTCAGAAGTCACTTCTTTACGCAAAGCCACACGCGCGCGGGCTTCAGAAACCCGGACAAGCGACTCTAACTGCCTGGCCGTTATCGCTACTGGTGATCCTTCAGTTTCGCTTGCCGCACGCATCGCTAGATAAAAGTCGCTAAGCTGTTTCGCTGCTTCAACACTAAGCTCTGGTTTTATTCCTTTTGCGAAGCTAACGTATTTGCGTAGCAGTTCTGCATCAACTTGTGCTTCTACAGGGCTGACTCCTCTACGATGAATTTCTAGGATGTGTCGAGACATTTTGCCGTCTGATTCTTTATTTGGTACATCTCGAAGGACGAAAATTAGGTCGAAACGGGAAAGGATAGTTACTGGTAGTGGAACGTTTTCGGCAACTGTTCGGTTAGGTTCATATCTGCCTAAGGAAGGGTTGGCTGCCGCCAGCACTGCTGTTCTAGCGTTTAAGGTAGCAACAATTCCGCCTTTTGCAACTGAGACTGTATGCTGCTCCATAGCTTCGTGAATTGCAACTCGGTCTTCAGGACGCATTTTGTCCATTTCGTCGATACAAGCAATGCCTTTATCAGCTAAGACAAGTGCGCCTGCTTCGAGGCTCATGCTTCCGCCTTTCTCTCTAACTACTGCAGCGGTTAAGCCTGCGGCAGTTGTTCCTCTGCCTGAAGTGTAAAGTCCTCTGGGTGCTATTCTGGCTACATATTGAAGTAATTGAGATTTTGCGGTACCTGGGTCACCGATTAAAAGTGCGTTCATTTCGCCTCTGATGTTTACGTCTGGCAGGGTTTTTGAAACTCCGCCGAAAAGTAAGTACATGATTGCCTCTTTTATGTGCTCCAAGCCAAAGATTGATGGCGCTATTGATTGCATTATTTTTTTGTGTACTAAAGGATCTTCAGATAATTTGCGCATTTTTTCTTCTTCTTCTGGTGTTGGCGGTGATGTTTCTGGTTCTTTGCCAAGTACTCCAATTGAGTTAGCGTCAAGCTGTAAAATGAAAGTTCTTAATTTTCCAAGCCCCATCATTGACGGCGCAAAAGCACGAACTATACCGACGACTGAAACGTGGTCGCCTGGTCTTGCCACATCAACTATGTCGTCTCCGATAAGCTTCACAGCTAAAGTACGTGGTAACTGTCCCGGAGGCAAGTCTTCAGGTTTTTCTTGCAACCTAAGATCTTGAGAATCTATAAACGTAGATTCTTCTTGTGTAAATTCGAAAGGACCATCTCTGCCACAGTCAGGGGCTGAACATATCGCTGGAGCTTTTAGGAACTGCCCAGTTTGTTCAACCTGATTCATGGTTCCGCAACGTTTACATTTGAAAGCAGCTTGCAAAACCATCGGTCGAACTGGGGTTGCTCTAACCACAATTCCATCTACCATAATTAGTTTTGCCATTTGGCGTGAGCCAAGTTTTCTAAGCTGTTCTTTGCCGAGAAGTTCAACAACTCTTATTATGATTTTTTCTATTTTCTCAGCGTATTCTGAGTCTTCAATCCGGAGTTGTTCATATGCTCCTTTTCCTGCGTGTTGAAGGTATTCTTCTGGTCTGTTGAGTAATTGCTCAGCAAGTGCTTGATCAAATCCATAAAGTTCTTCAAAATCTATCACTATTGAGTTTTTTCCAGTGATAGCTAACTGAGCGATTCTTTGTCGATACTTTTCTTTCTTAAAAAATTCTTGAAAAAGCTGCTGTGGATCAACTGTTAATTGAGTATTGGCCATCCTACTTTTGTCCCTCAGTTTCTAAAATTTCAGTTTTCCACTGGGATATTATTTTAACAAGCTGTACAAAGAGAATTTTTTCTTCACTTGTAAGTTTTTTCAGAACTTGTTCGGTCTGTGCAGGCGCAGCTGATAATGCAACGATTTTTTTTAAGCGAGAATTCACAATATCTCGCGCTAACTGCTTTGCTTTAAAGTGTTCTTGGTATTTTTCAGGTTTTGAAGATTGGTCTTTCAAATCGGAAAGAAACCTGCGCAGTTTAGGGTAAAAATCATCTGGTAACTCAGAAATTTGCCCAGGAATCTGGACACCCTCTTTCCACTGCACTTTAAACAGTTTAGTAGCATCTAAAACGTCTTCTTCTCTGAAATGAACCATTCCTGAAGTGGCTAATTCTTTTGCTACCCAAAAATAAACTTCATACTCATTTCCTTCATCAAAAGGACCAACTGTTAATCCTGATAGTTTAATTTCAGGACAGTTTCTGTTAGCCACAATTTTAACCAGAGAATTCTCATAGGAGAAATCTAATGTGCAAATTTTGGCTGCCAACTTCTTTTTTCCCTCTCAATCCCGTTGTTTTTCCTTTTGTGGGGTTCAACCAATATGTTGTGGGGGGGTTTAAGCGTTTGCACTAGGAAAAAAAGCAAAATATGCCTGCAAATTTGAAAAAGTTTATGTGTTTATGGCCAAAGTCCCAATGTTTTTATGGCGTTAGCTACTCTCCCTACACCCAGCATTAAGGCGCCTGTACGCATATCGCTCTCCTGCTTCCCTGAAATACTTACAACGTCATTGAAGGATTTGGTCATTTTCTCTTCCAATTTCCTATTAACCTTTTCAAGGGGCCATTGTTCCCGAGTTAAGTTTTGTACCCATTCAAAATAACTTACCGTAACACCACCGCTGTTTGCAAGAATGTCGGGAATTAGGCAGATTTCTTTTTCATACAATACCTTGTCTGCATCGGGAGTTGTGGGTCCATTTGCCGCTTCAGCAACCATTTTTGCCTTTATTTTATCTACGTTTTTGCAGGTGATTTGGTTTTCAAGTGCTGCAGGAATAAGCACATCGCAGGGCAATTCAAGCAATTCCTCGTTGGTAATGTTTTTGCAGCTTTTGTAGTTCTGAATCGAACCTGTTTTTTCTTTATGCGTTAAAACGTCTGGAATGTTTAAGCCGTCCTGGCAAAAGATTCCTCCTGTGGAATCGCTGACAGCTATTACGTTAGCGCCGATTTCTTGCGCTGCAACTGCTGCGTTGTAGCCTACGTTGCCAAATCCTTGAACAACAATTGGGGCATTCTTAAGCTTTAAGCCGTTATTTTCTGCGGCTTGCTTTACACAGTGAATCACGCCTCTACCCGTAGCCTCTGTTCGCCCCCATGAACCGCCAATCTCGACTGGTTTACCTGTAGCGCTTTCAGGTATGCTGTAGCCTTTAAGTTGGCTGTAGGTATCCATAACCCAAGCCATCGTTTGGGCGTCAGTGTACATGTCCGGTGCAGGAATATCGCGATGAGGCCCCAGATACTCAAAGATCAAGCTAACATATCTGCGAGTTAATCGTTCAAGTTCATGTTTGCTCATTTTTTTAGAATCAACGCAAATCCCGCCTTTTGCCCCACCAAACGGAATGTCTGCAATGGCGCATTTCCACGTCATCAACATAGCTAAAGCCGTAACATCATCTTGGGTTACACTTGGGCTGAAACGTATTCCGCCTTTGAACGGACCGCGAGCATCCCAATGTTGAACTCGGACACCATTGAAAACTCCCACCGCGCCGTTATCCATGCGAATATCAATGCTAACACTGATGGAGCGTTTGGGCAAACTCAACATTCGATGGACACCAGAATCAAGCTCTAATTTTTTGCACGCAAGTTTAAGTTGAGAAAGTGCAACGGTTAATGGAGTATGTTCTTCTGCCATAAACAAGACCTTTGTATTAAAAGTTAATTATGAAAGGCTAGATAAGACTTGCCTTGCAATTTTTGTGGGTTGGTTGATGCTTTTGTATACAGATTTACTTTCAATGATGCTTTTATGGAAACTACTGGTTTCGTTAACATTTTGTAATTTTTAGAGGCTAAATTTCATTTAAGAGTTAGCGTTTGTCAAACTTTGTTTCTTAAAAGAATATAATAAAATATGTGGTGAAAATGACTAAATAGCGCGGTAAAGATCAATAAATAATTCAAAATCTTCGTATTTATGTGCAAATAATAATAAATGACTTGATTGTTGCCGGGTTTTTTCTCCACTGAAAAATAGGTTCAAGTTCAAGAGTTAGAATTTTTCAAGGTATCGCTCAAATTGTTTTCTATCCCTCAAACATTTGGGGCAAACACAACTGAACGGCAAGTCTTTTGTTGTGCATAACTCATTGTAGTTGCATTCTGAGCAGGGAAAATCTTTTCCACATCGTGTACAAGTTTGGAGGAACATAACTTCGGTGTTTAAGATGTTGCCAAGTGTTTCCAAGAGTTTCTCGATGTTATTGTAATTGTTAATCGAGTAAAGGCATTGTTCACGATTATATTCCAAGCCCAAACGTATGAGGAGTACAAATTTTTCTTTTTCAACCCGTGGAAGCTTGAACCCCTTAGGATTTAAAACAGCCGCCATTTCATTTCCCTTAAAACCTGTTCATTTTGATTAAGAAATCAACTTCTTCTGGGGAAAGTTCAAGGCAAGAAATGAGAGGGCTTGTTTTTTGTTTTTCTAACAGGATCTTGAGAAATGGGATGAAATCATGTTTAGCTTTTGAGTGCGACACATGGCATTGCGCCCCAATTTTTCCGCAGATACCGTCAAGCATGGTTCTTTTGCCTTTGGTCCAAAACAAAGTAATTATCCTAATTGGAGGCGAAATAAATTCAAAGGGCTTAAACGATTCTGGAGCAACTGCCGCTGCTTCGGATAATGCGTTAAAGAAATACTTTAAAAGGTGCCAATGTTCTGTCCCAATTCTTCCCCTGAAGAGGTCAGCTTTGGAAACAAAATCGTAGGCGGCGGCAAGCTCATCTGGGTTGGTGTATCGTCTTGGGAGATTATCACTTATTGACATTATAAATTCGTCGTAGTCTACGCTTGAGCGGAAAAGTAACGACGACGCTTCCTCAACTGATTTTACCGAGAAAAAGCCACTTAGTGTTTCGTCCATGCTTATGTCTTTGTTTCTTGAAGCAAGTGCCATAGTGTCTTGCAGTGTTAGAACATGGTTCTCTTCACTAAGACTTTGGAGGTCATTTATGGCAGATCTGACGTCGCCTTTGCTGTTTTGGGCTATATGCTCTAACGCTTCAAAATCTGCTTTCACATGTTCCAGCAAACAAATTTTTTGCAACAATGAAATAATCAGAGGCAATCGAATTTGGTGAAAACGAATCAGCAAGCAAACTTTCTTTAGAGGTCTCAACTTGTCAATGCTAGGATCGTTTGCAGCCATTATAACTGGCACTCGTGCTTTTTCAACGATTTCTATTATGGCGCTTACTCCGCCTCTGTCCTCGTTGCCTGCAATGCCGTCAACTTCATCGAGAAAAAGCAGGTTACCTTTGCTTCCAGCGGTGAAAGTGTCTAATGCAAGATATGATGTGGCTGGCTTAGCAATCGCGTTAACCGCTTTTTCCGATCTTGTGTCACTAGCATTCATTTCAATAATTGTAAAACCGAATTCTTTTGCGGCAGCGTTAACCAACGCAGTTTTGCCAACCCCGGGTGGACCATAAAGTAATACTGCTTTCTTTGTTTTTCGTTTGTTTTTTATCCATTCGACAAAGGTAGATTTGGCTTCTTCGTTGCCAACTATGTCTTCTATCTTTTTTGGGCGGTATTTTTCCACCCATAAAAGATCATTTTTCAATAGGTTTCCCCTATGGCTTTACCGAATTTTCCAAATTGAGCAAGTAACGCGCTTAGCTGAATGTCGCTGTTGGCGCCTTGGGTTAAACGAAAGTCATATTCGCCAATCAGGCTTGATAACTCTGCTTTTTGTTCAGGTGTTAAATCAGACATCTTAAAGATTTCACGTTGCACTTGGCGTATTATTTCGGTGCCTGAAAAACCGTAGGACCCCATTATTTCATACATCGTTTTTCTTGCTTCAATAAAGTCGCCAAATAATGCTTTTCTAATCATTTTTTGAACTTGAATTGGGCTAGCTTCGCCGATGACTAGCGACACTGTTTTTTCATCAATTTCTCCTTGTTTGTAAGCTGCAGCTGTCTGTAAAGCGTTTATGGCATGCCTAAGGTCGCCTTCAGAGAAATCGACTATTTTTTCCGCCGCTTCAGGCAACAGTTTAACATTTTCTTTCTTGGCTATGCACTGCAATTGCTCTTTCATTGCTTGCTTATCTAGTCTTGAAAATCGAAATATGGCACAACGGCTCTGAATTGGTTCAATAATTTTGCTTGATTGGTTGCAGATAAGGATGAAACGAGATGTGCGGGAGCTGGTTTCCATAATTCGCCTCAGCGCTGTCTGGGCGGGGCCAGTCATTTGGTCACATTCATCCAGAATAATTAACGCAAACGGAATGTTTCCAAAGCCTGAACGGCTATATCGTGAAAAATCCTTAACTCTCTCACGAACGGTATCAATGCCTCTTTCATCTGAGGCATTTAGCTCCAGAGTAAAATTTTTCCAGTTTGGACCAAAAAGTTCATGAGCAATGGCTAACGCCAGCGTGGTTTTTCCAGTGCCTGGTATACCTGCGAACATTAGGTGAGGCATTATTTTTGGGTTTTTCATAAAAGCTTTTAGACTAGTCAACGATGTCGCGTAAATCTACGACTTCGTTTAGGTTTTTTGGGCGGTACTTCTCAACCCACATAAGTGCTTCTTCATTAACTGCCATTAAGATAACCTTCACAATAAATTATACAGTAAAATGGTTGAATTTAATAATTTAACTTTTCCCCAGAGATGTTGTTTAAATTTAACAAAACCGTATTTTGCTCATTAATTAGCCGATTTTGCTTCCTTCAATAATATCTTTCTCAGGCATAATTACTGTAACATTTCCTTCAGTATCCTCTGCAGCCAAAACCATGCATTGCGACTCCAAGCCTGCCAACATGCGTCTTTGAAGATTCAACAAGAAAACACATTTTTTCCCAACCAACTCTTCGGCCTGATAGTACTTAAGAAGACCCGCAATTGCCTGCCTTTTCTCCGAGCCAAAATCAACCATAATTTTAATTAATTTTTTGGAATTTGGAATAGGAGTTGCTTCTATTATTTTTCCTACGCGTAAATCCAGTTTTTGAAACTCATCGAATGTTACTTCTTCAGCCAAACGCTCCACGCTCTAACGTTAGTTTAGTTTTCTTTGATATTTACTTTGCTTTGTTCTAAAAGTCTGATTCTCTCTTTATTTGCTAAATTGTGTGCTTGCAGTAGCGGTTCAGGAATTCGACTTTTGGAGCAGTGCTTAACTATTTCTATGGATGTTTGAAGAGATACCATGTGGCCAACGCTTACAAAAATTGGTTTAGAACCAAGTTTTGTAGTCACGGCGGAGCCAATTACTTCGCCTTTATCAACCAAAAAAGTCTCATAATTCATTTTCACTGGCTTGCCAATCAACCTGCTTTTGGCTGCTCCAATAGTTGGTTTGCTCAAAATAAGCCCTAAATGACTGGCAAATCCACATCTGTAAGGATGAGCGAAGCCTTGTCCATCAACAAGGAACACGTCAGGTTGAATCTCAAGGTGTTTTATTGCCGCCATTGATGGTGGAATCTCCCTGAACGAAAGCAAGGTTGGAATGTACGGCATCTTAACTTGGCACGCTGCAACTTGCGTTTCCAAAACCTCCAAAGAATCATAATCCAAAACAATGACAGCGCTCACGCCCAAGTCTCCAATGTATGAAACATCGACACCTCCAACCGTCCTGATTTTTGATGGTAATTTATCTTCCAAGATAATTTTCTTGGATAGACAAAGCTGCAAATTGTGAGCTTTTTTAACGGAAAAATTTTCGATTAAAATAAACGGTTTGCTCAAACGCTAGCCTTTTTTGCTTTGCGTTTAATGCTGCTTTTTGGAGGTTCAAACTTTTTTAAGTAATCTTCAAGTGATTTTCTGCGAATCTCAACTGTAACATCGCCACGTGTGGATTCGATTATTCGCCTTGCCGTGTCAGATTTATGCCTAAGCCCCGGGACTAGCATGTATGCTTCATCAAGCGCTAAGAGCTGAATGAATATTTGGTCCATAATTTCTAAGCATTCTTCGCCTTTTTTTACTTCTCCTTCTCGTAAATTATCAAGGGCTAAACGTCTGTATTCTCCTATAACGTCAGCTAAACCGAGCACGTAATCTACTGGGGGCACATTTACCTCGGCTGGTGTTATAAACCGTGATTCTTCAATGAGGGTTAAAAATATGCGCGCTTCAGAGAATTCTTGAAGTGCAGCACTAAACATTCCGCCATAAACGATCTCAGGGTACTGCTTAGCTAAATCTTGCAAGTTTGAAATTTTTTCCTTGGCGCTTTCAATGAGCTTTTCAGCTTCAACATATTTTTTTTGGTGCATCAGAAGTATCGATTGCTTAGATTGACTTGTTGCTTTACGCATGCTTTCATGTGCCTGCTCACGAACTTCATTTTTCTGCATAAGATCATTTTTTATTTTTTGAAGAACAGCTTCTAAAGCGGACAAAATAGCACCTTGTACAAAGTGACGCTAAAGTTGCTTATTTCAATTTCCCAAAAAATTTTTTCGTGTTTCTCATGATTGTATGTTTCGAACTTTCTCAACAAGTAGTTTAATGATTCGCAAAGCAACCTTAACTAATGTTGATTCACTTATTTTGAGTGGAACATGTTGAGTTCAGATAGTTCTTTTCGAAGATGACAATGTATTTGTCATTCGTTGTTTTGAATAAATGTCCTCTTCTTTCATTTACCCTAATGACAACCGCTTGATTGACGTTGCATGATTGCGGGAAGAGGATATTCAAATTTGTCGAACCGATCAACGTCGTAGAATGACTAATTAATTGTTTCCAACTTGAATTGGTTTCTCCAATCTGCTTAACAAGACAACTCTGCTCTCAGGGGCTTCGTCGATAATCTTGTAGCCAGTTTTCTCTGCTAGCTGGACAGCGAAATCTTTTACTTCTCCATGCTGTGGCATGCGTTCAAAACTTAATCGGAGATTTGAAAAACCAATATGCATGTATGCTTTAGCTTCAACATATGTAGGGTTAGCTTTCTCGATAAGCTTAGCATATTGATCCACATGGTTCATGTTATGGTCTTTAACCAGAGTTGTTCGAACCACTGTTGGGCAACGGAAATTTTGCAATAAATCAAGGGTTTGGTTTAATTTTGCCCAAGCGTTAGGAAACAACGGACGGCAAACCTGCTTGTATACCTCTTCGTTGGGTGCACATACGGATATGTAGAGTTGGGTAGGTTCTTTGCTTAGTTTTGAAAGTTTAGACGGTAGGGTGCCGTTAGAAACAAGAAAAGTTGTCATTCCTTTTCGATGGAATGCTTGGATTAACTCACCCAATGGATCGTAAAGTGTTGGTTCCCCTGTTAAACTTATGGCAACCTGCTTTGGAATTAGAGCTTCTTGGAATTTGCGCCAGTTTGTTTTCGGATTTCCCTTGTACCCCGTCAAAATTTTCTCTTGCGCTTTGAAGCAACCTTCAACAATTTCTTCGGGTGAATCCACTTTTGGAATTTTCATTTCATCCCAAGTAACCTGCAAGTCTCCGCTTTGGGCTCTCCAACAAAACAAGCATTCTTGTGTGCAATAGTAAAGGGAAGGTGACATTTGGATGCACCTGTGCGATTTTATTCCGTAAAACCTTTGTTTGTAACATGGTCTATCATTTACGATGGATTCGTAGAGCCACTTGCATCTTTTAACAGCTGAATGGTTGCCCACTAAATGGTATTTTTGTTTTTTTAGGGCTCCTGAAAGTGTAGTTGCAAGGTTTTTCTCCAAGTTTTCACCGAAATTAGCTAACTTTAGAAACATATGTGTTTAAAAAGACATTGGTTAAACAGGTTCTTTTGCCTGAAATCAACTTGGATGTAACTTGTTCAAACTCATTGCATGCTCGTCTATGGGGTTTGATGGCAAAGTTTAAAATCATCTGTTAGTAAATCATCAGTCATTACACATTTGGAAGGCTATATCAGGAGAGCGGTGTGGTTTGTATAAAAAAATTGTTGCAGTTACACTATTAGTTTTAATGTGCCTTGCTATTGCATTAGCACCTATTGAGTTTGCTTTGGGCCAAAGCCAGAATATGGGTGTTACCATTATTCAATTGGTTCCGGCAGAATCTCATATTAGCGATGGAACAATCGTGTCAACTGGATCGGTCGGAGATAAGTTAAATCTTCAAGGAACTATTTACACGCCCAACAGTACCTATCAAGTGACATTTGCAAACCAAATTCTTGTAAGCTCAACTTCTCAAGGATATTACGTTAACACAAACTTTACCATTCCAGAAATTCCAGCCGGCACTTATGCCCTAATACTAAGAGATGTCGCTGTGAATGTTAATTCAACCGAAGACGACTTCCAAGTTAACACTAACGAAACAGTACAAGCGGTGCCTTCGCAAATACAGGAAGGAAACAGTGTTGCTCTTAATATTTCAGTGACAGGCGGAGATCCAAACGTTTCCTACTCAGCGAACGTGTCTGTTGTACTTCCAAGCCCTCTTAATACAGAATATTCAAAAATTGTACAGCTGGGCACTACTAACTCAAAAGGAACAGCAATTGCACAAGTAACTTTTCCAGACAGTACCTTCCAACCAGATGGTTCGACCACAAATTATGTAGGTAGTTACATGGCTTATTTTAATCAGTCTTCAGCGTCTCCTGTTAATAGCACTTTTTCAGTTAATTTTCTTGATGCATTGACCTATCACCGCGGTCAAACAGTAACCATACGTGCGGTAGGTTATCAGTCGGGTCAGACAGCTACTTTAACAGTTACCAGTGCTTCAGGCGGATCGCCTCTGGATTCTGAATCGGTTACAGCCTCAAGCGACGGTGTCATTAGCAAAACGTGGGTAGTTCCCTCAAACGCTGCAGTTGGACAATATACGGTAAACATAGCTCCTCAAGGAACAGCGAAGTCGATACCGGATTCCCAGACTTTTTCAATTAATGGAAACAGTGTAAGCGTTAAAACAGTAAACCTATCAAACGAGGTCGTTTCTGCTATACAAGTTCAAGCACTTGATCAAGCAGCCAATGTATCATACAATGCCACGACAGGAACCGATGGCAAAGCATCTTTTAATCTCGAAACAGGGTCATATGCTTTGACTGCATTTTGGAACGGCGTTAATATTGGTGGCACCACAATAGCAGTTACAGGCGATGGCAATTTTACCTTTCAATGTCTATTAACTGATCTTAACATTTCAGTTCAAAACCAAAATGGTATTTCATTACCATATGTTAATTTATCAATTACATACCAATATCAACCTACGAACGGTGGCTCTGTTCAAACAGGAAATGTTTCCGGTCAAACAGATCTTTCAGGCGCCTTTAGATTGAATTCTACCTTAACCGGGGTAAGCTACACCGTAGACGCATCAATGTACAATCAAGTTTTCAACTCAGGTCACAACGTTTTCAACAACATTACCGCACAAGCTGTGTCAAACATAGTCATAACTTGTCCAAATGAAACCTTAAGCATGAACGTTGTTGGCTATGACCAAACTGCGATTTCCAATGTGCGCGTAGAACTAATCGAAGTAACAAATGGTCTATTTTATTCTGCAACCACAGATACTTCAGGCTTGGCTTCAAGTCAATTAACCTTTGGAATGTACAGAGCACGATTCTTTAAAGATAATATTTTGATAAATCAAACAAACATCCAAGTTTTTGGTCCTACTCAGCAACAAATAAGATGCACTCTTTATGGCATACAAGTGACTGTGAAAGTCGTTGACTTTTTTGGGACCCCCATCTCAAACGCTAATGTCACATTAAACGGTCCAGCAACTGAACGCTTTTCAATTATTACCAAAGGAGATGGAACCGCAGTCTTTACCAATGTTGTTGGAGGCGATATGCAAGTTGTAGCATTTGCTTCAGGCGCTCAAAAGAATTATCAAGCAATAGCTCTAAACGTTGATCAGCCTACTTCAGTTCAAGTGACGCTTGGGCAGTATGTTGCAGTTGGGTCAATGCTAATCTCAGTAAGTTCATTGATAGCTCTGCTTGTGATAGTAATAGCTGTTGTCTTGTTAGGAATTTTAGAGATCTTTAGGCGAAGAAGAGTTAAACGTGCTATTGGGAAATAATGCTTTATTTCACCCTTTTAGTAGAAGAAAGTTTATATTGCCTTCAACCAACATAGAGAAAATAGAAAGACAACTAACTAAAATTTTGATTAACAATTGAGGTGTATCTATTGGATCAATCAAAAACTTGCTCTCCAACCTGCAGCTCTTTTAAATGCGCCCAAAACAATGTTTTCTACAGACGGGACTCTTTCGGATGCAGATTAACTGAAGAAAAATGTGTTATCGCAAACTGCACATATTCAATGTGCATGAAAAGGCGATTGTTACCCGGAGGAGTTTGTGGTGAAACAGTCAAACGCAAAACCGTTGAAAAAGATGTTGACGACGATTTCTTGGGTGAATCAATAAGACTTAAGGGTAAAGCGCTGCGGAAACTCGGAGATAAAGAAATCTATTAAAATATTTTTATAAAAAATTAAAGAATACTCGTTAAAAAAACGAGTGTTTCCTTCTTATTTTGATTGAACCCTTTTTACTACTGGTGGTTTAACTTTTTTTAGAATTCTGTAACCGCAGATAATGCATTTTGTTTCTCCGCCACGTAACTCTAGCTCTTCAGATGGCACTCTTGCACCACATCTCATGCATTCGTATACAATTCCTGACTTTTCCATTAGAAACGCCTCTTCCTACAAAGAAAAGTATTTTGCTTTTAAACATTTCCAATACTTAACCATTTAATGAGGATATGCTGTTGACTAAACGGTTTCGAGAAAAACTTTCCGCAGCCCTTAATTCACAAGAGCTAGCTAAGGTTTACACTTCATTTGACATAGTTGGTGATATTGCAATTATTAAAACTCCAAATGATAACAATGCTAACGCTCAAGCGGTAGCTGTCCAAATTATGGCTATCCATAAAGGCGTAAAAACAGTTCTCATCCAAACTAGCCCTATCTTGGGTGATTTTCAGAGTTCGAGCAATTAAAGTTCTTAACTGGGGAAGACAAAACAATCACTAAGCATAAGGAGTCAGGGTGCGTGTTTGCGGTTGATGTTGAGAAATGTTATTTTTCGCCTAGACTTTTGGGTGAGCGTTCAAAGATTGCAAGCTTAGTTAAGACCTGGCGAAACCGTTGTTAACATGTTTGCAGGGGTTGGATGTTTCAGCATAATTATTGCCAAAACTGTCCCTGGATGATTCAAGTTTTTTCCATTGATGTTAATCCTGTGCTGTTCAGTATATGAAAGAGAATATTAGAATTAACAGAGTTTTTGGTAGAGTTATTCCGTTGCTTGGTGACTCAAAGGAAATAATCAATGCTAACTTGCAAGGCAAGGCTGATCGTGTTTTGATGCCTTTGCCTGAAAAAGCTCTCGAATACTTGCCGTATGCAATTTTTGCCCTTAAGAAACAGGGAGGTTGGATTCATTACTACGATTTTCAACATGCAATCGGAGACGAAGATCCAATTGAAAAAAGCAAGTTGAAAGTAGCTGAAAAACTCGATTGCCTCAGTGTAGGTTACGTTTTTGGTTGTTCCCGGGTAGTGCGAAGTACGGGTCCTAACTGGTACCAAACCGTTCTTGATATACAGGTCATCTTCGTTGCCAAACAAGTTTTAATAGCTAAGTTGTTAACTATTTAATTCGTGATTGAATAATGAAGCGAAAACTGATGGATATTTTAGCCTGTCCAATCGATAAATATCATCCTCTTGAACTTCACGTTTTTGAAGAAAAAGACGAGATAGTGGAAGGCTTAATCGTTTGCCCCAAATGTTTGCGCTGGTACCCGATAAGAGACGAAATTCCAGAAATGCTTCCTGATGAACTGCGAAAAGAAGCCGACGACCTGCCCTTTCTGAAGAAATGGAAAGCAAAGGTTCCTGAAAAAATAGTGACTGAAGGAAAACCCTTCAACCTAAAATAATTTTTATTTTTCCAAATTTATCGCTCGTGTTTTTTGCTGAGGATTGCATTGCCGCTTGAGCGACTTCTAATGCTTTTACACCATCTTCTCCGGTTATGAGAGGTTTTTTCTTTTCAAGTATGCATTCTGCGAAATGTTGAAGCTCACATTTTAACGGTTCTTGAAATGGATATCTCGGTTGCACGGTCTCTTTTTGTTGTTCTATCCATAAGTTCTTGAGTTATGTAATCTAGCCTCATTATAGCCTTCCTGACCCAGTAACAGTTAATGTTCGTGTTTTGTAAGGGGTCAAGCCAATTGGATTCTATAAAAGCGCTTTCTCCACTTTTGTATGTAAGCATGATATGGGCGTAATCTTCGAATTTTCGATGTTTCATGCTTCCCATTTTTGCGTAAACGGTAATTGGGTCTTGCTTTGATATGAAGCGCATAACGTCTATGTCATGTATGGCTGTGTCTTTTACGACTCCAACGTCGCCGATTCGTTCTGGCCACTGAGATAACACGCTTGGCGTTCGCACAAACTAGCTGACCGATTTTTTTGGTTTCTACTGCCTCTCGAATACTTTGCAATCCAGGAATAAATCGCATCAAAAAACCCACAGTCAAATGAAGACCATTTTGCTCGGCGGTTTCACAAAGTTTTTGCGCTTGCTTTGCAGTTGGGCGCCATAGGTTTTTCAACTAGAACATGTTTTCCTGCCTTGAGCCCTTTGAGTGCTTCTTTTGCCAGAACAGTTGACCATGTGCATACGCTTATGGCTTCTATTTCTTTGTTTTTCAGCATTTGAGCGCTGTCTAGTGTATGCTTTTACTCCAAACTGATCAGCGATGGCTTTAGCTCTTTCAGGATTAACATCGCAAATCGCAACTAGTTCTGTTGAGGCTAATTCTTTGTATACTCTTGCGTGGTTCTTTCCCCAAAAACCCGTTCCGATTACCGCTACTCCAAGTTTTTTCATTATTTATTCAGTACCTCTTCCTAATCCACGATATATGAAACCTTCTGTTTCCACTTCTTGTGGCTCAAAAACACCTGCTAAATCGACAATTACAGCTGGGGTCTTTGTTAATGCTTTTAGTTTTTTTAAGTTCAAGTTTTTAAACTGGTCTTCTCCAGTGAGTACCACAACGCAGTCAGTGCCTTCCACTGTCTCATTTAAGGCTGCTGCTCTTTACAACTCCTAAATCCACCGACTCTCTTCTTGATGAAGGATCAAAAAGACTTACTTTGGCACCTTTTAGTTTCCAGCATTTTTACAAAAATTCCTGTTGTGCGGGTTTACATTTCCTAAAATTGCAACCCTTGCTCTTCTCAAGAGTTTTGTCACAGCTTCGCAGTGCATCCTGGGTCAAATTAACTGCATGTTTAACCATATCCTCATTAATTTGCCGAGCCAACGCTGGAATCCTAAGCTTAGCATTAATGTTCTCCGCGCTTTCAAGCAGAAAAGTATGCTTCAATAGTGTTTTCTTCTTCAACCGTAGTTGGCAAAAACTCTTATCATTCAAATTTAACAATTTTAAAACTTCAAAATAATCTCAGTTTGCACTTTCACAGAAAACCGCCAACTCATTAGCTAATGCGGTGTATGCATCTTGTCTTGCAACTGCAAAAAGAGTCGCTATCTCCGCCTGTTTTTACATCGTGTATTTGCACAACATTTTTAGTTACTGTTATTCAGAATGTTGCTAACTGCATCTATACTGTTTTTCCAACTGCGCAACCCTCAACTCTAAAGTTGGCTGCTTGACTTGCATATTTTGCTACTGAGATTTGTAATGGAACATATGCTAAACCGAAATCTTGACCCACTTTGAGACCTGATGTGTTCTCAAATGTTTCTTTCATTAGTCCCTTCATTAAAGCCAAAAGCCGCAATCTTACCAATAAATTACCAATGCACCTGAATGGAGTGGATGATCGCAACTTGTTTACAAGCAGTTAATACTTCAGAATAATCAATTTTTTTCTTTTCGTCAATTTTTGCTGCCACTGTTATAATAATTATGTCGCTTTGTGTGACAGTTTTTTTTAATTCGCTTGTAACATTCAACTTTCCTGCATTGATTAAGCTTTTTAGTTTGCTTTCAATTTCCTGGTCCTGCAAAACGAAGTTTTTCCCCGTGTGACTTTTTTTATAACGCTTAGCATCTGGCATCTGAACATGTTACAGTGAAGCCTGCTTCTGCAAAAGCAATTGCGAGAAGAATTCCGTTTTGTCCACATCCTAACAACACTTATGTATACTTGAGAACGTTTTTCAGGTGTATCAATGTCTTCAGGTTTTAAGTTTAAAACTGTGGGCATCAGGCTCGGAGTTCTCCAATAGAGATTTGCTATATGGTTTCTAAGATTTTTTCCAGTTTTTCGAACTGTAGTCTTTTACTAGTTTTAGTGCTTTTTCATGGTTTTTTGCCTCAGCATATAATCTGAACACTGGTTCTGTTCCGCTTGGTCTAATTAGGATGGCGCTGTTATCGGTGAACCAAATCTTTACTCCATCAATGTGTGTTAATGTTTTCACCCTTCACCTGTTCCAATAGTTTCTCGAGTAAAGGTTCTTTTTTCTCGTCTGGGCACTCAATTTTTCCTTTTTCAATAAAGTATTGAGGTTGCTCAGCAACAAGTTTGAAAGTTTTTGTCCAGTTTGAGCCATTATATCTAAGCAGCAGCGCGGTTGTCATTGCTCCGTCCCGGACGGCTTGGTGTGGTCCATAAAAGATTCCTCCGTTTTCTTCCCCGCCCAGTTTAGCGTTTACTTCTTTCATTTTCTGGGAGACAGTAACGCTTCCAACTTTGTCCAAATTAATTCGCCTTTGTAGGCTTGAACTGTATCTTTGATTAGCGTTGAAGAGCTAACTGGTGTAACAATTTTTGCACCTGGATTTTTGAGGAGAAACTGCTTTATGACGATTGCAAATGTTTTGTCTCCCCAGTGAATTGTACCATTTTCATCGGTGAAGATTGATCTGTCAGCGTCACCGTCGAAAGCTACTCCCATATCTGCACCGATTGCTTTTACAGTTGAAGATAAGTCTGTTAGGTTTTCTGGTCTTGGTTCAGGCATTCTTCCTGGGAAAGTGCCGTCAATGTTTGCGTTGATAGTGGTGACTTTGCATCCAAGTTCCCTTAGTAAGGGTAGGTGCGGTGAGTCCACCGACGCTGTTTGCAGCATCTACAACTACGTGAAAGTGTTTTTCAGCTATTTTTTTTGGGTTAACATGTTTTTCTATGGCTTGAACGTATTCGTCGTTAATTGTCGCCAGATCTTTTACAGTTCCAAGTTTGTCCCATTCCGCGAAAACTATTTTGTTGTCAAAATAAATATTTTCTATCTCAATTTCCTGCTCGTGTGAAGTTTCAATGCCATCGCTCCAAATAACCTTGATGCCATTGTATTCAGGCGGATTATGGGATGCTGTAATTAGGACTCCTCCATCCATGTTGTGATTTTTAACTGCGAATTGTAACGATGGGGTAGGGGCCATTCCAGCGAAAAAAACATTGCAGCCGGTAGACGTTAGTCCAGCAATGACTGCTTTAGCAAACATGGGTCCGCTGGTTCTAGCGTCATATCCTAAAAGCAAATTTTTTCGTCCAAAAAAAGTTCCAATTGCACAACCTACTTTTATGGCCATTTCAGGCGTTAGTTCTATGTTTACTAATCCTCGAATTCCGTTTGTTCCGAAAAGCTTTCTCTCGCTCATAAATTTTACATCTCAAGGTATTTAACAGTGAACTTTGGGTTTTAAAACGTTTTCAGCCACTTCTTTGCCAGGACAGACTTTTCCCGAAAGTTCCAGATTGTCTCTTACTTTTGCATGGTCGGCGATGATGCAGTCGCTGCTAATTTTGACGTTTTTTCCAATTTTGGCGCCTTCCCCAATTATTGCTCCTTCAATAGACACAGAATCGTTTATCTCAACACTGGGAAAAATCACTGAATTGATTATTTGCGCATTTTTGCCAACGATAACATTTTTTCCCAGTATCGCATAAGGACCAATAACAGATTTTTCCCCTATTGAAACTCCTTTGTCAAAGGCAACTGGCGATTTGATTTCAAACTTTTTCGTGTTTTTTGGTTTTATAGTTTTGACTAATGAATCAAGTATTATTTTGTTTGTTTCCAGATATTCCTCAGGTTTTCCTATATCCATCCACAAACAATTTACAAAGTGACCACATAGCCTTCCTTCTTCAGCAAGCTTTGGGAATACTTCCCGTTCCATCGAAAATGGTCTCCCCGCTGGAATGTAATCAAAGACTTTTGGGGCTTAAAACATAAACACCTGCATTTATGAGGTTGCTTGGCGCTTTGTTCCTTCGTTGGTTTTTCAACAAATTGTCTTATGAGGTTTCCATTGGCCATTTCTGCTACGCCATATCTGCAGGGGTCTTCCACTTTGCAGAGAGCGATTGTTGCTAAAGCATTCGATTTTAATGTGTGTATTTAAGCAGGTCTTTGTAACTTAAATTTGCAAAAATGTCTCCGTTCAAAACAATGAATGGTTCATCATGTCCAATTAGCTTCTCAGCTTTTTTTACGGGTCCTGCAGTTCCCTAATGGTGTTTTTGGCGGGTCAATTGAAAACTTTATTTTCAACCCATGTTTGCGGGGATCGTTGTTGTTTTATATGAAATTGCGTTAAAGCGTTAACTGCCTAGTATGGCTTCGTCGACACCATTATTGGCTAATCCTTCAAAAATCCATTCAAGTAGAGGCTTGTTAACTATTGGAAAAAGAGTTTTTGGTCTAGCGACAACTGAGAGGTCTAAGTCTTGTTGCGAATCCACCTGCTAAGATTACCGCTTTCAGACGAGTCACCTTGTTGTAAGGGTAATGTATTGACTCTTTTTATTTAAAGAGTTATGGAACTGTTTATTCCCACTCAATAGTTGCCGGCGGCTTATGAGTAATGTCATAAACCACTCGGGTGACTTGTGGCACCTCATTTGTGATTCGGGTTGAGATTTTTTCAAGAACAGGATATGGAATTTGAGCAAAATTTGCAGTCATAGCTTCTCGGCTTTCTGCTGCACGAACAGCCACCACATATCCATAAGCTCTCGAGTCACCTTTAACGCCAGTTGCTTTAGTGTCCGTTAACACGGCAAAATACTGCCATAGTTTTTCTTCTAAATCGATTTTTCTCAATTTCTTCGCGAACAATAGCGTCGGATTTCTTGGCAACGCTGACTTTTTCAGGGGTTAATTCACCTATTATGCGGACTGCCAAGCCTGGTCCTGGAAAAGGCTGCCGATTAACTAGTTCACTTGGTAAGTTTAGCATTGTTGCGACTTTGCGGACTTCGTCTTTGTATAGGTCGCGAAGTGGTTCAACAATTTTTTTGAAAGCTATATTAGTTGGCAATCCTGCGACGTTGTGGTGAGATTTTATTACGTCGGAATTTTTTCGGATGCCTGATTCAATTCTATCTGGATAAATTGTTCCTTGGAGCAGGTATTGAGCGCCTGATTTTTCGGCGATTTCCTCAAATACTCTGATAAATTCTTCTCCGATTACTTTGCGTTTCTTTTCTGGGTCAACTATGCCTTTGAGTTTTTCATGAAACGGTCTTGGGCGTTTGCCATGACGAAATTTATCGGATATTTTTCAAACGTTTGCTCTGATGGCTTCCGGTTCGCCTTCCCGCATAAAACCATGGTCAACAAAAACAGCGGTTAACTTGTCGCCTAATGCTTTTGCTGCCAAAGCTGTGGCAACGCTTGAGTCTATGCCTCCGCTTAACCCGATTATGGCTTTGGCTGTACCAATATCAGCCTTTAATTTCTTTAACCATTTTTCTCGATGATATCTTCTACTTTCCAGTTGGCTTCGCACTTGCAGACTTCAAAAATGAAATTGTGAAGCATGCGGACGCCTTTTTCTGTGTGGATTACTTCGGGGTGCCATTGTAAACCGTAAATTGGTTTTTGTTTGTGTCTGAACGCGGCAACTGGACAGTTGTCTGTGTGAGCTAAAACTTCAAAGTCTGGAGGTAAAGCGCAAAACCGTGTCACCATGGCTCATCCAAACCTTCTCTTGTTTACTCTAATCCTTCAAGTACACCTACAGGTTTGTCGACTGACAACTTGCGCGATTCCATATTCTTTGCATGCTGCTGGCTTCAACTTTTCCCTCGCTTAACTGAGCTAACAGCTGATGTCCATAGCATAAGCCTAAGATGGGCAAGATTAACCTCTAAAATGCGTGGGTTAAGTTTAGGTGCGTTTGGTTCATAGACACTTGAGGGTCCGCCTGAGAAAATTAAGCCTTTAACGTTGAATTTTTCATTCAGGGCCTTTACTTCTTCAGGCGATATGTCGTGGGGAACAATTTCTGAATAAACACCGTTTTCTCTGATTCTTCTGCCGATCAGATGGCAGTATTGTCCGCCAAAGTCAAGAACCAATATTGTGTCGTATTTTGCTTGCATTGTAATGGCTCTAATCTATTTGGGGTTTGTGCAAGTAATTTAAGATTGCTATCTGTTTCTTGTCAAAGTCACAGCGTTTAAACCCGAAACGGTTTTTTGCCCTATCTTTGGCATTTATAGAATTGGAGAGAAAAGCTAAACTTTTATTAACATAGTCATATGATAGTAGAAACTAATGTTTCAAAAAGAGCCAATTTAATTGAAAGAATGTGCAGGAAGTTGTGTTTATGGAGCTAAACGAAACAGACTTAAAAATTCTTAAAGCCCTCTTAGAGGATGCAAGATTTTCAAGTAGACAAATAGCGAAGAATGTGGGCGTATCAGTCGGCACAGTTTTATCTAGAATTAAAAAGATGGAAGATGAAGGCCTCATCAAAGGCTACTCAGTTCTCTTGGACCATGAAAAACTTGGTTTCCAATTAACAGTCGTGACTGAAATAACAGTTTCAAAAGGCAGACTTGTGGAAACTGAAAATGAAATTGCAAAAATCTCAAACGTATGCAGCGTCTACGATGTAACAGGCTTAACTGATGCTATTATTGTTGCAAAGTTTAAAAGTCGAGAAGACCTTGGCGCATTCACCAAGAAATTGTTGTCTTTGCCATTACATAGAGCGGACAAACACTCATGTAGTTTTAACGACAGTAAAAGAAAACTTCCGTCTGTTATGACCTAACCCTATTTTTTTTAGGGTTTATGATTTTCTTTTTTATGGTTCTTGTATTTTTGCTCCGGTGCCGCAATCGTTATTTTTGTTCCTGAAGCAACAGATGAAGTTACCCAGACATTTCCGCCGATTACAACATTATCGCCTATCACAGCTTCTGCTCCAAGCAAGGTTGCGCCTGAATAGATAACCACATTGTTTCCAACCGTTGGATGGCGTTTTCTTCCTTTGATGATGTTTCCCTTTTCGTCTTTAGGAAAGCTTAATGCACCCAATGTTACGCCTTGATAGAGTTTCACATTATCGCCTATTTCTGCTGTTTCTCCGATAACAACGCCTGTTCCGTGGTCGATGAAGAAGTTTTTGCCGATTCTTGCGCCAGGATGAATATCTATCCCCGTTAAAGAATGGACATGTTCACTCATTATTCGTGGAATCAATGGGATGCCTGCAAGATAGAGTTCATGGGCTATTCTGTAAGTTGTAATTGCTAATACGCATGGGTAGCTCAGAATAACTTCATCCGTGCTTACTGCGGCTGGATCGCCTGCGTATGCTGCTTGAATATCTCCGCTCAATGTCGCCCTGATTTCGGGGAGTCTTCTCCAAAAGTTCTTTAACCACCACATGGGCTCTTTTTTGGCAAACATCTTGTGGGCAATCAGCTTATTTTTCTGCAAATATACTTTGAGGCTCTTCTCAATTTCTGCCGTCAAGCGTGCATAAACTGAATTTAATGTGTTGCCCAAGTCGATATTTTATGTTAGCTTTTGTCATCTCTTCCTTTCCAAGATATCCGGGGAAAAGAACAGTAAATAAATCCTCTAAAACTTCAATAACAACTTTTTTTGACGGCAAGATCTTTTCCTTCAAGATGATCCATGCCGCCGAAGGCCACATAATTAGCCATCATCTCATCAACTAATTTCGGTAAGCCTTTTTCAACCCAATCCTGTTCTATTTTGTCATGATTATGCATGAGAGCGTCTAGCATACGGTCTGGATTCCAACAGTCAACATCCCTATTCTGTTCTGCACATTCTTCGCAGTTTTTTGGTCGAGGTTGGTCAGCTTTTGACGACATTTTTTGCTTACCTTCCTCTCATTATTGAAAAAAGAAGGATATAAGAGAAGCGTCTTAGGAAAGGCGACTTAGATGTTAGCATTTGTGGGCGGCTCTTGGAATAATACGGTACTGAGGTAACGTTCGCCCGTGTCAGGTAGAATTACAACGACAAGTTTGCCTTTATTTTCAGGTCTTTTCGCTATTTCTATAGCTGCATAAGCTGCTGCACCTGAAGAAATGCCGACAAGTAACCCTTCTTTTTGTGCAAGTTGCCTTGCAGTCTGCATGGCATCGTCGTCTTTTACCTTAAAAATTTCGTCAACCAAATCGAGTTTTAGTACGTCTGGTTTGAAGCCTGCGCCTATTCCTTGGATTTTGTGTGGTCCCTTCGGTCCGCCGCTTAAGACAGGTGATGCTGCTGGTTCTACAGCTACTGCTTTGAATCCTTGGCTTTAAGTGGTTTAATGTATTGCGCTATGCCTGTTATGGTTCCGCCTGTGCCCACTCCAGCGACTACGATGTCGACTTTGCCATCTGTGTCTTCCCATATTTCTGGTCCGCTAGTTTCTCTGTGGATTTTTGGGTTGGCTAAGTTTTTGAATTGTTGCGGCATGAAGCTGTTTGGCGTTTGCGCTCTCAATTCTTCTGCTTTTTTGATGGCGCCCCCCATGCCGTCTGGTCCTGGGGTTAGGACGAGTTGTGCACCGTAGGCTTTGAGCAGGTTGCGTCGTTCGATGCTCATGGTTTCTGGCATGGTTAAGATTAGCTTGTATTCTTTGACCGCTGCTACCATGGCTAAGCCGATACCTGTGTTGCCGCTTGTGGGCTCGATGAGGGTTGCGCCTGGTTTGATTATGCCTTGTTTTTCTGCTTCAACTATCATGCTTATGCAGATACGATCTTTGACGCTTCCTCCTGGGTTGCGTGATTCAAGTTTTGCAACTACGACGGCGTTTGTGTCTTGGGTTAGTTTGTTTAATTTTACTAATGGTGTTTTTCCTATGGTTTCGAGGACGTTTTGGTAAATTTTTGTCACTTTTAATCACCTAAATATAACACTGTTATAAACTAAAGGGGAAATAAACCTTACTGCCCCCAAAAAATAATCATCAAACTCGCAGTAATAAACAAATCTAACAACCCACCGCACGCCACCACAAAAGTAAAGCCTTTAAATGTCAAGGTTAATTCTATATTTCGCACCTGCCTCAAAAAAACATCAAATGCGGAGGTCGCCCAGCATGGCCAAAGGCGTAGGACTGAGGCTCCTATCCCGCAGGGGTTCGTGGGTTCAAATCCCACCCTCCGCACCAATCTATATTTTTGAAACCAGCAAAAATGTAATATAATTGCTTTTTGCATTCTAACAATGATGACTCAAAATGGCTTTAGCAGTGAGGTATTATTTTAGCCAACGTTTCCCTGCATCTGCGCAAAGGGCATTCGAATGGTGTATTGACTTTGACCCAAACGACTATTCACTAATGGGCGAGGCTAATGCTAAGCGGCAAATAAGCCACATCACTAACAGTACCATAATATTGAGAGATGTTTTTCCTTCACCCTCCGGCAATGTAGAAAAAGAAAAGCTTGTTCAACTTTATCCAAACCGACTATCCTGGACATCAACGCATTTAACGGGTCCAAACAAGTACTCACAATTTCTATACAAAATTACTGCAGAAGGCAAAGGGTTTTCAGCTTTGAACTTTACCGCGCTCCACATAGAATACGACGAAAAAGCAGACGCTAAACTCCTTGCCGACCGACTATGTAAAGAAGATGCGGCTGCCTGGAAGCTTTTAGCAAAGGCAATGGAAGAAGAACAGAAAGCAGGTTGGGTTAACATGAAACAAGCAGATAACCCATCTCAGAAATCTCTAAAGAACCTATAACTGAAGAAAAATACGATCAACAATTTTCATGCCGTTTTTTTCCATCAAAAAAACATTTCTCTTAAGTAACGGTTAAAAGCAAATGATGCACACAATATCTAAAACCAAAGGGTTTGGTTAAAAATGCAATCTGCTAAAACCGAACAAAAAAGAAAATTCGTTTCCGTTGATCCTGGCAAATGTATTGGCTGCGGGATCTGCGAGTATGCTTGTACAGTAGAGAAGGGCGAAGGCGTCTGGAATCCAATTAGATCCCGAATACGAGTTGTCCGCATGGCTCCAGTTTTTAATTTTGCGCTGTCATGCCGCGCATGTTCAGATGCTAAATGTGTTAAAGCCTGCCCAGAAAGAGCGCTGTCACAATCAGAAAGTACTGGTTTGCTAATTATTGATGATACAAAATGTAAAGGCTGCGACTGGTGTGTTCAAGCCTGTGACCATGGTGGAATAACCATACATGCTGACACAGGAAAAGCCATAGCCTGCAACCTATGCGAAGGCGAACCAAAATGTGTTGACGCATGCCCAGAAGAAGCCTTAGAAATAGTTGAATCAGACGAAGCAGCGGACAAACTTTTCAACGATGCATTAGAAAAGCTGCCTGAACAAACTGAAAAGTTAACAACTACCATCAAAAACAAAGATTGGAAACCACTGCTTGCAACCGCAGAGAAAAGATCCGAAAAAGTCACAGAGAAACTCCAAGCCTTAAACAAGAAGGCAATGGCGCAAAAACGAAAACAATAATTTCTTTTCCCTTTTATCTGTTTTCTTCATAACCTCTCAACAAATTATCAATGTCGCCACCAACTTTTTCGCCCACGTAGCCGCCTTCTAAGACAAAAAACGTTGATTTTTTGAAGCGTCCAATTCTTTTACCAATCTCATGATAGTCTGCTTCAACCAAGCCTAACGATGCCAAATCTCCTTTGTGGGTGTCAAAACCACAGGAAACGGCAACAATCTCAATTTTGCTCAAATCAATCATATGTAGTGCTTTGTCAAGAGTTTCCAAATATCTTTGTCCACCGCAATCTGGTGGCAATGCAAAATTAATACAGTTTCCCTCGGTGAAAGCTCCCGTTCCGGGATAATTTGGTGATTGATGCACTGAAAGATAAGTGATTTTTTCGTCGCTTTGGAAAACTTCTTGAGTTCCATTTCCATGATGCCCATCAATATCTAAAATAAACGTTTTTTTTCCCAACATTTTAACTGCGACGGCTATGTTGTTGAAATAGCAAAACCCACGGGTATAAACGCCCAATGCAGAGCCGTATCTGCCCACATGGTGTCCAGGTGGACGCATAAGTGAGAATCCGTTGATTTGGCTTGCTAATATTGCGCCGCCGGCTGAAAGACTTGCATACTCGTAAATCTTGTCATATGCTGGAGTATCCGAATCTTCAACGAGACCTTTTTTGACTTTCCAAATGTATTCTGGATCATGAACAGTTAACAAATCATCTTCGGTTGCTGGTGTTGGTATTAGAAATTCGTAGCCTTTTGTCTTCAAAATTTCCTGAGCTGTTTTAACTCTTTGCGGTCCTTCAATATGCCAAGTGCCATAGCCTAAACATTTTTCTGAATAGACTATCTTTGTTTTCATCGCTAACGGCATCCATTACACAGATAAATACGCTCACACATTAAAAACATAACTAAACAAAGTTAGCGTCAGCAAAAATTGATGGAGAAAAGGTTAATGATTTCGGAAAATCCATTCGAGCAATTCCGCCAAGAATGCCAAACTGCACTGGCAAACGCACTTGAGAAAACTTTGCCTGAAATAAAAACGCCAACTATAACACTGAATAAAACACCAAACATCGATTATGGTCAATTGGCTTCGTCCCTTTGTTTTGAACTTGCAAAGAAACTCAACCAGAAACCATTAACTATTGCTGGACTCATTGTTAGCGCAATCGACAAATCCAGTTTCAATTTAATCGGGAATGTTTCTTGCGCTGGGGCTGGTTACATTAATTTTCATGTAAATTTTGGCAAATTTTCAGCTTTAACTCTCGAGTCGGTTATGCATTTAAAATTTGATTACGGCTTTGTTAAAGCTTCCAACCCAACCAAAATCATTGTAGAGCATACCAGCGTTAATCCTCTTCACCCAATCCACATTGGGCAAGCCAGAAACCCTATGTTAGGTGACGCGTTAGCGCGTATTTTAGAATGCAGAGGACACACGGTTTCAACTCATTATTACATAGACGATGTTGGTAGACAATCCTCTGTTGTTGCTTATGGCTACGAAAAACTAGGCAGACCAAAACCAACTGAGAAATCAGATCTTTTTGTTGGCAAAATCTACACAGTAACTAGTTGCATTGTTGAAATCAATCGACTAAAAAGAGTGCGTGACATCGCCATTAATTCAGCCGAGGATTTGGTGAAAGCTAATAAAGAAATTGACGAGTGGATGTCTATCGCAGCTGAACTTAAAGAAAAGTACCCTGTTCTTTTTGAGGCGTTATTGGGTAAAATTGGCGAAGATGAAAATCCTGAGGAAGAAATAAACCGCTTAAATAGAGCTTACGAAGATGGCGAGCTTAAAGCTAAGAAACTCATCCGTGAAGTCAGCGATTTATGCCTTGAAGGTTTTAGAGAAACCATGAAGCGGGTTGAGGTTACTTATGGCAGTTGGGATTGGGAAAGCGACTTCGTTTGGAGTGGTCAGGTAAGTGAGGTTTTGCAAAAGCTCAAGACTTCCCCATTTGTTTATAATGAAAAAGGCGTGGTGGAATTTGATGCCGAAAAAGTGGTTGAGGTCTTAAAGTTAAAGCCTAAGTTGGGTTTGAGCGAAAATAATGAGGTTCCTCCATTGACGCTTGGGCGCGCTGATGGCACCACATTGTACACTACCCGCGATTTGGCTTATACGCTGTGGAAGTTTAAGCATTCCCAAAAAGTCATCAATGTTATTGGAATTGAGCAATCACTTGCACAGCTGCAACTAAAAATTGCCCTATACGCTCTGGGATACGCTGAATACGCTGAAAATCTGGTTCATTTTGCTTACAATTTAGTTACCTTGCCAGGGTACAAAATGAGTAGCCGAAGAGGGCACTACATCACTTTTGACCAAGTTCTCGACGAAGCAGTCCAAAGAGCATATGAAGAAGTTTCGAAGCGTTCCCCGCAGCTTTCGGAGGAGGAAAAACGCAAAATCGCTAACTTCGTTGGCTTGGGCGCTGTCCGCTACGCTCTTGTCGACGTTGATACTTCAAAACCTGTCATATTTACTTGGGAACGAGTACTTGAACTTTGAAACCAACAGCGCACCCTACGTGCAATATACGCATGCGAGAGCCTGCAGCATCTTGCGAAAGGCAGCAAGAGAACCAGACAAACCTGCCTACGAGCTGCTAACAGAGAAGCTCGAACGCGAACTCATTATGAATCTTGCAAGCTTCCCCGATACGTTCATTGACGCCACTGAATACCTGAAACCTAACTTAATTGCAGATTACGCAAACTCATTGGCTGACAAATTCAACACATTTTACAATGCATTGCCAGTCATTAAAGCTGATTCACAAGAGCTTAGCGATGCACGTATAGTGTTAACGCAAGCTATCCAAATCGTGATGCATAATGCTTTGACGTTAATTGGTGTTGTTGCGCCAGATAAAATGTAGTGCCTTTAGAGTTCTAAGGGCTTACTATTTTCTTTTAAATTCGCAAAGTATAAAGCGGGCTATTTCGCGTATGCCCGGTTATTTTTTCAATGACAAATTTCATATACAAGCCCAATAACTTAAAACGAGGAGCATCTCTAATGAGCAGTCCATATTTCAAAAAGAAACTTGAACCTATCAAAGTTAAACAAAAAACTATTTCACAACTTTTATCAGAAATGAGTAAAACCGCGTACCAAGGACGCAAACTTGGTGAAGCAGTTGATGTTTGGGAAAACATGCTCAAAGAAAAAGATCTTACCATCGCCATGGGCTTTGCAGGTTCCATGAGCACAGCAGGTCAATGGACAATTATTAATTGGCTTATGGAAAACCGTTTCATCGACGTACTCGTATCTACGGGCGCGAACGTTTCGGAAGACATTGTGGACGCCATGGGTTTGGGGTATTATCAAGGCAGTCACATGGTAAACGATGAGCAATTACTCCATGACGATGTCAACCGTTACTACGATGTCTACGGAAAAGAAACAGATTATCGCAAAATGGAAGAATTAGTCACAGACTTCATCATGAGCATAAAAACCGACCACAACTACACATCAGCAGAATTTCTGTATTTGCTAGGTAAATATTTGGGAAAGAAAAAAATTCCCGCTATCTCTGCGGTAGCAGCGGCAAACGGCGTACCAATCTTCAGTCCCGCCATGGTTGACAGCGCCTACGGCGAAACCTTTTTGATGGCTAAAAACCAAGGTCACAACATCGTGATTGACTCAGTTAAAGAATTTGACCAGTTCATCAGTATAGGCACAAAAACCAAAGAGGTCGGTGTTGTCTACATAGGCGGCGGAGTCCCCAAAGACCTGACCCAACTTATCGCCATATCAGTTTCACCGCAAACCTGTGATCAAGGCGTAAAAGGAAGAAAAGGTGGCTTACGCAAAGGACTCCAAGAATACTACTACCCACACAAATACGCAATACAAATAACTACAGATTCGCCTCAATGGGGCGGTTTATCGGCTGCACATTGGAAGAAGCCATCAGCTGGGGCAAAATAAACAGCAAAGAAGGTACAAGAGCCGTATGCTACTGCGACGCAACAATCGCACTGCCACTAATCGCTCACGCACTATGTGAACGCATGCCGGAAAAACGCCAAGGGCCAGACATGAGTTGGCTATTTAAAGGCGTCCAATAAACTCAAAATTTTATTTCTTCTTTTTATTAATCCTCTCTAAAAGAGCGTACGTCATTATTGGCATTATTACGGTGGCGTCGCCTTCGATCATTATGCGTTTTGCTTTTTCGTTGATTTTTCCCCATGAAACTGCTTCTCGTGGTCTTGCGCCGCTGAGGCTTCCATCCCACTCATCAGCCGTGGTAATGTAAACCACGTAGTCTAAGCCGTCTTTGAATTGGTTCCACCAAATTGTATGATGTTTGCTGATTCCTCCGCCCACTATGAGGGCGCCGCTTTTCTTGGCGTCAAAAACAATGTTGTTTAAGTCTCCTTCGTCTTTTAGCAGGTTAATTCTGAAGTCGTGGCGGTCTTGGCTGAAGAACCAGAGTTGGTAGCCTACGGAGCCATCGGTTATGCCTGGGACGAAGACGGGTATGTTGTTTTTGGCTGCCCAATATAGAATCGAGCTTTCATTGCAACAGCGAAGGCCAATTTCTCTGCAAAGTTCGGCGGTTGAAAGTTCCCTTTTGCCTTCTTTGTAGAGCTCTTCAAGTAGCCCTAAAATTTTCTTTTCGATAACTATGCCGTAGCTGTCATTTGGAACAAGTACGTTTCCAAGTCGGTTTAATCCTTCTTGGTGAAGTTTTGAATCGTTCATTATGAAGCTGCCTTTGTAATAATCTTTCCAGCAACGTGCGACGTCATGGTCCAAGGTTCCGCAGGTTGTAATAAGAACGTCGACGAGTTTGCGTTTAACCAGTTCTTTGATTACGCCTCGGGTGCCAGTAGCTACAATATCGGCCGTGAATGAGAGAAATTTAACGCAGCCCTTTGAATTAATCATGGATTCCATTATGCTGACGCCTGTAGCAAGCTTACCTGCTGTAAAACCCCACGCCTTATCCATTTGCCCAATAAGCTCATCTACGGACATTTTTTCGGTAAATTGATAATCTTCCACTGGAACCTTATGTGATTCTGATTCTTTATGGGTCATAACTAATCACTCGCTGCTGTTTGTTAAGAAAAGTAAAGATAAATACATGTCGAAAAAATATGGGTTATTCGGATAGATAGCTGATGATTCTCTGGTAAATATCATGGTCCATTGAGTCTTCGTAGCCAGCGTAAATGCTTGGGTTATCGTTAACTTCTACTACAACGTAGTCGCCGTCTACTTCTTTGATGTCAACGCCATAGAGTCCTTTGCCAACAACACTGCATGCCTTCAAAGCTACTTCCCGTAAGCCTCGCCGGCAATTCTTGCTTGTGTAGGCTCACTGTTCTGCCCCAGACCACAGTTGGTTTGCCTCGGAGTTTGGCGCCGTGCTTCCATTTGCCTTTAGGAATCATGTATTTGCATACATAGAGTATATCGTTGTTTAGTACGCCGACTCTCCAGTCAAAAGCTGTTGGGGTAAACTTTTGAATTGCCAAAACATCTGATTTTTTAAAGAACCGTTTCGCAACATCTCTAAAGCTTGTTTCGCAAGCAGCTTTTTCCACGTATCGCGAGAAGCTTGTGTAAGGCGCTTTTATGACGACTGGTTTTCCTAATTCGTCGAAAATCTCGCTGATTCTTTTGTGGTGCAACTCATCCTTGTTAAGAAAAACTGTGGGTATATGTGGCACGTTAAACTTTTCAAATAAAGCATATTGGTGGATTTTGTTGCCGCAAATTGTTATTGATTCTGGGTCATCAATGACTTTTAAGCCCAATTCCCATGCCGTTTTAGAAACTACATAAGCAGTATTCAGTGGGTCGGTTGTTGCCCTGATGAAAACGGCATCGTATTTGGGAACATTGGAAATGTCCTCGCGGAAAAGAAAGTTGAATTCGCTGCCTTGTTTTTCTGCTTCCAGCTTGAAGTTTTGAAGTGCGCCTTGCTCGCGGGGGTCTGTAAAATTATATTTCTCAACAAAGCATGCTATTTTAGACACCGAAGTGTTCACCCTGCTCAGAAATGAGCGAGACCTCTTTTGAGATCTTTTGCAAGTCCTCTTCCGTTAGCTCCTGTTTAGTTAGGGGTTGCAGACCGCACAAATAAGCTTTGTCTAAACTTTTTTGTATATGTAGTTTGCAAACTGGAATTTTGAAGATTGAGTAGATTTTCTCAGCAATTTTCTGTGTCTCTGGCTCTTGATTTGTTGTTTTGCCAAAAAATGCTTTGATGGTAAAAAGTTCTCCTTTAAGCGGTTGAGCACAAACAGCGAATTTATAGTTCATTCCCAAGCTTTTCATGGCTCGGTAAAGGGAGCTTTTGTTTAGGGCAATTTTGTAGCCATCGTAAATGAAAGGGTTTACTGCAAAAATCATAGTTGGGTAACCGATTTCTGTCGCTATTTTTTTAACCGAGTCAGTAACAAGAAATGGTAAGGTTGGAACTCCTGCTCTTGCTGCTCTAAGAAGCAAAATCGGTGTTCGGCTCGAATCAATAATGTTTTCGCATGAAGGAATAACATTGTTTCCCAAAATTTCAGCATGCATTGAAACATAATAGCCCGTTTTCATGTATCGATATTCATTGTTGAGATTGAGGGTTGGTTGTTTGATTGTGGAATCTAAAAACGTTGCGGGCTTCATTACTTGAATATTATTGGTTAGGTCGATATTTGAGACGACCAACACGGTCATGAGACACCAGGTTAATTAAACCTCGATATTAGTTCTGTTATATTTAAGTTTTTTACGATTTTACCGAACTTAAACGCATCACTGTTTAAACTAGACATATAAGTCATGTTGTTTTTGAGGCTGAATAGAGAATGTACAGCGAAAAAATCCGCGCGAGCAGGTTTTGTATGATCATTAAAACCGTTAGGAACGGTGAGAGAGCTTGAATGGCATTGAACCAACGGATAAAGCGTCATTGAATTAGTTGGGTAGCTTGGATGTGGATTGGATATGGACGTTCGAAAGGTGTACAAATCGCACGGGATTAGATTTTAAAATTTAGGCAGACGGGAGAACAAATCCTTGCTGACAGCAAAATTGATTGTGAAAAAGAAACATGCCAATAAGAACGCGAGCTTTTGGAGTTCAAGCTTTGGATGATGGAAACTAATCATTAAGCTCTAACACTGCTCGGTCAACGCCAATGCAATTGATGGGTTCTTTTCATATCATTGAAAGGAGATAAACCTTCGCGCGAAAAAAAGCAGAAAAATGGCGCAAGTCAGCGCAAGACGAAAGTTTACAGATTTTACAGACAAGATTTCAAAAAAAATGGCTGTAGCCAAACCTAAAGAGCAATGGATATTTGGAAATCGTTCGGTTTGCAAATCTGCGACTTTTGTGCAAGTAAGAGGTGATTTAGACTCATCCATGGATTGGGAAGTGTCGATGGTCATAGGACTAATTAACACACTCAAAGAAAACGTACCTAAATTTCCCTTTGGCAACGGTGTCGCTCAATCTGTAATTAGAAGAATGCTTCAACAAATGCCAAGGGAAAAATAACCAAACCAAGCGAAAAGATGCTTACTTATTACGGAGCGTGACACAAAACGATATGGTGAAACTATAAGCCGAAGATAGTGGTAAGTAACTAGCATCGATCCAATTCTGAGCGTAGCTACTATGCTTGAGCTTAAAATGATGGTATTCTTGAGACTATTCAGCGGCTCTTTTTACTAACTGATCTTCAGTTATTTCAACAAGTGTTTTGTTTATTGTTATAATGTCGCTAATAGCTGAAATGATTTCGACTGGCAAATATACAGAACTGCCTCCATGTGTTAGACTAAGAGGACCCAGACTCCCAGAAGTTTTTTTGTATCCGAGTTCGGACGCTGCTTTATCTGATAGTTTCAACAAAATACTTGTTATTTTCCAGGTTGTCAAATCAAATTCGACATCTTTTACTTCACCAATGCTGTCGCCGTTTACTCCAATTACCTTCTTTCCTTTAAGATCATTCATTCTAACCAAAAAAATCACCAATAGAAAAATTCTCAAAGGCAGTTATAATATTTTCGGTTGAGACTTAACCGACTCATCCCCTTTTGTTCTTTAATAGTGGGCAACAAGGATCCACATTTTTGGCAAGTAGTTACAGTATTTTGTGGAGGCGTCAAAGTTGTACTAACAAACCAAACGGTCCATTTGGAAGCGTGAATATCAAGATTCAAATATTCACTATTGAACAGTTAATGAAAGGGACAAAACCCCACATTCCATCAACTGCTGTAAATGTTTTCAAAGATGAGGAGGAGATTAGAAAGGCAGACTGAACTAAAGCTACAAAAATGTTGAATTTTAGTTCTTGCCGTGTCGCTATTTACCTTTCGGGGTTGGTGTCTGTTCATCTTAAACTTCCGATAAATCGGTGTTCATGGAATTAAAAATTAGTTAGCGGATGCTATTAAATCAACTAAAAGAACGTGAAATATTTAAGATTCACTACTTGTATATTCGCTTTAAAATCAACGTTAAACAGGAAGAGTCTTAGCCTACGTATAAACCGCTTGAAGTTATGGGACCAGAACATGAATTTTCACTTGTTGACCACGAACTAAAGGTTCTGCCCATCTCGGACAAAATAATAAAAGACTATTGCGGAAAAATCATCAACTTCGTCGAATTGCCTCATTTTACGTTTGGAAAAGAGCTGCAGATGCACGTGATGGAAGTAAAAGCGAACTCGCCCTTCAAATCACCCATCGAATTTGAAGAAACCATGCAAAACGCCGTTTCAAAATTAAACCAAATTGTAGAAAAACATAGCGCCATGCTTTTAGGAACAGGAATGAATCCGCTTATGCAATTAAAAGACACTATCATCTGGTCACACTACCACAAAAAAATCTACAAAGAATACAGCAAAATCTTCAACCTAAACCAGCACGGATGGCTAAACATACAAAGCTTCCACCTAAACCTATCCTACCAAAAACAAGCCGACGGCGTCCAAACCCACAATTACCTTGCCAATTTATCAGCTTATCTTCCAGCCATTGCCGCTTCCTCGCCAATTTTCGAGGGCAAAAACGGACCCGATACAGACAACCGACTGCAATTCTATAAGATAAACCAAAAAGAAATCCCCACGATAGCTGGCGAAGTGATTCCCGAATATGTTACTTCATTTAGCCATTACAAACATGACGTTATCAAGCAATATTCACTTGATTTAGCGAAAGTTGGCGCAAGCATAACTCTTCTAAATCGAGAATGGGTTAATTCAAGGGGAGTAATTTTTAGATTTGATCGTTGTGCTCTTGAGGTGCGTGTGATGGATGAGCAAGAATGTGTTAAATCTGATGTGGCGCTAAGCTGTTTTGTACGAGCCGCTACTAGAGGGCTAATTGCGTTAAAGGCTGAGCTTTTGCCACATCATTTGCTAGTTAAAGACTTCAATATGGTGGTTAAGGATGGGTTAAACGCGCAGGTTTCAAATCCTCATGGCAAAACGGCGCGTCAAGTGTGCCAGTACTTTCTTAACTTGGCTTTTGATTATGCAACCGAAGATGAGAAAAAATACTTGTGGGTCATTAAGAAACGTGTAGAGAACGGGAGCCTATCTGAAATTATACGGGACCGCGTTTTGAGGCGTGCAAACAAAACTGATTTCCACGAAGCAGTCATCAATGTTTATTTAACGCTTATTAGGTCCTTGTCGGATAATGAACCCTACTTCTAAAAATGGTGAATCGACAATGCCTGAAGAAAAGGGAAAAACTTACTCATTTGACGTCTGCAGTAAATGTAAAATTTACTGCTGCCAAGATGCAAAACCGCCATTAACTGAGATTCGGAAAAAAATCCTAAATCAATTCTTAGAAGTGCAGAAAATAAAAATTGATCATCCCTTCGCCAAAGAGGAATACTCTTATCCAGCGGTTGATGAATTCCTTTATTGCAATTTTTTCAACAAAGAAACAAAAAAATGCTTAGTACACTCGGTGAAGCCTGAAACATGTGTTTCGGGACCAATTACGTTTGACGTAAATTTTAAAACTAAAAAAATCGAATACTTTCTTAAAAAATCTGAAATTTGCGCTTATGCAGGAGTACTGTACTCTGATAAAGCTAATTTCAAAAGCCATTTTGAGGAAGCTAAAAAACAATTAACTCAGGTTGTTTGCCAGTTAGATGTTGATGAGTTGAGGGCGATTGTGAAAATTGATGAGCCTCAAACATTCAAAATAGGTGAAGACGATTTGCCTATCGAGGTAGTAAAAAAGCTGGATTTAAAATAATCCTGCATCTCTTAATTTTAAAGCTAAACTAATGTTTCCTTGAAACCGGATTCTTCCTGTAAAAAGTGCTTTTTCAGCGCTTAATTTTCCATTTACCATGTCTAAGAAGTCGCTTTCAGTAATTCTGAGTGATAATGAGTTTGAGGAGTTAGTTCCTTGGGTTATTTGCAGTTTTTTGTTTTTTATTGTAACTACCCAATCTTGCTCTTTTTCACCGCCGCTTAAGCTTATCTGGATTACAGCGTCGATGCCTGATGCGTTTTCTGGTTTGAATCTTTTCGGGAGTTGTGTCTCAAAGAATTCTTCGGGAGTTCTAACTTCCATCATTTTCCACTCATTCTTTCAGGTATGTTGCGCGGTTGGGTTATTGAACTTTATTGAATGTTTTACCTGAACAGGTCTTTTTCTTTGGCTCGAATAAGCTCGGTTGTGGATGCGCCCTCAATAGTTTGGTAAGTGTATCCTCGGATAATAGCTGCTGGTATTCCCTCGTTAGCTTGGCCAATTACAAGTTCCGCTGCTGAGGATAATTCATCGGCGATAGCAGTTTGTTTTATTCGAAGCGTGTATCCAAAGAGGTCTTTTTCACCTCTCCTGTCCCTGATCGGTTTGATTCCGGCAACGCCAACTGCCACATTTATTTCTCCCAAACGAAGCGGTCTTCCATGTGTGTCGGAAACAATAACAGCGACGTTAAGTCCTGTTAACTTTTTTATTTCTTGTCTTATGTTTTGTGCAGACTCATTTGGTTTTTCTGGTAACGGCACAACGTTTCTGTCACCTGAAACATTAGACCTGTCAACTCCAGCATTAGCACAAATTATACCGCTATTGGTTTCTGTTATTATGCTGTTTTGTCCCACGCGGACTATTTCTTTGGTTTCTCTAAGAATAACCTCAACTAATGCGGGGTCTTTGTTTGTCTGTTTTGCGAGCTCTTTTGCTCTCTCAGAAGGCTTTACTTCGTCAAGGTTGATGATGTTTCCTTCAGCTTTTGATACGGCGACGTGGGTAACAACAATTATGTCTTTCTCCTGTAAGGGCGTCTTTTGTTTTTTTGCTGCTTCCACAATCAATTGCCCAATTTTGTCTCCTTTTTTTATTAATGGAAGATTCTCAACAGCTATCACAATCACTGGATTCACTCAAATTCCTCTATTTGTTAGCTTATGCCTAATTGCCCCATAAAATTAAGGTTATCTCTTTAAATAAGAATTTATAAAAAACTGATTTTTCTAAAAAAGAAAATGAAAAGGTTTGATTAGAAACCTTGGAAGAGACGAATGAACGTCTCATTTTTTTTATTTTTAGCTTCGGAATTTCTGCAGTTTTTGCAGCATCAGTTTGTCGCCTTCAGCGTCACCTGCGCATGTTGCGATGATGCCGTCGACTAATCCGACAAGTTTTGATGCTTTCTCTTCAACTGTTTCCATCGTTGCAGCGGTTGGCCATCCAATCATCTTGACGGTTTCAACGTTTTTGGCTGTTCCAACTAGGAAGTATGCGAATAGTGGCTTGTTGAGTTTTTTACATTCAGCTGATACTGCTTTGAGGGCATCGAATGAGTCGTCAGTTAGCCTCATGAAATACACGAAGTCCCATGGTTCACGTACCCGTTCAAGGGTTTCTTCGATTGAGCGTCTTGCCGTTAGTAAGCAACCGAGTTTTAGGTTTTTGGTTTTAACTTGAGTGCGTATGAAGTCTCTTGCTTCCTCAGATGATTTCAGCATTGTTATAGGTTGACCAAACTTGGGGTTATCTCCCATAGTGACTGCTAATCCGTCTAACCCAACGATGTCAGATGCTAAAGCTAATCCTCCTACTTCCACTGGACCTTTATATTTTAGAATGAAGATTGGGCAGACATATTTTTCTGGGTATTTGTATTTGAGTAAGCAGCTAACGACTACTCCGCTTGGAGCTGGATAACCTGCTGCGCCGTCAGTTACGTTCCATCCGTCGACTAAATCTTTGAGTTCGTCTGCAAGCTTTAAGAATTTACGTGTAGGCACAAATTCATTTAGTATTTTCATGGAAAGTTCATCTCAGGTTAAAGGGATGAGAGGTTTGGGTTAAAAAGGCTTTTGCATACGAATGGTTTGGCTTTTCAATTTAACGCTTTCTGATGCAATAAATCATAAAACTAATATTAACACTGGTTTTTTAGGTTGGCGAAGGCTTTCTTGGCGCGTTCCCTCTTAAGTTTTGCTAATTTAGCGATTTCTTCCATATTGACTGGTTCCTTGGCAGCATCCAGTTTTTTCAACAGGTTTTCCCCAACCTTTGACCTTACAATAACAGTAGAATAGCCTTTTTGACTACCCACTGAACCGACTGAGATGTCAGCAAGCTGGGAGGTGAAATCACCACAATAATGGCATGCCTTTTCACTAGCCGATTTAAGGTCTTTTACTTTGCAACAGTACTCTTTCCCATCAACAAATGCAGTGAATTTTCCTTGCCGAATCTGCGTTTTTTGAGCTTTATCTAAATCAATGCCTAAATGCACTGCTGCTTCTTTTTTTATTCGGGCGCTGTTGAAAGCTTCAAAACAGAATAACCCGATAATCGTTATCTCAAAATCGCCCTTGAGGTTTTGCTGTATTTTTCTTACGGCTTTTGCCTCGCAAGGTGTGCAAACGATTGCCATTCGTTTTTTTCCCTGGCTTATTAGCTCTCGTAGCTTTTGCGTAACGTTAACTTTGAGGTATTTGGTTCCTTTAGCTTCGGCAACTTCATTTACGTTTCTAGCAACAACGGCCTCGGCATTGCATTCATCCTTGCGCTTCACAACGATTGCTGAGTCAAAAATGCCCTCCTCTAAACCCTTAATCAACAATGCGGTAACCACGCCGCCATCCTGCCCCTCAATAGCGGTTCTAGCAGAAAATATTTCGCAGTAAACGCCGAGGTCTTCATCCTTTTTACCCTCTAAAAATTCACCTTTACTCTGCTTTTCTTCTTGTGCCTTGAATTTTTGGTATTCTTCTGTGCGATCCGCCATTAAAAATTCAACCAACTATCTATTGAAAGTTAGTAGAGTTTTCTTGAAAATAAAGCTTTAAACAACTTATTATCAACTTTGGCTTGATGTGTCTTGGCATGACAGACGCGAAGCCTAAAATCAAATACGTTCACGGTGACCAAGGGCTGCTTAATGAAATCGCCGACTTATAGGCAGGTTTAAATAATCATTATCTGCGTTTATTGAAAAATTTCAAGCCGCACTATGAAGATATGACTTTTGAAAAAAGAAAAATTGATTTACTCGCACGAAGTTAGGGTAATTAAATCGCGAAATTAAAGTTTGCTATCTTCTTATGGAGAGAAGTCGAAGACGCCCGTGGCTTGTATAGCAAGATCAATTTTCATTAAGAAAAAAAAGAGAAGCCTCGCGTCTTACTTGAGGTTGAGTTCAAAGCTGTTTGGAACCGCTTCACCCCAAGATTGACGTATCGGACAAATCTTCTGCGCCATTCCATAAACTGTATTAGCCTTTTTGCGTTCGCGTTCATTATCATTTTCTAAGGCAACATTCATGTTGAAGTGCACGTTTGTGAAAATAAGTTTCTCCATGCCTTCACATTCATCTTGACGTTTGCAATTGTTTCCAAGTTCTTTAACCCTAATTGGCTATTTTCAGCGATTAGAAGAAACAGGGTGTTGATACATGAAGCTAAAGCAGCAGCGAATATGTCTTCTGGCACGCAGTAGCCTTCTTTTCCACCAAGCGATGGAGGTGGGCTAACAGTTACAAGTTTTTTGCCTTTGATTGAGTTCGCATTCGGTTGCGCCTTTCCATGCGGCGGTTCCTTTAAAATTCATTTCTGGCATAAAAATAATCTTAGGTAAAAGAATGTACGGAAATTTAACTCTTACAAGGACCATGAATACGTTAAGTCTTGACCTTTCCGGCGGAGGCTTGATCAGTAGTTTTTCAAGGGTGATGCCATAGTTTGTGCACAGAAATTTAGGCGAGTCATCGCTCAAGCTCGTTCGGTCTTCGCCCGCTTCATCCAAAAGTTGCGGAGTGTGCCATTATAGACTGGCACATAAACGAGGACCACGAAACCCTAAATCTTGTGAATTTAGAAATCAATGGCATATCGCATGTCATTTTGTCAGCTATCAGGCTTTTGTTGACAGACCAAACGTTATAATCATGTTCTCTTGGGATTGACTTATTAAAAAAAGAGTTGACATTATGGCTAATTTGCTATCCTCACTTGTCTTAGAGTTTAGCGTCCTCTACGTCTAACTATCACAATTATGGCAGCGATGACTATAACAGCAATTATCAATGCTATGGGTAACATTAATTGATCTATTGCTATATTTGACGGAGATGAACCTGAAGGTGTCTGCGGGTTGCCAAGAGCGTAAACGTGATGGTCCCACGATCCGACGTAAACCATTCCTCCTGAAACGGCTGGAGAAGAATTTACGTGGTTTTGAGTTGTAAAGGTCCACATTTCAGCGCCCGTTGATGCATTGAGGCAATAGACATTGTTGGCCCAATCTCCAATGTATACTAAGCCGCCTGCAACTGCAGGAGATGAATAACTTGCGCCTCCCTTCATGGTGTAATTCCAGACTTTCTCACCAGTGGATGCTTTAAGGCAGTAAACGTTTGATGGCAGGTCATTTTGAGCAGCGTCCACAACAGTACTTCCGACGTAAACATATCCGTTGACAACTGCAGGCGAAGAGTCAACCCATCCCATGGCTGAGAAATTCCATATCTGAAGGCCATTATCTGCATCAAGGCAGTAGAGGTTCATGTCTTCAGACCCTACATAGACTCGTCCATCAACAACTGCAGGGGAAGACTGAACAAGATTTCCAGTTGTGTAACTCCATATCTTATTGCCAGATAATGCATCAAGACAGTAAACGTTTTTGTCTATAGAACCAACGTAGACTTTCCCGTCCACAATTGCCGGAGAAGACTCTACGTTGCTTCCGGTTGTGTAGCTCCAAACCTTGCTTCCTGTTAAAGCGTCTAAGCAGTAAACGTTTCCATCCCAAGAACCTACATAAACATCGCCATTGGAGACTGATGGGCATGACTCAACAGTATTTCCAGTTGAATAATTCCACACTTTTTCACCCGTTGAAGCATCGAGGCAGTAAACGTTTCTGTCATAACATCCAAAGTATACATAGCCTCCAACTACTGCCATGGAAGAACTTATTGCTGGGCCGCCTTCACCATGAGGTCCGCTAGTTATCGCTTGGATTGAGTAGTTCCAAATCAACGATCCGTCTAGAGCGTTAAGGCAGTAGGCAACTCCACCATCAGTGCCGATATAAATGCGACCATCAACGATTGCAGGAGAAGACGAAATTATACTGTTGGCTGTATAATTCCACTGTAAGTGTTCAGAAGTTGGCGCGTTCGATGAGTAACCTGAATGAGCAAGATCATGATGAAACATCGGCCAGTCATCTGAGGCAGCACTGACGAGTATTTGAGATTCCATCGCAAATGAGAGCGCAATCAAAAGTATAGAACAAAGAATTTTCTTGTTTACGTTTTTTAACATTTTCTTGCCCAGCTCTCTTAGATTAATCTTTATATCAAAATTTAAATGTTGTTATAACTGAAGTCGGGAAAAGAACAAAATCTAAATACCTAACAGAATGCTCTGTACGTATGGGGATTCTTATTGAATTACCCTCTTGTGAAAAGAAAAGTTGCACAAACTGGAAAGAAGGTTATTGTTCGCTTAGCAATGCAGAAAAGGTTAATGGCGATTATCTTGATTTCCAAGATGCAATGGATTATCTTAGACTCAGAGCAGACCCCATAAAAGGAACCCTCAGTTAAAGGTATTTCAGTTTTTGGCAATGCCTCTTTCTTCAATCCATTCTTTTGTTTTTTCGTTTATTTGGTCTCGAACTTCACGAAATTTCGCTAATTTTTCTTCTTCTGTTCCTCGAAAAGCTGCCGGATCTTCAAATGGCCAATACATTCTCGTGGATACTCCCGGTATGGTGGGACAAACTTCTTCTGCTTTTACACAAACTGTTATGACTATTCCGAAATGTATCTTTCCAAGATACTGATTCAAAGCCTTTGAATATTGACCACTAAGGTCAAATCCTATTTCTTGCATTACCTTGACCGTATATGGATGGATGGGTTGAGGATTGAAGCCTGCGCTATAAACTTCAAAATGATCTCCAGCGTATTTCCTCAGAAATGCTTCTGCCATTTGACTCCGCGCCGAATTTCCTGTGCATAAAAAAATAACTTTGGTTTTACGTATTGAATTTCCGCTCAAGTTGCAAACCTCTCGATATCCACTATACGACGGAAAACCTGAAGTTTTTCTTGTTCTGCTTCTCCGTACTTCAGAAAGGTTTCCCTAAGTTAGATAAAAGTTTGACTCTTGAATTGATTCAAATGTTACCCATGAGTTGTCTTAAATTTGCGTATTAGGTATACTTTGATTGGATCGTTGATCACAAAGGTCGTTAGCAACGCATATCCGAGGATTGCAAGTACAGGTATATAGCCAAGTGGTGCAAGCTCTAAGATACCGAAGATAGAGATTGCAATCACGAATAGGATTTCAGCTAAAACTGTAATGCTCAAGAATCTACTTGGTCTTGACTTCCAGAAGTGATTCCGCTCACGTACAATCATAAGAGTGAACACTCCTGCAAGATTCAGATATGCAAAGCCGAAAGTGTATATTTTTTCCACGTTGCCAAGTCAGCCCAAAGTATGATAAGGCGGGCACAGCAAAGATTGCGCTTTCAATAATCATTAAAATGCCCAAGGAACCGCTTACTCCAAACAATCGGCGCATATCAAAAGTGTCAGGTTTTAGTGAAGAGCGAACATTATCGGTTGATATGGACATTGAGACAAAGTCACCCAAGAAAAGCAGCAGCACTGTACCCGTAATTGATAGCATTAACGAGTGCGTAAGGAAAAGCATGACAACGATGAAACCAGCAATGTGTATTTTACGGGCAACCATCATCAATGCCCAGCTATAGATTCTCTGATAAATCGTCCTTGACGTTTTGATCATGGATATTATGCCGCCAAGACCTTCAACAGTTAGAACTGCACTCGCAGAATCTTTGGCGATGTCTGTTGCATTCTTTACTGCGATGCCAACTTCCGCCTGTCCCAAAGCTGGAGCATCGTTAACTCCATCACCTGTCATTCCGACCACATGCCCAATGCGTTGTAAAGTCTTGACTATACTGAATTTGTCTTCAGGGTAAATTTGGGCGATGCCATGGCTGTCTTCGATTACTGAGTCGATAGGCGTTGCTTTGGTTTCAGCCTCCTGAATCTTTGACATGGTTGTGACGTTTTTGCCTAATCCTATTTGTTGGGCAATGTTTTTGGCAATCGGCAATGCATCACCCGTAAGCATCTTCACTTCTACGCCTAATTCCCTAATCTGATCCAGTATCTCGAGTTGAATCCTCTCTTATTCTGTCAGCTATCCCTGCAAGACCAACAAACTCCAGCTTACTTCGGTCTGCTCCTTTGGCAACAGCTATTACTCTTAGTCCTTTTTCAGAAAGTGTCTCAGCAAGCTTGAGCATGTCTTTTGCTTTTTCTTCTGTAACGTTGCATGCAGCGCATATTGTGTCAAATGAGCCTTTTCCAACGAAGAATTTTTCGTCCATCTTTGCTGATTGTGGCTTCGGTCATTCTGGTTTTGGGGTCAAAGGGCACAAATTCTGTCTGTGAATAAGCATCAAATGGAATGTGAGCTTGTGCTGCGGCAGTTAAGAATGCTATGTCGATTGGGTCTTGGTTGGCTTCTTTTGACGCAAGTGCTCCGTATAGTAAAACGTCGTTTTCACTAAATCCGTTAAGCGGCACTTCCTCTTCTACGAAGAGTTTATTCATTGTAATTGTGCCAGTTTTATCTGCACATAGCACATCCATGGTGGCGGCATCTTCGCTTGCGCTGAGCCTTGTCACTAGGACACCTTGTTTTGCAAGCACCGCCGAGCCTAACGCCATGTTTATGGTAAACATTGTAGGCATCGCAACTGGAACGGAAGCTATGAGCAACACGCCGGCAAGCGGCAACAACACTGCAAGGTCAAACCCTGTCAATATAGCGTATACAAAAACGATTAGGAGCGATGCAAGAACTATTATGGCGAGTTGGCGTGCAACCTTTACTGTGACTTCTTCCATGTGCAGTTTGGGTTTGGCAAGTTCAAGCAGGGAAATGGTTTTTCCAAAATAGGTTTTTGTTCCTGTAGCGTCTACCAGTCCTGTGGCTTCGCCACGTTTTACGGCTGATCCTGAATATGCTATTTCTGTGGGTAACTTATCCACAATTCCTGATTCGCCAGTTAGCACCGATTGGTCTAAACCAAGAGATCCATCAATGATCTTTATGTCGGCTGGCAAGAGGTCGCCGATTCTTACTCTTACGAGGTCTCCTGGAACAAGTTCTCTAGCTGGGAGGGTTAACCATTTTCCATCTCTTTTTACTCGGCTTTGGATTCTTAGTCTTTGCTTTAGCTTAGCCATAGCTGCTTTTGCTCTGCCTTCACGCCACAGAGACATTCCTGCGTTGAAGAAGAGTAGAAAGATTATGACAAGTGCCTGTGGATACTTGCCTAGTATCAAAGTGACGATAGCTGTGGCTTCAAGCATCCAAGGTACAATACCCCAGAAACGTTTTCCCAGCCTTGAAAGAAAGCTCACTTTTTTCTCAGGAACCTCATTGTACCCATAGGTTGCTAGCCTTTCTTGGACTTCTTGATTATTTAATCCAGTTTCTAAATTTGTTTCGGGAAACTCTTTTGTTTCTTTTTCCATCTTCTCACTTCAGGGATTTTAAATTGATGGTCGAAATTATCTTCAATAAAAGGGATTTATTGCAAAGACATGTAGCATCAAGCGCATGCTTGGCATTAGGCTTTAGTTTTTAGTTCATCGATTTTCTTTTGGGTTTCCTCTTCTGATGGATGCGTAATGGCGCCAACAGGGCAGATGTCCTCACAACCTCTGCAGAATACAATGCATTTGTTTGGGTTTACTACGGTTCTTTTTTGGCCATCTTTTTCTTCAAACTTGAAGGCGCCCACATGGCAATAGTCAACGCATTTTCCGCAAGTTATGCATTTGTCATAGTCTATTTTTGGGTTCCAAGGTATTTTTTCTCGAGGAATGCCCTCATAAGATTCTTCAGACATGCTTTTTCACCTACTTGTTAAACTCTATTACAAAATGTAACAATATTTAAATATTGCTATGAAGTTAGGAATCAAGCAGCTTTCAGGGGAAAAAAACGTTTATACCCTCTTAACCAAAGAATTAAGAAAAAACAAAGCTACTTCTCATTCAACCTTTCTTCTTAGTTTGCTAATAATTTTACCGGTCTCCAGCTTCGAAGGATAACAAATAGCGCCTGATGAACAGGTGAAATCACAACCATTAAAGTATAATATGCAATTATCAGGATTTTTTAGAAGCGGCACCCTTTTTTCTTTTTTATCGTCAAAGCCATAGACACCATAAAGCATTTTCCACAGGAGACACATTTTCCTTAATTAATAGTTGGGTACCATGGTATCATATTTCTGGGACCCTCTTGAAATGTTCTTTCAGACAATCAGACTGTCCTATGTCTACGTTGTCCAGAAAGAATAGACTTCCAAGTTTGCGAACTGTTTTTTAAGAAATGCCTTGACCTCATCCTCATCTAGGTTTAGAATACCTTTCTTATCTGCATGCAATGGTATGCCCGTTTCTTTTAGAACGTCACCTTTTGCAAAATCAAAGAACATGTAATAGCGCCTGTCGTGCAGCATTATAATTCTAAGGGATGAAAGCTCCTTGTTAGTTGAGAGCCCGTTTTGCTCTAAGAATGAAAGTTATTGAACCTGGCTTCTTCTCGTTAACTAAACGTTTGAATTCTTCCCAATTTCTGATTCTAATATTGCCGTCATCCACCGAAAATCTCACCACGCCTGACAAAATTTAACTTTCGCCAGCAGAGCTTTTTCCTCTTGACTGAACTCGCAAAAGATGTGTTTTCCTTAGGTTTTTAATTGTTTCGCGGGTTTCTTTTTTTGATGGATGTTTTATGGCACGAGCAGGACATATTTCATCGCAACCCGTGCATAGTACGACACAATTATTTGGGTTCTTCACCACGGATCTCTTTTTTCCATCTTTTTCTTCAAATTCATAGGTTCCGAGTTTGCAATAGTCTACGCATTTTCCGCAGTTGACGCATTTTTCATAATCTATTGTGGGATACCATGGTATCTTGCTTCGGGGAATTCCGTGCCAAGTTTCTTCAGCCATTATCATAACTTCCATTGGTCACTACAATATAGCAACTTTTAAATATTGTTATCTATGACATATAACAAGTATGTCCAATAATCCAGAAAACAATTATCGATTTAAATCGGCAGTATTCCATGCTCTTGCCGATCCCATAAGACTAGAAATCATATCGTATTTGAGGGACGGAGAAAAATGCGTCTGCGAGATAGTCCCTCATCTTAACCTTATTCAACCGCTTGTTTCACGTCACCTAAAAATACTGAAGGATGTCGGGATAGTTAGGTGTCGAAAAGACGGGACTAAACGGTTGTATTCAATAGTCGACGCCAAAATATATAACGTGGTCGATGCGTTGGAATCTGGTCTTGTTAATGCCTTAACAAAAGAAGTATTTGAAAATGTAACGTGTCCTTAAGAGATGAATATTTTGAGAGAAAAAGAAGTTAAAAAAGTCGTTCGGAAAGCATATTCCAAAATAGCCACCAAGAGCAATTCCGGCTGCTGTCAATGCGGCTGTGGAACCCTAAATGAACAAACTATTAAGAAGTTATCTAAAAGTGTTGGATACTCTGAAGAAGAAATGAACACTGTTCCAGAGGCTAACCTTGGCTTAGGCTGTGGCAACCCGACTGCTTTTAGCAGCATCAAAGAAGGCGATACTGTACTTGATCTGGGAAGCGGTGCAGGCTTTGACTGCTTTTTGGCTTCAAAAAAAGTCGGCAAAACAGGGAAAGTCATCGGCTTAGATATGACGGAAGAAATGATCAATAAAGCTAGAAATCTTGGCAAGAGAGCATGGCTACTCAAACGTTGAATTTAGGTTAGGCGATATTGAGAAAATGCCCCTTGATGATAACTCCATTAACGTTATAATTAGCAATTGCGTAATCAATCTAGCACCTGATAAATTAAAAGTGCTTAAGGAAGCTTATCGAGTTCTTAAAATAGGCGGCAAAATGTACGTTTCAGACATTGTTCTTCTTGGGAAGCTTACTGATGAGCAGCTTAATGATGAAGATTTGCTTTCCGGTTGCGTTTCTGGTGCTTTACAAAAAGATGACTATTTAGAAAAAATTCGGCAAGCAGGCTTTAAGATAAACATAACGGACGAAGACAAAGAAATAAGCAAAACTCAATACAATGGATTAGCGCTTGAGAGCGTCAAGATTGAGGCAACGAAGCCTTAACCTTTTATTGAGTGAAAATAGAATAAACAAAAGAAGAACGTTAAAGGCTAAACCTTAACGGTTTAGCAGTGGTCGTGACCGCAACTGCAACTCATGACCTGACGAGTTGCCACTGATGTATTTTTGGGGGTTTGCTTCGAAGGATTTTTTGCATCCTGGTGCGCAGAAGTAGTAGTATTTGCCTTGGTAGATTGTTTTGTATTTTGCAGTTTTCTCATCAACTTCCATGTTGCATACTAAATCTTTAGCCATACTCTTTTTCACCTCCACAGTCTATTGCTTTTGTTTTGTGACTAGATTTTTGGTTTAAATCTTCTGAGGAGTGAAGCGTTGGTAACCACGGTTACTGAACTGCTTGCCATGGCCGCTGCCGCGTATACGGGATTAAATAGCACATGAATAATTGGATAGAATACGCCTGCCGCCAACGGAATAAGCACGATGTTGTAGAAGAATGCCCAGAATAGGTTCTGCCGGATTTTCTTCATTGTGGCGCGGCTCAACTGAATCGCTACAACTACATCTCGCAAATCATTCTTTATTAACACTATGTCTCCTGTTTCAATAGCTACGTCTGTTCCACTGCCCACAGCAATCCCAATGTTTGCTTGGGCCAAAGCTGGTGCATCGTTTATTCCGTCTCCAACCATAGCAACAACTTTGCCTTCGGATTGCAGCCGCTTTATCTCGATGCTTTTCTCGCTAGGAAGAACCTCGGAGAACACGCCATTAAGACCCAATTGTCTTGCTATAGCGTTGGCTGTTCTCTGATTATCGCCTGTAATCATTATGACTTCCAAACCCATTTGCTGAAGTAGTTTTTACGGCATCAGCAGAATATTCCTTTAAGGTGTCAGCTACAGCTATCAATCCTGCAAGCTGTGTTTCAACTGCAAGGAGCATCGCGGTTTTTCCTTCTTCCTCAAGCTCCTTCATTTTAGCTTCAAACAGCGCCAATGTCCAGGTTGTTTGCTTCCATGAGTCTGCGGTTGCCTAACAATATTTTAGCGCCTTTATGCTCTACTTCCACTCCATATCCTGGGAGGGCGTTGAAAATGTCAGGGTCATCAATTTGGAGACCTTTCTCTTTTGCTTTTTTTACTATGGCTTCTCCAAGTGGGTGTTCTGAGTTTTTCTCTGCGATGCTGGCTAGCTGTAAAAGTTGGTCTTCCTTGAACGCTTCTGTTGGGATAATATCTGTAACTTCAGGCTCGCCTTTTGTTAGTGTTCCTGTTTTATCAAAAACTACCGTTTGAAGCTTATACGCCGCTTCCAGTGTTTCGCCATTTTTGATTAAGATTCCGTTTTCGGCTCCTTTCCCAACCCCAACCATAATGGCTGTGGGGGTAGCAAGTCCAAGAGCGCAGGGACAAGCGACAATTAACACAGCTATGAAAACTGTAAGGGCAAAAATGAAGGTCGCGCCAGCTATAAAATACCATGCCAGCGCTGAGAGTGTGGCGGTTATTATGATGGCTGGAACAAAATAACTTGACGCGATATCCGCTAATCTTTGAATAGGTGCTTTGGAACTTAAAGCATCTTCAACCATACTTATGATTTGGGCAAGAACTGTGTCTTTGCCGACTTTGGTAGCTTTGAATTTCAGCATTCCCGTTTTATTCATGGTTGCGCCAACAACTTGGTCTCCGATTTTCTTTTCAATTGGTATGCTTTCGCCCGTGATAACTTTCTCATCTACTGCTGAATATCCTTCTGTAACAATGCCGTCAACAGGAATTTTTTCTCCTGGTCTGACAACCACAATGTCTCCTACTTGGACATCTTCAATTGGAATTTCCTGTTCTTCGCCATTTCTAATTATTCTGGCGGTTTTTGCTTGCAGACCCATGATTTTTCTTATCGCTTCGGATGTTCTGCCTTTTGCAATGGCATCTAAGAGTTTTCCAAGCAAAATGAAGCTCATGATCATTGTGGCTGTATCAAAGAAAACTCCGGCGCCTGGGAACAGGTTTGGTGCGAAGGTAACTGCGGTGCTGTAGAGCCAAGCGGTGGATGTTCCCATTGCAATTAAGGTATCCATGTTGGCGGTTTTGTTTCTCAAGCCCTTGTATGCGCCAACGTAAAAGGTCCATCCGACAATGAATTGCACGGGAGTTGCCAAAATAAACATAAGAATGTTGTTTTGTTGCATAGGCAAAACGGGGAAACCACATTAAGAGGATGATGGGGATAGTCAATGCAACGCTTGCTGCCAAAAGGATTTTTAGCCGTTGAATGTGGCGTTGACGCTCTTTGCCTTCAGAATCCTGCACGGTTTTTTCTGGTTCAATGACTTGGTATCCGACGTCTTGTATAGTTTTTTTGATTCCAGCGCAGGCTTATTTGCTCTGGGTTGTATTCAACTGAGACTTTTTCCGTTGCAAAGTTGACGGTTGCGTTGTAGACACCTTCTTTGTTGTTTAATGCTTTTTCTATGCTTTGGGCGCAGTTAACGCAACTCATTCCGCCTACTTGAAGCACGATTTTCTCATGAATAACTTGGTATCCTGCTTCAGTGATTGTGTTTTCTATGGTTTTTTGATCGACGATGTCTGGGTTGTATTCTATGATTGCTTTTTCGGCGGCGAAGTTGACGGTGGCGTGAGTTACGCCATTTAGTTTAGAGAGTGCTTTCTCTATGGTGAGTGAGCAGTTTATGCAGCTCATTCCGCCGATGTTGAGGGTGATTTTTTTGTTTTTTTCTTGGCTCATATTGCTTTTCTTCGCTTGATTTTTGTAGGCGATTATCTAAGCTCAAGTTCATTTTTCAGATAACGTTGTCATTCGAATTGGTAAATATTTCCAACGCTATTGTAGACAAAGGCGTTTGGGAACGCTTGAGCTATATGAAATTAATGCTCGCCATCCCGTGCAATGTGAGGGGACGATTAATTCAGGGTTAATTTCTTTTAGCTCTTCTATAGTAGGTTCGATTCTCTTCTCAAATTCTTTTCCAGCTAAATGAAAGCCGCCCAATATCGCGTAAACTTTTGTTAATCCGGTAATCTGTTGAGAATATCGTATAGTGTTTATAATGCCAGCGTGTGCACACCCAGAAATGATAACTAAGCCTTTCTCTTTGATATTTATGACTAAGGCACGGTCATCTAGGACTAAAAGGTCGGTTTTCCAAGAGTTTTTCATCGTAAATTTTATTTTGCTTTAACCCCTTTTCAAAAGTTGTTTCTCTTGGAATTTCTCCGGTGATGCAAGCCAAATCATTGGCAATTAAATACGGCTTTTTTGTGTTAACGATTTTTGCTGGAGTTAGCTGTTTCAGACTAGGGAAAAGTGGGTACTCTCTTATATTTCCGTTAGATCTGGCGTTTCCTCTACGTTTAACCATGTCTTCGTGTGTTATTATTGGTAAATCGATTTTGTTAACAGTTTTAACTATTGCTTGTAATCCGCCAAAATGGTCATAATGGCCATGGGAAAGAACAACATAAGAGACTTCGCTTAAGTCAATGCCCATTCGTTTAGCATTCACGATTACTCCGTTAGGACTAACACCTGTATCAAAAAGAATGTGTCCAACACTTTTGATCAGTAAAAATACGAACGAGCACAGAAAAACCATGCTCTGCAAACGGCAACTCTGTATGTACTTGAGTCCGCTCAGTTCCAAATTGCTCTTTAGTCCAATGCCACAGCGATTTCACTTCTTTTCTACTATTGCTTGAAAGAAAATCTACATTGTTGTCCATTAAGGATACGATTTCTATCTTTGATGCTTCTTTCAAGTCTACAGTTTCTGTTGCCAAATTCTAACCCAACTATAAAGTTCCTCGGTAATTTTCTGTGGTTGGGCAGCCAACGCATTTTTGGGTTTCGTATCGTATGCATGGGTCACAATTCAACATTGCACGGTGAAACCTTTTTTTCTTTTGTTGCCAAGTTTTCTCTTATTTGAAGGAAAGGTGAAAAATAAGTTTCGCTTACGGGGTAGAATTCTGATCTTCGGATTCCTTTGCTGCATCTTAGAGAGCATTTTTCCATCGAAATGCTTTCAAGTGTTTCTATGGTTTCTGCAACTACAAGTGCCATAAGGTTGTAGCCGCCGATCGTTTTAAAAATCTGAACTATTCTGGGGCACTCCTCGAAACGGTTCAAGGACGTTCTTGCATTGCTTCTGCGCTCTCCATTTCCAGCATTACGATTGCTGGATGAAGCCCGAGCGCGCTTGGGTTGATCAGAGCTGATATTTTGATTGTTCCGTTTTTCAACAGTTTTTCTAGCCTTTTCTTTGTTCCCATACTTGTGAAACCCGTGTATTTTGGATAAGTTCCTCAAGAGATGTTCTCCGTCTGCTTGAAGTTGGGCTATTATTTTCTTGTCAACCTCATCCATAAGTCATTCACCCGTTTACTTTCTAAACATAACCTATTAATATTGTTTATCTATTAAACTATATTATAATCAAAACAAAGGGTTATCAAAATGACAAAAAGAATAATGATGCCAGTTGAAGACGAAACTGGATTAGACGCTCAAGTAGCACACCACTTTGGAAGAGCACCCTACTTCGCCATAGTAGAACTTGACGAGAACCAAAAAACCCCAAAAGTCAAAACTGAACCAAACAGAAGCGAACATATGGGAGGCGCCCCAGGGCACTCACATGAAAGCTTCCTTGCACTGAAACCAGATGTTGTAATAGCCTATTCAATGGGTCCAGGAGCACTGAACACTTTCCAAGATGCAGGCATAACAGTTTTGGAAGCAACTGCAAACACAGTCAAAGGCAACATTGAATCTTTCAAAGAAGGCAAACTCAAAGAACTTGCAGGTGGATGCGAACACGCCCATCACCACGAACACGAACATTAAATTAAACTAAAATATTGAAGAATTAATAGGTGAAAAAATTGCCAAAAATAAAAGCAAAAGCAACATGGGTTGAAAACGTACGTTCAAAGGTTGATAATCAAAGAAACCACAGCGTAGAATGTGACCTCTCCACTGCTGCAGGCGGAACAGATTGCGGTCCAACAGCACTTGAACTTAGCTTGATGGCGTTAGCTGACTGCGGCGTAACAATCTTTGCTGACGTTTGCAAGAAAAGCAACATTAAACTCAAGATGGTTGAAGTAACTGCTGAAGCTGACAAATCGCCGGATTCACCGATTATAAGTGGTGTTACTATGAAAGTCAATGCTTCCTCTGATGCAAGGAAAGAACTACTAGAGGCTGCTTGGAGAAGAACCGAAGCAAATTGCCCTGTGCTGTTTATCTTTAAAGAACCAACCCCCGTAAAGGTTGAATTTGAAGGAAAAACAGAATAGAGCGTTAAGGAGCTAAAAATGAAAACTGCACTGATAATCTACTGGTCTAAAACTGGTAACACCGAAAAAGTCGCTAATGCAATCAAACAAGGGCTTAGAAGAAGCTGACATTCAAAGTAACCATTAAGAAGCCTGAGGAAGCAGAAGCGCTTGATTATTTTGACTATGATTTAGTCTGCGTAGGTTGTCCATCGTACTCTTGGCATCCTCCTGAACCGATGACAAACTTTCTAAAGAAAAAATTCGCTGAATATCGTCAAAATGGTAAAATCAAGCCTTCAGCTCCAAAAGTTCCAGGCAAAAACGCGATAGTTTTTGTTACTTACTCTGGACCACATACAGGAATAGACGAGGCAACCCCAGTTGGCAAAGATATACGACAATACTTTGAGCACATAGGCTTCAATGTTATCGATGAATGGTACGTTCTTAAGCGAATTTCATGGCTCAATTGAGCACAGCACACTAGGCAGATTGGGTGATGTTAGGGGAAAACCTACTGCCGAACAGTTGCAAGTCATTAAAGATGACTCAAGGCGTATAGGTAAACTGCTCTAATCTTCGTTTGATTAGGTCATTTTGGTCTAACCTCAGAATAGTTGCTAATGCGAAGCGGCCCAGAAAATTCTCAATCTAGTTCCCTATGATCAGGGCTTCCACTTCTTTATGCCAGATGGCCATTATACCGGTGAAACAGCAATGTCCCTTTGCTCATTCTTAAGAGACATGGGAAGCGTTGATGTACAATCGATCAAATTCCACTTTGACCGCGGTGACTTCCAGAAGTGGTTAAGAACTACAATCGGCGATGAGGAACTCGCCCGAATAATTGACAAATTAGACAAGAAAATTCCAGAAGAAAATCTCCGAGAAAAGTTGACGGACATCGTGCAAAAAAGAATTTCAGAATTGCAGTTAACGCATTAGATCATCTTGGTTGCACGCTTAGATAATGTGGCAACTTTTTTCTAAGGGTTAAAATTTCAAGCGCTTTTTGTTTCCCATTTCGTAAAGTAAATTTTGCCATCTTCTCTAAAAGCACGAAGTAGTTCGCAATGCCTAAAGAAAGCAAACTCTTGCTCTAACTGCTCTGGTTTGACATTTAGGGTCTTGACCAAATCTTCTTTTGTGATTTTGCCATATTTCTCTATAGTGTTGTAGATTTTTTGCTGTAACTCAGTTAAGCCTGAACTGCCTGATTGGCCTAATTGTTTTCGCACAGACAAGGCTGATGACACAGCCATGGGGTCACAAGCCTTAGGTGGATTAGTCTCATACATATAACAGTCCTCACATAGGACTTTCCCGTGTAGGTCATAGGCTTCCTCGTCTCGTAATGGTGCATTGCATCGTTCACAATCCATTTTCATCACCTTGATTCATATGGTTTTGAAAGTCTGATTCAAACCTATCGATCAGTCTGTTAAGGCTCGCAGTAATCTCTCTCACTTTTTCTTTGGCATGCTCTTTAATTGTAGCAGGGTTTTGTATGGAATAAGCATGGTAATATCCCCCGCCCTTTAGAGTCATCGTTTGTTTATTAACAAGATCTAGACTTACTAGTTTTGCGAGACAGCGATGCACGGAGCTGCGATCCTTTTGCAGCAATTTTGCGATCTGGTCGAGTGAGGTGCCTTCATTTTTTGCAACAGCCTGGAACACTTGGATGTCTGCTGGTTTTAGATTGTATAGGCAAGTGAGTAAATCGGTGCACGATGCGCCTTTCTTTGTCAGCTGATTTATGCTTTCCATGAATGAGTGATGTAATATCTCGCATATAAATGGTATTGTATAGTATTGTCAATACCGTAAGATATATTTGGTTGGGTTTGCAATCTATTGGCATATACGATATATGGAAGTATAATTATGGAGAAAAAATTTGAATGCCCAAGAGGTATACCTGAAGAAATGTGTGACCATGCCCCGCACTGTAATGTTTGGAAACTAAGAGAGGCTGCAAAGAAACAAGCATGATTCCGCACACGTTGGCGATAAATTATGGCTGAAGCGAATGATTTAGATCAAATTCGATTAAGAAAGATTCAAGCTATGCTTGACCAAGCCAAGAACTCAGTGCATATAACAAGCAAAATCACCTCCTAACTAACACTGCCTAAAACAATTATTTCTTGCGTAAACTGGCATTTATGTGTAGTGTCTTTTTCGGGTGAGTAAACCATTTACCGATATTTTTTTGGAAGATGCTATCGGCTTCACGGAAGCTTGGCAAGGTTTTGGGGAAACTCAGTCATTGATTCATTGAAGTGGGGGTTAGCAATACGCCGCGGACAGCGCGCGCTTACAATATTTACCTCAGAGAACCGCCTACCTTAGGGAAGCTAATTCAATACTGTATTAACGCCGAACGAGTTAAACTTGTTTTAGCTAACCTATTTGAAACATACCTAAACAGCAGGTCAAAGGTAACCTTTAGCGATATTACAGCACAAAAGAGCCAGAAGAAATTCAGAAAATAATCAATTTAAATCCAACATATAGTTAGCTAAAAGCTGTGACTTAGTCCATAGGGACTTTAACCCAAGGCTTTTATTTGCGTATGGTATGGGGTAACCTGTTATTCTAACAAGCAATAATTCGAGGAATAAAAAATGGAAGATCATGGCGACCGAGTCAAGTTCTTTATGTCAGAAGAAAGAAAACAATGGCACAATCCAGAAACGATCTTAAAAAACGTCGGAGTTGTCAAGGGAATGACGATGGTTGATCTGGGCTCTGGACCTGGTTTTTTCACAATACCAATGGCTATGGCAACCGGCGAACAAGGTCTCGTATATGCCGTTGACAGCAACGTTTCTATGTTGAATGCCTTGAAAGAAAACATTGCAAGGTATGGTGTCGACTCTAAAATTATTGAAATCATAAATAGCGATGTCTCCCACACGGGGATTCCTAAAGGTTCTGTTGATATTGTCCTCTTTGCCAATGTTCTTCATGAAGTCGAAGATAGGAAGGCTTTCTTTCAAGAGGTTAAGCGTATATCTAAACCAACGGCATATATTATTGATGTTGACTGGAAGAAGATAAAAACAGAACATGGACCGCCATTAAAAGAACGTCTCTCTGAAGATGAGGCAAGACAAGTTCTTTCAGAGAACGGCTTTACTGTTATAAGACAGATGGATGCTGGACCCTTTCATTATGAGCTAATTTGCAAGCCGACCGGTCACCAATAGAGTATGAAACCGATCGGAAGTTCGTTTATTTATTTAAGCTTTGACTGGGTAGATTGAGAAATTGCCTGTTATAGGCTCAGACGCCGAAAGTTCAGAGAAGCAAGTAGTTGACGCTTTAACTGTTGATGTTGCAAAAGGCTTGACGTCTGATCAAGTTGAAGAAAGGCAAAGACGTTATGGACGCAATGAGGTAGCGGAGAAACAACCAAACCCTGTTTTGGCTTTCGCAAAGAAGTTCTGGGGTTTAACGGCCTGGATGCTTGAAGTTGCCATTGTTTTGTCCTTTGTTTTAGGCAACTATTTGGATCTCTACATAATAGCTGCTTTGCTGCTTGTAAACGCTATTTTGGGCTTCATCCAAGAGCGGCAAGCTACACGAGCTGTTGGAGTCCTCAAGCAGAAATTGCAGCTGAAGGTTCGTGTCTTACGGAATGGCATTTGGCAGACATTAAATGCAGCGGTAGTTGTGCCAGGCGACGTAATCAGAGTCAGATCAGGGGATTTTATTCCTGCTGACTTCAAGATAGTTGATGCTGAAGCAACAGTTGATCAGTCAGCCATAACTGGTGAATCACTGCCTATCGACAAAAAGACTGGTGATGTTGTTTACTCCGGGTCGCTCGTTAGGAAGGGCGAGGTTACAGGTGTTGTTACTGCCACGGGCGTTCACACGTATTTTGGTAAGACAACCCAGCTAGTTCAGTTGGCCAAGCCTAAGCTACATATGGAGGAGGTTATTTCCAGCCTCATGAAGTGGCTTCTTGTTTTGGTTGTTTCCTTGCTTGTTGTTACCGCTGTTGTTTCTTGGGTTCGAGGAGCAAACCTCTTAGATGTAGTGTCCCTAGCGCTGGTTTTACTTGTTTCTGCAATTCCAGTAGCTTTGCCAACCATGTTTACAATTACTATGGCTTTGGGTTCATTTGAACTTGCACGAAAGGGCGTTTTAGTTACTAGGCTTAGTGCGTCTGAAGATGCTGCGCTTATGGATGTGCTTTGCGCTGATAAAACTGGAACTATTACTGAAAACAAGTTGTCAATATCAGATATCGCGGAGATGAACCACTTTACGAAAGATGATGTGCTCATTTTTGGCGCTTTAGCTTCCCAAAAAGCGAATCAGGATCCAATTGATCTAGCATTCTTTACTGCTCTTGAAGACAAGAAAATTAAGTTAGACGATTATATACAGAGGAAATTTATTCCCTTTGATCCTTCCTCGCGTAAAACGGAAGCGATAGTTGAGAAGAAAGGTGAAGTATTTAGGGTGAGCAAAGGTGCAGTGTCGGCAGTGATGCAAGGTTGCTGCACCAAAAAAGACGAAAAATCAAACATTGAGCAGAAAATGGGATTTTTGGCTAATAAAGGCTATCGGGTTATGGCTGTAGGGATTGGAAAAGAAGCTTCCATAATGGAGATAGTTGGTTTAGTGGGGCTTTATGATAAACCTCGGAAGGACTCTGCAAAACTGATTGCTAAGCTTCGGTCTCTTGGAATTTCGGTTAAAATGCTAACTGGTGATTCGTTGCCTATTGCAAAACAAATATCGCAAGAAGTGGGTTTAGGCGATAATGTTACCCGCATGGCAGATGTTGAGAATACAGTAAGACAGGATGCCATGGTTTCAGCTGAAGTCGTTGATAAAAGCGACGGTTTTGCTGAAATTTATCCGGAGGGTAAGTATCGTATTGTTAAGGGGTTGCAGGCAGAAAAGCATGTTGTTGGAATGACTGGCGACGGAATAAACGATGCTGCCGCTTTAAAGCAGGCTGAGGTTGGAATAGCTGTGAGTAATGCTACCGATGTAGCAAAGGGTTCAGCCAGTGTCGTTTTAACTGAAGAAGGCTTATCCAACGTTGTAAATTTAGTTCTACCGGCAGAATGATTTATCAGCGGATATTGACTTGGATTTTTAATAAAATTGTGAAAACTTTTCAGGTAGTCTTGTTTGTTATCCTTGCATTTCTTCTGACCGGATTGTTCGTTGTAGGTGCCTTCCAAGTGGTTCTATTGCTTTTTTTGGTTGACTTTGTCACAATCTCGCTTTCAACAGATAATGTACGTCCATCAGAAAAACCTGAAACATGGAATATTACTCCACTTGTTAAAGGTGCAGCAATACTAGGAGTTGCAAGTGTCCTTGAGTCTCTGGGGCTGCTTTATTTAGGCCTTAACTACTTGGGGCTATCAAATAATGCAGCATTGAATACTTTCTCTTTTGACATATTGCTATTCGGCGGATTATTCACTATTTTTGTCGTTCGGGAAAGAGGCAATTTCTGGAAGTCAAAACCAAGCCGACCGCTTTTAATTGCAATAATTGCAGACATCATAATTTCATCGATTATCTCAATTACTGGAATACCTGGACTGGCACCAATACCGCCAATGTACGTAGCTTTAGCATTGACATGGTTTTTTGTTTTTGGACTGTTATTTAATGATCAGATAAAAATCCGTCTTATACGTAAGTAATTTGACCAAAGGTGATTGCTAACTCTTTTGTTTATTATACAAAGACCGCTAAACTAACATTATTATAAAAGCAAATTATTTTCAGCGTTTTAAATTCATTCAGAATTAGGACGAATTAAGATAACACGAACTTCTTTTTCGTTCCAGACCTTATATGCTATACGCTTTGGTTATTACGCTTGTTTAGATGTTATTGTCATAAATAATAAAGAGACTTTAAAATTTTCGTCAAAATTTGTTTCCTTAAAGAAACGTAAATTAATGTTTAACTTGAATTTATTTTGGTGTTGTGAATTGTATGAAGGTAGCGGTTTCTGGTAAAGGCGGCGTTGGCAAAACCCTGATTGCTGGCGGTTTAGCAAGTGGTTTTGCTGAGCGAGGTTTAAAAACTATAGCGATTGATGCAGATTCTTCTCCAAATCTGGGTTTGACATTGGGTTTGTCGGCTGAGGAAACTCGCAAAATAGTGCCCATTACAGAGAATAAGCCGCTTGTAGAGTCTAAAACAAGCACTGGCTACTCAGGAGTTTATAATTTGAATTTCACAGTTGATGATATCGTTAGAGAATACTCTGTAACCACTCCGTTGGGTGTAAACTTGATTGTTATGGGTACGGTGCAGGCGATGGGTGCAGGCTGCATGTGCGCGCCAAACGCTGTCATCCGCGCATTGCTAAGACACCTTGTGGTTGAACGGAACGAAGCAGTTGTTTTAGATTTGGAAGCAGGCGTGGAACACATCGGCAGAGGAACCGCAAGACAAGTCGACGCATTACTAATAGTCGCAGATTCCAATCTGAAATCGCTCGAAATTGCCAAACACATCCATGACATGGCATCAAATGCAGGAATGAAACAGCTCTACCTCGTCGGAAACAGAGTAATGAACGACACCCAAAAAGAAGCTATTCAAAGTTTTGCTGATAAAAACGGGTTATCAGTGCTTGCTTTTGTGCCTTTTGACCAGAAAGTAATTGAGGCTGATATGCTTGGTGAAACACCGCTGAAAAACAAGGAAATCGCCGGCGGTTAAAACCATAGACAATATATGCGAGCTTTTGCTTAAGAAAACAGCATAAACCTTGAGGTTTATTTATATGAAAACTCTTGTTACAATTGGTCGTGGTGGAACAGGAAAATCCAGTTTCACCGCTCTTAATGGCTAAAGCCTTCATTGAAGCTAATCAAGTCACCGATTCTTGCTGGTTGATGCTGATCCAGACCAGAATCTTGCTGAAATGCTTGGAATAGACCTCAAAGAAGCTGGAAAATCAACCATAGCCGAACTTCATCGTAAGCACATTTATCGAGCAAGGCGGTACCACAGTCGGCGTTCCTCCAACCGAGCGAATTGAAAGCCGCATTTGGGAAAAAGGGCTTGTATGAAAGCAAAAATTTTGATTTCTTTGCTGTTGGCACCAAATGGGTTGAAGGCTGCTACTGCATGCCAAACTCCGCCCTAAAAGGTGCTTTGGAATCGTTAACTAAAAACTACAAGTACATACTTGTCGATTCTCCTGCGGGACTTGAAAACCTAAACAGACGAATAACCTCAAACGTTAACGACATATTTGACATTCTTGATCATTCAAAAAAATCCCAAGATCATGTCAGACGAGCTTACAAAATAGCTAAAGAAGTTGACATGAAATTCGAAAACTTCTACTTAGTTGGCGGCTACCGTTTTCCAGCTGAACTAGGAAAGCAGGCTGAAGCTGACTTAAAATTCAAGTATCTGGGAAAAATTGAGGCAGATGAACAATTAGATGAGTATGTTTTGAATGGAAAGTCCCTGCTTGACTTGCCAAACAGACAACAAAGCATATCTTTCAGTGAAGAAAATCCTAAAATCCTTGGGTTATTTATAGTCCACAATGTAGCTTTTTTACACAATTTTTCGGAAACCTTCCATATCTATATCTGCACCGTGACTTTTGCCTAAGAAATCTGGAAAGGTTTAAAAAGATTGTAATGCAGCATAGACGTAAACCTTTACAGAGGTTTCACATTTGACAAGTAAAAACGTCCATGTAAAAATCGACGAAATGAAGACCAATAGTGGTCTCATTAAAAATCTTGAATTATCCATCGGCAAAGTTATGAATGACAACTATACTGAGCCCATGGGTCCAACCCCAATGCCCTCCATGACTGCCCTCCGGGATTGGGACATGAAGCTTCTCACCAAGTACAAGCCCTTCTACATGCCCGACTGTGATCTTTGCTGTCTTTGCACTTTTGGCAAATGCGATTTGACAGCTGGAAAACGCGGCGCATGCGGCTTAGACATCGCAACCCAATCATCTCGTATTGTGATGTTAGCTTGTGCAATTGGAGCAGCCTGCCACACAGCCCACTCACGTCACCTTCTTCACTCACTTAATTGAAAAATACGGCCGCAGATACCCCTTAGATGTCGGCGGATTAAACGTAAAAGTTGAAGCACCAGTCAGCCGTCTTGTTACTGGCATAAAGCCTGAAACACTCGGCGACTTAGATGACATTTTAACTTACACCGAAGAGCAAATCACCCAAATCCTTGCAGTAGGCACACACAGGTCAAGAAGGCAACAACTTAGACTTTGAATCCAAAGCAATGCACGTCGGCATGATTGACCACGTAGGCATGGAAGTCGGCGACATCGCACAAATCTCTGCCTTAGGCTTCCCAAAAGCTGATCCAGAAGCACCACTCGTAAAACTCGGCATCGCAAGCGTCGACCGAACCAAACCAGTCATCATGTGCATCGGCCACAACGTTATGCCATCAGTCGGAATAATCGATTACGCAAAAGACAACAAAGTCGACGACAAAATTGAGATTGTCGGCTTATGCTGTACTGCTCTTGATACGACTCGATACTACAACCGTGCAAAAATAGTCGGTCCAATAAGCTGGGAATTAAGGTTCATACGCGCAGGCTTAGCAGACGTAGTTGTACTCGACGAACAATGTATCCGAACAGACGTCTCTGATGAAGCAGCCAAAGTTAACACACCAGTCATTGCAGCATCAGAAAAGAACTGTGTGGGTTTCAAGAACCGCACAAACGACCCAGCAGACGAAATTGTCGCTGACCTCGTTAGCGGCAAAGTCAAAGGCGTACTAATTCTTGACGCAGAAAAAGTCGGCGAAGTCGCAGTCCGCGTAGCACAAAAAGTCGCTCCAATCCGCAAGAGAAAGAACGTTCTTCCAAGCATAGAGGAACTTACACAAATCGCAAAGACCTGCACACAATGCAAGAGTTGCCAACGTAACTGCCCACAAGACTACGCAATTCCAGCAGCCATGAAAGCAGCAGCAAAAGGCGACATATCCCTACTAACCGACCTATATGAGACCTGTATCGGATGCGGAAGATGCGAAGAAGCATGCCCACAAAAAATCATGATTCACAGCCTCATCGTTAAAGCAGGCGAAAAATCCATGGAATGCGAAGACAACCTATGCCGCGTTGGCAGAGGTGCAGTCTCAGACGTCGAAATCCGCAACGTTGGTAGCCCAATCGTCCTCGGAGAAATTCCGGGCATCGTTGCAGTCGTTGGCTGCAGTAACTATCCAAAAGGCGGCAAAGACGTCTACGACATATGCAGAGAATTCGCACTCAGACGATACATCGTTGTACTGTCAGGATGCTCAGCAATGTCAGCAGGCAGCTACCGCAACAGCGAAGGCAAAACCCTCTACGAAGAATTCCCAGGCGGATTCGAAGCAGGAGGAGTCCTAAACGTCGGCTCATGCGTAGCAAACAGCCACATCGCAGGTGCAGCAATCAAAGTAGCAAACATCTTCGCCAAACGCCCTCTAAGAGGCAACTACGAAGAAATCGCAGATTACATCCACAACCGATTAGGCGCAGTCGGCTTAGCTTGGGGTGCATACTCACAGAAAGCCGCATCAATCGGCGCAGGATTCTGGCGCTTAGGCGTACCAGTCCTCGTCGGTCCACACGGCGTCAAATACCGACGTATGCTCCTTGGCAGAGAAGAAGACCCAGAAAACTGGGAAGTCTATCGATGCACGCACAGGCGACAAAGTAAACGTTGGACCAGCACCAGAACACCTCTTCAACTCAGCTGAAACCAAAGAGGAATGTATGGTTGCAATCGCAAAGCTTTGCATTAGACCAAACGACACATGGAAAGGACGCAGCATAAAACTAAGCCACTATGTTGACTTAAGCAAACGCTACATGGGAGTTATGCCAGACTGATCTGCATCTATTCGTGAGAACAATGGCTGATGTCCCAATGACGATGAAAGAAGAATTCACAAAGATCCTTGAAGCACACGACTGGAAAGAAACAATAATTCCGGACCCAACCTTGCTTCCAAGAATGGTCCGAAAAATGAAGGAGTAATTGGAGGAGATAAACTATGTCCTGTGAACCATGGCAATGTGCAGAAATAGCATCAACTAAAAAAGCAAACCCTATACAAAAACCCGAGATAGCAGTAGCAATGATCAAAAAAGCCCAACGTCCCCTTCTTATCGTGGGAAGCAACGCCACTGAAAGGTACATGGAAGGCAAACAACTAATCGAATACATAATTGACTTCGCTAACGCCTCCAAAGTACCAGTGGTCGCAACAGCCCACATGGTTGGCGAATTCATAAAACGAGGATACCAACCAGCAGCATTCATGAATGCAATGGAAATTGGCAACGCTAGTCGTTGATCCAACCTGGCAAGGCTTAGACGGCAAAGGACACCCAGACCTAGTCATGTTTGTCGGGTTACCTTACTATGTTGAATCATTGATGCTCTGCGGACTCAAACATTTTGCACCAGACCTCAAAACCATGACCCTTGACAACCTATTCCATGTCCACGCAAGCTGGTCTTTCCCAAATGCAACCCTTGAAGAATGGGCTGCAAACCTTAAAGTAATGACTTCAAAATTTAATGGAGGAAATTAAAAAAAATGTCTATGTTTAAAGATATACCTGTTGAAGTTGGCGTAATATTCGAAGGCGAACGTATCCGAAGAAATGACATGCAAGTAGAACTCGGCGGTCCCACAGTCAAACAAAAGTTTGAACTCGCAAAAGTAAAACCCATGAATGAAATCGAAGATGGAAAAATCACCATCATCGGTCCAGACCTAAAAGACATGAAAGAAGGCGGCGCATACCCATTTGGCATTCTTGTTGAAGCTGCAGGCGCAAAACTCGACCAAGGTCTTGAAGGTGTCATTGAAAGACGCATTCACGGCTACCTAAACTATATCGAAGGCTTCATGCACCTAAACCAACGTTATGACCTCTGGATACGCATCGGCAAAAAATCATTCCAAAAAGGCTTAAACAGCTTCGAACCAATCGGCAAAGTACTCTACCGCTTATTCAAAAGTGAACTTCCAATTATCGAGAAAGTACAAATCACCTTCGTAACAGACCCAGCAAAAATAGATGAATTCTATCCCGAAGCACTACAAGCATATGAGTCACGTGATGCAAAAGCGAGAGGTCTCAAAGACTCAGAAGTAGACACATTCTACGGATGTGCACTATGTCAATCATTCGCACCAAGCCACGTCTGCGTTATCACACCACAAAGATACAGCAACTGCGGCGCAATCAGCTGGTTTGACGGCAAAGCATCAGCAAGCATTGACCCGAAAGGTCCAGTCTTCGCAATTCCAAGAGGCGAAATCATTAACGAAGAAAAAGGTGAATTCTCAGGCGTTAACGAAGCTGCCAAGAAACGCACAATGGGCGAAGTTCAGCAAGTTTGGCTCTACACAGCATTTGATCACCCACACACTTCATGCGGATGCTTCGAAGCAGTAACCTTCTATGTCCCAGAAGTCGACGGATTAGCGGTAGTTAACAGAAGCTTCAAAGGTGCAGCAGTAAACGGCTTACCATTCAGCACCATTGCAGATTCAGCGGCAGGCGGGCGACAAATCGACGGATTCCACGGAATGTCCATCGAATACATGCGAAGCAAAAAATTCTTTGCAGCAGACGGTGGATGGAACCGCGTTGTCTGGGTACCGAAAGAAGTTAAAGAAAAAGTAAAAGACTTCATACCCACAGAACGTAGTTGACAAAATAGCAACTGAAGAAGATGCAAAGAACGTCGATGAACTCAAAGCCTTCCTAAAAGCTAAGAATCACCCAGTAGTTGCAAAATGGGAAGCAGAAGCAGCTCCAGAAGCAGAAGCGCAAGCAATCCAAGTTAACGAAGAAGCAGCAGGCACCATGATGCCAGTAGCAACCGCAGGAACACTGCCCATAATGGCCGGCGGATTCAAAATCATTCTTAAAGACGCAAAAATCTACGCAAACAAAGTAATCATAACAACAGTCAAAAACGACAAAGAGAACAAAGACAAACGGTGATCGCTACGCCCCAAAACGACAACGACAAAAAGAAAGACAATGAAGGTCTAAAACTAAGCGACGATCTGCTTGAAGCACTCGCCAAATTCCAGCAAATAGAGCTGGAAGATTTCCAGATGGATGTCAAAGACTTAGAAATACTCTTTGAACCTGGAATGGCTGGGCAAATAATGCCAAAACTTAGGCTTCCAGGCGCAATAGCTGGCGGAAAACCGCTCTCAATGCTACAAGTGCCTTTCATTCCACCAATTGAAACATACCCAAACAAAATTGCTGAAGTAACACTTGGGGCAACAAGAAAAGACGGTGGCACACGCGGAAAATCACTCACCATCGGCGGAGAAGTTTCTCCCGCTTTCTACACTTTTGAACGTCCAATGCCACACAAACCAGTAATCACCTTAGACGTTTTCGACATGGAAGTTCCACTGAGCAAAGCAGTCAAGATGCACGTTAAAGAAGTCGTCGGTGACCCAGCAGCTTGGGCAAAACTTGCAGTCGACAAATTCGGTGCAGACATGGTTACTATGCACTTAATCAGTGTTGACCCACTACTCAAAGACGCATCACCCAAAGACGCATGCAAAACAATCGAGAAAGTCCTTCAAGCGGTAGATGTACCACTAGTCATCGGCGGATGCGGAGACCCAGTTAAAGACACAGCCGTCTTCGAAGAAGTATGTGCACAATTTCCAGGCGAACGCTTCCTAATTAGTTCCGTCACACGCGACATGGACGTCGAGAAATGTGCAAAATTCATCAAGAAAGCAGGCCACGCAATCCTTTCATTCACACCCATGGACCTAAACTTAGCACGAGAACTCAATAGACGCCTCTACGACTATGTTGGCAAAGAAGACATTATCATGGACTTAACCACCGCAGCACTCGGCTACGGTTTAGATTATGCATTTACAAACATGGAACGAGCACGCATGGGCGGCTTAATGGGCGACGCTGAACTGGCACAACCGATGTCTTCAGGAACGACCAACGCTTGGGCAGCCCGTGAAGCATGGCTAAAAATGTCAGCTGAATGGGAACCACGAGAGCTAAGAGGTCCACTTTGGGAAGTAACCACTGCACTAACACTATTGCTTGCTGGCGTTGACTTATTCATGATGATGCACCCAGCAGCAGTAAAAACACTCAAAGACGTCACAAACTATCTGACGAGCGCTAAAAAAGCAGACCCATCAAAATACGCAAACTGGGTCACGGTAAAAGCTTAAGGAGACATGATTTATATGGCAGAAAAGAAAAAAGGCGGATTAAAAGAACTTAGCCCTATAACCGTTTACAAGAGTTTGCCAAAAACTAACTGCAAAGAATGCGGCGTCGACAACTGCATGGCATTCGCCACAAAAATTGTCAACCGCGAAATCGAACTTGACAGCTGCAAACCACTTCTAAAGCCAGAAAACGCCAAATCATACGCTGTACTTAAAGAACTCCTAAAACCTGCAGTCAAAGAAGTCATTGTTGGCGTTGGAGACAAAGCAAAGAAAATCGGTGGCAAACTAGTCATGTACCGCCACGAATTCACATACAAGAACCCAACAGCCATCGCAATTGATGTAACCGACGAAATGTCCGATAGCGAAATCGTTTCACGCGTCCAGAAAACAGATAACTTTACTTTCGAATACATCGGCAACACCCTAAAACTAGACATGATAGCAGTTCGATGCACTTCCGGAGACGCAGAGAAATTCAAAGCAACAGTCAAAAAAGTTTCAGAAACCACAAAGTTACCGATGATACTTTGTACCATGAACTCTGCAATAGCTGAAGCAGGCTTAATGGCAGCCCCAAAAGCACGACCACTACTCTACGCAGCAAACTCAACTAACTGGAAAGACATGGCAGAACTCGCCATGATGTACGATTGCCCACTAGTCGCATCATCACCAAACGATCTAACCACGCTGGTTTCGATTGTTAAAACCTTGATGACTTACGGCGTAAAAGACATAGTCTTAGACCCCGGCACATTCATAAACGAAGGATTACCTGACACAATAAACAACTTTACAATGTTGCGCAGAGCAGCAACCAAAGGCGGCGAAGAATTAGCAGGCTTACCCTTATTGGGCGTTCCAATGGTTGCTTGGATGGACAAAGGCGACACCGCAGACGACCTAATCAAATGGAGAGAAGCATACATAGCTTCAATGCTTATTGTACGCTATGCCGATGTTCTTATCATGCATGGTAACGACGGATGGTCATTACTTCCAACCACAGTGCTGCGCCAGAACATTTACACTGACCCACGCAAACCAGTCGCAGTTGCTCCAGGACTCAAAGTGTACGGTACACCAGACGAAAACTCACCAGTAATGTTTACAACCAACTTTGCCCTAACATACTACACCGTAGCTTCAGACATTGAAAGCAACAAACTCAATGCCTACCTAATTGTTGTTGAAACAGAAGGCTCAGCAATCGACAGCGGAGTTGCAGGACGAAAACTCACAGCTGAACGAGTCGCAGACGCAATCAAAGCCTCAGGAATCGAAAGCAAAGTAAAACACCGCAAAATCATCATCCCAGGCAAAGCATCAAGAATCAGCGGGGAAATCGAAGAACTCAGCGGCTGGAAAGTCCTCGTTGGACCACGCGATAGCAGTGAGATACCCAAATATCTCATAGAGAAATGGCAACCATAAGCCATCTATTCTTTTCCTTTTTTAATTTTTAATTTCTATCTAAGTTTATGTTTAGCGTAGCTTCAATCAAGTTTTTATTTTACCCCACGAATTGGGTTAATGGTGATTTTTTTGGATCATACAATTGTGCATTTTGAAATTCCAGCCAACGACATAGAAAAGATCAAAAAATTCTATATGGACTTGTTTGGATGGACCATGAATAAGTACCCTGGACCAACAACCTACTACCTTATTGGAACAGTTCCTGTCGATGAAAAAACGATGATGCCTATTCGACCAGGCGTTAACGGTGGACTCTTCGACAAGAAAGATGCTTCGATGCCTGATGCGGCTAAGCCAACAAATTATATTTCAGTAGAGTCAGTGGAAGAATACAGCAAGAAAATAGAGGCGCTTGGCGGCAAAATAGTCGAGGCAAAGATGGAGATTCCTGGGTTAGGCTGGTGGGCTTTGGCGTTGGATCCTGAAGGTAACCACTTTGGCATACTTGAATATATGAAAAAATAGCGGATCCGTTTAACGGATGACAAATGACTGTGCTGGTTCGCATTACTTCTATTGATAGCTAACTGAGTTTGTTTCTTCTTTTCCAAAAGAAATTGCAATCGCCTAGAATAGTAATGAGTCCGTCTTTTGGCATTTTTGACGGTTGTAGTAAAAGTTACTTTCTTAATTAGTGGCATCCAGATTCCTTCATGCACGAGCGTTTAGAAACGCAAAACAACGCGAATCAACGCAAATAAACGCAGAAATACGCAGTACAACGCAGAACAACGGGAAAACCCTCAACCTGCAAACAAAACAAACCCCAAAGCAAAAAAGCAACTTGAGACAAGCTGGACAAAATTTTGCCTTAAAATATTTCTTGTCCAATCATTAGCTATTTAACTAATTGTTTGATTCAAATGCCTTTTTTCGCCGCGTAGTGACTTTTTAAGACGCGTAGTGACGCGTAGAGACGAATAAAGACGCGTAGCGACGCAGCCTGCAAAGGATTCAAACCTTAAATCAAGAAAGCAACTCAAAACACAAACAACAAATTTTGATAACGGAAATATCAGATAGATGGTCAACAAACAGAAATCATTGATCACTCATCGTTAGGCTTAAACTTTAATTGAAAACAGTTGCAATTTCCAAAATTCTTCATAAACGAATCGTTTAGTTTAGGTTCCATTATGTCAAAAAACCCATGCTTTTAGCTAAAATATGTACATAAAGCTGATAAACCCCTTCTGTGTCTACATGCATAATTACGCGGGAAGGGACCAAAATGGGCTGTGGTATCTTTGGCGCAATAAACTATGAAAATCAACCTGTCTTTCCATATGTTTATTGGGGTTTACGCGCTCAAAATCATCGAGGGCATCAATCACACGGGTTTCTCACTTATAGTGATAAAGAATTTTTCACATACAAAAACTTAGATTTAGTTCCTAAAGTAAAAAATGACGCCATAAAAGAATGGTTTGGCCGTCTGCCCGGATCAATCGGCATCGGCAACGTAAGATACACAACCTCTGGAAAATGCGATGACGTCTCCATAATACAGGGTACCCAGCCAGTTGTGGCTTCAATAAACGGCATAAAACTTGCTCTCTCATTTAACGGTAACATCGTCAATACCGTGCCTCTGAAAAAAGAAATGTTCGAAAACTTCCCAGACTTTGCATACAGCTGTGATTCCGATATTGTATGCAACAAAATGCTCTTAGCCCTCAAACAAGGCAAAGACTTGCCCTCAGCAGCCAAAGAAGTTATGGAAAGCCTAGATGGCGCATTCTCAGTAACAGGCATAACAGGAGAGGGCGACTTTTTCGCTTTCAAAGACCCACACGGAATAAAACCCTTATGCGCAGGACATGATCCAGCAGGGAAAACCTACGCCTTTTCTTCTGAAACAGTAAGTTTGGACATGAACAGTTTTGTGAGAGATTTTGAATTAAACCCAGGTGAACTCGTTACCGTTTCAAAAGACGGGTTCAAACGCATCCAACTCATCCAAAATCCACGTCCAGCTTTTTGCTCCTTTGAATATGCCTATTTTGCAAGACCAGATTCAAGATTTAACAGCAAATACGTTTACGAAATCCGAGAAGATTTCGGCAGAAACATCGTAAAAGAAAACCCTCAAGTTGTAAAAGAAAGCGACATTATTCTTTCAGTACCTGAAACCGGCGATGACTCAGCAATGGGAGTCCATGAAGCGTCTGGATTAAGATGGGAACGTGCATCAAGGCGTCATCGATATGTCACTGAACGCGCTTTCATTCTTCTAAATGTTGAGCGTTTTTCAACTATTGATAAAAAAATTAACATTTTAGGCTCCAAGGTAGCTGGAAAACGCGTAATCATAACCGAGGACAGCATAGTTAGAGGCGACACAACCAAAGTCATAATTGATAAATTGAGGAAAGCAGGCGCAAAAAAAGTTTACGTCTTCGTAACTTTTCCAAGAATTATCGGTCCATGCTTCTACGGCATTGACATGTCAACTTATGGTCAACTCGTTGGCTCCCGTCATGATGCTGAAGGAATAGCTAAAATCATAGGAGCAGACGGCGTTTGCTATCAATCACATGAAGCACTAATAGCCGCTATAGGTAAGACAAAAGATCAACTTTGCATGGCCTGCATTAACGGAGAATATCCTACGCCTTGTGCACAAAAGATGGCTGACGTTATGAAACAAAGGTTCTTAGCTGGGTATCAAGAAAAATCAAGAATCTATGAGTCAGAAGAAGTTCAGCCGTAACATCGGTGGCAAAGCAAATTAAGCCTTGATTCTACTGTTTTAGCATAACGGTGTATCCCTGATGCAAAAAATAGGTGTCCTTGTAGTTTCTTACGGTGCAAGAGAAGTCGCCATGGTTGACGCACTTCTGCAAAGCAAAAAATATCAAGTAGAACTCTACATCGCTGACAAACAACGAAATCCTTTCAACGCGGAAAAAGCCACAAAACAAGTTGTTATCCCCAACTTGGATGTAGACGAAGTTTGCAAATTCGCAGAAGCAAATAAGGACAAGATAAGTTTTGCTTTAGTCGGATCAGAAAAACCTATAATTGAAGGCGTACGCGACCAAGTTGAAAAACGAACGGGCATACCTGTTATTTGTCCAAAACAACAATACGCTATAGAAGTTAGCAAGGTGGAGCAGCGGGTGCTTTTTGATGAGATTGCGCCTGAAGCTAATCCACGTTTCAAAGTTTTTAATCCAGCCGACTATAAAGGCTCAGACGTTAAAACTGACGTTTACCGTTGGTTAGATGAATTAGGTAACCAAGCTGTTGTAAAACCCGATAGACCAGCCTTGGGGAAAGGCGTTGGAGTCTGGGGAGACCACTTTGCCAACCGAGAACAACTTTTTGAACATTTCTTGTCAAACTTCCAATACGGCTCAGTTATCATCGAAGAAAAGATTGATGGGGAAGAATCAAGTTTTATGGCTTTCTGCGACGGCAAACACTTCATTCCCCTGCCAGACACGCGGGATTACAAACGCGCCTTTGATGATGATAAAGGCCCAAACACTGGCGGTATGGGCTCATACAAGGACGTAGATAACAAATTACCCCTCCTAACAGTTGCTGAACGTGAACAGGAGCTTTTGTTAGCTAACAAAATTTTCAAAGGTTGGAGCGCAAAAATCAAAGACACTTCAGCGCTCAGAGGTGTACCCCTTTACTTGGCGTTCATGCATACAGGCAAAGGCATTAAAGTTCTTGAAAACAACAGTCGCCCAGGAGACCCCGAAATAATCAACCTTCTTGCACTAATCAAAGACGATTTCGTTGACGTTTGCCTCAGAATGATTGAAGGAAACTTGACGGCTGTCGAATTGGAAAAAGCTGCCTCTGTCTTAACCTACAAGGTTCCAGCAGACTACGGTGGCCATGCAGATGTATACCCAAACCAAGTGGACAAGTTAGCCATCAATTCGCCAGTTGACCTCTCAAAAGCTTATGCATTAACCAAAAAATACGGCAAAAATATCCGAATCTACCCCGGCTCTATGGAAGTTAGAGACGACAAAAACTACGCCTTAAAATCCCGCGCCATAGGCGTCTTAGGAATTGGAAAAAACATAGAAGAAGCTCGCCAAATCAGCCAAGAAGGAGCCAAAGCAATTACAGGCGGCGCACTATGGAACCGAACAGACATCGCCTCAAAACAACACATTGCAAAAAGCGTAGCTCACATGGAGAAGTTGAGGCATAAAACGTGAAACGCATCTTCATATCAGACTGTGAAGGACCAATCTCAAAAAACGACAATGCATTTGAGCTAGCAGCAAATTTTATTCCAAACGGCGACGTATTATTCGCTAACATCAGCAAATATGATGATGTGTTGGCTGATATTCTTCAAAAGCCAGGCTACTCTGCTGGAAGCACTTTGAAACTTATTTTGCCCTTCTTTAAAGCTTACAATGTAACTGACAAACAGATAGATGCGTTCTCTGAAAACAATATTATTTTAATCGCAAACAGTAGAAACACTCTACGTCATGTGCTATCTATAGCCGAAGCCTTCATTGTCAGCACCAGCTACGAACACTATATCAAGGCTCTCTGCAAAGCAACCGAATTCCCATACAAAAACACATACTGCACAAAAGTCAGCCTCGACAAATGCCCCATCACACCACGAGAAAAAGACCGACTAAAACAAATAGCCCAAGAAATCTCCGCCATGAAGTTAATTGACATTCCCCAATCCGCTAAAACAGTTGAGGATTTCTCACAGAACGACCGAGCACTCATTCAGCGTTTGGACGAAATTTTCTGGAGCGAAATCCCCAAAATGTTTGTCAGCAAATTTCTAATTGATGTAGTGACCGTTGGGGGGGAACAGAAAGCCGAAGCAATCCGAGATGTAGTTAAGCGTTTGAATGCAAACTTAGCGGACGTAATGTATGTAGGTGATAGCATTACAGATGTGGAAGCCTTCAAACTGGTTAGGGATAATGGCGGATTAACAGTTTCCTTCAATGGGAATAGTTATGCCGCGAAGAATGCTGAAGTGATAGTGCTATCAGAAAGTAACCTTGTAAGTGCAGTGATAGCCGATTTGTTCTCTAAATTAGGTAAAGAAATGACCTTGAGCGTTCTTAATTCATGGAATTATAAAAACCTGGAAAAGAACGAGGTAAACGAAGCTTTACTAAAGCAATTTTTATCCCTCTACCCTGATAGCTTGCCTAAGGTTCAAATAGTTACAGCCCAAAATATGGAATCACTTGTGAATGAAAGCAGTGAATTTAGAAAAAAGGTTCGTGGAATAGCCATCGGGAGACTTGGATAAATGAATAAAGCGTCAATAGAGGACACATTTGCTGAAGCGTTTACTGGACTGTTTTGCAGGGTAATCGTAACCGCACACGACCAAGAGACTCTCCAAAAGGCTGCTGAGGATTCAACTGCAACCCCCTCTGTTGTTATTGGTAGAACGGAAGGTGGAGTAGAAAAATACCTCACACCTAAAGAAACTCCTGACAAACGAAATGGCGCAATTTTACAATTCTGGGGAGAAATAAACCCTAAAAAAACTTTCGAACAAGCACTAAAAAAGTTCGAAACCGAACTCTCCTACCGAATACGCCAAGATATTCTTGTAAAGCCTTTCACAGCAGTATTCGATGACTTGCCTAAAGCTGAAGGCAAATTGGATATGATGGAAACAGTGGGACACTGCGGCGACGGCTATGAATGGATTGAAAAAAGATGCGGCAGAGAAGTTATCGTTGTTCCTTTGATGGTTCCAGATTTTATAATTGAACATTATCTTGGTTATGCAAGAGGCGTAATGGGTGGCAATTTTTGGGTTATGTGCAAAACAAAACAAGCCCTAAACCAAGCGGGAGAAAAAGCTCTAAGCGCAATCCATAACGTGGAGGGTGTTGTCACGCCGTTTGATGTTTGCTCAGCAGGCTCCAAGCCAGAAACCCATTTTCCCAAAATTGGCCCAACAACCAATCATCTTTACTGTCCCTCACTCAAGAAGCAACTGGGCAAAGAATCTCTTGTTCCCGAAGGCGTCAACTACATAGCGGAAATAGTTTATGACGGCATGTCATTAGAAGCTGTTAAAGAAGCGACAAAAGTTGGCATCGAAGCCGTTTTAGAAATTGAGGGTGTAGTGAAAGTTTCCGCTGGGAATTACGGCGGTAAATTAGGCGAATTTAAAATCTCGTTAATGGAGTTATTTTAATGACTAAATTTGATGTTGTAGGTTTTGGCGCACTTAATGTTGATATGCTCTTTAAAGTAAATCGCCTTGCAGGTCCTGAAGAAGAAAGTTTCACCGAAGATTCCACTGAAGCCTGCGGTGGATCAGCCGCAAACACCATAGTTGCTATGGCAAGGCTTGGCTGCAAAACAGGATTCATTGGAAAAGTAGCCAATGACCGAGAAGGCAAAATGCAAATTGACTGTTTCAACAAAGAAGGCGTTGATATCAACGGCATCATTGAATCACCCAAAGGCAAAAGCGGCTCAGTTATGGGGTTTGTGGATAAAAAAGGCGCAAGAGCCCTCTACATCAACTCAGGCGTCAACGACACAATAGAACCCCGCGAAATAAACTACCGTTATCTTTCTCAAACAAAACTTGTGCATTTCTCTTCATTTGTCGGAGAAAAATCGCTGCGGGCCCAAAAAAAGCTCTTAGCGGCCTTACCCAATGACGTTAAAATAAGCTTCGACCCAGGCTCAGTCTATGCACAGAAAGGCTTTGCAGCCATAGAACCAATAATCCGTAGTACACATGTTTTGATGCCTAACGTTTTTGAACTTGAGCTTCTAACCGGGGAAACGGATTATCGCGAAGGTGCAGATTCAATGATTGGGTTGGGCGTTAAAATTGTGGCTGTTAAACTTGGAGATAAAGGATGTTTTGTAACTGATGGTCAAGAACATCTTACTGTAGAACCTTTCAAAGTTAAAGCAGTTGACACAACCGGAGCGGGCGACGCTTTCTGCGCAGGTTTCCTATACGGCTTAATCAACAAAAAAAGCCTGTATGAATGCGGACAGATAGCAAATTTTGTGGCTTCCAGAAGCGTTACAGCGATGGGCGCCCGCGCAGGTTTGCCTTATGCTAAAGACTTAGCATTTCTTTATTAGATTATCAACAATACTTTGGAAAATGAGTTTTCCATCGCCGTATTGAAGCATCTTTTGCTTAACGTGTCCAGTTGGGCTGCTGCCACCAATACATGGCTCTTTCTGGATGAGGCATTAAACCAAAAATGTTTCCTTCCTTGTTACATATGCCAGCAATGTCATAAGTCGAGCCGTTGGGATTTATTGGGTATTTACCGTCTGCAATGTTGCCATCTTTGTCGCAGTATCGGAAAACAACCATGTCATTATCGATTAGTTTTGCAAGCATTTTCTTTTCTTTTTCCTTAGGAAACAGTAATCTCCCCTCTCCGTGTGCAATTGGCATCTTAAGCAATTTTCCAGCAGAAATTTTGTCCGTAAAAATACATTTTCCCTTGTTTTCCTGTTTGAGATGAACCCATTGACATTTGAAGCCTGCAGGTTCATTAGTAGTTAATGTAGCCTCAGGGTAGGTGCTTACTCCTTCAAAGCCTGGAAGCAAACCGTACTCAACCAATATTTGGAAGCCGTTACATATGCCCAGAATTGGTCTCCCTTCATCAATGAATGTTTCGATTTCTTTGCCCAACTTGGCGCTCAGGAACCTTGCGAAGATTACTCCTGAACGCACATAATCTCCAAATGAGAACCCTCCGGGAAAAACAAGAACCTGATAGTCCAGCAGATTTTTGCGTTTTATTAACTCATTAACATGTAAACGTCTCTGCCTGTACACCTAATTCTTGAAACGCCCTTTGTGTTTCCGCATCACAGTTGGTTCCGCCCACACGCATGACACAGACTTTAATTTCTTGTTGATTCATTTAGGATTCCCCACTTAACGTTTTCTTCCAACAGCATCGTAACTCAGAAATTGAAGCGTCAACAACTGTTTTCTCGGTTTAATCCCTGAACAAGCAGTTTTTCTTCTTTGGTTACTTTGCCAATTTGGGCGCACATTTTCCCTCTCATTAATGCGTCAAATTTTTTCCGGTCGGTTTCTGCGACTTCAATTAGGAAGCGGCTGTTTGACTCTGAAAACAATACAAAATCATTGCGGTCTAACGGTTTACCTGGCACTTTGGCTCAAATCTATGTCTAATCCATAGCCGCCTGCAAAAGCCATCTCTGCCGCCGCTACTGCTAATCCCCCTTCTGACAGGTCATGGCACGACTTGACCAAGCCAGAATCGATGGCTTTGGTTACCGCTTTGAATGTGCGTTTGGCTTTTCCGCCTTTGACTTTGGGAACGTTTGCACCTAAGACAACCTTTTAGTTTGTAATATTCTGAACCTCCAAGTTCATTGAAGGTTTCTCCGATGATGTAGAGTAGGTTACCTGGGGCTTTCAAATCCATAGATGTGGTTGATTCAATGTTTGGAATTACACCGATCGCGGTGATTAGAAGTGTTGGTGTGACTGGACCCAGCGGTGACTCATTGTAGAGACTATCTTTTCCCGAGATAAACGGTGTTCTAAAAACGGTTGCGAAGTCATAGCATGCTTCACAAGCTCTAACTAACGAACCCAGACGTTCTGGCTTTTCAGGATTTCCCCAGGTAAAATTATCCAGCAAGGCAATTCTTCTACCGCCGACAGCAATATTATTTCTTATTGCCTCGTCAATGGCTGAAGCCGCCATCCAATAAGCATCAATCTTTCCGTAATTTGGATTCATACCGCAAGAAATTGCTAAGCCTTTCCATGAATCATTCAGCGGTTTTAGAACGGCTGCATCGTTTGGTCCTGCATATTCTCCCTGCAAGGGTTTCAGGGTTGTGTTGCCTTTTACTTCGTGGTCGTAAGTGCGTATGATGCTTTCTTTGCTGGCAATGTTTGGTGCTGAAAGAAGCTGCATTAGGGTTTCTGTTAGATTTTGTGGCTCATGCAAACTGTGGTTCTGTGAAATTTTGTTTTTCTATGGTTGCAATTTTCATGCTTTTGCATGGGGTAAACAGAGAAAGTCATGTCCATGTCTGCAACTTTTTCGCCATTAAAACTCAATTGTAGACGCCGCTCGGTGGTTAGTTTGCCGATGGCTGTTGCAGCCACATCTTCTTTTTCAAAAACTGCCATGACTCGCTCCAAATTTTCTGGAGGCACGGTTATTAGCATTCGTTCTTGCGATTCTGAAATGTAAATTTCCCATGGTGCTAAACCCTGATACTTCAATGGTATCTTGCCAAGGTCAACGGTTACTCCACAATCAAATCGTTCACCTGTTTCTCCTACAGCGGAGGATAAGCCGCCGCCGCCAAGGTCGGTGGTAGCTGATGCCAATTGTAAATCGCGGATTTCAATTATTGCCCGCTTAACTTTCTCTTCCTCAATTGGGTCGGCGATTTGTACAGCTGGGCGGGATATTTCTTCTGATTTCTCTGTTAATTCGGCTGAGGCGAAGGTTACTCCATGGATGCCGTCACGTCCTGTTTTTCCACCCGCTAAAACAATTATGTGTTCTGGTTTAGCATTTTTTGTAAATTTGTTTAATGGTAAAAGTCCAATGCATCCGCAGTACACAGTGACGTTGCCTGTGTAGCTTTCGTCAAAGTATATGGCTCCGTTAACAGTTGGGATGCCCATGTTATTTCCATAAGCGCTAATTCCCGCCGTGACACCCATGTAAACGTATTTCGGGTGCTTAACGCCTGCAGGGAGCTTGCTATAATCATAATCAAGTGGTCCAAAACCCAGAACATCAGTGCATGCAATTGGATCGGCCCATACGCCTAAAATGTCTCGAATTACGCCCCCAACACCCGTAGCTGCACCGCCAAAAGGTTCAACTGCTGACGGATGGTTGTGTGTTTCAACTTTGGCAGCTATCCCATAGCCCTTATCAAATTTTACGATTCCTGCGTTATCTTCAAAGACGCTAAAACACCATGGCACTTTGATTTCTTTTGTGGCTTTTGCAATGTAGGTTTTGAATAAGCTGTCGATTTCTTTGCCGTCGATTTGGATTTTGCCTTTAAAAGTTTTATGATAGCAATGTTCTGACCATGTTTGGCTTATGGTTTGCAATTCCAGATCAGTTGGATTTCTGCCTTCCTTTTTAAAGTACGCTTGAATATTTTTCATTTCTTCCAAACTTAAACCTAAAGCTAATTCGTTGCTGATTTCAAGAAGCAGTTGGTCGCTGGCTTGGGCTAAATCAGCCTCGTAAAGTAGGTAGTCTGCCTTACGTTGGATGTAGAAATTAGCGTTCATTTTTGCTCATCAACATTTATCGTGTAATTGTCTTTGGTTGGGTTGGCTAAAAGGCGTTTGCTCATGTCTTCCGCTTTTGCCCTAGCTTCTTTAATTGACGCCGCTTCAAGAATGACGGTGTAAACTTTGCTGACATCAACGGTTTCTACTTTGTAGCCGAGCTCTTTTAGTAAATGAGCGGTTGTTTCCCCTTCAGGATTGCTATGACCTGGTTTTAAGCTGACCTCTATTTTCACTCGGTATTTCATAAAGCCTTTAAATTAAGCTTACAGAATTTAAAGACTTTCATCAGAAAAAAGGCAAAACTTTATGTTAAAATCATCTTTTTATTTAAATATTTTATTTCCACGGCCTGTTTGTCTGTCACTATGCCTATTATCTCAGGTTTTATACTGTCTTGCTCAAGCGTATTCATTGCCTTATCAATCTCTGTTTTGTCAACGATTATGCCAAAGCCCCATCCCATGTTAAAAGTCTTGAACATTTCCTCATCTGTGATTGTAAAGCCAAGTTCAGCGGCTGACTTTTGAATTAACCCGAATATTGCTTGGGGCTTGAAGTTGTTGAATTCGAAGCTTATTCCCGGCGAGACTTTGGTAAGGTTGTTGAATTTCATGTAGGCGTCGCCTGTTATGTGTACGGCTGCTTTGACTTTTACTTCGCTGGCTAATTTGAGTAATGGCTTAACATAGATTTTTGTTGGTTCAAGCGCTTCCAAAACAATTTCCCTGCCAATGCCTTCTGGTTTGTCGTTGGGCAAAAATTTTCCGCCCCATTGCTTAAAGAGAATTTTCCTCGCCATTGTTATGCCATTGCTATGCAATCCACTGCTGGCTAATCCTATGATGGGGTCACCTGGTTTGATGTTTTCTCCAGTTATAATTTCGGGTCTTTCAACCTGCCCTACTGAAGCAACAACCATATCAAAACCAACGTTTTCCATTAATCCATTTATTATTTCAGCTACATCGCCTGTTTCTCCGTTAGTAACTGGGCACTCAGATTCAGCTGCGCCTTGAATAATTCCTTTCAGCCACTCTTTTACAAGAAAAGGGTTGCTTTCTTGGGCGTGAATGTTGTCTGCAATTGCAAGCGGTTTAGCTCCTGAACGAATTACATCGTTAACAACCATAGCAACTGCATCAATGCCTATTGTGTCATATTTCTGGGCCAATTGTGCTAAGAGTACTTTGGTGCCGACACCTTCAATTTCAAGGTCCAAAAACGAGTTTTCTGTGATCGGAAAAATGTTGCTGTAAGGCAAATGCATAACGCCGCCAAAGCGACTGTACTTGTAGGTTTCTTGCAGGTTTTTTAGCGCCTTTTTGGATTCGACGCGTTTTTTCCGGTTTACGCCTGCGTCGGTGTAGGTGAAGGTTTTGGTCACGCTTCTTTTCTCCTGTCTATACTGTCAGTGGTATGTCGGTGGTTGATAACGATTTTGTTTTAAGAGTGTACTCTTCATAAAGGGGAAAAAGTGTTTTTGTAAAAAAGAGTAAAAGTTTAAGTTGCCATTATGTTTTTTATCTCACTGTTCAAGCGCGGTCGTAGTCTAGTTCGGTAGGACATCAGCTTCCCAAGCTGACGACCCGGGTTCAAATCCCGGTGACCGCATTAGTTAATTACAAAAATTTTTTCCGTCAACCTTATTGACATTCATTGGATACTATGTTAGTAACGAGGATGCCCAGACTGAATTATTTGAGCCAATTCTGAAAAAGCTTGTCAGTTATTCTCCGAAAGCTTCTCTTGGAATTTTCTAATTGATTATTGAGTTTTCAAGATTTCCGCAGTCGTTTTTCGAGAAAAAAGTTGATCGATGCTAAATATTTTTATGGGTTTATTCGAAAAATAAGTATATAAACTGAACATTTTAGCCATTTTATTTACAATATAGGCGATTATTCCTGTTGTTTTGGCATTATCTAGCAAGATTTAAAAGCATTTGGCGCCGAGTCGGTTAATACCCAAATTAAGGAGAGAAAAGAAAAACGGCAAACAAAAATAAAAGCAAAATTGCAACAATTTCTCTGATTGTGATATTAACGCTTTCAATAGGAGCTTCATTGGTTTCATTGCAAACCGCTAATGCACATACCCCCGCGTGGCAAATCCCAACCTATGCATACGTGCAGGCTGTGCCTAACCCTGTGGGTGTAGGTCAGGCAGTACTTGTGTATATGTGGGTTGACAAGATAGCAGATGGAGCACAACTAGGCAACAACATTCGATTCCAAAATTATAAACTTACAATTACTGACCCAAGCGGAGTAGTAACCACACAGACTTTTCCAGTTGTTCAAGACCCCACTTCAAACCAAGCATATTCATTTACTCCTAGTCAAGTCGGCACCTACACTCTTTCTTTTAATTTCCCAGGCTATGTCTACACTTTCACTGGAGCCGTTCCGAGTCTTTTTGGTCCTCCAGCACCAAGTCAATACGTAAACGATACCTATCTGCCCAGCAATGCAACAACAACACTAACTGTACAGCAAACCGCAATACCGACAATTCCAAACAATCCGCTTCCTTCGAGTTATTGGTCACGACCAATTTACGGAGAAAACCCTAACTGGTACACAATTTCATCAAACTGGCTAGGCTACAATTCACCAGGAGGCATTACCGGTTACCCAGGCGATGCCATAGGTCCTCTAACCGGCCATATTATGTGGACTAAGCCACTTGACAGTGGAGGAGTCGTAGGCGGAAACTTAGGCGTACCAGGAACCACTTTCTTCGAAGGTTCAGCTTACGCTCAAAGATTCGAAAACCCAATAATAATGGCTGGAAAACTCTACTACACAGAGCCACTATCATTCGCCGGTGTTCCAGGAACATTCCTTCCGAACCCATACGGTCCAACTAAATGCGTTGATTTGAGTACAGGCCGAGTAATTTGGTCTAGCACAAGTGTACCATGGCCAACCTTCGGGTACTTATATGACGTTGAAGAACCCAACCAACATGGAACTTATCAACCATTACTATTTTCAGCCAGCGGAACAACTTGGCGGGCATTTGATGGCGACACAGGAACTGCATTATTCAACGTAACTAACATTCCTTCAGGCGCAACAGCTTGGGGTTCAAGTGGTGAATACTTGATCTATGTCTTGGCAAACAAAGGTACCACTGCAAGTCCCAAATATTATTTGGCCCAATGGAACTCATCTAATCTGTGGTCAGGTCAATACAACGGCGCGTCAACAACTCCCTCGGTAGTTCCACCAATAACCGATGGAAGCAATCCACTTATGTACGATTGGAACATTTCAATACCTTCACTTAACACATTGCCCTACGCATCTTCCATAGTCAAAGTTATTTCCGGCAATATGATACTTGGCATGAGCGGTGCATACCCTGGCGCTCCAGCTATTTTGACAGTAGGCGGCTGGCTTCCATATACATACTTCGCACTCAACCTAAACGCAACTAACAGTGCAATAGGTACGCAACTATGGACAAATACTATTCAACCACCAGCGGGCAACATAACCGTCTCATTCGCAGGATCTGATCCAACTGCAAACGGAGGCGCCGGTGTCTTCGCTGAAAAATACAAGGAAACTATGCAAATAGTTGGCTACAGCATGGCAACAGGCAAACAACTTTGGATTACACCAATGGATGAAGTTGCATTCCAATACTACAGCACATTAGGATACTACAGTGGTGGATACGGCGGAGTAGTTCTTGCTTACGGTAAAGCATACAGCGCTGGATTCGGAGGAATAATCTACGCATACGATCTTTCCAACGGACAACCTTTATGGTCATACGGCAATGGCGGCTCAGGCAACAGCACAAGTATGGGCTATGGAGTGCGCGGGAACTATCCAACTACTATATACGCCGTTGGCAACGGAGTACTATACACAATTACCACTGAGCACACAGTCGAACCACCAATTTACAAAGGAGCATTGACACGCGGAATTAACGCAACTGACGGAACAGAAATCTTTACCCTTTCGGATTACTGCAGTGCATTCAACACCGCAACAGCTGCAATCGCAGATGGCTACGCAACATTCTTCAATGGATATGACAACCAAATTTACAGCATAGGCAGAGGTCCAAGCGCACTAACAGTAGAAGCACCAAAGGCATCAATTGAAGTAGGCAAATCGCTAATAATCGATGGGTCAGTGATTGACGTTTCTGCAGGAACAAAGCAAGACGAACAGGCAGCTAATTTTGCAAACGGAGTCCCTGTCTCATCTGATGCTAGCATGAAAGAGTGGATGGGCTACGTTTACCAGCAAAAGCCAATTCCAAGCAACTTTACTGGCGTTCAAGTAACAATAGACGTTTTGGATTCTAACAACAACTATAGAAACATAGGCACAGCAACAACGGATGCAACCGGAATGTACAGCCTATCTTGGAAACCTGACATCGCAGGCAACTTTACGGTCGTCGCAACCTTCCACGGTACCAACGGTTACTGGCCATCATACTCAGAAACCTCTTTCGTAGCAGATCCAGCCACATCAACGGCAACAACCCCAACCGCTACCGCTCCCTCAAACTTAGCAACCACAACTGACTTAATGACGTACATCGTCGTTGCAATAATTGCAATAATCATTGCAATAGCCATAGTCGGGCTATTGATACTCAGGAAAAAGCCATAAAAAGCAAAGAGTACAAAACAACTCTTCCCTTTTTTTTAGTTTTTAAAAATCAGTGTCGAAAATATCGGCTACCTTACTATTTTTCGAAGTTTTTAAATAGGAACTTTTAGCAGTTTTTAGGTAAGCCTAATCCGCACAGGTTGCGAAGGTTTGTTTTCAATTTTGATCCAGAATTCCCTCAAAAAAATTAAGGGTATTCGTTGACTCGCGGTAATTCAAAAATTTGGTTTTTTTCTCAAATAGTTAGTCAATCGTGGTAGACCAGACCCTTTTGGTTTTAAACCCAACCGATCCCACGATTTTATAAAAAAAAATCAAGTGTTTTGAAACTAAAGTATCGTTCGACTACTGGGGAATTATCTCGGCGTCTGCACAACCGCTGATTATCTTTGTTATTTTTACTTTTACATGTGCGTTAAGCGTTGCGTTGCCGATGAAGACTGGGAAACCTTTGATTTTTGCGATTCCTTCCCCATTTGGACTCATTTCTACAACATCCACTTCATATTCGTCTCCTATTTCAAATGGGTAATCGATTCCTCTGCCTCTGTTTTTGGCATTTCTTGGGGCTCTTTTTTTTGGGCTAAAAGTGCATCTTCCTCGTTTACGATTTAATTATCATTAATTAGTACTTCAGAGGCATAAGTGTTTTGTCCTTAAGAAATTCTCGCAAAAGAGAAAAGAGCAAGTTGCAACATAATTTAATATGGTGTTTAACATTCTTTCCGCTTTTATTATGGTTCCTGTACCAGCTTATAATCAATATTTAAAGTGCCCCAATTGTGGATCACAAGTCGCTTCATTCTCAAATTATTGTAACTTCTGCGGCGCTCCCCTGCGTCAACCAACTCTGCTTAAAATTTGTCCGAAATGCCAAAATAGAATACCTGCTGCCTCAAAATATTGCCCAGAATGCGGGAAGAAACAATCTGACCTTAACCAAACCAAAAAGCCTATTGTGGCGCAGGTGGTAAACCACTCTTAGCTTTGTCTTTTAGTCCTTCAAGCCACGTTTGATGCTTCTGCTCCATATTATTTGGTCTTAAGGTTTTTCCTAGTTTGGCAAGCCAACCATGTTGTGACTCTTCAGTAATGACATTGCATCCTTGGCTGGTTTCTTGAATTAGCCACATGGTAAGCATCCAAGCCTCTCCCGTGGGCATCCCAAGCAAGCCTTTCATATGGAACAAACTCAAGCACCTTTGATTCAATGGTGACGCCGAAGGTTTTCCAGCGAAATTGTATGCCTAATGCAAGGTCTGGAGGGTTACCTCTGAGAAACTTTACATTGGCTGAGTTCGGATACCACGTTGGCCAAAGTTGTGCTCGTATAAGCCATGCCCAAACCGTTTCTTGGGATGAATCGATTGCAAGCTCATTTCGAACATGAACCGGAGAATTTGCTGGTTTATAACGGCTTGGCCAGATAATTTGATTCGGCTTTTCCATAAATTAAAAGCCTCATTAAATAGGAAACTGATTCTTGGCTAAAAACATGCCTCTGCCTATTTTTGTCGCCGATCAAAATTGGAGATATGTTTGTTTTTTAATGAAGAAAAAATTTTGATTGTTACTTCTTCTTTTCAGTTAATGGTTCAAGTTTAGTTGGTAAATACTCGTCAACTATGTAAGTTAATCCGTATCTGCTGAAAGCTTCCTGTTCCGCTTTTCGTCTTAATTTTCAGGAACAATTTTATTTCTTTTTGCCAAATAGGGTCATTTTGGTATCTTGGATCTTTCTGCTAGTTCGTATAAACGTTTGATGTCGACTTCGTCTAAGGGGTCAGTTGGTAGTTTATATTCAACTATGTCGCTTGCCCACACTCCACTCCAAACGGCATCGGGCGTATTTAGCTCCCGTAAATGTGCTGCGTTGGCGGAGCCCGAAATAATGACTTGTGCAATGTGCATGCCCCATGGGTCACCGTCAGTTAAAATGTAAACTGGTAGATTCAATTCGTCATGGAGGCGTCGGATGAAACTGCGTGTTTGTCTTGGGGCTTGTCCACCACAAGAAATTAGCAGTGAATGATGTTTGTTATGTACGTTTTCTTCTATGAATCTGGTGAATAGGGCTCCTTTTTCGATGGCGATTACTTTGTCGGCGCGAGTGTGTATTAATTCAGATGAAGTTAAGGCGGGACCAATCAGTACGCCGTCTGGGTGGCTGGTTAAATTCAAGGTTTTTCCTTCATAACCAGGCACTGTGTAGCCGATGTCTAAGTCGCCGAAAATTGCGCTGCGTTCTTCTGGAAAAATATGAAAATCTTCCCTAGCAAAACCAGTTAATGTTTCCAGGTCGGTGATTATGTTGTTTGATTCTTGTTGGTCTGTGAAGGTCATTTCGTAGGCTTGCGCCGAATAATAAACGTCTCTTAATGTGCTGGTTTTGCGTTGGGTTGTTAATTCGTTGCTAAACATTGCTGCCCATGCAAGTTGCGTAAATGGTTTAATGTGACGAATGTTGCGGGCGCTTCGGCTAACGTTTCTTTCTCCTAAAATGTACTGTCGAAGGGTTGGGTCATAAGCTATGTTGTCGGTGCCTCGGCTTGGCATTTCTATAGTTGGAAAAACGCCTTGATCTAGCTGACTGTAGATTCTGCTGCCGAATTCATGAAGGCCATTGATGACTTCGTTTTGTCTTTCAAGTATCTTAGCTTTCTTCTGCGCCATACTTTTGTACACTCTTCAATAACTTATCAATATCTGGAATACGCTTTTCCCTAGCTAATATTGCAGAGAATTCTGCGATTTTGGGCAAGTATTTACTGAAGATTCCAAGACGTTTCTTCTCCATATGCACGTGCTCTTGACGGGACAAGAAATGCTGAAGTTGACGTGCAACTTCCCGCAAAGCGTTTGCTTCTTCACGTCTTACTTCTGGACGGTCAGCGATGAATTCTTTTCCAACCGTTTTGTAAGGTACTTTTGTACTGCAAATATGAATAACTATGGCGATTGGCATGTCTGGAGCCACTTTGTAGCGTCGCCAGTTCATTGCTGAGATAACTCGGTAGGAAACGTCGCTTGCCTCATCATATAGTAAGGGGATTTTGTTGGCAAAACGGTAAATAACAAATGTGCCGCGTTTCGGAACCCCGCCGCCATAAGCAATTGCCATTTCAACGATGAATGGGTGCCCTGCGTAAGTGGATGGTTTACGTTGATGAACCACAAGGTACTCTGGGTTCAACTCTTTCATAACACCTGCCCTGAGCAAATCCTCTCCTAAAGGTGAGAGGCAACTGGCGTCTGGAGGCAAGAAATCTTTGTACTTCTTTAAGTTCTGCATCAGGCGCACAATTTCTTCATGCGAAAGCTTTTTTGGATTCTTAGAACTGGACTGTGATAATTTTCCACATTTAGGGCAAAGGGCTCGGTTTTCAACCCATTTTATCTGATCGTACTCGAGTTTACCATGTTCGTTGCATGAAAAGGAAAGTAAATTAGCTGAGATCAAAAATTTAACAGCTGTTACCCCACCTACGCGGTGGAAATGACCCTTCAAAAAATCTTCCATATTATTGAAAGTTGTAATTTGGATTAGACGTTGCAGCAGTTCCACATCAACGCCGTATGGATGTGGTAATATTTCTGTTGGTGGCTCAGGCATCTCTGAAGTGACACGGGTAAACTTGTATAGTCTACCTTTGGGATCAACAAACGTTAAATTAGCATATGGATTAACCATTGCTGTTTGTTTGAAATAATCAAGAATTTTTGGCATGGCCCTGAGATAATCTCCTTCAAGGGTGAACTCCACGATAGTTCCACGCCAATTATCCTTGTTAATCAAGACTTTGCGGTCCAAAATTATTGGGCGGTTTCTTTGGATGTCAATCATTAATTTGAAACTATAGATTTTTTCTTGACCAGTAGATGAGGTCACATAGACTGCTTGATGAGTAGTGACTTGCCCATAAAGAACAGCCATTTTTCCGCCTAAGCCAAAAGTGCCTCTGGTTTGTTTGAGTTTGTATTTGCTGCCATAGAGTACTTGGCCAAAAGCAGAGGGAATGAACCTTGGTTGAATTCCGCTGCCATTGTCTTCTACTCGGAGTTTGTAGATTTGAGTTTCTTTGGTGGCTTCTCCCTCATATGATAAGCGAACGTAGATGTCGGGAGGGATTTTTTGGCTCTCAGCTGCGTCTAAGGAGTTTTCAACAATTTCTCTTATTGCAACGAAAATAGCGCGCGAAGGATTAGTTAAGCCTGCAATGTCTCGGTTTCTGTAGAAAAAGTCTGATGCGCTAATTTCTTCGAAGGTTGCTTGAGCCACTTGCTGCTTACACCCACTTTCCCCGTTTTTTGTTCTTGAGAGTGCTTAGTATATTTGCCGCTTGTTCTTTAAGTTAACTGCACTCTATGCATAAAACCCTGGGTTTGGAAAACATGTAATCGCTAGGGAAATGGTAAATTTTGCTATAAAAATGTCTATTTATGTATGGAAAAAATTAATTATAGCTTGTTTATTTTTTGGGTGTTTTGGCTGGTTCTGGTTTAGTTGTTTTGGTGTAGTAGTATTCGCCGATTCCTTTTTGGAACATGTCCATCTGAGAGGCTTCTTTGTTTACTCTTGGTCGCATAGTAGCTGGGTCTCGTCGGAAAGTGATGTTCATTTCTTTGAGGAAAGTATTCATGCCTTTTCGTAAACTGGTTGGCGGGTTAGCTAAACCGCTTACGCCAGGTTCACCGTTGAAAACCATTAAGCGATCTGCAATGAAGTCTTGAGTTACAACATCATGCTCAACTACAAAAGCTGGTATGCCGTGTGCTTCAACAACTCGTCGAAGTGTCTTAGCCATGTTGAGGCGTTCTTCAACGTCTAAGTATGCACTGGGCTCGTCGAGGAGAAACAGATCTGTTTTTCGGCTCAGACAGGCAGCTATGGCTATCTTTTGTAGTTCACCACCGCTGAGCTCCATGACATTACGTTCCATTAGCACTTGAAGCCTTAGGGGTTGTGCAATTTCGGTTTTGTACCAGCTGGATGTGAAATTGTCCTTGGCGACGTTCATCAAAAGTTCTGCAACGGTGCCTGAATAGTCAGGGGCGATGTACTGAGGCTTGTAACTTACGGTTAATTCACCTAGCTTTCGTTTATCATCGGTTTCCTCAAGACCGGCAAGAATTTTTACAAAAGTGGTTTTTCCAATGCCGTTAGGTCCCAGAATGCCTATGATTTCGCCCTTTAGAATTTCGCCTGGCTCAATGGATAGTTTAAATCCTTTGAAAGTTTTTTCCATGCTCTCCCATTTTAGAAGCGGCTCGCCTAAGTTGGTGCCCGCAGTAGGCGGTTTTTCGTGGAAAACGATTGATTCTTTGCGGAACTTTATGTTCTCGTCTGGGATGTAGCCTTGCAAGTAAATGTTAATTCCTGTTCGAACGCCATGCACATGGGATACTACACCGTAAACGCCTGGTTCCCCATAGAAGAGACAGATTTGATCGGACAAATAGTCGATGATGGCTAAGTCATGTTCAGCTATGATTATTGTTTTTTGTTGTTCTTTGAGCCCACGGATCGTTTTTGCAACAACTAGTCTTTGCTTTACGTCCAAATAACTTGACGGCTCATCAAAAAGGTAAACATCAGCATCGCGACTAAGCGTAGCGGCAACCGCCACACGCTGAAGCTCACCGCCGCTTAACACATCTAACGGTCTGTCCCAAATCTTTTTGAGCTCAAACTCTTCAGCAAGCGAGTCAAGTTGCTTTCGTTCATCGACTTTTTCGAGCAAATCACCAACTTTACCTGCAATCGCTTTAGGAATTTTATCCACATACTGAGGTTTGCTGCTGACCTTGAGTTTTTTCTCGCTCATCTTCTGGAAGTAATCTTGAAGACTTGACCCACGATAATACTGAATAATCTCTGGCCAATCAGGTGGGTCATCGTATTTGCCAAGGTTTGGTTTGATTTCGCCTGAAAAGACTTTGAGTGTAGTGGTTTTTCCGATTCCGTTTTGTCCAAGCAAACCCAATACTGTTCCTGGTGAAGGCATTGGTAAGCGGAAAAGTTTGAAGCTGTTAGCGCTGAAACGGTGGCTGCAATCCTTTTCCAACTCGTCAGGAAGGTTGACGATGCTGATGGCTTTGAAGGGGCATTTTTTGACGCAGATGCCGCAGCCGCTGCAAAGCGTTTCAGCGATGATTGCTTTGTTTCCTTCAACTCGGATTGCTTCAACGCGGCTTCTTACCATAGGGCAGAAGCTAACGCAGAGTGAATTGCATTTTTTGACTTTGCATTTATCTTCGTTAAGTACGGCAATTCGAGTCATGATCAAACGTCTTAAAGATGCTAATAAGATAGTTATAAATGTAAACCAGTAATTGAAGACGATTTTTCGTTTATTGATACATTCTTTTTTGTTTGTGTTACTGGTTTTCAACATAGGTCAACATGGTTTCATGTACCGGGGGGGTCAGTTGTCCTTTTATTTGCAAAGCATAGAAATTCCTCTTTTCTTCAAATAGAATCTGTAAATGCTAACATGATCTAAGAGCCGGGAAGTTGCCTGAAAAGTAACCTGATAACCCAATAGGATATACGAATTTTCGAATGGTGTTTTCTTTTCATCGGTTTTTCAAAGTATAAACCTCAACGCCAGACGGATTTCTATCTTTAACAAAAATTAAAAAAACTGTTCTCTACGGCTTAGTTACCATTCTTCTTCTTCCCACTCTTCATCTTCGCCTTCTTCCCATTCATCTTCTTCTTCGAATATCATATGTATTTTTCACCTCACATAAAACGCATTTATGCTACCTATCGTTGCCGAAGTTTAAAACATTTAGATTCGTCAACTGTCGTTAATACTGACGACTATTTGGGCAAAAAACATGCGCAATGCACAGATTTTTCTACTAATTTTTTTTGATGAAATTCGCTTGTTATATTCGCGATTTAGATCTGGATAGTTTTTTATGTAGAGCCTAACACATACGTTTTTCAAGAAAGAAGGGGTAAAAATGAAAAGAATATTCAAAATAATATTGGCAATATTCGCGGTAATAATAATTATTATTGTAGCTTTTGCAGCAGTAATATTTTTGGATTTAGCAGCGTATACCGCAACAGGATCAACAACTTTAACGCCGTCGGGATCATCAGTTGGAAAAGCATTAGTTATCTACGACCCTGGGTTGTCGGGTACATCAAAAACTGTAGCTGACAAAGTTGCAAGCAACCTACAAGCACAAAGTTATTCTGTCACTTTGGCTGGCATAAAAAGCTCAGCGGCGACAAATACCGCAGGGTTCAAAATCATTGTCGTCGGCGGACCAGTCTATGCCGGTTCACCAGCCGCCTCGGTTAAAGATGACCTAAAAAACCTGAAGCCCGACTCAGGAACAAAAGTAGGCGTTTTTGGAAGCGGCTCAGGCGCGACCTCACAAAGCGACATAGATATGATAAAAAGCGCGGTACCAGCATTATCAAACAGCGGTTCTCTAACAAATGCCATTGTTGTAAAAATAGGGCAAAATGAGGACCTAAACGCTCGAGCGTCTGATTTCGTCAATCAATTGGTAAAGTAAGAAATTTTTTGCCAATCACATTTCATTTTTCTTTTTTCAATTATTGCCACTCGCTTTCTTGAATTCTGGCTCTATTTTTTTTAATATAAAACCGACCGATTTGTGAAAGGCAACAAAATGATTAAATTCTCCAAGGCTTCATTTTAAGGTCGGGATGATGTAAGGCGACGGCTTCGAGCCCTAAGCTGTGAGAAATCGTCAAATCGTCGCTGACCCAATTAACAAAATCTTTTTTTTGCGCTAAGGTAAACGCAGAAATATCTTAACTGCATTTCCTTTTGTGAAGCCGCATGATTAATAACTTTAACCTTTTAGCCACTACTGCACGTGGAAATGAGCGTCCTATGTGTAATGAGTTGCTCTTTCTTTTGCAGGAACAGTTAGGTGATGCTGAAGCGCAAGTTAGCAAAACCAAAGTCAGAGGTTTAATCGTTGGCAAAACCGCATTGAATCCTTGCGTGGTTATTGAAAAATTCCGAGCTATCCTTCAAGAGCGTCCTTATGAATTTCGATATGCCTTGAGAATTTTGCCCATTGAACGGGTTGTGCAGACGGATTTGGATGAAATAAAACATGCAACGGCTGAGCTTGCTACTGGAATTGGTGAGAATGAAACTTTCAGAGTTACCGTTGAAAAACGTTTCACATCTCTTCATTCAAAAGACATCATTGAGGCGGCGGCTGGCGATATTAAACGTAAGGCTGATCTTGAAAATCCAAACAAAATATTGCTAATTGAGGTTCTTGGCGCTTTAACAGGCCTATCATTGCTTAAGCCGATTGATATTTTGGCGGTTGTTAAAGAAAAAATGCTTTAAATTTAAAGTTGAGTTGAAAGCAACGCTACACGCTCAATAACTAAGTCAATAATTGCCTTTTCGCGATCGTCATTTTTAATTATTGTTCTGATTTCTTCCTCGGTGATTTTGAAGGCTTCCACGATTTTGCGTTCCTTGGTTTTGGTTATTTCAAGAACTCGTTCGTCTGGCTCTGTGCCGACACATGCGGTAACTGCTTCAATTAAGGTTTTGATTTGAGCTTTGTCTTCGCCGATTACTATTACGGCCATATTTGTGGTTTGAACTTTTATGCCGCTGTGTTGGATTGCTTTTTGTATTTGTCGCTGAGCTGATGCATAAAGGATTGTTTCCATGGCTGGGCTTTTGGAAATGTTTGTTTTGTTTTGGAAGGCTTGCAACGCATTTAATGCTGCGAAGTAGAGGTGCTCTTGCGATGCAGTTAAGTCTGCGTCGAAAAATTGTATATCTATTGATTGCCCGATTTGTTTCCGATTGGATTTGAGGAAATCTTCCAGCTTAGCAAACAAAATGTTTCGGTACCCTGTTATTTCCAACCATTTGCCATATTCGTTGAGGTAATATATCATTTCATGATCCTACTGCATTTCTTTTAGAAACTTTTCAGTTAATTGCTTTGGCAAACCTGCTTTTACAAGTTTTGCGACTTCTTGCTCTCTTAGACTTTTATCTGTTTGTTTATCAATTATTTCTCTGATTGTTTCTTTGGCATCCCATGGGAATACTACCCAACTGCTTGTTTGTTTCTCGTGGTAGTCGGGTTTCGTGGTGGTTGTGGGCTTTGCGTAGATTGTGCTGATTTTGATTTCTTTTGCTCCCTGTTTCTGAAGATGCTTTTTTGCAAGTATGAGGCTGCTTCCGCTGTCGGAGATGTCGTCGACTAAAAGCGTTTTTTTATTGGTTAAATCCGTTGTTAAACATTGCTTTAGAATAGGCTCACGTTTAGTTTGGTTTATACCATCATAATATTCTATTTGGATAAAAGCAAGTGTTTTTGTTTCTAGAAGATCTGATAAAATTCGTGAAGGTACAAGTCCACCTCGGCTAACCCCGATTATGATGTCTGGTTTGTAACCATCTGATTGGATTTTCTGGGTTTGATGAAGCAACATGTCATAAATTTGGTTCCACGTTGGAACTTCGTATTTAGTTTCGATGTAAGCAGCCACTTTTTAGCCTCGTGAACGTTATAATCTGTTTGGAATAGGTTGATTTCATTTGTAAATCTTTTCATATGTCAATTTAATTTGATCCTGCAGTCAAAGGCTAACATTATTTATTTTCAAATTTTTTAAAGCTTTAATGATTCCAATTCCATTTTTACACGCAATAATGGTTAGCTAGTGGCATTTTACTCGCTATTTTAGTATTATTTATAAAGAAGCTTCTTCACATTATTTATTTCGGGAGGAAGGCGTCTGCAGATATGTTTCGTGATTCGTAATATTGGTTTAAAAGCGCAGATGAATTTTTATTCTCAAGAAATAAAGAAGTGTTTGAAAATGGTGAAAAATGTGGAAGAAGAAAAGATTAAACGTGTGCTAACGGAACCAAAGCTTTCCGCTATCAAAGCGATGCTCGAGAAAGATCATGCTATTGACTGTTTGCTGCTGCTCCATACTGGCCGAGGTAAATGGAAAGATGCAAAAGACTTTATGCGCAAAAATAAGTTAACGTTGAGTGATGGAACTTTTAGAGCAAGGATGATCGAGATCGAATCGCTGGGTTTAGCTAAGAGCGAACGGATTGATCCTTTGAAGAAGTATTATGTGAAAACTGAGTTTGGTGAGAAAGTAACAGGGCTTCTTCTTAGTATGTTTGATGAAATTAGCTCTTAAATTTTTTTTGTCTTTGTTTTTCTTTTATTTTTGTTTTTCTGTATTTGTGTTGTACTTATTTATAATATTGTGTATTAAGTCATAATACTTATTAGGTAAAACAGTGAAATGTATTTTCAACTAACCTTCAAAGGAAGTTAAAAAAATGAACTACATTAGAAAATTTAAAAAGAATTCAAAAGCCCTCAGCCCTGTCGTAGCATCAATCATACTCATCGCCGTCACAGTCGCAGTCAGCGTAGTCGTCGCAGCATGGATGGGTGGAATGACCATCGGACTAATGGGAAATGCAGAACAAGCATCAAGTAACAAACGTTGTATTAGCTAACAATGGTGCCACTGGCCACAGCAGTCGTCACAATTCGAAATACCGGATCCGCATCAGTAACAATAGCATCTGCAACCATAGATACAGCAGCCGCAAGCATAATTGATTCAACTCAAGCTACCTGACTTGGTATCACCAGCAAGTCCCAATTGCAAAAGGCACTACAGTCAACTATCACAATAACAGTCTCCAACGACAACTTTCATCAGACGGTGCACAATACCTAATTAAACTGCTAACTGCAAAAGGAACCTCAATAATCTACACAGCAACATACAAGCCCATAAACTGACAACATTTCAATAGTTTAACTGAAAATTCGGGGGTAAGGTGAAGAAAATTCACCCAATCTTTCCTCTTTCTTTCAATTAAAAAAATTTAAGGAGTAAAAAATCATGGTAACACAAATAAAAGAATACAATTCAGCTCAGGCAATAGCCGAAGCATTGGATAACCAACTATCCGAAACCAAAAGCGTCCTAGGAGAATACCTGCGTCGCTTAGATGAAATCCGCACCTTAGCGGAAAAATCCAAAAAAGTCCGCGAAGTCGTCATGAAACTAGCAGGAAAAAAACCCAACTCGACAGATAACCCCAGCGAAATAACCGTAGGCACCCTAAACATCATTTTAGACGCCAACGCATTCCACGAGTTAACAGCCATAGAATCCGTGGTGCGCAGCCATCAAGAGCGACTTTTGGTTTTGCAGAAAGTGCGTGAAGCATTAAAATGGCTTGATCAACTCGGCGACACTGAAGGTCTAAGATACCTTGTCTTGGAAGATGAAGGCATCCCACAGAGGATACTATTCAAAATAACTTAATTGATCTTCGGAAGGAACCAGATAGTGACTGAAGCACAAACTAATCCATTGCAAACAATCATAGGCGAATTCAAAAACGTAAGTCCAGAAATAAATTGTCCAAACACTTCAAACGAGCAAAGGAAAACTCGTAATCGTTAAGCCAGTAATCACATAGTTATGGAGCAAGAAAACTGTTGAACCAAAACACAACCATCGAAACAGCATTCTCAAATAACGCTGCCGTAATATCGGTTGGTGAAGAAAATTCTGCATTCGCAAATCTAAGCGCTAGCTTAGCCGAGATACGTAAGCTCAAAGGAGTCATCGGCTACATTCTAAGAAGCAGCACCTCAGCCATAATTGACTTAGTTGAGTCTGAGAAAATATTTCCTTATGCGATTCTAACTTCTGAAATTCATGAATCCTGCATAGAGATTACACAACAGTTCAATTTAGGCGATACAGAAAGCATTGTAGTTGAAGGCGCAAATGTTAAAGTGCTTTGTTTATGCGTGGGCGAAAACAAAATAGGCGTCTTTATGGAGAAAAATGCTGACCACGCGAAGATAATAGAAGGACTTTTGCTTTAAGTTAACTAACTGGATGGGCTTCTTCTACCAAGTTACCCTTTGTTAGTCCCTCACTCAGGATAGTGAAGATATAAAAATCTAATTGAATATCTACTAATTGTTAAGCTGCCATTTTCTACAGAACTTTTAGCTGATCTGCGCGTTGCTACATTTTCTAAACTAATTCGTTGTGTTCTCAGAAGTGGCAGCATAAATTCTCAAAAAATAGGAGAAAACTGTTTTGTCGGTAAAGGCAATGCCAAGTCTATTTCTTATATTATTAGGTTCGCTAGATTGTTTAACAACAGTAATAGGAACATTGTATTTTGGCACACGCGAGCTTAACCCTTTAATCGCCGGGTTAGTTTACTCAGACATTCCTGCTTTTGTTGCTCTAAAACTAAGCATAACTATTGGCGTTGGCTTAATTTTTATTTTGGCTCAAAAAACTCTAATGCAAACAAAAGACAAAGACAACAGATCATTTAAAATCGCTTTTAGAATGTTGCGAATCGCATATTTCGGAATTGCAATATTTCTTGCCAGTAGTTGTCATCAACAACGTACTGACTCTACTTCAAATTGTACCATAAAACTCAATTAATTAAATCAAGTAGTAGGAAAGCACTTTAAGGAAAATAAACCATAAACTTAATCAGGGAAAAATTTGGGCCACGAATTCATCCTTTTCTCGCGCATGGGAAAAACCAACTCTGCATTTAACAATCTGCATGATGCAGGAAGATTGGACATAGTTTACGAATGCATAGTCACCAGCCTTTTTCTTTCCCACGGAATTCGAAGAGACGTAACATTCCATGCAGTCCTGAATGGTCCACCAAACCCACCGCGTCACATTCAAATCGACGGCAACACAGTCTACGACGTAAGAACAGACGTGGATACCTGGCAGCAAATTCTTAGAAAAATAATTGCTGGCAAATCCCATCCTGGAATAAGCATGGATAATTCAAGTTTTGAAGCATTACTCAAAAAAGAAGCTCAAACACACAAAGTCTACGTTCTAGAAGAAGGCGGAAGAGACATAGCCGAAACAGAGCTGTCAGAAAACGCTGTTTTTGTCTTAGGTGATCATGTTGGCTTACCTAAAAAAGCAGAAACTTTCGCTTTAAGATACGGCGAAAAAATTAGTTTAGGCAAACAACCCTACTTAGCCGCCTCATGCATTACAATAATCAATTATCTGCTTGATCGCCAAGCTAAATCTGGCTCTTGAAATGCTCCCAGCCACGCGCTTTAATAACACGTTTCTGGCCGTCCACATCTAACAGCACTTGCCTGTCCTTTGTAACTTTTCCTATGGGCAGCAGACTTCCACCAACTGCTTCCACTGCGGCTTCAGCAACAACCCAACCATTGGGCTTAATTGTTAAGACAAGTTCGTATTCTTCCCCGCCATAAAGCGCAAGCTCCAATGCGTCAAGATGATTGAACTCTGCAAATCGGTTGACTTCGTCAGCTATTGGAACACTGTTGACGATAAACCCGACCTCACTCATTTTCCCAATTTCATATAAGCTCCAAGCTAAGCCATCACTAGAATCGATACATGATGAGACTGCACCTGAACGGCTAAGAGCCAACCCTTCTTTCAATTTAGCTTTAGGCATACAAACAGAATTCAATAACACTTCACTTAGATTAGGCGAGAGCGAATAATTGTCCAAAAGCAACCGCAACCCTGAAGCGGATTTGCCAAAAAAGCCTGTAACTGCTAAAATATCTCCTGGCTTAGCCCCATTACGCAACATTAATGCGGTTTTGTCGGCGGTTCCAAACAACGAGATAGAAATGATGAGGTCTGACGCTTCCCCTGTATCTCCACCAATAATGTATAACCCGTATTCGCGTGCTCCGGCATTTAATCCTTGAGCGATTTCCTCGATATCTTTGCGCATGATATCTCTGGGTAAGCCAAGTGAAACCAGAGCTGCCGTAGGCTGGGCACCTTTAGACGCAAAATCGCTAACATTCATAACGATCGCTTTCCGGGCTGCTTGCCACAAACTCATATTTCTGGGCACGTCAGTCTTACCGACAAGCATGTCAGTTTTTAGAACTGCCACTTGGTTTTGGTCCAAATTAATGGCTGAGACATCATCTCCAAAGGGTACTGGCATGTTAGGCATGGATTCAAAGTGACTGGACAGAATCTCGATTATTTTTCGTTCGCCTAAATCGCTACTTTTTTCGCTTGAATAACCGTCACTTTTAGTTTTGTCGTTGCCCAAAACAGCCTCTCCCTCTTTAACTGCAAATAAATATTAGTTGTCTACTGCTTTTAAAATTGACGCTCACAAGCTTGGTTGGACTTTATTTTGAACAAATAGTCCCAAGGGTTCTACTAGATGATTCCGATAAGCCCAAACATAATTCAACATGCGCTGGCTGCTCATTCATAAAAGGGAATTGGTGCTTTTCAACACCAAATAGGAGTTTTTTATGTGCAAATTGATTGCGTTTAACGTGGTTTAAAACTGTAAAACATTTAAAAACTTGAGCTTCACTGTTTAGCAAGTACGGGTGCCTCGATGGCTCAGCCCAGTAGAGCGGCTGCCTCGTAAGCAGCAGGCCGCGGGAGCAAAGCCCGCTCGGGGCTCCAAATATTTTTTCAAGAATCTTATTTCAAAAAAAAGATGAGGTTTAGACAAATGGGGTTTTGTGGTGAGGCAATATGGGTTTAAGTTTTTAGTCGAAGATTTGTCACCTCTTTGTTTTGACTTTGGCATTTGGTTAGTTTGAGTTTTCTTTGATGAACCTTCGATATTTGTTGTTGTAATATGCAAAGGCTGTTGCTAGCGAGCTAGTGCAAAACACTAGTAAAGGTATAGTTGTTTCTTCAATCATTTTTTCACCTACACATGTGGGAAGTATATGTGCTCTTCTGGCGAAGGTTTTTTCGGACTTGTTTTTTCCATTTTTTCTTTCAACCTGTTTGATAGTGTTTAGTTGTGACTTGATATAAGGTTGTTTGAGATTTGTTCACAATTATTATGAAAAGTTGCGCATATGTGGAGTTTTGTTATGTAAAAATGTGACAATAGCGAAGGTTTTTGCTTGATTACATTTGCATTTGTGAACTTAGAAGTCTTTGGTTTGTTGTATTTGTGTTGTGCTGGAGAACAAAGTGAGTCGGTGAGTGGTAAGGTTTATTATGTATTGCTATACTGGATGTTAATTGCATCAAGGAGGCGACTGACATGCAACTTTTCGGGAACCACCATGAAGAAAAATTAAAGTGCCCATACAAAGGCTGCGAAAAACAATTCGACAAGCCAACCGTTATCACAGATTCCACAGTAATTCCCAGACAGGAACACTACGCTTGCCCCTACTGCATGTCAAAACTCAATATAATAACTCAAAACAGCAAAATACTAAGCATCAAACCAACAGAGTATCCTACAGTTCTTGATTCACCAGCCAAATGCGCTCACTTTAGCGGACTCCTACATGCACCAGGAGAAAGCATACTATCACAGGATGAATGTCTAATCTGCCCCAAAGTCATGCAATGCAACATACGCAAAAAATAGTTAACTGTTTAAAACCTGACATTCATGTTATACGAACCTGAGTTGGATCGTCTTTCAGTTACTTCAATATGTTCAATAACAATCACAGCTCCGATAACAACTCGATGATCGACATTTCCCGTTATTGATACTCCCATTTGAGATCTAACAGTTGCCCATTTCTTATCGATACTAGCAACTGTCGCTCCATTTAACTCCATTTGATATTTGTGTTCAGTGAAATCTCCATATATTCGCATAAACTCGATGCCGTTTTTTTCTACACTGAATTCTTCTCCGGTCAGCTTGGCTATCTTGCGTCTTATTGTTCCCAACTCTTCCCCAGCTGAGCCGTAAAAGGTGAATTCTCTGTGTAACGAGAATGTTTTTCCTTGCAAGTGCATAAGTTCAAATGCCATGAGTATCCAAAACCACAAATTTAGGTGGGACCTGAACTAAATTGCCATCTGCTTCCCCCAGCTTGTTGCCTTTTGAGTCTGTGAAGTCGTAGTGTTCATGTGCTGAGAGGATTTTCTTTTGCATTATGAAATCGTTGGTTTCAATCAGACTCATAACAACCACTATCTAAGCCAACTTGCATTTTATGCTAAAAAGCCTTTAGTAACACAAGGTTGCAAATAACCAAAGATCTGCATGGACTTGGATACATTATAAATTTTGACTTTCGAGCGGCAGAATGGCAACACCTCCAAACAGATGCTGAAACCAATTCATTTTAAGGGTAAAAGTTTATATTTCCGTTGACTTTTTGCTTATTTCCGAATTAAACAAAGTTCTATTAAAGAATGTGATAATATGGCGTATTTAACAACAACAGGTTCAGGACAACCAGTCCTCATTCTTAAAGAAGGAACAACCCGAAGCAGAGGCAAAGAAGCCCAAAGAAACAACATTATGGCAGCACGAGTAATCGGCGAAGTACTAAAAACAACCTTAGGTCCAAGAGGCATGGATAAAATGCTAATCGACAGCCTAGGCGACATCACAATAACAAACGACGGCGCAGCAATCCTCAAAGAAATCGACGTTGAACACCCAGCAGCAAAAATGATGGTTGAAATCGCAAAAACCCAAGACGACATGGTAGGCGACGGAACCACAACCGCAGTCGTTCTCGCAAGCGAACTACTCAAAAAAGCCGAAGAACTCCTCGACCAAAACATTCACCCAACAATTCTAGTCAGCGGCTACCGCAAAGCATCAGTAAAAGCAATCGAAGTCATAAACAAAATAGCAGTACCACTTGACGTAAAAGACCGCAAAACACTCCTCAAAGTCGCATTAACATCAATGAGCAGCAAAGCAGTCGGCTCAGCAAGAGAACACCTAGCAGAAATATCCATCGATGCAGTTAAACAAATCGCAGAACAACGCGGAGACAAAACAATCGCTGACATAGACAACATCCAACTGGTCAAGAAAACAGGCAAAAGCCTCCTTGAAACACAACTAATCCAAGGCATAATCATCGACAAAGAAGTCGTCAACCCAGGCATGCCAAAAATCAAAGAAAACGCAAAAATCGCACTCTTAGATTCAGCCTTAGAAATCGAAAAAACCGAAATTACCGCTGAAATCCGAATAAAAGACCCATCACAGATGAAAGCGTTCCTAGACCAAGAAACCGACATGATGCAAGACATGGTTACAAAAATCAAAGCCTCAGGCGCAGACGTAGTCTTCTGCCAAAAAGGCATCGACGACATGGTTCAGCACTTCCTCGCCAAAGAAGGCATAATGGCAGCACGACGAGTAAAAGAATCCGACATGGAAAAACTCGCAAGAGCAACAGGCGGAAGAATAGTCAGCGACCTAGATGACCTCAAAGAAAGCAGACCTTGGATTCGCAGGCTCAGTTGAAGAACGCAAAATCGGCGACGACAAAATGATCTTCGTCGAAAAATGCAAAGACCCACACAGCGTAGCCATCCTTATCCGCGCAGGACTCGAACGCATGGTTGACGAAGCAGAAAGAGCCATGACCGATTCACTCTCAGTCGTCTCAGACGTAATTGAAAACAACAAAATCGTTCCAGGCGGCGGAGCAGTCGAAATCGAAATCGCAAAAGAACTACGCAAATACGCAACCAAAGTCGGCGGAAGAGAACAACTAGCAGTTGAAGCATTCGCAGACGCAGTTGAAGTCATCCCACGCACACTCGCAGAAAACGCAGGCTTAGAACCCATAGACATACTTGTCGAACTACGTCAAGACATGACAAAGAAAATGGCAAAAACATGGGAATCAACGTATTCACAGGCAAACTCCAAGACAGCATCGCAAACGGAGTAATAGAACCAATCGTTGTCAAAGAACAAGCCATCAAATCAGCAGCAGAATCAGCAGCCATGATACTACGCATAGACGACGTAATCACATCCAAATCGCCAAAAGGCGGTCCAGGTGGCCCAGGCGGCGGAATGCCGGGCGGCATGGGCGAAGAATAAACAACTCCCTTTCTTAATTTTTCTTTTTAATTTTAAATTTATACGTTAACTTCTATTCTTAAATAATCAATTATTGGGCAAAACTCAGCATATACTTTTGATGAAAAACAAAACTTTTGGCCTCAAGTATAAAATCTTTATATTCGAATTATTGACTAAAATCTAGCGCTAAAATGATCCTATCCATAGTTAGTTCAACTGGAATCTTCCCCACAACAAATAATTTAAAATAACCCCTCATGTTTATTGTAGCCATTAACAAGGAGAGACAGGGCGAAAACAATGAGTGAAGAAGGCGACACATTCTGGGTATCGCTTGCCGAAAAATCCTTTGGCGTGCTACTAATCATAGTCGGTGCAGTAATGCTTTACTTCACAGCGACAACCGCTGGGCTGGGTGCATTCAGCGTATTCTTTGGTGTTTTAAGCGTAATTATGGTTATTATCGGTCTGTTCCTGCTTTTAGTTAAACCGCCTGAATAAGCCATTTTTCCTTCTTTTAATCAACCCATTTCATAATTTTTCAAGAAGCAGAATTAACAAAACTAACATGTTCCCACGATCATTTATTAACCAAAAAACAATTTAGTTTCATAGAAACAATTTATGCGGAAAGGAATTAAAAATGCCCACTCGTCAACCAATAGTTTGTGTATTAGGCCATGTCGATGCAGGCAAAACATCGCTTCTTGATGAACTAAGAAAAACGAGTGTGCAAGCACGCGAAGCAGGCGGCATGACCCAGCATATCGGCGCCAGCTTTTTTCCAGTTGAAACACTCAAACAACTAATCGGGCCATATATGGGAAATTTTAAAACTGGCATAGAAATCCCCGGCTTGTTAATCGTCGATACTCCTGGTCATGAAGCCTTCACTAATCTTCGCCGTAGAGGCGGAAGTGTTGCTGACATTGCGATTCTTGTTGTGGATGCTTTAAGAGGGTTTGAAGCACAAACGTATGAGTGTATAGAAATTCTCAAAGCCCGCAAAACCCCATTTATAGTTGCAGTCAACAAAATCGATCGTATCCCAGGCTGGAAAGCTCAGCAAGGAATGCCGTTTTTGAAGTCATATGCTTCTCAATCAAGCTTTGTACGCGAAGCATTGGATAACCGTTTGTACGTAGTTATGGGTGAGTTTAGTCGTTTAGCCTTTAAGACTGACCGATTTGATCACATTAAAGATTTCACGGTTAACGTAGCTTTGGTGCCGACAAGCGCCAAAACTGGCGAGGGCCTTTCTGAATTAGTTATGGTTTTAGTTGGTTTAACTCAGCAGTTTCTCACAAAACGTTTACAGACAACCGAGGGAGCCGCTAAGGGGTCTGTATTGGAAGTTAAAGAGGAACCTGGGTTAGGTTTAACATTAAACGCTATCATCTATGACGGCACATTGCATAAAGATGATTTGATAGTTGTTGGGGGACGAAATGGGCCAATTTCAGCTCGTGTGCGAGCGATTTTGGTGCCAAAGCCACTTGATGAAATGAGGGATCCCCGCGACAAGTTCACTTCGGTTGACTGCGTTATTGCCAGTGCTGGTGTCAAGGTGGTTGCGCCTGATTTAGAGGGTGCTTTGGCTGGGGCGCCACTGTTTGCAGTGCCCCAAGGCGAGGATCCAGCGAAGTACTGTAAGCTTATTACTGAAGAAATCGGAAGAATCAGAATTAAAAAAGAGATCGAAGGCGTTATTGTTAAAGCCGATACGCTTGGCTCGCTTGAGGCAATGGCAGAAATTTTGAAAACTAACAATGTGCAGGTACGAATTGCAGATGTCGGCGATATTAGTAAACGCGATGTGATTGAAGCATCAGTTGTAAAAACACGAGAGCCATTAGTTGGCGCGATTTTAGCTTTTGGAGTAAAAACATTGCCCGATGCACAAGACGAAGCAACAGCCAACAACATCCCAATTTTCAATCAACCCATCATATACAATTTAATTGATGCATACATTCAGTGGGCTAAGAACAAGCGTGAATCAAAAAGTGAGGCAGAATTTGAAGTACTTGTTAAACCGGGAAAAGTCAGGGTTCTACCTAACTGTATTTTCCACAGAGCTAAACCACTAGTTGTTGGCGTAGAAGTCTTGGGTGGACGATTGAAACCAAAATATGGACTTTTGAGAGCTGAAGACGGCAGCGACCTGGGCGAAATTGAGCAAATTCAAGATAAAGGCAAAGCAGTTCCAGAAGCTAAGGTTGGTATGGAAGTTGCGATTTCGATGGACAAACCGATTGCGGGCAGGCACGTCTTTGAACGTGACGTTTTGTTTGTAAAGGTGCCCGAGAAGGATGCCCAGGCGTTGCAGAAAGCACATGCAGATGACTTAACGGCTGATGAGCAGGAAGTGCTCAAAGAATACATTGCGATGATGCGAAAGAAGGTTCCTTTCTGGGCAGGCGTTATGTGAAGCAAAAAATATTTTTCTTTAGGTTTTCTCAACAAAAAAAGAATAGGCGTTTGTGGTAACACTGGGTATTATTCTTCTTTGAAAGAAGAAGGAGGCGGGATGGCAGTAGCACCGCGTCCTCCTCCTTCTAACTTTAAAATAAGAAGAAACTGAAGCAGTTGGAGTTAGCCGCCGCCTACTGGAGGCAAAATCGCTAAAACGTCTCCATCTTTGAGCTCTGTTTCTAATCCAATTAGCGTTGCTGTGCTGGTTCCGTTAACAAGAAATTGCAAGAAACCATTTGGATGCCCAGTTTTGTCATTATAAACATATTCACTAAAGGTGACTCCATATTCTTTAGCCAAATTTTTAAGCACCAAGTCAACAGTAACTTTCTCGTTTACATCGAAAGTTAGGGCTTCTTCTCTTTTACCAACAATCTCTCTTAAACTCGTGAAAAAGCGAACTTTAACCTGCAATATCTCACTTACCGAAGTAATTGCGACACTGGAAATTAACCCTTATGCAAAACAAAAAAATCTGCCAAAACCAAAAATGCTTAACAGCGAATTCAGTGGAATCTTAAAACTAATTGGGGAAAGCCGAGGGTCTGAGAAAGTTAAGGGAGAAAATGAAAACGGCAGACTTCACGATTGGTTATAAGGTGATTTGCTTTCTCAGAGCTCCTCAACAAAACACTATGAAGGGTCCATATCTTAAAGGCGTTTTTCAAAATTATACCCAAATTTAACCAAGATTTACATGAAATAGATATTTACAAAAAGAAGCCATGATGTTGACCTTTCTTGAGGCATGCATAGAATTAAGTTTGTTTAAAAGATTTTTCAGCAAGTTGCGAATGCAACAGAATTTTCGGGCTGCCTCACTTAATTGAATAATTTTGAGATTGAAAAATTAATGGGAATGATGAAACATTTGGATACAACAAAACATTATCCCTCACTAGCAACTTACCATTTATTATGTCTTCAAATAAAAACAAGAAACACCAGTTTAGACCTGCAATGGATGAAGCCAGTAGTCAAATGCATGATGAACACATAAAGAAAATACGCGAACAAGAAAAAACATAAAACTATACTATCTCAAGTTAGGGGCGCAGAGGAGCAGAATGAAGATTCAGATGGCTAACATCAGTGATGCAAAAGAAATATTATCGTTGCAAAAGCTCGCTTACAAAAGCGAAGCAAAATTACATGACGATTTTCAGATTCCGCCATTAATTGAAACCCTTGACGAATTAAAAGACAAATTTCAAACCCATGTTTTTTTAAAAGCTACCGATGAAGGAAAAATCATCGGCTCAGTAAGAGTGTTACAAAAAGAGAACACAGGCTATGTTGGAAGGTTGATGGTTCATCCAGACTTCCAGAACCGCGGCATCGCAACCAAGCTACTATTGGAAATCGAGAAATGTTTTTCATGTGTCCGATTTGAGCTTTTTACGGGCAACAAAAGCCTTAAAACCATTCGTTTATACGAAAAACTTGGGTATGTGAGGTTTAAGGAAGAGACGCCAGTTGATAACGTGACATTGGTGTTTTTGGAGAAAAAGCGGTAACCGTCTTATTTATCTCCGAGTTAACTTAGAGATTCTAAGAGAAAAATTTGAAGGCTCTGTGCATGAAACTAAGTTTATCCAACGGAATTTTTTGCAAGAAGGGAATAAAAGAAAATTTTGCCGCGGTCAAGCAACTTGGATTTAAAAACGTAGAGTTTAACATGAAATCCATCAAGAAAGAGCGTGACACAGACGTTTACCGTGAACAAAAAGCGTTAGCCACCTCAGGGCTTACATGTTTAACTCTACACTCTGCCACCTTACATGTTAAAGACCCTATTGAGGTTCATCAAGCAGTTTACTACGGCAAAATCTCACTTGAATGCGCCCGCGCGCTCAGAGCTCCACTCATGACTATCCACTCAAATGTCTCAAAGAAACTACCTCAAAATGATAGGGAAAGATGTTTGGATGAAATTTATAACAAAGAAATAAAACCTTTTGCGAAAAGCTTAGGCATCAAGTTGGCTTTGGAAAATTTGTCTTATACGTCGACTGGTTTTGGCAAAAACGTAGAACTGCTCGAAGAAGTCTTAGGAATTATTGATGATGGCGATATGGGGATAACATATGATTTTTGCCATGCATTGGAAACAAAACAAGTTGATAACCTCTTGGACAAGTATAGCAAGCGCATTTGTAACGTTCATATGGCAAACAAAGCCCATAAGCCTTTTACCGAGCCAAAACCTGAACTGATAGCGTTTCTCACCCGTTTACATGGATATGGCTACGAGGGACCTATAACATTGGAGCTTGCACATAACACCTCCATGGATGAAATTGCAAAAAGCAAAGCCCTTTTTGACAAGCTTCTGTCCAAATTATAGCATTTCAGCTGATCTTTGAGTGTTGCTGGAGGTTTTTGATGTTCCTCTTAACCGTTGCATATACTTTTTTGGTATTGCACCTGAGCTTAGGCGGTTAGCAGTGGAACCATAAAAGAGCATGTATTTTTTGTGTCTGGATAACTGAATTAGCTGATGTGTTGCTTACTTTTGAGGTCATCTAATTCCTTTTGTAGCCTTTGCAAGTGGACTTGCTGCGATACCAGCATCGACATTAACATTGGTTCAAAAGGTAATGGCTGAGTTGAGTTGCTTCCGGCTGACGCGTAGCTTCTGCAAGCATCCATCAAAACTTCGAAGGCTTCTTTGTCTTCTCTGCGAAGCGCTTTTACGAAACCATTCCAGCGCCTTATTTCATCTTCAATGACCATTCGGTAAGATTCAACTGTTTTTCCCACGTTAAGCACCCATGAAGTCAGTTAATGTCCTGTTTTCAGAAGGCAGTTCAGCTGTGCCCAAAACGAAAAATGGATGCTTCTCCAAGTTTACTACTCGTGTGTAGGCGGTTTGATTGAAGGATAGTACGGTGTTTGCTTTTGAACAGGTTATTTCGTGGAGTGAACTGTTTCTTTTTTTGTCAGAGTAGGGTAGGCAAGTTACGATTATAGTTATTTGGTGTTTTTTTGCAAAGCTGGAAAGGTAACTGATGATTTGGCTGTAGACTCTTTGAGCTTCTTCATTTGGAATGTCATTGTCTAAGAAGAATCCTGCTATGTCTGAAATGACTACGAGTTTGGCATTGTAAGTTTGTACGGTTTCTTCAAGTTTATCAAGTATAAGAGAGGTTAACTGGTAAGCTGTGAATGCTCTTGAAATAAAGAGGTGCTCAAGTGTTTGTCTCGGATTAATTTGGTGCAGTTTGGCTAAACGGGTGATATTGTAGAGTCTAAATGTGTTTCCACCGTCGATGAAAACGACGCTGCTTCCTAAACCGCCAAGCTGCGGTGGCAATTGGGCTCGGATGCAAAGTAAAGAAGTTAATGAGATAACTAATGGTGATCCGTAAAGCACGGCGAAGTCGCCTGGTGCAAAACCTGGAAAAAGCTCGTCTACTCCTGGCATGTTCAAAGAAAACAGTGGTTGCGCCATTGTAGTTTTAACGAATAAATTTTGAAGCATTCTTTTTATTCTCCCTGTTCCTGAACGATGCAAAAGCAGTTTTGGCTCTATTTAATGCAACGTCGAAACGACATTGACGGACAGTGGAGGGTGCTGTGAAAGTGAAAAAACAGTTATGCACTAGACGCTTTCTTAACTTCTGCCTGTTGTCTAAGTATTTGGGTTGCTAATGTAATTAGAAAAATTACCATGAAAACTATCGCTCCAATCCCAATCTTATACGAAATGTCAATGTTAACGTAGAAAAGCGCAAAAACAGTCACAAGCATCAAAGCTAAAACCAACGCTTCCTGAACACCACTAAAAACTTTTGGTCCAAAACTCATGTAAATTCACCAATGTTTCCTAGTTCCATGCTCAAGCGTCAGATATTAATTTTCTGTTTAAACTTTTCAGTAAATACCTGTATTGAAAGTAAGTTATATACTGTTATTTCCTAATTAACCTCAATTCACTATTGGAAAAAGTTAATTCATCGTAGCAAAAGCAGAAAAAGGGAAAGAACGAAATTGACTTAATGATGCTTACTGGACTTCTTAGTTAACGTTGTGTTATTCTACTTCAGCGCTGTCACTTTCCGCCGGCAAGAAATCCTGGCTAAAATGAGATAATTCTATCTGCTTTTAGTTTTTCCATTTAAACTGGAATGAGAAACTGCCTCAGCCATTTCTCTGGCATTGACTACCATTAACGCTACCAGGGTGAATAATGGAATGAAAGCATATGCGTACAGTGCCGTGTTCAGACCGACCCCAAAAACCATGTTTACGAATCCTGCACCAGTTGAAGGGTAAAACAACCAGACATTCGCTAAAAGCGTTATTGCCACCGCAGTCGCAATCGCGGGTCGAAGATTACTTTTATTATAAAATAAAAATAATGGCAAAGCAAGCAACGCAAATCTTGGGTCGAAAGCTGCAAACGCAAACGTAATTCCCGAAAGGAAAGGCTTGCCTCGGGTGCCTAAATAAAAGGCGAGAAGAAATAGAAATGTTTCAAAGACTTTTGCCTGTCCTTCCGCCCACTGCCAAAAATATGTGGCAATAGGCCCCCAGTGTGGTAGAGGAAATGGCACGAAAACAATTATTGCAACAATTAAGATTGCCGGAAGACTCTTCTTGTTGAGCAGGTTGTAAAGCAGAAAAGCCATTAAGGGCAAAAGAGCAAATTGAAAAATATCAAAAGCCACAAATGCATCGTGATAACTCAGAGACAAAAACGGAGACAATAATAATAGAAATGAGGGCAGATACTTGTAATCTTGAGGCTGAGGGTTGATCTGATATTCTCCATCATTAACTATTCCTCGAGTATAGATTTGAGATGGATTATGCAGTAACCTCCACGCACCCGTGTAGTACGCTGAAAAATCCTTGGCTAATCGACCTTCTCCATCAAGCCTAAAAGTTTCAGGATACGCCAAAACAAGAGTACAAAAATTGGTAACCAACAAAATTACTGTCAACATTACGAAAATTGTTTTTCTTGAGTGGAAAACATCCAACATTTGTGTCCAAAGCCATTTTGTGCTTCGTTTATATCTTATTTATCAAAGTCTTTTATTTAATGCTGAAGTTACGTGAGCTTCAGCATTAAAAAATAAAATATACTTTCAAAACCAAGTGTTGTCTTGTTTTGTGGTGTCTTAAGAGCTAACTCTCTGTTTTGTTGTCAACTTGAAGAAAAACGGCTAATTTTTTATTATTTTTCCTAAAGGATGTTTAAAGCTTCATTATTTCCGCGTTTAGCACAAAGCTGGTTACATCTGTCACCCGTGTAACAATCCCCTTTTTTCTTTGTCGAGAGTCTTTTAGTTAATTCAAAAATGCTGTTCTAATCAGAGATATTAGGTTCGCCCTGTTTTTCCTAAATGTTAAGCGAATCCGAAAGGGCTCGCGTATCCATAAGCAAATTTATACTGGTATCCTTTTTTTTGAGAAGGTAATTCATATTTGATTATTCTTTTATATACATTGTTGGGCGGAACGTAGTAGCGATTCCCCCCGCTCGAGCCCTTCTTTTGTATAGAAGTTTACAGATAAATCAACCTTATTGCCCCAATTTTTTACGTCGTTTTAAGCTTTCACTATCAAAACCTTTTTATTGGTCACAACAGCGGCAACTCGACATTTTTTGGCAAATTTTATAAACAACTTGTACACAAATAGGTCTTCCGTTGATCAAGCATGTAAACGCTTACTCAACAAATAAAATTTTAAGGAAGAAAAAGAAAAAATGAAAACACTGAAAAATAAAACCGCGATGATTTTGCTTATTTCAATACTGATGCTTTCTATGATTGTTTCAATGCAGTATACACGGGGGGACGCTGCGATTGCACCTGGTACCCACCTTCCAACGCATGCTTATCTCAATGTTTTCCCTAATCCTGCAGGCGTTGGCCAACAAGTGACTCTTGGAATATTCCTTGCATCACCATTTCCAACAAATGAATACGCGACGAATTTCACTGTTGTAGAAAAGACACCATCTGGAAATACTATAACTCTAGGACCTTACCAATCTGACCTCACTGGGGGTACAGTTGCTTATTTCACGCCAGATACAGTTGGTAACTACACACTTCAATTCTTCTATGGTGGCCAGGTTCTTACAAACTCTTCGGGATATAATGGTCTTATTGCCGACCCTAGCCATAGTGACATACAAACGCTTGTAGTGCAACAAGAACCGGTAACTCAACGAACATACCCATTTACTCCACTTCCAAATACATGGTGGCAAACACCAGTATCTGCTGAAAATTCTCAAAACTGGTATACTCTCACCGGAGCTTGGTATGGATTTGCTGCTAACTCCTTTGCGAATACAGGGTCGTACAATAACAGTGGCTATTATAATCCGTACACCGAGTCGGTATACTCTGGGCACGTCCTCTGGACAAAGTCTTGGTGTGGTGGCGGGGTTGCCGGTGGAGAACTTGGAGGAGACGAAGTCCAGTCCCATTATTGGTCAACCTTCCAGTACGAACCAAGATATGCCCCCGTAATAATCAACGGCATACTATACTCTACGTGGTATACATCCACTACAGGCACTGGCGGTCGTCAAGGCATTATGGCTGTCGACTTATACTCAGGAAATACCCTATGGGTGATAAACACTACCAGCATTTTGAGGTGTGGCATGGTTACGTTCCAGTACACCATTAACGAGTACGGTGTTTTGGGTCCATTTATCTGGACCACAGGAACTCTTGCTGCCAGCGAAACCGGCGGAATCACTCCAGCTAACACTGGAACACAATGGAACCTATTTGACGGCGTTACTGGGAAGTACGTGCTTAGTCTTGTAAACGGTACTGATATACGAATCAGGAACGATGAAAGAGGAAACTTGATCGGCTACTTCATTAACACCACTGCTGGCACACAACTTGTTCATCCTGTACAAGGACAAAATGCGATCGCAACAAACACTGGACCACACATGACCTGCGTTAATTTGACATTGGCTTGTGGATTTACTAGCTCTCAATTTAGTCCAGCAGTAAATACTGTCCGAGCCTTTAATACAGGGTATATGTGGGACAAGGCAGTGCAAACTAATATTTCAGGCGTTAACATAGACCCTGCTCTCGCATTAAGTTCAATAGTTGGCAATACCTTGGTGCTGTCTTCAGGATCTACAAATCACGGACAACATGGCTACATGATTTTGGCAAGCATGGACCAAGACACGGGTGCGCAGTTAGCTGCAGTAAACGTAACATATTCACAAACAAATTCAATGCTGCCTTACACAAGGATTGGGACAGTATCTGGAGATGGAATTTACGCTTTCGTCAACCTTGTTAACTATGATGTCATTGCTTACAACGTAAAAGATTGCAGCAAAGCATGGGAATACCAAATGACAGGCCCCAACGGCGCTGCACCAAACATCTACGATCTATATGGCGTTAGAACCTACTATGCAAAAGATGCATTCCTATTCGCTGGCTTGGGAGGAGACATGTGGAGTATAAACGCTCTGACTGGGACATTAAACTGGTATACAAACACAACAACACTTCAAGGACCATCTGGACTTGAAACACCCTATAACGTTTGGCCGCTATGGGCTTTTGGCAGCAGTTGCATATCCAATGATGTAGGATACATTGCTGGCGGACACGAATACAACCCACCGCTATTCCACGGATGTCAATTATATGCTGTAAACCTCACTGATGGATCACTGGTATGGAGTGAATTGGATACAAGCGTTACTTCGACAGCGATTGCTTACGGGAAAGTAGTCTCGCTAAACGCATATGATAATCAACTTTACTGCTTTGGTAAAGGTCCGAGTGCTATCACTGTTAATGCACCAAGTGTTGGAGTTTCAACTGCCACGCCGATAACCTTTACAGGTTCAGTAATAGATGTTTCGCCAGGCACAAAGCAATTGTTAGTCTATTCGAATTATCCCAATGGCCTGCCATGTGTCTCTGACCAAAGCGAGAGCCGCTTTATGGAAACCGTTTATCAGCAACAAGCAATGCCGTCAAATGTTTCAGGTGTTCCAGTTACCCTAAGTGTTATTGATAGCAACAACAATTTCAGACAAATCGGCACTACCACATCTAATGCACTGGGAACATATAGTTACACTTGGACTCCTGATATATCAGGCAATTTCACTGTTTATGCGCAGTTTCTAGGCTCAAATAGCTACTATCCATCTTCAGCTTCAATAGGTTTCTATGCTAGTCTTTCAGCAACAAATGAGCCAATTGTTACAGCTCTTCCACAATCAACAGCTGACATGTACTTTGTTCCGTCTGTCATAGCCATAATAATTGTAATCATTATAGTCGGCGCAGTATTAGCAATGTTGATGCTCAGAAAACGACCGTAAGATAGCCAATCAAAATATTAATTCTCCTTTTTTATTTTTTTTAATGAATAAATTCACGAATTTTTTGGAAATTCTTCTTGTTTCAAGATCTTATTTAAACGAATGGACATAAAAGTAGGAGTAACGGGTAAAGCAATTCTATTGTCAACTAACAAATAGAAATCGATTAATGAGCGTGTATTAGATGACCTTCCGTCATTTCATTTAACGTTTTATTCACTGTTATTATATCGCCCATTGCTGAGATGAGTTCTACTGGCAAATATGCGGTGTCGGTTCCTGTGTTCCGAGAAAGACCAGCCATGCTTCTTCCGGAAGACTTGAGCCCCAGTGCCATGGCTGCTTTTTCATCCAATTTGAGTTCCATATCCGAAATTCTCCAGTTGGTTGTATCGAATTCAACATCTTTCACTTCACCAATAGACTCACCATTAACACCAACAACTTTTTTCCCTACAAGGTTCTTAAGTTTGGTCAAAATTATCACCACCATTATTTTGTTTCATAGTTTATGTAAAACTCAGGCGCTCTTAAACTTGAGTGACTACCATAAAGCTACAACAAAATTCTTTGCGTTTGTTTATTTTTGTTCGCTTAAGTAACAAATTGTTGCGTGAGAACAAATGTGTGTGCATTAAAATTTAATCCCGCTTTCTCTATCTCGAACGCATACGCCGAGAACAACGTACGTTAGCGCGCGAGCTCTTATGCTTGAGAGGTCAGAGCTCGTCAAAGAAACTAAATATCATTATTACTGTTCATAACTGAAAGGGGCGATATTTTTTATGTGGGTACTAGGTTTTGGCTTGTTAATTGCTGGTTTGTTCGTGTTGGTTATTGGAGGATTTTTATTCTTTACATTTATTCTTATTCCGCTTGCAATTATCGCCGCCATAATAGGGGTAATTTTGCTTATCGCAGGTTTTTTTGCTCTCTTAGTGCGTGGTATTATGCACGTCGGCTATCATACTCACGAGCATCACCACCATTATTCTACAAACACCAAATATTGTTCAAGGTGCGGTGCCCCTAACTCAAAAGGAAACCTTTACTGCTCAAACTGCGGTCAAAAATTCTTAGAAGAACCACAATAAGTGAGCTAACATTAGTACTAAATATAGCCGTATGGTGTAGTTGAGCATTATAGCAAATGAATAACAGTTCCCTAAAATATGCGGTGCTGCTGAAGTTAACTCGTATGTATTCCAATTAAAAAACAAGAAATTTCGGGTTTTCTGCAAGGGCAATACATGCTATGATTAGATTGCTTATGCTTCAATTTTTCATCTTCCGAAAATAGTAGATGGCGGCAGTTTTTGCATCTTGATTTACTTTCATCTTTTCCCATAAATGGCTATCACATTACCTTGGAGTTAGCTTTGTTTCCAAAATTTGATCCATGCGGCATTCACCTGGTTTCTTATCAAATCGGATCCGCTGAAACCTTGGCGCTCTAAAACTACCCTCTGAGGTAACCGATTGATACACGACTTCACAGACAAGCAATGGCTTAACAAAAGTTACTTTTCCCTTTTGCTCAACAGCAGTTTTGGTAAAGAAATCTTTTAGCGCAACAAGACCGTTTTGACTAAGCCCAGAAGATACATTGCAGATGTGCTCCAGTTTGCTCTCCGTTATACAGCCCAACGGCTAAGGACCCAAATGTGCTTTCCCTTAATCCTTCACCGCTGGTAAAGACGATGATGACGCAATCGCACGATTTAGTTGGCTTCATCTTTAGCCAGGATTCGCTTCTAATCCCCGGCTCATAGACGCTGTCTTTTCTCTTTGCCACAACCCCTTCCAATCCATTAGCCACCACTATCTTGTAGTATTGTTCGCCCGATTTCTCAATGTAATCAGCCAGACAAACATGCTTTCCTTCAGCAACTGTGTCTCTTAGGATCTCTTTTCTCTCAGAAAGCGGCAGGTTTAGGAGTGGTTTGCCGTCCTTTTCTAAAATGTCAAAGACAACGTATGTTGCCGGTAGCTCCTTTACGCCTTTTTCAATGTCTATTTTCTTTGTGGCTTTACCGCGCAGTTGCATTGCCTGGAAATCAGGTTGCCCTTTCTTCATAACTATTAACTCGCCGTCTAACACAACATTGCTTGAAAGTTGCTTAAGCTCTACCATCTCTGGGAAATTGTGCCTAAGCTCATTGCCGTTTCTACTCTTTAAGCTGAACCGGTCGTTTAACTCAGCTATCGCTCGAAAACCATCCCATTTAACCTCAAAGAGCCAGTCTTTATGGGAAAAAGGCGCATGAAAAGGCTTAGCCAACATCGGCTTATACGTTTGCATTGTTAGGTTCTTAGAAAAGGCAAGGATAAGATTGGGAAATAAGGTTGTCGCTTATACTTGGCGCATATTCAGGCGTAAATTCGTCGATTTTCCATTGTTTTCAGGAAGGCGAACATTAACTTTACAACGAACCTAATGTAATTAGTGCATAAGATTGGTCAGAAGACTTTTTGCTCCTATTCTCTCCAAATAGCGATTTAATATTGCTTTTCAACCCCGAAAGACGTTGCAGGTGGCGGCAGGGCTTGGTTAGAAATGATGAATCGCCCCAATTCCAGCTTTAGGTAAAGGTTGTGCTCAGCTGCATAATCTGCTAAAAGTTTGTATGAGTCCGCGTCAAGCGCGCTTTTTTCAACAGTTAAGACAAGGCCAAATTCAGTCAAATCTACCATATCAGTCTTAATACTACAACAATCTTGTATCTGGCGTTTAATTTTCATCGCTTCGGACATATTCATTTTAGTTCTCGCATATATTGATCTAAGGCTAATTGAATCTTGCCATTTTATTGATTTTAAAGAAAGATATATTCTCAATCTATGAATCTGCAGCTCAGGCATTTCTTTGTATTATCGTAATGCTCAGGTGCAAGTTTGCTTAGAGCCAATAACACAAATCTGTTTACTTTTGCTTCCAAGAAGCTTATCCCGTTAAGAAAGTCCTGCAAGTAAAAATGTTCAATATTTGATAACATTACTTTACACACTTAGGCACATATACATTTACACACTTAAGCACATATGCTTATAAGCACGTACACACACATTATCTTACATTAATACGCGAACGAAAAGAGTAATACGCTTTGCAATTATTAGTTACCCGCATATTTCAAAAAAAACAAGTGATTAAAAATGGGACGAATTAACGTTGACATCTCAGACGAATTAGAAAAAAAATTAAGATTGAAAACTGTGGAGCAATTCGGCGGCAAAAAAGGCGACTTATCCAAAGCAGTTCAAGAAGCAGTAAGAACATGGATCAACATCAAACAATAAAGTCGCTTCCTCAAAATCCTGATAACTATATTATAAGAAGCCTGGGTAAAAGGCAAGGGCAAGCCAGTTAGCCTGGAACATCCTCGAATGAGGGGTATGGGCAATCTACCTGGAAAAAACCCTTTTGCAAATAGTCCAAAGTAAAGCTCAACAGGCCAACTCGGAAAAAAATGGCAAATATCTCGCAAATTAAAATTAAGTAAATGGAGTAAAAAAAATGAGTATAACCCAAATTATAACTAAAGAAGTTCCAATAATTAATTCGCGCTTAGTTATAAGTGCACTGAATGTGCTAGCAAAATTTAGTTTACGACAATGACACAGGCGAAACCATCTGTGGTGACTGTGGCTTAGTTGTCTATGAACAAATGATGGATAAAGGACCTGAGTGGCGTGCTTTTACATCAGAAGAAAAAGCTTCAAGAAGCCGCGTCGGCATGCCAACATCATATTCAATTTCAGACAAAGGATTATCAACAACAATTAGCCAAGTTGACAGAGATGCCTTTGGAAGGAAATTGCCGATGTCCACCAGATTGCAGATGTGGCGTCTTAGAAAATGGCAAATACGCAGTCGAGTACACTCATCCATCGATAGAAATCTTGCACAAGTAATGACAGAACTTGAACGCCTATCCAGTATGGTTTCTGTCTCTCCGCCAATAAAAGAAAAAGCCGCTGTTGCCTATAGAAAAGCACTCGATAAAGGTTTAGTTCGTGGAAGATCAATCAACGCCATCGCCGCAGCATCTCTTTACGCTGCTTGCCGAAAAAGTGGGTCACCCAGATCCCTTAGCGAAATCGCTAAAGCAAGTCTTGTTGATAAGAAGGATGTCGCAAGGTGCTATAGATTGTTGCTTCAAGAACTCGATTTTCACATGCCAGTTTCTGATCCGTTGACATACGTTTCAAAGATTGCAGAGAAAACTGGAATATCTGGCAAAAACACAAGGCACAGCAATAGCAATACTTAGAGAGGCTAGACAAAAACGATTTTCAGCAGGAAAAGACCCAATGGGATTAGCTGCAGCCGCACTTTACATCGCATGTTTGCAGAACACCGAGAAAATCACGCAAAAAGACATCGCAGAAGCATCTGGAGTAACTGAAGTTACAGTTAGAAACAGATACAAGGACCTGATAAAGCAGCTTTACATAGAAACACCCGACCGATAGGTCAATTTTGACCATTCATTGAACCTTTCAAAGCCGTATTTCAAAACAATTATTAGTTGTCTATCTTCATTCTTTAGCACGGAACATCTAAAGAATTAGGTTTTGTTTTTCATTCTTTGAGCATTATGGAAATGTTTTGATTTTTTTTAAGTTGAAAGAAGTGAGAATATTGATTAAGGCTTGATAGAAGATTCAAGCGCCAAGTTTTTTTGTTAAATAACGTGTTCTTAAATTGGTTTAACAACAGATCAGCAGAAAAATCAGGCAACCTAACAAAAATAAAAATTGAAAAGAACTTTTTGGTTTACCATTCTTCTTCTTCATCCCATTCCTCATCTTTCGGTTCTACAAATTCATCTTCCTCTTCGAATACCACGATTTTCACCTCACCAAAAAACTGTTTACGCTTCTATGACTTTGAAAGCTTTAAGGATTTAGATTCGTCAAATGACGTTAAAAAATCAAATAAGCGACAAAGGCAATCATACTTTTCCTTAGTTCTCTACAAAGTAACTATTCTCTAAACAGACTGTTGAACTAACGTCACAGCAAAGTCTAATCCTCAACCGCACTGTCGATAGGGCCTTGAAAATCTTTGCAATAACCACATTTTAGGCGAGAACTTAAAAACATCTTTAAAAAATTCATAGAATCTAAACTTATCAATTGCAATATTTCTTTAAATTTTAATATAACCTATCTTTTTTTCGAATGTAGAACTGCTTTAGAGTTTTATAGGCAGCATGAATTGACTGTAATGCTGATTCTTCTAGATGGCGATATTTTGCGAGCATGTATTTTGCAACAGATTCTGGCTTACTTGTAAGTCTAACCCAGTTTTTGGTCCTCTGTACACGTTTTTTGCCAAAGCGCATCATTTAACTTGTACTCGAGTTCCCGCAAATTCTTCTGTTGAGCCACAAGTATGCTCATAGCCATGAGTTCAAAGAGTATTGGATTGCATGCGCAGCCCTCCAGCAAAACCCTCGCATACTATCCATCGAATTACGAACCTTCAAGCACTGGGGCGGAAGCATGCTGGCACATTACCTCAACGGTACGTTCTGAAGGTGAAAAAAATTCTAAGGCATAAACGCGTTGACAGCACGATGAAGTACATTCAGATGCTCAATTTAGAAGATGACGAGTTTGAAGTAACTAGCGCAACAACAATCGAAGAAATTAAAAAGTTAGGTATGGCAGGCTGGACAAAATACGACGAAATCACTGTAAGCGGAACTCAAGTACATTTCTACAAAAAACCAAAAAAATTCTCAAACGCTTAAGAAATCTTCAGCATACCGAAAGTATACGTATAAACGCAGTAGCATGCGTATAAGCTTTTATACGAAGTTTCATGGCGATGAAAAAGCTATCTCCCGCAAAATCCCTTTTTTCTTTATTTGCTAATATTTGGTAATCAAGAACATAAGTCTTATTTGCCTATTATTGCAAATATGGACATGATGTCTTGTCTTGTCTTGTCAGAAATGTGGATTAATGGTTGTTAAGATCGGTTTTCCATTTTAACATAAAGGAGTCATTTTATCAACAATTTTGATTTCAAAAATCATAGTTTACATTCTAAAAACAGAATAGGTTGCAGGCAAGCGTTGTTTGTGTTGGTGTAGTTGGCACTTAGGGCTCGATAAAGCATATAAACGGTTACAGATGACTTAAGCAACACGATTTAACGTTTAATATTAAATAATTGAGGAAGAAAAATGACGAAAGGAAAAAATATATATCACAGAATAAAAAGTAAAAAATATTTACAAATGTCAATTGTAATAGCCCTTGTGCTTGTTTTTTTGGCACAACCGGTAATGGCAATGCCCTTCAACCCTTCATACAACAACAATTGGAATACTGTTCAATTAACACACACTGATACACCTTTATCAAATTTACCCGCCATGATAAGCAGCAACGGCGCAAAAATTGCGTATTCGCTAAAACATGGCGACGCTGGCGGCTCCCAATTCATGATCCTCGACACAACTACAACACCAGTCGAAATATCGCAGTTATCAGCATTAGCAGCAGGCGATTTTGACCCCTACACCCCAACAATCAGTGCGGACGGTTCAAAAGTAGCGTTCCAATCAGTCGATTATGGTATTGCCGGAAGCGTCATAGTCTTAGTCAAATCAGACGGATCAAAAACGGTGTTTGGTGATCGAAGTCAATATCAATCAGGCAACCCCTCAATAAGTGGCGACGGTTCTAAAATAGCGTTCACTGCATTGATAGGTTTACGATATGAAATATACATCATTGATGTTCAAACCAACACAATTACTTCTTTGACACCAAACGCAGGCGCATATTCAGGCTTAACAAACTGTCGGCTTCCAGCAATTAGCGGTGATGGCACCAAAATAGTATTCTATTCTGTAACATCCACAACCACAGCTGACCTTTACCTAATTAATTCTGACGGAACAAGCACAAACCCCACCAAAATTATGTCAGGAATAGACACAGGAGCACCACTCAGCCTCTATCCACTTTCAATCAGCCAAGACGGAAGCAAAGTCGTTTTCCAATCTTACATAAGCGGTAATCCACAAGTCTTCATCTGGAACCTCAATACTGGCGTAAAGCAACTAACGACAGAAACAGCCAACGCTCTTCCAGCGATAAGCGGTGACGGAACCAAAATAGTATTCCAATCAAACCGAGACGACCTCACCAACCCAGCCGCAGGCCAAATCTACATTATGAACGCTGACGGCAGCAGTTTAACAAGAGTAACAAGCAACATCAATGTAAAAGCTTACGAACCATCAATCGACTACCTTGGCGACAAAATAGCATTCCACGGCTCTCCTAACAGTCATGACTACCAAATCTACCTATCAACAGTCGATAAAGAATGGGATATGGGCTTGACCTCTTCAATAAGCGGTTACAGTGATACCACACGAATTGGAGTTCGATTCAGCTCAACCCCTGGATTCGATACGGCACTAGACATAATTAATCCTCCCCAATCGCCCGCAGGAGTAGACGGCTACATATGGTGTCCAACTAATCCAGTTTCCCCCGTTGATTTGACCAAACTAAAAACAAGCATGGTTCCTCCACAACAAGACATAAACTATACCTACCACGTAGACACGATTGGAACAAGCGGTTCATTAACGATCAGTTGGAACAGTCAGGAAGTTTCTAATCTGCCACAACAATACGGCGCTTTCTTACTTGATCCTTCGGGAAATACGCTTGCAAATATGCGCAATGTTAATAGTTACTCTTTTGCAGCAGCAGCGGATCAAAGCTACAGCTTCACAGTAAGAATCGTGATTCAAGAAACTTTAACCTTAAGCCTTAAAACTGGATGGAACATGGTTAGCTTCTCAGTCATTCCTACATCTGGAACGAGTTTTGATAGCATATTCCACGGCTTAGACTATTATTCAGTAAGAACCTGGACTGGAACTAGCTATACTACACCCTCAAATGTCGAGATTGGTCGAGGATACTGGGTGCTAGTTTTGGCTCCGACGACTTTGAGTATAACTGGTATTCCTGTAACGAGTTACTCGCTTGATTTGACTACAGGTTGGAGTATGATCGGCAGCGTTAATCAGGGCACAGTCAGTGATGCAATGGTATTTCCAGGATTCTATCAAAGCTTGACATGGACAGACAATAGCTACATTTCAGCCACAACTATTGAGCCAGGAATAGGTTATTGGGTAGTAGTCCTTGCACCAGTACATATCGACGTAGGTTAATAGTTAACGATGACCAATTAAGAATCGATGTAATCCACCAAAAAACCCTTTTTCTTTTTTTATTTTTATCTTTAACTTTTCCGTGTTTTATAGTACTTCTAATAATTCTTTGTCGGTATCATTTTCGTTTTTCAAGTAACTTGAAGGCTTCTCAGCTGCAATAAATCGATTAGGCTGTTGGAGGTCCTACCGGAAGATGGCTTTTTCTTGCGATTTAAGTAAGCCTAAACATTGAGAAAAACTGACAATTAAGCCTAAAGACTCTTAAGCAATTTCCACGAAAATAGCTGCACGATGGTAATTTTGAAAGAAGAACAAGGCAAGAACAAAAAGACGAATGCTCCTACTTTGTTAGCTATTATTGTTTTAGTTTCTATTGTATGTTTGCCATTCTTCTCGCCGCAGACTTTTGCGGCAACTGACTGGGGCGTAAATATTACTGCTTCATTATCTACAACACCACCTTATACAGCCGACTGCGTTTTTGGGATGAAAGTAGGCGCTACAAACGGTTTTGATAAAGCCTTCGACCAAATTGTCACTCCGAACCCTCCTGCGGGCATAAACGGGTGGTTTGCTTATCCAAACGATCCAGTGTTGACATTCCAAAAAATCTCAACAAGCTTCATATCCCCTTCAGATCCCTCATTATGGACGTACAAAGTCGTGCCCATAAGTTTAGGGGGAATTGTGACCTTGAGTTGGTCTGCTTCGGAGATCGCCACAGTTCCTTCAAATTTTAACATCCTACTTCAAGACTCGTCTGGAACAACCACCTTGACTGACATGCGATCGACAAATTCTTACAGTTACAATTCAGTCGCTGACACGACAAGCACTTTCATAATTGTATTGATTCCGATTGCAACGAGTACTTCTCCTTCGCCATCACCCACACCAACAACCACGCTTACAACAAATACTACACCAACTACCGCTCCAACTACTCAGCAAACTTCCAATCCCGCACAAACTTCAACTCCACTCCCATCCACGACAATGGCAACACCAACTCCAAGTCCCACTAAAACCGCAGCAATTACAACAACTCAATCCCCAAATCCAACTCAAATCTCCTCACCATCTCCTTCCCAAATATCGCCTCTTGTATCAACGCCTCTATATCTTTACGCATTGGCATTTACCGTAATTTTAGCAATTACAGCAACGATTCTAATCACAATTAAAAAAAGACGTTGAAAACTGAGCGAAAAAGTCTGCCAGAATACTTCAGAAAGTAGCTTGACCACAGCACAAGTTTTATTTGATTAATGCTACAATATAGCAATCGTTGTCTTGTTTTGTGGTGTCTTAAGAGCTAGCTCTCTTTGTGTTGTCTTTTTCTCCTGTTGTGGAGGGTCAGCAAATGGGTGCTTAAGTTGAGAGAACCTGAGCAGGAAAATGGGTAGAAACCATCATCAAACCTTGAACCAGCGGAGCGCAGAAGCAGCCTGTTCGCGTATTTGGGACGTGCTATTCGGCTTAGCCACGAAAAAATGAATAGCAAAGGAAACAGCGACAACGCTAAGCAAGCCTGGGACAGACTTATGGTTTCTTCAATAAAAATTGCCTTTCTATATTCTCACGAGCAATCCACAAATCATTAAAGGTAATATGAAGAATTGGAAAGTGGCACGTTTTGGTCATGCAAGCAAAGGCCGAGATAATTCAAGAATAAATAACGGTTTAAGGGACAGCCTCAGCCGAAATCGAATTACTGTATCCTTAAAATTTCACCAAGAGGGAAAAAACAACTTAATAATTGAGAATTATGCTGGTAATTCCCAAGATAATTATTCTAGTAAGTAACCGGGATAGTGAACGTTGCTTTCATCAAAATTCTTATTGAAGCAAGCTTTTTCAACAAACACATTTGACAGTTTTCCCCAATACTTTTTTTTTTGGCAGTAGATGAAAGTGATATTACAAAACCTTCAAACACTTTTTTTTCTTCGTTTGTGCAAAATAAGAACTAAGAGCAATGCTATAACGATGATAACGACTATCAGGATAATCCAATAAACTGCATTGAAAAGTTCGTGATTATTAGGTGCAATACCAGTATCTAAAACTGTAATTATGTGACTGGATGAGATTCCAACATAGAGATAGGGGTCATTGGGTGCCACAGCAATAGCAATTGGGTTTCCTTCAAAGGATACCGTTTCAGTAACTTGGTTGGTGGCGGTTTCTATTACTGAAAGAGAATGGCCAAATTCATTTGTTACATAGACATATTGGCCGTTGGGTGTGACAACCACGTTAGAAGGAAATTCTCCTACCGTAACGGTGGACTCAACCAAATTGGTTTCTGTGTTTATTACTGTTACAGAATTGTTGGCATTATTTACTACATATGCCTGTTTGCCGTTGGGGGTGATTGCCACTCCGAAAGGCTGGGTTCCAACCTTTATTGTAGCTGTCACATTATTGGTGGCGGTACTTATGACTGAAACCGACCCGCTGCCTGCATTTGTAACATAGACAAATTCGCCTGTAGGTACAATTGCCACACCATATGGAGAGGTTAAGACATTTATCGTTGCTTTTAGCGAGTTAGTTGCTGTGTCAATAACTGAGACAGAATTGCTAACTTCGTTTGCCACATAGGCGTATTTGCCGTCTGGAGTGACCGCCACACTCGCCGGATAGCTTCCAACTGTTATTGTCGCGATCACTGAATTTGATTTTGTGCTTATGACCGATACTGTATTATCTGCGCTATTTGTAACATAAACATAATCGCCGTTGGGGGTTACAGCGGCATTGTAAGGCTTATTTCCAACCGATATTGTGGTGTTAACTGTTTTTTTTGTCAGGTCAAGGACTAAGACCGATGGATTGGCGTATTGTGGGATATACATATAATCGCCTTTAGGTGTTATAGCCATCGGACCATCTTGCGCATCTCCAATGTTAATGGTAGTGACCACCGTATTGGCCGCATGAGTTGGAGTAAATAGAAATGCAATTGAACAGAACAAGAATATGTTCAATATTACGAAGGCAATTCTCCTATCCATAGTCATCAACCACTTCATTCTTTCCTATCGCTTCATTTATGTTAGTACGCCGACTTACTTAGCGCATTTTACTATATTAAAACTTAGCACATTTTACTGTATTAAAACAAGAAAGAGCACAGCTAGACTAAAACGGTGTGCGCGAAAATGTCTCATGTGAAGAAAACCACTAGAACATCTTTAGAGCCATCAATCCACCATAAGGCGATTATGGTTAGACCATAATGAGTAATCCGATTACCAGCCGTTAGGCTTCATTAAAGCAAGCATTTCAGCTTTCACTATATACTCGCCGTCTTCACAGGCAAGAATTGCATCAAAGATTTCTTCATTCAAAGTGAGAAGCTCTCCTTTATCCTCTAACAAACAGGTCAGTTTCGTTGCTTAAGAAAGATATTTCAATAATCGAAATATACCCAAAATCGCCTGCTGCCTTTGTATTACCTGCATTCCAGAGGACACTTCTCTTACCGGAACTACTAGCTATAATTCAGGTTTTCTGTATGGGCAATACATGCAATGGTTAGATTGCTTATGCTTCACTTTTCCCTCTTCAAAGAACAGTAAATGCCAACAGTTTTTGCATCTTATTTGACTTTCAACTTTTTCCATAATGGCTATCGCTTACCTTGGAGTTAGTTTTGTTTCCAAAATTTGATCAATGCGGCAATCACTTGGTTTCTTATCAAATCGGATCCGCTGAAACCTTGGCGCTCTTAAACTACCATCTAAAGTAACTGATTGATATACAACTTCACAGACAAGCAAAGGCTTAACAAAGGTAACCTTTCCGTTTCTCACTATAGAAGTTTGGTAAGAAATTCTTTTAGCCCAATAAGATCGCTTTGGCTAACCCGGAAGATACATTGCAGATGTGCTCCAGTTTGCTCTCGTTATATAGCCCGACGGCTAAGGACCCAAATGTGCTTTCCCTTGATCCTTCACCGCTGGTAAAGCCCAAGATAACGCAATCGCACGATCTAGTTGTCTTCAGCGTTAACAAAGTACGTGTATAAGCGCGAGTCACATGCGTATAAGCTTTTATACGTATGTTGCTGAGATGTTAAAATAATGCACATATCGCTTGCCGTGAGGATAAAGACTAAATGCCCTACATAAAAAAAATCGAGTTAAAAGGCTTTAAGTCTTTTGGGCCGCAAACCATCAAGGTAAACCTCGATAAAGGTTTTACAGCAGTAACTGGACCCAACGGAAGTGGAAAATCCAACATAATGGACGCAGTGCTTTTCTCGCTTGGAGAACTGAGTACAAGAAGGCTCCGTGCTGAAAATGCCGCTAAACTTATTTTTCACGGCTCTGAAAAAGCTGGGCAAGAAAAAGCAAAAATGGCCAAAGTAGTTATCCAATTTGACAATACCGATGGCACTAATGCCTGTTGACACCACCACAGTAACAATTTCACGCGAAGTTTATCGAAACGGCCAAAGCGTTTACCGCTTAAACGGCAGACAGAATGTCACGGGCGTACATTACTGAAACCCTCTCAATGAGCTCAATTAGCAGCATGAGCCAAAACATTATTCCACAGGGCACACTTACTCGGTTAACCGATCTTAACTCCATTGAACGAAGAAAAATCATCGAAGACCTTATCGGCATAGCCCAATATGACGAGGAAAAAGCTGAAGCAGAAGAAAAACTCCGCGCAGCAGACATTTCAATCCGCACAGCAATGGGCAGAATCGATGAAGTCCAAAAACGCCTCGACGATCTAGAACGTGAACGCAACCAACTTTTACGCTACAACTTCATTCAAACTGAAACCAAAAAATTCCAAGCCATCAAAATCTCAAGCGACATAACCCAACTGAACACAAAAATAAACGAAAGCAGCTGGCCAAACTGAAAAAGTAAAAGAAAGAGTAGACAAATTAAAAGAGCAGCGGGATCTACGCAGATCCAAACGGCATGAAATTGAAGGTGACTGGAGAAAACTCAGCGGCGAAGAACTTGGAAGCAGGCGGTTCAGAAGTTCTAAAAGTTCAAATAAAAATTGGAGAGTTAAAATCCAAACTAACCGAGTTAACAACAAAAATTAATTCTGGACAAGGCAGCCTTGAAAGTTTCAAACGGGTTAGAGAAAACAACATTGCTCAACATGAAAACCTTAGAAAAGAAATAAGGGAAAACCGCCTAAAAATCCGAGTTTTCCGCAGCGAATATGAAAAAATCAAAGAGCAAATTGCCGAAAAAGAAGCTTGAGCATGAAACATTAGCAAAACAAACAGCCGAGCTTTGGGGTGGACTTGACGACAACAACCAGCAAATACGTGCTTAAAGCAAGCCGAAATTGAAAACCATGTAAAACGAGCTGGCCTATTTACGTTCAGAATACACAAAGGACAAAGTCAGCTCTGCGCGCTTTGCACTGGCAGAATCAAAAACCTAACTGTGAGAAAAGAAAAATTCCAAACAAGCCTAGTTGAAATTGAAAAATCACTATCTAGAGCTTGAGCAGGTTCAAAGAGACCAAAAAACCCAATTCAAAAATCTTGAACACATAATTGAACGCAAAAAAATCCAAAAAGAAACCGTTGAAAAAGAAATAACTGACGCAGAAAAAATCGCTAGTTCAGCTAAAGATGCTGTTATAGAATTTGCTACTCAAAGAGACCTGGCTGCAACCATAGCGGCTGAAGAAAAAGCGCTTGAGAGCATCGAGGAAATGGGTAATGTCGGCGCAATCGTTGGAATTCATGGCAGACTACGCGAATCTGATAAAAATTGATAAGAGCTACAAGAAAGCCATCGATGCAGCCGCAACAGGTTGGCTTGATGCTTTAGTTGTCGAAGATATTGATATAGCTTTTACATGTATGGAAACGCTTAGACGCATGAAACTGGGGCGAATCAAAATAATTCCGCTTCAGGGCGCCATCAACATTAAAAATAAGGCACCGCCAAACCGTGAAGGTGTCGTAGGTGCTCTTTCAAGTTTCATGAAGTATGACAGTAACTATGCATTAGCCGTTAACTATGTTTTCGGAGACACAGTAGTAGTTTCAAATGACAAAGCAGCTTTTGCTCTTTCAAACGAAGGATACCGAGCAGTTACAGTTAACGGTGATTTGTATGAGCCAGGCGCTTTTGAAAGCGGTTACTACCGTGCACCAATTGATTTCTCAACGATTATTCCAAGTGAAAATGCATTAAAAAGTCTTAGATGAAGCAGTTAAAGCACTGCAAACGCACCTTACCCAACGAGGAACTGACATTATATGGCATCGAAGAAGAACTTGAACGAACGCAAAATCGAAATTACACGACTCACAGAATCCATCGCAACACTTAGATAGAGAAATAATTAGAATAAGAACGAGGCGTTAAAAGAACCCAATTTAACATTCGACACATAGAAAAGTATGGCGGCAAACTTGAACGTGAAGCAGCATCTTACAAAGGCCGCATGAGCATGTTACAGGAACGAACGAAATTCCATAAGAAGAACCGACCAAAAATTACACGCAGAAATAGCTAACTTAAGATTAAAAACTGATGTAGCACACATCCAAGAACTTGAAGTTCAACGTGAAAAACTCGGCGAAGAAGTAAACACTCTGCGTCAGAAATCTAGGTTCAGCTCAAACAGAAATTTCCACTTATCAATCACAGTTTGATCGAGTTCTAAGAATCGGCTACAAGAACACCAAGATTCAAATTGTTAAGGTTGAGCAACAGCAAAGAAAAACTCGAGAAAGAAGTTGCTGACGCAATTCAAGAACGAGAAATAATCAAAAAAGAACTCGATGAACTAGAGAAAAGCCGAGTTGAACTTTCAAAAGCAGTGTTTTCTGCTCGTGAAGAATCCAAAAAATTCACTTCACAAATTGACTCTATTGACTCTGACTTACGATCGCTTGATTCAGAATATGAGCAGGCAGAGCGACTTCTAAACCAGCTTCAATTAAGCATAGAAACTAGTCAGTTGCGTCTGCAGCAGCTTCAAGGTCAACTTCGCCAATTTGGCTATGAACAGCCACTTGGAAACAACTCAGAAGCAGGTTCAAGATGCAGAAACCACCATTCGCATGATGCAGTTTGAAATGGAACGAATCGGCGCCATAAACCAACTTGCTGCCTCGCACTATTCAGATCAAATTTCTACGTTACCGAGAATTGTCAGTGCGCTTAAACGAGTTGGAAAGGGAAAAACAAGCAATTGTGCTGTTCATGGATGAGATTGAATCTAAAAAACGCAAGGTTTTCATGACCGCCTTTGAAAAAATCAACATCGAGCCTAAAAATTTACTTTTCTAAACTCACGGGTGGCGGAGAAGCAACACTTAAGCTTGAAAACCCAGAAGAACCCTTCTCTGGCGGCATAGACATGATTGTTCAGTTCCCAAATAAACCCTCAATTGTCGTCAGTGGAGCAAGCGGTGGCGAACGATCCGTTTCAGCAGTTAGCTTCATTTTCTCACTAAAAGAATTCACGCCCGCATCATTCTATATTCTTGACGAAGTTGACGCTCACTTAGATGCTTATCCACACAACCAAACTTGCTGAAGTGCTGCTTGAGGAAGCAGGAAAAATCCAGTTCATAGTAATCAGCTTACGACCCGAAATGGTTAACAAAGCACAGAAAGTCTACGGAGTCTACGAACGTAACGGAGTCTCAAATGTGGTAACAGCAAAGTTCCCACCGGAGGCACCAAATTAATGGCGTCAACCTCAACTGTTCCGATGAGAAGACCCTTCTATCTTCGTCCACCTTGGAACATTCTCTTTGAAATTAGCAAGCTTGAGAAAGTTACTCCTTGGAACGTTAACATAGCTTACCTGCTTGCGGTCTTTTCTATCAGAAATGGAGCGAACCCGAAAAAGTTGATTTTCGCGCTTCAGGTGTCGCACTGGATTCTTCAGCCTTAATTTACTTGATGAAATCCAAGTTGTTGCTTACCTTGCAAGAGCCACCTGCTGCGTGGTACCAAAGGTTCCAACGGATTTTGTTCCGCCACCGCTATTTCTGCCACTTCGCCATGAGTTAACTTCAACAACTATTCAGCATTTGCTTGAAGTCTTAGATGACGTGCTAAAGGGTGAAAAACTGCTTGCAGTCTAAACCATGTGGTTGAGCAGCATCCGGTTTTGCCCGCGGTCACAGATTTGCTGCCGCAATTTGACAGGTTTATCGCTGAACTCGAATTGCAAGTTGACCAACTCTACGCTATCTTAGTTGAAAAAGTGAAGGCTCAGGAATAATTGATTTCTCAACCTTAACCAAAGGCGCAACCAGAATTGAAGCGTTAAGAATGTTTATTTATCTCTTGTTTCTAGCGCAGGATGGCTTAGTTAGCCTGTGGCAGAACGAAGAAACTGAAGAATTCTACATAGCTGTGGGGAAACTAAACGTTGGAAAAGCCGAAAAACACATCAGTTGAGTTAAGCCCTGAATGCTGAGCAAGCGCAGGAAACTGAGCGAAAAGCTCATCGCTTGGCGCTTCTAGAAGCGGCGCTGTTTGTTGCCGGTCGTCCACTAGACTTAAACGAGTTATGCCAGGTTATAGGCAGTCGCTCCAAAAAGAAAGCGCAAAAGTATGCTGACACTCTCATTCAAGAGTATTCTGGCAGAAATACAGCATTGGAAATTTTGGCCCTAAAAGATGAACGTTACGTTCTTCAGGTTAAAGCAGAATTTACTCATTTGATTAAAAAACTCGTCAATCGCCCTTTGCTTTCTTCTGGTCCGCTAAAGACGCTTTCCTACATTGCCTATTCGTCAACCAATTTCCCAGAAAAGAGTAATTGACGTCAGAGGTCAACACGCCTATGGTCACATTAAGGAGCTCAAGGACATGGGTTTGATTCATGGCTGAAAAAAGCGGACGCTCATTGGCGTTGAAAACTACTGATTACTTCGCTGACTATTTCGGTTTAACCTCAATGACATTACTGAGATGAAAAGAAACTTGAAAAAGATTTTTGGTGAAGCTCTAAAAGACGAACCAAGAAAAGTAACAAGGTAACATTTTCTTGTTTTTTAGTTTCGAATATACGGATACGTTTATATTGAAATCTACGGTTTTAGTGACTACTCGAATTAAGAATTCATAAAGGAAATGTAGAATATGTCTACTCCATAGCAGTTTACGCAAAAGAAAACTCTACAGGCGGCAAAAAAAGAGCTTACCGAGTCAAAGAAAAAATATGAAGCAGGCGGATATCGCAGCAGAAACAATTCTTGGCGAACCAAGACGCAAAAGCACCCGAGGCATAGGCGGCATCAGCAAAATCAAAGTTTTAACCGACAAATTCGCTTCAGTAACTGACCCAAAAAGCGGCAAAACAGAAAAAACCGAAATCACCCGAGTTGTGAAAAACGGTGCAAACGTTGACTATAACCGCAGAGGCGTCATCACAAAAGGCGCAGAAATCGAAACTGCATTGGGCTTAGCAAAAGTTACCAGTCGCCCAGGCAGCGATGGCGTAATCAACGCTGTCTTGATAACAGGCAAAGAAAAAGCATAAAATTTTCTTTTAATATTTTAACGTTTGCTGGCAGCTGTTGTTGCTGGCTTTTAATTTTCACTAGTTGCTTTGCTATCTTTTGAATTATCTTTTCTTTTGCTTCTTTCTTCTCAACAAGCAACATTCCTGTCTTAGCCCAATGGGTTTTGGGAAAATGAGCTTCAAGATTAACTTCGTTTTCTAAGCCTAGTTTGTCGGCAGCTTCTTTGATTTCAGAATTTTTGGGGATTGCACCGCTATGTTTTTTGGCACTCGGCGTCCTTCTTTTCTGGTTTTTGATGTGTCGAAGTAGATTGGCCAAATTATTGCTTTATCGAGTTTTCTCATGTCATGTTCACCTTATTTGTGTGCGTAATAAGCGACTAGTTTCTCGCCTACTTCGTTTACGCGTACGAATCCGAATCGTTCAAACTGTATTATGGCGTCTGGCTTTAACTTTTTGCAGTCAGCTCTCAGCAAATCCTTCGGTAACTGATGCATCTGGCATGACAACTTGGCATGGAAACTCTGTGCCTTTGGGTATCCACTGGATAAGTTGGACTTTGATTTTTCGCACATCCTCATAGGATTCGCTGGCAAATGTTGCAGTTACTGAATTGTCTGTTTTGCTTTCGACTTTGATGTTAAAGAGTTCCATGAGCCTGATGACTTTGCTCAGGTTCCATCGCTTCAGCGTCTTTTTTGACTAATCCAAAAACTAGCCGCTTTCTCATCTCCCTCGGGCGCTACAGTGTATTCTCTGAATCCTCGTTCAGGTTCTCTGGATGCAGTGGAAGTTTGGCTTGGAAAGTTTTTGGCACATCCAAAACTTTGAGTTCGACTGGTTCTGGCACGAAGAAGTATCGGTTGCTTGTGGCATCGAGAATTTTGCGGTTGTAAGAAAACAGGTTCTCCCAGCTCAAGGTGACATCGTTTGGTTTTATGCCTACGTCGATTATCATTTTTTTGATAGCTTCTGGAGTAATGCCTCGTTTTCTTAGTGCAGCAAATGTGCCAAGTCGTGGGTCGTCAAAGCCTGTGTAGTTGCCTTCTTTTATGCCCTGCAACAATTTTTGATTTGCTCAAGAAAGCGCCTGTGATTTTTAGTCTGCCGTAATGGATGGCTTCGGGGTATTCCCAGCCAAGATATTGGTACATGTATTTTTGGCGAACCATGTTGGTGTAATGTTCTTTGCCTCGGATGATGTGGGTCATGCCCATTAAATGGTCATCTAAGCCTGCGGCTAAATTGTAGAGGGGCCAAACGATGTATTTGCTTCCAACCCGTGGATGAGGATACTTTTTTGTGTCAATAACTCGCAGTGCTGGCCAATCTCGGACGGCTGGGTTTGGATTTTCAAGGTCAGTTTTTACTCGAACCACTGCTTGACCTTCTGTGTAACCGCCGTTTAGCATTTGGTGCCAACGTTCCAAATTCTCATGGGCTGGTAAGTCTCGGCATGGACAGGCTTCTTTAGCAATAATTTTTTTGCGGAACTCTTCAGGTGGGCATTCGCAAACGTATGCGTTGCCGTCTCCGATTAGTTTCTCAGTGTATTCGTAGTAAATGGGTAGTCGGTCGCTTTGGATGTATTCCTCATCAACTTTGCAGCCGAGCCATTTCAAATCCTGCCGGATGCTATCATAAAACTTCAGAGATGGACGTTTGATTTTGGGGTCAGTGTCTTCAAAGCGTAGGATGAATTTGCCGTTGTATATGCGAGCGTACTCGTGGCTTAAGCAGGATGGCTCTTGCGGAACCCAAATGCAGAACGCAGTCTGGGTTGGGGGAAAATCGCGTAACAATCTTGTGAGTATTTATCCGCGTTAGGCAGAGGCGGGAGCTTTTTTTCTTCAGCTTCATGCTTTCTTTTGGGTTTCAGGCCAATTTTCCTCAACAATCGCTTTCTGTTCAGCTAATGATAAACTGTTAACTTCATTTACAACTGTGTTAATTACGGCTGAGAGCTCTTTTACTTTGGACTTCGAAGTCTCTGCTCTTTCGCCAAGAATTTTGCCAACCATGGCGCCTGCTTGAGCTTTTCCATCATGAGAAACCGCGTTTAGCAAGGCGGCTTTTCGAATAAACTCTCTTAAGTTCATTATCGTTTTCTAATGCCAAATCTTTTACGCTCGCTGAAACTTACTTGTTTCGTTTAATCAAGAATTCAGCGAACGCTTTTAATTTTTCCTTAGCTTCAGGCGTAGGAAGAAGTTTTTCTGCTTCATTCCAGCTTTCCATAACCATCCGTTCCGCGGTTTGTTTAACATGTTCGAAGGCGCCGTACTTTTTGCATTAATGCTATGGCTTCGTCGCGAAGATTTTGGTCGGAAGTGTGCATGTTGAGAATTTCAATTAAGCCGCTTTCTTGTCGACAGTTTTGGCTTTTTTGAGAGTGTAAATAACTAGTAGAGATCGTTTGCCTTCGGTAATATCTTGCCCGACGCCACCTTTCTTCTTAGCAAACTCTTCACCTGTCAAATCCAAGATGTCGTCTTGCATTTGGAAGGCAACGCCGATGCTTTCGGCAAATCGACCAAGCTTTTCCACAAGTGGCGTGTCGGCGCCTGACAAGACCGCAGCCATTTTTGCTGCCATGCGCGCCAAGTGTGCCTGTTTTGTAAGCGCACATCTGCAAGTAATCCTCTTCGCCCAAGTCGTCCGCGTTGGCTATTCCTCGGTGCCAAGCTATATCCATGGCTTGCCCCATGCTGAGATTAATCATTTCCTGCACGTAAACCTCGTAAACATCCCGCTGCATCTCGGCTGAAAGTTTTGCTCTTTGTGCCATTAAAGGCAGAAGCGGCAGGTAATACATGGCGTTTCCAGCGTTAACGGCGATGTCCATTTGGAAAATTTTGTAGGTGCAGGGTTTGCCTCGGCGCATTTCTGAGGAATCTTCAATGTCGTCGATGACTAAGTGTGCCGTTGTGGATGACTTCGGGGATAATTGAGAAGTCTAAACAGTAATCTGCTTCTTTTCCGAGTGCTTCACAGATGAGCAGGAAGAGTGCTGGTCGCCATCTTTTTCCGCCTCGGTCCAGCATATCCCAGATTGGGTCTGCAATTGCCTTGTTGAGAGGTTCCAAGGTTGTAACTGTACATTGGTGGGTTAACTTTGAAGAGAACGGAGTTCTTTGCTGAATTTTCTTGGAATGTATTTTTCGATGGCTTTGTCGATTAGTGGTGCTTTTTCTTCAAGAAACTTTTCAATATCCAAACTTTAGTGTGCTCCTCTTTTGCATATTTTCTGTAGTTAAAGCCTCGGATTTTAGCCACTCGGCAGTTTTTCCAGTAATAACCACAGGCACTTTAGCTAAAGCTTCAAGATTTTCTCTGCGCCTACAAGAAACATGGACATTTCGCAATTCCTCAATTAAACGAGAAAGTAATTCTTCGTGTTTCTTTTGCGCCTTTAACGGCGGTTTCAAGAATAGGTTGACAAATACTGGCTAACCTTGCGTTTAACGCTAAAGATTTAGCTATATCTAGTGCCGCTTCGCACTCCACCTGAAGCAATTACTGGAATCTTTACGGTTTGCGTTGCTTCAATCAAGGCTTGCAACTGTCGGGATGCCCCAATCCCAGAAAGCTTCACCCATAAAGTCTGTTTTGATTGACTGCGGTAATATTCGACTGCTGCAAAACTTGTTCCACCAACGCCGCCAACATCGATGGCTTTTACGCCTGCATCTTCAAGCGCTTTTGCATCTTCCGCTGAAATTCCTGCAGCCTGTCTCTTTAACAATCACTGGTTTATCAAGTGCACCTGCGATTTCAGCTATTTTGGCTAAGACACCTTTGAAGTTAGTTTGACCTTCAGGCTGAACTGCTTCCTGCAACGGCATTCAAATGAACTGCTAACTGCGTCAGCATCAATCATTTCCACGAGCTTTCTTTGACTTCTTTTAAGCCGTATCCATGAACAAGTTGGACTCCGCCAATGTTAGCGATTAAAAAAGCGTTGGGCGCTTTTTTACGGGCAACTGCGATAAGTTTTTTCAAGTTTTTTATCTTCGATGGCTGCTCTTTGGCTTCCAACACCCATGCCTAACCCAAGTTTTTCTACGGCTTCGAGCGATTGAAGAGTTTATTTTTGTTGCTTCTTCTGTTCCGCCTGTCATGGCGCCAACAATTATTGGGGCTGAAAATTTTTTGCCCAAAAAAGATGGTGGATAAATTGATTTTTGCTTTGTCAACTTCTGGCAGCGCTCGGTGAACTAATTGGATGTCTTCGAAGCCTGTTGTGGCGTTTCTGGCTTGCGCTTTTTTTTCCAAGCAGATCCTTATGTGGTCTGCTTTGCGTTTGCCTGTTTCTTCGCCATCTTACGTCTTCTCTATTTCAGTGCCCAAGACGCTTTGGTCTGTTAAGGCTCTGTAAATAGATAACCCTTTTGTGGCGCCCGTAACCGTTACATGGACTCCTGCTTCAACTGCTGGAATTAGCTCAGCGATTTTGCCTGCCATGCCGCCTGTAACATCTGTGCCTTGCTGCTTTGCCAAGTTTTGGGCTGAATTTCTTTGAGTTCTGCTAAGTGTTAAGTTTTTTGTAGGGTTTAGCGTTTGGGTTGGTTTTTGGGTCTGCAGTCGAATAAGCCGTCTGTGTCGGTGCCGACAACGATTTTTGAAGCATTGTATTTTATGGCTAAGTAAGCAACCAGTTGGTCGCCTGAGAGAATTGTGAAGCCTAATTTATCGTCTAAAACTGCATCGCCATACATGACTGGTGTGAACAATCATTTTTTGCATGGCTTTGAGGACGGTTTCGTCGAAGAATTTGATTTTGCCATTTTCCGTTAATGAAGCAAGATGATGGTGCGATGCTTACGGCTGGGATTTCATGCCAAATCAGTGCATCCATAACTAAACCGTTTAGAACTGTCATGACATGATGGGTTTCGGCGAAACCCAGTTTCTGGGTTGGGTCTTCTTTGTAGCCGTCTTTTATGCCGTATTTTGCTGCGGTTGGGTGACCAAAGCTGCCGCCTCCATGAACAATGATTAGGTTGTCGAGGTCTGCCCGCTTGATTTCCTCTGCTAAGCGGTTGATTATTTCTGTTTTTGCGGCTAATTCTCCTGTTTTGTCGGTGATGGCTGAACCGCCGATTTTTAAGATTACTGGTCTTGAATCGCTCGTTCAACTTCCTTGCACCTTCTACATTTGATATTACGATGCACTTATTGAAAAGCATTTACCGCGAATGGTAATTTTGAACGCAAAAGCTATGATTAAACATGAATTAGAAAGAAAATAGCTAAAAAATCTTGACGGTTTCGTTTTCTACTGCGACTTTGTCGCCTGTTTTGATTTTTGAGATGTCAATTTTGTCTACGCATGGGAATTTCGCTGATGATGGCGCCGACTGCAATGATGGTTTCGCATTCTTTGTTTATCATGCCTGCTGGTGCGGTGCCGTTTTTCTTCATGCGGTAGAGCGTGTAGCTGCCGACTGTGGAGCCTTTGCCCTGGGGAAAAACAAGAATTTTGCCTTTGACGCTTTGTCCTTGCAGCTCGTGTCCTTTCTCGATGACTACGCCTGTGTTGGGGTCTACGCCGCCGTAGAAGGAAATAGGCATGCGTCCGTAACGAGAGCTTCTCCTTCGGCTTTGCCTTTGTAGATTATTCTGCCTTTTAACTGTTCCATTTTCCAGTCACCGCTGCTTCTACGCATTCTTTCATGCTGCCCATCTTGGTTTTCATAAGATTCTGCCTTGAATAGAAACATCCTTTCGCCGACGTTGTCGCCAACGATTTGAATCTGCCTTTAAGTGGTGCGACTGCCATGCAGGTGTCGCAGGCGAATTTGCCGCCAGCCGCCTCGATGACTTCGGTGTAGCCACGTTTATCCGCGAGTTGCTTTGCGGTTCGGGATGTGGCAACCCAAAACTCCGTGCCCTCAGCCACTTTTTTGCCTTTCACTAACTCGGCGATTTCGGAGATTTCCTTAATTGAACAATGTGGGCAACCCACGCAAACAAGCTCAATTTCAGATACTTCGTCGTTGATGTTGTCGTAAGCGTTTTTGATGTCAGCTTGCTCGATTGTCACTGTATCTTTTGGTTGAGTTTGCTGTTCAGCTCCAGGAGTTACACCTTTCATGTAGAAGAGTGGTTTTGCGCCATAGGTCACAACAGAAGCGCAGAAAGATTTGAGCTCGTCGAGTTCAGCCGATTTGATGCCTGTGATGTATGGGATTTTGTTTTCTGCTTTCTTGCCAATCGCATAGCCCAATGCTCCCCAATCTGAGAGCTTGGTTAATTCTGCGTTAACTTGAACGTGAACATCGGGCACTCGGTTCTCATCCAAATGCAACCCGTAACATGGGAGTTTTGCCAACAAATGCCGCTGCCAAGTGCGGATGGTCCGCCTTCACGGTTGGTTCTTGCGCCCAAAACCGAGTTGGCGAATGTGACTGCGATGCTTTCTGACCATGCGAGGTGTTCGCCGTAGAGTGGCAAGTTGCCGATCAGGTAGGGTGTGCAGGTGCAGCTGATTAGGATGCCCATGCGTTTGAAGGCGTCGATGACGAGGTTTTGTTTTTCGGCAAATTCGGGGCTGATGCCGAGTTGCTGCCAGTTTTCCAAGTCCATGCCTGCAGGGTTTAGGGTGGTTAGGACTTTGACTCTGCCGTCTTCAGCGAATTCGTTTAGAAATTCCAAGCCTGCGTCGCCAAGATTGTGGTAGGATACGCCTGCGACTTGGACGCTGCCAACTTTGATTAGGCTTTTTGCGCCGAAAATTTCGCCGAGTGCAACGAGGATTTCCATGCTTTTGCGGACAGCGTAGCCTTCTTTGCCGTCGAGCATTGCTTGTTCTTGTTTAGTTAGTTCCATACTAATCACAGGTATTTGTTTAGGTCAACTTTGATGTAGTCTACTTTCTTAAAGCCCTTGCCCGTTGTTACCAGTGGTGCGGTGGCGTCTAAGCCTGCTTTGGCAGTTGTGGCTTTCTTGCCCTCAGAGAGGTCGCCTGAAGGGTCAAGTGATGAACCAGGCTGGTTAGAAAGGATAACTGCGTTTTTGTCAGCTTGGAATCGTGTGGCGATTGCCCATTCCACGTCTTGAGGGTCATAAATGTTTATGTCTTCGTCCACAATGACGCAGTGTTTGAGTGATCCGTGTCCTTTGAACGCGGCGGCTATGGCTTTTTTGCCGTCGTCAGCGTTCTGTTTTTTGATTTGCACAACTGCGTGGAGCCAGCTGCATCCGCCTGGTGTGATATAGACGTCTTTGCATTGGCAAACCTTGCCGACTTCGTTGTAGATGGTGGGTTCTTTTGGCATGCCCATGAGGAATTTGTGTTCGTTTTTGCCTGCGAGGATGGTTTGGTAAATGGGGTTTTTTCTGTGGGTGATGCATTTGATTTCGACGACTGGTTGTTGGCGTTCGCGGTCAACGATGCCTGTTAAGTCAAGAAAGGGTCCTTCAGTGGCTTTTTCTTTGGTGATTCGTCCTTCTAAGACGAATTCGCTGTCAGCTGGAACTTCTAAGATCGACGGTTTTGCATTTGACCAAATCAGTTTTTTCCAAAGCGTTTGCCATTCCCAATTCGTCTACGCCCATCGGCAGGGTTGTAGCCGCAGAAAGAAGCACCGCAGTGGAGTTGCCGATGCAGAAGGCAATGTCGAGTTCTCCGCCAGCCTTCTTGAGGGCTGTGTCGGTGCCTCGGTTCTCAACGATTCGGGCTACAAAGTGGTTTTTGTCTTTAAGCATTAAGCGGTGGAAACACATGTTTCTGCCCAGCTGGGGGTCTTTGACGATTGAGACTGCTGAGGCGATGTATTTTCCGCCGTCTTTGTCGGTGTAATGCATTATTGGAAGTTTGGTTAAGTCAACGTTTTTCCACAACTTCTTGGCATGCACCATTTTCATGACTTGCGGTGGCAATGGGTTTTCGATAGCTTGGAAAGCTTTGGGAGAAGTTGTCTCTTGATATGCCTAATGAGCGAGAAATTAATTCTTTAGAAGAAACCAGTCCAGCCACCACGGGATAAGGGATTCTTTAACGTTCTCAAAAAAAACTGGTTTCTCGCCTAGAGCATCAATTATGCCTGCCATCTCGTACTCGGTTGAGACAGGCTTTGTAATCTTTGTTAATTCGCCCTTTTTATCGAAATCTTCAATAAAGCTTCTAAACCCCAATATGCTCAACCTCAGTATTTTTCAACGCCTATTTTTGTGCCGAGCACTTCAAAACCTAAGAATTTAATGGCGCTTAGAACTTTACCCTGCAACTCTTTCCCAGGTGTCAAGGCTACCATGCAACCGCCGCCGCCTCCCCCCGTAAGTTTTGCGCCAAAAGCACCTTGCTTTCGAGCTAAATCAACAAGCATGTCAAGTTCTTTGCTTGAAACTCCGATTTCTTGGAGCAGGCGGTGGTTTTCGTTCATGAGATCGCCGATTTTTTTCAGGTCATAATTTTCCAGTGCTTTTCGTCCGGCAATAGATATATTTTCGGCTTGTTTAAATAGAGAATCGTATTTCTGGGGGTTTTTCTGTTTGCGTTCAGCGACGCCTTCGACCATGGCTTTTGTATTGGCTACTTTGCCAGTGCTGCCGATGACAATTTCGATTGGTCTGCGTAGATGAAGTTTTTCGATTTTGTCTGGACCGCCTGCTGTATCTTTTTTAAACCACATTAAGCCGCCGTAAGTTGCAGCAGTGTTATCTATGCCCGAGGGGTTGCCGGCATAAGCTTTCTCGGCTTCGTAAGCTATTTGGTTAATTTTTTCATTACTAATTTGCATGCCAAGTTCTTGAGCGATGGCTCGTGCGATGGCAACGCTGCTTGCAGCAGAAGCGCCCAAACCACTAAACCCCGGTAATGTTCCTCCAATCCAAATATCCAAGCCAATTTTGGGGTCAACGCCCATGGCTTTTAGCATTCGTTCGATTGACTCGATTTGTTGGAGGCGTTTTTCTTCGCTGTAGCCTTTAGCGGTTTTCCGTTCATCTTTAATTTGGAGCCCTTTGACGCCTTTCTTAACTTCAGCGTCCGTTGATGAATCAATGGCTGAGACTACGCCTGGTAAACCGTGAACAACGAAGTGTTCGCCAAATAAGATTACTTTTCCATAGCCTGACCCTTTACCCATCTAGTTTTGCACCTTGGAAGAAAGTTATTACGCCATCCAAATAAAAACATTCGTTAACATGCTTTAAGATAAAAAATGCTTCTGTTTTTTGGTTTGGGGCAAAATTAGGTTTAGGCAAGCCAAGCCGTGAGCTAAACGAGAAAAGGCAGAGAAATAATGTGGGCAAAGTTGCCTTCTCCCATGTTAGCAGCCAGACCGCCCAACTGATGGCTACCCTTTTGCATTTCGGATAATCTCCTAAAGATTCCAGTAGATATAAGATAATGTTGTAACATTTTGATGTTACAACCGCTAAGTTAAACCACATTTAGTCTTGATTGGTTGCAATCGGAAAGAACTGTTTACTAAAATTTGCTTTATTTTTATCCAAAATATTATTTTTTGAAACTTACAGCGGCATAACCTACCACGCTCGAGTGGTCGCCTGTTATGTCTCCACTATTATGATAGTTTAAAAGCTGAGCCTTCGCGCAGACACCGTTCGCGTAGGTGATGAGCGCCGTTATGGGTGCGTAGCCGCATGCTGTGATGTTTTGGTTTTCAACCGTTTGGTAAAATCGTTTGGCATCTAAGTCGGTTATTGCTTTTAGTGCGGCGTGGTCTTTTTCCGATGCCTTCTTTGAAGGTTCATAATGTGTCATGTCTGAAGAAGCAATGACAACCGTGTTTGTGGCATCTAAAACTTCCTCAAGAGCCCTTCCAACTTCAACAGCACTGTCGTAATCTTGCATTAGAAAGCAGATTGGCACAATCTTGAATGTGTTGCCATAGAGGAATTGCAGAAAAGGTAACTGCACCTCAAGCGAGTGTTCATAGCGATGAGCCAACTCATCTACATCGATCACGCGGGTTTCTTGAATAATATCATTTGCAATTTTAGAGTCGATTTCTACGCTGCCAAATGGTGTTTGCCAAACGCCTTCACTCATTAGGCTCAAAGCGCTGCCATATCCGGTATGGTTTGGGCCTAAAAGCACGATTGTGTCTGGTTTACCATCTAACGCTAATTCATAAAAAGCAGATGCTGCCACGGGACCGGAATACATGTAGCCTGCGTGAGGGCAAATCATGCCAACAATGTTTCGGGGGTGGCTTTGCAAGTTTACTTCTGGAAGTTTTTGGGGACCGATTGGATGGAGGAAACAATTTTTAATTTGTGCTCTGAGCGCTTCGGCGTCGGCTTCATAAAATTGGCCTGCTACATTTGGACGCCGAATCGTCGGCAACGGGTTAGGGTTCCTCCTCCTCTTCCCGTGTGACCTTTGCTTCGAAGTCATCGATGGTTGCTGGTGGATCTTTGTCTGGTCCTAATTCTCCTCTTTCCCTCAGAACTTGTCTTGCAAGCAACCAGAATATGACTGCTAATGCTCTTCTGCCTTTGTTGTTTGTTGGAATAACTAAGTCTACGCCTGAGAATTCGTTGTCGGTGCTGCATAATGCAACGATTGGTATGCCTACTTTGGAGGCTTCTTTGACTGCTTGTGCATCTGCTCTTGGGTCAGAAACAAGTATTACTTCAGGGTCAATTCTGCCTGGATATTGTGGATTGCTTAATTGTCCAGGTATGAAGCGTCCGATTAAGGGTGTTGCACCTGTTAATTGGCAGAATTTTTTGATTGGTTCTTGAGCATAAAGTCTTGTTGCTGCAACCGCCACCTTTGAATGTTCATAGCGTGAGAGAAACTTTGCAGTGACTCTTATGCGGTCATCTGTTTTTTTAACGTCAAGTACGAATAATCCGTCTGGTCTTACTCGGTAGATGAAGGGTTCCATGTCTAAGGTTTTCATGCGGGTTCCAATATGGATGCCTGCTGATAGTAATGTGTCTCTGGGTAAGAGAAGTTCTTCGGTGGGTTGTTGAGTTTCTTGCGCTTTTTCTTCTGGTTCTGCAGGTTGTTCTTCTTGAACCTCTTCAACGGATTCCTCTTGCAAAGGTTCCTCTGAGATTTCTGGTTGCTGTTCCTCTTCATTTTCTACTGGTTGGTTTTCTTTATTTTCGTCTTCTGACATTTTTTTCACTTTCTCTATTAGCGTATTTTTAAATCAGCCATTTTGGCTCTGTTTCCAAGGAAATGCTCGATTCTAATTAGCTCATTGAGTTTGGCTATTCGAGCGCCTTCAACCACACCTGTTTTGATTAGGGGGCAATTGTACGCTACTGCCAAATGAGCAATGTGCCAATCGCAGGTATCTCCTGAACGATGTGACACTACTGGGTCATATCCATGTCGTTTTGCAGTTTCAATTGTTAATGCTGCATCAGATAGTGTGCCTATCTGGTTGACTTTAATGATGATCGCGTTTCCAGCGTTAATCTTGATTCCATTATTTAACCTTTCAGTATTCGTTGTAAATAAATCATCGCCACATATTAAGCAGTTTTTGGATTTGCGGGTTAATTCAGCGAAGCTTTCATAGTCTTCTTCATGGAATGGATCTTCTACATAGGCAAGATGGTACTTCTCAATTAACTCCAGCATAAACTCTAGCTGCTCAGCTGTATCACGTTTTTTGCCCTCGTTTTCATAAACGTATTTTTCATCTTTTGGCTTCCAAAGAGAAGAAGCAGCAACGTCAAGGCCAAAGCCACATTCAAAATCTACTTCATTGCCCACTTCTTCACATGTTTTAGCCATAACTTCGAATGCATCAATAGTGTCGATGTTAGCAATCCATGCGCCTTCATCGCTCTTTCCACCGTTAAATTGACTGCTCTTCTTTTTTAAGGAGTCTCCTAATTTCTTATGAATTTGAGTGTTGGCTGTTTGAGCTTCAAGAAAACTTTCCGCGCCATGGGGCAACGCTAAGAATTCTTGAATGTCGGGCGCTTTACCTCTTGCATGTTGCCCCCCGCTTAAGCAGTTCCCAAGAGGATAAGGCAAAGTTGTTGCGGAGTTTCCTCCAATGAATTGGAATAAAAGTAATCCATGAGAGTTTGCTGCTGCCTCGGCATTAGCTAGTGAAATGGCAAACGCAGTGTTTCCACCGATGTTTTTAAAGTCTGTTGTACCGTCAAGTTCGTGTAATGTGTTGTCTATTTCTTCTTGATAATCAGCGTTTAACCCTGCTAGTTCAGGCGCAATTAAATCATCAACTTTTTTGATGGCTGTTTCAACTCCGCCTGTGGGGTAATAAATGACTTCAGCTTTTCCGCGGCTTTTGCCTGCGGGAGCACCTGCTCTACCGAAACCGCCATTAGTGATTACGTCGACCTCTATTGTTTCTTCTCCTCGATTGTTGAAAATCTTTCTAGCAATGAGGTCTTCAATAATAGATGACATAGATGTAACCTCAAACGGCTATAATTTTGTTGCCAGCTTATTTTAGGTTTCGGAAACACGAAAACAAGCATTCAAGAGCCAATAAGTATAATAGCTCCTTGCTTAATTTTGAAACAAAATCTGCGCTATGGCATTAGCCATGACTAATAGTCAAAACCGCTCCTTAGGGATGCTGATAATGCCTACCCAAACAGGATAAAGGTAGGTATACATGAAAATGATTGAGTTCGTGCTGTTGGCGGTTGGCGCAGTAGTTGGAGCTTTTCTGCGTTACATTATGGTTGCTTCTCCCCAGACAATCATGGGATTACCAGTAAATGTTTTAGCTGTTAACATTATTGGCAGCTTTATACTTGGATTATTTTCAGTTTTAGCCATCGCTTTAAACTTAAACTCAAATTACACCTTGCTAATTGCCACTGGTTTTTGTGGTGCATTCACTACAATGTCATCTTTTGCACTTGAAACCAGCAATTTAATGGATGGCAACCGCTTTATCCTTGTAATACTAAACATACTAGCCAATGTGGGATTGTCTCTCGGTGCGATTGTAGGTGGAAAAGTTTTGGGCAACGAGTTGATGGCGAGGATTCTCTGATGCGTATAAAAATGTGGAGCGTAACAATTCGAATTAAGAAAAATGATGAAGTTGGCGGCAAGCGTCTTGAGCGCCTTGTGATAGATTTCTTAATAAAGGCTGGAGTTAGTGGCGCCACGGTTTGGACAGGAGTGGATGGATTTGGCAAAAGAGGCAAGTCGACGCTAAAACTTGAAGGTGTAACTGTCAATATGCCCCTCATAATTGAAGTGATTGATGAACAATCAAAGCTTGAGCCACTTCTTCCCGAACTTAAAACAATAGTTGGAGATAATGGTTTAGTCAGCATTCAGGACATGTATGTGATATAAACAATAGAAAATTTCGTTTTGCTTTTGATTTATGTATCCATATATCATACTAAGTTTAGCAAGAATGGTTTTGACAAATATTTTGAGAAATCCAGTTCTTCATATGCCCGATGTCTCCGAAATACACGCAATCCAATTTAAGCAATAATCTCTTTTGTGAAAGAGGAAAGGCTAAGGAAATAGCTGAGGCTGCCTGGCTGTTTATGCATTGATTGCCCAGTTTTGAAAAACTATACGCTTGTCAGATGTTTTATTGCGTTCAAGGGAAATCTATATCGCGGCTTAGTACAGTTTTAATGCTTTTTCCTTGATTTTTTTTAGAAATTTTGTTCTTTGTGTTTCAGGGTGATTTTCAAATTTGAGCTTTAAATCTTTTGCAGGTTGCGGTTTAAAAAGGTAAAGAAAGGTCTAAAAAGGTCCCGAAAGTTTGAAAAGGTCTAAAAAGTACTTGTAACTCAATTTCAAGAGCGTAAAATGGAAGAAGAATTTAGGGCATTTCTATTTTGTTAATGAGTTTTTGTCCATATCTTCTTCATGATCGCCGTTGCTTATGCCGTTGGGCGTTTAAAAGGTGCGCAGGTTTTCTATTGATGAAGTTGATTGCTGCGGTTGGATCGGTTTCCATATGGCAACTAAGTTCTTTTTAAAAGATTTTTCGAACAAATCTTTTTTCTTGTTTATGGCATATTCTTCGAGAATAGGGTTAAGAAGTACGGATCCCTTAATAACCACTTTTTCAGATGCAACGTGCACCTCAACTTCCTGAACTATAGATTGATGTGAGAAGTCTAAACCGTCTGCTATACGCAAGATACTTGCCAAAATCGAAACTTTCTGTTTCAATTCTCGATTCAGGAACGTAAAGTTATAATGTTTATTTTTTGGGCATCCTTTGCGGTGATATCTAGGCAATATTTGCTACGACTCGCCTCTCATTTGAAGTGAAAGGAAGTTTTGTGTCGTTTAAAATCAGCTTAAGTGAAGTTTTGTGGTGCGCTTTTGATCCCTGCGACAAGCCAACGTCATGAAGAATCGCCGCGCATTCAAGCCAGCAACGTTCCCTCTTGCCGAGCTTGTGCAAGTCTTGCATGTCATCAAAGAGTCGCAGAGAAAGTTTTCTCACTTGACTCAAATGATTAATGTCTGGCCAATATTTCCTTGCAACTACTTGAGCACTTTTCCTCAAAGAAATGCATTTTTTTTCCATATCATTCTCGTGGATTTTGTCTTCCTTTAAAATGCTTTCAAGAGATAACCCTCTAAGCAGCATCTGGGCGTAACTTTCGGGTGCTCCATTTCTTCTAAGCGCATCAGCTGCCGCCTCCACGTCATAATTTACCCTTAGCAGCTCGACCGAAAAAGGATTGGCGGTTATCGTTGCGTAAGCGGCTTGTGGGTTTGCGTCCCCAGGTCTCCCCACACTTCCTGGATTAATAAATAAGGTTCCGTCAACTTTTTTTGTGAATTGTTCATGGGAATGACCAAAGACAATTATGTCCATACCTGATTTTTGAGCTAATTCCTGAAACCTTTCTCTCTGGCGTGTCATGAAAAAGGTGTTCGTCAACCGAATCGGGGCTTCCATGCGTCATGAGAAGTTTCTTGTGAGTGATTTCAAGTTCAAGTTTTGATGGTAAGTTGCGAAGATATGTTTCGTAAGACTTTGAAAGTGTTTTTCTATTCTATTCCAAAGCGAATTTTTTGGGTCCTTTCCCATATTCTTAGTTTTGTCCAAGACTTCTAAGGTCGTAATTTCCAATTACACTGAGGGCATTCTTCGAATATAGGCTTCTGGATAACTTCGTTTGGAAAAGCTCCAAAACCTGTCATGTCGCCGGCGTTTATAAAAACAGTTATTCCTCGACGTTCCGCGTCTTGCATTACAGCTTCAAGAGCATTCTGATTGGAGTGAATATCCGCAATTACAGCAATTTTCACGTAGGGATTAGCCAGCTCTGCTTGTGTTCTGTACTTCGCGGCAACAAATCCTGCGCTTGCATTTTTCCTCAATTCTTCAAATGCATTCTTTGCTTTTCTCGGTCATCCCAAAGAGCTACGAATTTTGTCGTATTGATTTTTTCTTTTTTCTTTTATATGCTCGAGAAACTTTGAGAAGGTCTTGATTGCCTTCTCGGTCGATTGCTTGTTGTTCTCTGGAAACGTCGAGTTTTCGCTTTCGATTTCCTTTATGAATTTTGGAATACGTTCAATCCAAACGTCACAATCATGCATTTCGCCAAGTGTATCTTGAAAATCTCTTCATCATTTCTATCTCTTCTGAAAGTTCTCTCTGGGTAGAGAGGTGCAAAGTATTCCATGGTGTATCGGAGCCATTTGGCTCGTATGCGCATTTCATGGTGTTTGAGAATTTCATTTTCTTTATGGACATACTCTTCCATGGATAGGAACTCGTCGAGTTTGGAAGATATTTGCCAGAAGGCTTTTTCGCGAACAGCAATACAAGTTGAAAAAAGTGACTTGTTGATTCCTTGATAATTTGTTCACAATAATTCTGTTATTTGCTTGTAAAACTTCTGATTTTTCAAGTTCTTGTAAGTCCGTTAATTACGGTTGATTGCAAGTATGTTCTTTGGTCAATATGTCTTTCAAGTAGAGCTCTCCATTCCGCTTTTGGTCTCAATAGGTTAAGAAGTTTAATGTAGTCTTTTATGAACTTCTATTTGGACGTCTAGGTCTCTTGCAGCTGCCAAGGAACTGAGTTACTTTTTTGATTTCGTTTAGCCATTTTTTGTAACGTTTCTTTGGAAAACATTCTTTGAAAATGAGGCATGGCGGCTCTTATTCTGCGGGAAGTTACTCGCATTTTATGGACGTACTCAATGTCTTCGCTTTTTTCAACCCCGTCCATCTGGGCTTCAATAGTTTGAAGAAGTTTAGCGAGTGGCTTCAGCTCCAAAACGGCAGTAACTAGAATCTGAATTACGTTGACTGGGGTTAAGATATTATCATGATAGTCCTCGATGCTTATCTCAGTAATGTTTTTACTTGGAAGATTATCTTTTGCCGAATCAATAATCTTTGGTCATCAAGTTTACAGAACTAAGTTTATTGTTGTGACTAATCTAACTTGTTTTAGTGTTTACAATCCGTAGGTGAAAGGGACTGTTTTCTAACTCAAAATATTAACAAATTTGCAGAGGACCTAGCCCTATATTTTGCGGCTTTAAGATAGAAAAAGTTAAATCCTTCATGTAATTCATAGTGAACCATGAATTCTAAAAATCTTTTGGAAACAGGATTCTCCGAATGTCATCCCACTGAAAAACTCTAACATTCTCAGATTTGCCTCAAGACAAAAGTAGTCGTAATTGTAATAGTGAACAAGGAACTCTCAGGAAAGCCCGAATCTGATATTCTATACATTGGACGCGCAAAAAAAGCCGCTCAAAAAGATAATGGGTGGCTATTTGGCAGGATACGGAGGAAAAAACACTAAAAAAATCAACCAAATGCTTTTCGACGAAGGCTACATAGAGAAAGACAAGCTATAAGCTGGACCTTAACCGACAAACCGAGAATTATGCAAAAAGAATTGCTCGCCAAATTCAAAGAAGACCATGGTGACTTCCCATATGGAATGCCAAAAAGAAACTCTCAACTAAAACCAAAGTATCTCCAGCTTCTAAACCTAAAGAAAAAAAGGTTCCAGCCCTCAAAAGATACAAGTTGCTCGCTCCAAAAGTTATATCCAGCTCAGTAACAAAGCCACCAGTTCCAAAAGCCTAAAATTCATCCCAAAGAAACCGCGGCTAAGAAGAAGCTACAGCAAAAACCGAGGTCAGCAAGCAAAGGGGAAACTGCCAAGAATGGCAGAAAAGATAAAAAACGAAGCAACTTCAGATAACTCAATGACAACTTAAGATCAATTTTCGTTATCTTCTTTTTTTCTTTTATTTCTAGCGAGCTTTTTGCGGTTGATTATATCAGCATTGCTCTTTTAATGATACAATATTATTAAGCCGCATATACTATTCTTAATTGAGTTGTTTTAGTTGTCAATGGATGTAGAAAACTTTAAGGTTCTGCCTGGCAAAAAGACAAGTTTGAAAGATTATGATTCAAGTTGGGTTCCAAAATGGGCTAAGGAAAAAGAAGAAAAGAAGGAAAAAAAGAGTCTAAAGAACAAGCACAAGCAGTTCTTGAAGCAAACAGCAAAAACTCGTTGAAATGCAGGAGTTGCTTTGGGCAAGTGACACATATTCCATGTTGATTATTCTTCAAGGAATGGATGCAGCAGGTAAAGACAGCACAATCGCCCATGTAATGTCAGGAATTAACCCTCAAGGTTGCCAAGTTACAAGCTTCAAAACTCCTTGGAAGAAGAACTTAAACCATGATTTTCTTTGGCGTCACTAACAAAGCTCTTCCAGAAAGGGGACATATAGGAATTTTTAATCGTTCGTACTACGAGGATGTGCTGATAGTTAAGGTTCGTCCAGAAGTCTTGAAACACGCAAAAGTTGCCTCCTTGAGAGGAAGGAAAACAATTTTGGAATCAACGATATGAGGACATAAACTGTTTGAACGCCATCTAGTTCGGAACGGTACCGTAGTTTTGAAATTCTTTCTTAAATGTCTCAAAGGAAGAAGCAGAAACAGCGATTGCTTAAACGTCTTGAAAATCCTGATAAAGATTGGAAATTTTCGCTCACTGACCTTTCAGAACGCTCAAAATGGGATGATTACATGGATGCATACGAAGATATGCTTAACAAAACAAGTACTGAATGGGCACCATGGTACATTATTCCTGCAGACAAGAAATGGGTAGCGCATGCATCGATTTCTGAAATTATAGTGTCTGAAATCAAGAAACTTAGACCTAAAATATCCTGATGTTGAGCTCAGAGCAAAGTGAAGCTTTGAAAAAAGCCAAGGCTGAACTAGAAAAAGAATAGGATTACAGACAAAAATTATTTATTTATTTTATCATTGTATAGTCGTTTGCGTCAACTGTGCACTTGGCGTCTAGGTTCTTTCCGAAGGCTTCATAGAACGCTTGCTGATTCTGAATAATACTCCATTCTTCTAAGACTACAATCTGAATCTGAATAAAATGAGAGAAGAACTCGGTCTCCGTTAACTTTGATAAATTCAGCTTTCTTTCACAAGACCACAATGGCTTCGGTCAAGCTTTTCAGCGAATCTAAGAAAAGTTGAAAGAATTGCGATGGTATGATTAGTTTTTTCGTCTAATCCTGTGGTCTTTCAAGGCTTTTTTTGAGGGTAACTTTTTTCTGTGAAAACGTGCAATATTAGCCATTATTCTGAATTTCTTTCTGGTCAAAACCCAGAAGTTCAGCGTTGCTAATAATGTAGTGGGAATGAAGCTGATGGTCATTAAACGAAAGAAAATCGCCAACATCATGTAAAGTTGCGGCATGCTTTAGGAGTTCTTTCTCTGTCTCGCCAAGTTGTGTAATCCAATTTGCTTTTGCACTATCAAAAAGCTGTAACGCCAAAGAAGCGACTGTTTCTGAATGTTTCTCGTCGAAATTGCATGATCTGCCTAAATGCAGAACGCTCCTGTTCCTCATCGGTGTTTTTTGTAGTTCCCTAAAGCCTTCAAAATTCGATAAGTAATCCACAAGAAGTCCATCTCGAAGTTCCCGGTGACTAATGTAGATTTCTTCTAAACCAAACTCTTCCATAATTGCCTCCATTATGGCTGCACCAGCAATTATAATGTCGGCTCGATCAGGGTTTATTGCAGGCAGTCTTTTTTCTTTCTTCAAGAGAAAGAGAACAAAGAATTGGAGCCAACTTTTTCAGGTTTTTCCTTGACAAGTAAGCCTTGTCCATTTCCATTGCCATCTTTCTTAAAAAGTTTGTTTGCAATTTCTGCCAAGTTTATTATTGTGCCTGATGATCCCCATGCTAGCCTGACGCCGTATTCTTGGACTTTTGGTTTTAGTGATGTACTCTTGTTACAAGCATATTGTTTTATCTGCTTGTAAATGTTCATATTCGATATGGCCAGTCCAGCCTTCACCGATAAACTTGGCATGTTAACCTAATTGCTCCCAACCTGAGGCTGTCAATCGAAGAGACATTCATGCTGATTTCCGATGGCGATTTCGGTGCTGCCGCCGCCTAAATCTATGAAAATAGCTTTTTCTTCGCCAATATCTATTCCGCTTGACTACTCCCAAGCAGATTAGGCGAGCTTCTTCCTGTCCTGAAATCACCTGTACATTGAGTCCTGTTTCGTTGTGAAGTTTCTGTAGAAACTCACATTGATTTTTGGCTTCTCGAATTGCTGATGTTCCGACTGCTATTATTTCCGTGGCTCCATAAGTTCTTGCTAGATCTGCAAATTTTCCACAGACAAAAATGGCTCGTTCCATTGCTTCGGGTTTAAGTAAGTTATCTTTGAATTCTTCTTCGCCAAGTCTAACAACTTCTTTTTCTTGGCTGATTATAGTATAAGAGAAATTAGGGTTTATCCTCACCACTAAAAGACGCACTGCGTTTGTTCCGATGTCCACAAACCCAACTACTTGTCCAGCGGCTTTTGGGGTTGTTTCCATGTCAACACCATTTTCTTGGCAAGATCTTTTCAAATAAATCTTATCAACTGTCTGCCCTATCCGGTTTGGATGCGTATTCATCCTATTACCTCCAACTTTTATATTTAGATTTTTTATGGATGAATTGTGTAAAATACTGCTCCTATAGATACATTTGGTAGGTTTCTCGCTTTTAGTATATAAGCCAGTTTGGACTTCAAAAGTCTTCTTAGTTTTAGAACAGTTTCGGAACCAATGCTAAGTAGATTTTTTGTCGATTTAGACTGTTTGAGGATTAGCTGGAGCGTTCATTCCAAATGCCTCTGTTTTGAATCAGCCAAGCTTGAGAATTGATTACTTTTTCTCCTTCTTTAGGTGTCACTCTCTGATAGGTTCCATCGGGAAGTAATCTTCTTGCTTTTACGTTATCAAGAAGGTGAATTTTAAGCATATTTTCCAGGATCGAGGTTCTCAAATATGGGTCTGGGACTGACAGGAGAACCTCAATTCTTTCATTTAGGTTTCTAAACATCATATCTGAACTGCCTATGAGTACTTCTTCCTTAGCTTCATCTTTGAAATAGTAAATTCGAGCATGTTCCAGGAAGCGCCCCACTATGGAAATCACTGAAATGTTATCACTTACCCCCTTTATTCCAGGTCTTAAACAGCATAAACCTCGAACGTTGAGATCAATTTTAATTCCGGCCATCGATGCCTTATATAGATGCTTGGATGATTTGGGTTTCCTCGAGATTGTTTAATTTAAAAGCTAAGTAGCCTCTGCCTGTGTTTTGGTGAAATATAATTTCTCTATCTATTCTTTTGAGGATCTCACTTTTCAACGATTTAGGAGCTACAAGAAGGTGTTTGAACTCTTTTTCTTGAAGTCCGTTTATTATAATGCTAAAAAGTTCCTCGAGTTCTGCACCGACTTCCGGATTTGCAGTTAAGTATCCTATGTCACCATATATTTTTGCCGTTACGGCGTTATAGTTTCCTGATCCGATGTGACTGAGTATCTTGTAATTAGATCTTTTTCTTTTTTAACGATTAAGCAAAGTTTTGCATGGACCTTAAACTTTGGAAAATTGTAAACGGTGTTTACTCCGCCTTGCCTCAGTTTGGAAACCAACATTATATTGTTTTCTTCATCGAATTTTGCTTTCAATTCTACTATTGCGGTAACTTTCTTGCCTCTTTCGGCAGCTTCTATCAATGCGCTCTACAACTGGTGAATTATGATCCATTCGATACATTGTTATGCAAATTTCCAAAACACTTGGATCTTGTGCTGCCTCTTTTAGTAGGTCGATGATAGCTTCAAAACTATCATAGGGGTGATATAAAACAAAGTCTCGTTTGGCGATGGTTTTAAACATATCTTTTTCTGCAGACAAAAGAGGCGAAAAACATGGCAAGAAGCTTTTATCTTTGAGTTCAGGACGGTTTATTTTCAGCAGTTGCCAGAGATCTACAAAACCTAAGTGGGCCATCAAACTCGTAAGTTAAGTATTCAGGTAAATCCAAAGCAGTCGCTATCCTTTGCCTTACTAGTTCAGGTACTTTGCGTTCGAACTCTAGTCTACTTGGAAACCCGGCTTTTCTTGTGGATAGACTTTTTTTGACAGAATTAATAAAGTCAGCAGATTCATCCATCAATATATTAATTTCTCCATTTCGCGTTAATCTAAATTTGCAACAAGAAAGATTTTTTTCATTCGGAAAAAACAATTGTAGATTACTTTCCATCAAATCTTCTAAGAAAACGTAGTTATGCTGGATGCTTGCTTCTCCTTCTAAAGTTAGTTGGCTGCCACTTTTCGGGATCCTTATCAATCTTCCAAACGTTTCAGTTGGGACATCTACCAAAAAGAAAGAATCTTGATTGGTGAAGCCTGTTACATAAAGTGTAATGTGTAAATTTGCCAATACTCCGCCATTGAACCCTTCTCGCGGAGCTTTGATCAAAGGGAGAATATTTGATTTGAAGAAATCACGCAAATTTTCTTTATCTTTTTCTCCTAATTCGCTAAATTTCCAAATATAAATTTTCTCTTTAGCGAGAGCTGGGAGAAGCTCGTTTCTCCAGCAATCTGCGTGTTTTTTAATGAGTGGAATTATTTCTTTTCGTGTGGCTTCAATCTGCTCGATGGCGGTCATTCCATCCATCGATTTTTCTTCGGAGCCTGACTTTGATTTTTTTGATAAGTCGAGGAATCCGCGTCATAAAAAATTCGTCTAGGTTGCTACCGCATATGGCGATGAATTTAACTCTCTCCAGCAAAGGATGCCACTTATCTCGTGCTTCTTCGAGCACGCGTGCATTAAATCTTATCCAGCTTAGTTCTCTATTTATGAAATAACTTGGGTTATCTAGTAGTTTCTTCTAGGTCTGGGGCTTCATTTTTGTTTGAATCAGGGCTGTCTTGAGTTAACAAATGTCAATACCTAGCGGTTTTAAACCGTTGATTTATAATTGTTAACAATAATTGGATTTCTAACTTATCAAGGCAATCTGTTTAAATGGTTTTTCTTCCACTTAGAAAAGTTTCTTTTCAGTGTCAGTGCTTCCTTTTGTGAACTAGGGTAATCAACGCTTTTAGGTCTGCGGAGTGAAAACGTTTCGTACTCAAAAAGGAGTTCTTTTTTGTGCATATTACTATCTTCTCCCTATTCCACTTGATAGGAAGGCGTTTTAAGGACTCCGAAAATAGAATATATATAATATATAGATTATTGACTATATAGGAAAGGTTAAATTTCGCGCCCAAATTACTAATGAGAACATGAATTCTCTTTCTCTTAAAGAAAAAGGCTTTACCGAGTTCGTTCCACTAAAAGAACTTGCATTTTCTAGTCTCCCGTTAAATAAAGGCAACGTTTTGGTCTTAGCTGACCGCACCCTAACTGGAAAACAAGCATCAGACATCCTATACATTGGCAGGACAAAGAAACCAACAAAAAGAATTTTTGGTGGATACTTGGCAGGAAACGGCAGTAAATCAACTAGAAAAATCAATTCCAGATTATTCGACGACGGATACATAGAAAAAGTCACAATTAGCTGGATGATGGCTGACAATCCAAAGGTAGCGCAACAAGAACTTTTGGAAAACTTCAAGAAAGATCATGGCGAATGCCCTCCTTGGAACGCTTCTAAGAATGTCATTCGAAAAACCAAACCCGAAGCTAAAACATCGCCTAAAGTTGCTAAACCCCGCCCTAAACCTAAACCCGTCAAATCAGAGACTTAATTTAGCAATTTTATAATCTTTATTTTTTGCCTTTTTTCGTAGAGTAGTGATTGATTAGCTGTACCGTTGACCATGGCAAGCAGTCTTTGGCTTTGAAACCTAAAAGAGCAGCATATTTATGGATTGACTCGGTATTTTCAGCTTCTATTTCTAAAAATTCAGGAATATATGCATAATCACCATAGTAACAATCTATATCAAAGCGTGCTTGGTCAAGTTCATAACTGACTCTATGTTTCTCCATACTTTCGGTAACGAAAACCCCAAGATTCTCCAAGATTGTCTGCATAACCCCAAAATCTGAAACTTCAACAGAGTATTCTTCCGCCACTTTGGCTGTTTTGTTAATATGAACTTTTTTAAATGTCAATTCGATCTTATTTTGCTCTTTTCTTAATCGTAAAACATTTTTTGCTTTAATTATAGCGCCATTTTTGAAGTCAAAAAAGAAGGTTTGGATGTCTCCATCAAAAATCTTTTTGGCGCCAAGGTTTAATAGAGTTTCTTCTATCTTTGCTCTGTTGATCTCTAGGATTTTTGCTTCTATTTCTTTCATGAAATCAAAATATCCTTTTTGAAATTAAAAACTTGCGCATTGCTTGCTTAGTATCAAGTGCTGAGACTTTTTGATTATGCAGCTTTTGTTTATGTGGGCGCTTTTTGAAAGTTGAATGGAACTAAGACTCTTCTTGAGAAGCCTAAAAGCGATTTGACTGCAAATTATTGTAAAGGGAACGTTCGGAGAGATTTCAAAAATTCTCTTTTCCCAGATTAATTCGTAATTCAGTTTTTCTATTCATAAATATTAAGTCTTAATATGATGTATTAGTACTGCGATGGCCGATGATAATCGATCCAAAGCTTAACCACAGAATCAGTTTAGTTATTCACGGTATAGGCTTAAGTTGTTTAGGTGGCGCTATCTTTCTCCAAATTCTCGTCTTTTCAGATATTCTTCTGCAAGGATATTTTAAAGCTGTGGAAGCGAGTCCATTCATACTTACACTTGAAGTTACACTAACAGCCTTCACAGCAATTTACTTCATTTATGTTTACCAAAAACTAATACGTACATCCTTAAAATAGATTTCATTAGGTTCAATATGCTGAGCCTATAAATTTTAGACATGTAGCCTTTTTTTTCCATAGATTATTTGTGAAACTTCAACTTTTAAAGAGCTACAAAAGTTTACAATAATCAGAAAGCCAATAGAAAAATAAACTTCAGCCAACCAACATTTAACAAGCGACTTAAATCCCTTAAAATTGGATTCCTCATCTGCCCATTTCTTTTATAAGCGTTAGATTCGCAGAGCAATTCTTCTTAAATTAATTAAAAAATTACTTCCTAAACTTAACAGAAAGGTTCTTACACTGTAACATTGTCAACGTAAAGCGGAGATAACCAAAGGTGCCTCTTGCATTTGTTATTGGAACAGCTGGATCTGGAAAATCCCTTTTTACTGCAGCCTTCAGCGAATGGTTGAAAATGTCAAAACAAGATGTTGCCGTGGTCAATTTAGATCCTGGCGCATTAAAGCTCCCTTACTCTCCCGATGTCGATGTGCGCAACTACGTTGATGTTGGCGATATAATGGAGAAGTATGGTTTAGGCCCCAACGGCGCTTTAATTATGGCTGCCGATTTAATTGCCGATGAAATAGAAAATTTAACACGCGATATTGAAGAAGCACACGCCGATTTTGTTTTGGTTGACACACCTGGGCAAATGGAGTTATTTGCTTTCAGAGCTAGTGGGCCATACATAGTTAGCGAGTTGACAAAAGAGCCTAAAGCCTTAATTTATTTATTTGACGCGGTTTTTTCAGCTAATCCGATGAATTATGTTTCAAACATGTTTCTTTCTGCAGCAGTTTACAACAGGTTCTTCCAGCCACAGCTTCATGTCCTTTCAAAAACTGATTTAATACCAAAAAACGACGTGCAAGCAATTGCTTCTTGGTCAGCTAACACGCGAGCTCTTGAAGATGCCATAGAAGAAAAACTTGAAGGAACAAAGCGCCTCTTCAGCCGTAACATGATGCAAGCAATCAACAAACTTGGTTTGCAATTCTTGTTAATGCCTCTTTCGTCAAAAACAAATGAGGGTATGACTAACATTAACACAACACTTGAACGAATTTTAAACGAAGGCGAAAAATACACTACATAAACTCAAATGCCAATTAGTGACCAACTGGCTGCGAAAGCTCCCCGTTTTGCCTTCAAAGCTGAATCTGCTCCAGCTACAATTATGACATCATTATCCTCAGGATTTAAATCGTGAAGAATTTGATTTGCTGCAGCGGGATATTGTTTCTCGATGCAGTCGCTGACTGATTCAATGCGTAAATGTCCATCTTTGAAAACGATTACTAAGGCTTTTCGTGCGCCAGCAATTATGGCTGCATCTCTTTGATCAATACCAGATTGAACTTTTTGACCACTATTTTTAACTAAAAAAGCAAAATTGTTGTCAGATTGGTTTAATTCAGATTTAGCAATTTCCACACGTTTTGGAAAATTCTCCTCAAACTGACCCCAAACTTCCAAGCCTTTTTTTGTTAAATTACAGCCTTCTTTGGAAGTTTCAATTAAGCCAGCGTTTCTGAGGCGGCTTATTATTGTGCGTACTGCTCCGTCGCCAACGTCAAGTTTTTTTGCTAACTTGTTTCTGCCTATGGGCTTCTGAGACATTAACTCTAAAGCGTAAAAAACATGGAATACGGTAAAGGTGGTTGATGGTCCAGGCGCTTTTTTTCCTGCAATTCCTTGAATAAACTTTTTTAGCGTGACAGCCATGTTTTACACAGCTCTAACTTAATCGTTGCTAGGTTTTTATAATTTGTTAAAAAGCGTTTCAGGTTAATCTTTGAAAGCAACAACTGAAACCTCAATTAACGCATTTCCTTTTAACTCTACAGCTACGGTTGCGCGAGCAGGAAATTCTTCATCAAAGAATCTGGCGTATTCCTTGTTGAATTCATCAAATAAGCTCATAGACGAAAGATAAACGTTTGATTGAACTATGTTTTTGAAACTGTAACCTGCAGCTTCCAAGATCGCTTTTATGTTTTCCATCACCTGCCTTGTTTGCAAGGTGACATCTTGGGCAACTATTTTTTCTTTTTTTGGATCAATCGCCAGTTGCCCAGAAACAAAGAGAAATTTGCCTGCCAATATAGCTTGATTGTAGGGACCTACTGGTTTGGGTGCTTTTTCGGTAAAGATAACAGATTTCATTTTTTGTCTAATGTTTTGTTTATCTCGAGTTTTAAATGGTTTTGTGTAACTGTCAGCGCTTGTTGGTTGTTGATTAAGCGTTTGTATTGCAGAAAGACTTTTAAGAAAAACTTCCTGTAAAGTAAGTTCTTATTTACAACAACATGGAAAGATTCCTATGCGAATAAACGGAAAATATTTGTTCACTTCTGAATCAGTCGGTGAAGGTCACCCAGATAAAGTATCAGACCAAATTTCCGATAGCGTTTTAGACGCAATATTTACCAATGACCCAAAAGCACGTGTTGACTGCGAAACCCTCGTAATGCAGGGAACGGTGATGATTACAGGTCAAATAACAACCTGCACATACATTGATATCCCAAAAGTCGTTCGTCAAACCTTAAAAGAAATCGGATTTGACAATGCAAAAGATGGCTTAGACTGGGAAACATGCGGCATCTTAGTTTCATTGACAGCACAATCACCAGACATTGCTATGGGCGTTAACGAATCTAAGGGTCACGAGCAAGGCGCCGGTGACCAAGGGATGGTTTTTGGTTACGCAAGTAACGAGACAAAAGAGCTTATGCCACTGCCAATTATGCTGGCGCATAAACTTGTTAAACGCTTAGCTGAATGCAGAAAAACTAAACTTATTCCTTGTCTGCGTCCAGACTGCAAATCCCAGGTTACTGTACAATATGAGAATGGCAAACCAAAATGTGTTACAGCGGTTGTTATCGCTGCCCAAAACAATGGAACTGTTGACTGCGCAACTTTAGATAAAGAAATCATTGAAAAGGTTATCAAAAATGTAATTCCAGCAGATATGCTAGCAACTGACGTAAAATATGTGATTAACGGAACTGGCAGATTCGTTTTAGGTGGAACACTTGCAGACTCAGGCTTAACTGGGCGAAAAATCATCGTTGACACTTACGGAGGAGTCGGAAGCCACGGCGGCGGATGTTTCAGCGGCAAAGATCCATCAAAAGTTGACCGTTCAGGCTGTTACATGGCAAGATACATCGCCAAAAACGTTGTTGCAGCCGGTTTAGCTGATCAGTGTGAAATCCAAATTTCATATGCAATTGGAGTAGCAGAACCAATTTCAGTTCTTGTCAACACATACCAAACTGGAAAATTACCAGACGAGCAAATTCTTGAGCTCGTGAAGAAAAACTTTGACATGAGACCAAAAGCAATCATTGAGCAGTTGGACTTGTTAAGACCAATCTACAAGAAAACGGCAGTTTTTGGCCACTTTGGACGGGAAGAACCAGAGTTCTGCTGGGAAAAAACCGACAAAGCTGAAATACTCAAAAAAGAATTAGAAAAAACCAAAAAACAATAAATTTTTTCCTTTTCAAGTTTTCTTTTCTTAAATAAATTTAATATTTTTTCCGAACTTATTTTTTTTGTCTTGTGGATTCATCAGTTTCGGTTGTGTTGTCTGGGTTTATCAAAACATGTATTTTAAGTCAATCGATTTAACTTAAATTCGAAAAAGCACTCCCAAAAAAACACAAAAGAAATTTTGTCTTGAAACTCTATTCCATAATCCAAGTTAAGGTTTGATTTTGTTTCTTATTCCGACTTTTCTGATCTTGCGGCACAATTCCACACAATTTGGCACAATTCAGCACAAATGCGCACATCTAGGCACGCAACCTGCAAAGGATTCAAATCCTAAATTTGAAAAACAACCCAAAATAAGCTGGAAAAAATTTAGAAAACATTTTTTCAGAGAAACATCGACTTTAATTTCCAATATCCTCAACCTCATATCCACCGCTTACCCTGTTAGTAACTCTGACAAAATGCGACAGATAGCGACCAAACACGACTAAACGCGACAAAACTCGACAAATCACGACGCAACCTACAAACAATTCAAACTCTAAATAAGAAAATCAACCCAAAACACAAAGAAAAAAAAGCACACGAACCATCTTTAACTGATTCTCTATAAGAAAAAATTAATCGCATACTATCGGCATTAAAAAGTTATCTGACCTAAGCTTTATTATTCAATGATTGACTTTCCACCATTTGCATTTACCAAACTTTTGAGTTCGGCGATCGCTTTGTGAAGTTTTTCAGCAGGTTTTTCTCTTTCTGAAGCTCTAAGCGTTAAATGAAGTTCAATATGGGGGCGCCTATTTTTAGCCGGTTTAGGATGAGTGTTTGTGCAAACATGAGATTTAATGTATATTCCTTCATTTGCTATCATCACTTGGTCAATTAAGGGAGCCAAATACGACTCCATTATGTTTTCCACAAACATACTCTTTTCCCAAAAACACTTGTCGCCTAAAGCTTGTCTAAGCAATGGGGCAATTGATTCTATAAAAATCGCTTCCATTTCTGAGGGAACACCTGGCAAAGCAAACAAAACGGTTCCTGCAACTTCAACCCGCATTCCTGGTGCGGTTCCAATTGGGTTGTTCACTACCTCAGTTGCCGCTGGGAAGGTTGCCATTTTAACTCTTGGCGGCGTCAACTCAATCTCTGTTGATAATTGACGTTTTTTTGCGTATTCAATGCATTTTTGCTTAACAATTGCCAAAGCTGTTAGGTTTAATTCTAATTTACGGTTTAACGCTTTAGCGATGCCTTCAAAGGTTTTATCGTCAAATGTTGGACCTAAACCTCCAGTAGTAACTATAAAATTGGGCTTTCGGCTTATGGCTTCACAGATGCACTTTCCAATTTCCTCAATATCATCCTGAATCACTGTTATTCTAGTAACATTTGCTCCAAGCTGGGTTGTATGTTTGGATAGCCAATATGCGTTTGTGTTCTGTATCTTGCCTATTAGTAACTCGTTGCCTACACAGATTATTTCGGTATCTACAGTCACGGTCTTCACATCTATTGTGCTGAATTGAATCTAGGCATTTTCTTTTATACTGTTTGCTCAACATGAAGAAAACTTAAAAATTGAATTATAGTCAAAGCTAACAAATGAAGCGTTATCTCTTTTGAACGGCTTTATTTTTTGCTAAGGTACCATTTGAGGTATTCTTTTCTGCGGTTTTCTTTCACTTCTTCCGGTGTTTCTTTGTTAGGCTTGTTTTTTTCACGCAGCTCCATAAGTTCCTGCTGTGTTACCGATAAACCGCAGCATTTGCAGACGTAATGCTTGGTGCCTATTTCGTAATGCATTTCTCCGCCGCATTCAGGACAATATGTCTCCATTTTAGGTTCTCTCTCTTTGAAATTTTGTTATAAAGCGTTTGCGCAGAGATATTAGTTCTTCGCATAAATTAAGTCGATTTTAATCTGAAAACAGCATTTTTAAACGTGAGCGTAAACTTTGTCGATGCTATATTTTCCAGAGTCCATTTCCTGCTCTATTTCTCGCAACATCAAAATACGCTTAAACGTGGGCGGGTGAGTAGCAAATAAGTTGTTCATTTGTACCCAAGTGCTTTTGGATTCTTTTTCCATCGCCAACTCCAATTCACGTTCATCCAAAACGCCATCATGATCTAAATCGTACTCATCTTTATGATCCATAATGCTCTGCACTTCAAGTTTTGCTGCTGCCGGATCTTCAATGTAGAATGCTCTGACGCCTTCTGGGGCCTTGGGTGAGAGCGATAAGCCATAAGTGATTTTTGCCAGTGCACTTTCAAGTTCTCTGGGATTACCTGTTACATAAGCTGAGTAAGCATCGGCGTAGTGTTCTCGAAGTCGACTGAGTCTCATGACAATCAAAAACGTCAAAATGTAAATTATGAAAGAAATCACACCGATTGCAATCAGCGCCGCACCTGAATTGTCTTTACTATTTCTTCCTCTACCGCCACCGCTAAAGGCGCCTGCATACAACGTTGCCTGGGCAATGAAATATGCAATTAATGGCAATGCAGAAAGAACCGTCATAACAATGTAATCTTTATGTTTAACATGGCCCAATTCGTGTGCAATTACGCCTTTAATTTCATTTTCATTTAACTGTTTCAACAATCCTTCATGAACGGCTAAGGTTGCACTGCTTGTACTTCTGCCAAAGGTAAATGCGTTAGGCGTGTTATTTGGGACGGTGGCTAATTTGGGCATGGGTAAACCGCTTTTGTCAGCGATTTCTTTAACTGTTTTTTCAAGCCATGGATTTTCGCCGGCTTTAAGGTAATGAAGATGCGTTGACGAAGCAACAATAGCCGGACCTACTGCCCATTGGAATAAGATGAAGAGAGCTGAGCCACCTAAAGCAACCGCTAAACCCACAAAAACACCTAATTGTAAGAAGAAAATAATTGCAAAGACAAGAAGGGCAAATATGAAGGCTGACAAGAAAATTGAAAATGCCATTGCAAACTTTAACTGTGAAAGACTAGCCAACCTTTGTCCCCTCTCTTTATTTTCCACACAATATTAAAATAAGGAATTAAGTCTTTCCCAAAATAGACAAAAATATTTAATTTACAAAAAAATAAAAAGAAAGATTAGATTGGGTAAGCTCCGCAGGTTTTGCAGAACTGGATTTTAGTTTTTATGTAGCTCTTGCATTTAGGACATTGGATGGCGCCTGCAACTTTTGGAAATACATCTTTTGGTTTGCCGAATATTTTTCGGAAGTGTTCGTAGTAGAGTAACTGTTCTTTATCTTGTATCTCGACGTCGTCTTCTGTTTTAATGGCTGCTTTTTTCTCCGCGAAATCTTTGTCAGTAACTAAGTCGTTGAAATAAGTTCTAAGAGTCTCTGTTCCTGTTCCAGCCTCAAGTGGTGCTTTGGGTCTCCAAATGATGTCTTTGGGGATTACGTCTTCGTAGGCTTTGCGCAGTATCCATTTGCTATATTTTACGCCCTCGAACATGTTTATCTTGAATTTGATAGGTAATTTCATTGCCCATTCCATGAATTCAGGGTCCCTGTAAGGTGACTTAACGGTCATTCCAAGAGACTCAGCCATTGGAGTTGAGGAGAAGCCCATCTCTGCCCACATTTCTTCTTGCTTCTTTGCAAATTCAGCTTCAGTTAGATGAAATTGCCATGGGTAACCGAATAATTCGTCGAGTGCGTCCCCTGTGAATGCGCTTTTTACTCCCTTTTGTTTGAAGATAGTTAAGCCGATGTAGACAGGTAGGCTGTTTCTGATTTCCATTGGATCGAATTTTTTGAGTGCTTCTACTACTTTGGGATAATATTTGTAGACGTCTTCTTTGCCGAATTCATATGTTTCCTGTTTTAGATGTAACAGTTCAACCATTTTCTTTACGTATTCTGTGTCTTTTGGTTTTCCATGTTTGAAGGCTAAGGTTAGGCATGGAATGTCTGGTTTGTATTTTACCGCTTCATAAGCGATTATTTGTGTGTCTGTTCCGGCTGAAAATAAAAAGCCGTCAGCCATGTTTCTCTTGACAACTTTGTTCACTAAGGTTCTTGCTTCAGGCAAAAGCTTGCTGTATTCTGATGGATTTAGCGTCATTTCTTTCCCTCGCAATACATTGTTTGTCATCCATCCGGTATTTAAGGTTTCTCCATATGCAAACAAAAGCAAAAAAATAATAAACAGATGTGTTGAAACCAAGCAAAATACTGAACAGACGAGTTATTGCCAATCTAAAACAGCACATTTAAAAGTGCAAAATTGAAAATCAATAGACACCTAACGCAAACACATCAAGAGGATTAACAATTGAAAACATCAGTACTCCACATGAAAATACGGGATTCATTAGAAAGCAACATAGAAGCAGCCAAAGCAGCAATTCAGAAAGCTGCCAAACAAAAACCAGCATTAATTGCCCTCCCCGAATACTTTACGGTACCCAACTGCATGGGAGATTTTACGGATGCCAAGAAAATATCAAAAGAAACATGCAAAAAAACGCTGGATTTTCTTCGAGAAATTTCAAAAGAACTAGAAGACATCTACCTTATAGGCGGTTCAGTGCTTGAGGAAGAAAACAGCAAATACTACAACACAAGCACTCTGTGGAAAAATGGCTCCCAGTTGGCTAAATACAAAAAGATAAACCCTATTGAAGCCGAAATTAAAGCGGGCGTCTCAAAAGGTAAGTACCCACTTGTAATCGATACAGAAATCGGCAAAATCGGGCTTTTAGTTTGTGCAGATACCTTTGACCCATCCCTCGTGAAAAAAACCGCCGAATTTGGAGCTGAAATAATTTCTCTACCTGTAGCAGCTATGGGGTCTCACCCAACTGTTAAAGGTCATCCGTTAACTGAAAAGATCGCTACCGATTATGGTTTGTTTATTCTTAAAGTCGGTAATGTCTGTTCAAGTATGCGAGGTGGACGAAGCGCAATTATTGCTCCATGGGGGATACTTGGTGAAGTTACGGATGCACCCGAGGACTCGATTCTAACCCGAGACCTCGATATGGCTCGGCTAAAAGACTACAGAAAAAAACTTAGTAAATCTTAGCCCATTGATCTACTATTCTGCTCATATCATCAAAATTATATTGTTTAAACCATTCTCGCAACTCTTTATTTTGAACTGCAAACCGACAAACCTGCCTTGCATTCTCTGAATCATGCACCAAAAGCAATACCGCATCCAACTTATGCCTAGAAACGTAAGCTACAGTTTTTAGCAACGCCTCCAGTTTCTCATCCGTCGGCATTTCAGCACTTAACTCTAAAACAACAGGCTTCTTCAGCAATGCAACAAAGTCTCTTGTGATCATGTCTACCCAGTAATTTGTGAAGTAATCTCTTGATGAAAGAGGAACATGGAAATAATCAACCAATTCAGCTATGGCGTTTAAGTCTAAACCGAATCTCTCTTTGGCAAGAACAGGGTCTGGATAAATTTCAACGGCAAAGGTGCCCTTGGTATGTGTTTTGGCTTCTTGTAGGAACTCTGTTACTGTTTTGGCTCTCCAATCTGTCCAGCTTAAACCGCTTTGTTTCCACAATTTTGCACATCTTGGGCAGGTGCAGAATTCTTGATCCGGAAAATGATAAAGATTTAATGTTACGCCCAAAGTTTTTTCGCTATTGAGGCTGTCAAGATATTTAAAGACTTTAGCTCGATAGTCTGGATGCGTTGGACAAACGAAATCAAAAGCAAGGTTGTTTCTTCTGTTCTTGCGTAAGGCTGGACCATTTTTGGAAAGGGCGACGATGCTAGGGTCTTCCCTTATTGCTTTTGCATCACAAAAAACGGTAACGTCAATTTGCATATCTTTGGACGCGGGGAAAATTTGGCCGTCTGCCCATTTTGAATAGTAAACGTGATGGTCAAAGCCCTCAACTTTTTCGGGTCTGTAGGTGACTAAACCTATTTTCATATTTCTATCTTGATGCGCGCAAACAATATATTCTTGGTGCTGACTTAATTCATGATTTTAATGGGCAAGCAAACAAAATCCCCAATTACAATTGACTCAGCGAAATGTGCCCCTTGCACAGGGCAGATTTGCATCGGTGTTTGTCCACAAGGCGTATTAGAAGAGGGAAAGAACAGGAAACCGCAAGTTGTCGAGGTCGTGCAGTGCACCAAGTGTGGCGTGTGCGTTAACTTATGCCCGACTAAAGCGATAACAATTGATTCAGACAAATCAAAAAAATAGTTGTTGCACGGTGACTTGCCTGTGGAAGAGTTTAACCTTGCTGGCAGCACTAAACTTGTCGTAAAAGATAATGTGCTAGCCGTAATTTGTGATAATGCTTTAATGACTATTAGTTCAGCATTTTATAATGGCGGGAGCAAACAGGTTAAAGCTGTCCTCAATGTAGGCGTGCCGGAAGGATATAATGATCGTTCCTTGCACCTTGACCCGCTTGAATTAATAACCTCATCTGCGGCAAAACTGGGGTACTCCAAAGATTATCTTGCAATGGTTACTGCAGCAAAAATTCAAAACTACAGTTTAGTAACAAAGAAAACTGGTGATTTTTCAGTCAGCGTTGTCGCCACCGCAGGCTGTAAACATGGTGAATCTTCAGGTGAAGAAATGAATGTGCAAGAAATCGGTGGAGGTACCATTAACATCATCGTTGTTATCGACGGTAATCCAACTGAAAGTTGTATGGTGGCCACCTTGATCACCGCTACCGAAGCGAAGTCGGCCGCGCTTAGAGATTTTGATGTGAGAAGCTTATACACTGGAGATTCAGCAACAGGCTCAATCACTGACAGCGTTGCCATAGTCTCACCAAACCATGGAAAAACAATTAATTATGGTGGTCCAGCCTCAAAACTCGGCAAATTAGTTGGTTATTGTACAAGAAAAGCCGTCACAGAAGCTTTAATCAAACAGGAGCCGTTTTGGGAAAGCCGAAGCGTATTAGATAGGCTTAAGGAGCGGCATCTGCCGATTGAGAAATTAGCAGCTGAGATATCAAAAGTTGATGGGTTAGCTGTTGATGCGAAGGCTTTGGATGGAATTCTAAAAAATAAGCCGCTTGATCTTGCCTTTTTGTGGGCGGCTGCGAAGATGGATGATGATTATAAAAAAAATCTTTTGCCTGCCGAACTTGGTGATCCAGCTGAGCTAAGTAAATGCTTTGTTGCTCATGACAGTTTTCAAAAAGATTGCTCGAAGATCCTAGATTATGATTCAGTTGATTTGCCGCCCTTCATAAGACATGCTTTAATCAAAATCGTGAGTGAATCTCTTTCTAAGTGTTAGTGTTTTTTTCATTCTGAATTTAATGAAATTTTTTTCTTTGTGTTTTGGGTTGCTTTTTTGATTTGGGCTTTGATTCATTTGCAGGCTGCGTACATAAAAGTATTAAAACGTACAGAAAAGTATAGAAAAGTATAAAAAAGGATAGAAAAGGTTTTGGGGCTGGAAATAGGACCTTATCCAATTTCTGACAATGTAACTTCACACAGTGAGTTTCTAAGTGGTAAAGATATTGTAACAATTCTTCAAAGTAAATTAATTATTCTTACCCTAAATCCAGCGGTTTTTTAAGTTCCTAAAGGATTAATTTCAACTTTTCAACATTTTCTCCTCAATTTGTGGGCTCACCAAAAAGACTTAAATAACTTGCACTTTTATTCGGTTATAAAAACAGAGATAAAATGGTGTATTAAACTTGAAATTCGGTGTATTTCTCTATCAACCAGAGCCTGTTGAAGGCGTTGATTACAATTTCTATCGTTTGAAATCTGAATCAGGAATCGTTGGAAAACCCAACCCAAAAATGTACACTAACATTGCATGCTTCGGGGATAATTTCATGGCGGCAAAACGTCCCGATTGGGTCTCCGTAAGTTCATTTGGTCCAGCACTTCGCACAAACAAGCGCTATAATCTCCGATGGGACGTCGTTTGCATGACCAATCCAGAAGCCAGAGAATACAACTTAAAAATCATCGCTGAAAGCGCCAAAGCTACACCCGGCATCAGCATTAGCAGCCAACACTTTGCAGACCAAGGCTTCTGCACCTGCCCAAGATGCGTTAAAGAACAGGCAAAAAGCGGCTTAAGCTGGGTTGCATGGCGTGCAAAAACAGTAACCGACTTCCTCGCAGAAGTTAAAGACGTCGTCTCAGGCAAACCACTCTTCGTTAACTGCTTACCTGACCCATTATTGGGCAAGGAACGCTTCGGCTACGACATTGAAGCAATGGCACAATATGCAGACTACTTTGTAATTCCAATGTTTAGCAAAGCATACCCAACCCCTTGGTACTGGGAAACCATTGCAAGAGGTTACAAAAGCTTCCTAAAGAAACCCATGATGGTAAACTTCTATGTCCGCGGACCAAACGAAACATGGGATACCGTTGCACCAGCCGACCAAATCATGACAGTTGCTACAAGAGTTGCACGACAAGGCGTAGACGGCATAATATTCCTCGCAGAAAAAGCAGAATATATCACTGAGTTCCAGAAAAGATGCGTGGCCAACAAAGAAAAACGTGAATTCCTCAAAGACCATAACGGCGATGAAGTCCTAGAACTCTTCAACCGCTGGGAAAAGATGCTAAAAGCTTAGCATTTTCCATTTTCATATTTTATTCTATTCTTTAACTTCGATTTAATCAAAGTGAATCCATTTTTTTATTGTAAATTAGATAAGTGGGAAAGATCTCAATTTTTTGTTATTATTACTGCAAAATTAACGTAAAAACGCTGGTTTATTTTATAATAAGTAAAAAGAGGAAAAACCGAAACATATTGCTGACCGATGCATAAAACGTGAGCGATTTTGCTTTCTTCACCATTTTTTCTCTTTTCAGTATTATTTAGAAAACAATATATTCAATCTTAACGTACAACCAGTCACTTAGGGCGAACATACATTGAAGGTTACTCTTGTTAATCCACCTTATCCTCCAAACGCACATGCACACCCACCCTTTATCCCATTAGGACTAGGCATATCTTGGTGCCATCGCCGAAAAGGAAGGCCATGAAGTCACAATAATCGATTGTCAAGGTGAAAAATTAAGTTACGATACATTCCGACAAAGAATCGCTAAGGTTCCGTCAGACATAGTTGGTGTAACCTCGACGACACTTCTCTATAATTCCGCGAAAAAAATGGTGGAAATCGCCAAAGAAGAACACCCAAGCGCGGTCACTATGATTGGTGGAAGCCATGTGAGCTTTTGGGACGAAAACGCCCTTAATGAATGCCCAAGCATCGACGTTATCGTGCGACGCGAAGGCGAATTAACATTTCTTGAACTATTACAACGTGTTGATGCAAAAAAGAATTTTGCTGGAGTATTAGGCACAACATTCCGCTCAGCCGACGGAAAAATTGACCGTAACGAAGATAGACCCTTCTTGCATGATTTGGATTCGCTGCCTTCACCAGCCTATCATTTGCTTCCTTTGGACTCATATAGACGTATGGGCAAAACCATTTTTCCATTGGTTACAAGCCGTGGATGCGTTCAATGGTGTGATTTTTGCAGTACAGTTCGTATGTTTGGCAGAGGCTACCGAATGCGAAGCCCAAAAAAAGTAGTTGATGAAATGGAGATGCTGCACAACAAGTATGGCGAAGGTCAATTCACATTTTACGACGATGCCTTCACTGTAAATCGCCAACATACTCTAGAGTTATGCGATGATATCAAAGCCCGAAAACTTAATGTTGAATGGGATTGCGAAACCCGAGTTGACGCCGTTGATCAGGAACTTTTGACAAGAATGCGCGATGCAGGATGTATAACAGTGTGGTTTGGTGTAGAATCGGGTTGTGAAAAAGTTCTTGCCCAAATGCACAAAAAAATCAGTCCTGAGCAGGTACGTTTGGCTTTTAAGACAGCGCAGAAGGCTGGCTTAATGACTATTGCCAGCGCCGTCATAGGATTCCCAGGCGAAACTGAAGAGACTGCTTGGGAAACAATCAATTTCATTAATTCACTTAATCCTGACGATATCGGCTGTTACGTTGCAACACCGTACCCCGGAACCCCAATGTATGAGGAAGTGGTAAAAAACGGTTGGCTTCGAGTAACTGACTTCAATAAATATGACACCGCAACCCCAACTTTTGAGACACCCTATCTTTCGATGGATAAAATCAGGGAGATCAAATACAAAGCTCATCAAAAGTTTTACCTGAGGCCAAGCTACGTATTCAAGATGGTGCGTCGGGGCGGAACGTATGGTAGATCGGGATTGAAAACCTCAGCTGCTTACGCGCTTAGAGCGATGCACATAAAGTTGTCTTAAACTCTTCTTTCCTTTTCATTTTATCTTTTATTGATAACTAAAAAAAGCGAAAGCGTCTTTTACTAGAACCTTCCTATTGTGGCAATTCAAGAGATAGAAATCGATTAGAAAGGCCGATCTAAAATGAAAATTACTCTAATTAATCCGCCCTATCCGCCAAGTGTTCACTCACACCCTCCCTTTATCCCATTAGGCCTCGCATACTTAGGCGCGATCGCGGAGAAGACAGGACATCAAGTCACAATAATTGACTGTCAAGCCGAGAAACTGACTTACGAAACCTTCCGCACCCGAATCACCCAAACCCAATCTGATATAATTGGAGTAACAGCGACAACGTTGCTATACAAATCCGCAATGAAATTAATCAACATTACAAAGCAAGTTCAATCGCAAGCAACTACATTACTTGGCGGGTCACATGGAACTTTTTGGGACGAAAACGCACTCCAAGAATACCCAAGCCTAGACATTGTTGTACGAAGAGAAGGCGAACAAACTTTCATCGAACTCCTTGAAAAATTACAAAATCAATCAAGTCTCAGTAACGTTTTGGGCATCACATACAGAAATGGAGACAAAATCACCCGAAACGCTGATCGACCCTTCATAGAAGACCTAGATTCACTGCCATTTCCCGCGCATCACTTGTTGCCGCTTGAAAATTTAAAGCACAACGGCAAAATTCTTTTCCCACTAGTTAGTAGTCGTGGCTGCGTCTATTGGTGTGATTTTTGCAGTACAGTTCGTATGTTTGGCAGAGGTTATCGTATGCGTAGTCCCAAAAACGTTGTCGATGAAATGCAACTTATTCACGACAAGTATGGTGTAAATCAAGTTACGTTTTATGATGACGCATTCACTGTTAATCGCGACCGCGTGCTAAAAATTTGTGAAGAACTTCATAATAGAAAATTGAATATGATTTGGGATTGTGGAACTCGGGTAGACATGGTTGATCGAGAACTGCTTCAAACCATGCGTGATGCAGGATGCATAGCGGTTTGGCTCGGAGTAGAGTCCGGTTCAGAAGCAATGCTGGGCAAAATGAACAAGAAAATAAAACTTGAGCAAACACGTTTAGCTTACAAAACAGCCCATGACGTAGGGCTCATGACAATTGCTAATGTAGTTCTTGGATTTCCTGGAGAAACAGAACAAACAGCAAAAGATACCATTCGGTTTGTTAAAGAATTGAATCCGGAAGATGTCGGTTTTTACGTTGCAACGCCGTATCCTGGGACACCAATGTATGAACAAGTCAAAAACAGCGGTTGGCTGAGAGTTACCGACTTTGACAAATATGATACGGCAGGACCAACTTTTGAAACTCCACAATTAAGCATGGAGAAACTTGCTGAAATTCGCTATAAAGCTTACCAACAATTCTACCTACGACCTGGATATGTGTTTCACATGATGCGCAAAGGCGGAACATATGGCATTTCAGCTGTTAAAACTTCAGGTGCTTACTTGCTCAGGGCTTTGCACGTGAAGCTCTCTTAATTTTCTTATCAAGGCCACAACGGAAAAAACTAGTACAACCAAACTAAGCGAAACTGTAATTGAAGTAAAGTTAATCCCGATAGGCGAGAGCCCCAAAAACAAGCCAACTAGTCCATCTATTCCAAAGCTTAAGGCAACGGATAACACTAATTGCTCAACGAAATCGACCCTATTTTTCCCAATAAATAAAATGTTAATTAGACAGTAACCTGGCAAAAAAGACACAAAGATAAATGCGAAAACATATCTGAAAACAACAAGCACAGAATCGCTTGGAATTAAATATGTTACCAGTAACGTTAAAACGATGAGACCAAGAATAATAGCGAACCATTTAATTGGGTTCAGTTTTTAGCCTTCAAAAATTACAATAAGAAAAAATAAAGGAAGGAAAATTTACATGAACATCTTGTAGATTGGGTGAGTTTCGTCTACTGGTCGTGTTCCGAGGTCGCCTGCTGCTGATGCGATATATGAGTCTGTAACTGCAACTGCTGGGAATACCCATTCTGCCTGTTCTGCTGGGCCGATCATTAGCCAGTTTGCGCCTACAGTTTGCATGATTGCGTTGGTTGCGGTTCTGCATCCTGGACGGAATTCTTTAGCGACGTTTGCTTTGACCCACCCCATGGTTGTGACAACGTTTCCGCTGCCTAAGCCTACTGGGTGACCATATTTCTCTTTCATGATAGGTATGGTTCTTACTGCAGTGCCCATGTCTGGTTGGAACGCTGGAATTGCTGTATCAATTAGAGGCTTTGTGATTCCGCCTTTTTCTGCTAAGGCCAATGCTTCTTGGATTACCTTCATTTTTCCTTCAAGAGTGGTATCTTTAGGATCATCAGCTAATACTATAGACATTTTTACGCCGCTGTCTTTCAGATTCGCCAATTCAGCATCAGTGACACCTTTGTACACTGAGTTGTAGAGGCATCTGTCTGCAAGACCCATCTTTTTTGCCAATTGTGCAGCTATCATTCGTGTCTTTGGGCTCATAGCGTCAAGCATTAATGGTGCATCACTGTGTTTTGAAACGAAATCAATGTATTTTTCAAAAGCGATGTCAGTGGTTCCGACAATGTCAAAAGCAAATTGAACTCCTGTAATGTCACTTTGTGTTTGCATTGTGTTAATTATTTGCTCTGCAACTTTTGCATCGAAAATGCCTTTGTTTGCATCAGTTACCATCTTTTGGCCTAGCCAGAAGATAGAACCAATTAGAAAAGTGGGTAATTCTCCTGGTTGACCGCCGACTTTCGCCCTTCCAACAGTATAGATGTTTTGTTTAGTATTGAATTTAAAGGACATTTTTTTACACGTCTGATGGATTTATTTCTTCAGAGCCTTCTTTGCTAACTCAGGAGCTTCTTCCTTGTTTTTGCCAAATAGTGCGCCTATTGCGTCAGCATCTTCTTTCTTGACAGCAGCGCCGCCCATGATTATTCCAACTTTGTCTTTTAATCCGGCTGCCTTCAATAATTCGTCAAGTTTTGCAAGATTATTTTTTGCTGGTACTGTGTTTACTGAAATTGCAATGATGTTTGCATTGCTTTCTTTTACTTTGTCAATAAAAACTTGTGGAGCAACGCTTTTTCCAACATCAATTGTTTTGAATCCTGCGCGTTTTAGTGAGCGTCTGACTGCTTCTTTTGCTGTGTCATGCATGTCGGGTTCAATGTTTCCGATTACGACGATGCCGAGTGGATTTTCTGGTTCTGGAGGTTCTTTTTCCATCATAGATTTAAGCCATGACATTTAAATACACCTTGTTTTCCTTTTTTGTTACTCTGGGCTTTTTATACTCGAAATTCATATTTAAAGTTTGACTAATAATTCCATTAATCGCAAAAGCACTAAATCGAGAAAGACGGGGGAGCAAATATTCAAAGCCAGTAGAAAACATATCTTACTACTTCTAATTTTTGTTTTTGCATTCGCATACCGCCTAATTCTTATGTTGTGGGCTTCATATCCCCCTGGCGCAGACATTGGCTTACATAATAGTGTCATTAACTCAATAACGCAGTCAGGCAACACCAATTTTCTGTGGAATAATTATCAGATGGGCGGTGGGCTATCTTTGACTTTTCCAGGCTTTCACATTTTCGCTGCAGGAATAATAATGATGACGGGCATGTCCGATTACTTGGCACAGGCAGTGATTGTAGCTTTGTTCTCATCGCTTCTTGTAATATGTGCCTTCTTGATAACTAAAAGTGTCTGGGTAGAGTCAGGCGCTTTTATTGTCGCATTTTTAGTGGCAGTTTCACGGCCAGACATGGAAATACTTCTCTGGGCAGGTTACCCTAACATAATAACCCTGCTTCTAATTCCCTTAACCTTCTATTTGTATCTTCAAAAAGACCGATTTACGTTGACGCCTTTTCTTGCCTCTACCTCCATTTTAGTGGGCTCGATTTATTTGACTCATTCATTGAGTGCAGCAGTATTCCGTAGCCATAACGTTGGCAACAGTATTGATTGTTATGATTCTTCCAAAAACCTTTGGTACATCAAGAAAAAACGTATTCACTTGGCTGATTCCGCTTGCTATTGGCGCTATTCTCGTTGCGCCTTTCCTGGTAAATGCTGTTCCTGCATACTTAAGCGCTAACTCGTCATTCACAGTTGTCTCTGCCATTAACTCAGCACTCCTATCAACAAGAGTGCTTCCACTTACCACAATATTGCCGCTATTCGCATGTACATTCTTGTTCTTTTTCCTCTCAAAAGAGTACAAGGGGCGATTCCTCTCGCTTCCAGCATTTTTGCTTTTCATGTGGATTCTTGTTCCCACAATATTGACTCAGGGTTTCCTATTTGGGTTATATGTGGATTACAATCGGTTCCTTTACTTCCTTGTTTTACCAGTGCTGATACTTATTGGCATGTTCATTGATCGCGGCTCATTTTTCTTCGCGCACATAATAAACAACTACCGGGTCTTAACGAGTAAGGTGCAGAAAACAACAACAAGTGCACACAAAACTATGGATAAAGTTTTAAGCCGAATAACCCGCAAAACCCTTTACGCTGCCTTCATAATCAGTATAACGCTCATATGCGTGTTGACCCTTCCACTTTTTATAACTCCGTGGCAAGGTACTGCAGACCAAAGTTTCTATCAAGTTATGGATAATCCAGGTTACCAAGCTATTCAGTGGGCTAAACAGAATACCCCTCCCAACTCAGTGTTTGTTTCTGATGCGCTTTACGGTTGGTGGTTTGGTGGTTTTGCTCAGAGGCCAACTTTGAGTGCGGTTGATCCTCAGTATTTAACGCTTGCCCGAGAATTTGCCCCAGCTAACTTTGCCAAAAATGTACTAGATACTGATTATATGATTGATAATGGGTATATCCAAGTTCGCGAAGACGGCGGCTATATAGGGCGACATAACCCTATGTTTCTGGCTGACCTGAACTGGACTTATTTTCCCTATTCTTTCTTGCAATTTAACGACAGTGAAATTACGGTTTTTTCACAAAACGCTGGCATCCTACAATCCACTAACATAACCCAAATACCCGTGACCAGCATGCAACTAGTCGGTGCCCAAACTGACAACCCGTCCATAATTGTTAATAAAGCAAATAGCGATTTGAGCTACTCAGAAATATTAACTGTCTCAAAAGGCGTCCAATTCGCAAACATAACCATAATGCTTCAAAGTACTTCGCAGAATACCTCTCTTGATTGGATTAATTTCGTCTTAAATTCTGAAGGCAGCTTTTTACAGCCAAACTCAAGTACTATTGCAATGCTAGATGCCGGCACTAAAGAGGTTGGTCAACTAATTTTCTCACAAAAACAGCCACAAGTTTACGATTATAACAAACAATACCCTTGCATTACAGAATTGTCCTATAATTTACAAGGGCAGTCCAACGCAGAAATCCAAATCCTCGTTGGACTTTACCCCGTCTCTGACTCCGACATAAGCGACTCGGCAGTGCTTAATCGAACATTATTTATCCACCAAGCAAATGCGCAACAACAACAAAAAAACGCCCCTGCTTTAACAACCTTCGATTACCACGCAGCACTTCAACAATACTCGGTCTCATACGTTGCAAATAGAGATTTTGAGTTAAACCCCAAATTTGCTAATGATCCCAAATTTAACCTTGTATTTATTAACAGTGAAGTTGCCATCTTTAAGGTTAAAGGGGACGTCAATTTAGCCGGGAGTTAGCTATCGTCTTGATGGGTAAATTTACAAAAGAGCGGCAAATCGAAATCGCCTTTATCGTTATCTTCTCAGTTCTAATTTTCGCGATTTTCTACACACTCATATCAATGAATGGCGTAGTTTTAGGAAACGACTCAAGCGTCCATTTGTTAAAAGCCCAAATCTTCCTGCAAACAGGAAAAATACCCTTAAGCAACCTCGGCTGGACTCCTCCACTCTACGAAATTGTGCTAGCAATGTTCATTTCTTTTAGCGGCGCAACTGGCATTGGACAACTAATTTTTCTAGTAAAAGCTTTAGCAGCAATAATTGATTGGCTTCTATTTCTCTCTGTTTATTTGATCGCAACGAGATTCTTTAATAAAAAAGTTGGCGCTGTAGCCGTTGTTTTGCTATTGATGTGTTTTCCTATGTACGAGGTAAACGCGTTTGGTGGCTACACCACCGTTCTTGCAATAGTATTTATGCTCTTGGTGTTTCTTTACTCATCCTTAGCAGCAGAACATACGGGTTATCTTGTTGTAACTTTTCTCGCTGCTTTTGGTCTAGTTTTATCCCATCAACTAGCCGTATTCCTGGCTGCATTTATAATGCCACCAATCCTGCTTTACATGCTCATAAAATCCAAAGGCGCTTACCTCAAAGTAGTAATTGCACTAGTTCTAGGCGGAGGAATAGCATTTTTCCTCTATTATTTAAAAGCAATGATCGGATATCTCAACCTTGTAATCGAATACCTATTTTTTGCAGTAAAATCATATGCTTACGAAATTCCGGCAGTTAGCTTTAATTCTTTTATGGTCAATTTCGGCTTCATATTTTTCTTCGCCTTAGCAGGCATTATAATCTCTTACCGTATTCTAAAAATTCAGAAAAAACTGATTTATTATTTGACATTAATTCTTATTTTCTTCGTGCCTCTCTTTTTCGCTGAATCCTACCTTTTCGGTTTCTTTATGCCATTTCAATGGTTTATTTATTATTTAATGGTTCCAATGGCCATTTTCGCATCTGTTTCCGGAGTTTTTATAGGCGAAAAAATGCTAACTTATTATTCTAAAAATAAAAAGGCATTGTATAAAAACTGGGTAAAGATTCTCACGGTTTCTCTCATTGTTATAATATCATTAATGGTTGTTTTCCGTTCTATTACAGTATACGGCAAAATTATGGAAGCCAGCGTTTACTACTCAACAACCGACACAAAAGCATTAGATGCAGGAGTCTGGTTAAAACAAAACTATCCAAATAACGCCACAGCAGTTGTAACAGAAATTCCTGGTTTTTGGTTTTCAACCTTTTCTGGAAAAAACATAATTGCACAAACTGATCCTACAGTTCAAAGAACAGAAATTGCTGAGTCAGTTTTGAGTTTATCTTACGAAATTCAAGATCCACAAAATCTGTTAAGAGCGTATGAAGCTAAGGGATTGATTACTGACGAGAATTATGTTTCTATAAATCAAGTTTGGTATCAGATTTCATCCTCGTCAACTGCTGGCGATTTTGTTTCATTTATGCAAAACGGTCAGAACTATACATTCCCTCTGTCTGATTTTAACAGAGAAATTTCGTTTAATGACCAAAGTTCCCCTAAAAATTTAACGTTAACGTACTCAAATAATTACGTAGATTTAACAGAGACAATGCTTGTTCAAAATGATAGTTATGCAACCGACATATCATGGGGTGTAACACCGCTGCAGAGCAGCATATCTAATGTGACACTATATTTGACCACTTCATTCAATCTTCAATTTAACTTTGAAAAAGCTCAGATACCTCAATTCATGAATTGGGTTAATCCATGGGATGTACCTTCAAAAACTGTCGGTGGTCCACCAGGCAAGGAATGGGCAGTTGCAACATTTACGAACTCTAGTTCATTAGATAATTACGTAGGGCTCTACGACGACAAAAATCAATTAGCTTACGCTTTTAACTTTTCCGATTTACCAAATTGGGGGAATATTGGTGCCTTGACAAATAGGCAGATCGATGCAGTTAGATTCCAATATCAATTCAACGAAATTAATGCCAACCAAACGGCAACACGTCAATATCAAGTTTTAACCCTTACAAAAAACAGTTTCCCAACACTGCAACAAAACAATCTTCAAAGCCTATTTACCTACAAACCTGACCAATTTGAGGTAACTTCAAGAGATTACAAAAATTACATCGCAGAAAATAATATTCAATTCATAGTTTATGACAAAAACCAATTAGACCCCAATTTTGCCCGCTGCAAGTTTCTACAACTAATCTACTCAAACGACCGATATGACATCTTCAAAATACTGAATAACTTTAACCAAACACAAACCTAAAAACTAAACATTTGATTATTAACGGAAACACAGAAAATTGAAGAAAAAAGGTTTATTGTTTTTTGAGTGCGTTTTTGCGCATTTCTTCATATGCTTTAGGGTCTTCTCGAAGAACTTTAGGTATGTAGTTGCATGCCGGATCTGACTCAAAGAGGTCGCCCGTATAGTATTCAGCTCTCGTTCTACATCCACCGCAGATTTCTCGGTACTCACAGATTCCGCATCTGCCTTTTAGGTTGTTTTTGTCGCGAAGCTTCAGGTGCAATTCGCTCTTCTGTAGTTCTTCCCAAGCGGTGTGCAGCTTCTTGTCTTTAACGTTGCCGATGCGGTAGCCTTCATGGAAACCGCAGCTCCGGTAGTCGCCGTTTTCAGTTATGCCGATGTAGTTGCCGCCAATGGTGCATTTGCCAAGGTAGCCTTCGTTGTACCATTGCCAGAAGTCAGCTGGGTTTTTTTGGCGTACGATCCGGGCGTAGAATGGTGCGTAGACGTTGACTTTTACTTTCCCGTAAAGTTTGCGTTGAATATCATAAATTTCGTTGAATGCTGTTTCGTATTGTTCTGGTGTTGGAGCTATTTCCTCCATGTGCTCGCCTGCTCTCCCGACCGGAACCAAGTTATGGTAGACAAGCATGCGGGCTTTGTATTTCTCCGCCAACATAGCAGGATGAGCCATCTTGTCAATATTAAACTTAGTCATAGTTGTAACTAAGCAGTCTAGTAGGCCAACGCTACTAAGTTTCTCCATGGCGTGCACGGCTTGGTCGTAGCCGCCCTTGCGCCTAATTTTGTCATTTGACTCCTGATCACCATCAATACTAATTGCAGTGTGGACTTCATATTTGCGCAATAGATCAAAGCGTTTCTCGTCCCATGCATAGCCGCTTGTAATCAAGCTGACTTTCATGTCATGCTTTTTCTCAGCGTATTCAATAACTTCCCATACGTCAGGGCGAATCAGGGGTTCTCCGCCACTGATTCCTAACCATTGTGAGCCGAATTCTGCCATTTCATCAACCATGTGTTTGGCTTGTTCGGTGTTTAGTTCTTGGTCTTTAGCATATTGTTTGGTGTAACTACAATAAGTGCAACTGCCCACACAGTTACGGGTACATCGCCAAACAACCATGAATAATGGGGCTGTGATTGGATTCATTGAATTATTCATTGAATTCACAGTGTCAAGGTAAATTCGTATAGGCGATATAAAACTTGCTCCTAGAAATCAATTTTTCGTTTATTGACACAGATGAGGAAAGTTATGTGAAATAGCATTGTTATTTTTATTTGCAGATGCTTAAAATGCCTAAATCTATTTCTGGGCAATTCAATTTTTGCCGGCTTTTTTACGTTTGTTTTGAAGAAAACCTTCAATCGTAAAAACTGCCAGAGCCAACCCAGTTATTAATGCATCAGTAGAAGGAAGAAAACTTTGAACTCGTAAGTTTCGACGGGAAAATGCACCGCGAGAACATATAGCTCCGCTATTAGAATCGTAAGAAAAACAATAGAATAACGCCACATCGCTGGAATCAAGCGTCGACCAAACCAGATGTACCCTTTTATGTGTGCTTTATTTTTTACTATGTATTCGCCATAATCGTTTTTTTGAAGGTATCCGAGGTCTTCAAGTTTCTGCAAGTGCCGGTAAGCCACGCTTGGGCTGCTTAAATTCACCGCTTTCATGACGTCTCTAGGACCAACTGGTTTGCCCTTTTTTACAACGTGTAAATACACGTTTAAGGTAATTCCTTCCAATTCCTCCTCTATGATAGTCTTTGTCATCCTTATGTTTCACTTGCAAAATAGCCTTTAACAATTAATGTGTATTAGCTTTTCTCAAAATATCTTTTTTTGTGCATAAATTCTGGTGACTTTCAAGTTTGAATGAACTCGGCCATCCCAAATCAAATGCTTCTGTATCGTCTATACTAAATATAGAACATACGTAATGGTTAAGGAAAGTCTTATAAAACAAATCAGCCCTAATTTGAAAGCATAAAATCAAGGAGATTATGAAAATGTCTAAACCAAAAGAATATTCATGGATGACTAAAGATAAACTGATGACTTACACTTTCTTCTCGCTTGTAATTCTCACTGTAATTACAGCTGCTCTCTGGTCTGCTGAAAAAACTCCCTCAGGCTGGAATCTCGGATTAACTTTGGGAATCAACGCTTTAATTGCAGTCGGCATCTCAGTCGGCCTCGATGCATTTCTACACAAGATTGCCGCTGATAGCCAACTGAACCTGATGTCTGCCGCCGTCTTTGGCTTAATCGTTACTGACTCGTACTCGCTTGGCGTTCCAGTTATGCGCACCGTTGAACTGTTTCCTCTGGAGGCACCTCAGTGCTTCATTTATGTAGCTTTAATTTCTGTCGTAGGTTTGGTACTTTTCAAAAAGATTGTAGGTACCTCAGGCCGAAAATACGTGAATCCTGCAGCAGCTGCAAAATTCATCGTCATGATACCATTCATCGACTCATTACTTATCGCTGTAGACCATCTGAAAAGCTCTTTGCTACAAGTGCCTTCATTATCCGGTCCAATTGGCTTAGTTAGTGTTGTAAATGGCAACGGTTATCCAGGATCAGCTGGCGCCGTTTCTGGGTTTGGTAGCTATGTAATCAGCTGCTTCTCTAACGCAAGTACCAGCGCTCCAGCTGCAACAATGAATAATTTGCTTTCAACAATGTTTTTGGATAAATTCCACGGCTGGCCTGGCGGAGCATCAGCCATAGCAGTAATAATTGTTGGCATAGGCTTTTTTGTCGTAGCGCGCAAATACATTAAATGGAGAATAACTCTAAGCTACCTTGCAGTGGTCGCCATTTTATCAGTTATATTGTCTCTCATTTACGGCGACGCAGGCGTTACCGTTCGACTCTTATTCGAGCTGTTCATTGGAAGTTCAATATTCTTAGCGTTCTTTATGGCGACAGATCCAGCAACAACACCGTTAACCTATACGGGGCAGATAATTTTTGGAGTTGGCTTGGCAATTTTGACTGTAGTTCTGCAAACCTTTACTCAATTCTTCGGTGCCTCCTTCGTAGCGTTAATCATAATGAACCTAACTGTGCCAGCGCTTGATAAAGTCGGAAGACTAAAACCCACTACCGAAAGCAAGGAACCCAAACTGCCAAAAGCTCAAGCATTCGCACCTGAAAAAGTCAAAGAATACCAATGTATGCGATGCGGCGCTTGCATGCGCGTATGCTGCCACAAACTAAGCCCAATACTCATTAAGCAAGCATTTGATAAAATGGACATCGATAGCATGATTAAGCTTAACGCCGATTACTGTACTGGCTGCGGACATTGTAGTTTCGTTTGCCCTGCACGAATTGACCTCAAAGGCGCAGTACTTAGATCAAAAGCAATGTTGCGACAACAATAAACAATCTATTTTCCCCTTCTCTTTTCTTTTTTATTCAAAATAATCAAGACTAGTCAAAAACGCCGTTTCAATGATCTTACATGTTTGTGGCTATTGGATAATGCACTTTTTTAATCTTTGTTAACGCTTATGAATCAAGCTTCCAAGCATTAAGCTTATTAACATGCCGCAATGTAAATAATTCAAGGGATAAAAATTGGAAACAGAAAAATTTAAACTGGCTGACATATTTAATGGCGTAGTTATACCAATAATACTAGTACTATTGATTTTCTTCTTAGCAATCTATGTTAACGTAGGCGGAACCTATCACATACTCGGAGCTAGTAATACAATCGCTGTCATTCTGACTTCTGGCTTTGCCCAAATGATCTGTCTCGGTATCCCATTGGTCTTAGGCTTATTGTGGAATAAATGGGCTGGCGGTGCAGCAGGCTTTATCATGGGCGGACTATATTATGTGGCTAGCGCAGGACTTTACAACGGCTATTATGCAGGTTCAAACCCACCTTACAACTTTTTCGGCGACATGAGCATGTTAGGATACCTAGTTAACGGCATCGTCATTGGTTACATGGCTGGAGCATTAAATAATGGATCAACGAATTTCAAACGAATGTTAGGCGCAGGTATGACAGCAGCAGTGATAACTGCAGTAATCCAAGCTTACCTTAACTACAGCGTTTCACTCTCACCAGCACAAACTATGAACCACAACCTTTGGAAAGACACATCATTAGGATTCGCTGGAGTCTACGGATTCGTGTTAGCCTTCATTCCAAGCATTGCTTTGGGAGTAATAGTTCCTATTCTTGCTAAAGTAATGACCTGGTATGGAATTCAGCCAATGAGGCACAGATAAATTCCTTTTCTCTTTTCTTTTTTGTTTTTTTAATATTTTGTTAATTATTGTTTTTATTCTTCATTTGGTCGGCTCATTATTGGTTTCAGAACTTTTTCAATAGTCTATATTTTATTATGAATCGTATGCGTGCTTGATCAGAAATAGAAGTGACAACGGTAACAAAATTAGGCTAAGAGTAAATAGATGTTAAAAAAAATGCTATGATTGATTGGGCGCGAATTCCCACGCAATGTTGCCTTTCCAAATCTCGCCTAACTTGGTTATTCTGACTTCTTTGTCATCAATTTCAATTAATCCTTTATCTTTTAGTTTTTGTAGTTGTTTTGGAAAGACCTTTTCTGGTGTGGTGCAAAATTTTTGCATAAATTCGGCTTTGCTAACCGGTAATCGGAGGTATAATCGGGTCATTGTTCGCCTCATCATATCTTCGTTTGTGGATTCAGAAAGTTTGCTGATAGGCAGTTTTCCCGATTTTACAGTTGCCATGTAATCGTTTATATTTTCAAGATTAGAATAGGAAAATCGTTGTAGGTATCCCATGAAGCAGCCTGCACCCGTTGTTAATATCCCACCCCACGGCCAGCCATTGAGACAGTTTTCTCGCATGTGCCACTCTACTCGGCTGTAGCGGTCGTGCCCCACTGCTTTGTAACCTGCGCTGGTGAGCATGTTGTACGCTGTTATGTACATTTCTTTCTCGTACTCTGCATCTCCAGTCGGTGGAGAAACTCCTGTCTTAATCATTTTTTCAAGCATAGTGCCTGGGTCCACGTGCAGCGAGTAAGCATCAATCTCAACGTCTAGTTCAATTGCTTTCTTTAATGTATTAATCCAACTTTCCATTGTTTGCCCTGGAAGATTATACATTAGGTCAACGCAGACGCATAAATCTAGTTTTCTTGCATGTCGAATGGCTTTTTCAACGTCTGCGGCGCTATCAGGTAAGCACAGGTTTTTTCTTAGTTTATCATCAAAGGTTTGGGCACCCATATCCATCTGATACACTCCATACTTCGCTAGTTTGTCAATTTTTGGGAGCGCCAATGTCTTTGAGGAGCCAGTGACTTTAATGAAGTATTCTTTGTTAATGTTGAAGTTTGCTTTGCAGAAATCTATGAGGTCGATCATCTGCTCAGCCTCCAAAACACTAGGCGTTCCACCGCCTAAAACTATCTCGTCAAATACGCTTGTCTTCACATATTTGGTTTTAGCATACATTGCAAGTTCTTTTTTAAGTAGTTCAAGGTAAGGCTCTATTTTCACCTTTTTTGTGGGAGTTGTTGGGAAATAGCAAAAAGCGCATTTTGAATCGCAAACAGAAATCCAGGGTTGAAGCTCCATTAATCTGCCGGACGTATTCTCCGTTGTCAGGAACTTCATGAATGATTTGTAAGTTTCAGATTTAATATCTGGGTAATCCCGGTAAGTGTACGGTGGCCAATTTTCTCTTGTATCATAAACTTCCGATTTGGCTTCTTGCAGTTGAGACCTCTTTTTCATTCCTTTTTCCCCTCAATTTATTGTTAAAAACCGTTCGATAACATAATAAAGTTTTTGTTAAAAAGTCAAATTATCTTAGATTACATGTTTGACACACAGCTGCTACATACGTTTTTACAAAAAGAAGTTACGTTGAAATGCTTGGCAGAAATGAGTGGAAGCAGAGCTTTTCTGTTCACTTACTTTGGGGTTACATGCGGGCTTTTGCTCGCCAAAGCATGTAATTAGCGGCGGTCCTCGCCATCATCTTGCTGTACAAGTTGCCTTTAACATATCCTTTGACAGCTTGATGCATGATGTAGCCTGGCGAATAGAATTTGTTATAAAAGTTTCTTCTCATTTGAGCTATTTCTTTAGCAGGAAAATTTGGATCTTCATAGATTGGGTTCATTGTGTTGTATATTTTCCAGTCGTCTGCCATTTTCCATCCATTACTTTCAACTAACGCTCGGAGACCAGTTCCTGGGTAAGGTGTAGCATGGCAAAGCCAAACGTCGTCAGGATCCATCTTGCGTACAAAATCTAAACTTTCCTGTAACAGTTCTTTTGTTTCGCCGGGATAGCCTAAAATGACTGAGACTGTGACAAACATTCCTGCTTCTTTTGCCCATTTAACTGCGTTTTCACATTGCTCTGTTGAAACTCGCTTTTTCAAAGTGTCGCGCATTCTTTGGCAACCTGACTCTACCCCAAACATTGTTTCGTTGCAGTGTGCCTTACTCATCTTATTGATAAGTTCTTTGGTAACAGCATCCGCTCGGGTTCCACAGCCCCATGGCATATTTATTTTTCTCTCTATGATTCCGTCACAGATTTCAAATGCTCTTTTATTATCATAGGTAAATGTGTCATCTTGAAATGCAATGCCTTCTGCACCATATTCATCTCTCAGCCACTCTAACTCATCGAGAACATTTTTTGGGCTTCTCCCTCTAAACCTTGCCCCGAACATTTGAGATGCAACGCAAAAGGAGCATTGGTAGGGGCATCCTCGGCTGGTCATTATAGGCAAAAGATTTCGTCCTGTAATCTTGTATTTTTCAATTGGAAGGTATTTGTAGGCTGGGCGTGGCAATGAATCAAGGTCTTCTATTAAGGGTCTATTGGGTGCCTGAATAATTTGGTTATCTTTTCGGAAAGTAATACCCTTTATCTCGTTGATTTTTTGAAGCTCAGGCGAATGTTTAGCAAGTTCTAAAATTGTTTCTTCGCCTTCGCCTCTCACAATAATGTCAACGGGTTTTTCTTCGGTAAGAATTTGTTTATCTGCAAAGGTTGCATGTGGTCCTCCCATTATGATTTTAGCGTCGGGGCAAACCTCTCTTGCAACATGCGCAGATTGTAAGGCTGATTCTATTGTTGGAGTCATGGAGCCGATTCCAACTATTGTAGGCTGAAAAGAACTTAATTCCGCCTTAAGTTTTGCATGGTCTATCTGGCATACTGGGCAATCGATTATTTTTACTTCAAAATTATTTTGTTCAAGTACAGCTGCCATGTATGCTAAGCCAAGCGGTGGGAAAAGCGGGTGATGGGTGGATGTTTCAAGCGGCGTGTTAACCAGCGCTATCTTTGTTTTATTTGTGTTCATCACCATAACTTGTTGCCTACAATTAGACTGGTTAGTCATTTTGATTTTATAGTTCGTAGTCATGGTTGTTTTAAGATTTTAACCTTTTGCTAAATACAATAATTGGGCCGTTAGGCATTTTCTAGGTAAATTTCAGTTCTTAGTTAATTCCAAATCAGACTTATGCCTTTTTTTATAAAACACTGTTACCAAAATGGCAGTCGACATCGCAATTATAGCCAAAATTAACGAAATAAGAAATGTAAACGAAAAAGAATTGGTTTGTTGGCTTGATAAAGAACCAAACGCGTAGAGCATATGGTCGTATGAGCCCACGTAAACAATATCGTTGGCAATTGCAGGAGATGAAACCACCATTCCTCCCGTCGAATAGGTCCAAATACAGTTGCCGGTCAATACATCGAGAGCGTAAACCTTGCCGTCATTTGAGCCTACAAAAATCAATCCGTTGGCAATAGAGGGCGACGAATCGGCTTCACCGCCAACCGTGAAGTTCCACATGAGCTTGCCGTTAGCTGAATTTAACGCGTAAACCTTGTTATCGCCTGAATCGATGTAGACTACGCCGTTAGCTATGGCGGGGGACGAAGTTACATTACCGCCTGTAGTATAATTCCACACAAGCAAACCAGTTTCAGCATTTAAAGCGTAAATGTTGTGGTCATACGAACCTACATAAAGCGTGCCCTTTGCAATCGCTGGGGAGGAAACTACATAACCGTTTGTAGGAAACTTCCAGATGAGCGCTCCGCTAGAAGCGTTTAATGAGTAGACGTTTTGGTCATTTGAGCCAATATAAACTCTGTTATCATAAACTGCAGGGGAGGACACCACTATCTGGCCACCAGTCGTATATTTCCAAACCAGTTTACCCGTCGAAGCGTTCAAAGCGTAAACATTTTTGTCTTCTGAACCAACATAAACCAAACCATTATTTACGGCGGGAGAAGAAACTACAGGTCCACTTGTTCCATAACTCCAAATGTATGAACCTGTTAGGGCGTTTAAAGCGTAAACATTGCCGTCATACGAGCCTACATAAACTATTCCATCATTAACTGTGGGTGAAGAAAACATAACCATGTCCTTTGTTTCAAAGCTCCAAACAACATCATTGTGAAGCTCAAGGTCGTAGCCCACCATTCCTGTAGAAGAATTCAAAGCGTAAATTTTGCTATCATGAGAACCCACAAACACTAAACCATTCGCCACTGTTGGTGATGAATCAATCTCTCCGCCGGTCGCATAAGCCCAAACGTATGTGCCGTTTTGAGCGTTTAAAGCATATAGTTTGCCATCCCATGACCCAAAATAGACTATTTCGTTGAAAATGGCTGGGCGAGAAATGACCATATATCCTGTTAAATAACTCCACAAGAGTTTCCCGTTTGAAGCATCTAACGCATAAATACTGTTGTCCTCTGACCCAACATAAACAGTACCCGCTGAAACATTTGGTGAAGATGCAACTACACTTCCTGTTGCATAACTCCAAATTTCTTTTCCTTCAGATGCATCTAAAACATAAATTTTCCCATCTGAAGACCCAATGTACACTTTGCCCTCGGAAATGACTGGCGAAGAGAAAATTGCACCGCCCGTAGTGAAATTCCACAGTAATTGTCCAGTACTGGTTTTTATTGCGTATACTTTGCCATCTGCTGAACCCACATAAACTACTCCTTCGTTAACTGCAGGTGAAGAAGTGACAGGTTGACTTGTGCCAAAACTCCAAATTAGGGTGCCGTCGGTATCGTTTAAGGCATAAACTTTTCCATCTAAAGAGCCAATGTAAACCTCGCCCTCATTTATGGTTGGCGACGACATCATAATTTTGTATCCTGTTGCATAACTCCACAAGTATTGTCCTGTTGTTGAATTCAGAGCGTAGATTTTACAATCTTCTGAGCCAAAGAAGACGACCCCGTTGGCGACTACCGGGTCTGAATCAACATAGTATCCCGCGGTGTAATTCCATAGACGATTACCATTAGAAGCATTAAATGCATAGAGGTTATCGTCTTCTGAACCTACATACACAACGTTAGAGGCAACTGCTGGCCGAGAAATTATCCTTCCTCCCGCATTGACGCTCCATATCATAGCACCGTTGGAAGCGTTAAAAGCGTAAATCTTGTGATCATAAGAACCAACATAGACAACATTATCAACAATTGAAGGGGACCCCATTTGACCTCCAGTGTTAAATTTCCATAACGTTTGATTTGTTTTTGGAGCTACAGAATTTGAGGCGCCGCTATGCGTTAGGTCATGCTGGAACATAGGCCATGAAGCTGAATCTGGCGGAGTTCCCGCTGAGGTCCAGCTTATTGAAAGGCTTGAAGCTAAAAAAAGCGCTGCAAGAAATAGGCAGATAGATGTTGTTCTTTTCATCGTTCCCATATGTTTCTGAGAAGTTGCACTTATAAGACATTTTGTATTCTAAAGGAAAATTAGAGGAGTTATTTTTTGCGCAAACTTTCAGGTACATATGCACAAGCAGGGTCAGATTCGTAAATGTCTCCTGAGTAGGCATAAGCTCTGTTTCTGCAGCCGCCGCAAAGCTCTCGGTACTCGCAAACATTGCATTTACCTTTTAAAATGTTCTTGTCCTGAAAACTCCTATAATATTTTGATTCTTGAACTTCTTTCCAAGCCTCAGTAAGACTTTTTTCTCGTATGTTTCCAAGCATCATAGGCTCTGAAGGCCTAAGATCAGTGTAGAAACATGGGATTAAGTCGCCGTTTTCGGTTACGCTTAGGTATCCGCCAAAAGCAAAGTAAGTGCATTTTCCATGGAACTTATGTTTATACCATTCGTCAAAGTTCGGTATGTTTCTCTGCTTGACAACCCTTGCGAAATGTGGGCAATGAACATGCACTTCAAATTTCCCATCGTATTTTTGAGTTATATCCCAAATGTGGTTAAGGGTCCATTCGTATTCTTCAGGCGTCGGAGTTAAATCCATCATTTCTTTTGCTCGCCCACTTGGCACAAGATGATTGTACCAAACAAAATTCGCATGGTATTTGTCAGCTAACTCTGCAACATGATCCAAATGTTTATAGTTTATCTTTGTAATCGCACATGCTAAGCCGTTGAGGATTTTGCCTTTTGACAGTTTTTCGATGGCAGATAATGCTTTTTGGTACGATCCTTTTCCCCTTAACTGATCATTGATTTCTTCAGGGCCGTCAATGCTGACAGAGGTCCAAACTTGATTCTTAACTAAATTATCGTAAATTTTTCCGTCAACAAAGCAGCCGTTTGTTAATAGGCACACGTTAAGACCTAGGCTTTTTGCGTAAGTGACAATTTCAAAAATATCCTCGCGCATTAGCGGCTCGCCACCTTTTAAACCAAACCATCTAACACCAAATTTATGAACTTCATCAACTAGTTGCAGAGCCTCTTTTGTGGTCATTTCTCTTGGACCGCGTTTACCAGAAGCGTCAACATTGCAGTATTTGCAACGTGCGTTGCAAGCGCCTGTTGATCTCCAAGAAGTCATAAGCAAAGGACCTTTATCTGTCAAGTAAAATACACCCTCGAACTCTCTTCGTTAATTTCATCTTTTATTTAAGTTTTCCTTTCAACTTAAAAAAGATTGTGTGGTGCTCTCTTGTTTTTGTTTTCAGGGCATTTTAGCACGTTTATGCTCGATTGCAACTTAAACTATGGAGCACAATAGTTCCGTAAGCTTTATAGTGGAATCAGCCATCTACCAGTAACAGGCGTAAAGAGTCAACCTCTTTCAAACATTCACGTTATAAATAGGGGGTAAATGTCATTCACAATCGAATTCAAGTCATGATCATTTTGGCTTTGTTGCTTGTTTCATCAATTTTTGCTTCACTTTCAATCTTAAATGCTGGTTCCATTAATTCTGTAAGCGCTCAAGTTACTGCGAACACAAACTCTGGCAACTTAAGTCAGTATGAATGGCCCGAATTTCAAGGAGACTCATCTTTTTCACGTTTCTCAGCAGGACCAGCACCAAGTACTCCAAATGTGCTCTGGAAAACGAACATAACAGGAATATTGCCTTATATCGCGGCTCTTGACGGGATGGTTTTTGTTTGCACAAACACATCAGTGATAGCACTTGACCAACGAGGCGTTATCATATGGGAAAAAGTTGTTCCAATGAATGGAACTTGGCCAATAGTTTACAAAATCGATGATTCTCATTTGGTTGTAGAAGGTAATTGCCTTGACCCACAAACAGGAAATATCTTGTGGAATAGTACCCAGTTCTCAGCTGACACTGCTGTTCTATTTGTAGCCAATGTTTATAGTCCCGAACAAAAAATGTTTTACACTAAAGAAGGTTCCTACATTCTAGGTTGGGACTTCTCTAATCCTTCAGTACCACCAACATTAGTCTGGAGAACATACATCCCTGGGGGAGGCAGCACCGGTTCTGGTGTAACATATGGCAATGGCGAAATTTTCCCTGGATCCTTTTTATTTCATCAAATGGCGCTAAATGCTACGACAGGAAAAGTCCTATGGGATACACCGACAAAAGGACCAATGATTTTCAGTGGCTCCTACTATCAGGGTAGATTTCTACGAGGAGGTACAGATGATAATACTCTTTACTGTTTTAACGCTACAAACGGTAATATTCTTTGGACATTTTCACCGAAAACGAATGGGTATTTTACCATTGGCACTGCAACGGCTTACGGGATGGTTTATGCTCTAAATAAAGACGGGAACCTTTACGCTGTCGATATCGATTCTGGTAGTTTGGTGTGGCAATACAAAGGACCTGGTCCGCTTATTTTCCCAGGAAACCCAACGGTTGCAGATGGGAAAGTCTTTGCAACAACAGGGCAAAATGCTTCATACAACGGTGAAATTGGTGCTTCCCAGTTTGCTTGTTTAGATGCATACACGGGTCGAGTTCTTTGGGCGCTTCCAATGGAAGCATTAGCTCCTAAGGAATCGGTGGCTATAGCATATGGAAACTTGTACATTATTCCGGGCGATGTGACAAAGGCAGTTGATACTATCTCAGGAAACGAATACTCTACAGTTAACCAAATCTGGGAAATGGGTCCACCTTCAAATTCAGTTAGCAATTGGTCAAATTTCAGGGCTGATCCAACGCATTCTTCTACTGCTCTTGCAGGTCCGTCAAACCTTACTTTAGCTTGGAAATTCACAACTAACGGATCCGTTGTTTCTTCGCCAACCATTTCGAACGGAATAGTCTATGTTGGCTCTCAAGACAAGAACATTTATGCGCTTGGAGCTTGGAGCGGCAGTCTCATTTGGAAATTTGACACTCAAGACACTATTGAATCTTCACCTGCCGTTACAAATGATAAAGTTTACACAGGTGGCGACGACGGAAACGTTTATTGTCTTGACGCTTACACGGGTGCTCTTATTTGGCAAACTTTTGTTAACGGCGACTTACCTTACACGTTTGCAACAGTTGTTTTGAAATCTTCACCCGTAGTGTCTGGCGGTACAGTCTATATTGGATCTTTAGACGGTTACTTGTATGCTCTTGATGCAAACACTGGCAATATCATTTGGAAGACTCAAACCAATGGCCCTATCGAATCATCCCCCGCAATTGCTGATGGAGCTGTCTATTTTACTTCCCAGGAACCAGCGGCAGGAGCTCTCTATAAACTCAACGCTAACACGGGCGCTTTAATTTGGAAACAAACAATTCCTTATGAATATCAATTTATAGGCGGCACAGAGCTGCTGGGTTCTCCGTCAATTGCGGACGGAATGGTTTTCACATCCTCAAATTTGAGAACATATTACGCTGTAAATGTCGTAACTGGAAATGTGACATGGAATTTCACGGATCCAGATGCAAGTGAATTCATAAGTTCTTCACCGATTTGCGTTAACGGTCAACTTTTCGTTATTGATAAGTTCAACATAGCTTGTCTTGATGCAACAAACGGACATATGATTTGGACTTTTTACACTGGTGATGAACTCTACATTTCACCTTCCTATGCTGACGGCAAAATATATGTTGTTACTAGTCAACGTGATTTATACATTCTTGATGCAACAAGGAACGGGACAAAACTTGCAACCTATGTTACACCTTCAACTTCTTGGTCATCACCTAGCTTAGCCAATGGCATGTTGTATGTGGGCTGTAATGATTGGAATGTTTACTGCTTCTCCAATTACGTTACTAACCAAGCATCAACCCCCACTTCTACCACTCCTACTCCATCCGCTTACTTCACCTTAGCACCTGACTTGATAGTGCCCATTGCCTCAATCATTGTAGCCATAATAATTGTAATTGTCGCTGTTAGCCTAATAATCAGAAAAAAATCAGAAAAACCAAAGATTGCTTCCGCTAACATAAACCGCTTTGATAAAAGCTTGAATTTAACCAACAACTATAAGTAAAGTGGCAATTTGTCAGCAGATTTAGTTCTAATTAACACAACTGTTCAAAGCATGAACCATAGCCAACCCGCCGCACAAGCCCTTGCAATAAGAAAAAACATAATCATCAAAGTGGGAACAAACCAAGAAATTAACTCTTTGATTGGCGAAGCCACAAAAATAATTGATTTAAGCGGGAAAACCGTCGTTCCAGGTTTAATTGACACCCACATTCACGTAGCCGATTTTGGAAAATGCTTGCTTTGGCTTGACTTAAACTGTGCAAAGTCCATCAAGGAACTTCAAATCTTGCTCAAAGAAAAAGCAAAGCAAATTTCGAGTGGACGATGGATAATCGGGCGTGGATGGAATGCTGACCATTTTAAAGAAAAAAGGTTTCTCAAAGTCTCTGACCTTGACGTTGTTACGCCAAATAATCCTGTAATTCTTTACCATGAATCGATAATGGTATGCGCCGTAAATACTGCCGCATTAAAATTAGCAAAAATTACTGCTCAAACTTCCCTGCCTCCAGGTGGAAGTGCTGATAGAAATCCTAAGACAGGCGAACTAACTGGAATTTTACGAGACAGCGCAACCAACATGGTTTGGAAAGTAGTTCCAGAACCTAGCGAAGATGAGCTTTTGGATGCCACGGTGGTGGCTTGCCAAAAAATTGTTAAAGCTGGACTTACAAGTGTCCATTGGATAATTCTTTCTGAAAATGAAATTTCACTAATTCAAAAGCTCCATAACGAGGAAAGGTTGCCCTTTAGGGTTAACGTGATAGTTCCCATTGAGTTTTTAGAGAAAACATCTGGTTTCCAATCCTCTGACCGTTTAATGTTACACGTAGGCGGCTCTTTGATTGCCGTAGACGGTTATTTAGATTCCAAAACTGCTGCGTTATCAAAACCATATATCGATGAATCAAGTAATACCGGCAAATTACTTTACACTCCCAGATCATTGGTGTCCTCGATAGAACAAGTATTAGCAATGGGTTTTCAGCCTGTACTGCAAGCTATGGGCGATAAAGCTATAGACACGACATTGAGTGCAGCCGAACAAGCCGAAAAACAAGAACCAAACAGATCTATTCGTTTCAGAATTGAACAAGCCGCACTTTTAAATCCGCAATTAATCGAGCGCCTCAAAACCCAAAAAATGGTAATTTCTGTCCAGCCCAAAGTCGTAGCCGCAGAATTTTCCGTTTGGTTAGCCATACAGCATCTTGGCATCGAGAGGGCTCAATGGTTACATCCGCTCAAAACATTGCTAAGTGTAGGCGTGAAGATTGCTGGTGGTTCAGATTGCCCCATGGAACCTTTAAATCCGTTATTTGGCATTGAGGCGGCAGTGCTGAGAGAAGATTTTCCCGAGCAGCGTTTGAGTGCTGAGGAAGCTTTGCGTATGTACACACTTGATGCCGCTTATTCTTCTGGGGAGGAAGCGGTTAAGGGTTCGATTGAAGTTGGCAAACTGGCTGATTTAGTCGTTTTATCTGATAACCCGCTAAATGTTGCCGCATGTGAAATCAAAGATATTAATGTTGAAATGACGATCGTAGATGGAAAGGTGGTTTATTCCAAACACTCCCAAAACTAATCCTAATCTGTCCATTTCTTTTTCAACAATATCTTTACAGTTTTTTTCGGGTTTTTTATTGCCCTTAAAACTTTATACTTTGTGAAAGTTGGATTAACCAAATTAGCTCTAGCACACAACTCGCGTAAATCATTGGCTGAAAATTCTGGCGTCTCTACTAAGGGCTCCGTAGCCGCCAATGCAAAATCGCAAAAACCTTTTCTTAGAAAACCGCCTTGTTTTGCCTGCTCATAAAATGCTGTTCCATAAAGTGGCATAGCAATGCTGAAGATGAAGCTGTCCGCACCCAACCTTCTAAGTTTGTAAGCAAATTTTATAGTTTCTTCAATGTCCATTTTGGTTTCACCAATCAAGCCAATAACAAAAAAACAACCCACTTTGACTCCGACTTTCTTACACTCGATTACCGCTTTTTCAACACTTTTCAAATCCAAATTTTTACCAATGACCTCATACACAACACGTTGGACTCCGGATTCTGGAGCTACGCGAATTTTTTTGCAACCTGACCTTTTCATTTTTTTTAAAAGCGATTCATCAAGCATATCCGCCCTAACCCCATTAGGCGTAAACCACTCAATATGCAACCCTCGCTCAACAATTAGGTCACAAATATCCGCCACACGTTTCTTATCTAAAGTCATATTGTCATCTGAAAAATCAATCTGCTTAATCCCATAAGTCTTCACTAAATGTTCTATCTCGTCAACCACGTTTTTTGGACTTCTGGAACGCCACTTTTTATCCCAAACAATACAGTTTGAACAAAAAACGCAGCTATGAGGGCAGCCTCTACTTGTAATCATTGCGGTCCATGGCTTACTCACTTCTCCACGTAGCGGATTCTCTTTGACAGCTTCAAAATAGATTTTCATTGGAAGTAGATGCCTAGCGGGAAAAGGTAAAGAATCCAAATCCTCAATTATTTCGCGTTTACCTGTAAAAACAGCTTTTCCATTTTGCTTAAATCCTAAACCATCTATGGAGACGAAAGCTTGCTTCCCAGCCTCAAGCATATCAACCAGTTCAGAAACTGTTTTTTCTGGTTCACCAATAACAACAAAATCAACATCGGCTTCAGAGAGACAAGCTCCCGGTCTAGCTGACGGATGTTGACCCATTAACACAACAACAAGCTTTCTGCTAACAGATTTTATTGCAGAAACCACTTCAAATGCGGTTTTAGACCAGCCTGAAAACGGAATTTCAACAACAACAACATCGGCATTCCACGTACCCACCCGTTCAGCAATAGTTTTTGCATTTAAACCAACACGGTATTTGGTTTCATCTAACTCCACAAGATTCTTCCAGCCTTCGGTGGGAGCATCAATAATGCAGACATCATGGTTTTTTTCTAAAACAGCTGCAACAGACGCCAAAACGATGGGTGGAAAAACGTTTGGCTTCCCCCAAGCTTTGGGCTGAATTCGAGGTGGATTAATTAGGCAAACACGCATGTTGTAGGCGCTTCTTAAAACACCAATACCTCAACGCTTTGATTAAAACTTTGCACTAAATAGGCAAAAAGAACAAACGCATAACCACTATGACGACAACGCACAAAAGCGCCCATAAAATAATTGTGACGTCTCGGATACGCAGAGCACTTAAAATCTTGTTACCAGTAAGTGGCTCCAGACTATCGCCCAAAATATATTGACCTGGCTTTTCCAATTGCACACGCAATGCTCCTGCCATGGCCGCCATTGGCCAACCGTGATTTCTGCTGGGAGTTTTCTTGTGGTCTCTGTAAGCTATTTTCCAAGCGTTTTTAGCGTCTTTTCTAAGGATTCCCGCTGCCGCAATCATAAACAGCGCTGTTAAACGAGTTGGTATGTAGTTTACGACTGTGTCTAAGTTTGCGCTAAACCACCCCGTGTTTATGTGTTTCTCGTCCTTGAACCCCACCATGCCGTCAAGCGTGTTTATAGCTCGAAACGCAATGGCCCCTGTTACACCGAACAACGCAAACGACATCATTGGAGAAAGTTTAAAGTCAATCAAGTTCTCCGCCATTGACTCGATAACTGCACTACTGATTTGTGAGCCATTTAGAGTTCTGGAGTCTCTTCTTGAGAAGTGACTGTATTTTTTTGCTTCATCAAGGTCGTTTGCTTCGATTGCTTTGGCAGCTGCTTCTGCCCAATCGGTTTCAAGTTTAATGCAAATTGTCATTTTAAGAAGAATAATGCCAATGAAAGCGTAAATCAAGATGTTGAAGTAAAATGGAACATAAGAGTACATCGCCCATAATCCAAGAAAAACGGGAACTGCAAACGCACAAATTACTGTCAATCCAAGAAGTATGCCTAAGAATTTTTCAATTTGGGGATTCCTATTTTTGAAATAGGGTTCAATTTTTCCAGTGAAATTGCCCATAAGGACAGTTGGGTGCAGCTTAAAGACCCATTTATCAGGGTCATTGGGCGTTGGGTCACCGAGAACCAAATCTAACAAGATCGCGAAAATTAGCATAACAACTGGAACTAATATTGTTAAGAGGTTTAGCACCGAGGGTTAACCAAACATTTGTTTTCCTGATACTTTGAGTAAACAGTTAATATCAATTACGGTACGCAGGGTTTATTGGTTGATTTAGACTGGTTTTTTAAGTTAGAAAATCCTATTGGTTGAGAGGCTGGTGCTGGCTTGGAATCCAATGAGGAACTAAACGCGTCAACATTTCAATCCTACGTTTACATGGTTAAAGCTGGGAAACCTGTTGGACCCCGCGACTTAATGCGTGGAGCTAACCTCAGCAGCCCAAGCGTCGCTTACAGAAATCTTCAAAAACTCATGGATCAAGGCTTAGTTGTTAAAGATGAATACGGAAATTACGTTGTCAAAGAAAAAGTAGGCATGAACGGGTATGTGTGGGTTGGAAAAAAAATTCTGCCCAGCTTTGCCATTTTCGGTTTTATTTTTGTAGGTGTTTTAATTGCTGAAATTGCCGTTTTGATTCCCCATTTACTTTTGGGTTCCCCTATTGAGGAGGCATTCTGGCTTTTGACAATTGTAACAGTTGTCTCCGCTGCGATTTTTCTGTTTGAAGCGTTGCGATTTAAAAAGAAACCAAGATTTTAACAAGCAGTTAACTGTCTGTTCCAGCTTTGGAACGTTATGTTCCATATGTAGAACTAAAAGTGCCAGTTAGCTATTGTGTGAAGGTGAGCTCATGCGAAAGACTGTTGGTTTAATTCTTGTAATCTTGACGGCTGTCGGTGTGTTTTGTGTTGTGACTGTTAAAGCGCAATTCACCCAAAATATAACCATAGATGTAAACGGCCAAATTACTCCTTCAGATGCCCCAATACAGAGACTTGGCAACATCTATACCTTAACTGCTGACCTGACAGCTCCATAATTGTTGAAGCAAACAACATTGTATTGGACGGCGCAGGCTACACGCTTAAAGGTCCAAGCACAAGCCTGACAACTGGCGGTATAGCCGTTAACCTCACCGCAACCAACGTTACCGTGGACAACCTATTCGTAACCAATTGGGGCGTGGGTATTCTTGGAGCTTGGAATAACAACACCATAACAACCAATGTGCTCACAACTAATAATGAAGCAGTAGTCCTTTACGGCGACATTGAGGTTGTCCGCCAAAACAGCATATCAAACAGCACTATCGCCGTATTCATCGATGGCGGCTCCCAAAAAGAAGACCACGAACTTATCGAGCAAAACCAAATAAATGCAAACACCGAAGCTTTTGATGTAACCAACAGCAACGGAGTAATCATCACCGCCAACAACATAGCAAACAACGACGCCATTCTTTCGCTGGGGCAAACCTCTGGTGCAGTCAAGTTTTGTTGTAATGATTTTGTGGGCAACAAGGAGCCTTTGCAAATTCCTATTTGCTCACCAAATATGGGTGGTATTCCTACTATTTCGCCTGCTGGGCAATGGGACAATGGCACGGTCGGAAACTACTGGAGTGACTATACAACCCGTTATCCTGGGGCATTAGAAATCGGTCACACAGGCATGGGAGATACCCCTTACGCAATCGTCTGCTCAATATCCTACACAGATGACTATGGCAACGGTATCAGCATAACAAGAACGGCGGTTTTAGGAACTGCCACAGACAACCATCCTCTCATGTGCCCCATCGATGTTCCCACAGCCGCTTTAGTCATGGCACAAAACGCTTCATCAACGATACCCGAGTATCCGCCATTGGTGATTTCAGCAGTTTTACTCTGTGTGCTTTCTACCGTGGCTTTTCTCTCAATCAGAACCAAACTGTTCGGAAATAGTCGGCGTTAACCATAGGGCGAGTTGTCTTCATAAGTTAGCACGTGTCGCCTATTTTCTTCGAAGTTTTAACTTAAAGTTGGCAATGAGATTTGAAGCTACAATCAGCGGCGTGTATGTTTTGAATCTTCTTCTCTTGTCAAAGAAGTATGCCCTGCGCAGATAGAAATGGTGAAATGCCCCTTCTCGTAATTTGCCAAGCTCTTTCATACTAAGCCAGGGGGTCTCAAAAATTGGGTGCGTAGTATCGTACATGTCAAAGTCTGTTACCCTAAGCCAGCCTTTCTCCTTAACCATATCATACATTGGAGTTCCAGGAAAAGGTGTTGCAACGTTGTAGAAGCCGACAGCGTCTGGAGAAATCTTTTCCACGAACTTAATAGTTTTCCATGCGCTCTCTTTTGTTTCACCTGGGAAACCAAGGATAACGTTTGGAATAGGTTGCATACCGAGCTCTCTTACCCAACCGAGAACTTTTATGGTTAATTCAGGGGTAATGCCTTTCTTCATTGCGTCTAAAACTTGCTGGGAACCTGATTCAACCCCGAACCAAACGGAAATGCATCCAGCATTCTTCATCTTCTCTAGCAACTCATGTGTCAACATATCAACGCGTGTGCCACAGTTCCACTCAATTTTCAAACCGCGTTTAAGAATTTCAGTGCACATTGCCTCTGTTCTTTGTTGATCCACTGTAAAAGCATCGTCACAAAACGTGAATTTGTTTATGTAGTAAGTTTTGTGAAGAAACTCAAGTTCGTCCACAACGTTTTTTGGGCTTCGCATGCGATATTTTCGACCATGCATTCTCACGGTTGAGCAGAATTCACACCAATAAACGCAGCCTCTACTTGTGGCCAAGTAAAGTATATCTTCGTATTCGCGAAAACGTTCCATAGGCCACAGGTGACGCGCTGGAAATGGAAGAGCATCCAAATCTTCAATGTAGGGTCTATCCGCATTCCTAACCGATTTGCCATCTTTTCTACAGGTTGTGCCAATAACGTCTATGAAGCTTTCCTTGTTTGCCACTCTTTGAACTAATTCTAAAAGCGTGTTTTCTCCTTCTTTGCGAATGACGATGTCTAATTCTGGGCATTCTTCAAGAGCTTTATCATCCCAAAAGGTAACGTGAGCGCCTCCCATTGCCGTAACACAGTTTGGACAAGCCTCTTTTGCAATCTTGACCAGCTTAAGTGCAGGTTGATATGTAAGAGTGGATGATGTTACACCAACAATGTCTGGTTGACGCTTACTAATCTCTGATCTGAAATCTTCTGATGACAGTTTTAGAACTTGACAATCAATAACGTCAACTTGAAACTGATTCTTCTCTAAGACTGCAGCCAAATATCCTAATCCTAACACTGCAAAAGGCATGTGCATTGCAGCGCCAACGGGTGCGGCAGGGTTGACTAAGGTTATATGAGGCTTCATTTCTGCTTCACTATTTGTTCCCTCAAAGGATATTCTTCACGCTTAAACATTTCGTATTTTTGCATTTTAAAAGATGGGAACTAAAAACTGCTGAATCTGGCTTATTTTGTTATTTTCTATTGCTTTATTTCATGAGGCCAATATTTCGGTTTCATATATTCACTTTCAAGCAATGAAGGAAACAGGTTTAGCGGCCATGAAGGAGGCATTGGTATTACAAAAAACTCAATTGCTTCTATTCCGCTTATTCGTCTAATTTTCTCGATTGACTCAAATAACTTTTCAAAGTTTTCTATTGCCACAGCACAATATATGTCGTAAGTGTCGGTAATTCTTATGATTACTATCAAATTTGGAATTTGTAGCAATTGAGAGTAGATGTCTGGCATTTTACTCCGATTTGAAACTTTTAGGTATGCGTTTCCTAGAACTTCGTATCCAAGTTTGCGAAGGTCAAGTGTCACTGTTGAAAGAGGTAACAAGTTTCCTCTAAGCTTTTTGTATCTTTGAATAATAGCCTTTGTTGACATTCCCAATTGATCAGCTACAGCTTTAAAGGGCATTCGTGAATTTTCTGATAGAATCTTCGCGATTTTTCTATCCGTTTGATCGATTTCGATTGAAGGTTGATCTAAATTAGTTAAAGTAAACTTTCGATTATCGTTAAGATTGCTTTCATGAACGGCGGGTTTGATAACTAGGTTTTGAGGAAACTCTACGTTTACTGCTTCCGCCCAGATTAATTTGTCAACATGCTTGATTTTTTGGTTTGACTCTAAATCAGAAATTATGTCATGAAGCAAGTTAAGATTACGCAATGCAACTTTCCCGAAGAAGTTGTATTTACCTAATGGCCCCGTAAGCGCTGAAATATACTCTTTGCTTTCAAGAAACTTGGCTACTTCTTTTTCATCTTCAACTTTGGTTGAAATTCCTAAATCTACAATGTGCCTGTATCCTAAGCAGTGGGGATTTACTAGCATCTTCTCGCCGTTGATTACGCCATCTTTCCACAAGCGTTTATAACGCATTCTGACTGCTGTAACTGTAATTTTGCATTCTTTTGCTATGTCGGTAAAACTAGTTCGGGATTCAGAGAGGAGTATCTTTAAGATTTCCGCATCGATTTTATCGATTTTTACTTGAGCCCCTCCCAAATCAATGACCTTGAAACAATTTTTATCTATTGATGTCATATTAACTTTTATGTAAACTTTTTCAAGTTTGCCTAATTTATTGGGGAATTATCAAACGAGATTATTAAAGAATCTCCTTGTATTTGATTCGATTTCATTTAAGGCAAGTAAATTAGAAGAGGCAAATTCGTTATCGTGGCTTGATTAATCGTTTCACTTTTTGATTATGAAGCTTTTTTTAGCTTGATGATTTTTTTCTATTTGATTTTTCTTTTTCGTTTGAATATAGAAATTATGCTTTTTTCAAAATAAAAAATAGTTATTTTCCATTTGTTGTAGGCTTAAGCCTACCACAAGTTCATAAAAATGCTTTATTATCGCCAGGCAAGCGCGTTTTTGAACGATTAGGGATAACTTTATAAACAAAATGAAACCACATAAGATTTACCCAATTTTAAGGAGATAAAGAAAAAAAATGCAAATTTCAAAAAACAAAACAGCGGTTATCGCAATTGCGATATTGTTGATGATTTCAATGACAACTTCAATGATTCTAATGCCATCTGTCAGCGCACACCAACCCCCTTGGCAAATTCCAACATATGCATACATTAACGCGGCACCAAACCCCGTAGGCGTCGGTCAAAACGTAGTTGTTATCATGTGGTTAACCAACCTGTTTTCTCCCGCATCCGGAATAGGCAATGATTACAGATTCCACAACTACAAGCTAACCATCACAGACCCTAATGGTCAAGCGCAAACAGTGAATTTCCCCATTGTCCAAGACTCAACATCAGCACAAGATTACAGTTTCACACCAAGCATAGTCGGCACCTATAATTTGACCTTCAGCTTCCCCGGACAAGACTTCAACACTTATTCTCACGATACCAGTTTTAACAACTTATTTACCGGTCAATCAACACCAGAAACTTTGATTAACGACACTTATCTGCCAAGCAGTGCAACAACAAGTCTCATAGTTCAGCAAACCCAAATACCCTTCATATATAGCTATCCCCTTCCAGAGGCTTACTGGACTCGCCCGATATACGGAGAAAACCCAGGCTGGTACTCAATTTCGTCAAACTGGCTAGGTTCAGGTTCACCCGTTGAGGCTTCAGTAGGCTCTTGGCCAATCGGTGCCTACGGCGCAAACAGTCTGTTCGCAGGTGCAGCTCTCAACAGAAATCCAGGTGATGCAATAGGTCCTCAAACTAGCCACGTGATGTGGACAAAGCCACTTCAAGCCGGTGGAATTGTTGGTGGAAACAACTTCGCTACTACCGGAGACAGTTACTTTGAAGGTTCTGCGTACGTTCAAAGATATGACAATCCGATAATTATGGCTGGAATATTATACTACCAGGCACCTCTAGGCTATTCAAGCGGACAGGGCGGTGGAACTTATGCAGTTGATTTACAAACAGGAAAAGTACTCTGGCAAAACAACGCTATCCCCACTGGAGCATTATCCTTCGGTTACATCTATGACAGTCAACAACCTAACCAAAAAGGCGTTATGCAGCCAATTCTGTTTACAAGCAGCTTTGCTCAAGCTTACGACGCTTTCACAGGACAATATCTGTTCAACGTAACTAACGTCCCAAGTGGTGTTCCAATAACGATGGGTCCAAATGGTGAAACTGTAATGTACCCCACTTCAAACGGGTACTTAGCTCAATGGAATTCGTCGGGCCTATGGAACTGGAACATTCAAGTCGGTGGAGGCGTACCAGCAGCTGCAACAACCAACTTTAACATTACAACCCCCGCTAGTCCATTCGGACCTGCAAGCACAACTCGATATACAAACACAGTTAATGGAGGGGCCCCACAAACATACGATTGGAACGTGTCACTTCCATCAAATCTGCCTAGTTCTTTCACTGAAATCGCAGCTTTCTACGGTAACTTGATACTCTGTGAAAGCGGTACTCTTTCCGGAATCGGTATTGGTGTATTAAGCGGCGGTGTAAGTAGCAGTTGGGCACCATACACATACTTTGCTCTTAACGTCAACTCTACCAGAGGTCCATTGGGTTCACTTATGTGGACAAATACAGTTGCTGCGGCTCCAGGTAACGTTACAGTTCTTTTAGGTCCGGCAGATCCAACATCGGGAGTCTTCACCGAAGGCTACAAAGAAACAATGCAGTGGGTAGGATACAACCTATACACAGGCGCGAAACTTTGGGGACCAACTCCATCTCAAGCACCTCTTGACTACTATGGCAACCCAATTACACCCTTAATTCAAGGTCAATTTGCTTACGGCAACTTCTACAGTATGGGCTACTCTGGCATATTATACTGCTACGATGCACAAACTGGAAACTTAAAATGGACATATGGTAACGGTGGCGAAGGAAACAGTACTTATGCTGGCCTCAACACACCTTTCGGCGATTACCCAAGTTTCATAAACGCAGTTGGCAACGGAATAATCTACACAGTCGCCTCTGAACACACGATTAACACGCCAATTTACAAAGGTGCCTTAGAACGTGCCATTAACGCAACTGACGGTACAGAAATCTGGACTATTTCAGGTTACACAGGCGAATTCTCAGCAATGAGTTACGCTATCGCAGATGGTTATGCAACGTGGTACAACGGCTATGACAACTCAATCTACGTTGTTGGCAGAGGACCAAGCGCTTTAACAGTTACGGCACCAAACAATGCAGTTGATTCGGGAGCTCCTGTCGTAATACGCGGAACAGTCACAGATACAGCTGTTGGAACAACACAAACACAACAAGCCGGTCAATTTCCAAATGGCGTTCCAGTGTCATCTGATGCTAGCATGAAAGATTGGATGGGCTACGTTTACCAGCAAAAACCGCTTCCAAGCAACTTTACAGGCGTTCAAGTGACAGTAGATGTTTTAGACTCCAACAACAACTACAGAAACATTGGCACAGCAACAACTGATGCAACAGGAATGTACAGCCTAACATGGACACCCGACATCGCAGGAAACTACACAGTAGTTGCAACTTTCCACGGAACCAATGGCTACTGGCCATCATACTCGGAAACCACCTTTAGCGTAGGATCAGCACATGCAACAGCAGCCCCAGCAAGTCCAACTCCAACTCCATCAGCCGCAGACTTATACTTCGTTCCTGCAATCGCTGGCTTATTTGTTCTGATCATAATAGTAGCAATAGTAATAGTATTGATGATCAGTCGAAAACGACCATAAACACAGCTAAGGGAAAAATTTCCCTCTCTTATTTTTTTTGTTTAATTTTAAAATGTTTATTTTATTAAAACGATTAAGTTCAAAAGCTACTATCTTCATGAACGTGTTACTTTAAGAAATCTTTATCAGAGGAATTGCATAGTACATACTTTCACTCTTAACTTGGAGAAAGCAATAAAATTGATTTTGTTAATGACACCCGCGCCGCCCACATCGGGTCCATGGATCCATGGAAGAAAATATGTTCCGATCGGCTTAGTCTACGTTGCTGCAACACTTGAAAAAAATGGATTTCAAGTAAAAATCATTGACAATTACTTACTAGGAAAACCAATAGATGAAATTAAAACTGAAATAAAAAATCTTAACCCCACAATAGTTGGAATAACCTGCAGCTCGGTAACTTATAGTCAATGCATCCAAACTGCTAAGGCTGTTAAAGAAGTACTTCCTTCTTGCAAAGTTGTGGTTGGCGGATGGCATCCATCTTACAATCCCGAAAGCATGCTTGAGCATTCAGAAATAGACTATGTTGTAATGGGTGAAGGCGAACGTGCAATGGTGGATCTTGCAACCCAAATCTCAAAAGGAGAAAACAACAGTTCCACCACAAATATTGCTGGAGTTGTTTATAGGCACGAAGGAAAAATAATAAAAAACGCTCCCAAATTCATCAACAATATGGATGAGATTCCTTTTCCTGCTTTTCATTTGCTTCAGATAGATCTCTACGAGCGCAAAATGGAGTTCTTAAATGTTAAACCCGTGGATAATATGAGTATAGCTAGAGGGTGTCCATTTAATTGCGCTTTTTGCGAAACCAGCCGTTTGTGGGGAAAAACATGCCGCGCTTTTAGCCCTCACAGAGTGGTTGAAGATATTCAACATTTAATTGCAAATTATGGAACGAAAGGTATCTATTTTGTCAACGATAATTTTACACTTCGAAAAGAAAAAACAATTGAATTATGTCAATTAATAAGAAAAAACCAAATTGATCTTGAATGGGTCTGCGATACCCGAGCTGATCTGCTTTCGCAAGATTTGCTTAAAGAAATGAAAGCAGCCGGTTGCAAGACCATATGGTTTGGCATAGAGTCAGGTTCAACTCGCATTTTAGAAAAACTCCAAAAAGATGTTACCCTTGATCAAACTGAACATGCTATCAAGATGTGTAAAGCTGAAGGGATTCAGACAGCTTGTTCTTTCCTGTTGGGAATACCTGGCGAAACAGTGGATGATATGAAAGCCACCTTCAAATTTGCAAGGAAAATAGACCCTGATTGGTGCGGCTTTAACATTTTTGTAGCAGTTCCAGGCAGCGCCCTATACGATGAGGTAATATCTAAAGGACTGTATGATAAAATTGAAGATTTCGCAGCATACGTCAAAACTGAAGATTTCAACTATGAGTCTCTGCTAAAAATTCAAAGACAATTCCACTCAAGTTTTGAAAAATCTCCTAAGCGAATTCTTCACAAAATGCGAAAAGACGGTGTATTGACTACGTTGAAAAAAAGCCCCAAAATGTTTTCAAGATAACCAAAACTTAAGTCCGTGTTAACGCTAAAAAGAAATGAGGTAACAAAACTGTTCGATGCTAACCTGTTAGAAAAAATTCACGAAGCAAACGTTTCTGTCCACCGAAAAGAAGCACAATACTATGAACTGCTTCACCCCGAGGTCTATAGTGAACTAGAGCAAAAAAGAATAACTGCCAAACTTCAAATGGCAGATAAACTTGTGGCAGATAACAAGAAGCTTGCTCTCGATGTTGGCGCGGGTACAGGCAATTTAACGGGTAAGCTTTTGAAGATGGGCTATCAAGTTGTAGCTGTTGATATTTCGCCTGAAATGTGCCTGATTTTGCAAAGAAAATATGGTGACTATTTGAAATCACAAAAGTTATCAATAGTTAATTCACCAGTGGAAAATCTCAATTTTGAAGCTGGTAAATTTGATTTAATCACTTGCTATTCTGCGCTGCATCATTTGCCCGATTACTTGTCTGCACTCAAAAGATTCAGTGCCTTTCTCAAAAAAGGCGGCGTAATCTACGTTGACCATGAAGCATCCCCTTTCTACTGGAAAGGCGAACAAAGCGGGCTAGCTAATCTCATTAAAGGCATATATTTTCATTCAAACCCGTTACTTAACAGCTTATATTTTCAAATTATCGGGTTAAAAGTACCCATGATTGATTATACCTTATCTGATTATTGGCATAAGAAAGAGCATGCTTTAAACCACAAAACCGTCGCGGCAGTTTTTAAAGAAGAAGGCTACGACTTTTCGAAAAGAACAGACTATTATCAAAATAGCACTTGGATATGGAACCCCATGTCTCTAATTTATCATTTGATAGGTAGCCCAGAAATGAGTTTTTGGATAGCTAAAAAATAAGTTTTCTGAAGTTTTGCATTATTGTGCTGAGTAGTAGTATGACGGCTAAATTGAAAGTTGAGATTTTGGCTTTAATTTGATAATATTTTGTCGATGGCTTGTGTTAGTTTTTGGTTGTCTCTACCTGACCGTACTGTGACTCTGAAGTAGCTGTCGTCTAAGCCGACAAAGGTGCAGCAATCGCGGATTAACATTCGCTCCTTGGCAAGTTGTTCTTTGAGTTTTGTGGATGTGATTTTTCGATTCTTTATTTTTACAAGCAGAAAATTTGTTACCGAAGGGAAGACCTGTAAACCGTCAATTTCACTTAGATTCTTTGCAAGCTCTGACTCGTTCTTTTGCAATTGTATTCTTTGTATTTTCTATGAAATCGGCGTCATTAAATGCAGCTAGCGTCGCACAGCTTGCAAGACTGTTAATGCTCCATGGAATCCTTACATTTTCTAGCTTCTTGACAAGTCCTGATGCTGCTATACCGTAACCTAAACGTATGCCTGCCATTCCATAGAATTTTGTAACTGACCGAATAACAAAAAGATTCTCATAATCTTTAACCACACCCAGCTAACGTGGTTTCTTCGCCCTTTCTCAGCAAACTCTATGTAATTTTCGTCCACACTGAAAATGACATTCTTTTTCTGACAGAAATCAAGTAGATCAATCATTGTTTCCTTGCTGTAAAGTGTTCCCGATGGGCTGTGAGGGTTGCAGAAGCAAAGAATTTTTGTCTCTGGGTAACATGCCCTCTTAATTTTTTCCGTTTCTAATGCCCAGCTTTCAGGTAACTGCACAAACACTAGCCTCCCCGCCAACTCGAATCGCCGCTTTCTCGTATTCGCTGAAAGATGGCACAGGAATGAGCGCCTTGAAGCCTCGAGGCAAAATTTCTGTTATGGCGTAAATTAACTCAATGGAGCCATTACCTAAAACGATGTTTTCTTCATCCACGCCTTGCCCGACGTATCTTGCAACTTCCTCTTTGAATTCCACAGGGTTAGGGTCAGGATAAAATTTTATGAACTTGGCATATTGCTTGACGGCTTCAACTGCTTTAGGTGATGGTCCAAGAAAATTTATAGGTCCGCTAAACTCAAGAACATCTTCAACTGGAACATTGTATTTTCTGCTAAAACCCCAAATGTCTCCGCCGTGACTGACAAACCTGCGTTCTTTACATTTGCCCGACAGTTTTCTCTTCCTCCATGAGTCTACCTATTTCTTTCTCAACTTGCAACTCTGCTTTATAGTGAGCGTTATACAAGTTAACAATCTTGTATAACCAGTAAACTACCCCAACGCCCAACGTAACAATGGTAATTACAACATAAGTTTTTATCGGTATTGTTTGGGGCATAAACATTCGCTGTGGAAAAGCAGCTGCCAAAAAAGCGTCTTGATTTTGCTCATGAACCAACAGATCTCTCGATAATAAGTAAACAATAATAAAAATTGGTACAACCAAAACAATGCTGATAGCCCATACATTAGTATTCATCCTCGAATAATGTTCGCTTGCTGCAGGCGCTTTCTTGCCTTGACTCTTCAAACGTTCAACAACCTGTTTTTCAACATCAGCTTCATGCTGAAAATGTTTGTTTCTGCCGTCAATAAGGCGATAAAACATGGGGAAAAACGCTAATCCGAAAGTAACAACAGCACCCAGAAACCACATTGAAAACCAAATTTTCTTGTCAGCATAAACTTTACTATTCTGCTTAGCGGGTTCCATCTCGGGCATCAAACTTTCAATTCAACTGCTTACAAGGTTGCAGTGCCAAACTTTATAAGGTCTTCCATTGGCATCTAAAAGTAAAATGAGCGAGAGGAAATGCTGCTTTCCATAATAATTCCCGTGTACAACGAGGAATTGACTATAGGCGACATTATTGATCGCACAGTAAAGGTTATGCAGCACACCGATTTGAAGTTTGAAGTAATTGTTGTTGATGACCGTTCATACGATAGATCGCTTGAAGTAGCCAAAGAACGGAACGCAAGAATTTTTACTCTTAAGCAGCATTTGGGAAAAGGGTATGCTTTGCGGGCGGGGTTTGCTCAAGCAAAAGGCGACATAATTGTTACCATCGATTCGGACGGTTCCCACAAGCCTGAGGAGCTCCCAGAAGTAATGGCTCCTGTTTTGGAGGATAAAGCTGATTTGGTTATCGGTTCAAGGTATATGAACCACAAGAAAGTGGCTGCACGAAAACTAAATGCTTTCGGTGTTAAACTCTTTAACAGTTTCATTGAACTTTTAACAGGCGTAGCCATAACTGATTCCCAATCAGGCTACCGAGCTATGAAAAGGGAGGTCCTAAAAAATCAAAAACCAAAATCGGGAGGATACGAGATAGAATCCGAGATGCTTGTTAAGACCGGCAAAAAAAGGCTTCCGTATTACCGAGGTTCCGATAAGTTTTGAACAGCGAACCTACGGGAGGTCAGGAGTTGACCCAATGATTGATGGGTTCAAAATTCTCATATCAATAGTTTCTGCTTACATGAGGGCATAACCGAGTGGCTGACAGTGTATATCCCAAAGTCTCAATCATAGTTGCGGCCTATAACAGTCAACAAACAATCGAAGAATGCCTCAAATCCATTTTAGCACTTGAATATCCTGTGGGCTGTATCGAAGTTATCGTCATGGATGGTGGCTCAAAAGATGCCACCATATCAATAGCTGAAAAATATTCATTTAAAGTCATTTCGATTCGCTTGAACGCTCCAGCCGCTTATAACTATGCAATGAAAATAGCATCACATGATGTTTTTGGTTTTATAGATGCCGACGCCAAAGTTGAGCCACATTGGCTTAAGCTTCTTGTGCCTCACTTGCAAGAGCTTCAAGTTGCAGGAGTTAGCGGCAGCATAGAAACCTGGAACGCAGACAACCCATGGGCAAAAAGCATAGGTTACGAACTCAAAAACCGCTACCAGCGAATTGGCAGATATACTGGTCGCATTGCCACCATGAATCTATTGCTTAAAAAAGCTGTTATTGAGGAAGCTGGCGGCTGGGATGAAAACTTGCCTAGCCAATACGATACCGACTTTGGCTTTAGAATTAGCGCTAAAGGTTATAAAATAGCTTATGAACCAAATGCTGTCTGTTACCACTTCAACCGGCCAACCCTTCAAGCATATTATCGACAGCAGTTGCAGTATGGGAAAAATACCCTCAAACTTTACATCAAACATGGTAGGTTAGCGAAAGGCGATGAAATAACCGATTTTGGCATGAACATCCAGCCCATTCTCATTTTGGCAGTTATCATTTTTTTCCTTGTTGGAATTTTCCCTGCTCTTAGACCATTATGGTATATTTCAGCTTTGATTTTGACAGCAATGTTTGTTTACTTTTCTTATTCAGCCGCGAAGATCGCCTTTAAGTTTAGTGACCGCTCGGCTTTGCGTTTAGTAGTGCTTTATTTTGTTCGTTCATTTGCATGGTTTATCGGCGCAATAACCACTAGTACGCTTTACCTATCAGGGAGGCACAGGTAATGTCACACAAGGTCTGCTTCATATCGCCCGAGTACTGGCCGCTCACAGGAGGCACCGGCTCCTATGTATACTACCTATCAAACGAACTCATCAAAAACGGCTACAAAATCTACGTCGTCACAGGTTCAAACCAAGCCCAAAACATCAAGGTTAACCCGCAACTAGATGTTTCTTTTCTAAAAATTCCCAGAACACCCATAGTCAAATCTTTCATGCTTGCAGCCGCCAGTAACCGAAAACTCCAAGGCGTCCGCGGTACGGCAAATGTCGATATTACTCATCCGCAACTACCTTTAACGCCTAACTTTGCTGTGCCGCCCAACTTTGGAAAAACTCTCGTTTGTACTGTCCACTCCACGTGGAAAGGTGAGGCAGAAGCTATCAGCGGTGAACCTTATGGTCGTTTAAACGCGAATGAGAAGTTTTTAGTGAGTTTCAACTGGTTTTTGCGTTTCTTTGAGGAAGGCATGCTTAGGCGAGCACGAAAAATCATCGCTGTCAGCCACTTCACGAAGTGGGAATTGACAAATTACTATAAGATTCCCTCAAGCAAAATAGAAGTTATTCACAACGGCGTTGATATCAACAAGTTTAGGCCAGCCCCTGACAAACCCAAGGTCAAAGCGGAATTGGGTCTTAACCCTGACGATTTAGCCATTGTTTCCGTTGGGCGGTTGTATGCTCGCAAAGGCTTGTTCACATTAATCGAAAGCATGCCCGCTGTAACAAAGCGTTTCCCAACTGCTAAATTTATTATTTCAGGCAAAGGGCAGAGCGACGAAATGAACAAACTATTATCTCATGCCGAGAAACTTGGCGTTAAAGGCAACATTGTTTTCACTGGTTACTATCCAGACAAGAAACTGCCAAAACTCTATCAAGCTGCAGACGTCTTTGCATTCTCGACGTTCTATGAGCATCATCCCTTTGCGGTGTTGGAAGCACTGTCAACTGGCTTACCTGTCGTGACAACTACCGTGGGAGGTATCCCTGAAACGATTGAAACCGGCAAAAACGGATTTCTTGTGGAACCCTTCAATTCCAAGCAGTTCTCAGATAAAATCTTGTACTTGCTTGATCATCCAATTGAGGCAAAAGAGATGGGTGCAAAAGCTCGCAAAACAGTTGAGCAACAACTTGATTGGCGCATAGTCGTCAAAGAAGCAATAAAGGTATATGATGAAGCTCTAAGTTAGCCGATTTCTACGGGGTTGCCCCGATAAGCCATCGTTACCTTCTGGAACAGTTTAACTATGTCTAGCGAGCAAAAGAAAACTTTGGTTAAGTATTCATGTTGGTAAATCATCATTTGGGCTTTTACAGGCAAATCAATCCGCGGAGGCTCAAATTTATGTTCAACCATGGCCAAGGGCAGGCCTTCGACACTAATATCCTCTTCACCCATGCCAATTTTGTTAGAGATGTAGCCCAGATATGTTTCTTTCCAGTTTAGCATCATAACTTTTGCCGCGATTATGTCTAAGGCTAATGCGTCATTCCCTGCTAGTATTAACCCCATTTTGACCGGTTTACCTTTGGTTGGACCGTTGCCTTCAATACCTGTCCTTGCATCCATAATCGTTAATTGAGGCTTGAACAAAGTGTAAAGGCGATATAGCACTTCAGGTAAATATGGATGTAAGTAGATGCGTTTGTTGCTGGGCACGCATCCAAAAAGATTTTTTATGGCACCGCTGTAAGCCATAAACTCATGCGTTTTCATTAAGGGCAAGTCCACCACAGCATCAGCGTCGAGGATGGTTTTGGGCAAAAAAAGCCTTTTCAATGGATTGTTGCCTTGAAATTTTACTTCAACGACTTTGTCCTCTGAGAGATTGATGACGCTGCCGCCTGCTACCCTCACCGCAGCTTCAACGCCCGTTTTGTCGAACGCTGTCCAACAGGGATAGTTGAAGCCATTTGATTCACCAACAATAACCTCGCTATTCCCATCGCGCAACAACCCGACAAGTTGCTTCATCAATTCAGGGCTTGTAACAACGCCGGGCAAGTACTCTGGGTGACTGAGGTTTGGTTTTATGAAAATTTTGTGTTTGCCATGTAACCCTGAGTTAGCGACGGTTTCTTTTACGATGTCGCTTATATCGTCTTTTGCACGGAAAATTTTGACGATTTTTTCTGTGTTAGGCACTTTTGACACCTTTCACTCCCATTATGCAGCCTGGGTCAGAATTTAACATGTCGCCGTTATGGTACGCTGCTGAACGGGCTCTACAGCCGCCACAAATGAATTTGTAAATGCATTTTCCGCAAGCTCCCTTAAGGTTTGTTCTGTTTCTGAAAGCGTTGAATAACGGTGCATTTAGCCAGATGTCTGTGAGTTTTTCGGTTTTTAAGTTGCCAACGTTTTCTGGCAGAAAAACGCATGGGTGAACGTCTCCTTGAGGTGAAAGTGAACAGTATAGGCGTCCTGCGCCGCAACCGCCAATAAAATCTGCCAAAGGAACCGCTTTTTTGGTAACTTTGACGGTTTGCATATGTGCCATCGACATTGTTAGCTCGCCTGTACCTGTTTCTCCTTGACACTGGATACCAACACGAGCTAGCTGAGGCGCAGTTGTAAGAATGGTTGTTTTGCAGCCCTTAGACATTCTTGCAAGCAAATACCTCATAAGTTTTTCCCTCTCCTCAGGCGAGAGGTCTTCTTCATAATGCGATTTAGCTCTGCCGGCAGGAACAAAATTAAAGTTTGTAAACCTTTCAGCGCCCAATTCCTCTGCTAAATCGATTATTGCAGGCATTTCTTCAAGATTATTTTTATTGGCAGTCGTCGCTATGCAGACGCAAAGATCCGCTTCAATACAATTCTTCAAGCCAGCTACGGCCTTATCAAATGCCCCTGGGACCCCTCTGAATTCATCATGGGTTTTAGCGCATGCCCCATCAATGCTGATGTCTAAATAGTTAACTTTGGCTGTCTTGAGCTTCTGAACATTTTCCTTAGTGAGTAGAGTACCATTTGTGGCAACAGAGATGTAGAGCCCCCGGTCAGCGGCATACCGTGCAACCTCAAAAAAGTCACTGCGCGTTAAGGGTTCGCCACCTGAAAAAGCAAGGGCGGTGACTCCTGCATCGGCAATTTGATCGACAACATCTTTAGCTTGCTGCGTGGTTAGCTCTTCCTCTCGAATTGCGCCGCTGTTTGAGTAGCAATGCTTGCACTTCAAATTACATTTATGCGTAAAATCCCAAACAATAAGGAAAGGCGAGTAAAGCGAGATTGGCTTCTTGATTCCAATATAAGCGAAGCTTTTAGTTAAGTTAATTACTGCTCGCCGAGCATATGGGTCAGCCAAAAGCTTCTCAACTTTTTCTCGCTTAAAATTTAAGCTTCGCCTTAAAAATTCAACCCAGAAAATAATGATCTGCGAGTAGAGTCCGCTGCACTTTTCGCATTTTCGATCTGTTTTTCCCGCATAGTCATCCAATGCTGCTTCCAGAACTGTTCTACCACAAGCTGGGCATTTTTTGAGCGACATACGTAGCATCCGCTTGGTCATTGGCATAGTTATCACAGCATTCCAGAAACTGTCATGGCTGAGCAAACTCATGCTGGTCTTCTCCAAGCGGTCTTAACACTTATTGGAGACGTGGGGATGTTAAATATTTCTCTAAAAACAACTCCGTGCACTGCTTACTAACTTTATCTATTTCGCATTATTTTTTCTGCTATTTCTAAATCCGTAATCGTGTTGATGTTTAATAGCACTTCAACTTCTTTTGTGATTAAGGCGCAGGTTTCAATTTTGCCTTCCCCCTGGATTTTGGTGCCATTAACAATGTTTACTCCTGAAACAGCATACCTCTCGCCTTTGTACTCGTCGGTTGAGTCAACCGAAAGCCCAAGACCCTCGCGCGTTTGGATAGGAACAAAAACAGCATAGAATTCTTTTCCACATGCTCCAAATTCGTTGACTATCTTATCAAGAAACTTACCTGTTACTGCTGGTGAATCTGCTGGGATAGTTAGGATTGGACCCATCAAATTAGCCTCAGAAGCTGCTTGTTTGAGGTCATTATGATAACCTTTGGCGTCCGTTCGCAAAACCTTCCATCCCTTACTTTGACAATGCTTTTCCGTTTCAAGCGTGTTGGCGCTGGTAACCACACAAAATTCAGAAATGTTCTTAGCGCTTAAAACTGCCTCTGCAACCCAGTCAACTAGCGGTTTACCCAAAAGCAGCAAAAGAGGTTTTTCCACTGGTATACCAATGCGAGAGCCTTTTCCACCAGCCATAATCAACGCGGGAACTTTCACTTCAATATCGCCAGCACCGCAAATAGGATTGCAAGCATAATAAGCGTGACTGCTCTAGCAACTTCGTTAGTAGCCCCAATTGTGTCCCCTGAAACGCCTCCAAATACTTTTTCTGAAACTTTATCCATAACAAGCGCTACTGGAATGCTAAATAGCACCACTGCAACACCGACTAAAGCCATAACAGGGTTAATTGCGTAAGCGAAAAATGGGTAAACAATTAAAACCGAAAGCCCGTAAGCGAGAAAGTTTACTTTCTTTTTTGCTTTTGCCAAAAAAATTGAGCCTAACCCTTTATGTGTTGGCTTTCCGACCCAAACAATCGTTACCATTGCCAATTTAGCTGACACTTCAGATGCAATTATTGCGCAAAAAGCAAGCAACGGACTGAAAACAAAAAATAAGCCGACAAAAGCAGCTAACTCTACAATTATTGCAAGTACCGCTCCTGAATAAGTTACTGTCCAAGCGTGAGCAACCATTTTTCGGTCATGAAGATTTCCAAGCCCGATTGCGTTGCCTAAATCGATTAACCCGTCAAAGTGCTGAAGCCCAGTTATAACCAGGAGAAAAGCTATTGTCATAGCAGCAACTGCTAGCTTTGACAAGAAAACGGTCGGTACAGCTATAAAATAATTTATTAAACTAAGCAAAAACTGCGTAATAATGCTTGAACCAATAAAGTATGTTGCTGCCAGTAAGCCTATGAAGCTGCCGATTAATGGAAAAAGATAAACATTTTCGGCTGTGGTGAAAATAAAATCTTCTTTTCCTCCAACAGGGATAATGGTGAGGAAAGACAGCAAATCCCTAAACGTTTTTATAGGTTTCACAGGCGACATATAACCTACAACTAATCTAATTAAAATATAGACTTTGTCGTGAATTGTATGGGCGAGCTGAAGGGGAAAAAAGTACTGGTTACTGGTGGCGCAGGGTTTATCGGTTATCATCTTTGCAAAAAACTGTCAGAACTGACCTCTAACTTAACAATATATGATAACCTGTCAAGCGGTAAAATGGAAAACGTAAAAGACGTACCCAAAGCAAAACTCGTTAAAGGCGACATACTTGACTTAAAAAAACTTCTTTCCTTAGAGAAGTTTGACCTAATCTATCATTTAGCCGCTCAAGTTGTTGTGCCCTATTCGATGGAGAATCCCCTTATAGATTTTGAAACAAATGCTAAAGGGACCGTGCAGGTTCTTGAAAAGGCACGCAAAGATGATGCAAAACTGGTTTTCGCGTCAAGCGCTGCAGTTTACGGTAACCCAACAATTTTTCCAACTCCCGAAGAATATGGTTTTCATCCGTTCTCGTGTTACGGTTTATCGAAAGTTGTTGGCGAAGAATACTGCAACATGTATCAAAGCCAATATGGCTTGGACATCGCCATAACAAGGTTTGCTAATGTTTACGGGTTAAGATGTCACGGAGTCATTCATGATTTTCTAGATAAACTAACTAAGAATCCTGGAAAACTTGAAATTATTGGAACAGGGTTGCAGTCGAGAGATTTTGTGCATGTTTCAGACGTTGTTGATGCTTTGGCGACAGTTGGATCAGAGGATTCAGCAAATGGCAAAGTTTACAACTTAGGCTATGGCACAACCATCTCGATAATTGATCTTGCCAAAATGATGCTTAAAATCCTCAATTTGGAGAAAGAGACGTTTATTTCAACAACAGGCATTTCTTGGCAGGGTGACGTAACAAAAATATGGTTTGATAACTCTAAAGCAAAGAGAGAGTTAAAATGGACTCCAAAGGTAAGCCTTGAAGATGCCATAAAAGAAGTCATTGCTGAGAGGAAACTCTCGAAATGACAAAGGTGGCGCCGGCTAAAGGATTAATCGCTCTATTACGGCTTCCTTACTGGCTCATGACGGGCGGTTTATCTGTCCTAACAGCTTTCGCCATTAGCAAAAGCATGATTGGACCTGAAAAAATCGTGCTAATTTTCTTTTCTATGGCATTTATTACATCCGCAGGTTTTGCAATTAATGACTATTTCGACCGAGAAAGCGATGCGTTAATCAAACCCAAACGTCCAATCCCCTCAGGAGAACTGTCTCTCAAACAGGTCGTGGCAATATCTGGGGTTCTTTTCGCGGTAGGTTTGATAATGGCCGCCTACATAAATTGGTTAAGCTTTGCAATAATCTCTGCAGATTCTGCACTGCTTCTTGTTTACTCTACACTTGTTAAGCGTAAATCAGGCTTTGTTGCTAACGTTTTGGTCGGAGTTCTAACGGGAACTGCTTTCATGTATGGAGAAGCAACAATATCCGGCGTTGTAAGCTTGATTTCTCTGAGTCTTTATCCCATTGCTTTCGGCACAATAGGTGGAAACGTGCTGCGCGATGTTTTGAGTGTAGACGGAGATTCAAAAGTTGGCTACCCGACACTTCCGCAGAAAATCGGCAGTCTCAAATCGGCCAAAGTAGCAGCGTTATTCTTCACATTGACTGGGTTGCTTGCACCTCTGCCTTTCTTTATTGGTAAATTTACAATTTACTATTTGCCGCTCATTCTTTTGTGGAGCGCACTTTTGATCTACTCTTCCGTGCGTCTTGCAACTTCAGCTTCGACTACGCAGAACGTTCGTAAATATGAGCGATTGGTGACTATGTCTATGATTCTTCTTCCGTTAGCGTTAATAGTCGAGGCAGCATTTGGGGGGTTACTATGACAGATACAAAGAGCATCTGCCCTGAATGCCAGAAAAAAATCAATGCAAATTTAACACAAGCCAACGGGAAAATCCAGATTTCCAAGCAATGCCCTGAACATGGCGATTTCGAAGCAACCCACTGGCAGAGCCCGGCAGTTTATAATCACATGCAAACATATGACCAGTACCAATACCTTGGTGACTTGAACGCGCCTAAAGATCCAAAAGGCTGCCCTTACGTTTGCGAAACCTGCACAAATCATGCTTCAGGAACGGTAATCGGCGTCATCGATGTAACAAAACGATGCAACTCTGAGATGTGCCATCTGCTTTTCAACGTTTCCAGAACAGGAAACTGAATACGAACCTACCAAAGAACACCTTATAAAAATGCTTGAGTTCGTAAGCAAAGCAAATCCCAAGCCGCCAGCAATATTGTTTTCAGGCGGAGAACCTTTGGAACGGGAAGATATGCCCGAAATAATTGAAGCTGCACATAAACTCAAATTTATGACTATTCTGGCTACAAATGGACTACATTTGGTTGACAAGCCAGGGCTAGCCGTGAAACTAAAAAATGCTGGTTTAAACATTGTTTATTTATCGTTTGATAGTTTCCATGATGATTTTAACAAGAAAGTCAGGGGAAAAGCCCTCTTAGATGAAAAACTTAAGGCAATGGAAGTTTGTCGCAAAGTACGACATGGAAATCATTTTAGTTAACACATTAATGAAGAGCTTGAACGATAAAGAAGTCGGTGACATGATACGGTTCGCCGCCAAAAACACTGACATAGTTCGAGGTTTGATTTTTCAACCTATTGCCTTCACTGGCAGAGCCACTGAGAATCCTTTCCGTGAAAACTTCCGTGAATGGTCCTTTGCAGAGGACGTCGAAAAGCAAACCAACGGTGAAATAAAAACAACTGATTTATTTCCTATGTCCGTGATGACTTCCCCTATCAAGATAATGCGTAAATTTATGCAGAAGCCATGGCCGCTTTTTTCTTGCAGCCCCCAATGCGGTATTGTAAATTGGATTTACGTTTCTAAAGAGGGCAAAATGTTCCCAATCAACCGCTTTGTTAACTTTGACAGATTTTTTAATACAATTCGCAAAACCGCTGAGACGGCGGAGTCTAAAGGCAGATACTCGTTGTTGTCCTCTCTGTTTATGGCATCTATGCTGTCAATGGATATGTTCTTAGTAACCAAAGAAGTTGGTATGCCCACTTTAATGAAGTCGATTATGCGTATGCATCTTGCACCATCCTATCAGTCGCTTGGCAAAATCCGCAGACGCATCTTTCTGCTTGGATGCATGGCTTTCATGGATTCATACAATTTTGACGTAAACCGTGTCCGACGCTGCGTCGTCCACTATATCACACCAGACCTTAAAATCATACCATTTTGCGCCTACAACAACATACACAGAGTAGCAATCGAAAAAGCATTTGCTGAAAGACAAAAGAAAGCTTAACTCTTAACTTGAATGTTTAGGATAGCTTGATTGTTTGTGAAATCGTAGGCACCTGAAGAATTTTGATGCCAGAGTTCAAAAACAACCCAGTAGCTTCCAATCTGATTAAGCGTGATTGTCGATTCGGTTTGCCATGTTGCAGTGTTTGCTAAACTTAAATCATAAGTTTGGATTGGCTGGGCATTAACGGGGAAATTGAAAATATTCGAAGTAACCTTCACTAAAACCTGATAGGTTTGATTTCCATTTCCTCCCATGTTGTTTACGACACCCACCCATACCTTAAAAGTGCTGTTCTGGTTAGCAAGCAAAGTAGTTGGGTAATTGTTGGCTGTCTTTTGAGCATCAAGTAAGTAAATTGTATTGTATCCTGATGGCTGTGTTTTTAAAGTCAAGAAGTAACCTGCAACGATTATTGAGACAATTATCAGGACAAGAAAAACGGCGATGGCATAGCCTTTATCATCGTTTAGACCGATTTTTCTTCCAATATGCGTAACATGTTCGTAATAGTGTCGGCATCCAAAACCCCTCTAAATATAGTGCTGAATATCTCTATTCCTGACTTAAATCTTCTCAGTTTAGGTCTCCCATATTTTCGAGATTTATAAGTTGTGGGAACCTCAACCATGTTGTATCCTTCTTTTGCAAATTTAATGAGCATTTCAGTAGCATAAGCCATATCATCCTGTGTTAAATCAACGTTATCGATGGCTTCATGTGATATAGCACGAAAACCCGATTGCGTATCGCTCAGAAATTGGCTGTAGAAGAAATCAAAGCACCATGTTATTACTTTGTTTCCTAGGAAATTCATAAAGCCCATTGCCTTATTTGGGTCATACATGCGTGTGGCTAAAACCATATCGACATCTTTCTCAACCATTTTATCCAGCATACGGTTGATATGCTTTACCTCGTATGTTCCATCGCCGTCAACCATCACTATTATGTTGCCTTTGGCGTTTTTCATGCCTGTTCTAAGCGCAAGACCATAGCCACGCCTTGGTTCAATAATTAGTCTGCAATAACCTAAGTCTTTAACGATTTCTATGGTTCCGTCAGTTGAGTTGCCATCTACAATAATTATTTCTTTAGGGTAAGCTAAATCATTGTGGATCGTAGTTACTGCTTCCAGAATGTTTCCTGCTTCGTTGAGTGTTGGAATGACCACTGAAACCATTTCAACTTTTGATGTCATCTCTTGCTTCTCCCATGTAACGGCTATATTGATTCCATAGTTTGGTTAAATAAGCTCTTCGTATATTTCAACAAGCCTTTCAACGTTTTTATCCCAACTAAACTTTTCTTCCATTTCCGCCCTAAGCTCTATTCTGCGCGAAGAAAAATCAAATGTGGCAAACTCCAAAATTGCTTTTGCAAGCAAAGTCGGATCATTAGGCGAAACTAATTTTCCCCATTTCTGCATCAAGATCTCACCTATTCCTCCCACATTTGTCGCTATTACTGGGCAATCCACATGCCATTGCTTCAAGGGCAACCAAAGGTAAACCTTCCCCAGATTTTGAAGGTAACACAAAGAAGTCTGCTGCATTATAGTAAAGCGGTAAATCCTCATCTTTAACAAATCCTGTGAGTCTGAAATTGTTTTCAATCCCTAACTCTTGAGCTCTGCATCTGTATGCCACTTTGATCTGGTCCTTTCCCAACAACCAAAAATGTGATGTTTGGGTTCCTTTTTGATTGCGAGGTTTGCGCCCTCTATCAAGGTGTCAATTCCGTTTTTGTAAACTAATCTCCTAACTGTTACTGCTACAGATGCGTTTTTGGGGATTCCAAGTATTCTTCTCATTTCTTCTCGTTTTCCTGTTAAAGGTTTGAAACGTTCCAGGTCAACCCCGTTGTGCATGACTTTAATTTTCTCGGGTTTAGCGCCTAAACTTAAAACGTAATCTTTAGTTGCGTTGCTAACTGTGATTATTTTGTCAGCTTCTTTTAATGTCTCCTTCCCAACCGCCAAGTCATTTAAACGTTCGATCTTGTCAAAAATGTTATCGTATTCGATGAATGTGTTATGCTGGGTTAGCACAAATGGCTTATCGTATCGTTTTGCTAGTTTAGCGGCTATGAGCGAGGTAAGGTAAGGATGACCGTGTGCATGAACTATTTTGCTTGATTTTACTGCCTTAAGAAAAATTTCAAAACTCGGAACAGTCGGAATCGAATAAGGGATTCCAAGACGAAAACCAGTATTCAAAGATTCATAACAATCAACATTTACGCCGTCAACAACATACTGCTTGGGTGTTCCAATTCGGTTTGTTACAACTATGGGGTCAAAATTTTTTTGCAGTAGTCGTTTGCTTTGTTCATTAACGACTTTTTCTATTCCGCCTACATGGGGCAGAAAAGTGTGTGTAACAATGCACAGCTTTGTTTGAACCATGGAAGCCCAACGTTAACTCCTCAATCAATATAGTATTATAAGATTATGGTAAAACAAATTTTTGACCTTAAGAATTAGGGGTAGCTTCTTGACGGTTAATTCCCACAAAAAAGTAAATCATTCCCCATCTAAATTAACAATAAGAATTTAACAAAACGATTTCTAATATCTGGTTGCTAAAATGGAGTTAGCATACTTCATTTTTTGACGATTTTTGGTAGCTTACCACGTCCCTCAATAAATATTAACTAAAAACTGACCCTCTTGTCAGATCTGCTTTGCCTCAGCGTTTTTTGTTGCACGGGTGTAGACGTTAGATGATACTCCTGCCACTAGGGCGCCTATGGCGTCGTTTGTGATTGACCCGAGCTTCTTTAAAATTCCCGGTTTAGCTTGATCAAATCGTACGTACTCAAAAACTGCTCGAGTTCCTCCAATGTACGTTGCAATTGCTAAGCCTAAAATCTCGTCAGCGACTGGTCCCGGTCTACCTCTGAACCTTTCCTGCGTCAACCCCGGAATCAAGCCTTTCTCTGCATCCTCTTGTGCATGAAAAGCGGCCGTTTCAAGAATGCTAATGTTAACGTCGTTTAGCACATCTAAGAATTCTTCTTTGAGCATTTCCGTTGCTTTTTCTTGTGTTTCTATACCTGGGTGTGGGACATACATTTCAAGAGCACATTCAATTAGGCTTTTGAGGGATATATTGTGTTTTTCCAGAAAGTCGAGCAATGGTGGATTTTCTGTAGGCATTTTTTTCAACCTTATTTTAGAAGGTGAAATGTGCGCTTTAAGCATTGTGCGGGTGATATTATTGTAATACTTATGCCTCAAATTAAGAATCGTTATTTTTGTATCCCTTGTTAAACATTTTTATTAACACTGAGAATGTTTTAAGGTATTTGTAACCAACGAATAGTTGTTTTGAGACAAGTTAACTGTAAGATGCGCTTTTGTTTTAACTCGATTTTGATTGGAAACAAAACTTTTTCTTGCTTATAACAAAAGATATTTAGTTGATACTTGGAATTTATGTTATTTTTGATATGGTTTTTTTGAGGAGTTTTACAACTTAATAAACATTTTTCCAAATTTGTCCAAAATCATAAATACTTTAGCTTTGATATAGCTGCCGGAGCGGAAGCAAGCGTTTGTTAAAATATACTTGTTTTCCGTTTACCAAAATGAAGGAAAGAAAAACAAAAATGAAAACATTAGAATTAAAAACACTAAGAAATAAAACCGCGATTACTTTGATTGTTATGTTTCTAATGCTCTCGATGACTGCAGCTACAATCCCACTAATATCTGGAGATACGGCAATTGCAAAGGGTACCCACATCCCTACGTATGCATATCTCAATGTGTTCCCCAATCCTGTCGGCGTTGGCCAACAAGTAACTCTTGGCATATTCCTATCAACCGTCTTTCCAAGCAATGAAGTAGCAAAGAATTTCACTGTCGACATAACAAACCCCGCTGGAGTCAAAACCACTATTGGACCATACACTTCCGATCTTACCTGCGGTACAGTTGCTTACTTTACGCCTGATTCAGTTGGTAATTATACAATTGTATTCAATTACGGAGGACAAATGTTGACGAACTCCTCGACCTACAATAGTATCTGGGCTGACCCCAGCCAAAGCAAACCAGTTACACTTGTAGTGCAACAAGAAGCAGTGGTAGAGCATGCGTTACCTTACACTCCACTTCCAACACAATGGTGGCAGACACCGGTATCAGCTGAGAACTCTCAAAACTGGTATACTCTCACTGGCGCTTGGCTTGGATTGCGTGCGAATGACTTTGCATCAACCGGAGGGTACAACGTTTCTGGCTACTATAATCCGTACACCGAATCGGTAAATGCTGGGCACATCTTATGGACGAAGCCTTGGCTAGCGGGCGGTGTAGCTGGAGGAGACTTTGGTGGATCAGAAGTCCAAAGTCACTATTGGTCAACATTCCAGTATACGCCTAGATACGCTCCAGTCTGCATAAACGGCATATTGTACTCTACGCAATACACCTTCGGAATGAGTACAGGCGCTTGTCAAGGAATCGTTGCAATGAGCCTATACACTGGAGAAACTCTGTGGACGATAAACACTACCAATGCATTGCGCTGTGGCAGCCAATTCTATATGTATACAATTAACGACTATGGTGTTCGGGGTCCATGGCTTTGGACAACAGGCACTCTTCCAGCATCCGACACGGGCGGTAACTTCATTGCGGCTCCAGGGCAGTCATCACCATATATGAACACCACTGGAACACAATGGAACCTCTATGATGGCGTTACTGGGCAGTATGTTATGAGCATTGTCAACGGGTCGGCTTTGACACTTGGACAAGATGACTATGGAAACTTGATAGGTTACTTCACAAACGCTACAGCAGGCTCACAACTTGTTCATCCACATTCAGGACAAAACGTTGTTGCAACAACTACTAGATCTCATGTGACCGCTGTTAACATGACCGTATGCATGGGCGCAACTGGCGCAATGAGTCCGACAAACATTAACAGAAACACAGTGCGTGCAATGAACACAGGATACATGTTTGACGTAGATATCCCAGGCAATCTCAGCGGTGTAGTATTTGATCCAGCTTTAGCATTATCGTCGATAACTGGTGGTGCTCTAGTATTCACTGCAGGCTCTCCTATGTATGGCACACAGGGCTATCTCTCTATGGCAAGCTTGGATGCAATGACAGGCCAATTCTTAGGAGCTACAAACATTACTTATGCTCAAACGAAAGCATTCCTTCCCTACACTAGAGCGATGTCGGGATATGGCGACGGACTGATGGTTTGGTGTAACGATGTTAATATGGACGTCGTAGCTTACAACGCACGTACTTGCACCAAAGCATGGGACATCCAATTGACAGGAGATAACGGCGCTGCATTCAATCAGTACGATCTTTTCCAGATAAAACCCTACTTTGGAAAGGGTCTTAGCATCTGGGAAGGTCTTGGAGGCGATATCTGGGCAATAAATGATACAAGCGGACAGCTGGCATGGTACACTAACACAACAAAACTGAGTGGATCATCAGGAATTGAAACGCCCTACAATACATGGCCACTATGGGTCTTCAGTAGCAGTTGCGTATCCAACGATGTTGGTTACTTTGCTGGTGGACATGAATACAACCCGCCGCTATTCCACGGTGCACAACTTTATGCATTAAACATGACTGATGGCTCTCTTGTATGGAAAGAACTCGACACAAGCGTTACATCCACGATCATTGCTTACGGAAAAGTGGTATCTCTAAACGCTTATGACAACCAGTTATACTGCTTTGGTAAAGGTCCGAGCGCTGTAACTGTGGAGGCACCAAGCGTTGGAGTTACAACAGATACACCCATAACCATCACAGGCAGCGTAACAGATGCATCTCCGGGCGCGAGCCAATTATTGGTCAAATCTAATTTCCCAAATGGTCTGCCATGCGTCTCTGACGAAAGCCAAAGTCAATTCATGGAAGCTGTCTACCAACAACAGACTATGCCAAATAACATAACCGGTGTACCTATAACAATTAGTGTTGTTGACTCAAACCACAACTATAGGACCATTGGTGCAACGACAAGCGATTATACAGGTCACTTTGGCTTAACTTGGACACCCGATATATCTGGAAACTATACGGTTATTGCATCCTTCACAGGTTCCAACAGCTATTATCCATCATCTTCCACAACATACTTCAGCGCACACGAAGCAGCGACAGCAACATCGACCTCTATTGCAGTTCAACAACCAGTTGATAATACCATGACTGTTATTGCTATTGGAGTTGCAATTTTGATAGCCGTTGTCATTGTTGGCGCTTTGCTTGCAATGATGATAAGTAAAAAACGACCGTAATAACACAAGGAAAAAACAATTTCCTTATCTTCTTTTTTTTAAAGTTTTGCAATAAAACGGCGCTTAATGGGAAACTTGAAGTTTTAGATTTAACCAAAAAATTCCGAATGTAATACTGAATGTTTTGTTATTGTCGATTTAAGCTTAACAACTATTCACGAACTTGTCGAGGTTTGATGACATTTTAGTATGCCCCAAAGTTTTTGGTTTCAAAATAAGGATGTCTTCCTGACCGAACATTTCTTTTTAACACATGTTCAAAGCTCGATTTAGTGGAATGTACAAATTATCCCTAAAATCGAAATACTTATATGAAAAGGTTGGATAAACCAACCAGATGTTGGTGTGATTACCTGATAAACATCGAGAAAAAGAGCGTTGTTCACTTCAAACTTCTATTAAATAGCAACTTATCTGAATATCTGCAAGGTAACTCTTTGTTTTTTTGGTTACGCGTTTTTAACTTTACAAAAACTATATTGTTAGAAAATTTCCCATTTCACAATCACCAAGTAACCGCAAATAAAACAACGGTTAAAGGTGACAATACTGAAGGAGGATAAAAAGAAATGAAAGTTGTTGCTTCATGGAGTGGCGGCAAAGACAGCTGCTACGCATACTATTTGGCGGAAACAACAAGGCTACGAAGTAATCAGCCTACTAACTATGATGATGAGCAAAGAGAAATCAAATTTCCATATGATACCGTCCGGAATACTTGATGCTCAATCAGATGCCCTTGGAATTTCACTTGTGAAACAGCAAGCTACCCCTGAAACCTACGAGAACGACTTTAAAAGTGCACTGAGAAGCCTAAAACTCAAAGGCGCGGAAGGCTTAGTCACGGGCGACATTTACGAAGTGGCAGGGCACGAGGAAGGCTGGCTTGGACAGAGTACTCAAAGAAGTTGGTTTAAAACCAGTAAAACCTCTATGGATGGGCGATACAAAACAAATTTATCTTGACTATCTAAAAACGGGTTATAAAGCAACCGTTGTGCGAACAAATCTTGGAAAGTTAGGCATTGAGTGGCTTGGCAGAGTCCTGGACAAAAAATTCTATGACGACATTTTAAAACTTGGTAATGTTGACCCTTGTGGCGAAGGCGGCGAATACCACACTGTGGTAACAGATGGACCGACTTTTAAGAAAAAGATTGAAATTCTAGAAACGGAAAAGCACAAGCTAGACGGCGGCTTCGGATACTTAGAAATCAAAAAGTTCGAAGTTAAGCCGAAAGGCAAGGTAAAACCGTAGAATGGCTACATCACTTGACGTCTTAATCGCCAATAATGAGTTAAAAGCGAAAGCTTTCCTCGACGAAATTGAGGGCAAAAATCCCCTTTTCATCTGTACTATTGCCACCACTGAAACTGGAAAAATTCCTGGATTATCAGCGGCTGGTGCAAACCCAGATTTTACCGATTTTACGCCTCCGGCAGATGCTGAGCTTTTGCTTTTGGGCAAATGCAAATCTATTCAGGGCGTTCCAATTACTCCAGATGGTATTCCGACACCTGGCTTAATTACAATTCAGCTTTACATCTTGCCGACATTCCTGTGTTAGTCGTGAATGGTGGCGTGAAAGTTAAGCCTCAGATTCCCTTTGTTGACTTAGGTGGCAGCTCAGGGCGTGACATACGTACAGGCGATTCTGTTGATAATGTTGAAGAAGTGATTGAACGTGCCAAAGTTTTAGGTGAGCAACTTGCGAAAGCCGTTGATTATCTTGTTATAGGTGAGAGCATTCCAGGCGGTACCACAACTGCTCTTGGTGTTCTGTCTGCTTTAGGCGTTAACGCTGAGGGTAAAGTAAGCAGTACTCTTCCATTGAATCCACACAGTTTGAAAGGTGAAGTGGTTCGCGCTGGTTTGAAAGCAGCTGGTGAAAAATTCGGAAGCCTAGCAAACAATCCGATTAAAGCCGTATCCTGTGTTGGTGATCCCATGATGCCAGCGTTAGCTGGATTAGTTATTGGTGGAGCTAGACAGGCGCCTGTTTTAATGGCTGGTGGAACGCAAATGACCGCCGTCTTAGCAGTAATTAACGCTTTGGAACCAAAAGCCCTCTGTAATGTGGCTGTGGGAACAACACGATGGGTAGTCAAAGGACAAGTCATCAGATATCTGCGGCATCATTAATCAGTTCTGTGAAGTTCCAGTTTTAGCGGCTGACTTGAACTTTAGCAGCTCTCATTTCCCTGGTTTGCAGATTTACGAGACTGGCCTTGTGAAGGAAGGGGTTGGTGCAGGAGGCGCATCAATAGCGGCGATGGCTAAGCTTGGTGGGGCAGTAACAAAAGACCTATTGCTTAAAGAGATAGAGCGTAATTATGCCTCTATTGATGGGTTTGAAGTGAGACAGGCTTGGTTATTAAAGAGTTAAAGAACCTTTTTTCTTTCTTAACAATTTTTCCAGTAGCTATGGATAAGGACTTGCTCACAGACTGTGCCCATAACATGTGGATTTTTCCATTAATTGGAGCATTTATCGGTTTGTTGGCTGGTGTGTTCGGGTGGGTGGCTATACCATTTCTTGCCCGACATTGTTGTAGGCGGCTTAGTGCTGGCTATCCTTTTGCTGATTACTGGGCTTCATCACACAGACGGCTTATTGGATTTTGGCGACGGCGATCATGGCTCATGGAACTTTTGAGCACAAAATTGAGGTCATGCACGACCAGTTAACGGGTGCTGGCGGTTTATCTTTGGGTATAATGACTATGTTAATTTCTGCTTTAGCAATCGGGCAGTTGAAGATTGCCATAATAGTTCGGCGGTATAATCGTTATTGAGCTTTCAGCAAAGCTTTCAATGGTTATGGTGGCATGGGCTGGAAAATCAGTTCACGAAGGCATGAACACGCCATTTCTACAAGCTATGCATGGTAATAAAGGAAACTTGCGTTTAATTGTTGCCTTGGCAATTTCTTTAATTATTGCTTTTCCTTTGCTGCGTTGGGCAGGAGTTTTGGTTGTTTTGGCAGCCGTAATCACAGGTTTAGTCATGATTATAATTGCGCACAGAAACTTCAATGGGGTTACAGGCGATGTGTTCGGTGCCACAAACGAGGTAGCCCGATTAGTTTGTGTGATTATTTTATTGGCGGCGGTTGCTTGGGCGTAACAGCGCTTGTAATGGCTGGCGGAAAAGGCACTCGCATGCATCTTGCTGAAGAGAAGCCACTGATAAAAGTTTGTGGAAAACCCGTTATCGAATATGTTATTGCAGCTTTGAGATGTGCCAAAAAAATCGATTCCGTCGTCGTTGCCGTCACAAGTTGTACGCCGAAAACTGCCAAATTCCTCAGCCAGTTTCCCGTCAAAATCATTGAAACACCTGGCAAAGATTATGTTTCTGACATGGGCTATGCAAGCCAAAATCTCAAGCTTGGAGTTTTTTTAGCAATAGCCGCCGATTTGCCATTGGTCACAGGTCAAGCATTAGACGCCATAATCGATCGCTATGAACGTTGCGGCAAACCAGCCCTAACCGTTGCTGTCCCACTTGAAACCAAAACAAAACTTGGCATGAGCGTAGAATATTCCTTCAAGATGGATGACAAAGAAGTAGTTCCTGTTGGAATCAACGTTATTGATGGCCAGAAACGGTATGGCGACGAGTGGTTAGACCAAGAAATTTTTCTGCTAGATTTGGAAGAATTAGCTGTGAATATTAACACTATTCAGGAACTGCAATTAGCCGAACGCTTGCTATCTGAGATTGATAAATCTGAAAAAATTTAATCGCTTTAATTTGGATTTTTTTCAATTTTACTCTCTATTACTTCTTTTAATGTAGCTTGCATTTTTCTAGCATCTACATCGAGATTTGGTGTTTCACATATAATTGTAGGATGCATTTGAAAATCGGCAATCACTTCAGATAGCAGTCGAAAATCAGGTCCATACCTTTTTTCGTCAAGTGTATGATGCTCTTTTTCTCCTTGGCTGTTAAACTCGATGGCTGAAAAGTGGCAATGCATACTCTTTAGGGCTTCTGTTCCAAGTTTTTGCTCAACTTTTTCAACCACTGCCCGAAAATCCTCTACGTTCTTGAGAGCTCCAAGTCCTCTTGCATGCAGATGCCCCCAATCAATTACGAGTTGAGTGCCTTCCACTTGTTCGTTGATGGCTAAGATTTCGTCTAGACTGCCGACTTGAAATTTTCTTCCCATAACTTCAGGACCTAGTTTCACCTTCAAACCAAGACTTTGCATTTCAGCCTTAACTTCCTTGATGGCGTCAAGGCATGTTTTGAAGGCAAAATCCTTTTCAAAGAGCCCATAAAAGCCCGTGTGAAAAACTAATACATATGCGCCCATCCAGTCTGCAGCTGTTGCACACGCAATCAAGCGGCGTTTGCTCGCTTCGACAACTTCTTTCTTACCTGCCAAGTTAATGTAGTATGACCCATGCATGCTTAGCCTGACATCGTTTTTCTTTGTTTCTTCGCCGAGTTTTTGAGCATGTTCTTGCTTTATCTGTGGTTTTTGACCCCATTGGACAGCTTCGTATTCAAATGCGTCTAAGCCTTCCTCATGCAGAAGCTTTGGCACATCGAATGTCGTTGCTCCCATAAGCCTGAACATTGGTGGAACTCCAGCTGGGCCAAACCGTGTTTGCTCTACCATCTAAATCCTTCTCATTGTGAACATTAGAATGTCAGATATTGCTTTTTTCCTGTTAAGAATAAACTTTGAGTTTTTTAATATTCCTCTTAACTATGCTTTACTGAGAAAAAGTATTGAATCCTGCAGTGTATGTTGGTATTCATCCTAGATTAAACTAGTTATGGTTGGAACCGACACAAAAAAGTGAGCATAAACAGCAATTGCTAAAATTCCGACACTAATTGCCAACAAAACATAATCTCCATGGTGCAATTTTAGCGCGTACAGGTTTGTTCGTTTCTTTGTGGCTCCCCATGCACGGGACTCCATTGCTTCTGCCAACTCCAAGCTTCTGCGTATCGCACTGACAATCAACGGAATAAGCACAGGAACGTAATTCCTAATTCTTTTAAGCAAGCCACCTCTTTCGAGTTCGAGACCCCTAGCTTTTTGTGCATCCATGATTGTCTGAGCTTCCTCCGCTAGAACTGGAACAAAACGCACAGCTGTGGTAAATGCAAAAGCAAATTCATAGGGAACACGTGATTCCTCTAGTGCTAAGCCTAAATGGTCTGGTGAGGTGGTTAGGAAGAAAACTGAAAACGACTCAACAAGCACAACAAAACGAAGAGTTAATGACGGCAGCGTTCTCGACATTGAGAGCTGTTATTTTGTAGCCTGAAGTAAAAAAAGTTGTTCCAATGTTGATGACGAAAATTAATATTGCCAAAAAAGCTGCTCCTCGCAATGAACGAAGCCATTGTCTCTGAACCCTGGCTAACAAAACAAAGGGAACTTGCATCAGGAACAGCAAGAGCAATGGGATAATTTGTGAAAATAAAATTGCAACTACGAAAATTGCGATTACGTAAACGAATTTTATTCTTGGGTCTAAATTGTGGATTGGAGAGTGAACTTTTCTGAATCTTAAGCCGTCAAAAACACTCATTGGTGGTTTTTACTCTCCTTGGCTTTCAAAATTATTTCTTTGGCTTCGTAGATGTCAATAATGTTTTTTGGAAAACCCAACGGTGCCAACTTCGTGAATAATTGGGCTATTTGGGGCAAAACAATGGAGGATAACTCCAACATCGCAGGATCGGTAAGTATGTCTTTTCCCATTCCGTCAGCCACGATTTTGCCTTCCTTCATCAAAATAACCCGTGGATTGCTTTCAGCCACAAACTCGACGTCATGCGTAACAATTACGATGGTTTTTCCCTGCGTCTGCATCTGCAAAATAAATTGGCGCAAGATCTCTTTTTGTTCATGGTCTTGTCCGATGGTCGGTTCATCTAAAATCAAAGTTTTCGGATCCCACGCCAAAACCGAAGCCAATGCAACACGTTTCCGCTCGCCGCCGCTTAGAAGAAATGGTGAAGTTTTTCTGTATTGAGTTAAAGACAATAGATTCAAAGCCCATGTCACTCGGTCTTCGATAACATTTGGTTCAAACCCAAAATTTTTCAGTGCAAACGAAATTTCGTCTTCAACTGTTTCGCTGAATAGTTGATGATCTGGATTCTGGAAAACAAAACCGACGTTTCTAGCTAAGGTTGCTACGCTTGTTTTAGTAGTTTCAACCCCATCTGAGCGTACTGTTCCTGCTGAAGGCTTTAGTAGACCGTTGAAATGCTTGACAAAGGTTGATTTTCCCGCGCCGTTTTGTCCCATAATGGCAACGAATTCGCCGTCTTTTATCGTGATTGAGACGCCTTTTAACGCTTCCACTTTGTTTGGGTATGAATAGTGGACATTTTCTGTCTCAATCATTTGATCTTAGCGCCTCCAATATTTGGTCCGCTAATTCTTCAGAAGACAATGGCGTTATGTCTTTGAGGTTTAAGCCGTCTTTTTTAAGCATCTGGTAGAGTAGGGTTGCTTTTGGAATTCCAACACCGATCAAACGTGTTTCATCACTGCTGAGAATTTCCCTTGGGTTTCCTTCAAAACGGACTTTTCCCTCATCCATGACAATGAGGTGATTAGCGTATTTTGCCGTTAAATCCAATCTGTGCTCAACAAGGATAACAGTTATACCTTGTTTCTTGTTTAAGTCATAAATTACTTCAAAAATTTTCTCAGCACTTAGTGGGTCAAGAAAAGATGTTGGTTCGTCTAGAACAATGATTTCGGGTTCCATAGCTAAAACAGATGCTATTGCCACTCGTTGCTGTTGTCCTCCAGAAATTTCGTGAGGTGAGCGTTCGCGTAAATCGTAAATTCCCGTTTGGTTCATGGCATAATCGACTTTTTTTCGCATTTCTTCTCGGGGAACTCCAATGTTTTCCAATCCAAATGCCACATCTTTTTCAACGGAGAGTGCGAATAGCTGGTTTTCTGGGTTCTGAAAAACCAATCCTACATGCTTAGCCATCTCGTATGTGTGATGTTTAAGCGGATCTATGCCTGCAACAGTGATTTCGCCTTTTAAATCGCCCTGATAGAAATGCGGTACAAGCCCATTGAATGTTCGACACAAAGTTGTTTTTCCGCAGCCGCTTGGTCCAGTAATTAAAACAAACTCGCCTTTCTCCACTTTAAAAGAAACATCTAAAATTGAGGGTTTAGATGCGCCAGGATAAGTGTAGGTGAGATTTTTTGTTTCAATTATGGCCAATCTTGTGTGCCTGCTTACCTTAAGCGTTAGAGTTTGCTCATTTAAGCGTAGCTACGCTTTTTTGGATATTTTCTTTTTCAAAAGTACGAGACATTGCTTGAGTGTGGGTTCTATTTCGCCTGTGCCGCTTACACCTGCTGCCATGGCATGTCCTCCGCCAACTCCTTGCAACCATTCGCCGAGCGGCGCAGCAATATCCTTTCCCAAATTAATTCCTGTTCCTTCAACGAACTGACGAGAGCAACGAAGGCTAATTTCAATTTTTCCGTTTTTCATTCCTGCAACAGCTGACATATGCGCTCCTAAATCAACAAGGGCTTTAGCTGCTGAAGCCTGATAAGCGCTAACATGTGAAAGCGCAATAATCCATTCGTTAACTCTGATTATTTTGGCTCTTTTGCAGGCCTTCAACTTAGCCAACCGTTCAGAAGTATCAATCGGCAGGGCAAACGTTGCCAACGTTTCCTGCGCATCAATCCCAACAGTAACCAATTTGCCGATAATCTGCAGTGTAGCTGAACTCGCTAACGCGAAATGGCGGGTGTCAAAAGCTATGCCGATAAACAATGCTTTTGCCTCATTGAGGTCGGGTTTGGCTTTTGCTTGTACGTAGAGTCTGTAGACTATTTCACAGTTGGCTGCTGCTTTTTCATCGATAATGCATAGCTTGCAGATTTCTGTTGTTTCTGGGTTTGGATAGTGGTGGTCAATTATTATTTTTGGTGCTTTAGATTTTTTAATAATTTCTGCGACTTCGTCAAGTTGGTCAATAGTGTTTAGGTCTAAGAGCATTATCACATCTGCTGATTCAATGTTAGGCTTCAAATTAACGGTAATGGGCATATGTTCAAGAAGCACCTTAGATGGTTTATTGACGCCCTGTGGACACCCAATTTCAATTACTATGTCGGGTTTGAATCGTTTCAGCAAACATTGCAACGCGTAAGCTGAACAAATTGCATCAGCGTCGGCACTACGATGGCATAATAAAAGAACAAAAGCTGCATCAGTCCGTTCTAAAATCTGAATTAATTTTTGGAAATCGTTCATTTTATTTTTCTCAAATACTTTTCAATAGCTTTATGGGCTTCATTTGTGGCTTCTTTAACTAATGCTTCGGGGTTAATGATTTCAGATTGAGCCGTTAATTCAACATCAACTTCTACTGTGACACTTACTGGTTTTGAGCCTGCAGCTTCCACACTTATATCTAATCTGTCAATCATTTTAGAAGAAACTTTGGAGAGAACATATTTTCTTGCCGCGTTCTCAGCGGTTTTGCATAAAGTTTCTATTTGCTCAGTGGTTAGCTCTGGTATTCCGAGCTCTACCACAAGCTTCACCTTAAGATGATGGCTGAGAAACCGGACCTAGTTCTTCTTGGAGTTTTGTCTGCGCTTCTTTTATTTGACTGCGCATTCTTTCTTCTTGCCTTGCCAAAACTGTAGTTCTTGTGTCCAAAAGCGCTTTGCGCTCAACTAAATCTTCAGTTACTTTCGGCTTCTCTGCTTTAACCAATAATGAACCGATAGCCTTGTAAATCACTGCGTCTTCGGTGGTTTTCTGCAGTTCAGCGATGGTTTGTTCTACTTCTGTTTTTTCCATGTCAACTTGCTGTTTCTGCTGCTAAAATTGACTGTAAAGTTTGTTGTAGTTGTTGCAGTCTAAGAAGTCTTTCTTGTACATTAGGTGGTAACTTTGAAAGTTCATCGCTCAAATTTTATCCTTCCGTATCCAGCAATACGAAACGCTATTAATTAAGCGTTTCCAACAAGGCAAAAGCGAATTTAGCCTTACAGATTGATTGTTTGATTCCAATAGTAAACATGCTCGTAGGGCACATTGGAAATTGGATATGCTGGGTCGTCAAATATTATGTCAAGAGCTGGACCATACTTGGTTAGAAGTTGAGTTGTGTCATTTGCAATCTGTTGAGTTCTGTTATCATTTAACCAGAAACCCCAAATTGTATCGTTAGGGCTGCGCATTCCCCAACCAAAATTGTGAGGTAGTATCAGAGCAGCTTCCGGTGAGCTTAAGTCAGTAAATTTCTTGGTTGTTATGTCATTCCAGAATTTTTGAAGTGCATGAAAATGGCTGTCAGTTAAAATTCCGTAAGCGCTTTGATTGTATGGGTAGTCAAAAATTGTTATGTATTTAGCGCCTGCTTCATAAGATGTCAGCATTTTGTTGTAAATTTGGTCTGCAGTGTCTAAGTAAGGCGGCTGGGTATATTTCCAAGTGATTATAGCTCCCCAATCTTTGTTTTGCATTCGCGCTGCACCCTTAACTTGGGCTATTTGCAGTGCTGCACTGCCGTTCCCACTTATTTCTGTAAAGACGGTGCTGTATCCGCCCAAGTAATCCCACCAGTACAGGCCGTAATCTGAGATGAACATTGGGATTTTGGCAGCAGTTAGATTTTGAAATCCTGGATCCATTCCCATAACGTCGTTTACAAAAAAATTGGCTTCTAAATCGTAGTTTGCCGGTAACGTGCCATTGTCTACGGCAGCTTTCATTTTAAGTTGAATCGCATTTAAATCGTCAGCTATTGGAACACCTATTTTGTTTAGATGGGACCCATAATATGCGTACCAGACTCTCCAGTGTGCATCTAACTGTAATCCACCCACTTCATCGTTATAGTATATGCCTAGAAACTTGTCGCCCCAACGCTGACTCCAACGTTGCTTAATAGTGTCAAGAGACTGGGTTTGCCAGAACCAATTCCAGCCTGCAGAGTTAGTAACGTCTTTGATTCCCACGTTTATAATGACGCTTAAACCTTTTGAAACCGCATAATCACATATTTCTTCAACGGTTACTTGGTTTTCGCTGATGGGATTTCTGCCTGAATCCAAAATGAACAGGTTAGTGTAGCTTTGGACTCGATCAATCATTAGTTTGGCTTCTTGAGTAGTGTTTCCACAGAAAGCGACTCCCACGTAAGCGCCTGGATCACCTTTAGGCGTGTTTACGATTGAATAGGACAAATATGTTGCAAGAATGGAAATTGATAATATAAGTATCAGCATGGATGGAATCAGATATTTCCTAACTTGCCTAATACTGCTCATGCCTAAGCCTTAACGTACAATGCAGATACCTCTCTTATCTCACTTACGATAAATCGGTATTCAAACGGGTTAACCGATAAACAATCAAATGCCGCTCAAAACTTTGAATTAACTTATTTTGTTTAAAAAAACAGTAATTTTCTGTGAGGGCTTATAACAATTAACAAGCACTTTTATACCCATGACCAACCCACTTATTGTACTAATCAAGTTAAAGGTCGCTTTTGATTGGAGAAGGAGGGGTTAGATTCAAGCAACAGGATTAATCTTCCAGATGACCTTATCCGCACTTTAGCAATTTTCCTCGTTATTCTGCTTCATGCTTCGAATGCAACTCTTCAATTATCTTCTGTTTCAACGTCTTATTGGTGGACAGCGGCTGTTTACAAAAGTTTAGCTATATCCTGTGTGCCCTTGTTTGTCATGTTAAGTGGGGCTCTCTTGCTGCAGCCTGCCAAAGTTGGTGAGCCTATACGAGTATTTTTAAAGAAAAGGTTAAGCCGTCTTGGATTGGCTTTTGTTTTTTGGAGCGCAATTTACACTGTCTGGGGTTTTTATATTTATCACGTTCCAGTAACTTTAAGCAACATTTATCAAAGTATAGTAAAAGACCTGTTTACAGGCGCTTGGTATCAATTTTGGTTCATTTATCTTATTGTGGGTCTCTACTTGATTACTCCAATTTTAAGGGTACTAATAGCCTATGCTAATTCAAAGATTATTCAATATTTAATTTTAATTTGGTTTTTGGGCGTAGCTATTGTGCCACTTGCTAAATTGGCTAGTGGTTACGACCTGAACCCTCTAGTTTTTGTAATCAGCGGTTGGGTCGGTTACTTTGTCTTAGGAGTATACCTGCAAACGATAAAATTGCGAAATTCCATTTTGTACACTTTATTGACAATAAGTTTTATTGGGACCTTGGTTGGCGTATGGTTAGTGCAGTATCCGTTAAGTGGTCTGAATCAAAACTTCTTTGATTATCTTTCAATAAACGTAATCATTGGTTCAGCGGCGCTATTCTTGATTCTAATCAAGTTTCGAGCAGATTGGCCGGGAAGCAACCACAAAACTTTTGGCCGCCTTATTCGAGCAATAAGCACAAACACCCTGCCTATTTTCCTATTTCACGTAATAATTTTAGAGTCTTTTGAGCGAGGCTTCTTTGGCTTCACATTAAGCGTGACAACACTAAATCCAGTTATTGAAATTCCATTAATCGCGGTTCTGACTCTTTTCATTACACTAGGGTTAGTTTTGTTAATGCGAAAAGTTCCCATTTTAGAAAAACTGATTGGTTAGATAAAAAGAGCTTATTTTGATGAAGTTATTGCGGTGTAAACTGCGTTTGCAATAATTTGTGCACCTACGCTGTTTGGATGAACACCATCTGGAAAATACTCGGGATGATTGACTAAAGGCGAGTAAACATCAATAAGAGGTAAACCAGTTGAATTTGCTACTTGTTCTATGCGGGGGATTATTTCTTGAGTGTAGATGGTGCTAGTTAAGTTAAGGTTATTTTCAAAAATTGGCGGAGGTATAACCAAAAAAATGTGTGGTTGACCACTAAACGGTTTGGTTCCATTTATGATGTGTTCAAGCATGAATTCATAATTGCTAGTGAAATTGTTAATTTGGCCATCAAGATTATTTCTGGCATCGTTTGTTCCAAGCATTATAATAACGGTAGTGGGCTGAAAATTCCGCGCGTAACGGTATGAATCGCTAAAAAAATATGTTCTGTCAGAATAGAAATTTACTGCAGCTCCATTAAATCCAAAGTTGCCTACGGTTGAATTTTTGCCAAGAAGCGCTTGCAGATCAGCTGGGTACCCAGTCATGTTGGTGATGCTGTCTCCGAGGCATGCGACACGAGTTAATTGATCGTTAACGCTGTTGCTTGCTCGGCTTTCCGAAAGAACCACTATTAAACTTAAAACTAAAATTAAACTTATAATGCTAACTGCCAAGATACACTTATTTTTTAAGTTCATTCCGATCTATAACGTCCGAGCTTTTACTTAGGTTTCGTTAAACCAAAAGTTGGCGCAAGTAGCTCTTTTGCTTTACGGTTTTTTATGCAAATGTGTTATGAAGTCTTTTTAAGCTGTCTAAACATACCAACTTTGAAGGAAAAAGCTTATGGAACGTGCCAAAGTCGTAAAAGAAGAATTACAAGAACAAGACATGCATTTTCTAGCAGTTTATATTGAAGCCAAAAACTCATGCATGATAATGCTTAGCGAAAGAGAAGACAAACTCGGAACCTTGGCAATTGCCGTTCCCAAAGCCAAAGATACTATTGGAGCGGCCACTTCTTCAGTGCTTTTAGGCGATAAAAATATGATTTCAGCAAGAATGTTTGCTGAATATGTTGCTTCGAAGAAAGGAAAAATCGCCATGGTTTCTGTTTACTTAGATAAAATCAGTGAGATACAAGCACAAGAATTCTTCATGCACCTGCTTGACAAACTTATCAAATCTGAAAGCCAAAAAGAACCAACCGCCATTTAAAAATTAGCCATTTCACGTGGAACTAAACCGTGACAATCTACATGATTTGTAAATTAACAAACGCCGATTTCCAAAACATTCTGATGGTAATAAATGACGCTGCAGTTGTGTACAAAGGAAAAATCCCGGTTGACCGGTGGAAAATTCCTTACATGCCAGCGGAAGAGCTTAAAGCTGAAATTCGAAGCGGCCTACAATTCTATGGCTTGAAAAAAAACAAACTTTTGATTGCTGTGATGGGGATTCAACGGGTTAACGATGTTACATTAATCAGACATGCCTACGTGATGACAAGTCATCAGCGAACAGGGCTAGGCGAAAAACTACTCAAACATCTGCTTGATTTAGCTGAAACACCCAAGATTTATGTAGGAACTTGGGAAGCAGCAGAATGGGCATTAAAATTCTACCAGAAACATGGGTTTGAACTGCTTAAGACTGAGAAGAAGAATGGACTTCTCAAAAGGTATTGGAACATTCCTGAACGGCAAGTAGAAACATCAGTAGTGCTTGAACTAAAAAGGCAAAAGCCAATGAAACAAACACTCCTCTTAAAAGTTAACTCACAAAAACCGGATCTATCAAAAATAGAGACGGCGGCACGAATAATCCAAGAAGGTGGTTTGGTAGCTTTTCCAACTGAAACCGTTTACGGTTTGGGCGCAGATGCTCTCAATGCGGCTGCGGTTTTAGCGCTTTTCGAAGCTAAAAAAAGACCTTTAGATAATCCGCCAATTGTGCACATCGCAGATGTAGAAGAGGTATATAAGCTTACGAAAGAAGTGTCTGAAAAGGCTGAGTTGATTATGCAGAGGTTTTGGCCTGGACCATTAACTCTAGTCTTCAAGCGTTCAAGCATAGTTCCAAATGTGACGGTTGCGGGTTTAGATACTGTTGCCATTCGAATGCCGAAACACAAAGTAGCTTTGGCATTAATCAAACAAAGCGGTTGCCCCATCGCTGCTCCAAGCGCAAATCTCGCAGGCAAACCCAGCCCAACAACCGCTCACCATGTTTATGAAGACCTCAACGGAAGGATAGACGCCATCCTTGATGGGGGACCTGCAACTATAGGGGTCGAATCCACTGTCTTAGACTTAAGTGTTGATCCTCCAATGGTTCTTCGTCCAGGCGGAACAACATTTGAATCATTAAAAAAAGTTCTTGACAAAGTGCAACTCCATCCTTTTGTTGAAGCAGAAAAAGAGTTGACACTCGAAAACATGCGGTCGCCTGGTATGAAACATAGGCATTATGCGCCAAAAGCCGAAGTCATTCTGGTCGAAGGGACAGTTTCTGCAGTAACAAGCAAAATAAAAGAATTAGCTGAAAAATACTCCCTTGAAAACTTAAAAGTAGGTATTTTAGCCACCGACGAAACCAAAGTGTGTTACCAGACAGATGTAGTCAGAAGTCTTGGCAGCCGTTTCAATTTGGCAATAGTTGCTCAAAACCTTTTCCGGTTACTGAGGGAAATTGACGCAGAAAATGTTGATATCATACTTGCTGAAGGGGTACCTTCTGAAGAAATGGGTCTAGCAGTCATGAATAGGCTTCGAAAAGCATCAGGCTATCATATAATCAAAGCGGAATAGACTTTTCATCGGTGAATCAGGGCTAATAGTTCATCCATTTTCATTGTGGCGACGCAGAGAACGTTATCGGCGCCGCCATAGTAAACAAAAAGTTTGTCATCAATAATTACGTTTCCGCAGCTGAAAACAACGTTTGGTACTTTGCCAAAGCGTTCATAATCTTCTTTCGGAGCCAATATATGCTCTTTTGAGCGATAAAGTACTTGATCAGGATTCTCCTTATCTAACAGGACGATACCTAAAGAATACATCCTATCAACGTTTAACCCATGGTAAAGAACTAACCATCCCTCATTGATTTTCATCGGTGTACCAGCCACTCCAATTTTCCAGTTATCCCAATTATCTGCCCTGGGTTTCATAACCGACATTATGTCGCACCATCTATTCAGGTCGTCAGAGTATGCAATGCAAAGATCTGGGTCGATGCGATGAAGCATAACGTATCTGCCCTTAATTTTTTCAGGAAAAACAACGGCGTTTTTATTGCGAATACCTGGAAAAGGTAGCTTACGTGGTCCCCAATTCCAATTTCTATTCGAAAAATCTTTTTCCGAAATGGTTGTTAATGCAACTTGGTAAACTTGCAAGTGGTCATACTCCTTAAGGGCAGTGTAAGTCATCACAAGTTGTCCATCTGCTTCGCTTAACCGGGGGTCTTCACAGCCATCTTTTTCGCTGTCATTTGCTGGTTCAAAAATTGGCTGTTCAAAACGTTCTTTTATGGTATAGCCATCCAGTGAGGTTGCGTAGCCAAGTCTTGAAATATTGTCGTTTCCTATTGCTCTGTAAAGAAGATGCACTTTATCGTCAAGGTAAATTGCCGCTGAATTGAAAACTTCTCTTGACTCCCAAGAATGATCCTCAATTGGACGCAAAATGGGGTTATCAGAAAAGCGTTCCATAAAAAAGTTCCTAAGTAGAGCTTGGTAGAGGTGTTTTTACTCCGTGGATCTCGTCTAAGAACGCTCTTATCGAAAAAAGACCAATTAACTTTCCAGTTTGATCTGTAACTGGCAAATGCCGTATGTGATGAGAGAGCATTAGGCTTTTTGCTTCATCATAAGATGCTTCAAGGGATATTGTAACTACATGCCTGCTCATTACTTTACTCAAAGGTTGATCAAGAGGAAATTTTTGGGCAAAAATACGGATTGCGTCCCGCTCAGTAAATATACCAATGCATTTTTGCTCGTCATCAACGATAACAATTGACCCAACATGCCTCTCGTTTAATAGCGTAACCGCATCTTGTATCAGGGTGTCCTCCTTTGCAGTAACAACTTTTTTGCACATGATATCTCGTACCTTAAGCATCGGTTCACACATTTTTTCATCCCGTAAAAAGTTAATTTTAATAAAAACGGTCACTTTCTTTTTTGTTTCCAAACTCCTCTTCTTAACTCTTCAAGTTTCAATCGTGCTAATAGATACGAAATGGATGATTCCGCCCCTTGGTTCATATTTACTCTTTCAGGAGCTAAACCATCAAAGCATCCGCCGGTCTCTTGATTATACATCATTACTTTTCGGCTATTTCTACCCAAATACCATTCAAATGCTACGTTAGCAATTTGCAAATATTTTTTGTCTTTCGTGGCATAGAAACCCTCAACAGCCGCTTCCACTAATGCATCAGCTTCTAGAGGTTGCTGATCATAAAAGGGTCTGTTTTCCCCTCGTTTGTACCAGCCGTCATTTCCTACTGGCAAAAAAACATCATCTACAATTTGAGTTTTAGTGATAAAATCCAGTGATTCCTTAGCCACATCTAAGTATTTTTGTTCACCGATTGCATCGTAGGCTTGGAACAAAGCTTGGGGTAATCTTGCGTTATCATAAGTTAACCAGGGCTCAAACCATTGCCAATCAGGCCTTAGTTTCATCTCGGTAGTGCTGAACGATACTTTCAGCTAACTTTTCGATGTTTTTTTTTACGTCACTATGTTGGTATACTTGATAATATTCTGAAAGTCCAAAAATTGTGGACGCATAAAATCTTAGCCACGTTGATTTCCAAACCCACGGCAAAGCCTTATCAAAAATATCCCTTGCCACCATCCTAACATATCTAGGTAAATTAGAGTTAATTACATAGCCGCAGGCCCAAAGAGAGCGACCGATACAATCTTCTGAACCGTCAACATCTAGATAGCTTCGGTCGTAACCTAAGTAGTTATGGAAAGCTGCCTTCAGTTTTCTGCATATGATTAAGAAACGCCAAGTAAACATTTGCCAACGACTCCATTCGAGTATCTTTTTTTAAACGGTAATATCTTGTGGCGGCAATTAAGGCGCGTGCGTTATCATCTGTTGTATAGCCTTCAGCTTCTCTTGGGAATGCAAAATTTGGCATGTTGAAAAACCCCTGTGTCATCACTTAAACTTATCAAATAATCCATTTTTATAGGAGGTAGTTGGATGAAAATTCCTCCTTCATCGATTGTTTAGTTAACTCATCAAATAGTGCAAGATATTTTTTAGCAACTAAGGGCCAAGTAAACTTTCTGCTGTATCTATAGGCTTTGTGCTCTAAGGATTTTCTTAGAGGTTTGTTTTCAATTATTTCTGATACCTTGTCAGTTATGGATTCTGAATCGTTAAAATTACAAAAGACTCCCCGTCCTTCACCTAAGGCCTCTTTAGCATGCAGATAAGGGGTAGAGACTACAGCTTTTCCTGCACCCAATGCGTATGACAATGTTCCGCTGCTAACTTGGTTTGGCGAAAGATAAGGTGTAATATATACGTCCGTCGCCTGTAAATAGTTTATTAATTCAGGCTTAGAGAGGAAACGGTTAAGAAATTTCACATGGTCTACGAAGTCCAAGATTCTTAACCATTCGCATCAGCATGTTTCGGTAGGCTTCGCCATCTGTTTTTTTAACTTGAGGATGAGTAACGCCAAGAACATAGTAAACAATTCGGGGTTCTTTTCTGATTATTTCTGGAAGAGCGGCAATAGCATACTCTATTCCTTTGCCTTTGCTTAATAGACCAAAAGTTGATAAAACAATCTTGTCCTTTAACCCAAAAATAGGCTTGACTTTAGAGCTAGGAATCAATGGGACATCGGGGCAGCCATGGGGAATCATTTTTATTTTTTTCTCGGCAACGCCATATTTCTTAACTAGTTCCAGTGTAGTTTTATTTAAAACGACGATGGCTGAGCTTTGGTCAACAATCTGATCAAAAACTTCTTTGGTTTTGGGCTCAAAATTAGGGAGAACAGTGTGGAGTGTTGTTGAAACTGGTTTTTTCAGTTTCTTGAGGAAACTGCAGATATAATCGCCTGATTCTCCTCCAAAAATCCCAAATTCATGTTGAATATTAACTACGTCAACGGCTGAGTGATTTAGAAAATCAGCCATTAAAATGTAATCTTCAATATAATCGCGGCCAATCTTATGCTGCACACCGCCGTAAACGGGTTTGAAAAGCCGTCGTCCATCAATAGAAATAACCCTCTGGTCTTTCAACTTGTTTAATTGACTGATTGAATTAACTAAGTCGGCGGTGAAGGTTGCTATTCCACATTTTCTTGGCGGAAAAGTGCTTACGTAGGCAACTTCCTTAACACTGGTCAATGAGGGGGTGCCCAGAATATATTTTGCCAAGAAAGAATCACGTATATAATTGAGGTTTGGCTGTCTTTAAGCTCATGTGATTGCATAGTGACAGTCACAAAGACGTTTTTTAACATACTTTTCCATGAGGTTTATATGTTACCATGATCACTGATTTTTTCAGAGGGAGAGGGGGAAATTTAGTGAAGAGGTTTGAACGTAATCCCATATTGGAACCTATAAAAACCAATACTTGGGAATCGCAGTCTGTATTTAATGCAGCAGCAGTTTATGGCAACGGATTAGTACATATTGTGTATCGTGCAATGGGCAACGACAACATCTCAAGACTCGGATACGCCACATCAGTCGACGGCTTCAATATTAATGAGCGGTTCGACACGCCGATTTTCAATCCAAGTAACCATGCTGAAAGAGACGGTTGTGAAGATCCACGCTTAACCATCATCGGCGACCAATGTTTAATGGCTTATACCGCTTACCGAAACCATGACTATCCAGTGATTTATCAAATCTCGTTAACTTCAATTAACCTGAAAGATTTTCTTAATCGCAGCTGGAACTGGAAAGAGCGGATTTTGCCTTTTCCAGGAGTTCGAAACAAAGACGCAGTTATTTTACCTGGCAAAGTTGACGGTAAATACGTAATGTTCCATCGCATTGAACCAAGCATTTGCGTTGCTTACTCTGAAGACCTGAAGAAATGGCATGGGTTCAAATCTATAATGGAACCAAGAGATAAAATGTGGGACAGCCTAAAAATTGGCGCAGCGGGAACACCCTTAGAGCTTAACGAGGGCTACTTATTTATCTACCACGGCGTTGACCACGAGAAACATTACTCGCTTGGTGCAGCTTTACTTGACAAAAATAACCCAGAAAAAATACTTTACCGCTCAGACAAACCCATACTTACACCATGCGAAAGTTATGAATGTGTTGGTGATGTACCTAACGTTGTTTTCAGCTGCGGAAACGTGCAGTTAGACGATCAAGTTATCGTTTACTACGGTGGCGCTGACAGTGTACTATGTGCGGCAAGCTATGAGCTTAACGAGTTGCTTCCCAAAAAATAGCTATTACATTTGGAAAAAAACCATTGATGCTTAAAGTCATGCCTTATTGGCAACTTTTCCTTTTTATATTAGTGTTAACTTAACATCTGTTGCAGTTGAATAACAGTCACATATTCTTAAATTTTGGTCAATCTAGCATTAATAGTAAGAATAGTAAGCGCTAATGCAGAATATTTGGAAACTAATATCAGTAGATAATTTCGCTGAAATAAGTTAACGTTAAGTGATTATTATAAAAAACGATTTTTTCCATGAGGAAAATTATCATATTAGAGGATTATTTAGGAGGTGAAGGAATGGCAAGAGATTATGAACATGGCTCAAAAGATTTTGAGAAAACAAGCCCTGTTATCGGAGAGGCCGAAGCCAGGGATATGCGGATTGTGGATGATCAGGGCTATACTGGCGAAACTTTAGAGGAAACCCCTGATGAAGACGATGAACAATGGTCTAGTGAAAACCAATCGCCAATCGCTGGCAAAATATCTGGGACAATGGAGGACCTGGAAAGAGTTCAAGGTGCAGAAGTCATTACTAGCGACGAAGTCCGAGAATGCTTAAAAGATTCCCTTGATTGCTATCAAACATGCACAGAAACCATAACTCGTTGCTTAACTATGGGTGGAAAACACGCTGAAAAAGAGCATCTGAATCTCTTAATGGACTGCGCTAGAATGTGCAATACAAACGCCGATTTTATGATTAGAAATTCACCCTATTACCCACAAACATGCGGAATAACCGCGGACATATGTGATGAGTGTGCCGATACTTGTGAAAGATTTGATGATAGCTTTATGAAAGAATGCGCGAATGTATGTAAGCGTTGCTCTGAGTCCTGTAGAGAAATGGCTCGGTGATCATCCATTTTTTGACCCGTTTTATAAAAAATGGTTAACGGTCTCTTTATTGAATAAATTTAGGGTGGCGATTGGTTGCCTCCAAGAGGCGTCGACAGTGAAAAACGCAAGCGTCAATACGAACATATTAAAGAGTCAGAGCTTAAGCGAGGAGCATCTGAAGAAGAAGCCGAACGTATTGCGGCAGCAACAACTAACAAAACCCGAAAAGAAAAGGGCGAAACAGAAAGCTAAATTGCTCAGAATACTTTTCATCTTTTTATCATGTTGGATTATACGCAAGGTAGCTATTAGATTGATTGTGAGAAAAATTTATATTTAAATATATGATTGTTGAATTCGGTTATTATTCAAAAATAAAACATAGGTGAAATTATGTCTCAAGGTGGAGGAAACATTCCAGTTCTAGTATTAAAAGAAGGTACAAACAGAAATAGCGGTCGCGAAGCGCTAAAAAACAACATCATGGCGGCAAAAGTAGTTGCTGAATCCGTTAAAAGTACGCTAGGTCCATGCGGTATGGATAAAATGCTTGTTAACAGCATGGGCGACGTTGCAATAACTAATGATGGCGCAACAATAATGAAAGAGCTTGACATTCAACATCCAGCAGGTAAAATGCTTGTCGAAGTTGCAAAAGCTCAAGACAACGAAGTTGGCGACGGAACAACAACTGCAGTGATTTTGTCAGGTGAATTGCTATCAAAAGCTGAAAGTTTGGTTGACAAAAATGTTCATCCAACTGTGATAATTGAAGGTTTTAAGAAGGCAAGTGAGAAAGCTCAAGAAATTTTAGATAAAATTGCCATTCCCATTTCAATTGACGATGACAAAACTCTAAGAGATATCGCAATCACATCACTATCCAGCAAAGGCATTAATGTTGCCGAAGATCACTTCGCAAAAATCATTGTTGAAGCCGTAAAACAAGTTACAGAAAAAATAGATGGCAAAAATGTAGCAGACATTGACTTAATAAAAGTCGTAAAGAAGCACGGCAAAAGCTTAGATGAAACAGAACTTGTCAAAGGCATGGTCATAGACAAGGAAATTGCAAGCTCACAAATGCCAAAAATCATCGAAGGCGCTAAAATCGTATTGTTAAATGCAAAGATGGAAATTGAAAAAACTGAATTTGACGCTAAAATAAACATTGAAAGTCCAAATCAAATGCAGCTTTTCCTTGACGAGGAAGAACGCATGCTCAAGGAAATGGTTACTTCCGTTACAAAAGCAGGCGCTAACGTTGTGTTTTGTGAAAAAGGCATTGATGACATGGCGCTTCATTTTCTGGGTAAAGCTGGAGTGTTAGCTGTTAAAAGCGTAAGCAGCAGCGATATAGAAAAACTGTCCAAAGCCACAGGCGCACAAATAGTTGCAAGCGTAAAAGACATTAGAGCTGAGGTTCTTGGCAAGGCTAAACGTGTTGAAGAAGTAAAAATCGGTGACGACAAACTTCTATATGTACGAGAAGCCAAAAATCCAAAAGCTGTAACCATCGTTATCAGAGGCGCATCAAACCAAGTTATAGATGAAGCAGAACGCTCATTACACGATGGTTTATGCGTTGTACGTAATGCAATTGAAGACGGAAAAATTGTTGCAGGCGGCGGCGCACCAGAAGCAGAAATATCCAAAGGTCTTCGTGCTTATGCAGTCAAAGTCGGCGGACGAGAGCAGCTTGCCGTTGAAGCATTTGCTGATGCAATTGAAGCAATCCCACTAACGTTAGCAGAGAATGCCGGTTTAGACCCTATTGACATAATGGTAGCACTTAGAGAACAACACAATAAACCTGATAGTCAATACTTTGGAATAGAAGTCTCAACGGGAAAAATCAAAAACATGCGTGACCTCCTTGTTATTGAGCCACTTCGCGTCAAGCAACAAGTCATTAAATCAGCTACAGAAGCAGCAAACATGATATTGAAAATCGACGACTTGATAAGCGTTAAAGGCGGCGGCAAAATGCCACAGATGCCCCCAGGCGGAATGGGAGGAATGGGTGGCATGGGCGGAATGGGCGGCGGAATGCCCTACTAAACCCAAATTTCTTTTCTTTTATTTAGTTTTAAAACGGGTTTGAGTAAACTTCTGGTTCAAGTGAATACTTGATAGTTAATGGTTTTACTAATTAGGGCAAGTCATTTTTTATCTGTTTTTCTTGAAATTCCTTTATCGTAAGGATCATGCCGTCAAAAGTTCTTCAGATTAAACCATTTTTCTCCATCAGATTTAGTATTGCATTGAAGCTTATTCTTGTCGCTTCTGTGTCTATTGCTGAATCTTCATCATCGAGTGTTTCCATATATTTTGGTATCTGCTCAATTTTAGCTTGTGCACGAATAGTTATTCCTAACATGACATCGCACAAGATTTTCACATTCTTCAAAATCAACTATTTGAAACTCCTTTGATTAAACTTATGACAATAGTTCATGTAATTGACAATAGTCAAAATGGATAGGAAAAACAATTAAATCGAGCAAAGCAACAATGACTTGTAGATCAGCATGAAGCATGTTAAGATTACTGCATTCGATTGCCCTGATGCATGGTTTAAAGCCTTAAACAGCATTTGGAATGAAGGTGACGCTTTCCGGGTAGGTTACGGTTCAGAGGAAACAGAGACAAAAAAACTTAACTTAACGCTGGAAATAAACCATCCAGAAAACCGCCCCTTAGTCAGCGACAAAGCTCCATGCGACATGAAATATGTTCAATGGTATGCGTTAACTTATTTGTGGTGTGGCGAAGGGAAGCAAGATGAGATTTACACTTACGGCAGCAGGCTTCGTGAACCCGTTGATCAGGTTGAGGAAGCAATAAAAAATTATGTCAAAGAACAGCGAGATAGACAAGTTACGATGGTCGTTAGGTTGCCTGATGATATTTACAAGATTAATCCAAAAACAAAAGAGAAGCATGAACCGCCATGCCTAAGCTTAATCGACTCAGAAATTCTTGAAAACCAAATGCATCTAACATGTTATTTCCGCTCATGGGATGCATATGCAGGTTTGCCTGCCAACATTGCAGGGTTGCAGATGTTCAATGAAGCTTTTGTTTCTGAAATCAATGAGCGAACAAATCTTGGGTTAAAAACAGGCAAGTTAATTTTTCACTCCAAAAACTGCCACATTTACAAACGTCAATTTAACCTTGTTAATGAATTGTTAGAGCCCAAGGATAAAGCCAGCAGAATGGCAATGGGTATGAAAGAAGCCAAAGAAGAGTAATTGCGAAAAAATTTTGAGTGACAGGCTAGTTCGTTTGAGCAAGTGATAAGAACTCAAACGTTTAGAAACAGAATTAAGACCCGACTCAATAGCTTACAATATTGAGCAAACTGGCATTTCAAAAAGTCGAGAATTTACCAGCTTGAGGCTTATTATTCCCTCGAAAAAATATTATGCTTATGTTGATTTCCCAAAAGGCAATTCGCTTAAGAAACGGGAATTCCAATTCAGAGATGCAACTGGAACACGTTGCATAGAAAACGATCACATATGCGCTTTTCTAAAAAAAAGTGTTAGTGGATAAATTGCATGTGTATTCTTACTGGATAACTAGACTGAATTTTTGTGTTGGGTAACCGAGGTTTTTCCGAGCCGTCATGCCGCCCAAAAAGTTGCAAACGTTTTTGAACCCTGCCTTTTCTAGAATGCTTACCGCGATGCTAGTACGGTTGCCTACCGAACACGTAACTGCTATGTGTCTGTCTTGTGGCAGAGAATCTGTTTTATCTATCAAATCAGCGATATAAGGTGATTTATTCTTTTCCAAACCAAATTTTATAGCCATGACGCCGAATTGTATATGCAGGGTAAAACAATGAGTCATATTGCCACTTGGAAAATTCTTGAGAACCTGATGTTAGAGCTTAAGAAAAAAGGCGTCACGATACCACCTAACGTTATTAATGATTTAAGAAGCGCCAAACTTATGATCAAAATTTCGGAATCCCCCGGCAGTACTGGCTATGTATCGCAAAAATTGGATGAATATCTTGGAACCATTGAATCGTATCTTGTTAGTGAAGCACAAAAAAGCTTTGGGTCTGAGATTGTTGATTTGTGGCTTAGGCGTTTGGAAGATGCTTATGTAGAGACATTTGAAGCTAAACCTGAAGAAAACAAATTTGTCACAGGTGTTCCTCGGGATCAAAAATGGGTCAGAGTGGAGCCAACAAGTAATCTTACTAGTCAAAGAATAGCGCAGATAGCTAAAGAAAGTAATCTTTCGGTTAACAAGCAGAATGACGGGCGCTTAGTAGTTTATGGTCAGCTGGAAGAGATAAAAGACTTTTTGAAAAAAATGACAGCTGACACAAACAGAAAATAATTCAATTTCCGATCGAAACCTGTTAAGGAACAGACCTGACTTCAGAATTAATTTAGAATTTGTTCTTGAAAAACGGTAAATCATTAGAAAAAGAATTATAGTAAGAGTTCGTAAAAATAATGTATCTAGTGATACTGTTATGAAATTTGCTGAAATTGCCGTCTTGCTAAGAGAAATTGTAGACAGGTGCCCAAGTTTAGATGGAGCAACCATCACTTTGATACCACAAAAAGCGATGTATCCGTTATACAAAGGATACCACATTAACATTAAAGCTAATATCACAAAGGAAAGTATGAGTTCACTGAGAAAAATCGTTGAAGGGCATGATTTAGTTATGCAGATAAAAGTTGATTCTGTAATAGTTTACGAGACTAGATCATAGTAGCGTTTTTTTATTTCGATATGTTTTTTACAATAAGTGGCTAGTGCAATACTGGGACCATTTTGGTTAAACTGCAGGGATTCCAAAAACTAACTTTAACTGACGAAGCTTTAGAAAAATGGCTTAGTATATTGAAAATCGGTAAGCCTCTAACGGAAGTGGTCTCTTTACCGAACGCATTAAGACGTGTTTTAGCCGTGGAATTAGTTGCTAAGGAAGCTTTGCCAAGGTTTGACAAGTCAGCGATGGACGGATACGCATTAAAATCAGCTGACACTTTTGGTGCTTCCCAGTCTAAACCAATAGCATTACGATTAACTGAAAACCAGGAATTAGCTGATAAGCAAGCTAAGCCAATTTGGACAGGAAATCCCATCCCCACAGGCGCGGATGCTGTTGTGATGCTTGAGTACACCGAAAGGCAGGATGGTCAGCTTAAAGTTTGGAGTCAGCTTCCATTAAACGCGAATGTTTCTAAGATGGGTGAAGATATCAAAAAAGGTAACCTCGTTGCCGAAGCCGGCATTCGCTTAACTCCCTATCATATAGGGTTAGCCGCTGCGTTAGGATACAGCCAACTGAAAGTTGCCGCGAAACCCAAAATTGGTATTTTAGCCACGGGAAATGAGCTTGCTGAAATAGGGACTGCGCTTTCTGGAAACCTAATTTATGATTCCAACAAAATCATGATTTCAGCTGTTTGCAGCGAACTAGGGGCAGAAACAACCGATCTTGGCATTGCAAAAGACAACATGGATGAAATCTCAGAAAAAATCAAAAAAGCCCTTGAAACCCAAGATGCGATAATCACCACAGGCGGTACAAGCGTGGGAGGATTAGACTTGGTGCCTGACGCCGTCAATAAGCTTGGGGAAACCCGGCGTAATTGTTCATGGTGTAGCGTTGCGTCCAGCAATGCCTACCGCCGTTGCAGTGTTGAACGACAAACCCGTTTTGATTTTGTCAGGCAACCCTGTTGCTTCAGTTATTGGTTTTGAAGTATTCGGCAGAGCGATGGTTTGTAGGCTGCTTGGAATGAGCAAAACAGAGCCGAGACCGATGATGAAGGCGGTTTTGTCAAGAAGAGTTGCTAGTGTTCTTGGAAGAAAGACATATGTTCGAGTCAGAGTGACCTTAAAAAACGACGAATTTATTGCTGAACCCAGTTAGCGCAAAAGGTTCAGGGTCAATATCTACAATGACGCAGAGCAACGGGTTTGTGGTTGTTCCTGAAAATCGGGAAGGCGTAACTGAAGGTGAACACAGTAATTGTTCAGATGTTTGGTGGTTTGGAGCTTGAAGCTTAATGTTTAGAAAACTTATGACGTTTGATGAAGCCCAAAGAGCAATTCAAACACACTTTAAACCTGTATTTTTGGGTGAAGAAGAAGCGATGCTGCTTGAAGCTTACAATCGTGTACTCAACGAAGATATAGTTTCAACTCTTGATATTCCGCCGTTTAACCGTTCAACCGTTGACGGATACGCTGTAAAAGCCAATGACACGGTTGGAGCAGACGAAAACCAACCTGCAACACTTCAAGTCTCAGGAATCGTTAACATTGGCGAGCAACCAAATGTGATTTTAACTAAAGGCGAAGCGGTTGAAATTGTAACCGGTGCACCTATTCCTGAGGGTGCAGACGCAGTAGTTATGATTGAAGACACCGAAAGAGAAGGAGACGAACTGCATATTTTTAGCCCCGCTACAACTCAGGAGAATGTCATGAAAAAAGGTTCCGACATAAAAAGAGATGCAACTGTGTTTAAAAAAGGCCAAGTTCTGGGTTCCTCAGAGATTGGTGTTTTAGCAGCTTTAGGATTGAGCAAAGTTAAAGTTTTAAAAATCTCCGATAGTTGCGGTTTTGTCTACAGGTGGAGAAATAACTGAACCAGGTAAGCCTTTGCCTGTCGGAAAAATCTATGATATAAACGCTTACAGCATATGCATAGCCGTAATCGAAAGCGGCGGTAAACCCGTTTACTTCGGAGTTATTCCCGACGATAAAGCAGCTTTGTCGAAGGCTATGCAGACTGCTTTGGCATCTGCTGATATGCTGATTACTTCTGGCGGCGTTTCGGTTGGTCCACGAGACTATACTCCCCAAATTGTTGATTCCCTTGGTAAGCCTGGAATAGTTGTTTATGGCATTGCCGTCAAACCTGGCAAACCCACAACTGTCGGGTTTGTAGGCGATAAACCAATTTTTTCTTTGCCTGGTCATCCAACATCAGCTTTACTGATTTTCTATTTGCTTGCTAGGCCCTTGATTCAGCGCTTAGGCGGCAGACCTGTAATTGGAATGAAGATGATTAGGGCTTTTGCTGGATCAAGGATGTTTAGTGCTAAAGGCAGACGAACCTTTGTTATGGTTAAGTTAGAATTCGACAAAGAATGCCGTTTAATTGCTGAACCAGTGGAATCGGGCGCTTCGGGCGCAATTACTACTTTAGCTAAGGCTGATGGTTTTGTTGAGATTCCTGAAAATGAACAGTTTGTGGATGTAAACCAAGAGGTAGCTGTTGTGCTTTTCCGCAATGCTGGTAAAGTTTAAGGGGTTTTTTTCTTCAACAAAACATAAAACGCAAATACCCATGTAAGCACTGCGTAAACAATCATACTTATTGCTACTAAAGTATTGCTGAAACCTCCAGCATATAGAGTGTAGATTGAAAATATTGTTGCCGCAACAAACAATATGAATAATAGCCATGGTGCCCAACCTCGTTTTGTAAAGAGACCATAAGCAACTATCAAGCTTACAATACCAAGCAGCCCAAGCTGAGGCGCAAAACTAGTTAAGAACAAGGATACCAAAAGAATTATTCCTGATACTGCGTAGTAAGCGATTGATGCTAATTCTATTCGGCTGAAACTTTTTAGTTTAGTTGCTAAGGTCACTAGTGCTCGCCTTTACCCTATGCAGTAGAGCATGAATTAATAAATTTAATGTATCTTGGTTGACAGGTTCATCTATTAGGGTATGTTTCTGTTTCGACTAACCACATGTTAATTTATTTTAGTAATTCTAAGGCTTTATCCCACGTTTTCTTTGCATTTTTCGGATTCTGTTTCCCTGGAAAATGAAAGCAAGCCACACCAAGCTCTCTACAGAGACTTATGTTCCTCCTGTTATCATCGATAAGCAAAATCTGACTGGGAAAATAACCCATTTCTTTTGAAATACATTCAACTTGGGCTTTTTTGCCTGGGCAATTTTCCCTTGTTATGATTCCCTTAAAGTAGTTGGTAAGCTCGTGTTGGTCAAGGAACTCTTTTATCACTCGGTAACTTTGTAAGGAAACAATGTAGATATCAAGGTGTTCTTCTGAAAGCTTTTGAAGAACTTCTTTAACGCAGGGCAGAAGATGCGCTTTCTTGAGCGCTTCGAGTTCCAGTTTCTCAATTTCTGTACTTACTTTTTTAAAATTTGCAGTATCAAAATTGTTTTCGTAGAATAAAATTAGGCTTTTTATATCGTAACCTACTAAGGCAGATGCTTGGCGTATGGCTAATTCCCAGTCAACGTCTAAACATGTAATTACTCCGTCAAAGTCAAGAGCAACCACTTTGACTTTCTGTGTTTTATCTACTATATTATTCTCCATGGTTTACCATCATGCTCAAGAATTACTCCCGCGTCCAGTTGGCGGACTAAATAATAGTTTTCAGGGAACAAGTTATAGGTTGGCAAATTGGCTTCTGATTTTTCGTTCAATGCCAACGCAAGGTATTGGTAGGTTAGATTTAGCTCAGGCTTGTTGAGTGCTTTTGCAAAAGCATAGCCCCAAAGCGGCGCTGTCGTGTGCCATTTCCCATCCACCTCGGTGACTACACAGTTGCCCAATGCATCCTCTTTTATGTCTGTTGAAAAAAAACCGTGAGGCTTGGAATCTAAAGCTTTCACCGCTTCCATTCCTACTTGGTTAATTTTTTCATCAATCAAGGTTCTTGCAATGGTCGGGGTGCCTGTGATCCCGGAAAGTGAAATGTGCTTAAGAAAATACTCCATTCTTTCCCTGCAATAAGAGGTTACAAGTTGCCCCTTGAACCACAAGGAGTCAAACGCCAAATCTCTTCCCGGCAAATACTCTTGAATAACAAAATCAGCGACTGTGGCTCGATGCTGGACCACATTTAGTTGTACCCAAAGTTTGGCCTGCTCTGGCGATTCCACTTTTAATCCCAATCTTCCTCCTGCACCAAGGCGGGCTCTGATCCAAAGCGGTCGCCCAATTTCAGAAAATGCCCTATCGATGTCTTCAAAAGAATTTACTTGAACAGTTTTTGGATCTCGAACATGATTTTTGGCTAAGGCATTATGTATTTCAAGTTTGTCTGGCATAATTGATGTTGAATTAGGTAGATATGTCTTAATTTTTGCTTTCTTAAAAGTCGCTAAATTTTCAGAAACTACCCGTGCTTCGCTGCTGGGATGTGGATGCAAAAAATCAATCTTGTATTTTTTAACTAATTCAAGAATTAATGGTACAAAACTTTGGTCATTGTGTTTGGGCGAAACAAACTTGGCATCTGAGTCTGGAAAATTTAGATAATGTGGATTGTGATCAGTTGATACGATAAACAATTTTTTGTTTTGCTGTTTTTCCGCCAGTCGCAGTGCTCGAATAAAGTTTATTCCACCCGTTCCACCCGACCCAGTAACTAATATGTTTGCCATGTTTGCTCATGCCACCTAACAATTAAGTGGTTGTTTGTTTTTGAACTAGTTCATACGCTTCAATCCCTTTTAAAAACGTTATATCATTTTTGGCTGTTAACTGCTTGATTAATTCCCCATACATTCTACCACCTTTCATCATTACTGAATTGTCATGCCATAGTAACGTCAATATTTCGATGCCTGAAGTGAACAATTTATCAATAATGTTAACCATGAATGGAACAATTGTTTCTTCTGAAAGCCCCATGTAAGTGAATAAAAAAGCATCCATAAACGTTATTGGGAAAACGACTAAGCTATTCTTAACTAAATACCCCGTATTTCTGACGTCAATTTTCTGTTTGTCAAACGAGAGTGACGAATCGTATTTTATTCCTGCTTGGGCAAGGTTGACGAAAGTGTTTTCAGAAACTCTTAGGTAGTGAACTCTTGAACCATAAACAGGTTGTCCCGAGGCTTTTTCCAGCAAACTCTTCTCATGCACCACTTCCTCAAAAGAAGCTGTAACATTTGAATGTAAACCTACTTCCCATCCACCCGCCAAAAGCGACCTGATAGTTTCCTGGTATTTTTCCACTTCTGTGCCATCGTCATATCTAGGTCTGAAAAAGAAGGTCGAGTGAACGCCAAATTTTTTCTCAATCTCCATAATCTTGGGCACGCCAAAATAGGGGTTAAAGTTTTCCTCCTTGACTCGACGAATCACTTCAGATGGGAACCTTTCCTGCCGCGCTAATACATGTTTCGCTCCAGGGCCATTCAGTGGCCAATCAACGTCATGGGTAACAATTAGCGAGTGTTTGCTGTTTTGTGTTTTCACAATAGATTCTCCAGTTTTGCTTTATCAGAAACTTGCTTAATAAATAATGTGTAAGACTTCCAACCCCGGTAATTTATCAGGTTTGGTTGAGCGAAAGAGTTTAGAGTAGCCTAACGAATACCCAATCGAGGAATTTAAAACATGAGCTACCTTGACCTGTATATTTCACAAACAAACGTTTTCAGCGGCATACAAAAAACCTTCGAAGAAGCAAAATATGTCATTTTCGGCGTACCTTTTGATGCAACAAGCACGTATAGGACTGGTGCAAGGTTTGGACCTAATGCGATTAGGCAGGCTTCTTTAAATATTGAAACTTACAGTTTTCGAAGCGGCATTGATGTTGAGGATTTAGCAATTTATGATGCCGGAGATTTGCATGTTTCACCCGACGCAGCAAAAACGGTTGACATGACGCGTCTCGTAGTTGAAGATATTTTGGCTGCAGGTAAAATACCTATAGCGTTGGGTGGAGAACATACGATTACTCTTGGGGTTACAAAGGGTTTAGGCGTTAAAGCAGCAAAAACGGCGGTCGTAAGTTTTGATGCTCATTTGGATTTGCGTTACGAATTCTTAGGTTCCACATTATCTCACACAACATTTATGCAGTTAATAAGTGAGGAAGTTAAGCCAGCAAAAATTGTTGAGGTGGGTACCCGCTCAGTAAGCAAGGAGGAACTTGCGTATGCCAAAAAAGCGGGAGTTGAATTTTTCACTTCCCAACAGATTCTCAAGCAGGGTTCGCTTTTAGTTGGTGAACAATTAAAAGAGAAGCTTTTGCCCTACGAGAACCTGTATTTAACTGTCGATATGGATGTGCTTGACCCAGCTTTTGCTCCTGCGGTGCAGAATCCTGAACCTGAAGGAATAACCACAACTGACTTGATTGATCTTGCTTGTGAATTGTGTGATAAACGCATGGTTGGTTTTGATGTGCAGGAAATTGTGCCAAGCTACGACCAAGGAGTATCGGCAGTTGTTGCGGCAAAATTGATTTTTGAAATGCTTTGCGAACTGGAAACGTCAAGAAAAAACTCCGCGTGAGTTCTTCGTAAAGATAACCATTGCTCAAGTTTTTTTTTCTTAATTTTTTGCTAAAAGGGTTTAGGCTCGTTATGCCGTAGTGGCCAAGCGATTTTAACTCATTTTGGAAAGCCATAAATAAACGTTGAATGTGTATAAATTAAGAAAAGTAACTTAGAACATAATTCACTGTGAGAGATGGCTTAAAGTGGGGGAAGGAATTAAAGATAAATTTAGTAACCGTTTGGCACCATTTAGTAGACTACGCATTCAGGTAAGCCACAGCCAAATAATTGCAGTCGCAGCATTAGCGATAATACTTTTTCTTGCCTTTGTTATCCGCATTTTACCTTTGCGGTGGGAAAATCTTGCTGGAGGAACATCACTCCTTAACGAATTTGACCCATATTATCAATTCAGCATTACTCAACATATGGTAACTAACGGTTTGCTTTCACCCTATCTTGGAGCAGGATGGGTCAACACTCAATTATGGTATCCATTTGGATATAACATGGCAACTTCTTTACCCTCAACACCCATAACAGGAGCGGTACTTTATGACATATTCAAGCTATTTGGTGCAAACATCGATTTAATGACTTTTTGCGCGTTGATACCGCCTGTAATAGGTGTACTTTCATGCCTAGTAATATACTTCTTAGGCAAAGACATGAGCGGAAAAGCAGTTGGTTTATTCGCTGCATTGTTCTTTGCGCTTGAACCATCAATCGTTCAAAGAACTTCTCTAGGCTTTTTCGATACACAGGTTGTTGGCACACTCGGTCTTGTACTGTTTATCTTCCTATTTCTAAGAGCAATCGATAACAATAGGTCCATCCGCGCATCAGTACTATACTCACTTAGCGCTGGCGCAGCTTTAGCCTACTTCATCGGCGGCTGGGGAGGCGCATACTACATTCTTGGCCTAAGCGTGCTATTCACAATCGTAATGATTGTAATGAGAAGATATAGTCAAAGGCTTTTGCTTAGTTACAGCATAACTTTTGGTTTAGGCCTATTTATTGCAACAAAGATTCCGTACATTTCACTTAGTTACTTAATTACTTACGCGGTGTTACCAGTTGCAGCAGGATTTCTCTTACTAATACTTGCAGAAACATTACGGCAGAACATATCTGCTAGAGGGAAGATTATCTTATCCGTTTCAGCTTTAGTTGTAATTCTCGGAGGGTTCATTGTCCTTGCGCTTACAGGCTATCTTGGCAGAATTGCTGGAAAATTCGACACAGTTATAAACCCCTTCATAAGAGCCACTGCTCCCATCATTAGTTCAGTAGCGGAACAGCAAATTTCAGCCTGGGGAAACATCTACATCGAATTGGGCATCGGGATATTATTCTTCCTTCTGGGATTGTACTTTGTTATCAGGAACCCGACTAACAGAAACATTTTCTTCATAGTTTTCGGTATAACCTCGCTTTACTTCGCAGGTTCGATGATTCGTTTACTCGCGATTTTTGCGCCTGCATTCGCCATTATTGCTGGCATAGGCATTTTAGGGATCGTAAAACCTTTTTACACTTTGCTTCAGGAAAATCCACGTTCAATTGCGAAAACAAAACGTAAACTATCCCGAGTAAGCAAAGAATACAGTGGAGTTGCTGTATTCTTGATATTTATGATATTGATATCGAGCTTTGCTTTCTCGCCACAGACTGGTGGAGTGCCACGCGCAGTTAACCAAGCTTTCTCGCCACTCGCCATTAGCTCATCAAGCCTTCCAGTAGGCGGCGCAGGTCTTACTCAACCAGTAACTGCATGGACTCAATCGCTAAGTTGGCTAAAACAAAATGTTCCTTCAACTGATGTAGTAGTTTCATGGTGGGACTATGGCTTCTGGCTAACTTACCTTGGAAATGTTACAACATTAAATGATAACACAACTGAAAACACAACACAAATTGAAAACGTGGGATTCACGTTTATGGCTAACGAAAACCAGTCACTGCAGATGCTAAACACCTATAATAACAATGATAATCCTGGGCGAGTCAAGTTACATACTGGTCTTCACTGTCCTGCAAATAAGCCAATCAAGCAGTGGATCCTCCTCATACGTTGCATCCCCTGCTGGATATGGAGATGAAGGCAAATGGGTCTGGATGGCAAGAATTTCAGGCGACGCTAAAGATAGACTAATAAATGAAGGCTTCATGAACCCAGCAACAGCTTGGACAAACGAAAACCAATTTGGCGCACCCAGTAACACCACAGGAAGATGGGAATGGAATGATCAAGGATTAAACTGTACAGTAGTAGAATTAATGAACTATGCAGAAGTACAATACTGCAACACGTGGAGTCAAGCTGGCATAAATCTTACACCTGACATGACAACTACAACGCCATCCTACTTCACATTAGCTTACTTAGGTGGAATCGATGCATCACCATTCCAATACGGAGGATTAGTTCCATTAGTTGCTATCTACAAGATTGACTGGGACGCATACTACGCTGCCACAGGCACAACAGGAACAGGCATAAACTTCAAAAAAAGGAAGCGACTCGTGTTTCCAAAGGTTCCTGATCAGCATAAAGTTGGTCAACCTTTAATTCCCAACGGTTTAGGCGTTCTTTACGTCCTATTCACAACCGTTTATCTTTTTCTTATTTATTTCTTAAACAATCCCACCGGCGCTCTCTCAATTGCTTCTGCTCCATTATACTTAGCAGCATGCATTCTTTTCGGCGGCTTCATGGGATTGCTTGACGATTGGATAGACCTAAAATGGCGCTACAAAGCATTCATGCCTTTAATTGCAGCTTTACCGCTAATATCCTTCGCTCAAGCAATCACACGCAAGAACATCAATAGCAATACCGTTAATTGGAACAATTCAATTCGGATCAGCATACTTCTACCTAATTATTCCACTAATTGTCATGATAGTTACAAATGCCGTAAACATGCTTGGCGGATTAAACGGGTTAGAAACAATATGCCCAGCCATAGTTATTATTGGATTAATGGCTCTTTCACCATCATACATTCTAATGATTGGACCTTTGTTTTTCTGGCTAATTTTAGCTTACTTCAATTACAACGGAAAAATTTTTGTTGGTAACTCAGGGTCATTTGCTATTGGAATAACGATTGCTTCATTTGCTGTAATTTCAGATTTAAAATTAAGTTTGCTTGTTATCAATTATACCCTATATTTTCAATTCATCGCTAATACTTTTAACGGTTTTCTTTACGAAGAAAAGAGCATCGTTGAAGTTTGATGGACAAAACCTTTCTTCAGACCACAGAAAGAAGCTTAGTCACGTTAATTACTTATCATCGTCCCTTAACTGAGCGGCAAGTAGTTATAATAGTGGCTGGAATAGTTGCAGCTCTTCACGATACTTGGCTATTCTTAGTGAATTGTATTAACTTAAGCAAGAAATCTTTCAAGTTTTGTTAAGCCAATAATTTCGTCAAAACTCAAGCCTAATGCATCAAAAACCTGATCAAAGGTGGCTTGCAAATATGCAATGTATTTGTCAACATCAACTTCGTTTCTTGATGTTAACTCAACAGGTTTCACTACGGGGTTCTCTGATATGACTTTAACAAAACTGATCAAATCGCCAGTATGTAGTTCTTTTCCGCTTTCCTGAAGAATTCTTGCAGCTTTCACATGTTGAGGAGTAGTTTTTGTATAACTTGAAAGTTCATCACCCAAAGCAACATGGAATGCAAGCTCACTAATGTCAGCCCATTCCCGTCGTTTTAGCCGTGTATAGCGTTCACGAATTATTTCCGCGATTTCTTTTCGGGCTTTTTCGAAATCGGCTGGACTTTTAACTCTTGCAAGTGTCTCTTTCATTTTGTTAAAAGCATCTTTAATGAAGATTGGAATATGTTTTTTCTTGCCTGTTAAACCCTTCACATCAACTGTTCCATCTTCCAAGACTCCAAGATAATTCTTTTTGCGAGAACTAAACACAGCGTACCTGTAAACTTTGTCGACGTCAATGCCCATGTTTAATTCATGCTCTGTGTAGCGGACAACCTCCTCAATTTGTTCTTTAGATGGGTTCTTAAGAAATAAGACTGTCAGTGTCACCATAGAGAACTTGGATTCCTACTGTTTTCGGCATGGTTAAGTATTTGGGTGATTGAATATCTGCCGATAGCTGCGGTTGCTTCAGCAACAGGTGGACAGTAGAGGTCAAAGCTGTCAGCGCCAAAAACACCGTAACTAGCATTTAAAATGACTTTTAAGTGCTCCTTGAGTAATGTTATACCAACTTCTAAGTTCAGGCGGCAAAGTTTTGTCTTTTGCACGGCTTTTGTACCATTTCACACGCAAATCTCGAATGAACCGATAAGTAGGCTTTCAAGTGCCCGTTTTTCTGTGCATACCCAATGTTGCGTGTCAGGAATCATGTGGCATTTGCAGTGATGGTGTTGACAATCAGATTGATTGGTAGCCAAGGTTCCAAACTTTAATGATTGAAGGGTATAGGCTTGGAAAGTCCATGACGGCGACGTTAAAGTGAACGCCTGGTGTTGGTTCAACTACAATGGCGCCTTTGTATTTTTTGCCTTTAATTACGGCAGTCGTGGACGTTTTCCCTTTTTTGGTAAGAATTTCTTCAGCGTTTGGTATAAGCAGGTTTCGTTTTCTGTGTTCGCGGTGCATGAAGTTGCGTATCCAGCGGCTTACGCCTTGGCGACTTACATCTTCCATAGGCATACTGGCGATTCTTGCTAGGACAAGCATTAGTTTCATTGCTGAATCGTTATCAAAACTAGTTAGTTTGTATGTGATTTCTGAATCCCGTAGGCAGTAAGCTGCAAGTTCAGAATATGTTAAGTCTCCAAAAGTTTTTTCGAGATGAATCTTTTGCTCACCAAGTAGAGCATTGCCTACATCATCTAAGCTAACGTCTTTGTAGCGTCCACCGTAAGCATAAATTTGAACTGACCTGTTGAAAAAGAACTTGTATAAGTCAATGTGGACTCCATATTTTAGAAGGCAGACTCGTTTACCTACCTCAATTGGAATTTCACTTCTTCTAAAACCCAAATTCATCGCTCGATGGGTTAAGTAGCGTAGGTCAAAGTCGTCACCGTTAAAAGTTAAAATAAATGGGTAATCATACAGAACTTCAAATGTTTTTCTAAGCAAATCCTCTTCCGTTTCGCAATATTCGAGATTTATATCTGCTGCTAAATGATGGTTACCTTCTCGCAGGCCTTCACGCTTCAGAATCAGAACTTTTTTTTCGCCATCCGAACTATAAACCGAAACAGCAATTACCGGGCAAGCTCCTTCCCGTGCGTCAGGCATCCTTGTTGATAAGGGTGAGTAAACCTCGATGTCTATGGCGGCTCGGCGGAATTTTGGGGCTGGATATTCAAGAAGTTGTGCCCACATTTCAGCGTAGCTACGTTCTTCCTCAGTGCATTCTTTGAAGAGGGTTTTTATTTGGTTTAGATTTTCTGTCGCTTCTTCAAGGATTTTAGGAACGAGATCGCCATTTTTAATTTCATATATCATTCCGGGCAAAAGTTGGCGATCATAAATGTAGGATTGGTAATATTTTATTTTTGACTCCCAAACTCTGATCTTCAGTTGGCACACTGCAAATGCTGGGGGCATCTTCGGGAATTATGTCTCTTATTGTGCCTTGTGGTCTGCCTCCAATGGCCAATGGGTCGTTGGCAATTATTTTTGTGACCTGAATTTTTCTGTCATTTAGGGGGTCAAATTTTTCTAGAACTTCAAAACGATCAAACCCTTGATGATGAACTAAGCGGTCAATTTTTTCCAAATCACATTTCTGTACGTTGGTTAAACAGTACGGTTTGTGGCCTGTATTATCATACCAAAAATAAAGTTCTCCTGATTCGGGTTCATACAGTTTGATAATTGCTTTCTTTTGGCGTCCATCGTATGAGGCTGAAACAAAATAGGCTGGCGGCAAGTTTTCAGGGGCCAAAGGTGGAAAAGTTCGTGGCTTCCTTTTTTGTTTGATTTCTTCAACTTTGGCGCTAGATGGAATTGACGGGGCTTGAGCTTCCGCTGTTGCTTCTTTTGTAGTTGGTTTAGCTTGTTCGCTGGTGCAATAATCTAAGAGAGTTCGCGCCATCCCCGTTTAACCTTAGTCTCTCTCAATGGTACAGGGAGACTAAAATCTTTACTTATTTAAAAACTGGAAATTATCCTTTAATTCTTAAGAGCAAAGCAATGTATTAACTACTGGATTTTAGAGAGTTTATACTCTGCTCAGATAAATGTCATGCTTCATACGAATATGTTCGTCGACTTCTTTCTTTGTTTCAAAGATTTTACCACATTCTGAACACATGTATTGCCCTGCTCTTGTTTTAGAGGTGCTTTTACGCTTAATCACTTGACTCATATCTATGGTTCCTCAGAAATAAGAAAAGGAAAAAGTAACATAAAGTGCTGTGTGCAGATTTTTTTATACGCATTACTCGTTTTCGTGTTCTTTTCCCTCTTCAATCAATTCCCGAACACGTGGACCTCCTTTTGCGCCACCTAATCTGCCGGCTTCACTTACAGACATTTTGCCTTTTTGGTTGTCATTTCGCTTTTTAGACAAACCCATCACCTCCGTTTTCGGAGCTTGATTTTTAAAACATTGGTTATGACTGATGAATAATTTTTAAAGATATGTGGCTGTGACCATGCAATTACAGTCCGCAATTTTTGAATTCTTATTTAGAAGCCCTGTATCTTTTCTAATACGTGAAAACTATTGATTAGAGATGCTTGGACAATCGCCATAGAAACCCTGAGCTGGATGGATATGCAAAAACTAAGCGAACGCTTAGCCCTAGCAAGGACAATTAAACAATTAGGTACAAAAGATCCAAATGCTATACGGTATGCCTACGGGTTAGTAGTTGAAACCACAAGACGCAGAAACCTAATAGATAAATTTGTTAACACCGTTGTGTCTCCCAAAAAAATCAGCGAGTATGATTTAGGCGTACAATCTTTTCTTAGGCTTTATGTCTACCAAACGCGAGTCGCCAAAAACTGGAGTAAAATCAACATTCAAGAAGCGTATCAAATTGCCAGTTTAGGCAGAGCAATTCTCGGATGGGAAACCTTGCGTGATGTTGAGCAGTTTTTGGGTTTTTTGTTAACACGCCAATTAGCGCCGATTTTTAAGGCAGCAAACGATGTCGAAGCAGTTAGTTTGCGTACTTTTCATCCTTCTTGGTTTGTAAAATATTGTTACAAGCTAATGGGTCGCGACGATGCCATTGCCTTCTTGGAAGGAAGCGTTACTCCCCCGCCTACTTACCTCCGATTAAATACTTTAACAGCAACAGACGAAGAAATTTTGCAAAAGCTTGCCGCAGAAGGCGTTAAATTAGAAAAAGCGGAGCAATTAAAATATGCTTATAAAATTGTGGAAATGAAACAACCACTAAACACGTTGCCAAGCTACAAAGAAGGCTTATTCTACATCCAAGATAAAGCAAGCTGCTTCGCAGCAGAAGCCGCGGCCCCTAAGCCAGGCGACATAGTTTTTGATGTTTGCGCGGCACCAGGAGCAAAAACTACGTATTTAGCCCAACTAATGCAGAATATTGGCGCAATTTATTCAGTTGATTTCTCAAATCGAAGATTGAAAGTGTGGAAAAAAGAGACAGCTCGTATGGGAATTAACATCGCCCAACCAATAAACGCTGATGCATGTGCAGCTTTACCCTTCAATACACAAGCCGATTTGGTGATTTTGGATCCACCATGCACAAGTACCGGTATCTTTGCTAAGCAGCCCTCCGCTAAATGGCGTCTAAGACCCAAATCAGTTGAAAAAATGTCGGCTATTCAATGGAAAATGATTGACAGTTGCGCAGAAAAAGTTAGAGCTGGCGGATCATTGACCTATTCTACATGTAGCATAACTGTTGAAGAGAATGAAATGATTATTGAACGGTTCCTGAAAGTCCATCCAGAATTCACTTTAACAGAAATTACGCCGAAAATTGGGTTACCTGGACTACGAGAACTAACGAAATGCCAAAGACTCTACCCGAATCTGCATCAATCCAACGGCTTCTTCGTAGCAAAATTGCAAAAAAATTAGAAAGCAAACTATGCAGAACCAAAATCTCCAAGCGTTCTTTGAGATGTTTCTTTTGCAAATAAGGGATAGGTTATTTGGTTTCCTTCCACATGCGCCATCTCACTAAGCTGATGATTTAAGCAGCTAGTCGCAACTATAATGTGCTGGACTTTAACGCGCCGAACAACAAGTGCGTCAGAGATTAGGCTACGGTGGCAACGCCAAGGCAGGGCTTCAGCGCACATCAACGCTAAACAGTTTTCCCGTGCAAGCGCCATTATCTTTAGCAAATTATCGGTGAACTCTTTGGTTTGCATGAAATCTGCGTAACCTCTAAAACCAATGTTTTGCCATGCAAGATTTATGGAATTATGTTTGGGTCTACGTAAGCCGCCGATTTCTGGCATATGTATGTATTTTATTCCCTGCACTTTGAGCGAGCTTGGCAGTATTTCTTTGTTGAATTGCGGATTATGTCTGCTGCGAGGAACCGTGCGCACATCAACAATTAATTTTACAGCATAAGTTTTGAGCAACGCAACAAATTCTTCGAGAGATCTGGTTGAGTGACCAATTGTGAATATGGTCAGTTCTGATGCTTGAGACAAAACACCAGCCTTCAGAAATAATAACTAAACAGCGATAATATATAAGCTCAAGAGAGTTAAGAGGGGATACTTCTAAAACATTTTAAGGCTTTGAGACAAATCTGCCAAAGCCTGTCCTACTGTTGCATACTGTTATCTGCGTTTAGCTAAAGGTATTACTTCAACATCTAATGGTAGCAATGAAAGTTTTCTGCTACATTTTGGGCATTTTCCACTGTTTTGCGAAATAATTTCATCCGGTGGTTTAAGTTCACTGCCTTCATACAAAATATGGTTGCATCCGTGACAAATGACACGTTGTGGCATCCCAAATCCCTCGCATTATTACATGTCTGAGGCATATTTATTGCTTGCTAAGATAATTATTCAGCACTGGAAACAGCGCTTGTTAGATTGAAGTATGTATATAACTCTTTTTAATAGGAAGGCTTGTTTGGAGTGTCTAAAGGGGTTTAACGGTCTTTGGGGAAATATAGGTTGATCATAACTGAAAAACCCGATGCCGCAAACAGAATAGCCATGGCTTTGGATGAGGCTGGAAAAGCCAAAAAAATGTTTGAGGGTGGCGTTCCTTATTATCAAGCATATAGAAACGGAGAAATCATTGTTATACCTGCTCTCGGTCATCTATATACTGTTGCTGGTAAAGAAAAAGCAAACAGGGATTACCCAGTTTTTGATTATCGATGGGTTCCAAGATATTTAGCCGAACGAGGGGTCTCAAAAATCCGTGTTTGGTTAAAAGTAATTGCTAAATTAGCAGGCGACGCAGGAGACTTCGTGGACGCCTGCGACTTTGATATTGAAGGCAGCATAATAGGGTACTGCATACTCAAGTATGCATGCGGCAGCAAAGAAGAAAATGCGAAACGCATGAAATATTCCACACTCACAACAGAAGAACTCCAAGAATCATATGATCACTTGCTTCCCCATTTAGATTTTGCACTTGTAGAAGCAGGATTAACAAGACATGAAGTTGACTGGCTTTATGGCATAAACCTATCCCGAGCGCTGACCACAGCTGCAAAAAATAGTAGCGGACAATACGCTACAATAAGCACGGGAAGAGTGCAGGGACCTACGCTGAAGTTCTTGGAAGAACGCGAAAAAACCATAAAAAGCTTTGTTCCCACCCCTTATTGGAGTATTAATGCCAAAATAAACATAAACGGCATAGACTACCAAGTGGAATATGAAAAAAATATTGAAAATAAACAGCAAGCGACAGAAATAATGCGTGATTGCAAAACCAAGGCAGGTCAATTAGAAACAGTAATGGTTGAAGAGTTTGCGCAGGCTCCACCGTTACCTTTTGATTTGGGCGCATTGCAGAGTGAAGCTTACCGAATTTTTCGTTACACACCTATGCGGACATCAACTTTTGCTCAGCACCTTTACTTGGATGCATTAATTTCTTATCCGCGAACAAGCAGCCAAAAGCTTCCGCCATCAATTAGTTACAAAACTATCCTTAGTAAGCTAAGTAAAATGCCCGTTTACGCCAAACCGGCATCTGAACTGCTTTCTAAAACGGCATTGACGCCGCATGAAGGCGCAAAAGTTGATTCGGCTCATCCGGCAATTTACCCGACTGGAAATCGACCTGAAAAACCTCTTGCAGTGGGAGAAAGAAACATTTTGGATCTTGTTGTTCACAGGTTCATGTCTGTTTTTGGGGAACCAGCAATTCGCCAGAGCATTAAAGCGGTAATAAGCATTAATGGGAACCATTTTGGTTTAAGTGGAGCTCGAACGCTAAGTGATGGATGGATTAGGTATTACAAACCGTATGTGCAAATAAAAGATACCGTCTTGCCGTCATTAACTGAGGGACAAAAAATTATTGTTAATCGGATGTGTCTTAAAGAAAACTTCACTAAACCTCCACCAAGATTCAACCCTCGAACTTTACTCTTGAAAATGGAAAAAGAGGAAATAGGAACCAAAGCTACCCGATCCGCTACAATTCAAACATTATACGACCGCAAATATCTTTATGGTGTCGATAACCTAATGGTTTCTGACCTCGGTTTTGAAGTCACGGAAATTCTATCTACATATTGTCCCGCCGTGGTTTCCCCTGACTTAACAAAAGAACTAGAAGCAAAAATGGAGAAAATTCAGAGTGGTCAAGAAAGCAAAGAAGTCGTGTTGCAAGAAGCTATTGAAATTCTAAAACCAGTCACTTTTAAGCTTAAAGAAAAAGAATCAATTATAGGAAAGCAACTAAATCAAGCATTAAAAAAAGGTTGGCTCGACGAAAAATCTGTAGGTGCCTGCCCTAAATGCACTGACGGCAAACTGGTGATTTTGCGCTCTAAAAAATCTGGAAAACGCTTTGTTGGCTGTACAAACTACTTTGAAGGCAGTTGCAACACTACATTTCCGCTTCCTCAAATCGGTACAATTAAACCATTAGTAAACCCCTGTGAAATTTGCGGTTGCCCCATAGTTTACGTATTGATGAAAAGCAGGAAACCTTGGAAGTTATGCTTAAACCCCAACTGTTCTTCAAAAGGAGAGAAAAAACAGTGAACTGCAAAATTTGTATCAAAGATGCACAAGAAAACGGATTTTGTAATTTGCATATGAAAGCGTACAAAAATATTGTGGAAAAATTTGAAGTATGGGTTAAAGCTTCAGGTATTTCTTGGACAGAGTATTTGGGTGAGATTCAGAAAAATTCATTAACAGGAGAATGGGCTAAAGAAGTAACAAAGCACCTAATTGAGGAAGCGCACCAGAATGTCAAGTAAAATAAAGAAAAGCTCATCATCAATGTCATTTTCGCTAAGCAGATGGTTTAAGAAACTAACAGTGGGAGCACCAAGCATAGCTATAGTGTCCGTAGTTGCACTTGCCTACTCTATCTTCATTTTCGGCGGAGGATTGTTCACTCTAACCAACCACGTTTCTCCGTCAGCTTACTACAATGGACGATTCTACTTCCTATATCCAAGCTTAAGCTCACAATTCATATCTGACACTGCAGTTTCCGTCATCTTGTATGCCCTCGGCTTTATTGGGTTATTAATGATTTATCAAAGTTCAAAAAGTGCTTACAAACCAAGACAAGCATACATGATGCTAATTATAGGGGTAACATTTCTGTTGTTATCTTACATATTCTTAGAAGGCTCAATCGCTTTCAAACAAAGCGGCGGACAATAACCCGTCTTTTCCTTTTATCAATTTTATTTTTTTCTACCAAGGATGCTTTTTTAACTTCATTTTATAGGCTAAAAAATTTGTAAATAGGTGAATTGGTGGAGTTATCAATAAAACTGTGATTGCTAACTGCCAGTATACAATCCCAAGTGGAAGGGCAAAAACTAGAGCCCCGACAACAAAGTCAATTTGATCAACAATTGGAAGTAATCCCCCTGGTGCAATCCCAATTCTTCTCTTCAAAAAAGCACCCGTCAAATCCCCCAAAAGCGCCCCTAATGGAGTTAACACTATAAACAAAACGGGGTAACCTGGAAAGACCACATATTCAATAGAGCCTACAAGCATTCCGATAGCCCAACCGAAAAAGAAGCCTCTGAACGTTTTATTATTTCCAAAGATACGTTTTCCGTCAAAAAAGTTTCTACCGAAATCCATCTTTGTTCCGCCGCCCGCGAGTACTGGCGTGGCGTTTGCGCAGTAGGCTGGAAAAATAAACTTTATTGCGTTAACTATTAACAGGATTAGGCTCATGTGTTCAACCGTCATTCGTGGAGTTCAGAATCAGATATTCCAGTTTCGCCTATTTGTACATAACAGGTGGATTCCTTTGGGGTTTCTCGTGTTGGCTCAAGAACTGCCATGATGGTTTGATGGGTACTAGGTAGGTTTCATGGCAATTATGATGTCAGTCCAGAATTTTAAGACCCTGTTTGCAACAGGTGCTACGGTGCCAATTTGTTCATCAAAAACTGCTCGAACTTGGCTTGTTATTATTACTGGGATTTTTCGGATTTTTGCTGTTTGCGCTAAAATAGCTAACTGCCGATTTAACTCACGATTTACACTGAATGCTTTTCCATAGGTTTCTGAGACTTTCGCGCCATATAACGATGTAAACGTATCAATAATGATTAAGCCGAAATTTTTTATCGTATACTCTTGAATTCGATCTATAACTGTGGTTTGTTCTTTGAAATCTTTTGGTTTGATTAAGATGATTTGCTCGGCAACCTGATCGAATTTTCTTCCCGAAAGTTGTGAAAGCCTTTTGGTTGAAAATGTGTTATCACAATCGACAAAAAAAGTTTTATAATTTTGCAATGCACAGCTGACCGCACATTGTATAGCAAGTGTTGTTTTTCCTGTTTCAGGTTCACCATAGATTAAACAAACATTTTCGGGTGAAATGCCTCCGCCAATTTTGCTGTCGATGCATTTGCAACCTGTGCTAATTTTAATCACGATTTTTCACATCAAGCATTATAAACTTGAACCTAGTAATGTTTTGGCACTTAAACGTATACTATTAAGGTTTGATTTAATGAGAGAAAAAGTCGCAGTGGCAACAGTAGAGGGGAAAACATACTTTCTAATTGTTAACCAGCTGCGAGAACGAAATATCCCTTTTGTAAGTTTGGTTCCAGGCGACGAAATAGCCGCTGAAGTTAAAGTGGTTATCACCACAGAAGAAGAAAGGAATTTAGTGAAACATGGAAAAATCCTAATTTTCCACAAGGAAGATGATTTAGATAATCTGGTTAATGATGTTGAAAAAATACTTCAAGGAAAAGAAGCCTACGAAAAAATAGTCGTCGGCGTCGACCCGGGAGAGGCAATCGGGGTTGCTTCAATCGCCGATGGCAAAGTGATTGAAGAATGCAATTGTTTTGGCACAAAAGAACTAGTCGACACAATAAACAAAACTTTAAAAAATGTTAATTTATCAGAAACAACCGTTGCCGTTAAAATTGGGAATGGCGTTCCTGTTCACGAGGATTTGCTTGAGGCATTAGATGAATGGCTTCCTCCAAAAGTGGAATTGCACGTTGTAAACGAAGCAGGAACTAATCGGCCATTAAGAGAAAATAAGCGCAGCCGAAGAATCAGACATATTTCTTCAGCCAAAAAAATAGCTGCTAGAAAAGGCTATATTTTTCCAAGGAGGAAAACGATTGCGACAAACGCTTGAATCAAATAACACTATTCTAGTGGATGGGCCAGCTTCGGTTCGAGTTGTTTCTGGTAAGGTTGAAGTTTTCGGTGGTCAAATAAAAGTAGATAAGAAAATTGTTGTTCGTGAAGGAAAACGTTTGCCATTCTTTGTTCTCGAAAAGGCAGTTTTTGAGATTTCATTGAGCGTTAAGGCAAGCCTCGAAGAAATTGCTGGCAGAAGCACAATCCCCCAATCGTGGAACAAACCGATAGAGGCAATTTTAAATATCTCAGAAAAACCAGCCGTTATTCTAGTTTTGGGAAAAATTGACTCAGGAAAAAGCAGTTACTGTACTTATTTAATAAACAAATTAGTTAACGGAAAATCCAAGATCGCAGTTTTGGATGGGGATTTGGGTCAATCAGATATTGGTCCCTCTGGAACCGTGGGTTATGCAATAACTTCCAAGCCATTGACAGAATTATATAATTTGAAGTTAGAAAACGCTTTTTTTGTAGGTGTCACATCCCCGATAAAAGCAATAGATCGAGCGATTGAAGGTTTAATCGAAATAAAATCTCAGATTTTACATCACGCAGTTGATTACGTAGTGGTTAACACTGATGGTTGGGTTACAGGCGAGATTGCGTTAAAATATAAAACCGCATTAATTAGAGAATTAAAGCCCGACCTAATCGTTGGATTACCGCAAGAAAATGAACTTGCAGCTTTGATCGAAAAAATTGGAGAAATTCCAGTAATCGTGGTTGAGCCATCTTCTTCATTGAGCCAGCGGAATCCCGAAAAACGCAAGAGCATAAGGGAGATGACTTATGCAAGATACCTCAAAGACGCCAAAATGCAGAATTATCCAATAAGCCAATTAACAATTGAACCAAAGAAAGCAATTCCCAAGAATCAAGAGCCAGAAAAAGGCGTGCTAGTTGGGCTGTACAGTTCAAAAAACAAATTCTTAGGAATTGGTGTCCTGAGAGAGATTAATCAACTTAGAAAGGCATTAAAAGTTCAAACATCCATTTCTGCTATACCCAAACGGCTAGTCATTGGAACAGTTTTCTTAAACCAGAAATTGCAAGAAATTCAAGATTGATTTCTAAAGAAATTGCTGATTTCATTAGCTAAAACATTTCTTTCATTTGGCAATGTTTTCATTCCATTGTTTATCCATGAAGGTAGGAAGCTGCGGCAATAACTTGTTGAGAAACGGTAGTCTAAAAATATTATAGCACCTCGATCATCAAGTGTTCTTATTGGTCTGCCAGCTGCCTGTGACGCTTTTTTCATTGCAGGTAAAATATAGCCATATTCTCGTCCATACCCTGGAAAACATTTGTCGTAATATTCAATTTGTGCTTTCACCCTTGGCGTGGGCTCAGCGTAAGGAACACCTACCACTAATACAGAGTTCATTTGGTTGCCTGGAAAATCCACACCCTCCGAAGTTCTTCCCCCCTGAACACCAAGGAATACAGCTCCACCTTTGCCGCCGCAAGCTTTAAAGTCAGAGACCATTTTCTCGTTTGCTTTTGAGGTCATACCTCTTCGCTCGTGAAAAAGGGGTTTTTGTAGAGAATGCTCCAAACCTTCAGAAATTAAAGAGTTAAGCACTTCAAATGAGGCTGTGAAAATTCCAGTGTTAGTTGGGGTGTTTTCAGCAACTTCATTTATTTTTTGGATCATTGTTTGGTACATTACAGGGGTTCTCTTTTCCATAGCAGTTGTGACGCCTAAGCAAACCGCTGAGAACACGTGTTCCTTTGGAAATGGCGATGGAACAATGCATCTTACTGCGTTGTGTGGCAGTTTTGTTATTCGTGCAAACGCTTCAAGGGGCTGAAGGGTTCCAGACATAATGACGTTAGCGTAAGTTGATGAGAAGACAGGCTCTGTAACTTTCGCTGGGTCTAAAGCAACTATCTGAAGTTTTGCCGTCTTATTTTTTTCTTTATTAAGATAGCGGCTGGCAACGTTGATGAATGATTTGTCATCTACAGTGTCGAGAAATTTGAGAAGAAACTCGCTCATAGCATGGACGTAGGAACGTGGATTTTTTCCCTCAGCCAATAAACTTTTCTTGATCGCGGCGCCAGCTTCGTGTAAGCTCTCAAAAAATTCTCGGGGATGAGACACATTACCCTGTTTTTGTATAATTTCAATAATTTTGTCAGCAGATATTATCTCTTCTCGATAAACATGATCGGTTAATTTTTCAACTTCATCTCTGAAAAATTGAGCAAACGCCTCAATGTCTTTGTTACCAAAATTTTTTGCTTCCATTTCAGCCTGCTTCATTACGAAAAGCGACAAAGAGCTTCCTGAGATGTCAACAGCAGTCTCAGGCAAGTTATGAGCTTCGTCAACGATTAGTATTGTTTTTTGCAGTTCTGTCTCCATGCCTTTTAAAAATGCATTTCGAATTTGAGGGTCAAAAACGTAGAGATAGCTTAAAGCAACCACTCTAGCGTCTGATAAGGCAGACTTCACTAGTTCGTAGGGACAGACTTCTTTTTTTCTGCAGATTGTTAAAATTTCAGATGCGACGTAGGGACGAACTGCAACTTGCTGTTGAAGTTGAATATACTCGTAAGTTCGCTCATCAACATGAGTATAATACGGACATCTGCTTTTTGCCTTCAATAACTCACAAACTTCCATCAATGATTTTGAATCAAAAGCGCCCCTGGCAGCAAAAACGTTAAGGCACATTTCATTGCGCCCGCGAATGGATACTCCAGTAACCGGCTGTTGCCTATGGATAGCTTTTAACTCTTCTATAACTCGGTCATGTTGACGATGAGTTCGTGCAACGTAGAGTATTTTCAAATCTTTTTCCATTGCGACAGGGAGGCATGCCGTAAGAGCGGAAATCGTTTTTCCTAAACCGTTGCTTCCTTCAATTAGGATTGAACGTCTCTCATGAACCGCATTATACACTGTCGAGATAAACTCGTCTTGATGAGGACGTACGTTAGAGTACGGGAAATACTTTGTAACAGCAGATGGTAACTTAATCATTTTTATTCCCCAAAAATTTTGACGAACAATAATTTTGTACTGGGCATTCATTGCAAAGAGGATGGTTAGCCCTGCAGTATTTTCTGCCATGAGCAATCAATAGTAAATGGACATCCAAGTAGTCTTTTTGGTTAAACAGCCTCTGAAGGCTTAGACGCACGATTTCGTAATCACCATTTGCTGGTGCAAAACCAAGCCCCTTGGCTACGCGGTTCACATGAGTATCTACTGGAATGGTAGGTTGATTTGCAGAGAAAAGCAAGACAACATCTGCTGTTTTCGGGCCAACTCCCGGTAGCTCCATTAGCCTATATCTTGCTTCGTCTAAAGGTAATGATATAATGGGTTTAAGTGAACAGCCATATTTTTCGATAATAATTTTTGAGACATTTTTTATTGTTTTGGCTTTGTTTTTGTAAAGTCCGCCAACATACAGACAAGCTTCAATCTCGGTTGTTTCTGCGATGGCTAGAATTTCAGGTGTTATTTTGAATTGTTTCGAGAGGTTTTCGAAGGCTCGTTCGGTGTTGGTGTCAGCGGTGTTTTGTGAAATAATTGTTACAACTAACGTTTCAAACGGATCGATTTTAGGCTTAACTAGCTTGGGCATTGATAAGCTGTTTCGTAATCTTTGCAAGATTGATATGGCATTAATCTCAGTGGTCACTTTTAGCCTTCGTCCTCATGAAAATAATGACAACCTATTGAGGTGCCAACTATAAAAATATCATCCATTTGCAAAAAACTTATTTTCACGGATTAAAATCATATAATTAGCCAAGCATTCATGGAGAATTTAGACCTGAAGTGTGCTGGGAAAGAGGAAAGGTTTTTAGTGTAGTTATTATATGAGACTGTGAAAAAGTGTATAGTGTAAAGTGAGGTTAACATTATGTCAGTATTTGCAGCACCAGGAGCATATGACCGTGCAATTACCGTTTTCTCACCTGATGGACGACTCTTCCAAGTAGAATACGCCATGGAACTTGTGAACCGTGGAGCCACCATTATAGGTATCCAATCTCCAGAAGGATTAGTTCTTGGTTCAGAAGAAAACATTGAAGTCCTTGAAGAAGCAGGTTACTCATGGAAAATCTTCAGAGTAGACGACCATATTGGCGCAGCCATAGTTGGTTTAAGTTCAGACGCCAGAATACTAATCGATCAAGCAAGAATATACGCTCAAAGTAACAAACTAACCTACGACGAACCCATCGATGTAGAAGTTGTAACCAAACGCATATGCGACATCCAGCAAATGTACACTCAGCATGCAGGTGTACGACCCTTCGGAGTTTCAATAATTTTCGGAGGAGTCGACAAAACAGGAACACGCGTCTTTGGTACACACCCAAGCGGAACCTACAGAGGATACAAAGCCACAGCATTAGGCGCAGGAAGAGAAACCGTTCTAGCAATACTGAAAGAAGAATACAAAGAAGACCTAACACTTGACAACAGCATAAAACTCACAGTCAAATGCCTAATAAAAGCTCTCGAAGCAAGACAGCTACCGCCAAGAATAAAAATCGCAATCATCCCTGCAGCAACACAAGAAAATGGAAATGTTAAACGACGAACACAGTAGAAGGCTACATCAAAGAGCTGGGTTCAAGCAAGTGAAAAATTAATGAGTGAAAAGTTCACCGTCGCACGCTTAACAAGAGAAAATGAACATTTTGAAATATCTAGTTAAACCACAAAAAGCGCTTGACTACCGAAACGGCAAAATCTCAGGAATAACCGAAGTTTTAGCCGCTGAAATAATTTTTTCTGACGCAAACAAAGGCACTAAAGTTTCCGAAGAAGCAATGAAAAAAGCCTTCGAAACAATCGACCCATTAAAAATTGCTGATGAAATCCTAAAAAAAGGAACTCTTCAACTTACAACTGAACAAAGACGCAAAATGGTCGAAGACAAAAGACGACAAATAATTGACTTTATTTCACGACAAGCAGTTGACCCAAAAACAAATCTGCCGCATCCTCCGCTACGTATCGAAAATGCGATGGAGCAAATTCGTTACCCGATTGATCCCATACAAACCAGTAGAAGAACAAGCCAAAGACATAGTTAAACTACTGCGACCAATTTTGCCGCTTGAAAATAGAGCAAGTGACAGTTGCAGTGAAAATTCCTACACAACACTGCCGCAAGAGCTTACGGAACAATCAAAACTTTGGGCACCATTAAACGGGAAGAATGGCGTGGTGACGGTTCATGGTATGGCGAACTAGAGTTACCCGCTGGATCATACGCCTCGTTGCTAAACAAACTTGGCGACGCAACTAAAGGAAGTGGAGAAGCAAAAATAATCTCTTAATAATGAAAATAATGGATAGGTGAATTTATGCCAACATTCTTTGAAAAAAAACAGCTTGTAACGCCCGGAGAAATGCTCGCTGAAGGCGACTATTTACCTGGCGAAAACACGTACGTGGAAGCAAAGCAAGATTTATGCCTCAAGAATTGGACTCGTAGATACTGACAATAAAAAAGTAAACGTTGTTGCACTAAGGGCTTTTTACGTGCCGAAAATGGGTGACATAGTTATTGGAACAGTCATTGAAGTTGGATTCAACGGTTGGACAGTTGACATTAAAGCACCCTACACAGCAATCCTGCGTGCATCAGACGTTTTAAGCAGGCCCTTTAAGCCTCAAAACGACGAGTTATCCGCAGTCCTTAACTGCAGGCGACTTAATTGTTGCCAAAATAGCATCCTACGACAGAGCACATGACCCACAACTTACTGTTGGCGAACCAGGATTGGGAAAAATAACTCGTGGACAAATTCTTCATGTAACCCCAACAAAGATTCCTCGTATAATCGGACGAAAAGGCTCAATGATTTCCATGATTAAACAGGAAACCAACTGCCAAATCATTCTTGGGCTTAAACGGCGTGATCTTGGTCACAGGCAAAACACTTGGAAGAAGAAGAACTTGCCATAAGCGTGATTCGAAAAATTGAGGAAGAATCCCACACAAGCGGTCTTAACAGATCGCATAACACAGTTGCTAAAAGAAAAGAAATTAGTTAAAGTGGAGGAAAACAAGAGTTGAATGAAAAACCAGATAAATTAATCGATAAAAAAGGCATCCGATTAGACGGTAGAAAAGCGGATGAACTTCGCCCTGTAAAACTTCAAGTAGGCGTTTTACCAAACGCTGACGGATCAGCCTACATTGAACATGGAAAAAACAAGATTTTAGCCGCAGCATTCGGTCCAAGAGAAGTGCATCCCAAACACTTGCATGCAAGCCAGACCGAATGGTTTTAAAAGTCCGCTATCACATGGCTCCCTTCTCAGTGCAGGAACGAAAATCCCCGGCACCCTCAAGAAGAGAAGTTGAACTCTCAAAAGTGATAAAAGAATCCTTAGAACCAGCACTGTTCCTTGAACTCTACCCAAGAACAGGCGTTGACGTATACGTCGAAGTACTGCAAGCTGACGGAGGAACAAGATGTGCAGCTATTACCGCCGCTGCATTAGCTATTGCAGACGCAGGCGTTCCAATGCGTGACTTAGTAGTTGGATGTGCAGCAGGAAAAGTTGATGACACAGTTGTCTTAGACCTATACGATGCAGAAGACAAACTTGGCGCAGCAGATGTTCCAGTTGCTTACATGCCCAGCTTAAACGCAATTACACTACTTCAGATGGATGGCATTCTGACAACCAGATGAATTCGAGAAAGCAATGAACATGGCAATGGACGGATGCAAAAAAATCTATGAAATGCAAAAAGAAGCATTAAAAACAAAATACATGGTTGTTAAAGAGGAGGTGAAGAATAATGTCATCACTTGTAACACAAAGTTAAACTAAAACAAATTGAACAACTTATCGAAAAAGGCAAACGCCTAGACGAAAGAGGCTTACTGATACACCGACCGAAATCAAAATCGAACAAGGCATTAATCGAGACGCGCTGAAGGTTCCGCAAGAGTATTTCTTGGAAAAACCCAAGTTCTCTGTCGGAGTAAAAGTTGAAACGGGAGAACCATTCCCAGACACACCGAACGACGGAGTAATGACTGTTAACGCTGAACTTGTTCCGCTGGCTTCACCAAATTTTGAGCCAGGACCACCAGACGAAAACGCGTTGAACTAGCCCGAGTTGTTGACAGAGGCATCAGTGAATCACAATGCATCGACACAGAAAAACTATGCATTGAACCAGGCAAAAAAGTGTTTGTAGTCTTCGTCGACGTCTACGTACTTAATCACGATGGAAACTTGATTGATGCATCCGCATTAGCTGCAATGGCTGCATTAATGAATACAAAAATGCCGAACTACGAAATCAAAGACGGTGAACTAAAAATCAAACAAGGCTACACTCCGCTGCCAGTGAAAAGTCACCCAGTAACAGTTACCATGGGCAAAATCAACAATACACCTAATAGTTGACCCTTGGATTGAAGAAGAACAAGTCATGGACTCACGCATAACATTGGCAATCAACGAAGACGGAACACATTTGCGCCATTCAGAAGGGTGGCTCAGGCTATTTCACACCGCAACAGATTTTAGAAGCATCAAAGATTGCTCTGGACAAAGCAGCAGAACTGCGCAAGAAACTCAATTGGTGAAAAAAGTTGCCTAAGATCAAAGAAAGTAGGTCCAACACGAGGTTTAGGAGTACGTTACGGTTCAACAGTTAGAAAACGCTACATCAAAGTAATCACTGAACTCAAAAAACCGCACAAATGTCCAAACTGCGGCTTTCGTCCGAGTGAAACGTGAAAGCGTAGGCATCTGGAAATGCAGCAAATGCGAGTTCACCTTTGCAGGCGGAGCATACACTCCAGTAACTAAACTTGGGTGTTGTGGCTAAGCGTGCAGCTAAAGGTTTGCCAGTTGAAGAAACGGCGAAGAAGCTGCAAGCTGAGGCTGTTGAATCGGCAACTGAAGAAGAAACAACCGAGTAAAACTTCTTTCTTTTAATTTATTTTTTATTTATTTTTAATTTTTGTTTATTACTTTGAACTTCCTGTTTAGCATTAGGAATGCTTAATGGCAATCAAGGCAAAGGCTACAATTCGTTTAAAGTTCAGTTCAGAAAAACAAGTATCCTCACTTCTTGAGGCTTTAATGCCGGAAGCAAATGCGACAAGTAACAAGGCGTGCCAGCGTAAAACTAGAAAAAGACGGATTATTTCTAGTATTTACGGTTGAAGCTGACGACACAGTTGCTTTGCGTGCAACATTGAATGCTTATCTGCGGTGGATAAACTCAACAATTAACGTAATAACTATAATCGATCAATCTTAATTCGATTGCCCAAATGTTGAATGAAACAATTCACTTGTATTTCATTTTGAAGTACTAAAATTATGAGTGCTTGGATGAAAGCTAGTGAATTCGCAATGATAATTGGAAATCTTTTAAGAAAATTCCGTAAATAAACCATAAAGATACGCCGCCACAGTAAAGCAAGAACATTCCAGTCGAGATGTCTTTGGTTGATTTTGTTTTCCAAATCTTAAATAGCTGTGGGAAAGGGCAACGTAGTGAAGGCAGCAGCGATTAAGCCAATGATTGTTATGGTATCCATCATGCTCTTGTGTATATCGTATATGCGATTGGTATTTAGATTTCGATTGCCAAAAAAATATCCACCGAGAAACCCAGTAACCTCTGTTGCTGATTGACGGTTGATGTGGGCTTTTTGTCAAAAAGGTTTAAATAAATACTGACTTATTTCGTATATGCTTTAAAGTTAAAAAACGGATGAAAACTTAGCATGTCACAGAGAATATCGCTATATACTTCGTATAATGGGTACAGACGTTCAAGGTACCCTTAAGACTTCTTACGCAGTAGCGCAAGTCAAAGGCGTAAGCTGAGCCCTCTCAAACGCAATTCTCAAAAAGGCAGGCGTAAACCCTGACCTGCGCGTAGGCTTCATAACAGAATCAGACATCTCAAAAATAGAAGATGTCATCCGAGACCCAGCAAAATACGGCATACCAAGCTGGATGTTTAACCGTCGAAAAGACACGGAAACCGGAAAAGACAAGCATCTTTTAAGTGCTGACCTTGCTTTAAAAATTAAAACTGATATTGATGAAGCCAAAGAAATCAGGTCTTGGCGTGGATACCGCCATGCTTACAGCCTGAAAGTACGTGGTCAAAGAACAAAAACCACTGGAAGAGCAGGCAAAGCCTTAGGAGTTAAGAAGAAGACTCTAATGCAGAAGCCTGGTGGAGCACCAGCTGAAGGAGGCAAATAAGCATGGGAGATCCAAAGAAACAGCGTAAGAAATTTGATACGCCACGATTCCGATGGCGAAAAGATGTTCTCCAAGAAGAACTTAAACTTCTGGGGCAATTTGGCTTAAGAAACAAACATGAACTCTGGCGCCACAAAACCACTCTGTCCAAAAACCAGAAGCATCGCCCGTTCACTCATCAGCAAATCCACTGAAGAACGAGCAAAAATGGAGAATGAATTAGCTTGCCCAACTAAAAAGAAGGGTATTCTACAAGAAACTGCAGTGCTAGATAACGTCTTAGACTTAACCATCGAAGACATCTTAGAACGCAGACTGCAAACAATCGTTTTCCGCAAAGGCTTAGCAAGAACAGTCTTCCAATCACGCCAACTAATCACTCATGGACACGTAACAATCGATGGTCGCAGAGTAACAATCCCCGGCTACATAGTGCCAAAGAAGCAGAGAACCAAAAATCATCTACTCACCAGAAAGTGCAATTGCAAACCAAGAACACGCATTACGAGTTGGATTAACAGTCGTAGCTAAACAACCAGAAATTAGACCACCCACAAGAGGCCGAAGAGGCGGACGAGGAGGCGGCAGATTCTGAGCGCTCCCAACAACAAACGAAACGAGAAGTGGGCAATCGTCCACATCTTCAGCAGCTACAACAACACCTTAATCCACATAACTGACATTTCAGGCGCAGAAACCATCGCTCGCACAACCGGCGGAATGTTCGTTAAAGCAGACCGCATGGAATCATCACCATACGCAGCTATGCGTGCATCCACAGGCGCAGCAGAAATAGCACGAGACAAAGGAATAACAGCTATCCACATCAAAGTTCGAGCTCCAGGCGGTGCAGGACCAAGAACTCCTGGACCAGGCGCACAAGCAGCTATCCGAGCATTAGCAAGATTTGGTTTCAAAATTGAACGCATCGAAGAAGTTACACCAATTCCACATGACGGTACAAGAAGACCTGGTGGCAGAAGAGGCAGAAGAGTCTAAACTCAATTTCCCTTCTTTATTGACAGAAAAATTGAAATAATGCCCTGATATTTCTATTGAAACGCACAGCAATTATAGTAACTTATTGGAGTGTCTTAGCAAGTGAAAATTGAAATCCTTGAAAAAAATGATACCAACCTCCGCATAGTCGTTAGAGATGCGGATGTGCCGTTAATGAATGCTCTGCGACGAATAGCACTTGCTGAGGTTCCCTGCATGGCAATTGAAGAAGTTGTCATGATAGAAAACTCTTCAATTCTACAAGACGAAATAATCGCTCACAGACTGGGACTTACTCCATTGAAAACTGATTTAGACGCATACAACCTTCCTGAAGAATGCGAATGCCAAAGCGAATTCGGCTGCTCAGAATGCCGAGTAACATTAACACTTGATGCAGAAGCAAAAGATGGAACAAGAACTGTTTATTCAGGCGAAATAGTTTCTGAAAACCCAGAAATCGTTCCAGTCTCAGACAAAATCCCAATAATTAAATTGGCAAAAAACCAGAAACTAAAGCTTGAAGCCTACGCACGGCTTGGAAGAGGCAAAACCCATGCAAAATGGCAGCCAGTTTCCATGTGTGCATACAAGTACTACCCAAAAATCACAACTCCAGCAGAGAAATGTGAAGACTGCACAAAATGCGTTGACATCTGCCCCAAGAAAGTTCTACGCTATCAAAGACGAAAAAGTTGATGTAAGAGACCTTTTGGCATGTAACCTTTGCATGGACTGCGTTGATGCTTGCCCAAAGAAACCTTCACCATTGAAGGTTGAATGGGAAAAGAACGCTTTCGTAATGAACATTGAATCTACAGGTGCGCTTCCTCCAGAACGAGTACTAAAAGAAGCAACTAAACTGTTAGGCAAACAACTAAACGAGTTTGAAGAACAAATAAAGGCTGAACCACAATGAGAGAAACCAAAACTACAAACCCACAATTAATCGAACTTATCAGGTCTTCTAAAGAAAGAAAGCAGAGAAAAACAAGCAGCAATCTGGCTAGACGTAGCTGACCACTTAGCCAAACCACGCAGCCAACGTGTCGCAGTTAACTTGAGCAAAGTAAACAGACACACAAAAAAAGCCGACGTAGTGGTTGTTCCAGGCAAACTCTTAGCTTCAGGCAGCATAGACCACGCCGTAACAGTAGCAGCATTTGACGTCTCAGACAAAGCAAAAGCAAAACTTGAAGCTGTCAAAGCAAAATACATCACAATTCCTGAGCTGATGGAGAAAAACCCCAAAGGCTCAAACGTAAAAATTATTCGGTGAGAAAAATGCAAACAACAAACAATCCCCAATAACTTTCGTGAATGCTGAAGGCTTAATCGTTGGCAGAATGTGCAGCAAAGTTGCCAAACGATTGCTAAACGGAGAAGAAGTAATAATTCTTAACGCTGAAAAAGCAGTTTTCTCAGGCAAAAAGAAAAGCAAAATCTTAGAAGCACACAAATTCCTCGAAGTTGGTGCTCCAGATGCGTGGTCCATTCCATTACCGAAGACCTGACCGTTTCCTACGAAAAACCGTACGAGGTATGGTTCCATTCAAGCAGCCTAAAGGCAAAAATGCCTACAAACGGCTAAAAGTATTCATGGGTGTACCCACTTGAATTCAAAGATCAAAAAATGATAACATTCGAAGAAGCCTCATCAGCTAAACCTGAAAGGACCACATTTTACCCTTGGCGAATTGGCCAAAGAAATCGGATGGAGAAACAGGATGGAATAATTATGCCCGCAAAAAAAGTCTTAGTTGTTAGTGGAAAAAGAAAAACCGCAGTTGCCCGCGCCATAGTTAAACAAGGCGTTGGCAAAGTACGAATAAACATGACTCCAGTTGAAATTTACGAACCAGACATTGCTAAAGCAAAAATCATGGAGCCACTCCTGCAAGCAGGCGCAGACGTCTGGCAACAACTAGACATGGACGTTAAAACCAGCGGCGGAGGCTACATGGGACAGGCAGAAGCAGCACGCATGGCAATTTCAAATGCACTACTTAAATGGACAAAGAGCACTCATCTACGCACAGTCTTTAGCGAATACGACAGAACCATGATTGCAGGAGACAGCAGAACCAAAGAAACCAAGAAAGTCGGCGGAGCAGGCGCACGGTCAAAAGAACAGAAAAGCTACAGGTAAGGAGAAAAAAACAAAATGATTATTCCCGTAAGATGCTTCACCTGCGGCAAACTGGTTGGAGACCGATGGGAAGAATTCACACGCCGAATCAAGACAGGCGAAAACGCAAGCGACGTCCTAGACAGCTTGGGCTTGAAACGATACTGTTGTAGACGCATGCTGCTCTCAAACGTTGAAATCATCGATGAAGTTCTGCGTTTCTACGAAGAAGCAGAGAAACGCAAAGAAGCACGCAACTTCTACTAAATTCCTTTTTTAATTAATCTTTGATCTTTCGCAACCACTCAAAATTTGTTTTGAGAGATTAAATTTTTATTCACAGTTAGTTTTCTTTTAGTAAAGCGAATGCTTATACACAGGTCGATTCTAACATGATTGCGGGGAATTGACAGAAACATGATTTTTATTCCTAAGGAACATTATTTTAAAAATGGTTGGGATTGTAATAAATGTGGCAAAATGACTGAGCATCTTAAACAAGGAAAAGGTGCTAACGCTAAATTGGTTTGTACGGTATGCGGCTCATAGTATGCCAATAGTTGGGATTTAGGCTAAATCTTAAACAGGCATTTCTTGTTTTGCCTCTTTTATCGTTTTGTAAGTTAGCGATTTGTAGGCACATTCATGCAACAATACAGTCTTAATTATCTCGCCGAGAGTAGATGCGAAATAATGAGGATTGATATATGATATCTGCCATAGTTTTATTAAATACTAATTCTGGTTCCCAAAATAGAGTAATGGAAAACAAAACTTGTTGAGGGCGTTGAAGAAGCTCATGCCTTACACGGTGTCTATGACCTTATGCTCAAAATACACGCATTACCAATTTGAAAAGTTAAAGGACATAATCAAGCTCCGTATAAAACAGGAAGCAGACGTACAAGCTCATTAACGCTTATGCTAGTTGACAACCGGAAGCACAACAAGTATTTTTTGTAAATCATCTCCGATGTTCTTTGATTTGAACCTTTTAAAAGAAGAAGAAGTGCGCTCCAGCGATTTTCTTCTTCTTTCTGAGTGAGTAGAAGAAGGACACGGTGCTACCACCAGCCGTCCTCCTTCTTCTATCAAAGAAGAACAACACCCAGTGCTACCACCAACTGTTGTTGTTCTACCGACTTAGTGGTGATTGCTGTTTCTTTAAATAAAAGATGACGAGAGTTCTTCACAAAAATTACTATCTTAGGACTATAGAACAAATTTTCAAAAAATAAAAATAAAGAATTAATGGGAGTATAGCTTTTCGTAAGGTCTCTTTGAGAGTGGCAGTATCTTCTTGAATTTTCCAGTCATGATTGCTTTGGGGTCAGCGTCGAAGTGACTGCAGTATTCGTTGACTAAGCCTTCGATGGTTTTGCATGTCACGTTTGCCGACTTCCATGATTTTTGTGCCGCTTACAGGTTCAAGGATTTCGCCGCGTTCATAGATTACTCCGCCATGCATTCCTGTGCCGACAAATTTTGCTTTACATTTTTCGCCCTCTTTGAGGTTTAAGCCCAAGATGACCATGATTCCGCCTGCCATGTACTCTGCTAAGAAGTCACCTGCTGTTTGTCCGATGACTATTTGGGGAATTTTCTGTTGGTATTCTTTCATGTGGATGCCGACGCGGTAGCCGACGTAGTCTCTGACAAAGATTTTTCCGCCTCGCATCGAGTGCCCTGTTAAGTCTCCTGCGTGGCCATGAATGATTATTTGTCCTTCGTTCATGGTGTTGCCGCAGCCGTCCTGTGCGTTGCCGTGGACCACTACTTTTGGTCCGCTCATAAATGCGCCAAGGTCGTTTCCTGGGGTTCCGTAAATGTCAATTTGGATGTTTGTGTCAAGGTCAGTGCCGATGTATCGTTGTCCGCAAACATTGTGTATTTCTATTTTTTCAAGACCGTCAGCGCAGATTGCTTGTCTAAGTAAACTGTTTAATTCTCTGTAGTAGAGTCCTTCAGCGTTGATTTTTAGTACTTTGCCTTCTTTTTTTATTAGTGGATTGGTATTTTGCGTCGATTTCTATGGTTTGGTTTTTTGTTGTTGCATCATGCTTTTATTCTCCTGCCATTTTAACGCCTAAGATTTTTGAGTTCAGTTTTCGATTAAGCCGACACCTCTAAGTGCCAATCGGTTACCGCGTAAGCTTTCGATTGCGTTTATGCCCATGCCGCCCATCATGTCTTTAATCTCTAAGCTCCAGCTGTTGAGTAAATTCACGAGTCGTTTGGATGCAATGTCGGGGTTTATGCGTTTGCTAATCCAGGGGTCACTTGTAGCGATACCCCATGGACATTTGCCTGTGTAGCAGCGTTGGCAAACCGTGCAGCCCATAGATATCAAAGCTGCAGTTGCAATGTATACTGCATCTGCGCCAAGTGCGATGGCTTTGAAGACGTCTGCGCTGCTTCTGATGCCGCCTGCTACTACCACTGAAGCATTATTGCGTATGCCTTCTTCTCGTGAGCCGTTGGTCCACTTGTGCAAGGGCTAATTCGATTGGTATGCCTACGTTGTCTCGGATAACTTTGGGTGCCGCACCTGTTGCGCCTCGAACACCGTCGAGAGCGATTATGTCTGCTCCAGCTCGAACCATGCCGCTTGCGATTGCGGCTGCGTTGTGAACTGCTGCAATTTTAACAGAGATTGGTTTGGTGTAGTTTGTGGCTTCTTTTAGTGCGTAGATTAGTTGGCGTAGGTCTTCGATTGAGTAGATGTCATGTTGTGGGTAAGGTGAAAGTGCATCGGTGCCTTGTGGAATCATACGTGTTTTGGCTACATGCTCGGTTACTTTTTCGCCTGGCAAGTGACCGCCGATGCCTGGTTTTGCGCCTTGACCAATTTTGATTTCGACTGCTGCACCTGCGTTTAGGTAGTTGGGGTGAACACCGAATCGCCTGAAGCAACCTGCACGATTGTGTGGTCGCCGTATTTGTAGAGAGCTCTTGTCTAAGCCGCCTTCGCCTGTGTTAAAGTATGTGCCGCATTCGGTTGCTGCCCGTGCTAAGGATTCATGCACGTTTAAGGCTAATGGCGCCATAGGACATGGCAGAGAACATTATTGGGGTGTCAAGGCAAAGCTGTGGAGTAAGCTGTGTTTTTAGTACGGTTTCGCCGTTTTCCACTGCTAACTCTAAGCTTGTCTGGTTTTGCGCCAAGATAAGTTCGGATTTCCATGGGTTCTCGTAGCGGGTCAATTGATGGGTTGGTGACTTGGCTTGCGTTTAGGAGTAATCGGTCCCAGTAGGTGTAGTATGGTTTGTCGCAGCCCATGCCGGTTAAGATGACGCCGCCGGTTTCAGCTTGTTTTTTCACGTCTCGGATTGCTTCCATTGTCCAGTTGGCGTTGTCTCTGCTGACGTTGGGGTTCTTTCTTATGGTAATTGCGTGGGTTGGGCAGAAGGTTACGCATCGTTGGCAGTTAACGCAGTTCTCATCTTTGCTGCAAACGGTGTCGGTTTCTGCATCGTAGAAGTGGGTTTCGTAGGTGCATTGGTTAACGCATACTTTGCAGCGTATGCAACGCTTTTCGTCTCGTTCAACTAGGTATTCGGGTATTACGTAAGTTTTCATTGTCATTGTGCCTCCAGCTAAAACCTCACAGGGCTTTAGGACTGTTATTATTTAGTCTGGCAACTACGGGTTCGCCGCCTCTTGGACACCAGAACTTGTCCAGATTCGGAGAAACCAGACGCATAGCTGATTCTTCAGATGACAAGTATAGTGTAGTCGCCGTTTGTGCCAGCAACCATCGGTCGCAGTTTGATTCGGTCAGTTAACCCAATCATTTCGCCATGGTGAGCAATAACTATGCTGAATGGTCCGTTCATGAGTAAGCTGCCGTAGGTTTGGCGTAGTGTTCTTAGCAAGTTGAGCTTGTTTGGGTTCCATGCTGGTCTATTTCGCTCCATAGTGGTGCAGCTAAGATTTGGGCTACTAAGTCAATTGGCAAGTGTTGTCTTCGCATAAGCAAGTCAACCGCGTAAGCTAAGACTTCGGTGTCTGTTTGCATGGTGCATTTGTAACCGTACATTTCCAGGTAACGGCGGTTTATGCCGTAGGATGAGAGTTCACCGTTATGCACAACTGTCCAGTCTAGGATGTTGAATGGGTGTGCTCCGCCCCACCAGCCAGGAGTGTTTGTTGGGAATCGGCTGTGGCATGACCAAAGGTACCCTTGATAGTCTTCTAAGCAGAAGAAATCTGCAACATCTTCTGGGAAACCTACGCCTTTGAAGACACCCATGTCTTTGCCGCTTGAAAAGACAAATGCCTTTCCCGTTTCAGTGTTAATGCGCATGATAGCTTCTATGACATAGTCTTCTTCAGTTTGGTTTTCAGGTCGGTGCTTTTTTGGGTTGAACAAAGTACCGCCAAACCAACGGTGGATCATGAACGTTGGCTGGTTTTGTCTGCATTTCTTCATCGTAGACTATGTCGAATTTTGAAGCGAGTATTTGGTCGGTTTTTTCTTTGGCATCTTTGCTTAGGTACATTACGTGGAATGCATAGTGGTCTTTGAAGTCTGGGTATATGCCGTAAACTGCGAAGCCGCCGCCTAAGCCGTTGCCGCGGTCATGCATGTTTGTCATGGCTCGAACTGGGTCTTTTGAGCCGAAGCGTTTGCCTTCGGTGTTCATCATGCCGAAGATGCCGCAGGCTGAGAAATCCTTGTCGTCACCGTATGGGTTGATTATTTTTCTGTCGTTTTGATTCATTATTGCACCACACTCATTTTTCTCTGCAAACCAACTGGCAATGTTGCCAAGCTGAAGTCGTCTCTGAGAAGTTGCTTCTTGAATTTTTTCACATTTACTTGCGTTCTTCATTAGGTAGAAGAAGATTCCAGCGCGGTCGATGCAGTTCACAAATGTCATGCCAACGATGACGTTGTTTTTGAGGACAAGTTTCTTGTAAATATTGTGCTCTGTGTCCTGTTTAACGAGGATTTCCAGTGTTGGATCTTCTTTGGGGTTAGCTAAGCCGATGGAGACGATGGGTATGCCAAAGTACTTGAGGCTGCTCATGTTGGTGCCGCCTTCGTAAGTGGTTTTTTTGCCTGCCATGTTGTAGCCTGCAACTTGCCCTTCCAAAACTGCTAAAGGCCAAAGCGGCAAAGTACGGTTCTGGTTAATGATGAAATCGTAAGCTTCTGCAACGTCACCGCTGGCGTAAACGTCGGGCACATTTGTCTGCATGAAGTTATCAACAACTATTCCTCTGTTTATTTTCACTGCACTTCCCAACAACCAGTTCGGTTCGTGGAATAACGCCGATGGCCACGATGACAAGGTCACAGGGCACTTGGTCGCCTTTGGTTAAGATTACTCCGCCAACTGCACCTTCGTTTTCTGGTTTGCCAAGATTTTCTGGACTGACTGACCAGTAACAAAGTTGACGCCTGCCTTTCGAACGACAGCTTCCACGATGTCTGAGGCTTTAGCGTCTAAGAGTAAACTAAGAATTTTATCTTGCAATTCAACCATGGTAACTTTTAAGCCACGCTTCACGAGGGCTTCAGTTACGCTTATGCCGATTAAGCCTGCCGCCGATAACAACTGCGCTCTTAGCGTTTATGCTGTCGATCTTTGCTGCAATACGCTGAGCATCGCCAATGGTTGTGAAGGTGAATACGCCATCTTTTTCTTGAGCCTTCCATTTTTGGAACGAAGGGTTTGCCGCCTGTTGCAAGCAGAAGCTTTTCATAAGCTACTTTTTCGCCGCTTTCAAGCTGAACAGTTTTCTCGGTTAAGTTTAGAGCTGATTGCTTTTTTGCCCGTTAAGGCTTCCACGTTGTTGTTCTTTCCAGAAGTCTGTCGGTTCGGCACTTCATTTTTTTGATGTCGGCTTTGCCGCTGACAAAATCGCTAATCATTGGGCGACTGTAATGGGAGCATGTTTCATCTGTGATTACGGTTATGGTTCCTGTTTGGTCTATTTTTCTGTATGGCTTCAACTGCGCCTATGCCTGCTGCTGAAGCGCCAACAATAACATACTTTGCCATTATGGTTTCACCTCTTTGAATACTAACGCTTCATTGGGACAGTTGGCTACGCATGCTGGCTCAGTCGAAGCCCTGGCATAGGTCGCATTTGGCGACCACGTGGCCTTCTTTATCCATTTTTATTGCGCCGTATGGGCAAACCATTATGCAAGTCCAGCAGCCCATGCATTTTTCTTTGTTATGGGTTACTTCGCCTGTTTTTTCGTCTTTTTGCATTGCGCCTGATAAGCAGGCAGTTACGCAAGGTGCGTCGTCGCAGTGGCGGCATTGGATTGCGAACGAAACGGGTTTGTTTCGTTGCACGTCGTGACTCTGCTTATGGGTTTGGGCTGTTCGCTGTTGTAGGCTTTGACTATGTCTTTTGATTTTGAATGTTGCGACGGTGCAGTAGACTTCGCATAGTCCGCAGCCCATGCAGTTTTCTTGTTTTGCAATTATTCTTTTTACATAATTAAACCTCGTTAATTTTCGTTGTTTAGCGTGGACAAGTGAGCATGAGAATATGGAGTTCAACGTCGTTTGTGCATAAAACGCCTTTGCTTGTGGTTGATTGGTTATCATCTTGAATTATTATTTTGCAGGTGTTTAATGGCATATTTATCCACTCTTCGTATTGAGAGTTAGCCCACTCAAATAGCATGTATTCTATATAACTTTGTTGATAATCATTTATATGTAACTTAACGAAATATGTAATCTAAATGAAACATATACCAGGTGAAGAGTTTTGGCAGAAAAAGACCTAGGATACAGACGAGTCCAATGCACAGGCAGAGGCTCATACATAATATCCCTACCAAAAGAATGGGTAGAAGACTTAGGTTTAAACAGAGGCAGCGAAATAGCCTTCAACATCCAACCAGACTCCACCCTAACCCTGGTTCCAAGAAAAATCATGGAAAAAGAAGGCAGAGACAACGGCAGCCAAACCCAAAGAATACTACATAAACATTGACCCCAAAGAACCCCTACAATCAACTCTACGCATGATTCGTGCACTATACGCCATAGGCGCCGACATAATAAGAGTCCACTTCAAAAACACCCAAGACGCCACAAAATACAAAAATGAAATAAAAAATCTCGTCCAGAGACAACTTTTTAGGCTCAGAAATAATCGATGAAACAGCAGACGAAATCACCCTGCAAATCCTAATAAAACACTCAGAGTTCCCAATTGAAAAAGCAGTTCAGACGAATGGCAATTGTAGCGCTAGCCGCAAACCGAGACGCCATCGCCGCCCTAAAAGACAGAAGCACCGCCCTGTTTGACAGCGTCATCAGCGCCCACAACGACGTAAACCGCCTGGGACTATACATTGTTCGTCAACTAAAATATGGCATAGAACGAAACCTCTACCGTGAACTCGGCTTTAGAACACCCAAAGAATTCCTTCTCTACCGCATAGCCGTAAACGACATAGAAAGCATTGCCCAAAACGCCATGAACATCATAAACAACCTTGGCTCGCTCCAAAAACTAATCGACGATGAAACGCTCTTCATAAAAGACCCTATAGACGAAGAAATATACAATCAACTAGTCAATTTCAGCTCACAAGCGCACCAACTATACGATGACTCCATTAAAGCACTGTTCAAACGAGATTACAAAGACGCAGAAAAATTGATTTCAAAACGAGAATCCCTCAACCCACTGGAAAATGAATTAATCATGCTGATGTCAAGCAAAAAAATCGACCCAAACATCGCTTCAGTTCTGCGGTTAATTTTTGACAGTTCAAGACGCATAATGGATTACAGCCGAAACATGGCAGAATTAACGCTAAACCGAACGGTAGAAGAACTCTGCTCAACACTTACACTCAAATAATATATTTTTTTAAAAAATCGAATTGTGGTGCTCCGGCCGGGATTTGGACCCGGGTCCGCGACTCGAGAGGCCGCTATACATAGTCCCTTAATAAGACGTCTTAGTAAGGTTTGACCGGACTATACTACCGGAGCATTCGCAAAAAGGTAAGTTCTAACAAATAAATATCTTCTTATGACTTCGTGTTATAACAATCCACTTTCTTGAAGGCTTAGGGTTCATCTTCTTCATCCGCCCGCAAAAACTGTTTTATATTTGCCAAAATTTCTTTCAAACCTTTGTCAGATAAAGGAGGATTGTAAGGGATTCTGAGTACTTCCCATCCTTGAGAAATTAAGAGACTGTCAATTTCTTCGTCACGTTCTATTTGCTTATCTTTTTTATGAACTGGTCTACCATCTAAGTAAACAATTTTTCTTTTGTTAACCCAACAAAAATCGGGTATTGTTGACTTTAAAATAATAGTTTTTTGGGTAATCATGTTAGTGGTTAGTCCAGCCACACTTAACGCTTGGAAAATTGCCATTTCTGCGTTACTGACTGAAGGATGCATCTTTGCCTTATAGCTCAATCTGGCTCACAAGAATCATCATTGCATCTGAACCTTAATAAATTCTATACAGAAAAACAGTAAACTTGAGGGCAAATAGTAACCAAAAGTAGGCTTAGCGGATCGCTCATGTTAACTCAAGACGCGAACCAAAAATAGACCTGATCTCTCAGGTTGTACCGATTCGCGTCCCGTTTAACGGCTGACCCGCCAAGCATGGGTGTACCTCTTGGATGGCTATTTCTCGCAAAATAACACATCTTTAGCGGGTATAAATGGAGTTGTGGTTGTATTGTATCAGCAACAAGCATGCAAGCTTACGTAACGTAATTTAGCCCCGAATGTTGCAAACGATGAACAAGAAGCGCTTGTATTTTGCATTAGACGTATATTTTTTCCTCTAGCTCTTCAAAAACCACAGGCAAAAGCGTTACGTTGTCTTTTTTGGTTTTTTCTCGCTTTATCTTGGCAGTTCTTCTTTCTTCACCTACTACGCACAGGCAAAATCCGATAAGGAATATACCTGCGAGAATGGGAACGAGCAAAATCGTTAAGGTTTTACCGCGTTTATGTTGGGAAGCTACCAAGATAGCACCTGGCTATCTTTTTCTACGATTACTCAAATAAGCTTTAATCATATAAAATAAAGATGCAAAATCAAGAGCCTAACTAAATAGTCAAAATCAGCAAAAAAGAGGGTAAAACCTCCTTTGCAATAACATTTTCATTTTAACTTTCTATTTTTTTCTGAACCTGAAAAGGAGAATATTGATTGAGTTTATTGGCCATTTCTCTAAGCTGTTTATCTACAAGATAATTTACTGTATCATTCTCGAAAGTTCCATCAGCACCTCGTTGTCCAGCTTTTTTGCCCGTGAGAAACTCGATGCCTTCATCAATTGTTTTGGCTGAGTAAATATTGAACTTGCCCGCTTTCACTGCTTCAATGACTTCTTCTTTAAGCATCAGATTTTGCACGTTACTTTCCGGAATCATTACTCCTTGGTGCCCCGTGAGTCCTTGGAGTTTGCATACTTCAAAGAAACCTTCGATTTTCTCGTTAACTCCCCCTATAGCTTGGACTTCTCCTTTTTGGTTAACCGAACCAGTTACAGCAATATTTTGCTTAATTGGGAGTCCGGAAAGCGCTGACAAAATGCAATATAATTCAGTGCTTGAGGCGCTATCACCTTCCACTCCTTCATAGTTTTGCTCGAAAACAAGTCTGGCTGAAAGGCTCATTGGTTTGTCCCTGGCGTACTTGTCATTTATGTATCCGCTAAGTATCAAAACTCCTTTTGTATGTATTGGTCCACCCATTTTTGCTTCTCTTTCGATGTCAATTACGCCTTCTCTGCCTAGCCCTATGCTTGCTGTCACCCGTGAAGGATTTCCAAATGCAAAGTCACCAAGACCCATAACAGATAAGCCGTTAACTTGCCCAACTCTTTGATCGACTGTGTCAATGAGGAAGAAGCCTCTTTTTATCATTTCTTGAATTTTTTCTTGTATAAGTTTTGACCGGTAAACTTTTTCCTCTATTGCTTTCCTGACATGGCTTCCAGTTATGAATTCTGCATTTTCTTGTGTGGCATAAAAGTTAGCTTCACGAATAACATCGGCGACATGTGCAAATTGTATTGATAGTTTGTATTGGTCATCTGCAATTCTTGAGCTGTACTCGACTAGTTTTGCTACTCCTGTGCCGTCAAGGTGTTTTAGGTTTTCTTTTTCACAGACAGAACATACCCATGAAGCATATTGGCTCACTTTTTCATCGGTTCTGTCCATTACAATATCAAATTCTGCTTTAATTTTGAAAAGTTCCTTGAAATCAGCGTCTAACTGGAACATCATTTGATAAAGATATGGATCTCCAATAAGTATAACTTTGGCTGACATAGGGATGGGCTGGGGTTTAAGAGTTTTGATACTAAGAAAACCGTAACGTTCTTCGGGTTCCTCTATGACAATCTTCCCTTCTTTAAGATCCTTTTTTAAGCCGTCATATGAGAATGGATTTCGAAGTAAATCTTCAACCGGTATAATTAAGTATCCTCCGTTTGCTTTGTGGATGGATCCTGCGCGAATCATGCTAAAGTCAGTGGTTAGAGCACCAAACTGTGCTTCTTTCTCCGTTTTGCCAAGAAGGTTCGGATAAGTTGGGTTTGTTTCCACTATTACTGGAGCACCTTTTGTTTCCGCGTTATCAATAACAACGTTAACCTCGTATTTCTTGTAAGGGTCTTCTTTCATCCAAGGCATTGGGAAAGGAAATTGCTCTTGGGCTTCGCCTCCTCCTCTTTTCACAAATTGGCTTAGATTATCCAAAATGTCATTTTCTATAGCCAAAAGGTAAGCTGTTACTTCAGGAGTGCCACGGTATTTCTCATTCATGCTTTCCACTTGGTTGCCGATCGCGTAGAGGGCAACTTCCTTGTTTAGCTTTTTTAAAGCGTCATGGATTTTTCGCTCCATGTCAATAAGTTGTCTCATAGCATTTCGAAATTCTGTTTCCAACTGTTCCCGCTTTTCTTGAAGTTTATCTTTCATATTTTGAGGAAGGGCTAACATTTCTTCTTCGCTAAGCGGTTTGCCATCTAACACGGGAATAAGAAGCAGTCCAATTGGTGTAGTTTGAATTACGAAGCCTTCCCTTTGAGCTTTGACACTTAATTCTTCAATTAACTGTTTTCTCTGGCTTTCTAATCCTCGAATTGTAGAATCTCTTCTCGCAGCATAATCTTCACTTTCGAAAGCCTTAGGCAATGCATTTTTAACATTTTCAATAAAGTTCTTCATATCTTCGCGGAATTCTTTTCCTTTTCCAGGCGGAAACTGAATTGCTTTAGGTTCATACTGGTTAGAGAAATTATTCACATAGCACCAGTCAGGAGGAACTGGTTGAACTTTGGCTTGAGCTTCGACAAAGTTTTTGACTGCAGTTTTTCTCCCCGTGCCAGGGTAACCCGCAACATACACATTAAAACCATGGTTTCTTATGCCTAGACCAAATTTTAACGCTCGAACGGCCCTTTCTTGACCGATAATTTCGCCTAGAGGCACCAGATCATGGGTGGATTCACACTGCATAAATGTGGGATCACATTCTTTTCTGAGTTTTTCTACCGGTAAAGCATTAGCCATATCAAAATCACTTCATTGAAATCTCGAAAACTAATATAACTTTTATTTTGCTAAGTAATTAAGTTTCTGTTACCTAAATTTCGAGGGCAACTAAATAATTGGTAAGTTAATTAGCTTCAATAAAATTTTTTATTAATTCTTGATTTCGAACTTCAGGATGAAAAAGAACTCCATAAACCGGTTTTGTTCTATGCTTGACTACTTGAATGCACTTGTCGGATTTTGCCCAAACCTCAAATTCATCTGACGGCTTAACACAATAACTGTGTAAAGAATATGCATTGAAGTTACCTTGCATAAACCGATTCTCTTTTACCGTCGTAATTGGGGTCATGCCTATTTCAACACACTTAACCAAGGACGCTCCAAAAACTATGCCACATGTTTGCATGCCTGCACAGATGCCAAAGACTGGCTTTTCTGTCTCCTTGAGCCATTGGAATTTTTCTGGCAGGCTTAAAGTGACTGTATCCTTGAGCGCTGTTCCCGAAAGAATAATCCTGTCACATTGGCTTAAGTCCTCGCTGGTTACCTCTCCGTAGTGCTTTATCCTGCACTCATCCAGTTTCCCAACAATTTCCACTATTGGCAACACAAACTCGTAGTAGCTAAGCGAACTCCGCTTCCAATTCATATCAACTATTAGAATCATTTCGAAACCAGCCCGGCTTCCTTAATTTTCAACACTCCCGAATTTCCTCTTGATTCTGTGATATAATTGAAAATTTCAATTTTCTTTTCAAATAGCGGTGCATCCAAAACGGTTGTTTCAATTTCGCCGCCCTCCCCTGAAGGGCTTATTCCATACTTCCGTTGAAGCTCCAATAGCCTTTCAATCAATTTGACGTCAATTTGCTTCCCAAGCCATTTTTCATCAAGAGGATAAGCGAAAATCCCGGAAATAACTACATTAAACTTCTTTTCAAGAAGTTCTTCCAATAGCGCTTTTTGATCATGCTTCCAAAGAGGGTTAAAGCACCAAAGTTTAAGTCTATAACATATTTGTTGAATTCGTTGTGCTTGGTAGACAGATTCGATCGCTCCGGTTACGATACCTTCGAGCTTGAACTCTTTTGTTGCTTGGGCGATTGCCTCTTCTAAATCCAAAAGTTCCCGTTCCTTCTCACCCTTTGTTATTCTTGTTATTTGAGGCAATCCTAACGATTGTGCTTGAAGCGCTGTCATGTTGATATTCGGCGTGTGAAACATGTAACTCTCTTCGTTTTCTGAAACGATTGTGATGAGGCAGGCTACTTCTTCTTTTGCTGCCGCATAATGAAGCGCTAAGGTCGAATCTTTGCCGCCTGAAAATAAAACTCCAAGTCGCATGGCTACCCTAAAAAAGAAAACTTGTTTATATGCCTGTTTGAAACATAGCAGAGATCTTAAACTTTAACATTGCAAACATTCGGTACGGCTTTGAGCTTTTTTATTATTTCCGTGGATACTTTTTTGTGTAACACGTAAACTGATATGGCAAAGCCGCTGTTTCCGATTTGGCGCGAATAGTTTGCTCTTATGTTTATGTCATTATCAGCTAGCACTTTGTCGATGTTTGCAAATACTCCAGGGACATCTCGATGATGAATGAAAAGGGTGAATACCGGTTTTTCTTCCAACTCAATATTTTCCCCAGCATTAACTGCATTAATAAAGTCCCCGCCTGAAAGATAACTGGAAACCACACGGGCAATCTCAGTTGAGGTTTCTCTTTGCCCCTCTATTGTTGAAGCGCCAAGATGGCTGCTTAAAACAATATTATCCAGCTCTTTGAGTTTACTTTTGAATTCAGCACCTTCAACCTTTGGCTCATCCAAATAAACATCTATTGCGGCACCCGCAATTTTGCCTTCGCTTAGAGCTTTGAATAATGCTTGCTCGTCTATATTGCTGCCCCTGCGAGGTGTTAACAAGATAAGCTGTCTTCTTCATTAATGCAAATTCTTTCTCGCCAATAACTACGTCTTTTCCGCCTGTATGAAGGCTAATATAATCGGCTTTTGAAAGAACCTCTTCTTTTGTCATGAATTTTATGCCCGATTCAAGACAAGGTTTGATGTCATAACCAATTATTTCCATTTCAAATCCGCGATGTGCAATTTGTGCAAGTTTTTGGCCGATTCTTCCGCAGCCTAAAATTCCCAATGTTTTGTAGCAGAGCTCTGTACCTTTGAGCTTGTCTTTTTTCCATAAATCGTTTTTAAGAGATTGGTGAGCTTGAGGTGTGTTTCTTGAGATGGCCAACATCAAGCCGATGGTCAATTCTGCCACTGCATTCGTGCTTCCGTAGGGCGCCGATTTTACAACTATGCCGTTTTCTGATGCGGCTGCAACATCAATGTTGTCATAGCCTACGCCTGCTCTTCCAATAATCTTGAGTTTACCTTTTGCACCTGCTTCAATAACTTCTTTGGTAACTTTAGTTGCACTGCGTACAATTAAGGCATCAAATTCGCCGATGTCGGCAATCAACTTGGACGGGTCTCTTTTTTGCATATCTGTTTCTATGGCCGCGTCTTTGAAGAGTTTTAAGCCTTCTTTTTCTAAACCATCGTTTAGTAGTACCTTCACTTTAGCCAACTCCTTTAAGTGGTTATCAAGCTTAAGATTTAAAGTTGATTGGCAAAAAAGATACTTAAATCTTTTAGAACGCCTGAATTTTTTGTGTTTTACCTGTTAAGCTTTGCTTTCAGAAGATGAGCTTGTTCTTTAGTTAATTTAGTCGATACTACGTCAAAAGTTGAAACGATGTGGCAATAAGGACATTTTAAACGCCGATTTCGCCCTCGATATAACGAGATGAAACTGGCTCCTGGAACCCAATGGTAATTGAATTTTTTCTTGCATCTTGGACAAGTAAGCCTCGATATTGTGTGGGGACCATATCTTGGAAGCAACATGAAAACTGCTATGAAAACCGCCGCCGTTGCGATGGTGTATAGGATTAGAAGGTCTGCCATGCATTATTCAGCTTTCAGAGTCAATTTTACTTATTAAGATTTAAGCTTAATCTTTAGTTTAGCAGTTTTCTGCCCAAGTTTTGCAGGTTTTTTCAGAAAGTAAAATAGAGGCTTAACTAAGCCTTTTTGATGTAGCTAAGTGCTTCTTCCACGTTTTGGAAGCCATACTTCACTCCGCTAAACTCCTTACGCAAAGCCAAAACGTTTTCTTTAACTTCAGCGGGTTTACGTTTGCTCTTTATCACATCAAGCATAAGGTCACAGAGATGTTTGATATCGCCTTCGCCAAAGCCGCGTCTTGTTATGTCTTGAAAGCCAATTCTTAGCCCTGACGGGTCCCCTTTGCTGCTTTGATCATCATAGGGTAAAAGATTCTTGTTTAGAATTATGTTTGCATCTTCAAGGTCTTGAGCAATCTTATTGCCGCCGCCGTAACTGCGGATATCAACTGCGATTTGATGAGACTTGGTAAATCCTTTTTTCTCAGCGAGAACCTTAACTCCGTTTTCACAAAGGTATTGCCCAGCTGTCTGAGCGTTTCTCACTATTTGTCTTGCTAGTTCCTTGCCGAAAACCTTCATTTCCAAAGCTGCTATGCCAAGTGCTGGCAACCTGCCTAGATGTGTGCTTGAAGCGCTGAGTGGAAAAATGGCAAACTGGATTTTTTTCACAGCTTTTTCCAATGTGGGGTTGGTTGGGCTTCCCATAATGACTCCGCCTTGTGGTCCTGGAAAAGTTTTGTGGGTTGATGAAGTGATGAAGTCTGCGCCTTCTCGAAGTGGATCTTGGAATTGGCCACCTGCAATTAAGCCAAGTACATGTGAAGCGTCGTACGCTACATATGCGCCTACTTCGTCACAGACAGCTTTTAACTCTTTAATCGGGTGAGGGAACAAAAAGAGGCTACCGCCAAAAGTTACGATGCCTGGTTTAGCAGCACGTATAACATACGCTGACTTATCAGGGTCAATGTTGAATTCATCTATGTTGTAAACATGATTAATATTTTCTAAACCTAAAACATTGCCTGCTAACCCTGTGTAATCATGTGAAATATGTGCGCCACAACTTAATGGGGTGTACAACCATTTTGTTGTTTTTTGACGCTAATGACAAACCCTTGAATGTCGCAAGGTTTGCGTGGGTCCCTGAAACCAATCGAACGTCTGCCCAAGTGGATTTGAATAGGCTTTTCATTATGTCAGTTGAGAAGTCTTCGATTTGGGACATGTATTTTTGTCCTTGATAATAACGTTTTTTCACGTGACCCATTGCATCGTTTTCGCCTTCTGCGTATCTGCATGCGAGGTCGTGTGATAGATCGAGCATTTGGTTGACGGCTGGCGATTTTAGTCCTTCGCTTGCAATCATGTTTATGCATTCTTTATCGCGATACTGCTCATGTTTGCTGGTTGCTTCGATTAAATTTAGGACTAGGTCGGAGAATTTTTCCATTTTTTTGTTTTCCCCACGCTTAAATCATCAACGGAATTAGGCTTAGCAGTATTTAGCCGTTACTGGAAGCAAGTGGAGTTTATAGGGGTCGTTTAAGCTAGGCTTGATCGATCGAGTTTACGAAAGAACATTTTGTCTGCAAGTAGCCCTCGGTTCATGGATCCATGTTAGCATTTACCGATTCTATTTAAAAAAAAGAGGAATTTCTATGCTTCGTAAATAAAAGGGCAGTTGACCCCCCCGGTACATGAAACCATGTTAACCTATGTTGAAAACCAGTAAAACGAAAACCGATAGAATGTATCACCCAACTTTCCTCTTTCCTATTTACTAGTTAAAATGAAAACAAATCTAAAGCAAATAGAGCGCTATGTACACTATTTCTCCCGAGAGAAAAGCAAACCACCAAACCCAAAAAAGAATCTTGGTCAGTTTTGGATGCCACCTGTTAGTAGTTTTCTTTCTGAGCATCGATATACCCATCGCGAGAATGACCACTTCCAAAGTCATAACTACAATTGCCACTGCACCATGAACGCCAAAATAACCATCCAACGTAGGCGTTAGCTTCAAAGTTGACCCATCAACTGCCCCGCCAAACGTTCGGTACATCATGTATCCGATGGACAAACTTAAATCCCATGAAATCGCGGCCACAGCCGAAACAGGATGATAACGGTTTTTCTTTCTGCCGCTCAAAAAGGCGTGAATAAACAGGAAAGCAACAGGAATTAATCCAACAGCAACAATTGTGCTTGACAGCGGAGCAACGGTCATAGTTAACCACGATTTTAAGATCTTACCATGCGCTTGCTAATTAATAGTGTGCTGTTCCTTCAGTTCAGTTAGTGGTTGCGTTATTTTTGCGATGACTACCGCGCCTGAAAGGATGCTATTGTTTAGGAACGTAACTTCTTTTCCCGAATCCAACTGAATGATCGTATAATAGGAGGTTATTTCCTTAATTGCTCCCTGTTCATTCAAAAAAGATGATATTACTCGGTCGCCCAACTTATAGTGAAGCCTGCTTTCCTTAAGCATTTCAAAGTCTCGGATACAGGTAATTATTACTCCTCCTGAAGCAATTGCGCTGTTTGGAATAGTTATTTGGCCCACATCGGTTTGTATTCTCATGATAAGTGGCGTCATTTCTGTAACTTTTCCCGGAATGTTGTTGATCATGACATTGTCGCCGACTCTGTACTTGTAATTGGTGAAAACTAAGATGCCTGACAAAATACTGCCGACAAAGGTCGAAATGATTAAGCCCAGCGTTATCGAGATTATTCCTGCACCTGCTAAAAGCGCTGCTGCTGAAACATTAATGAATTTGAGAATTCCAAACATCAAAATCAATGTTGCTATCGCTAGCATCACATACTGCACGATTGTTGCCGCTTGTTCTCCCATTCGTTGAGCCACGATTGGTTTAAAACGCCGAATAATCACTGCAGCCGCTAACCAAGCCAGGATGCCAATTATTACGTTTACTGCTTCTTCGAATAACTTGGATAAACTGATAGGTTGAGCTATGAACTGATGAAAAACATAAAGAATGCCTATAGTCAAAAGTAAAGTTACCAGCAAGTAAAAAATGAGTCTTTGCAATGTTGGAATAACGCGTGCCATCTTAATCCTTGCTAGCTAAGTTTACAAACGTATTTCTATGTTTTCCCAAAAAAATATTAAATTGCAACACCAAAATACTTCCTGTTATGTCAGCTCCAAATTGTCCATGCCCAAAAAAAGAATGTCAACACCACAGCAACTGCACCGAATGCGTAAAGCAACATAAGGAAAAAAATGAATTACCCTTTTGTGCAAGATAGTTATGATAAAATAACATTACAAGGTTCGGAATATTGTGCGTTTTTCAATTTGCCTTATATCCCCACCATAGCTTTGTTTTTTTATTTGAGGGCTTGGAAATGGGCAAAGTTGAAGTGGAAAGTTTTTCGAATTAGGTGTTAAAGATTCATGCGTTACCTGTGAATTCATCGGATGTTGCAATGGCAAATGGAGCCAAATCACTCGCAAATAGAAAGCCCTGAGGAACGCTATTAGGCTAATTATTAGCTGGTTGTTTTTTCATAAAGTATAGTGGCTGATTTTTTTGCTAAATTCAATTTATAGATATATCTTTTATTTTCAAATGAATCGTTTGGTGATTATGCTCGAAATTGTAAAAACTGAGGGTAGACTTTTGATATTTTGGAATTCTTAATCGATTTTATTAATCTTGTTTAAAACGGGTTAAAATTGGGAGAAACCTATTTTTAAAGAAATTACTTGACCTATCCTGATCAATTCGCATGCATTGTGCTTTGGCTGGAAAAACTTCATAGCTCTCAGTTCAAAGACAGTGGTCTTTTTTGGTTGCCTGTACCGCAAAATTGAAAAAGCCAAATGCACCATAGAAACAGAAACAACGTGAGGTCTCGTATGAAATTAAATAAGGTCGATGAAAAAGTCTATCAAACCTTAAAGACTGAAGGTAAAGAGTTAACTCTTCAAGAATTGAGTGATAAAACGGGCGAGCCATGCAAGAAAGTTTTCAAATCACTCAAAAAGTTTTTTGAACACGAAATTATCGAGACAAAAGCCCGCAAGTACAGCTTAACGGGAAAAGACCCAAAAGCAGCTAAAGAAGAAGCCGAAGCTGCCCCGGAATAATATAAAGACTAAAATTTTCTTGGAGCCTCGAGCGGGCCTTGCTCCCGCGGCCTGCTGCTTACAAGGCAGCCGCTCTACTGGGCTGAGCTATCGAGGCACCCAAACTTTCCCAGATTATATCAACACATAAAACACAACCCAAATAAAAGTTACTACTAAACCCCAACACAAAACAATTATTCTGTTTCAAGTTCCGTAGGACAATAGACCTGGATCCATTCATAAAAATAAAAGTTTACAGCGCGCGCAAAACATCGAAAAGAAAACAAATACCTTTTGCTATTGTCGTCTTACTAATTTTTGTTTATCATTAAGCTGCTTCTTTAGGTCAAGACATGGTAAGGGTTACAAAGATTGAGTTCTTTCCCAGGCTCTCTTCGTTTTTCAATGAAATTCAACTTTAGATCTCAATGTATCAATTACTACACTAAATAAGGTTAATGTCTGAGATTTGCCGTCAGATTTATATGAGTTGACTTCGCTTTAACTTAACTTCCCGATGTAAATCGGCAGTTAACCATGCTGAACAAGGATGCAAACTTTCATGAATCAAAAAACTTCAAAAACAATGCAGTGCACTACAATCCAGCTTTCAACAAACCTTATTACACCTCAACATAATGCTTATATCAGTGAAAGTCGCTTCTAATGCAATTCAGCAATATGGGTTATACCATCTAACTGATGCAACTCCCCATCAATTGATGTGGAGTGAAGGGTGAAATGACTCTGCCAAGTCACGGCGGAGATCACAATGACACCATGCATAGGCCAAACAAACAACGACGCAACACAATAAATTAATGAGAAATGTGTGTTTCACCAAACGCCAAACAAACACCACCTATGGCCCGAAACATGCCACGCTATCTGGAGGATGGCTCGGCTTGAGAGCCGAAGAAGGGCGCGGCAAGCCGCGATACCGCCCCGGGGAGGCGCATGCAGCCTTAGATCCGGGGATACCTGAATGGGACTTCCTAGAATATGCTCCTTCACGGAGCGGGAACCCCCCGAACGGAAGCATCTTAGTAGGGGGAGGAAAAGAAACCAACACGGGATTCCCTTAGTAGCAGCGAGCGAAATGGGAAAAGTCCAAACCGAATCCCACTTGGAAACTTGTGGGAGATGTAGGGTTAAGGGCCCGGCTTCCTCTTCCCTGGTGAAGCTGAAGTAGCCTGAAAAGGCTCGCCAAAGAGGGTGATAGCCCCGTAAGCATAAATCAGAAAGAGTTGAGCTGGAGTCCCAGACTACCGTACCATGGTTTTGGTGCGGAAAGTTGGGAGTCACCAACTTCCAAGACTAAATACGCCTCAAGACCGATAGCGCACTAGTACGGTGACGGAAAACTGAAAAGTACCCCGGAATGGGGGTGAAAAGTGCCTGAAACCAGATAGTTACAGACGTGTGCGGCCCAGAAGAGTAGATCTTCTCCATAGGAACCCACTGTGAAGTGGCATTACGAGGAGAAGGGATCAGGGTCGCACGTTCCGTCTAGAAACACGGGCCGGGGAGTTTATGGTTATGGCAAGCCTAAGAGTGATAAACTCGTAAGCGTAGGGAAACCAACAAGCACGCAACTCCGCAAGGAGCCAGGTGCAAGGTCTGAAAGGGCCTGAAGTCATAACCATACATACTAGAAACCAGACGATCTAGCCCTGGGCAGGGCGAAGCTAGGCCAAAGCCTAGTGGAGGCTCGCAAGGGTTCTGACGTGCAATTCGTTCCCCAGACCTGGGGCTAGGGGCTAAAGACCAATCTAGTCTGGTGATAGCTAGTTCCTTCCGAAGTGGGCCTGAGCCCAGTCCCGAGCGAGGTAGCTGGTGGGGTAGAGCACTGATTGGAAAACAAGGATCCGAAAGGATCCACTTTCCTTTCAAACTACGAATCCACCCGCGCCAAAGACCTTGGGAAACGGGTTACAGGGGGTAAGCTCCTGGACCGAGAGGGGGACAACCCAGACTGAGGTTAAGGTCCCCAAATGCTGGCTAAATGTCAAACCAAAGGGCGTCGTCAGCCTCAGACAGCGGGGAGGTAGGCTTAGAAGCAGCCATCCTTCAAAGAAAGCGTAACAGCTCACCCGCCGAGGCTGACGGCCCCGAAAATTGACGGGGCTAAGCCAGCTACCGATACCTCAGAATGCAGTGCACACTGCACTGGTAGGAAGGCGTCCTAGTTGGGCAGAAGCTGGGCTGTGAGGTCCAGTGGACCGATTAGGATTGCGAATCCCGGTGGTAGTAACAGCAAAGAGAAGTGAGAATCTTCTCCGCCGAAGGGGCCAGGGTTCCCCGGCAACGATCGTCAGCCGGGGGTAAGTCGATCCTAAGGCATAACTTAACCGATTATGCCGAAAAAGGGAATCCGGCTAAAATTCCGGAACCATACAGATACATGCGGCGACGCAAGCTTAGTGTTGACGTTTCGGGGTAGGCTGAGCAAGGTCTTCGCCTTGTTTAACCGTATAAACCTAGGGAGTGCCGTAATGACGAGAACTAGGCGAAATCGGGAATAGCAGCTCGTTTTAGAGCGGTTTAGCTGATCTCTGGAGCCACTGAAAAGCGCACTAAGAAGGATTCTGTATGATCGTACCTAGAACCGACACAGGTGTCCCTAGGCGAGGAACCTAAGGCGTGTCGGGTATACACTAATGCGAGGGAACTCGGCAAATTAGCCCCGTACCTTTGGTATAAGGGGTGCCTGTTCTTTCAGCTTCGGCTGAGAGAGCAGGTCGCAGTGACAAAGGGGTCTCGACTGTTTAATAAAAACACAGGAAGCCGCAAGAGCGAAAGCTTGTGAACGGCTTCTGAATCCTGGCCAGTACAGGTACCTGAAACCTGGGTCCAACTGGGCTAAGGGCCTGCAAACGCCGGGAGTAACTCTGACTCTCTCAAGGTAGCCAAATGCCTTGTCGGGTAAGTTCCGACGTGCATGAATGGATCAACGAGGGCCCCACTGTCCCCGCGTAGTACCCGGTGAAACCACATAACGTGGACGAACAGTCCACGATCTCCCAGCGGGAAAAGAAGTCCCTGTGGAGTTTTACTGCAGCCTGCCGCTGGAATACGGTTGTGGATGCAGAGCGTAGTCGGGAGCCGTCGATCTCATGTTCTCCGGGACATGGGGGAGGCAACAATGGAACACCGACTTTCTGCAACCGTGTTTCTCACCAGCCCCTTGCGGGCTGGAACAACGGTAGGTGGGCAGTTCGGCTGGGGCGGCACGCCCTTGAAAAGATATCAAGGGCGCCCTAAGGTTGGCTCAGGAGGGACAGAAACCCTCCGTAGAGTGCAAGGGCAAAAGCCAGCCTGACTGAATCCTAAACAGTAAAGGATGCAGAGGCGAAAGCCGGGCTTAGCGATCATCCATGTCTCCCTTGGTGGGTGCTGGATGTGTCAGAAAAATTACCCTAGGGATAACAGGCTCGTCGCGGGCGAGAGTCCCCATCGACCCCGCGGCTTGGTACCTCGATGTCGGCTCTTCCTATCCTGGCCCTGCATAAGGGGCCAAGGGTGAGGCTGCTCGCCTATTAAAAGGGAACGTGAGCTGGGTTTAGACCGTCGTGAGACAGGTCGGACTTTATCTGCTGGGAGTGTTGGCTGCCTGAGGGGAAAGGGTCCCTAGTACGAGAGGAACGGGACGCTGTGGCCTCTAGTTAACCAGTTGTCTGATAAGGCAGTTGCTGGGCAGCCACGCCGTTGTGGATAAGAGCTGAAAGCATCTAAGCTCGAAGCCTCTCCCGAAAAGAGGCAGCCATTCCCGTTTAACCGGGACGAAGGTTCCCATAAAAGATGGGTTTGATGGAGCCGGGGTGTAAGCTAGAAGACTTCGGTCGACTAGCTCAGCCTGCGGCCACCAATCACCTGAGATGTCGAGTCTTAGGTGGTGTTTGAGCGATATTTGCGTGAGGCGCATATTTCTCGGTGTGGTTAGTTCTTGTTTGGTCTATGCATGGCGAACATATTGCATTTTAAGAACAGTTTATTTTGTTAGTTGATTCTTTGTTTTACGATTAGGGTTGAAGTTTTTGATTTTAGATAAATTCAAATTTGTATCTTGCTAATGGCTTCTTGATTGTTGATGAATGAGGAGGCGCGTTTGGTTTTTCATTTGGATATGGATCATTTCTATACTGCAGTGGAAGAGCGGGAGCACCCGGAGATCCAGGGTAAACCTGTAATTGTTGGGTCTGATCCTAAAGGCGGCAAAGGCAGAGGCGTCGTTAGCACAAGTAATTATGTTGCCCGAAAAGTTGGGGTCCGCTCAGGCATGCCCATTTCACAAGCGTGGCGGCTGTGTCCAGACGCGGTTTATTTGCCTCCCCATTTTCCTTTATACATTAAAGTTTCTGAGGAAATCATGGATATCGCGCGTAAATATGCTAGCAAGTTTGAGCAGTGGGGGATTGATGAGGCTTTTTTGGATGTAACTGGCAAAGTGAGGAATTATGTGGAAGCAGAAGGCTTGGCGAGGCAGATTAAATCCGAGATTAAAGAGAAAGAATGTTTAACCGCGTCAATAGGTATTGGACCTAACAAGCTTGTTGCTAAAGTTGCTAGCGATTTTCAGAAGCCCGATGGTTTGACTGTTGTTCGTGATGAGGAGGTGGAGGTTTTTTTGGCGCCTTTGCCTGTTCGGAAGCTTTTGTGGGTTGGGCGTAAAACTGAGGCTAAACTCAAAGAGTTGGGTGTAAATACGATTGGTGAGTTGGCACATTTTGATTCTTCTGTTTTAACTGGGATGTTTGGTGTGATGGGGTGGCAGATGCATATGTTGGCAAGGGGAATTGATGAAAGTGAGGTAGAGGAGCGGATTGGCGTTAAGAGTGTAAGTCATGAAACAACTTTTGAAGAAGACACAGCCGACGCCGCGGTTATTTTTGAAGCGTTAAAAGTTCTCTGCGTGGATGTTCAAAAGGAAACAGAAAGCCAAAACCTGCTTTTTAAAACGGTCACCTTAAAAATTCGTTTTGAGCATTTCGAGACTCACACCAAAAGCAAAACGCTGCCCTTCTTAACCAACCGTCTCTATGACCTGCAAAAAACCGCAAAGGAACAACTCGCTCCTTACTTGTTTAAAAACCGAAAAGTCAGGCTTATTGGTGTACGCGTTTCAAATTTGGTTTCTATGGACAAACAAAAAACGTTGGTTTAGGGTGTTTCAACCTTTTGGGGCACTAATGGGTTGCCAAAGGTCTCTTCGCTTGTAACCTCACTAAGAGGTTTTCTTGACCGCATAAGATGCAACACTTTGCTGGATAAATCAATTTTTTCGCGGGCATATCCAACGGCTAAGAGCATCAATACCTCAAATTTTTCAGGCACGTCAAGAATTGTCTTCACTTCTTTCTCATTGAAGCTTCCTACACAGCAAGTGCTTAGCCCTTCGCTGACTGCAGTTAAAACCATATTTTCCACAGCTAATGCAACATCTATCGCGTACCAATCAGGTGATGCTTCTTTATTACCACAGGCAACAATAACAACGGGTGATTCAGCCAGAAACTTTGCAAATGTGCCTTTGGAAAGGGTTTTTCGTTTCGCAGTATCAGTCACCGAAATAAAATGCCAGGGTTCAATGTTTTTTGCTGAAGGTGCAAGCCGCCCAGCCTCTAAAATCTTCTCCAGCTTCTCTCTTGCAACAGGCGTATCTTGGTAGGCACGGATGGATCTTCTTTCCTGTACAGCTTCAAAAACATCCATAACGTTTTGCTCCTAAGTTAGAATTAGATTTACTGTATATTAGCTTATCAGAGGTTACTTGAGGAAGTAGAACAACAACAGTTGTTGGTAGCACCGGGTGTTGTTCTTCTCTGAAAGAAGAAGAAAATCGCAGGAGCGCACTTCTTCTTCTGCTTTGGTATCTATCGACCCTCATACTTGGAAAGTTATTCTAAAAATAAGTGAAGAATTTAATCGCCAATGTTTGTTCCATCTTTCTTGTCGAATATTTTTTCGTATTTTGTTGGGTCTCGTATGTCTGCTTCTTGGAATGCTTTTCTACGGTTTACACAGGATTCGCATTTGCCGCAGTGCTTCTGGGCATCACGGTAGCAGGACCAAGTGAACTCGTACGGAACGCCGAGTTGAGTTCCTATTTTGATAACTTCCGATTTGCGCTTGCCGCTAAACGGCGCCTGGATGCTAATATGTTCGTCTGTGCCTAGCTGTGCAGCTTTCTCGAATGCTTCGTAGAATTCTCGTCTGCAGTCAGGGTAAAATGGTTCATCAGATCCATGTGCACCGTAAAAAATCTTGTCTGCGCCAATAGAGACCGCGTAGGATACGGCTACGGATAGGAAGATCGCGTTTCGAAACGGAACAATGATGGGTTGACTAAATTCGGTTGTCATTGGGATCTTGCTGTTGCATAGTGAGGTTACATCGCCAAAGACTTCTTTTAGGGCTGATAAATCAACGATCTTCGTTTTGGCGCCCAGTTTTTCTGCGATTTTTTCTGCGCATTGCGTTTCTTTTACTGCGATTTGCCCATAATTGAAGGTTATCGGGTAGAGGTCATAGCCCTCTTTTTTTGCCCAGTAAGCAACTACCGCTGAATCTGGACCGCCGCTAAGAACTATTACGCATTTTGGTTTTTGTGTCATGTTACATTCCATTACCTAACCATTTGTTTTACTTGTTTTGGAAATCGGGAACAAGCCTGTTCTTTTTAGCAGTTTAAACATTGGCCATCCAATTAGTACCGTCGCAATAACATTTCCAATGGCTACGTATGCTATAGTAAGAAGCAGCGGTAACCCATAGAGGTAAGATAGCATCCATCCAACCGTTATCCCCAAAACCGTAGCATAAGCGATGCTGGTTAAGATAACTGTATAATCATTATTTGTTTTTTTGTAAACGTAATAGACCACAAAGGACATGACAAAAGAAGGTATCGTGTTTAGCAGGTCAAGCCAGCCAGCAGGTGAGAAGATGTTGCTGATAAATACTCCTAGTGCGTGCCCCAAAACTCCAGGTATCCCCAGCAATGGCACAGCGGCGACCAATGAGTCAGCAATGCGGACTTGAATAGGACCGTAAGAGATGCCTCCGAGAACAATCACGAGAGCAGCATAGAGTGCAGCGTATGTAGATATTAACGCTAAATCTTTAGGCTTAATTTTCAAAGTTTAATTTGCCTCCCTATCCCGGGTTTTATTTATCGTTGGCGGAACGGGAAGGAGACCTAAACTCACCCGCCAATTGTCCTTTGAAACTTTATGGTTGCCTAAAAAGCTTTAGGACAAGGTTTACGGGTTTAAGCAAGACGAAGTTGGGATGCGAAATATTAATAAATCTCTCGGAAAGATTACATGTTGCTACTTCCTAGTGGATGGTATTCCGCGAAATGGAGTTTTAGGGAGCACCAAACTATGTCACAAAATAATATAGCTAGTCAACTAGTCCTTAAAGGAACAACTACCATAGCCGTCGTCTGCAAAGATGGCGTAATATTAGCTTCTGACACCCGAGTAACTATGGGTTATTATGTGGCTCATAAGTTCGGGAAAAAAGTTTACCAAATAGATGAACACATCGGTATGACTATTGCAGGAACTGTGGCTGATGCCCAACGGGTTGTAGATATTCTTACTGCCAACGCACATCTTTACAGAATAACCATGAATCGTCCAATGCCTATAAGTTCTGCAGCAAGGCTTGTTGCTAACTTACTCTTTTCAGCACGTTACATACCATTGGCAACTCAGGTTCTTGTCGGCGGCGTAGATGACACCGGTCCACACGTTTACAATTTGGATCCTTATGGAAGCTTAACTGAGGAAAAATCGGTTTCAACAGGCTCTGGTTCACCTGTCGCCTATGGTATTCTTGAGGACAAATACCGTGAAGGCATGACCATAGCTGAATTGCTTCCCACCATTGCCAAGGCCGTTAATGCTGCAATGAAACGCGATGTTGCAAGCGGTAACAGTTACAACATTATAGTAATTGACGACAAAGGCTATCGCGAATTATCTGCAGAAGAAAAAGACAAAGTCCTCAAAGCAGGAAGTTAATTACTGTGGCTCGAACTCAAGAAAAAGACAAAGATAAGATAGAAATTAGTCAATTTATTTTGCAGAAAGTTCCAAGAGAAGCAGAGGTAACTCGAATCGAATATGAAGGACCAATGCTGGCAGTTTACACAAAAAAACCTGAAATTCTGGTTGAACAAAGCGGAATAGTTGCAGAAATTGTGGGTGTAATCCGCAAAAGAATAGTTATTCGTCCTGACCCGTCGGTTAGGTTGCCTGAGGTTGAAGCCGAAAAAATCGCAAGGGAACTTATTCCTGCTGAAGCGGAAATAACCGACATAAATTTTGATCCAAGCCTTGGTGAAATTATAATCGAAACAAAAAAGCCAGGTTTGGTTATTGGTAGAAACGGAGCTGTTTTGCAAGAGATTATAAAGAATACTAAGTGGCGTCCTCATGTTTTGCGTAGTCCGCCGATTAAATCAAAGATTGTTACTCACATGCGACATTATCTGCATTCTGAGAGTAAAGAGCGGGAACGTATTCTTCGCACCGTAGGCGAACGCATTTTTAGGCCAAAAATCTACGAGGTTGGAGACATTCGAATGACCGTTCTTGGCGGTGCACAAGAAGTCGGTCGATCAGCATTTCTAATTAAAACCCGAGAAAGCAGTGTATTACTAGACTGCGGAATTAATCCTGGTTCCAACAGACCCTTCGAAGGTTTTCCAAGATTTGATTCTCCAGAATTCCAAATTGATTCATTAGATGCTGTTGTTATTAGCCACGCTCATCTTGACCACTGCGGCTTAGTCCCATTCCTATACAAATATGGTTATGACGGACCAATCTACTGTTCAGCTCCCACATCCAATTTAATGACTATGCTTCAATTGGACTATTTGGATGTCGCTGGCAAACAGGGTGTCACGCCTTATTATGACCAAAAGGATGTACGCGAATGTGTTTTGCACACGATCCCTCTCAGATATGGGGTGGTTACGGACATAGCGCCTGATATTCGATTGACATTGCACAATTCAGGGCACATTTTGGGCGGAGCTATGGTTCATTTACATATAGGTGAAGGTTTACATAACATTGTTTATACTGGCGACTACAAGTTTGCCCGGACTATGTTATTAGAAGCGGCTGCAACTGAGTTTCCTCGAATTGAAACCGTTATTACTGAGAGTACTTATGGTGGTGCGGATGATGTTATGCCTTCGCGCATTGAAGCCGAAGAGGCAATGACACGCGTCATAAACACTACTTTGGAACGCAAAGGCAAAGTCCTAATCCCCGTTCCCGCAGTCGGTAGAGCACAAGAAATCATGCTCATAATTGACGGGTACATGAAAAGAGGTTTAATGAAAGAAGCACCAGTATTCATCGAAGGCATGATCAGTGAAGCCACAGCCATCCACACAGCATATCCAGAATACCTCGGCAGAGAAGTACGCCACAGTATCCTTCACGAAGGAATCAACCCATTCCAAAGCGACTATTTCACCATCGTAGAGCATCCAAGCGTGCGGCAAAGTATCATAGAAGGAGAGCCTTGCATCGTCCTAGCAACATCAGGTATGCTTGAAGGCGGACCCGTCATCGAATACTTTAAAAGCTGGGCAAAGGACGAGCGAAACACGATAATTTTTGTCAGTTACCAAATCGAAGGCACCATGGGCAGGAGAGTACAAAAAGGCGTTGGCGAAGTCACAATGATGGACAATGAAGGAAAAATGGCTGCGTTGCAGGTCAAAATGCAAAATGAGTCAATTGAGGGTTTCTCGGGGCACTCAGACAGACGTCAATTAGTCAATTACCTAACACATCTGACGCCGAAGCCAGAACGTATCTTTGTGGTCCATGGCGAAAAACAAAAAACCATCAACTTCGCAAACTTTATGGATAACAAAGCTGGCTTAAACACCGTTGTTCCAGCAATACTTGAAACATACAGGCTACTATAAAATAAGAATAGCGAAGTTAAAAATTTTAGGCTACTGACGGCAAAGTCTCGTTTGAGACCTGCGCTGGCGATTTTTCACGCCAAATCCTTATAGTTTTTGGGCATATAACAACTCGTTCTTCACCTAAACGTGCAATGTCGCCGCCAATAGATTCAGCGAACTGATAAAGTTCGTTAACAGCGTTCTTGACATCTTCAATGCTTTTTGTTGCAAGAGGCGTAACGCGTAAGATAATTATGTTGCCGTTTTTCACTTCGTTTTTTATGTTTTCAAGGTCTGACAATTCTTTGAGTGGCATGGCTTTGAGATAAGTTTTGCTTTGAGGTTCAACAGGTTCTTGTTTCTGCTCTGGAACTGGTGCAACTGGTGTAACGACTTCGACTGGTTGCTCTACCGTTGGTATGGTGGCTTCTGGGGCAGGTTCTTGAGATGGTACAATTGGTTCTTGTTTTGCCTCTTCTGGTTTAGGTTCTTCCTGAGGAGGAACGGCTGGTTTTTCTTGTTCTGGTTGTTTCTTTTTGCGGAATAGATTGAACGGCATTTACTCCTCTCAACCCCTATTATCTATGCTTTAACAGTTAAGCGTTTCTTTATCTTAACTTGATGTTGAGTTATAATTTAGATTATTGGGACATGCATATTTGATTTGTGTTTTGGTGATAAGTATTTTCGCTGATTTCCGATTTTTTTGAAAGATTTCTCCTTCACATGAACAGAATCAAGAGGTTATTTGCTACTACGATGACTAGAAAGACAAGTAGACTTGTAGATGCGATTTTGATTAGTTTTGATGAGTAAACGAATGTTTTGGTGTTTTTGTTTTGTGTTGTCATCAAGGTTTTGCTTGCTAGAAGAAAAGAGAAAGCTGCGATTACGGTGGCTGCAAGTTTGACAACTAGGAATGCTTCGATGTTTGTGCTTACTATGCCTGCCATGAATGGGTTTAACTCTGATGCGCCATGGTATAGGATTCCTATGATGGTTGTTACGCAGTCCAGAGAGCCCATTATGATAAGAAGTAGACTTGGAATTAACTGTGACTTTGGCATGGTTGCCTTCTCCTTTCTCTGAAAACATTAATTGGTTTTTTGTGCTTATAACGCAGCTTTCCAATTTCGATATATTATATATTGAAAATAATCGTCGAGATTCTAAAGTCTTAAGATGACTTTATTGTCCTACTGTAAAGTCTTTTTTTAAGATATTAAGCTATCGCTTGACCATTAATCAGCCCCATTTAAGAAGATAGGTGACATTGTAAAGCAAAAGACACTTTTAGCACCGCATAACCCTTATATTTTAAATATTAAACTTCTTGCTGGAAGGCTAAACGATGCACAAAAAACTCTTGATTCCTGGCCCAACAGAGGTAAGCCAAGAAATGCTAAACGAGCAAACTCATTTTCTTATTGGCCATAGAGAAAAAGAATTCTCAGATCTTTACGGAGGAATAACGGCTAAAATAGCCAAATTTTTTGAGTTAACTCCAGACTGTAAACCAACCGTAACTACCTCGTCTGGCACATTGTGGTTTGATATAATTGGTCGCAGCATAGTAAAACAAAAAGCTTTAGTTTGTGTTAACGGTGCTTTCTCTCAAAGATGTGCCCAAACCATCAAGGCATGCGGTAAAGAAACCGACGTTTTAGAAGTAGAAATGGGCAAAGCGATTAAACCTGAAATGGTTGCAGAAAAACTTGCCAGCGGCAACTATGACACATTAACTATTTGCCACAATGAAACCTCCACAGGCGTCAGAAGCCCAATAGCTGAAATTGGTAAAGTGGTTCGCAAAGAACATTCCGACATAATTTTTGCTGTTGATGCCGTTTCTTCGATGGCAGGTGACAAAACTTTGCCTTCGGAATTCAACTGCGACATCCTTTTTGGGTCCTCACAAAAATGCTTCGCTCTACCCCCAGGCTTAGCTATTGGATTAGTTGGTGACAAGGCAATCGAACGCGCCAAACAAGTTCCAAACCGCGGTGCATACACTGACTTAGTTGACATCTTTGAGTTTGAGAAAAAACATCAAACTCCTTTCACTCCAAATGTGTCATTGCTTTACGCATTAAACAAACGGATGGATTTACTCCAAGAAGAAACTTATGATAGAGTTTACCAGCGACACAAGGATATGGCAAACTATACCCAGCATTGGGCAAAAGAACATTTCGCGATGTTCCCAGAACCGGGCTACGAATCCATAACAGTGAGTTGCATTCAAAACACTCAAAACAAAAACGTTAAAGAACTCAACCAAAAACTTGCTGAAAAAGGCTACATGATCTCAGGCGGCTATGGCAAATTTGCTGACAAAACCTTCCGAATTGGTCACATGGGCGAATGGAACCTGCAAGGAATCAAAGACGTAATAGGCTTAATTGATTCGATTTGGGGATTAAAGTGACCTTCAAAATCCTCATAAGTGACAAAATATTTGAAGAAGGCATTAGGCTACTTGAAGAGAAAGGCTATCAGGTCAATCGTGCTTGGGATAAGGAGAAAAATGAGCTTCCCAAAATAATTGTTGACTATGACGTCTTAATAGTGCGGTCAGCAACTAAAGTTAAAGGCGAAATCTTAGACAACGCCAAAAACCTCAAAGTAATTGGACGTGCAGGCGAAGGCTTAGACAACGTTGACTACCAAAGAGCTAATAGCATGGGCATAAAAATTGTCAATACCCCCCATGTTTCATACATGAGCGTTGCAGAATTAACCATTGGACATTTGCTGGCGCTTGCCAGAAATATCGTTCAGGGAACCACGAGTCTCCGGGAAGGAAATTGGGAAAAAGAAAAGTTAATGGGCATAGAAGTTAATGGCAAAACCCTCGGTGTCATAGGATGCGGCTTTATTGGGAAAACAGTTGAACGCTTAGCCATTTCATTGGGCATGAAGGTATTGCCTGTTGAAGAATGCGTTTATGACCGTTTTGTTCCTCTTGGTGAAATGCTTCCTCAGGCTGATTTCATTACAATTCACGTGCCTTTAACGCCACATACACACCACATGATTTCAACTAAAGAATTTAAACTGATGAAGGATGGCGTGATGATTATTGACTGTTCCCGCGGCGGAGTCGTTGATCAAGACGCGCTCTACGAAGCTTTGGTTTCGGGGAAAGTTAAAGGTGCCGCAGTAGATGTTTTTGAAGAAGAACCGCCTAAAAACAACAAACTTTTAAAATTAAATAATGTGATTGCCACTCCGCATATGGGTGCTCAAACGTATGAAGCTCAGTTAAAGGCAAGTATACACGTAGCTAAGGCTGTAATAGACGCGCTGGAAAAAATTTCTTGAGCTGACGCCGTTGGTTGACATTAAACCTTTCAAAGCGATTCGTTACACGGAAAAAGCCGGTGATCCGGCTAATCTGATAAGTCAACCATATGATAAAATAGATCCAGAAATGCAGAAAGAATACTATCAAAAATCACCCTACAATTATTGTCGAGTTATTTTGCCAATGGAAGAAAACAAGTACCAAATTGCAAAGCAACGTGTTAATCAGTGGCTAAATGAAGGCGTATTGGCTAGAGAAAGTGAACCTGTGGTGTTTGTATCCCGCCAAGAATTCAGTTTAGAAGGAAAAAAATATGAGCGTACAGGATTAATTGCTGCTTTGCGGCTCCACGATTATAGTGAAAATAAAGTATTTCCTCATGAGTTCACCTATAAAGCACCTAAAGCTGACCGATTAAACATGTTGCGGGCTGTGCAGAAAGATTTGGAGCCAGTTTTTCTTATTTACTCAGACGCGGAAAGAAAATCGATCAATTTTATAGAGGAAATATCTGAGACTGAGCCGATAATCCAAGTTACTGATCCGTTGCAGGTAAAGCATACTGTTTGGATCGTTACTGATAAGCAGAAAATAAAACAGTTGCAGACTGACTTAGAAAGCAAAACGATGGTGATAACTGATGGGCATCACCGGTATGAGAGCGCATTGTCCTATCGAGACGAAATGCGAAGCAAAGTTGATTGGACCGCGGATTCAGCATTTAATTTTCACATGTGCTACATGGTTCCCGTTCAAGAAGAAGGTCTTGTTGTTTTGCCAACGCATCGGCTCTTAAAAGAATTTAAGTTAACTGACGAAGTTTTGGACGGTTTCAAACGTTTCTTCGAGGTTGCCGAAATCACTCCGAGAGTAGATGTCTTAGAGCAGTTTTTGAAGACTCATTTTAACGAACATGCCTTCTGCGTTTACAGTGGCTCAAAAGCTTATGGCTTAACTCTTAAGCATAACAAAGAAGTTTATGATTTTGTCAACGCTAACGTTTCTAAAGAAACCAAAATTTTCGATGTCGTCATACTTCGTGACATAGTTTTTAAGCATATTTTGAAAACAGGACAGCTGAATATTGATGAACATATCCTATATGCACGCTGGACCAAGGAAGCTGTTGAAAAAGTTGATCTTGGCGAAGCCAGCATCGCATTTCTAGTTAACCCAATAAGCGCCAAAACTGTTATAGAGATAGCCCAGCAACATGAGCTTTTGCCTGAGAAAAGCACTGATTTTTATCCCAAAATGGTTTCGGGTTTGATGTTGATGGATATTTCACCAGTCGAGAAACTCTAAGTAACATTTTCTTGATGAAAAACATTATAAGCGCTAACTTAGAGAAAAGGAAGCCAAATTAAAAGAGGAAAAGTGAATGGGCGAAGAAATGGAAAGAAAATTAAATGAGATTCCAGAGCCTCCCGCAGCGGTACCTCAAATTGCTCCGATGAAAAAATACATTGCTGAATTGATTGGAACTATGGTGCTTGTTTTGGCTGGTTGTGGAAGTGCAGTCATAGTAGGCTTGACGACTTCATACTTAGGATACAACATTGGTTGGATTGGTGTTGCCTTTGTTTTCGGTATTGCCGTGCTAGCAATGGTTTACGCAATAGGCGGAGTTTCCGGTTGTCACATAAATCCTGCAATTACAATTTCAATGCTTGTCGCTGGAAAAATAAGTGTTAAAGATACAGTTTATTACATTATTTTTCAATGCATAGGCGCAATAATCGGTGCCGGACTTCTCTACGCAATACTCACAGGCGCTCCATCATATAGCTTAGCAGCAAACGGTTTAGGAACAAATGGTTATGGCATTGCATCTTTTAATCATTTCAACTTAGCATCAGTATTTCTCGTTGAAGTGGTCTTTACATTCATATTCGTGCTTGTCATCCACGGCTCAACCCATGAAAGAGTACCTAAAGGATTCGCAGGAATATCCATCGGCTTAACATTAACTCTAATCCATCTTGTCGCAATACCTATCGATGGAACTTCAGTGAACCCTGCAAGAAGCTTAGGACCAGCAATTTTTGCCGGCAGTATCGCACCATACACTGCTTTAAGCCAACTTTGGGTATTTTGGGTAGCCCCAATAATTGGCGGAATCATAGCTGCACTAGTCTGGAAACTCTTCAAATAGAAACAAAAAACAATTTTTCTCTTTTTCTTTTTTAAAAAAAGTTATTTAATAAATTTAGTGGCATGTCTTTTAAATTTCTTTTTACACGAAAGACTACAAAAATGAACCGTTTCACCCTCATACGTGATTTTGAATTTTGCAGTTTCTTCGTTAAGTACCATACCACAAACTGGATCTCTAAACGACATTATTTAGTTTTAAGCCTCACGGAATCATTTCTACTTTCTGCCTATTATGGTTAATGGTAGAATTAAGCAAAAAAAATCGTTAAATTTAGCGTTTAAACTGCTTTATGAGGCTAATGTTCATTCGCTAAAGCATTTAGTGGGTGCTTAGTCGTCTTCTGAATCTTCTTTTGCTAATTCAACCGCAATCGTGTCATCATGGCTAACTGCATTTTTTCGGGTTTGTTTCTTGCTTGGTGGCTCCTGCTCTCTTCCATTCATGAAACCTTCTTCAGCCGCTGTCACTTCGTCGTCATCTAACATTGTTTCTCTTTCTTCTGAGTCGTAGATGTCATCTGTTTCCTCTTCTTTGTCTTGTTTAGTTAGAGGAGGCCCTTCGTAAAGGTATGGCGCTGGTTTTTTTCTTGCTTTTGGTTTACTCATTTTTATTCCTTCAAATATTTTATTCGTTAAAGCTCTTTCTCTTAAAGCAAATATGCTGCAATTACTTTTATGATTATGTGACTGAGCCTCAACAACCACAAGTAAGTGCTTGCCATTATATTTCTTGGAAAAAATAGGGCTTGCATGGGAAGAGAGTACTGTCTTTAGCGAAAACGGTGTCTCTGGATGTACGTAATTGCTTGAAATCATGCTAAAGCTTTTTATAATCGCCGAACCACTTTTTGGAATGTCACATTAACTCATGTATCACCCTAAAGCTCCTGAAGTTTTTAGAGAAATCATGAACAAATTCTGTGGCAGGAGAAAAAATAGTATATGCAAATTCAAACATTTCAGGATTTACCATTATCTGTGGAAGTCCTAAGAAGTATAAAAGAGCTCGGGTTTGAGAGTCTTTTTCCAATTCAAGCCCAAGCAATAATACCTCTGCTTGAGGGCAAAGACGTAATTGGTCAAGCACAAACCGGAACAGGAAAAACCGCTGCTTTTGGCATCCCAATGGTTCAACGGTTAAACCGTGAAATTCGCGGTGTTCAAGGCCTAATTTTAGTGCCTACTCGCGAGTTAGCCGTTCAAGTAGCCGAAAACATGGCTTCTTTTGCGAAATATGCGCGAGTCAAGGTTTTGGCTGTTTACGGTGGAGAGTCAATCAACAAGCAAATACACGCATTATCAAATGGTGTACAAATTGTAGTCGGAACACCTGGTAGGTTAATCGACCTTATGGAAAGGCGCGTATTAAATCTGGGAACTGTTAAAATGGTGGTTCTCGATGAAGCTGACCGAATGTTAGACATGGGCTTTATACAAGACATTGAATTTATCCTCTCAAAGACACCATACGAAAGACAAACAAGTCTTTTCTCAGCAACAATTGAGCAATCAGTTATGCGCATCTGCAACAAATACATGAAAAATCCACAGAAAATCTTAGTCAGCAAAGACGAAATCGCATTGACACAAATGAAACAGTACTACACCGTCGTTAATCAACATGGCAAATTTGACACTTTATGCGACATAATCGGCAGTGAAGGCGTCAATAAAGCAATAGTCTTCTGCAGAACACGCAGAGAAACAAGCAAACTTTCAGATCAACTCTACAGAAAAGGTTTCCGAACGCAAGCGTTACATGCAGGTTTTACCCAAGCACAAAGAGACCGCGCAATCAACGACTTCCGCTGCGACCGACTTAGCCTACTAATAGCAACTGATGTCGCTGCAAGAGGATTAGACATAGAAGGCATAACACACATAATCAATTATGATGTCCCAATGGATCCCCCAGTGTATTTCCACCGCATAGGCAGAACAGCACGTAAAGGCGAAGAAGGCACTGCAATAACTTTGGTAAGCTACGGCGAAATGTCCGATTTCAACAACATAAAAGCTTTAACAAAGACGAAGATTGAAGAAATCAAGTCATCTGCATCTAATTCAAATGACGATTCACCAATAAAGAGCTTCTTTTAAAGCTCTCCATCAATCTTTTCTATTTTTTGACTCTCAAAATAGGACGAAAATTACATTAAAGTGAGTATCTTAACTTTTCAGCATCTCGATATTTTAAGAATCTTTTTCGGTAGAATTTACGCTCAAAAGGGTATTACTTGTAAATTAAGTTTTTTTAAATTATTGAGTTACCATCAGGACATCTTTATTAGCCAGTCCATCGTAACACAATAACCTGATTGGTGGATATTTTTGACTCAAACATTGCAAGGAAGAATAACAAATTACAGAACAGGACCAAAATCGCAGACATCAAAAGAATGCTTAATTGAATTTGAAACAGTCAACTCTGAAGCTTTAGCGTGCAAACTTATTGGGCAAAAAGTAGCATGGAGTAATGGCAGTAGTAATATAATTGGAAAAGTTAGAGGTTCACATGGTAAAAGCGGCTTGGTTCGAGTAAGATTCTCACGCGGAGTTCCAGGCCAGGCAATCGGAACACTTGTTCAATTAAAAAGTTAATTTTCTTATTAAAAATGATGGCTTTCAGCCAAATTTTTCAATTTTGTTTGTTAGAACTTAAAATTAACGGACTTGATGCGATCATAATTCGCCCAAGTCATTAGTTTCATACACGTAATCTTCTAAACGGACTTTTCCCTCTTTGATTGAAACTGTATAATCCGCTTCGCAAATTGGGCAAGCTACAATATCGCCCTGTTTGAGGTCATCTTTTTTGAAGGTGTTTCCGCATTCTGAACATTTCAAAATCATTTTTTCATGCCTCTTCATTTACATTTTAAGGTAATTATGTGCTCTAAGCCAATCTGACTGGTTTTTTCGGTAACGCCAAAAGATATCTCCTCGAGTGTCTGATTGAAAATCCCACGGGGAAACCAAAACAATATCTCCCTCTCTGATCCAAACACGCCTTTTTAGTTTGCCTCTAACTCTGCATAATCGTTCTTTACCATCTTGACATTTAACCGTGATTCGTTCGGCGCCAAGCATCTTAACAGCCATACCTAATACATCATTTGCAGATGGTAAAACCATGCTGTCGAGGTTACCTTCATTTGTAACTTTTCTTTTTCCCATACTTTTCAACTTCTTACTTTGTAGTGCCAAAATAATCAGAATAATTTGAGAAAAAGTTGAAAGCGTTTAGTCGATCTGACTCTTCCCCTAAGAATTCTAATAATTGAACCAATAAGGATGTACCAACTATATTAATATACCAATCCGAAAAAGCCTTTTTCTTCATGTTTTCCCGTTATTAACCTATTTCTGAGGAGATAATTTGAAAAAAATCAAAACTTTCATTATTTTAGGCACAAAACTCTTTTTTTCCGACTATGTGTTTATAAGTGCGCAAGATCCATCGGGTAACTGTTGAAGAGTCTCTTTTATCCTTTGGGACATCCTATCTGCATAACTGATTCTTTTCAAAATAACAAAAAAAAAGAGGTAAATAACTTATGTGTATATTGAGAGCGGGATTAGTAAAAAACTGTCGTCGATGCAAATCATCCGTACGACTAAATTGCGTTTATAGAAAGAAAGTAAGACAAAAAGTATTTTCGGATAATAAGAAAAAGGGCGAGAAAACTCCATAGTTTTCTTTTTCCGAAGAAAATAGAACAATAGAGGTGACAAAATGTCGCAAAGAACAACGTATGAAGCAAAATGTTCAGTCTGTAATGAAGTGGCAGTAGTACCATTCAAACCCACTCCAGGTAAGCCAGTTTACTGCAAGGCATGCTTTGCCAAACGCTTAACCAGTTCACCAACAAGGACAGATGCAAGCCATAGTTTTGAGCCCAAACAAGCGTGGGCCCGAAGAAGATAACCTAAAAGTTATTCTTCAAACAATTCTAAAAGTGAAAGTGACCGGCAATGAAGCTAATAAAAGGCTGGAAAAAGATAAGCAATGAAGGTGGCTTTGTAAATGAAATTACTGGCCAAACCTTGATTATTTCAAAAAAAGAATTCAGCCAAAACTACAATGTGCTTCTATTTATAGGAGAACAAACTAAAAAGACTGAAGCAAAAAAGATTTCACCTGATTTTGAAACTGAGACCAAAGCCGAAACCTTCGCTATCGGTTGGATGGGAAAACACCCAAACGGAATTGTTCAGTAAATCAATCACTCGTTTTAATAAATTTTATCGAACGCCGTTTTAAGGTTCCTAACTTGTGCAATAAGAGTGTATTATCCTTAGGTTTCTTATTGTTTGATTATTTGCTTTATATGCCTCTTTAATCTAATTAATACAAGTTGTAAAGAACAATTTTTTTACAGCAGAAGAAGGGAAATTTGATGTATAACAATTACAAAAGCGTATTTGGAGAAACTTATAAGTGCAGAATATGTTCAGCACATTTCAAAAATCCTGAAGAATTAAGAATTCACAGAATGAATATTCACAAGGGTCACATGCTAACCATAAAACGGTAAGATCGCGAATTCAATTCTACTATTAGTCGCCTAGAATTTTGGTAAGTAGCGGTTGATCCGGTTTGTTTTTCTTTTATTTTCTTAAGATAGCACGCCAGGCTTTATTTTGTTATTTCTTAAATTGCATTTATTATTTGAACAACCGATCAAACTTTTCCTGATTTGACCACGCGACAAAGCATTGTAAACTGCTTGAAACAGATTAAAAAACAGAAAAGTGAGAAAAAGAATGTTTTTGGTGTTTGAAAGTTACTTGCTTATGTTTGTGCCGCAGAAGGGGCAGAATTCTTTGGGGTTAAGAAGTTTGTTTCCGCAGTTGGGGCAGAAGGAGGGTTTTGGCTGCTGAGCATCTGTTTGAGGTGGGGGCGGCGGTGGTGTTGTTGTGGTTGGTGTTATTGCTTTTGGGTTTTCGAAGGTGTCAGTTTGAGGACTGGTTTGATTGGATGGGCTGGGTTGGCGTGATTGTGTTTTTCTACGTTTTGCAACAAGGACGGCAGCTATTATTGTGACTAATATCAGAAGAATGAAGACTAAAAACAATGTTGACGATAGAAAGTTTGTGAAGCCATACACAGCGTTTGTTGTTGGTGTAGCGAGTAACGTTGCGTCTGTGGGTCCTGCAGGTGTCGTGGTGGGCGTTATCTGTGTCCACCATTCGTTTATTGAAGTAGAATCAAAGGTTGATTTGTATGATTGTAAGTTTTGTTGGCTGAATCCAACTAGGGCTTGAGATGGAGGCAGTGCAAACATCTGGTTTGCTACTATAGTTATCGAGTTGTTGGAATATTGATCAGTAAATATGACTGAGCCGCTGATAACTTGGATTGTAGTCCATCCGTTGGAAACCTGCACAACATAATCTGTTCCTTCACCCATTACTAATCCTTGAGGCACCTGTACAGGTCTAACATCATAAGTTCCTTCTTGAGGCGACAACTGCTCATGGATGTATGCAATGCCGGTTCCAAGCAATATTGTTCCTTCGACAACTAATGCGCCTGTTAAAGTTATTGGCGCTCCAGTCGCTGCCATAAAGACCAAGCCGACCGCTACTTCTGCTGCAAGAGACGCTCCGGCTTGACCAAACTCTTCAGGATCTATCCCCTCGCTATACGAAAAAGTGCCTGTGCTTGTTGGCGGTACCGGAGTATACGATAAGTTGCCAGTTATTGGGTCAGTTTGGGGTTCAAGGTAAACCCATCCGGCATCTGAATTTGCTCCTAAGTACACGGTTCCACCTAAGTCGGGATAGTTGAAACCTACGATTGTGTTGCTGTTGTTGCCTGTTTGAATTTCTGCTCCTGTGCCTACTTGACTTTGAGTTGTAACTGATGCGCCGGTATTTGCAAACCAAGCTGAACCTTGCACCAATCCAACGCTGCCTAAATTGTCTGATGAGGGAAGAGCTGGTGCGGGAACGGGTGTCGGGATTGGGGTTGCAGCGGAAGTAGGGGGCATAGTGGCAGATGACCCAGATCGCAGTACCGTAATGCCATTGGTGTCTGTCGTTTCAGAGTTTCCAGTTAAAGTCGCTGTTATTATGTCATTGGTGAAGGTGCCTGCCAAATGTTCGGCGGTTCCCGTGCTTCCACCAATCTCGTCTGTGGTAAAACTTGCTCCCGAAATTGTTCCTGAAAGAACAATTTGGTTATAACCCACTGGAGGAACACCGGACATATCATAGTAATTCGAATACGCAGCATCTGTAACCCAACTTGACTCGTAAACATTTAATACAATATTTATCGAGTTGCCGCTCTGAGTTATAACCATACTATAAGTTACTTTTACATCATTCATTCGAGTGGTTGGGTCAGAAGGATCCATTTCATAGTATGTTTCAGATATGGTATTTTTCCACGTGCCAGTTAAATCTCTCGCGGGTGTAAGCGCATGTAGCGGAGTCATAAATGCCGCAAATAGCAAAACACCCAATAAAATAGGCGTAATAAACTTAAATGAAGTTCCTTTTTGCAATTAAACTCGCACATCCAGTGCGGGTACTTGATTTTTTTGGTTATTAAGCTTTAGTTAGCCGAAATAAATAGCATTATTCAACGACTTCAATTGGTAGAAATCGGTAAACCGCAAATAATTTTGAAATCCAGGGTCATCCAACCCAAAAAACAAAAGCTTAACTTCATTCTAGAAGCAGGTGGTTGCGGTGAATGGGTGATTTGATCCTGTGTATTGGAATATTTTCACTCGTTAAACTCCCATTTGATCAGAAATTCGCACTGCTTGGGGTGCTTCACGAGTTAGTCATAAATAAAATCTGAAGTGCACAAGTTTTTTGAAAGGTAATCAGGAGACAGCTTGTCTTTCACGACAGCCAGAAGTTCCTCTACCTTGACTGGTTTTATTAGATAGGCATCTGCGCCTTCTTCAAGCGATTTTACTCCAGTTTCAAGAGATGGAAAACCAGTTATCATTATTTTTACTGCAGTTGCAATCTGTTTTTTCGCTTTAACTAATAAATCTGTTCCATTCATATCGGGTAGGCGAATGTCAAGAAGCACCACATCGTATTGGCGATTTCCCGCTTTTGTCATAGCTTCTTTGCCTGTTTCTGCGGTGTCAATCTCATAATGGTTTTTTTGAAGAATACGTGTGAATGTTCGAAGTATAGACTTATCGTCATCCACAACAAGTATTTTTTTCATGATAACCACTTTATTTCTACAGTCTAGAATCGTGTTCCTTCGAGTCTGGGGCTGTAGGTTGAATATTCATCCTTTACATCTTTTAAAAGAATTTGTGGGTGCATGTTGATGCCTACATTTTTCTTTAGACATCAGAAGAAAAAAACAGTTGTAACAAACATGAACCACAAACTCTAATTAAAGATGCGAGTGGTTTTCTTAAATTGACCGGCTACTGACTTATCTGGTACAACTGTCCCAAAGGCAAAGTTAGTTTTTCAACACTAAGGAGCTTGGGTAAAGGACCATTATATTAAGTAGTGAGGGAAAATTGGGGAATGAATGAACAAAATAATCGTATCCTGATAGTTGATGACGATTTGAGTATTTTGAGAGTTTTTAAGAAACTGTTGGAGAGAGAAGGGTTTATTGTTGAGACGGCTGAGACTGGCAAAGATGCTCTCAAAAAAATTGCTAAAGAGAAATACCGCTTGTGCTTTGTTGACGTTAAGCTCCCTGATATGGATGGAACTGAACTTCTACTCGATATTGCAGAGGACCCCCATGCAATCAAAATTATCATAACAGGCTACTCTGGTGAAGAAGTACAAAAAAAGGCAGCTGATTTCGGAGCAGACGATTTTCTTGTCAAGCCAGTAAAACCTGAAGAACTTATAGCAAAAGCCAGAGAAAGGCTATGTTGATAGCGGTCATTCAGTTCAAATAGGTATTGTTCATCATTTTTACAATTTCAAAAGTTCATTAAATATTAATTCTGACATTTTTTTACTAAATATGGAAATAACTAAAGTCACAAATGTTAGACCAATTTATGAAATAAATAAGCTTATGCGTAGATAGGGCCGTCTTAATCTTTATAGCTAGCAATAAGTTTGAATCTTGGTTTAATAAGTTGGAACCGCTTTACTTAGCCAAGGTACCATCTATTTTGTTCTTGAATAGTTTGTAGACTTGTTCCGCCCCGGTGATTTCTTCATAATCCAAATTCCATTCGGACGGATGCATTATAAATGGCTTGGATTGGTCACCTCCAAGTCCGCCATGGCTTCCGATGAGTTCTTCAAAAGCAGCGACCTCATTTTTTTCAGGATCGTAAAAACTCATAACTAATAAATCAGGTACATGATCGAAGCTATCCGTTCTGCGGAGGTGAGCTGCGGCATTTTCTCCAAAGCCCAAAAGTGGATTTTCACCTTCAATCTTGTCGTTAGCAAGGTAATATTTTCCCTTTGCACTAAATATTACAGGTCCATGTTCCCTCGATCTTACCATTATAAACCCAATACCTTCATGGCTTATCAAACCAGAAATTACTTTGGGGTAGGCAATATTAATTTCTTCTAACGTCATCCTCGTTGACCAACTCGTGAAGTAAATCAACCCAAGGTTGCCTGAAGCTAAAACGATTACCTGTGCATTTTGTTGCTTTTTTTTCTTAGATCCTCTACTTAATTTACGTTTCACGCTATGACTTGGAGCAGTAATCATCTGGCCGAAATGGTCCTGATTAGTATCTAAGTCTTGATAGATATTTTCTTTCTCAGGAAGAAGCCTTTTGACCAATTGGTCAAGGCTTAGACCATAACGTTGTTTGAAAGTTGCGCCGTTTGTCTGACCATGATCCGAAAGAACGCAAATGCTAATTGGTCTTTTGCTATATTTCTTTGCGGCATTTATCCTGTTAATTTGGTGATCAATTTTCTCTAAAACGTTAAAGCAGTCTTCGTCGGCGATGCCGCAGTGGTGAGCAACCTCGTCATAACCAAAAAAGGTTGTATATATTGAATCTTTATTGCCGCCAATTATGTCGCCTATCACTGTGAATGTGCTTAAATCCCTCAGTGCAATATTGGCTCCTGCGCGTGCAAAAAAGTAGGACAACCCTCGGTGATTAAGTCTCGGCTGAACGTTATTTCTGCTTTGTCGGTATCTTGATTTTATTTCAGCTATTATATCTGCAAAAGATAACACTATAACGTGAGCAACATTAAATGGTCTTGAATAGAATGCTCCCCAAGACTCACTATATAGTTGTTTAATATTTTTTATTACGCTGTATACAAAAATATTATCTTTGGAATCACCCGTAAACAGATTAGCAATAGCTGCACCATTAATTGAAAGAAGCCCCTTTCCGTCAGAGATTTGCTTCTGTATCAGAGGCGCGTCACCAATTCCGTTTGACGATACAATTTTATTATTGTTGGACTTGTCTACCCAACGAAAAGCAGGAATATTCTTGTTACATCCATGAAGTATCCCTGCTTGGCTAGCACCAGTTTGGGATGAAAGGTCTGTTTCCCATCCTTTGATTTTATAACTTCCACTCTTAAGCCACTCGGATAGGGTTGGCATTGCTCCTTTTTTTATTGCTTGCTTGAGTAACTTTTCGGACAGCCCATCAATCTCTAAGAAAACAAAACAGGTATCGCTAGTTTCTTTTTGTTTTTTACCAAGCTTCAATTGGTAATGAACCGATCTTGCATAAATTTCGTCATCATCAATGCTCGACAATAGATGTTGCAATAAGGCTAACAAGAGTCACCGCGAGAGGGGCTGTAATAAATCCCCAACCGCTCAGTGTGACTCCTGGAAGCAAGATGCTCGCCAACCATAAAATGAATGCGCTCAATAGAAAAGAGCCTATGCCAAAAGTCGTAAAGAGAAAGCGTTTGGTCCACTTTAATAATACCGGCCAGAGAATAAGGATCATAAGTAAAACAAAAAAAGTAAAGAAAAATGCAGATAGAATGTTTCTAAAATAGAGTCCCGGCATAAGCAAAGAAATTGCGTATATGCCTATGCCGATGAGAAAAAACTGTGCTATTCTTCTCTTAAAATGCGTCACCATAATCATCCATCTACTAAATTGATAATCGTTATCTCAGGAGGGCAATTAATTCGAAACCAATAACCGTTTGTGCCTAATCCTCGATTAGTGTATTGCACCATGTTACCGACTTTATACTTACCAACGGGATATTTCATGAAAAGGCGGCCTCTGAAAGGCGTTCCCATTCCTGGAATGATAAACTGCCCGCCATGAGAGTGCCCTGATAGTTGAAGAATAAACCGTTTCGTTCGTTCGCTCTTTATTGCAAAATCTGGTTCATGAACTAGTATAATTGCTGGTCCATCCGAAGGCATTTTCTCCAAAACTATGTCCAAGCGGTCTTTTTTGACCATTACACTGTCAATGCCTGCAAAAGTTAGCTTCGAGTCTCCCTTTGAGACAATGTATATTTTATTGCTGATGTCGTAGATATTGCTTTTCCTTAGAATGTTGCGGACCTTTTCTGCTCCAGCCCAATGGTCATGATTGCCTAAAACTGCAACGACCCCATCATGCGGTGTCAGCTTTCTAAGCTGCAAAGACATTTCCTCGATGCTTTCGTCCACCAAGTAAGATACAAAATCACCCGTAATTGTAACAAGATCAGGGTTATTTTTGTTAATAAGATCAACAACTCCTCTAAGACGATCAGTGAAAATCCACTGACCATAGTGAATATCGCTAATATGTATAATCCGATAATTGTGAAAGGCTGTTGGTAGTTTTGGAACGGTAACAGAAATCTCTTCTATCTTGAAGTCTTTAGGATCAAACTTTCTCCAGTCTAGCTTCGAAGATAATTTCGATATCTCGACTTGGATTTTTTTCCGCAAGATGTAACCAAAGTCGTCCCTGGCTACTTCTGCAACTTTCTTTTCCATGTTATTAAAACCAGATAATTGATAAGAAATAGGTGGATGATATAAATTAATTGAATTGTTAGACAAAATATTGGAAGCTTCATAAGGGATAAAGCACGTTGGAGCAAGTTTAAGTCATTATTTATTCGAAATCGTCGTCAGTTGGTTCCTTAGTTTGTTTATTTCTTGCGATGAAAGTCGCAATTATTATTGCCCCGATTATTGCGGCTGCTGCTATTGGCCATAGTGGATAGGTTTTGTTATTTGAATAAACATCGTTGTGGTTTAATGAAGTGGTAGGGTATGGAGTTGGTTTGGTTGTTTCTGATGGAGTCGTTGAGTGGGTTGGTATGGGTGAAGGAAGAGGTGTTGGTGAATAAGTGGGCATGGGAGTGGCCGTAGGATTAATCGGTTGAGGAGCGTTAATTTGTTGAGGTGTGGCTGCAGGGATTTGAATTGGTTCCTGTGTTGGTGATTCTGTTGGGATTAGTGTTGCTGTCGAAGTTGGGAGTGGAGTTGCTGTTGGAGTAGGCGTAGGGCTTGGTGTGGGAGTTGGCGTTGGCGAGGGCGTTGAAGTAGGTGTCGGGGTTGGGGTTGTTGTCGGTGATGGTGTCACGGTGGGTGCTGGCGTTGGAGTTGTTGTTGGAGTTGGTGTAAGGGTTGGTGTGGGACTCGGTGTTGGCGTCGGCGCCGGTGTTGGCGCTGTGACTATTGGGCCAGAAAATTGACTTGGCCAACCTGACCAGATCGTCTGTCCAAACAAACCGCTAACGAACATAAAGTAATAGGTATGAGAAGAAGCAGTAAGAGTTTTCGAATAGCCGAAGATACCCATGGAGCCAGAGCCGTTGTAGACAGTCATCAAATAAGCACTGTTATCGATGACGACGTATGCCGCCATGGGATTCATTCCATTTGGGTCATAATAAGTAACATAATAAGTGAAGACTGTTGAAGGAGTTCCAGATGTTGGACTGACATATCCATTCGTCAATATAAGTCCTGAAATTAGAGTACCAGTGGGAATAGGTGTTGGCGTTGAAGAAGGCTTGGGGGTTGGACTAGTCGACGGGCTGGGTGAAGGTGACACTTGAGCTGTTGTAATGCTCATGAATTGCGTTCCTGTTATCGCTAGCATAGTCATGATAAAAAGTACAATTAATGAGAAACATGAAGCTTGAATAGCAAGTTTTGTTTTAGCCATTTTGTTAACATCTTCAGTCTCAAAAGTGATTTTCAATGTGTTCTGCAAAAAAGGAAACAGAGATTTTTTTTGTTCTTCATGCTTTATGACTTTGGAAGAATAAATAAGATTGTGTCTTCAACATAAGACAACAACTTAACGTCCAAGTGGTCTGTTAAGTGCTAAGCCAGTCAGTCACCGAGAATACAAAACTTAAACTATAGAGTTTCCATTAAATCTTAAGCATATTTTTAACGAATAGAAGGACTGAGATGATTGGAAGGAACTCATATTTCTGAGGCAGGGCTTAAGGAATTGGAGCATACGGTAGCCAGTCTTCGGAAAACTGTTGAAACCTACAGGGATTTACTTCAGTTTGCTCCAACAGCAATCTACGAGATAGACTACACAGTTCCAAGGTTCAAAACCGTAAACGAAGAAGCGCTTAGGGTGTCTGGCTATTCGAGGAAAGAACTCTTAGCATTAAGCCCATTTAACCTTCTAGATATAGAAAGCAATGAGCGTTTCAAAGAGAGGCTTAAGAGAGGTGAGGCAGGCGAGAAAATAGATGAGAACGTAGAGTACAAAGTTAGGACTAAGGATGGACACGATTTATGGGCTGTACTTTATGTCAAGCCCACCTACAAAGATGGAAAGCTGGATAGCGCAGTTGCTTTTGCATACGATATCACTGAGCGAAAAAAAGCTGAGCAGGAATTACGTGACAGCGAGGAGAGATTTAGGCTTGTGGCAGAAGCGGCTAAGGTGATGGTTTATGAAATGGATGTGGGCACGGATATCGTTAGAATCTCTAGCGGGGAGGCGGTGTTGGGCTATGGGAAGGGGGAAATTTGCAACTCAAACGATTGGTGGTTTAGCCAGATACATCCAGATGATAGGGCAAGGGTTGAACGAGACTTAAGGGAGGCAGTTGAATGTGGTAGCGATGTGTTGCTTGAGTACCGTGTTAGGCGTAAGCAAGGCGATTACATTATTGTCCATGATACGGTACATTTCGTACTCAGCAAAGAAGGTAAAGTTGCTCGTTTAGTCGGCGGAGTGCGAGATTTTACTGAGCGAGATAAAGAACACAAAGCACTAAAAGAAAATGAAGAACGGTTGGAGTTGGCTCAACGTGTAGCACGTTTGGGCAGCTGGGAGTACTATGTTAAAGATGACAGGGCAGTTTGGTCTAAGGAATTGTTTCACATTTTTGACTTAGAGCCTCAGAAAGAAGCACCCAATCTCGCTGAGTATTCTAAACTAATCCACCCAGACGACCTAAAAGCTGTTGCTTCAATAATGCGAGAGTTAATTGCTAAAGGGAAGTTAGGCGAGCCCTCAAGCTTTGATTACCGTATTGTGCACACAGATGGTTCAATATGTGATTTGCACAGTGAAAGGATGATTGGGGAAGTTGATGAAAACGGGAAAGCTAAGCGTTTAGTAGGAATAGAACAAGATATCACTGAGCGCAAGCAACTTGAACACACGCTCGAACAGTACTCTAAAAATTTGGAGAAGATAGTTGAGGAACGTACTAAGCAACTTCAGGAAAAAGAGCGCTTAGCTACTATCGGTGAAACAGCTGGAATGGTTGGGCATGACATTCGCAATCCATTACAGGCGATTGTTAGCGAGTTATTTCTATCCAGGCAAGCGATGGCTGCGGCTGCAGGTGTAGGTGTGGATACAAAAGATACATTGGAAAGTATTGACCTAATTCAAGACCAGGTAGATTACATTACCAAAATAGTATCAGATTTACAGGACTATGCAAGACCCTTAAACCCTGAATATATTGAGGTCGATGTTGGAGCGCTGTTAGTAAAGGTCTTTGGAACAATCAATATGCCAGATAAGGTTAGACTCAGTGTTGACGTTAAAGGTATTCTTCGACTGAAGACTGACCCAACGTTTGTTCAGCGTTCACTAACGAACTTGGTTAATAATGCTCTTCAAGCAATGCCTGAAGGTGGGAACTTGGGATTAACAGCTTACAAGAAAGAGAATATGATAGTTATTATTGTGTCAGACACTGGGCAAGGAATACCCGATGTCGTTAAACCAAACGTGTTCAAGCCATTAATGACGACCAAGGCAAAGGGTCAAGGTCTGGGCTTAGCAGTTGTGAAGCGGTTGATTGAAGGGCTTAATGGTAAGGTAAGCTTTGAGAGTGAAGAAGGCAAGGGTTCAACGTTTACCATTGAATTGCCAGTAAGTGTTTGAGAGCTTGAGAAACATAAAACATCTCGCGTAATCTGCCTTTGGAAAAAGGTCAATTTTTTGAGGCTCCGTGTACGTTTGAGTTGACCGCACAATTTTCTGGTAACAATTTGAGCATTGTAAACTACTGCAGGTGAAAAATAATTCTAATTCACGACTATTTCAAGTATTGGCGGGCGGGGATAGCTATGAGCCCTCGTTTGAACCCTCGGGTTAAGTAGGAGACTCGTATCATTCCAAATCTCTTAAATACAGCTGTATACAATTTTTTAGTATGTATACGGGTGACCCATTTGACCGAGGTTTTATCAGTAAGAGTGAAGAAAAGCTTGAAACTCGAAGCTGAAAAGTTAGGCGTCGACTTAAGGCTAGCTGTGGAGAAAACTCTTGAGGAAATTGTAGCCGAAAAGAAGAAAAATGCGCAACGAGTCGCAAGAGAACTGAGGGACCTAATGGATGTCAAACCTGAAGAGTGGGTCGAGGATGTCAGAGCGGCAAGGCAAGAAATGTAAGTACCTGCTGGATACATCAGCACTTTATCCTATACTTATCTCAGGTATTCCCTTCAGCTCCGAGGATTGCATGAGTTCACTTACTGAATACGAAGTTGGCAATGTTCTTTGGCGAGAAAATAAACATGGTAAACTCAAGAATCCGCGAAAGGTTGCCTCAATTTTTTCTGAATCGATGGCGCCCCTGAAGAAGATGGCGATTGATTCAGTCGCTGACGTTCTGGAAATTGCGATAGAACGGAACCTAACGTTTTACGATGCTTCGTATGCCTACATTGCTGAAAAACAAAACATGAGGTTGGTAACCCAAGACACAAATTTGCTCAAGAAGTGCAAGGTCGCAATTCCAATAGACAAAATGGAATAATTTTTAAAGCTGATCGAAGATGCGTGGCGGGCGGGGAGGGATTTGAACCCTCGACCCCCAACTTAGGAGGCTGGTGCTCTATCCGTACTGAGCTACTCGCCCAATCCTTCTCTAAAATGGTGCTTGATTGTGCCTTTTCTAGGTCATCATTAATCTCTTGACCAATATGACCACTTTGACCAATTGTGATTGGATTATCTTTCTTCTGCATTTCATTAAGTTTTCTCTGAATATAAGCTAAGGATTGCTGGTGATACTCAAACTGGGGCTTTCCATTTAAGATGCCTGAATAGTGCCTTGCCCTAGCGTATTTGATTGCTCTACTTTTATTATAGAAAACTTGGATGCTTGCTAACTTTGAGCATACTTCGCACTCAAATCTTACACACTTAATTTTCATTCTTAACCAATCCTTCAATTTGGACCCCAGACTGGTCAACTCTGCTTATTAAGACCATTAAAACAAAAATAGGGAGCTTCTAACCTGCTTATTCTGAATCAGAGATACCAAAGTTACTTCTAATATATTCAATCTTGGTTTAAGAGTTAACTTGAATATCTCTTTTCTTCAATTTGTTTGTGTCTAAATCGTCTAAATGCTTGATAAAGAGTAAATATCAAACTGAAACTACATCCGCTGATAAGGAAGATATCTACATAAGCTGGTGGGTTTAGGAAAGTGTTTAACAATCCATGAAAAAGTCCTACAATGACTATGGCAAATGAGCCAAGAGCTAAAAATAAAATAAGATATCCTAATTTGTCTAATCTTGGTTTAAGTTTTGACAAATATTTTGCCTAAGCTCTATGTGGCTTAGTTTGCATTTAAGATTTATTCAAACATCTTATCATGCTGAATTAAGAATGTGCGATAAATATGCTAAATGTACTATGCAAGCTTACATAATTCACTCTATAAACAAAGCAGAGAGCTTGTTTCTATGATGCTTATCCATGTTAATGCTTACCAGATTTCGCATCGTATATTACTAAATAACCATTGATAAAATCATTCTTATGTAACACAAACTATCGCAAAAAACTCATTCAAATGTTATCACAAGGCAGAGCTTTTAGTGCCCACAGCCATGGGCTCTGTTTTTTGGGAAAGTATTAAGTACTAACTCTGACAAAATTGAAAACGGCGAAAAAAATGATAAAATCAAAGAAAGATTCTGTGACAATTCTTTTAGCAGCACTTTTAATTGTGTCAATGGCAATCTCAATTGGCTTACCATTAGGCAGTGCACACTCACCTCCGTGGAATATTCCCTCATATGCTTTTGTTCAAGCTAATCCAAATCCCGCTGGCGTTGGGCAATCAGTCACTATTGGCTTTTGGCTAGGTCAGCCACCGCCAACTGCCGCTGGCTCTTATGGCGATCGATATCAAAATCTAAAATTGATCATAACCAAACCTGACGGAACAACTGATACACTCGGACCCTTTACATCAGACGACACGGGAGGAACTGTTACTAGTTATGTTCCAACCCAAGTAGGCAACTATACTGTTCTATTTATCTATCCAGGGCAAACGCTTGTAGGCACCAATCTTTCACCAACAATTGCCGCGTCAATAAAAGCATTTGTTGGAGATTACTATATGCCAGCCAACGCAACCACAACGCTTACGGTTATGGAAAACCCTGTACCGATAATGCCGCAGAACCCACTTCCAACAGGCTACTGGGATAGACCAATACAATCAGGAAACAACAATTGGTACTCTATTAGTGGAAGCTGGCTTGGTTTAGGCACATCTACATTTGCAAACACTGGAATGTACAACATAACTGGCAACTACAATCCATTCACAAGCTCACCAAAGACAGGACATATAATGTGGACTAAACCGGTCGCTTTCGGCGGTTTAATGGGAGGACAGACGGGTGACATTACCAACTACTATTCAACAGCGCAGTATGAACCCAAATTCGCACCCGTCGTACTAAATGGCATTCTGTACTATACTGAATTTCCTAACTCAAATCAAGATCCATCCGGCATAATCGCGGTAGATTTACGAACCGGAAAAACTCTTTGGGAAAGAACAGATCTAAACTACACAGTACCACAGCTTCAGCAGGGCTTAATAGGCAGTGCAGGCGGTGTTACCAATTCAGGCGCTGTACCTTATACCACATCGGTACGTTGCGGTCAAATACTAAATATGGTAAACCCCAACCAATACGGCGGTTTAGCATACATTTGGGTACAACAACCAACAATCCCACCCAACACCGGCGCAACCTACGGCATGTGGGACGCAATGACAGGAGAATCAATTCTAACCATCGTTAACGCACCAGCCGCATCAGGACTTGCCCCACTTACCCTTGTAGCAGACAATAGTGGAGACTTAATCGGCTACTACGTAAACGCAACTAATGCATATGCACCAACACTGAACATGTGGAACTCAACTCAAGCAATTCTCTATCCTAACGGCCAAGGTCCAGGATTCCAAAATTGGATGTACAGACCTGTAAAAGGCTCAGCAATTAATTTCTCAGCAGGAATAATGTGGACAATGCCATTACCAACAAACGTAAGCGGAGTTCCATTACCTTCAACCACTGCTCTCCCAGGCACCCTCGCAATTTCCACAATCAACAGTGGAGTAATTCTCATGACAGCTGCAGGAATCTCAGGCGGTTCATTCTTCCAATCAGGCTTCCAAGTCGAAGCTGGCTTTGATGCAAACACAGGAGCACAACTTTGGATAACTAACAGAACACAGACACCTTACACGAGAATTGGAGTTGTAACCGCAGGAAACGGAGTATACACTGTAATCAACTACGAAACTGGAGCATTAATCGGTTACAGTTTGACTACAGGCGCACAACTTTGGAATGTAATGCTGTCTAATCCAAACGCCTACAACAGTATTGGCGGCTACCAATCAGTACTCGCCAACGGCGTCATCTACATGTGGGGCTTTGGAGGAGACATCTGGGCTATAGACCAACAAACTGGAAAAATCTTATGGCAAACCACAACAAATGCACTTGTCGGAGATGCAGGATCGGATACCCCGTACGGTGTCTGGCCGTTATGGACCTTTTCTTGCGGTTCCGTAGCTGACGGCGTACTATATGTTCCAGTGGGACATATGTACAGTCCACCACTATTTCGTGGAGCAAAGCAATTGGCCGTAAACACTACTGACGGAACCCTTGTTTGGAGCATAATGGGCTTTGACACAACAAGCGCGCCAGCTATTGCAGACGGATTAATGACTACACTCAACTCCTACGATAACCAAATATACACTTACGGCATGGGACCAACAAAAACAACTATTAGTGCCCCTAACATAGGCGTGACAACTTCCACTCCAATTACGATCACTGGCTCAATAACAGACATTTCAGCAGGCGCACAACAGAATAGAGTTGCACTAAACTTCCCGAACGGTCTACCAGTCGTATCAGATGCAGGCCAAAGCGCATGGATGGAGTACGTTTACATGCAACAGCCCCTACCAACAAACCTCACCGGAGTACCAGTTACAATAAACGTTATCGACGCTAATCAAAACTTAAGACAAGTTGGCAACACCACAACAGACCCGACAACCGGAACATTTGCCTTTACATGGACACCAGACATTCCAGGCACTTACCAAATAATCGCAACCTTTGGAGGCACACAATCATATTACAGCTCAAGTGCTACAACAAACTTCTACGCAAACACACCAACTGCAACAGCTACTGAACAATCATCAGCACAAACATCATCAACCGCTGACCTTTACTTTGTTCCAGCAACAATTGGCATAATTGTCGCAATTGCTATAGTTGGCATAATCCTTGCCATGCTGCTTCTGAGAAAGAAATAAATCAACAACAATACTTCCTTTTTTTTTGTTTGTCTTCATTATACAGAAGCATTCATTATCTTTATTCTATCCTAAAATTGTAAGCGTTTATTTCTTAAACTAATATTGAGAATAACATGAAGAAATTCCTTTTCAAGTTACAAAGCTACTTCTCACCAAAAGATTTCTGTCTTAGCTCAACAAACTATCAAACTAATGAAAAAGATGATTACTGCTTCAAAGCACAAACTGAGCTTCCAAAAAACCCTTTAAAATAAAAAATAATTTTGATCCATTAAATATGGCGAGTTTTTCAACCAGCATCAAAATGCAGCTTTCTGTCACTTTATAAAACTGAGGTAAAAAGGATTTCTTAGGGAAATTACTTATTTAACGGTTATATGAGTTGTCTGAGCTTTCTTTTTTGACGGAACTTTTACATCAGTCCACAACAGCAACCATCCAACAAAAAATGCAAAAGCCAGAAAAGGGGCCATAACAAACGTAGTTACTCTATTCCGTTTTGTCATCATATCTTATCGGACGATTAGTTTTATCCAAACTTAAAATAAGGTTTGTTGAGAAGCAGATTTCACTAACTTTGTCAATTCGAGTTTGCACATTAAGAAAGACAGCCTTTGATGAGTTTATACATAAGGGGATTGCGAGCTGTCAGCAAGACACCTTGCTTGGCTAGTTCAAAATGGGAATCATCTACTTGTTAATTAGCTTGAACTTATGGTGACATTTTTCGCAATTGTATGCTTCAATACTGAAAATATGGTTTTTCAGTACTTTTGAAGGTTTGCCAATATCTGTGCCACAACTAGGACATTGAGCCATTGAGTATCAACTTTCCCTTTGGGTGACTTCTAAGGATAAGAATCTAATTAACAAAAATATGCAGTACCAATGGGTTATCCTTCGCTAATGAATACTTTTCTTTTGAAATAAAACTGTAACTCTTGACTATCAATATACTGTTTTCCTATGGATATTTCTTATTAAGGGTATATTTCTCAATGATATGGTATTTAATATGTTCCTTGACTCCATATCTCTTTTCTAATCAAACTGACTGAAGACTTTACCGACCTATTTTAGTTCCTGTTTGGATATTCGAGTTCGCGTGAAATTTCTTCGCATTTATTTTGAAGAGCAGAGATTTCGATTTGCAGGGCATTAATTTTCTTATTCTTATTGTCTATTTCGCTTATCAATCTCTTTCGGAGATCTTGCTCTTTTGACAGTACGTCTTCTTTGCGATCCAGGAGTTCTTGTTCTATTGTTACTAATTTTTGATAAGATGCATAGAGTTCTGAAACGTCAAGCGAATCCATTGACTCCATTGACTCGGTAGGGAAATCTTCATGCATATTTCTTAATTTTTCGAGAACTGAGGCGTTTTTCTGTTGGAGTTCTGTGGATAGGATTGCTTTTCCTGTAACGTCACTATGTTCGCTTTGTTTTTTCTTGGAGGTTTTGTAATTATCATTTATTATGTGCAAGAATATGTTTTCTTTTTCTTTTTTCATTGTCGTGCCCAAGTCTGCAAAGGAGAGTAAATAAAATTGGGTGGGGAATTATTGATAGACTGGTATGCCTAGGGCTTGCTCAAGTTCTGTGCATTTATTTTGCAAGAATGCTACTTCTGATTTCAAACCGTTTATTACTTTTTCTTTTGCGTCGATTTCCTCTATTGCCTGATTTCGTAGTTCGTTTTCTGTTGCCAGCAACTCTTTCTTTTGACGTAATAGCTCTTGTTCTTCATTTTTGAATTTTTTTAAATTTGCGATCAGTTCTGAAACGTTAAGTTCTTTTGCCATATCTTTGCGTTGGTCTTCATCAATCGCTATTTTGTTTGATCCTGATGCTTGCTCTTTTAGCAAAACTTCAACCATTTTGTTTTCACCAAACTTATGTATTGAGTATTAATATATTATATATAAATATAGTGCATTCTGAGTCAGTTTTTTCATTATTAAAACCAATCAAATAATTATTTACGATTCTTAAACTCTACACGAGTATGTTTTAAGGAAATTGGCTTATATCCTCTTTGGGACAAATGTTTTTAGAGACTAAAAACTAGCAATACGATTGAACCCTATTTTTGGTTTCTTTTGACATCGGCATCTGTTCAATAATTTATTCTTCAAAAGTTGTGTATGTGGTTGCCCAGTCACATATATTTAAAACCATATTTTGATTAAAATAATTTAGGTTTTTTGGAGGTGAAGTTGAGTGGTTGAAATGGAAAGCTGTGAATCAAAAACCGGAAAAGAATACGAAACAAAAATTGACATAAACGAAATAATAAGCAAAGTGGGCGAGTTTGTAAATCAAATAAAAGACATGTCCGGCAATGGTAAACCGATGGATGTTAAAGTGGATAGCTTTAATGTTTCATTCGGAAAAATGGACGGTGAATATACTTTAACTTTTAATTCAAAACTGGCAGTAAAGCCAAAAGAAGCCTAATGCTTCGTTTAAGCTAAAGTCGGGCAATGTTCAAATGCAATAAACGATACCGTTTTCAATTATAACAAAATTTTCAGGTCGCAACTTGCCAAAGTCGCTCAAGTTTAGTCGCAAACGTATGTATTTTGTGGTTTTTGATTCCTCTTTCTATTAATTTTAAGGTTGTCAGAATGAAGGGTTGTCACCCGCAAGAAATTCTAAATCAAATCTCTGAGGAAAATTTTTGCCCAAACAATTTTTGCCCTTCTCCTAGTGAACGTTATTTTTGTTATTCACAAATTCAACCATTTCTGGAACAGTGGATTTGACTAATGCAGTCAGGTTTTAATCGTTTCTCTTATTTTTTGGCTGAAGTATGTTTATTGTTTCGTTGATGTCATTTTTTCTCTTTTTATTTTTTACTATCCCTATTTTTTTACTCCTGATTGTTTCCCGTATTCCATAAATCAAAAAATTCTTGAGACATCATTATTTGCGGTCAAAAAATGGCATTTTTAATATGGGACATTCCCAAAGTTTTAAAGCATCGCGGTAGAACTATGTTGGCAAGTTAACTGTGATTGCTTTGACTTTAAGTTACCATTACATGCAGCTTCCACGCGAAGTCATCGTAGGAAACGGAACATTACAGCGTCTCCCTGAAGTTGCAAAACGGCTAGATCTCCATGGGAAAGCGTTGGTAATGTCTGACCCCCTATGTTATGATTTGGCTGGAAAAGCAGTTTCGAATTTTCTTGTTCAAGCGGGTTTGTCAGTTGACTGTCTTTTCGTTAAGACTATGACTCCAAGGGACATATCTGATATTGAAGCTCAAATTAAAGAGTTTAAACCCCAAATTCTTTTTGGGGTAGGCGGTGGAACCATAATTGATGCTGCAAAAGTTAGTTCTGGTAGCCTAAATATCCCGTTCATCAGTATCCCCACTAGCGTTGCCCATGATGGCATCGCGAGCCCATTAGCATCCATTAAAGGTTCAAATAAGCCATATTCAATATTGGCACAGTCGCCATTGGCAATAATCGCTGATACAGACGTTATTGCTAAAGCGCCCTGGCGGTTCGTTATAAGTGGTTGCGGAGATGTCATCGCCAAATTTACAGCGGTTAAAGATTGGAAACTTGCCCATCAAGAAATTAACGAGTACTATGGCGGATACGCGGCTAGCTTAGCGTTAATGAGTGCAAAAATAGTAATTGAAAATGCAGACTTAATTGTGTCTCGTAAAGAAGAGGGGTTACGTGTTCTTCTTGAAGCTTTAATCAGCTGCGGGGTTGCAATGAGCATTGCTGGAAGTAGTCGCCCCTGTAGCGGTTCAGAACATTTGTTTAGCCATGCTTTAGACATGATTAATCATCACCACGCTATGCACGGGGAACAATGCGGTGTGGGCTCAATTATGACGGCTTATCTTTACAAGTCAAATTGGCAAAAAATAAGAAACACGCTCAAACAGATAGGTGCACCAACAACTGCAGACGAATTAGGCGTCAAAGATATTGATGTAATTAAAGCATTGGAGTTGGCCGCAAAAATAAGACCTGAACGCTACACAATTCTGCAAAAGCTAAATCTTAATTTTGAAGCGTGCGAAAAAACAGCCAGAGCAACAGGAATAATTGATTAGCTAATTAGAAAAATTATATTTGCTCAATTAACGCAAACTGGTTTCCTTCAGGATCTTCTGCAGCAGCTATCCATCCTACATTAGGAACTTCCTGTTTGGGCGAAATTATTTTGCCGCCAAGCTTAACAATTTTTTCTAAATAATCGTTTACAGATTCCACAGCAAAATAATTGATGGGTTTAATGTCAGGTTGTTGTTTTTTAAACATGCCCCCATTCACTCCTGGTCTTTGTAGTCTGCCGTTTTCGTCCACGGGAACAGTTTGTATAAGCCAATAATCAAGCGGCGAAGGATACTGAGTTATTTTCCAATTAAAAACTTGTGTATAAAATCGGCTTAATTTTTCTACGTCTTTAGCTGGAATTTCAAAATGAACTATTGTATGATCCATCCCGATTTTCACCTCCACTTAAATTCAATGAAGAACAATTGGAAACGGGTCAGTACATATCACAATTAGGGTGTCATGATTGATTTATCTTTTTAGTTAATTCCAACACTTGAATACTATCTGAAATAAAAGGAAGAATTGGTTGCTGGCGCTTTTTATGGCGCTTGAGCTGAAGTTTCAGTTGCGGCTGTAGGCATTGCTACTGGTTTGGGTTCAGCTTTGAAGGTTTCAACGAATTTAGTCTCAGTTAAGTCAGGAATAAATTTCTGTATGTCAGTAGCGATCCCTCGTTTGTAAATTTCGATGTGCTCAATGTAGAAAGCGTCCTCTGGCATGTCAATGGTTAAACTTGTGTCCTGTATTGTTATTTTGAACTTGTTTTCTTCCACTATGGGTATTCTGTGATGGATAAGAGCACCTATTTTTTCCTCTTTGCTCTCAAATTTCTTGGTTACTGTAACATCGTAGACTAGTGTTTTTCCTGCTAAGGGAGGGTTAAAGTCTAAAAGGACTCGTCCTGCGCCAATTGAGCGAACGACTGCGTCTTTTCCTTGAAATTCTATTTGTGCACCAACAACGGGGTTGATTTCTTTGGCATAAAGTTGCTTGATTGGAACGCGCTTGATTTTTTGTGGATCTCTTTGTCCAAAAGCTTTCTCTGGGGAAATTTCCACAGTTGAAGGCTTGTTTATTTCCATTGTTGCTAATGCATCGTCCAGAGGTTTTAGTACCCAGCCTATTTCTCCAACAACTACTAGTTTGGGCTCATATATTCTTCCTTCTTTGAAGAGGTGTTCTTTCTTGGCTACATCTTCTTTTGTTGTGTCGAAAACTTCGTTTGTTTCTTTAACTTTCGCCACATAATCGATTAGTATGAAATCTGCTTTTTGTAGGGCCATTTTGAATCATCCTTTATCTTAACGGACGATGTTTAAGTTTCAAACGCGAATAAAAACTTTGTCCAGCTAAAAGCTATTTGATCTAAAATTATGGACATTTTAGAACTAGAATGTTTAAAAATCTGCACTTTAGGTGCTAATAGTATATTTACTAATTTATTTTTATCCAAAAGCAATTGTCTTAGGGGTCTTTGAGTATTACTTTTAGGGTCTCAAAAATCAATATTTTATTTAGCAGCCAGTTACTTTGATGCATTTTTCATTGTTGGGTATTCCGATAAAGCTTTAAATTATGCTTAGGTCAGAGAAAGGTGGCGAACAGCTCTTAATGTCGTTTGTCTGCATGCCGGGGTATCCTAGCCAGGCAGGGAGCAAGCCTGGAGATCCCTTCAATGGGACCAATTAGCTTGTGGCCTCTCGGGGCCGCGGGGGTTCAAATCCCCCTCCCGGCGCCACGTTTCTCCAAGAAGTATTAGTTTAGCTAAGAATTTTTCCATTGGTGTTTTTTCTTTTTTTATTTTAAAGGATGTATATCATGTTTTGCCGTTTGCTTGCAATTGTTTTGAGACTAGTGATATTTCTTAAAGAAGAACAGTAAAAGAATGAGTGTTTTTCTTCTTTGAATTGATTTGCTGTCTTGCCTATCATATGTATCTGGCTACCAAAAAACTCCGAATCAATGTTAAATACCTCGCTCGTTGGCTAAGGTTTTTATCATTCATTGGAAATTATCTTCTCTGCAACACTTTGGGGCTGTCGGCTAGCTTGGTCTAGGCTTGTAGACTTGGGCTCTATAGACTCCGGTTCAAATCCGGGCAGCCCCACCAGATCTTAATTTTGAGGTTAATTCAACTTCAATATGACAAAGGATTTAGTATTTAATGCTGTACCAGGTCAACATTAGCTCTTCGATGTTTTCTAAGTTATTTCTCTATACCTAAGACTACATTTTCCAACGATTTCATATCTTGCCCAACGTAATGGATACAAAATACAGTTTCTGGAACTCTCCCAGCCAGTAATTCAACTTGAGATTACTCAATTTTTCCTTGAATAGCTTTTATGGGGGCTCCTTAATTTTTTGAGACTAACAATGCCTTTCTTTAAAGAAAGAAATCTTTTATAGCTAAACATGCAGAAACGATATAGGGATATTTTATGAAAAAAGAATACAAAGAATTAATCTTACCAATTCCAAGATCTGGAAATTATATGCGGTTTGAAGAGTTGGCTGAAATGTTGCGTAACCATGGAGTTAAGGAAAACACAATAAATCAAATTTATAAGGAAATTGCGGATTCAAAGTCAATTGATGCGTCAACAGTCTAAACTGAGCTCTCACATCTCAATCTCTATTTACGACACTTTTCTGGATAATTTTCTATAGTCAAAGTAGGCAAAGATTACCCATATTGCAGTCCATGTTAAGAATCACCCATGACAAACCAGATGTCTTTAGGCGGCTCGATAACCAAGACTTCAAATTCAGAATCTCCTAAGTCACTGATTAGTTCAATTTGCTTATTAGATTGTCGTTGATTTTTTAAAACTGTAAATTTAAAATAGACTCAAGATTGTAATCGGCATGATTGCGAATTATAATGAATTTAAAATTGCCTTTTTCGGGATATAATTAAATTTGAGTAAGGGGCTTAGAGTTTTGTGGATATGCAAAGGGTGATGGCGAGCCATCAAATGCATTCCCTCTGAGCCCATTTCGCTATTACCGCATTTTTGCTTCTAAAGCTTTATGAAGGCTGGATTCAGATTTGAAAAATAGGTACTGTCTTTTCCCAATTGTAAATGGGAGCATCTTGGTGTAATCAGGTTTCCCAGAAGTATTGGCTGGAAGGTGCTAGTGCATTGGTAGAAATGAAATAACGCTCACTATCTAATAGTAAGCTTAGTTTATGTTGGTTAACAAAATCTGTTATTAGTAAAAGTCCATTGCTGTTAACTAACTCTTTTTCAATAGTTAAAACGAATCCGTCATTTATGGTATCAAGCATTTTTACTTCTAAACTAAAATTTGCCCCAATTTCTCGTTTATAGACCATAGCCTCAAATATTTTCATTTTTTTGCCCACCTGCCAATTTGTTATTCACAGGAGCCAAAAATATTTGGACAGGTGATACAAACTTGGTTACTTAATGTATGGTCACGAACTCTCTTAAGGGTTCTCCTGGAAAAACAGAAAAACTTAGTTTTTCGGAGAAGATGTCAATTCAGGCTGATACCTAAGGTTCCGTGTTGAACAGGGGGCTGGAGATTATCATGTCTGCTGTTGCTCTGTTGCAAGCAGTTGGAATATTGTATAAAACGGCTAATCTGAGAACAGCTTTGACATCTACATCATGTGGTTGAGATTCGAGCGGGTCCCAGAAAAATATTAAAATATCAAGTTTACGGTTGGCGATCAAAGCTCCAAGCTCCATATCTCCGCCGTAAGGTCCGCTTTTTAGCAAATTTATTTGCAATCCCGTTTTTTCAATTATTTGGCGCCCCGTAGTTCCTGTTGCAAACAGACAAAATTGAGACAAAGTTCCTTGGTTGTAGTCACACCACTCAACTATGTCCTTTTTCTTGTTATCATGCGCTACAAGTGCAATAGTTTTCATATTTACTTCTTTCCGATTTTATTAAGCTAAAATGAGGCATCAAATAAAAACATAGATGAACTATTCGCGTTATTTGTCGAAAAAACCTTTTGCCGCTTTTTAGATAACAGTTTTTCTAAAGAAATAGTAGAACAAAGTTATCGAAATAACATATAATGTTCCTGATAGAAAGAAAGGAGCGGATAAAAGCCCTATAGCCATTAGGTAAGCTCCTAAAAAGCTGCTAAGGGCGTTTGGTAAACTCCATACTGCTGAACTTATTCCTGAAGCTGCTCCTCTCTCATCTTCGACAACTATCCCCATAATTAACGACTGCTCCAAGGGATTTGACATGTTTAGTAAGAAACTTCTAAACGCGTAAGCAAAACCCGCAGAAAGGTACCCGGAAGATATAGGAATAATAAACATGAAAACTGTTGAAAACCCCTGCGTAATTGTGATCGCTTTAACTAAACCGATTCTTTTGGCAATAGAGGGCGCAGCTAACGTAGCGACACCTGTTGCTAAGCTTGATAGTCCCAATATGGGACCGCTCATGGCGTCGCTGATGCCGAATTGTAATCCCAGCCAAGCCGCCATCAACGGAACTACCAAACCTGCGCCAAAAGCAATTAACCCACTAGTTAAAACATACTTTGACAGAGGGTCTTTGGATTTGTGCGGAAGCATTCTTATCCAGCTTACCCCATGTCTCTTTACCCTTCGAGGTTCACTTATTCTAAACATAAACAGTGTTGAAGACAAGCTAAGAAGTGCTAAAATCAAGTAAAGTAGCACATGACCTTCTTTATTGGTAAACCCTATTGTTTCAAAAATTATTGTTATGGGAATTATTAGACTGCCTACACCAAACGAAATAGCTTGAACAAAACCAAACAGTGAGTAAGCATCGGTTCTTCTCGGTTCTTGAGCTTTTTCTGCAAGCAATGCATTCGCAGAAGCCGCAAAAGCCGCCTCAGCTATCCCCTCAGCTATCGCAGCCGCCAACAAAACGCCAATGTTTGTTGTTAAAGCAAAAACAGCAATTATGGCGCTCGCCAATATATTGCCAATTATAAACAGCCTTTTTCTCCCATACTTATCCGCTGCAACACCCAAGGGAATACTTGCTCCAAAAGCCGAAACCCCCATAACCGTTACAATTAGACCCATCAGAGGAATAGACAAACCTTGAACTGAAGTTAAGAAAAAAGAGAGGTCAGTGTAGAACATGCCATAAGCGACAAACGGCAGCACAGCTGAGTAAATTAGGTACTTAGCCTCTTTTGGCAGTTCACGAAAACCAGTTAACAATATGAGCCTCCAAAAACGGAGTTTTCTGCATAAATAACTTTGAAGTGTTTTGACTTATTCTTTACTGTTCAAACAAGCAAGCCATTTGCGGTTTAAAGAAGAATCTTCATGGAGTAAAGCCGTTTTCTATGTGACTAGTCTATATACTTAACAGTGTATTAGTAATCTATTGTCGGGATAATTCAAGAAAGAGTACAACCTGCGCTGAGAAGAACAGACTTTTTCAAGACATTTTCTGGCAAATAACTTCATGAGGGGAAAATTTGAATCAAAAAAAGCCAACGATAATGGAGCATCTTGCGTTTCTTTCAGTTAAACAAGGTGTTTATCTTGCGGAACTTTACGACGCGATGGTGGCAGCAAGAGAAAAAGGAAAAATTAAGTGTCAAAACCTAATGGTTGAATATCGTTGCAGTGTAAAAGATGAAGCCATCTTTCTAATTACAAAAGACAGCAAAGTGGTACTACAATTCAAAGTAGCTGAAGAACTTCTGTTAAGAAAAGACATATCATTCGAACACTGGATGGACACCGACAAAGTACGCAAACAAATGAGCAGACAAAGCATCTCTCCTAAAGTTTCAGTTTTAGTTCAAGACCTAAGGCATGGCATGAAAAAAGTTAATTTAGAAGCAAAAGTCCTCGAAATTCCAACCCCAGCAACCGTTCAAACAAGATATGGAAACAGCGCCAAAGTCACCAATGCTTGGATAGAAGATGAAACTGGAAAAGTCAAACTTTGTCTTTGGAATGAACAGGCAGAACTCTTTAACGTCGGCGACACTGTACAGATTAAGAATGCTTCAGTTTCCACATTTAAAGGCGAACGACAACTGAGGCTCGGCAAAAATGGAACAGCTACTGTGCTTCCAATTCCAGCCACTTGAACAAAGCAAGAACAGGCACCATAAAAAATAGAATCAACCCCAGCTTAATTTTTCTTTTTAGATCCAAAAAACACTTTTAAAGTGTATTGGGCTGTTTTATCCATACTTTAACGTTGTTTTGTATTCGTATTCTTGATTCTGTCTGCATCAATCTGATTTGCGCTAGAATTACTCTCTTGTCATTTGTATTAAATTCTTTTTTTAATGCGTCTTCCAGTTTAGGAATGTTGATGTGTTCTGCTTCACCAACAATATTCCAGAAGTGGTTTTGTATTTTTTCACGTTTCTTTAACCCTTCTTTTTGGGAGTTAGCTGTCATTTTTATCGTAGTATACGGTCTAGAAATGGTTCGATATCAACGTTTTCCAAAATAGTTTCGCTGGTTAAATGGGCAAGCAAAGAGAATCCCCTTAAAATTCGTCAGAAGAATAATTTTTTTTAACAAAACATAACTTACAAACAAACTAGCTATCTTGCAGTTTTGCTGACCGAGAATTATGTTGAAACCTTATCCTCAGACGAAAAGGAATGTTGTCCTAAAAGAACTCGGAACCCGCTTTCTCGGTCAAGAATTGAGCAGTTTCCAAACGTGTCATTAAAGAGAGCAGGCAAGGCTTTTGCCCCAATTTTAGATCGTATGACCATTTGGAAGGTGCCTTTATTCGCCAAGACTTTTGGGGCTTGCGTTACTATTGTTTTCACTGTTTCCATTCCTGCACTCACAGGAGGATTTGAAAGAATACAATCAAAACTTGAATCTTCCACTGGCTCATAAAAGTGGCCATAACGTACTTCAGCATTTCTTATCTTATTTAACGTCAAGTTTTTTCTTGCTAGACGCACAGCCCTTATGTTCACATCAGTCATTATCACTTGAAGCTTAAGGTTTAGAGACGCCGCAACTATGCCAACAGCACCGTATCCACAGCCAATATCAAGAATACATCCTGTTTTGGGCAAAATCATAGATTCGATCAATAATCGGGTGCCTAAATCAACTCGTCTTTTAGAAAAAACACTTGATGCAGTCAGAAACTCGAAGTTTCGGTGACATAGGGTGGTTCGAACTAACCCGAACCTTTCTTTAGATTTAGGTTCCGCTGCAAAATAATGTTCAGTGTTGTTTTTGCCCTGATTCATTTGCTTTACCGCTTTTCCAAACCTTTGGATAAGTGCCCCTTATCATAAGCACTCGCTCAAGCCCAGCAACCTCACCGTGTTTCAAATCTAGTATTTCCTGAGTTGAAACAAGTGCTCTTCCCAACGCTACAGCTTCACCCTTCAAAGTGAAAATTGCTAGAATCGAACCTTTCTCAACACCACTTGAAACCTTGCACACTCCTGGAGCAGTCAAGTTTGCACCATGGCACAATGCATCAACGGCTGAGTCACGGATAACAATTTTTGGCAACAAAAATAATGCCTCTTCCATGGGAACGATGAATTTATGCAGGATTTTTTCGTCTTTTTTCTCTCGCCACTCACCAAACCAGTACGCTACATCATGCAAAGTAACTTTTGAAGTGCTATTTTCGGTAAATGATCCTGAACGTGTTCTGCGCAGTTCCTGCATATGAGCGCCAACTCCTAGAATTTCGCCGATGTCAAAGCAGAGTTTGCGTATGTATGTTCCTGCTTCGCAGCCAACTTTGAAGAGAACATTTCTTGCGTCAGTTTCTATGTAGTCGATGTAGTAGATGCGTCTTGTTCTTAGTTGGCGTTTAACTGAGGAGCGTAGCGGTGGGCGTTGATAAATTTCATCCTCAAATTCTTTTAACACCTGTTTAATTTGATCTTCTGGAGCATCCTTGTGAAGCTTCATTACGCAGACGTATTCTTTGCCGCTGTAGAGAAACGCCTGAACAACCTTTGTAGAATCCTCCAAAGTGATGGGTAAAACACCTGTAACTTTTGGATCCAAAGTTCCCCCATGCCCGATGGCGGTAACATGCATTATTCTTTTAACCCACGCCGCAACTTCATGGCTTGTCGGACCAGCCGGTTTATCAAGATTTATGGTGCCGTACTGAATGTATTGTTCTGCAGGTCTTTCAGATGGTAAATGTCCATATTTTGGGTCCGTGGTGTCTTCTGCTTTTGTTAATATTTCACGTTTAATTTCCCACGGCGGGGTAGATCGAGCCATCTTGCGTGTTTTCTCTCCTAATTAATTGTAAGAAAAAGAAATTAGAGGTATTAAAGCTTAAACTATGCAGTTTTCACAGGTTGCGTCATTTCTTGCAGTTTACCTGCGGACTCTAAGGCAGAAGCAACTTCCTCGTCTGACGCGCCGCGTTTAACTTCAACCTTATCTTGCAGAGGCATAACATGGTTTATGTTGACTCGTCTCCGCTTGATTCCAGTGACTTTTTTGGGACCTGTTACTAAAATAAAGCTTTTATCCATAACGTCTATTACGACGCATTTTTTGCCATTATCTCGACCAACTTGTTTAACGCATATTCTGCCAACTTCTATAGCGGGCATGTTTTTTGTCTCCTTAAAAACAGAATACATCATTCGGCAAATATAAGCTTAACATATTTTTAAGCAGAAAAAATTCAACCACAAACAAGAAACAGCTTGGGTAGAAAAAATGTTAAGTGCCAGTTGAGCCTAAACCCTGCAGCTCACATCATCTTTCCTTAAGTACTTTCAAACCTTCTTTGACGTTATCTCAGATGTTCGCAGTTGCTTACAGGTTCAGTTTGATGTGACCGTAGAGCGTGTTCCTCAACTGGCAAAATATACTCTCTCGTGACGAAATATAATGATATGTTGTCGCTTTGACACAACAATAAAACATTATAACCCGTTTTAAAACTGTCGGGATCTTAGTTTCTTCCGTTTTTGGCTTTTCAGCAAGGTCAAAGAGTGATTTTTTAGTGAGAGAAAAAGAAACGCGAGGAAACAATATTCTTCTTCAAGACAAATCGAAGGAAGACCAAAACATAAAAAGATTGCCAAAAATCAAATAAAACTTCGCTGATGCCGTTGGCGGATGCAAAAAACTTAAACAATACCCTGTCATCAGTTACGGTGCTGGTGCCGGGGTATCCGAGCCAGGTCTAAATAGGTGGCCAGATAACAGATTTACACCTAAGATATGGAGGAGGACTTAAGATCCTCTGGCGCAGGCCTTCGTGGGTTCAAGTCCCACCCCCGGCACCACTATGTTGAAAACCAGTGGGGGTTTGTCCTGGCAATAAATTTTATTTATTTTAGATTTTTCCATTTATTTCCTCTTTCTAAACAGATCATTTACATTGAAATCACAGAAAAGGCAAGCAAACAAAGCCAGACAAACCAAAACAAAGAAACTTGAGTACCAATGCACATGATTGGAGTTATTGTGAAAAAGAAAATTTTAAATTAGGGACTGGTTAAAGAAGAAACTATAGGTAAAACTGAAAATTTCAGGTTGAAAAAATTTCTAAACAAAATTGTATTCTATTGAAGGTTAAATCATGAGCTTAGATATTTCTAATGAAGCAGAAACGAAGCTTTCCAGAAAAGTCACTATACTTGTCGTAGTGATGATTGTAAACGTTGTGATAATCATCCTTTTGACTCCTATCGGTTTTGAAACCCGCCCGCAATCCGACTTGAAGACTCTCGGTTACATCGCGATTATAACCATTTTTGTCGGCCTCGCATTTGACCTGGCGTCAATCGGTCTTCTCTTCAAGAGAGTCAGAGTTAGATTAGCTTCAAGTCTGGCGATCGCCAGCTCTGTTCTCTTTTTCCTCATCATTTTCGCAGATCGAACAGGGTCCTTCTTCTCGGTGCCGATCCCCCCTGCAATTAATACCCTCGAATACCTCCTCATTGTCATACTAATCGTAACTCTCATTATCGCCACATTGGTCTACAGAGGGAGTAAGCCCTCTTCAAGCTGATAAAATTATGTCGAACACCAAACACCGAACCCGAAAAGGCTTGAATTTCAACAAAACAAATGGAGTGCTCTTTCGGTTAGTAATAGGCACCAACAATTGGACAAGCTGCGTGAACTGGATTCGTGTCGTTTACTTTTCTGCAAAGTCCATACAGTGGAAGAGTGCACCTATGTTTTGGCTTTGGCGTTTGTCTTGGGTTGCAGACTGGTTGTAGAGACTGCCAAAAGCAGAATGCACAGGGCAACATTTTAGTGCCTAAACAACGCACACTACGCTTGATCACCATGCAGACGCCCAAATACCACATCTACATTGAGTATAGTGAGCCTGGCAAGTCTGGTTTTCGCTTCAACGTTTCCCACGCAGAACTAGTAGGGGCATTTCAAGAAGCATTTGCGAAAGGTGAAGCTTTCTGGTTTTTGGGACGTCTCCTCAACCCGATTAAAGTCACCAAGATCGTTATCTTTTGGTCTCACCTGACAGCTGAACAACTGTATTTACCCAACCGTGAAAGCCTCATAGCAGCTAAAGACAAAAAATACCTCATCGACAACGTCCTCAAAGGCAAGGTCAAAGGCGTTTACTTATGCACCGAGGAATTTGTGGCTGTGCCCCAAAAAAAATCGGCGCAACTCCCACCAGCTAAACAAGTAACTTCAACTTCAAGAAGCATAGCAAGGCGAATAATTGTTGTTTCTGGATCAGATGAAGCAATGAAGCAAACCATCACGGGAGCTTTGAGAAAACTCGGCCTCACTGCCATAGTCATGAGTGAAGAACCTGGTCAGGGCAAAAAGATCGTCGATCGCTTCGTAGAATACACCGATGTGGGCTTTGCTTTGGTGTTGCTTTCGCCTGACGTTTATGTGTATCCGAAGGGTGAAGAAGCTACAAAACGCGAACGAATCCCAAAGCAAGACGTGACTTTGATTTTTGGCTTCCTATTAGGCAAACTTGGGAAGGATAAGGTGCTTGCTTTTTATAGGGAAAGCCAGAACTTCGCTTTTCCAATAGAGTTTGAAGGCATTAAATTCACAGCTTTAGACGACCGCGATAGTTGGAAGCTTGCACTTATACGTGAACTTACAAACTGCGGCTATACAGTTGGTTCTGAGAGACTTTTAAGGTAAGCTCACAAATACTACAAAACCCATATTTGGCGCAAAGCTAACAAAACACCAAAACGCTGTTGCATTCAAGTTCGGTAGGACATCAGTTTTCCCACTGAGTACACATGTTCGAGTCCAGCAGTCCCGGCACCACTTTGTAACCCCTTGCAGAGCTATATTTTCTGCTTCGGATGTTTCTTGACAATAATCTTTTATCTTAAAAATAACCACTAACTTGCATGCATATCGAAGAGAATTTGGTAATTATAAAAAGGGTTAAAGCGGAAACCTTTGATGATTTTTTGGGTTTAATTAACAAACTAGCTGAGTTTGAGAAGCTATCTCCGCCTGATGAAGAAGCAAAAATAAGGTTACGGAGGGACTGTTTGGCCGAAAACCCCAAGTATCAAGCGTTTATGGGGAAAATTGGCGGTAAATATGTTTCCTACGTCATTTTCTTTTTCACATATTCGAGTTTTCTTGCCCTGCCAACTCTTTTTCTTGAAGATATTTTTGTTCTCGAGGAATCTAGGCGGAAAGGGGTCGGCAAGAAAATGTTTGACTTCTTAAAGGAAACCGCTAAACGTGAACGATGCGGCAGGATAGAGTTTACAGTTTTGAAGTGGAACAAGTCAGCGCAGGAATTCTATGAAAAGAACAAAGCCAAACGTTTGGAATGGGATTTGTATCGTTTGTCAAAAGAAGATTTTTAGTTTGTCTACTCTGTTCGTTGTGTTGTTTTTCTCTGAAGAAATGTGATCACTGCGTCTATGAGGGCTTCGCAAGCAAACCATCTTTCTTCCAAAGAGCTATCATATTCTAAATCGTCAACTATTTTCTGAAAAAATTTAATCTGCTTCGTCACTGGCTCCTTTTTTCTGTCACATTCGTCTTGAAGTTGGTTTTGGGTAACCTTAAACTCTAACATAACCAATTCAAGTTCCCTTTGCTTTTCATTTAGTTTCTGGGCTATTTCAATTTCTTTTTGTTCTTTCGCCTTCTTAGATAGGCCTCGGAAAAAACCTGCTTTCGCCCGAATTATTGTATCTTGCTCCTTTTTCAGTGAATCTATAACTTTATAGAGGCGCCTAAGTCGGCTTTTTTTTCTAGCTTTAATTTCGTTTGTTACCTTTGCATTTTCTGTGTTGATTTGTTTGAGACATGCTCTCCAAGCTGATAGGTTTTTCAGTTCTTGGTCTACTGAATTTTCCTTTCGCCGTCTGTTTTCAAGTTGAAGCTTAATTAGAGCTACTGCTTTTGAGCGTTCAACAACAAATTGATCATCTACTCTTATGTTGGGATGGGACTCAAACTCGCCAAGAACAATCGCTACATTTGCTAGCCACCGGTCGAAGTGCTCGCTGAACGGGGAAGACCCAAATCTTTGACCGCCAAGGGTATGCAGTCGCTTGAGAGTTGCTTGTGAAACCTCTTTTTCCGTCGCAGGGACCTTGCCTTCCGGTAATGCTCTAGTGATGTGTCTGTTAATGCGTCTTCTATCTCTGCGTCTTTCACGAAGAGGCTTTTTGTTCGAATGGATCGCGCCTTTGGGCGACTTTATTCGAGGTTGGTAGCCCATAAAACAAACGTATAATTTTTGAAGTATTTAGTTTATGCCCTTAATGCATCTCATTCGAACTTCTACTCACGCTGTCAACTTAGGATTGTTTTAAGTTTGAAATTCAGTTATTGCCTTCAGGATGAATTGTATGATTATCTCCTCTTTTAGGCGCTGTCCTGTGAGTCGTTTATGTTCATTTAAATGTGTTTTTATAGCTTTATCCATTTCAGGCAAATCTGGGACAATTAAAATACTTGCTCCACATGAACATTTGAAAATCGGCATTCTCCTGTTTTTTCTACTGTGAATTTCAGAATTTCTTGTTTGTGTTTTATCTGGCTCATTAGTCATTTTTATCACTTGCATTGTGGTCGGAAGTATTCTGTATTCAGATAGAATTACTAAACAAAATAACGGTTTTTGCAAATCATAGCTCGCTTATTTAGTATCCGCGACTTCGCAAGCTTGTTAACTGGATCTCTCAAATTTTGTCATGCCCGCTTCCTATACAGACTTATATGCGATTTGCTGGTTGAGTATCAAACTGTTAATGTCCGTAATCGAATTCTCTTTGGATATTCTGGGGCGGATTGGTTCAACCTTTAGGCTTGCATGCTCTAGACTCCTTTCTGACGCCGCATAATCGAAATATTTTGGACTCTGCCCTACATCACATGCTTGAAGGATTTGCAGCTCATGCATGATAAAAAAATGGCTAAGAATTTGATTTGTTTTTTTGCTTTTCGAACGGTTTGGGCTGACCTGTGAAATTGGAAAAAGTTCCTTTTCGGTCGAATGCGGCAATTAATTCTTTGAAGTTAACAATAATTAGAGCCAGTAAAGTGAAGAAAGGAATAAGTGCATAATAATAGAGCGGCGTGGTGACAGCAGAGGCAAAAACCATGCTCAGAAAGTTTGACGCCATTCCAGGATAAAGAAGCATCGCATTTGACAACGCTAACGCTACGATAAAGCTTAAAGTTGCTGCTTTTAGGTTTTTACGGTTATACATAATATATAGGGGAAGTGCCAGCAATCCGAACCTTGGATCAAAAAATCCCAAAGCTAAAGCAATCCCCGATAGGTAGGGTTTGCCTCGGCTGCCAAAGTAAAAGCTAAGCAATAACAGAAATGTGAGAAAAACTTTGGCTTGCCCTTCACCCCATTGCCAATAGTAACTTGGGGATAAACCCTGATTTACTGATGGGAAAGGAAGCAATAAAGCAACGACAAGGACTGCAAAAGCCACCACAATGTGCTTGTTGCCCAAGAGCTTATACAGCATATACGCCATTAACGGCAGAAGCATAAATTGAATTATATCAAAAGCAAGAAGCGCCTGCTGATAATTTAGCGATAGTAGCGGAGAAACGATCAAGAGAAAGGATGGCAGGTACTTGTATTCTTCAGGATGAGGCAAGATGAGTGGTTCTCCATCATTTAAGATTCCGAAATTATAAATGTGTGAAGGATTATTCCAAAGTCTCCAAGCGCCCATGTAGTACGCTGAGAAATCTTTTGCCAATGGAGTGCCCGTAACATTTATGCCTGAATTTATGGTGTAAGTCTGTGGGTATGCCGCAAAGAAAGTATACAAATTCAAAAGTATTATCACTGCAACCGCTGTGATTAGAACAATCTTTGCTAAGTTTGATCGAGGAACCATCTTACCCAACAGGCGTTGCAGTTTTGAATCTAATATTTTTGTGGCACATTTATAGTTGATTGTTTTCTTTTGATTTCTTATCGTATATTTTTGCGCATCACCTCGCTTGATAACTGATATTGCTACTGCTATTGTATTACTTACGTAATACGAACAAAAATGCTTTTATTCAATCTCGCCGCTCAAGAATCAAACATACAACCATGAAAGATGAATGCCAATGATTTCCCCACAAAGCAAAGCCAAAAAAGTTGCAATAACAGCAATGGTGGCAGCAATCTATGCAGTATTGTTCCTTGGATCGGCCCCAGGCATGTTACCGGGATTTACACTACTCTACCTTCCAGTCATTCTACTAGGCGTTTTTCCAATATGGTTTGGATGGAGCGGACTGGCAGGATGCATGATTGGCGCTTTTATCGGCGGAGTATACGTCGAGCAAGTAGCTCCTTACGCAGCATGGGTGGAATCGGTAACTGCATTAATCATATTCAGCTTAAACTGGATTTTGATGCCTCGGAATGCTACAGAAAATAAATCAAAGAGAAATCTTATTCTTCTGCTAGCTGCATACGCTATTTCTCTTTTCATTGGAACTGCCTACATACTTTGGCAATACACTTATCTTTTCAACATCGGGATTATGGCCTTTAGCATCCTTGGCGGATTTTCCTTCATAGTTGTTCTACTAGCAACCTACGGGCTCAATTTGGCTATTCAATTTGCAGTATGCCCTGCCTTGTTGAGATCCGTCACGCCTAGATTGAAAAGCTGGGGCGTTTACTCTGGCAACTTTATGGAATGGAGACAGATCAGAGCCAAAACCCAAGTAAAGCAACTATAAAACCCCTTATTTTCACTTAAAGAAGTATTTAAAAGCAATTTGAGAGTTAAAGGCTGAAAGAAAAATTTCGCGCCTGGATGATAAGCAAGGCTTTTAAGTTATCTGTAACTTTAAAAGCAGTCCTGAGTGCCAGACATGAAAATAAGAATAATAAATTTTACTCCTGAATTACTTATTGAATTATTGCAAGGCAAAGCATCTAACTTTACATCTAACCTTCCCAGCGACGCTGAATTATTAGATTTGAAGTTTGACTTATTTTCAAAACAGGTACAGGCAATCATTAGAAGTAACAATTTCGAGGACGTCGCAGAATCCTATCCAATCCCAGAATTCAATCTAAGCAATAGTGCAGACACTAAAATTGGACCCAAACCAACAATAGCCACAAAAACGGAACCTAAAACCGAGCCTAAAATTGCGACCGCAAAGACCATAGAACCAAGCAAGACTGCGATCAAAATGGAAAATGAGTTTAGCCCAGACCAACGTAAAGTGCTCAGTTTCACCATAAAAGGCGACTATGTTATTGTAAAACCGATTCAGTTTTTGAAGGCCGAATGGGAAGATATCAACGAGGTTGTAAGAAGCTTGGGGGGCAGATGGGTGAAAGGCGACATCATTAGCTACTGGGAAATTCCTCTTCAGTAATTTGGGGAAAATTCTTTAAACAAGTTATGCCTAAACAGAGGCACGGATGTATCAAGATGGCCAAAGCAGGTAAACCCCTAACAAGAAATTCTCTAATTTCTACGCAAGTTATAGATGCAAATGGACATTTAGTTGGAAAAGTTGCAGATATCGCTTTCGAAGTTGGAAAATCTGGTGTTTCCTTAGCCGTCGAGACGGAAAAAGGGGAAACCAAAATAGTTGAATGGGCTGAAGTTCAAGCTGCAACGGATTTCATTATACTGAAACCATTATCTCTTCAACCTGAAGTCGTAACCCAGCAACAAGAAACACAACAACAAATAATGCCTGAACAAACAACCCAGCCGCAAGAAACGACTCAACAACAAACATCACCAATACTGTTTAAGCAAAAAACTCCTCCGGTCTGCTCGTTATGCGGTAGATCCCTTACATGGATACCGCAATACAAACGATATTACTGCTATAACGACAAAAAATATTTCTAGAAATTCTTAATTTTTTTATTTTTATGATGATTCGTTTGGAAGTGGCTTTTCCAATCTTGTGATGGTTCCATTTTTCCCAAGTCGTAGTTGCTTCTCACCCTTAAAGCTGGCCACATGTGCATTTCTAACTTCAATGCAATCCCCTAGTGATACTGCGTTTACTTGTTGATCCCAAAGGCAAAGCATTACTTTTCCAGTTTCATCTCCAATGCATGCATTTGTGACAAGAGCGTTATCTCTAAATTGAGTATGAACTTTAGATGGCTCAGACGTTTTAAGCACTTCCGCAATCACGTTTATTTTTTTCATTCCTTCCCGCAAATTCCCTATTTTCACGTGAGAGGGTGTAGGTGTTTGTTTCGCTATTTCTTTGCGAATTCTGCTCGTGTCCATGGAGTTGTCAAATGATACGTCAGTTTTTGAAAGCATTTCCTCAGCAACACGGAACTGGGAAATAACACTGTCGCCTTTCTTGATTAGAAAGATAGCTTGGTCGTTTACGCTGCCTCTGTATTCGACTGTTAAATCTTCGCATACCGATTTTCCTTGTTCTTTGGCTTGAATTAAAGCCTGAAACAGCTCAGTTGGGTATACGTTATGCTGCGCTGAGATGAACGCAAGTTGATCCTCCAACGTGGGCTTCTTTGGTTTCATACGGTTTTCTCCTCCTTTAGCGAATTATGTTGAAAAAAGCAAATCATCGGTTTCAAAATTTACTTTTCTCGATTAACTCTAACTAGTTATTAATATTCACAATAACTATTTAGGTTTAACGACTAAAATGAGGTTTTCTTAACCAAAATCTTCTCAATTTCATTTAAGTTGTTCGGCTACTCAATTTTTAGCCCAAAAAGCAGAAGAATAACGATAAACATTACATTGTTAGAAACTTCTTAAATCCACCGCTTTTTGGTGCAAATAATCATGGAAGAACTTAAAAAATTAACAAAGGTCCAACTAAAAAACTTTGATAAGATTTTCTACCCTAAAATCAAAGTTTACAAAGCACAAATTATCGAGTATTACATTAAGATGGCTCCCAAACTATTGCCAGTTATCAAAGATAGACCCTTAGTTTTGACTAGGTATCCTGATGGGATTGAAGGTGAAAAAGTCAGTTTTTTTGAAAAAAATGCTCCTGAAGGCACGCCTGATTGGGTCAAGACAAAAACGATTTACTCACCGACATCCAAGCGGGACGTCCGCTACATAGTTTGCAATGATTTAGATACTCTTATTTGGCTTGCAAACTTAGCCGCTCTAGAAATTCACATGCCATTTTCCAAAATTGATGATTTAGATAAACCTGATTTACTATTTTTTGATATTGATCCTGAACCTCCTGCCACCTTAAGTGATGCCGCTGAAGTAGCCCTTCTGCTTAAAGGAAAGCTTGATGACTTGGGTTTAACACCTTTTGTTAAGACTTCAGGCAAAAAAGGGCTCCACGTCGTAATCCCAATCATTCCAGACCACACTTTTGAAAAAGTGCGAGGATTTGTTCATAAAATTGGGATTGATTTGGCCAAGGAAAGTGAAATTGTTGTTTCCGAGTTTAAGGATACAAAAAAACCTGGGAAGGTTTTTGCGGATTATCTTCAGAATTCACCTCTACGAACAATGGTAGTTCCCTACAGCTTACGGCCTACCCCTGACGCCACTGTTTCAGCACCTCTCGAATGGAGCGAGGTAAAGAAAGGCATAAACCCTTCCGACTTCAATATTTTTAGTGTAGCTAAACGGCAAAATGATCCGTGGAAAAATATTTTTGAAAAAACGTGTAAATTGGAGATATAAATATGGCAGCAGGAAAATATTGAGAAAACGGAAACTAAGAAAGTAAGTGCTCAGGCTCCGAGAAGGTCAATTTGGTCAGGAAGCATAACAATAGGTTTAGTCAATGTCCCGGTTAAATTGTATTCCATGATTTATGATAAGGGGATATCTTTTCATTTCTTACATAAAACTGACGGTCAACCTTTGAAATACGTTAAAATGTGCACCAAAGACGACAAAATAGTTCCATGGAATGAAGTAATTCGAGGTTACGAAGTTTCAAAAAATGAATACATAACTGTTGAAAAACGAGAGTTAGATGCTGTAAAACCAGAATCAGACAACCGAATCAGAATTAGCAAATTTGTGGATTATTTCTCTGTTGACCCTATTTATTTTGATAAAACCTATGCGTTAATGCCTGACAAAAGCAAGGATGCCTACAGTTTGCTGTTATCAGCTCTTGAGAAAAAAAATAAAGCGGGTGCTGGACGCATAACTCTTCGAACAAAAGAGTACCCTGCTTTACTTCACACTTACAAAGGTGCTTTGGTTTTGACAACGTTGCGTTACGCTTATGATGTTGTAGATCCTCAGGATTTTGAAGAAGTGCATAAACTAAAAGAGCCAATAAAGGCCGAGTTAGATATGGCAACAAAGATAGTCAGCGACCTTTCAGGCGAATTTGATATCAGCGAATTCGAAGACACCTACATGAAAAGAGTTGAAGTCCTAATTGCCCAAAAGGTGAAAGGCGAAAAAATCCAGATTGAAAAGCCACCGGAAGTAGAAGCCAAAGGTCTCATGGTTGCGCTACGGGAGACCCTCAAACAGTTGGAACAGAAATGAGCCAGCATATCTACAAGCCGATGCTTGCAAAAGAGTCTGCAGACGCTTTTACCGATAAAGACTGGATTTTTGAGATAAAATGGGATGGCTTTCGCGCCATCACCTACATCAAAGAAAATTTTAGTATAAAAAGTCGTAATGAAAAGGAATTAAAATTCAACTTTCCCGAACTTTTGGAGCTAACAAGGTTGGCTAGCAACTTGGTTGTTGACGGCGAAATAGTAGTAATGAGCGAAGGAAAGCCTGATTTCCAAGCTTTACTTGAGCGAGGTCAAGCCATTTCAACCGGGGAAATCCAAAGACAAAGCCAACGGTCTCCGGCAATATACATTGTTTTTGACATTTTAGAAAAAGACGGAAAACCACTAACAAAGCTACCGCTGATTGAAAGGAAAAAAATTCTGAAGGATACATTGAAAGAAGGTTCCCACGTTCTTTTATCAGATTTTATAGAGGAGAAAGGCGAAGCATACTTCAAACTGGTTTTGGACAAAGGTTTGGAAGGGGTAATGGCGAAAAAGAAAGATAGTCATTATGAGGAAGGTTTACGAACTGGGAGTTGGCTAAAGATTAAGAAACTTAAAACTTGTGACTGCGTAATTTTTGGTTACACTTTGGGTTCCCAATCTAGAGGTAAAACTTTTGGGGCATTGCTTTTAGGGCTATATGACAAAGAGGGCAAGCCCGTTTATGTGGGGAAGGTTGGAACAGGGTTTACTGAGAAAATGTTGGGTATTTTAATGGATAAATTTGATAAATTAAAGACTGATAATTCTCCTTTCAAACCTGAAACTGGCGACACGGTAACTTGGCTTGAGCCCAAACTGGTTTGTGAAGTTGCTTTTCAAATTGTAACAAAGGATATGAGGTTAAGAATGCCCCGTTTCAAAGGTTTAAGAGAAGATAAATCGCCCGCTGATTGCACTTTAGATCAACTAGTCGAGATTAAGAAAATTGAAACTGATTTCAAAGATGAAGCTCCTCAAACGAATCTTTCTGAATATGCTTCAAAACGTAATTTTGAACAAACCCCTGAACCGTCCGGAGGAGAAAAAAAGGGAGAAAAACAAATTTTTGTTGTCCAAGAGCACCATGCAAGAGCACTACACTACGACTTAAGATTGGAAAAAGATGGAGTCTTGAAAAGCTGGGCCGTTCCAAAAGGAATCCCTGAAACGGCAGCACAGCGACATTTGGCAGTGGAAACAGAGGATCACCCTTTTGAATACGCAAGTTTTGAGGGTTCAATCCCAAAAGGGCAATATGGCGCTGGAACAGTGAAAATCTGGGATAAAGGTCATTATGAAACTAAATTCTGGGATGAAAATAAAATTGAAGTTACACTAAATGGTCAAAGACTTAAAGGACGCTATGTTTTGGTTTGGCTAAAAAGAGCGAATGATAAACAGAAAAGTTGGCTACTGTTAAAGGGCAAAGATTAGCGTGCGTAACCTTCATTTGGGTACGATTGGGTGGAGCTACAATTTCTGGAAAGGCAAATTTTATCCAGATAAAACTGCTTCTAAAGATTTTTTATCATATTACTCAACCAGATATGACACGGTTGAAGTTGATAGCACTTTTTATCGAATACCAACCGAGCAAGCAATAACAAACTGGAAAAAACAAACGCCTGAAAACTTTAAATTTTCACTGAAGTTCCCAAATATCATAACGCACATAAAAATGCTGAAAGATTGCGAGCGGGAAACAAATATTTTTCTTGAACGAACAAAGTTGCTTGTCGAAAAGCTTGGGCCGTTGTTACTTCAGTTTCCGCCTAATTTTGGAGTAGAGCGTTTACCCGATTTGGCTGATTTCTTGCATAACCTTCCCAGATCTCATCGTTATGTTGTTGAGATTAGAGACAAAAGCTTCCTGACTCAAGGGTTTTATTCACTTTTAAAAGCTAACAATATTGCTTTGGCATGGGTTGATAACCCATTTATGCCTCAAATCAGTGAGGTAACCTCTGATTTTTTATACGCTAGGTTGGAAGGTGACCGAAGCAAAGTCAAAGGTACATTAGGCGAGATCGAAGTCGATAGTCTCGAAGGCTTGAAATTGTGGGCAGAAAAAATAAAACCTTTCCTTGCCCGAAAAATGGAGGTTTACGGCTACTTTGGTAAATATTATTCAGGTTTCCCTCCTTACGATATAAATGCCCTTTTAAACCTGTTGTCCTAACAATACTTTGAAAACAACAAAGTTGAGGCAAAAAATGTTTTTCAAACAAATTCAGCAGCACGGCGACAACTTCTCCTACATCATAGCAGACGAAAACAACAATGACGCCGCCATCGTCGATTCAAGCTTTAATTCGGGCGAAATAATTAAGATTTTAAAAGATAAAAATCTTAATTTAAAATTTATTATTAACACACATGGACATTCTGATCATACGGCAGGTAACTCTGAATTAAAGTCCATTTTTGGAGCCAAAATAGTTGCTCATAAACTATCAAAAGTTAATTTCGACATTGGAGTTGACGATGGAGATGTAGTAACCGTCGGCAAAATTGTATTAAAAGTAATTTACACTCCGGGGCACTCGATAGATAGCGTTTGTCTTTTGGTGGATAACAAGAAACTACTTACTGGTGACACATTATTTGTCGGCGAATGTGGTCGAACCGACTTAGCTGGGGGCAACTCAAAGAGTATGTATGAAAGTTTATTTAATAAACTCTTAAAACTCAACGATACAATAGAAGTTTATCCTGGACATGACTACGGCTTAAAGTCTTCGTCAACAATGGGTGAAGAAAAGAAATCAAACTATGTTTTGCAACCCCGAAGCATTAAAGATTTTATTGATTTTATGAGCCAGCCTTAGGCGCTCGTCTATTTCTTAACATAACGACCAAAATAATTATGATCGAAATTGTTATAAAAGCTGCGATTGGTATGAAAATGTCAGGATGAAGAATTATCTCAATATCTAAAATTAAGTTTTGATACAAGGTATTATTCTGAAGTGTGTTAGGTCGAGTGTTTTGAGAAGACACAGGTAAATAGCTATATTGTATGTTTGATGGCAAAACCACAAAGTCCGCTTTTAACCAATCGCCAACAGGTGAGAAGTTAAATTGGTTTGTCATCCACGCAAAAGTGGTGGCGACGCCATACATATCTAACGTAGAGACTGACTTAGCAGAACTAAGTAAAGCAATATCTGGAAACATTACGTCACCGGAGCTATTAGTATGACCTAAACCTAAGGCATGTCCTAATTCATGAAGGGCAATATTTTGCATATCCCCGTCAATTAAAGGTTCACCATGCTGTGTGTGCGTACCCAAATTGATGTCGCAACTGACTATTGCATTAGCTTCACTTGTTACCGTGGTTAACCCAATTTCATTTGCTGACCCTGGCAAGTTACTTTGGGTCCAATTTATGTAAATATCAAAGCCAGATTCTTTATAATCTGAAACCGTTGGCTCCAATTTAAGATTAGTAAGGTAAGAGTAGTCTGCATAATTGGCGGAAAAGTATTTGATAGCGTCATTCCATTGGCCAATAGCTCGAAGCGTCGAATTTACGAAGATAGGGTTCCACCAGGATTCATTGTCTGGAGGTGTTAAGAGAATTGTAAGTGTTGACTTATCCCAAGCAACACCTGGAATATCTAAAGCGTAAACGTTTTGATTTGGGCTTTGAGCTTGGCTTATAGCAAAGCTGCTTGACGCCAAAAACAAAGTTGAACACAATAAAAACAGTAAAAGAATCCTCATTTAATTCTCTTAAAATATTATTGTTGTCACCTTTAAGTTTATTGTGTCAAAGCAACTCCGTTGAGCTTTCTTCAATCACAAGCAAGCATGCACTTTGCTGGAAAAACAAAATTTTGTTGGAAAATGGCCAGCAAGGGTAATTTGCAAAAGCTATTTTTTTTCTCCTTGTAGCTCTTATTCGCTGAATTTTTAAATTAAAGCTTTCAAACTTAATCTGGTTTATTAAGATACTTTTTTTATTGCTTCTCCTAAGTTGGATTACTAACTATCAAGTTTGCGATTGTGAACAAAACTTAAAAGGTTTAAAAACGATTAGTGAGCTGTAGTGTAAAATGCTTTCATCCCTGATGGCTGAGCCAATTTTGGTAAATTCAGAGAATACTCTCTGTTTTGGAAATAACCTCTTATCAGAGATTAAAAAAGCAGTCGTATCAGTCAAACCCGAACTTTCAATGTTCAACCGATCAATTGAGGCTGCTGCATGATAGTTTTTGATATAATTTCAATTATTCTGCTTTCTATTTTACTTTTTTGGACTGTATACAACGGCTCAATTATATACGTAGGTGTTAGAAGCAGACGAAAGAACGCAACGGTTATTCACGTTGAAAATAAAGAAGTTCCTAAATTTTCAATTATAGTGCCCACTAAAGATGAGGAATTGGTTATTAGCCGCTGCCTAAACGGAATTCTGGATATAGACTACCCAAAAGATAAAATGGAAATAATAGTTGTTGATGGAAATTCATCCGACACAACACGCAAGATATGTTCAGAATTCATGGCGAAACATTCCGGGGTAATTAAACTCATTAATGAAAAACAATCTAGAGGTAAACCTGCAGCGCTAAATCTTGCACTATCACAAGTAACGGGAGAGATCGTCGGGGTTTTTGATGCAGATAGTGTTCCAGAAAAAGACACATTGAAAAAAGTTGCTTCTTACTTTAATGATAAACACGTAACAGCTGTTCAAGGAAGAACAACTTCCCTTAACGAGAAAAAGAATATTTTAACACGTGTAATCTCATCAGAAGAAAAAGCATGGTTCCAAGCACTTCTTAGCGGAAGAGAACATCTGCACTTATTTGTTCCATTAAATGGTAGCTGCCAATTTATTCGACGAGGTGTGCTGGAAGAATTAGGGGGCTGGGATGAAAACTCTCTAACTGAAGATGTAGAATTGGCATTAAGGCTCGTTGAGAAAAAATATCTTATAAAATATGCTCATGATGTATGTTCAGCGCAGGAAACTCCTAATGGCTTAAAGGACTTAGTTAAGCAGAGAGTTCGTTGGTATCGAGGGTATATGGAGACTGCTTTGAAATATGGGCGGCTTCTTGAGAGCTTAAACAAAAGAACGGTTGATGCAGAAATCTCTATGGCTGGGCCCTTCATGATGGTCGTTTCGCTGATTAGTTACATAAACTGGTTTTTGATTGTGCTATTCTATTCAGCAAACAGCCCTATAATTAATTTTACAGGATTAGTAATAGCTTTAACAGCTGCTTCTTTATTCTCAATTGGTATTGGTTTAACAGCATCTGAGAAGCCAATTAAGCTTAAAAACCTCGTTTGGATACCCTCAATTTGGGCTTATTGGATGCTTCAAATGTTTATCGCTGGATGGGCGTTCCTAAAATTAGTATTCAGACGCAAAAGGGTTTGGAGTAAAACGGCCAAAAAAGGTTTCGTAACATCCAACTTAGACACGAACAGGTCTTTTTAACTCCGTAAATACAATTCTGGTTAATTGAAAAACAACGGTGCAGATTTTTTTTCCTAAAATTAAATTAAACACATCTATCATTCATAATACCAGCTACAAGTAGTAGGAAAATGGACTTCCATCTTTCCTGAAAGATAAATTTCCATTTTGATGAATCATTTTTGATTAATTACAAAAAAATTAGCCTTGTGCGGAGATTCAGTATTGTTTCTTTACAGGCTACTCTTGATGTTGAAGATAAAAAAGGTTTTTTTAAGGATCGTAGGCGATTTAGCAGGAAAGCAAAAGGTGCGTTAGTTTTTGCGATTTTAGTTGTTTTATTTATTTCTGCTTTTGCGTTCTTGCCTAAACTGGAAAATTCCAATGGTGTTCCACAAAATACTCCAAACCCCAGATCCTTGCCATCTGCCACTGACAATGAATCTCAATTAACCAATTCATCAACTGAAATGCCCAGTGAAGCTCCATCTTCAGCACCTACGCTGACTTTTACACATAATCCTACTGATAATTCAGCAACAAATCAAACCGTTAATTCCATGTGGTTGGCAGTTGCAACTAATTCATGGAATTTCTTTCAACCTGGGCAAGGTGTTGATTCTAATACCGGGCTTCCTCTAGCCGGCGGCGCAGCTTTTTCCGGTTTTACCGATTGGGATCTGGGCGTTTATATTCAAGCTATTATCGATGCACAAAAAATGAATTTGATAAGTCCTGATGGTAATTGGGGATCCAATGCACGATTCGATAAGATTATTAGTTTTTTGGAAACTCGTCCGTTGAATGCCACTACAGGTTATCCATTCTGGTTCTATGATGCAAGAACAGGAAAAGACTATCACGCTCTGTCAGATGCATCTAAGACAATTGTTGATACTGCGGATACAGGGCGGTTGCTTGTTGCTCTCAACAATCTAAGAAATTTTGACAGTAATTTTATGGCTCGTATAAATCAAATAGTTCTCAATGGGCGATCTAACTACGCGGCTTTGATACCTGGCATTCTGAGCAGCGCCAGCTCAAACAATATTTATGATTACTACTGTGGTTGCGGTTATGCAAGTTTTTGGCCTCAGCAACTAAGTGCAGTCCCTGGAGAAATACTTGATTCTATATTTAATTCAAAAAATATTACAACGGTACCAGGGAACGTTTTATTGCCTGCTGCTCAAATATCCTGTGATCCTCTACTTTGTTCAGTTTTCGAAGTACAAACAAATGATAGCCGATTGATGACTTTAACCAATGAAGTATATTCTGCGCATGAAGCATATTATAACGTTACAAACAAATACGTTGCTTTTAGTGAAGGAAATAGCGAGCACGGCTACATATGGGAATGGGTGGTTTTGTCAAACGGCCAAACATGGCAAATACAGAATCAAGATGACCTTGGAACCAACAATTATTTGAAGGTAAACCCAGTGATTTACACCAAGGTTGCATTCAGTTTCTTAGCTCTTGACAACACAACGTTCTCACAAAATATGGTCGCTTTTTTAAGCCAAACTCTGCCAGATCCTTCAAAAGGGTATTCTGAAGGTTGTGATAACGCTAAGACCGTAGTTTCCTCAGTTGGCAGCAATACAAACGGATTAATTTTAGATGCTGCGTTATACGCTATCCAGAATAATCCATAAAACTGTTATCCTTAGTTTGAACCTTGAATTTCAAACTCCAAGTCCGTATTATAGTCAATTACCTTTTGAATTTTGTCAAAAATCTTATGTCATTTAAGTCCTAAAGATGTAAGTTTCTAAGCGGTATTTATGCAAATACATTTAAGGTTTGAAGATTGCATTTTTAGCTAAACATGAAAATCTTTCGAGGCGTAACATCCGTTAAACTAAAACTAGGAAGATGCAAGTTAAATATCCTTTATCTCTCAAACCACTCAAAAACGTTTAAGGAAAAATATTAATGATTACGGATAATCGGCTAATTGATGCTGTCATTTACTTAATCAAAACGTATATGTTTGGGGCCATGAGCAAAGAGAGTCTAATTTGGAAACGTTGAGGTTCCAGATGTTGAGAGTTTGTTTTGTCTCCTCTTATCCGCCTACGCATGCTCGCTTAAGTGAATATGCCCAGAACTTAGTTTCTGCTCTGGCAAGCAAACCAGCGATAGATGCTCTATATCTTTTAGTTGACAAAAGCAATTCTCCAGAAAAAGTAATGCAAGAAGATCCTAAAGTTAAGATTTTCAGGGTTTGGAAAACTGATAGTTTACTTTCAATTTTAAGCGTCATGTTCTACATTTTAAAGCTGAGACCTGATATTGTTCATTTCAATGTGTCTTTCCAGAGCTTCGGAAAGAACAAACTTACCAATGCCACCGGATTATCATTAATTCTACTTTGTCGACTTCTCGGTTTTCGTGTAGTGGCTGGAGTTCATACGCTTGCAGAAGTTACAGATTTAGAAAAATTTGGTGTGAAGCCAAGTTTGCTTAATAGAATCGGAATTCTTATGGCCACCAAACTTATTCTTTCAGCTCAAAGCGTAGTGGTGCTCGTCAGATCTTATAGCGACGTTTTGAAGAAACGATACGACCATAAGGGCGTTTATTACATCCCTCACGGAGCTTCAGTAGATTTGGAGTCAAAAGAAAATACAAATGAAAAAGCCATACTAATTTTTGGTCATATGGGACCCCATAAAGGCCTTCCATTAATGTTAAAAGCTTTCGAAAAAATAAGCAAAACAAACCCAAATGTCAAATTGATCGTTGCTGGTTCAAATCACCCAAATTTTCCAAATTACTTGGACGAATTTTCAAAGATACATATTCCGAATGTTGAGTTTCTAGGCTATATCCCACAGGACAGGCTTGGATCCGTTTTTAGACGGGCTTCAGTAGTTGTTTTACCTTACCTTGCTGCACCCGGAACAAGCGGTGTATTTCATCTGGCCTGCGGATTTGGGAGACCAATTGTGGCATCGGATTTACCTGAAATTAGAGAATTGGTGAATGACGGAGCATCAGCAATTTTGGTGCCTAAAGGTGACCTGCAGGCACTAAATGACGCGATTTTGTCTATTCTTTTGAATAAGGATGTAGCTACCAAAATGAGCAGACAAAACTTGAATTTCGCTAAGAGGGAAAGTTGGAGCGCAGTAGCAAAAGCTTACCAAGACACATACATAGCGCTTTTAAAATCTTGAGACATTTTCCTAAATAAAGACACTTTCAAATAAAACTTTTATCAAGATGCTACTTATTTAATGAGCTGTAATTGGATAAGTGTTCGCTATTGATTAGGAAAAGTTTGGGTTTGGCAGTTATTTAGGAGTCTCTTCATGAGAAAAAAGTTTAAGATGTTGATTTTCGCCGCAGTTATTTTGATTGTCGCTTCGCAAAGTCTACAACTTATTCTGAATGCATCAAATATCTATCAGGACCCAAATTCTCAGCTAAACGGTACTGTTGGAAGTAAAACTTATTGGATGAGTTTGGCTACCGACGCTTGGCAATATTTTCAAATGGGAACTGGCGTTGACTCAGCAACTGGATTACACTCTGCAGGGCTAAATTATCCCTATTTTACGGATTGGGATTTAGGAGTCTATATTCAAGCTATCATAGATGCGGAGAAGCTGGGTATTATCAGCAACTCTGGAATTTACGGAGCCGACTGGAGATTTAACAAAATATTAACCTTCCTTGAAAACCGGCCCCTTATGAGTGACGATCAACCTTATGCTTGGTATTGCACAAATGGACAGCATTGGGACAACACACCTCAAGTGGCTACAGATGCTGGCAATTTGCTTGTATCATTAGGTAATCTCAAAAATTACAGACCTGATTTATCAAGTCGTGTTGATTATATAGTGTATAACCGAACCAATTATGAGCCTGAATGTAAAGGTGTTGATGCATTAGCTGGCTCTGTCAATGTCTATGACTACTATGTTACACGTGGATTCGCAACCTTTTGGCCTGAACGGTTTTCTTCAGAAGCAAACAACATTCTCGGCAACATCGTTAACGCTCCCACAGTTTCAACCTATGGCGTTACATTGCCAAAAGCTAAGATATCATCCGAGCCTTTGCTTCTCGCAGTTTTAGATTTTCAGCAACCTGATGTAGCGCTTCTTAAACTATCCAGTCAGGTTTACTTGGCTGAGGAAGCAAGGTATAACGTTACCGGCAAATACACTGCTTTTAGTGAAGGAAACATTGTTGCAGCAAACGATGTATCTTACGTGTGGGAATGGGTGGTTTTGCCTGACGGGCGCACCTGGGTTGTGATGAAAGATGAAACATCAGCTGTTTCGGCAACACCTATTGTTTACCTAAAAGTAGCTGTTTGCTTAGACGCAATTTATCATAGTAACTTTGCCCAAAGTATGGTAACCGCTCTTGAACCAGGCGCTTACACGCAAAATGGGTTTAGGGATGGATCTTCTGAAAAAGGTCAAATAGATCCTTCAATTGTCGACAAAACTAATGGAATGATTATAGCCGCCTCATTGTACGTGATAAATAACACCGCCAGCAAGTCCTAAACCACTTATAAATTTACATTCTTGTTTTCAGTTACGTATTTTTATTTAAAAAATGAGAAACCAATGGTTGCCCTTAATGTTCATTTTTGCTCAGAAAGATTGAAGTTCAGGCAAATGTTTAACTGACTAAAAAGTTCTTTTTTACCTACCTTGGCATCAAAAAAACAAATATTTCCATTATTGGCCTTTGTTATTCCTCTTTTAGTTAGGTTTATTCCTGAAATTCTAATGGGACCCTACGTTGTTGGTTTCGACACCATTGGATATTATATCCCCACTACACTTTTGTGGGTGCATGGTGGAGTAAACTTTTGGAGTCTCATTGCAACAGCACCTTTACTGTATACTTTGACTGCTGGATTCACTTTGGCTGGTGCTCCGATTATTTGGGTGTTTAAGGTGCTTCCTCCTGTGCTTCTTGGCTTCTTAGGATTGGCAATTTATGTTTATGCTCGACGAGGCCTAAATTGGTCACTTAAAAAAAGCATAATTCCCGCGTTGATTGGAACATTATATTTCGTAGCGTTACGGATTTCTTGGGATGCATTTCGAGAAGAGATCGCTCTAATTTTCTTTTTCTTGGTTCTGACTTTGCTTGTTGCAAAAAATGGGACAGCCAAGTTTCCTTGGAAGCGCTATGTGGCGTTTTCTGTGGCTCTTGCCGCAGTCATGTTATCAAATCAGTTTGTTGCCGCTCTCATGCTTGGGGTTGTCCTATTTACAGTAATTTACAAGTTAATTCGCAGAAGCCGCATCGATGCCGCCCACATAGTTTTATTTTCAATGCCAGCAGTGATACTTTTCTTCGCAATTTTCTATTTGAGTCCCGCCATATCTGAATACCGCTTGATTTTTGGTTTTCCTACAACACCTGACGGTTGGTTAGCACTGTTTGGTTATTCTTCCTACCCTGCAATGTTGACAAGTGAAGCGGGATTTATTCTATACTGTTTTGTGCCTTTGTTACCGTTGGCTCTTTTGAGTGTGCGTCGGTTTAAAAACTTCCAAATCCAGAGCTGGATAATTTTGATTTTGGTTGCAGCATTTATTCCAATAGTTAGCCCAAGCGATATGCGCCTTTTAATGCTGCTTACTTATCCCTTAGCATTTTATGTTACCGAGGGCTTAAGCAGGCTCAAGGTAGTCAATTGGAAACATTTCAAGATAACACTCCTACGTGTTGGCGTGGTTTATCTTGCTGTGATGATTTCTGTTTTGAGCGTGGGTTTTATGGTGATGGCTCCGAGTGCTCCTTTTCCATATTTTAGTTCAGGAAGCGGATTTAACGGTTATATTTATCAGATTCCATCCTCGATGCTCCAGAATACTATAGCCATTGGTGATTGCAAAGATACAGTAAACGCGCTACAATGGCTCAAGAGTAACATGACTGTTGATGGGGTTTTGCTTACGCATAGGACTTTTTACGGTTGGGCGATGTTAGAATCATTTAATTCTCATCAATTGTTGCTTTATGAATATGATAATCCTGCAAACGCCGCTACGAATGCTACTCATGATGGGTATAATCAAATATACCTTATATGGTGGATAAATGGAAAGGGATGGAGCGGTCAACCATCAGTGTCATCGTTATTCCATGAAATCTACCGAAGCGGAAATATTGCTATTTACCACTATAATCCAAATTAACTTAAATCTAGAGTTGAACCTCTGATACTCTCAAAAATTCGCAATGTAATTTCAAAAAATAAATTGGCGAGCATTATTGCAATAGGAATTGTCATAAGAGTTATTTTGATGCCTATTTCCGCACATCCTTTCGATATGTACGTTTGGTACACTATTTCAAGCAATATTTTGAAAAATGGACCCTTAAGCTTGCAATCATTCCCACCTTTATGGTATCATTATATGCTAATTCCGATAGCTTACAGCTACGCTTGGCTTTCAGGGATTCTCCATTCTGGGGCAATTCCTATGGCTCATTTGCCGTCGGGTTTGAATCTTTACCCCGACTCTAATGTTCTGTATGTTCCAGGAATGGTTTTTAATTCAATAGTAAAAATTCCTTTTTTGATTTCAGATATTGCCATAGCTTTTCTTTTATATAAAATAGTTGAGGAATTAACAAAGAGCAAGGGGCTTGCGGAAAAAGCGGCTTTGATCTGGTTTCTTAACCCATTTGTGATTTGGATTTCGGCTGTTTGGGGCATGTGGGATACTCTGCCTGCGCTTTTTTCTTTGGCTGCTTTCTACTTTTTGTTAAAAAAGCGAATTTCGTATTCGGCTGTTTGCCTTAGTTTAGGGGTGGCATTAAAATTGTATCCTGTTTTGTTCTTGGTTCCTATTGGAATTTACTTGTTTAAATCAAATTCTCTTGAATGTAAGTTCAAGAGTACTTTGCAGTTTTTTTTAGTTTTCTTGGTTACTACTGTGTTGCTTTTTCTTCCCTATTTGGGCAGAATAACGAGGTTTTTTGCCGCCAGTTTCGAGCTAAATTCTTCTGCAACTGGCACTGTAATTAATCAGGTTACTCATCCTGTAGCTTTTGGTCTTACTTACTGGTCGCTTTTTCAGCTTAATCAGCTGATTAACTTGCCAGTAACCTCTGGGTTTGTTTCTGTTGTGTCGATTGTTTCGTTGGGTTTAGTTGCAGCGGCTTTGCTATTTGTTTATTTTCAAACTAGTAAAATGGCCTTTCAGAAACCGGCCTTTGATTTGGCTTTGGTTATGGTTCTCCCTCTGCTTGCTTTGTTTCTTTCATACAGAATTATTAGCGAGCAGTGGTTTGTCTGGGCATTACCGTTCCTAGTCATATTGTGGGTGGCCGGACGCATTAAAGGGGCATTCTATTGGGGTGCTTCAATAGTAGCATTGATCTACGTGGTTTTAAATTGTCCTCTTCCCTTCTTCTTTTTGCCTTTAGCTCCATGGTATACAAACACCTTGCTAAGTATGGTGCATGCTGTTTGGGCTATTGGATTAATGCGCTTCGTGTTTCTCGCAATATTAGGCTGTATTTTTTCTGTTTTACTTATTTTTCTGATAATTCAATTAGTAAAAACGCGAGAGCTTGTAAAGATTAATGAAACGCCGGTCAAAGCAAATTCCTAGCAGATTTGAATGAGGTAACAAAGCAAACATTGAATTTTCTTCACTTAAGTTCCCCTTGTTTTTGCTTCCTCCAACACCATTAAATCATTCACAAGTTATCAGACGATGTTGCCGAATTTGATTTTGTTGTATGTTTAGGGAAACCTTGGATTTGCCTTAATCGATAGCTAATTTTAAATTTAGGATGTATGGTAAATAGAAACATCTGTGGATTAGTAAGAATGGCTCTCAGTTTAATTAAGCAGGGTTCAAGCCGAGTTAGTAACAATATTAGTAAGAATTGTGCCGCTTCGATTATAGTATTGTTTATGCTCGTTTTAGTATTTGCTTCATCAGACGTTCCGCAGGCTCATGCGGCTACAACAGTTTCTATTACAGTTACGTCTTCTCCCGGTACAGGTTCAGGTTACGTAACCGTTGATGGACACACTATTGTTACGCCCTCGACATTTACATGGATTGTTGGTGACACGCACACGATTGCAGCAAATTCTGCCCTGACTATTGTACCTGATGAAAGCCGTTGCATTTACTCTGATTGGAGTGACGGCGGAGCCCAATCTCATACAATTACTGTCCAATCCCAGACATCTTACACTGCAAATTTTCAACTTCAGTATTACCTCAATGTTTCAGGTGGTTACTTAACCTCTGGTCAAGGCTGGTATAACAACGGAACATCAGCCACAGCCTCTAGTAATTTTGTTGAAAGCATTCAGGGTAATGCAACTGGGTTAGTAGGCTTATGGAATTTTGATGATACTACAGGAACAGTAGCCTACGATAGCAGTGGCAACGGAAATAACGGTACAATTTTCGGTGCGACAACGGTTCCGGGAAAGTTTGGCAATGCATTAAGTTTTGATGGTGTAACCAACTGCGTGCAATTAAATTCTGTAATTCATTCTCCAAAGTCCGTTTCTTTCTGGATTAAAACGTCTGACTCTACTGATACTCAAAGTGTAATTTCAACTGATAATAGCGAAGAATATATTTACGGGATTTTTAACGGCAAAGCTTTCTACGGTTGGCATCAAGGATCAGGGGCATGGAATGAAATAACCTCAACAGCTTCGGTAGCCACTGGAGTTTGGGTTTACGTGGCGTTTGTTTATGATTCAAACGATAATATGAACATATTTATCAATGGTATGTTAGACTCTGCTGCTCAAGCTTATTTTGGAAATAGTGAAAAAGCAAATTTTACCCAATTCGGAGTTTCATCTTACACATTGTGGGGTCTTCATCAAATGTTCAAAGGTTCTCTTGATGATGTTCGTATCTACAATCGTACTCTTGATGCTTCAGAAATACAGTCTTTATACAATGGCAGGTTGGCCATAACTAACTGGCAACTTGACAGTGTAAATCAGTCTTCAAATTTCCAAAATACTGTAACATTGACAACCCGCCCTATTGCCATGGATACTTATCACAGTGTCAATTTTCTTTATGCCACCGCTTATGAGGTCACGCTTAGAGTAACTGATTATTTCGGATACCCAGTTTCGGGGGCACAGGCTACATACACTCTTGTCAATGGAGAAACTGTTAAGTCCACTACAGACAATGCTGGTACTGTAAGCATGATTGTAGTCCCAAGGGAATTTCATGCTAACATTTCGTTTTTAGGGATGAATAGTGAAATTAATGGTGACGCTTCAGCGCAACCTTCGGTAACTGTTAAGGTCTTGGTTAGTTATATCACGTTGAGCCTGATTGGGGCTGGAATAGCATTTGTTGTGGCTGGGTTTGCGATAGTTCGCTTCTATAAACGCTCCCCAATGCTCCAAGTTAAAATTGATAGAACCTTGACTTTTGTTCTGAGAAAGAATTGTGGTTTGCCGTTTTTCGTAATATGCGTTGTCCTACTTTTTGTTACAATAGTTTCATTATCTGTCGGTGGATCCTCTTTGGCTAGCTCGGTAGCTATTTACGCTTATTATTTCTTAATTGTTGGAGCCATTCTGGAACTGACTCGTTTCCTAAAATATCGAAAGAGAGATGCGGAAAATGAATAATAAGCTATCTATTTGCGATAAGAAGCTCTATCAAGAATTGCTTTATGCGATAATCTATAACGTAAAAGTTAATTTTCTAAAATTAGAATATGTGTGAATGTGAATTTTTTGTGCTAAATTGAGCCTGGTAAATTGGGAAAAAAATTTTAAGCCAAATTATACAAGTTATTGCTATGTATTGTATGAATATTCTTGAATCAACAAGGCATATACAAATCTGTAAACAAAAAAAATCGTTGGCAAAATACAAATATTCTGCTCAAAAGTTGCAATGGGGAAAAATGTTGATTAAAGCAAAAATGTTTGTTAATGAGATGCGCTTTAACAGAGACCTTGCATCTATCTCTTACGAATTATAATGTATCTTAAAAGGTGCTAAACTTAAGAATCAGTGTATGTATGCCCGTATATAATGCCGTTTCGGTTGTAAAAGAAAGCATAGAGTCCGTTCTGAATCAGACTTTTACAGATTTTGAATTAATTATAACTGATGACAACTCTTCTGATGAAACAGCAAAAATAATTAACAAAATTAAAGATGATAGGATTAAGTTTTTTCCATATAAGGAAAATGTCGGTTATCCTAAGAATTTAGAAAGATCCATAGTAAAGTCGTCTAATGAAATTGTCTTTTTGATGGCTCAAGATGACATTCTTGCTCAAGGAACTTTAAAGCGTGTTTCAAAACTTTTTGAAGAAAATAAAAACGTAGGTGCAATCACAAGACCCTATTATTGGTTTCATAATGAGGTGAAAAAACCAGTTAGAGCTAAGGATCAATTCAATTCGAAAAAAGACTCTGTTATCTCTATCGATAGCGACTTTGATTCTCTTATCAAAGTGTTTCAAACGTTAGATCAGTTAAGCGGGTTAGCCTTTAGACGTGAATTTATTGATGAAAAAGTCAATGAAGATATTTTTACCGCACATATTTACCCATTTATTTCAATTTTCAAAAAACACGATGTTGTTTACTTGAAAGACTATGTTATTGCCGTTCGAATAGCAAGCAGCCAAACCAGGCATTTTACTTCTATCTACAGTAAATCACCTATGCAAAGTTGGGTTGATATGTTTAACAGTGTCTTTCATGAGGAAAAATTCAGGGAGATGAGAGAGTACTGTATCAAGAATTTTGTCGCGAAAAATTTTGTCGGATTAATCCAAATTAAGAATTATGGCAAAACCAGTTGGTTAATTAGAGAAATGATGTTGCTTGTGAAATACAATCACTTTAATATTTTGGATCCTCGCTTCTGGTTTTTTGGCATCGGTACTTTAGTTCTGCCCAGGACTATGCTGATTCCCCTCGTTGATTATTATAAAGAAAATATTCTTTCTAAATCTTTGATCCGTGTTCAACCGATTAATGTTCCAGGTTCGCTGAGGGATAATTGATTAAAAGTGTTGAAATAATTAACAAACTCTATTACAACTATTTCATTAGTCGCATGTTTCATACGTCTGTTTACTGTCTTAAGAAAGAACTTGCAGCTAGTGATTCAGTCTTGGATATTGGGTGCGGCTCAGATTCTCCCATAAAATACAGCAACACAACTTACAGAGTGGGTGTTGAAGGTTTTCGACCATCTATTGAAAAAAGTAAGAAAAAGCATCTTCACACTGACTATATTTTGGGTGACTTACGCCACTTGAATTTTAAGCCTGGTTCTTTCGATACCGTTATTATGGTTGAAGTGTTAGAACATCTTACTGAAGAAGAAGGCGCTAAATTACTCGAAAAAGCTGAAATTTGGGCCAGAAGAAAAATTGTTGTTTCAACTCCAAATGGGTACCTGCCTCAATCAAACATTAACGGGAATCTCTATTTCAAACACTTATCTGGCTGGAGTATCACCCAAATGAAATTGCGCGGATATATCGCTTCTGGAATGGCTGGATTGAAGTCTTTACGAAAAGAAAACGATTATGCGAATCAACTTGATACAGGAATTCTTTCAACCATCAAATTTCGACCAAAATTGTTATGGTTAATAATATCTGAACTTAGTCAAATATTTACTTTTTACATACCAGAATTGGCCTTCGAAGTCTTTTACGTCAAGCAACTGGGAGGTAACTAAATTGGTGGAATTTTATGTTAAAGTACTTGCCTATCCGGTCTCTATACCATTTCGCATTAGTTGTAGAAAAATAGGTAAATCGTTTTTAATTGGCGCCGGTTATTCAACTTGGAAATGCAATCTCAAAAATGTTACAATTGGAGATAATGTACAAATTGGTTCTAGGGCTTGGATACAAACAGTTCAGTTACCGAACTCTCACAACCCCCTCATAAACATTGGCGATTCAGTTAGTATTGGCAGAAATGTAACGATTTCAGCTGCAAAAAGAATCTTTATAGGCAAAAATTGTTTGTTGTCGTATAACGTTTCAATTTTGGATCATAATCATGCTTTTGAAAATATCGATTTGCCTCCTCTTCTACAAGGTATTGATGAACCTGCTGGAATCGAAATTGGCGATGATTGCTTTTTAGGCGCTCATAGTTTTATTCTTAAAGGTGTTGTCTTGGGTAAGCATTGCATTGTCGGCGCTAACTGTGTTGTAACCTCTTCTTTTCCGCCGTTCTCTGTTATCGCTGGATCACCTGCTAAAAAAGTTAGAAGCCTCAAAGATTAGAGATCTTAAAAGTTAAAATCAAGTTTTTATGTCGCAAATAGCCATTCTTAGATTTTGTGTTTGTGTTTATTTAACTCGATTTTTCCTCTTGCAAATCAGTGGATATTGACGCTCAGAAAAAGAAATCATATATATTGTTTTTTGAATACTTATGGGCTAATTTAACCTTAAAAGGAACTGACATCGCTTGGATGAAACGACGACTTTTCGGGGCAAAATACATGCTCTGAAAGAAAGCAACCATTTGCTGCCTGTTGTTATAATTCTTTGCTTAGGGCTGCTTCCTCTGCTGTATTTCCATGCTGGGTTGTCGTTTTTTGGAGCAGATACAGGCAATTATATGTACCATCCCTTAACTGTTCAATCATGGGACACTTTTTCTTCAGGCACCGGAATCTATAATCCACCAACGGTTCCCTTAGCTATTCCGTTTCAAATATTCTATTTATTTCTAAGTTCAATTGGTATCTCTTTTGGTATTTCTCAGGTTCTTTTGAACAGTTTTCTATTCATGAGTGCCGGCTTTTCAATGTATTTGTTGGTAGTTTCTTTATTTGGAGGACGCAGTAAATTTCAAGTCGTAGCAACAATCGCGGCTATCTTTTACATGTTTAACGCGTACAATATGATGATTTGGAGTCCATGGGTAGGTGGCATATACTTTCTCGTTGCCTATGCATTGTTCCCTTTGATGTTTGCTTTTTTTATACGAGGGTTAAACTCAAAGAACCTTTTAAAAGGGGGCATTCTTTTTGGGGCAAGTTCCTTAGTGTTTGTAAGTGGTAATGTCAACATCCCATTTTCCGTAATAATTCTTTTTTCGTTAATGCTTTATTTTATTTTTCATTTATTTTTTATAGCGAAAGATAAAACAGAAAAAATTTATACGTTGAAGTTTGCGCTCGTCGCTTTTTCAATATGTTTGTTACTCAATTTGTGGTGGATTGCTCCAACAGTTATCAATTTGGGCACGATTAATCAGTTAATTTCTATTATGGATCCACGTAGCTGGTTAGCGAATTTCAGCTCTTTTAGCTCGGTGCTCAACGTTATACGTTTGTATGGTTATCCTGGATGGGAAAACTATTTTCTGCAACATCCCAGCTTCTATTATGTACCTGCGATCATGTGGGATTGGCCTTTTATCCTAATTAGTTTCTTACCCCCGATTGTTTTCGGCTTTACCTTGCTTCTTAAGAAGTATTGGATTAAGCAAATTGACGGTGTAAAAATAATCTTATTTTTATTCCTTTTTTACATATTGTCAATTTTTCTTTCAAAAGGAACGCAAGAACCTTTTGGAAATGTATTCTATTGGCTATATTCGAGTGTGCCAGGTTTAACAATCTTTAGAAGTGGATTTGTAAAATTCGGCATTATGATTGCGTTAAGTTCAGCCATACTTTTCGGAATTGGTCTATCCGCCATTTATGAATATGTAAAAAACCTCAAGATAAATGCGATTAACCCTTTAAGAAATCGGATTCTTGGAAAAATAATTGTAACTTTACTTATTGCATTAGTTTTGCTCTTAAATTATTCATTTTTTACAGGTGACGTCGTGCAACCATTCTACCATGATACACCGTCATATTATTTTAGCGCTGCAAATTATTTAAACAACCAATCTGGAAATTTTAATGTACTTAATTTATACGGTGGTGAAGGCAGCTGGGTAGTTTACAATTGGGAAAAAAGTAACGTCTACATAGGCACTGATGTAGATCCGCAACTTATCAACAAACCCGTAATCCATCCTGCGGACAGCTTTTTATCAGGATATATTGCGGAGGAACTAGCTACAAACACTACTGTTCAAATCGACAACATGCTTAATTTGATGAACATTAAATATATCATTTTGCATAACGACATTGATACCGATTTTTACAATTTTACTTCACCTGAAGTTTTTAAAAATAGCCTCTCTATCCAGAATGTTTCCCTTGAGCATACCTTCGGGCGAATAGATATTTATCTGAATAATGAATGGCTTAATTCTCAAGTTTATGCTGCATCTCACGTGATTTCAGTCAATGACATAAGTTTTATCGCAAATGCAACTGAAAATATTAAGTCAGGGCAATCCGTTTTTTACCTAAGCAATCAACTTACCACTGAACAGTTCAATTTTATAGCGTCCGTTCAGAGTGAATTAGGTACTCCACAAAATGTAAAATATCAAGAAATCAGAGCAACTCAATATACCATCCAAGTTACTAATGCCTCTAAGCCTTTCTTTCTTGTTTTAAGCAACTCTTATAGCGGCTTCTGGGTCGTAAATATAAATGGGCAACAAGGACCAGAGTCAAATCATTTTATGGTTAATGGATATGCAAACGCTTGGTATATCAACAAAACAGGATCTTTTAATGTTACCTTAGAATTTTGGCCTCAAAATCTATTCTACGTAAGCGGTATCATTTCAATAACAAGTTTAATTATACTATGCATCTCTTATCGATGTAGAAATAGAATAAAAATACTTTTTAGAAGACGTTAAAAGAAAAAACCTTGAAAGTTTCCTTCAATATGGGCAAACGTTAAATTCGAAGCTTCTATTTTAAACATATCAGTGCCCCGATACATGAATAAAATTGGCTTCAACAACATTACGTTTAAACTCCAGTCATACGTTAAGGAGAATTGGGGCTCTCCGTTTATAGTTGGATTTATAATATTTTTGATTACAGCCGCTGTTTCTTTGTCAGTTGGTTTGCCTTCTATAGCTAATACCATATCCATTTACGCGTATTATGCCTTGGTTGCTGGGGTTTTTCTCCAAATAGTTTGCCATGTGAAGCATCGCAGGATAAGCGTTAGTGAGGTGGCCGTTTAATGGGCCAAGTCGAATTATCTTTTGTTATTCCAGCATACAATGAGGAAAACTGTATTGAAGAAACGCTCGGGGCAATCGATGCAGTTATTATGGAAAAGGATTTGCCATATGAAATATTGGTGGTTGATGATGGCAGTGGAGATAGCACTTTGGCTAACGCAAGAAGATACGCTAGCAAAAATGGTCATGTCAGAATAGTTAGTTACAGTAAGAACGTGGGAAAAGGGTATGCCATAAAAACTGGTTTCATGAATGCCAATGGAAATGTAGTGATTTTTGCTGACAGCGACATGGAAATTGACCTCCGAACAATCTCCAAATATATTGACGCTCTCCAGTACGGCGATATTGTCATCGCTTCTAAACGGCATAGTGATTCACAAGTGAAAGTGCCTATCTCTAGACGAATTTTAAGTGAAGTTTTTAACGGTTTAGTTCGTTTCCTCACTGGCGTACCTCTTAAAGATACTCAGTCTGGTCTTAAAGCAATGAAGAAAAGTGCCTTTATCAATATTTTTCCAAGATTGGCCGTGAAGCGTTATGCTTTTGACGTTGAATTGCTGGCTGTAGCAAATCTATATAAATTAAAAGTGGTAGAAATGCCTGTAAATATCAAGTTGGATGCAAAGTTTAAGCCGCAAGAAATGTGGCGAATGTTTGTTGATTTGCTTGGAATAGCATACAGACTTCGAATCATTCATTGGTATCAGCGTCCTCTTGCCAAGAAAAACGGCTTTCAAAATTTGGTTTCATTTATGCTACGTGAAGGTTGATGGCGTCAGAACCTTTAGTCTCAATAATTATTCCTTGTAAAGAAGTCGATGAATACACTAGGGAATGTATTGAATGCTGCAGGAGTTTGAATTATTCAAATTTTGAAATTATTTTATTGCCTGACACTTTTAATCAAGCGCTAGAGGGTGTCAAGGTTATCCTTACTGGTCCTGTTTCTCCTGGACTTAAACGTAATAGAGGAGTGGCGAACGCAAATGGTGAATTTTGCGCGTTTATCGATAATGATGCATATCCCAGAAGTGATTGGTTAACTAAAGCTTTAATTCATCTTAAAGACCAAACCGTCGGCGGCGTTGGTGGACCTGGATTAACTCCTGATGAAGACGGGGTTATGCAGAAAGCTGGCGGGTACGTTTTGTCTTCTTTTATGGTCGGGACTCTATCAAGCAGATACAAAACGAAAAGTTCTGTTGAATCAGATGATATTCATTCATGTAATTTTATTGCGCGAAAAGAAATAATACAAGAAGCTGGCGGGTGGAATGAAAAATATTGGCCAGGAGAAGATACACTCATGTGTCTGGGAATAAGAAAATTAGGCAAGAAACTAATTGAGTCTTCTGAAATAGTTGTCTATCATCATAGACGTTCACTCTTTAAGCCTCATCTTAAGCAGGTCTCAAGATTTGGCGAACACAGAGGATTTTTTGTCAAGAAATTTCCACAAAATTCAGTTAGACTTACTTATTTCTTGCCTTCCTTGCTTGTCTTATCGCTTGTTATAGGACTCTTTATTTCTTTATTTTTCCCAGTTTTTGCATTTGTACTACTTTTGGGCACAGCGTTTTATCTTAGTATTCGAGTTTTGCTGCGGCTGTATCTCAAGTGAAAAAACTAAGGTTTGTTCTTTCAGTTTGGTTGGGAATAATCGCAACACACTTAATCTACGGCTCGTTTCTTCTTATCTGGCTTGGCTAAGCGTGAACTAAAACGATGAAAATCAGCATATCCTATCCACCTATAAAATCCGAAAAGGGCGTTCCTCTTCTAAGCCAAAATAGGCAATTTCAATATTTCAAATCCCCCACTTACATCTACCCTGTTGTTCCTTCATACGCTGCTACAATGCTAAACAATTCAGGCTATGAAGTTCTATGGGACGACGGAATTGCTGAAGAGAAAACCAACGACCAATGGCTAAAGGATCTTGAGAATTCTAATCCCGATATTATCGTGATTGAGACAAAAACTCCAGTCGTCAAAAAACATTGGGTCATTATTAATGATGTTAAAAATATTTTGCCTTCTTCAAAAGTTGTTTTAGTTGGTGACCATGTTACTGCATTACCTGAGGAATCGATGGATCAGAGTAAGGTTGATTTTGTTCTCACCGGTGGCGACTATGACTTTCTGCTTTTAAACTTGGCCAACTTCCTAACTGGCAAGGCAAAGGCGCTTGAACCTGGGATTTGGTACCGCGAAAATGGAAATATAAAAAGCACTGGCAGCTTTAAGTTAGATCACAGTTTAGATGATTTGCCACATATCAATCGTGATTTGACGAAGTGGTATCTTTACAATCGAACGTAATGGCAACTTCAAGGTTACTCCAGGCGCCTATACCATGGCAGGTCGCGATTGCTGGTGGAGGAAAGACGGTGGTTGCACTTTTTGCTCTTGGCCTACGTTATACCCCACTTTCAGAGTCATGATGCCTGAACGATTAGCAGACGAGATTGGGCTATTAATTGAAAATTATGGCGTTAAGTCAGTATTTGACGACACTGGCTGTTTTCCAGCAGGAGAATGGCTAAGACGGTTCGCCAATCTGATGATAGAACGAGGTTATAACAAGAAAGTCCAATTTTGCTGTAACATGCGGTTTGGTGCTTTAACAAGAGATGATTACCGTTTAATGAAGAAGGCGGGTTTCAGGATGCTTCTCTTCGGTGTTGAATCTGGAAGCCAAGCCACCCTTGACAGACTTAACAAAGGAACAAAAATCGACGAAATCATGAATGAAGTGCAGAATTCCCCGAGAAGAAGGATTAGAACCGCACATAACGATTATGGTAGGTTACCCGTGGGAAAACCGCCAAGATGCCTTAAGTACTTTGAATGTTGCAAAAACAATGATGCAGAAAGGCTGGGCTATCACATTACAATCTACCGTAGTTATTCCTTATCCAGGAAGCAAACTGTATGCTGAAGCGTTGAAGAACCAGTGGTTCCGCGTTGACCCAAAAGATTATGAACGTTTTGACATGAAAGAACCAGTAATGACTACTCCTGACATGACACCTGACGAAGTAATGAAGCTATGCGATGAAATATACAAAGTGTTCTTAACACCAAAATATATGCTTAAACAGCTAGTGCGAATACGATCATTTAGGGATTTTAAGTACTCAGTTAAGGGTGCAGCAAAAGTTATTAGGGCACGTAAAAGACTTTGGAAAATCCAAAGAACCCTGAGCAGGTGCAAACAATCTACAAAATGACTACCGAGAAAGAACCATTAGTTTCAGTGATTATAACAACCAAAAATGAAGAGAAAAACATTCCAAACTGTCTTGCAATCAATAAAAAACCAAAGCTACAAAAACATTGAAGTCATTGTCGTCGACAATTTTTCTGTAGATAAAACTGTTAACCTTGCAGAAAAATATCGTGTAACCATTTATTTTAAAGGAAATGAAAGATCAGCACAAAGAAATTATGGCGCTAAAGTTGCAAAGGGAGAATACCTGCTTTATTTGGATGCTGACATGATTTTAGAGTCGACGACTTTAATTCGAAGATTGCGTTGCAAAATGCAGAAACGATACATGTTGATGCGCTTTATGTTCCCGAAAGAATAGTTGGTACGGGATTCTGGATTAAAGTCAGAGATTTTGAACGAAGCTTCTACACAGGTACTGTTATAGATGCTGTTAGATTTATTCGAACAAGACCTTTTCCTTCAAGTGGAAGGATTTGACGAAACTCTTATTGGACCAGAAGATTGGGACTTTGACAGGAAAATAAGAAACATTCGGTCGGACAGAAATTGCTGATGTCTCCTCTTTGTCACAATGAAGGTACATTTTAACATGAAGCGCTATCTGGAAAAGAAAGGTTACTATACAGACGGCATTCAAAGATACATTGACAAATGGGGCGAGGAAGATCCTGAAACTGCAAAGCAGACAGGCTCTCGATATAGGTTATTTGGGGTCTTCGTTGAAAATGGAAAATGGAGGAATTTGATTAAGCATCCATTGTTAACAGTTGGAATGTACTTTCTAAGGCTAAGAGTTGCCATAAAATACGTCGAAAACAGGGCATAACTTTAATTCTACTTTTAATAATTCATAATAAAAAGAGGGGACTCGGAGGATGGCAAAAAAAGCACTTATAACAGGTATAACAGGGCAAGATGGTTCCTATTTAGCTGAGTTTCTAATTTCGCAGGGCTATGAAGTACATGGGCTGATTAGACGGGCAAGCACTTTTAATACTTACAGAATTGATCACATTTATGTAGATCCTCATGAGCCTAATGCTCAACTTTTCCTTCATTACGGCGATTTGTCTGATTCAGAACAAATTTCTAATATTTTGCACAAGATTCAACCAGAAGAAGTTTATCATTTGGGTGCGCAAAGTCACGTTAGAGTAAGTTTTGATATGCCTGAGTATACCGGTAATGTTACTGCTTTAGGAACTGCCCGTATTCTTGAATCAATCCGGCGAACGGGGAATAACATAAAATTTTATCAAGCATCAAGCAGCGAAATGTTTGGCAGAGCTAGTTCCCGCAAAATGAAGAAACCCAATTTAGCCCAACAAGTCCTTATGCAGTCTCTAAAGTTTATGCATACTGGATGTCAAAGAACTATCGCGAAGGATACAATGTTTTTGCAAGCAATGGGATCTTGTTTAATCACGAATCTCCACGAAGAGGAGAAATATTTGTTACCAGGAAAACCATAATGGGTATAGCTAACATCTTGACGAAGAAACAAAAGTTTTTGTTTTTAGGTAACCTTGAACCGAAAAGAGATTGGGGTTATGCTCCAGAATATGTTGAAATGATGTGGCGCATTCTACAGCAAAGCAAACCAGATGATTTTGTTGTTGGAACAGGCGAGCAACATTCTGTAAAAGAATTTGTTGAAACCGCATTTAGTTATGTTGATCTTGACTGGAAAGAATATGTAAAAATTGACCAACGATATTTTAGGCCAACAGAAACCGAGAATCTCGTTGCAGATACAAGAAAAATTGTTAAATCCTTCGGTTGGGAACCTAAAGTTCAGTTTAATAATTTGGTTAAAATAATGGTGGATGCTGAAATGAGAAAAGTTGGTTTAAAACCAATTGGAGAAGGGGACGAATTTTTAAGAAAGCATTTTCCTAATCGTTGGTGGAGAGTAGATTAATGAGTTTTTGGAGCGATAAACAGATTCTCTTAACTGGTGGCGCTGGATTCTTAGGTTCGCATATCGATGATAATTTGGTTAATAAAAGAGGCGTTTCAAGAAATCAGATAAGAATTCCGCGAAGTAAAGATGCGGATTTAAGAAAATGGGAATCATGCTTAGACGCCGTAAGCGGCGCTGATGTTGTGATTCATTTGGCAGCTCGGGTCGGCGGAATCGGATTTAATCAAAAGTATCCTGGTACATTGTTTTACGATAATATTATGATGGGCACTCAGTTAATGGAAGCTGCAAGATTAAAAAAAACCGTTAAATTTGTTCAAGTTGGGACTGTTTGTGCTTATCCAAAGTTTACTCCTGCGCCCTTTAAAGAAGATGACTTGTGGAATGGGTATCCTGAAGAAACAAATGCTCCTTACGGAATTGCTAAAAAATCTCTTTTGGTAATGGCTCAAGCTTACCGAAAGCAATATGGAATGAACATAATTTATTTGCTTCCAGTCAATCTATATGGTCCTAAAGACAATTTCGACTTAGAGTCCTCACATGTAATACCTGCTTTAATTAGAAAATTCACTGAAGCAGTAAAAAATGGTAAAAAAGAAGTAGAAGTTTGGGGAACTGGAAAAGCAAGCAGGGAGTTTCTATTTGTTGACGATGCCGCCGAAGCAATTATAGCCGCAACTGAAATGTACAACAAACCTGACCCTGTGAACTTGGGCACTGGAAAAGAGATTACGATTGATCAGCTCGTTAGTTTAATCGCTAAATTGACTGGATTTGAAGGAAAAATAGTTTGGCAAAGCTCTAAACCAGATGGTCAACCAAGAAGATGCTTGGATATAAGTAGAGCAAAAAAAGAGTTCAATTTTGAAGCAAAAACAGATTTGGCTACAGGCCTTAAAAAGACAATTGAATGGTACAAAAATGAATCCTTATAACGTGTCTACCATAGTTAATGCTTCAACGGCGCCTGTAGTTTTAACCTTTTTAGAGGTGTCTGACAATTTCTGATGAAGCTGCCAAGTGCTCAGTAAAACATGCGTTGTCTCAATTATCTTTTGTAATAGTAACTCATGTTGCTTTTACAGGGCATGCTCAGGAATTGGAAGCTTTTCTGAAAGAGCATAGCTCTAGCTTGTTGTTCATCGGGTCCCCTTTCTCTTATGCTAACCAAAAAGAATCAATTGCGACCTTGTATGAAAAGGGGGTTCCAAAAGCAAAGGCGGCTTTCCCTAAAACAAAAGCTCCGGAAGTGTTGATGTACTTCAAAGATTTCTTGGCAAGCCTTTATTTTGTGTTTAAGTTTAAGAGAAAATTTAATGTTTATGTAGGAATTAATCCATTAAATGCTTTAGCCGGTTTGTTGCTCAAACGTATGGGATTTGCGCAAACCGTAATTTTTTATGTAATTGATTATGTGCCCTCTTCACGTTTCAGTAACGAAATGTTAAACATTATGTACCAACGTTTTGACCAGATTTGTGTTCGCCATGCAGATTACACCTGGAATTTATCTTCTGCTATGAGTGATGCACGCAAAGAACGTGGTATCACTCTGAATGAAACGAGTCAGATGACTGTTCCAACTGGTACTCGCTTGGAATGCAATTTTTTGCCTTTCGAGCAAATAAACCGAACTGACTTGGCGTTTTTAAGCCATCTGAGAGAAGGTCAAGGAATAGAACTGATTCTGGATGTTATGCCTGAATTAATTAAGAAAGTTCCTTCAGTGAGACTCTTAGTTATAGGAACTGGACCTCTTGAAAACCACTTCAGAGAAGAAGTTAAAAAGAGGGGTCTATCAAAAAACGTGGTGTTTTTTGGCTACATAGAAGATCATAATAAAATTGAAAAAATAATTTCGAAATGTGGAATTGGGATTGCTCCTTATGTTCCCGATCCAAATAGTTTCACTTGGTATGCTGATCCAGGTAAACCTAAAGTTTACTTGGGTTGTGGCGTTCCAATAATAATCACTAAAGTTCCTGAAGTAGCAATAGAAATACAAAACTCAAACGCAGGAATTGCAATCCGCTATTACAAAAATGATTTGATTAAAGCAATACTGCTAATTCTCGAAAATGAACAAACACATAGAAATCTAAGACAAGGGGCAATAAAATTTGCCTCTACTCATACGTGGGTTGAAGTCTATCTTAAAGCGTTTCAAAAAATATTAACGGGTGAATCTAAGTGAAGAGGTTCTAATTCTGGCTATAAATTACAAACTTGCTTGCTCAAAAAGATTATAAACGCTTTAAGATCGAGACCTAATGAAATAGTGAATTAATAAATCTAACAACTCCTGCCTTTATTAAAAACTTGATTTTATCACTTTTGAAAATAGCTTCCTCATTAAGTTTTAATTTGAAAAATTAGCAAAGATAAGTAAACTTTATAGACATTAACCTTAAATTGCATACCCTTAGTCATTTGCATACCATTTAATAACTTTAGTAAAATTAAGGCAATCAGATATGGATCAAACCCAGGTATTAAACGCTAAAATAATTACTGAAAAAAATAATAAGACAAAAAAAATATTTTTTCTGTGTGTTTTGTTATTAATCGTTTTTGTCTCTGCTATTAATATTTTTCCAAAAGGCTATGTTTTCTCTGGCGGCGACATAATTCAGTATATAAATCTTAAAAATAATTTTTCAAATTTTTTATTTACTTGGAATTCTGCATCCGGTCCGGGAGGTTTTTTGCAATATTTCTCATATTCGGTTTTTTATCTTCCATTCTATATCCTGAGTATCCTTAATGTTTCTGCAAGTTCACAATCTTTTCTATTTTTTTTCATTTTTCTTTCTGGCTCTTTTGTATCTTTCTTTGTAGCCTCAAAACGATTTAGCCGCAATCTGACTAAATCTTTTGAGCTTAGACTAATAATTTCCATCATTTACGCGCTAAATCCTTATACCTTGTATGTTTTCACATATACTTGGGGGTACTCGCCATATTTGATCCTGTACCCTCTTTTGCCAATGATCTTTAGTTTGACTTATTCATATTTTATTGGCAAAAATGTATTTAATAAAAAACTTCTAGGATTAGGGGTCGTCTTTTTTTTAGCAAATATCGCATTTGGCAATTTCGCCTTTTATATTTCCCTGGTTCTTTTCACCCTATTATTTTTATTATTTATGTTAGTTCTAAAGTTGAACAAAGGTAAATTATTATACAAATTGATTGCTTACCTGTCAATATTTTTTGTAGCAACAATGTGGACGGTTATTACTAACGTTGAAGGGATGTTCTATGGCTTAACCACGATGGTAAGTTCTGCTTCTTTGTTTAATTTAGGCGCTTGGATTCTCTATCAAAGAACTACAATTATAAGCCAATTATTTCTGGTCCCTAATGTTGGATATTCTGTTTCGACTTTTTCCCTTTTTTTTGTTTTAGGGTCAATTGGTTTTCTAGCTATGTTCGCGCTTTCTTTTAAAAAGATGAACAAATTGTCTTTATCATTTCTATTTTTAGCATTAATTTCGATATTTATTACTGCAAAGGGACAAGGTGTAATTTCTAATGCTTTAGCCTTAAAATTATTTACATTACCTGTTTTAAACACTCTTAGAAGTCCTGATAAGACGCTTGTATTCTTGCCATTCTTCTTTTTGATTTTTATATTTATCGGGCTACGGGATATATACGCAGGCAACCGCTATATCGAGTTTAGCAAATCAGCGAAGTTACACTTAAAACTTAATCGATTGTTTAAAGTGCACTTTAGGAAGTTTGTTTTAGTATGTTTTATCTTGGTATTAATTGGGGTTTACCCGTTCTTCGTCGGTGGAATACAATCGCGCTACAGTTTCAGTTTTAATAATGGAACCGATTATTTAACATCAAGCAATAGTTATCTGGTACATATACCAAATGATTATTTCGATGCGGCAAAAATGTTGAGCCAGGATGGACGGCAGGATAAAATTTTGAGTTTGCCCTATGCCGTTTTAAATAGCGTAGGTTGGGCAAATTATCCAAAATGGAAAGACGTTGGGGTAGATCCAACTGGACAAATTTTCACTAAGCCAACTATTCAAGCTAATGGTGCTAATACTCCCTTTTGGCAAAAATGGAATTTTGCCTCAAATAATAATTGTACTTGGATAATCAAGTTGATGTCATTGTACAATGTACAATACTTGATATATCATAAAGATGTCGACAGTCAATTTGTTAATCAAACCGAAGGTAAAATTAATTACTTACAAGATCAAGGATACATATCTCTAATACAAAGCTATCCCAATTTTGACCTGTACAACCTCTCAAGCGTTTATTTCTTGCCTCACATATATCCTTCCTCGAATATTACTCTCATTCAAGGATCCCCCGATTTGCTGCTTCCATCAATCATTTCAAATAACAATACAACTAATAATGCGTTCTTTATTTCATCAGAAACTATTGGTAATCAATGGGATTCGCTATTAAACTATACCCAAAATTCTATATTTAACACAACTGATGCTACTCCAAAGATTATTTTCAAGGAAATTAACCCAACTAATTATCAAATTAAAATACAGAATGCAACCCAGCCTTTCTTCCTTATATTCTCTGAAAGTTATGATCCTCAATGGAAAGCCTACCCTGATAATGATAAAACAATATTTGGTAATATCATAGCAAACTATTCAGCTGTAGGTGTACAAGAAGCAAACTCTTTAACAAGCTTTACACCCGGGGATGTTAACCATCTCTTTGAAAAAGCCTTACCAGATAGCGACCATTACATGGTAAATGGATATGTTAATGCATGGTACATTGACCCATCACAAGTCGCTAGTAATCACAATGGAACTTTTGAAATAACCTTGTACTACCAACCCCAAAGCTATTACTATTTAGGATTAGCAATATCTGGAACAATGTTTGTAATTTGTGTAATAACAATAATTGCTCCAACGCCTTCGTTTAAATCGTTAATTTCGCTTCTTCGGAAAAAACCGAATAAAATCATGCATATGCAATTAACCTGTTAGCAGACCAAAATGCTTCTTATGAATAATTGAAGAGGCCGCTATTATTTTTTCCAAACCAATAGATTCATCATCTTTTCTCGAAAGATATTTTCGTCAAAGTTTTGAGCTCTTTTTTTGGAAATGTTGCTCATGTTGGTCTGCAGACCTTCATCGCTGATTATACGGTCAATAACATCCGCCAGATCCTGAGGTGTTTCAAAGCCAAAACCAAATTTCCCTTTAGCAACAATATCTTCCCACGGGGCTGTAGATTTATAGACGATAGGTATGCATCCTGATGCCATCTGTTCTACAAGAGCGATTCCGAAATATTCAATGCCGTTAGAAACGCATATTTTCGATCGCGAAATTATTTCCTTTAAATCTTTAAAATTAGAATTTGGATGAAAGCTTATTCGGTTTTCAATTCCGAGTTGTTTGGAAAGTCGTTTTAGATACGACAGGTAAATATCTCCACCTGGAGGCAAGCTGCCTATTATTACTAACTTCGGTTTGCTCTTGGATAAAGCAATAGCCTCAATTGTTCTCTCAAATCTTTTTCTTGGCGTAAAAACACCGACACATGAAACCAATTTTTCTTTAATTCCGATTGAAAATTTTGCAGTGCACACTGGCGGCAATACAATTTCTGGAGTTTTCTTAAAGGTTTTTTCATATAATTTGGCACTGAATTGCGAGTTACAAATGACTTTGTCCACGCAATCTCTGTCTGTGATTGATTTGAGCAAATTATCAAATAGTTTGGTATAGACCTTAACGTAGAATGGGAATTTATTTTCTGATTGGATTTCACCTTTTTCGTTTATAGGAACTGGTTCATTATCGTAAACTATGACTTTCGCTTTTCTTTTAAAATATTTAGGCACTGAATAATAATAACCATCAATATAGATGACATCAGGGTTTTCACGGCTTATGCAGTTTAACATCGAAAACCAATTCCAAAAAGGTTGAAAAATTGGCAACGACGTCACACTTGCCGGAAAAAGGGAATATATTTTTGGTGATCTGCATAGATTTATATCAAATTTCTCACGAAATAGTTTTACGATGTCAATTTTTGTAAGGGTAGCCACAACGACATCTGCGTCTTTTTTTAATAATTCATCTATCAAAATAGCGTTGATATGCTCCATCCCTTGGGCTCTCGAGAAATGATATACGATGCAGACTTTCAAGACCAAAACCATCACTTAGGGATTATATCATGGAACAGATTTTCCCGTTTTTCCATTTTATTTATTTTCAAGGTAAATTGTTGTAAGATAGCCTTTAAAGGCTTTATAGCTTTGCGTCCCAACTTTGTTCTTCAAGCATTAAATAGATCCCAGATTTAGCGCCAAATACATGCCGCTGCTTTTTTAACTGCTTCTTTAATAAATGAAAATAAAATTTTGATTTCTTTCAAATACAAAACCTAAACGACAAAAAAGGAAGCATGCGAATGGACGTTCTGATACTTCGCTTGTCAGCAATTTGGCTCAATTTGGCTATTCACTTCTCTCTGTAATTTTTGCACTTTAAATATCGTAAATCCTAGAGAAATACTGTATGACGGGATCATGTAAACCGCCTTCAAACCAAAAAATTTTATCAAGAACAGAGAATGATTCCTGATTGTATAATAGTTGGATTTTATCAATGGTATTTTGCAACCACCTTTCGAAAAATGAAGATGCCATGCCAATGCCTTTGGTTGGAAAAATAGTTTAAACCCTACTTTCCTTGCTCTAAAATAAACATCAGATTCGTCTCGAAGGAAATTGCCTTTATATAATGAGTTATTCCAACCGCCAATTTCAATGAAAACTTTTCGGCTAATAAGCGAACATGCATGTAAGAAGGGTACCTCAGTAAGTTTTGCATCTGATGACCAGTTTTGCTTAAGATCGCCTGTTAGCCTGTCCACCTTAGCAATTAAGTCTTGTTTGTCGTTGTATTCCTTGCTTGAAATTAATCTTGGTGCAACTGCCCCAACCTTGTATTGGCTTTTAAGTTCAGCAAACGTGTTGACGAGTATTTCGAAACATTTAGGGTCGAGAATTACATCGTCTTCACCTGAAAAGATCAGTCCTCCTTTTGATGCTTTAAGTGCGGTATTTCTAGCAGCCAAGGGGCCCTGGTTTTTACTGTGTTTAAAACATTTTATTCGAGGATCTTTCTTTGAGTACTCTGTCGCAACTTCATAACTCTTGTCTTTCGAGCCATCATCAACAATTATGATTTCAAAATCTTGATATGTTTGTGAAATAACCGAGTCGATAAATTTGCATAAAATTTCTTCTCGATTGTAAACGGGTAAAATTACTGAAATCATCCGCGTTCTCCTAAGGCTAGTGAATATTGATTATTCGATTGTTTCTTTGTCTATTTGGAAAGATATACTTGAATGTTAAGTTAAAAGCTTGACATTTTCAGGTACTGTTGGACAGAAAATCCGTTTCCTGAAGTTCCTTCGAATTTTTCAAAAGAAGGAAAACCGGACTAGTACTTGAAAGATGAGTATCAAGCAACAATTCTGCAACCTTGCTATTACTCAAGCTTATCTTGAATCACTGAGACGCATCATTTTTTCAGTGCACGTCCTGATTAATCAAAGAAAGCTTATATCCTTTTAATTGAGAAATATGAACTTAATCTGCCAATAATATAATATGTAATGACGTGAAAAAAATGATACTGACCGGAAAAAGAATCCTAATTACTGGTGGCACTGGCTCTCTTGGCAAAGTGCTTGTTCGTCGACTATTAAATTGTGAATTGGGTAAACCCAAGAAAATTATAATCTTTTCACGTGATGAGGCAAAACAGCACTTTATGCGTTTGGACTATTTAAATCGCCAATCAGCTACTGATGACATCATTTACAAGAATTCTCAAGAACTTTTGACTTTCCGTATTGGAGATGTTCGTGACTTTCATAGTGTGGCCGCAGTAATGCGTGAGGCTGATATTGTCTTTCAAGCAGCTGCTTTGAAACAAGTGCCTACATGTGAATATTTCCCGTTTGAGGGCGTGGAAACAAACATTGGAGGTGCAGAAAATATAGTTCGAGCAATAAAGGAATTTCAGTTGCCAGTTGAAACGGTGATCGGTGTGTCTACCGATAAAGCTTGCAAACCTGTAAATGTAATGGGAATGACAAAAGCAATTCAAGAAAGAATATTTATTAATGCTAATCTCAATTGTCCAGAAACTCGGTTCGCATGTGTGAGATATGGAAACGTTTTAGCGTCGCGTGGTTCCGTAATACCGCTGTTCCATGATCAGATTCGGAGGGGTGGACCAGTAACGATAACAACACCAGAAATGACGAGATTCCTTCTAAGTCTCGATCAAGGTGTTGATACAATTTTTGCAGCCTTAAAACAGGCAAAACCGGGGGAAACATATGTTCCCCGCATTAATTCAGCCAAAGTCCTGGACATAGCCGATGTGCTCATAGGCAACCGACCCATAAAAAAGGTTTTTACCAGCATCAGGCCCGGCGAAAAAATTCATGAAATTTTAGTTTCCGAGGAAGAAATAAGTAGAACTGTTGATCGGAGAGAATATTTCGCAATTAAACCCATACTTCCAGAAATAATACAAGATCCCGAGGAAAAATCCGCCTTAAATAAGGAGTTCAGCTCAGCTGATTTTCTGATGACAAAAAAACAACTCGAAATTCTACTAAAGAAGCATAAATTGATGATAAATGACCAAATTACTCCCGATTAAAAGCTGATGATCATATGAAAATCTTGACAATCATGGGAACGCGCCCTGAAGTAATCCGTTTAAGTCGAATAATTCCCTTACTTGATGAATTTTGCGATCATATAGTAGTTCATACAGGCCAAAATTATGATCGTAATTTGAACGAGATTTTTTTCAAAGAACTTGGAATTCGTAGTCCAAACTATATATTCGATTGTAAAGCCAATACTGCTACAGCCGAGATAAGTAATATTCTTGTGGAATCCGAAAATGTTATCACTAAAGAGAAGCCCGATCGTCTGCTGATTTTGGGAGATACAAATAGTGCCTTATCAGCTTTTGTTGCCAAGCGCATGGGAATCCCTGTCTTTCATATGGAAGCAGGTAACCGATGTTACGATGACCGTGTTCCCGAGGAAGTAAACAGAAGAGTTATTGACCACTCAAGCGATGTTCTAATGCCTTACACAGAAAGAAGCAGAAGTAACCTCTTAAGAGAAGGTGTAGCTTCTGACCGAATTTTTGTAATAGGAAATCCGATCAAAGAAATACTCGATTATTATTCTTCGCAGACAGATAACAGCAAAGCTTTGAGCGATCTCGGTTTAGAATCAGGTAAATATTTTCTAGTTACTCTTCATCGGGCCGAAAACGTTGATGTCGAAGAACGCTTGAAAAATTTTATTAAGGGATTGAGAATGCTTTATGCCAAGTACAATGTTCCTGTAATCTGTAGTATGCACCCAAGAACCCGCTCGCAATTGAAGAAACGTTCGCTGGTTATGAATGGTGATGGCATTATTACATCAGGGCCTTGGGGTTTATTTGACTTTGTACAACTAGAAAAGAATGCCGCATGTGTTTTGACGGATAGCGGTACAGTTCAAGAAGAATGTTGTATATTCAAAGTGCCTAATGTAACTCTCAGGGATGTTACTGAAAGACCGGAAACCATAGAAGTTGGTAGCAATATCCTCAGTGGAGCCAAACCAGAATCAATCGTGAAATGTGTGGATCTTGTTTTTAACCGTTCCCGAGCTTGGACTCCTCCGCCGGAATACCTCAAGATTAATGTAAGTAGTACCGTAACGAAAATAGTTCTCGGAAACCAGTTTAAAATGCCTACTTAAAGAGTATTTATTTGAATTCTATCAACTTGTTCGTGAGCAGCAACCGGAACCAAGAGTCGTTAAGCTGAAGCATTTAAATCCTTATTGTTGAAATACCTGATAGGAAGAATGAGTTTGAAAACGCTGATCACGGGAGCTTCCGGAAAGTTGGGAAAGGAATTGCTCAAAGTTATTCCAGACGCGCTTCATCCTTCGAGCAGGGAGCTTGATATAACAAACGAGAAACTGGTTTCTGAGTTTATAGATACTGAAAAACCCGATTTAGTTGTTCATTGCGCTGCAATAACGGGAATAAGAGAGTGCGAGGAAAACCAAGAGAAGGCTTGGAGGGTAAATGTTGTAGGCACAGAGAACTTAATTAATGCTCTTGAAAAAACCAAAAAAGACCTTTATTTAGTCTATATTTCTACTGCCTGTGTGTTCCACGGAGATCGAGGAAATTATGTTGAGACAGATTTGCCTTACCCGAAAAACTTTTACGCTTTAACTAAACTTTTGAGCGAATCAATAATCCAGCATTCGAAAGTGAGAAAATCGCTAATAATAAGAACAAACTTTGTTGGAAGAGAACAATGGCCATACGAAAAGGCTTTTGTGGATAGGTTCGGAACTTACCTTTTTGCCGATGATCTATCTTTAGCCATTTCACAAGTTATCCAAAAAGGTCTTGATGGAATCCTACATGTTTGCGGTGAAGAAAAAATGTCCATGTTCGATTTGGCTAAAATAACGACTCCAAACGTGAAGCCCATGAATCTATCAGAATATAACGGACCTCTTTTGACTATAGATATGACATTAAAGTCGATAAAAATAGGCCCTTTCAAAATAACCAGGTAGTGTTTAATTTTCAGTTAAGGAAAAAATACTTTGCTCGCAAATAAACAAAGCTTCCAATAAACCCAGTAAAAAACATTACAATAAATAATAAAATTTTGACTGACAAAGTAAAAATATTTTGGGCCTGTTTGATTATTCTTCAATCCTTTGTTCTTTTTGATGAAAAAGTGGAAACCTATTAAAGGTAAGTCAAATTATTTAACATCAATTTGGGGCCATAACAAAACATGACTTTAGATGTAAGTATCGTCATTCCAACCTACAATCAAAACCCAAAATTTTTAACAGAAGCGATTGAAAGTGCGCTTCACCAATCCTATCCAAAAAACAAATACGAAATTCTGGTTGTTGATGATGGCAGTTCGAGGATACTTCCGGAAATAGTCACCAAGAAATTTGAGAAAGAGAAGCAATTACGTTTGATAAAGAAAAATCATGGTGGAATAGGACATACTTTGAATGTCGGTATAAATGAAATGCACGGCAATTATTTTAAATGGCTTAGCTCAGATGACGTTTTGGTTGAGAATTCTTTAGAAATCTTCATGAGTTATTCTGGCGAAAAAAAGATACTGTATGGCGACTGGCTAAAAATAGATGGTGATAGCGAAATAATAGGGGTCTATCATGAACCTGTTTTTAAGAATCAAGCAGCCGCCCAGGCTCAACTGTGGCGGTCTTATTTTGGAAACGGAAGCGCATCTCTAATCCCAAAATCAGCCTTCAATGAAGTTGGCTTGTTTGACTCTTTGCCATACTATGAAGACTACGATTGGTGGCTTAGAGCCATGTTTTTACATGATTATTGTTTTGAGCATGTTAATAATATTGTTGCCAAATACCGTTACCATTCGTCACAATTGACTTTAAACTTAAAGGCTAATCCAGTAGATAGGGCATTGATGAATTGGATGATTAGGCAAAGAGTTTACTCAGCTATGAAAGAAACTGATCGCTCAAATGTTAATCCCGCCCCCACGCTCAAGTTATTAAGCAAACAATTACTATTATTAGAAGCGTCTATACTATACAATAAATTCAATGGAAGTAAAAATGATCCAGCCAATAATAAATGGTCAAGACTTCCTTCTATCTTGCAAAGAATATTAGAGAACCATATTCTGTCGAAGGGACTGCTTTAAAATATTTTTCAGTTGAGATTACAAAAAACGTTTAAGTGGCGTTATTTCAGATGCTCGAGTTAATTTTCTTGTTCTTTATTTTTTATGTATAGAATCTCATATGCTAAGTCAGGGTGATTTCGGACGATATATTGAGTTAGAATTGAGATTAAATGCCATAATGGTTTAGGATTAAACCTTATTACTGCCTGTTCTCCTCTTAGGCTTTTCAATCCATTAATGCCTACAACACTGTAGCCTCTTTTTCTCATTTCCTTAATTGACCAACCTGATCTGTGAATTTGCCAAGGGTTATTGTCATGTTCCTTCTGCGGAACAAAGCCATTCGGTGTAAAAACAATTATTTTCTTTTTCGCTATCCTCTCAATGTTATCCAAAAATCGCCGACCATCGTCTCTTTTGAGGTGTTCTATAACATCAAGTGCAACTAAACAGTCAAAGGTGCCAGAACCAAATTTATTAAGTTCTGAAAAAGTAAGATTGAAATATTCATTATGTATGCCTTTTTTCATGCTTTTTTCAATGCTTGGTTTATACGCATCAATCCCAACTAAGTAAAATTTCCCAGAGAATATCTTCATTGGTGAATCGGAACCACAGCCAACATCTAATATTGTTTTACAATCTGACCCAACCGCCTTCTCTAGCTCCCCTTCATAAGATTGCGAATAGGCATAAGGTAATAATTGTAATATTAAACGAGTAGTGGTCTTCCTTAGCTGCATAAAAATGTTTTAAGACTGATGAATAATTATACTTATCGAGGTAACAAACGTATTGTGATGATAAAACTTCATTAATTGAGGAATGAAGTTAATAGTCAGCTGAAACTTGTTTCAAATTAATTATATCTTTTTCGAAAACCATTTTATTGTTTTTTTAACTCCTTCTTCGAAACTAACGTTTGGTTTCCAGTCGACAAGTTTTCTAGTTTGCCTGTATCTGGGCAGCGTCTTTTGGGGTCATCTTTTGGTAATGGATAAAATTCTATGTTTGATTTGCATTTTGTTATTTCCCTAATTTTTTGAGCCAATTCTATTATTGTGATCTCTTTTGTGTTGCCTATGTTTACAACTTCGCCCTTGGCCTTTGAATTGGCCGTTAAAAGCATTAATCCAGTTACTGTATCGCTTATGTAACAAAATGACCGCGTTTGCTTACCTGTTCCGTAAACAGTTATAGGCTGATCAGTTAACGCTTGTAAAATAAAACGGGACAAAGCTCTTCCGTATAAACCGTCTTCGCGAAGTCGTGGACCGTAGGAATTGAAGATTCTTGGAACTCTCACATCCATCCTATACTGCCTAGAATATGCCATCATTAACGCTTCGGCAAAACGTTTTCCTTCATCGTAGCATGATCTGGGTCCAATGGGGTTGACTTTTCCCCAGTAAGTTTCAGGTGTTGGAATAATTTCTGTGTCGCCGTAAACTTCTGAAGTTGAAGCAAAAAGCAATGTAGCATCGCTCTTTCTTGCCTAGCTCTGCCATGGCAAAGCTGCCTAAAGCGCTAGTTTGTAGGGTCTCAATTGGATGCGCTTGGTACTCGTCTGGTGAGGCATGTCCAGCCATGTGAAAAATAAAATTAAACTTTTCTTTACTTTCAAAAGCGCAAACATCAGACTTTACAAATTTGAAAGATGAGTTTTTGGTGAGATGGTCAATGTTTTTGGTTCTTCCAGTTGATAGGTCATCAACCGCTGTGACTTCAGCGTCAAAACCTAGCAGTACATCGCAAAGCCAACTGCCGATAAACCCTGTGCCTCCTGTGACAAGTACTTTTTTTCCTGCAAAAACATCTCTCTTTACAGTGTTCTTTATTTTTTCAAGGTCTTCGCTGATTATTTTGTCCATCATACGTTTGCTCTCTTGCTAAATTGTTTATATGAAAGTTCCAAAGCTTCCCAGTATCTTTCTGGGCTACCAATGTCCAAATGCATATAGCCCTTATCCAACTTTACTGCATATACTTTTAAGCCATCATCAACCAGTTTCTGGATTGCATCCGTTAGCTGGATTTCTCCATTCTTTCCCGGCTTTGTAGCTTCCAAAGCTTTGAAAATTACTGATCGAAAAACATACATAGCCATGATTGCCCAATGCGTTTTGGGTTTCTCAGGTTTTTCAACTGCTGATATTACTTTTATTATTCCAGGTTCTACTTCGTCTCCTTCAACAATACCGTATTGCTTAGGATTATCAATCTCCAAAACTAAAAATGCGGCATCCGCCTCAAGCCGTCCAAAAGCCTCAAGGAGCTTTTTTAGGTAATCCATATTTTTTGAAATAATGCAACTATCGCCAGCGTGAACTAAGCAGCTCTCATTTTGAACGAAAGGTTGAGCCATCAAAACCGCATTGCCAAATCCTTTTGGCTCAGGCTGATTAACCCACATTGCTGTCGAAGTATCGAGTTTCTCATAAAAATTCTCTAAATCCGAAGCTTGCCCGTTTTTTCCCATGCCTTCCAGAGTTTTAATACAGTCTACATCAGGTGTGAAATGGTCCTCTAAACCCCGTTTGCCTCTGCCAACAACATAACAGAACTCGCGAAGCCCAGCATCATATAACTGCTCAAAAACAACCTGCACTATAGGCTTTACCGCTAAGACCCCATTCGATGTTACAGAGAAAATTGGAAGCATCTCTTTTGGTTGCTCTTTAGTTGCTGGAAACAAGCGTGTTCCAAGACCTGCCGCTGGAATGACTACCTTGAGGATCACTTAGTTGTCTCCTTGCCCATTCATTGTGGGTATGGCAAATATAAATTTAATCAACTCCCCCTTCAAAAATAAACAAAATTGCCAAATTTCCATACAACAATCATTTTGCCACAAACGAAAATTCAAAATATTGGATATTCGAATTGAACGCTTAGTGTCCCAACGTTGCAAACCAAAAAGCCAAGAACGGCTAATTCTTGAAGCTTTAGTAAATCCAAACTAAAACTCAACCACTTTAACTGGGTTCACCCCCCTAAAATTGCAACTTTCTTGCAAACTTCACCCTCAGATTTCAATTAACAGCGCAGCTTTTTTTTAGAAATAAAAATTAGCTAATAATTCAAGAAAAGACCAATCTTTGTTTGCGAATGTGTTACATTCAGCGTGAACGTAAAATGAGATATTCCAATACTGAGATGGATGTAAATGTCAGAAAAGCCCATATCTCAGTAAAAGGTGTCGGCTATGTTGGATTATGCACAGCGGTTGGCTTCGCCAGCAAAGGATACCATGTAATATCCTCAGATATTGACGTGGGCAAAGAGGCAAAAATTTAAGAGGGCATTCCACTGTTTCATGAGCTTAACTTGCCCTAGTTGCTCAAGCAAGACATCGAGAATGGTTATTTCAAATGTTTATCTAATCAAACGCGGAATGCAGTTTTAGAAACGGAAATAACCTACATAGATGTTGGAACTCCCAGCAAACCAGACGAAAGCATTGATCTTCAAGACATTTAAGCGGTTTGCATGACATAGGTAAAGCCTCAAGTCAAAAAGAGGCTCCGTGTTGTGGTAATGAAGAGCACGGTTATTCTAGGAACCGCTTCGATTTCACCGCTATCGGCTTAAGAAAATAATTATGACACCACTAATCTCATCCCATAGACTCAACCCAAATCTGAAACTTCTTAAAATCCCCAAAATTTTGTCTGTCCAAAAAATTATCTTAACCAATAGCGCCCACTATTGCAGCAAAAACTCGCAACTAAAGTAAACATTGCTTACCAAATCTAATATCAACAAAAATAATAAACGAAACCAACAGGTTAAACCAAAAATGATAAACATCCCCATCCAACAAGAACTAACTTGTTACCTGCAGCAATCTGGAAAAAAGTATGACTACCAAAACTACCGAGATGGCTCGCGTTTCAGCTAGAGGCGGTTTTCACCTCCTATGGGGTTTAGTTGTTTCTACGTTGATTTCTTCCGTAGGTACAATAATCATAGCTGGGCTTTTGGGCGCATCCAATTATGGTTTGTACACAGTTGCGCTTACTGCTCCAACTTTGATTTCAGTGTTTCGCGACTGGGGGATAAACTCAGCAATGATAAAATATACCGCCCAGTACAACAGCGAAAACAATAAAGCTAAAATAAAGAGCATTTTTGTTTCGGGCTTGGTATTTGAGATAATTCTTGGTTTATCACTCACTATTATTTGTTTCGCCCTCTCCGGATTCTTAGCTGCAAATTTTAATCGGCCATCTATCGCTCCGTTGATTCAAATAGCCTCTTTTTACGTCTTGGCAGGAGCACTAATGAGTGCGGCTACGGCAGCATTCACTGGCATGGAAACAATGCATCTCAACAGCATCATGCTAGTCGTGCATTCAATAGCTAAAACTATCCTTGTTGTTTCACTTGTGCTATCAGGTTTAGGCACGTTAGGTGCAATTACAGGTTTCGCGACTGCAACCACAATTGCGGGTTTAACGAGCTTACTTTTAATGTTCTCAATTTACAGATCACTGCCTAAACCAAAAAACGGGAAACTAGAAATCATTGCAACAACTAAGACTTTGCTAAAATTCGGTTTACCAATTTCAATCGGTGCTATCCTTGTAGGATTCCTAGCTCAATTCTACAGCTACATCCTAGCAATATTCGTATCAAACAATGCTTCAATTGGCAATTATGCTATTGCATTAAATTTTGTTGTTTTGATCTCATTCTTCGCTACTCCAGTAACTACGATGCTTTTTCCTGCATTCTCAAAATTGGACCCTCAAAAAGACAAATCACTTTTCGGAAACATTTTTCAGTACTCTGTAAAATATGCGTCGTTTGTTGTGGTTCCGGTCACGGTGTTGGTCATGGTTATGGCGGAACCTGCCATAAGTACCATATTCCACAATGATTTCACTCAAGCTCCAGTTTTTTTGGCGTTGCTCTCAATTCCCTATCTGTATACTGCTTTTGGCAGTTTAAGTGTCGGCAATTTGATTAATGGCCAAGGTTACACAAAATTTAATTTGAAAATGTCTATTATAACCGCCGGTATTGGATTTCCTTTAAGTGTTATTTTGATTAATCAGTTTGGCGTTATTGGCTTAATTGTTACTTCATTAACTGTGAGTCTTCCAAGCTTATTTATTAGTTTACGATTCATAAAAACACGCTTCGGAGTTTCAATCGATTGGATTTCTTCGGCAAAAATTTTATTTTCTTCTGCAATAGCTGGCAACTTTGACTTATATTCTTATTTCTAACCTCGTCTTTTCTAACCCCATAAAATTGATCATAGGGACATTTGGTTTCCTGATTATCTTAATTTTCACAGCTCTTGTAACCCGAACCGTTAATACCAATGACATAAATAATCTTCGAGAAATATGCAAATGGACTTGGCTTCCTACGAAGACCATTGAATTTGCGTCATAAATTTACTTGAGAAATCAATGAAAATTTTGCGACGTTAAATACGAAATTGACGCTAAACAAATCTATGTGAGCAATTGGTCTTTCGCCAATCAAATTTTGACTAAACTCGCCTCTGCCTCTTTTTTAACTGATTTTGAAAGGTCTCTGTACTTGCCGCAGTATCTTCCTCCAATATGTGTGCATGTGTAGCTTGATTTTGAGTAAATTTTACAAGACCGATTGAATTGACATTGTTTTTCTAGTTTTCTAGAACTGGAAAAGACGAGAAAACATTAGAATTGAACTGTCTCATTTAGAATCCCACTCAACCACTAATCTGTAATTATACCTTGTCAGGGCTAATAGAATTATGTGGCTGTCTTGATACAATCACAAATAATAAAGTGGTGCTCAATACGATTTTTTGGACAAAAATCAATAAAACACAATTAGGCTTTCGAAGATAACCGTGTCAACATTGAGGTCCAATGCATAAACTTATTTAAGTTCGCATGCCCGCAAATCATAATTAATCAGTAATAGTTAGGGATTGATATGAAAGCTCTTGTACTCAGTGGCGGTAAAGGCACTAGGTTAAGACCTTTAACTTTCACCTGCGCTAAACAGCTAATACCCGTAGCAAACAAACCCATATTAGGATACGTTCTTGACCAAGTCGCCTCAACAAGCATAAAAAAAGTCGGCATAATTACCGCACATGAAACTGGACAATTCGTCAAGGATTATGTTAAAGATGGCTCACACTGGGGACTTGAAGTTGAATACATTCCGCAAGAACCCCTTGGATTAGCGCATGCAGTCAAAACGGCAAGCAGATTTTTGAAGCAGGATTCTTTCGTAATGTGTTTAGGCGACAACGTTACTGGCCAAGGACTAAACGCATTTGTGAAAAAATTCAAAAGTGAACAGCTTGATGCCCTTATCATTCTTAAAGAAGTCGAGAACCCATCAAGTTTTGGCATAGCTCAATTAGATGAAAAAGGCAATATTGTCCGATTGGTAGAGAAGCCAAAGACACCCATGGGTAATCTTGCAATAATCGGTACTTACCTCTTCTCCAATAAAGTTCATCAGGCTATTGAAAGAATCAAGCCGTCCGGACGGGGTGAGTTAGAAATTACTGATGCTATTCAAGAAATGATTAACATGGGCTTTAAAGTTAAAGCCGAAATCTTGAATTCCTGGTGGCTAGACACAGGCAAAAAAGACGATATCTTATCAGCCAACGCCAAAATACTTGACACATATGTTCAATACAACGTTAAAGGAACCGTGACAAACAGTACCCTCGACGGCAGAGTCAAAGTTGATCCAGACACAAAAATAATAAACAGCACAATACGCGGACCATGCGCAATAGGAAAAGGTGTATTGATTGAAAACTCTTTCATTGGACCCTACACAAGTATTGGCGATTATTCAACCATAGTTAATTCTAATGTTGAATATTGCGTCATCCAAGAAAATGTTACCATAAAAGATGTTGAACGACTAGAAGATAGTTTAATTGGCAAAAACGCAAAAGTAAAACGAAACCAACGAAACCGAACCATCAAGCTGCATATAGGTGACTTCTCAGAAGTGGAAGTTTAGCAGCCATACAATAACAACTATTATAAACATTTTTGGAAACTATGTAACAAGCAAGCAAGGGATATTGATGCTGAAAGGATTACGAATTAAATCAATAAATCGGTTGCCTGACGAGAGAGGTTTTTTCTGTGAAGTCATGCGCAAAGATTGGCAAGATTTATTTGAAGAAGATACAGTTGCTCAAGCAAATTTCTCATTTACTTATCCAAACATTATACGGGCGTGGCATAGGCACCTTAGAGGTCAAACAGACTATTTTCTGGCGCTTAAGGGCTCGATAAAAATCGGTGTTTTTGACGAAAAAACCGAGGAACTTAACGAGGTAGTTTCAAGCGCTTTGAACTTGCAAATTGTACGTGTTCCCGGTCATTATTGGCATGGTTTCAAAGCCCTCGGAGATGAACCAGCTATGCTCTTGTACTTTACAACAAACTTGTATGACCCTGCTCACCCTGATGAAGAACGCAGACCCTGGAATGACCCAACTCTTATTCCTAAAGTTATAAATGGTAGGAAAGATGATGCACGTGTTGGTAAAGCTTGGGATTGGAATTACGTTCCACATAAGTGATGAAATATGAAACTGTTAGTTACTGGTGGTTTAGGTTTTATCGGAAGCAACTTTTGCAGATACATGCTTTCTGCAAATCCAGATTGTGAACTGATAAATGTCGACAAAATAGGAATAGGTGCTAACCCAGCTAATCTTCATGACGTTGAAAATGACAAACGTTACACTTTCATTAAAGGTGATATTTGTAATCCTCAGCTCATGAACCGGATTATTCATCAAGTGGATGCTGTGGTAAACATCGCTGCTGAAACCCACGTGGACAGAAGCATTTCCGACCCAAACGTTTTCCTTCAGAATAACACGATCGGAACTTTTACAATTTTAGAGGCCATACGCAAACACAACCATAAAGCCAGACTCTTGCAGGTATCCACTGATGAAGTTTACGGCGAAGCACTCGAAGGCTCTTTCACAGAGAATACACCCCCTAAACCTTCTAATCCTTACTCAGCTTCTAAAGCCGCCGCTGACATGTTCGTCTTATCTTATCATAAAACCTTTGGCCTAAACGTGTCGATTACTCGATGCACCAACAATTTTGGTCCTTATCAGCTTCCAGAAAAACTTATTCCAAAAACCATCATACGCGCGCTCAGGGATCTCCCCATTCCAATATATGGAACTGGAGAAAACATTCGCGATTGGATTTACGTTCAAGATCATTGCGAAGCAATCGCTACGGCTCTCAACAAAGGAAATGCAGGAGAAATATACAATGTCTCAGCTGGAAACGAACTTTCCAACATTGAAATCGTCAAAAAAATCATTGGATTGATGCATAAACCTGAGAATTTGATTACTTTCGTTGAAGATCGTCCAGGACATGATACACGATACAGCTTAGATTCCTCAAAGTTAAAATCTAAATTGGGTTGGAAAACAAAGTGTAGTTTTGAGAAATCTTTAGAATCGACTGTTCAGTGGTATCTTGACAATGAGCATTGGTGGACGCCGTTTGCTACAGAAGTCATTCTTCATCCAACTCCTTGGAAGCTGAGTGGTTCTCATTGAAGCTTTTAATCACCGGCGCAAGCGGACTTTACGGCTCTAAACTCGCTGCGCTCGCTATTCAAAAAAATATTGAAGTTTACTCTTGTGACGTTCAAGAGCTAAATGTTTGCGGTAACTTCGTAAAATTTGATGTTTCAAACAAAGATTTAGTTGAAGAGGCGTTTAAGAAGGTTAAGCCCGATGTAGTCGTTCACGCTGCCACCTTAACCGATGTGGATAAATGTGAACTCAATAAGGAGCTTGCTTGGAAAGTAAATGTTGAAGGCACAAAAAACATAGTAGAGGCCGCCAAGAACTCTGGTTCTTTTATCATTTATATTTCAACGGATTATGTTTTCAATGGTGAAAAAGGTAATTATAAAGAATCAGATGAGCCTGCCCCAATTAATTATTACGGGTTAACGAAGTTGAAAGCTGAAGAGCTTGTAAAAACGCTGGAAACCTATTTTATTGGGCGTCCAAGCGTGATTTATGGCTCAACACCTGCGGCTGGAAAAGTCAACTTTGCACTTTGGCTAATCGAAACCCTCCGTAAAGGGGAACGCGTAAAAATTATCACTGACCAATGGAATACTCCAACTTTGAACACTAATTTGGCTGAAATGACCTTGGAAGTAGTTGAGCGAAAATTAGCTGGAACGTTTCATCTTTGCGGCGCCACACGGGTTAGTCGATTCGAATTTGCAGAGTTAATTGCTGAAGTTTTTGAGTTAGATAAAAGTCTTATTGACCCGGTTTTGTCTTCAAAGTTTACTTGGCCCGCTAAGCGTCCTCGGGATTCATCGCTTGACACCTCAAAAGCCCAGCACACACTACAGTACAAGCCGCTTGCGATGGATGAGGCGTTGAAAAGATTAAAAATTGAGCTTGCCCAAAAAGGGCTTTAGCAGTTTTTGGAACGCTAATTTTCTTTTATCCTGAAGTAGTGAGGACTAAGGTAACTGGACCTTCGAAAGAGGTTTGAGGTGATAACACATGTACAGTTACTGTTGCTGAAGATCCTTGCGTTAACACTATGGGTGTTGCGGGTGTTACATATTCCAGTGTGAAACCCGGTGTTGAAACTGATATTTTGGTTATTGAATCGGGCGATGCAGGTGTGGCTTCCGTTAATTTGAAGGAGTACCAAAATTCTGATCCCGGATTTAATGTCAGCATTCCGTTTGGTTGGTTTGTAAAGCTCAGTGTTTGAGCGGGTGGTCCAAAGTTGTTTTGGTCTGTGCTTTGGTAAACAAATTGCAGGTTTACTGCAGTTATGGTGCTTTGTGGGGGCGGCAGAGTTGGCATGAGGGTTGGACTAGGCGTGCTTGTAGCTGTTGGCTGTGCGGTTGGTATTCTAGTTGGAACTAATGTGGCATTTGGGGTTGTTGATGCTTGAGAATTATTATCGTTATCATACGGTGCCATTGTAAGAACCGCTGCAAACAATAAACTCGCAATTAAAATGCCTGCAACCATGACTATTATTATGTTGCGTTGGCGCTCAGATAACCCGCGGGAAGGCAGTGAATGATTTTCTAAATGGGATGTTTGTGATTCGTACGATTGGTTTTTTGGTAGTGCCTGAATAAATGGTTCGACGCTGAATTTTTTCCCGCAATCTTGACAGAATGCACTTCCAATAGGATTAATTGAACCGCAGAATGGGCAACTTACTGGATTTATATTTGCATCAGCCACTTTTTTCACCGATACCTATTAAGTTAGAGATGAAGTGTTATTCGGATTTACTTTTAAATTGTTCTATAGTTAATAGGAAACCTTCGTTTAACTCGTTTAGTTAAGAACATCAAAAATTTTGCTCTTTTTATCACATTGATTTTTTGATAAACCTTCCATCGCGAAATTTTTCAGCCTGTCTTTTTCTGATTATGCTAATTATGGATTGTGAAGGAAATTGATTAGCAGCATCGACAGTCCGTTTGATTTTCTGCATGGTTGGTTCTTGGTTAACATAATTGGCATATGGATTTTGTCGGATTACGTCAAAGAAAGTCAAATTAATATTCATCACAAAAAATCCAAGACCAGATCCAAGAAAAGCAATTTGAAAACAAAGGAAAAAAATTCTCACAATAAAACCTTAACATTTTAGGGGCAACAGATATCTACAAAAATAGCTAATGTAATATTGGGTTATGATAATGAAAAAATTTTCTTGCGTATTGGTTTTAGTAATTTTATGTCTTTCTTCTATCTCGATGTTTGCTATAGCAGCAAATGCTCAGCAAAGCGGCTCTTGGCCAATGTTCCATGCTGATGCATCTCATATAGGCTACACTTCTGGATCAGGGCCGACAACAAACCAAACAATATGGGCTTTTACGACAAACAAAGGAATCTGGTCTTCTCCAGCAGTTGCCAACGGTATCGTCTATGTTGGTTCGTTTGACCACAATTTGTATGCAATAAATGCAACAAATGGAAACAAAATCTGGAGTTATCCTTTAGGTAGTCAAACTTTTAGTTCACCCGCTGTAGCTAACAATCTGGTTTACATTGGGTCAGATGACCAAAACCTATACGCATTAGACGCAACGACTGGCACCCTTGCTTGGAAATTTACTACCGGGAACGTGGTGCAGTCTAACCCGACGGTTTCAGGAGGAATAGTTTACATTGGCTCAAATGACAATAATCTTTACGCTTTAAACGCTACCACTGGGAGTAAGTTGTGGAACTTTACAACTGGGGGTGATGTCATTTCATCCGCAGCAGTCTCAAATGGCATAGTTTACTTTGGGTCTTACGATCGCAACGTTTATGCTCTTGATGCTCAAAGTGGCGCTCAAAAATGGAATTACACAACCGGAGGCGACGTGGAATCCTCTCCAGTTGTAGCTAACGGTAACATTTACTTCGGAAGCTATGACAACATGACCTATGCATTAAACGCCGACTCTGGAATATTGCTTTGGAAAGTAACCACTGGGTACGATCAATGCGTTCAAGCTTCTCTGAGCGCCGCTAATGGACTTGTCTATACTGGTAGCGCATTTGACAAAAACGTCTACGCTCTTGACGCAACTACTGGAGCCACAAAATGGAATTATACAACAGACGCCGGAATTTTCACAGCACCAGCAATAGCTGGCAAAGTGGAATACGTTGGTTCATTAGATAACAAAACATATGCTCTTAATGCTCAAACAGGCGCTTTCCTTTGGAGCTACCAAACAAACGGCAACATTTACTCTTCTCCAGCAGTGGCTAAAGGAGTTTTATACTTTGGATCCTACGACGGTAACCTCTACGCGGTCGGACAAAACAGCGCCACAGGTAATTCAAATAATTCAAGCACAAATAACGTCCTATACTATGCGATTGTCATAGCGATATTGATTGTGATAATTATTGCTGCTGCACTATTTCTAAGAAAACGCCAGACCACAAAAACATAATGAGATGTGAACTTGGCAAAAGTTTTTGTGATTTATGACTCAAAATATGGCAATACAAAGCTTGCCGGAGAAGCCATCTTGGAGGGAATAAGAGACTTTGAAGGCATTGAATCCACTATAGGCTATATCAAAGAAATTGACCTTGGAAAATTAGTTGAATACGACGCAATAGTTTTGGGTGGCCCAAATCACATGGGCCGGCCATCTCAAACGATGAAGAAATTTCTTGACAGATTAGCTGGGCTTGATCTGAAAGCAAAGAATGCAGCCGTTTTCGGCACTTATTCAGGAAGAGTAAGGTCTCCCGACAGAGCAGTGAAAAAATTAGAACAAAAATTGGAAGAAAAGTTGCCTAACCTAAAACTCATATCCCCAAGTCTATCCATAAAAGTGAAAGGCGTAACCGGTCCATTAATCGAAGGAGAATTGTCTAAATGCACAGACTTTGGCAGAAAAATCGCAAATCAACTAAACAAAAACAATCTACCACTAGCTTAACTCGCTTTTTGATCCAGGTCGTTTAAAAAGTTGTCGCGGTAACCTTCTTTTCTTTAATTTCGCAGTCTTTATAGGACTTTTTGGAACGCAAAGAAACGCAGGGGAACGGGATTAAACGCAGATAAACGGGAAAACACGGAAAACAACGCGAAACAACGCAAAAACCCTCAACCTGCAAACATTTCAAACCCTAAATCAAAAAAGCAACCCAAAACACAAACGACAAATTTGTCCAAAAAAATCATTCAGTAAATATTCTTTTTCTTAAATTACTCTTATGTAATTTTACGCAAATGTTATGTGTAGGCTTTGTTATCTTTTGGTTATTTGGTATGCTGATGAATCAGTCCAGTATTAAGCACATAGCGAGGCAGCGAATTCAAATTCTCTTTGAAGAGGCAAAAAAGATTTCGAACACGGATGCCGCATTAGCTGCTAAATACGTTAAAACCGCAAGACGAATCGCCATGGCAGCAAAAATTCGGCTACCCCTCGAGTTTAGGCGTCAAACTTGCAAAAACTGCAACGCCATGTTTGTGCAAGGGGTTAATTGTCGTGTTAGGATAAAGCAGAAAAGGGAGTCTCATGTTGTAGTAACATGTTTAAACTGCGGCAACCAAACCCGTATATTATTAGGTAAAAAGAAGGAGCAAAAACAATTTGAGCAAGATAACCACCCGAATGAAGCGACATGTTAGGCACGTATTGAAAGATGAGAATCCAACTATTTGGGTTGGCAAGGAAGGCTTAACTGATCAGTTAATAGGTGAAATTGAGAAACAACTTCAAAGAAACAAAATGGTTAAAGTTAGAGTTTTGCCAGCTGCCATGCAAGGAGAGGTTACCGCTCAGACCATAGGTGCTAAGGCTGCCGAGAAAACGGATGCTGCTTTAGTCGAAGTTCGTGGTCACGTGTTTATTCTGTTTAGGAAACGCAAAGCAGAAGAAAAAGAAGAAGCCACTTAACAAAAATTTTTTAAAAAAATAGAATTTTAAAAAAGAGAATGGGCATTGAGCTTTCAAAATGGTATTGTCTTATGCATCGTTTTTGACTTGCCAATGTAGGCCGCTAAAGCTGTAGCCGCAATCGCGAAAAAGACGAACACTAATGCCGTTGGAAACTCTGGAACAGCTGCGTTAACCTTTACGTTACCCCACATTCCTAAAGCTACGTGTCCATCAACCTGGCAAACATAATAATAATCTCCAGCGCTGCCTACAGTAAAAGTAACTGAACCGCTTGATCCAGCTGCAACTCCGTTGCTTGCAGAGGCGACTTGTGCACTCCAAAGAACATTGCCCGTTGAAGATTTGGTATCTACTATCGCGAAGTTATGCGACATGGTTCCAGCATTATGAAGAGTAACTGTTACAACTTCTCCAGAGGTAAAAGTCAAAGTTGGTCCCGGCGAAGATATGCTAGACGCGCTATTGCCAAATCCGTAAACGCTTGTGCTTTTTTCTCCCGCGTATATATCTACTTGAGTGGCTGCTTTCACTGGCATTGTTGTTAGCACGACTGAAAGTAACGTGATCGAAAGCAATAATGCAAAAACTATGGATATTTTTTTCATAAAGATATCTCATGAATTTGTGAGAAAGTTACGCTTTAAAATATTTGTTGTAGTCACCAAGCAACAACAATTATTCTGCAGCCACCACGTTGTTTTTCTAAAACTAAATTGAATTGGGCAATGCCGAATAATTAACCATGTTTTATGCGATAGGATTCAATCTCTTAAGCAATGGCATTAACGGTGCGTCAGCCTTAATTCCTATCAGATAATATTTATATTAGGCTTCATTGTTTAACTGCAAGGAAAAACAAGGGAAAAGAGTATCTTTGACGACTCCTCATGACGTTCCAGCTTCAAAATTCATCGATCGATTAGCAAAGTATCTTAGGGAAAATGTTGATGAAGTTCAGCCTCTTCCATGGGCAACTTTCGCTAAAACAGGCAACCATGTAGAGAAGCAGCCGCAGAATCCGAATTGGTGGTACACTCGAAGTGCATCCATACTTCGTAAAGTTTACATTCATGGGCCAATCGGACTGGAGAAACTGCGTTCAGATTACGGCGGAAGAAAAAATAACGGTGTAAAGAAAAACCATGCTGTTAAAGCAGGCGGTAATAACATCCGTAAGATTCTGCAACAACTTGAAACTGCAGGTTTAATTCAAACTACAAAACCCAAAGGCAGAGTTATGTCTCCTAAAGGTCGTAAGCTTCTTCAGGAAGTCGCTGGAGACCTCAATAAAGAAATAGTTAAAACTATCCCTGAGCTCAAGAAATATCAAGGCGAATAGTGACAATGTCGGATGATCAGCTTGACCAAATCCGCAAGCGAAAAATGTTGTCGATGCAGCAAAAATCAAATGATGAGCAAAGACAATCTCAGGCAGAACAAATAGACGCTCAAAAAAACGCGTTGCTTGCAAAGATATTAGCGCCTGAAGCTAGGCAGAGGCTAAATAACCTTAAAATGGTTAAGCCCGAGTTTGCTGAGCAAATTGAGATGCAGCTGATTGAGATGGCGCAGACAGGTAAGTTGCCTATTCCGCTTTCGGATGTGCAGCTTAAGGGAATATTAATTCAGCTTCAATCACGGAAGCGAGAACCAACAATTAGAAGGATATGAAAAAATGGCACGAGTTAAACCTACAGCAAAAAAGCTTAGGCTGGCTAAAGCTAGCAAAGAGTCAACGTCTGTTCCAACATGGGTAATTGCCCGCACAGACGGTAAAGTTAGAAATAACCCTAAGCAAAGACGAAACTGGCGAACAAGAAAGATAAAGGCATAGGAGTAATTTTACGTGGTTAAAGAAGTCATAGAAGAACAAAAGAAAGCTGAAGAAGAATTAACAGACTTAACTGAAGAAGAGCCTTCAGTGGAAACAACCCAAGAGATTGTTCCAGCTGAAGAAGTCCCTGCTGAAGAGCTGCCTGCAGAAGAAGCTGAAGAGAAAGCTAAGCCTAAGAAAAAGAAAGCTGAAGAAGAAATCGTTGAAGAACGAACCTACACGGTTCCTTTGTCGCGAGCGTTGGTTAGACCGCCCAAGAAACGTGCTCCACGTGCCATGCAACTGCTAAAAGCATTCATTATAAAACATATGAAACTTGAAATGAAGGTCTCTGAAGAAGAGGAAGAAGAAGAGTTGCCTCAACTGATTATTAGCCAGGAAGTTAATGAGAAAATCTGGGATAGAGGCATTGAGAAACCTCCAAGAAAGATTCGGGTTCGAGCAGCAAAAGACAAAGACGGCAACGTCACTGTTTACTTAGCTGAAGCCCAATAATTCATTCTTTTCTTATTTTTAAATTAATATTTTGCTAAGTTTTTCCATACGCAGGAGTCCATAGTCGGTAGGTTTTTCCGTTAATTTTTTTTCTTTGTGTTTTAGATTGCTTTTTTGATTTAAAGCTTGATTTGTTTGAATGTTGCGTGCGCAATTGTGCTGAATTGTGCAAAAATGTGCTGGATTGTGCATCTCATTTATGAAAATTCAAGGAAAGTGCCCTAGAAACAAGGAGGATCTACGACAGCAATTTTACAGATTTTTTCACTAATTTTTTCTATTTGTGTTTTGGGTAGATTTTTTGATTCAAGTCTTGAATCCTTTACAGGACTCGTCATTATTCGTCATTAAACCTCATTACTCGTCAAAAAAGTCAAACACAGAAATCAATAGTTAGCTTAATTTATGGGGGCAAAAATGGTGGTTAAACGGATTTAGCCTTGCACTAACATTGAGTAGGCGCAATAATCGTCGAGGAACGCCTCATATTTGTAAGCAGCCAGACCCGCCAACCTTTGTTGGCTCCAAACAAGCTGTTAAGTTAACCGAATATGTTGGGAAAAATAGTCTAAAATGATGTTGTCACACATGGAACAATGCTGGTCAAACGAATTTTTTTTAACCTAATTATTGAAAGACCTTGTTTGCGAAACTTGGCTATATTAAAATTTTGAATAATTTGGAATTATGAATTTATAGCTCTAAAACCCTTCAATAGTTTTTCACTCATGTCAGTACGATACTTTGAAACGGTTGCCGCATTTAGGGCATGTATAAGCCGCCAGACAGAAGTTGATGTTTTCCAACTTCCTATTTGGTTTTCCCATTTTGTTTCCGCACTTAGGACAACTAACCCTCAATAGATGTGCCTCCAAAATAATCACTCAATGCAAGCTTCTTCATTTGTTAAATAATTGAAGAAGATGAACAGACTGTGTGCGTATAATTCAGTACCAACAAATTTTAGCAATATTCTTTCCAATTAGCATGATTCTTAATTCATTTTTCTGAAAGTCAATATTTAGGCTATTAGATGAAGAGGACATGGTGCTACCACCAGCCGTCCTCCTTCTTCTTTCAGAGAAGAACAACACCCTGGTATTGCCACCCACTTTTGTTACTAGCTTTGCTAATTAAGGATCCATAGAAAATGTTCAAGACAACAGATCACCCAATGGCGGACCCTTTCCAAAGGAACATAAGCTGATAATTTCTAATTATTCAAAGTTCACCGCAATCTACAAAAAGGAGTATGCGTGAACTTCGCCATTAACGTTAATCATTTGGAGTTGTAATTCTTGACTGTTTATTTATCGAGCATAGTTGGAAGCGCAAGCATAGGTGTTTACGCGTTTGCAACTGAAAATATTGTAATGATTCCGAGAATGGTTCCGCAGGAGAAAGCTCAAGAGTACGCTGATTGGCTAAAAACCAAGCTTCTCTACACTGCCATTGGTGGCTCGGTTCTTGGCGGCGCATTGGTTTGTGCAAACTCGAATGGCATGGTGCTTCCGAACTTTCTTCGCCAAGAAGAGTTAGATGCAATTAAATCAGTTTTTGACGGTAACATCACAATTATGGAAACAAAGAAGACTGCTTTTGGTAACCTGGTTTTAGCTAATGATAAAGGTGCAGTGGTTGATCCTCGTTTCAAGGACACTGAGATAACATTAATCTCCGACGCTTTGGGAGTTGAAGTTGTGCCAACAGAAATTGCAGGATTACCCTATGTTGGCTCCTTAGCAACCGCAACAAACAAAGGCGTCTTGGCTCACCCGTTGCTGAAAGATGAAGAAAGAAAAATTTTAGAAAGCGTTTTCAAAGTTCCAGTGGACGTAGGCACAGTTAACTGCGGAGTACCCTATGTTGGAACGGGCTTACTTGCTAATTCACATGCCGCAGTAGCTGGTTCTATGACAACTGGACCCGAGATGTTTATTATTGGGAATGCGCTGGATGTGGTGCAGGAAGATGAAAAATGAAGGCTTTCAAAGTAACCGGCGAAATCCACAAGCCACGGCTGTCAACTCCTTTTGTACGGGAATTGTTAGCTGACAAAAGTGAGCATGCAGTTGAGAAAGTTTACGCTGAAATAGGCAGCAGACACCGCGTCAAAAGATGCCACATAAAAATAGGCTCTGTTGAAGAAGTCACTGCCGAACAAATAATAAATCCAATCTTAAAGAAAATTGTGTTAGCTGGAGTGTAAGGAACTTGGCAGAAAGAGCAAAATCCGAAGAAGAACTTCGCAAACTCAGCATGGAAATGCGTTATCTAGAGCAAACAGCAGATGCTCTGCAACAACGAATAAGTATGGTAAACGCTGCAATCACAGACATAAGCTATGCAAACATGACTCTTGACGGAATCGAAGCCGAAAAAGAAAACAGTGAACTTTTAGTTCCAATCGGCGGAAGCTCTTACGTAAAAGTTAAACTCGCAGACGCAAACAAAGTAATAATTGGATTAGGTTCAGGCGTATCCATAGAAAAAACTGTTGTGGAAGCAAAAACAACCTTAAAAGAACGATTAGATGAATTGCAAAAAACTATGAACGCCGCTCAACAACAGTTTACTCAAGTCGCTGACAGAATAAACTCTGGCAGAAGCAGGCTTGAAGCTTTGCTTGGCGCAAGAGAAGGGAAACCTTGAAGCGATGTTTGAGAAGCTCAAATCTGGTTTTAAAGGCTTAGTAAACAAAGTAACAACAACCGAACTTAAATCGGAAAATTTAAACCCTATTTTATCAGAATTCAAAATGAGCCTATGCGAAAACGACGTAGCTTATCCAGTAGCAGAAAAAATCAGCGAAGACCTAGAAAAACGCTTGGTCGGAGTCCAAGTTAAACGCTTGGAAGATAGAAAAAAAATCGTTGACGAAAGCCTCAGACAAGTCCTTTTAGATGTTATGCTTACAAATAAAAGCATTGATCTACTAAAAATCGCAGAGGAGAAACGCAAGAAAAAAGAACCACTAGTTTTAATGTTTGTGGGCATCAACGGCACAGGAAAAACCACGACAATTGCCAAGGTTGCGCATTTTTTTGGGGGAAAAGGCTATACAGTGGTGCTTGCTGGCGCTGATACATACCGTGCTGGCTCAATTGAGCAGCTAGAAGAGCATGCCAAACGCTTAGGTGTACGAGTGATTAAAAGCAACTACGGTGGCGACCCTGCAGCAGTTGCTTATGACGCTGTAAATCATGCGAAAGCACATGGAATAAATATTGTTTTGATTGACACTGCTGGAAGAATGCAGACTAACCAGAATTTAATGAATGAGCTTATCAAAGTCAAGCGGGTTGTTGGTCCAGACTTGACAATATTTACCGTTGATTCTTTAATCGGCAACGATGCAGTTCAGCAAGCAGAAGAATTCAATAAAGCAGTCGGTATAAACGCAACAATCTTAACTAAAGTGGATGCTGACGTAAAAGGTGGTTCTGCCTTAAGCGTTACCTATGTGACTCAGAAACCGATTTTATTCATTGGGGTAGGACAATCGTATAAGGATTTGGAATTGTTTAACCCTGAAAAATTCGTCAATATGGTACTGCGGTGAGTTAAGGCTCTTCTATTTCTACAAGTTCAAACCGGATTTTACTTGGATAAATCCAATAAGCCTTAATAAAATCTTCAATACCTTGATCGATGTCTAAGGCTTCAAAAAAATCAATAAAATCCTTGTCCACATTAGCCAAATTTTTTGCAGTGTACACTCTTATATTAGCCAAATATTCCTTATCACCCTCAAGGTCTTTCATGGAAATCATTTCTGGAACTTCAACGGCAAACATCATATTTGTTAGAACATCTAAAACAGCAACTTTGTGTACCATTTCATTTTTGGTTTTAGCAACAATCAATCGTTTATCAAAAACTCTGAAATTCCAATCAGTTTCCAAATTTGAAGCAGTAGACATAAAAAAAATCACTATAGAAATAAAGCGTTTCCAGCTTTAAAAACTTGAAGGGTACAAGCGTTAAAACAAATATAGCTCAAAAACGCGGCCTTCTTTTGTTTAATACATCAAGTAAGCCAGCACACTCTTCTAATATGGTGAAGAACAGGCTAAGTTAGGTTTTCCCTTTTTTCCACTTGGAAGAATCACGTAAATTCTCAATAGGCGAATCGTCCGTAACTCCCGTTGGTGCTAGAGTTTTTTCCTTGTAGTTTTTCTCTCCCGCTTTTGCTTTGCATTCTTTTGAGCTAAACTCTACGCTGTCCTCAAGCTTCCGTATCGTTCTGCCTAGTCGGCGCTCGCCCTTTGTGGCTGTGCATCTTCCCATTTTTGGTCAATGGTAATTGAACGTTAAAGTTAAAAAACCCTTCCAACAAATAGTTATCAGTGATTTTTATGAAAACAAAATGTAGAACTATTAAACAAAAGGTGATAATTCCCGCATCACCAAAAGAAGTTTATGACGCTTATACTGACCCAAAAAAACACAGTGAATTCACAGAAAGCAAAGCCACAGGCAAACCTGTTGTCGGCGGCAAATTTACCGCTTGGGATGGCTACATTTTTGGAAAATACCTTGAGATCGATGATGGAAAACGTGTGGTTCAGGAATGGACATCAACTGATTTTCCCAAGGGATATGGTCCTTCAAAGTTAGAGTTATGTTTCAATAAGAACCCAGAGGGAACAGAACTTGTTATGGTGCAGTCAGACGTTCCAGACGAAATAGCAGATGAAAGCGCTGAAGGATGGACAGAGTGGTATTGGGATCCACTTAAAAAATATTTTAGCGAGCAATCAAAAGCTTAATTTTGCATTGTAAGCTAATCAAAAACATCTTTTCATTTTTTGGAACTTAAAAACTATTTTTTCCTAAAATATGGTCGAGCGCATATTGTTGCTATTGCATTTACCCCAGTTTTGATGGTGGATGAGCTTTTTTGTTATCAGTTGTGGGGACATTGCGATTCCAATGCAAAATAACGAAAATGTCGGGTTTAATGATTGATTTAATCTCATTTATGCTTTTGTTTTGAAATTACGCTCATAGGGCTGGCGGTATGTGTCCTTGCGCTTAGAAACGCCATTCAAGTAACCCCTTGCGAAGCACAGTTAACAAAGCTATGTAATGGGCTTTTCAAGAATTCTTAAAAACAATACTGACTGATAGGAATTTCAATTCAGGAAGAGAGAGAGAAAAAAAAATGAAAAACAATGTATTAGGGATTATAGTGCATTCCCTAAATCTGAGAAAGCTTTCAAAGCCTGCAGTTCTATGCATTGCCGCCTTTTTCATTGTAAGCATGGTATCTGTTCTAGGCGCAAATGGCGTTCAAGCCGCATCGACACCTGCATTGCATACATCTGGAAGTAAGATACTTGACAGCAATGGAAACACTGTTGTTTTCCACGGTGTTGATTATTCATATTTCATCGATGGTCCTCAAGGCAGCTGGATGCTTCCTAGTGGCCAAATCGAATGGAACGTTTGGGACACTGCTGCAGTTAACAGCAATCTAGATAAGCTTCAGTCCATGGGCGTTAACTGTGTTCGAGTTCTTGCTACAATTCAGTGGTGGACACAAAACACAGCTGGCTTCCAAAGCAACGTGCAATACTTTATTGCTCAGGCAGCTGCGCGGGGAATCTATGTTGACTTTGTCTTCTGGAGAGTCTCAAGTGCAAGTGGACAACCGTCTTTGCCTTATCCGCCCTACGATACTAGCGGCGTAATTAACAGCGTGGGCGACTTTGTTAATTTATGGACAAGCGTTGCAAATTCATTGAAGGCTTACCCTAACGTTTTCTTCGAGTTATACAATGAGCCTAACGGAGACGCATCAAGCTGGTTTGGCGCAACACAACAATGCATCACAGCGATTCGAGCAACAGGCGCAACAAACATAGTCGTTGTACAATTCAACTACTGTGTAGGAATAGATTTCGTATATTACAACTCGGGTTCAAAATGGGGCATGGATTGGGTAAACCAATATCCATTAACTGATCCACTAAACAACTTAGTTTACAGTACCCATATATACCGAACATCATTCTACAGCGACTCTAACAGTAGCGACGGATACGCGTATTCCACAAGCGACATGACCTGGGCTTTAACTCAATTAGGCGTCATAGGTTTCAATAAGCCATTATGGATAGGTGAAATCGGCTGCAACCTTTGGGCTTCAAATATGAACAACGAATATGCATGGTTCGCCAATACATTAGCAATCCTAAATCAAAACGGAATAGGCTACTGCGCTTGGGCGTGGGCACCATGGGTAACTGGAACTGAATGGGCTCTGGTCGATGGAAATTCAAACTATAACCTAAACCAAGCTGGCCAAACACTTGAGCAACAAATTCAGGCAGCGCCACAGCCATCATCCACACCTTCGCCAACTCCAACAGCTACAGCAACTCCAACTCCAACACCGACCGTCACACCAACACCGATAGCAACTCCAACTCCAGTCGCAACTCCTACCCCAACACAAACGCCTACTCCTACAGCTACCCCATCTCCTACACCTGACCCAACCGCAACTCCTCAGCCAACAACCCTTCCAGCAGCAACCGCCTCACCAGCTCCAACTCAAATAGCACCAGACCCAACGCCCGCATCAACTGTGGCACCAACGCATACTCCTACTCCAACCTCAAAACCTACAGTTACTCCAACACAAACCCCCAAAGCAACCCCAACTCCAACAACTAAAACAACTCTAAAACCAACAACAAGCCCTTCACCAACACCAACCCCAAAACCAGTCAACCATTTCCAAAGACATTCATGGTTCTGGAACAGCTGGATATTCCTTACCATAATGTTCATCGCCACTCTTATGCTTGGATCATTCTACCGATTCGGATAAATGTCAATAAAGTTTTGACATAATTTTCTTTTTTTTGTTTTAAAGTTTCCCAAAAAAAATAGTTTTTCCTTTAAGTAATTAATTCATAACCGATGACAAAATATGGTTTATTTAGCGGTTACTACCAAGGAGTAAGTTTTTAAGGTAGCATACGGGTGCTTTCTACGTAGCTTTTTATCTTTTTTAAGTGATACGCAAGAAAAGGTTTTCAACCATGGGCTTAAAATCTTTTGTTGAAAGGCATCCCTTAGCTCTAAGGTGGCATTATGCACAATTCAGATGGAAATTTATCGAACTTCATTTCTCATGTGTGCAAAGAGCATGGTTAAAAAATAAAGATTTTAGCATTATTGGAAATGATTGCATCGCAGGATCCATTTATCATAAGTTTGGTGTCCAATACAAAAGCCCCACAATATGGACATACATTTTTCCAGGTGACTATATTCGTTTGTTGGAGAATCTTGAGTGGTATTTGAACCAACCAATGGAGTTTAGGGCAAAAAGTCAACATGTATGCGTTTTGACAGATAGGACAGGTTGTGTATTGAACAGATATCACAATTATCCAATAGGTGTGTTAGGCGGAAACGTAGAAATTCAGTTTACTCACTGCAAAACTGAAAGTGAAGCGTTAGATCAATGGAACAAGAGAATTAAGCGTATGAATTGGAACAATTTGTTTATTGTTTTTAATGATGATTCAGAACTAACAGAGGAGTATTTTGAGAAATTTACGAAATTAGATTTTGAGCATAAACTTTGGATTTCACCTAAGTCCAAGAGAGTCGGTTTTAACTACACGGTTTTTGTTAAGGATTATCTCAGTGGAGCTAACAATTTTTGCTTTAGAACGTGGGAAAAAAACGTTAACTTAGCTAAATGGTTGAATGGCTGCGAAGATTTCGTGAAGAATTAGTTTTTTTTTCGTTTGTTTCGATCAACCAAAAAACCACTTGGGCGATAAGAGGGCGAGTTATGGGTTTCCAGGAAATGTCAAACGGTAGAATTTTGCGAAGCCTTGAAAGTAGCCAAAGCAATCCCTTGTAAAGTGCAGTTAACAAAGCTATGCAGTGAGCTTTTCAGGAATTCTTAAAAACAATAGTGACTGATAGGAATTTCAATTCAGGAAGAGAGAGAGAAAAAAAATGAAAAACAATGTATTAGGGATTATAGTGCATTCCCTAAATCTGAGAAAGCTTTCAAAGCCTGCAGTTCTATGCATTGCCGCCTTATTCGTTATCAGCATGGTATCAGTTCTAGGCGCAAATGGCGTTCAAGCTGCCTCGACACCTGCATTGCATACATCTGGAAGTAAGATACTTGACAGCAATGGAAACGTCATAAACCTAAGAGGCGTGGGCCTCAACGGTCCTGCACCTGCAACAATATTTTGGGGTCCAGGCTATAATGACAATACTGGTGATCAATGGATAACAGGAACCACTTCGATGGATCAAACTTTTCAAGCTTTGCAACAAGTGTATCATGTGAATATGGTACGAGTTTTCGTTTATCCAAGTTGGATTTGGAGAGATAACATATTGCCTGCTCAAGAGACGGGTTTTAGCGGTTATAGCTCAATCTCAGTTAGCACTGTAGGCTACCTGCAAACAATGTGCATTGAAGCCGCAAAATATGGAATTTATGTTGATATGTGTCCTTTCCAAGTCACGCCAGATATAAGCTCATACAGTGGCGATCTATACTGCACTTCTAACAAAGGTGGCTCTCAAGGGCTTCCTTTAATAGGTTTTGATTCGCAGGCTACCGCATTCTTTTCAGACGCAGGCTACGCAAATAATGAACAAGGCTTCTGGACTGCATTTTGGACAAAAATGGGAAATGACTTTAAAACCTATCCAAACGCAATTTTTGAAGCCTGGAACGAAGCAGACACAGGAAATAGTCCAAACACAATTCCAACGGGATACATAACTTACCTTTCGCTTATGTACAATGCTATTAGAGGTACGGGTGCCACAAACCTAATTTTCATGCAATGGCAATTCGGGTGGTTCCCAAACGGCTGGGGAATGGACCTAAGCTGGGCTTCACAAATAAACACAGCATTGTCCAACCCAACAAACATAGTTTATACAACCCACTTCTACTACTACGCACCCACAGACTTAACTGCGCTATGGGCCTCTGTTGGGATAAATTATAACGGTATTTACACGGCCTTGCAAGGCGCTTGGCAAAGCTTAGGTGTAAATGCTCCATTGGTAGCTAATGAAGCAGGCGACTGTTCATATTACGCTGCTAACATTCAAAATGACAACACATGGTGGAATAGTATCTGTCAAGCAACAGCTAGTTTAGGCATAGGCTTAGGCGCATATTATTGGGCAAGCCCAATCACAAATGGAGGATTAGGATGGCTTGATGAAGCATTAATCTCAGGTCCATGGCAAACAGGACAATCTGCACCGCCACCAAACATTTTTGGACAAGAGTTTATCAACTCTAACCTAAACCTAAATCCAAGCCTCACACCAACAAGTTCTGCAATACCAATACCCGCAGATATCCCAACACCTTCACCGACTCCGTTAGTTACTCCAAAGACTTCACCTGCCCCAACGTCTACATCAGCTGCAACTCAACAAACCACAAATAACCCAGCAGTCACATCCTCTTCCAATCCGGATCCATCACCGCTTTTGGCAACCGTATCCCCATCAAATGATCCGACACCCACAAGTTCTCCACCACCGACAATATCCACAACACCCCCAACTACTTCAGGATCAAATTCAAAATCCACTGTGATTCCAAATCCAACATCAACATCAAGCTATTCACCAACACTTACTCCGCAGACAACCAACCACACCCCAAGGCAATCATTGTTAAGTGAAGTATTTTCCGCCGTTATGCGAGTCACAACTTTGTTGCTTGGATCTTTTCTACGGTTTGCGTAAATATCAGAAGAAATTCTGATTTCCCTTTTTAATTTTTTATTAACCTATAGTTTCGTTCTCGTTTTGGCTATGCCTGAAAGCAAAAAGACACCTGCTGAGGCTACAAGTAGTATTGTTAAAGATGAAAACAATCCGTTATATTGTAAAAAGGTGGCAAGGATAACTCCACTGATTATTGGTCCAATGGTTTGTCCAATATCCATTGTAGTGCTCAAAAAACCCATAGATGTTCCAACTAAGTTGCTTGGAGTTAAGTCGCACATTAGGGGTGCAGTTGAGGAAATCACCATGGCAAAGCCTAAACCGTAACCAATCGAAATCGCTAGAAGCAGTCCAAACTGTGTTGTAAACGGAACCGCAAACAACAGTGCTCCACTGATGATACATCCCACAATGATTGGTAAACGCCTGCTGTTTTTATCCGAGAACCTGCCAATGATAGGTCTTGAAATAATTAGAGAGACAACCTGCACGCCCATCACTACAGAGACAGCTAACGCGTTAAAACCTGCAACTTGAATCATGTACTGTACTAAATAAAACTCCACCACACCGTAAACGTAGTATTGAACCGCCTGAACAAAACTCACAACTAAGGCACCTCTATTACGGGTAATTTCAAGCCATCCCCTAAACATTTTACGCGTGGCAATCTTTGCTTTAACGGGTTGCGACAGCAAAGCTGTTTTGTCTTCTGAAAGCACAAGCAAAGCAATTATAAATGATGTGACTCCTGCAGCAGCAACAGCCAAATACAAAGTGTGAAAGCCATAGCCTGTAACAAACAATATTGAGCCGCCCAAGAATGGTGCAAGCCCTCGTCCCACCGCGGTGGCTGAGTTGAAAGCGGAGATGCGTTCACCTCTGTTAGCGGGATATCGTTCAGCAATTTTAGCTTCGGCGACAGGAACAAAAATTGCGGTTGCAAATCCATGGTAGAACCGCACTAGCGACAACTGCCACCAATTTCCCACAAATAGATAAAGGAATGGTGCGGAAGCGAAAACAAATGTGGCGAACAGGAGCATTTTTCTTCTGCCCAAGATGTCTGAGAGCGATGCTGCTGGGAGGCTTACAAGGATTCCAGGGATTGTGGATGCGGCTGCAACTATGCCTGTTAAGTTAGTTGGGGTTCCAAGGCTTAGTGCAAATGGGTTCAGTACAGGATTCTTGGACATGGTGCTGCTTAGTATGGCGAAGGTACCCATGATGCAGAGAACCCAGAAATATCGGTCGCTAACTATTTTTCCAAGCTGCATCGGTAATCAACGATAGATTTTAGGTCGGTGATATTTTGCTTTTTGCCTTTCGTTCAAATTAATAATTGAGTTTGGCTAATTATCGCTTGTTTAAGTTGATGGTGGTGTGCTACAGTCACAAAGGGTTAAGTTCACACTCAGGTTAATGCTATATTGAAGTTTTCTTTTGAATGGAAAGTAATCAATGATTTACTTTCTACAAGATCCTAGGAGGAAAAAAAATTTTGATAACAAATAAATTGCCTGATTCTTTGCCTGATAAAATAAAGATGTCTTTTTTTGAGAATCAGAAAAAAGAATGGAAACAAGTAGTTGACATATCCGAAGAAGGGCTGACAGAAGAAAATGCAGAAATTGTTCTTCACTGGAAAAAGATAAATGAAGATGCTAAAGAGCGGATAAAAGAAATTGACAGAAATCTAATGCTTTTAAACCCCTAAGCTTCATGCGAAGAAATGTAGGGACCTATTCTTATTGTGGGCTGTATGTTGAGGTTACATCTTGGAATGTTCCGTCTTCGAATGCGTAGATTTTAACGGTAGTCCCAATAGTTCCCCAGCCCCAGCTTTGGTAGCGCGATGGGTTGTTCCAAACTTTATCTGATGGATCAACATGAACCCATGTTCCTTTGTAGTAATCTTCAGCCCAAACATGAATGAAGTTCCAATTTGCTGTGTCAGCTGCCACTACAAGCCTGCTTGGGTAGCCAAGTGCGAGGCAAGCAGAAACATAAACAATACTCCATTGAACGCAAATTCCATCGCCACTCATTAAAATTCGTGTGGGGTCTTCAAACCAACCATTTGTATCTTGGGCAAAAGTCATCTTGGTTTTCTGCCACTCAAAGAGGTCGGTTTGATTATAATTTGCTTCGAGCTGAGATACCATCGCGGCTTTGGTTTGGGCTGAATTCAGCTCTTTCATTATTGCCAAGTAATGTTGGGTAAACGCGCTAAAAGCAGGATCAATCGCTGGCGAATTTGGCGTCTTCTTCTGAACGGGGTTCAAAACATAAGCTGCAGAAACTATCACTACTATTAGAAGCAGGGCTGAAATGGTTATTATCCATCTTCCCATGTGCTTATGACGTTTTGTTTGAGTCGCTTTCCTATTGGGGCTCATAGCGAGTTATTAACGGGTTATTCTTCTGTAAAAGCCTTGCTAATACCAAGCCTTGACCGTAAATGATCTTGGGCGGTGTGGGGTATGGAGCGTTGAAGTTGCTTTGGGAATTTGGAAGAACCATCCCATCTGATAATTAATTGTTTATCCTGTTTTCTATGAATTTGACAACAATAAAATTTTTCACAAAAATCGTTGTCTAAACAAATCTCGTGAGCAGAAAGGGTCATTTTAAGCCCATGCTTTAGACCTAACACGGCCACACTGAGAACAGCAATTCACGATTTCCCCATTTTCGGTTATTTTGACCTCTAAATATTTCCCTTTACATTTGGGGCAAATTGCAAAATCCATCATCATATTATTTTATCACTTCCAATCAGTTTTTAACACGTCAAAAACAACCAAACCATCAAGTTTGGACGCTTATCTTTTTATATCAAAAAGAGCATTGAACCTGTTCTACCAATCTAGTTGACGCTGTCTTTTATTCATGTTTCGGTTTTTAGAACTGGTTTGCAAATCGATTATGGCGAGTAGAACGTGGTTTAGCGCTTAAATGGGTATGGTCATCCAATTTATCAATTTTCTAAAGTTACCTCAAAAACTTCTCCAAATATTGAATAATTAACGCGTAAGCGTTCACTTCATCTGGCCCTATCCTGTTGTTATCGCGGTCAATGCTAATCAGTGGAGCGCCATCATGTTCTCCTACTGGCCTGTTTTCGTTAATTCTGAAAATGCATCTAGTAAGTCTATCAGCTTGAGCTTGAAAGGTTAACAAAGGGAATTTTACTCCAGGCAAATGCAAATCGTATTTTCCAACCGTCCTAGGTTCAATGATAAAATCCCCCGTCTCTTCAAACTTTAGAAGACTTTGAAGAAGTGATCCTTTGAATTGAGGAAAACCAGATTGAACTTTTACTTTGGCTTTTTTCCTGACTTCTTCAATCTTTATCGCGAGAGTGTCTCTATCCCATAGTTCAACATTTAGCTTTTGAGCGTCTGTCATTGCTTGCTGAGTAAAATAAGCTGTGCTTAATACAAGAGATCTTTGGCACCTATAGGTTCGCTTTGCTTCATTTGATAGCAGAACAAGGGAGTTCGATACCTTGTAAGTTTTAGGGTGTCTTCGAGCTTGAATAGAAATCACCTCACAATCCCTCTCAGCTACCAAATCAACCCCTAAATAAGCAGGATGTTTTTCTTGATGGAATTCATAGCCAAGTTCTTCAAATAGCCAATTAATAAAAAATTCAAATTCCTTTTCTGAAAGACAATCAACTGAATAAAGATTTGTTTTAAGAGAAAACTCTGATTTATCAGCTTTTTCCAAGACTCTTCTGACAGATTTTTGCTCAGTTTTGTTTATTGGTTTTTGGAAATATTCTTTTTCTATTCTAGTGGCTAATTCCTCTGCCTTGTAATCGGGAAGCCGAAGTTTCTGTTGCAGAAAATGTTTTATGTCTATGTTTGGATATTGCTCTTTAACTTCTTGTAAGAACCCGTTAAACTTGAAGGATCCCACCTTAATGCACCTTTAATTTGTCTTTAGAGGTATGTTTGGGGCATAATTGATGTTGAAACTCGTCGGTATATGAGAGGTTAAGTTTGGAGAAAATTTTGCCGCAAATATCGCAGTAATCATAATGAAAAATGCAAACGCTTGAATTGTCATGGCTACATTTGAATTCTAATAAGCGACTGTGTTTTTTACCGCAGACTGTACAGACAAACCCTGCATCTTGTTCAAAGTATTCATTCAACGTTTCGTCGAGTTTTAATGCTGCTTTTTTTGAGTAAATTTTTGCTGTATCGATAGATTGTCTAATGCAGTTTCCGCAAACATAGAGGCTATCTTGGGTTGCGTAACCTTCAAAGAAAGCAATTCGACAAATTGGACAAGTAACTTCCGGGTTATGGTTCACGCCTAAGATGATTGTGGAATGAATAGTTGAGTTATTGTCAAGCTTTAATTCAAAACTAATCTTACTTGTGTTGATTACAAGTAAGTTGATGAGTTTTATGGCTATATTTGTTGTCAATGATTCTTCTTCTCTTACCAAGAGTCCTTTATAGGTAGCTTGCCATTTCTGCAGATCTAAATCATATTTACTATTAATAACCTGCTCAAGACGCTCCCTTCGAAGTCTCTTATCAAAGCTTCTTAGTTTAGCCTCTTTGTCTTTGATAAGTGGCAAATCAAAAAGAGCTATCTTTTCCTTAAGAACAGCTTCTAATTTTTTGTCTGCTACTGCTTTTAAGTCATAAAAAACCGTTGGTTTAAGCTTGGTTTTAAAATCTTGAATCTCAATTTCTTGATTAAACAAAATATTTTTTTCTCTAAAATCCTCGGCGCTGACAATATTTCCCTCTTCATCTATCAACAGTATAATCAGTTCATCGTTGTTTAGCCTCAATTTGTTGCGAAATGTTGCTGAATAGAAGAATTGATAATACCTAACCGGTTCGTTTTTAATCACTTTTACCGAAACAATTTTTCCATTGTTTATTTGGTGGTAACAAACTTGGGTTTTTTCACAAATGCTAATCAATTCTTTATCCACGGTTATCTTGGTGCAGTCTCCACAAGTGAAGGGCGAATCTTTGAAGTGGTTCTTAAGGAGTGTTTCAATTTTTTCCTTCAATTTTATCGTAATTTGGCAAAGAACGCCGTTATCGATGCATTCACTTAATATTTGCTGGAAAGTTGGACTTCCTGGCGTCATTAAAAGTGATTTTTTCTCTCGCGCCACCGCAGATTCATAAGTGTATTCAGTAACACTCGGTTGGTTTGGATATTTTATTGTAAAGACTTCGTCAGATTGCTCTATTAACTCGCCATCTTTGGATTTGACAAATGACTTTACAAAATTATGGATTTTTGTTTTCGAATATTTTGCGCTCAATCAATAACCCCTTGCGAGAACTTTTCTGCTAACTCTTGATTTTCCCTAGAAACATTCAAGTCATTTGCAAGTTTTTCCAAATCTTTCCTAATGTCAACGCGTGAATTGCTTCTTAACAAAATATCCATGATTGTTTTCTGAATGTCTTGCGAGCCTTCCTTCAAATCCGCTAAAACCGTTTCCATTTTACCGATTGTCATTGTGAATAACTCGATTTTTTGATATAAAATGTGAAGAACATAGTCGTCAATGGTGTCTTTAATGCTTAAGTTGAAAACGGTGACATCGCGGTCCTGTTTGTATCTGTGGATTCGACCGATTCTTTGCTCAATTTTCATTGGGTTCCAATGCAAATCATAGTTGAACATCACGGCGCAATTCTGAAGGTTTAGTCCCTCTGCTGCAGAATCGGTTGCAATGAGATATTTGATTTCACCTTTTTTAAACGCTAAAATGACGTCGTCTCTTTCGTTTTGGCTCATATCGCCCAAATGGACGGCAGCTTTGCCAAATTTTTGATTCAGCATTTCCTTAAGTTTACGAGCTGTAATTCTTCTGAGGCAAAATATTAGCGCTTGTTCATTTGGGATTTCGTTGAGAACCTGTTTTAGGAGTTTAATTTTGGAGCTCTCAATATTTTTTGCCATTTCAATTAATTTGTTTGTCGCTTGAGTTTCTGAGGGAAAGCGTAGCTGTCTTTTCTGTAATGATTCGATTGAGGCTTGAGGGGAACTTGAAAAAGACTGTTGAAGAGCAATCGCTTGGAAGACTAAAATCGCTTTGCTTTGGGATTCGCTTATTTTTCTGGTTGGATTCTCCAACATTAAAGTTTCAATTGTTTTGAAATTATTTTGGTAAATATCTCGTAGATATTCTGTTGCTTTATCAATAAATGCACGTTCTGTATTATCAGCTTCAAGCGTTCTTGAGTCAACATATCGCTTCGTAAACGGTATGCCCGTCTGTTCTCGTCGAGTACGGCACATGACCTCGCGAAGAATTTGTCTTAACTGATATGCACTTTCAGGCTTTATAACACGGCTTTTAGAGTCTTGTGCAAACCTAGAAACAAACAAGCGTTCACTGTCAAAAACGCCAGGTTGAATCAAATCAACAATGCTGAACAAGTCGGTTAATTTATTGCATAATGGGGTAGCTGATAGAAGCAGGAAATGATTCTTTCTCAGATTTGCTAAACACTCTCTCCCCTTGCCGTGAGTGTTTCTAAAAGCGTGAGCCTCATCTACAACAATCAAATCCCAGGTTCGACTTGCAAACTCATCGAATTTTCTTGCCATAAGATTATGCGAACAAATTATTCTGTTGCTGGTGTTAACATTAACTTTGTGGCCATTGGCTGTAGAAAAGTTTTCTTCAAATTTTTCAGCCATTTCAGTTTTCCACTGAGATAGCAAGCTTTTTGGAGCCACGATAAGGATGGAGTTTATCTCATCTCTCAACAGCAACTCTTTCATGATGAGGCCAGCCTCAATTGTTTTGCCAAGCCCAACTTCATCCGCAAGTATTGCGTTTGCATTCATTTCATTTATTACTTGAAGAGCAATCTTCATCTGAAAATTGTAAGGTACAATTTTAGCTCGTAGAGCGTCTGCAGAAATTAATTTATCAATTTGACACGACCGCTTGAGTTCAAGCGCTTCCAAATGAAGTTTGAAAGCCTCAAAACTTGAAAATGATTTCGTTTCAATTAATCGTTTTATGTTATATGGATCGGAAAAACTGCAAAAATATCTGTGCATAGCTTTTCCATTGGTAGTTTCTTCTTCAAACTCAAAACTTTGACTTGGACCTGTGTTGGATAGATCTGTTAATTGTTTGTTTCGCAATTTTTTTCTGAAATGTTTTGCGGGGGGCAACTCTATTTTGTTGCTGCCACTTTTTTTTTCGGATGATTCGATGCTCTGAATAGCAGTGAATTTTTCGCAAATATTACAGTCAGAATTAGAAGTTACTGCATCAGGTTGCTGATTATCGCTATTGTTTTTGAGCTTAACAGGCAAGCGTATCGTCCTCTACTCGATAGCTTACTATAAAAAGATAAATGGTTAAAAAAAATCGTTTCAGTGAAGTTTAAAGAACAATAGAAAACCATTTCTGATTTTGACGATGGTCAAAACATTGAAAAAGATTAGGGAAAAAAGAAAATTAAAAGAGAGCTTTTCGTTCAGGTATATCGATCTTTAGTTGTTTCTTTAGCGCCTTGTACCTGTTTCTAACAGTAACTTCGGTGACTCCAGCTGCTTCCGCGATGTCTTTTTGAGTTATCTTTTCATTATTCTGAAGACAAGCGATGTAAAGTGCTGCCGCAGCCATACCCATTGGATCTTTTCCTGCCACGAATCGTTTTCGTCTAGCCTCTGCAAGTAATGTGATAGCTGTGCCTTGTGTTTTGCCTGAAATTCTGTTTTTCTCTGCAATTTTTGAAACATATGTTAGTGGGTCGGAAATGGGCATGTGAAAATCAAGATCTTGCAGTAATAGTCTATAGCATCGTGCAACATCTTTCTTATCAACTAGACTTGCTTCGGCGATTTCGCGAAGGGTTCTTGGGGATCCACTTTTGCGGCAAGCTGCATAAAGTGATGCTGCGGCAATGGCATTTATTGATCTTCCTCGGACTAAGCCTTTGTCAAGTGCTTTCCGATAAATGACGGCTGCTTTTTCTTTTATTGGAGGTGAGATGGCCACTTTGCTTGATAAACGTTCAAGTTCAGCCATTGCTTGTGCCAGGTTTCGATCGATTGATGAGTGGACTCGGCTTCGTATTTGCCATTTTCTCAGGCGCCACATTTGTAGTCGTGTAGATAGAGGTAGTTTTCTTCCAAAGGCATCTCTGTCGACTTGGCTAATGGCAGTGGATAATCCTTTATCATGAATTGAATATGATGTGGGCATGCCAACGCGGGTTCTTGAAGCTTTTTCTTGTTGAGTGAAAGCGCGCCATTCAGGTCCTTTATCCATCATTTGCTCATACAAAACAAGACCGCAGTCGCCACAAATGGTTTCACCTGAGTCGTAGTCATGAACAAGGTTGTTGCTTCCACATTCAGGACACTTTTCAGCTAAATGTTGAGGTCCCTTGGGAACTTCTTTTGTTTTACTCATTTCACTTATGCTCATAATTTAATCTCAATTATTTGCTCAGAATCGTCATTGAATCACTTGAAGCCATTTTAGAGGTGAAAAGTGATGATGCGATCCTCGCATTATCTTCTTGAGAGTGTTGTCTACTATAAAGGACTATGCCTGTCAGAACGCCAGATTTGCCGTGTAAATAGTAAAAAATAGGCTTATGTCTCTAAATTGTTACCAGTTAGTTTATATTTGATAATGCCGCATGAAATTCAAATGTCAAAAAAGAAAGAACTGGAAAAAACGTGTCCAGAATGCGAAGAAGAAATGAATGCAGTATACGATAAGAGCAAGAAGCTGATTTGCTGGGAATGCACTGAATGCGGTACGCGTCTTCCTGTAATCAAAGAAACCGAAAAAGAAAAGCAATAACCTAACATTTTTCTAATTGAAATTGGTTTGTCAGCGAAACAAATTCGATTCAGCGTTAAAATATTAAGTCTTTTCTTGGTTTTTATCAGCCTTTAAATCGATTTTGCCACATTTGGGACACAAGTAAACTATTAACTGGAGTGATTCATCTCCAAGTTGTCCCGAGCTCTGGTTAGTTGGTTTGTGTGATCCTTCCCAACCTTCAATTCTAAGCTTGGTTCGAGTTTGAGACATCTCGATGTTACAAGAAGAGCACCAAGAAGCTGACTGATTCGTTTCAACTGCTTCGGGTTTTTCTTCTTTTATTATTGGACTATTAACCTGGGTTTTTTCATCGTATGTTTTTTGAGAATCATTTTCATTGTTCCCTAAGAACCGGCAAGGCGTCGTACAATTCATTACAAACATGCAAAGGTAACAGCAGGTCATCTTCTCTTCATTTTTACATCTAACCTGTCTGCTTGCTTTTGCTCTCTCGTTTTGTGAAACGGCTAGACATAATTTGTCGCTTGTTAAGTATTCACAGCTATTGGCTAAGTCTGACATGTTGCTTTCTTCCTGCTGTCTCAATTCATATGCAGGTTTTGCATATGTGAGTTTTGGTTAAAATCTTTGAAAAAATTAAACTTTAGTCCCGAAAATGCCCATTTAGAATCGACATTCTGCTTAAAGGCATGACAAAATATTTTGCAGGAAACTGTTTCTGCTGTATCTCGGCTTTTTTTAAGTCAATGGGAGAGGTAGTCACATATGTGTCTGTTGACTGGGGAAATTTTCAGGGTTTTCGAGTCTGTGTTGTTAAATTCATTAAAAATGGTGATGTGGCTTCAAATTGAGCTGCACCACCATATTTCTTTGGTATGTACTTGAAGTGCTTAATTTTTTCTTTTGATTAAGCATGAATTTGTTGGGGTTCCATGCCTGAGTAATGCTTTATGTGGCAATCTTCTTTTGGGCATCCTTCGCAGGTGCTAAAGTTTACTTTCTGGCATGGCAGTGTATACGCTCTATCCATTTTGTCACTTCCCTTGTCTATTGTATTATGTAGTGTGTCTTGATACATGTAAGTTGCTTAAAAGTTTTACTGAACAATGAAAACTGAAGTTAGGTCACCTATTGATGACTTCTTATATGATTACGAAGCTCGGGTACATAGGTTCGTAGTCGATAATCAAGCACAAGCTTCCACAGCACCTACAGCACAAGTAAACATAGCAACCACAAACGACTTAATGATGTACGTTGTGCTGCTGCGATCGCCATAATTATTGTAATCGCAATAGTTGGCGTTCCCACAATATCAATGCTCAGGAAAAAAGCATAAAACACACAACAAAAATTCCCTTTTTCCTTTTTTTATTTTCTATAAATTATTTATTTTCGGCTATTTTCTTGTTATCTTTCATTGGAAAACAATGAACATAACATTAGTCTCAAGATGTTGGCTAGAAAATTTAATGCAAACTCGTATTCTATTTTTTCAATAGATCTAATTGAGAAGTCGTGAAGCTGTGAGGACTGATGTGTTTTAGTGGGGCAGAAAGAAGGCGTATCCTCCGGGAAGGGGTGCTTGAACACTTGCGTAAACTGCGAGGGCTAGGCTCCAAAAGACATCGTCGTGGCTGCCTTCTGGATGGCTAAATCTTAGATGGCCTGTTTTTAAGAGCTCGCATTTTTCGATGTTAAGTTCAGATGTTAACTCAATGTCGTTGATTCTTTTGGTTGGTACATAGGGTATTTTGATTTCTTGGTTTCGCATTTTCTCTCTCAAAATTGTTGCCATTTCTTCTTTTGATTGTATCGTGAATGTTATTCCTTTGACTCCTTGGATGCCTCCGCGAACCATGTCTTCAACAATATAGTTTCCTACTCCAGTGACGTCGGCGTACACAGAGTAAATGGTTTTCCAGCGATCCTGAAGACTCTTAACATAACCAATAACGCTGCCGTAAGGCGTTTTTAATGGAAACCGGTGAAAATGCACAACTCTTGTAATTGCTCCAAGCTTCTCAACTACAAAAACCACGCTGAAATCTTGTTCCTTTCCAAAATCAACTCCAATATAGAAGTCACCTTTTGGTGTGGCTTGAAAATCATAAAGTTCCAGCTTGCTATCTATGCAGTTGATGATTAAGCTCTGGGTTAGCCAAGCGTCAACATCTTCAACGAATTCGCTCATGAATTCTCTTTGAAAACGTTCAAATGGAAGTTGACTTCGCATTTCATCAATAAAGCTCTGTTTGATTAACCCGCTGTTCTTGACGTCCTCGCATGTTATTTGATGTTTGCTGAATTGTGGATTTTGGCACATTCGGTAAAAGACACTGTCTTTGCTCCATGGTGTGCTTGAGGCGATAAGGATGCCGTCGGTTGTTGCAAGCATTGGGTAGAGAACGTTGAAGAAGACAAGGTTGTCGTCTCGAAAGAAGGCCGCTTCGTCGCAAATTACCTGGTTTGCTGTGTATCCTCTTAGAAGTTGTGGGTTGTTTGGTAATGCGATGATACGTGAGTTATTGTTTAGTTGAATGATCGTTCTTTGTAGTTTTTTAACGAATATTTTGGAGTATTTCGGTGGAAGACTTGTTAAGAAGTCAGTGATACGATCACTCATAATCATGCTTTGACGAAGGCTTGGCGCAATAATGAGCGTCAAGGTTTTCTTTCGAGTAAGCGCATACCATATTGCCCGTAGCGCTATGGTTGTTGTTTTTCCACTCTGGCGACTCCAAACTACAACTATGCGTTTGTTTTCATCTCTCAGCAAGTTGGCTTGATAGAGAGTTGGCTTAAAGTTGAAGAATGTTTCAGCAAAAAGAGCTGGATCAGCAAGGACTTTTTCCATCTTCGGGTGTTCCCATAAGTTTTTTCAATTTCAACGATATGTCGTCATCATGCAGTATCTCTTTGAAGATTTTGCCTCGCATTTTAGGCGTAAGCTGCAATTCATCAAAAGTTGAAATAAGCATACAATGAATCTTCGCAAGTGCATCGGCATACTTGCACACATTTAATTTGTTTTCATCGCTGGAAAGGAGCTCTTCGATGTAGAGCCAATCAGCAAAAAGTCTTGCGGCTTGCTCAATAAGCGGCGCGTCAATATTGCGTACAAAAGTCGGTCTGCTACCTAAATGTCTAAAAATTGCTCTTTTAAGCTCTTCATATTGGCCACGTTGCTTATTCGCTATGCGCCTTTCAACAAAATGCGTTGAATAATTGATTCTTCTCATGTACAAATCACCGACTTTCAACATAGGTCAACATACTTTCATGAACCGGGGGGGTCTATCTTGTTCTGTTGTTGGAAGAAGGTTCACATTGCTTAAGAAGAAAACGGGCAAACGACATTCCACCACAGTGGAGGGTGGAGTGAAAGTGAAAGAGTTTTAAACCGACAAAAGGTATGCCTTGCCTAATAGGATTTCAAATTCATTCTTTAAAAGAAATCGCAACTTGAGGTGTTTCAAAATCTATTGGAACATTGAGTTAGGTTTGTCAGATTTTTTTTAGCATCAGAAATAGATAAGACCATAAAACATCAAATAAACCTTCTATGCTCCAATAGAATGCTCAATAGAATCAGCCGGGTTTGTTCAAGAACTGGGTGGGATTTGAACCCCTTCTCAAGAGGAAATATTACTCTCTTCTTTATTGGTTTGGGAAACTATTTTTTCTGTTTTCTAAGTATTATTACCGCAATGGCTGCAAACGCTGCTATGATTATGGCTGAAATAGAATAGAAGTTCTCATTAGGCATAATGTTTTTTGCAAATTCTGCAATTGCAGGCGATTTAATACCTGAAGTTGTTGGAGTGCTTGTAGCTTTTAATGAAGGCATAGGAGTCACAAAAACTTCTGGCGTAGAAGTGGGTTCAGATAAGGGAATGGATGTTGAGGTAGTAGTCGGGTTGGTTACGATTGGGGATGGGTGTGTTGTAGGTGCAGCCATATCCGTAGGTGTTGGGCTTGAAGATGGTGCTATTGAAGTAAATGGACTCTGTGAGGGAGTGGGCGATTGTGTTGGGGTTTGTGTTGGTGCAGGTGTAGGGATTGGAGTAGGTGAAGAAGATGGTGCGAAAGCGTAAATATTGTTGTCATCTGAGCCAACGTAGACTACTCCATTTGCGATTGCTGGAGATGACTCAATTCCCATTCCTCTAAAGTTACCGGGTGCGTTGTAACTCCAAATCTTGCCTCCTGTAGATGAATTCAAGGCATACAGGTTACCGTCCTCTGAACCTACATATACTAGGCCGCTAGCAACGGCTGGAGAAGAAGAATATATTCGAAGGAAGGACGAAGTATTGTAGCGCCAAATAATGGTGCCTGTTGAAGCGTTCAAAGAGTACACGTTACCGTCCCATGAGCCCACATAAATCATGTCATTTGCAAATGCAGGGGAAGAATTCGCCTGACTTATTGTAGTGCTCCATATTGTGGAACTAGTTGTAGCGTTTAGGGCATACATGTTTCCATCCTCTGAGCTTACGTATACTATGTTGCCCTCGATAGTAGGAGAAGATTGTATAGCACTTCTTGTGGTGGAGTTCCATATGCGAGCCCCTGTTGTAGCATTTAAAGAATATACGTTACCGTTATTGGAGCCTATGTAAACTATGCCGCCAGCGATTGCGGGAGAAGAATATACATAATTACCTGTTGTATAGCTCCATATTAGGTTGCCAATTGAGGCATTCAAAGCATACACGTTGCCCTCTATTGAGCCTAAACCCACGTACACTATGCCGTTTGCGACTGCAGGTGAACTAATCTCTCCTAAAAGTCCAGTTGAATAGTTCCATATTTTAGCGCCAGTGAAAGCATCAAACGCGTAGACGTTCCCATTTCCTGAACCAACATATACAATTCCGTTAGCCACTGCAGGCGATGATTCGACAGCACTACCGGTTGTATAGCTCCACACAAAAGCACCCGTAATCGCATTTAATGCATAAAGCTTGCCGTCATCTGACCCTACATATACTAAACCCGCGGCAATTGCTGGAGAGGAAGAAACAATTCCTCCTGTTGTATACTTCCACAATGTTTGGTTTGTTATTGGAGCGGCGGATGTAGAATAACCGGAGTGGTTTAAATTATTATGAAACATTGACCATGAGTTGGGGTCTCCGTTTGAATCGCTGCTTTGATTGTCTGCCTTAGCAATTTCTAATGTTCCAAAGAAGATTAAAAACAAACTGCTTGTTAGGAGAATTAATAATAGAATTGTTGATAATATTTTCTTATTCAATTTTGAGTTTGCTCCCTTAATCGATTTTAATCAACTTTTTTGATGCTGCTTAGATATTCAAAGATGAAATATACTTTCTTAATACACTATAGAATGCTGTCAAGATAAATTGATGTGACTGTAGTGCCTCACTCACAAGCGGTTGTTACTTGAGATACATCTCCTCTTATCGAGATGTTTTTTCAACAATTTCATGATGGCGGTGTTTTGCTTGCAAGCATAAACACGTTTATAGCGCATTGACTCCTCGTTGTCTTTACAAATTTTCTAACGCAGCTTTTTTCGCTTGTTTTACCAGTGGTGACAAGTATAGTTTTGAATGGTGAAGGGGATGGGATTTGAACCAAATAAACAATGGAGCCTTTACCCACGTTTCCTTTTTTTAGCTTTGACGATTTATTTTAGCCAAGCGGTTATAGGCTCAATTTGTGACAACATTATCTTATATTCTTTTGAATCGTAATCGCTTAACAAGAGAAACATAAGAGCCAGCGGTTGTTTGAGCGGGTTCGGTGGCTAATGTGCTACAAAGTGTTGCCCCTCTTCAATTTTTACACTTTACCGTATTAGCACTGGGCTAAATCTGCTTACCAATAATTTTGCCCTTAAGCATGTACGTACGGTAAGTTATTTTATGGGTTGATTTAATTTGTGGCTTAGGAATGAACGCTAAATGATAAAGATTAGAGGACTACTCCAAATAAATCAGTTAAATTTTCCAAACGTGTTGTCTTTCCAACACATCAATCAGGATAACAGTTAGATCGACTTCAGAAATCTTGCCACTGGAAAGGTCAGTGCGACCTGCCGTGACTGTGGCTTATTTTATCATATTCATTTTCTCTTTTCCATGCTATTTTACTTGTTAACTTAATTCGTAAGATATAATAGACAACGTTGTATTGACTATTGAAATCAAGTCTAAGCGGAGGTGGAAACTTGGGTCAAGGAAAAGGCGGCGGGCGCCGAGCAAAAGTTCGGGCAATCCTTCGAGAGGCAACTGAAAAGATGCCTGATCAAAGTAAACTGTAATGGACTCGCAGGACGAATTTGAAACAACGCACTTGCAGGTGAAATCAACTTTACTATTTGTAATGTTTGCAATAATTTTCTTTGCATGCTGTTTAATAAACTACAACTCATATAGTGATTTTCACAATTGTAAAATAAAGAGAAAAGTTTTCCATGAATAACCAGTGCAGTGAGAAGAAACCTAACCTGAAATTAGGGGTAGCCGCCAAAGTAAGTATCGTCGCCAGCTTAGTTTCATTGTTTATTTACACATCCTACATTCTTAGGGGAAGCATAAGCATACTGTTCAGTTATCTAAATGGAATTCCTGAAGCAGTTAATTATGTTGGTTTTGTCGGAATAGCTTTTTGGGCTGGGTGGGTTAGTTTATTTTCTCGACTTCTAGGCGTTGTTCTAGCATTGAGTGCTGTTTATCTGCTTTGGATTAAAGATTGGCCTTTTTTGAGGCTCAAAAAAATCGTGGCAATTGCGTTAATTTTGGAAGGGGTTAATTTTCTTGGTCTCGTTCCGTCTCTATGGTTTTTGCTTCGCCCCACGACTATTAGTTTTCCTCCTTCGTTGGGTTATGGATATGCTATTCAAATCTTTTTCACTGTGCCTTTCCTCTGGGCGTTAGCCTATCAAGTCTCAAATTACAAAAAAAGTAATCAAAAAAGACGACTATTGCAAGTTGGCGCTTTAGCCTTTGTTGGCTACATTGTAGCATTAGTTACAAATGAAGTTTCTCGATGGGCAAGCATGATATCTGTTTCAAGCCTAAGGTTCATAGAAGGAATTCGTGCAGTGGGTTTCTTTAATGCTCTTTTTTTCATGCCGTTTGCAATTGTTTTCGCAGTCGTAGGCGCTTATCGGCTATTTCAGCAAAAAGAGCTCTCAGCCATGACATGGTTTGGGCTATCTTTAGTTGTAATAGGTTTGAATTATACAGTTTACTTATTCTACGTTTACATTGTTAATTCATTAAATACTCTGCCTTTAGTAGATATCTGGACGTTGCCACTACTGGCCGTAGGAATTACGCTTATAGTAAATGCCCAAAAAAACAAGTGTTATATTTGCTAAACATCAAAAACGTATAATATTATTAGATTTCCTTTACTGTAAGCCAATCTGTATAGCGAAGAATTTTCAAACATTGTACACTGTATTGAGCTTGACCACTTGTTCGATTTACAATGGTGTTTATTGATGACATTGAAGCTAACAGCACATAAGCCTTTTATCGTAAGATGTAACACTCTTGAACAGTGCCAGATATGGTTAAGTGCCCTAGATGTCGAGAAGAATTTGCTAAGCTTCAAAAAGAAGTAGAAAACCCATTCTTCTCGTTGAAACACTACACGTGTGATAAGTGCCACCATGATTTCAAAGTGGCACGCGTAAAGTATCCTACTAGCTGATTCAAACTCTCCCTTGTGTAGCTCAAGGTTTTTCCGAAAAATAGCGGTAAAGAGGCTTTACGGAAAATAGCTTATAATCAGGACATACAAAATAAAAATAATGTATTTTGAACTCACTTATTCTAAATTATCTAGGTTTCGACAGACATTAGGCATCTATGCTTTGCAGTTCCGAAATTCTCTTTTGTACTGTTTCAATTAGTCGATGCACCAACAGTTCGTCTGGCACGGCTTTGTTTATGCTGTCAATTCTTTGTGCGAGTTCGTCGTCGCCAATTGTAGTTCTTAGCCACTTTTGGAAGTCGTCTCGCGCGAAATGGAACCTGATTGATTGAAAATCTATGTGTTCAATATCTTTTAAGAAAGAGGCAAGGGACATTGCTGTTTCGCCTGAATAATGACCATCCGACATAAAAAAGTGGAATCCTTGAGCGTAAGGAACTACGCGGAGAACTTTTTGTGCCTTTTCCGAATTTATTGGCAAATTGGTAATCCCAAGATAATAATAAGACATGATGCTAAAATGGTTTTGGCGGTCCACCTTTCAAAATCTTACCCACATTGAGTGAAACGATTGGTAGGTTTTTTGTTATCACACAAATAAAATCACTAAAATAACTACGAGATTAGTCTATCATGCGTTCAATTTTCTCGAAGGGTCTTTACAAAAAAATTGGAGAAAAAACTCCTTAATGAATTCTTACTCTATGCCTTTGTAAGAGTAATTTCCATTGTTGAAACCATTCGAGACCTGTTTTCGCCTTCTCTTGGTGGCATCTCTGCGGTTCCGATTGCTACTTTTGTCACTTTAAGATCTTTTAGGAAGCGGCTTCTTGTGATTTCCGCGCAGTCAACTGCGGTTGTTATTGCTTGTCCTCTTGCTTTAAGGGTTATTTCTTTTGTTGCGCCAGAAGAGAATGCTGTTATTATAGCGAGTACATAGCTCATTGGCGGTTTGTTTCCGACGAAGATTACGTCGTTAGGTTTTTCTGTTGTCATATTCTTGTCACTTCTCGATAATACGGCGTCGTCTCGTATATGGCTAGTGCCGTGTTAGCGATGACTGCCACGGTCTTCTAAAAATTTACATATTAAAGGGAACGCTTGATGGCAGTAAGCAGTCAGCGTTTTTATAGAAGAGCCCGAATTAGGATAATGGAGTGGAAAGATTGACTTTTGTTAAAGTTGCCGAAACCTCTGAGATAACTCTGGGGCAAATGAAGGTTATAACGCTTGGAGAAAAAGAAGTCGTGATAGCCAACGTAAACAACATCTATTTCGCCATGGAAAATAGTTGTACGCATATGCATGGAGATCTTTCAAAAGGCATACTTGAGGGAAATACTTTGATATGCCCTAAGCATAAAGCAAAGTTTGACGTAACCACTGGCAAAGTCGTTTCTGGCCCCAAGGTTCCTTTATTTCACCCAAAAATCAAAGATGAACAGACTTACGCGGTCAAGGTTGAAGGGCAAGCCATCCTGATTCAATCTCCTTAACTTCGTTGCCTACCAAGGTCTTCCGAAAATACACCCCACCAGCGGGAAAGGCGTGTTCAGATTTTATCTATTATCAGAACACTTAAAGTGAATAATATTTTGGTTTGGCTTATCTACCCCTGAGTCTTTCTCAATTATCTTGTCATTAATCATTTCTAACTTTTTAAGATTAAAAAAAATATCTGTTTAGAATAATAATTTATATTATGTACGTTATTACCTACACGATAATAATGAATATCGATCAGAAAAAGATTGCAACCATACATGACTTCTATTTAGACTTCAATACAATGTCTGATCAATTGCGAAGTCTTAAAGAAAAGTTTCCTTCAGGCTTAATTATTCCAATCCTTGGAAGTGATATTCAAAGTCCAGGGCTAAAGAAGATTGTTAATGAAATAAATCAATGCGATTATTTGAGCAAGGTTTTTGTTGCCCTTTCATCCACAGGACCTAATGATTATGAAGAAGCTTTGAGGTTAAGTCGATCATTTAAGGTTCCCTGTGAAGTGGTTTGGTGCAACAAACCTGACGTAATAACGGTTTTGGAAGAACTCAAAAGAAAAGGTCTTGACGTTACTCAGTTATCTGGGAAAGGCAAAGACGTGTGGATAGCAATGGGTATAGCATCACTTGATCTTTTTGCTTTTGCAGTACATGATGCCGACATTGTATCATACACTAAGATGCTTCCCACGAAATTGTTATATCCCATTATTGAACCTAAACTTGACTTCTTCTTTTCCAAAGGATATTATGCTCGTATTGATGAAACTAAAAAGAAGTTGTATGGTCGAATTCACAGATTATTTATCAATCCCTTACTGGAGGTCCTGCAGGAGAAACTTCGTTATTCAAGATTTCTAATATATTTACAGTCTTTTAGTTATCCGCTTGCAGGTGAAATGGCGCTATACAGCGACTTAGCTACGCATCTTAGAGTGCCCAGTGATTGGGGGCTCGAACTCGGATTGCTATCTGAGGTTTATAGAAATGCTTCTTACGGGCGCATCTGCCAAATTGACCTTGGATTCTATGATCACAGACATAAGCAAATTGAAGCCAACGAATTAATGACAACCGCTGAAGACAGTTTCGTTACTTTATTGAGAACTTTAACCGAAACCGAAAACATAGACGTCTCTGAACCATTTTCTCACCAGTCTTTATGTGGCTTATAGGCGGTTGGCGCAGGACAAAATAAGGCAATATCATGCTGATGCTACTTGTAATAATCTTGATTTTGATAGGCATGAAGAAGAGGCTACAGTAGATGCATTGTCTTCGGTTATTATTTCAGGTGGAAAAAAATATTTGACTAGTCCGATAAAAGCTCAATTGCCAGATTGGTTAAGATCTATGGCAGCTATGCCTGATATCCGAGAAAGGCTCAGGGAAAAAGCCATTGAATCCTGAATGCATAAAGATAATTATTTTCGCAGACCTTGATGGAAGTCTCCTGAATGATAAGTATGAATATGATCAAATAGAACCAATTATCCATCAGCTTCAATCAATAAATGTCTCCATTGTTTTTGCCAGCAGTAAAACAAGAAATGAAATTGATTTTTACAGAAACAAATGGCAGATAATTGATCCATTTATCATTGAAAATGGTTCAGCAATCCTGATACCTGAGAATTATTTTGAGATACAATATGAATTTACAAGGCGGCTTCAGAGTTACAACATTATTGAGCTTGGTACCGCTTACAGTGTAATCCGTGAAAAACTAAATGTTGTTAAAAATCAAAAATGTGCGCAATATTGTAGGATTTGGAGACATGACTGCGGAAGAGATCGCAAAAGACAGTGGGCTTCCACTTTATTTGGCGCAACTCGCTAAAAAAAGAGAATACAGTGAACCATTCAAAATTATAGATGGAAAAGAGAAAGAGGTTTTAGATGCTATTAGCAGCGAGGGTCTTTGCTACTACCCAAGGTGGAAGATATCTGCATGCTATGGGGAATTGTGATAAAGGAAAAGCAACCTCAATTTTAAAAAACCTGTATTTGCAACAGTTTAAAAGAATCTTCAGTATAGGCGTTGGAGATAGCGCTAACGATTTAACTATGCTAAAAATTGTTGATAAGCCTTTTTTTGTAAATAAAAAAGCTGATAAAAAAGCCCTTTGGGAAGAAATCGAGTCGATTGCTCGAGCTCAATAGACGAATTTAAGATCATTGGTATTTGTCAATCAAGTAGTGCTTGAGTTTTCCAAAGGTTTTTGCTTCTTCAACTACTCTTGCTTCAGACTCTTCCTCAGACTCTGTCCAAGTTTCTTTCAGGAAAACCGCAATTCTACCAATCCAAAGCACCCTCAAAGCGTCTATCAATTTCTCTCTGCCATAAACTGGGTTCTTATGAAATTCTGCGATAAATGAATATACCGTTTTTGCCCAGATTTCCGGAGGAAAATCAACGTTTGATTGTTTCCATTTGTCGGAGTTGTTCAAATTTATTTAGGATTTCAGGTTCTAGAAATGATTTGTAAATGGTGTCGTAGCTGTCATAGTTGTTTTTGAATGCTTCAATCGTAGCGGGCAGGGAAACTTGAATTTGTTCGGGTGTACTGTTGCTTTTTACATCGCCGAATAATTCTGTGGTGGAATTACCCTCTATTGCTTTCCAAACTGGCTCATAGCATTCTATTGAAGTAAACATGATATTGATGACTTGACGAAACATTGAAGCCAATTGGCTAGAAGGGTCCTTGGCATCATGATTTTTTACGCCCAAACGAGCTTGTTTTACTTTGTATCCTTTTGCAAGTGCAGTATATGTTTCGAAGATGTCGATGCCGAAACGGCAAACGTCTGGAAGCTCCCACATGGGGGAATCTAAAAGGTCTCTTACTAATTCGATAGAAAGACCAAAATCTCCTCCTATGGGTTGCCTGATGTCTTTGCCGAAAAGGCTTTTTGTTACTGGATAACATAAAAAGTTGGTTATTGTTCCGTCATATTTGCGTCGGTTGTAATAGGGTGCAACAAAACCTGTTCCTTCCATTGTTGGGGCAATTAACAGTTGCATCCACTCAGGAGTTATGCTGCGTAAATCTGAATCTACTAGGGCAACACTTTTTACTTTCTAGCTGGGTTGCTGCTTCAAAAATAGCCCTAACTGCCCTTCCTTTCCCTGATATTCCCATGTAAATGGCTGGAATTAGTTTTACCTCGGAAGGCAAGTATAGTTTCTTGACTGAGGTCAAAGTTTCATCCTTTGAGTTTCCATCTGACACAAAGATTACAGACTTAAAATTGGGAAAATAAGTGTCTAAACCCTTTGTAACTTGGGAAATAACATAACTTGCTGTCAGCACATTATTGAAAGACGGGATTCCTACCAAGATATCCGCTTTTTCAATGTCGTGCAGATATACTTGGGCATCCAACGATAATGCAGAATCTTCTTTATTCATACTTGTTCCACCTGCATTATGCATGCATTCTAAAATAGCATTCGCTTACAATTGCAATCTTTATACTATAGTATTTAAAAAAATAATAAAAATTCTCAAAAAAACGTTAAAGTAACTGATGCCATAGAGTTAAATTTAATCTTTCATGGCAATAATCACACAGACATCGTTAACATTGGTCTCAGTCGCTCCTGTGCAGATAAGGTCACCAAGTTTTGAGAAAAAACTGTTGGAATCATTATTTTCAATAAATTTTTCCGGATCCAACCCTAATTGCCTTGCTCGTTTTAGAGTGCACCCATCAATAATTGCTCCTGCAGCAGTCTGTTGGTCCATCAACTCCGTCAGTGCTAAAAGAAGCAATTACGCATTGCTCGTATTCTTTAAGGTGCAAAGCGGCCGACAATGCAAGTTCTTGATTTCTGCCTCCCACACCTTTTCCCTTAACGGTCACAGTTGTTTCTCCGCCAGCGACAATACTCAAGATCTAGAAGTACCCATGCAAACAAAGCCTTCACTAGCAAGTTTTGCTAATGATTTCCCAACTTCTTTAGCTTCTCCCTTTAACAAATCAGCCAATAATAATGTGTTAAGTCCTTTAGAAGCTAAGAAGTCAACGGCGGCCAAGCTCGCGGTTCGGTTGTTACCAATCACTAAATTGTGAACTTTTTCAAAAACAAGATCATTTGGTTTAGGTGTTTCCTGAACCAAACCTCTTTCACCTTCTGAGAGAATCTTGCGAATGGAAAATGGTACCTTCAGCCATAAATCATATTTTTCAAGGATTTTTTTGGCATCGCTAAATGTTGATTTGTCAGGAACTGTCGGACCGGAGGCGATTGAATCAAGTGGGTCTCCCATGACATCTGAGAGCACAAGGTTTAGGAGCGTTGCCGGATAAGTTTTTTTTGCGAGCCATCCGCCTTTAAAGGCTGAAAGATGTTTTCGAACTGCGTTGATTTCAGTTATTTCGGCGCCGCTTTTAAGAAGCGCATTTGTAAGTGTTTGCTTATCCTCAAGTGATATGCCTTTGATTGGAAGTGGCATAAGACTTGATCCGCCGCCTGAAATCAGGCAAATAACTAAATCATCTTCTTTTGCTTGTTCGGCTATGGCCATAATTCGTAAAGTGCCTACTACTCCTGCTTCGTCAGGAACAGGGTGGCGGGCTTCATTGAGTTCTATAACTTTGGTTTTTTGGCCTGTACCATAAGGAATGTTTACGACTCCAGCGGTTATGTGGTTGCCCAGTATCTCTTCTATGGCTTGCGCCATTTTACCGCCTGCTTTTCCTCCTCCTACCACGTAAACATTTTTGAACTTTCTTAAGTCAAACGTGTAGCCTTCAACCTGGAGCTGATCGTTTTCAACTTTCATCTTGGCCTTAATAAGCCGCTTAGGTTCTACAGCGTTAACAGCTTGCTCAAGGCATTGAAGAGCTAAATCACGACCTCTACGAATATTTGACGTTTCTCCGTTTTCGATTAACTTTTCTCTATTCATAATTTTTACCATTAGCTTTACCATGAAATTTTATTCTAACAGTAGTATGGATATGCCTAAATAAACAATCTTGTTTCTTGCTATTTGTAAAAAAAGATGTTGTTTATCATTTTAGATTTCGTACATCACAGATTATCATTTTGGATTAGTTTGAACGACCATTGATTTTTATGGAATTTCAGCCAAATCGATTGAATTATCCAAAGCCTCAAGAAGTTCAAAACTAATTATGAACTGGACGGGATTTGACCCGTGGTTATTGCAGTTACGAACGCATAGCTCGTTGAACTTTCAATAACCAATTGTTTCCTGTTGCTCAATGGCAAGTCACATATAGCATTTTTATTAGGTTTTCTGTTCGCTTCAGGATGCACTGCATCCAGCGGGGCTATGGTCTTCCGAAATCTATGGGTATGGCAGAAAGACTTGTCAGATTTTCTTTAAGCATTCGAACAAACAAAACACGACAATACTATTGGCTGACAAATGTTTATTCCATTAACTTTTTGCTTGATAAGGTTTTTATGCACATTTTTTCTGCTGCTTTGGCAAGTTTAACGTCGTCGGTTACTAATGTTTTTCCTGTTTTCTTTGCTGTGACAAGATAAGCTGCGTCGTAAAATGTTAAGTTAAATTTATAAGCTGTATGGAATACCTCATTTCCTGTCTCTTTGTCAAGCATGGATACCTGCATGTGTTCAAGAATTGAATACATCAAATCTAAAGATTTTTCAGACTCTTCAATGCTTATTCTTCTTAACAAGAGACTTTCTCGCCATAAAGCGTTGCCAAGCTCATAGTTAGCCAAATAAATCGTTGAGCCTTCAAACAGTTTTTCCAAAGCATCTTGTGGGAGTTCCCTAATCAGCCTATATATTATGTTAGAGTCAAACAGCAGTTGAGCCTTTGTCATTGATTGTCCCTTGTTGCTCGGATAGATTGGGCAAATTCTTCAGGTGGAATCTTTTTTAAAATTTCTGATACTTCTTTGGCGAGTTTGTTTAGGCGTTCTTTTTCCAATCGGTCCACTTCTGCTTGCAAGGTTTCTCTTATTATTTCGCTTACATTTACGCCTAAGCTAGATAGCTTTTTCTTGAGTCCAACTGGAACTTTAGCACATACAGTTTCTTCCATCGCCATTGGTATTACCTATTCAGTATAACAAAGTCGTATGATAAGAAGCTTCTACTTTTATCTCAAAATCTAAGCGAGAAATCGTGGAGTTGGGGAAGCGCTAAGAGTCTTAATGTTGAAAAGCTCTCGAAGGATGATATGACGGTTGTTTTGCCAAAATAAAATCAATTCAAAATAATCGTGTTTCTGGTATTAGAAATCAGCAGATCAAGGTAAACTCTGCTCATATTTTGTATAAATATATATTATATATAGTTTTGTCATCTATATTGATACTATTGACAAAGTTTTCTTATATTATTTTTGTATAAAGCCGTTTGGAGAGCTTGCTCTCCTAAATTATTATGGAGAATGGAATGAAATTGGAAACAAAAAATACTAAAAAAATGATATGTTTTGCACTGACTATATGCTTTTTTTTTAGCATGATAGCGGTTGCACTTCCACACGCGCGCGCTGATACAGCAACTCTGAATGTAAGCTATCTGACGCTGGCTCCGGGATCGGATGCGACTCAGCTCACTTTTTCATGGCAAACCTTGGCTGCCGGCAACCCCGTTGTTCGCATATGGGAACAAGGCGGTAGAGCAATTGACTTCACTGGTACATGCAGTGCCTCGGTATCAACTATTAGTAACCTGTATTACAACAGAGTTACCGTGACTGGTCTTGATCCTAACACCGCCTATGCCTATCAGCTTGGCGACGGGAACGGCGACTGGAGCGGGCAATACACTACCAAGACAGCCAACCCTTGTTCTTTCAGCTATCTAGTGTTCGGGGATCCCCAGTGCCAGCATCCAATCGATGGCATCAACTGGCAAAACACTTTACAACAAGCTCTCAAAGTGGACCCTAATCTCGCTTTCATGGCCAGCACTGGCGACAACATCAACGACATCTCCCCTCTTACCACGGCGAATGCGGAGTATGGCTATTTATTCACGCCACAGCAAATCTTCTCATCCCTGCCTATGTCCAGCTGCATGGGCAACCACGAAGGCCCAAACACGCCGAATTTTGACTTCTACAATCCGCCCAATGCCGACAGTGTCCAGAATTATTGGTACAGATGCGGCAGCACCCTATTTATGGTGTGGAACTGCCAGTATGGTACCCCAGCAGACATGCAAAACTTCCTGCAAAGTGCCATTAGCGCCAATCCAGACGCAACGTGGAGAATTCTCAATTTTCACTATGACGTATACGGCCAAGGTAGCACGCACGCACTCTTTGACGGCAAAGACTACAGAGATGCCTATGTTCCTGTGATAGATCAGTTCGGTATAGATGTCGTATTTAACGGTCATGATCATTCCTACAGTCGTTCCTATCCTATGAAATATTCTGGCAGCCCCACCACCTCCAACGACTTGGGTAGGCAGCCTGAGACCTTCAACGCTAACGGAGCTTCCGTCGACCCAACTGGCACTGTCTATTTCTCTTTGGACTCCTCGAGCGGACAGAAATACTATAGCTTGGCTCCCACACAACCTTACACAGCGGTTGATGCGCAGAACTACCGTCCGATGTTTAGCATTGTGGACATGACAGTCAACACCTTCACCTGCACTACCTATCAAGTAAACGCAGATAACACCCTCACAGTAATCGACTCTTACACTATCGACAAAACTATAGTTGCCGCTCCATCCGCTCACGTGACACAGCTTAGTGGTGGTAAAAACGATCTCACCGTCTCCGTTAATCAAAAGCTTGCTGATGGCTCAATAAGACCTTTAACTGAAACTTTCAGCATCAACAACAATGCTGCAGGCACCTATACTGTTGGTTGTTACAAAGTTTACGTGGACACTAAAGGCAATACCCAGATTCGTAATTGCCGGATAGTGCAATAGTGTGACAAGCGAATAAATCCCCTATTCTTCTTTTTTTAATAAAAGCTGGCAATAATCTACGTTAATGGGCTTCTAGTTAGCGTAATCTCCAAAAACAAAATTCTGTGCCCTAAAGGAACGTTGACTCTCAACTACCTCCCACATTTGGTTGTTTCTGTTCTCATAGATGTCTATTTCTTTTGGGTTCGTGGTTTTACCTTTAAGAAAAATAAAATTAGTTGCGGGAAATGAATTGAAATTTTGGAGCTGGGGATGGGAATTGAACCCATATATAACAGCTCTGCAGGCTGTCGCCTGAACCATTCGGCCACCCCAGCATCTTAAATCTAGGAAGAGAGCACACATAAAAATATTGTTGGCTCTATAGATTCTTCTATCATACAATTTTTAGTGCTTGGTTGCTGAATTATTTTTTGAAGGCTAAGCCTGAAAAGAAAGCCACCGTTTTATCTTGATTCTTTACGGTCACATTGTATAACCCCATTGTTTTTCCATTAGAAACCCTTGTCGCTTCAGCAGTTAATAAGTCACCTTCAACTGAGGGCTTGAGGAAGTTAATGCTCACTTGAACTGCGACCGCCACATTATCGCCAAAATTGCATGCCTGTGCAAAAGCATAATCTGCCAGTGAGAAGATTGCTCCTCCGTGGGTAAAACCCAACGCATTTGTATGCTTTTTTTCTACTTTCATCGAGACTTTTGCGGCGCCATCTTTTGTTTCCAGAACTTTGATGTTTAGTTCTTCTGCGAAATAATCGGTTCCCTTCATTTTTTCTTTGCACCTTTAGGTTTTTCTTCTGACATAATGTATTTGTAAAACTTTTGGAACAAGGGCATTAAGCCTTTGGGGAAGAAAATCACGATTACTACTAGAATTACCCCTATAAACAGGTAGGTCAAAGGTGGTCCAACATAACCCGCATTGGGGAAGAATGAACCAAGTGAATTGTTCAGGCTTTGTGTTACGTTTTGAGTTGAGAGAATTTGCGCGATTGAGGTGAATATAATTGAGCCTACTATAGGACCTGCTACTGTACCTAAGCCGCCGATAACGGTCATTATTAGAGGCGTAAACGAGTTACTTGCCGAAAAAATGGAGTTATCAACAAACCCATAGAAATAAACATACAATCCACCAGCGACGCCTGCAAAAAACGTGCTGATAACAAAGGCTATGAGCTTGTATTTTGCCGTGTTAATCCCAATCATCCTTGCCTCAGCTTCGTTGCCGTGGATAGCTCTGAAAGCCAAACCCATTCGCGATTTCATTAATATGTACATCACTGAAATTGAAATGACCGCGAAAATAATTACCAAAAGATAAAATGGGTAGCCACTTGGCACTAAGGTTGCGGGCGGAAAACCATTTATCCCATTTGTAATGGAATCAAACTGGCTTGAAAGCGTTGCTGCAATCACTGAGAACCCAAAAGTAACAATTGCAAGATACCACGCCTTCAACCGTACGCACGCCAATCCAATCAATAAGCCTATTCCCGCTGAAAGCAAGCCGCCAATTAGAATCACAAGGACTTGAATTAGCGCCGATAGGAAACCTATCGGCATCGTATAAGCGCCTGAAGCGGAAATTAAGGCAACTGATATTTTGGTGCCGATTATGGCTGAGGCAAAACCGCCGATCCCTAGAAACACAGCGTGACCAAGGGATCCTTGCCCTGAATTAGCTAAAAAATTCCAGCTTGACGCATAAATCCCAAAAATGAATATGAGCGTAAAAACGAAAAGGAAAAAGCTATTATGAATGAAAATTGGAATCAAGATCAAAATTGCAGTGGCGATTAGGAAAAGTTGGAAGCTCTTCGATTTGACCACAGTGCTCATTTTCTGTTTGTTTAGCATGTCATTCTCCTTTTTCGCCAAATAGCCCTTTAGGTCTTATAATTAGGACACCTATTAGCAAGGCGAATGCAACGGCGCTTGACCAGATTCCCCCAAGAAACAGAGTTGCCATTTGCTCCGCAATACCGTACAATAAGCCGCCAACTATGGCTCCTCGTATGCTTCCTAAACCACCAAGAATGATAACTGCAAAAGCAATAATTGTTGGCAATTCTCCACTTTGATAATTGAATGTGTAGAGCACTCCGTATAATCCTCCAGCCGCTGCCGCTAGTGCTGAGCCCAAAGTAAAGGTAAACAAATAAATTCTGTCCACATTAATTCCCATAAGCATGGCTGCTTGATTAATCTGGCTTGTCGCTCGCATAGCTAATCCAATTTTTGTTCGATACATTAAAAGACCAAAAGCAACGAGGATAGCTGCAACGGCACCGACGACAACCAGCAGATCATAGCTAATCGTAATGCTTTGTAAATCTACACTTAAACCATTTAAAGGACTAACAATTCGTTGAGACCCGTTTCCCCAAATAAGCACCGCAGCGTTTTCAAAGATGTAAATTAACCCGAGACTGACAAAAATTTCGTTTAACTTGTCGGTGCCAAGAACCTTTCGAAAAGTAAACCGTTGAACAACAACGCCAATAGCTGCGACGACACCTATTGAAATAAGAATTGCAACATATGCGTTAACTCCAACAGCAACCGAGATTGCCCAAGCTACAAATGCACCTATCATTAGAAACTGCCCATGAGCAAAATTCACAAGTTTCATAACGCCAAAAATAACGTTCAATCCAGTTGCAAGCAACATGTAAACGCATCCAATTGCCACCCCATAGATTAATGTAAAAATGATAGTAGATGCGGTAACGAACATGTCAAATTTTTCCTCATTTTTATGACTTAGCGGTAATTGGCACAACTATTTCTCGCTTAAGTATTTAAAACATATCAGTATCAGATTATTAACAAAAAAAGAAAAAGTAAATGAATATTTTTTACTTTCCAGCAATGTATCCTGTTGGAAGGGTGAACGTGGTTTGGTTAAAGTTGCTTAAGCTTCCAGCGCTTGATGGCCAGATTATTTGGGACTGCATCTTGTTAGTCGCTGAGTTTGCGGAAAGTTGCTCCATGAAGGTTATCGGCTGTATCTCATGATAGTTAACGCTTGTGCTGAACTGTATTTTGCCTGTTTGCGTTAGTATGAGACTATCTGGTAGGTTAGTGTTTTCTATTGCTTGCCGTACAGCTGCTTTATCAAGTGTTCCTGCACTTTCGATTGCTGCTTTAGCGATGTAGAATGCGTCATAGGTATCAGCGCCCATCATTCCTGGTGCAACGCCATATGTCTGGTTGAATTTACTTGAGTAAGTTCCGACCGCTGTACTGTATGAGGGTACCATAAAGGGATCCATCTTTGATTCCATTAGTTGACCGTCGCCTATTCCGTTGCCCATGCCTTCTAATAAATTATAGAATTGCGGATCTTGATTGTTTTCAACTGCTACGTAAACAGTTTTCAATCCAACAGTGCTCCATCCCTGCTGAATAACTAGCGGTGTCAAGTTAGGGTTTTCAGCGATAAATACGGCATCTGGGTTCGATTGTTGAACAACTTTAAGATCAGTTGTAAAATCGGTTTCACCAGCTGTATAACCTCTGTCGGAAACTACGGTAATTGGTAAGCTTTCGTTCTGTATCCAGTATTTGGTCGCTTGATCAACGCCTTGTCCAAATGCGTCATTTCTGTAAAGTATTGCGAGGCTAAAGTTTCGGTTGGCTGCTACTATCGGCTTCATTACTTCTGCGAAGAAGTTGTCTACTGTCTTGGTGTAGTCGTACGTTGTGGTGCAATAGTGGAAAATGTAGCTCATTCCTGTTGTGTCATTTGTGCTGTACGTGCCTGTTTGTCCGAAACCGCCAAAGTTGCCTTGTGGCCCTCTTCTTGTGACAAGATCATTTGATGCACCGGTTATTATGAAAGGAATGCGGTTTTGTATAGCCACTGTTTCGTCGGCAAGAGTCCCAGCGCTTCCATATCCGCCAATGAATAAGTCTACTGGGTTTGTATTCTCTAATTGGGTTACGGCTGTCTTGGCATCGGCTGGAGCATCGCCCTTTGTGTCAGCGGTTACTAAAGTAATATTTACTATGAGCATTCATACTAGAAACGTAAACGCCACCTGCATTGTTAATTTCGTCCATAGCCATCTCCGCTGCGCGTTGCATGTCTACTCCGACTGGTGATCCAGATACTGGCGCAACTAAGCCTATCACTATGTTTCTTGGTGCTGTTGAAGGTGTTTTTGATTGAGGTGTTAATTCTACTGCTGCAACTGCTGCAACGATAATTATTGCTACTACAATTATTGCTAGTATTTTCTTTTGCAATTATACATCTCTCACTTTTCTTTGCTATATCCCAACTATTTGCTAATAAAATTAACTCATAACACGCTTTTTTTGCCCAGCTGGAACGCTTTGATGTTTAAATTGACATATTTTTCTTTAATTTTACCAGCTATGGCTTGCTCGAATGCCTCTTGCTTGATGGGAATCTCTGGAAGCGCCGATAATGCTCCCAGAAGAATAGTGTTGACAACCAGCAGATTTCCCAATTTAGTAGCTATTTCTGCACCATTTACTTCGTGAACTTTAGCTTTTGACCGCAGAATCTGCATTAATTCTTCTGTTTTCTTAGGTTTAGCCCCTGAAACACTGCAGCTTGGCTGAATAAACTTCATGTTAACAATTACATTACCATTCTTTTTCAACATAGGGAGTGCTCTTGCGGTTTCAAGAATTTCAAACCCAACTAAAACATCCGCTTTTCCAGTTTCAATCAGCGGAGACTCAACCTTGTCACCGATTCTTGCGAAAGCAACGATTGACCCACCTCGCTGAGCCATCCCATGAATCTCTGCCTTCGCAACATCAAAACCATCCAACATTGCGGCTTCACAGTAAATATCACTTAAAACCACGACACCTTGACCACCAACGCCGCTGAAAACTATGTCCAGTTTCATTTTTCTTTTCTCCTAATGGCTTCAAATGGGCATAGTTTTTCACATACGCCGCATCCATAGCAAAGAGTCGCATCTATGTCGGCGCGGTCGCTTGACAATGAGATGGCGGGGCACCCAAAAGCTTTCACACATACTCCGCAACCGTTGCATTCTTCTAAAACTTCACGAGGCTTTCCTCTCTCAATCAAAAGCGGGCATGGTTTTTGCGAGATAATAACTGAGGGACCATTGTAATCAAAAGTTTTTCTAATTGCTTCTGTTGTGGCTAAGATGTCGTAGGGATCAACGACGTCTACTTTTTCAATGCCAATTCCTTTTGCAACATCTTGAATTCTAGTAATTTTAGCGTCAGCGCCCATTGCAGTTTTTCCAGTACTTGGCGTTGGTTGATGACCCGTCATAGCCACAGTGCTGTTATCCATAACAATTACACAGACGTTAGCCTTGTTGTACACAATGTTTAGCAGCCCAGGCATTCCTGCATGGAAAAAAGTGGAGTCGCCAATAACTGCAAAAACCTTCTCTTTTACACCTGCATGAACCATACCTGCAGCCTGCGAAATTCCGGCACCCATACATAGACATGATTGAACTGAGTTTACAGGTGGCAAAACACCTAGCGTATAGCAGCCGATGTCGCCTGTAACAATTTTGTCATCTGATTTTCCAATTAAGCTCAACGCGCTTTCTGGACAGGTGGGTATGCATTTTGGGTCGCCGTTGCAAGTGTCGCAAATGATAACTTTGCGTGTGGTTGGATGCACCGTGATTGCGCCATATACGCAGCTTTCTATGCACCAACCGCAGCCGTTGCATTTTTGTTCATCAACTAAAATGGCGCCTGTTTCATCATGTCGCATAATTGCTTTTTCTTGACAAGCAATGATACATGGTGCATCTTTGCATGCTTTGCAGGTTACAGCGTTGTTAAATGTTTGACCGATTCTTACGGAGCGTATTCTAGATTTAAGGGGGTTGAATACTTTTTCTTTTTCATAAGAGCAAACGTATTCGCATATGTCGCAGCCGACACATTTTTCGTTGTCACAGTTAACATGCTGGTTAACCATGTTTAACGCATAGTAGAATGCTCTGTGAGGGCACCCAGGGCAAAGGGCGGGAGGTCTTGGCGGCAAATCCAACTTTAGCGGTGGTTCAGCTTTGTCAGTTAAGTTGATGTTTGCAAAGGCTCGGCGTACATTGTCAGGGGTTAATTCTCCGATCTCTTCTAAGCCTAACTGGTTCTTGCCGATTACTTGTAGGCCTAACCGTTGAATATTTTCCTCAAGATAGGGTCTTAACTCTTCAATAACTATGAGCTTCTTAACTTTTGACGCAAAATCCCTAACTATCTGCTCTGGAAACGGGTGAACAAAGCCCAGTTTTAGCCAAGAAAACTTTTTGGTATCCAAAATTGAGCGAGCATAGTAGTAGCCCACTCCGCTTCCAACAATACCTATCTCACATCTATTATCCTCAACTATATTGAAACTTGAACAGTTAGCAATTTTTTTTGCTTCAACTAACTTGCCTTCTAAAACTCTGTGTTGGCGAATAGCGTTTGAAGGCACCATTACCCATTTTGAACCTTTCTTATCAAACTCAACTTTCCGCTTGATTTTTTTGAACTCGCCCAGTTTCACTCTTGACTTTCCGTGAGCAACTCTGGTTGTTAGACGCAAAATAACTGGCAAATTCAATTTTTCACTTAATTCAAAAGCTTCCCTAGCCATATCCAAAGCTTCTTGAGGACTACCCGCATCAAGCAATGGTAACTTTGAGTGAACAGCAAAAAACCTGGTATCCTGCTCATTTTGACTACTGTGCAACGCTGGATCATCGCAGACTGCAAACACCAATCCGCCTTCAACTCCAGTATACGCTAAAGTCATGGCAGCATCAGCAGCAACGTTTAATCCAACATGTTTCATTGAAACGATGGCTCTAACGCCTGTCATTGAAGCGCCCGCAGCAACTTCTGCCGCAACAATTTCGTTAACGCTCCACTCCGCATAAACCCCGAATTCTTTTGCAACTTCAGCAAGAGTTTCCAAAATTTCAGTAGCTGGCGTTCCAGGGTAAGACGCTGCAACTTTAACAGTGGCTTCCAATGCCCCTCTCGCAACAGCTTCGTCGCCGTTTAGCAAGGCAAAACTGCCCGGCTTATCTACAGCAATCTTGGAAGTCATAATTTGTATCCTTACATTTTGCCTTTGCGTAAATCTAGCACTCTTTGTGCTTTTCCCTCTGTTCTTGGAAGTTCGCCTGGCTTTACAATTTCGACATCGGCAGATATACCAGTTACAATGTGAATTTGTTTTTGGATGTTATTTTTTAATGCATTCTTATCAAGCGAATCGTTTTTTGCTGCTTTATCGGATAATTCAACCTTGACGACAAATGTGTCCAAGGCTCCTGGTCTGTCGAGAACTATTAGGTATTGAGTGGCCAGTTCTGAGAAGCACATTACTGCAAATTCTATTTGTGAGGGGAAAACGTTTACTCCTCGAATTATCAGCATGTCGTCTGATCTTCCTTGGACTCGCATCATTCTGGCGTGTGTGCGTCCACATGAGCATTTTTCCGCTTGTACTTTCGATATATCTCTAGTTCTGTATCTAAGCATGGGTAAACCTGTTTTGCTCAGTGTTGTGAAGACTAATTCGCCTTCTTCTCCAGCTGGCAAAACTTCGCCAGTGTCGGGATCAATAGTTTCCACAATAAAATGGTCTTCAGCAATATGCAATCCATTATGCTGAGGGCACTCAACAGAAACGCCCGGACCACAAAGCTCAGTTAACCCGTAAACATCAAATGCTTCTATTGCCAAGTCTTTCTCGATTCTTTCTCTAATCTTATCGGACCATGGTTCTGCCCCAAACATTCCCATTTTAAGTTTGAGGTCTTTACCTGGGTCAACACCTTCATCAATCATGCTTTCAGCTAAATAAACCGCAAAGCTTGGTGTGCATGCTAAAATTGTAGCGCCTAGGTCTTTCATAAGTTTTATTTGCCGCTGGGTCATTCCGCCGCTTGCTGGAATAATTTTGGTTCCAATTTTTTGAGCGCCGTAATGGAAGCCCATGCCACCAGTAAATAATCCATAACCATAAGCGATGTGAATGATGTCTTGTCGTCTACCGCCTGCTGTATAGATAGATCTTGCCATTAATTCTTGCCAAGCATCCAAGTCACTTCTTGTATAAGCGCCAACAATTGGGTTTCCAGTTGTTCCACTTGAAGCATGAATCTCGCATATTTCATCAGATTTAACGGCGACCATGCCAAACGGGTAATTATCTCTTAAATCAGCTTTTACTGTAAAAGGAATTTTCTTTAAGTCATCAAGTGACCGGATGTCTTCAGGTTTTAATGCAACGCTGTCAAATTTTTTCTTATAAAAACTGCTGTTTAGGTAACAATGTTTGACCTGTTCTCTTAGCTTTTGTAGCTGATGCTTTTTCGTTTCTTCAGTAGGCATGGTTTCGATTTTTTCGTTCCAGTATTTGCCGGTCAACGTTTTTCCCTCTCTTTTTTCAAAGCCCTAAATACACTTCTTTTATGTGACTATTAGATAAAAGTTCCCTACTTTTTCCCTCAAGAATGATTCTTCCTTCCTCCAAAACATAGGCTCTATCCGCAACATTTAATGAATCATGAATGTTTTGTTCCACAAGCACAACAGTAACCCCTTCATCATTGATAGTGCGGATTGTATCTAACACTTTTTCCACAATTATTGGCGCCAAACCCAAGGATGGTTCATCGAGAATCAAGAGCTGAGGATTAGACATCAGGCTTCGACATATAACCAGCATTTGCTGTTCTCCACCGCTAAGAGTTTGCGCTAACGCTTTTTCTTTCTTTTTTAAGACTGGAAAAATCTGGTAAACTTTTTCTTTTGTCTCCTTAATTTTAGCCTTATCCTTTATTATGTAGGCGCCCAGATTCAGGTTTTCATCAATGGTCATTCTTGGAAAGATTTCTCTTCCTTCAGGAATCATCGTTAGACCTTTTTTAACTATTTCATATGTTGGCATTTTCTCGATGTTTTCGCCTTTAAACTTGATTGATCCATTTTTGGGATGCAAAAAACCCATAATTGTTTTGGCAAGAGTGGTTTTTCCAGCGCCATTGGGACCAATGATGCTAAGGATTTCTTTTTCTTCAACTTTGAAAGTTACGTCTCGCAAAATTTGCACCATGCCATATGAAGACGAAACGTTCTCAACTTCCAACATGCTTACTCATCCTCGTTAAAGGTGAATTTTTTGCCCAAGTATACTTTCACCACAGTTTCATCCGCGCAAACTTGCTGAGGTGTTCCTTCGCAGATTTTTTCACCATGTTGCAAAACAACTACACGGTCACACAATCCCATGATTACCCTCATAACATGCTCAACTATGAGAACAGTTACCCCTTGTTTGTTAATTTGTTTGATAAGTTTTATGGCTTCGTCACATTCCGGGGGAGTTAAACCCGTTAACAACTCGTCTAAAAGGAGCAGTTTAGGATTTGTTGCCAAAGCCTTTGCAAGTTGTATTCGCCTTAGCTCAACAACGTTTAGATTTTTTGCTTCCACTCCAAATTTTTCTTGGCTCAATCCAACAAAACCCAATAATTCTTGAGCTTTAGATAATGGGCTGATTTTGATTTCTGATTTTTTCTGGTTAAAAAGTACGCTTGTTAAAACGTTGTCTACAGCTGTCATTTCTGGAAAAGATTGCACAGTCTGAGCTGTTTTTGTAATGCCTTTGGCACATATCTTGTATGGAGGCAATTTAGTGATGTCTTCATCTAAAAACATGATTTTGCCTGAATCTGGATTGTAAACTCCACTTATTAGGTTTAGAAGGGTGGATTTGCCTGATCCGTTGGGGCCGACCAGGCCAGTTATCTCGTTGCTGTTTACTGTGAAATCTACTTTTTTTAATGCTTGAAGTCCGCCAAACTGCTTTGAGACTTCGGTGCACCTTAGCAAATCAGCTATTCTCCAATTAGCAAGCAATAATTCCAAGTGCAAATATAAAGCTTGGGAAAATATTGTTTTACTTAAAAGATTTCTTCAAAAGACCATCTGGATGAAGCTTAAGTCCAATAATCAAACTTTTTTAATCTTGTATCTGCAAATATATAGTTCAAAATTACGATAAAAAAATAAGGAAAGTCTTTACAAAAATAAAGGAAATTCGGCGGGACTATTATTCGCCCCAATCTTCGCCTTCAATAATTAGCTCTTGAAGCTCTATGCATCCTCCTCCGTTTGATATTTTTTTGATTTCGAGTTCAAGACCGCAACCAGGACAGCTCAGAATTTCCCCTTTTTCTACATCGTTTGGAACATTGAGTTCTGAATCGCAGTCTGGACATTTGGCTTTGTTATCCTTATTTTGAAGGCTTAAACTTGTTGGGTTAATCATTTTTTTCACTTTTAGGAATTACTCTTTCTATGGATTGCGAGAACTATTAAATATTGTGACTTTTATGTTACAAATTATATCATTCGTGTACCATTTGATACATTAGGCGGTTTAAGTCCTAAGAAACAAAAAATTTTGATAGAATTAAACTTTGGTTAAAGTTAAATATCGTTTTACACAATTGGAATACGGGTATTGTATTTGCCTGTAACTCAAGTAAGTGTCTTTCTGGATAATCATCCGGGATCCCTTTTTGATGTAATGTCAAAGCTAGACCAAAACAAACTAAAAGTTTTTGCGCTCTCAATCGCTGATGCAGGCGAGTTCGGTTTAGTACGATTAATAACTGAAGAACCCCAGAAAGCAACTAAGTTCCTTGAAGACGCTGACTTTAATCTTGCCAAATCAAAGAAAAATACCGAAGTAACAGCTATCTTCATATCCGCTCAAGAAACACTTTCAAAAATAACGAAGATTTTAGGCGACGGTGGCATAAACATAGAATATGCTTATTCATCAGCTATCCACGTTGACGGCAAAGTTGCGTTAATACTACGCACAAGCAATGTTGAAAAAGCAGAGCAAATGTTAACCGCTAACGGTATTGCTGTTCTTTCCCTCGATGAAATGAAAAAATATTTCCAGTAAGAAAAAGTTTCAGTTTCTCCAAACAACTGCTAATTCTTTAAACATTAGGTTTTTTGTTAACTTGTGCTCCATAAAACAATTAAAGAAGACAATAAGCTTAATTTATCTCGTTACATACGACGAATATTCAGAAGGTAACATCAATGGGAACATTAAATCTCGATAAGATCTTCGACCCTCAAAACGTAGCTATAGTCGGAGCTAGCGACGCCGAAGGTTCAGTGGGTTACGCAATTGTTAAGAATTTTACCCAAATGGGATTCGCTGGCAAAGTATACTTTGTAAACATCCGAAAGCCAGAGATTTTGGGAGTTAAAACTTACAAAACAGTCGACGAGATTCCAGAGCCCGTTGATTTAGTCATGATCGCCACGCCTGCAAAAACCGTTCCAGATGTCATGGAAGAATGTGGACGGGCAAATGTAAAAGGCGTAATCATCGTTTCTGCCGGTTTCAAAGAAACTGGATCCGCAGGAAAGGCTTTGGAAGAAAAAATTGTTGAAGTCGCCAAAAAATATGGAATTAGAGTAATCGGTCCAAACTGCATAGGCATGATCCGCCCAAGAGCAAATCTAAACGCGACTTTTTTGGACAAGATGCCAAAACCGGGAAATGTTGCTTTTCTTTCTCAAAGTGGCGCTTTAGGTTCAGCAATTCTTGACTGGGCAATACATGAAAACATCGGTTTTAGCAATTTCGTTTCAGTCGGCTCAATGATAGACGTTGATTTTGGCGACCTAATTGATTATTTTGGTTCAGACCCAAAAACCAAAAGCATATTGATGTATGTAGAGGGTATCACAGAAGCACGCAAGTTTATGAGTGCAGCGAGGCACTTTGCAAGAACCAAACCTATAATTGTTGTTAAATCAGGCAAATTCGCAGAAAGCGCGAAAGCCGCAGCTTCCCACACGGGTTCGCTTTCTGGTGAAGACGACATTTACGATGCGGCCTTCAAACGAGCTGGTGTAGTCCGAGTCAGTGAAATTGCTGATTTATTTAACTCAGCTGAAGTTTTAGGAACACAACCTCTGCCAAAAGGTCCAAGACTTGCCATAATAACTAACGCTGGTGGACCAGGTGTAATGGCAACTGACGCTTTGATAGGTGCAAAAGGCAAATTGGCCAAGCTTAGCCAAAAAACGGTCGATTCACTTAATGCGGTGTTGCCTCCTTTCTGGAGCCATGGGAACCCAATTGACGTTTTGGGTGATGCTAAATCTGAACGTTATAAGGCTGCGCTTGAAGCTTGTCTTAACGACGAAAATATTGATGGAATTCTAATTATTTTTACCCAACAAGCAGTTTCAGAATCGGTTGAAATCGCAAAAAATATCGTTGAATTAGTGCGAAACAAAAGTTATCAAAACAAAACGATCTTGACTTCTTTTATGGGTTTTGGAGCAGTGCTAGAAGCCAACACTATACTAAATGCAAATAATATCCCAACATATTCAACACCTGAACAAGCAATCAAAACGTACATGTACATGAATGAGTACCAACGCAACATTGATCTCTTGTATGAAACTCCCGAAGAATTGCCTCTTGATGCTTCACCACCAAAACGCCCAATCATGGTTATATTGAGAAATGCGGCATTTGATGGACGGGAAATTTTAACTGAAGATGAAGCTAAAAAAATACTCAAATACTATAATTTTCCAATCGTAAGAACCGCAGCTGCTAACAACGTGGAAGAAGCAGTTACATTTGCGCAGGATATGGGTTTTCCAGTTGTGCTAAAAATTCTGTCACCACAAATCGTTCACAAAACTGATGCGGGCGGAGTAATTCTAAATATAAATACCCCCGCTGAAGTTCGAGAGGCTTTTGAAGTTTTAATTCAAAGGGCAACCGCTTACAATCCAAACGCACAAATAATCGGTGTTACCGTTCAACCAATGATTGAAAAGAAAGGACACGAAATAATCATAGGTGGAAAAACTGATCCTGTTTTCGGTCCAGTAATATTGTTCGGTATGGGCGGTGTCGGAGTAGAACTTTTCAAAGACTATGCCATTGGGCTTCCACCACTAAATACAACCCTAATTCACCGAATGCTAGAAGAAACAAAAGTTTACCGTTTACTAAAAGGATACCGCGGTTCAACCCCAGTCGATCTCAAAAAGCTTGACGAAACTCTATTGCTGTTCTCTCAACTACTTGTTGATTTTCCACAAATAAAAGAAATAGACATCAACCCACTTTTAATAAACGAAAAAGACGCATGCATACTTGACGCACGCATAGTAATTGACAAAGATTCTGTTTGCAAGAAATTTGAACCACACGAACACATGGTGATTAGCCCCTACCCAAAAGGACAAGAGGTTTTGTGGCAACTAAAAAACGGACAAGAAGTACTGCTAAGACCCATAAAACCAGAAGATGAACCCATGTGGCTAGAAATGTTCCAAAGCTTCTCAGAAGAATCAATCCGATACCGATTCTTCCAAATGCTCAAAGACACACCACACGAAGTACGAGTTCGATACTGCAACGTTGACTATGACAGAGAAGTCGCAATTGTCTCCGAAATGGTTGAAAACGGAAAAAGAAAAATCCTCGGTGTAACCCGCGTCAGCGTTGAATCAGATGGGCGAAGCAGCGAAATGGCTTTCATTGTAAGCGACTATTGGCAAGGTTTAGGCTTAGGAACAAAAATGGTTGATTACGCACTTGATATAGCTAAAGCAAAAGGTGTAGAAAACGTATACGCAATCATGCTACCAGACAATTATAGAGCTTTAAGTCTAACCAAGAAAATGGGCTTCAATATTGAATATCTCAAAGATGGCACAGTCAAGGCATCGCTTAACTTAAAAGGCGAAGACATTGATAGCAGATGCTTCATAGAAAAATCATTACCTGAACCTCCAAAAGATCTACCGAAACAAGAAATATCTGTCACGGAAACAAAAAAAGTAACTCAACAGCCCCAATCTCCAGAAGCTACACCTGCATAATTATTTTCCATTTTAAGAATTCTTTTTTTCCTCTATATTTACTCACAAATAATGCATAATAAAGGGCTTAACTCTAAATATTGTTAATTTTAGAAACAATTAGTCTAAAAAAAGAAATATTTCTGCCACTCTAACCTTTTATATCTCGAATCTCTTTAAGCCTTAGAAGCACATTATCGGAGGATAATGGTTCTTGGCAAAAGATGATGACAGACGTCGTTTAATGCTGGAAAAAATTCTTAAAGAACATAATTATCACGGGAGCGCTCTTTTAGAAGTACTGCATAGCGCCCAAGAAATTTATGGATATTTAGATAAAGATTTGCTTATGGATATTTCTGAGTCACTGAATCTTCCACCGAGTCACGTTTTTGGTGTTACAACCTTTTACAGTTTTTTTAAGCTTAGAAAACCAGGAGAACATGTAGTTACTGGTTGCTTAGGAACTGCCTGTTACGTAAGAGATGTTGAACAAATCATGGAAGCAGTCGAAAGCGAGTTTAACCTTAAACGCGGAGGATCCACCGCGGATGGGAAACTTTCCTTGCTTATTACGCGCTGCATAGGTGCTTGCGCTATGGCACCTAACATTGTTGTTGATGACGAAGTGATTGGCAAAGCAACAAAAGAAATAGTGATAGAAAAAATCAAAAATGTTCTTGGAGGGGTCAAAACTGAAACTAGCTGATCTTCAAAAAATAACTGAGCAAGAACTTGATTTTCAAAGAGGTTACAAATACCGAATTAACGTATGCTGCTCAAGCGGTTGCGTTCCTTTCGGAGCCTTTAAAGTTCTTAAAGCATTCGAGGATGCAGTTAAGGAATTTGGTGTAGAAAACGAATGCAAAGTTGCCCGTACAGGTTGCATAGGTACCTGCTCAGTTGCACCTGTCGTTCTAATTGAACCTGGTGATTACCTCTACCAAAGCGTTACTCCTGAAAGAGTCCGAGAAATAGTTCGTGACCACATAGTTTTAGGATTACCCGTAAAAGATATGCTCTACAAAAACCAAGCATACTTCCAAAAGCAACATCGGCTTGTGTTACGCAACGCAGGAAAAATTGATCCTTCAAGAATTCAAGATTATATTTCTGTTGGCGGCTACGCTGCTTTAGCCAAATGTCTTGCAACCATGACTTCCCAAGGAGTAATTTACGAAGTTATGAGTAGCGGTCTAAGAGGTCGAGGCGGGGCAGGGTTCCCAACTGGACAAAAATGGACCTTAGTCTCAAGAGCACACAGTTCTCCCAAATACATTGTTGCCAACTTAGATGAAGGGGATCCAGGAGTTTTCGCAAACAGAACTTTAGCTGAAGCTGACCCTCATGCGATTATTGAGGGCATGCTTATCGCCGCCTATGCCGTTGGTTCAGGAAAAGGCTACATTTACATTAGGTCCGAGTATCCCTTAGCTATTCAAACATTACAAAAAGCAATCGCTCAAGCAAAATCAATGACGCTTTTAGGCGAAAACATTTTGGAAACCAACTTCAAGTTCGACCTTGAACTACGATTCGGCGCAGGTGCATTTGTGGCTGGGGAAGAAACAGCTATCCTTGCGTCTGTCGAAGGTCGCAGAGCAATGCCTCGTCCTCGTCCGCCATACCCAGCAAACTCTGGATTATATCAAAAACCAACGCTTATACAAAACGTTGAAACCCTAGCCAACATACCGCTAATCATACAAAACGGCGGCTTATGGTTCTCAAAAATGGGAACGCCAAAATGTAGTGGAACCAAATGCTTCTCATTAACAGGCAAAGTCAATAATCCAGGCTTAATTGAAGTTCCTATGGGAATTACCCTCAGAGAAGTAGTGTTTGATATCGGCGGGGGCGTTCCAGAAGGACACAAATTCAAATCAGTGCTTGTCGGTGGCCCTTCAGGCGGTTGCCTACCTGAGACTTTTCTTGAAATTCCAGTTGACTATGACTCACTAACAAAAGTTGGAGCAATCATGGGTTCAGGTGGCATTGTCGTTCTTGATGACGAATCATGTATGGTTGACACAGCACGATTTTTCACCGAATTCTGTATTGACGAATCATGTGGCAAATGCACTCCGTGCAGAGCAGGATTAGCCAGAATCAAAGACATCTACAACGAAATTACAACTGGCAACGGAAAAATGGAGGACATCAGCACTTTAGAGAAATCAGGAGTTTTCATCAGAGACGCTAGCCTTTGTGGTCTTGGACAAACTGCGCCAAACCCAGTCATAACCACACTTCGATACTTCAAAGACGAATACATTAAACATATAGTCGAAAAGAAATGTGACGCAGGTAAATGCTTCAGACAAAAGAAGGAGGAACAATAAACGTTGACCTCTATAGATGTCAAACCCATTTTAGATGTTAAACTCACAATTGACGGCATTGAAGTAACAGTTCCAGAAGGCACAAGTATCCTAAAAGCTGCAAAAAACAACGGAATAATAATTCCAACATTATGCAACCTTGAAGGTCTAACCGCCTACGGAGGCTGCCGTCTTTGCCTTGTTGAAGTTAGCGGTTCACCCAGACTTTTCCCCGCTTGCACAACACCCGTCGGTCCAAACATAGAAGTTACAACAAATTCAAACAAATTAAAAGAATACCGCAAAATGGTCATTCAAATGCTTATGGCTGAAAGAACTCACATATGCTCAGTCTGCGTAGCCAATGATCACTGTGAACTACAAGCCTTGGCAAACCAACTTGGAGTCGATCATGTCATGTTTGAGCGAAACTGGAGCTGCGACCCAATTGATTCTACACATGACTTTTTAGTTATTGATCGCAATCGGTGTATTTTATGTACTCGTTGTGTGCGTGTTTGCGACCAAATTGAAGGCGTTCACACTCTTGACCTGAAACTAAGAGGAAAAGACACTCAGGTAATAATGGATCTTGATGAGAACTGGAGTGATTCCTGTTCATGCACTTCTTGTCGTAAATGCGCTAAAGTTTGTCCTGTCGGCGCCATCTATATTGAAGGAGAACCAATTGACCACACTAAGAACAAGGATATAGCAGAGTTCATTATGATGCGGAGGACAGGGAAATGACTGAAAACGTTAAAGTTAGGGTTGCAACGGTTTGGCTTAGCGGTTGTTCAGGATGCCATATGTCTTTCCTTGACCAAGATGAACGCCTTATTGATTTAGCTAAAAAAATAACTTTAGTTTACAGTCCCATCGCTGACGTGAAAGAATTCCCTGAAAATGTAGATGTCACGCTTATCGAGGGCGCCGTAGCAAACGAAGAGCAGCTAGAGATGCTAAAGAAAGTTAGGACAAGAACTAAAATCTTGATTTCGCTTGGTGACTGCGCTGTAACAGGAAACGTTACAGCATTGCGTAATTCATGGCATCACAGTGATCAAGCAGTTTTGGAGAGGGCATACAAAGACCCTGCTGACTTAAATGCAGCCATCCCGACAGCAGTGCCAAAACTCCTCATCAAGGCTAATCCATTGCATGAAATTGTTAAAGTAGAATTTTTCATACCAGGATGTCCACCACACGCTGACCTGATTAACTATGTATTAACTGAATTGTTGGCTGGCAGAACACCAGTCATGGAGGGTAGATCAAAATATGGTTAAACAATTAGAGAAAAAAATCTTGATTAGCCCAATCACGCGCATTGAAGGACACGCTCAAGTAACCATCCAGCTAAACGATGATGACTCAGTAAAAGAAGCCCTTTTCAAAGTGGTTGATTTCAGAGGCTTTGAAAAATTCACCGAGGGTAGACCATTTTATGAAATGCCAAGCATAACTTCCAGATCCTGCGGCATCTGTCCTGTAAGCCACCTGCTTGCTTCAGCCAAAGCATGCGACGCCATCGTCGGAGTAAACCCTCCAAAAACAGCTATAATGCTAAGACGTCTCATGCACATGGGGCAACTAATCCAATCACACGCCTTAAACTTCTTCCACCTCTCATCACCAGACCTATTACTGGGCTTTGATTCTGACCCCGCCCAAAGAAATATTTTCGGCTTAATCGAAAAAAACCCTGAACTCGCAATGCAAGGCATAAAACTCCGCAAATACGGTCAAGAACTAATCGAGAAAGTCGCTGGCAAAAAAATTCATTCAAGCGAATGGATACTGCCAGGCGGCGCAAAATGGCCACTTACAGCTGAAAGAGCTGAATACCTGCAAGCCTATCTGCCTGACACGTTGGAAAGCACACAAAAAACCTTGGCAATGTTCAAGAAGATGCTTGACGGGTTTGAAGATGAAATCGAAAACTTTGGAAATTTCCCTTCTTATTATATGGGTTTAGTGACTTCAGACGGGGGACTTGAACACTACGATGGCAAAATCCGGATAATGGATAAAAACGGTGAAACAGTTGCTGAATGTGTTGATCCAACAAAATACCGTGAATTTATTGGGGAAGCAGTTGAACCCTGGTCTTTCATGAAATTCCCATATTTTAAATCGGTCGGTTACCCAGACGGTGCCTACCGCGTAGGGCCATTAGCCCGACTTAACGTTGCTTCTTACTGTGGCACACCGCTTGCAGACCAAGAGCTCAAGGATTTCAAAAAGATGGGCAAAAATGGCGTTGTCCAAAGCACATTCCACTACCATTATGCACGTTTGATCGAGGTGCTTTTCTGCCTTGAAACCGCCAAAAACCTACTTAACGACCCAGAAATCCTATCTGAACACGTAATATCAAAAGCACTTGTCAACGACTACGAAGGCGTGGGTGTGGCTGAAGCGCCAAGAGGCACCTTAATCCACCATTACAAAGTTGACCAACAAGGCCTTATCACTTGGAACAACATGATAATCGCAACAGAACACAACAACATCGCCTATAACATGGCGGTAACGCAAGTAGCTAAAAAATACGTTAAAGCAAAACAACTTGAAGAAGGCATGCTAAACCGGGTAGAAGCAGTCATTCGAGCCTTTGACCCGTGCCTATCCTGTGCAACACACGCCATCGGCAAAATGCCCTTAGACATAAAACTTTTTGATGCAAATGGATTGCTAATCGACCGTAAAATTAGATAGCCTTTTTTCTTTTTCCAACTGCTTCTTTGTGAATAAATTTTTACAGCAGATAAACCCTAACTTCTAACAAAAAACCGCTTATTTTTCATAATCTTCACATAGAAATGCACATTCGTTATGGCAGAATCTCCTGAGGTTTGACTGAACCTTTATGTATTTGACTTTGGGATTTGGAGTAAATAAGCATGCAGAGTGCTACCTATCTGTCAAAGTGAATCTATGTGACTGAGACAGCATCAACAACTCCATCAGGCAAAGAGCCAATAAAAGCTTCCGAACTTGATCCGAAATTTAAGTATGAACTGCTTAAAATTCATGGAAGCGAAAAAATTCTTAAATGTTTCCAGTGTGGAACATGCACTTCAGATTGTCCAGTTGCAAGATACAGTGACAGTTACCGTCCAAGAACATTGATTCACATGGCTCAACTTGGCCTTCGAGAGCGTGTACTCAAAAGCGATACATTATGGTTATGCGCAGCTTGTTTTACATGCACGGATCGCTGTCCACAAGACGTAGAAGTTGCCAATGTCATACGAGTTTTTCGCAATTTGGCTGCAGAAAGCGGTTGTGTGCCTCAAGTTTTCAAAGATCAAATGGTATGCCTACTTGAGTCAGGTTACGCCTACAAGATTCCTGAATTAAGAATCAAAAAACGTGAATCCCAATGTTTGCCACCTCTACCAAAAGGCAATGCTGAAAATGTGCGAAAAGTGCTCAAGGGCGTAAAATTCGTTGAAAACGCCCAGAAACCAACGGGAGGACAACCAACTGGGCAATAAATACCTTATTTTCCTTGGATGCGCCGTCCCATATCGTGTTTCCGCTTATGAGATTTCTGCACGCAAAGTCCTCGCTAAACTCGGCGTTGAACTGGTTGAAATGCCCGAATTCAACTGTTGCGGTTTACCACTAGATCCAGTAAGCCATGAAACAATGCTTATTTTGGCAGCAAAAAACTTGGCGATGGCAGAGCAAACGGGCTTAAATATTCTCACTCTTTGTCCAGGTTGCGCAGGTACATTAAAAAAAGTCAATAAGACCTTGAAGGAAGATAAAGCGCTAAAGGAACAAATTAATGTTCACCTGAAAGAAGTAGGTTTGGAATTCAAAGGTACTATTGAAACCAAGCATCTGCTTCAGCTGCTTAAGGAAGATATTGGATTAGACAAAATTAAGGCATCCATTGTAAAACCTTTGACAATGCTTAAAGTCGCTGAACACAATGGCTGCCACATTCTAAGACCCAAAGAGTATATCGGGTTTGACGATCCTGAAGACCCACAAACATTAAAAATGCTAATAGAAGCCACAGGTGCCACATGCCTTGATTACATTGACGAAACCCAATGCTGTGGTGCCCCAAGCGTAGGAGTAAGCGATAAGATCGCGTTACAACTTGCAAGAGACAAGCTTAATCACGTAAAAATGGTTGAGGCACAAGCATTAATCACGATTTGCCCATTTTGCCATATAATGTATGATACAAACGAGTTGCGAATAGAGAAAATCTTTAATGAAGCCTATGGTATTCCAATCCTCCATTACCCACAACTACTCGGATTAGCAATGGGCTTAACAGCGGAAGAATTAGCTTTCAACGAACTCCGAGTTAACGCGTCAAAAATACTAAAACAAGTAACTGAGGAAGTAAACAAGCAATGAGCAAAAACAAATTAAAAATAGCCTTTTACTGGGCTGCAAGTTGCGGCGGCTGCGAAATAGCCGTCTTAGACATAAACGAAAAAATCCTTGACGTAGTACAATTAGCCGACATTGTCTTTTGGCCAGTAGCAATCGATGTCAAGTACAAAGATGTCGAAGCCATGCCTGAAAAATCCATTGACATCACATTCTTCAACGGTTCCATACGCAACTCAGAACAAGAACACATGGCGAAAGTGCTTCGAGAAAAATCTAAAACACTTGTTGCTTTCGGCTCATGCGCACATCAAGGAAGCATACCTGGACTAGCAAACTTAAATGACAAGAAAGAAATTTTCGATCAAGTCTACATAAAAGATAAATCAAACGTCAATCCCCTGGCAACAACACCTAAAACTCAAACCCAAGTCAAAGAAGGCACCCTCAAAATCCCAGAATTCTATGATACTGTAAAAACCTTAGCCCAAACAGTAGATGTAGATTATTATCTGCCAGGTTGTCCACCACCGGTCAAACTAATTGCTGCGGCAGTAGATGCAATAGCAAGCAACAAACTACCACCAAAAGGTTCAGTCCTCGCACCCCTTAAAGCAGTATGCGACGAATGCCCAAGAAAACGGGAAAACAAAAAAATCGAGAAAATCTATCGCGTCTATGATAAAGCTCCTGAACCAGAAAAATGTCTCCTTGAACAAGGCATACTCTGCATGGGACTTGCAACCAGAAGTGGCTGCGGCGCTCAATGCTTAAACGTTGACATGCCCTGCACAGGTTGCGGCGGACCAGCTCCAAATGTGCCCGATCAAGGTGCGGCAATGATATCTGCTTTAGCTTCAATACTTGGGTATGATGGTGAACCCGGCAAAGTAAAATATACAGAGAGCGAGATTGAAGAATTGCTCAGTCAAGTTAAAGATCCAGTTGGTACATTCTTTATGTACAGTTTACCTGCTTCAATTTTGAAACGAAAGGTGATTAAAAAATGAAAGAAATAATTATAGATCCAATTACTCGTCTTGAAGGGCATGGAAACGTATCCATATTCCTAAATGACCAAGGCGAAGTTGAAAATGCATACCTAAAGATTCCAGAACTCAGGGGCTTTGAGAAATTCTGCATTGGTAGAAGAGCTGAACTTATGCCTCAATTGACAACAAGAATTTGCGGTGTCTGCCCAGTTGCCCACCATTTTGCAGCAACAAAAGCTTTAGACGCAGCATTCAACGTTGAAGTCCCATCAGCAGCAAAGAAACTCCGCGAACTCATGTACGCCGCCTACTTCATTTACGATCACACATTACACTTCTACTATCTTGGCGGACCAGACTTCATTGTAGGACCAGACGCACCACCAGAAAAACGCAACATCTTAGGTGTAATCGAAAAAGTCGGCATTCCAGTTGCATCAGAAGTCATAAAACACCGTGCCTACGGACAAAAAATTACTGAAATCATCGGCGGCAAAGCAACCCACCCCGTCTGTGGTTTACCAGGCGGAATCAGCAAACCACTAAGCGAAGCCAACAGAAAAGAAATAGAAACTATGGGTGCTTCATGCGTAGATTTTGCTAAATTCACCTTAGACATCTTCCATAAAATTGTTTTAGGCAACCCAAAATACGTTGAGATGATTAAGAGCCAAGCCTACACTATGCCAACCTATTACATGGGTACAGTTGACGAAAACAACAAAGTTAACTTCTACGATGGCAAAATTCGTGTAGTTGATCCATCTGGCAAAGAATTCCTCAAGTTCGAATCAAAAGATTATCTAAAACATATAGGCGAACACGTTGAAGAATGGACATACAGCAAATTCCCATACCTCAAAGCAGTTGGTTGGAAGGGACAAGTGGCAGGGAAAGACAGCGGTGTATACCGTGTTGGTCCACTTGCACGATTAAACGCTTCAGATGGAATGGCAACACCACTTGCGCAGGCAGAATACGAGGTTATGTACAAGACTTTAGGCGGCAAACCAGTCCACAGTACCTTAGCATTTCACTGGGCACGATTAATCGAATTACTCTACGCAACAGAAAGAACTATGGAACTAGTGAAAGACCCAGAAATTACCAGCACAAACGTCCGCAACACTCCTGGCGAACCAACAGAAGGAGTCGGAATTGTTGAAGCAGCAAGAGGCACACTCATCCACCATTACACATTAGACAAAGAGGCACTCGTCACAGACGTAAACATGATTGTTGCAACAACAAACAATTACCCCGCAATCTGCATGAGCATACGTGACGCAGCCAAAGGCTTAATCCACAACGGCAAAGTTGACCAAGGCATACTAAACATGGTTGAAATGGCTTTCCGCGCCTACGATCCATGCTTCGGATGTGCAACACACGCAGCAGTCGGGCAAATGCCGTTGACAGTTGAAGTCTTCAACGCCCAAAAACAGCTATTAAGCTCTGTTAGCCGTTAATTAGCCCGTTTTTATTAAGGGCCAAATTTTATTTTTCTTTTATTCAATCTTGGTCTAATGCTTTAGCAAGTTTTATATTCAATTCCAGTTGAATACAACTTTATCGGCAGTGATTAAATTTGAAGACCCTTGTTGTTTATTATTCCCGAACTGGAAACGCACGTTTCGTCGCTGAAACTATAGCCGCAGAAGTTGGAGCGGACGTGGAAGAAGTAGTTGACCAAAAAAATCGAAGCGGGGCACTTGTCTATTTAACAGGAGGATCTGCTGCACGGCGAGGTAAAGAAACCAAAATATCTGCCCCCTACAAAATCACCTGCTGAATATGACCTCATTGTTGTTGGTACCCCTGTTTGGGCTGGACGACCAACCCCTGCCATCGTAACTTACCTCAAGAAGAATGATTTATCTGGAAAGAAGGTTGCCGTTTTCTTTACCCAAGGCGGCAAAAAACCAGTCGCAATCGAACAAACTAAAGCTTTGATGCCAAACTCTGAATGCATCGGACAACTTTCGTTAATTAATCCGTCGAAAACTAAAGAGGAATCTGAAAAACAAATCATCTCATGGTGCAAAACATTATCTGATTAGTGGACAACCAAAAGATAGTTTTAAGATTGTTCAAAACCCTAACATTTTAGGGTAAACCCTTATGTGAATATTTACTCTATTTGTTCTATAAGCGCGGAATTCAACATGCAACCTCAACCACCTAATCCAGAACATAAAAGAATGAAACGTGAAAAGAAAACCATTGGGTACATGGTGGAAACATATTGCAGTGGACATCACGGCACCAACGGTGAACTTTGTGCAGAATGCAAAGAATTCAAGGAATACGCATTCATGCGCCTTGACAAATGCCCTTTTCAAGACAAAAAAAGCACCTGTGGAAAATGCAAAATTCACTGCTACCGCCCAGATATGAAAGAAAAAGTCAAGAAAGTAATGCGTTATTCGGGTCCGCGGATGCTTCTGCCTCATCCAGGTTTAGCGTTGCATCATGCTTGGGATAGTCATCGAAAAGCACCGCAATTAGTCAAGAAAACAAATTAGGGCTACATTTTATTCGGCATTAACTAACGGAGCTCAGGATAGTGCTCGTAAAAACTTATATGTGCTTGATTAGCGGACTAGAACTTGGTTGTAGGGATTGTTATTGAAGAATCTGATTGTTTTTTACTCTAAAACTGGTAATGCACGGTGGGTTGCCCAAACCATGGCAGTGCAAATCGGCGCTGATATTCACGAAGTTTTTGAAAACAGGCGAACCAGAATCCTTAGCTTGTTAAGCAATAAATTTAATGATGCTCAAGATAAATCAACAAAAATAACCTCAAATAGACAGTCAACAGATGAATATGACCTCATCATCGTTGGAACTCCTGTTTGGGCTAGTCGACCGACCCCCACTATCATAAACTACCTCCAGAAAAACGATTTGTCAGGAAAAAAAGTAGCAGTTTTCTTCACTCAAGGAAATAGTAAACCCCAAGCTATCGAAGAAACAAAAGCATTAATGCCTAACAGTAACTACCTTGGCGAGATATCTTTAGTTAACCCATTGACTAACAAAGAAGAATGTAGAAAGCAAATAACGGCTTGGTGTAAAACTCTCCTTGCCTCTTAGAATGTTTCTTTGGTGAAAGGGTAACCTTTTTCTGGTTTTAACTTCAATATTCTTCGATTGAAATTCAATGACTGACCCAATTAAAACTGACCTAAAAAACTGGTTCAAAGATGCAAGAAAGGTTGTGTTGGCGGGCATCGGTAACCCAATTCGAACAGACGATGACATAGGGCTAAAAATTATTCAAAAGCTACAAGGTAAGCTGCCAGAAAATGTTCTTTTGATTGAAGCTGAAACAGTGCCAGAAAGCTATTTATCTGAAATAGTGGAATTTGAGCCAACTAATGTGTTGTTAATTGACGCTGCCTTTTTAGGTTTACATATTGGGGAAGCCCGTCTAGTTGACGCTGAAGAAATAGCAGATTTCTCCGCCATTACGACACATCTGTTGCCGCTGAGAATTTTTTGTGATTATATTAAGCAGGCCACGGGTGCAAAAATTGCTTTGCTGTTAGTTGAGCCAAAGTGTATGGAGTTTGGTGAAGGCTTAACGGTTGAAATTCAAGCTGCAGCAGAGAAATATGCAGAAATCTTGGATCAATTGCTGAGTTAAACTTCTTTTCTTTTGAAAACATAATCAATTGTAAGAACTATTTCATTTAGGACTGAATGTATTTCTTTTATTTCTACCTGGTCCTTACTTAACCATTTTGCAATTATTTTTTCTTCTAGCTCTTGATCTTCAAATGTTCCTCTCCAATTTAGCTCAAGGACATTGCTATCATTCCAATTTCCAACATGGTCATGCACATCACCCTCTGAGGTAATGCTGAAGAGATGAACTTTGCCAGATGGCTCATCGAAGCTCCAAACATCATTCTCGTAGTAATCTTCATAACCCTCAATATGCGTATCGATTTCTGAGTTTACGCCTACCTCTCTGATTTCTACAGCAGTCATTTCACCGCATCCAGAAACAATTCTTTCGTCACTTGTTTTCATGGCTATTCCTACAGACCATTCTCCAATTAACTGCTTGAGTAGCTCTAATTCTTTAGGCTGCTGAACGCTATGTGTCATAAGACCAACATTCACAAACAGTGTAAATCATGTAATAAAGACATGTGATTGATGCATTGCAACAACTGAAAGCAAGTCATGTTAATTAGCAAGTTTTTAATTAGCATTTACAGTGAAAATTGTTATGTTAACTGGAAAAGCAGTTATTGTTATGGGTTCAGAACGGGATTTGGATTTTTCCCGTGAAATAGCCAAATACCTCAAACTTTTAGGAGTCAGTTACGAATTTCGAGTAGCTTCAGCACATAAAAGCCCAGAGAATGTTCTTGCAATAATCAAAGAATTCGAAAACGAAAAAATAATTTATATAACTGTTGCCGGCCGCTCAAATGCCCTTAGCGCTTTTGTCGATGCAAACTCGTCTAAACCTGTTATTGCATGTCCACCCTACTCCGAAACCTTCAATGGCGCAGATATTTTTTCTTCGCTTAGAGTGCCAAGTGGCGTGGGCTCCGTTGTTACAATTGAGTCTGAAGGTGCAGCAATTGCAACCGCTAAAATCTTTGCACTAGAAGATAGCGGCATTGCTCAGAATGTTAAGGAGTATCAGGCTTCAAAAAGGAAACAGCTTGAAAAAGCCAATGAATCAGTAAAGAAACTAAAATAGCGCTTGCCATTCAACTTTTCTTTCCTCATTTTAACCATGTTTGCCCAATTGAGTTTTTTTTCAGTCGATAAAAGAAGAAATCAGAAATGATTTTATTCTTCTCCAAAATATACACCCAAATAATTTTCTTAGCAAAACGAAGAAAAGAATCAAAACCTGTTTTTCGGATATTAATCTTTTTTAATGCCTTTTTCGAGATAAAGCGATATAAGCAAAAATACACTAACTCTGATAGAACTAACAATAATTGAGGAATTAAAATGGGCAGCGTCAAAGACCTCGAAGTAATCCAAAAAACCAACTCAAGAAGTCATGGGTATCGGGAGATTCCATTTTTCCGACCGCTACAGTGTTTTTGATTGGGGCGAAATGCCAGACCACATAGCAGCTAAAGGAGCGGCCCTCTGCCTTATGGGTGCTTACTGTTTTGAACAGCTTGAACAGCAAAGGTGTTAAGACTCATTATCGAGGGTTAGTTGGTGCAAACGGAAAAGCCGTCAAGTTCAAGAGGTAAACCAGCCTGAAAGCGTTATGGAAGTCAATTTGGTTAATGTTTACAAGCCCAAAACAAGCGTACGTTAGACGGAAAAATAGTTCATGATTACAGTATGTATACGTCTGATTTAAAAAACTGTTTAATTCCTCTGGAAATAATCTATCGAAATGGTTTGCCTGAAGGCTCATCCATTTTCAAGACGGCTTGAACAAGGAAAAATAACCTTCAAAGAATTAGGTTTAGACCACTATCCCAAACCAGGCGAACAACTTGCCAAGCCCATATTTGACGTCAGCACAAAACTTGAAGAAACCGACCGCTACGTTAACATGGCAGGAAGCACAGAAAATCGCTGGCTTAACCGATCAAGAACTCGATGAAATCAAAGCGGTTCTACTTAAAGCGGATGAAACCATAACTGAAATGGCTTCGAAAGCTGGCTTAAAGAATGAGGATGGAAAAATAGAGTTAGCTTTCGATGAAAACAGAAAACTCATGATCGTTGACGTTGTTGGAACACTTGATGAATGCAGATTCACATACGAGGGCGTTCATGTAAGCAAGGAAATCGCAAGGCAATTCTACAAAAAAACAAGTTGGTACACTGATTTGGAGCAAGCGAAAAAAGAAGCTGAAGCCAAAGGCATACAAGACTGGAAATCTCTCTGCAAATCGCAGCCTCCAAAACTTGACCCCAAACTTAAAACAATCATCAGCGAAATGTACATGGCAGCAGCAAACGAAATGACAGGTCATAAATTGTTTAATGCGCCCATGCTTGCGGATGTAATAGCCAAGTACAAAGATTACATGAAGGAATGACCATGTTGATGAAGATAAAATTAAACAAGTAATAAAAAATTACAATCCAAAAGAAGATTCGCATTGGCGTTTTAGGTTCGCATTCAGCGCTTGAGATTGCTTCAGGCGCAAAACAAGAAGGCTTACGAAACCGTTGTCGTATGCCAAAAAGGCAGAGACAAAACATACACAAAATACTACAAAAACGTTTTTGATAAAGTTATCATGCTTGATAAATTCTCAGAGATAACAAGCGAAGAAACTGTTAAGAAACTAGTTGATCTGAACACAGTTTTTGTTCCTAACCGCTCGTTTTCAGGTTTATGCTGGTTATGAGGCAATAGAGAAACAGTTTGCTGTGCCCTTGATGGGTAACCGCTCCATGCTGCGAACCGAAGAACGCAACACGCCCAGAAACCAACTTGTACCTGCTTCAGAAAGCGGGGATTGCAACGCCGAAAACTTTCAAGTCGCCTAGCGAAATTGATCGTTTAGTGATAGTCAAAGTTCCAGAAAAGGAACGTGCAATCGAACGTGCCTTTTTCTATGCTTCATCTCCTGAAGAATATGAAAAGACAGCTCAGAAAACGATAAAGCAGGGCATTATAACGTCTGAAGCGCTGAAAAACTCCGTTATAGAGGAATATGTTATCGGAGCTAAATTTAACGCTAACCTATTTCTGGTCACCCTTAACCGACGAAATTGACCTACTTGGTTTTGACAGAAGAATTCAAACTGACCTTGACGGCATCTTAGATTTGCCTGCCCAAGAGCAAATAGAGCTAAACATTCCAACCCAAAACATAGAAATCGGTCACATGGGCGCCACCATGCGTGAGAGTCAAATAGAAAAAATCTTTGACGCCGCAGAAAAATTCGTTAATACCTGCAAAAAAGAATTTCCGCCAGGAATGATTGGGTTGTTCGCGCTTCAAGGCGCAGTAACAAAAGACTTAGAGTTCTACGTATTTCGACGTTAGCCCTCGCGTTCCAGGATGCCCCTGCGTTGAACCTACTTCGCCATACATGAAATACAAGTATGGCATTGAAGTTGGACCAGGCAGACGAGTTGCTATGGAAATCAAACACGCTGTGAAGGAAGGCAGGCTTGCGGAAGTAGTAACATGATAACCAGCCAAGACATCGGCAAAATAGTAGAGAAATACGACCAGAAAAAAATAGCCATAGGCACATTGGGCTCGCATAGCTCGCTTGAACATTTTCAAGGGTGCCAAAGAAGAAGGTTTTCGAACAGTATGCATCTGTAAAGAAAAAGATGCCATAATGTACAAGAAATACCCGCTCGTCGACGAATTAATTATAGTTAAAGATTTCACTGAGCTCTTAAACGAGCAAATGCAGGAAAAACTACGAAAATTAAATGTTGTCCTAATTCCACATGGCTCATTCACCGCTTACCTAAGCACCGAAGAATTAACTGATAGCCTTTTTGTACCTATGTTTGGAAACCGCCAATTGCTCCAGTGGGAAGCAAACCGCAAATCCCAAGAAGAATGGCTACGCCAAGCAGGACTACGATTACCTGCAACCTTCAAAACTCCCGAAGACATCGACCGTTTAGTCATCGCCAAGCTGCCAGGTGCCAAAGGCGGCAGAGGCTACTTTTTAGCAAATTCACCCAAAGCTTTTCACAAAAAATTCGACGAATTAGTAAAACGTGGCTTACTAAAACAGGAAGACTTGTCACAGAATTCATCTTCAAGAATACGCTTTGGGCGTGAATGTTTACCCGAGCTACTTCAGCTCAATTATAAACGATGACGTAGAGTTACTCGCGATGGATCGGCGTTATGAATCAGCCGTGGATTCCATCGGCAAAATTCCCGCAGCCGAACAACTGGAAATAGACGTTAATCCCACATACACGGTGGTTGGCAACTTTCCCATTGTACTCCGAGAATCTCTTTTGCCAGAAATGATGCGCATGGGCGATAGCGTACACAAAAAAGCCAAAGAACTCGCGCCGCCAGGAATCATCGGACCCTTCTGCTTGGAAACCGTTATCACAGATGACTTGAAAATTTTTACCTTCGAAATCTCAGCCCGCATCGTTGCAGGAACAAACGTTGGTATCGGCACCTCACCGTACGCTTACCTGAAATACGGCGAAAACATGTACATGGGCAAACGAATAGCCATCGAAATAAAAGAAGCAGTGAAACAGAAAAGATTACTTGAAATTTTAGCTTAAACTAATTTAAGAAAGGCAAAAATCAAGTAAGCCCTCAAATTTTTCTCTGGTTTTATTTTTCTTGTAAGGCTTTAGTACGTCAATCAATTCTAATCTATTCTTTTCTCCAAAAATTTCATCCAAGATTTTTGCTGCCGAGCTGTTTCCGCCAAAAAGATATTGACAAACCGCCGTTACATTCCCCACTCTCCGTTCTACGCTAGCTGTTTCAAAATCAACAATGAAGGATTTCCCCATTTTGTCCACAAGCAAATGTTTTGGCGCTTTACTAAGTTCGCCATGATCCAAACCCGCTTGGTCGAGCCTGAAGCATTGTTCTAAAACTTCCGCCAAAACTTGCCTCACCGCCGCTTTATCTTTGTTTGTTTTTAACCAATTAGGAAGCAAGTCGCCATCAATTAGCTGCATCAGAAGAAAGTTTTTGCTTGCCGCCATAAATTTCGGAGCCACATTAACAAAGTTTGCTTTGGACATCATGCTTGCTTCATGAAGTAGATCAGCTCGATCTGCATCTAATCTGCGGATTTTGACAGCCACTCTTTGCCCATTCAAATGCGCGGTTACTACGATGCCCACAAAACCTTTTCCCAAGACTGGAACCGCAACGCCAAACACGCTCGCTGATCCCGAAAACTCAAGAGCCGATACGCAGTGGCTTTTCAGCTCTTGGATGCGATTTCGCAGTTCAGTTTCGCTAGAATTTGGGAAACACAGAACCGCAGAGTAAGGCTCTTGATTTAGCCGGTCAACTGGAACGATTATGGGTGCTTTCACTGTCGGTTCACTCTAAAGTAACTATCATTACAACAGCGAGATTATTAATTTATTTAATAATGCTAAATAATGAATTATTAAAGAACTAAAATAAACGTTACTTTTCGTCTGTTTGTGCGAATGCACTATAAGCCGCGAAGCATGATGGATATAGATGGAACTTCATCAGCAAAGAAGCCAAATCAAATCAGGCATCCGCGTAAAAATCGTTTTGAAGCAAGACCAACGGAGCGGTAAGTTAACGGAAGGTGTAGTCAAAGATATCCTCACTAACAGCTCAACCCACCCCCATGGCATCAAGGTGCGGCTTACCGACGGCAAAGTCGGCAGAGTACAAACAATAATTAAATAATTTTGACGTCAGCTTACGTATTCTTTTTGTTTATATTTAGTTTCTATCTCGTTTAACGTTAAAGCAGCCTCGAAAATGATAGCATCGATATTGTCAAATTCTTGTTTAACTGCAACTTTTATTTGCGTCAAAATCATTCCTCCACATCAAGCCAAATCGCCTAAAGTTAACCAAAACATAACATGCTGAAATATCGCAGACTATATTGTCCTGTTTAATGATTCTCAAAATTGTTAATATTTGTTTGTGGGTTCCTCTGCACTACAACAAACGAGTCAGCGGCGCCCGAATTTTTAGGTTATAAATTTTAATAGTGTGACGACATTAATGGGATTCTGTTTGTGTAAAGCATGCCGAGATTCAAGCAGATAGCGCAGATTCAACAGTTGATTAGCAGAAAAGAGCTGATCCGAAACATAGGCATAATTGCTCATATTGACCACGGAAAAACTACGCTAGCCGACTCTCTTTTGGCTGGTGCAGGTTTGCTTTCAACGGTGATGGCAGGTCAAGCCCGAGTGCTTGATTATCTTGAAGAGGAGCAGAAAAGAAAAATTACCTTAAAAACGGCCAACATAACACTGCTTTACAAAACCTCAGATAACCCTTACATTATCAATCTTGTGGATACACCTGGGCACGTGGATTTCACTGGAAAAGTTACCCGTGCCTTGCGAGTGATCGACGGCGCCGTCGTGGTAGTGGATGCCGTTGAGGAAATTATGGCTCAAACAGAAATCGTTACTCGACAAGCCCTTGAAGAACGCGTCCGCCCCGTCCTTTTCATCAACAAAGTAGACCGACTTATAACTGAATTACATTTAACTGAGGAGCAAATCCAAAAAAAACTCGACCACATAATCAGCAGCTTCAATGACCTTCTGGAACTTTACTGTGAAGAGCCCTTTAAGAATCAATGGAAAGTCAATGGTTCACTCGGTAATGTGGCGTTTGGAGCGGCGCTGCACGGTTGGGGCTTTACATTAAACATTGCTAAAGAGAAAGGCGTAAAGTTTTCAGACATAATAAAAGCTTATGAACGCGGCGAGGGTGCAAAGCTTCAAAAAACAATTCCAGTTTATGAAGCGATTTTTGAGATGGTGATAAAGAAGTTTCCGAATCCGCGAGAAGCTCAGGCTTACAGAATTCAGGAAATTTGGGATGGACACGTTGATTCATTTATTGGTAAGGCATTAATTGAATGCAGTGATGAAGGTCCAGCCGTTTTTTGTGTTACAAATGTTTACTCAGACGATAACAGCGGTACCGTGGCAACTGGAAGATTGTTTTCGGGTACAGTTCGAAAGGGTAAGCGGTTGCATCTTGTTGATGCTCTATCAGAAACGGTAGTTGAGCAAGTTGCTATTGACATGGGCTCGCTTCGAGAGGAAGTCGATTCTGCTTCTGCAGGCAATTTGATGTCTTTATACTTTAACTGGTGAGATTAAAGCTGGCGAAACCCTCGTGGACGTAGAGCACAAAGCTGAAATGGTTCCTTTTGAAGGAATATGCTACGTTTCCGAGCCCGTTGTTATTTTGGCGATTGAACCAAAAAAACCCCAAGATATTCCCGTCTTGCTTAAGGGTTTGGAGAAACTTGCAAGTGAAGACCCAAACCTAAAAATTACGACAGATAATGAAACCGGCGAATACCTGCTCAGCGGAATGGGCGAATTGCATTTAGAAGTTGCACTCAATCAACTAAAAACCTTGTGTGGAAATTTACAACTCGATGTATCTTCCCCTAGAGTTGTTTATATGGAAACCGTCGAGAAAAACAGGCATTGTGGCTTTAGCGAAGAGCCCAAATAAACTGAATAGTTTCTGGGTTCAAGTTTCTCCTGATGGACAAGAAATGGGTGAATTCAGCCAATATTCTTTCGGTTGATGAACATCGAAACGTGCTTTTAGATTGCAGTGGCAAAACCGAGCCGCTTGCTGAGGATGTTTTGGAAGCTATTATTGGAGCTTTTGAGTTTGCTTGTAAAGCTGGTCCTTTATGCGGTGAACCCGTTAGGCATTTGAAGGTTGACTTGGTCGATTTTACAGTTAAGTGAGGAATTTGATTCTGCAGAGGTTATGCGTGGAGTTGGCAAGTCAGTTTTTGGTTCTTTTTTGACCGCTCGAGCCAATTCTATTGGAGCCAGTTTACAAAATAATCATTACTGTTGCGTCAGAATTGACAGGTGAGTCTTCAAGAATATTGACAAGTAGACGTGGCAAAGTGACTTTATTTGAGCAGAAAGGACTCCTGAGCGTTATCAGCGGATTCATCCCCGTTTCTGAAACCTTCGGGTTCTCCAAAGAGCTGCGAACTGCAACTTCGGGCAAAGCGTTTTGGCAATCATTTTTCGACCATTGGGAAAAAATGCCTCAAAAACTCTCTTCGCAGGTTATAACTGATTTGCGCAAGCGAAAAGGGCTCACACCAGAGGTTCCCAAACCCGAAAAGTTTCTGGAGCAGTAGCATTGCGGCTTGATGTCAAGTTTGATTTGGATTTTTCGCTTTGTTGTGGGCAAGTTTTCAGGTGGAAAAAACATGGTGACTGGTGGTATGGTGTTGTCGGCGAAAACGTATTTAAGATTCGTCAATGTGACGCTGAACTGGAATTTGACGGCGTCAGATGAAGATTTTGTTAGGCATTATTTTGGGTTAAACGATAATTTAGAGCAAATTACAATGCTTCATCAGCAAGGATGATTATATCAAGCAGGCGTTGCTTCGATTTGAGGGTTTACGGATCGTTCGCCAGGTGCCTTGGGAATGCCTCATCAGCTTCATCTGTGCAACCTACAAAAGTATTGCAGCTATTGAATTGATGCTAAAAAAACTCGCAATGAAGTTTGGAGAAAAACGGGTGTTTGATGGATTAGATTTTTACACTTTTCCAACCGCCGAGAAACTGGCGTTGGCAAGCGAGAATGGGTTGCGAGAGTGCGGTTTAGGTTATAGAGCTAAGTATGTTCAGGCAACAGCCAAAAAAATCTGTCGAGAAAAAATTGATCTTGAAAGCTTGAAAAGCCTGCCCTATTTAGAAGCTCAAGGAAAAAACTTGTAGATTTTCCAGGAGTAGGGTTGAAGGTGGCTGATTGTGTCCTGCTTTTTTCCCTTGAAAAAATGGAAGCTTTTCCCGTAGATGTTTGGGTTAAACGTATAGTTCTCAAACATTATGCGGACCAGCTTCCTGAATCGTTTGTAAAAAAACTCTCTAGCCACAACTCCTTAACAAATGGCGAATATGAAAAAGTTAGCGCTTTTGGAAGAAGCTATTTTGGGCAATATGCCGGTTACGCTCAAGAATATCTGTTTCACTTTGAGAGGTCAAAACGTTAGGCTGATGATTGAAATTCGTTCAATTTCAAAAACTTGTCTCTTAGAAATATTTTGCAAATGTTAGTTTAGCATTCTTCTCTTTCTCTCTCTCCCCTGTTGATAGGTAGGTCAGAAAGTTTATACACTATGATATACAGTTTGATATACAGTTAGAGTTAGTTGGATTTTATAAACTAGATTTTAAAATTGAAAAATCAGCTGGTTTAGCTCTGCGATCTTTTGCTGATGAATTTGCCTGCTCTTCATTGTTGAAAATCTGTTGTTTTTATGATTGTCTCGAACTGTTTTCTGTATAATTCGATTAGGTGCTCTGCGGAAATGCGGAAAATGTTTAAATGTTGTTTGGAACAGCAATATTAAGAGCAGAGCAACGTGGGCCCGTAGCTCAGCTAGGTAGAGCGCCAGACTCATAATCTGTTGGTCACCAGTTCAAATCCGGTCGGGCCCACCATTAAACTTTGAGAGCTACTGCGTATGGGGGACGCTAACTCGCAACAAAATAACGCTTACACCATTGCTAAATCAGTCAAAAACAATCAACTATCAATCGGTTTGTTGCTGGTTTTTTTCGGCGTTGCTGATTTATGGTTTGTTATGCCTAACATGTATGCTGGTTTAGTTGGGGATTGGCATATTGATTGGCGCTTCATCTCCTTTTATTCGCCCGAATGGATTTTCACAGTTCCCATTCTTCTAACTCTGACTCTAGTTGGAACCTTAATGTTAAGCGTCTACTGCATACGAGGTATCCGACCGGGAAGTCCTGCCAACAAACAAAATGCGGCAATGCTGGTGATCGCCCTAGGATTTACCTATCAAGTAATCGGGGCATGGCCACTATGGAATCAATGGTACCCGTGGCAATGGCAGGCAGAAATCGCACGGTACGGCAACTGGCTGGTTTTCATGCTTTTCATCGGAAGCCTCATTGCAATCATAATCGGCGCTGCCTCATTGTACAAACACAGCAAAATTTACCATCAAACCCACGCCACCACGTTAACGGATTAACCACATTCTTCGCTTTATTGGTGAAAGCCGCAATTTAGTCAAAAGTTTAGTCTCAAAACTAACGTTGCAACTCTTTTGCCAAGTTCTTCACATTCAGCAAGGTCTTCTTTTGTGGGTTCCCCTGTTACAGCAACGCCATAATGTTTGTCGTCTGCTCTTCCCTGCACAATCATACCGTGGATGAGCATTGCCTGCACTATAGATAACAATGTGGTTTCTCCGCCTGAAGCTATTCCACCGCTGCTTGTAAAAGCCCCGCCCACTTTGCCCCTTAAGTTCTTGTGAACTTTTATTGAGTCGTCGATGAGTGCTTTAAGTTTGGCTGACATTTGCCCAAAATATGTTGGTGACCCCATAATTATGCCGTCTGCAACTAGAAGGTCATTGCTGTTTGTTTGTACTGCCCTTTTCACTGTAACTGTCTATATCGCCTTCATTTTCTGCTCCTTTTGCCACCGCTAAAGCCATTTTTTCCGTATTTCCTGAATTTGAATCATAAACAACCAATATTTTCGCCATAATTTCACTTCACAATTTCCTTGATTATCTCGTTAACCGCCATTATCTTGGCGTTGTAAACATACTCTAAATATTTTAGGCCCTGCTCTTGGTCCTCTGAGTGAAAGCTTCTACCCCATCTTTCGCGATTACGATTTGGTAGCCTCGGAAAAAAGCGTCTGCGGACGTATGGCGTATGCACATGTTGGTGTGTAAGCCACCAAGAATCACGGTTTTTACGCCTTCGCCGTCGTAGAGGCTGCGAAGAAGCGGATCTAAGCCTGTTTCGTAAAAGCCGCTGTAAGTGCGTTTTTCAACGATGTAGTCTTTGCCTTCGTCGGGTTTAAGTTCAGGGATAACTTGGGCGCCTTCGGTGCCTTTTATGGCGTGGTTGCCCCATTTCTGAGTAACTTCAACGTCTTGAGGATAGTGGGCGTCGATGCTGTAGATGACGGGGACATCATTTATTCGTGCAGCCACAACAAGCCTTTGCAATGGTTCTACTATGTTGTTGACACTTTTAATTTTGAGGGGACCCGTAAAAAAATCGTTCTGCACATCAACAAGTATGACTGCTGGGTTCTTAATCAAAAAATTTCACTCTCACTAGATAAAAGAGTGAAGAGGCTAATTTAGTTTTACCTTAAGGCATGCAGGGTCCAACGGTTAGTACTTCTCAGCGCCATTTTTGGTGACAAGGACAGTGTCTTCGATTCGTACTCCGCCAAAACCCGGTACGTAAATTCCTGGTTCATCCGTCACCACATTTCCAACTGCCAAGATGTCTTTGCTGTCGGGGCTCAAGATGGGTGCTTCATGAACTTCCAAACCCACGCCATGACCAAGATTATGGACAAAGAACTCGCCAAAACCCAGCCTTCTCAATCACGTGCCTAGCTGCCCTCATCAACTTCTGCTTGCTGGCAACTTTGGGTTTAATGGTTTCGAAAGCTTTCTCATGTGCCAACTTTACGGTGTCGTAGATTCTTGCTTGTTTTTCGGTGGCTTTGCTGGCAATGAAGGTTCGGGTGATGTCTGAACGGTAGAATTTGTAGGTTGCGCCTAAATCAACTATGACAAAGTCGCCGTCACGAATCGTTCGTCTCAAGGTTGCTGCCATGAGGAAACGCCGAAGTTGGCACCAGACGCCACGATGGTTTCAAACGCTACACCATCAGAGCCTGCTTTGCGCATGGCATACTCAATTTCTGCTGCGGCGTCCTTTTCTTTTGTTCCAAGCCACATGATTTCTTTAGGCAGTCTGCATGCCAATAGTTCGCCAATCCTGCAGGCTTCCCGGATAAGTTTGATTTCCTCTTTGTCTTTGACGCTGCGAAGCTCACGAATTAAGACTACCTGATGGTTCAAGTTTTTCTTCTCCGCCGACTGCTTTGGCAAGAGCACGCCAACTCTTCAATTGGCAATGAGTCTACTGGCGAATTTTTTGGTTTGGGGCTTGTTTGGCGATTTTTTCCATAAGGTTTTCGCCTCGTTTTAAAAGCTCAACAGTTACGCCTTTGGCTTCTGCTTTTGCTTGTTCATAGTTCACTCCTGAAACATAAAGAATGCATTCGCCTTGTTCGGGGATTAGGAGTGCGGTTGCTCCTGAAAAATTGGTGAAGTAGGTTAAGTTGGTTTGGTTGAAGATTAGAGAAGCTGGTTGGTTTGCCCTGTTTTTGGGCTGCTTGTTTTAGGGTGTCGGTTCGGTTCAAGGTTTTCGCCGTCTAAGTGGAAGGGGTTGGGTTGGTTTAAGTTTTCGCTTCTGCAGATGGTTTAGGGTGTTTTGCGGGCTGCTTATTGCGTTATGTAACGAAAAACAGGTCGAATTTAATCGTGATTTTTTAAACGAATCAGCCATTAACTTAATATACTTTTCAATTGCCTTCTAAGTTAACATCAACATTGAGGGAAAAAAAGCATGTTTGCTTATGCAGGAAAAATTTTACATGTTAACCTCACAACCGGAGAAACAAGAACTAGAGCCATTATCAGTGAACAGATGGCTAAAAGCTACATTGGCGGCATAGGTTTAGGCATCCGCTTACTTATGGACAACTCAAAACCAGGCACAGACGCATTCCGACCCAGACAACCCAATAATCTACTGTACTGGTCCACTCAGCGGCACCATGGGTCCAACAGCTGGAAACGGCTATGCAGTTGTTTCCAAATCACCCGCCACTGGCGGAGTCGGTGAAGCTGAAGCTCACGGCTTTTTTGGTCCTGACCTAAAACGTGCAGGATACGACGCCGTTGTAATCACTGGTAAAGCGCCAAAATTGTCTTACCTTTGGATTGACGATGACAAAGTTGAAATCCGAAACGGCAGAATACCTCAAAAACGCCACAGTTAAAGATACCGATAACAAAATCCGAGATGAACTCGGAGACTTCTATATTCGTGTATCAGCCATTGGCGAAGCAGGCGAAAAACTCTGCAGGTTTGCAGCCATCATAAACGACGAGTTCCGCGCCATCGGACGCACCGGCATGGGCGCAGTTATGGGTAGCAAAAACCTCAAAGCAGTTGCTGTCCGAGGAACAAATGACGTTAACGTAGCCAATCATGGAAGGCTTCAAAGAATACATCAAAATGATTCATGAACGCATGAAGGGTCCAGCAACCAAGAAATACAAGACCTTGGGCACACCCGAAAACGTTCTTGTCCTCAACTCGCTCTCAGCGTTGGCAACAAGAAACTGGACTAACGCCACTTTTGAAGGCGCCAACAAAGTCAGCGGCGAATACTTAAACGAACATTATGTTAAGAAAATTGTCGGCTGCGCAACATGCGGTATGCGTTGCGACCACATTGCAGTTGTTCCAGAAGGACCATACAAGGGTTCAACTTCAAGGTTAGAATTCGAGTGCCTCTGGAGCATGGGGCCACTCTGCGGCGTTGACCGCTTAGACGCAATTATCGAAGCCATGCGCATAGTAAACGAGTACGGCATGGACGGCATCTCAATCGGAGTCGTCGTCGCATTTGCAATGGATCTCTATGAGCACGGCATAATCACAAAGGAACAAACCGACGGAATCGACCTTAAATTCGGCAACGCAGAAGCCCTAATCGCAATAATCCACAAAATCGGCAAACGTGAAGGCTGGCTGGGAAACATCCTCGCTGAAGGAGTTGCGAAAGCAGCTGAATTAATCGGCGGAGACGCATACAAGTACGCTTGCCACATCAAAGGCTTAGAACTTCCAGGCTACGACCTAAGAACCCTAAAGACAGCCGCATTGGTTTCTCAGTATCATTCAGAGGTGCCTGCCACCTAAGAAACGGAGCTTACTCACCTGACGTTAAAGGCAAAGTAAACCGCTTCAAAATCGAGAAAGGCAGAGGCAAAATGATCACCGACGAGAGCCACATGTACAACATCATTGACTCACTCATCGTCTGCAAATTCAGCAGAGGCACATACTACGACGGCTGGAAAGACCTAACCAACTACTACACCTTAGCAACAGGCATCCCAATTACTCCTGAAGAAATGACTAAAGACGGCGACCGAATCGAAAACCTCGCACGTCTCTTCAACATACGCGAAGGCAAAGGCACACGCAAATACGACGATGTCCCATACAAGATAAAGAATTTCCCAGTTCCCGACGAAGGACCAGCTAAAGGCGTCTGCGTCAACGACGAAGAAATGGCAATAGGCTTAGACGACTACTATGCTTCACGAGGATGGACAGCTGACGGTATTCCAACAGTTGAGAGGCTTAACTCTTTAGGTTTAGGCGACTTAGCATACATAGCTGAAGACGCAATGAAAGCAGCTCAAGAAGCAAAGCCTCAAGCGGCAGTTGCAACTGTAGGAGGAAACTAAAATGGTGCGACCACAAGACAGAAAATTCGTAACAGCAGACCCTGACAAATGCATCGGCTGCTGCGTCTGCGAATACGCTTGCAGCATGGTTAACGAGAAAACCTTCAACCCAAACAAATCACGAATACGCGCCATGCGCATGGGTCCACTAGTAAACCTTGCAGTTACCTGCAGGCACTGTGAAGACCCAGCATGCGTAGCTGCTTGCCCAAGAGACGCACTTAACACAAGAATGAGAACAGCGGCATAATCCGCGTTGACGAAAACGCCTGCAACGGCTGCGGATGGTGCATCAGCGCATGCCAATTCGGCGCCATGAACATGCATCCAGAAAAGAAAATCGTATTCACCTGCAACAGCTGCACAGACAACGAAACCAAAGAGCCCCAATGCGTCAAATGGTGTCCCGAAGAAGCATTAACATATGTTAGCGCAGAAACATTGGCACAGAAGTACCGACAGAAAGCTGTTAAGAACCTGTTCCAAACAGCCGACGCCGAAGCTAAATCAAAATAAGCCCCAACATAAAAAGCGCCTTTTAAGCGCATTTTTTAGTTTATTTTATCCTCAAGAATATTCTCAACCTGTTTTAGCTATGGTGCCTTTAGTGTAGGGTACATATTCTCTGATTTGTTCAATTGATGTTTTTCCCGCTTTTTCCCGTTGCTCTTTTGGCAGCTTTAGCATCAGATGATTTGAGAATCTGCTTCAGAAGCTCTTTACCTCTGAGTATCGCCCGGCAAAAGAACAACATATGCTTTGGTTTTAGCTTTAACCGCATCCACTGGTCCACCAACAAAACTTGTTTCTTCATCAACAATTATGCCAACTGCCGTTTTAAGCGGGATATTTCGGGTCCAATTGCGTTTGCCAACAACAGCAAATGCACCGTGAGGAACTGATTCGCCGGAAGGGCCACTTTTGCTTAGTTGGTCAACTTTAACCCAGTAAACATCGGCTGTCCCAGCATTTTCACGCCAAGCCCGCGAAAAAGAAGCTGCAAACTCGCCTGCTTCATGAAGCGTTTGTTCACTAATTGTTTTGCCCTCAGCTTTAACGACTACAAATGGTGCACCCGTGATTTCAGCGTGAAAAACCACATCCTCCTGTGTAGTGTACTTTTTTACAAGCACTTCGTTGCTGACGGTGTCTTTGCCAGCAACCACCAAGAATCCGTCTGAAGAAGTAAACCAACGGAATTTTTCAAACCACTCCTTGTTCTCCATCTCCACTTTGCGTTTAGAAAGTGCTTCCATAATTTCTGCTGGCTTAAGACTCTTCAACTCTTCCGCTTCAGCTAATTCCCTTTCGATTTTTGCCAGTTTTCTCTTTGAATCCTCCAAGCAGCTGAGTGCACCGTCAGATTTCTGCTTTGGCTTTTTTGCCCCGTTCATAGTACTCTGTTGGCATTATCAAAGATTGAATCTCTTAAGGCTAAAGCTAAAATGGAAATTATCCATGCCAAGGTTTAACGCGAGATTTTTGCCGTCAAACGATTCAACGTATGCTTCAGGTGTTTTGCCTGTTTTCTTTGCAGCTATAAGCTGTCAGCGATTATTATGTTCCAGTCTGTGCCTTGTTGGTTGGCTTTTAGAAGTTGCTCTTGGAATGTTTGGAGTTCGTTGAAGTGAGCGTAGATGGTGTCGCCGATTAGTTTGTCGCGTTCTGCTTTGGCTTCGTCTTCCTGAATGGATTTTTCCTGATCCGCAACGATGCGTCTTAGTCGTTCGGCTTCTTTTTTTATCTTGTCAACTTCAACGCGGTTAACGCTCTTTCAGCCACAGTAACCCTGAGGTAAAATTCGTCTAAAGCCTGATTGAAAGAGTCGTAAACCTGTGTTTTGCAGCCTTCATAACGCTTAAGTTTGATCGGCACAACATCCAAAAAGTCGCCATCTTCACCCAAAATTATGCATGGCTCCAAATTGCCTAGCTTGAAATCGCCGAAAGTAAAGTTTGAAGCGCCCCAAAAATGCTTTCAACTTCAACTTTTGTCAAGGCGTTGCAATGTTTAGTTTTTTCTACATTGGCTCGAAGCAGGATTTCTTCAGCGTAAACTCCACCAACACCCAAGAAACGTGCTATTGATCTGACAACTTCATGTTTCTCCTGCATTTTTGAGGGCTTCTTCCAGTTCACTTTGGGTTACTTTGAAGGGGTTTTTGCTGCTTGAAGGCGGAAGCTGCAAGAACGACGTTATGAAGGATGTCGCGGTCACGCATTTTTTTGAAGGCTAAAGCGTGAATAATTACGTTTTGCTCGTTTGTTAATATGATGTTGCCTTCGCCGAAAAGCTCTACAACCAGCTTTAACAAACCAGTTTTGGTTCGAAAGCCAACTGTTACGATTCTTTCAAACTCGTACTGGTCAATACCCGCCACCCAGGCATCTCGCAAGTATTTCCTTAGTGTCATGCAGAATGCTGGTGGTTCAGATGGGTTTTCTTCAGCGTAACTGGTAACATGTAATCTTCTGCCTGCCTCCATCACTAATCGTATCGGCGGCGTGTCTGTTTTGTGGAGTTTGAAAATAACGGTTTTTTCGTCAAGTTGATAGATGTTGTTCACTCTGGAATCTGCGATTAATATTTTTAGCTCTTTGATTGCCGCAGCAATGTCAAAGCTTGAGAACTCTTTTTTACGCAAAGCTTGCACCATCAATGTTGGAATCTATTAATGGAATTGACTATAAAATAACCTTTTCACTAAGAAATACCTGAAATTTCCAAATTAAATGAGATTTTGGGTGGCAGAAACGATTAATACTTAGGCATCTTTTTTAAGTAAGAACAAAAATATACTCAGCCAAGGGATTAGATTCGACATGACACCTATACTATTCAAACTTTACTGGATAAGAGTCGCTATTAGGCATAATTTCAGGAGCAATAACCGTTCTAGTCGTTGCTTTTTTCGTGCATAATCCAAATGACATTACTACATTTGTTAACGCTTTTACAATTGCCCTACTAATCTACTTAATAACATACTACATTTTGAAAGCGCATACTCAAAGATAAAATAGAAAAACAATCAAAAATCCTGAGCACAGCAATAGGATGTACTTTTTCTCTTGGCTATCTTTCTTCGTTCTATTCTACACAGCGTTATGTAGCACTAATATAAAAAAATTTTATTCTTCTTCTATCTTTTTGAAAAAAATTAGCAATAGTAGCTTGGCTCTTGTCACTTCGAACGGTTTCAATTTTTTCTTCTCAGTAGCTTCAGTTTTACCGTTTTGTGGACTTGCAATATCCATGCGTGTTAAAATTCGCATACAATCTGCCCAAGCCGAAAAATATCCGCGGTCAAAATCTCCATGTAAACCGTTACGCATGTGATCAAGAAACTCTTTCCTATAAGCATGCAAATTTACTTTGTCGCTTAAATCAAGTTTTGTAAAGAATGCATAGTCGTCATTGTTATTTTTACGTGAAAGATACATTCCATACAGCGCCCGGAAGTATCCTCTGTTCCAATCGGTTTTCTGCATTTTCTGCTTAACTCTTTCCAACTCCCGTCTCAGCTTCTGTGAATTGCCTGCTGACTATGAGTTGAAAGTACCGTGCAACTAGGGCTTGTGGGATCGGCATATTTAACGCACGACTTTTGCTTGCTTTCTCAGCTTTTTCTTCTTCTGAGACATCTTCTATTCCGTTCTCGGTTACTTTAAGTATTTCCTCTCCTTCGGGCAAATACGGACTTGAAACGAGCCTTGCAATACGGATTGGTCCATGTGGTGCTCTACGGAGATAGATTCGAGTATGGCTTGTGTGGCCAACAATGTTTCCGCCGATTGGGTGGATTGCGTCGCCAAAGAACTGGTCAGGTTTAGCCATTACTTGATTAGTTACGACTGCTACAGCGTTGAATGCTCGGGCTAGAGCGATTAGTTTGTGCATGTGCTTGTTTAGTTTCTGCTGTCTTGATGCTAGCATTTCTCTTCCAAGGTATTCACTTCGGAAATGTGCTGTTAAAGAGTCAACTATGATTAGTTTGATGTTGTTTTTCTTAATTATTTCATCTGCGTTTTCAAGAAGGAACATTTGGTGATCTGACGTGTAAGCTTCAGCGTAAATGATGTTTTTAACTACTGTTTCTGGGTCTAAACCTAAAAACTTTGACATTTGCACTATACGTTCAAGCCTGAAAGTGTTTTCAGTATCCACATATAATGCTCCCCCGTTTAGTCCTCCTCTCTCTGGAGGAAGCTGAACATTCACGCACAATTGATGGCACATCTGGCTTTTTCCACTGCCATATTCACCGTAAAACTCTGTTATAGTTTGAGTTTCTAAGCCGCCATCAACAACTTTGTCTAAGGCTTTACTGCCTGTGCTTAAACGCAACACGTTTTTACGCATTTTGAAAAGTTCATCTGCACGGATGAAGGAAATGCCGATGGCTGAGCGTGCTGCTTCTATGATTTGGAAAGCCTTTTTTTCGCTTACCCCAACAGGATCTAGTTCCCGCGATGTTGCCATGGCTAAAGACTCTACAGTGTGGTAGCCAAGTTCTTTAAGTTTTAAAGCAGTGGCAGGGCCAACTCCAGGCAGGTCTTCTATAAACTGGTATTTTTGTTTGTTAAGTTCCATTTCTGATGTTGCGCTTGAATCTTGTTCTTCTTCCTGTTCCTTTTGGTTTTCAGCATCTTCTTCAGACATTTATTTCCACACTTTGATGATGATGTTATGTTTGGTATATTTAAAACAACCGAACAATAGGGTTATTCACTCAGTGGAGGGGTGAGTGAAAGTGAATCTTTCTGGAAGAAATTGAAGTACATTATTTCTTGATAACGCTTAAATTCCAAAAAAAGCAATATCGGTACTTCGAGGATTTATCTTGCCTTATTGCGGAAAATGCGGAAATAAACTGGAGGAAAACGCACATTTCTGTGGTAAATGCGGAACTCCGGCCGTCACTTTCAAGACTACCGCCACTCAACCAACAATGAAACCTCTCAGAAATGACCCAATGTTTGTGGTGAGTATGGTCGTAATTGCCCTTGTGATCTCTTTAATTATTATTGGTGCTATCGCTTTTCTTGTGTTTCACATAAATTTTGGCCAAAACTCAACGAGCCAGCAAAATGTCAACTCTTTGTATCTTCTTAATTTAATATCTCATAAAAAGAATCCATTGATTATCCCATAATTCTTAATATAAAAAGAGGAGCTTAATCAGATTAATCTACGCCAGCCGATCATCAATCAATATAAGGCAAAAGTAGCTTTGGCGTAAACCATTTAAAACACTAGTAACTTTCTAAATGTAAGAAGGAATTTTCTTGACTGAAACAAAAAAAGTAACTAGACAAGAACTTGAAGAAAACAACGGAAAAAATGGCAAACCGGCATACTTAGCGTATAAAGGCAAAGTTTACGATGTCTCAGAAAGTAGTTTTTGGCTTGATGGCGACCACTTGGGAATGCATAACGCTGGCAAAGATTTAAGTGAGGAATTGGAAATGGCTCCACATAGAGAAGAGAATTTTCAAAGAGTAAAATTTGTAGGCGACTTAGTTTAGGTCATAAATGTTAGAATATACATTGAAGCACCGAATCAACTTTATGTAAAGCATCCAAAATTTCTTTTATGTCATTAGAGCTTAATGATTCACGTTTTTTGTGCAGCTCAGTGATGGTTTTGCATAAATTGTCGAAGGCAGCTTTTACTGCCAAATCAGAGTTCATGTTGTTTTCAAATTCTGTGAAAAGTCGGCTTGCTAGCAACTTGGTCTCGGAATGCGTATTGCAGAATTTTTGCTCTTGCAAGTCTTTAACCATGCTCTTGAAAGAATCAAGTTTTTTGCTAATTTCCTCTAACTTTTCCCATGTAAAGTTTAGTTTTTCCCTGTAATGACGATAGATTAGAAAGAACCTCAAATGCTCGCCGCTGTATCCTTTGTCTAAGATGTCTTTGGTGTAAAGGACGTTGCCTGTGCTCTTGGACATTTTTTTTCCGTTAACAAAGAGGTGAGCCCCATGAAGCCAATACTTAGAAAACTGTGTACCTGAAACGGCTTCTGCGATGGCAAGTGCGTAATCATGATGCCTAACTAAATTGTCGATTCCGCCGCAAGCAACATCAATTGAAAATCCCAAATGCTTGGTTACTATTGAAGCATCTTGAATGTTCCAGGCTGGTCTTCCGCTACCAATTGCTGTTTGATAGCATACATTGGCTTGCTTGCAGCCGTCCCAAATAATAAAATCACCTTTGTTCCAAGGTGTACCTGGATAAGTATCCTTGTGGAAGCGTCTTTTCTTTTTAGGCCACTTCGTCATGTCTAAATGAGATAGCTTTCCGAAGCCCTTGAATTTCAACGGATCAAAATAAATGTTTTCCGCACTTTCATACTTGAAACGGTAGGCGTAGCCTTTCTCTAAGAGTTGAGAAATTAATTTTTCAGCTTGATCTACAGCTGAAGAAGCCCTTATAGCGTAATCGGGTGTTTTAATTCTCAGAAGCTTGAAGTCTTGGAAGAAGATGGCTTCGTTTTTTGCCGTTAACTGCTCTATGGTAAGTTTTTCTCTTTTTGCTTGAGCTATCGCTTTGTCTTCAACATCGGTTAAAGTAATGAGCCTTGTGACTTTATAACCTAAGTATTCCATGTAGCGTTGAAGTATGTCCTCGAAGAGAAAAGTTCGGTAGTTTCCGATGTGCGCTTGCTGATATGTTGAGGGACCGCATGTGTACATTTTAACTTGCATGTCATTTGACGGTTTGAATACCTCATTTTTCTCTGTTAAGCTATTGTATACGTTCAGCAACTGGCGATTCCCCACTTAAGCGGTTAACTGTTCTTTTTCCAGTTCTTTTAGGGTGTTTTTTGCTTCTTCGACGTGACGTTGAGTCTGAGTTTGGGAGGAGAAAATATGCCTCACAATCCCTTTCTTGTCTATGATATAGGTGACTCTTCCAGGAATTAGTCCCATGCTCGATGGCACACCATACAATTTACGAACTTTGTTATCACTATCACTTAACAGAATAAAGGGCAAACCATAATGAGTTGCAAAAGACTTGTGAGACGTTACGCTTTGCCCACTTACACCTATCACTTCAGCCCCTAAATTTGTTAGCTCTTCATAGCTATCTCGGAAATTACAAGCTTCCCTCGTACATCCGGGCGTTTCATCTTTGGGGTAAAAATACAAAACCACATTCTTTTTGCCGAAAAATTCTGAAAGCGTTACGTTGTCGCCCATTTGTGAAGGAAGCGTAAAATCTGGCGCTTTATCGCCAACTTTGACAGACAAGAGATCACCAAAACATGAAACTTTAAAGAGCTATTATTCTTTTCGCATATTTGATTAAGGCATTAAGTGTTTAAGAAACGAAAACAAATTAGAATTTATGGAACAGACGTTAAATGTTGCGAGCTATAAATGCCAAGCAATCTACAACGCTGAATCAGGCACTCCAATTGTTTTCCTTCACGGATTATCTTACACAACAGGCATTTGGGAGCAGATTGGAATAACAGAATTGTTAATTGAGCAGCGTGTGCCTTTTTTGGCTTTAGATATGCCTTATGGCTTGAAAACTAAATGCCAACCCAAAACCAGAAATCCTGAAAATAATTTGGCATTTTTAGCCGAAGCCATTGAGAACATTTTCGGTTCGAAAGTACCCATTCTTGTTGGCGCAAGTATAGGCGGGCATATTGCGTTGAAGTATGCAGCTAAGTTTCCTGTTAAGGGTTTGTTTTTAATTGCACCAGGAAGATCGTTGGAAGATGATGATTTGTTTCAGTGTTATGGCAAATTTAGTTTTCCAGTCAGAATAGTTTGGGGTTCACAAGACAACATCATATCTGGTGAAGAAATGCGTACTTTGTCAGATAAGTTGCCAAATTCTAAACTTTCAGTCTATAATGGTGCCTCTCATTCAGCTTATAAAGATGAACCTGAGCAGTTCAAACGCGAATTGTTAGAGTTTTACGCAGATGCGAAGTAACCATATTAGCGTGGCAAAGGTTTTCCTGAAATAACATAATGGTAGGTTCCTGCAGCTTTAACGTAGTCAATTTCAAAGCCTGCATTTTTAATCAAGTTTAAAGCCTTTTCTTCGCTAAACCGAATTTTATTTGGAGGGCCAAAAGGGATTTCCTGTTTTTTCCAGTCCAAATCAATTAGGCTTCCATCATCTTTTACCATTGTCTTAGCATTTTGCAGGACTTTGGATGGATCGGCAAAATCATGAAGCACCATACTGTAGAAAACAAGATCAACGCATTTATTGCAGAAAACAGTTTCTTCAGCCAAACCAACTTTGGTAACGATATTTTTTAAGTCTTCATTTTTGGCTTTATGGTTGAGTTTCTTGATTGCCGATGCATCAATATCTGAAGCGTAAACTTTTCCCTGTTCGCCAACTTTTTTTGCTGCCAAGATAGTGAAGTAACCATCGCCGCAACCTATATCCGCAAATACCATGCCTAGTTGTAAATCTTGCAGGATAACATCTGGATTGTACCATGAACGCCTAGTTACTTCATCAAGAGCAAAACCGCCGTGACAAGCCATGTTTAAAAACCGCTAAAACTGTGGCTTAAGAAGCTCTCTTATTTGTTTCTCATGCGTTTGTCGAGTTGTGAGGGGATAGATTTCGCGGTCGCATTCGAAAAACATTGGATCTTGACCGATTACTTTTGAAAGTTTTTCGTCAGAGTCAACGTTAACTATTAACACTGTGCCTTGGTGCCCAATTAGATGGTAATTAACTTCAATTGTTTTTTCCAGCTCCAAATTCTCGAAATATTTGAATTGCAATGGAAGCAGTTTCGCCCATTTTTCTATGGGAACCTCACGTTTGATTTTTTGCACGATTAAAAACTTCATATTTTATCCTTCATAGAAAAGTATATTTGTTAATTATAAAATCTTTCTTTTACAGGAAATTTCGTTATAGGTAAATAGTAAAATTTGATTGCTTGCTTTGTTTCAAAATATTTTTTTTACTGAACATTGCTGGCTTGAAATTATGAGATTTGGAAATAGACCTTTATAATGCATGTGTGCACTGAAAGTTAAAAAACCCAGATGATAAACGTTGAAAACTTCTAAAAAAGAAACATATGGCAAGGGTACTCTTCCCGTAGTAAAGTGCTTTTGTGGATTTGAGATCCTGCTTGTTCCAGCTGTAAGACTTATGAGCGAAGCGATTGAAGCTCACATTGAAGAAAAACATATGTCAAAAAAACGGTTGATCATACAGGTGCTGAATTAGAAACAGAAAAAGTTCGTGAATATTTGATAATGCAGGTATTTGACAAAGCCAGCAAAAGATAAATTTTACTTGCTTTCAGCTTTGAAATTTATTAATTCAGAAAGGTAGAAAAAGATTTTAAAAAATTGAGAAAAAAATTTTAGATTTTCCAAGGTTACTCTTTGCTTTCTCCGTTGCCTCTCTTCATCATTTCAGGAATCTTTGAGGACATTTTTGACATTGAATCTTTCGCTAAATTCATCAATTCCTCGTTAACCTCTAGTTCTACTGTTACCTTCAGGCGACCTTTCTTTTCGGGCATTTCAGTCATTGAACCACCTCCTAAAAATGCTTAATTGTTTTGGGAATAAGTTAGCTATAGGTGAACGGCTTGCATACCAGTCAAGTCCAAATGAAACCGAATCGCATTTTCAATATTCGATCAGATACAGTTTCTTTAGTTATTACAATCCTTCACAGAAGTTTGGCATTTAAATTACAGAACTTATACCCTTAAGTGAACAAGACTGATTAAAAAATAACGAACGCGAATTTTTTAAGCTTGTGTGACTGTCATAACCCAATAACAAAGATGATCCCATTGTCTCTTGACGAATTAAACATGCAAATTTATGGTTGCAAAAAATGCAGGCTTTGGCAAGGAGCAAAACATGGGGTACCGGGCGAAGGACCGCTAACCGCTAAAGTTATGCTGATAGGGCAAAATCCAGGTGCTGAAGAGGATGAAACAGGCAGGCCTTTTGTTGGACGAGCAGGTAAATTCCTAACTAAGATTCTATCTGAGAATAACATAAAACGTGAGGACGTTTTTATATCAAATATTGTAAAACATGTTTCGCCAAAGAATAGAAAGCCTTCCCCTGATGAGGTGGCGGCTTGCATACCCTACTTAAATGTGCAAATTAATGTAATTAAACCAAAAATAATCGTTTTGCTGGGTGCATCGGCTAAAGAAGCCCCGCGGTTTGAGGGAATAGAATACATCCAAGTTATCCACCCATCTGCAGCTATGCGCTTTACAAAAATGAGAGAGAAATTTAAAGAGCAAATAGCCGAGTTAGCTAAACAAGTTGACAAAATTATATATTAAACAACAAAAAAACGAATAGCTATTCTAAGTGTAGTAATCGTTGTTGTAACGGCAGTGATAGCCATTCTCAGACATGTTTAGTAAAAGCTAATTTAGGCAATAAACGGTTGAAATTCATTTTCTCCTTCTGCTTTGGAAAAAAATAAATTCAGGTCCAAAAAACAGGCTTTTGCAAATTTGAAACTTTTATATATTGCAGATAACAATTCACTGTTGAGTGTCATGGCTGAAGTTTGTTCAACGTGCGGGCTCCCTAAGGACTTATGCGTTTGTGGGGAAATAGAAAAAGAGCAACAGAGAATACGCGTTAGACTTGAAACACGAAAATTCGGCAGACCAAGTACTGTTATAGATGGCATGGAAGATAAAAACATAAACTTAGCACTCATTGCACAAAAACTCAAAACATATTGCGCGTGCGGAGGAACCAGCAAAAATGGTCAAATTATGTTGCAAGGCGATCATCGGGATAGAGTTCGTGAATTCTTAATAAAAATGGGTTATCCGACAGAAAACATCGAAGTACAATAAGCCGCAAAGATAACAGAGATGCAACCTCATGAAAAAAATAGATGATATACGTGAAGTGTTCAAAGCGGCCAAGCATCGTAAACCAACTCAGATTTTTTGTCCAAGATGTTGTAGCCCAAAAATTCGCTTAACCAGTAGCTTAGCTATTTGGTTGACTCCTAAACAATATTATTGTGAAGAATGCCGCTACATTGGCATTGTAGTTATGGAGCTTGAAAAAGAAAAAGAAGAAAATATAGTTTGATTAAAAAAAGCCTTAATCAGGTAACTCAAGATTTAATTGTTTCTTAAGTGTTTTATAGCGATTGCGTACTGTTACTTCTGTTACGCCAGCGGCTTCTGCAATATCTTTTTGCGTCTTTTTCTCGCCATTTTGCAGGCAAGCAATGTAGAGGGCAGCAGCGGCTAATCCCATGGGGTCTTTTCCAGCTGCAGCACGTTTGCGTCTTGCCTCTCTGAGGATTTGGATAGCTGCTCCTTGAGTTTTTCCTGAGATTCCGGTTTTCTCTGCGATTTTGGATACGTAAGTCAATGGATCCGCGATTGGCATGTGTACATCAAGTTCACGTAGTAATAGCCTGTAGCATCTTGCAACGTCTTTCTTGTCAACTAGACTGGCTTCAGCAATTTCGCGCAATGTACGCGGAGTTCCGCTTCCACGGCAAGCAGCATAAAGCGCAGCAGCAGCTATGGCGGCGATTGATCTTCCGCGAACTAATCCCTTGTCTAAGGCTTTACGGTAAACGACAGCAGCTTTTTCTTTAATTGGCGGGGGTATGTAGACTTTGTCTGAAAGACGATCGAGCTCCGCCATGGCCTGAGCTAAGTTTCGGTCAATAGATGAGTGGACTCGGCTTCGTATTTGCCATTTTCTCAGGCGCCACATTTGTAGTCGTGTAGATAGAGGTAGTTTTCTTCCAAAAGCGTCTCTGTCGACTTGGCTAATGGCTGTGGATAATCCTTTGTCATGAACTGAATAAGATGTTGGGACACCAACGCGGCTTCTGGATGCTTTCTCTTCTTGAGTAAATGCACGCCACTCGGGTCCTTTATCCATCATTTGTTCGTACAAAACCAAGCCGCAGTCGCCACATACAGTTTCACCTGTGTCATAATCGTGAACTAGATTTTCGCTACCGCATTCCGCACACTTGTCAGATAATCGCGCCTGTGGTTTAACTTCTTTTTTGCTCAATTTTTTCTCTCCGTTTCGACATGCGTAGAACCGTCACCATGTCCATTTTGGGGTAGAAATAGTACATTCGGCCCGCGCAAACTAAGCTGATGACCGTTGCTATTATTTAAGCTTTGTGGTATTTATAAAGTTATTGCACAAAATACTTTCGATTTATCAACAATAAATCAAATGGATCGATGGAAAATAACATAGAAAATTGATTAGCTACATTTAAATACCCTGAGAATCCACTGCTGCTTAAGCGAAGTTATTGATCTTAATTTTTTTCTCCAAAGAATGCTCTTTAAAAGCTACCAATTTTTGAAAGGATTATTGGTCAAACAAGCTCCGTTTGAATTTTTTTGATGAATATTAGTGTTGACGTGTAAGAACGCTTATTAGGAAAAAAATCGTCCTTAGAGTTTAGCACCAACCAAAAAAAGCGTTGCAGCCCGGTGGTGTAGTGGTCAAGCATAGAGGGCTTTGGACCCTCCGACGAGAGTTCGAATCTCTCCCGGGCTACATTTTAACCTCAAAATGCTACTAACTCAACTACATTTAGACGTCAAAACAATCGCAATTCAATATTAGATTGCTTCCGAATCAATAATTCGGGGCCATCCCATAGGAAGGTCGCGAGTTCGACAAAACACACAACTTTTCCTAGACATGGACTAGAATAAAATTACTAATGATGTTCAAGGGGGTTAAAACCCCATAACTTCACTTGCCGTACCATGATTTTACTGGTAAATTGGTGCTGGGATCTCCCTTTCAGCTCCTCGGGAAACTGTCGAGCTCTCGGGTATGCCATCAAAATGCGAGTAAAACGCTGTCCTTTCAATCGCAAATAAGCCATATATCAATAGCAAAGTGATAGCATCAGAAAATTGTTTGAACGAGAGTTTGAACCTATCCCGGGCTACCAAACTTTTCGGAATAAAAAAATTAGCATCTGTCTATTTTGCTATAGGGTCGCGCGGAATCCTTGGAGTACTTCCTTGATAGATTGGATAAGAGGATGCTTGACTTGCACTGGTTCTTCCAGTTTTTCTAGGCGTTCTACTCTCCAGTATATTGGAGGGTGACTGTCTAACCCAAGCCATTCCTGCAACCGAAAACCGGGAGCTCGTTCAAAAAGTAAACGTCGGAAACCGATTTTCTCTAGTGAATTCGCCAAAGTTTTCGGATGCCCCATGATTATAGCTGATGTTAGGTCAGCGCGGGCTTCGAAGAATTTAGCTATGAAGAAAATGAGTGTCATAACTGCGAAGAAGTACACAAAGAATAGTAAAGACAAAAATATTGCAGGGAACAAGGCGAGCAGTACGTAGAATCGAAATATAAATTCGACGCTTAAAAGTCCAAACAAGATAAGGGGATCTCTGCCTTTAAGGTGCCCGAACTCGTGTCCTAAGACGCTTACAACTTCAGGTTCTTCAAGCTGTACAAGTAAGCCAGTAGTTACTAGAACTATGCCGCGGCTAGGGCTTGGACCTGATGCGGCGGCGTTGGGAACCATAGTATTTGAAACGACGATTTTAGGTACTTTGTAGCCGAAACGGTCAGCAACTTTCTTTACTGTCTCGTATACGTTGATTTTTTTGGCTGATAAGCTGCCTTGCCTACACGAAACGTTGTATTTGGAGAAGACGCCTTCCGCTTCGGTGCAGTCGATTTCGCCTTGTTTTGATATTATTTCTTTGTAGACTTCATTTTTGATTGCTGCCAATTGTTCAGGCGCGATTTGTTTATAATCGTCAAGGGTGCCAAGTGAACCAATTGGTGGTTTGTATTCTAAGAAATGAATAAAGGGGTTGTCTTTGGTGATAGTCCAGTCGCCTGATCTGGCTATTATTCGGTCAGAGAAGAAAACGAAAACAAACTGCGAAGCAATCAGGATTATCGGGACAGACCAGAAATATTGGGGGTAGAAAGCGGTGACCCCAATGAATAATCCTAAACCCATAACTATGAATACGAATGAGAGAAGAACTTGGGTTTCCAGAAAGATACGTTGAAAACTTTTTGCGTGAATCCTAACCTTTTCAGGAACAATTTTTTGACCTTCCTGCCAAGCAAAATACCATGTTACTCCACGAGCTTTTTCCTCAAATAACTCGGTTGCAATAACCATGTCTTGTCGGGCTTCAGCGATAACTGTGTCGGGCACCTGCGTATCAAGAGGCGTTATTGTCATATTGACTGAATCCGTGCCTGCTACTTTTACTTGCAACATTGGCTTTCCTTGCGCGTCTATTACAACGTAGGAGAGCCGTTTACTATTGGGTGCTATTTCTTCAGATATGCTTGAGAAACGTAATTTTTGGGGAACCAAATATTGCTTGTACATGAAGTCGAATAGTTTTTCGTAGTAGCTGGGAGGAACTTCAGTGTCAATTTTATAAGAAACAGACAATGCACGGGTGCCTTCTAAAACTTAAAATCACTTAAAATAAATATACGCTCAATCATTATTAACCCTGCGGTTTTAGCTAAGATCAACTGAAGTCTTAGTTTTAATGTTTTTCTATTCTCATTGTTCCCTCGTCGATAAAATATGGCGATAGGACGAAAAAGAACGTTATTCCTGGTAAGAAATAATTCCAGAATCCGTTCACAGGAAGGCTGAAAGCTCCCAATAAAAGACCCGCCTTTAATGGAACAAGAAAACAGCTTTTTTCGTTTTTACAATACCACTGCAATTAATGTTACCCCAAGAAAAAGAGTCACTCTAACCCAGCAACATGGAATCTATTTGTTCTGCGTAGGCTGGTTGGCCACTGATGAATCGTTTGATAATTGAGCTTTTTCAACCATAACCACCAAGCCCTTCAAAGACTTGACGCGGACTTGCTCATCTTTGGTTATGTCGCCTGTCAAAGATTCCGCACTCCAAATTTCCCCTACAACTCTGACCTCACCTCTAGGTTTAAGGTTCGTAATTGCTATCCCCATTTTGCCAATCATGGCTTCAGGACCTGTAAGTTTGGCGCGTCGCCGGACTGGTCCAATTACCCATCGGATGTATAAACCGATGATTATTCCAAAAGCAACAAGCAAACCCAGCTCAATTTCAACAATATCAGTTATTGGAGATGGTGAATATGGTAAACCTAACGTGAGATAGTAAATGCCAAATGCACCCAGCACGACTCCTGCAATAAGTGCAAATCCATGCCCAAGCTTCAACTCTGCAACAATCAACGCTGCTGCAATGACTAAAATAACTATTCCGAGTAGTGAGGCACCAATAATATCTGCTCCAACTAAACCTGCTACAATAGCGACGACACCCAAGATAGAAAGCACAATTGTTGGGTGGTAAATGTCAAGCACAATTGCGATGATGCCTACGAGGAAGAGAATGCCATCTAAAGTAGCGTTACTCAATGTGCTGATTAGTTGCTCGTATAGGTTTTCGCTTAGTTGAACTTGTGGGTTTCCTGATAAGCCCAAATGGTCAAGAGCCTCAGAAAGTGAATTTGCAGAGCCGTCGGCAACGTGAATAGCTACTGCTTGATTAGCTGTATATGCTTGATTAGATTGGACCATCTCGTAAACAGCTGTAGTGTTGCGTCCCCAATTTTCTGCGAGGCTTGTTAGTAAACTAAGCATGGCAGCTTGGGTGTGATTCTGCTCCAAAGCGGTTCCACCGATTATATAAGGTGTGCTTGGCCCAATTATGGATCCAGGTGCCATGAGAATTTTGTTTGTTGCCATGGCTATGTAGCTGCCAGCGGAGGCGCCTAAGCCGTTTGGCACAATAAAAGTGTAGGTTGGGATACCTGATTGATTGGCCGCTGTGATAGAGGATATGATGGAGATCATGTCGTTGAGGCTTCCACCAGGCGTGTTCATCTCTATGACTATGGCAGCTGCATTTTGGTTCTGTGCAGTGGATACAACTCGAGACATAAACGCCGCTGAGCCAGGATCTACCTGAATATTAAAATCTGCTATAACGACAACATTTCCGCTTCCTGATGCAACAAGTTGAGGGGTTGTAGCTGCACTTGATGAGAAACAACTTAAAATCAGCAAAAGCAACGCTGCTGCAAATAAACCTAAGATTACCGAAGTACCAAAAATTTTTCTTTTTGGTCTAGACATTTTCTTCTAAATTGCCTATTGAATAGGCTGCCTATAAGGTTTGGTATAACTATATCCAAGCGGTTTAGCAAACTTTCATACGTTTGATTGTGAAAAAATCTTTTGGTATTAAAATTTGCCTAGCCAAAAGATACCTATCTTTTCACTTCATTTTTCAATTGACGCTAAAGAACTATATTTTTCGGTGTGACTTCAATTGCCAACCCAAAATTGCTGCTACAACTACTAAAATAATTACTACTGCTATAATAACTACGTAAAATATTGTTGCGTTTATCCCTAAGATTTGTGGTTGCCATAAGCTGGTTGCACTTGTCGTGGTAAACATCGTACATCCAGTCAAGTTTGAGGTTGCTGCAACCATGATGCCTGTTTGCTTGTCCCAATAATAAGTAGTCTGGTTTGCATCGCCTGTAATGACGGTTCGTTGGGCGCCTCCAGCTTTAATTTGCTCAAAACCTGTTATGGTTATGTTGCCTTCATAGCCACTGTTGTATTTATCGCCTGGATTTAGATTTGTAGGTATAAAGAAGCCGTCTCCTATCGCTCCTGTCGCTAGGTTGAGGGTTATATCGTTTTCAGGATAAATGGTTCCATTTGCAAAAGCGGTTTGCACGTCAATGTTTATTCTTTCATCTTGAACATTTTTTATGTCCATGCTTGCCCAAGTTATGTTGAATTCTGCGGTTGGGGTGCCTGTTTCTTTTACGGTGTATTTTATCCAGTCGCCTTTTTTTACGTGAACTGTGGCGTCGGCAGCTGCTACAGCAATTAATGCGGGGGCCACGAGCGAGATTATTAAAAACGCGGCAATGAATGTGGATTTGTGCATTGTTAGTCTAAAGGTGATTGTTGGTTTTGTGCTTTTAAAAGTTATCAATAATGAAGTTGTTTGATCCTCAAAATCTTAATTGCACTTTTCCCTAAAAGCATGAAGACTTCAATCATTTAGTCAGGTAACCAAGCTAATTTTTACTTATTTTTTCCAAACGTTTCAGGATTAATCTGTTTACGTTTCCCATTCTCATCAACAACGTAGAAGCGGAAGTCATATTCGTCGCAGTAATTCTTAACTCGAAGATACTCTTCCTTGTTGCCTTCAAACATTTCAGGGGTAGCTATTTCGCAAATTCGAGTTAAACAGCCCTTCTTTTCTGCTTTAATGTCCGATAGATAATTCTTACCTATCATGGACGGCTTCTCGTAACCCTCTAAATCAGCTTTAACATTCCAATTATCTAGTTTTAACTCATCAGCGACAGCTTTGACACATTCATCATGACTATTTTGAGCTTTACTTTTTTTCTCAGTCAAGTTAACCACCTTTAATCAACGCTATTTGCCAAGCACAATAATGATTTATTACAATTAACTCTTTTGAATTTGGCTAGCCTAAAACAAACAACACTGAATCAGTAACCGTGGCAATTAGAGCTACAATGGCAGTGGAAGATGTAAATTCGAGAATAACCAAACAATGGTAAATCATTTTTATCAACTTAGTGCTGGGCAAACGACAAAAACAAATTTTTTTTAAGAATAAGTAGAAAAGGAGTTAGAGAACCTCAATCTTTTGTCCAATCATGCTTGATTTACTGTAGCCTGTTCAGAACTATTATCTTGGCAATCCTCACTATTGAAAAGCATTGGTAACCCAAGTAGCGGAAGTGCTAACATCCACAAATCCAAGTTGTGCCCCAAAAACCATGCGTACCAGCTGGTGCTCCATACATAGTTGCCTCCGAAGAAAATCCATGACAGATAATTCCACAAGAAATACATGCCAAGCGCTAAAATTAAACCACCAATGATTTTCATATTCAATTCATGCAGATTTTCTGCATTTCTGGATCTAAATGTGAAGCCCGCTGCGTAAATTCCTAAAGCTAATAATCCAACCGCGGTTAACGCAAAGCTTAGAATGTGTTGCGGATGGGACGTTAAATATCCCATTCCTTTCTCATCAATTGCGCCAATCCAAGCACTAGTGTTTGTAAGCCAAAAAACAAAAATGATGAGGGTACCTGAAATTAATCCCCATCTTATTGCTCCTTTCAAAGGCTTGTTTGGGCTCACCTTGTAAGCAAAAATTAACAGGACAATTGGAATGGCTATAGATTCAAGCACACTTGGCAAAACACTTGTTCCAAATAGTTTCAAGGTAGACATTAGCGAAAGATGACTACCAAAACCAAAACCGCCAAAAAATAAACCTTGGACTTCATAATATGCCGTCACCGCAAGCCCCAACCAATAAATTGCTTCCAGAACCAAAATCGCTTTAACTATCTTGTACAAAGCGGGTTTTGAAATGTTTTTCTTTGCAAAGTAAAAGATGATTGCTGCAAACGCTATGATGCTGGCTGCGAATCTAAAGGCATCTCCAACGAATGCGGAAATATCCTCGGCGTAAATTGGAAATAAAAAGTGCCCCGTGCCGCCTATTCTGTTCCATTCGTCCCACCATGAAAGAGTAAATACTGCATGCAAAGTAAAGAGGAAATAAGACAAAACCACCACGAATAATCCGATTTTTAGGGGCGTATAAAACTTATTTTCGGTCATGGGCTTCAACCTAATGATTGTTATCAAAATGTTTCAATCTGAGTATATTATATTTGCGGTTTAACACAATCGACTTTAGGATTTAGGAATTTCATGTTTCAAACTTAAGAAAAGTTAATATTAAATACAAATTTAATCTAGTGAATTAAACATTAACAAATGGTCGACTGAAAATGGTCTCTATTAACAAAAAAATAAACGTGCTTTTGTATTCGGTTGAAGCGGTTGGCGTCGTTTTCGTGGCTATTTTCTTAGCGGCTTATTTGGGTGGGTTACCTACTACGGCTGTTTTGCATTCTGAGCCTGCGTTTAAGATTCCGCTAATTATTTTTGGAGCAGTGCTCTTGGTTCTGATTTTGGCGACGACTGTTTTAGCTGTGGCTACACGAGCTCGTAGCAGTTCTTAAAATTCTTACAATCTCAATTTAAATGATTTTTAATGTTTGTTGCCAACTTTTTGCAGTCACATACGCTTAAGTGTGTTTACTTGACTATTTGACATGTAATTGTTTTGTTGGAGGTGAATTTTTTGGTTGAAGACAATCAAGATGTTATAACAAGAGTATCCGACCAGGGGGATACAGACGTTTTAGTTTGTGATTCAAAGGAAAACGAAGAAGACGCAGTATGTATGGATATTGGAAACGAAAGTCAAAGTGAAAATCCAGAATCACTCAAACAACCTCCAAGTGAAAGGGGCATCCTTGATAACAATACTTACAATCTGATGGAACAATTAACAATTGAGAACAGAAGTTTATGGCGCATAAAAAACAACTACAAACACGACGCATTTATGGACAATGAAACTAAACAACTTTGGAGCCGCATCGAAAACGACAAAGAAGAACTTGTAAGGCTTCTTACGGAAAAATTAAGAGAGCGACTCTAATTTTCGCCTTTTGCCATCCTCAAACAAAAAGACATCTCCTATTAGTGAGCAAACGCCATTTTCATAAACAAGTGCTGAGCCCATAGGTACCGCATAAATTGTTTCTTTTAATGACAATCTTTGCAAAATGGCATCTTTTTCAGGCTTATAGTGAACTTTAAGCGTGAGGTTTACTAAGCCTATACCGTTAATGATTTTGGTTTTGGAGTTGCTGCGGCAAGTGATTATACATTTTTGGCAAAGTGCTAATGCTCCCGCACTTCTTCCAATAATGACTCCATCGTAATCTGATAATGATTGGTTGATCCCCATGCTATTTAGTCTTTCAACTAAGATACTTGCAAGTCCACCCGTTAAATAAACTAAGTTTGAACCAGCCATTTTTTTGGCAATTGCCTCTTTTGAATCAGAGTAATCTACAAAGTTAACGGTGCTTGCACCTAAGCTTAGGAAGTAATCAAATAGCGTCTTCCTTTTCTTATACGAATTGTCAAACGATGCCCTCGCCCAGGAAAATACGAGAACATGGGGGTGCTCTCCTGCATCTTGGAATGCTCTCTCGTTTACTTCCCGTGCGCTTCTTTTAAAGACGTTTTCTCCACCTAGAAGGTAAAGTTTAGGCATACAGGCAAAAGATTGGAAACCCCTCTTAAAAGCACATACTAACTTACCAAGTTCAGATTTCAATACAGATTTTGTGTCACAGCATGGAGCAAAATATGTTCGCCGACCTTGCTTACTAACAACGCTTAATTACTTTTAACGAACATTAAGAAACGATGCATATGATTCCTGAAGGGTTTATTGAGTATAAACGTAGGGAATTCTGCAAGGATGTAAAGTGTCCAGTTCAGATACAACTTAATGAGTTGGTAGAATCTTCGGCTGAATATGAGCAGACAAGGCAGAAATGTAGTAGTGCCTGCCTATGTACAACTTGGCAGTTTCACCATTGGCTAATAGAAAAAGGCTACCTCGTTGTGAAACCAAAGGCTTGAAAGAAAGCATGAGAAACTCAGGGGTAGTCTGCTCTAAATTCGCTTTGGCATTTTAGAGCGTGGAGTTCTATGTTTTTGCATTTGGGGCATTGATAAAAAATAATGTTTCTTTCTTCGGACATTTCTCCTTTTGACTCCATCACCGTTTTACATTGAGGGCATGCGTACATTTTTTCAACTCTTTTATAGTTTATTCGTTATGTGAATAGCAAAATATAAGTATCGTTGTGATTTACGCATAATTGTTCATAAATACTGGTCAATTGTGCAAATGCTTATCATTCATTGCTTGCTGACACAAGCCCATAAATCGACATTTGAATAAACTATTAAGCATAAAGTTATTAAATTCTTAAACCAAAAGCTTCCTCGGAGAAATCAATATGGAGTGGGGTATGAAAAACCGCTTAAGTAGACTCATTCAAAAAGATGGGAAAGCCCTCTTTTTACCTGTGGATCATGGCTATTTCCAGGGACCAACACATGGTCTCGAAAAGCCAGAAAAAACTTTAAAACCAATTTACCAGTACGCCGACGCCATAATGCTTACCCGCGGTGTTCTGCGCAACTGCATTGACCCGGCAATCGAGAAGCCAATCATTCTGAGAGTTTCAGGAGCGGTAACCGTTGTAGGTGAAGACTTAGCCAACGAAAGCGTAGTTACCTCAATCGAGGAGATTATAAGATTAAACGTCAGCGCGGTTTCCATGTCAGTTTTTGCAGGAACAAAATATGAAAATAAAAGTCTAAGCAACCTATCCAAGCTGGTCGATGAATGTGAAGAGTATGGTGTGCCCGTTATGGCTGTTACAGCTGTCGGGAAAGAACTTGAAAAACGCGAAGCCCGATACTTAGCGTTGGTTGCCAGAGTTTCAGCTGAAATAGGCGCGCGTGTGGTAAAAACTTATTATTGTAAAGAGAACTTTGAGAAAGTCGTTGAAGGATGCCCAGTGCCTGTTGTTATGGCTGGTGGACCAAAAACTGAAACCCAAAAAGAAGTTTTCGACTTCGTTTATGATGGCATGCAGAAGGGCGCTATTGGAGTTAACTTGGGCAGAAACATTTGGCAAACAGAAAACCCAGTGGCTTCAATCAAAGCAATAAGAGCTATAATCCACGAAAACTATACCCCCCAAGAAGCTTTAGACCTGTTCAATCAAGTAAAAGCAGGCAAAGCCTAACCCATTTTTAGGTGAAAACTCTTGCTTACCGCCGTCTACTACAACAACCGTGATGTTCGCATTCAAGAAGCTCCAGTGCCTCAAATCGGGGAAGACGAAGCACTGTTGAAAGTGATGGCGAGCGGCATATGTGGGAGTGATGTTATAGAATGGTACCGTGTTCCTAAGGCTCCAATTGTGTTGGGCCACGAAGCCACAGGCATCATCGATAAAATAGGTAGCAAAGTCAAAAGCGTCAAAGTGGGCGACCGCGTTTTTGTTTCTCACCATGTCCCATGCAATCAATGCCGTTACTGTCAAAGAGGCAATCACACCGCCTGCCACACATTACACACCACAAACTATTACCCCGGCGGCTTCTCACAATATGTTCGAGTACCAAAAATCAACATTGACTTCGGCATCTACAAACTGCCAGATGAAATGTCTTTTGAAGAAGGAACATTTATAGAACCTTTGGCATGTGTTTCCCGCGGTCAACGCCTAGCCGACTTGAAAAAAGGCGATACAGTTTTGATAATCGGAGGCGGCATAGCAGGAATACTGCATACTCAACTTGCCAAGTTCAAAGGCTTACAAAATATCTTTGTAGCCGACATTAACCCGTACAGGCTGGAACTCGCCAAAAAATTCGGCGCAACCCAGACTTTAAACGCTAAAGAAAACATTACTCAAAAGCTCAAAGAGGTCAACGGAGGAAGATTGGCCGACCTAGTTATCGTCTGCACTGGAGCCACATCAGCAGCCATGTCAGCGTTGGACTGCGTAGACAACGGCGGAACTATTCTGTTTTTTGCAGTGCCTGATCCAACAGTGAAGCTTCCAGTTCCAATTAATCAGTTTTGGAGAAACGAAATAACCATGCGCACCAGTTACGGCGCGGCACCAAACGATTTAGACGATTCGTTGCGGGTTTTGGCTACAAAAAAATTGAATATTAATGATATGATTACGCATCGACTTAGTCTGAGGGAAGCTCAAGAGGGTTTCAAGTTAATGGCTGAGGCAGGGAATTCATTGAAGGTCATTTTGGAGCCTAACCACCCCTAAATCATTAAGGGATAAATGGACAATCAAACATATTCTTTTTATGCAAGAATTATTTGATGCTATTAAAAACAGGCGAAGCATCAGAAAATACCAAAGCAACCCGATCCCACAAAACTTGATCGAAGAAATCTTAGTTGCCGCTAATTGGGCACCTTCAGCGCATAATGCTCAACCTTGGCGATTCATAATTTTGGACGATCCCGCAGTTAAGAGGGCGCTGTCTAAAGATATGGCTCAATCGTGGGTTGCCGACATGTCAAAAGATGGAGTGAAAATTGGAAAAGACGTTTACGAGGTAAGGGTTGAGAGGTTTGCATCTGCGCCTGTTGTCATTCTTGCATGCTCCACAATGGACGGTATGCACAAGCACCCCGACGCAGGAAGAGAGAAGGTTGAACGGGATTTGGCTTTGCAAAGTTTAGGCGCTGCAATGCAAAACTTGCTACTGGCGGCTTATGCAAAAGGGTTGGGAGCCTGCTGGTTCTGTGCCCCAGCGTTTTGCAAGACAATAGTCAGGGATACCCTGAGAATTCCTAAGGAGGTTGAGCCTCAAGCATTGATTCTGATAGGGTACACCTCTGAAGAAGCTCCAGTGCCGATAAGAAAAGCTTTGAGCGATTATGCTTTCAAGAATAAGTGGGGTCTAAAGTTCAGTTAAGATTTTTATCTGAACTTTATTTGATCCTAAAGGATCCTGCTGATTCTGAATTATTAAGGCTAAAATCTAATAACAGAAGACCGAACTAAAAAAAGCAGAAGAAGAATGCTTCTTCCAGCTTCTTCTTCTTTTAACGAAAGGACCTCTACAGCGCTAATGTCAAAATTCAAAATCTGAATAAAAAAAGCAACTCACCCGAGTGTTCCATAACATTGAGAGCCAGTGAAAGTAGCTTAAAAAGCAATTACTCCTCTTTGTCTGGGATAAAATCCATCGAAATCGAGTTCACGCAGTGCCGCGTATCTTTTTCAGTGAAATGCTCGCCGACAAACACGTGCCCTAAATGAGCCCCGCAATTTGCGCATTCAATTTCAGTTCGCATTCCATCAGGATCAGGCATTCGTTTAACTGCGCCGGGAATTTCCTCGTCAAAACTAGGCCATCCGCAGTTTGCCTCGAACTTGTTTTCTGAACGATAAAGTTTAGCTCCACATCGTTTACAGACATATGTGCCTTTTTCCCAAAATGCAAAGTATTTGCCTGTGAACGGCATTTCTGTTCCTTTGCCTGATATAACTCGGTCTTCTTCGGGTGAAAGCTTGTTTTGAGCAGGTGGTTTTTGAGAAACAGACATAATTACCATTATAACTAAGTTTTCGCAATATAAAAAACGTTCTTGTGGCTTGCATAGCCGACAAGCAAATATAGTTGCATTAATAAATTTACTATTGAGGTTTCTTATATGGTTGAAATTAGCAGGTTATTTTGGAAAAAAGCCTATACTTCAGACGCTATATTGCTTGGTGAAGTTGAAAGTGCCGAACTAGACATGAATACGTGGCAAATAAGAAATTTTTACATCGGTTTAACTGACGAATCGACAAGAATGCTGGGGTTCAAAAGACCTTTTCTTGGAAAAGTCGTTGTTTGTTTGCCTGTTTCCGCCGTTAAATCATATTCGGATACAGCTATTTTAAACAAATCTATGCAAGAACTACGCGACCTTAAAGAATGCAAAGAATAACTCATTTTTAGCACCATTTTTAAAAAAATTAAATTCTAATTACCCAATTTTAAGTAAATTGGCAATTTGAAAGATTATAGTAATTTTAATAAGGTTGGCGCTGAACGATTTGTTGGAGATCACGTTTGCCTGAAAAAGTTTTAGTTACATCCGCGTGGCCGTACATCAACGTTACACCGCACCTTGGTAACCTTGTCGGTTCCGTCTTATCAGCCGACGTTACAGCCCGATATTACAGGCTAAAGGGTGACGACGTTTTGATGGTGAGCGGTTCAGACACCCATGGCACTCCCATCGAGGTAGAAGCCATAAAACAGAGAATCAAACCCAAAGAATTAACTGACCGCAACCACGCCCGAGTAGCTCGAACTCTTCCGAAGATGGAACGCATCTTTTGACAATTACACAAGCACAGAAAGTCCAATGCATAAGCAGTTTGTTCAAAAAACCCTTCTGGAAATCGAGAAGAACGGGTACATTTTCGATAAAGAAACTCAGATGCTCTACTGCGAGCATGACCAGCGATTTTTGCCCGATCGCTTTGTGGAAGGCAAATGTCCATATTGTGGCTGCGAAAAAGCACGAGGCGACCAATGCGACATATGCGGCAGATTGCTTGAACCCACAGCGCTTGTTGAACCTTACTGTGTAATCTGCAAAAATAAACCCACTGTAAAAACAACCCGACACTGGTACATTGACCTCTCAAAACTATCCGAACCATTAACAGAATACCTGAAAGAGAATCAGCAGCTTCCTGCTAACGTGAAAAATTTCAGTTTAAACTGGATAAAAGAAGGCTTAAAACCTCGAGCTGTCACCCGCGACGTCGAATGGGGAATCCCAGCACCCTTCAAAGGGGCAGAAGGCAAAACCATCTACGTTTGGGTTGACGCTGTCCTAGGCTATGTTTCAGCCACTATCGAGCAAAGCCAACGGTTGGGTAAGCCTGAGATGTGGCGAGAATTCTGGTTTAACAATCAAGCAAAAACACTATATTTTGTCGGCAAAGACAACATCCCATTCCACACAATAATCCTGCCTGCTCTGCTGTTAGCTTCAGGTCAAGGCTACAATCTACCATGGAACGTTTCTGCTACAGAATTTCTCCAATTTAAAGGCGAAAAAGCCTCCAAAAGCCAACGCGTCGGCATCTGGATAGATGAAGCTCTAGAAATGTTCCCTGTTGATTACTGGCGCTTTTTCCTCATAGCTACTCGACCAGAAAGCAAAGACACAAACTTCACTTGGACTGCTTTCATCGAAAAAATCAACGCTGACTTAAACGATACTTTTGGCAACTTCATTCATCGCACACTTTCATTTATTAATAGCAAGTTTGACGGACAAATTCCAGCACCAACCAAACTTGACAAAGACGACGAAGCAGTGCTGCAAGCGGTAAAAGAGAAGGTTGATCAGGCGGCAAAAGAAATTGAAGATCTCATGGTTGCAATCAGCCGTCAACACCCTCATTGGCATAAGTCGAATCGGAAACCAATACCTCAACACAAAGAACCATGGAACCTTATGAAAACTGACAAGGAAAAAGCAGGAACCATCTTTTACGTGACAGCGCAAGTCGTTAAAGCCATCTGCGGTTGTTTCAGAACCCTTCATTCCCGACACGGCAGAGCAACTTTGGCAAACACTAAACCTTGAAGGCAGCTGTTCAAAAGAGCAACTGGAGAGATGCCTTAAAACCCCTTGAAGCAGGGCACAAGATCGACAAACCAACACCGCTCTTCCACAAAATCGAAGCTGACGAGGCAAAACTGGATGAACAATTGGCTCAGATTAGAGCTAAACTGGGAAGCCAACCCAAATAATGAGAAGGCTAATCAATGAAAATAAACGCCGACCTACATGTTCACACCACCTACTCAAAAGATTCATTGATAACGCCAAAAGACCTCATTTATTATGCCAAGAAACGCGGCTTGAACGCTGTCGCAGTGACAGACCACAATTCTCTTGAAGGCGCCTACAAAATTGCAAAAGAAACAGATTTTCTGATCATCCCCGGTATGGAAGTTTCCAGCGCAGACGGGCACATTGTTGCACTTAATGTAAAAGAGCTTATCCCACGAGGCTTAAGCGCTCCAGAAACAGTTGAACATATTCACAAAGCAGGCGGAGTTGCAATTGCATGTCACCCCTACGTATATTTCAAAGGTTGCCTAAAAGAAAAAGTCTGCAGCACCTTTGATGCCATCGAAGTCATAAACGCCCGAGCCTTCCCATTCAAACGCAGCGTCAGAAAAGCTGAAGAAACTGCAAAAAAACTTGGGTTAGTACGTGTGGCTGGAACCGATTCACATTATGGTCCTCAAATAGGCTGCGCATACACAGCTATAGAAACGGATGAACCAACAGTTGAAGCCATTACTAGAGCTATCGTGGAGGGCAATTGTCAGCCTTTCGGAAAAGCCGTTCCCATTAACGAAAACGTTGCTTTAGAATTCCATAGAATTGTTAGAATGATACAAAAGCGGGTGCACCGTTAAAACGTCCAGTTTTGTTTTGCTCCTTTCGTCTGACTATCTTCTCAGGTCGGGTTCGGCAACTCAACATTTTTTAGTAGTTCACTCTTGCTTTACACAAAATTGAAATGCCGAACAAGTAGTTGATTTTCGATTCTGCTAAAAGCCATTTTTCGAGTAGCTTTGAGAGGAACTTCATATTTGAGACTCGCTCATGTGGGTAGTCTTTTTTGGAAAGCTTAACGGTTATTGCAATTGGAAGCGCCAGTAAATTCCAATGTCTGAAATATTCGATATTGAAGCCTGATTCTTTGAGTTTAGTTTTTAATTCTTTGTTAGAATATCGCCGTTTATGCCCCAAGGCAAGGTCATGTTTGCTAAACAAGGCTTGGTAAGCTGGAACGTTAACTACTATGCAGCCATTTGGATTTAGCATGTTGTGGATTTTTCGTATGGCCTCCTTGTCGTCCTGAATGTGTTCTAATACGTCGCCAAGGATTATGCAGTCAAATTTCTGGTCAGTTTGCCATTCAGATATGTCGGCGACAAAGCTATTGATTCCTTTCTTTTTGGAAATCTCAACCGCTTTGTAATCAGTATCAATTGCTGTTACGTTGTAGCCTCTATCTATCAATGATTTGGATAGACGTCCTGACGCGCAGCCAACATCCAAAATATTTTTGCCTTCAACAAGCTTTAGAACCAGTTTTGCCTTGACTTTGCTCCAAAAATCTGATTCTTTAATGCGTTCTAAGTCTTCTGCGTGACTATGTAGGTTTTCACCCATAATTTGAGCACCCCCCTGCTCATCTTTAATGTATCCTGAAAAAGGCTAAGTTTTGAGTCAGGCTTATAACTCCAAGTTACCGGGACCTCTCTTATTTTGTACCCTGCTCTTTTGCATTTGAATAAAAGCTCTGCATCAAACTCAAACCCGTTACTTTCTACATTATAGAGAACTTTTTCTAATGCCGTTTTTCTGAAGGCTTTACAGCCACATTGGGTATCTTTTACATTAAGGTTAAATAATGTATTGAATATTCTTGAAAAAGCTTTACCTGCAAAAACTCTTGCTAACGGAGGATAAACCAAGATTTTGGTTCCCTCAACCTCTCGTGAAGCCACGGCAACATCAACTTTTCCCACTAATGAAACTATTTTTTCAACATCTGAAATCGGGACAGGCAGGTCTGAATCCAGCAGCATTACAATTTCACCCTGGGCATTTCTAACGCCTTTTTTGAAAGCCCCGCCTTTGCCTAACCTTTGACTTGAAGCTAAAAGTTTAATGACAGCTGAATTCTTAGAAAATTCCGTTACAATATAATCTGTTTTATCGCTACTTTCTGACACAATAATAATTTCACATGAACTGTTGAATCGGTTAATCAAGCTTTCCAAAGTTGCTTTGATTCGTTTTTCCTCATTGTAAGCGGGGATCACAATTGATAGTTTCATTTTGGGCATTTGCCATCCTTATGAGGCTATTTTTTTAGAGCTTGATTTCATATCATTTTCAGTTGCTACCATAAGTCTCTTTGGGTAATATGCTGACATGTTTAAGCGGATTTAACAAACGCTTTTTTATATGGTTTAAATTAATGGATTGGTTAAGAGGAGAGAAGAAACCTTTAAAGAATCAAGCATATCCCCCGTTGAGACACAACAATTGGCTAACTCCTCTGTAGGCTCTCGGCTAAAACTTGCTGTTAACACGCACAGGTGGCGGCTTGCTTTCCTTATTTTCGCTATAATCTACGCCTGCGTGCTTGTGTACTATTTGGGTTATATGTCCGTTCAGTGGGACGAAATGCCTCACTTGTACGGTGGTCTGCTTTTAACTCGAGGTCAAACGCAACTTTATTTGACAACGTATGGTTATTACCCGCCGCTTTTTGACTTATTTACAACGGGTTACTTACAAATTTTCGGCGTATCAGCCATCGCGGGTAGATTAGTTTCTGTTACCTTTGCTTTGCTTGCCTTGTGGGTAGTTTATGAGTTTGCCAACAAAATGTATGGGTCCAGAAACGCATTACTCTCAAGTGTTCTACTTGGGACAATGCCTGGGTTCTTTTGGGTTTCAAGAGTAACCATGCTAGAAACGATGCTCATATTCTTTTTCACACTTGTAATGTTCTTTTTTTATTCTTGGATCACCAAAAACAGCAACAAAGCGCTTTTCTTCAGCGGTTTAGCGTTGGGCATAGGCATTCTGGCGAAATATGAGATTTTAGTGGCAGCTATAGCAATGCTAGTAACTATACTGTTGCTATTAAGAAAAAGATTGAAACTTAACTTGGTCAAGCTCGCAGTCATTCTTGTAATCGCCGTCTTGGTGGCGGCGCCATGGTTTTTAATGATCTATCAGCTCAACGGTGCATCAAAATTCCAAACTGTAACATATGTGATGCAAAGCGGCGCAGAAAACCGACCATCCTATAGTAACCGATTTTTTTCGCCAGTTTTCTATTTGATCGAAATGACTTGGCCCTATAACTACGCACCAGTTAACCCTGTCTCATTGCCCATAATGATCCTGGGTTTATGCGGTTTAGGACTGTTTGCTTACCGAAGAAAGAAAGAAGATATTTTCTTAATCACTTGGTTCATAACAGTTTACGTTTTCTTCACTTTTGTTCCAAACAGGCAATGGCGTTACGTGGATCCGATTTTCCCGATTTTGGCTATCTCAGCCGCAGGGTTTATCGTTTTTCTTTACGGTAGAGTCCACGCTTGGAAACCTCGCCAGATAGGGCTTAGCGGTATTCGCAACAAAAAACTTGTAGCTCTATTTTTTATAGTTATTATGGCTTCCACAATTGCATATGCAAGCTATAATTCCTATTTGATGACTGCTCGGGATCAAATTCACATTCCAATTGATGAAGCTACAAATTATTTGGGTGATCATTTAGATCAAAATCAGTCGGCAGTGCTTGTTTGCGCAACCAATCTTCTGGATCAAGATATGTTTAGGTTTTATTTGTCTGCAAACATGTCCAAGGACCAGATTTGGCAGTACCCCGACTTAGCAGTTGACGCGTTTACACCTAACTTTAACATCACGGTATTTGTACTTGAGTGCCAACAACGAAATGTAAAATACATTATTCTTTTTGATTATGGACCGCACACCCTATTTTTCAACTCTACTATGGATTACAATCAGGTGGAAACACTAATTTATAATACTCACAGGTTTGGCGACCCGCTGGATCAGCCTTTCTTCGGCGATTTTGCGAACAACAAGGGATACAGACTTTTCCTTGTTCGCTTTCTAGGTTAAACGGCTATTTTATTTCTAAAACTTCAAAGCCGCTATCTTTTTTTGTTGCTCTTATAGCGGTAGAGCCGGTTAATTCAAGAATGACTACTTCGCCTATTAGCCAAATATTAACTCCCTTACGCACGCAACCTGTAACTGCTGTGTCATCTCTTCCAAAGCTTGCATGCATGTGAAGTTTTGGCTTGCCTTCCTCATTGGTAAAGATGGTTCCTACACCGCAGGCTTCATGCACTCCTTTCAAAAGTGTGACCATGGGGTCAATTGTGCATCCTTTTTCTTGTTTTGGTCCAACAACAACTTTGCTCTTGTCTTCAGCTCCGCCTAAAAAGAAGCATAATGCACTTGAAACTTGTTTTTGAGACGAAAATTTTTCGATAACCTCATGTAGACAGTCGTCTTGATGAAGTCGCAAAACGAAAATTCTTCCAAGTTTTGCTTCGGTAAATTCCATGGTTTTAGCCTGCTTGCGATTCGAACTTGATTAATTAGTATTACGTTTGTCTCTTATTTCTTATGGCTTAACTTTTTGCCTCAATGTAATTAGTGCAATATTTGTAACAATGCATTAAGGATACGGTAGATTTTTTGCCTGCTTAACCATAGAAATCCAGATGCCAGAACTGCAAAACCAATATACTGTAAGATCATTAAAACGCTGTTCTGGCTTATTGGGGCGTAATTAAAAAGGGAATAGCCGACGGCTTGATCCGCAGTTACTTTGAAAAGCAGAAAGTTTGATGTAGATAGGTAATGAGCGGAACTAATGCTGACAAATAACGTTGTCGCCAGCAGAAAAACTCCAATTAAAACTGTAGGCATAATCAGTTTCCTATTGCCTTTGGTTTTGAGTGTTGACACTTCCCAAAGTGAAAGACATTTGCCCACTAATGATCCTGCAATCAAGCAGAAGAAAGGCAAAGCTTGATAATCATACTTGATCGCGTTGTAGTATGGTGCTTGAAGATTTAGCGCTACTCCTAAGACCATGTTAACGATTAAAATGATTATAATTGTTGCTAAACAAATTAGGTCAAAACGAAATGCCTTTAATAATTCTTTTTTGAATATGAAAAGTAATAGCAGCGAAAAAACGGATGTAATCACAAAGACAGCGCCTAATCCGTAATTCCATAAAAAGACGCTAACAAAGGAATATGACAATTTAACTCCAATGAAATTTAAGCCGCTGAAGTCGCTATGTTGAAACATATACGATATGTTTTTTCCCAAAACTGCTTGATACCACAACAGAGAAAATAGTAATGCAGGTAAAAAGAAAGATGTTATTTGGCTGAAAAAAATTTTGGTATTTTTTGGTTTTGAATAGATGTAGAACAGAAGCAGTGGAATAAGCATGAATGCAGCAAAATATTTCGTTAGCAAAGCAGCTGCAAAAAGAACCCCTGAGGCCAAAGAAAGCTTGACTGAACCTCGGCGAATTGCCACGATTCCAGCATATAGGCAAAAGAGACTAAGGAACAAGCATTGAGCATCTATCAAAAAACTTCTTGACAGCACAATTTCCCATGGGCTTAATGCAAAAAGTGCGGCCGCAAACAATCCTGTGGATTTGTCATATAATGCTTTGCCGATTTTGTAGATAATGACTGTGCTTCCAAGCCCAAGCATGGTTACTAAAAATGTGCCGTTGCTTACTGATGTGCCAGCGACTTTGAAAAATAATCCTTCGATGTAAAACCCCAAAGGAGGCTGATTAATTATGTTGCCAAAATTGTTAACATAGGGCATGCCCCATTTTAAAACGCCTTTGGCAGCCGCAAACTCCCAGTCGGTATCTCCATTTTGGAACGGACCTATTGAAAGCGAAATAAGCGTAATTCCAACTAGGATGCTTAAAAGTGGGTAATTTTCGCTCAGTAGCTTTTTTATGTCGTCCTTGCTAAACATATTTACTCATTTTTTGGAACTCTTATCGCTCAAAGTGTCCTTATAGTCTCTTTGGATGCCTATTTGAGTATAAAACTTTCCACTTTAGCTTCTTATTTGTTTTGGGCTGTGAAAATGCACTTTAAAAATGTAGAATGGAGTAGGAGTCTGTTAAAAGTAACTGGTTTTAAATTCTGTTTATGTAAAGTGTTTTTTTCGCTTCATCTTTTTGTTTTTGCGAAGTCACTTTGCTATCAGTTATAACTACGCTTGCCTCGGTTATCTGACAGTTCGAAAGTTGCTTTGCATGTTTTTTCTGAACCATGTTTTTTTCACCCGCTTCTTAGAATAATTCAGTGATTATTAGAGAAAGCATATAAACGTTATCCTAATATTGAAAGCAACTTTTCATTTAAAAATATTTATTATTAATGAGAATTTTGGATATGAATTGACTGGTTTAAACTATTATCAACTAACGACGTGAAGGCTGAACTGCAAAACTAAAAAGCAATAGAAGAGCCTAAAGAAGAACAGATTGGGACAAGATCGAAATCTTAAAAAAACTCAGGAAAAAAATTTCAACAATATCGAACGTCAATAATTAAAACGCTGATTTTTCCACACATCAGCATTATCATTGTACCCTCGCCGTTCCCAAAAACCCAACTCTTTGCCCCGAGTAAACCGCAAACGCACAACCCACAACGCACTCTTATACGCATACTTGCTTGGCACTATCAAGCGTACAGGAAAACCCAGCCCTTCCTCCAGAGCCTCACCATTAAGTTTGTAAACTAAAAGTACATCGTCGCCGCTAAGTTCCTCACGGAAAAGCGAAGTAGTATACGTAGTCAGCGCATTCAAAAGTTACCGCCTTCGCAACATCTCTTGGGCTTAACAAGCTTCTCAATTTCACGGATATGCACGCCTTCCCATTTGCAATCCAAAACGCTCCAGCCCTCGACGCAGTGAAAATCGCTGATTGAAACAGTTTTGGGCAGTTTCATGAAGTCATTCCAGCTTAGTTTCACAGGATTTTCTACTTCGCCATCAACTGTTAACGTGTAGGTTTCGAGTTTGAGCTGCGGATTAGTTGAAGTTATTCCTGGATGATCAGTGCCCCAACGCAAAATATGGTCTGTAGCTTGTTGGTCAGGCGGCAAGCTTCTTTTTCTTTGGTTGATAAGACAAAAAAATCACCCAATAATAAGATGGGTATGCATGGAGAAAAAGTTTGCTTTAATTTTAGCTTGATTGGAAAAAGCTCGTTAACTGCTTTTGTCGTGGCTCCTCTTTAGCTAAAGCTGCCGATTCTGACGCCAACCCGTCGGAATTCAAGCGTGCCGTTTCCATAAGATATTTCTCGAAAAGATCTTGGGCACCTTTGCGTGATTGTTTCTTTGTCTTTGGCGGGTTGTTCCAAGGTTTTGGAGCGGCTTTTGCTGCTAAGATCCGTCATAACCACACTATATTCCGACCAGGCTGAAACTCATGTTTTTTGTGATAAACTCTTTGTAAATATCTTCAATTTGTTCGTCTAATTTTCTGCCATTAATTACCGATATAGTCACGGGTGTCTTGCTTTGAGCGTGCCGATTCGGCCGATTGATTCTGCTTCTCCTGTTTCCTGTACAGGCTCATTGTCGATTCCTCTGGCTGCATTATGAAAGTAAAGCCCAGGCTTTGCCGAAAATTGCGATTAACCTTTGTATGTCATTTTTCGATAGGTCGCTCGATAGTTTTTATGCCCATGGATTCCATCTTGGCACTTATTTTTTTTCCAACCCCTAAAAGTCGGTCAACAGGCAACGGCGAAAGGAAAGCATCCGACCTCATCTGGTGTGATTATGGTTAAGCCGTCGGGTTTTTGGCTGTCACAAGCAATTTTAGCGATAAGTTTGTTTGGTCCAACGCCGATTGTGAAGGAGATGCCCACCTGCTTTTTTACATCATTCTTTATTTCTTCTGGCATAGTCCTTTGCTTTCTCAAAGCTGCCTTCAACTTGCTCCGTAACATCCAAGTAAGCTTCGTCGACGCTGACTTGCTCCAGACTGACTGCGTAACCACGGAAAATCTGCATTATTCGGTCGCTTATTTGGTCATAGTATTCATGGTCAACTTGTAGAGAAAACTGCGTCTGTGCCTTCCAGTTTGCGTTTTGCCAAGAAAAGAGGCATGCCAGATTTAACGCCGTATTTGCGGGCGATGTAGTTGCTGGTGCTTACTGCTCCGCTTTCCTCGGTGCGTCCTGAGTAAACGCCGACGACGACGGGTTTGTCTTTAATGGCTGGGTTGCGGAGTTCTTCGCATTGGGCAAAGAAATAATCAAAGTCTGCCAGCATGACCACTCGGTTCTGCATTCTTTAGCCTCCTTTTGTTTTTGGCATAAGCCATGAGCCATCGCAGGTTGCCGTGTTTAGTTGGGCTAAACCTTCTCGGCAAACCCCAAACTTCATATCCATTAGCCTCTGCCAAATCCCGAATGCGCTTAAGAAGTTTATATCTTAGGTCTTTTGGCAAAAGAGCACTGCCGCCGATTTTTTCGCCCTGTTGAAAATAAAGAGGTTTAAGCTTTTCCGCGACCTTTGGCATTGCTTGCGTGAGCCGCATCCAATTGTCTGCTTTAGCCTTGTAGGTTGAGCAGGTTATGTGTTTGACGCCTATGCTTGCGAGGGTCAGCGATGAGTTTTTGCGGTTGGTCGTTTACTGAGGGGATGATTGGGTCTATTCGTACCGAGACTGGTATGCCTGCTTTGATTAGGTCCTGTGCTGCTCTGATGCGCTTTGAGAAGGCGAGGGTGCCCATGGTTCAATAAGTTTTGCCAAGTTATCGTCATCAGTGGTTATGGTTAATGCGACAGTTGAAGGAATCTTTGCTAAGTAGGTCGTCGTCTCGGGTTACGAGATTGCTTTTGGTGATGATTTGGATTTTGCAGTTGCTTTCCGACAAGAATTTCGAGGCATCGTCGTGTTAAGCCTTCGGATGCTTCAGCGCGTGGGTAAGGGTCTGATGAGTTGGCGATGGAGATAGTTTCGCCTTTGAGTTTTGCTGCTTCTCGCTTGAGCTGTGCAAGCAGCATCTTTTTTTGGTCTGCAATCTCTTGAAGTTTGGGATGTAGCTGGAAGCGTAACAGTAAATGCATTGGTGGTCGCATCCCGTGTAAGGGTTAAATGTGAGCTTAGGTGGGCATGTGCAGAGGCCTGAACGCCAAGGGTCAAAGTCTGAAATCAACGGCACTTAACTTTCACAAGTCCTATTATTGAATGAAGGCAGACAAAAAGTATTCGCAGCAACTTTGCAAGATGTTGTTGAAATCGCCCAACTTTTCTATCGAATCACTTCTACTACTCCAATAGTTTTTTGATGAAAATAATGAAACCGCCTGGGTGGGAAAGAATTAAATCCATAGCTTTTTTACTACTAACTCATGAAAAGTTTTCTCGACTACCTAAAAGAAGGAAACATGAGTTTATTCACAGATTTTTACGAGCTAACAATGTGTGCAAGCTATTTTGACAATAAAAACTTTGAGCCTGCCACATTTGACTTATTTATTAGGCGATTGCCTGAAAACCGCTCATACTTCCTCTTTGCAGGACTAGAAGACGCCTTGCAGTACCTTGAAACAATCAAATTCACGGAAGAACAATTAGCTTACCTCAAAAAACAAGGATTTAAATGGGATTTTCTGGATTACTTGCGCAATTTCAAATTTACAGGTGAAGTCTGGGCTGTTCCAGAAGGCACAGTTGCTTTTCCAAACGAACCCTTAATTCGAGTGACTGCGCCCATTATTGAGGCTCAATTGGTTGAAACTTTCCTTTTAAACACAATTAATCTGCAAACTATGATTGCCACTAAAGCCTCAAGGGTAGTACAAGCTGCGAAAGGCAAATCTGTAATTGAGTTTGGCTTAAGAAGAGAACACGGCGTTGATGCTGGAATGAAAGTAGCTCGAAGCAGCTACATAGCAGGATGCCAAGGCACAAGCAATGTTCTTGCAGGACAAGTCTATGGCATTCCAGTTTTCGGAACTATGGCGCACTCATTTATCATGTCATACCCAAAAGAAATTGATGCATTCCGAGCCTTCAGCAAAACTTTTCCAAACAAGTCAACCCTTCTTATCGATACTTACGATGACATATCAGGCGCAGAAAAGGCCGCTGTTGTTGCTAAGGAGCTTGAGGCTAAGGGCTTTAAGCTTGGGGGAGTGCGTTTGGACAGTGGCGATTTAGGGGAAGATAGCAAAAAAGTGCGAAAAATTCTAGACGACCAAAACTTGAATTACGTCAAGATTTTTGCTAGCGGTGATTTAGACGAATTCAAGATTCATGAACTTCTCGCAAGTGGCGCACAAATTGATTCGTTTGGTGTGGGAACAAAGATGGGTACTTCAGCGGATAGGCCATATTTGGATGTGATTTACAAACTCTGCGAAACCATGACTACAGGGAGCGAATTTTCACCAATTATGAAGTTGAGTAAAGACAAAATCACTTTGCCGGGTAGAAAACAAGTTTACCGATTCAAAAATAAAATCGGCGATTACGAAAAAGACATTATCGCTTTAGCGGATGAGAAGATGGCTGGTGATCCGTTACTTGTTAAAGTCATGGCGAAGGGCAAAATAATCTATAAGCTACCGTCGCTTTACGAGATTCGATTGAATGCTGCGCAGAATTTATCTACGCTTCCAGGCGGCTATAAAGCGTTAACTGATGCGCCAGTTTATATTGTTGAGTTAAGCCTACATCTGCAAAAATTAATAACAAAATTGAAGCGTCAAATAACCATCAACGAGATTAACGGCGCCTCAAATGTGCAGACTTAATGTTTCTGTTTGATTTTTTTTCTATATACACCGCAGTAGCTGTTTCCGCCGTTGGCGCATTGCGGTGAAATGTTTCCACATTCTTTTTTGTATTCACACTTGTAAAAAACTGAGTTAATTCTCTCTTGAAGGCCAATAATTACTTCATTTGCAATTCCCATATGATCCCCCTCTGCATAAAAATAATTGTCTATCATTATATTAATTAATCGAATATTCATGGGAAATATGGCAAACCCTTAATAGTCTTTTCAGAAGAGGATAAATGCTATCATAAATGGGAGAACAGAATTTGCAAAATCGTCCGGCCATTGTTGCTGTTGGAAGAACCAAGTTTGGCGAACACTACGGCAAAGAACCAGAAAAGCTTATTGAGGAAGCATGGCTTGCCGCCTCAAATGAATGTAACATAGAGCGCAAAGACCTAGAAGCTTGCTACATGTCGGATTGTTTTCTTCCAATCACAAATAAACTGGGTTTAGAAGAAGGGTTTCTTTCAGAACTTACGCAACTTCATGTGCCTATGGAGGTAACTCGCTCTTTTAGCGCTGCGTTGTTAACTGCTTGCCATGCTATACAAGCTGGAGTTTACAACACTGTCCTTGTTGGTGGCATAGAGAAAATGACTGATCGCTGGGACAAAATACGCGATGACCTTATGCTTCTGGATGATCCATGGAGCTACTTTGCTGGAGGAACTCCTGAGTCAAACCATGAGCTTATGCTTAGAGCTTACATAAAAAAACATCACATAACCGGAGAAAAACTTGACAAGCTAAATCTCGCTTTAGCTCAGGTTTCAGTTAAAAATCACGCGAATGCAACCAAAAATAAGTATGCGCAATATCAACGAAAAATCACAATTGACCAAGTCATGCGTGCTAGGAAAACAGCGCATAAACCCCTTGGGCTCTACGATTTTGCCCCAATATCTGATGGCGCCTCAGCTTTAATTCTTACAAGCGAAACAGTTGGCAAAAAGTTAAATGACCATCCAATATACGTTTTAGGCAGCACCTCAGCTACTGATTATTTAAATTATCCTGCAAGAGAAGACCTTTCACACTTTATTGCAGCTGAACTTGCGATGAAGAACGCTTCCAAAATCGCTAAAACTGCATTATCCGACATGCAAGTTATCGAGGTATATGACCAGTCAACCATGATGGAGCTTGTTTCTCTTGAGGACTTAGGATTCTGTTCTCCGGGCACGGCTTGGAAGAGCATTCATGAGGGCTGCCAAAATGATCAAAATTGCTACGACATAGAGGGAAGGCAACTTTTCGTTAACACTAACGGTGGGTTAAAAGCTGATGGAAACCCGTTAGGTGCAACTGGGGGCGCACAAATCTTCGAGATTTACCGTCAGCTAAGAGGTGAAGCTGGCGAGCGTCAAGTAAAAATTAATGGTTCACAAAAGAGGGGTTGTGTTTTGGAATATGAGGGCTTTGGAACAAAAGCTTACGTCACCGTTCTAGGAGAGAATAAAGTTGAGTAGTGAACCTATAGAACGTCGAGTTTCTTATTTAGGCGACAGGTTAAAAGCAAGTCGATGCCAAACCTGCGGCAAAGAATATTTTGAAGTAAGAGATTACTGCACGCATTGTGGCAGAAAAAGCTTCGGAAAAATGGAGAGCATCGACCTATTTTATGATAAAGGCAAACTTGAATTATGTACCTACATTAACGAACCGACAAACAAATTCATGAAACTTTCCAGCTTCATTTACGGAATTGTTTCTTTCCATGATGGCAAAATCCGCGTTCCAGCAAGATTGACAGATCAACTAATATGTAATGGCGCAGATGTTGATTTTTCAAGCCTTGAAGGCAGAGAAGTAGTTCCCCGTTTTAGAAGGCGCTATTCAGTTGGCAAAAGCGACATGATTCCAACAATTTCTTTAGCATTCACTTTAGCCGACGAATATTATCCACATCAAGACTACAACATATTCACACCAACCAAAGATTATGATATACCCGGAGTGGTAGGTTATGGCGTTTACACTTCAAAGTTTCGAATAAAAGAAGCAGGACTGGAACGTGCGGTCCCATTCATCGATGAAGACGCAGTAACAGCCGCTGTAGAAGCTGGAAAATTAGCGCTCATTCACTCAGGAGTTGACAGCGCATTGGTTGGGAAAGTTTATGTTGGTTCCGAATCTAACCCCTATGCAGTTAAACCAATCTCTTCTAAGGTTGCTCAAGTTCTAAAACTTGGCGAAGAAGAAGGCGATATCCAAAGCGTTGATGCAGTAGATACAGAATTCGCCTGTAAAGCAGCTGCAAGTATGTTTAAGGACGCATCAGCATTGGTTAATTATCCTCGGTCAGGCATAAAATATGCTATGGTTATCGGTGCCGATAACTCTCAAGCCGCTCCAAGAGGCTGCCCCGGCGGAGAACTAGACACATTTGTTGGATATGGCGGCGCAGCATACATTTTTGGCAAACAAGATGTAATTGCTGAAGTCGAAAGTTGGTATTCATGCACTTCTGATACCCCTGATTTCTGGCGCAGAGACGGTGAACCTTTCCCCATGCACGGTGGACGATTCACAGGCGACCCAGCTTACTTCAAACACGTTCGCAAATCAACCAGCAAAATAATGCAACGCTCAAACCTTAAACCAAACGACATAAACTATTTTGTTGCACATCAGCCTAACCCAACGTTTCCAGTTAAAATAGCAAAAGAATTAGGCTTCAAAGAAGATCAGTATTTGCCTTCTCTTCAAATTAACAAGATCGGCAACACTTATTCTGGTTGTTCACTTACAGGTTTAGCAGCTGTATTAGATGTTGCAAAGCCTGAAGAGCGAATTTTAGTTGCAAGTTATGGTTCAGGCGCAGGAAGCGACGCATATCTGCTTAGAACCACAAGCCAACTTATTGATAAGAGGAATCGGCAAAAAGTTACTGTTAAATTCCAAACGGAAAATCCTTTCACTGAGTATGTGGATTATACCACTTATCGTCGGCTTAAGCTTGGCATGTAGCAAATACTTTAATAAATCCCCTCAATTTCTGATAGCCACGGAGTCGAGAGTTTGATTCTTGAAGATATTGCACAAGTAGTATATGCACCTGCTAAAGCTTTCAAAAAAATAATTGAAAATCCAAAGTATTTGGGTGCATTGATTGTTCTGCTTCTTTTCATAGGTTTACAAGTAGGTTATGAATATGCACAGTTTTCGCATACTTACACAGAAAACACTTCGCCTTCAATTGACCAATTATCAAGCTACACTAATGCGTCATCGGGATTTTGGCGAGCTGGTGCAGGAGTAAGCATAGCTAACAATTTTAATGACCCCTTCAACTACAGCGTCTATGTAGCTGCGCTTGGAACACCTCCATCAGATAAAGCGGGGTATTACAGTTTATTTGGAAACAGCAGCATGGAAATTGTCGCCAACAACACCAGCACGATTTCTGCAGCTTTGGGAAACGCTTTCAATGTTAGCTGCGGAAACGGCGGTTTTGAAAACTTTTCAATGACCGTAAAAACGGTAGATGTAGCGCCTCAAACTGCGGTTCTAACCTTATACTCCGTTACTGATTCAAACTATTATACTTATGATTTAACTTCGTCTTTGTCAAACACTTCTGATATTAACCAATGGAATAACATTACTGTTCCAATTGGTCCGTCTGCTCAAGGCTGGACGGTTGGTGGTGGATCGCCTTCTTGGGGTAATATTACGGCATTAAAATTAGATTTCACTTATGCATCTAACACAAATGCGGTCATTCGGATAGGAGCTTTATTCTTCCATGGTGAATATCAATCTCCAGTTCAATACAATTCAACTGGTCTTCTGCTTCAGTTTTTGCAGGTTTTCTCGTTACAGTTCATTTTCACCTGGTTCCTCATAACAGGATTATTCTACGTATTCTTCAAAGGACTAAAAGCTAGCGTTACTTGGAAACCCCTCTTTGTTGCCATAGCATTTGCTCTCTTTATAATGGTAATCCGCGCCGCAGTCAACTTGGTAGCAGGACTTGCTTCACCCATTGTTTATTATCCCTATGACATATCACTTGGAGTTCGCTTCGACTCTTTTGGCACAGTATATTATCCACCAGAAGCGGTAGGTGTCTTAACAGCACAATCTCAAGCCCTATACAGCCATATTAATTCGTTGACTTCAGCTCTACGGTTTGTAACTTCAGCAGCATTTGTAGTTTCATATGTTTGGTTAGGTGCTTTAGGAACAATAATTGTTGGCACATTAAAACCAGAGTTTTCATTACTCAAGAGAATAATGATTTCCGCTGTCAGCATAGCAGTAACACTCTTACTCTTGCTTCTTCTAGTCGGCGTCGTCTAATCAATACCCCACCTTTCCTAAATCTTTTTATTTTTTCAATGTAAGGCAAACAAGTTAGCAAGATTTATATGATTGAAGGTCATTTTTGCAAGTGAAAACAGTGGAAAAATCAAATTTAGGTGATAAGTGTGAGTGTAACAGCTATTAAAGATTTGCAGAATGGAATGAAGCGGGTTAGCGTTGAAGCGAAAGTTGTTGAAAAAGGCGACCCTCGAGAAGTCAAATCCCGTTTTAAAGAAGAGACTTACCGTATCGTTGATGCTGTGGTTGCAGACGAGAGCGGCAGCATAAAGCTAACCTTGTGGAATGAGCAAATTGACCAAGTAAATGTTGGAGACAACGTTAAAATTGACAACGGTTACATTACGAGTTTTAAGGGTGAACTTCAGCTAAACGTAGGGAAATTTGGTAAATTAGTTGTTGGATAAACAACAGTTAATTTAATTTTTTTAACTTTGTTGAAAACAATAATGTTTTATTTTAGACCTGATTTGTTTAGTTTATGATTTTAAAAAGAGAAATAGTTTTTTTTACAATAGTAATTATGTTTGGGTTAGCGATCTCTCTTTTCGCCTACAGTCTAGGGCATAGTGACCCTTTAACTTTAACAATACGTCTTTTGGCACTTAACGGGTATATTGCCTTAAGCATCGCAGCGATAATGACTCCTTTTCTAAAAGAAATAACCCTTTTTTTCAAAAAATCCTTCACCAAAGTACACCATTACTTTGCTGCCGCTGGACTGCTGCTAATAACGTTGCTTCCAATTGCCGTTTTTATTCAAACCTTTGATCCGTCGATATTTCTGCCAAATTTTGTGTCGCTTTACTTTTTCTTCTTTTTCGGCGGATTCATCGCTTTGATCTTCATTTACGTTGCGTTTGTGGCGGTGCTTTTACGCAAGAAAATAGTGGCGTATTGGCGGTCATTTCATATGCTTATGTATTTGGCTTTGTTCATCGGTATAGTTCATGCTAATTTGAGAGGTACAGATTTTCAAAACCTTTACATCCAAATAATTTTTGATTCACTTTTTGTGGGTGCGTTGGCTGCGTTTGTTTTGAAACGGGTGCAATTTTACCGAATAAGAATGAAAGTTCGAAAAATCAAGAAAATGTCTCAAATCAAGAATAGCGCCTGAATTTCTCAACTTTTTAGAACAAACTTATTAATGAAGCGAGTTGGAAATCATTTCTGGTTGGTTTGTGAAAGGGAACAATGCAGTTTGAACTTATTGCGCCGTATCAGGCTTCGCCAGGGCAGGTAGCAGCAGTAGAAAAGTTAGTGAAAAACTTCTCAACAAAACAAAAACAAACGCTCCTTGGAATCACTGGCAGCGGCAAAACCTTTGTTATGGCGAACCTCGTTAACAGACTCCAAAAACCAACTTTGATTCTTGCTCATAATAAGATTTTAGCTGCTCAACTCTACGGTGAATTAAAAGAACTTTTTCCCCACAACAGAGTTGAATATTTCATTTCTTTTTATGATTTTTATCAGCCTGAATCGTATTTACCCGCCCAAGATATGTACATAGAAAAAGACTCTTCTGTTAATGAACAAATAGAAAAAATGCGTATGCACGCAGTTTCCAGCGTCGTTAGTAGAAATGACACCATAATAGTTGCCAGTATAAGCTGCATTTACAGTCTTGGAAACCCAAACGATTTCAGAGCCATGGCATTGGAATTAGAAGTTGGAAAGCAAGGTACTAGGCAACAACTCATTCATGCCCTTGTTGACATGCAGTACGAGCGTAACGATATGGTTCTTGAACCTGGTAGGTTCCGAGTTCGCGGTGATGTATTGGATGTTGTGCCTTCCTACGAGAATGATATTATACGAATTGAGCTTGCAGGCAATGAGATTAGCAAAATCAAAGAAGTCCACGCGATAACAGGAGATATTAAAGGGTCAATTGACAAGATTATGCTTTACCCCGCACGCCAGTATGTGGTGCCTGAAGAGAAACATGCACTTGCATTAGAAGCGATTAAGCAAGAATTAGAAATGAGATTGCCTGAGCTTCCTCCTCTTGAAGCTCAACGGCTTAAACAACGAACAAATTATGATTTAGAAATGGTCCGTGAAGTCGGTTTTTGCTCTGGAATGGAAAATTATAGCCGCCACTTTGATGGACGTAGACCAGGCGAGCCACCCTTCACTCTAATAGATTACTTCCCGAAAGATTTTCTGTTAATTATTGATGAAAGCCACCAAACTATTCCTCAATCAAGAGCCATGTACAACGGTGACTATTCAAGAAAAAAGAACCTTGTAGACTTCGGCTTCAGACTTCCCAGTGCGCTTGACAACCGACCATTAAAGTTTGAGGAGTTTGAGCAGAAAATGGGCAACGTGCTCTTTGTCTCTGCTACCCCCGCTGACTACGAATTGGAAAAAAGCGGTCCACCAGTTGAATTAATCACAAGACCCACTGGCCTATTGGATCCTGAAGTTGAAATTCACCCAATAACCGGGCAAATGCAGCATTTAATGACCGAGGCTAAGAAAACAATTGAACATGGCGACCGAGTCCTTATCACGACATTAACAAAGCGGATGGCTGAAGATTTGACGGATTACCTTGTTAAGGAAGGTTTCCGCGTTAGGTACATGCATTCAGAAATTGAAAGTTTAGACCGCATTGAACTTGTGCGGCAACTGCGCGTCGGCGAATTTGACATTTTGGTTGGAATTAACCTTTTGCGTGAAGGCTTAGACATTCCTGAGGTCGCAACCATATTCATTTTGGACGCCGACAAAGAAGGTTTTCTGCGAGATGAGCGAAGCCTCATCCAAACAATTGGGCGAGCGGCAAGAAACGTCAATGGCAGAGTGATACTTTATGCCGATGTAGAAACCTCATCAATTAAACGTGCCATAAAAATCACGCAGTATAGGCGCGAATTCCAGAAACGTTTCAACGAAGTTCATCACATCACGCCAACAACAATAGTAAAGGGTGTCTCGTTAAAAGAAGGGACAATAAAAGGCATAAAACACCTTGCCAAAACAGACATAAAACGTCATTTGATAGAGTTGGACGCCCAGATGAAGGAAGCTGCAGAGCGATTGAACTTTGAGCGTGCTATTGAGCTGCGAGATGCTATTGCAGAATTGAATAAGGCGTTGGCTAACAAGTTAGAAAATGATGATTATACCCAGAAATTGAGAGTTTTGAAGCAAAAAGGTTGAAAAGCTTCAAACTTAGAAGGATAATTTACGGAAGCGGAGAAGGAAACGGTTTAGTTTATGAGAGATAATATTTCAGTAAAAGGGGCAAGGGAACATAACCTCAAAAACATTGATGTTGAGTTACCAAGAAATAAGTTTATAGTTATTACTGGGCTTTCAGGCTCTGGAAAATCAACCCTTGCCTTTGACACTATTTATGCTGAGGGGCAACGGCGTTATGTTGAAAGTCTTTCTGCTTACGCCCGTCAATTCCTTGGTTTAATGGATAAGCCCGATGTTGATTCGATTGATGGGTTGTCTCCCGCAATCAGCATTGAACAGAAAAGTACTAGTAAAAATCCTCGCTCTACCGTTGGAACAGTTACGGAAATATACGATTACCTTAGGCTTCTCTTTGCTCGCATTGGAACACATCATTGCCCAAAATGTAACAGTTCAATTCATCCACAGAGCCCTGAAAACATCACTAGCTTAATTATGTCTGAAAAACAAAAAACGCTAATTTTCCTTGCTCCAATTATTCGGGGAATAAAAGGAACTCACGAGCAAGTTTTTGATGACCTTAAAAAACAGGGCTACACAAAAATACGAGTAGACCAAAAAATTTACGATTCTGACCAAATCAAAGAAGAAGTAAAACTTGTGCGATATGAGAAACATTGGATTGAAGCTGTGATTGATACAGTTAGTATTGTTGATGATGAGCGTTCCCGTATTTCTGAAGCGGTCGAGCAAGCGCTTAAAATTGGTAAAGGAACCATGATAGTCATTGACGCACAGAAGACTTATGTAGAGAAGAAAGAGCTTGAACGTTTCGCGGATGAAACTATGTTCAGCACTTTTGGTGCTTGCCCAAACCATCCTGAAATTGTGTTTGAAAGTCTTGAACCTCGCATGTTTTCATTTAATTCACCTTTTGGTGCTTGCCAAACATGCCACGGCTTAGGTGAAATAACAGAAATCTCAGAAGATAAAATTATTCCAGATAAAAACCTCTCGATTATGGACGGAGCATTAGCTGTTTACGGAAGTATGGATCTTAGTTGGAGGGCACAGCAACTTGCAATGGTTGGTAAAAAACACGGTTTTGATATTTTTACTCCAATAAAAGACTTTACAGAGCAGCAAAAACGTGTTTTGCTCTATGGGGACAGAGAACCCGTAAATGGTCAATGGTCAAATGGGGCAACCATGTGGATGCGTGACGGCTGGGAAGGTGTAATTCCACAAACCATGCGCCTGTACCGTCAAACGGAGAGTCAATGGCGCAAAGAAGACATTGAAAATTACATGACATCAAGACCATGTGCCGCATGTAAGGGCAAAAAACTTCAGCCTGTAGTTCTTGCCGTGAAAATTTTGGACAAAAGCATCATCGACGCAACTGACCTTTCAATCGAAGAAGCAGTTAACTTCTTTATCAGTTTGCCCGGACAACTTAACGAAAAAGAATTAGCAATTGCCAAGCAGGTGCTTAAAGAGGTCAATGAACGACTAGGTTTTCTAAAGAACGTTGGCTTAGGCTATCTTTCGCTTTCCCGCGCAGCAAAAACCCTCTCAGGCGGCGAAGCGCAAAGAATCCGTTTAGCCACTCAGATTGGTAGCAATTTAATGGGTGTACTCTATATCCTCGACGAACCCAGCATTGGTTTGCACCAAAGAGACAACACCAAACTAATTAGCACCCTTCATCGTTTGCGCGATTTAGGTAACACACTTATCGTGGTTGAACATGATGAAGAAACCATACGCAATGCAGATTACATTGTTGACATGGGCCCAGGTGCAGGTGTCCACGGAGGACACATCGTTGCAGAAGGACCACCCGAAGAAATAATGCAGAATAAGCGTAGCCTAACAGGCAAATACCTCTCTGGCGAATTAACAATCGAAATACCAACTGAAAGGCGTAAACCCGTAGGTTACATTTGCGTTAAAGGGGCCCAGGAGAATAACCTGAAAAACCTCAATCTGATGTTGCCACTTGGCGTTTTATGCGGAGTTACAGGTGTTTCTGGCTCTGGAAAAAGCACTTTGATGAATTTAACAGTTATTCCTGAGCTAAGAAGAATGTTCGGTGAAGAAGCCGATAAAATCGGGAAACACGAATCAATCCAAGTGCCAGATGTAGTTAGAAATGTTATAGTTATTGATCAAGACCCAATTGGGCGCACTCCAAGAAGCAACCCAGCAACCTACACCAAGCTTTTCGATGAGATTAGACATATTTTTGCTTCAACTAAAGAGGCAAAAGCACGAGGATACAAGGAAGGGCGATTTAGCTTTAATGTTAAAGGTGGCAGATGTGAAACTTGCCAGGGTGATGGTGTGCTTCGTATAGAAATGAATTTCCTTCCAGATGTGTACGTACAATGCAGCGAATGTAAAGGTAAACGGTACAACAAAGAAACCCTTAGCATCTTCTTCAAAGGCAAAAACATCGCTGAAGTCTTAGATATGACTGTTGAAGAAGCCGCAAAGTTTTTTGAAAACACTCCGAGAATTTCACGCAAACTCAGTACGTTGTTAGATGTTGGTTTAGGCTACATTAAGCTTGGGCAAAGCTCAACAACTCTTTCGGGTGGAGAAAGCCAACGCATAAAAATTACTCGGGAACTAAGCAAAAACAAGAAAGGACATGTTGTTTACATGCTTGACGAACCCACAACTGGGCTACATTTTGACGATACCAAACGGTTGATTAAAGTGTTAAATCGGCTTGTTGACAACGGGAATACCGTTTACATTATCGAACACAACTTAGATGTCATTAAAAGCTGCGATTACCTTGTGGATTTGGGTCCTGAAGGCGGAGCTGCTGGCGGCGAACTGCTAGCCCAAGGCACACCTGAAGAAGTCGCAAAAAACGATGGCTCTTACACTGGTATGTTTTTGAAGAAAATGCTTAACCACCAGCAAGAAGAAAATACTTTGACAGTGAACCAGACTGCATGATCCAAATAACATGCCCCCAAGACTTTAAAAGCCAAGATATGCCGACAAACCCAGGAGTTTACCTCTTCAGAGATGAGCAAAAAGAAATTCTTTACATCGGCAAAGCCAAAAGTCTCCGCTCCCGAGTCAAAAGCTATTTTTCAACTACTGACCAGCCAGCCAAAACACGGCAACTGGTTTCTCACATTAAAAATATTGACTGGATTATTGTAAACAATGAGGTTGAAGCGCTTCTTTTAGAAAACAAGTTAGTTAAGCAACATACGCCCAAATATAATATTGACCTTAAGGACGCTAAAACCTTCGCTTACATTTCATTAACAAGAGAACCCTACCCAAGAGTATTGACTAGCCGAAAAGTTTCGCGTAAACTTGAATCGTTTGGTCCATACACTGAAGGTTTTATTCGGCAAGACTTACAGCGCCTTGTAGTGCGCGTTTTTAAACTTCGTACATGCAAAACTATGCATAAACGAGCATGTCTAAACTTTCACATCCACATTTGCACTGCGCCATGCGTTAACAAAGCCACTGCAGAACAATACACAGAACAAGTGAAGAGGGCGCGTTCCTTTCTAAATGGCAATTACCAGCAAACAATCGAGGAATTGAATTACCAAATGCAAATCGCGTCAGAACATAAACAATATGAAACGGCGCTTGATCTCCGAAACCAAATTGCCTCAATCAGACTTCTGACGCAACATCAAATCGTTGACCATGAAAGGCGGTTTGACCAAGACGTTTTAGTGTTCAAGCAGGTTGGCGAGAGAATGCTAGCGGTTCAAATGGGCGTGAGAAAAGGTGTTTTGCGCGGCAAAACACAGTTTACTGTAGACATGCAACCCCAAGTTGAACAGGAATTCCTAAAAGCCTTTTACACAACCAACCAAATTCCACGAGAAATATTGCTAAACAAGCCTTGCTGGCAAGGACCAGAAGAAAAAAAAGCCCTGGAAGAGTTTTTTTCCACGAAGCGGAACGCGCCGGTTTCTCTGACTATTCCTAGGCGGGCTGATAAATTTGCGCTTGTGCAGTTGGCTGAGAAAAACTTGGAATCTACTTTGGAAATTGATAGTGCCCTTGTGGATTTGCAAGCGGCGCTTAACCTTCCTGTATTGCCTCGAGTGATAGAATGTTTTGACATTTCTAATTTGGGACAGGAACATGTGGTTTCAGGCATGGTAACATTCCGAGATGCAAAGCCCGAGAAGAAAAACTACCGCAAATTCAAAATTAAAACTTTTATCGGGCAGGATGACTTTGCCGCTGTCAACGAAGTGGTTTTTCGAAGATATAAACGGTTATCGGAGGAAAAAAGTCCAATCCCCGATTTAGTAATAATTGATGGTGGACCGGGGCAAGTAAGCGCTGCAAAAGCGGCACTTAACACTTTGGGATTAAAGATACCGCTCATTGGTTTGGCTAAGGAGCACGAGGAAATCTATTTGCCAGATCAATCTACACCAAAAAGCTTTGACAAGAACAGCCGAATGATGCTTCTCCTAAGAAAAATCCGTGACGCAGCACATGAATTCTCACTAAGCTACAATCTGAAGCGAAGGCAAATGAAAATCAGAGAAGAATTCAAACAAACTTAAGGAAAAGCCCCCTTTCTACAAAATTAGTTATACAAGTAGAAAACGCAAATAGTTTTTGAAACAACAAATTATAACAAATAGTTGTCCATCGGCTAAGAGAGCATTAGAGGATTTAGTTTACCAGTTTGTAAGCGAGTCGCAGAATCGCTACAGGGCACCATCTTGCGAGTTGGGGCAAACTTGACTTAGCAAAAATCTTGATTCGCCAAATGTCCAGCTTGGATAAGGCTATTGTCAAATTTTTCTAGGAAGGCACTTGTTGTAATCTCAATCGTTTGTCGAGGTTTCTACTTTAACGCCTTATTATAAAGCAGGTTTCTTAATGCTAATTGACTTTTGGAGTTTAGACTCACGTGAGGTCCAAAAAAATGTCAATAATGGATGAGTTGCTAAATCAACCGCTATTTAATGGATTAATTAATTCGTGCCCTTTAACTTTTATCTTAAACTGAATCTCTTCAAATTTTCCCTTAAATTCTTGTCGAAGCGAAACTAAAGAGGCGGGATTCTCAGCAAAAACAAGAACAGCTCCTCCCCCTCCAGCGCCCAAGGGGAAAGTTTCACAGTTCGTTGACTGCGCGATTCTTGACATTTCTTCAGCACCATCCATGTATAACGCACAGAGGGAGGTCCGAATTTCACGGTATTTACGGATTGATTCAATCGCTTGTTTCCATTTGCGCAATCTTAAGGCTTCTCGAAAGTCATAAGCTATCTGCGGTTTCTTTTTGTGAAGTGCAAAACCCTCTGAAGTTGACAATGCCTTTCTCCAAGCGGAATTTACATCGGCGCTTTGACGCGTTTTTCCTGTATGAAATATAGCCATTCTGCTTTCTAATTCAGGATAGTCCTTAGCTGGTATTAGTTCAGTTCGTAAGGACTCTCCATACCCGGTCTGCGGTTGGTTAGGAATACCCCAAGGGAACCAAATGTAATCTGTTACTCCGCCGAAGAGAACGTTTGATTGTTCCTGGGTGCCAACTAGGCTTACACCCAAATCTTGTTCCATACGTGAAGCCATTGAAATTAATTGAACATTACTAAAGGGCTTTCCTGCTAATTCGTTTGCTAGGATGCAAACTCCAATTGCTGCGGTTGCAGAACCACCTAAACCGGAAGATTTTATGTTATGACGTAAATTCTGCAATACAAATTTAACGCCCGAAATGTTGAAAGCATCGATTATTTTTAGTAACCAGTTTTCTCTTGTAGGTAAGACTTCTCCTGGCTCGGAGAACAGCTTATATCCGAAATCCAGGGATTCTACCCCTATCATATTGGATTCAAGCGGGTAAGCTGTAATCTTAGTGCCAGTATCAATTGATATAGCAACAGTTCTGGGCAAAGTTTGGGACCAGGATAATGCTGGGTCATCTTGGATATTTTTTGGTATTTCCGGTAGATACCACAGGGCTTGTTGGAACTCCCGTAAATCTAAACTAGAACCAGGTCCATCTACCCTTTGATAAGCTATGACTGAAGGCAGAGCATTTTGTTCTTGCCGTTTTGTTAATCGATTAAATATCTTAGAAAAAGGCAGATACATCGTCCCCATATTAAACAAAAATAATGGCAACTTTATATTATCTGCTTGAAATTAAAGGGTTATGTTTGGCTAAATTATCTAAGGTAAAAACAACTCTTAGTTAACTTGTCAACATGTCTTTATAGGAGAAACATGAAATTAGTATGTTTAAATTTGTGATGGTATAAATGAGGGAAGAGTTACCTTTTCCAGATAGAGTTCTACAAACACTTCATAACTTGTGCGCTACATCAGCTGAATTAGCAAGACCAAGAAATGAAGTAGCAAGCATTTTAGAAAAAGATCCCTTCGAAATTGAACGCATCTTAGATAACTATAAAACTGAGGGCGTTACGGAGAACTTTATTGACTCGGATGGAACGAAACGGTACTACCTTAACGCGAAAGGAATTGTTAAGGTTTGTTCACTTTTCACTTGATTTCAAACTATGCGCATCATTATTTTTTCTTGGGAATATCCTCCACGGAATGTAGGTAAGCTTTCCGAATATGTGAAAGCAATATCCACACAACTGGTCGACAAAAAAGTAGACGTTAACATAGTAACTTATGATGGCATTCCCAGTCAGACTATCGAAAGCACGGGCGTAAAAACAGTTAGAGTCTCAAACCCTGTGCAAACACATATAGGAGTTTTAACATGGGTTTTAACGTTAAATCAAGAAATTGAAAGAGTTGCCGCGAACGCTTACTATGCCGCTGCTAACCAAATTGATGCGATCGACGCTTTTGATTGGCATTTTGTCCCAGCAGCCGTGACAATTAAAGATGGCTTAGGGATTCCTTTTGTATTTTCTGTTGACAGCTTAGAGGATCATCGGTCAAATTTCGCCAACACCCCCTACAATATGGCAATTAAGAGTTTAGAATGGTTAGGTTTCTATGAAGCTAGAATAATAGCGGTAAAAACTCAGTGGATGAAGGATGAAATCGTCCGCATCTACAAGGTTCCTAAAGAAAAAATAAAAGTAGTTTCCTCAAATGCCGAGGAGAGGTTAACCGATTTGCTAACTATCTATGATTTGCTAAGTGGAGGTTCAAAGAAGTAAATGAAGAAAGACATAACCGTCATGATGCTGTCTTGGGAATTCCCACCTCGTATTATAGGCGGTATAGCACCCCACGTTTATTTCTTATCAAAAAGTTTGGTTAAGCAAGGAGTAAAGGTTCATGTCGTTACCTGTGATTTTCCTGATACACCCACGTACGAGGTTGTTGATGGAATCGAAGTTCACAGAATTGATTCATACAAAAATCCTTCACCTGATTTTCCATCTTGGGTTTATTTGATGAATATCAACATGCAAAAAGAAGCAGCACGATTGATGAGAGAAAAGGGCAATATAGATATCATTCACGCACATGATTGGTTGGTTGCAGATGCTGGCATAGGACTTAAACATGTGTTTCGAAAACCACTACTGGTAACTATGCACTCGACCGAAATTGGCAGACGAGAAACATTACATTCTGCCACAGAAAAAATGATTCATGAAACGGAAGGGTGGTTAAATTTTGAGGCATGGCGCGTAATTTGCTGCAGTTACTACATGGTTTACCATGTTAAGACAATTTTTGGACTCCCAAGTGATAAAATAGATATGATTCCAAATGGCGTTGACACAGAAACTTACGACGATATTGAAGATAATTTAAGCGATTTTAGAGCTAAATTTGCTTTGCCGGAAGAGAAGATAATTCTCTATGTCGGAAGACTAGTATATGAAAAAGGCATCCATGTACTCATCAATGCAGTTCCAAAAGTTCTAAGCAAAGCAAACGCTAAATTTATTATCGTTGGCAGCGGTTACATGAAAGAACAATTGCTAACCATAGTCCGCGGAATGGGGCTTGAACATAAAGTCCTATTTCAAGGATTCATGGACGAAAAGTCTTTGCTTCGGCTACAGAAATGTGCTGATGTGTCTGTTGTTCCCTCACTTTTTGAACCCTTTGGTATAGTGGCGTTAGAAGCTATGGCGGCAAAAAGCCCAGTAGTTGTATCGGACACAGGAGGCATGAGCGAGATTGTTGAGCATGACTTGACTGGAGTAAAAGTTTACCCTGACAATCCTGACTCTCTTGCTTGGGGGATAAATCGAATTTTACTAGACGATGATTATATGCGCCGAATAAAAGAAAATGCTTACAGAGTTGCTCAAGACAAGTATGGCTGGGATAAAATCGCGCAAGAAACCAAGAGTACATACGAACGTATATTAAACGAATACTCGAAAAGTCACTGGGGTTAATTCTTTTACGGCTCGATTCTGAATCAGACAGTATGCCCACACAACCCCTTGGTTTACCGATGAGCACTTATTACAGCGATAACGTTGAACGAAGATTAACCATAATTTGAGAAAGTCGTGATACCAGTTTTTCCAGCAATTTTTTTCGTTTGTGGGATTCTGGTGTTGTAGAGTCCATTAAGTTATTTGTTTACTATCTTTTGTTAATTTGGATTCACTATTTGTTCGCATCAACAAACATCTTGAATTGATAATAAAAATGCTTGATTGATATTAAACTATCATTAGGGTTAGTACGTTATTAACGCCTGCTACCTGTCTTATTCCTAATTTAATTGCCTCTTTTAGCTTATCAACCGTTAGAGCCTTGATTTTAATTACAACATCGTAGATACCGTATGAGGCGTTTGCCTCTTCAACGCCTTCAACAAGTTTTAGGCTTTCTATAACGCTATGTTGGGATGATCCTATGTCGGTATTAACTAAGACTATTGCAGTTTTCATGTTTCAAATCCTCTATGTTTCTCACCTACTTTCGACAACATAATTAAGACTGTGTTGTTGCTTGATTGAGCCCACAACAGATCTTCAAAATAAAAACCAGATAAGCTAAGGTGATAAAAATTTCTTCTGGAGAAGGCATACAAGCGCTTAAAATAAAAGTTATTAAGATGCTCTCGCAAATTTGACTGAGGACAAATGGCTTATCTAAAGGAAAGAATGCAAGAGGTTGAAGTCGATTTTTCGCTTGAGTCTGTATGGGTTGCTATTCCTAAGGTTTTAGCTGAACTTGGCTGGGAAATAAAAGAAAAAGACGAAACCTCCAATCATTTGACCGTTAACGCTGCAGGAAGTCTTACGTCCTATGGGTCAATGGTTAAAATCGACTTAACTAGACTGAATGAGAAAACAACTCGAGTAACTTTGGTTGGAGATACGCCGGTTACGACCATAACTTCAACTTTAGATTTTACCCAGACCGACGATTGCATCGAATATTTCATAGAAACATTAGCTAGGATAATGAACAGCTAAGTATATACTATCTCATTGAACCTCAAGGGTAATTTTTGGAGATCCAAAAAATAGCTAACTGGCATGTAGATTATTCATAATATCGATAGCCCATGACATATCATAATGCGTATAGTGTTATTCTACCTGTATATCCACTCAAATATGTAATTAGACAGGTGAATTTGTTTATTTGATTTATTCTTTAACTAGTTTGAAGCCGATCTTTGTTCCTGCTCCGTAGGCGAATGCTAAGTTAATTATCAGCATCCCCATGGCTTCCAAGTAACGCGCTGCCTTTAGAGGTCCACAATCAACTGGATCAAAACCGATATCGCTTGTTAATTGAGCTACAATCTGCTTTGCCTTCAAATCGTTCCCCGCAATAAAAGCAGTTAGTTGTACACCGTCAACACTACCTGTGCTTTGATTTCTCGAAAACACAGTGTTGAACGCTTTAACCACTCTGGCTTTTGGCAGTTTCTCCTGGGTTTCTTCCGCAGAAGAATTGGTACAGCTTATTCCCAGATCTCCATTTGACCCAACTGCGTTGATGACATCAATTACCACTTTTCCGTCTGAGTAAGGCTTTATTTCCTTGATAGCATCGTCTGCATTTTCATATGGTACTGCAAGAATTATGACTTCACCCCATTTCGCTGCGTCAGCAACTGGTTCGGCAGGGTCTCGGTGCCCAAACTTCGTTTCATGTTTGCTGCTTAAGCCTTTACATAATGCATTGCCAACTTTTCCTTTTCCAATAATGGCAACTTTCATAAATTCTTACCTTAGTTAAAGAGCTTTATTTGAAGTTCATTAAAAGTTGTGACTGTAATATGCCTACAACAAATGCCCTCTAAGAGAAACGAAGGGGTTAAACTCAAGATTTTAGAACAGTTATGTGGCTGTTTGTTATGGTTACATTCATACTGTAGCCTACTCCTAAAATTATTGTGGTTTCGTTGGTTTCGCTGATTAATACAAAAGGTTTGGTTACTTCAATTTTTTCTTCGTACGTTGATGGTTTAACTAGAATTGTGTCGTTTTGATAAGTTGCGTATGAAGTTATTGCCTCTTGTACCGTGTTGTATCCTAAACCATTGTTAAGGTCTATTATGGGGTATGAACTGTTTAATTCAAAGTCTTTGGGCCAGTAAAGCACTCTTGTATAATTATTTTGAATTGCGGCCTGAAATTCTGGGTCACCATATACTATGTCTACCCTTGAACTGTGTTGGTTCAAAAATGTGGTAACATCACCGTATAACTTTTTTGTCCAATTGTCATCCTGGTGATACTGCCAAACAGAACCTGTTGGGCTGCCGAATCCAAAACCGTAGTCTTGAGGAAGAACCACCGCTGTATCAGCCTTAAGATTACCGTGTTTGTCAGGGTTCTGTTGAATATAATTCCAAAAGTTCTTTAAAGCATCAAAATGGGCTTCAGTTAGCGTTGTGCCTGTGTAGTTTTGTGCTGAATCATAGATTGCAATGAACTTTGCACCTGAATTATAAGCTAACACCATGTCAGTGTAGAGTTGAGAACCTGTTTCCAAATAGGGTGGTTTATTGTATGTCCATGTTACAATGGCTCCCCACGTTTTGTTTTGAACATTAGCAGCTCCTCTAATCTGTGAAATTTGTAGTGACCTGCTATTATTCCACCCAAACTCAGCTAAAACTGAATCGTATCCAAGCTTATAATCAAACCAGTATAATGCATAGTCTGATACAAACAATGAAGAATCAAATGTATGAGTAAAGTTGGCCGCTGTTGACACACCGTTACCCTGTGTCCAAATGTGGAAATACCAGTCAGCATAATCCTTGTAGCTAGTTGGTGCATTTGTAATATTGTAAACGTTATTTGATGTTAAATTTATGGTCTCATCCAGCTGGTTTCCTGCTGGTTCATCATAAAAATAAATTCCCAGTAACTTTTCGCCATATCTCTCTTTTGATGATGTAAACCACGAGGAAGGCGTGTAATTGATGTTTGCGTTTCCGAATATGTCTTGATAATATGCAGGCATAAAATACATGCCAGCGTTGTAGGCATAGTCGCATGTTTGGTTAAGCAATTCCTCGTTACTTAGAATAAGTGGCGAAGCTATTATGAAGAGATTTGTGTAGTTCTTGACTTTATCAATCAATGCCTTGCAATCAGATATGTTGCTGTTCCACCCAGTTTCAATCCCAACAAATGAGGCGCTTGAAGCCGAAGTTTGCTTCGCCGGAACACTTAATCCATACAAAGCTGCAAAAAAGGATAAGGTGACAAGTGCAGTTAAGACAATGGCTATCAAGATTTTTCTATTCTTAAGCGTTATTTGTTCACTTCAGTTTAAACGTTAAGCAGTTCTTTAACTTATTTGAATTTTCCTTCAATTTTTCTGTATTTAGAGGGAGACGAGGAGACTCTTTTTTTATATATTAAACTATTATTTTTTAGATTAAATATTATATTAACAAATTTCTCTTTCTAATATCGTAAGAATCTAAACCTTAAGCGGTGATTTTTCTTTAATTTCAATAAAGTGCCTATTTTATCGCCAAATTAAAGATTAATCGTTGCATCGGACCGAATTTTCCATCAAGATTTGTCGGCGATGGCTTCATGAAAGAGATTAAAAAAATAATAACTCCGTTTTTCACATTTTCGAAAACTATGGTAAAGCGAATTTTATCTAACCTAATGGAAATAACGGAGTATGTATTTTCTGATAGATTGCTAAAAAATTGAGTACTACGCAATCAAGTGGCGTGAAGCCAACCTTGTCTGTTTTTCTTCGATTGCAAAATCGTCTGCTTCTTAGGAACATTTTCTGAGGTGTGATTGTTTTTTTGAGGTTTGTTGCTGCTGATGTTGGTTTTTACGAATTGTTTCCAGCCTCCAACATTGGAATTTGGTTGAATAAAACGGTCTGGTTGTTCAATCATGTGCTTTTCTAGAATATCTTTGAAGTTTAATACTTTATAATTTCTAGTGGCGTTAATGACTGTGCCTCGTTCAAGGTACAAGATTTCGTAGTCTTTCTTCGAAACTGCCTCTGCTCTCACTTTGTCGTTAAAACTTTCGGTCCATAAAAGTTTCCATTGTATTTTAAGCGTTTCAACTAATTCCTTTTGTGCTTTAACTTTGTTTTCAACTGTGACATTCCGCAACGAATCGTCGATCTTTGACAACTCTCTCTTCCATCTCTCACAGATGATGATTGTTTCTGGCTATTTAACAATTATCTAAAATTAAACCCTAGTTTTCAATTAAATGGATGGAAAAATGGTTGCCTTCTGATTTGGTATGATTTACATGAGGAATAAACTGAAAAGATATTGCCAGAATTGTTAATGTCCTGGATTATTTTGCTGAACCAAATGGGTTTTCTCAAAAACAAATGGTGTGTTTAGACATACTGAGGCAATTTTATTACAGATCAAGGAAAAAAGTCAAATATCAAAAGGGCAGCAAAGCTTTCAGAAAATTTATTGGGAAATGCAAATAAAGTCCAGAATATTTTTAATAGATTTGGACGATGAGAAAATCGAGGTACGCTGAAGCGGAAGGCGGGGAATTAATGCTGGAAGCTTGTGAAGTCTTTTTCCGCTATTGAGTCCAAAATAAGAAACCAAGCCATTTGGCTTATCATTTTTTGAAGCTCTATAAGTTTTTGCGATGTTTTGTATATTGAAGAGGACCGTTTGGTTTTTGCATAAATCGGTTATCACTCAATCACATAAAATAAGACCATTTTTTTATTTTAAAAAGTTAGGGGTTCAATAAAGAAAGAGGGTTGAGAGCTCTATGTTTAATAGGGCTCTTTTTTACCGGTCATGTATGCCCAAGCGCCGACTATTGCACACTGTTATGACTGCACCGGCGAAGCCTGAGATCATGAAGCTTGTCATTCCACCGAGCAACGGCAGAACTGAGACCATCCACGGAATAAGGTAGACTGCTGTGAGTTGGGCTATGATGCCTGCTACGAAACCTAAAAGAGCTATTAAACCGAATATTTTTAATCTGCTATTCATTCACTTCACCTTTTTTATTTTAGGATTGCTTCACGCTTCTTTTTAGTCTAACATACATATTTCTGTCTAAACAGATTAGTGCTCAGCATCGTCTTTAACTCTAATAGTTAAAGCTCTATGGACTTTTTTACGTGACATATAGCCCTACGTATATACGTGCATATTTTGAACATATTAACAATGTATAAGATCGATTTCTGCATTCTGACATTCAAGAGGTAATCAAATTGTCAGAAAGATTTGCAAAAAAGTGGGAAAGTAAACGGGACGAAGAGCCATTCCAAAACCGCATTAAAGACGCAGTAAAACCACCAGGACCACTAAAACCACGACTTGATTTCGCTGTTAGACGCATTGAGCTTCAAGTACAGAAGCTTGACCAAGCAACAGACAGATTCGGCCAAAGAGACAAAGCAATCTTCGCACGCATAGTTGACGCATACGCAAAACATGACAGCGCACGCGCAAACGTTTTCGCAAACGAACTAGCTGAAGTCAGAAAAATGTCAAAGTTAATAATGAATGCCAAACTTGCACTAGAACAAATTACATTAAGATTACGAACAGTTTCAGAATTAGGCGACGTAGTATCAACATTAGGTCCAGCCGTCGGTGTTCTACGTTCAGTCAGATCAGGCTTAGTAAGTGTGTTTCCAGAAGCAGAAAGTGAACTAGGCGAAATCGGCAACATGCTCAGCGGAATCATGATCGAAGCAGGCCAAGGTAGCGGAATGACATTGAACTTTGACTCAGTAAACGAGGACGCATCAAAGATTCTTGCAGAAGCAGCAACAGTTGCAGAACAAAAGATTAAAGACAAATTCCCAGATCTGCCCCCAGGAATGCCCTCAGCCCCACAATCAGAAAAATCAACACAAAGTTTCTAAAATAGGAGGATAAAACACAAAATGTCTAACTCCAATCTTTTTCTTTATATTGGCAAACCAATAAAGAATGAATATGGACGAATAATTGGTAAAGTAGCCTCTTTCGCATTAACTCCCGACGGGAAATTTGACGCTGTATTTATGGAATTTGGAGATGGCCAATTCTCAAAACAGCCTATGGAAAACTTTCGATTTAACGGCTGCTGAAGTAACATTCATCACAAAAATCAAATCCCAAGCAGGCGCACTTTGTGACCACATTCCATTGATTTGGCGCAAAGATGAAGCCCTCAAAGACTTACTTGAAAAGAAAAAAATTGCTCCAGAAATCTTCCAAGATCTTCACCAAAGCTTTGGAACTGTTCTGATTCAGCTCAAAAAAGACGCCCAAGTCATAATTGACGAGTCTGTAGTAGAAATTGAACGCTGCCGCGAAGAAATAACATCTTTGAGCTATGCAATCGCTAACCTCGAAATTGAACATGAAATCGGAAAAGTCGATGAAGAAACCTACAAATCCGCTTTCACATCTGCTACAGGAAACTCTCAAACGTGCATCTTCAGAAAAAACAGATTATGAACAGACCAAAAGCAAACTCGCAAGCGTGCTATTGGGCGATCAATCTCAAGATGCCCAGATCCACAAAAATTTATGCTGAACACGTCGTCAACAACAGCATTAGCAATAATGATGCAGCCTCTAAGCTTCCTGAACCCCCAGTGGTTGTTTACGTAAAAGAAATCGGGAAAGCAGGTCATCTAATTTCAACAAAAACGCGGATAACACACTGTGGAGGGATAAGGTATGAAAGTTAAGTAATCCAACCCCTCCACCTATCCGTGAAGTTGCCAACAAATCTATTATGACCCTTAAAATTCAACAAAGGAAACTAGAACAGGCAAGTTTTCGTTTAAAAGAAAGAGACCGTATCCTTTTTGAAAATTGCATGGGCGCACTAAAAAAGAATAATCGAGAAAAAGCTGCGATTTGTGCTACCGAACTTGCCGAAGTTCGAAAACTTGTAAAATTTCTCTATAATGTCCAATTAGCTATTGAACGCGTAGTTCTGCGTTTGGAAACAATAAAAGAACTAGGCGACATAGTCGCTGACTTGAAGCCTGCATTGCGGTTGCTTTCAGGTGTTTCCCAAGAGTTATTCCAGGTTTTGCCTGACGTTAGCTCAGAACTAAATAACGTTAATGCAACAATTCAAGAAACACTTGCATGCTACAAAGATTTCAACTGATGAAGAAATGATTCCAGTTGGCAGGAAAACTGAGGGTGGCGAAGAAATCCTTAAAGAAGTCACCTGTTTCATGCAGCAGAAATTAACTGAAACTCTTCCTGAGCCACCTTTAAATGCTCCGGTCAAAGAGAAAACACCCATAAAGGAGCTTGTTGCTCTAACTGCTACTTCTTCGCAGATGATTGGGCATAAAACCACTGAGGAAAGCGGATTTGATCCCCAAAGCGCCATTTTCTCCTACAAGAAATCAGAGATCAAAGAGTTCTCGCTTAAGGTTCAAAAGCCATGTTTGGAAGATGTGCTTTTGGAATATGTTCGTAAAACTAATGGTGAAATCGATTTAAGTCGATGTTCCATTGAACTTCAAACTTCCAATGAAGAAATTGAGCGTGCCCTGGAAAGTTTAGGAACTAAGGGTAAAATAAAAATTGAGTTAAAGTCACCTGAATAGGAGAAAGGAGAAGGAGAGAAAACAAATGAGTGCGTCAAATGAACTTGAAAAAGCAGCGACAGCGTATGCCCTAGATGCTGTACGCTTAGATAAGCAAGGGCAAAAAGGACAGAGCTATAACCCTCTATCAAAAAGCAATTGAAAGCCTCTTGCAACTTGTTCAGCTTTACCCTGAATACGGCTTGAACAAAGTTTACGTTCAAAGAGCCATCGCTTACCAAGAACGAATCAAAGCGTTGCAAGGAGCAGTTTCATCTATTGAAATGAATGAAGCGGCCAACAACGATAATGAGGGCGGGGGAGGAGCAACCATGGAAGGCAACAGCAATGGAAATGGAAAACAACGAAGAGCTTGTAGTTACTGAGAAACCTAATATTAGCTGGGGTGAAGTCGTTGGTTTAGATACGGCTAAAAAAGCTGTGAAAGAAGCCATTGTTTACCCTGTTCAAAGACCTGATTTGTTCCCGCTGGGTTGGCCACGAGGAATTCTGCTGTTTGGTCCGCCTGGCTGCGGAAAAACCCTTGTTGGCGGCGGCAGTTGCAACAGAAATTGACGCTAACTTCTACTCAATTGATGCAGCATCTATCATGTCCAAATGGCTAGGTGAAGCTGAGCAAAATGTTGCAAAATTGTTTGGAACAGCCCGCAAATCTGCCATCGAAGGCAAACCAGCCATCGTGTTTGTTGACGAATTAGATTCGTTGATGGGAGCACACACCAATGAAGTCGGCGGAGAAATCCGTGTTCGAAACCAATTCCTAAAAGAAATGGATGGCATCGTTGACAAAGGCAAAAACCTTCACGTTTACGTTATTGGCGCAACAAACAAACCATGGGATCTTGACTGGGCATTTATCAGACGTTTCCAAAAAAGAATTCTTGTTCCATTGGCAGATCACGCTACCACGACTAAGCATGCTAAAGCTCTACTCAAGCACTCTAGCAATAGATACAGATGTGGATCTGCATGAGTTAGCGCGGCTTGCTGAAGGCTTTTCAGGAAGCGACATACGCGATGTTTGCCAATCAGCACAGCTGTAAACTTATCGGGGAATTCTTCGAATCAGGCAAAGCAATGGATAAAGAAGCAAAACCGCGATTACTGACAATGGCTGACTTCCGACAAATCCTTGAAGAACGTAAACCAAGCGTTTCCTTAGATATGCTGTACAGCATACAGCAGGTGGTTCGAGGCTTTCAAAGCCTTATAATCATGGAGGGCAAAACAAAACCAAAAACAATGGGTTGGGTGGAAAGGTTTGGAGAACAATTAATTTTTTAGCACGCTCTCCCTTCTCCCCCTCAAAATATCTCCAAACCCCACAACCCAAAACCAACCCGTTTTAACTTCTTTAAACTAAAATAGCGATTTTTGTATCATTAAAGAATCAAGCTTAAGTTTATTCAGGTTTGTTGTTCTCTTCGTTAATAATTTGCCCCGATCGATGGCAAAGTGAGCATAGAAACTTCTAACTTCCTTCCATCAGTGTCCTTCTTTGCCTTAGCATTCTTTAGAATAGATGTTGCAACCATTCTCTTTTCAGGAAATGCTTTTGTTGCCTTTTTGCGTTTTTGTTCCCTTTGTGTCGGCAGCAAGGTGTATACTTAATGTCAAAACAATAATGAATTGGAAAAGTAAGCAGTATACGTTTTGTACACTTTGTTCGACCATTTATTAAACCATTTAATTGTTTTGCAGGAAATTATAAACTATTGACAAAGGTTGGTCTTTTGCCAAGAAAAGAGTTAAAATGTCTAACTGTTAGCGAAGAACTTCATGTAGACATCAAAAATATAGCCAAAGAAACCAACCGCACTATAAGAGGGCACTTTTAGTATTAGCTAAAGGAAACTGCCAAAGGAAATCTGGGTTTCAAGTAAAAATCAGAGCTTTCGACGAGCGAACGAAAACATCGAGAAAGAAAACAAGAGAAAGGTCGCATAAAACTCCTAATTTTAACTAACAAGCCTGAAAATTATTTTGTATTTCTGCAGGAACCATCACTAAAGCGTAAACTCCAATGGCGGGTTAGCCTATCTCTTTTCTATTTATCTACAATTTTTTGTTTGCTAAAATTCCGAAAACAAAGAATTATAAAAATAAGCAAAAACATTTCAAAAATGAAATTACGGGAAGCAAACTTTCAAAAGGAATACCTTTGGTTGATTCAACATATGGCAAAACGGGGGATGCTTAGCCCAAGCCAAGATGATCTTTACGTGTCTTTTCCAAATTGTGCTTTGCGTTGACACACCACGCAAACTGTTCTTCTTTTGGTCAAGAACGATTTATGGAGAATTTTTCATTTCTTCTCTAAATGTTTCTTCCAGCATTTTCTTGTTTATGCCTATTTCTTCCGCTAGGCGTTTAACTTGTTTTACGTAAGTTCGAAATAGACTTTGGAGAATTTCGGCTTTTTCTTGTTCTGAGAGCTCCTTTTCTTCAGCCATCAAAAGAGCAAACCACTTGCCAAGGTTTGTGAGTTGATAAGTTTTTACCCAGCTGATTCTTCCTTCTCTCTCATCTTTTTCCATGCTTTCATTTAACACGCCGAGTTTGGTGAGGGTTTTTAGGTTTTCAATAATCGTTTTGTTTGAATAGTTTAGTTGTTGTACAAGTTCTTTTTGATAGATGTTTTTTGCTATGCCTTGTTTGAGCGAGAAGCGGAAGTAAATCGACGCCTGCTTTTGAGCCGAAGATGGCGCTGAGAATTTTATCTTTTTTCTCCGTTGGAAGAAATACTACATAGGGATGTAACTTTTCAATCATTGGATAATCCTTGTAATTACCTATCCAGTATTTTGCATTTAAGAATTATCTTTTTTCTCTATCGCTTTCTTGAAGTTTATAAAAAACGGTTAATGTAAATTGCCCGCTTCATTGTCTATTGCTTCCTAATCTTACTTACGCGACGATTCTGTCGACTCTTGGTTTGAATTTTAAGTTTAGATTAATGGTCAATTTTGAAAAACTGTTTTATACTACGAATGTACAGTAAGGAATTGAACGGATGAGGGAATAGGTAAATGGGAAAACGCGTAGTGTGCCTCTTAATTGCGGTACTTTTTATTTCTTTAGCAATATCTTCAATTCCACACGTAATTAGTCAACCTGAAAGCATCAAAGTTACAAATTATTCTTATTATATTAACACAATTGGGTTTCTTGATGTTAGTGGGCGAAATTCAAAATGTTGGTCAGAACACCATTAGCGCCGTTTACATTGGAGGCACCGTTTTGGATCCATCAGGAGCTGACGTAAGCGATTCTGGCACTAGAAGCATGGGTAGCATATCTTGCTCCACAGCAAAAAGCGCCCTTTATGATGGAGTTTCAACTATCTTCGGGTGACTCATGGACACCAGATGTTATTGGCTCAATACAATTTACTGTTACACAAGCTAATGCAACAAGTAGTTATCAATATCCAGATTTAAAAATCACAAGTAGTACACCATCCGTTGGAACCACTGGAAATTATAACGGAGCTTACACGGTCAGCGGCGTGATTAAAAATACTGGAACTCAAACCGCTTCAAATCTCACAGTTGTCGCAGCTTTTTACAATGCTACAGGTTCAGTTGTTGGAGTAGGCTACACAGATTATCTAACGCCAGCCGATTTGGTTCCATCTAATTCAACCACATTCCAGATTTATGCGTTGGACTTAAACCAATCTGATGTACCGTCAAGCCTAAAAATCGCAAGTTATTCCTTACTCGTTCAAACTGAAGAACCAATTCTTCAGGGTACAGCACCTGTAGTTTCTCCATATCAAGCAGATGGAAGCTCACCTTCAGCTGGAATTGACTCTCCAACGAATTCTCAATCCGCGTCCAATCCCATTACAAATAATTCTGCAAATTCTTTTAGTCCAACAATAATTGCTGCTATAGCTGTAATAGCCGTTCTAGCAGTCATCGGAGGAATTATGGTGGTAAGAAAGCGTAAACCTAAGACCACGACTGCCGAAGTGGTTGTTCCAAGAAAGGCAACTTCAAAACGGGAAAGATGAACTTCATCACAGCAACAACCCTCCCTGGCAACAAGTGCATTGTTTAAATATTTCTTTAGGACACTGGTTGGTTATGAGCTTTAGACCTCAAACTGGTTCACGCCGAGGTGCTGCTAAGCAATTCTCAAAGTCTGCACATGACAAGAAAACGAAAGAGAAAAAGCAGCGTTCGCGGTAAATACTTCGAAGAAGCAACTGAAGTTTCTGCAAAAGAAGTTGTAGAAAAAACCCTTAGTACCTTAAGTAAACTTGGAACCCAAATTTTTGCTCTTTCACCATTCAATCAATACTTTGATGACTGGATAGTATCCTTAAAACAAGTTGTCTCGGAATTTGAATCTAACCCAACTATACAAGTGGACGAGCAATTTGTGAAGGAACGTTCCCAGATTTTTCTAGATGTTGAAGCAGCATTGGCAGAAAAAAGAATCCAAGAATCAAGCATTTCTGACGAAGCAAAAGAATTGGCTGACATCAATCATCTTATAGTGGAAACCGACAAGGATTATGCTGAAAAAACAAGAGAACGCAGCTTCAAAAGAAACGCAGATGTTCAAAGATTAAGCACGAAGATTCGCGAATTGGAAGAGATCGTGTCGCCGCTCAGCATGAAATGAAATTTAGTTTTTTCCAAACTAGGAGCAAAACGCAAGGCGGCAGCCCAACTTGCGCAAACGCAAACGAGACCTAAACTCATCAAAGAACGAGTTGCAAGTAACTCTTGAGACTTTCGCTGCTGAACAAGAAAAAATGCATGATGCCTACGAAAAAAGAAAACAAGAGCTAACTGAAAAATCAGATAAGTTACACAAAGAACTTGAAAAACTCGAAACTGACATTTCAACAACCTCACGACAAGAAGCAACAAATGCGCTGACTAACTCCATAAACACCCTTATGCAAAGAATTCCTATTTCGCCTGCTAATCCGTAGCAAGGCTGCTAAATTAAAAATAAATGATTGCTTAACTGACTTTAAGCGGGTTTGCGGTTGGCTGTTCTGGCCCCATAAGAATTTTGAGGGATTTAATTTCATCTCGAAGGGCAGCAACATCATTTTCTAATGAAGTAGCCTTTGCATCAGCCATTTTTTTAAGATTTTCTATTTCAAGAACAAGATTTTTCTTTTCAGCTTCTAAACTTTTTATTCTTTCAATTGTCTTTTGCAGGCTACTCATTTTTTTCCCCTATTGGCTACTAATATTTCTCTTTTTACACTTAAAACTTTTGCATTATGGATTGCCAAAAAATATTTATTGAATCGCTTGACTCATTAATTCTTCAAGAAAGCCGATGGCTTCCATGACTTGACGATGCAGTTTTTATATTGGAATCTGTAACTTAAACATATTATATGTGCCCATTTGTTGGATTGTGTCTCGATGAGAAAGACTATATTTAAGAAGTTAGAAGCTCAAGGGTTAATTGCGAATTACAATCGTTTAAGAAAGAATTTGCCGCCAAAACTTCCTGACCGAGTTTTTATTTGGGATGAAACTTTCCGGGAAGGCATCAAGGCTCCAACAGTTTACTTAACTTATGTTGAACAGGTCAGATTGGCAAAATTCATGGATGAAGCAGGAGTAGCCATTATTAACGTTGGGTTTCCAGCTATTTCTGAAGATGAAAAACGCAATGTTAAACGAATTATCAATGAAACTTTTATCAATGCAAAACTTACTGCATCAGCTGAAGCAACCAAAAACAGTGTAAATGCCTGTTTAGAATGCGGAGTTAAAGAAATAACCATTGAATCGCCCATTAACGGTTTAAACCTTCAATACAAATTAAAAATAACAAAAGAACAAGCATTACAAAAAATAATTGAAAACATAGACTACGCAAAAAAACATGGGGCAACTGTTAATTTTGTTCTTATGGATGGCACAAGAACTCCGCTTGAAGATATTCTTGAAGTTTTTGAAGCCGCGGCCAAAGCTGGAGCAATCCGTTTAGCCATAGCTGACTCTGTGGGTTTCATGAGACCACTATCCATGAGATACTTAATGTCACATATACGCGATGGCTTACCTGATGCTATAAGAAAGAAAGTTCCGCTTTCAATCCACTGTCACAACGATTTCGGCATTGGGATCAGCAAATACCTTAGCCGCTATGGAAGAAGGCGTCCAATACTTGCACACGTGCATTGCCGGATTTGGGGAACGCGCAGGAATAGCTCCCTTCGAAGAAGTTGTCACAGCCGCAGAATTGCTCTACAACATAGATACGGGCATCGACATGGGAAAAATCTATCGTCTTGCCCAATCGGCTGAAAAAGCTTTTGCTTTGCCAATTCAGTTCCACAAACCTATCATCGGCGAAAACATTTTCACACATGAAGTTGAAGAAGAAGTCGAGGAAATGATGGCTCAACCCTTGCTTTTTGAACCCTTCCCACCTGAAATCGTTGGTAGAGAAACAATGATTTTCATAGGCAGAAACACGGGGCAGACGCTTATTCAGAAGCTTTTGGAGAAAGCAGGAATTAGCGCGTCACCACGGCAAATGGATGAGCTTTTTAGACGCATTAAAGGTTCTCAGGAAAGCTTAGACAAAGGTGAAGCTCAAATGACCTACTACCAAGTTAAAAAACTTATGAAGGATTTGCTAAAAGGCTATACTATGGATGAGTTCTGGCGTTTGGTTGAGCAAGTGACAAGACAAAAACCTAAACTGCCTGCAGCCGTCAAGAAACAGTCTCCACAAACAGCTGATAAACTGATTTAATCATGATTAAGTTGCTGTTTTATTTTCTCTAACTCTTCTTTATTTGGTTTTTTTGGGTAATTATAGATGGGTCCGCTTGGTTTTTCATTGTAAAATGGGCGGTTGCAGTCCCTGCATCCCGAAGTAAGAAACGGTTCTGCGGATTCAATTGACCGGTTTTAACTCTTGATTAGCTAATCCAAAACATGTTATTTTTTCTTCATCATCAAAATTCATAGCTTCACATCTTGCTAACTCTTTAACAATTAAGTATCTGGCAAGCTGCACTCGCCTATATGACTTAACTGCAGGTGGAAAACAATTTTCCAAAACAGTACCTCGGATTGGCGTAAAAGCAAAAAGAGCAGGCAAAACAGTCATATCGACGCATCTTTGAATTACCTGTATTGCTTCCTTCTCAGTTTCGCCTAACCCAACAATTATATGTGTGCTGACATTTCCTTTTCCAAAAATCATTAAGGCTTCATTAAACATGTTAAACTGGTTTTCCCAACTGTACGAGCCGCCTGCATTTTTTCCCTTAACTTTTTTGAATAATGCTTCACTTGCTGCATCCAACGCTATACCTAACCTGTCAACGCCTGCTTTTGCTAAAAGATTTATGTTTTCTTTTCTGAGTGGTTGGCAAGATACCGAGATTGGAATGTCAGATTCGAGTTTAATTTTTTTTACAAGAGCTTCCAGATGCACAAAAACGCTTGGGTAATTTAGAGCTTGAATGCAGACACGCTTAATTTTCCATTTCTGAGCCATCTCGCTAATAGCTGTAACCACGTTTATTGTTCGAAAAGTTGGCCAGGAAACCCTTGAAAGCAACTCCGTGCTGCTTTTGCTTCCTCTTGCTTGAGAGCAGAAACCGCAATTAGCAGTGCACTTGCCCTCTTTGTAAGTCATAAGGTACGCAGTTGTGGGTTCAGCGTCTAACTTGCCCTTTAACATGCCCAGGACTAAAGCGGTGCCTAATGAAACGCGAATTTGCTCAGGAAAATCTGTCCTTGTGATCTTTTGTTCTCGCAAAGGCACACAACCGAAATAGGAGTGATATAAGAAAATTGTATCATATATTAGCTTAATTTGTCATTACGATTTTTTATTAAGCTTATGATGCGGCTTCCAAGCGAAATCAAGAAAAAGCCTACAAAGGCATATTGCACAAAACTATACGTTATTGGGGCTGGGAAAAACAAGCGTTAAGACTATGCCGATGTAAAGGGCGCTTCCAATGTATTTGCCTATGGGGTCGTAAATTTTTTTTGTATAGTGACTTGTTGCTATGAATTGAACAAATGATGCGGTTATGAGGAGTGGAAGCCAAATTGGGTAAAAGCCTTTTATGGAAAAAAAGATGAATATGCCTATTACAAGGGCAAAGTCTGTTGTTGCATCGTAGTAGGCGCCAAACCTTGAGGTTGCACTTAATTTCCTAGCTGCGTATCCATCAAAAAAGTCTGTGGCAGCTGAAAAAGCCAGCAGGATTAGGCAAGAGCTTATGTTTGAAATGCTGTAGAGGTAAATGAAAAGGGGGATTGCTGCGATTCTTAGAGAGCTTATGATTGTGGGTATGATGATTAGTTTTTTCAATGTTTGCACTTTGTTGGAATGTTGTATGTTTACTGTTGTGTTTTGAGATTAAATGACTACCTATGAAGTAAGCCATTTTAGAAGGATTTGCTTTAGCGTAGTCTTTCAAACGTAAAATCAGTTAAACGTTCAAAAGGTCTTCCTAAAACTCCATAACCAACTTTTCCAAGATATTTCCTACCATAAAACTGAGCATGCGCCTTTCCAATAGCAAACTTCAATTTTCCTTCACTAAAACCCGATGCATAAAGTAACTTGTGCCTGATCAAATGGTAGTTCTTTGGGTTCCTCCCAATCCTCTATGTAAACCCCTTTGTCTTTAACCCGTTCATAAAGTGGGGTGCCAGGAATTGGGTAGGGCAACGTAAACGATAAGTAATCAAGCGGCAAACCCGAAGCAAAACGCACCGTATCCAAAACGGTTTTGTCACTTTCGCCTGGGTAACCGACAATAAAGAAGGCTCCTGTTTTTAATCCAGCAGCTTTAGCCGCGTAAACAGCGCTTTTAGCTTGAGAAGTCGTGATATGTTTGTTCATTATAGCTAAGACCGAGTCATTTCCTGATTCAATTCCGAAAAAAACCCGCAGGCAACCGGCGCGTTTCATGCTTTCTGCAACTTCTTTATCCATAGTGTCGACACGTGACAAGCATTCCCAGCCAATGTCAACTTTGCGGCGAACCATTTCACGACAGACATCAATTAAATGGTACCGGTTTAACGTGAAACAATCATCTGCAAACCAAACCCGTTCATAACCCAACGCGGTAATCTGTTCCACTTCATCAACAATGTTCCCGACAGATCGGCTTCTTATTTTGGTGCCAAAGATTGGTCGACTACAAAAATCACAAGAAAACGGACACCCCCTAGACGTTATCATGGATGAAGTGGAGTAGCCAAATCTCTCAACATAATACTTTTTGTACGCTTCATTATCGAATAACTCACGTGTGGGAAAAGCTAAACCATCTAAATCCTCAATAAACTCCTTTGGTGCGGTATGAACAATGCGTTCTCCATCACGAAAGACAAGACCTTTTACGTCTGAAAACTCAGCTTCCCGCGCAATGCAGTCGGCAAGTGTTACCATGGTTTCCTCGCCCTCGCCCACAGCAACCAAATCAAAAGTGTCCAGAAAACCTTCAGGAGACCAAGAAGGCAAAGGACCACCTACAACAAACAAAGCATTGCCCTTGCATTCCTTTTTGATTGCGTCTGCAAGCTCTAACGTTGTTTTCTTCATAGAAAACATTGAGTAAAAACCAATAATTTGTGGGTTGGAACGTTTTACCCGTTCCACTGCTTCACTGAATAACATGAAAGTGCAATCAATCAAATCTACCTCTACGCCCTTTTTTTTGAGTGCGGCGGCAATGTAGCCTAAGCCTAAGGGTGGAAAACGAAAAATAGAATTATCATTAGCAGGATGAAAATATGGGTAAACTAACGCAACTTTAACTGCCATTTTATTTTTAAACCGCCACAAATCAGTGGTTAAAAATTATTTCAAAAAGTTATTATGAAAATACTCGTTCTATCCTTTAAAAACTTTACAGTAACCAAGCGATCATACACCTTTCTTTGAATTGCTGCTGGAATTGTTGCGTTGGCAAAACTTTATTATGGCATTGAGAAATTTTATTTTCGTCTGAAACAAAATGCTTGTGGTCTTCTAGGTCGCTCAGGTTGGTTTGATGGCAAAACTAGCTGATTTAGGTTTCTTGAAAGGGGTAATTGCTGAAACTATAGTTTCAACTTATAATAGGGATGGGGAACCAAATGCAGCGCCAATGGGTGTCATCTTGGAGGATGATCAGCAACTCGTCATTAACCTTTTTAATTCATCAACAACTTGCAAAAATATTGAGGTAAATAGGTGTGCAGTTGTAAATTTAACAAGCGATATAATGGTTTTCTACAAAGCGGCGTTCAAAGAAGTTAATCCTGATGGCAAACTGCCTATAGGATGGTTTGAGAAATCAGGTTCAGTTTATGCGCCTAGGTTGAGTTTGGCTGATGCGTCAATTGATGTTTCAGTTACAAATTTAAGACCTCTCGATTCAGGGAAGATCCATGCTGCGTTTAGAGCAGAATTTATTTTGGCAAAACAAAAATATCCACAGGTTTATTCTCGTGCTTTTTCCCTGACGCTTGAAGCCATCATACATGCTACCCGCGTAAAAGCATTAATAAACAATAAGAAAGACCAAAATCGAGTAGGTAAACTCATAGAAATGATCGCCGACTGCAACTATGTCATAAACAATGTAGCTCCAAACTCTTCATACTCCATGGTTATGGCTGATTTAACAAAAAGAGTTGAATCATGGCAGGCACCAAAATGAAAATACTGCTAATCACCGGTTCGATGGCAAAACAGGCGGTTGAACACTTTGCTAAAGAAAGCAAGGTAGAAACGGCCGTTTTAGCTTTAAAAGTTCCTGTAGCAGCTTTTTTGACTCCTCAAATAATCAGCAATGCACTGACAAAAGCGAAAAATTTTGATCTGATCCTTGTCCCCGGACAAATTCAAGGCGACGCTTCAATCATTTCCAAAGCAACTGGCGTTCCAACGTTTAAAGGCCCAAAATACGCCGCTGACTTACCAACCGTTCTAGACTCACTTGGCGAAGTGGAACTTTCAACCATTATTCCTGCAGATGAATTGCTCAGGGAAAAACTTCAGAAAAAGGCTCTTGACGAAATAGCAAAGGTTGAAAAAAACAAAAATGACCTTGTAAAAAACCAAGGCAACATTTTGATTGGAGATTTGGCTGTTGGCAAAGATTTTCCTATGCGGGTTTTGGGTGAAATAGTCGATGCATCGTTGCTAAAGGATGAGGTAATTCAGCGTTTGGCAAAGCGCTATGTCCGATCTGGAGCAGACTTAATCGATGTTGGGATGGTTGCTGGCGAAAGCTGCCCCAAAGATGCCATGCGGGTTGTAGCAGCTGTGAAAGCAGCGGTGAATGTTCCTGTGAGCATTGATTCGCTTGATCCCGCGGAAATTAAGGCGGCGGTTGAGGCTGGTGCGGATTTGGTGCTGAGCATGGACGCGGGAAACATTAAGGCAATCGCACCTTTCATTGGTAACGTTGCAGTTGTGGCTATTCCATCAAACCAAAAAGAGGGCATTTTCCCAAAGACTAGCGCAGGAGCGTGTGCAATTGCTCGAAGAAATCATATTTGAAGCTAAAAGTCTAGGTATAACCAAGGTTTTAGGCGACTTAATTCTTGACCCATTGGACGTGTTGGAATCATTTTTTGCTTTCCGACAATTCTCAGATCGAAACTCAAACGTTCCATTGTTTGTCGGTGTTTCAAACGTCACAGAGTTAATGGATGCAGATTCTGTTGGTGTAAATGCTTTGCTTGCCAAACTAAGCTCAGAGGTCGGTGCAAGCATGCTTTTGGCGACGCAGAAAAGTGACAAGGCACAAGGATCCATCAGAGAAGAGACTACGGCAGCAAAAATGATGTTTCTGGCTAAAAAAAGAAGTTCTGTCCCCAAAGACTTGGGAATTGACCTGCTTTTGCTTAAGGACAAGCGAAATCGAGAGGAAGACTACGATAAGGGAATTGAAAAAAAGACACGTGTTTTAGTTGCGACTGGAAATGAGAAAACGGCTGAGCTTGATGAAGAAGGTTGTTTTAGGCTTTTTGTGGACCGACGGGATGAAAATATTGTTGCCGTACATTTCAGTCTTGCTGATGGAATAACGCCCAGCTCAATTGTTAAGGGAAAAACTGCGCAGCAGGTTTACGGGTTGATTATTGAGTCTGGATTGGTTTCAAAGCTTGATCACGCTGCTTACCTGGGCAATGAGTTGGCGAAAGCTGAAATTGCATTGAGAACAGGTAAAGAGTACATTCAAGATACTCTAATGTTTAAGAAATAATCAAAATGTGGTTATAGCTTTTTGAATTTACTCAATCCTTCAGCTACCTTGTCTCCCAAGTAAAGATTGCTAAAGACAGTTCCTTCACTTTCCCTAAGACGCATAGTCTCGATGAGTTGTTTGTATTTGCCTCCAGCTAATCCATTGGCAAAGACTGCTGCGCCTTCTGCCGCCTGTTTTGTAATTGTTGCTTTTCCATGCAATGTCGAAATGTTAATTTTGAATCCAGTTATTTCAAAGAAATCTGAAAGTTTTGATGTTAAATCTGCCTTAAATTCTGGAATTCGTGTGAATCTTCCACTGAGTATTATTTCCTTTGGCTTAACTGATGGAAGAAGCGTTGCGACATCTTTTATTATAGATTCAAGCATTAGGTCATATCCGGCTTTGGCTCGCAGGTTAGTTTTTGCGTCATGGATAAAATCCTCCAAAGGCTTAGAAGGGTCAATTCCCGCAAACGAGGCTACTCCACCTGCGAAAAGTAATTGCTTTGAAAACTCCTCAGTTGAGTTAGCTATGGCGTAAGCTACTTCTGAATCAAGAAACCCCATACCCAGAAATGATGGAAAACCAGCTGTTCCAGCCATGGCGTCAATTATCAGACCTTTGTGAACTGCTAACGCAGAGGTATAGCCAAATCCTACTTCAAGCAGAATAAATGATGTTTCGTCATATGCGATGTTTAGCCTTTCAGCTTGATCTTTCACCGCTAAAACGACACTCAAAAGCTTGTCTGATGTTCCCATATCTATCTTGTTTACTTTTCTATATTTTGGAACCGTGACAAGATGAATGATTCCTTGAGTAAAGTACGAAGTCAAATCGTCTGCTTCCCGTAGCATCAACATAAGCTCTCGCAATCCAACTATTCTCAATCGCCTTTTGATGTCAGCTTCTGTTACAAAAGTGGCTTCTGCAATTTCTTCATCGGTCGCGTCTTGTGCTTTTCTAAGCTGCATTCCGTAACCTGAAGGTGCAATGATTGCATCGATTTTTCCAACACGATTCTGCGCTTCTCTAAGCTTTTCAATTACGAGCTTAGCACTTTTTGTTATTTCATCTCTGGGAATCGCTACATCAATTATTATGCTGCCGTCTTTGTCGTCGAAACCGAAAATATCCATTGTTTTTGTTCCAGAATCGATTCCGACGGCTTTAACCAAAGCTACATCTCCTTGAAAGATGCTCCAGAGTTAGCTGCTTTAGTGTAGAAGACTTCTCCTCCGCCATTTTTCTGCAAATAATCATTTAGTTCCTTAGTTAGGTTTTCTGCTTCGGTTTGTCGGTCAACTATGCCGTAGATTGTTGGTCCCCAAGAAGTTTGGCATGCGCAGGTGCTTCTTTTGAGCATGATTTTTATTGCCTCTTCGACTACGGGGTGACAGTAGGTTCTGCCGCATTGATATTCATTCCAGAATTTGCCCAATTCCGAGTTGAAGGCAGTTAACCCTTCGCCGAATGATTTGAGGTCATATTCAACAATCGCCGGAATGATTTTTACCAGCACGATTCTTGACAGCATATCTGAGGTTTCTTTTGGCATTAACTTTAGGTTTCGAAGAATGTTATCCTCGTTTTCTCGCATCTTCACGATTTTCTCTTGTGGTTCCTTGGCAATGGCAATGACGAAGAGCCAGTTGTTTGGCACGGGCTGTTGGAAAATTAGCGGAGGAATCATTTTTTCTCTTTGATCAATCTTGAAACCTCCTTCCACAATAAACCCGCCTACTTTAAACGCATGTACGCCAAGGCTTGTTATTGCGCCTCTTTGCATTGTCAAAGCTATTTGTTCTGTGGTTAGCTTGAGCCCATACAATTTTGCCATGGCAGATCCTATTGAAAGAGCTAAAGTAGTATGATATCCCATGCCTACGAACTTGGGAATACTTTTCTTAATTTTAACTTCAGCGCCAGCCAGTTTGTAGCTGTCGGAGAATCGTTTTGTAAAAAGGAATGCTGCTTCATCTTCCGCTTTGATTTCGTCGGCTTTTGTTACTTCAACTTCGAGGAGCCTATCAACTGCGAAACCAACTGTTCCATATAGTCTTCCAAGGTCTCCAGTCATGTCAAAATTGCCCGTATGAAGATGAGCAGGAGCGGTTACTGTAACTTTGTTAGTTTTTTGCATTCTATTCACAGACATGCTGATGCTGGCGTTAGCAGAATTATAAGTTTTTCGTATGATTGCTATTTGATAACTTTGATGATTGCTCCTCGATTAAGAGCTTTGGCAACAAAGACTTCTCCACCAACGCTGCTGTCAAGGAAAGCTTTGGTTTTAGATTGCAGCTCCTTAGCTTCGCCGCTTTTAACTATGCCATAAACGGTTGGTCCCCAAGAGCTTTGACCTGAGCCGTAAGCCCCATTTTCAAGCATGAACTCTATAGACTGCGATGCCGGGGTGCTTGAGAACCTGCCACCTTGAGCCTGCGCGAAACTGTCTCCCACAATGCATTGAATCTTTGTTAAAGCTTCTCCAAAGCTTTTGATGTCCTTTTCTGTAACGGCTGGAAGAAGCTTCATCATAGTTAAACGGCAGATTTTGCCAACTTGCTCTGGAGCCATAGGTGGAAGCTGCTTAAAGGCTGAAGTCTCCGCTTCATTGGCTAAGCCTTGTTTTGTTTTTGGGATTGCAACGACAAAACGCCATTCATCAGGGAAAGGCAGACGACAAATAAGCGGAATAATCTTTTGAGTAAGGTCTTTCATATTTTTTCCCGCATCAACGACTAAGCCGCCTTGCTCAAACACTGCGGTGCCTACTCCTGATTGAGCAATTCTTCCCATAACTGAGGCAAATTCATGAGTTGACGCTTTTACATCAAACAACCGTGCAGTTGCTGCTGCAACGGCCAAAGCCAACTGCGTGCCTGAACCCAAACCAACATGTTCGGGAATTGTCTGCTCAACATAAATTGTGACGTTTTCTTTTAATCCGTAAGCTTCTAAAAAAGTTGTGACCAATGTTCGCGTTAATTCCACTTTTTTGCCACTGACTGCTAATGTTTGTGATTTTTCAGCTTCCAAAATAACGTTTGGATGATCGATGGCTACTCCTAAGCCCCCGAAAATTCTGTCCAAATCACCGCTCAAGTCTATAAGTCCCAAATGGAGTCTTGCAGGGGTTTTAACGTAAACTTTCATATCTTTGCCATTCCATTTTCAGGTTAAATTATTCTTTGAGTTTTTACGCTGATTTCAGATTTGTCGTATTGCAATTCCAGTAACATCTTGGTAATGGTTTTTTTGCTGACTGGATGAATTAGGTTTGGCGCAATCTCAGCTAAAGGAACGAGGACAAACGCTCTCTCTGCAATTTTGGGATGAGGAACTTGAAAATCGCCTTCTTTTGTTATTAGGTTTCCATAGAAAAGTATGTCTAAATCTATGATTCTGGGTCCATTTCGTTCGACTGGTTTGCGGCCTAACTCTTGCTCTGTCCTCTTTAGAAAATTCAAAAGCTCCCTGGGGAGTAACTCTGTTTCGACTTTAGCAACACAGTTCAGGAACCACCCCTGGTTTTCTATATACATGGGTTTGGTTTCATAAAGCGAAGATGATTTGGCAATGTCCATTTTTTGTTTCAAACATTCGAATGCTTTCTTTATGTTAGATTCTCGGTCGCCAACATTGGATCCTAAAGCGATGTAGGCTTCAACCATATTGATTCCTTGAAATTTCAATTCCCATCATTGGTTCATTTGCGTACTTCTCTTTTTTAATCGATACTATCACTTTGGAAGTTAGAGAATTCTTTAAAATCAGTGAAGCGACACCTTCAGCAACACTTTCCAACAGTTTGAATTCTCTGCTTGTAACAAAATTAGTTGTTTTTTCTTGAATTTCAGAGTAGCTTATGCTTTTGCTTAAATCGTCTGTGGTTCCTGCATTGCTGAGATCGCAAAAAACTGCAATGTCGATAACAACATTTTGTTTTTTTAACCTCTCCTCTTCACTTACGCCGACTTTGCATGGAACAAATAAATTCTTAACAAAGACCCTATCCATCGATATGTGCTTCCTTTATTTAGGCCTCAAAGTACTCGCACCAGCTCTTGGGCGTTTCCCAAACCCGCACCTTCTCCAAAGTTGCACCGCTAGGCAGGTCTTTTTTTAAGTTTTGAAATATGTAGTGTGAAAGATTTTCTGCTGAGGGATTTCCTAATTCTTTGAAATCATTGAGGTAGCTGTGATCAAAGGAGTTAGTTATTTTGAGCAATTTTTCTTTTAATGCTCTGAGGTCAACTGAAACGCCGATTGAATCCTGCTGTTTTGCAGTGAAAAAAGCTTCTACCTTGTAAGTGTGCCCGTGCAGATTGGCGCATCTGCCTTGGTAACCATCCATTTTGTGTGCTGCATCGAAATCAGATTCCACTCTTAACCTGTACATTTGTGGCATATCCGCCTAAAGTGTTCCTCGCCATTCTGAATAGGCATTATGATCATGAATAGATTCGTAACTGGAACATTTTACGACGCAGTATCTGTTCGTATATTTTTCTCTTAGTAACTGGACACATTTTCTTACAACGTCTTCGACAAACCTTGCGTTTTGATGCATTTGCTCAACAAGCTTCTTTTCTTCAGGTCTCTTCAAAATCGAAAACGTGGGTGAACTAAAGCTTTCACTGCAAACACCGATGATATCTGACAATTCAACTTTGCCTTTGGTAACGTCAATATCTATGCTCAAGTTTCCACGCTGATTATGGGTTAACCCGTTACACATTTCTTTTGAACATGGACAGGCAAGTGCGCCGTTAACTGAAACACCTAAAGTTTTCCTTCTGGTTGATGTTGAGTATTTGGCTGACATTTGGGCTATTCCATTTTCTTTTTCGCCGTTTGGTCGGGTTCGTTCAAATGGAAACTCGCAGAATACTTTAGTGCAGCAGTCAAAACGGTGTTTTGCCAAGGAGGTTTCTGAAATTTTTTGTGCAAGGTCTTCAATTGAAGTTGTTTCTTCAGGAATTTCTTCTATCGACTCAGCGAACCTGCTCATGTGAACCCCTCTTAGGCTAGACGGCAATTTTATGTAACTATTGATAGTCACAATTGTGTGATAACTTTTTGCTGGGCTTTTTACTATAACGTATTTTCTGAGTCCTTCTACCCCAACTTTGTTTAATTCAATCTCGTTTTCCGGCTTTTCGTTCTGGACATCTTTCAATATTTATTACCTCGTTAGCCCGAAAATATCTTGTTACAGTTTTTTTTAGAGGATAAACATGATTTATTGTAAAAATTGTTATTGAATGTGCACTTAATGTTGCTATTGGATTTCGTTAATCATTCACTCCAATGCTTCACTTAACTGTATGAACTTTTTTTCAAAGCTGTGTAATTTTTTACATCGCTCGGATATAAAAGACTTTCCAGCACCCAAAAGCAAGCCGTTGAGGTATTTATTCGCCTGCGACTGAGAATTTACCATTTGATAAATTTTAAAAAACCAATTGAAAGCAATTATGGGGTCAAGGTCATTAGAGTGGCTAAAGCTCCAAAAAAAGAAGATAAGAAAGCTAAAAAGAAGAAATAAGCTTCTCTCAAGTCTATCTAAACCCTCATTTTTCTTTTATCTGGATTCTTCAGTAAACCCTCTAAAAGTAAACATTAAAAGCAAGAAGCAACTAAAATTAAGTGACTTTTAGACTCAGATTTTGGTCTAAAAGAAACTTTATCTCTTTAAAATAGTTAACAAGATTTGGGTGAGAACAAAATTTGGAAAATAATCCTTTAAGCATAAAAATTGCGGGTTTGCAGCTGGAAAACCCCACTATTCTAGCCTCAGGCGTTTTGGGTTACTCAGCGGAATCCTTAAACCGCGTCGCGAAAGGCGGCGCTGGAGCAGTAGTTACAAAATCCATCGGAATCGAACCTCGAGTTGGCTATCCAAACCCCACAGTGGTTCAAGCAGAAGCTGGATTAATTAATGCCATGGGTTTACCGAATCCTGGCATAGACGTCTATGCTCAAGAAATAAAATTTTCAAAAACAATTCTGCGAGTTCCCGTTATAGTAAGTGTGTTTGGATACTCTGCCGGCGAATATGCCACGGTTGCTAAAAAAGCCGTTGATGCAGGCGCTGATGCGGTGGAACTTAATGTTTCCTGCCCACACGTTCAATTTACAGGTGCAGAAATTGGTCAAAGCCCGAAACTTCTTGCTGAAGTTATTGAAAAAGTGAAAGCGGCAATCAGCAAACCCATACTTGTAAAGCTTTCTCCAAACGTTACAAATATTTCTGTCACGGCTAGAGCTGCTGTTGAAGCTGGAGCAGACGCCCTGACCGTGGTTAACACCTTAAAGGCAATGGCAATTGATTCTGAAACAATGCGTCCAATCTTAAGTAACCTTAAAGGCGGTTTATCCGGTCCAGCCATAAAACCCGTTGCCCTTCGATGTGTTTATGACATCCGAGAAGAATTGCCAGATGTTCCAATAATAGGATGCGGCGGAATAACGGGTTGGCGGGATGCCGTGGAGTTTTTCTTAGCTGGTGCATCAGCAATTCAAGTTGGCACAGCCGTCGGATTTGAAAACACTGAGGTTTTCCAAGCAATAACAAAAGGTGTAGACCTTTATTTGAGAAAGAAACATTATGGGAGTGTAAAAGAAATTGTCAACCTCGCTCACAGCAAATAATACAATTAGAACAAGCGAAATAATTCAAATCAGAACTGAAAGCCCAACCGTTAAAACCTTCATAGTCTCTGACAGATTATGCACGAAAGCTAAACCAGGGCAGTTCTTGATGCTTTGGATTCCGGGCATAGATGAAATCCCCTTAAGCATAATGGACACCAGCAATGGGCTTGTCTCAGTTTCTGTGAAAGCAGTTGGCGACGCAACAAGACATCTACACAGTATGGAAGCAGGCCAAACCATCGGCATACGTGGACCTTATGGCAACAACTTCACAGAAAGCCGCGGCAAAGTCCTGCTTAATCAGCGGCGGAACAGGAACGGCACCTTTGCTATTTTTGGCAAAGCAGCTTTCAGCTAAAACACAACGGTTGTCATTTGTGGAAGGCGCCAAAACCAAAGACGAACTCCTCTTTACACGAGAGCTTAAAGGCGTCTGTAACGAAAAAAACATAATAACGACAACAGATGATGGCACTTATGGTTTGCAATGCATGGTAACCGAACCGCTAGCCAAACTTTTAGACAAAGAAAAATTCGACATGATCTACACTTGCGGTCCAGAAGTCATGGTGAAAAAGATATTTGAGCTAACCGAACAACGCAAACTGCCTCTGGAAGCAAGTCTTGAGCGGTTGATGCGCTGTGGAATTGGAGTATGCGGAAGTTGTATGATTGGCAAGTATCGTGTCTGTAGAGATGGACCAGTTTTCACGGCGGCTCAGTTGCGTGAAGTTAAAGATGAGCTAGGAATTTCAAAGATTGGCTTTGACGGGTCAAGAATTCCCTTCTAAGTCCCTTAAGATGCCGCATATTCTGGCGGAACTAGAAGCGGTTGTTCACAAAGCTATTGCATTATTCCACAGAGTTAGGCGTTTTGCACCTAAAACAAAAGCATTTGTGAATTTTCTGGATTTTTTTTCGTTTTTAATTTCTGGTATGGTAAGCAGTTGTTATTTTAATTTTGACAAAGCCTACTATAGTGGGCGTAAAGACTGAAAGGGAAGCTAGCAGGAAATTAAGTGGGTAAATGGAGGGGTACTCAAAGAGGTTGCCTCCCCATGCTCCTGTTATGTTTTGCATGTTTCCCCAAAGCTGAAAAAGCGACCAAGCCGTTGTCCACAACAACGCTCCGCCAAGCCGAACCAGATATTTTTGTCTTCGACTAAAAAATTGACCATGCTTATTGATATAAAATATTTCTCCAGCGATGGCCCCAGCGGCTCCCGGGAAAAAAGCGTTAACTAAAATCTTCTCCACCAAGTTGCCTGGAATAAAGTGGCCAACCCAAGGAACCGCAAAGTAGCTCAGTACGGGCAAGATAACGCTGCCAGTAGCAAGGCGAATCGCGGCAGGCAGGCCATAAATTGCTGCTCCGCCTAACTGCCAAATCCAAAACCGCTTGCTTCTAATTGTTCTTGCGATGGCACTTAAACTCATAGCCCCTAAAATAGCTGTCCAAGTTTAAAAAAGTCTTCCAAAATCTGGTGCAGGCTGAAATTTGCAGCAAGTGCCAAAATCAAATGAAAAAATGAAAGTAGAAAGAATGGGTTAGGTTATTTGCGAAGTTTATTTGTTACAAAAAGAGGAAGGTTTTATTCTTCTTCCGAAGGTAACCCAATTTTGCGCAAATAATCTTTTGCATATTTGGGATTATATGCAAGTAGTTCTTTGCTTCTAAGCAGTCTGCGCTCAAGCCGATCTAACGCTACTCTAAAAGTTGGTTCTACACCCCAACCTTCGCTAGCGCTAAAGAATGTTCCTCTTACTGTTCGGAATTGCAGACGGCAATGAACAAGCGGTGTGCCCCTTAAACTTGTGCTGCCATGGCTTTTCATATAAACAAACAGTGTTCCTAGCTGGAAAGCATCCTGGTATTTGTGGGTGAAAGAATCAAATTCATCCATCATGAATCCTTGCTGGTCAGGACTTATTTCTACGCCTTTAACACCGAACTGCACTGATAATTTTTTCTCTGCAACTTCTAACTGCGAAATTGGCTCCAGAAAGTCAAGCTTTGTTACAATACCGACAAGCCGATCATTTGTAACAACTGTTAAGCAGGAGACGTCACGGTCATGCATGATTTTCTCTGCTTCCCGCAAGTTCGTTTTAGGTTCAACTGAGATAGCAGGTCTTGCCATTATGCCTTTAGCAGGGATGCTTAATGTCTCAATTTTTTCTCCAACTATATCTCCCACTGTTTGGCGTCTTTGGGGCCAATAGATATTCTGTAGAATATCTTCAATTGTAATCATCCCGACAAGTTTTCCATTTTCCATGATTGGCGCATGGGAAATACCACTTTCTCTCATTGTGCTAAGTACCGCTCCTACTGAACGGTTTGCTTCTAAAGTATGGGGGGCTTTTGTCATTATTTTTTCGATGGCAGTTTTGCCCCACTCGTTAAGTACAGCTGCATGAATAATGTCCTCGTCAGTAACAAAGCCCACTATCTTATTTTTTTCAAAAACTGGCAGTTGCCTCAGTTCACTTTCAATCATTAACTTGGCGATTTTACTTGCGGAAAAATCAAGAGTAACTATTGGCGCAACTTTCATCAGAGTTCTGACTTTTGTTGTTGTGGGGTCAAGTCTTGACCTTAGAATTGTGCGCCGACTTATCATAGCTACATATTTGCCTTTATCATCTAAAACAGCTAAAACTGGGGGCTTGCCTTTTTCGAATGCTTCAATACAACGAGATAATGTATCATTTTCTTCAACGGCATTATAATCTTTTGAATAAATGTCTTTTGCAAGAATTGAGGTTGACATAATTTATCCTTCTCAACTTTAGGTTAAAGTAGAATTTAAACGTTCCAAATCAAGCGCTCAAATATCTATTTGCATTTTTCCCAAAACTTATCGCCGCTCGGTAACCATTAGACGGATAGAGCTAAATTCAAAGACAAAATTAAATTGGTATGCTATTCTAAGATCGACTGTAAACTTGTCTGAAATGCGTTGACAAAATTTAGGCAAAGCCATTATAAGTAATCGTTCGCTCGAACTTGTTTTTTTTATTCCCGCTTCGTAGATATTGTTTATTGTTTATTTGGAATTGTATTCGAAAAATAACAAACTTCTTTTCAACACTCAAATCAAATGAATCAAGCTCAAAATGCAGAAGGACATTAAAAAGGATCTTAGTGAAGATAGCGAATCATATTGGTTAATCTTGTCTGAGAAATGAATGTCCTTTAAAGTTAAGACTATTCTATGTTCTATTACGAAATAATTTTACTGAATCCTTATAAAGCAAGTTAGGGATAGTCTTAAATAGCAATAGCAATATTTTGGCAGTTTTTGAAAATGAAACATTTTTCTCAATCCGCTTCAACCATGGAGGGATTTCTTTAGAAATCTCGCCGTGCAGCAAAATGAATGCAAATGCAATTCAGTTAAAATAAAATATATTGAGAGAGCTTACGCTAAAACCTGAATTCACTGATTTTCAGAAATAAACGCCACTAATGTTTCTTCTTCTCCAAGCGCAAATCAGTTTGAGGTACATACTTGTTATTGTAGCGATACAACCACAAATACTTTAAATAACCGATCAACTGCTTGATAATTTAGCTAATTTAACTAAATTAATGTGCAAATGAATCATTTTCTTTAGTTTGTTGTGAAATTGTCCACTTCTGCCATGGAGGGATTGTTTTAGTGAATACTCAAGAGCAAAGTTCTGACATTACGTCAAAAGAATTCGAAAGGCAGCAATTAACAAACAAAACTGAAATTAAGAGTGAAATAAAATCGATGAAATTAATTTTTTCTCATAATTGTAAAAAAAATATGTAAAGGAGCTAAAAAAATGAAAATTCCGTTAGCAAAACCAGTTTTCGACAAAGAAATGGAAAATGCAGCAGTTAATGCTTTAAAGAACGAAAAGTTTGTCATGGGCGAAAGTGTCTTCAAATTTGAAGAAGAATTCGCCAAATACTGCGGCACAAAATACGCTGTCTCTACCAGTTCAGGCACTTTTGCATTGCAACTCGCTTTGCAAGCAGTCGGAATAGGTTCTAAAGACAAGGTATTGACTACCCCGTTCTCATTCATTGCAACCGCTAATTCTATTTTTTGTGCAGGTGCAAAACCTGTTTTTGCTGATGTAGAATCTAAAAGTTGCAACATTGACCCAAGCAATGTAAAAGAAAAAATAGGAAGTGAATTTAAAGCAATTCTTCCTGTTCATCTTTATGGTTATCCCGCTAACCTAACTTCTTTGATGGCATTTAACGAAGGCAGCGATCGTATTATTGTGGAAGACTGTTGCCAAGCGCACGGAGCTAAATATCAAGGCAAAAAAGTGGGCAGTCTGGGCTCTGTAGGGTGTTTCTCATTTTATTCCGCCAAAAACATGACGGTGGGGGGTGATGGAGGAATGGCAGTAACCAACGACGAAGATGTTGCCAAAAAAATAGGCAAGCTGCGTGACTGTGGAAGGATATCGCATTATGAGCATGACATGGTTGGTTTAACCGCGCGTCTTAACACCGTAAATGCTGCAATTGGTCGAGTTCAACTAAGCAAGCTTGATGGATGGAATGATAATCGTAGAAAATTGGCAAGGTTATACAATATTAGGTTGGGCGATATTGGTGCGCTTGACCTTCCGCCAGGCGAAAGCAGTGAAATCACGCCAGTATATCACTTGTATGTAGTAAAAACAAAATACAGAGACGAATTAAAGGCGCATCTTGAAAGCAAAGGCGTCCAATGTGGAATTCACTATCCAATACCGATTCATTTGCAACCAATTTACCGGCAACTTTATGGTTATAAAGAAGGGGATTTTCCAAAAAGTGAAAGCGTTTGCAAGCAAGTGCTCAGTTTGCCGTTGTATCCCGATATGGAAGAGGCTGAAGTTGATGAGGTCTCAAAATTAGTTCATGAATTTTTTGTAACGAGGATTTGAATTGAAAGGAGAAGATGTTAAAATGGATAAAATAAACGTGGCTGTAATCGGAGTTGGATATTGGGGAAAGAAAATTCTTTCGGAATATGCACTTTTAAGTAAAAGCAATCAAAATGTAAACTTGAGTTGGCGCGTGCGATGTATTTGATGAAAACCTAAAATTCTGCAAAGAAAAATATGATATTCCTTACTTAGAAAAGAATCCGCAGGACATTTTTCTCAACCCCGAAATTGATGCTGTTCACATCTGCACGCCCAGTGTAACCCACTACGATATTTGTAGAGAGGCTATGAAAAATGGGAAACATGTTACCGTTGAAAAACCTATGACTCTAAATAGCTTGGAGGCAATCAAACTTGCTGATTTTTCGCATGAAAAAAATGTAGTTCTTTCTGTTGGGCATATCTTTAGATTTGATGCTGCCATTGAGAAGGCAAAAGATCTTTTTGAAAGCGGCTGGTTTGGAAATCTATATTGGATGAAACTGACCTGGACTGCACTGATGGCTCCGATGGCTGAACGAGATATAATAACAGATCTCGCCCCTCATCCATTTGACATCATGAACTTCATTACATCCGATTGGCCATCCAAGATAACTTGCATTGCAAAGGCTCATAGAAGCGGGCAACAAGAAGAGACTGCATACATTATTAGCGAATTCAAGAATAATTTAATGGGCAATATAGAGTTAAGTTGGGTAAATCCAGACAGAAAAAGAGAAGTCCAAATCATGGGCTCTAAGAGATTTGCAAAAATTGATTGCGTCACACAAACAATGACTGCTTATGAAAATGACAATTTTTACAATCTGCCAGTGCAGAAGAGCAACACGATCTCCGGAGAACTTTCGCATTTTGTTCAGTGTGTTCATGAGAATAGTCTATTAAACCATGGGTTCATACACAAAAACAACGCTCTGGTTGGCGCAAATGTTGTTAGGCTTCTCGAAGTATCTCAGAAATCAATGAGAAGTGGTCGATCTGAAATAGTGGAATAATTCATGACTAATCAACAAAAACCCCCTCAATTCTCAATCGTTAAAAACGTAGATATTGGGGAAGGGACACGCGTTTTTGATCAGGTAAATCTTTTTAACTGCAAAGTTGGGAAAAACAGCAAAATTGACTCTTATGTTTACATTGAAGAAGACGTGGTAATAGGCGATAATTGCAAGATAAGACCTTTCGTTTTTATTCCTTCGGGCGTTACGATAGAAGATGACGTTTTCATTGGACCAAACGTGACTTTTACAAACGATAAACATCCACGATCATTAGGTGAATGGACGCTCACTCCAACTATTGTTAAAAAAGGTGCTTCAATTGGCGCAAATAGCGTGATTCTTCCAGGAGTAACCATTGGCGAAGAAGCAATGATTGGCGCAGGGTCTGTAGTCACAAGAGATGTTCCGCCAAGAACATTAGCTGTTGGAAATCCAGCGCGGACAGTGGGAGGGGTAATGTTCGAGCATAAATGATTCTGGAAGTTTTTTTAGAAAAATTGCAATAATACCTTCCTGTTATAATACTGAAAAACTAATTCATGTTATAGATGGTTTTGACAAAAATGATGTTGCTGAACTTTGTTTGGTTGTTGACTGTGCAGACAAACAAGAAATTGGTCAAATAGAAAAAGCAGCTTTCAATAAACAGATTCCTGCTCATATAATAAGCAGCCAAGTAGAGGAGAGGCATCGGCTCAGCCCTTCGAGACGGTATCGATTATGCACTGAAAAACAATTATGATATCGCCATTATTCTCGCAGGAAACGGCAAAGATCAAGCAAATGAAATCAACCGATTAGTGTAGGCCAATAGTAAGTGAAGGTTATGATTACATTCAGGGATCAAGGTTTCTTACCGGGCGGAAGACACGTAAAAAACCCTTTTTTCCGGAAAATGTTTAGCGACTTTTCCCTTTTTTGTGGACTTTGATGACAAACAAGAAGTGTACGGACGTCACGAACGGCTTTAGAGCATTTAAGTTAAATTTATTTAGCAACCCACAAATTGATATTAACCAGCATTGGCTCGACCATTATGAGCTCGAATATTACATTCATTACAAGGTTTTAACTTTAGGCTATAAAGTTAAGGAAGTTCCTGTTTCGAAAATCTATCCTTTTTCTCACAAGGGAGGGTACTCAAATATTTCTCCATTTCGTGATTGGTGGCAAATTGTGGGTCCGCTTTTGTACTTGAAACTTGGCATTAGAAAGTAAGCTTTTATAACTCAACAGTTTTCTTTGGTGATAAATTGAAAATTAGAATTGAGGCTAAACCATCGGACTCTGTTGTGATAAAAGAACTGTTATCACCATGGAACGTTAGCTATACAATTGAAGATGATGCTGATGTCTCTTTGGTTTATCGCCTTAAACCCATTGATGCGAAAAGCACCGTTATCATTCCGTCAGATGACAATAAATTTGTTTCATGGGCTAAAAAAAATCGCTTGCAAGTAAACTACAAAAATGGGTACCCTATTTTCCGTTGCCGCAACTACTCAAACAACCCTTTTCATAACCCCAGCAATACAATACTGCTTTGATGGATTATCCAAGCCATTTTTTGAAAATGGTGTTATCCACTGACTTTGAAGTGGACGAAACCACTGTTGCGCTTAAAATGGATGTTGTCCAAGAATTCAATAATTTGATAAATAAAACATTAAGTCCAAAACAATCGACGCTTTATCGAGTGGTCACTGGATTACCCATACCCTATGGTTTGGTACCCTCTCGCATTCGTGACTTGCTCATGAAATCCAATGGGCTCCAAAACCTTTCCCTTTTGTGACAAATTGCCAATTGATTCGTTGCGGTATCGCTCTTGTAAATTCCATCGAAAAAGTGACTGGAAAACAATTGGAGAAAAAAACGCTTTTCAATAATAATTACGTCTGCATGTTAACTCACGATGTGGAAACGGCTCCTGGACTCAAAAAGGCGGTGTTGCTTAAGAAAATTGAGGAAAAATATGACGTACTCTCTGCATGGTATGTGCCATCAAAACGCTATAAACTAAATGATGACTCCATCCGCCAACTTTCCAACCACGGCGAAGTTGGTGGTCACGATACTAAACATGATGGGAAACTTGTTCATCTTTCAAAGGACAAACTTGTAGAACGTGTTTCTGATGTTCGGCAATGTCTTGGGAGAATTTTGGAGCAATCAATAGATGGTTTTAGGGCTCCGATCCTTCAACACAACATTAGCATTCTTAATGCGATAAATGAAGCTGGCTATAAATACGATACTTCGATTCCTTCCTGGGAGCCTAAACACCCCTACACTATGGGACCGCATGGTATCGGCACAGTTTTTCCATTAAAATTTGATTGCAATTTATTTGAGATCCCGTTAACGCTCCCTCAAGACCACCAAATGCTCCATGTCCTTGGTTTGGGCACCCAGGACGTAATACGAATATGGGCTTTAATGGCAAATACGATCAGTGACCTTGGTGGTGTTTGCATGTTTCTAGTTCATCCTGACTATGAAATAGCAGCAGACACAGAATTATATGAGGAACTTGTAAGCACCATAGCTTCTGACTCTAAATCTACAATTACAGTGCCTTCCCGGCTGAGCACACTATTAAATGAAGAGAATTGAATTTGGTTTCTTTAAGAAAATTGATGCTTTTACAGATGCGAGACCTCTCATGAATATACTTATCATACCTACAAACGATTGGACAAGAGCTCCAGGCGCAGGTCACATAAATGAGATTGCTGAAGAACTGGCGCAAAGAGGGCACAACGTTTATGCTTGGAATTTCAATCTTTATAGCGGTGAAAGTGTTAAGAGAAAAGCGAGAAATGTGAAGCTTTTAAATTCGCGAACTCTAAGGCTTCGTGATCCAGCTCTTTTTTTCTCATTGAATGCTTTATGGCAAACACCAGGACTTTTTACAACTATACGAAAATTAAAGATTGATGTTATAATAAATGAGAATATCTTAAGCGGCTTAATGGCCTTCGTGGCGGCTGGTCATGGAGTATTAAAAGTATTTGACTTTTCTGATTATTTTCCTGAATCTGCTTCAGTTTATTATCAAGGTTCTTCACAAATCAAGAAGCTTGTAGAAGTCATTACTTTGGCTATTACAAAGCTTAATGTAAAATTCAGCAACGTATGCTTAGGTGTTTGCCAGGCACTCATAGAAAGAGCAATTAGTTTTGATAAATCTAAACCAAGTTACCTCGTAACCAATGGGGCACATGTTTGCGATTTAACTGCTGCTGACTTTTCTCAAAAACATGAAATTAGCCTTGTCGTAATGGGCGTTATCGATAATTGGCTTGACTTGGAAACGCCAGTTCAAGCTTTAAAGAAACTCAAAGCCTCATATCCAAACCTAAAGCTAGTGATAATAGGGCCATGGCAAAGCAAAATATTTCGGCAACAATTTGAGGACTATGTTGGGAGTTTAAAGCTTGGTTCAAGTGTTCAAATAACCGGCTATGTTTCTAAACTGCAGTTGCAACATTTTTTGCATGATGCAACCTGTTGCGTGATGCCCTACAAATTAGATAAGTTTTACTCGCTGATCCGTTTACCTGAAAAACTGTTCGTTTACTCAGCATATGGTAAACCTATTTTGTCAACTTACCTTCCCGAAGTTGTTGCATTAAAGCCTGAACACATCTATTTCTATCGTAATGCGGATGAACTTATTGGTGGCATTTCAAACATTTTAAATCAGCAGCAGATGCTGGCAGAATTACAATTAAAAGCTCAAGAATTTGCAAAAGAACATGATTTCACGGTACTTGCAAAACAACTTGAGAAGATTTTGAAAGTTGAATGGTCACTTATTCAATCCGATTAATAAGAAGGTGCGATTTTTTATGAGTGAAAATATAGAAAATATAGTTAAAGCAAAAAAAGGTAAAGCTTTTGTTGTCTGCAACGGTTGCCCTGAAAATCGATTAGATGTTTCTAGGGCAGAAAAATACTTTGAAGAAAATGGTTGGATTATAGAAAAAAACTGGAAGGACGCCGATTTGATACTGTTTAACGCTTGTGGCCGCCTGGCAAGACTGAGACGCATTCTTTGAACATAATAAAAGAAATTGAAGAACAAAAAAGTGATAACCAGCAATTGATAGTTTGGGGATGTCTTCCTAAAATCGACCCGGCGGTTCTAAATACAGAATCAAACAGAATAGTGTCGCCAGGATCGGAGCTCTCAGAAATTCGAAGTAAATTCGGTTTACAAAATGAAATAAGCGAAACTCATGGAAACGCTCTTGGCCCGGTATGGACAATGAGTAAAACCAATGCTCCAGAATATTTGCGTTATGAAGGATTCTGGTTAAGCAGAGCTTTAAAAAAACCCGCTCTCCGCTGGGACGAATATATAGATTCTCGATTCAATCTAGTTAAAAACAAAGATCCGACAATATTTTACATAAAAATTTCGACTGGTTGTCGTAGCAATTGCGCATATTGTGCCATAAGAAAGTCTAGAGGTTTAACAAAAAGCAAGACGATGGAAAGTGTCGTTGGAGAATTTCAAGAAGGATTGCAGAAAGGTTTCAAAAAATTCAGCCTTATGGGCACCGATTTAGGCTCCTACGGCGTCGACATTAACCACAATCTTGTCGAATTGTTAGAAAAACTAACAGCACAGCCAGGTGACTACCGAATAAGTTTAAGAAACATCCACCCATATCATCTAAAATCTTATCTTGAAGGATTTAATTCATTGCTTGAATCAAAGAAGATACCTTACATTGAAATGGCAGCTGAATCTGGCAGCAATCATGTTTTGAAATTGATGAATCGAACCTACTCAATTGAAGAGTACAAAGAACTTGTCAATTCAGTACGTAAAGCTTACCCTCCGATAATAATCAGAACGCAGCTGATTGCAGGTTTTCCAGGCGAGACAGAACAAGACTTCAAGGAAACACTGCAACTGTTGGACGATGTTGTCTTCGACTACGCAGAGGTTTACGAATTTTCTGAAAGACCAGGAACTGCAGCTACAAAAATTGAACCAAAAGTTCCTCCCCCAGTTAAAAGGGAAAGGTTTCTAAAACTTTACAGAAAAGCAGTATTAAATCGAACAAGAAGAAAACTAAAAAACATAGTATTGAACAAAATGTGATTGTTTTTCAGGGAATTCCTTATGATTGAGCTGTTTCCAACGCCGGGTAGATTTAATGGTGAAATCGCTTAAGGTAGCTGTTATCTCCGAAGAGTTTCCGCCATTCATGTTTGGGGGTATAGGGTCTGCTTGTTATGATTATGCGCTGGCTCTTTCAAGGAAGGGTATAGAGACTACTGTACTGTGTGGAAAATCAAAGACAATATGTAAGGAACAGATAAACAAACATTTGGAAGTTATACGATTACCTTGTCTTGAGTTGCCTCCAAGATTTCTTTGGTTTCAACTTCAAAACCTGAAATTCTTCAAGAATCGATTGGAAGACTTCTCTGTAATTCATGTTTTCAACCCTCAAGCAGGTGCAGCAATTGCGCTCATGAAGCAGAAACTAAGAAAACCTTTACTTACTTCGATCCATGGTTTGCATTTGACGAGTTTAAAGTTATCTCTGTCGTCGCCTCAGGACTCAACTTTTAAAGATATCGCTTTTCAAGTGGTAGGTTACCCTCTCCAGAAGCTTCTTCATCAAGTTTGCTTAAAGAATTCAGACCACATTGCTGTATGTAACTATAGCACATTAGCCGAAATGAATGAAATGTTCGGCTATATTGACCCTGCTAAAACTTCAGTTATTTATAACGGAATAAATTTTGATTTTACTGATTCTATATTTTCTGAGGAAGAAAATGATGGCCCTATTGTTTATTGTGGTCGCCTCTACTGGGCTAAGGGAGCAACGTACTTCGTAAAAGCCCTATCAAAGCTAAAGAGTCTGGGTAAAGTATTCCAAGCAGAAATATTCGGGGAAGGACCGTTAAAACACAAACTTTTAACCATGATTTCGGATTTCGGATTATCAGATTCGGTTAATGTTAGGGGGTTCATCCCTAGAAGTGAACTTTTTAAAGAATTCGGAAAGGCAAGCATGGTTGTGCTTCCAAGTCTTTACGAAGCGCAGCCTGTCACCTTGTTGGAGGCAATGGCTTGCAAAAAACCAACAATAGCATTTGATCTGCCTTTTGCGACTGAAATTATTGAGCCTGGTTTCAACGGTTTATTAGCAAAGGTAGGAAATGTAAATGATCTTGCGAACAAAATGAAATCGCTGCTTGAAGACAAGGAATTGCGCATTAGAATGGGCAATAATGCGTATACTTATGTTAAAGGAAATCATAATTGGGAAACTTTAAGCGAGAAATATCTACAGATATATGCAGATATAATGAATTAGAACTACGATTAAAAAGGAAGTATTCTAAACTTAATGCGCGTCACTCTTGTCTGTCAAGGATTTGATAGCACCACGCTTAAACTTCAGCCTTGGCGCCGTGTCTATGAAATATCAAAAAGACTGTCATCCAAAGGCGTTGAGGTCACTATTCTAACTGACGGATATCTTAAGTTCCAAGAGAAAATGATCGATAAAATTAATATCGTAACATTTGAGGGTTTAAGTCTTGCACCTTTAGTAAAGAAGGAACAACTAAAAAAGATCATAATCGATACCAACCCAGATGCTGTTGTTTGGTATGGTACACCATTTGCCGCATTCTATCTCACTGGATTAAAGGCGATTGGGAAGCCGTTGATTTGGGATATTGAAACCGATGTATATACTTTGAAGTTTCTTAGTAAAATACCGTTCAGAGAAATCCTGAATCCAATTAACAATCTATATCTTTACTTCTTAACTGCTATATTCTCGAAATTCTTAATTGGGCTTGTTGGGAATTCTTCGTTCATAAGCAAGATTATAGTGCCTAACAATCATCTTAAGACGGTTTTACTTAAAAAAGGAGTTTTTTCAAGAAAAATAGCTATTGTTGGATCAACAATAGATAGAGAAAACAATAATCAGCCGATTATACAAAAAAACCTTCGTTTTGAGTTAGGGTATAAGGAAGATGATTTCTTAATTACATATTTTGGAGCTCCTCATACACTCAGGGGCCCTGATATTGCCATTGAAAGCATGACAAAAATCATAACAAAGCTTACAAACGCTAAACTTTTGGTTTTATCAAGAAGAATTCTTGGAGATATTAATGATAAAGAAAAGTATAACAGAATTGAAGAGCAATATCTCCGGGAACAAATTACTAAATTTCATTTAAAGAATCATATTACTATTGTACCTGGCTTTATGGAAAAAGAAAGGCTGAATCAGTATATACAATCATCAGATGTTATTGTTTTTCCATTCAGGATTGTACCAAGTGAGCCGCCTGTATCAGTTTTTGAGGCGATGATAAAAGGAAAAGCAATTGTTTCAACAAACATCGGGTGTTTAAACGAGATATTGCAAGATAATCGCGGGCTTTTAGTTAAACCTGGAAATGCTTGTGAACTAGCCAACGCCGTTTTATATCTTGCGAGCAACCCAAAAAAAATGGCCAAAATAAGCGAGAATGCCAAGAAGTTTGCCTCTGCTCTTCCAGATTGGGATACCATAGCCCTACAGTTTGAAGAGATACTCAATACAGCTGTATGAAATCAATATATTGGTTCAGGTACAACTTAGGTAGACGCACTTGATTATCAGCATAACCGAGCATCTTTCATGAAATTATTTCTAAAATCAGTTCTCGCCATCCAAGTCATCGCAATTTTGTCAATTGCGCTTGATATCCCTGTGCTGAGACAAGTATTAGGCTTTTTTTACACCTTCTTTCTACCTGGACTTTTGATCTTAAGGCTTGCTAACCTAAAATTAAGAACAGTCACCGAAACTGTATTGCTTTCGATTGGAATAAGCGTCACATTCTCAATGTTCATTGGTTTGGCTATCAATGAACTGCTACCTTTGGCGGGGATTTCACATCCACTGACATTTCTACCGATAACAATTACCATTGCAGCGATACTGCTTGCTTTAACTTTTTTGGGACGGAACCACGTTGGATGGAATTATTCAATTTCATTTTCAGGCAAGAAACTGATTTTTCAAATAGTTTCTTTATCGATAATTCTTTTAGCTGCTATTGTTGGAGCTTTATTTATCGTTAGTTGGCTTCTGCTTTTAATGGTCCTGGCCATATGTCTAGTAGTTGTAGTAGCGATCTTTGGCAGAAAACTTTTACCAAATGAATTCTATCCGCTTGCAATACTTGTAATTGCGTTATCTCTTATCCTTCAAAGAGAATTAATATCCCAAAACATTTACGGCTTTGATGTCTTCGGGGAATTCTACGTTTTCAAAGTCACAAGTCTAAGCGGACTTTGGAACCCTAATCTAGCAATTCCTGTTCCGCAATTACTAGATTACAACTCAATGCTTAGTGTTACTGTCCTTCCGACTGTTCTTCTTAATTTATCAAAAATTCCGTCAGTTTGGATTTTCAAAGTATGCTATTTTTTAATTTACATTTTTGTGCCGTTAGCTATTTATGAGGCATACCGAAGAGATTTTGGCAGATCCATCGCTTTCCTATCAGCATTCTATTTTGCATTCTTTCCTCGTTTCTATATCGAAGAAAGAAGGCAAATTATTGGCGAGCTCTTTCTGGTCTTACTAATTTTCGTCATCTTGAATAAGAGCTTGAGCTCAAAATGGAAAAGTGTCTTTGTTGGAGTTTTCGGTATTTCTCTGATTGTCTCGCATTATTCCATTTCTTATATTTTTATTTTCATTTCCTTATTTGCATGGCTTTTGCTAGTTTTTCAACAAAGCTTTGCTTCTATCTTGAAACGGTTAAAAAAATCCTCAATCAAGCAAGTTACCAAGGTTTCAAAAGTATTAAACATTAAGTTCATTTTGTTATTTGTTTTGTTCGCAGTTTTCTGGTATACATTCTTCTCTGCTTCCCTTGACAAAACTTTTTCTAGTTTTGTTGAACACGTCATTTACACTGCGTATAATGGTTTTCAAAGCACCGGAGCCGGCGGAGCTTCCTCCCCAACTTACACCTATCCAAAATAATAATTCATTGCTTTACATTTTTGATTTCACTATTAACAAAATCCCTTATATTCTACTGTTTTTAGGCTTTTTTGCATTTTTAGTTAATAGTCAAGACAACTTCGGATCGCACAAGAATACTTTCCTTTAGCTCTCGGTATGTTTTTCATACTTCTAATAGCTCTCACGTTCCCTGCTATTTCTCAGGCTTTTTTGGCTGATCGATATTTCCATGTTTCCCTTTTGCTGCTGGCACCTATTTGTTTCTACGGGGGCTATAAAGTCTCTCCAATTTCTACAAAGAAAAGTCCTTAAACGACGCAAAACGAGCTTTGTTGCGATTGCAATAATTTGTCTCCTAATTGTGACTATTTTTACTTTTCAAAGTTGGATTTGCTAATCAAGTCGGTGGCGAAATAAATACGGAGGCTTACTCAATCACTAAGCTACTCTGCTTTGGAAACGAGTAGTAATCCCACAGTTGTTAACTATGTTTTGTGATCCACAGGTTCCCACAAGCAGACTTGTTGAAGTTCTCAGTGGCTATCCAGTTTATCCACAAATGTGCCAGTATATGCTGATGAAGTAGCGAGTCGGCACGTATTGTGCTAATTACGCCAGTCTAATCAGTTTCTTGTATGAAAATATTTTTATGAGAACATTACGATAAAGCCTGATTCGTTCGGTCATACTTAGAAATTTGAATACTTTGGGCTATTTTGACGATGCTAATGGGAATATTGTAAATATGACTAATGTTCAAAATCAACTAAGTAATTTAGATATTATCTACTCGAACGGCGGTAGTGTGATTTATTATTCGCCTCCAAGTAGGTTAAAAAGTCGCTCAACAAGATTCTTGTGCTAAAATAATTTATAGGATTTTCAAGGTCAAAAAGAAAATAATTTAGTTAAAATGATGAGTTAACCTCTAATAAAAAACGCTTTGAGTTTTTGTTATGACATTCAGTTTTAAGATTTTCTTAACAAAAAGATTGCATTTAATGTTTCTTTCTTACAAGTACGGAGACAACATTCACTCTGTCTATTTCTTCAAATAATCCCAAATGCACCGTAGAAGTTGGAAAGGGATCATATCCAGGGTTGATTACTTTACTTGCTTGTAAAGATCAAAAGCTCACTATAGGAAAATACTGCTCAATAGCATCAAACATTGAGATAATAATGGCGGTTTCACACAATACCCAATCGATCTCCACTTATTCATTTAAAGAAGACAAACTAATGGAACCAACACAAAAGCTTGGAGACGTTTACATCGGCAATGATGTTTGGATCGGAACAGACGTAATGTTGCTTGGAGGATGCAAAATAGGTGATGGCGTAGTAATTGGTGCCAAATCTCTTGTCACTTCTAATCAAGACTTGAAGACTACGGAGTGTATGGCGGAATTCCAGCCAAGCTGTTGCGTTATAGATTTCCGAAGAAACTATAAAGGCGCTGAAAAATCTGAGATGGTCAATTAGACGATAAGGTAATAAAACAACATTCAGACCTTTTCTGCTCAGAAGATATTGATCAGGCAATGAATGAAATACAAAAAATAAAAAACCACAGTTTTTCCGATGGAAGTTTCTGAATTATCTTAAATCAAATAAACTGATTGCATTTGGTGAACGGATAACGGTTAAAGTTACTATAGGGTTATGCACTAAAAACAGCGGCAAAAAGGTAAATGTCGCTTTAAATAAGTCTCAAGACAGGACTATCCACATGAGAAAATTAAAATTGTGATTGTCGCAGAGAATGTAAAGGGGAAACCGTTGCTTAACTTGAAGAATTTTGCTGATAAGACCGATATGTTAACTAGTCTTTATGTTTTGGAAAACAAGGGGCTTGGTGCTTCAAGACAAATTGTCATTGATAATGCTGAGGGTGATTACGTTATTTGGGTTGATGATGATTTTGTTCTGCAAGAAGACTTTGTAACTAAACATGTCGAGTTTATGGATAATAATCCTTTATTGGGTGCGGCAGCTGCTAATGATGATCCGATTCCTGGAAACATTATTTCTCTCTTTGATGCGTATTTCGTTGATCTTGCCAAACTAAATTCTAAAAGAATGCCGACGGGTGGATTTTGAGATTTTTTAGGCTTAATGCAATAAATCAAGTTGGGGGATTTGATACTGGTATCAAAGGTGCTGGCGAGGATCATGACATTTCAATTAGATTAAAAAATATTGGTTGGAAATTTGCAGTAAATGATGAAGCCAAATACCATCGAAAATATCGTCCAGACACCTTTGGGGCCGTGTGGCGTAAGAACTTTTGGTATGGCTCAGGAAGACACTTTTTGTATCATAAATACAAAAACAATATTGTCTATAGGTCGACTCTTTTCTTCCGTTGGTGTTTTGGGTTGGTCTTAGGTCTTCTTTGAAATTATATAGGTTCAATCGTGAAAGAAGGTTTTCTTGCTGATTGGTTTTTATGCTTATATGAGAGTTGCTGGATTTGTTGGATTTTTTTTCGCTGATGTTAAGGGTTACGGGCACAGAAAAAAGTCAAGGGATATTTTTTGCAGATGGAGCGATTAGATTGAGAGTTTTAGCCTTGTCCGGGAATGAGTGAACGTTGTGATAACGCTCACATGCTGATTCGTTTGGCGGAAAAGAATGTAAAAATGGCGGTAATAGCAAGTAAAACTGTCGGTTTAAAAGGGGAAGGTTCTTGTCCTGATTACGAAGAAATGGCTGGTATTCCAATCTATAGGCTGTTTGAGAAAAAGACTATGGATATGTTTATTTTTCCAAGGGGGAAACTTGGGGCCTGCCTAAAGATAGCATCAGAATTGAAACCTGATTTAATTTTTTGTTCCAAGAGCAAAATATGCGTTTGGCTAAGCTTTTGCAAAAAAATCTCAAGGTGCCCATAGTTTTGTTGGTGGAAGAAGCCAGTATGCTTAGCACTGGAAAATGGCATCCGTCATTCCAATATAAGGTTTTAAAGAATCTGCTTGGGGTTCCTTCTGGTGGCAAATTTTGGGATTGGCTTTGCAAAAATTCTTCAGCAATAATTACGAGTCATCCAGGAGATCATTAATGAAGTTGGTATACTCATTTCGATAGACCCGTTTACTATTTGCCCTGGCCAACCTATGTTCCAGAACAGAATCCTGCAAGAAAAATTACCCAAGCAAAATAGGGGTATCTACATAGGTTCCTTGTATCCTTTTAAGAATACTCAGGTTTTCGAAACATTGCTACCTCGCATTTTGCAAGAAACTAAAACTGAAGAGTTCATAGTTATCGGGCCAGGTCCACATGCAAAAATGATACAAACACTTTCGGAAACAAGCAATAATAAGGTAAAGTATCTTGCTGGAGTGTCACGATTTGATGCCCTTAAGATGATTGCCAGCAGTTATTATGCGTTCACTCCTGTTAAAAAAGGTGGTTGGGGTTTTATCGGCGATTGCTGGAGCATGAAAACCCCCATCGTTATGTGCTATAATGATCAATACGTAGTCAATGGAACAAACCTGACTGGTAACAGAAAAGGAAGATGAGTTAATTGCAAACATCAATCGCTTATATACTGACCAAGAGCTATTTTTTGAGTCTTCAGAAAAATGGTTATGAAGAAAGCAAAAAAAGAGACGCTCATATGGTTGGTGACGGATTGTATAACATTTTTGCAAAGACCCTTGGCAGTTCCATTAAGATTGAAAGTGAGCTTCCAATTGATTATAAAGTGAACGATTTGATTGAACAGATTTGACTTAGGATGTGAATGATTATGAATTTTACTAAAGAATTGGAATTTATTCTCGCTGTTCTCAATCCTTTTTCTACTAATGATTTAGTTGCGGAAAAAAGCTTGAATTATGCTAACTTGAATGAGACAAAACTGGTTAAGACTCTTAAATGCAACAAACTTTTTGAGAGTTTTGAAAAAAGATTTATGCAACAAGATTCTGATTTCAGAAATCAATTTTTATCATCCTTTCCAAAATTAAACGAAACTCTTTTCTAGACCGAAAGGAACGTGAAATTAACGATCTGAATGAATTAGTACGGATAAGTAAAAGACTCTCAAGACATGGCATTAATTTGCTTTTGATTAAATCAAGCGGCGAATTTCCGTTTGTAAGCAGCAATATTGATTGCCTTATTAAACCAGACCAGATAGCGATTACTTCAAAAATACTTA
>CAWCSI010000001.1:0-92810 GCA_963798135.1 Candidatus Bathyarchaeota archaeon | reverse complement strand
GGAAATATCATGCCTTATTAGTCGCAGCTTTGCGACCGCCAGGAGAACGAACAGTAATTTTATCAAAACTTGATGAAGATATCAATATAGGCGGAAAAATTTATCAACTCGGGGCTAACGATTTTGGCCAAGACATTTATCCTCAGGGATACAAGTTTTTGAACTCATTCTCAGTCTCGCCATTTCCAACATACGTTTATTCGACCAGTGATACAGAAGTAAGAAAGACAATTTTTTTACCCAATGAAAGGAATTCTTCGGTTGCGTTTTATGAGTTTATAAACAGGTCTATGGATAATGATTCGAGTATCCAGATCTACCCGCTTATTTCTTTTAGGAATTTCAATTATGTCATAAATAGAAATGAAAGTTCACTATGGCTAAATCAGACTCAAAAAGACAATGAAGTTGAGCTAATTTTCAATAATCCTTCAGCAACAGTTATTCTAAAAGCAATAGGCGGAACATTTGCTTCAAACCCCATCTGGATAAATGGCATACTTTACAGAGAAGAACAAAATCGTGGGGAGACAAGCAGAGATGAAAGTTACCAGCCTGGACATTTTGAATTTAATATTCCAAAAAATAGCACAGCAAAGTTCGCAATTGCCACAGCTGTTAATGATAATCATGAAGAAGCCATGAATAGCCTTAGTGATATAGGTTCAAACGTAAGCGATATCGAAAACTTGCTCGACAAAGAGAGAAAACGCCATGAAAGTACTCTTACCGGCTTTTATAATTCACATAATCAACTCCAAGAGAGCGATGAATTAAGTTGGCTATTGCAGGCTGCAAATGATTTTATTGTAAAGGGCACCAATAACCGACGTTTTATCATAGCAGGTTATCAATGGTTTGGCTCCTGGGGAAGAGACTCTTTTGTCTCTCTGCCTGGGCTAATGCTCGCTACTGGTAGATTTAAAGAAGCAAAAGATGTAATTTTAGATTTTACTAGATATTGCAAACGCGGTTTGATACCTAATCTCATAGACGACAAAACTGGGGAACCTCTTTACAATACCGTCGACGGAACGTTGTGGTACGTCAACTCGATATTACAGTACCTAAAATACACTGGCGATTACGAGTTTTTAAAGAATCTGTGGCCAATTTTAAATGATATTATAGAAAGTCACAGAGTGGGGACGATGAACGACATAAGAGTTGATAGTGATGGATTACTTGCTCATGGGCCTCAGCTTACGTGGATGGATGCTGTAGTGAATGGCGTTCCTGTTACGCCGCGTTCTGGAAAAGCCGTAGAAGTACAAGCTTTGTGGTATAATACTTTACGCACTTTGCAATTTTTAGCTGAAAATTTTAATGAAAAACATATTGCTGAAGACTATTCTCATATGGCTGAAAAAGCGAAATTGAGTTTTAATGAGAAGTTTTGGGATCCCGAAAAAAATTACCTATACGATGTAATAGATGATTTTGGTCACCCAGATTTATCTGTGAGACCCAACCAAATAATTGCAGGTGCTTTAGATTTCAAACTAATAGATAACGAAAAAGCTAACCATGTTGTAGATTTTGTTCAAAATGAGCTTCTTACACCGGTTGGGCTAAGAACCTTATCCCCAAAAGACCCCCGTTACAAAGGTAAATATGAAGGTGGCCGAGAAAGCAGAGATAACGCATACCATAGTGGAACAATTTGGCCTTGGCTGACTGGGCCTTTTACCACATCTTTTCTTAAAGCAAAGGGCTACAGCGATTATAACTTGAAGTTTGCCTATGAAACATTCATAATGCCGTTGTTATCTCAACAAATAGTCCGCGGAGGCTTAGGCTCCATTGGCGAAATCTGCGATGCAGATCCACCATATTTGCCGAGAGGATGTATTGCCCAGGCTTGGAGCGTAGCTGAACCACTTAGAGCATACATTGAAGATGTGCTAAAAATAAGACCAAAATTTGAAAACGATGTCGTCCTTTTTAACCTGAAACCCTTAACGCAATATGCATAATCTCCGCTGCATTTTTTTATTATAATCAAAAATGCCAACAAGCATCTGCCTGGGCCTAATTCGGTCAAGACAGCTGCTCTCATATTCTTTTAAAAATTGGATGAACTATTTTCTTAATCTCTGAAACAAAACAGAAACTCTAACATTCATCGTAAGAATCGCAGTTCTCTACCGTTTTACTGAACGATTTTTCAAAAATGCAAGCACGATGGCAGGTTGATAGTTCAGAATGAGGTGTCTACACCTTCCAATAAACCATTAATTTTTTTTAAATAAAGTTAACCTCATTAAGGAAATTAACGCTTGATTTCTTCTAAAAAATTCGCTAAGTCTATAAAAAGCGGATACATTAGCAATTAAAAATAAGAAAACTAAATAATTTAATAAGTTTTTAATAAAACAATTATAACATTTTTGTTACTGCTAAATGTTATCACAAGAGTTTAATTGGTAATTATTAATAAAATGATAATGGTTAACGTTTGTTATGTGAAGCTGCAGTAAGCATTAGAATTTTTACTGTTTGAACAGCTTTTTGTGCGATTAGGTTAGCAAGAGGTAAGATTCCTTTGAAGTTTGCTTTTGTTAGTTCTTCTCCTAATGAGAGTATTGAAAATCATGAGGTAAGGAAAGCAAGTGCGTCATTTCCTCCCTTGGGCATATTGTACTTAGCCTCGGTTTTGGAACAGGAAGGCAACGAGGTTTCTGTTTTAGACCAGCCAGCAATGGGCTACAGCGCAAGCGAGACTGTGAGGTGGCTTGAAAAGAAGGATCCTGACGTCGTTGGTTTCTCTGCTCTCATGAGTTCGGGGCGTCTTGCAAGTCTTTTGAGTCGAAAAATCAAAGAAACAATCCCAGATATTGTCACGTTAATTGGGAATCATTATGCTACATTCAACGCGGAACGAATTCTGCGAAAGCACTCTTCTATAGATATTGTTGTTCGAGGAGAAGCGGAAGAAACAATCGTCGATTTAGCGAAGCACCTCCAAGCCGGGGATGACCTAACGCAGGTTAATGGGATTGCTTTCCGAAAAGAGGGAAAAGTCAAATTGACCCCTGAACGAGCACTTCTCAAAAATATAGATTTGCTTCCTTTTCCTAATCGGAAACTCCTGAGTGCGGAGTATCATTGTTTCATAGCAGGTGTGAACATTGCACCGAAAAAATTCACCGGTGTCCTGTCATCTAGAGGTTGTAGTTACTTTTGCAGATTCTGCAATTGTACCGCTATATTCCGTAATTCTTGGAGGCCACGATCTGCAATCAACACTCTTAATGAATTGCGTCAGCTTAAGAGTGAAGGCTATAAGCAACTGGTTTTCGTTGACGACAATTTTACATTAAATCCTGCGAGAGTTGTTGAGTTATGCAGAGGCATAAAAAAGGAAAAAATTGATTTGGAATGGATCGCTGAGGGACGAGTTGACGTCCGATCTTCAGAGATGTTTCGTGAAATGGTTGCGGCGGGTCTGCGAGTGATGTATTTTGGAATCGAGAATGCCAACCAACGATTGTTAGATTACTATAACAAGAAAACTACTCCAGAACATGCTGAGAAGGCCGTGAGAGCTGCTCGGAAAGCTGGCGTAGACATAATCGTTGGCTCTTTTGTTATAGGGGCTTCAGACGAGACTCGGGAGGAGATTCAGAAAACTATCGATTTCGCTAAACGTATTCCTTTGGATATTCCTCAATTTAACATTCTCTATGCTTATCCTGGAAACGATATATGGGCTGAATTTGTTGGGAAAGGGCTTCTAGATGTCGAGACGTACTGGGAAACTGGCGCAAATTTATCCAATGTTGCTGCAAATGCTGTGCCTTTTGAAGAGATACGACGTATGCTTAACAAAGCTTTTTCAAGTTTTGTTATGCGACCCCGGTTTTTGTTCGCACAGACAGCTAGGACCCTGCAGAGCCGTTACCGCATGAATATGGTTCTAAACAACATAAATCGTGCAACAAGTATAAGAAAAAACGTCAGCGACTTGAACTTATGATGTAACTTCTTCATAGGTTTGCATTATTTCAACCCCTTGTACAATCGACCTATTAATGAAAGAATAAATAAGCAACGACTTAGAAAATTCAGGTTATGATCTTTTGTCTCAAATTAATTAATCACTGCTATAGGATTTTAATGATGATTTAACAAATTACGTTGAAAATCAAATACCTTTATGAAATGTCAGGCTATTCAAGAATATTTTTGGGCCTCTTTAGAAAAAAAATTAAATAAAAAAGGAAAAGTTTTTTGGTTTAGCGATGTAGGCTATTTTTTATTTGCCATCTTTTTGAATACTTCTTCTCTCACTTCGCCTTGGATATTGTTTCACCGCTAACTGATCCAAAAGTTTCAATACGGGCGCGACCAATCCCGTCCACCCGTTTGATGACTTGCACCTAGCCCTGCACCGTTGTCGCCATGGAAGTATTCATAGAATAAGATATTGTCTTTCCAGTTTGGGTCTGTTTGAAACTTTGCTGTTCCACCATAGACAGGGCGCTGACCTTTTTCGTCACGCAAAAAGATTTTTGACAAACGAGTTGCGATTTCTTTGGCTACCTCAAATAGATTCATTTTCTTTCCTGATCCAGTGGGGCACTCAATTAGGAAATCATTGCCATAATATGAGTACAAATTGAGAAGGCTGCGGATTATGAGCGCGTTTATTGGGAACCATATGGGTCCACGCCAGTTGGAATTTCCTCCAAATGCACCAGTGTTGGATTCTGCTGGTTGATAGTCTATGCCAAAGTCTTGTCCCATTATGTTGATCGAATACGGATGTTCTGCATAAGTTCGAGATATTGAACGAATACCATAGGGGCTTAAGAATTCATTTTCATCTAACATTTTTGAGAGAATTTGGCGCAGCTTGTTGTCATCTAGTTAAAGCTAGCAGGAAACGACCTCCTGCTCCAGGTATTCCCGGTCTATGAATATTAGCCAACAGTTCGGGGTGATTTTGCGTAAACCATTGTGCTCGAGCAGCGAAATTTGGCAGTTTTGTTAATGAGTCCGATGGAAAAACACTATTAGCGCATAATGCAATTAGTCCAACCATCGAGCGAACTTTAATTTTCTCCGTTCTTCCATCAGGTAAACGTAGCATGTCATAGAAGAAGCCGTCTTCTTGATCCCATAGTCCACTTGTTTCTAAGGCATGAGCAATCCATAAGAAGTGATCAAAGAGTTTGACGGCTATTTCCTCGTAGATTGGTTTTTGGCGGGCAAGTTCAACAGCGATTTCCAGCATGTTCTGACAGAACATTGCCATCCAAGCTGTGCCATCTGCTTGTTCTAAATAGGCACCGCCTGGCAAGGGTGCGCTGCGGTCAAAAACACCGATGTTGTCTAATCCCAGAAAGCCGCCTTCAAAAACATTGCTGCCATTGCGGTCTTTTCGGTTTACCCACCAAGTAAAATTCAGCATTAGCTTTTGGAAGGCATTTTCCAGAAAGTCAAGATCGCTTTTTCCATTTAGTTGTTGCTGCATGCGATGGTTAAAAAGTACTGCCCATGCGTGAACTGGTGGATTAACGTCATTAAAATTCCATTCGTATGCTGGGGTTTGACCGTTTGGATGCAAATAGCGCTCTGTTAGCATCAAGTTTAATTGTTCCCTTGCGAAATCTTCATCAACCAATGATAAAGCCACAGTGTGAAAAGCTAAGTCCCAAGCTGCATACCATGGATACTCCCATTTGTCCGGCATCGAAATTACATCGGTATTTGCCATATGGAACCAATTAGAATTTCGTACATTTCTATCATTTTTCTTATAGAAATCTATGTTGTGCTCATTTAACCATTTAGCCACATCATAATCGTAGAATTGTTTGCTCCATAACATTCCTGAAAGCGCTTGTCGTAGTACTCGTCGTTCATCTTCATTTAGAGAAGTCGGAGATATTGAGTCATAAAACTGGTCTGCTTCTTTTCTGTGCAAGTCCATTGCTTCGTCAAAATTGTTGCCAAAAAGAGCATTTCTTCCCAACCTGGTTTTGCATCATGGATTCTGGGGAAATGTTGCTTAGCCTCAATCGTACTAGTTTTTGTCTCGCCTCCACCAATCGCTAAATGATAATCTGCGGACGCTTTAGTTCCCATTTTATCCGGATTTACTGCTGCTTTGTCATTATTTACTACAAAGTTGTTGATTCCATCTTTCACATATTTAGTCGAATTAGGCGAACCAAATAAACGTTGGTTGTTAGTTTCGTTTTCTGTAAAAAGCAAAGGAACGGCTCCCTCGCAGTAGAGGTAAGTATTTTCCCAAGCATAGGATCGTCAGCCTCAACTATGCTCACATTTGACTGCATTTTTGTTTCTTTTAGCTGCGGTTTTGCAACATCTTTATATCCATACCAAATGTTACGGAACCACAGAGTTGGAAGTAAATGTAAAGTTGCTGTATCTTTTCCCCTATTGCATGCTGTGATCTGAACAAGAATGTCTTCAGGGGATTCTTTAGCATATTCTACGAAAACATCAAAATAACGATCGTCATTAAAAATACCGGTGTCCAACAGCTCGTATTCAAATTGATTGCGATTGCGCGATCTGTTGGTATTTATTAAATCCATGTATGGGTATGCCATTTGAGGATATTTGTACAAGTATTTCATGTAGGAATGAGTTGGTGTGTTATCAAGGTAAAAATAGTATTCTTTAACATCTTCTCCATGGTTGCCTTCACTGTTTGTTAAGCCAAACATTCTTTCTTTTAGAATTGGATCTTGACCGTTCCAAAGAGCAAGGGCAAAACAAATGCGTTGTTTGTCATCAGAAATACCTGCAATTCCATCTTCGCCCCAACGATATGCACGTGAACGCGATTGGTCATGTGAAAAGTAATCCCATGCTGAGCCATCGTTGCTATAATCTTCTCTTACTGTTCCCCATTGTCGTTCGCTAAGATATGGTCCCCACTTGCGCCAAGGTATTTGCTTTTCATTTGCTTCATTTAATCTATTCTGTTCATTTTCCATTTTTAATAACCTCCAAAATTAAAAAAGAGTCACGAGTTACTCACCTTGATGCTTCTAATATTAATTTGTGGATACCAAGTGTGCCCACAAAGCAGCATATTTGCGCTCCTTAGCTCTTGCCCTTTCTTAGTTGCGCTTGCAGTCAAGCTCTAATAAAAGCATTGCACCTTGTTCAGCCGTAAATTTTGAACCAACGTATTTTCCTCAAATGAACTCATCGTTAGTTATCCTCTAAAGAAAAGTTTTTTTTTATGACTCATGATTCTAATTAATAGAGTAATTCTTTAGCTGAAAGGTTTTTTTATGGATGAACAAGAAATTTTAGCTGTTGTTAGAACATTAATGGCATATGAACGTAATTATCTTTCAATTGAGCGAACTCAGTTAGCCCAGCTAAGAACGGGTCTGACCTTGGCTCTAATTATTCCTCCAGCTGCGGCGACGTTACAATTTGCGTTTGATTTTTTTCCAAAAAATGACTACATTGGATCGGTTGTTTACATTTTTCTGGGAATATTAATTTTATATGGCATCTGGATGGCTTCACACGCTTATTTCGGATTAAAAGAAACCAGAAAAATTCAGAATAAAATAAAAGGACAAGAACTTGAATTTATGCGAAAATCAAGTGTATTTAACACGATTCTTGAGGAAATCGTTGTAAAGAATAAAAAATAGTTGCGTTTTGAGTTCTTGGAAAAATCACGGTCATTAATATGGGTGATGGAAAAAAGGAAGAATCAAGGGTCATTTTATTCCAAAAACTATTCTTGTTCTTTTATCGATCTTAGGCTATATTCAGTCACGGTAAATTTCATCATTACTCTCGCAGCAGTTTTAAACGTCTGGTAAAACCGAAATGTGCAAGGTTAGAAAATGTTATCGTTAAACAAGATTTAAGAGAAATAACCTAGTTATTTTAAACCTCCAATTAGCTTAAATTATTAATTGAGCCATAAATATTCGAGGGAACTGTCACGAAAGACGATAACCAAGCGGAATTTTTTCACCTACTTCTTTTGAACCTCCCTGATACAATTTATTTATTAGATATTCCCTCAGGCAAAATTGAATTTCTAAATTCCACTCAATTCTTAGGTTACTCGGTTGCAGAGCTTGAGAGCGTAAATTCAATTCTAAATGCTATCCACCCGAAAGATTATGATCTGGTATTAGCAAATTGGCAACAAGTAACAACGGGCGTATTGCCGAATGCACAAAAATCAATTGAATATCGCGTCAAAAGTAAAGCAGGCAAATGGGAATGGATCCAAAGCCGAATAACAACTATTAAACGCGATCAAAAAGGCAAACCTGAACAAATATTTGTTGCCTTAACAGTTATTACAGAACGAAAGAAAAATGAACAAGAATTAAAAGAAAATAGTGAGCGGTTAGAAGTTGCACAAAGTGTAGCTCACGTTGGGAGTTGGGAATATTTCGTTAAGACCGATCAGGCAATATGGTCCAAAGAAATGTTTCGCATTTTCGATTTAAACCTTCAAGAAAAGGCTCCAAATATCGCCGAATATTCAAAGCTAATTCACCCCCAGGACCTTAAACGATTAGGAGAGTTGATGAGAGAGTTAATTGCTGTTGGCAAGAAGGACCAAACGCTTAGTTTTGATTATCGTATAATCAGACCTGATGGTTCAATACGATATTTGCATTCAGAACGAATGGTTCAAGAAGTCGACGAAAACGAGAAAGCTGAGCGAATAGCGGGGATTGAACAAGATATTACAGACCAGAAGAAAGCTGAAGAGGCTTTGAAAGTTGCCAAAGAACGGTTGCAAAATATCCTTAACGCCATGGATGATGGCGTATCTTTGGTTGGGTTGGATGGCCGAGTTTTAGATTGCAATGAAGCGTCGTTGAAACTTTTGGGTTTAACACGTGAAGAATTCATTGGAACAAATGTTTACGATGCTATCGTTCCAGAAGACAAACAGCTTGCCATAGACGGAGCTTCCAAAGTACTTGAAACGGGAAAAGTTTTAAACCAGGTTGGCGTTTTGAGAAAAAACAAATCTTCATTTTGTGCTGAAATTTCAGTGACAGCTCTTTATGGTGAGAACCAAAAACCAGCAATGTTTGTCGGGGTTACAAGGGACGTGACAGCCCGAAATAAATTAGAAGATGAACTTAAAGAAAGCGAGCAGCTTTACAGAACTTTATTTGATAACAGTGAAGATGCGTTTATGTTAGTTGAACCAATTTTTGGTGAGAATGGTAACGCAAATGATTTTAGATTTCTAAAATTGAACTCTGCATATCAGCGCCAAACTGGTGCAAAACCAGACGATGTTTTAGGTAAAAAGGCAAGCGAGATTACGCCTGAACTAGAGTTAGACATAACCACATTGAGTGGAGATGTACTTAGATCAGAAAAACCAGTTCACTATGAAGCTTATAACAAATATTCGAATAGATGGTATGACTCTTACTACTTTCCGTATGCTAAAGGTCAAGTCGGGATTCTTTTTCGAGACATTACTGAAAGAAAGAAGGTAGAAGAATCACTTTTAGAAAGCGAGGAAAAATATAAGCAGCTTGTCGATAAACTGCCTGAAATGGTTTTTGAAGTTGACACGAAAGGCTGTTTAGTTTTTGCTAATTTGAGGGCAGTTGAGTTGATGGGGTACTCTAAGGACGAATTTGAGAGTAACTTTGATGCTAATCGCCTAGTTGTTGCCGAGGATGCACAAAGATCTTTTGAAAAGATGAAAGAAATGTTCAGTACTGGCTTGCGCCAAAGCAATGAATTCGTTTTCGTAAAAAAGGATGGTACGCATTTTCCAGTTTTACTGATCAGTGTTCCAATAATAAGGGATAACAAGATATTGGGGGCTAGAGGAATTGGCGTTGATTTAACTGAGAGCAAACAAGCTCAACAAGCCTTAATCGAAAGCGAAGAGCGTTACCGGCAACTTTTCAGTAGCTTGACTGAAATGGTTTTTGTCGCCGAACTAGTTCATGATGAAAACGGGAAAGTTGTAGATTTTGTTTATTGTGACTCTAACCCAGCGTTCCTGCGATCGATGGGGAAAACAAGAGAACAAGTTATTAACAAAAAAGCTTCAGAATTACTTGGGAAAGTGGAAGATTACTGGCTTTCCGAATTTAGCAAAATTGAAGAAACAAGAGAAGCTATTCATCGTGAAGAAAAAAGTGAATTAACTGGCCAATACTATGATGTTTACGCTTGGATGACAAACAGCAAACAAGTAGGCGTAATTTTTGAAGACATTACTAAACGAATCTCACTGGAAAGGCAACTGCAGGATAATGAGCGCATGGCAGCTATCGGTCAAACCGCGGGAATGGTTGGGCATGATATCCGCAATCCCTTGCAGGCAATTGTCAGCGAATTGTTTTTAGCCAAACAAATGATGACTGAAGCACCTAAAAGTACTAGTACAACCGAAGCGTTAGAAAGCATAGATCTAATTCAAGAGCAAGTCGATTATATTAACAAAATAGTATCAGACCTTCAAGATTACGCGAGACCACTAAATCCAGATTATTCAATTGTAGACTTGTCAAATTTAGTAATTAGCGTCTTTAATACAATTACTATTCCAGATACGATCAAGCTTAAAGTCGAGGTTGAAGGATCCGTGCAACTTAAAACTGATTCCACATTTATCAAGCGTTCAATAATGAACCTAGTTAATAATGCCATTCAAGCTATGCCTGAAGGTGGGGCGTTAGAGTTAACTGTTACCAAGCGAAATGACGTCATGGTTATCACTGTTTCAGATACGGGAAAAGGCATACCTGAGGCTGTTAAGCCTAATTTGTTTAAGCCATTGATGACCACTAAAGCCAAAGGTCAAGGCTTAGGCTTAGCTGTAGTTAAAAGACTAGTTGAAGCATTAGATGGCACAGTAAGCTTTGAGAGTGAAGAAGAAAAAGGAACAAAATTCAAAATAGAGCTGCCAATTATTCAATAGTAAGTAAATTAAACTAAACAATAACGATGATTTCGATGGTTTTCCATGTAAGTGTCACATCGTCATCTTACAATAGATGAATTGACCCACACAAGAAAAAGAAATCTTTGCCAAATATTGCTTGTCTTCTGAAAATGTCAGTCTAATATTTTATCAAGCTTTTGAGTTCGCTTATGCGCTGATTAACTAGCTGCAATAATTGTTGTCTAAGCTGTTCCCACTGAATATTCCTGTTTACAAAGCACATTCGGTCGCCTAATTCCTCGTCTCCCAGAGTTTTTGTTATCCAAAACTGGAAGTCTCCTTTCGGATAATGAAATTCCACAGAAGTAATATCAATTGTCTCTAATTTATCCGCAAAATCGATCAAGCTTGTAGCTGTGACGTTTGTGTAGACTCCTTGATTGGTGCGGAAGTGAAAGCCGTTTTCAAAAGGAACTGTACGCAAGACCTTTGAGACATCGACTTTTGAAATTTGAGTCATAAAAATGCTTCACCTATCTGATAACGCGTAGCAACACTAACACTCATAATAGTTTGTTATTGCATTTTGACACAACATGACTTTTTATGGTTGCGTTTTTTTTTGGAGGGCTTCAATTTTGTTTGAAAAAAGATTTTAGCACCAACTAACGGAAAAAAACTTATTTTTTGAATAAGCCCCTCTTCGTCTTTGCTCTAATCCTAATTTGCAGTTCCCAATTGCCTTTCGGAAAGATAAGATCCCTGCTTACTCTAAAATTTCTGCTTTCTTGTGCATCATTCAATCTATTATCTCGTTCGCACTTCAAACGTTCGGATTATAACCTAAAGGCTACCTGCATCAAAAACAAGAATACGCTTCATTAATTCAAACAATTTCCCCGTAACTTGTACTCAAAACTGGCGCTTGCTTTGAGCATACAATCTAAAATTAAGTTATTATTGAAACAGTAGAGTTTTTTGTTTTCCATCTTTTTATTCGTATCGTTTTAAATACAGCGGTTTTGATGCTTCTCTTTTTTTATCTGAATTAATCTCTTCTCCTGCTTCTTTTGTCTCTACGTTGTTTTTTCGTAATTCATTATCTTCAGAATAATCATTTCTTACATGTTTCGGTTTAGCTGAGATTTCTTCCTTTCTTGTTTTCAGGGCATTTCCCTCTGGGAGATAACGTGATTGGGTATCATTTCAAGCATTGTTGTTGCTATGTTACAATAACAAGAATAATGATTGATTTTGAGAAGATTTAGGTATGAAAAAGTCACGTAAGATAATTGATCTTAACAAAACGCGTTATTTTATCCATTGACGTCCTTGGCTCAAGGCTCAAAATGCTTTGGAATGATTAGTTTTGAAATGGGCGCCTGAATTATGAATATTTGGAATGAGTCTCTCTATCTCCTTTAGCTAATAGATATTTGCAGGAAGACTTGCTTATTTAATTCTGAACAGTTTAGGCAAATATAAAGAATTTTTAAAATACAGTGGAGTTGGCAGGCGTTTTTTATAAGTGACCTGCCGGTCCGCAAGCAATTCGCATTGATAGTTCTTTGTATTCTCTTAGTCCACAGTTTAGGCAAATCCATTCTTTTGGTGCTACGTGTATGCCGTTGGGTCTATGTCCTAAAAGGTTGAATTGGCGGTGAAAGTCGCAGCAATCTCGCATTTTTGTTCCACAATTTGGGCAGAAGCGTACTCCTTTTCCCTCAGCCGCTTGGATGATGTGGAGATTTTCATTGCAAGAGTTACTGATATGTTTGTGAGTTTCTTCTATCATTGCCAACTTCCCCCAAGAGTTGGGCTTTTGCTTGTGTACGTTGGTTTCGTTTTTGGCTCTTGTTGGTTAATTTTAGAAGAATTTGAGCCATTTACTTTTTTAACGTTTAGATACACTGCTGTATCTATCGATTTTTGATTTATCCTTCGATTCCCCCTCTGAAAGACTATACCTTATTTCAATAAAAATGCTTATAAATATTTAGCATTGGAATGGATCTTTTCCATGGAAAGTTTGTTGCTGTGTTGAGGCAGTCACATTATTATTTATGTTTCAAGAGGCAAGTATATAGTTTAACAGAAGCGCAAAAGGTTAACTTAAAAGCAGGCGAACTGATTCCCCCTCTCTCTCTTCCGAATTTTTTTGCTTGCCTTTAAGTTAACCCTACTCTTCTCAAACACGCAACTTTTCAATAATACCATCTAATAAGAACCTGATGACGTTTTATTGGTGTCTTGATTTTTGAAGGTCGAACATTCTTATGAAATCAAGCCCGGTTCGGGCACTTTTGAATGATCTCTTCACCCTAAAAAGGCATGCTGCTTACCTCTTGCTTTAACTTTTAACTTAATTTATTGTTTCTCAACTTATTTTAGCTTTATTTGACTATTTTCGACTCACGCTGAATCAATACAAGACCTAAATCAAAAAGGCAATCCATAAGCTGAAGGAAAAACGCTGTTCTTTAGTTGTTTTAGCACAGTCTTCTTTTTGATTTTAAGTGAATCGCAGTGATTTTTATTGACTATAGTGACTTACAATGACTCAACCTGTAAACGATTCAAGCTTTAAACTAAAAAAGCAACCAAAATAAGCTGAACAAAAAAAATAGTTGTTAAGCAAGATTCTTTACGTTTTCTTGCAGATTCTTACGTTTTCTTGCGAAATCTTACAAATTCTTGCGAATTATTGCGCTACCTGCAGAGAAATTAAGTTCTGCTTCAAAAAACAAACCCAAAACACAAAGGAAAAATTTTAGAAAATAATCTGCTCCGACAATTACTGCCGACACAAATCCACACAATTCAGCACAATCCGGCACAATTGCGCACATTTTAGCACGCAACCTGCAGATGAATCAAAGCCTAAATTGGAAAAGCACCCCAAAACACAAAGAAAAAAATTGCAGATAAAAACAGAAACAACCTAAATAATCTAAGCGCTTTCTCGCTGTTGTAGTTACCTAGCAGTCACATACACTTATTTTACCAATTATAAAACTAATTACTAGAAAGATTATGCCAGACATTATTACTGTTAAGAATCTTGTTGAAGTTTATTCAGATGGAACCAAAGCCGTTGACGACATCTCCTTTACCGTAGAAGAAGGCGAATTTTTCGGCTTTCTAGGCCCTAATGGAGCTGGAAAAAGCACAACCATTAAAATATTAACCACGCTTCTTCGAAAAACATCTGGTTCGGTAACTATAGCCGGTCGTGATATTTTTGGTGGTGCAGATGCTATTCGCAAAATAATCGGGGTGCAAAGCCAAGAAACAACTGTAGACGGCGACTTAACCGGTAGGGAAAACATTACTCTTCAAGGTCATTTTCACCAGATGAATACAGTTGACATCAAGAAACGAGTTAACGAGCTTCTGGTTCTCGTAGGACTTGAGGCAGCAGCCGAGAAACGGGCTAGAAACTACTCTGGTGGCATGAAAAAACGCCTTGACCTGGCAACCGCACTTGTTCATAAGCCTAAAATCCTGTTTTTAGATGAGCCAACCACTGGTTTGGACCCTCAATCGCGTTCAGCCATTTGGAGTTATTTAGAAAAACTAAACAAAGAAGAGGGAATAACTATTTTCTTAACTACTCAGTATTTGGAAGAAGCTGACAAACTATGCAAACGACTTGCAATCATTGATGTCGGAAAAATAGTTGCAAGCGGCTCCCCCACTGACTTAAAACGTGAAATAGGTGCAGATTCGATTAGAATTGCACTTGAGAACTGCGAAAAAGACAAGTCGAACGCAAAGGAGCTTATTAAAAGCCTTACAGGAGTTAATGAAATAATAGATTCGGAAGAGTGCCTTACAGTTTATGCTAAAAATGCTGGTTTATTAATAGCTGATATTGTGAGAGCGTTAGATAGCAGCGGTATTCGTATATCCTCTGTGACGTTTTCTTCTCCCTCACTGGATGACGTTTTCATGCGTCATACCGGCAAAAGAATTCGCACAGAAGAATTAGTCAAGGCACCAAGCGTTATGTTTGGCGGCGCAAGGAGATGAATAAACATGACCTTACTTTCTGACACCCGTTACATATTCATAAGGTACATGACAAAACTTATTCGAACCCCAATTTTGCTATTCTTTTCCCTTTTCCAACCTCTTTTGTTCCTTTTACTATTCACGCAGTTACTTGGGAATCTTTCTAATGTTCCAGGAGTATTACCACCAGGAGTAAGTTATCTACAGTTTGCAACGGCTGGAATTCTGATGCAGAACGCCTTTGGAAGTGCCTTGCAGTCAGGAAACTCTATAGTGGCAGACATTGACACAGGATTCCTTCAAAAGATGCTCGTTACACCGGTAAGTCGCCCTGCAATTCTACTCGGGAGATTAAGTAGTGATGCTTTTAGGGTGGTTATGCAAACAGCAATAATTCTTGGCTTAGCATATGCCTTAGGTGCATATGTAGTAACCGGAGTCATCGGAGTTTTACTAATCTTCTTTACGCTTGCATTCTTTGGACTAGCGTGGTCAGGAATTTCTTTAGCGTTAGGCATGAAAACCAGAAGTTCAGAGACGGTTTTCGCCATAGGCGGAGTCATCACTTTCCCATTGCTATTCTTAAGCCCAGCATTGTTTCCCCTTAGCTTCCTACCCCATTGGGTTCAAGTTGTATCATATTTTAACCCCGTAAGCTATGCCGTAGCCGCCAGCCGTGTGCTAATGATCAACGGTTACATTTGGACCACTATACTGCCAGCTTGGGGCGTAATCGCGCTGGTCGCCCTCATCACAATGAGCGCTACACTGATTCAGTTCAGAAAAGTGGTCAGCTAAGGATAGATATGAGCATCAACATCTACAGGTTTGTGAAGCCGCGAGATCTTTACTTCAATCAATTCAGATTCGACATCGATTCCTTTTAGCGACTTCAAAAATCCCGCCATAATATTGCCGATTGTTTCTTGAACAAAATTGTTCAACGGCAACTCTTTTCCATCAACTGACATTTTTGTTTCAAAAGTTTTTTTCATAATTCTATGCTTTTCTTCCAAAAATTCACCATATAAAACTCTTTTTTTACGCTGATAAAGTCTTCTCCTGTGGAAGATTGTATTAAAATCGTGAAACTATATTACAATTATTTTTTTGTTATTCTATATACTAAACTATATATTTTAAAGAAAAAAATATTGCGAAACGGTTTCCACCAAGTAACAACTAATATACTTGAACAATCGATTTAGCACTGGACTTACCCCAAATTTACCTCGGAGAAAGGGAGCAGCACTGTGCTTAGCAAACTATGGGTCAAGCTCAATAAATTGTCCTCTAAAAAACCCTTAAAGTACACCCTGTATCTCTCCGCAATCATAATTTTCTTTGCAATAATTCTTATTCCACCCATCCTGGGAATTTTGATTAAAGCGCCAACAATAAGCAACATAACTGGTCAACCTGCTATCGTGAACGCTGCTTTAGGCGCAATCTCCAACTCATTCAGTATAGGCTTAATCGTAGCATCTTTAGACATTCTTGCCGGTGTGCCATTAGCCTGGCTTATCGTTCGTGGAAAATCAAGGTGGCTAACTGTCCTTGATACTTTGGCTGACATACCTTTTGTTGTCCCAACTGCCGCACTTGGCTATTCGCTTCTACTTTTTTGGAGTTCAGGCGGAGGCATATCCGCGTTTTTTGGAGGACCATTGGTTTCTCCTGGTTGGCTACTTGTCATGCTTTTGCATTTCACTTTTTCTTATCCCGTAGTTGTCCGCATAATGGTTGGAGCAATGCTTGATTACAAGATGGAATATGAACGGGCCTCAAGAACACTTGGTGCTCCACCATTAACCGCTTCCAGAACAGTCACTTTTCCCATCACAAAACCATCATTAATTGCAGCCTTCTCTTTGGCATTCGCCCGATCACTCTCAGAAACTGGGGCAACATTCATTGTGGCAGGTGCTTTTTTCATGAATGGACCTGTATTTTTACAACACATCAGCAATGAATTCAAAGCTGGAGCAATATCCGTAGGCACTTACGAAGGCGCCACAGTTTTTGCAAGCTTAATTTTAATCGGTGTTTCAATTGCGCTTTTTGCTTTAATACGCGTTTTGGGACAAAAAATAAAGTTGCCGTTTGGTCATGGCTTGCCTGTTTTTGAAAAGAAACTAAGCTATAAAAAAGCGGCTTGGTCACGAAACGGAATTGCATTATTTATTTTTATATTTTTAGTGTTGATTCCTTCTCTTTTTGTTGCGTTGCCCGCTTTTCAAGCAGTTGCTAATGGAACTCCGTTAATTCAGGCTTTAACTGGTGTAGGTATCTGGGCGAGTTTTTGGCAAAGCTTGTTCTTATCTTATAGTTTAGCCGCTATTGTAACTGTTTTAGGTATTATTCTTGGTATACCGATGGCGATTTTGCTTGCACGTAAGACATTTGGCAAGTGGCCTTCAGCGATCCTTGATTCATTAATTAACATCCCGATTATCGTTCCATCAATCGCGTTAGGAGTTTCTTTAAAGTTTTTCTGGCAAGGAGTCCCAGGCATACCTGATTTTCTCCTGCTTGTCTTTGCTCACTTAGCCATTACCTATCCCTATTTTGTAAGGTCGATGTCTGCAGCAATGGAGCGGATAAGCGTTGACATGGAGGAAGCTTCAAGAACACTAGGCGCTAAACCTCTTACAGTTTTCAGATCAATTGTGCTGCCGCTAACAAAATATTCCATTCTTTCAGGCGCAATAATCGTTTTTACCAGAAGTGTAAGTGAAACAGGCGCAACCTTGGCGGTTTCTTCAAACTTGCAAACAGCTCCTGTATTGATTGTCAACTGGGTTAACTCGCTTAGAGGTGTGACAGCACCGATTCCAGGGGTTAACTCGTTAACTGTTGGTTTAGCCTGCGGCATCTTGATACTGTTAAGCTTCGTGATCTTGTTGATTTTGAGGCTTCTTACTAGAAAAGGGAAGGCTTAGAATGACAACTAATAAATTCATTAGAACATCAATTGGAGAATGTACTTATGCCTGATATTCGAGTCGTAAACCTGACAAAAAAATACGGAAAAATCTACGCCTTAGATAATGTTAGCTTAACAATACATGATAAAGAATACTTTTCTTTGCTTGGACCCAGCGGCTGCGGAAAAACCACTCTTTTACGGCTTATTGCTGGACTTATTGAACCTGACAGCGGCGAAATCTACATCGGCGACCGACGAGTAGACAAAGATCCACCGGAAGACCGCGACATTGGATTTGTTTTCCAAACATTCGCCCTTTTCCCACATATGACTGCATGGGGCAACGTAATTTATGGACCAAAAGTCAAAAATTACGACCAGAAACAAGCAGACACAATCGGGCATGAAGTTTTAGAGCTTGTAAAACTTAACGAACGCTTAACCGCTTACCCCAGCGAACTCAGCGGAGGCATGATGCAAAGAATAGCTGTTGCAAGAGCTTTAGCAGCGGGCGCAAAAACCCTGCTTTTAGATGAGCCGTTAGGTCAGTTGGATGCAAAAGTGCGAAATGAAATTAGGTATGAAATTCGAAGAATGGCTAAAGACCTTAAATTAACTGCAATTCATGTTACTCATGATCAGGCAGAAGCAATGTCAATTTCGGATAGGATTGCAGTTATGAAAAAAGGAAAAATTGTGCAGATTGGCAGTCCACAGGAACTCTATATGCACCCTAACAGTTTGTTTGTTGCTCATTTCATTGGTGAGTCAAACTTTTTGGAGGGTTACATTACCAAAGCAAACGGCTATTCTGAGATTGAATTACGTGGTGGATTAAAAATTAAAGCTTTGAACTCAGAAATAAAACAGGGTGAAAGAATTGTTTTAGCTATTCGACCTGAGACTTGTGAAATGAAAACTGGTCACATCTCAACGGAAAATGCGTTGTTTGGAAAGATTGATAAGATAACTTTTGAAGGAACTTTTGTTCGTTATGAAATTAGGCTTGAAAATGGCGATCGTTTAGTAATTAATCGACCTTCGTTAACTGAGGAATGGGTTGAAATCGGCGAAAAAGTTACAATAAATTATCCGTTGGAGAAAGCGCATATCTTTGCTTACCCAGAGGCAGGCTTAACCGAGGAAATAGCCGTCTAAAACTTCGTCAATTATCTGTCCACTAATTTGTCTGCATTCACAGAATAGATGCAAATCTTAATCATTAATTATTGATAGAAGAAGAAGGAAGGGTGACAGTGGCATCGCATCCTACTTCTTCTAAGCTTAAGTGAATTTACCTATTATGTCAATCAGGTTATCCTGATAAGTTTTTATGGCTAAAAGTCGAAAGACAAAACGCAAAGCACCAATTATGTGGCCTTTTTATTGGCGCTGGAATCATCCAAACTGTTTTTATTAGAACTTTTCAGTTTCAATTACTTACGTTGGTGATTTTCAGTTGGGGTCTTTTCAGTCTGAATTCTTCATTGGAAAAGATGGTATGGAACCGCCCAAAACAGAATAGCGTTGTCATGTTTGTTCTTGATTTTATCCAATAATCATGGGCTTTGCATTGTTTTTGTTCTTAATATTTAAATCTAAGAATAATGCTTAATGGAAACTAGCTCGGGGAAGTATGGGAGAAGAAAGAGCTACAGGGGAAAATACACTGTATAATCAGCGCAATTGTATCTATTTTGGCTTAGTTGGCATTTCGCATATTGCAGCCAGTATTGAGCGTTTGCACAGTTTCAGTGCAGATAAACTTATATGCGTTCACAGCGAGGCTTCTGGATATAACAATTGCAAATATGACCATACCTCTGAGGAAACTTTAATGTTTAAAACCAAAACATTGATGGAGAGATATTGATTGCTTCTTGAAGCCCTCATTGCATTTGTATTAATCTTCATTTCAACATATGCGATTTATACAATAGGCAAACGTTCAGCTCCTAAAACCACCATAAGCGAAAACGAACAATCCTCGTATGCTTGTGGAGAAAAAGCTACCTTCCATGGATTGAAAATCAACGTATCCCTGTACAAATATCTAATTTACTTCGTAATTTTTGATTCAGCCGTATTAGTGCTTGCTTTTGCTTATTCGTTTGTATTAGCTGGAACAAACCCACTTTACCTGATTGTTTATCTTGGCATAATTCTTGCAGCAGGTTTAGTTCTTTTAGAAGGAGGAAAAGAGTAAATGACTAACACAGTAACATGGGCTCGAATTAAGTCGCCATGGGTCTTGCATTTTAACTCTGGCGCGTGCAACGGATGCGATATAGAAATCGTCGCTTTGTTAACACCCAAATATGATGTCGAACGTTTCGGCGTCAAACTCGAACCTTCACCAAGACACGCAGACGTTCTCCTAGTTACAGGCTGTGTTACACAACAATGCGCAGAACGTCTCAAACGAGTCTATGACCAAATGCCACAGCCCAAATTCGTCGTAGCAATCGGCGCTTGTGCATGCAGCGGCGGCGTTTTCGCGGGAAACTATAACGTAGTGGGCGGTGTAGACAAAGTTATCCCAGTTACCGCTTACATACCTGGCTGTCCACCACGTCCAGAAGCAATGCTTGACGGCGTCGTTAAGCTTCTAAATGCATTAAATCCGCCTAAACCAAAGAAATTATCCAAACAGGAAAAACAAGCTGAAGCTCTAAAGGCAGAAGAGGCAAAACACGCTCTTGCCTCACCAGAAGTAGTGGTAGCTGCACAAGCAGCTAAACCTGTAATTGAGGAGGTAAAAACAAGTGTCAAACAATAAAATCGATATAATTAGTGTATTACAATCTAAACTTGGCGATAAAGTCCAAATTCAAATAGGCCAACTCGGCACTGCTGCCATAAACACCAGCAATGGCTTACACAGAGACGTAATCAAAGCCATGACTGAAGCTGACGAAAAAACAGCGCTAACCGCCATAAGTGGCGTAGATCTTGGCACAAACATAGGCATTCTATATCATATGCCTACTTCAAACGCGTTTTTAACAATCCGTGCTGAAGTACCAAAAGATAACCCGAAAATCCAAACAATAGTTGACCTTATTCCAGGCGCCGCGTTCCATGAATTTGAAGTTTCTGACCTTTTAGGCGTTGTCTTTGTAGGAAATGAATTCAAAGGGCACCTTGTATTATCCGAAAACTGGCCTGAAGGCATTTATCCATTAAGGAAAGACGTTAAAGCAGCAGAAGTAAAACTGACCCCTGCTCCTGAAGAAAAACTTCAAGACGTCAGCAAACTCGTCAAAATCATCATTGGGCCTCAGCATCCTGCGTTGTTAGAGCCAGAAAAATTTGCGGTAACAGTTGACGGCGAAATCGTAACTAAGGTTGAGCCCAGACTAGGCTACGTTCACCGGGGAATAGAAAAAGCATCTGAATCTCGCACTTACATCCAAGACGTTTACTTGGTAGAGCGAATCTGCGGCATATGCAACGCTTGTCACGCATATGGCTTTGTTGCTGCAACCGAGAAAATTTTGAAAACTGAAGTTCCAGAAAGAGCCAAATACCAAAGAGTAGTCGCGCTTGAACTTAACAGACTCCACAGTCACTTGTTGACTTTAGGACATGCAGGTTTAGAAATCGGTTACGAAACCCTGTTCCAGTATTTTTGGAGAGACCGAGAACCAATCATGGATCTTATCGAGTTAACCAGCGGAAACCGCGTTTATGCATCACAAATGACCATCGGCGGTGTCAGACGCGACCTAAAAGACACTGATATCCCAAAAATCAAAACAACTGTAGAAGAACTCAAAAAGAAACTGCCTTTCTACAGACAAGTTTACGCAAATGAGCCTTCAATAAGAGCTCGCATGAAAGATGTTGGAGTGCTCTCAAGAAAAGATGCGATTAAACTATGCGTTGTTGGTCCCGTAGCTCGAGCATCAGGATATGATATCGATGTACGCAAAGATGACCCATATGAAGTATACGGAGAAATTCCATTTAACAAAATCGTTTACAAAGAAGGCGATACGTGGGCTCGAATGAATGTTCGTATGGATGAAGTTGAAGAAAGCATCAACATAATCCAGTATGCACTTGACCACATGCCAAAAGGACCCTTCCGAATTGATGTTCCCCGAAATGTTCTCGCAGGTGAAGCCATCAGTCGTAATGAAGCTCCAAGAGGAGAATTATTCTACTACGTTAAAAGCAACGGCACAGCAATGCCTGACCGCGTAAAAGTACGCACTCCAACATTCGCGAACCTTCCATCATTCCTCCAAACAGCAATCGGCGAAAGCATCGCAGACGTTCCACCAAACTTTGTCAGTTTAGACCCATGCTTCTCATGCACAGACAGGTGATCTGAATGATTGACTTTTTCCTCATCCTTCGAATACTCATCTTCCCCGGTTTCGCATTCATATTATTACTAACTTTGTTCTGCGATTGGCTTGAACGAAAAATTGAAGCCCGCATACAAAACCGTGTAGGTCCAATGGTCGCAGGCCCAGCGGGCATCCTTCAGCCATTAGCTGACTTCATAAAACTGTTAACAAAAGAAGACATTGAACCAAGAGACGCTAAAAAAACAGTTTTCAAGTTCGCTCCGCTTGTAGCGTTTACAATTATGGTTTTTGCCTTATGCTTTTTACCTATTGATGGCGCCAGTGTGCTTTCAACAGGGGGATTTAATGGTGATTTGATCATTATCTTGGCGTTTTCAACAATTGCCAGTTTTCTATTGTTCCTCTCAGGATGGGCATCATGCAATCCGTATGGCACTATTAGTTCAGCAAGAGTGCTAACTCAGTTCTTAGGCTATGATATCCCGCTTTTCCTAATTGCTTTAACACCAGCATTCATCGTTGGAAGCTTAAGCATATTCACAATAGCCTCAGGCGTCACAATTGCATCAGGCCAAACTATCCCAATAATACTGTTAGCTCCATGGGCTTTTGTTTTGTTCATAATAACAATGCAGGCGGAACTGGAAAAAGATCCCTTTGATGTTCCCGATGCAGAAAGCGAATTGGTCGGCGGCTTAGAAACCGAGTATACAGGCGCAAAACTCGCTTTCCTCCATTTGACACGGGATGTCCAAATTGTCTTTGGGTCTGCATTAGTGGTTGAGTTGTTCCTTGGCGGCCCGTATGGTCCAGTGTTCTTCGGAATTCCTGCATTCTGGTATACTTTATGGTTTATCCTCAAGCTGTTGGCAGTCGTAATAATTACTGAATACATAACATGTCTCTTTGCAAGGTTACGTATCGATCAGGTGTTGTCAGCTAACTGGAAGATAGTGTTACCTGCAGCAATACTTTCGCTTATGCTAACCGTAGCTTTAGTTACATGGGTTTACCCGTTGGTGTAAAAAAATGGCGACTAAGACAAAAACAAAAACAAAGAAATCACGCATATCTCCAATGTTCAAAAGAACATTCTCACATTTCTTCACTAAACCTGCCACAACAAAGTATCCATTTGTGAAGCCAATTCTTCCAGATGATTACCGCGGCAAACCAGAATACACCATCAAAGCATGTAACATGATAGAACTCTGTGCCACCAAAGGCTCGATGTGTTTTGATGTAAAATCACTTGTCGGCTCAAACTGTTCTGTTTGTTACCGAGATTGCCCTGCAGACGCAATAAAAATAGTGGAAGTTGACGGAAAACAACGTCCACAATTCGACCTAAACAAATGCATCTTCTGTAATCAATGTGTGGAAAGTTGTCCCAGAAACGCGATAACGGGAACAACCAATTATGAGTTAGCAACAACTGACAAGGGCTCTCTAATTAGTAAACCTCAACCAAACGCTAAGGAAGGCACAAAATAATGATTCTTGAAATAATTTCAGTCGGTTTGATCGTATCCGCTTGCTTGGCTCTATTTACCGATGAAATGGTTTATTCCGTTGCCGCTTTAGCAGGCACCTTCTTTTTCACAGCTATACTTTACATTTTAAACGGCTCGCCTTTTGCAGCTATTTTCCAGTTTGTCGTGGGCGTAGGCACATTAGCAATTTTGTTTTTGTCAGGAGAAATGTTAGGTGAAAAATCCACAAAGAAAACTTCACCTAAAAAGACCTTTGCCTTGATTGGCATTGGAGTAGTTTTATCGTTACCCGCGATTTTTCTCTCAGTTACTGGTGCAACAGGACAAACATCTGACGCGTCTTTCGGGGACGCTTTGTGGAATCTGAGAGGTTTGGATGTTATCTTACAAGCCTTGGTTGTCTTAACGGTAGCGTTAGGAATTGCCATCGTCTTGTACGAGAAAAGGAAAGGTGGACAATAATGGACTTTGTTATTTTATCTCTAGTGATGCTGGCAATTGGACTATATGGCTTGCTCACCAACCGGCAACTACTCAAAGTATTCATATCAGTCGAGTTGATCGCAACCGCCGCCACTTTGAATTTCGTAATGTTGGTTTCTTCAAGTGGTCAAGGTCTGGGGCAAGCATTTCTGGTATTGGCGTTTTCAACAGATACTGCGGTTAGCGCGGTAATTTTGGCGTTGCTTGTCATTGTCTCCAAAAAGTATGGGACAAGTAACCTTAGTGAAATATTAAAGATGCAGGAAAAAACCGAAAGCGAGGATGAAGCATAATGACATTTGATATTATTGCTGCATGGCTTGTTTGGGTAATCCCACTTATAGCCTGTCTGTTCGTTCCAGTTGTTGCTAAAATAAGTGATAAAGTTCGAAATTACTTTATGATTGCCATTGCTTTAATTGTGGCCGCTTTGGCATTTTCAATGGTCCCAGGCATTTATTTCGGCAATGGACAGCCTGTGGCTGCATCAAATATTAATTGGCTTCCAGGAATCAGCGCGGGAGTATTCATCGATCCACTCAGCGTATTGTTTACATGTCTTATTGCTTTCTTTGGCTTAATCATCGCTGTTTATTCCTGGGGCTATATGAAAGGTGAAGAAGGATTAACTCGATACTACTTCTTGCTCATGCTTTTCATTGGTTCCATGATTGGCCTTGTTATTTCTGATAATTTGCTTCAGATGTTTATTTTCTGGGAAATGGTGGGTTTATGCTCGTACGCCTTGATTGCGTTTTGGTATAAACGTCCCGAGTCAATTAATGCAGGTGTTAAAGTTTTCATAATGACTCGCATCGGCGACATTTCTCTACTTGCAGCCATCGGCTTACTCTACGCAGGTCCACTCATCAACGGGCAAGCCATTGGATCATTTAGTTTCCACGCTATAATACAAGCACTTTCAACATCCGCAAGCGCAGGGACATTGAATTTGAACTTGATGGTTGTGATCTTCTTCTTGGTTTTAGGCGGGGCAATTGCAAAGTCCGCTCAGCTTCCATTGTTTACTTGGCTCTATAGCGCAATGGAGGCACCAACCTCAGTCAGCGCACTCTTACACGCTGCGACGATGGTTAAAGCAGGTGTCTATCTTCTCGCAAGATTCATTCTAATTGCCTCAGTTGCAATGCCATTAATTGAAGCGTTAGGGACCCAGTATTGGTTTGCAACGGTTGCTTGGATAGGTGTCTTAACAGCGCTCATCGGCGCTACACTGGCCATAACTACAACAGACATCAAAGGGGTCCTTGCTTACTCCACTGTAAGCCAAATCGGCTTCATGATGGCTGGCTTAGGTACCGCGGTTCAAGGAGCTGCATCAATTGGTTGGTTCGCAAGTCTCTTCCACATGGTAAGTCACGCTTTCTTCGAAGGTCTCGGATTCCTCTTAGCAGGAGGCATCATACATGCGATAGGTACACGGGATATGCGTTTGATGGGAGGATTAAGGAAAGCTATGCCAGTTACCTTCATTTTGATGGCGATAATGGTTATTACAACATCCGGGTTGCCCCCATTTGCTGCCTTCTTTAGCAAAGGACTGATCATAACAAGCGTGACTGACGTAAACCTGATACAGGCGATTCTTCTTTATGCCACCGCTGCAATAACATTTGCCTACGTCATTCGTATGTTCAGTTTAGTTTTTATGGGCAAAGAATCGGAACATCTTCAAAAACAACACGTGCATGAAGCTCCCAAAGTTATGCTTATTCCAGCTGCGATTCTAGGCAGGGCTTTGCATTGCTTGGGGTTTAGCATTGCCTGTTGTCTTGAACTTTATGCAATTAAACGGCCTTGGGCTGTCTATTCTTGGTTCATTCATCGATATAGAAACGCCAATCTTCCTAGCTCTTCTGGTGCCTACTGGTTTGCTCGTTTACTTTGCATATTACAAGAATGTTTATGCCATACGAAGTGTTGGCGGAGGATCAAACCCAATTGCAACTATGCTAAAGCACGCTTACTTCTTTGATGACTTTTACGGCGTCTTAGTTAAGGGATTAACAAAAGTGTCTGACGGCGTTAAACGTGTTGAAGATTCAGCAAATCTACTGACAACCAAATTTGCAATTGGAGTCGTGACAGCAGCTTCAAAACTCAAAAAAGTTCCATCCACTACTGTTCAAAACTACATTGCTGCTGCAGTGGTTGGTTTCATACTGATTATCGTATTGATAATATTAACCCTCGGAGGACTTTAACAAAATGTTTCCAGCTCTTCTCGCAGTATTTGCAATTCCAACATTAAGCATACCATTTGTATATTTTACAGGAAAGAAATCGCCTAAGGCAGCAGCAATTTTTGTTGCGCTAATTGCCTTGGTTAACATCATTTTGGTTCTAAGCACGGTACCAACTGTCCTTAATAGCGCAACACACAGATACGTTGAATCTTACAACTGGATCAGCGTTATACATACCTCATTTACGCTTTTCACCGACGGCATCAGCGTCTCAGTAGCCCTAATCAGTCTAGCCCTAATCTTGGTAGCAGCCATTTTCTCCATAAATTACATGGCTGGCAAAAAGCATCTAGCCGCATATTATGCACTGCTAAGCATGCTTGCTGTTGGTATGGTTGGTGTCTTTTTAACATCTAACCTGATCCTATTCTATTTCTGCTGGGAACTAATGCTTGTCCCAGCTTACTTTATAGTTGGCGAATGGGGCTATAGAGACTCATACAAGCAAGCCTTCAAACTCTTCATATGGACACACGCAGGCGCCGTCTTCGTGCTCTTAGGAATCGGAGGAGTTTATGTCGCAACAGGCGGCCAAACTGACATGTTTGCAGCACAAACAGCCTTGATGGGTGTTGCAAGCTCAAGCATTGTAAAATGGATTCTAATCGCTCTAACTGCAGGCTTCGCCGTTAAGATGGCTGTAATACCCGTCCACATATGGCTTCCAGATGCTCACTCAGAAGCTCCAGCTCCAATGTCCGCCCTATTAAGCGGAGTTATAATCAGCGCAGGAGCTTACGCAATTCTACGTCTATCGCTAGGTATGGTTTTCCCAGCGGTTGGCATAACCTTTGGCACAAACTTCCTATATGCATTAGCGATAGTCGGTGTTTTGTCTGCCTTCTTTGGGTCCCTCATAGCGTTAGTTTCGACCGACATTAAACGGCTTATCGCATACTCAAGCATCGCACACATGGGATACATAATGTTTGGCCTATCGCTTTTCCCAGTAAATGTCGCAGCGGGTTCAGCAGTAATTTTGGTTTCATCTCTCGCAATAACTGGAACAGTACTTCACATTGTAAGTCATGCCATAAGCAAAGGCCTTCTCTTCCTTACCGCAGGAGGGGTCATGCATCAAACAGAAAAAAGAGACATCCGCAAAATGGGCGGCTTAGCAGGCAAAATGCCTTTCACAGCCGTTTCATCTACAATAGCCGCGTTGAGCATTGCTGGAGCACCTCCATTTGCATGTTTCATCAGTGAATTTCTCATCTTCGTCGGGGCTTTCCAAGTTATAAAAACTGACAGTTTCTACATCATTCCCACGGCTCTTATGCTCGTTGCAACGGTGATTTCGCTCGCTTACATGCTTAGGTTTACCTCAAAAGTTTACCTCGGGCAACCAGTAGCTGACGAAGTTGCAGTTGCAGAAGGTGAAATGCCGCACAAAATAGTCGACGTGTCTAACTGGATGAAGCTGTCCCTGGCTATCTTGGTAGTGTTGGTTGTGCTTGTTGGAATTTACCCAACGTTCTTCATAAATCTAATTCAAACAGTGACATTTGGAGGAACAGTCTAATGGTTCAAATCATCGACGTCATATTACCCATAATAACTCTAGTAATCGCAGCAATGCTAACTGTCCCAATTTTCAGATTAATAAGAAAAAGCAGCCACGCAACTGCCCTAACGGTAGGCTGGTTCATAACCGTATTCGCCATAGCAGGCGCTACGGTAGCCAACTTGGCGCTAAGTTATTACAGTGCAGGTTCGTCACCCCCAATTATCAACATAGGCTTAACCAATGCTTACCCATTCTCAAGCGCCTTTATGATAGATGCCATCTCTATTTACATGTCAATAATCATTGTCGCCATCGCATCCGTAGTTGTAATTTACACAGTATTTGCAGTTGGGTCCAACAAGCGCCCATCAGAACGCTACTTCGCAATTATGCTAATGACCACCGCAGGCATATTGGGGGCAGTTCTCGCAGGCGACCTCTTAACATTCTTCATATTCTGGGAAGCCGCAACAGCAGGTGCAGCCTTCCTAATGCTTTACAAGAAAAACGCGTTCTCACTTAACGCCACATTAAAGTATCTTATCATGGTCATTATCGCTTCGGCTTTCATAATTTTCGGATACTCACTTGTTTTTGGTCTAACCGGAACTTTGAATTACTTGGCACTTGGGCAAGTTTTGCCTTCTTTAGCTAATAATCATGTGCTCATCATTGCATTCATTTTCATAGCAGCTGGCTACGCTATTGAAGCTGCAATTGTGCCTTTCCACTTCTGGCTACCAGACGCATACACTGCAGCACCAGCCCCCTCAGCAGCTTTCCTCTCAGCCCTTGTCGATCAAGGTAGCTACTATATCCTCATCAGAATACTACTCTACATCGTAGTTCCAAAAGGTTCAGGTGCCGTATTAGATTGGACTTTGATGTTTGCCGCTTTAGCCGCAATAGCAATGATAGTTGGTAACCTGTTTGCGCTAATACAAAGCGACATAAAACGGTTAGTAGCATACATCTGCGTTGCAGACGTCGGCTATAATCTTGTGGCAATATCAAGCGTGTCTTCTCTTGGTTTACTTGGCAACCTGTACTTCTTACTTATCGGCGGCATAACCACTGCGCTTGCTTTCATGGCAGTCGGCATCCTAAACAGTCGAGGAATCAAAAGCATGGATGACTTTGCAGGTGTAGGCAAGAAAATGCCTCTTGTGTGCTTAGCTCTTGTGATGGCTGGATTATCGTTTGCTGGTGTTCCACCTTTCGGCGGGTTCATAGGAAAATACTTGGTATTCACCGCTGCAATACAGTCGAATCTAAGTTGGCTAGCAGTAATCGGAGTATTAACAAGCGTCCTGCAAACCGCATACATATTTAGATTAATTTACGTAATGTATGGCAAGAAAGCTAAAGATGAAACTGCAGTAAAAGAATCAAAACGAATACTCATACCCGTCTTCATCCTGGCTTTCGCACTGATAATCTTCGGCTTGTTCCCAAACATCGTGCTAAATCTAATCAACCCAGTGGTAGCACAATTGCAAACAATAATACCCACCCTACCCACAGTTTAAGAAACCAGAACAAACAAGGCACAGCTAAGCCTGTTTTCTTTCTATTTTATAAAACAAAAAAAATAAAGTTGGGAAAAAGAAAGTTTTGTTGTTGTTTGCTGTTACGTCTAAAGCTCTATGCTTGTTCTTTTGCTCGGTGCAATTGCAGTAGATACTTCTGGAAATTGTTCACTGACTCTTTTCTCTGCCGCTATCTCTGCTTCCTGCAAGATTGCTAGTGCATCCTCATTTGCTGTCATTCCAATGTTTGGTGTCTCCGATGATTGGCTAGTTTGAGTGCAAATGTCGCCAAGTAGACTTCCGATGCTTTCAAGCTCCTGACTTGCCTGCGGTAAAATACCCGACATTCCGGATCGAACCGTGTTTAGTACGCTTGCTGCAGGACCCAAAATTGTAACTAAATCGCCCACTTCTGAAACTGTTCTAAGACGCATAGATACGCTTTCCAATGCAAGAGATTCTTGAATTAACATTTTTTCAACCTTGCGAATTTCTCCCAGTTCGCCGGCATAGATATTTGCTCTTGCCTGATCTCTATTTGTCATAGCTTTTACAACACATTGAAAAAGTGCTGCATCACGGTTTTTGAAGCGTTGTATCGCGGCATCCAAAGATTTAGTTTGGATGTCTAAGCGTTGAATAACCGTGTTGATTTGGTCTTTTACATTTTCCTGAGGTTTGCCAATGCTCTTAATTTTTGTTGTTAATGATGGTTCTTCCTGTTCTTTGTTTTTCCAATGATTAATGAATCGGTTACCCATGTTAATTTTCTCCTAAATATTAGTTTAGCATCAATTAAGAAAGATGATATAAAAAATTGTTTGATATAATAAGTTAAAACCTGTATCTTTGTAAGCTTCGTTTTTAATTTAATTTCTAAACGACTAACTAGTTAAAAGGTATTTTAGCATTCAATCTATTTCGCGGCTATGGTTGTTGATAATTTTTTGTTTTTATACTCAACAGAAAACTTGGTCTTAAAACTTAAAAGCAAACACTAACATAGGTTGAAACAGGGAAATGTTTGAAAGTGACGGCTAAACCCTTGATTAAGACATTGGTTTTAGCCATTGCTTTTTTGCTGTTATTATCAACAATTCCCTTTGTACCACTGGCTCAGGCGTCAGTTTCCAGTAACCAAGACAAGGCTATATTTTTCCTAAAAGATATCGTTCAAATTAATTTGTCAAAATATAATGTTAAGTTGTTAGAAGATGTTCAGTCCGGTATAGGAAAAGAGAGCCTTGTTTACAATCTTGATTCATCTTTACTAAATAGAGCAACTGCAACGTTTGATTTTTATAACGGGAGCTTAGGCTCGCTTGCAGTTTATCCGAATTTTGGAAACCTGATTTATTCCCAACCGAGCTCTGATATTTTCAATTTATCGTTACGAATTTTCGAAGGCTATCACGAATTGACCAATGATTCTCAAGTTCAAGACATGGTGAATTTTTTGAAAACTGCTGGCTCAGTCAAAAACATAACTCAACAGTCCAGCAATATGACATTTAGAATCTCAGCTAAAGAAGGATTTACTACATTTCAGTTTGCTAACTCAATCAACAATGTAGAATACACAGGAGCGGCGGTAACCGTTTACGGTGCAGGAGCAGTCCTATTTGATGATAGTCGCAATTTCCTAACAATAGGCAATACAAACATCAATATTTCCAGAGATCAAGCCACAAAACTTGCCCAAGATTACGTGAAAAATTACTGCTTCCAAAAGGCTTTGTTTAATGGAACAAAAATCATTGTTTCAAATTTAAATGTAACCGGCGTTAGATCAGTTGATCTTGCGACTCGAACATACAATCCAAACGGCAATGAAACTAGTCAAAATACAGTTTTATCCCCCTATTGGCATATCGATGTGAAAATCAGCAACTTAGATCCTTCAGACTTATCGGGAGTAAATGTACAAGTATCTGCAAACGATGGAGCCGTTGTATCACCCCTACTCGAAGCCAACACTAACTTTACCCCACTAGTGAATCCCTTATTTCCACCAATTTTAATAGGCGCAATTTTTTCATTAATTTTGGTTGTTATCCTCATTATAATTGTAGCCGTTGTGTTATTGGTAATAATGGTAAATAAGAAGCAGACAAAAAAACAGCCCAATTTCTGAGCTACTTTCTAATTTGGCCACTGCCTAAAATAACGTATTTTGTTGTTGTTAGGTGTTGTGCACTCATGGGGCCTCTTACGTGAAGCTTTTGAGTGCTGATGCCGATTTCTGCGCCAAGTCCAAATTGGTTGCCATCGGTGAATCTTGTGGATGCATTCCAGTAGACTGCAGCTGAATCTATTTCTTTTATGAATTTCATAGCTTTGTCGAAGTCAGCGGTAAGGATCGCGTCTGAATGTTTGGTGCCGTATTTATTGATGTGCGCTATAGCTTCGTCAATGTTTTTCACTACTTTGATTCCAATGATTAGGTCTAAGTATTCGGTGTACCAATCCTCTTCGGTGGCAGGTTTCACATCGGGAACGATTTTTCGTGTTTCTTCGTCACCTCTAACCTCCACGCCCTCTTTTCGTAGAGCAGCAATCACAACGGGCAGATACTTAATCGCAATCTGGTCATGAACTAAGAGCTTTTCTGCTGCGTTACATGTTCCAGGTCTTTGGCATTTACTGTTAATAACAATCGGAGTAGCTTTTTCCAAATCTGCATCTTCTTCAACATATATGTGACAATTGCCCGTTCCTGTTTCGATAACTGGGATATGTGATGTTTCAACTACGGTTTTGATTAAATCGGCGCCGCCTCGGGGAATAAGAACATCAATGTACTCTCGCATGTGCATTAGTTCTTCCGCTACTTTACGGTCGGGAGAATTTACTACTTGAATTGCGTCAACTGGCACCGCTGTTTCTTCTAAAGCACCGCGTAAGACTTCGCCAATTTTGACATTGGAATTTAGTGCATCTGAGCCACCCCTTAAGATAACTGCGTTGCCTGATTTGATGCAAATGCCTGCAGAATCGGAGGTTACGTTGGGTCGTGATTCGTAAATTACTCCTACAACGCCCAATGGCACTCGAACTTGGCTAATTATCAAGCCGTTGGGTCTTGTCCAAGTGTTTATGATTGTTCCAATCGGGTCGGCTAATGCGGACACTTCTCGCATGTCGTTAGCCATTGACTTAATTTTCTTTTGATCTAACGATAAACGGTCAAGCAAAGCCGCTTTGACACCTTTGGCTTTGGCAGTTTCAACATCTACCTTGTTTGCTGCCAAAATCTTCTCGGCGTTCGCTTCAAGGGCATTTGCCATTCTGCAAATAGCCGTGTTCTTTGCGTCCGCTGAGAGTTTTGCTATTTCAATTGAGGCCGCTTTGGCTTTTTTGCATATTTCCAAGATCATTTTTCTTCCCCAATTAAGTGTATGTTTCTATGTTCTACGGCTTCTTTAGGCTTATCGGGTCCAAGTTTTTTTTGCACTTCTGTCGCTTGTAAACCCTTAATTAAGTTTAATTCCCCGCTTGAATAGTTTGGGTTGCCTTTAGCAAACTCGATTTTGTTTTCATCAACTATGCTAACTACGTCCCCAACGTTAAAGTTGCCAATAACATGTGTTATGCCAACAGTTAAGAGGCTTGAACCTTCAAGAATGGCTTTTTTTGCGCCTTCATTCACTTGGATTTGACCTTTCACAGCTGCCCCGTAAGCTATCCATCGCTTAACAAAGGGCATTGTTTTCTGAGCTTTAAAAAAGGTGCCAACATCTTTTCCTGAAAGTATGTCAAGCAGAACGTTTTCTCGTTTGCTGTTTGCAATCACAACGGTGATGCCGCATGAAGTTGCGATTTCAGCAGCTTTGATTTTGCTTTGAATTCCTCCTCTGCCTAGTTTGCTTTTGCCGTTAAGTGAGGCTTTTAATTTGGGGGTTATGGTATCTACGGTTTTGATTAGTTTTGCATCGGGTTCTTGTGGGTCGGCGGTGTATAATCCATCAACGTCGGAGAGGATTATGGTGATGTCTGCTCCTATCGCTCCGGCTACTAAAACTGAAAGGATATCGTTGTCGCTGAAATTTTCTTTATACCCTTCGCATCGTTTGAGTTCGGCGACTGAAGTTACGTCGTTTTCGTTTATGATTGGGATTACGCCAGATTTGATAAGCATTATTAAGACGTTGCAGGTATGCACGTATGATGCTCGGTTGGAGAGGTCTTCTGCAGTTAGTAGGATTTGTGCAACTTTTAATTCGTGTTCTTTGAAAAATTCACGATATTTTGCCATCAAAACGCTTTGTCCAGTAGCGGCTGCTGCTTGCTGAAAAACCACATCGTTGGGTTTGGGGGGTATGCCCAATTCTGCAATGCCTGCAGCTACCGCTCCTGATGTTACGAGAACAACTTTGTCGCCTTGTTTGGTTACCGCGGCTATTTGACCAGTTAGTTTGCGCATTTCTTCTTCGTCAAGTTTTCCTTGGCTATTTGTTATGCCGCTTGTGCCAACTTTGACAACTATTAATCTTGAAGGCATTACTTAATCCCTTTAAAGTTCAGACTTACTCAGATATGTTTGCAACTTCCTTAAAAATGCAACCAAATTTAGCCAACTTAAAAATTTCCTCTATTGATTTAAATTCCAGATTTAATCATTACAGTGCCAAAATTTGTTAGAAAAACATATATAGAAAATGGTCATGGCTTGTTTAACATGTTCATACCCTTACAAGCTTTAGCCTCATCAAGTGTTAACTCACCAAATCCACTCGTATTTTGGATAGCCCCAATAGCTGGTGTAATCGCTGTAATTGCTTCACTTTTGCTTATGCGTCATATTAGCAAAATGAGCCCAGGCGGACCAAAAGCTGTTGAAGTTGGAAACGCCATTAGAGAAGGCGCATATGCTTTCCTAAAAAGGCAATACAAAACAATAGCAGTAATCACCGCAGTTGTGTTTGTTTTGCTGTGGGTTGCTCTGCCAAGCGGCTTTCTTGGCGTAGGAACTGCAGCCGCCTTCTTAGTAGGTGCAGTCGCATCGTTGGCTGCTGGCTACATAGCCATGGATAACGCAACCAAAGCAAACGTTCGCACGGTTGCAGCAGCAAAAGATGGCGCGGAAAAAGCGCTTAAAACCGCGTTTTATGGTGGCGCCACGATGGGTATGGCTGTTGTCGGCTTGTCTCTTTTGGGTGTAAGTTTTCTATTTTTACTCTATGGCGGCTATAACGCTTTATTCAATACGCTTGATGTTACCACCGCTGCGACGCTTGGACGTGATGCAGCAAGTGGAATCGTAGGCATGGGTTTTGGAGCCTCATTAATTGCTTTATTTGCTCAGCTTGGAGGCGGAATCTATACCAAAGCTGCCGACGTAGGCGCAGACTTGGTAGGTAAAGTCGAAGCAGGCATTCCTGAAGACGATCCACGCAACCCCGCAGTTATTGCTGATAACGTTGGAGATAACGTGGGTGATTCTGCAGGAAGAGGGGCAGACTTATTTGAATCTGCAACTGGGGAAAACATCGGTGGAATGATTATCGGTGGCTTAATCAGCATAGCCACAGGGAACCTCATATTCTTGATTTTCCCGCTTATTGCTCGAGCTTTAGGAATCTTTGCAACATTAGTTGGCATGCCTTTCGTGAAGCTCAACGCCGCAGAAGCTAAGCACCCAATGAAAGCACTAAGAAAAGGCCTAATGGTTACAACCATAATTTCTGGTATTCTGTTTCTATTTGCAACAATTTTCCTCTTAGGAAACGGATCATTCTCAATGACGTTCTTCTACTTGTATTTCTGCTTGCTTTCAGGCTTAGCTGCCAGCGTAGCAATCGACTACATAACAGACTATTATACTGGAAGCGATCGAGGACCAGTTGGACGAATTGCTAAAGCCAGCGAAACAGGAGCAGCGACCAACATTATAACAGGCTTTGCAGTAGGGCTAGAAACCACAGCATTGCCAATTGTCTCATTGGTAATTGCACTCATAGTATCTTACTACTTTGGAACACAGTTTGCAACTTCATGGAATCTTACACACGTAGTGTCACAACAAATCACTCCATTTATAGGAGGAATTTATGGAACCACCCTAGCAACCATGGGTATGCTCGCAGTCATGGGAATGGTATTGGCACTTGACGGCTTTGGACCAATCGCCGACAACGCAGCAGGCATAGCTGAAATGTCAGGAGAAGGCGGCGCAGAAGAAACAATGGAAGCATTAGATGCAGTTGGAAACACAACAAAAGCATTAACCAAAGGATTTGCACTCGGTTCAGCATTACTTGCGGCACAATTACTATTCCAAACATACGCTTCCGAGGTCAGTACCCGCACTGGCTTACCCTTTGTTGTAGACATCTCTAACCCAGCAGTGCTAGTTGCAGGATTCATCGGAGCAATGTTGCCCTTCTTCTTCTCATCACAAGCAATCAGTGCAGTTGGAAAAGCTGCTGGACAAATGGTTGATGAAGTTAGAAGACAATTCAGGGAAATCCCCGGAATCATGGATGGCACAGGCAAACCTGATTATGGCAAAGCAGTAGACATCAGTACAAAAGCCGCGCTAAAAGGCATGGTGCTTCCAGGATTAATCCTTATAATTGTTCCAGTAATCGTCGGTGTCCTGTTAGGACCAGAAGCTGTCGGGGCATTCGTAATCGGTGCAACTCTATCAGCAGTCCCACTAGCATTATTCATGAACACTGGCGGAGGAGCATGGGATAACGCAAAGAAATTCATTGAAACCGGCAAATTTGGCGGCAAAAACTCTCCAGCACACGCAGCAGCCGTAGTAGGCGACACAGTCGGCGACCCATTAAAAGATACAGCAGGACCAAGCCTTCACGTACTCATAAAACTGCTCAGCACTCTATCAATCGTTTTCATTCCGCTGTTCATAAACCTGCTACATCTCATACATTAAGAAAGAAAAATCGGGGAGCTTTTTCTTCCCAAAAACTTTTTTTTATTTAGTTTACCAAAATTTTTTTGTTATCTTGTTAGATTGGTTCATTTTCAGCTGCGATTACTTCATCGTATTCAGGCGTCTCTGCTTTGGATTCTTCTTTAATTTGCTGGGCCATTTCTTTCCCTAAATCCGTTAAATAAAACATTTTGTACCGGTTACGCCCATCCCTATTTAACTCCATTTCTTCTCGTAAAAGTCCGACACTCGCGAGCAATTCGCAGTTTCTCACATCTGTGGACGGAACAGGAGTGCCTAAGCTCTCGGCCAAGTAGCGGAGGTTTTGGTCTTTGCTCTCAAAAGCATCTAGAATATATTTTTTTAGAACTCCGCTTTGTTCTTGTGTATATTTACAAATGTACTCTTCAAATCTTTGTACCATAAAATCACGCTCAAAAAAGTAGCTACATCTAGATTTAGGTCTTGAATGGATTTAAATTTTACTTAAGCCACGCTGTATTAAGTGTTTAAAGGTTTTTTCAGGCTTCAATTTATAGTATGTTTTTATTTCTTGGTGATGCAACTAGTTAGAGACGTGTAGATCCGTGAAAATTGTTCAAAAAAACATCGAGCAAGACTTTGTTAAAGTAGTTCCCGATTCGCCAGATGACCTTTGGCACCTCTATAACGTCATCTACGCTGGCGATGAGGTTTATGCTTACAGTTCAAGAGCTATAAAAAGCGACACCGAAGCGTCAAGACCTAAAAGCGGCGAGAGAGTTTCAGCTTTCATGGGCGTCAAAGTAATTTCTGTTAGCTGGGATAAGTTTCTTGGCAAATTGAGAGTTCACGGGTTAATTTGTCATGCTCCTGACATCATTCCGTCTGGAGCGCATCACACTCTCAGTATTGCATTGAATCAGCAAGTAACAATTGTGAAGAAAGAATGGCCTAAACATCTCTTAGATAGGCTTGAGAGGGCTAGTGAAACCGAAAAACCCATGCTTATAGTCTCTATCGATGACGAAGGCTTCGCCATAGCAGAAACCAAACAATACGGCGTAGAAATCAAAGTAGAAGAACGCACCAAACTGCCCGGCAAACACGAAGCAGACAAACGCGTCGAAGGCACAAAAGCATATTTCCGTCGCGCAGTCAACAGCCTCCAACAGCTTTGGAGCCAAAATCATAATCCTATAGTAATAATCGGGGCTGGTTTTGTTAAGACTGATTTCGCAAAATATCTCGCTGAGGAAGCAAAGGAGATGTCTAATGCTGTTGCGGATGTTAAGAGCGTTAACAACGGGGGAACATCAGGTATCTACGAGGCTTTGCGTTCTGGGGTTTTGCTTAGGGCATCTCATCAACTGCGTATTGTTGATGAAACCGAAGTTATTGAGGAAATTATGAAGCGGCTAGGTAAGGGGGAAGGAACCGTAACTTACGGTTTGGAGGCGGTAGAAAACGCTGCTAACATGGGTGCTATTGAAAAATTAGTGGTTGCTGATACTGCACTTCGCGATGCAGAGGAAACGCATAGGTTAAAGCTGGAGGCGCTTATGCGGGATGTTGAGAAACGGCGAGCGAGCGTAACGGTTGTAAGCACTGAACATGAGGCAGGATCGAAACTGTTGGCTTTGGGTGGAATTGCCGCTTTGCTTCGATTCCCCATTTACCGCGATACCCCAACACAATAAAAAATATAAAAATCTTGGTATGCTGGTTAGCGGTTGAGTACCCTTTAAATAGATGCTTTATATACCCCCTTTTCTATTTAAATACCAAATACGTGAGTTGACATGAGCAAACGAAAACCAATTATAAACATACAAAACATCGTAGCTTCCGTCTCACTTAACCAGAAAATCGATCTACAAAAAATCGTGGAAAAATTTCCACAAACCGAATATAACCCCAGCGTATTTCCAGGATTAGTTTTCAGATTAAAAAAACCAAAAACAGCCACCTTAATTTTCGGAACAGGCAAAATGGTTTGCACAGGCGCTAAATCAGAAAAAGAATCTCGAAGTGCTGTAGATAAAGTTGTTAAAGAATTACGAGGGGAAGGCATTCAAATAAATGAAAAACCCGTCGTAATGATCCAAAACATTGTCGCTTCAGCTGAACTTGGCGGCGAAATCGATCTTGAAAGCTTAGTCTACAAACTCAGCAAAGTCATGTATGAGCCCGAGCAGTTTCCAGGTGCAGTTTACCGAATGGACGAACCCAAAGTAGTGTTTTTGATCTTCTCAGCTGGAAAACTTGTTTGCGTAGGCGCTAAAAAAGAAGAGCAAGTATTCGAAGCAGTCGACAAAATCCAAGCTTTACTTGAGGAAAAAGAACTCATCTATTATCCCACCTAATCTATTTTTTCATTCTTCTACGAACCGCTGGATTCAATTCAGATAGTTTCTTGAGTGCTAACTCAAAAGTTTCATCAGGGGCTACTTCTCTTTTAACAAAAACTCCTGTTCTGCCCACTGAATCCCGCTTCAAAAGTGCACGAACTCTATCTGAGACAGTTTCTGCAGAAATGCCTAAGATTTTAGCTGCAGCTTCTTCTCTGCCAATGATGCTGCTTTCAAGATGACCCTTCTCGGTGGGTTCAATAAGCATTAGCCTTTTATCCACGCCTGGAACCCGAGCTTTTGCTTTAAGTTGGCAAAGATTAATTTCTCCACCGAACTGATAAAACTCTCTCTCGACCCTTCGCATCTCCATTAACGGAAACGAAATGGTTGTTTGCTCGTCTATTTCAATGTGTGCTTTCATAGCGTAATTTGGAGTTGCTTGAACAATTAAACGATTATTAATTGGGATGTGGGCTGTTTCTAAAGCAGTTTCTACAAGAAAGCTGTTTTGAGTTTCAGGAATGAAAACGTCTACGTCACTTTTTTTGGTAACATCTCCTCTAGCGATGCTTCCATGAGTGACTGCTAATATGCTAAATTTTTCTAAAGCACTGATTATTTCAACTGCTTTTTCTCTGTAACGAGTTAGCATTTCCCAATGTTCTGCTGTGTAATTTACATCATCATAGCTTGAGTTCTTGCTTGGTTTAACCGCCATCTAAATCAACTGACTTTTGATTAATCGTCCTATTCAACTTTTCACTAAAATAAGAATTGGGTTTTTGTATTAATTGTAAAATAGCTTATCTTCTGCCAGACATGAAACTAACATAAACTCCATAGTGGTTGATTTAATGGAGAGCAAAAACTCTTTTAACTAATATTACTGAACCATTGATTGAAGCATTTGACAACCTCCACTTTATGCACTTTGTGCAAACAAAATGAACCATTCTTTAGTAGAGAATATTCTGGCGAAAGACTATGCAAAAAGTGTTTTGCTCAATCCATCGAAACTAAAGTGAGAGCTACATTAGCACGTTACCAAATGCTCAACTTTGACGACCATTTAGCTGTGGCGGTTTCAGGAGGTAAAGACAGCTTAAGTCTACTGCATATTTTAGCAAAACTCAAAAAGTTTCGCCCGAAAACCACATTTACGGCCGTCACAGTGGATGAAGGCATTGATGGTTACAGAAATGAAGCTTTAGAAATTGCAGCTGCTAATTGCAAACAACTTGAGATTCCACATCATACAGTTTCTTTCAAGGAGCTTTACGGCTTTACTTTAGATGAAATCGTTGTTAGAGCACGTAGTCGAGGTGAAACTGAATTAACTGCTTGCGCTTACTGCGGTGTTCTTAGGCGAAAAGCGATAAATGCTGGAGCTAGGCAGGTTCACGCCAACAAGGTTGCAACTGCCCACACTTTAGACGATGAGGTTCAAACAGTTCTCATGAATATTTTTCATGGCGACATCATGCGTTTAGCAAAAGAGAAACCCGTCACCAGCGAGGTACATCCGCTTCTTGTGCAAAAAATTAAGCCGTTTTGCGAAATTCCCGAAAGAGAAAGTGCACTTTATGCTTACGTCAAAAAAATAGAGTTCCAAGATACACCCTGTCCATATGCTTCAGAGGCCCTTCGCAATGACATCCGGGGCATGATTAATATGATGGAAGCAAAGCATGCGGGGACAAAGTTCACTGTTTTCAAAGCTATGGAACGTTTACGACCGGCGTTGGAAGAAACGGCCAAAAAAGAAAAGTTTGGAACCTGTAAAGAATGTGGCGAACCGTCCGCTTTGGATTTATGTAAAGGTTGCGAGTTGCTTAGGCATGTGCGTTAGAGTTTAGGGTTGAATCCCTGTTCGCTTTTTAATTTGCGGAGAATTTCGGATGCTTCAAAAGGGTTGGTTGCAGATGCTACTTTTTGTGCTTTTAGCAAATCTACATGGGTGCCGCAATATGGACAAATCTTTGTTTTCTGACCCTTCGATATTAACATTAAACCAGCGCATTTTGAGCATTTCACGATGATTGTGGGCTTCATTGCGGTTTGTCTTCCGAAAGCCTTTTCCCTACACCGGTTCATAACTGTTTAGTTGGGAAGAGAGTATTATGAGCATTAACGAAGAACAGCCAAAGCCCAGATCACATTTGTTGGATTTGGCAATTCACTACTTCAAAAAGGAAGGTTACAAAGTTAACAGTGAAAACACTAGTTTAGAGGGGCACAGCGGAGTAACAAGGCATTTTGATCTTATTGTGCAGAAAGGACGCCTTGAACAGGGTGTTTGGGTCCGAGATTGGAACCGAACCATAGGAGTTAACGTAATAATTAATTTGGATACGGCATCAGAAGATGTAGATTTATCCAGCCCAATTATGATTGGCGAAAAATTCAGCGACCACGCCAAATCCTACAGCAACAGACGCAAATTAACCCTGTTGACTAAACAAAAACTAGGCAGCTTGAGATAGCTTAGGTTTTTAGGTATTGGTCTGTAATGCCTTCATTTTCCAGCATGCCCAGCCAATCCACAATACCGCTGTAGCATTTTTTGCCTTTTTCCAAAACAAGCCAAATATCATTTACAACTTCTTCAACCGTTTTGCCTGTCACATCTAACTCGCAAACTTTGCCCGACTGCATTTGCAAAGCCTCAACAAGGCTAATATCAAGGATTTCAGCGGAAAGGTTTTCCCAAAGTTTTGCTTCTCCAAAACCACATTTTTCCATGAACAACTTGAGTTCTTTTGGGTTTCGGCGTAAAACAAAAACTTTTGTTACAAGATCCGTTGGAGTTACGGCGGCAGCGTAGTGTCCATCAATGATGATGTTGGCTTTGTCTGAGGAGTTTATGGTTTCGCCAAGTTTTTCAGACATTTTTTCTTCATCAATTATTATGGTTTTTCTTTCTTTATCTTCGCCCAAAGTTAAATGGTAGGTTTTGGCGTAGTCAGTTAGGTTGATGTATTGGGCATCTATTTTTGCTGTTAACATTTTGGCTGTGGTTGTTTTTCCCGTGGATGGGGTCCCGGTTATGAGGATGACTCGCTTGTTCATGCTTGTAGGTTGAGACAAGGATTGTTTTATTTGTTACGCATATATTATTGAGTAAGCGTTCTAGATTCCATCGCTGATTTAAGAAATTCTTATTGCTTGCGAATATGCATTATTGTATGGGCTGGCGAGTTGGTGTGTGGCTTTCGGACCCTAACCTTAGGGTCTGAGGAAACTCTGCCCACATGTAGAATTGCAGTCCTTATGGGACAGGGCGAGAGCCTTGGCAACGGAGCAGAAACGAAACGTCCAACTGGACCGGCAATGAGACATTTGTGATGTCGAGTGTGCCAGATTGGAAGCGGTGAAACGGCCGTCCTGCAAGTGGAAAGGGCAAACAGTCGCCGATGCGGAATCTACCCAAGGCGCGGGTAGCCCGATTAGCCGAATGCCACAATAACAGAAGGCAGGTTACGTCCAGCACACCAGCCCAAACCTCTGTTACAAACAACAGAAGATTTCAAAAAACCCAACACACCAAACCAAAAAGCCAACACAACAACAAAGGAGGGTTAAACCATGAATAGTGAGTCACCCTCCGCCATGCAGTATTGGCAAAGCGAATTAGCAAACAAAGAAGAAGGCACCAAACAACGATACCAACAATACTTTAACGAATTCTTAACATTCGTAGACAAAACACCCGACGAACTAATAGTACAACGACAACAAGACCTACTCAACCCAGATAGAAAAATACAACGAAGAATCGAAAGTTTACTCTTAGCATTCTTAGCAAAAAAGAAAGCCGAAGGCTACGCAGTAGCAACAAGACAAATCTATTTCGCATCAATACGCTCATTTTTTGAAATACACTATTTCCCACTCATAATGAGAAAAGGAGATTACCCCACAGGAGACAGCAACGGAGTAAAAAGAGCAACCAAAGAAGCCATACTCAAAGCCTTAAACAACAAACACCAAAGAAACAAACTAACCGTCAAAGCCATAATGCTATTCATAAAAGATTCAGGATTAAGAGTAAGCGATGTTAGACGACTAAATTACGGCGACATAGCAAAACAACTCGAAAATGAAGAAACAATAATCCAACTTAACATAATCACCGAGAAAACAAATCTCTTAGCTAAAACCTTCATAGGCGAAGAATCCATACAAGCATTAAAAGAATATTTAGACGCAAGAAAACAAGGCTCAAAAGACTCAAGAAACGTAGAACCAGAAATCCTCAACAAAGACAGCCCATTATTCAAAGTATGGACTAAAGGAGAAATCAAACGATACTCAAGACACTCATTATCATCACTAATGCGAGAAGCATTTGCAAACGTAAATGAAGAGAGAATGTCAGCTCATAGCCTTAGAAAGAAGCTCCAAACAGACTTAGAAAAAGCAGGCGTAAACACAAATTGGATAGACCAAATACTCGGACATCAACTAATCAACAGCCGAGATGCATACAGCTTACCAACAGATGAAGAACTAAGAGAAGCATACACAAAAGCATACCCACAACTCAAAGTCTATCCAGAAAAACAAATATCAGTTGCAGAGACTCCAACACAAGAACAAATAGCAAATGAAGAAAATCCGTCAGTAGCCGAAGCAAGAAACTTGGAGCAAGTCAAAGAATTATTAGCCAAAGGGTACCACTATGAAATGGACTTTGAGGGAGTAACGCTTTTCACAAAAAAATAATGATATCAAGGTTATTTAAGCAAAACTATTGACTGCTTTTTGCAGTTTTCTCAACTGCAATCGGAGTATTAATTGCATTTATTGGTTCATTTTCCGCTATAATTACTTCAGCCTCTGTTCTGATAATGTACGCTGGTTGCCCATCTCTTTGGAACTTGTTAGTTTTGTCAATCCGAACTGCTCTGGTATTAATAGTGATAATTTCATTTGAAGTCTTATATTCTGAAATTCCATTTTTCAATTGCCTGAACATTAGGTTAGGTTTTATTATGTGTTTTTCCAATTCATTTACAGACCAATTTTGACCTTTGTGTCCTTTCACGTTAGGCAATGAATAAGTTGTAGCCAAAAGCTTAGATTGAAGTGCCAAACCTTTTGCGCTGGGCATTTGTGATATATCTCGTTTAAGTGCCATCAAAACAGTCTTAAATCTTATTATAGACTTATCTTCCAGTTCGATTGTGCTCCAAGTCTCAGATAATACGTCGAAATCTTCAAATTTTACTTCACTTTGCTCCATTTTCATCACCCTACAGTTATTTTGGATTCAGGTTCGGTTTGAGCTGATGTTGCAATAATCTTCTTCGAAGCTGAATTATAAGAGTCATAGTAGGTTGTAGTTTCTTTTTCTTCAACTTTAAGACAAAATGTATACGTTCTCGTCTTTTCTATTTTAGAATATAATGTGCCTAGTAACCGATTGAGAATCGATTTGCCAAGTGGAGAAATTGCATAGAACGAGAATGTTTCGTTTCCGATTTTATGGTCATAATAATGTTCTACCAATAGCGTTTTAAGCAAAATCTTTAAGTGGTTGGCAAGTAACGAGCGGTCAATATCGATTTTCTTGCTTAACTCAGAGAACGATAACCTGTCTACCTCTTGTAAGGTGAAAAGAATTTCTTGTCGCTGTTTATTATTTAGTCCCTCAATTGCCAGATTCAATTCATACGGCAAACTTTTCAATTTTTAACAACAACCCGTAGTTAATTATTATTGACTAACTGAGAGATAATTGACTGTATACTAATATAAGTATCGACGGTTTTTTAGCCATTAAATGGCAGTTCCAGATTTCAAAGAGCCGCACTAGACGAAGCAAGGGCACGCTCAAAAGTCCTTATACTCGGCTCATATACACAGTCAAAAGAAGCGACGATAAACACTGATATCTCTGGCAAAACTTTGGATGACATAAAATCTTTTTTGATTCAAAGAGGTTTTATTGAGACTAAATTTGTAAAGGACTGGGCAGATGAGGAAGAGGTTCCAAGTAAAAGCTTGAATATTCATTTCGGTCAAAAGAGCTATTATTATATAGATAACTGGGCTGACATAATCATTTTTGTTTTTCTACCAAATTTTGATAATTACAGTGTAACACGAGAGTGGGGGCACTTAATGGAATCGACAAAAAGTAAGTGCAGCAAATCGGTTATCCTTTCTCATACTTCAATAAATTTAGGCGCATTAATAAAAGGTGATATTGAAATTGGTCGTGTCCTGTCTTATACTTTTGACAATGAGATTGAATTGCTGGATTTTGCTTTTAGCGGGTGTTTTAATATCATCTATAGTTTATTGAATCAAGATAAGGCTATTTAGCTACAACCTAACAATTCTCACTTTTCTAATTTAATAATAGACTATCAGCAACGTGCTCGGCGCTTGCTTCGCTTGCGCGCCCGACGAAACGCAAAAGCCAAAGGACACCCAAAAATCAACACGAATTTTCTACAACTTTCCAAACTACTAAACCATCTTCTTTCTCAGGCATCCAACAATCACGAACATAGCCAAAAGTGTTTCTTGTTGTATTAATTTTTTCATGCCCCGAATAGACCCCTTCTTTAAGTTCATGTTGGCATAACGGGCAAAGCATAAGCCTATTTTCAATAGTTACTTTCAACTTACGGTAACTTAAAACACCCCACCAATGTACAACATTTGTACGAAATTTCGGAATTACTCTTTTTCTATGAATAACAACGCTCATTGATTTCTCACCTTTATCGCGCAATGATTAAGAGCATACCAAGCAGTGCCAAAAATGGAAGTTCTCTCATCTTCAACTTTGAAAATATAGCCACTTTCCTTGTTATGAATTGACACAAGCAATTTCAAAAAATAAAAACTATAAGCCCACTCACACTGCTCTCAAAAGCCTAGAAGGAAGAAAACTAATCACAAAAACAGGCACAAAAGATTATCGAGGACAACAATTTCCACGCTATTGGCTAACTGACGAAGGTATGTACTTAGCATTAATGGAAGGTGTTAGCGCTGAAAGACTTCTTGAAAAATCCAAAATTCTTTATCCTGATGCAAAAATTATTCATTGTTTTTTAGAGATAATTCCATTTTTCGACTCTGAATTCATTAAAATGTCTTACTCGGCAGTAAAAGGGAAAGGTAAACTTGAACCAATTGAGGTACTGCAGTTAATTCTCTCTGGTGTGGGAACTGCGATGGATGTTGAAACTGGAAAAAGAATTGCATTGACATTAAAAAAATATCCTCAACAGTATGAAGCCCTTAAAGCAGCTATTCAATTTATGATAGACCAGCTTCAGCAAATAATTAAAGATTAAAAATTCAGCACTTCTTTTGTAAAGAAGGTGCCAAGAAAGGAATTACTCTATGTTTGCACAAGAGTGATCAGAAAGCCCTTTTTTTACTTACAAAGACCCAAAAAACGCGAGAGAATACCATCATTCAAGGTTTGCAGAAAATACCATCAAGTATAAAATGACCCGTCATTCCTTGTCAAAAATGAGTACACCCCTTACAAGTAAGGAAACCCCTCATTTATTGACTTCAGAATGACACCCTATAGAAGGGACAAGCAACAACTTCACCGAAAAAATAACTCATAAAAGAAACAATTAAAAGTTAAACGCACTATCTAAATTAAAGTTGGTTCTATGAGCAAGAAAGAAGAGAAAGATGAGACTTTAGAGCTCATCAGACTTGTTGACAAAGAATATAAAAACAGTTTTTTTAACACCGTTTTAAACATGGAATTAGGCGGTTTGTATGCTTTAATATTTTTCCTAATAGTGTTTTTCGAGCTCTATTTTGTAACAGCTCTAAAAGAGACAGCTTTTACACAAATCCAAGCACTCTTGACAAGTTTAGTTTCTTTTTTAGCTCTTTTAATAGCATTTCGGGCATTTGTAAATAATTCAGATGAAAAAATTCAGGTCGAACGAAATTATTACTTTATATTAATTAATTATTCAGAAAAATCATGGTTCCAAAAGAGAAAAACATGGCTAGACTTGTTACGTCAAATTAAGCTTGAAAAAGAAAATTCGTTGTTAAAAGCAATTATCAAAATAAAGGCGAAAAACCCTCAATTGAACCTTGAAGAATTATATCAAAATTACAAATTGCTTTTCAGCAAGAAAAAATTGGCAGAAAGCTTACTGTATGACTAATTTAAGATTTTTTTGTTTGTGAAAGAAAAGCAAAAGCCTAACAGTTACCCCCTCACAGCAAGAACCTATGTTTTTGCACAATTTGTATTAACGCTTTATGGGAACAAAAAGTGAAAAAATCATTAATTTTTCAAATTCAAAAAAATCTTTTCAAGCTTTTCTTGCAAAACAGCACTCTTTAGGACTTCAACAATCGCACTAACTTCTTTCTCAATAGTTGATAATAATTCGGGAAGACCATCCTTTCTTACTATATCAATGTATATTGGTACAAGCTCACCAGTCAAAGTTGAAAAATAATTTGTTTCATAAACCAAGTGAGACACAGGTTCAACAACTAACTCATTATTGAAGGAAGCGAAATATAGGTCACCTGCAAAAACCACAATTGGATAAAAAAATAGGGCATCCTTTCTTTCCTTATCTTCTATGAAAGAATTTTTTAGGTCAGAAAAGACAAAATTAATAAATTTAATGAGTTTACTGGTAGCATCAAGTATCTCGTTCTTGCCCGATTCATTGCCGTCTAACCGAATTGATAGATACGCATTAGTTATGTACTTAGGAAAACAATAATGCAAGTCTTCATCAAGTTCATGAAATATGTTTCCAATGACTGAATTGGAATACGAACCTCTAACGCTAAATTGGTCGATTGAATGACCTAACTGAATCCAAGAATTTATGGGATTGCTATCAAAAAATATCCAATTATATTTCTCAGATTTTTTGCATTCAGCTATTATTAGCGGATTAAAACTCCACGTTTCTCTATCCATTGAATTTGAAGTTTCTGTAAATTTATCTGGAAAGGTTGCTTCAATGTCAAGTTCTCTTGCAATTTTCATATCGCTGTCATAAAAGTAAATGCCATTAGTGACATCATAACCACGCTTAGATAAAATGTCGCAAATTTGCATTTGAAATGGAAATCCGCTCTTTAAGATTGACTCTTTTATTTTTCCGATTTTTTCTGTCATTCTGCTTACTTTATTGTCTCTTGTACAATTTAAAACTTAGATAACTATTCATAAAATAACTTTCAAAACATCACTATGAAATTAAGAAAAAGCTTATAACTAGACAACAGCAACAATAGAAAACTAGGGAAATACAATGAGTGATGAAATAAACGGTAATAATTACTTAACCCTAAGGCAGGTTACGTCCAGCACACCCGCCCAAATCAACTTAGCCTGAATTAAGTGGAATAATATTCAAATTGAGGCATTTTTTTATTTCCGTTTGGTACACATAACTTTTTATGCATTATTTTTTACCGTAATATATTAAATCAGCACAGCCAGGAGCAACTCTTTGTGAAACCTTTCAATTCTGTTACGCGTGAAAAAGGTAATTCAACAAAACCTGATGAAGCAGCCAAGTCGTATAATGAGGCATCTTCTGAAGAACAAGCAGAATTAGTCGTCCCAATAGTTGGAATTGGCGCTTCTGCAGGCGGATTAGAAGCATTCAAGAGTTTGCTTGAAGGTTTACCTGTCAATACAGGCCTTTCGTTTGTGGTCATTCAGCATTTAGCCGTAGGACAAGAAAGTATGCTTGTGGATATCTTGTCAAGATTTACCCCAATGCCAGTCCAACCAGTCAAAGATGGAATTTCAGTTGAACGAAATCATGTTTATGTGATCCCGCCTGGAACAACATTGACAATAGAAAAGAACGTTCTAAAGCTTCACTCAAAAGAAAAGTCGCCCAAACCAATAGATACTTTTTTTGTCTCATTAGCTCAAGAGGGTAAAACTCAAAGCATAGGTATCGTGCTTTCAGGCACAGGTTCTGATGGAACCGAAGGCCTAAAAAATATTAAAGCTCAAGGAGGCATAACTTTTGCGCAAACTCCAAACTCAGCTCAGTATCCAGACATGCCACAAAATGCTATATCATCAGGAGCTACAGATTTTGTCCTTCCGCCAGCCGAAATTGCTAAAGAACTTGCAAAAATAGCAGCTAATCCTAAGCTTTCACACGCCGAGATAGAAGCAAGAGAACAGACGGGTTCAAAAACGCCTAAGTCTATTAAGGAAACACCGCTAAACGCCATATTCACTATGTTGAAAGCCAATTTCAACGTTGATTTCTCACACTACAAAGAAAGTGTTGTAAACCGGCGTGTCTCACGGAGAATGGTAATTAACAATATAGAAAAAACTGAGAAATATGTAGAGTTCATCAAGGCACATCCAAGTGAGCTAGAAGAATTGTTCAATGACATGCTAATTGGTGTAACAAACTTTTTTAGAGAACCTGAAACATTCGTTGCTCTAAAAGAACTGGTGCTTCCAGATTTAATCAAAAATCATTCTTCTAAAGACACGATAAGAGTTTGGATTCCAGGTTGCTCAACAGGAGAAGAAGCTTACTCATTTGCCATAACATTACAAGAATATCTCGAAGAAACCTCAAAGACGGATCTTCAATTTCAAATTTTCGGCACGGATATTAACGAGAAAAATGTTGAAAAAGCAAGACAAGGAATTTATTCAGATTCGATATCCAAAGATGTTGACGAACGTCAACTAAAACGTTTCTTTGGAAAGTTCACCGTTAATGGTTACTATCAAATCTCTAAAAGCATTCGAGAAAAGTGTATTTTTGCAAAACAAGATGTAACTGCGGATCCGCCTTTTTCTAATATGGATCTTATTAGTTGCCGCAACATGCTAATTTATTTTGACGAATATCTTCATGAAAGAGTCTTGCCGACACTTCATTATGCATTGAAGATGGGTGGTTACCTTGTTCTTGGGCAATCCGAAAGCATTGGAAAATTCAGCAACTTATTTGGACCAATTAAAAGGACATCAATTTATGTAAAAAAGAGAGCTCAACCTAGCGTCTCTTTTGGAATAGAGATTTCAGCCAACCGGCAAAGGTTAAAAGAAGTTAAGATAGGCGAAAAGCATGACGCCCTTACAATTTTGAAAGATGAAGTTGACCGATTGCTGGTTACTGAGTATGTTCCCGCGGCTTTGTTAGTTAACGCTGATTCAGAGGTTCTTCTTTTCCGAGGAAATATCGCTCCTTTCGTTTTACCTGAATCCGGGCTCGCGAGTTTTAATGTGGCGAGAATTATTCGCAAAGAGCTAAAGTCCGAAGTACAGACGATGATTTATCGAGCACGTAAAGATAACAAGCCGGTAAAAGAAAAAGCACTAAGAGTAGAATTTGCAGGTGAACAAAAAACAATCAATATTCAAGTTTCTCCATTGCATATTGACCATTTTGATGAGCCGTTTTTCCTAATCCTTTTTGAAGATATCAGTTCCGCCGCGGCCTTATTGCATCAAACGTTAGAGTTAGTATCTACTCCCCGTGGTCAGGAAAGCGCCAAGGACCGACAAATTAAGGAGCTCAGGGAGGAATTAGAGTCAACTAAAATATCTCTGCAGAAAATAATAGAAACTCAGGAAGCAACTAACGAAGAGTTAAGGACTACTATGGAGGAAGCGCAGTCTGGCAATGAAGAGTTACAGAGCACAAACGAGGAATTAGAGACGGCGAAAGAAGAGCTTCAATCTAGCAATGAAGAACTAAAAACCCTAAATGATGAGGTAAAAAATCGAAATCAAACGCTCAGCCAGCTAAACGATGACTTGGTTAATATAAATAGAAACATAGGTCCAGCCATTATTATAATCGACAAAAACTATAAAATTAGGCTTCTTTCTCCTTCTGCGGAAAAAATATTGAACCTTTTGCCTTCAACGGTTGGCTTGCCAATAACAAGCATTAAACTTAGCTTAGAGGTAGAAGGTTTAGGAACCTTAATTTCTGAATCAATTTCTAAACTCCATAGTCTCACCAAAGAAGTTAAGGATGATCAAGAACATTACTTCGATTTGCAAATTAAACCTTACATTACATTGGAAGATAAAATAGATGGGGCTGTTTTGTCTTTTGTCGATGTTACTGACAGAAAGAACTTGGAAAAGTCTAAACGACTAGCTGCGATTGGTGAGACTGCTGGTATGGTTGGCCACGATATTCGCAATCCACTTCAGGCTATTACTGGCGATATCTATTTGGTTAAATCGGAATTAGCTGAAACACTTGACAGCACTGGAAAAAAGAATGCTTTAGAAAGTCTGCAAGAGATAGAGAAAAATGTTGATTACATTAACAAGATTGTGGCAGACCTTCAAGATTATGCGAAGGCAATTAATCCTGCTTCTCAAAAAGTCGATTTAAGCGCTTTGTGTGAAGAACTGCTTCAAGGAAAGAACGTCCCTGAAAATATCAGGTCTTCATGCAATATCGAAGCAACCGTTAAAACAATTATGGTTGACAGCCTTATATTAAAGCGCATTCTTGGGAATCTGGTTTCCAATGCTATTCAAGCTATGCCTAATGGCGGGGAGCTAACGATGATGGCGCATCTTGATGCAAAAGACATAGTCATCACCGTCAAAGATACGGGTATGGGGATCCCTGATAAAATTAAGCCTAAGCTTTTCACCCCATTATTTACGACCAAATCTAAGGGTCAAGGTTTAGGATTGGCTGTTGTAAAGCGTATGACTGAAGCATTGGATGGAACCATAACATTTGAAAGTATAGAAGGAAATGGCACGACTTTCACAGTACGTTTACCTCCCCAAAAAATAAACGGTAAATGGACGTACAAGTGAGGTTGATTTCAAGAGATTAGTTAATGCATGAATATTTTATAAAATCTTTCGTTGTTCATTAAATAACAATTCACGCTTTATAGATAGACAAGTATTCTTTATCTTCATCTTCTTCGACGCTTAAGCCAAATTGTTTTGCATATTCTTCGATTTCTGGCCGATGATATTTGCTCTTTATTTGGAGCTGGTATTGATTGGGTGTTCTTTCGAACACATGGACAAAAGAATATTCTACAAAGTTTAGGGCAATTAATTCTTTAAGTACCATCATTGCTTCGGTTCTAAGCAAAAGGCATACCTAAAACTTCAGGTACGTACATCGCTAATAAGGGTATGCTAATAAAGCTAAGCGCAAGAAGTAACAATCATTCAATACAAATTACCAAGGCTGTATATTATTACTTTTTCGACTTTCTTTGCAAACTTCTATATCTCTGAAAATCGGCGATCAAATCGCAATTTTCTAAGTGAATATCAATTTCTAGTGTATCATTAAAGAATTCCTGCTTACGATTAAGAACATTAACAAGATAAAGTAAAGCGACTACAAATAGAATCATTCTCATCTGATAAGAGGCGCATTTCTTCACGAAAGATAAAAGAATGATTATTGCTTACGCTCTGAATCAGTTAATGGGAAACTCTATTGTGAATGTTGTTCCTTTGCCTTCATGGCTTTCAAAGCTTATTGTTCCATTTAATGCTTCAACCAGCCGTTTAACTACCGCTAAGCCTAACCCTTGACCTTTTGATTTAGTAGTCATCATGGGCATGAATATTTTTGATTTAATTTCTTCAGGAATGCCTATTCCAGTATCTTCAACACTAATGGTAATACGCGAATTCCTGTGGGACGCATGTATTGTCAAGTTTCCACTGTTTGGCATAGCCTGAATTGCATTTTGAACTAAATTAGTTATAATGCGCTTTAGCATTGAAAAATCGCTTGTAAATGTAGGAACGTCTGTCGCTATATCGAAAATAACTTGAATGTTAGATTCGACAGGAACAATGAGCATAACCTCTTCAATTACTTTATCGATTCTTACCAGCTCAAAGTTAGGTTTTAGAGGTCGAGCAAAGTCTTGCAAATCTTCAACAATTTTTGCTATATACATTAGGTTGCCTTGAATACTTTTTGCGCTTTCCTGTAAGCTTTTTGTGGTCTCACTATTTTGGAGAGAAGCGACGTCATTTTCTATTAAATACAAATCTCCAGCAATAGCCTGCAAGGGGTTACGGATATCATGTCCAACCATACCTGCAATTTGACCAATAGCTGCCAAGCGCTCTTTTTCTTTAAGCTGCTGCTCTAGAAGCTTTCGTTCGGTTATATCAGCAGCAATTAGAACTATTCCATCAACTGACGGATAAGTAGTGATTAATTTGCATTTTTGAGAATACTGTCCAAACAATTCAAAACGTCTAATTTCCTTTTTTTCCATTGCTTCTTGAAGGTTTTTCTCAATAAATGTTCCCCTATTCTGTGGAAATAATTCCCAGAAGTTTTTGCCAACTATAGTCTCAGGCTCTAAACCAACAAGCTTGGCTGCTTGACTATTTGCATAAACATAGTTCCAGTTTTGGTCAAGTACCATAAAATCGTCGGAGATGCTTTCAAGGATCTCGCTGATTCGTCGGCTATTAAGTGAAGCTTCTTCTTCAATCTTCTTTCGTTCAGTTATGTCTTTGAATAGCACGGCTATCTGGTTTGTAGTTAAAGGAATGAATTCAGTTTCGAAGTATCGGTTGATTCTGTCATTGTAATATTCGTAAGTGAGTGTTTTCCCTGTTTTCACTGCTTGAATAGCATACTCATACCAGCGTTGTTCACGCGCTGGAGCATTTTCTTTTTTGAGTTTGCCTATTATATTGGATGCTTTAAGTCCTGTTTGATTTTCATAAGCAGGGTTAACTTCGAGAAATATGAAATCAATAACATTGCCTTGTTTGTCGAAAATCAATTCTAATAATTCGAAGCCCTCACTAAGACTGTTGACGAATTTGGTGAGGCTATCACAGGTTCTACTACTTGCTTCATTGTCTTGGTGATTGTAAGAATTAAAAGTCATGACGATTCAAGCTTACACTCATTAATACGCAAGAAATTATAAATAATTTTGGATAAACGCTTTTTTGACTAACTCATTTCTGAGTAAACCTCAGAAAAGCTCAACTAGGAAGTCAAAACAAAATCTCAGGGACTGAATTGATTGAAAAAACATGAAAATAATTGCTAAGTCCAAAAAAGCAGAATTCAATAGCCCAACTTTTAAAATATATAAAAATTAATGACCCTCGGTTGATAAGTTAACGAGACTATAACCGAAAATTATACATTGGTGCACAGTATAAATGTTTATTGATTTCATTTGACCAAAGAAGAATACGAAAAGCTAGAAGCTGTTTCTCATGTCGAATTAAATAAATATCTGGGCAAATGGTATGAAATCGCTCACTTACCTTTCAAATTTGAAGACGGCTGTTCTGATATTACGGCAACCTACACCTTGAATAAAGATAGCAGCATATCTGTGCTCAACGAATGCACAAAAAATGGGAAAGCAAAACAGGCTAAAGGCAAGGCTAAAGTTGTTGACAAAAAATCCGGAGCTAAACTCAAAGTGACCTTTTTCTGGCCATTTTACGGCGACTACTGGATCATAAAACTAGATGACAACTATAATTATTCAGTTGTTGGTACACCCAACCGCAAATATCTTTGGATACTAAGTAGAACCCCATTAATTGATGATAAGCTCTTTTCTCAATTGATAGAATTCGCGAAGATAAATGGTTTCAGTATTGAAAACCTTATCAAAACCAGCCAAACTAAAACTATATGATCATTCTTAAATCAAATCTAAATAATTGATAGCCCTAATCCAATTTACAACCAACTTATCATTTCAAAAATTCCTTATGGGCGGCGCTTAAGAGGCATTATGGTTTGCGATCGCAACTTCCAAGTTCGAGCTCTAAAACGTAAGTTCATGGCTGCACATTTTTGCAGTAATCCTCCTGCCTCTTTACCGGAGCTTACAAAAAGTATATTCAACAAAATTGTACGGCAACATAGAAATGCATGTCTACTACATTGTTTAGTTGAGAGGGTTTTGTGAGTAAACGTAGATTTTTTGATTCGCCTAATTGTGGAAGCTGTATGTACAAAGCAAGTAGTTACTGTTGGGGGCAATGCTCTTTAAATATCTGGAAAAAAGAAAGAGAATGGTAACTTAAAATTAAGCATCCGTTATGGACAAACCTTCACTTTTGTTATAAGATGAAATATTTAGTCTGAAGATGGTTCGCCAAAACAATCTTTAACTTTAGCATTACTATTTGGCAAACAAAAACTTTGAAGTCATAGATTATTTCCGAAAGTATGTAATGAAAAGCAATTTTTTGAGCTCCAAAAAATTGAAGTGCTATTTGTTTTTAAGAAATTCCTATGACGTAATTCCAATCTATGTATCTTTCCCAAAATTCTTTGAATGATTTTCTATATTTTGGTAATCTGGATCTGCCTCTCCAAGTGCTTTTATCAGCAAACTTTTTGATGTCGGCTGATGGTCCGAAATAAGGAATCGCGTTTTTTACACTGAGAACAAAAGGAGGATATCCATAGTACATGTTTATCCAGCTGGAGATCATGCTGCCCGTCCTGTGGTTGCCCTCGATAAATAATTGAGGGTATCCCAGTATTGCAACATAAACCTCTGCGGCCACTTTTAATGGATGAGGTTCTCTTTTCATATGGTTTTTGTACCAGTTCATTATAGGTTCAATATTTCGGTAGTATTTTTTTGAGTTGGCATCAATTGCTTTGACATATTCTTTTCTTAGTCGGTTATCTAATCCATAATGTACTAAATTATTTAGTTCGCAAATGTCTTGAACGCTTTCTTTTGAGAATGGTTCATTGCCTTCGCTGAGTAAAATGTCTAAAAACCCATAGGCACTCATCATTTTCGCCTTAATGTCGGCGTTGAATGGTGTGTCTTTTCTACCTATCTTTTTCAAATCTAATTCATCGTCAATCTTTTTCCAATTTTGTTCTACACTGGTTAAAGATTGCTCGACAGTCTGTAAATTTAGTCTCAATACTTCTTTTTCTTTAGGCATTTAGCCTATTGGATTATTCTTATATCTAAAATAGATTGTTAATTGATTACACTTGTAGATCAGCCGCTTCTACTGCTCTTCGCAGTAACCTTGATCGCGTTTCAGCACGAACCCTCTTATCAGTAACTGGTGGCTCCAAATCCTTAGCTGTTATATCTAAGATTTTTTGCACAAGAGTTTGGGCAGCTTTAGCTATTTCCTCAAGAGGCAGTTTTTCATGCTCACATATGCCTGCGCAACAGCTCGAAAATGGAAAGTTCAACTCAAGCACTATCAGGTTCTTTTCATAATCATAATCCACTATGGTGAATGGTTCCAGTTTGCAGATTGCAGGTCTCACTTCGTAGATTGCGCATGTATTGTTTTTTGTGAGGAAATGGCAGCTGTTATCTTTTTTTCTGCGTATCCAATCAATACCTGTTTCGTCAGGTCGCTCTAAAAAGTCTTTAAAGCCTTTGGCTTCTATCTGTTTTTGTTCTGCTTTGTTTACGTCGGGTGGCTGCATGCGACAGCATATTCCACAGTTTTTGCATCGAAATCCCACAGAATCAGGAAAGATAACGTTCTCGAAGATCAAGGTACATGTGAATTGGGAAAAATGGTTTATTTAGGTTGTGCGATAGAAATCATTTTTTCTAATCAAGTCTTGTCAAAACGCCTATGCTTAATGTAATCGCTTTCATTCATTGCAATAAATTTGCATGGCTGCTTGATAAGCAAATTAGCATAAACAACCCTAACGGAACTTCTAAACAAATCAATTTTCATTAAAGTTCTTGCAACTATGAGGGGAATCGTTAATGAGCTACGGTTGCTAATTCTTGATTCACTTGGCGACGTTGTTTGAAGAGTGAAGTTTTTGACATTTAAAACTTTGTTGTGTGGCTGCGTTTACGAGGAAAATGAGTGGATGCTTGTCCGAGTAAAAGAATGTGAAAAGCATTTTAAAGAACGTACCAAAAAAGTTGAGTATAGACCAAAATCTGAATGTTGCAGAAACGATACCCGCGGGGAATAAACATTTTTTGTTTTTCTATGACCAACATTAAAAGTGCACATTTTTTATTGAAATTTTAAAACTTTTAATAAAAACAAATTAATTGAAAGTTGCAAAAAATAAGTTATTTTTGATATTTGGGACGTTTAGCCTCTCTTGTCCAGAATATTGGATCATCAACCGCTATCACTTGAACCTCAACCACATTTCTCGGATTGGTGATAACTGCCCGAAATTTCGGGGGTAAATCAGGCTTGCTCAAAAATGCCATCCTGGATTCTTCCAATTGATCGGCTATGCGTTCGCATCTTTTGTTTGCGTAACCCCGGTATTTCACGCTTTTTCCTTCAATTATGGCTTTGTCAAAATCTTCTTTGCTGCATTGAATTAGTTTTTCGCGGTCTCGAATGAACCAGAAGGGGGAAGTTTTGGGCATTACAATCGGAGCAATAGGGTTAGTCGATTGTTAATTAACATTGTCGTGCTTAATTTGGGAAATGTGCCTCAGATACCGATTCTTTTTTCAAGTCATCTGGAGAAAAAGCATGGCTGAGTCTCCAATATTTTCGTGCAATTGTCTTCATTGGCGCTTTAATAATTTCATTCCTTGTTAAAATTTGTAGCTAAATTGAAAGGTAGTTCCAACGAATTTTTGCTTTTATCCCATACTGAAAGATGCTTTATCAAGAGAGTTGAAGTAAGGAAGTTATTAACTGTGTAAAAAATGTGAATTTTTAAATTCCACAATCGAATTAATTATTAGTTAATGAATAGCTTAATTTTTTCCCGTTCAGCAATTAGTAAACTTCAAGCAATCATTTTAGTAGTCATAATAATCGCTGCCGTAGCAGCGGTTGCGTACATTTATGAAAGCCGTTATTATTCCCCAACTCCAACAAATCCCTCTTCCTCTCCGACTTTTACGCCCCCATTTTCCCCTTCTCCAACTGTGGGTGTTCCAACTGAGTTGCCTGCTTCCTTAATTGTTTCTAATCTTTTCTTAAATCCGCTTGAAGCCTGGCCTGGACAACCTGTTAATGTTTCAGTTGATGTCAAGAACACCGGAACCGAAAACATCAGTTACATGCTGCCGTTTGAGTTAAATGGTGTTGTCGCTCAAAGTGTTCAGGTTTTACTGGCAGGAGGCGCTTCAGAAACCGTAACAGGAGTTTTAAATGAGAGCAGTGTTGGTTCATATCTAGTAACTGTCGCTGGTCAATCTGGTCATCTTAGCATAGTTCCGGAAGGTGAACATACTCTACATGTAATTGCCTCTGAATCAGGAATACCTTTCAGTTTAGACGGCGTTTCTCAAACTTTACCATTTGCTGCTCTAGTCAATGTAGGATCCCATACCATTGTGTTGCCTTCAAATGCTAAAATTCTAAAAGGTGGGTGGGGGCTCGTTAACTATGCATTTCAAAGCTGGAATGACGCCTCTACCAGCACTAGCAAAACTGTCGATGTAGAGAGCGAGACTTATTTGACGGCAAACTTTGTTCGAACAACAACGTCTTGCCCCCTGTTGTATGCGTGGAATGGAACAAGCTACAATACGGTAGCGGACGTTAACGACGGCACCGGATGGCTAGGATATCTTGAATATTTTAAGCCCGACGGATCCATGGTTTTCTCTTACAACTATCCATATGACTACATTAAGTTAGACTCAACTCAGCTTCAACCGCTCAACGGATTTTATAATTTGAAAGTCGCTGAAGAAAGTGACGAAATATTCTATCTTGACTCAGTTAAGCTAATTGCAGTTGACCACCCAATAGGGACAGATGTTTTCTCAACAAAAAGCACATTTGTCTATAACCTCACAAATCAAGGAACAATTTACTCCGTAAACAAGAATTTGTCGCTACCCGTTTCAGCTGTAAATGGACAAGGACAAAATGTTCTCCCACTAATTTCAAAAATAGATAATAATTTTACGACCGCAAACAGGTGGACTTGGAATAATTTAACGCTTAATCTCGGCAGCTTAGCTGGCGCAAAAGAAATCAACTTGGTAGTTGCTGCAAGAATTAACTGGCCAACAACATCAGCTGGAGGCGTGAACTTCATGAGCTACGCAAATAAACCTGGAGTCATGCCTTCCCCGCCACCATACATGGAAGTAAAAGCGGCAAATGGAAGCTGGGTTCGTGTTCCAGATGATCGAGAATTTCCTATACCTGCCACATCAGATCAAGTGTTTAATATCAATTTGACTGGTTTGTTTACAAATAACAATTTTGAATTAAGAATTAACTATTATCAAGACATAGAGTTTGACAGTATAGGTGTAGACACATTATCTCAACAAAACATAACTGTACACACTGAAACAGCCTCGAACGCAGATCTCCAGCAAGTATTCAGTGCATATTCAAACTCTAGTGGAGCCTTCACAAAGTATGGCAACGTGACAATGCTACTGCAGTCAACCGACGACAAATTTGTCATTGGACGAGAAGGCGACACAGTTTCACTTCAATTCCCAGCCAACTTTCCGCCTGTTCCACCCGGCATGGTTCGAGACTACTTTGTTGTTGCAAGCTGCTGGTTCAAAGGATTAGGTTTACCCTATGTGCCGTTCACGGTAGATCCGCTTCCGTTCCAAGCCATGACCAGCTTCCCCTATCCGTCAAATGAAACCTACCCATACGACAATAACCATCTATCGTACCTTCAGACATACAACACCCGAATAATAGAAACCCCGTAAAACCACCATATAACCCAAGTGAGACACGGAATTTTTCAAACTGGGCATTCAAAATTTTTAGTTGTCATTTATGCCCAGGAAAGTCTACATTTTACATGTCAGGCGTGGCGGTTCTATTATTGTGGTTGCCATTGCCATTTGAACATAGATTACGTTTAACCAAACAATTCACTTCCCAAGAAGATGGTTGGCATAAAACGCTTGTTGTTCACCCCTTTTGATTCTTAAAGGGATGTTATGTGGGACAAAATTTTATAATTAAAAATAAAAAAACTGATAAAAATTGTAAAGGTGAAGCATAGCAAATTAGGCTTAAAATTTTATGAAGTCTGTGTTTTGCTTTGCTTTGCTTTTTTTGCTTTTCGTTTTTCGTCTCTTTCTTTTTTAGTTAATGGTTTTTCTTTTTTCGGCATTGTTATTCTCCGCATTCTAATGTAGCAGGCAAGCCTTTAAAAACTTTCTAAAGAAAAAAGAAGCTAACTGTATTCTCTGAAAGTATGTCCACATTTTGTGCAGCGCATAAACTGGGTTGATGCTTCGTCTCCGCCTCTAGTTTGAACTTGCCATACGTAAACTGTTGTATTGTCGCATTTTTCACATTTTATGTGAATAGTGGGCAAAGTTTTTACTTTCTGGTCTTCCTCAGTAATAACAGTCATAAACGGCTGCGACGTAGGCTGCATCACTTTAATTACTTTAGCCTGTGCCCTGTTATTTGCGGCTTGTTTAACAAAATTGCATTTTGTGCACCCAAGAACTACTTTGTCTTGACTTTTTCTAGGTTCGAGCCGACAACCGCAATCTGGACAAAACTCCATAATTTACCGAACTTCCCCCTTGAATAATTAGCTTTCAAATTGATCGGATTATGGATATAAGGATTCTTTATCTAAAAACCGAAAATTCAGGTAAGGAACAAAAATTTTGCATTAGGTAAACGCAAACTAAATAGACTGCCTAATCTTTAAGCAAGCGGATGCAAAATGAACAAAGAAAGCAAACCCACCAGCGAATGGCAAACAGTTGAACATGCACTTGCATATCTAGCAAGGGCAGACAAACTTCCGCATAGAACAGAAGGCGAAAAAGCCTTGCTGGATCAAATCCCGCTGCACACCAAACGGGTTCTTGATTTGGGAACAGGCGATGGGCGTCTACTGGCATTGGTTAAACTGAATAAGCCCGATGTTGAAGGAGTTGCAATCGATTTTTCCGATCCAATGCTTGAAAAAGCCAAGAAGCGGTTTGCCCAAGACAATCGTGTGACCATTGTTAAACACGATTTTAGTTTTCCATTTCCAGCTGAGGCGCTTGGTTGTTTTGATGCCGTGGTGTCAAGTTTAGCTATTCATCATATGACGCATTCCAGAAAAAAACAGTTATACAAAGAAGTGTTTGGATTGTTGAATACAAAAGGTGTTTTCTGCAACTTAGAACATGTCTCTTCGCCAACGCAAAATCTGCATCTTAAATTTCTAGCTGCGACAGGTTTAACTCCCCAAACTGAAGACCCATCAAACAAACTCTTAGATGTCGAAACGCAGCTTCAATGGTTGCGGGAAATAGGCTTTGCGGATGTTGATTGCTATTGGAAATGGCTTGAGTTAGCTCTCTTAATAGGTTTCAAGCCCTAAACGCTCTACCTTTTTAGCGTTTAATTGACTGAATAGAAAACGATAATAAGCTCTTTAACAACAAAATACTAAAGAGGTTTTTATTAAATGACAAATAGCAGTAGTACTACTCAAACTAGCAATAGCGCTGGGCAGCTTGATTTCACTCAATGGCTAATACGATTAGTCGCTTACATTATCGACAGTATAATAATAGCTATTCCCGCTGCGATAATATACTTTATAATACTTGCAGCAGTTATCCTTGGCTCTCCCTTCTTTGTTTTCTATGGTGGCTGGCTTGTTTTTCCATTTCTCTTCGGAATACTTGAAGTTCTTTACTTTGTTATCCTTGATGTTTCCTGGGGTGCAACAATAGGCAAAAGACTCATGGGCTTACAGGTTCAAACAGAAAACGGCTCCAAAGTAACATTTGGTGAATCATTTATTCGCAACATAAGCAAGATTTACTGGCTTTTCCTTGTGTTAGACTGGTTGATTGGCGTTGTAACCACTGGACCAGACCGACGCCAAAAATGGAGCGACCGCATTGCAAAAACCACAGTAGTGCAAATAGGAAGATCGCCAATCGGAACAACAGCTCCGCCGCCTCCATCCTCGCCAGCAGCACCTTCGGCACCAAGCTAAAAATAACAATTCTTCTTTTTTCTTTTAATACGAACATTAATTGGGTTTCTAATTCCTTATCTTTCAAGGCATTAAGTCTTAAATTGTTCAAGCCAAACGTTGAGCTGTTTTTGATTTAAGCCTAAGCCCGATTTTCCATCTAGTCGCTTGCTAACCTTGCCATTTTCAAAAAAAATGATCGTTGGAACAGCCTCTATATCGTAGTCATCCCACAATGGGTTATTATAATCATCTAAAAGAACATGAATAACTTTTTCAAAGTTGAACTCAACTATTTTTTTATCAAAGAGTGGCACAAAATGCACGCAGTATGGACACCATGAAGCATAAAACAAGACCAGAATCTTTTCAGTCTTTTTTAATACAGCGTTTAACTCTTCGTCATTATCAACTTCAATCATGCATTCTCATGTTTAGTCGGTTTTACTATTTCATAAACATGTCGTTTCTAACTTGAATTTTAACAGCCCATGTGAAGCCTAAATACTTTAAAAGACTAATTCAAATAGGAAATTAAATGTCGCCAAAATCATACAGACGCGGATACCCAGTTGCAGTTCTCGTGGGAATAGAGCAAAATCATGCTGCTCTCTGGCAAGTTTTCAGCCAAGTTGCCAAACACCAAGAAAATCTCCCTCTAAACGGCGACAGAAATGACCCCAAAGTCCTTTATAACTTTCACGAAAACATCATAAACGCCTTAAGACCCATCCTCAAAGAAGGAATAAGGAGCATCATAATTGCGTCCCCAGCTAAAACCAATTATTCACAACAATTCCTCAGCCATATCAAGGGACATCATAATTGGTTACTTCAGGGAACAAGCAAAGCAGTTTTCTCACCAATAACAGGTTCAGCAAGCACACCACCACAAGTAGCAGCTCTAACACAAACAGCGATGTTTAAACAATTAATCAGCGATACCACAGCACAAGAAACAGAAAACCTGCTTGAAATTCTGGAAAAACGGCTTAACGCAAACTCAACTGACAATATAGTGCTTTTTTCATTGCAAGAAGCCGAGCACTCTATTTTTGAAACAAAGGGAGAAGGGAAACCTAGTCCTGATTATCTCATGCTTACGGATGAATATCTTTCGAAAAGTCGTCAAAAATACAGAGTGCAAAGACTCATGCAGATAGCAGCAAACAAAGGGATCAAAACACGAGTTATAAGTGCTGAATCCACTGCGGGTAAACGTGTCACGCAGCTTGGCGGCATCGTGTGTTTAGCAAAAATATAATCATACCCTCCTGATTGACCGTAGAAATTAGAATTAACCTAGCAATTTGAAATTGATGTAAGAATTAAAGCAGTTTTGTTTGCCTTAACTCTTCAACGGTTATTTTGCCCGAATGCAAAGCCGTCGCCAGCAACACTCCGGAAACGCCCAAATCCTTCAGCTCAACTAAATCGTTAATGTCTCGTACTCCGCCGCCAACATAAACATCAATCTTTTTTTCTTCAAGCACCTTCTTTAGAAAATCAACATTAATCCCTTCACTGGTTCCAACACGCGCCAAATCCAAAACAATCACGCTTGAAACACCCATTGCTTTGAACTCACCAAGAAGACACATTGGATCCTCGCAACCGGCAAATTCCCGTTTAACAAGCAATTTATCACCTTTCAAATCTAAACTCACAATAACACGATTGCTTCCCAAAACCCAGACTGCATCGTTCACAAAATTTTTGCTTTGTAAAGTTTCTGTTCCAATAACGACCTTAGAAACCCCCTCTTCTAAAAGGCGCTCGGCTTTTTCAAGGTCTGTAAATCCAGCGTCAACCATCAACTTAAGACCTGTTACATCAGCGATCTCCTTGATTACTTCAAAATTCACCTGCCCTTTTACGATTGCGCCTAAATCTGCAATGTAAAGGTCTTTGAACCCTAGCCCCCTAAATGAAATGGCAACATCCAGTGGGTTAACCGAATTGCACAAAAGGCTTTGGAGTGGTTGATACTGCTCCCTTTTGCCCCTTACAGCGTGAACTACTATGCCGTTTAAAATGTCAATTACGGGAATTAGTTTCAAGCTCTCAACCTACGTCTGATTCAACATAAAACTATCAAACTTATATTTAATATATGATTGAACAGGCTGAATTGATTAATTCTTTTTTTTTTGACGAATATTGTTTGTTTCTTTCAAGAAGATGAAATGCTTCTTTGCTTTTTTTAACAAGAAAAATCAAGAAACCACAACTGAACAGCAAAAGTTTTAAAGGCGTCGTCAATGCGCATGTTTATGATGCCACATTGAAGCTACTCATAAGCCCTATGAACGAGAAAGAAGCCTCTGAAGCCATTGCTGGAGGCGCAGACATAATTGACGTCAAGAACCCGCAGGAGGGACCATTAGGCGCCAATTTTCCATGGGTCATCAAACAAATAAAAGAAATTACGCCGAAAAATATCCAGGTTAGCTGCACCTTGGGTGAAGCTCCAAACTTGCCTGGTTCAATCTCTTTAGCCGCGTTGGGGGCTGCGACGCTTGGGGTTGATTACATTAAAGTGGGTCTTTTCGGATTCAAAACTTCTCAAGAGGCAATTTCTCTGTTGCAGAATGTCAACAGGGCGGCCAAAGAATACAATCCAAATATCAAAATAGTTGCTGCCGGCTACGCAGATGCAGAAAGAATCGGAGCTTTGGACCCGCTACTTATTCCTGAAATATCAAGTAAAGCGCATATTGAAGTGGCTATGTTAGACACAGCCGTTAAAGACAGTAAAAACCTCTTTGATTTTCTATCTATTCAACAACTTCAGAAATTTGTGGATTCTTCACATAAGTTTGGCTTGGACGCTGCGTTGGCTGGTTCATTGAGAAAGCAGGATTTGACAGTGGTTTACGGATTAGGCGCCGATATAGCAGGGTCACGTAGCGCAGCATGCACCAATAACGATCGAGTTAAAGGCCAAATCACTGAGAAACAAGTTCGTGAATTAGTTGAAACCATAGAGCAAGCGGAAAAGCAAGCCAACAAGAGGGCTTAGCTATTGCATCCTGAAGGGTTAAACCAAAAAACTGTGTTGGAAGAGCTTAGACGGATTAGGCAGCAAGATACAAGCTACGAGGATGGACGAATTTTATGTTCAATGTGCACCAAACCTCATCCAATAGCGCAAAAGGCTTACCAACTTTTTTTAAGTTCAAATCTTGGTGACCCAGGACTCTTTCCCGGAAGCTTACAACTCGAAAAAGATGTTATAAACCAATTGGCAACGCTTCTACATGGCATAAATTGTGTTGGCTCAATTGTTTCAGGTGGAACAGAAGCGAATTTGTTAGCTCTTTTAGCTGCAAGAAACATGGCACAAATCGACCAACCTGAAGTGGTTTTGCCCGAATCAGCACATTTCTCTTTCTCAAAAATCTGCAATATGTTGAATCTTAAACCAGTTTACGCTGCTTTAGATAGCGCATTTAGAGTCGATTTGCTATCAGTAAAAAAATGCGTCACGAAGAACACTGTTGCGATCGTGGGCACAGCTGGAACATCTGAATTGGGCGTTGTTGATCCTGTAGAGGAATTATCGCAAGTTGCTTTGGAGCATAATATCTGGTTGCATGTTGATGCAGCCTATGGCGGCTTAGTACTTCCTTTTCTAAAAGGTTCACAGTACCGTTTCGATTTTAGTCTTGAAACGGTAAAATCCATAACTGTTGATCCCCACAAGATGGGTATGGCAGCAATTCCAGCCGGAGGAATCATTTTTCGGGACAATAAATCGCTGGATTTTATCAAAACCAAAACACCATACTTAACTGATCAATTCCAATCTACGTTTGTTGGGACAAGACCAGGTGCTTCTGCAGCTTCAGCTTGGGCAGTTTTTAGGCTTCTAGGCATGGATGGTTTCAAAAAGATTGTGGACAAATGTATGAAAACAACCCAACTGTTCACTGATGGGCTAAAGGATGCAGGTTTCAGCCTTATTGTGGCGCCAACTCTAAACATAATCGCCTTTAGCGACGGCAATAGCACCAAGAAAACAGCAGAAAAACTTCGGAAACAAGGTTGGTATGTATCTTATGTTCCACGTTACGACTGCATTCGAGTTGTAGTTATGCCTCATGTTAAAGGGAAAAATGTTTCAGCATTTCTGAAAGATTTAACTGAAATCAAAAAGCTTTAAGCTTAGCGAGGCTTCATCCTTGAAGGCGCTTCTATCTTGAGAATTATAATTTACGAACATGTTTCAGGAGGCGGGTTCGCAGGGCAGCCGATTCCAACTGCCGTTCTAGCCGAAGGCTTTGGAATGCTTAAAACAATTGTTTCTGATTTTAAAGCAGCAGGGCATGAGACTACTGTCTTTCTTGATGATAGAATTTCAAAATTAAACCCGCCCATAGCTGCAGACCTTATTGTGCCCATTTTTTATTCTCACGAAACCGAAAACTTTCTGGCAAACATTGCCAAAATCAATGATGCAGTTTTCATTATAGCACCTGAAACAAATCATATTCTGCAGTCTCTTGTAGAGTTGGTTGAAAAAACGGAAAAAATTTCGCTTAATTGTGAATCCGGCGCTATTCAGAAAGTTGCGGATAAAATAGTTCTAAACAAAGTTTTGGAAAAAAATAAGATACCAATACCCAAAACAATTGTGCTCGACGTCACGGATGATTTTGCAAAAGTTAAGGAGTCTGTCAAAAAAGTTTTGCAGTATCCATTGATTTTCAAGCCTGTTGATGGCGTTGGCTGCGGCGGCTTAAGTAAAGTTGAAGACGAAGGTCAAATAGTGAAGGCTGTTGAAAGAATAAAAGCCGAATTTTTTAAAGACCATTTTATTGTTCAGGAGTGCGTTGAAGGTGAAGCTGCAAGCGTAAGTCTGCTATGCACGAAAGATAAAGCGTTAGCAATTAGCTTAAACCATCAAACAATTAAGTTTGGTTCGCCTGAAGAGAATTCAAGTTACGAAGGGGGCGCTGTCCCTTTTAATCACTCACTTAAGCAAGATGCCTTTGACGTAGCCGAGAAAGTTGCAAATTGCTTTGAGGGTTTACGAGGGTACGTAGGTGTTGATTTAGTTTTGACGAACGATAAGGTATTTGTGGTGGATGTCAATCCCCGATTAACTACCTCGTATGTAGGTTTAAGCCGAGTTGCCAATTTCAATGTAGCCCAAGCGGTAGTTAATGCAACTTTGAAAGAAGGGCTTCCAACAAAACCCAAAACAATTAGCTACGCTTGCTTCTCAAAAACCATAACGCAATCTCCAACAATTAATGCTTTTGAAAAAATTGCCCAGTTAACTGAAGTCATTTCGCCGCCTTTTAACGTAAATGATACAGCCTGTTTGTTGGTTATTGGTCATGGAGATTCATTGGAAACTGCAAGATTTAGCTTAGAAGAAGCCAAGAAGCATGTTCTTAACATTATCAGTAAGGGTGACTAACTTTGGTGGACGTGTTGGGTTATGACATTGGAGGCGCCAACACTAAAGCTGCTTTTATACGAACACAAAAATGTAAGCTGGCGGATGTCCAAGTGGCAACGGAATATTTTCCTATTTGGAAAGAACCAGAAAAACTTGCCCAAGTTCTTTTGTCGCTTAAGAATCGGTTAGGCGTTGGCAGACTAGATGGTTTAGGCGTAACAATGACGGCTGAATTGTCTGATGTTTACCCAACAAAACGTGAAGGTGTTCTTAAAATTTTAGCCGGAGTCAAAGATGCTTTTCCTGATGTAAATATTTACGTGTTAAATACCGATGTAAAACTAGAGGAGCTTAGCGCGGCGGAACATAAGCCGCTATGGGTTGCTGCGGCAAATTGGGCTGCAACCGGATGGTTGGTTTCTCAGCAGATCAAAGATTGCGTTGTTGTCGATGTGGGAAGTACAAGCGCTAGTATTATCCCAATAATTAATGGGCAGGTTGTTGCTAAGGGCAAGACAGATTTAGATAAACTTCTAAATGGAGAGCTTGTTTATACTGGCAGTTTAAGAACCAATGTTGCAGCAATTGTCAATTCTATTCCCATAAAGAACGGAGTTGCCTGTGTTGCTTCTGAATTGTTTGCGTTATCGGCTGATGTTCACTTAATCTTGGGAAACATTACTGAACATGAATATTCGTGTGAAACGGCGGATGGTCGAGGAAATGCATTTCCTGAAGCTTTAGCACGTCTCGCTCGGGTGGTTTGCGCTGACACCGAAATGCTGACAAGACAAGAAATTATAGATATGGCAAAATACATTTGTGAAAAACAAGTTACACAGGTAGCTGCCGGCTTAAGTAAAGTTTATTCTTACGCGAAAACATTGACTTCCAAAGCAATTCCAGTGGTTGTTACGGGTCTTGGCAAAGACTTTATTGCACGACAAGCTGCACAAAAAGCCAGAGTTGACACCATAATTGATTTAGCAACCTTAATTGAAAACCGCGTTGTCTTAGCTACTCCAGCTTTCGGAGTTGCCTTAATGGCAGCAAGCAAACTTGAAGGGGAAACCGTTACATGGATGCCATAATTGTAAAGATTGGTGGCAGCTTAGCGTTGCACCCTGAGAATCTAAAGATTTTATGTATTAAGTTAAGTGAATTATCCAAAAAGCATAACCTCCTTGTAGTTCCAGGAGGAGGCGAATTCGCTGATGTTGCACGAGATTTGGATAAACGGTTTAGTTTATCAAATCAAGTTTCGCATCGGATGGCGATTTTAGGAATGGATCAATATGGTTTTTTGCTGTCTGATTTGATTGCGGGTTCACAAGCGATTAATCAACTTTGTCAGGTGCAGAAGGTTTTTAGTTTAGGTAAGATGCCTATTTTTTTGCCTTCAAATCTTCTATTAGATAGTGATCCTCTGGAGAACTCTTGGGAGGTAACTTCAGATTCAATTGCTGTCTACGTTGCAAGCCAACTCCAAATAACCAAAGTTGTTTTAATAACCGATGTTGATGGAATTTTCACATGTGATCCAAAAAATTTTTCAGATGCTCAATTGATTAATGAGTTATCAGCTAAGCAACTTGACGCGATTGGCAAGCGAACAAGTGTAGATACATTTTTGCCGAAACTTCTTGCAAAAATGAAAATTAGCTGCTTTGTTGTAAATGGGTTGTTTCCCCAGCGTGTAGCTTCTGTTTTGGATGGGAAAAAAACGGTTTGCACTTTGATTGATTAAATGTTAAGCTCACTCACGCGAATACGCGATTTCTTAACAAGAAATTGAACAATGCAGCTTTGGAATACAGCATAAGAAATATTTGTTTGACGCCTTACGCGTGGTTCAGTTTGAGTTCTTTTTACAATAACGAATATCTGCGATAATTTGAGCATGGTCTCGTTTCTTGTAATAACCAGATGTTAATTTTCCCAGCTTCTTCTTCAAGGGATTGGCAGTTAAGCGAGCAATTAAACGTTTGTAGTATTAATTAAACAACCATAGAACAAATAAAATAGAAAAAATAGAAAAAAGAAACTGGAAGATATTATGTTTAGATCTTTTTCTTATCTAAGACTTCGCGGAAACTCTTATCACAGCATTTGTATAGCGCTATGGTAAGTTGCGTTCTTTTTCCTTTTTTGTCTGGTTTTCCAGCCATCTTCCAAGTTTTTGTAGCGGTTTTAACTTCTTTTCCACAGGTTGGGCATTTTGCCATGATTATCCCTTACGATTCAATGTTATCATATGGATGTACATAAAACACTTTCTATCCCTTGCCTGTAATAGGGCTAAAAAACCGCTCTTTTGATGGTAAATTACTGAGAAATCCATCGTTTTTGGTTAATAAGCAAGCCCTAAAACCCTTCCATTGCGGGGAAGAACAAAGTATTTTTCAATTTCTTTATGGAAGAATTATTAGTCACCTAAATTTTTATGAAGGCATAATGTCGATTATTGGTTTAGATTTGGCTGGAGTTGAAACACGGCCAACCGGATATTGCAAACTTTTAGGCAAAAAAGTAGAAACTGCACTAATCTATACAGATTCAGAAATTCTTTCTAGAATAAAAGAAATTAAACCCAAAATTGTAGCTATCGATGCACCGTTGAGTTTACCTCCTGGAAGAAAATCGCTAAACGAACGAAACGGCAATCACTTAAGAGATTGCGACAGGGAACTTTTGAAAAAACGAATAAAATTCTTTCCAGTAACTCTTGGCCCCATGAGAAAACTGACTGAGCGAGGCATATGCTTGAAACAGATTCTTGAAGAAGAAAAATTTCTTGTCGTTGAAGCGTATCCGGGTGGTGCCCAAGATGTGTTAGGGATTGAAAGAAAACAGAAAGGGCTTGAGAAACTAAAAGCAGGCCTTGAAAATTTAGGTTTAAAAGGGCTAAGCAGTCAAATGAGCGATCATGAACTTGACGCTGTTACGTGTGCCTACGTAGGAGGACTGTTTTTGGAAGGTGAAGCGGTAATTTATGGATGCCTGAATGATGGGATTGTAATGCCCAAAGGAGAAAAGAAACCAAAAAAATAATGCTCATAGAAACCAAGTCGACACTAACCCCATCCACAATAGCTATAACAGTTACGCAGAAAACAAACTTCAACAACAACATTTCCTTTCCTTGACCTGCACCAAAAATAGCACTTCATTTTTTTTCTAAGCGTTTATATCTCGCGAAAAAAAATAATTAGTTTGGCATTTTGTAGCCAAGATTCTTTCATATTTGTTTTAGCTTACTTCAGGGTCTTTAGATGTCGATTCCTGATTTTTATTTTTGGGCAGTTTATATGGCCACCAGTTGATTCTTTGTGCTAACCCCATCAATGCTGGAACAAAGAAAAGAATCACAACTGTAACATCAATTACAATGGCTGCAGCGACGGCAAGGCTGATTTCTTGAAGCAATGGAATACCCGTTATGATTAGCGATGCAAACACCGTTGCTAGTACAAGCCCTAAGCCAAGGATGGTTACCCAAACTTTGTCAATAGAAGTTACTATTGCTTCATTGTCTGTTTTGCCATTGAGAACCTCTTCACGAATTCTAGTCAGGAAGAATATGTCGTAGTCAATTCCGACGCCAAGCATTGTTACAACAACAAATAAGGGTGCAAAATCCAAGATTGGAAGGTTAAGCGCAAAATAGAATACGATTGAAGTGATGGCTAATGCAAAAACAACGCTGCAAAGGATAGTGATTATTAATCGAATAGGTGTGAAGGCTGATCGCAACTGTACAAATAGTATCACGTAGACTGCTGCCGCAAGGATTACAACAACTTCAGGAATCAGATTCGCCATAAAGTTGTGGTTATCATAAGCAGATTGAGTTTCTCCTCCATAGTGAACTTTTACACCATCTAAAAGAGGTACTTGGCTGATGTTCTTTTCCATGCCCACTAACGCATCGCTAGCTGCTGAACTGGCAGCTCGATCTGAAAGACTCACTGTAATCTCCACGGTTTTGTTATCATTTCCAATTGCCGAAATCATCTGGCTCTCGTATTGTGTGGAAAGGATTGCAGGCATGTTTTCTATTGAAGAGTAGTTGAATGGATTTCCGAAGGGTCTTGTTGGACCTGTAACAGTGTTTACACCTTTGGAGGTCGTTGCAGCATTTGTGATTTGGTCAATTTGATTTAGTAAAGTTTGGTTAAACTGGTTATTTCCGTATACTATGGGGGTAGGAGTTGTTATGATGATATAAGTTGGAGATATTGTTCCGCTTCCAAAACTGTCAGATAAAACGGTGAGCCCCTGGTTGCTTTGGAAGTTTGGCATAAGCTTTAGAAAATCCTCGTTTGTTGGCGCATTATATACAACAACAAAAGCACTTAATGCAACAATACTGATGATGATTATAATTGGAACTTTACGTTTGAGTGTTTTATGGCCCAATCGTCTAAGGAATGTCTGGTTTGGATCAGATTTCGCTTTGGCAGCTTTCTTTAGTCCTGGCCAAAATATTTTGTCGCCTAAGGCAATCTCAATTGCTGGCAACAATGTGAGTGATGCTGCAAGCAAAATTGTAACACCTAGCGCTATGGCTGTTCCAACATCGCTGAAGATGGGAACATTAGCTACCGCCATGACGATGTATGCTACTATTACAGTTAAGCCTGCGGTTAGTACTGCCTGTCCTGCCCACTTTAGTGAAATGCCAACGCTTTCTTCGATGGACTTGCCTTTGCGCCGCTCTTCTCTCGTGCGCCTTAATTGCAATACAGAGTAGTCTACGGCTAATCCCAGCATCAATAGAACAGTCAATGTTGGTGTAAGAAAGGTCAAATTTCCGTGTCCAATCTTTACGATAGCTCCATAGATGGCTGCGAGAGCGACAGAAACTGAAATGCCTCCGAGAAGAACTGGAATCAAAGCTGCAACTGGCGCGAAAAACAGAAGACCAACAATTAAAAGTGAAATAGCGATCCCCGGTCCAATAGTTATTTCTAGGGCTGGTACGAATGCTTTTTCTAGGTCTTTAGTTAAAACTGATCCTCCTGTTACGTAAACAGTTCCAAAGTTGGGTAATCCAGAGTTTTGTATGTCTGATTCGACTTTTGTTATGGTGTTTTGGTCTGGGCTGGAATTGAAATCAAGTACTATTAGCATTGTGTCGTTTTGGGAATTGATAAAATGTCCCGTTAAAGCGCTTGAGGGGACATATGGGTAGTTTGCGTATGGTTGTGTAGCAGTAAAGTTGTTTATGGCAAGATTTGTATCGACGTTTGTTGCGTTGGGTGAAAGCGTGGATAGTAGGCTACTTAGAGATGTGCTGTTTATTGTGAAGAGTGGTGAGTCTTTGAAGGTGCTTTGGGTAGCGTTTGAAATGAGATCGCAAGATAGGTTCCATGTTTGGTTATTGTTAGGAGCAACTCCTAGGTCATAAGTAGAATGCATTAAATCATCAGTTGTGAAACCAGTGCTATCGGCTGTTAAGTTTGAATAGCTTTTTTCCAAAAGCGATATGGCAAAATTTCCAAGTGTCGCGTTTGATGGAGATTGCCCAAAACTGTAGAGTTGATTTACTATGTCGAGCGGTGAATCTCCTAGCGACGAAGCTAGTTCGGATGGGATACTTGATACCATAGATGAAATTGTCAAATTTTGAATTGCAGTATTTTGGTTCCAATTATTAACGTTTAAGCCTGATGCAACAGTGTTTACCAGTTGGCTTGTTTGAGCATCAAGCTGTCCACTACTTACCATTGCTGCAACCGATTGGTTTATGGCAAAAGCTTCACGGTCAGGTACGGTTGTGTTGCTAGGAAGGGCTTGGAAACTGGCATTCCATGCGCCGAAAAACGCCATATAATATGCTGTTGACTGAGCGTTGCCTCCAAAATTGGATGTTAAGCTGTAAGTGGTTGCATTCGCTTCGATGTTTGCGATAGATGGATCAGTTACGTTTATTCCTTGCCAGGCGCCCACAAATACAGCCGGTATACCATAAACTAACTGAGCTGTTTGGTTTATACCATCTTGGAGTTGAAACAGATTTGTACTTAAATGTGATAAGTTGCCTTGCAACATGAATAGTCCTGAATTAATTGTGACTATGTTTGATTGTAGGCCTGCCGTCTGGTTAATTATTTCAGGTAAAGAAGAGTTAAGCAGACTAGCTTCTAGAGAATAAAGGCTTGATTCCCCAGTATAATTGCCTACTTCGCTGTCACCAGCTAAGGTATCGTTGAGCGCTAACGCCTTCTGTTTTAATGAATAAGAATAGACGGAAACACCTTGAAGCACAACAAGGATGCTATCGTTGCCGCTGTTACTTGATGACGATGGAAATTGTGCCGATATAATGTTAGCTGTTTTTTGTGATTCAGTATTTGCTGGTGCTCCAAACCCGCCTGTTAAGTTATATGAAACAGCGCCAAAGAAGCTGGGGATAAGAACAAGCGAAAGAAGTACAACAACTATCCACGCGATTATTATTAATCGATGACGCTTGCGGATAAAATTGTTTAATGAATCAAAAAGCGATCTTGACAATAACATCAAATCCGGTTTGAGTGATTAGTGAACTTCTAGCGGGAATTCTATGGTTCATATCATAGTGCGGTTTACTGCGTCTTTCTTAAGGATTACCCATATTTTTACCAAAAATCGAGGAAAATTAAAACGGATTATGTATCAGAAAAATCGACACGCAATTTTCCAGATAGAAAAAAATAAAAACACAGGGAAGAATTTTTTCAGTAATTAACAAAAAAGTTTAGTATTGGCAGTAACATTTGACATCTTTTGTAGTAATGGCTCATGTTAATCTGCTGCAATCACTTAATCCATTTCACTATATTCGGTTTCTTTCTTTTGCCTTCGCCTTGTTCTTTTTGTGAAGGATGACCGAGGATGAATGGTACCATTAAATCGTAGTTTTCTGGAACACCCATTTTCTTAAGAATATCTGGTTTGCTGTTGAGTAAACTGACAAATCCCATATAGCATGTTCCAAGCCCCAGCTCACATGCTTTTAAAAACATGTTTTGAGCTGCCAAAGCACTGTCCACAAGATTCATTGTGCTCCATTGGGGATCTTTTTCTGCACAAACCAATACCAGCACGGGCGCATTGTAACAAATTATGTCCTCTTTTGTGTTATATCTCTCAGCTAAAGGCGGCATCATCTGTTGAACTGCTACTTTAGTTTCCTCAGAAACATACTTGATCAATTCCTCGTTTTCAATAATGATGAACCTCCAAGGTTCTCTGTGCATTGCAGTTGGAGCCCACGTTCCAGCTTCAAGAATGGCTTCAATTTGCTCTTTTGAAACAGGTTCTTTTGTGTAACATCTTACGCTTCTTCTACCTTTCACACAAGCATCAAGTTCCATACAAAATCCTCACTTTAGCATGTTAAAATCAAATAAATAAATGTAAGCCACAGAGGAAAAACGGAAATTAAGTGTACCGACTTGGCAATTTCGAAAAGTTGAAGTACATCTCTAGACTTTTCTTAATTAGGTGAATTTTTTGGTTTTAGCAAGGATGACTGTGTGGCATTTCAAAGAAGGTATGGGTGAAAAAGGTTTTTCGGAGCTCGACGTTGTTCTTAATACTTTAGCACATCAAACCGAAGGTTTTCGTGGAGCCATATCATTGATCGATGATGGCGATCGGAATGCAGTAACAATCCTTACGCTATGGGTAGATGAAGAAGCATTAAACAGGTCTGAAAAAGAAGTATTCGTCCAAGCTCTCAAAAGAGTTGAAAATTCAATTGAGCATCCACCTGAAATTAAAAATTACCGTGTATTCTCTACAGAGCTTTTTCAGCGCTCCCAGTGGCCATTTCGCTGGGCTTAGTACTTTTGTGCGTTTTATTTCAAGGAACCCATAGTTAAGAGTCTAAAAACGTGTTTGTTATAATAAATAGATAGAGAAAATATCCGACAAGAAAATTTCTAATGAATAAAGAAATGGAAAAGGAGAAAATTTATTGCTTTCATTCTGGACCAAGTATAAATTTTGATGAATTCAAGTTATAATTTGTTACTTCAACTTTACCTTTAATCATTTCTTCGATTTCAATAATGGTTTTTGCTAAAACGCCCATTTCCGATGCCTTTAACGAATCTGTATCTTTCCAAAACGTTAAGACTGTTGCTTTATTTGGGTCATCAACTGGCAGCAAAGTCATAAAACCCCGAAATCCTGGCGTACGTTGAACCGAATATTCCAGAGCATTATCTATCTTTGGAAAAGCTTCTTCCCGTTTTCCATCCTTGAAATGCCAAATTGACATTCTCACTAAAAGCAATTAATTCACCTAAAACATTTCTGTTGTGCCTTTCTTATATAGATTAATCCGCAAAAAATAAACGTAAACTGTTCAGTAGAGCTAACCGTATTTTTCAATTTGTCTGCTGGTGAATTTCCAAATTACGCTAAATTTAAATAGAATATCTAATAAATTTTAAGATGGGAAATAGTTTTAGAGAAGGTAAATAAAATGTCAATAGATATTAAGCTTGAACGTGGAGTCAGAGGATATAATATTGTCAGAAAAAACTGTCCAAACTGCAATGCTGAATTGATTTTCAAAATTCATAAAAACGAAATTCACGACGTAGGCGGAGAAGGACTATTTTATCCTGAAGAAAATGTTGTTCGTTGCAAAGTCTGCCTAAGCACATTTAAATACGAAACCAAACCCGTGGCTGAAACCAAATAATCATAGCATGTAAGAAAAACAAATGCCATTGTAACTATTTGCAGGCTTACGCAAAATCTTGATTTTGTAGGGTAATCTATAACTTTTCATTTAAACATGGAACAAATTTCAATGTTCAAAGCGAACGCTATTTGATTAAAAAATCAGAACTTTAGCTAAGCTCATCTTATCGCGGTGAAATACTCTATTGGAGCAATCCAGTAGAGAATAACTGTTTTTTTACAATTCTCGTTTTTACAGGTTACTTGCTTTTGAACTATGTCGCCTTGAAAACTTTTCGGTAATGGCTTTGTTGACAACGTTATGTGAAATCTGTCAGGTGCTTCAACTTCAAGAATTTCATCGCAAAAAGGGCATTCAATGATAGTCATAACATACCCTCCATATTACTAATATGATGAACTTTTTTATAAAGCGCTCTTCTAAAATTTTAAATTAATGGGCGGTGCCGAGGGATAGCTTGACACCGTCGTTTAAACCGTCGTTACAACATTATCTAAAAAAGGGTGAGTCGGACCGGACTTACGCCCAAACGGGTATGAGTCCCTAACTCAAAATTAACTAAATAACTACATTTCGAAAATTTTGACCTATTTTCAGGCGCCCCTCCCAATACCTAAAATAGTTCAAAACTTTTCTTGACACTCAACTTCTGATTTTTTTCTGGGCGCTGGGTGGGGGATCCCGCACCAATTCACCAGTAAAGAATGAAAAAGCGAAAAATAGTAAGAATAAGGAAATGACTGTTTTCTAATTACCATTTTTAAAAGGTAGATATATACTGGCGTGGACCCGGCCAAACAGCTGGAAGTCGCCTTAGTGTTGCTTCCATTCTTTTAATATTCGGTATTTTTATGATTTGGTCACTAATTTCAACTATGTTCTTACAATCCTTTACCAAAGCAACAACCGACATGTCATAGTTTCCACTTATTTTTACGAGATAGGTTACCCCGGGTATTTCAGATAACGTGTTGGCCATTTCATTTGCTTCATTTTGGTCCGCAAGTGCTAAACTAATTTCTAGAATATTTTGATAGCCCATTTCCAAAAAATTAATTTGAATTGAAACCTTGATGAAATTGTTTTTCTTAAGCTTTTCGTATCTTCTTGCTACCGTCGCTGTTGTGGTTCCAATTTGCTGAGCTATTTTTCTGAAAGCTAAACGACCGTTTATAGTAAGCGCATTAATTATTTGCATATCAATTTCATCAATCTTTGCAAAATTTTTTTGAGTATTTACTGGGGGGTCAGTAACGTCATTTTGACTTTCAGGATCTGATAAAATATTTTCTGGTATATTTCTAACATCTATCCAAAGTTGCGTTTTAAACTCATTTATTTTGTTTTCTTTGTTTATGACCTGTTTGACACGTTCTAAATCCCTTAGGCTTTTTAATGTAGATATTGCTGCAATATTATAAGTGGAATTATAATATCGAAAGGCATAGACATCAGGAATAGTACTGACGCGACCAAAAACATCATTAAGATTTTGCGAGTCTACATTAAGCATTATCATAGCAAAACCGTTGTAACCAAATTTTTGAAAATTAAATTGAATGGTCGCACCGACAATTATGCCCGCCTTTTTCAACTCTTTGTAATGTGTCCAGATGACATCTTTTGACACATTGCATTGTCTGGCCGCATTGGTAAAGTTAGTTCGTCCATCTTTTAGAAGAATTTTAAGAATTTTGATGTCTATTTCTTCAAGCTCTTTCATGGCTATAGTTCTATTTGTGCGATACATAAACTAAACGCCATGTCTAAACTTCTTTGTTGAAATGCAACTTAATTTTTTTCAATAAAATAATACATTTTCGCATAAAAGTACGCAAGATTAACGATTTTGTTTTACAATTTTCAGTGATTTAAAAAAAACTTATAAACAAATCTTAAACAAATAATCGCCCTATGGAGAAAAGAATAATGAAAATAACTAAAACCAAAATTGGAATTACGATTCTTATGTTCCTTATGCTTTCAATGTCTGCTTCGACCACACTGCTGTCAAATGCTAGCGCACATAATCCTCCTCAGAATATTCCTACCTATGCTTTTTGTAACGTTGCGCCTAATCCGGCTGGTGTAGGTCAATCGGTTAACGTTGGTTTCTGGCTCGCTATACCCCCTCCAACAGCAGGCACTATTTATGGTGACAAATGGAACAGCATGACGATAAAAGTTACACTTCCAGATGGAACCAGTACAACACTTGGGCCTTTTAGTTCGGATGATACAGGCGGAACGCATACCGAATACACGCCGAGCATGGCAGGCAACTACACATTCCAAATGAGTTACCCAGGACAAACTTTAGCAGGTATCAATCCTCCACCGACTGGCTTTTCTGCGGCTGCACAAGCGTATGTAGGCGATTATTATCAACCCAGCACAAGCAATGTTGCAACTCTAACAGTACAACAAGAACCGATACCACTTCTTCCTCAAACTCCTCTTCCATCAAACTACTGGACACGCCCTATTCAATCGGTCAACGACAATTGGTATACTATTAGCGGTAACTGGCTTGGACTCGGTGTATTATTTAGCGCAGCTACCGGAATGTACAATGCAACAGGAAATTATAATCCATACACCACCGCACCAACAACAGCTCACATCTTGTGGACAAAGCCTGCAGCATTCGGAGGCTTAATCGGCGGAGAATTTGGTGGAAGTGATACAAGCAATTACTATGCGACCAGGCAGTATGAACGAATGTTCCAGCCAATAATCTTGAATGGCGTCCTCTACTACGAACAATACCCTGGAAGTTCACTAAACCCAACAGGCTGGGCAGCCATAAATTTGAAGACTGGACAAACACTTTGGACTAAAGATGCCACAAACTACGGCGGTGGTTCTTCTGCACAAACTGCTCTAGCGACATCAGGCTTGGTAACGACTCTAAGATGCGGTCAAACGCTCAATTACTTGACACCCAATCAATATGGAGCCCTAGCGTACTTATGGAGCACAGGAACTCCTGCTGGAATTAACTCTATTGGAACTACCTGGAACATGTTTGATGCTATGACTGGAAACTATGTTCTCAGCATTGTCAACGGTACCGCTCTATCGCCGTTAATCGAAGACGATGGTGGAGACTTGATAGGCTACTATGTCAACGCTACTGCTGGCACACAAATAATCCAAGGCGTACGTGTCACTACTCCTCCTGGTGGTGTCATGCTGGAATGCTGGAACTCAACTCAGGACATAATTGCTGGAACCAACGGACCCGCGGCATGGATGTGGAGACCTACACAAAATGCGCAAATTCCTTTTGCATTGGGAATAATGTGGGCAATGCCAATAGCGACCAACATTTCAGGTGTCGCTTTCCCGTCGAATCTAGCACTTCCGGGTGGAGCTTACAGCGTTGGCGCGCCTACTTTCAATAGCGGTGTACTAGTTATGAACTCTATAGGTTCTGCAGGAGGTCCAAGCTTTAATTCTGGTTTCATCATCGAAGCAGGCTACGACGCAAATACGGGGCAACAACTATGGATAACTAACAAGACAGAAACACCATATACAAGAGTTGATTTTTCACAAACATCAAATGGAGTCTTCGTAGAAATCAACCAAGATACAGCTGTATGCACAGGTTACAGCGTTACAACAGGGGCAAAACTTTGGGGTCCAATGACACTTCCAAACGCCGATCCATATAATAGCATTGGCAGCTACTACGGTCAAGTCGCTAACGGTATGCTTTACATAAGTACCTTTGGAGGAGACATTTATGCCCTCAACATACAAACAGGAGTAATCCAGTGGCAAACTAGCACGAATTCACTTTCAGGCGCAGCCGGATCTGATACTCCATATGGTGTGTGGCCACTTTGGCAATTCGGAAATCCAGGCGCTATTGCTGATGGAATGCTATTCCTTGGCGAAGGACACGAATACAGCCCGCCATTGTTCCGCGGAGCCAGTCAATTGGCAATAAATCTGACTAATGGCAATCCTGTGTGGAGCATAATGGCTTTCGACGTTGACGGAGGTACAGCTATTTCCGATGGAGTTATGTTAGCAGAAAGCTCATACGACAACCAAATTTACGCCTATGGCATGGGGCCAAGCAAAACAACTGTTACAGCACCCAATGTTGGGGTAACGACTTCTACGCCAATAACGATAAGCGGCACGGTAACGGACATATCAGCTGGTTCAAAGCAAGAAGCATCCGCAGCTAACTTCCCCAATGGATTACCATGCGTTTCTGACGCTAGTATGACGCCGTTTATGGAAGCAGTTTATGAGCAGCAAGTAATGCCAAATAACATCACAGGTGTTCCTGTTACCTTAAGTGTCATCGATAGCAACCATAACTTAAGAGTAATCGGAAGCACAACAAGCGATGCAAGCGGCATGTACACAATGACATGGACTCCAGACATCGAAGGCAATTACACAGTCATCGCTAACTTTGCAGGATCAAACTCGTACTATCCATCATCTGCTGAAGCCTCTATATTTGCTGGACCAACATCAACAACAGCACCAATAGCAACAGCGCAATCAAACGTAGTAACTACGACTGATTTAATGACATACATTGTCGTTGCAATAATTGCCATAATCATCGCAATTGCTATCGCAACAGTCTTAATGCTCAGGAAAAAGTAAAAAAGTAAACAACAAAACATCTCTTTTCTTTTTTTTTATTTTATTGAAATATTCCTATGCTTGGACTCGAGTCTGAAGCGGTTTAAGTCTCTATGTACCGGACTTAACCCCTACACGGTATGAGTCCCTTAATCAAACTCATTGAATAATACTAATCTTTGCAAATTTTGATCAAGTTTGAAGGCCCGTCTCCGTACCCAAAATGGTTCAAAACTTTTCTTAAAACTTGACTTCTGATTTTTTTTCTCTAGGCGCTGGGTGGGGGATCCTAGTTCCAATTTATCAGTAATTTTTTTTGAAGCCAGTCCTGGCGTACCCCAAACCATCTGAAGCGCGTTAAGTGACGTAAAGCTTGACTTCCCTATAACTTAGCGCAAAGATTATTAATTTTAAGAATATTAGGCCATAATTGTTGTTTTTATGAGGATTAAGTATACTAGCGTGCACGTTTAGTAATCAGGGCAAAGCATTAAAAGTTTTATCTGAGGTCCTTGGTCTTGTAAAAAGGCTCCAAAAATTGAAGCGCCTGCGTAACTCCAGCTCTTTTTTCTTCGACAACAATAAATGAAAACGATACTTAGGCAAGCAATTGGAGTTATGAAAACCACTGATAGACAACCCGTTCCAATGGTACCTGTTATGAATGTCACTAAGAAAGCAAGAATAATTGTAACAAGAAATCTCGAGTAAACGTCCTGCCGTTTTTATGTTAATGCTTAGTCGGTCCTCAACAACCTCAACGCATTCAACACTCACACTAACTTGTTAGAACCCATCTTTTAGAGTTCGTTCCACCTAAGAAAGCGGACAAATAGGTTTAAAATTCAAAATAGATAGTTGTTTAAGAAACGTGTCGAATCTTCCGCGCTGAAATTGTACAGGAGGTGAATTTTCTATGCCAGTCCTTGTTACCCTTAACAGAAATAATCAGAACAAAAAGGGAGGATGCGGTTTGCTCTGTTTCTTTCTTGTTTTCAACGCATACTTTTATTCCATTTGCGAAATTTCTTCCTCAACCAGTGCCTTACATCGTAGATGGACATAATTTGGTATGGGCAAGCTGAGATGCAATTTCCGCAGCCAATGCATTTGTAGTTTCTATACTCGCCTTTAGCAATAAATTCTGACGGCAAATCCGTGAGCCCCGTGGGACAGACACACGCGCAGTCCCATGTCGGGCAGCGGCTGCAGATAGCCCTTTCCGTCACCTTTAGCCTAAATAACCCAGCTCTAGATATACACTGGTTAAAAGTTCCCCAGCTGCACATACCGGTAGAGACGCAAGCGTAAGTTCCGACAAACGGCATCAGCATCCAAAGGACATACCAGAGAAAGCCAAAGTAGAATAGATAGAGGAAAAAAGAGGGGTCCATGCCAAAGACAGAGAAATCTAAAATTCCTACGGATGTCAGATAAGACAATACGCCTGCAACAAGCAGCGAGACCCACACCAGCGATGCGGCGACCTTATAGAAGGATGAGATTTTGTTCGTAAGCAGCCTACGCCCAAGTCGAGAGGTTTCGTTAAATGACCTCATGGCATCTATAGCTGTCCCCTGATACATGAGGGGCGCCATGCACATTACAGAGCAAAGTTGCCTGCTACCGAAAAAGAATGAAAGGATGCCGCTGAAAAGAAACGTGCCGAGCAACGCTAACAAGACAGTTGGACCAATGGCTCCTGAGCTTCCTATCCCCATAGCCCAGCCTAACCAGGGGGTCTGTCTAAGGACCTCGGTAGGCATTAAGAAAGCAGGTATAAGTATAGTGTATAGCCCGAAAGCGAGAATCATAAGTACAAACATTATCTTCGTTTCAAGCTCTCGTGTATACTTTATTCTGAGAGCTACAAGCGCGCCCATCTCAATACCCATCATTATAAGGTACCACGGCGACAACGAGATCGTAGAGAAGAAAATAATGAAATTGAAAAAGCCCGCGCCTATAGCCTGCAAAAGTGACCCAGATGTCAATGCAAACGTTATGCCAGTGAAATAGCCTATGCCATATGCCTGAATATCTAGAACCGCGCCCATAAAGAACTCTGCCACGGACAACAAAACGAGTATGCCCAAGACCCAGTACGGCATGGATTGCCAACGTTTAGGATTTACAGAAATGATTTTTTTTTCATCTAACACGATTATGAAGTATACGGCCATCTCCACTATTATCGATAGGACAAAGATTGAGGCGTCGCCGTTGAGAAGCCAGATGAACTGTCCTACCATCATAAGGGCATACGCAAGCATGAGAAACAGAAGATAATTCAGTATGCCTGAACTGATGGTTCGGTTCTTGTATAGGAACTCGAAAATGCATATAAAGAGGAAAATCATGATGGCGCTCCCTGCAATCAGGGAGAGGTTTGCCCAGACCGTGTTGGCAATGGCGGTTGGAGACAGGACCATTATGATTGTTTGAGATGCCATGATTAAGCCGATTGTCTTGGGCAATCTGTCTTTGATGAAGAAAAGTGTGATTGCCATTTCAGCAGACATCATGAAAATGAACCAGAATGAACTTGAGGAGTGAATAAGAGCTGAATAGATGCTCTGGAGACCATTAGAAATCGGTATGGTACCACCAAGAAATGCAAATGTCCAGCCCATAAAAACCTCGGACACAATGACCAAGGCGATGATTGACCCAATTAAAAGAGGACGGGTACTTCCTAACCTATTCTTCACAACATTCTCATTTCCTCTATGAATGGCAAACAGAATGGCAAAAGCTATGACGCCTGCTACGGCCACATTAGCAGCAACCAACTCAAGTAGTGTTATTGACGCCTGGACGTAAATGTAGAGGACTGTACTTATGAAAATCGTAGCCATCATCGAGAGAAGGAAAAACACTACCCCAGCGTCCATTAAAGTCTTGATTTCAGAACCCTTCTTCACAAGCCACGCCGTGAAGATAGCCATCGTTCCAACGTAGACGCCTGCGCTCAATACTCGCGTAAGTGGCCAAGTTGTTGACGCAGATATGAGTCCATTGAAAAAGCCTCGGCCGAACACCTGAATAGCAACTATCCCACTCATAAAAAACTCTACCACAAATGTGAGAAAGAGAAAGCCAAAGACCCAATACGGCATTGACTGCCAATTTACCGTCTTGGATAAACTAAGCTTCTTTTCGTCTAATACGATGCCTAAGTACACCAGCATCTCGACGATTAGGGATAAGGCAAAGACCGCGGCGTCCCCGTTGAGAAGCCAGATGAACTGACCTGCCATCATGAGGGCATAGGATAGCATTAGGAGTATCAGGTAGTTCAGGATGCCTTTGCTTAACGTCTGGTTCTGATGCAGAAACTTGAGGATGTATATGAAAAGGAAAGTCATGATGGCGCTGCCGGCAGCTAAAGAGAGACTAGCCCAGACAACATTTTCAATAACAGTTGGAGAGAGCACCATTATAATAGTTTGAGCCGCAATAAGCCAGCTAAATACCTTTGGCAGTCTATTTCTGATGAAGAAAAGTGTGATTGCCATTTCAGCAGACATCATGAAAATGAGCCAGAATGAACTTGAAGAATATGTTATCGTGGCGAAAATTGCTTGGATGCCGCCAGCTATGGCTGCAGTTCCCCCGACGAGTACCAAGCTCCAAGCCGTGAATACGTCAGACAGGATGACTAAAGCAATGATTAACGCGATTACTATGGACTTTACTCGCACAATGCCCGCTAGAGTGCCATCCAAGGTTTTGGGTTCCCCAAAAAAATAGAGAACAACTAAAGCAAATATTATAACCATCATCACAAACGAGCCTAGCAATACGATTTCGGGGAGTGCCCATGGAAAGTATAAGTAAAGTACAACGCTGATAAACATCTGAGCCATCATTGAGATGAGAAAAAGCACTATCCAAGCGTCCTTTGGAGATTTGATTTCCGAGCCCTTTTTGATAAGCCATGCTGTGAAGACAGCCATCAATCCTTCGATTATCCAGAAGAGAATTAAAGCGGCAAAATCCAAGTCATTCGCCAGTTTTTGTTGTAGGTGGTATATGATATAGCCAAAAGTCTCTCACCGTATAAGGAAGATGTCGACATTAGCCAACAACAGAATTTCGTCAGTTTAGGTCTAAAATGGCATGGTGTAGTAGACGGCTACGCCTAGTGCGACACTTAATATCCATAGTGCAGCAGTTATCCGCATCCATTTACGGGTAGGCTGAGGTAAATCATTGAAGAGATACAATACAGTCAAGACAACGGCAGGAACACCTTCCACTGAATGGATTATCTGAAGAATAGAAAAACCCGAGGTAACGCTGTAGCCTCCAGTGTAGTAAATGTATAAAGATGGAAACATGATAAAGAAAATTGATATTAAACTTAAAATGACTGCTACACTCATCATCCAGCGATGAACTTTAAAGCTTTCCGGGGTCTTGAGCCGGGCGAAACCTATTCCGCACAAGACTATACCAAGAGCTACCATCATTAATGAGATTGATATCGTTGTGAGATAAGAGTTCATGTAAGTGAACCCATTCATGTTAATGCTCATGTTTTTACCCCAAAAAAATTGATCAAGCGCTCTTATGTCTATTTGTGACTGTGCAAATACAATCACAATCATTTGCGACTTGAAAAGTTGATTCCAAAACCTGAACGTTGGTTTTCTTTTTAGGAATAAACACCCCAAAATTTTGGGAACAAGATTTTGAGCATCCACTGTCTGTTGCCGTTATTCGGAAAATCTGTTTCTTATAATTATTTATTTGGTGCTCAATCACGTCAAGCATGTTTGTGGTTGTATGCTTGTTGACACATAACTTTAAAGAGAAGTTCTTCCCAGCTTTGCTAGTGATAAATTTTCTTGTTTAAAGATGAATAATAAATGTCTAACAATAGGAAGTAAGGAAAATATGTGCAACCCAACGCACTGCAATAGTCACCAAAGAACGAACATCATAAACTATGATATTTCTAACGTTGGAATCATGCCTCATGCACAAACAAATGAATCTTCAAGTTCTGTTAATTCCCAGTTAGACAAAATAGTCATGCAAACTTTTATTGATTAAAAAAGCGATTTAAAATGTCACAACCACTTACACCCTCAGCTGCAGACTGGAATCATCTCTTCAACTTAGCGGCCTATATAGCAGTAATCGCAGTCATAATTGTTATAAGCGCCATGATTTTTTTTGTGGTAAAATACCGCGAGAAAAAAGGACAACCAAAATTCATTCCTGAAATTGGACTCTCCCGAAGTCGAGCAAGAGAAACCGTGATTTTCGCTTCAATCTCAATTATTCTCTTGTTTAGTTTGAGTGTGGCGTCTTTTCAGCTTACCCCTAATGCTAGGTTTCCACCGCCTGTTTCTCAAAGTTTAGTTATAAATGTTACAGCTTTCCAATGGAATTTCAGGTTCACATACCCCAACGGAGCAACAACTTTGGGCGAATGTTTTGTTCCAGCTCAAAAAAGTATAATTTTTAACGTAACAAGCTCCGACGTAATGCATGGATTTGGATTAATGGATTTTAGAGTGAAAATCGACGCAATACCAGGCAGATACAATGTTATTGGGGTAACAACTCCGCCGCTCGATGGAAACAGCCAATTAAACTACACAATCCGTTGCTACGAACTCTGCGGAGTCGGGCACACTTACATGGTGTCGTCTCTAACGGTTATGGAACCAACTGCTTTCTCAACTTGGCTTAACAATCAAACTGCAACAAACGCAACAATGACGGGAGGCTGAAAGATTGTACAATGAATTTTCAATGAAAGAGTGGTTAACTACAACCAACCACAAACGAGTCGGCGTCCTCTACATTGTCACCGCAGTTTTCTTTTTGATTGTTGCAGGCTCATTGGGCATGCTGATGAGAACGCAGCTTGCGGAGCCAAACCTATCTTTCCTTAACCCCTTCACTTACGACCAAGTCGTCACTTTACATGGATTACTAATGATTTTGTGGGTTCTAACCCCCCTCGGAGCTGGACTGGCAAACTATATTGTGCCTCTCCAGATAGGCGCTAAAGATTTGGCGTTTCCACGATTAAACGCTGCAAGCTACTGGACGTACCTCTTCAGCGGTCTGCTTCTTGTAAGTTCAGTGTTTCTTCCAGGCGGTACAGCAAATACCGGTTGGACATTATATGCGCCCCTTAACACTATACAGTTCACGCCACAGCCGGGAGCAACCCTTGCAATTTTGGCACTCGCGTTATTTGCTGTTTCCGTAACCATGTCCTCAATCAACTTTATTACAACCATCGTTAAAAATCGTTCAAAAGGCGTTACATGGACACGTATGCCAATCTTCACCTGGTCAATTTTGATGACGATGGCATTGGCACTCTTTGCTTTTCCTCCGCTTGCCGCGGGGTTAACTTTGTTGACCACAGACAGAATTTTTGGTACCGTGTTTTTCAGTTCAACAGCGGGAGGTAGCATTTTATGGGATGAGCTTTTCTGGTTTTTTGGGCACCCAGAAGTTTACATTGTTGTGTTTCCCGCTTTAGGCATAATTGCTGAGGTTTTTACAACATTTGCCAAAAGGCCGCTTTTTGCAAAGAAAATTTTCATTATAGAGCTTGCCGCCGTCACGTTTCTAAGTATGGGAGTTTGGATGCATCACATGTTCACAACAGGCGTAAACTACGATGTACTGCAGTCGTTTTCAATAACTACAATGGCAATTTCTGTTCCATTTGAAGGATTGGTTCTTGGTTTAGTTTTAACTCTTTATAAATCCAGAATAAAACTTTCTGCGCCGATGCTGTATTGTTTAGCTGCAGTGTTTACGGTTACCCTTGGCGGTGTCACAGGGGTTTTGCAGGCATTTCCAGTTTTAGACTACGCTTTCCGAGGCACCTACTGGGTAGTGGGACACTTCCACTACGTGATGGCGGGAACCGCCCTCTTCGCACTCATCGGAGGACTTTATTACTGGTGGCCAAAAATAACCAAGCGAAAATACAACGAAACCTTTGCCAAAATTACTTTCGTAGTTTCCTTCATCGGATTCAACGCCCTCTACTTCCCATACTTCTTCCTGCTTGATATGCCAAGAAGAATATCCACCTACACTGTAGCTTCAGGATGGGCATCCTTGAATTTTGATGCTACAGTTGGCGCGTTTGTTTTTGGACCAGCCATCTTGCTGACGCTTCTAAATCTTGTAATTAGCTACAGAAAAAATGAAGCCTCGGAGCCAAACCCGTGGGATGCAAAAGAGATGGAGTGGACAGGCAACATCAGCGAGGCAACAAGCTCGCCAGATGCTTCTGAAAACGCAAAGATACAACAGAGGAGCCCTTAAAATGACAGCTAATGACAAAAAAGCAAAAACTAGTTACTTACCGCTGATAATTTCGGGAGGAGTTGCAGTATTCCTGCTTGGATTAGCAATTTATCTGCCACTACTAGTAATTGGGCTAGTTATTATTGTGGCTTCGGTGTTGAAACTTTTCAAAGATGGTGCTAAAGAAAAATTCTCTGGCAAAGAAGATGCAGTCGAGGAAACATTTCCGCTTGACTCCGTACCTAAAGAAAAGCTGGGTATGTGGATTTTTCTTGCCTCGGAAATCTTGATTTTTGGTTCACTCATCACCGCTTATGCGTATGTCCGGGTAAACAGCGGTTCATGGCCCAGCGCAACGGAAACACACAATGTGTATATTGGAATGGCAAACACGATTTTTTTACTTACCAGCAGTTTAGCAATGATTTTGGCGCTTGCCTCAATAAAAGCGGGCAATATAAAAGGACTAAAAATCGGTTTATCAAGTGCATTTGCCTTGGGAATCACTTTTTTAGTGATAAAACTTGGGTTTGAATGGCCCGCTTTAATTGGCAAAGGCTTCACTATAAGTAGCGGTCTGCCAGCTTCCTCATACTATGTGTTAACGGGTCTGCACGCTATGCATGTTGCAGTGGGTTTGGTGGCTATTGGATACCTTATATTTAGAGCCCAACAAAATGGATTCACCAGCACCAAACATGTTGCGGTTGAACACGTGGGTTTGTACTGGCATTTTGTTGATATTGTCTGGATGTTCCTTTTCCCATTATTCTATTTAATTTAGGTGACAAAAATGGCTGAAACTAAACTCTACATTGGAATCTGGCTTGGACTGGTCATCGCAACCGTAGCAGAAGTTGCAGTTCGGTTACTGCCCGGCGCAGCATCAATATTTGTGTTCGTGATAATGTTGATTGCTTCGATTAAAGCCATCGCGATATCGCTTTACTACCAGAACCTGCGCTATGAAGGAATCAGACTTGCCACATTACCAATCGCTGCCGTCGTGGGCATCGTTTTTTTGGCTGTTACCGCTGCTATGACGATGACTATGGGTATGGGGATGTAGGCTATGCGTAAATCATATTTTCCTTTGGTCGCGGTTATCGTTCTTGCAGCACTTCTCTTCTCCGCTGTACTGATTGTGTTAGTTTTTAATCTTCAGCCCCAACTGAGCAATACTCCAAATTCAAACAAGACCCCCACAGTTAATATTGTTCTCTATGAAGGCGAAATTTCAGCAACAAAATACGGTTTCGGCAACACTCCAACCACATTAACTTCGCCTGGACCCACCCTTAGATTCAATTTAACTGACGTCGTCAACATTACAGTCATAAATGTTGGAATGATGCCTCATGCCTTTGCAATAACCAACGCACCAAAAACTGGGGCTACCATTCTTTTCAAAGCTGAGATCGGCTCAGCAACCAATCCACTTCAACCGGGCAAACAAGGAACTATTATTTTTACTCCAAACAACGCTGGCTCCGCCTTCTTCTATGTTTGCCCTATTCCAGGTCACGCGGAAGTTGGAATGTACGGTTCTGTAATAATCAGCGGTTGACACTTTGAAGGGTTACTATGAAAGAAAAAATCGGCAAATACTTGGAACTAACAAAACCCAAGGTCACGCTTCTAAACTTGCTTGTTGGAGTAACCTGTTTCCTATTAGCTGCTTACCCAACAGTCGATTGGCCAAAACTCGCCGCTTTCTCAATCGTGGGCTATTTGGCGGCTGGCGGCTGCGGCGTCCTAAACAGCGTCTACGATCGAGACGTTGATAAACTAATGACGCGCACATCAAAAAGAGCTATCCCCTCAGGCTACATAACTCTAACTAAAGCCTTAACCTTCGGCACGGCATTAATCGTTTCCAGCTTTGCTTTCTCATACTTCTTCTTTAACCCACTAACATTTCTGATGCTTTCGTTAGGACTCGTCTTTTACTTAGCCATTTACACAGTTTGGCTCAAACGCACAAGCCCCTGGAACGTTGTAATCGGCGGTTTCGCCGGATGTTTCGCTGGTTTTGCAGGTTGGACGGCAGCCGCTGGAACGCTAAGTTTAACAGCTTTGCTTGTTGGAACACTTGATTTTCTTTGGACACCTGGTCATCTTTGGGGGCTAGCTATGAAAAAAATAAGAGAGTACAAAATCGCTGGAATTCCGATGTTGCCCGTTAAAGTTGGATTAATCAAAGCAGCTTCGGTTGTTTTTGTGCTAAATGTGGTAACGGTTGCTTTCTCCTTTCTTTTTCCGCTACTAGGGTTGACAGGCGCAGTTTACTTGGGATTTGCCATATTGGCTGGAACCGGCTTTCTTTTTCAAAACCGTGGCTTACTGTTTTCAGCTTCCGAAACCAATGGATTCAAAGCATTCATCGCCTCAATGCCATATCTTGCATTATTAATGATAGGGTTAATTTTAGACAAAATCTTTATAATCTAAAAACTATTTTGCCTGTAACATACCATTTCAATAGCTAACATCACTACCGCCGGATGCGACATCAATGACTGCCATTCAATTGTATCTTTTCAATCAAGTCGTTATGGACAAAGCAGTCATAGAAATATCAGACCCAAAAGCAGGAGCTTACTTGTTCGCAAAGTGCCTATAAATGGTTTAAGAACATCTTCTTGCTGTGTTCTCAAACTAACCCTCTATTTTGTGGCCTTTGTCGATAATTCTGGTTTAATTTCTTTTATTTCTCTTTCCATCAGCGTATACCCTGTATATCATTCCAAAAAAATCTTGTTCGATCATTTTGTAACCACACTTACACAAATAGATAAAATTTTAGTTCAGTATTGAGGCGTTTTGTTGAATACCAACTTGTCAGTCGCACTAATCTTGGGAATAATCGGAATAGCGTTTTTGACTGGAGGCGTAGACGCCTCCATTAATACCTTATCAACAACAGTTAGATGCGAAATATGCTGAATGACAATCAGCAAAACAGACATTTCAACCATTCAAGTAATAACACCTAACGGCGTAACCCATTGGGCTTGCTGCCCTACTTGTGCAGCTGAACTTGCAATTTATTATCAAAATGATACAATAAAGGCAAAATGTTTTGTGAGCGGAAGAGCGATCCAGATAAATGTGGTCAACGGAAACTTTACATCCGTTTCAGTTTCTCCGTCAAGCCCCCAAGATAACGTCAAAGTTGTAGAGGGTGCAAACGGGATAAACACTGGGGGCATGAGCGAGATGAACGCTGAGAAATTCGTATCAACCACAGCTTATGCAAATCAACTCTTGGAAAAAAACTATAGTTCCAACTCAAACGCTATAACTATTACTCTTCAGCACCTTTTCTTATTGGGAAATCTCATGTTGGAGATGATGCCGCCAACTTATAGTGCAGTACAAATACCTGCCATGAATTATGCCATTATGATCGCAGGTAGTGCGCTATTTGCTGCGGCTCCAATATCGTGGAAGTTACTCAAAAAACGAAAGACCCCGTAGAGTTTTCCGATTGCGAACGTAGCTGCCCAATTCCTATAAGTCACTCGTCTCGGAAAACAAAAGAAATCGAATGTTTTCCCAAATAACACATCTTCCTTGGGCTAGTTTTTTGAAAAGTTTGTTCATGAACCTTTGGGTTTGCTTTTTCTTCTTTCAAGTAAGACTATTTTTCCATTTCTTAACTTGTTTTCTTTATTCAATTCTACAGAAACCATAGTTTATTACCGATCCGCCAGTCTCTAATCTGGCTTATAAAATTAAGCGTCAAGAATTCCATCTTCACGAGCATTGGCTTTGAGAATCCTGTGGGTTGCCGCTTGGTTACGAAAAACTCCGTCAAAAAAGGCTTGGCATTGCCTAAGAAGCGGAAGCTCCCTACTTTTATAATATAGACACTATCTCTAATTACTTGGCACTAATGCATATTTTTTGGAACAACCTATGTTTTAGTGGCTTGAAGTGGAAATCATGCAGCACGAAAATCATCTCAGTCACAAAACGATGAACATGCAAGAAATGAAAAATGACCCCTCAGCTCATAGCATGCATACTGAAATGTTTAGAAAACGATTCTTTGTTTGTCTCGCTTTTACCATTCCAGTTCTGCTTCTTTCCGAAACCATTCAAACATGGTTTCATTTTGCAATTACATTACCCTATCAAGCATATGTTCTCCTCTCAATAGCTGCAATCATTTACGTTTATGGAGGTTGGCCGTTCTTAAAAGGGCTAACAGAGGAGCTGAGAAAGCTTCGTCCTGGGATGATGACACTTATTGGCACAGCAATATCTGTGGCTTTTTTCTTTTCGGCTGCAACCGTTTTCTTCCCTGTTGGCAACGACTTCTTCTGGGAACTCGCCACACTTATCGATGTAATGCTTTTGGGGCACTGGATTGAAGCAAGAAGCGTTCTGGGCGCGTCGAGAGCGCTAGAAGAGATCATAAAAATAATGCCTACGTTGGCTCATGTAGTTAAGAACGGTGAAATTATTGATGTGCCCGTTTCAGAGTTGAGGTTGAACGATGTTGTTTTGATTCGTCCAGGTGAGAAAATTCCCTCTGACGGCATAGTGGTTGAAGGTGAGTCGTTTGTGAACGAGGCGCTGCTTACGGGCGAATCTAAACCTGTTCATAAACATACCAAGAGTCAGGTAATCGGCGGAGCGGTAAATGGAGAAGGCGTTCTCAGAATTATAATCGAGAAAACAGGCGAAGAAACATACTTGTCTCAGGTCATAAAGCTGGTCAGACATGCTCAAGAAAGCAAATCTCGGACACAGGACTTGGCAAATCGGGCAGCAGCACTTCTTTTTTATGTTGCAGTAACGGCTGGTGTCATAACTTTTTTCGTTTGGTTTTCATTGGGAGATACTCAGTTCGCAATCACCCGCACGGTGACAGTTTTGGTTATCGCTTGCCCACATGCTTTAGGGCTGGCTATTCCCTTGGTTATAGCTATTTCAACTTCGATTACAGCTGGAAGCGGGATTTTAATAAGAGATCGGAAAGCCTTTGAAGAAATCAGAAATGTGAATGCAGTAGTTTTTGACAAGACAGGTACCTTGACGACTGGGCAGTTTGGTGTGAGCGATGTTATTTCATATATTCCAGAGGGCGAACTTCTCAGCCTAACGGCTGCTGTGGAACAAAATTCGGAACACGTAATCGCAAAGGCCATTGTTGATTACGCTAAAACGAAGGTTAAACAAATTTCCCAAGCTACAAATTTTAAAGCTATTCCAGG